>NZ_CP036291.1:2400000-4800000 GCF_007750855.1 Pirellulimonas nuda
CCGCCCTGATTGTTGCGTCCGCGTGAGCGTCCGCCGGCCCTGTTTCCTCTTGCCATGCCTCTACAAACCTCAAAAAACCTAGATGTGAATCCCAGCTTTCGGCCGCGCCGAGGGCTGGATGACCGGCGAATCATCTCGCGTCGGTCGGTTCCCGAAAGGACAATCCCTCCGCCGTACGGGACCTTGGCGGAGACGCGCGTGTGACGGTGTCACTCGTGCTGCGAATCTCAAAAAAACTGGCTGCCAGCGTTGGATGGGCTCTACGGTAGGGCCAGGCACCCTGGGGACGGCCTCGACGCAGGCGAATGGGATTCGCTCATCGGGCGGTCGCTCGACCGGCTAGCGAAAGGCGATGTGCCTATCGCGGAAGTGAAGCGCCTTGAAGTGAAGCGTCAAAGTTTGCTGAATCGGTACGCGTGCCGAGGGGGCATTCTCGCCCAACAGGAGAGTCCGCTGTTCACAAGAAGCCAAGCTGGCGCGCCACTCGACCAGGCCGCTTGGGCCACCGAGAACACGCAACCTTTGAGTCCGTCTGGCGGGCGTCGGACAATCAGCAGATCACGCCCACCGCTCTGCCTGCCCGGCCCCAACCTACACAAGCCTCTGGGCACGCCGAATGAACGTAACTCTACTGACGAGTGCCTCGCGGTAAACGGGCCATCGCGAAAAACGGCTTCCAGTGAAAGGGAATCTTTCCGCGAACACACTTCGCAGAAACCGAATCCACCCTCGAGAAAACCTGTGCAGAACGACAGGTTTGTTTCACCGCGTGTAGTATTCGCCACTGCGGAATACCTGTCAATAGAGCATCTAGAAACTTCCTGCCCGCCGGCCAGCCCCGCCGCGGCCCGAAATTCCGGTCGGATCCCCCCAGATTGCCTCATCCGGGGCTTTCTCCCAGCCGATACCACCACTACGGGGCGGCTCCGGATAGTCCCCCGCGCCGCTCGCTGCGCCAGCCGGTCCACCTGATCGAAAGGGTACTCACGATGCTTGCCATTCGCTCCTGTTCTGCCTTAACGCTGTTGTTTGCAAGCGCCCTCGCGGTCGCGCAGTCGCCCACCGGCGGCATCCCTTGGGCGAAGAATATCGAGGACGCACGCGC
Organism: Pirellulimonas nuda; assembly: GCF_007750855.1. Lineage (GTDB taxonomy): Bacteria > Planctomycetota > Planctomycetia > Pirellulales > Lacipirellulaceae > Pirellulimonas > Pirellulimonas nuda. The sequence continues at coordinate 2,401,106 of NZ_CP036291.1, forward strand.
CGCGGCCAAGTCCTCCGGCAAGCCCGTGCTGGTCCACTTCTGGACGCCCACGTGCGGGCCCTGCAAGGTGCTGGACAAGAACGTGTTTGCGATCCCGCAGGTCGGACAGGCCGTCGGCCAGATGGTTGTGCCGGTCAAGGTGAACGCCAGCGAAGAGATGGGCCTTGCCGAACAGTACGGCGTCACACGTGTGCCCACTGACGTGTTGGTCTCACCGGACGGCGCGGTGATCGAACGCTTCGTGAGTCCCGCGACTCCCATGGACTATGTCGGCAAGATCACCCAGGCCGTGGGCGCTTACCGCACGCAGGCGGGCGCCGCCTACCAGGCCGCGGCCAATCAGTCGCCCTACGGCGGCGTGGTGAACGAGGCGTACGCCCAGCTCCAGGTGCCGGCGCCCAAGATGGCCGCCGTGGCTGCGGAGGCCGATCGCTACGCGACACAGGCGCAGGGCGCGGCCGCCAATCCTTACGCCGCTTGGCAGACGGGCGCCGGGGCGCCGAGCGCGTCGGGTCCGGCGCCGGCGGCCGCCCAGGCCGCCCCCGCTGCGGCTGTAGCCGCGGCTCCGCAGCAGAACTTCGCCGGGCAGCCGGCGCCGGCCGTTGTGGTCAACGCCGCCGCCAACCCGGTCGCTCAGGCGCCGGCCGCCGAGGCGCCCACGACGGCGCCGACGCAGGTGGCCGCGGTGCAGTTGCCGCCCGGCTCGCCCCCGTTGGGATTCGATGGATTCTGCCCGGTCACGATGAAGCGTGACTGGAAGTGGGTCCCCGGCGACGTGCAGTTCGGCGCCATCCACCGCGGTCGGACCTACCTGTTTTCCAACGGCGCCGCCCGCGACGAGTTCCTCCGCCAGCCGGACACCTACAGCCCGGCGATGTCCGGCATGGACCCGGTGCTAGCCATCGATAACGGCCAAGCGGTCCCCGGGGTGCGTAAGCACGCGTTGGAGTACGCCGGCAGCTTCTACTGGTTCTCGAGCGAAGAGACGCTCAACCAGTTCTGGAACAACGCCCCGCGTTACTCCGAAGGGGTGCGTCAGGCGATGACGGCCAGCCAAGACCGCGTCACGCGATAAGCAAGACGGCGTCACGCGGTAACGCAGACGCGCGGCCTATTCGTCGCGGATGGCGCGTTGGAGCTGAATCACCTGGGCACGGACTTCCTCCATGCCGGGGTTCAGCCGCAGGGCCCGTCGGAAGGCCTCCAACGCCGCCATCGGGTTGTCGATGCGGAGATAGCACTGCCCCATGCCGGCCGCCGCGGTGAAGTGGTAGGGATTGATCTCGAGCCCTTGATGGCAATCGCGGATCGCGGCCTCGTACTGCCCTTGGTGGTAGTAGGCCGCACCGCGTTGCGCCCAGGCCTCGGCGATCCAGGGCGAATCGTGGATCAGACGCGTGGCGGTATCGACTGCCTGATCGTGCCGCTTGCCCATGTTGAGGCGAACGATCTGCCGCAACGCGCTACGCTGGTCTCGGCTGCCGACGCGCAGCCAGACCTCTTGGATGCTGGTTTCGGCGATCGCACGCACGCCACGATCTCGGTCGGTCAGGGCCCGTCCCATGACCTCGTTGGAGGTGTACTCGCCCATGTAGCCGAGCGCCAGCACCGAGGCGCGGCGGTCGTAGCGTTCGCCGCTGACAGCGAGCCTTTCAAGCGTGGCGCAGCCGTACCGGATCGCGACCCGTTGGATGAACGAGGCCGCGTCTTGGCTCTCTAGGTAATCGCGGTAGTGCTGCGTGAGCAGCGGTTCGCGGCGGGTTGATGGTTTCACGCGGCCGAACTCCCAGTAAGACGAAGCCGCGACCACTCCCTGTCGAGGCTCGATCAAATCTTGATGCCGACGCGGTTGCCTTGCGACGGCTCGATGGCTTAAATCAGGGGAGCGTCCCGTGGTTCTTCGCCTCTCTACCATCGAGTCTAATCACGCTTGCGAAGCGCACAACGAAAAAGCGATTGTGTCGGTCGAGTCGGTGGTGCGCTGCTTGACAAGCGACGTGCGGCAAGCACGGTTTCGGGCGCCGGCGGCTCGGTCTGTGCAGGGTGGCGGTTGCGTTTGGCATTGGTTGGTGCGCTAAGCGTTGCCGCGGCTGCGGCGCCGGGCGCCGCGGTTGCGGACGACCGACGAGAGAGGCTCGCGCAGCCGATTTCTGCCGTTTGGCGAGAAGCGCCGGGGCGCACGATGTTCGCGCGGCTGTCGACCACCGCGGGGGTTCCGGTGATGCTCGACCGCCGGATCGACCCCACGTCTCCCAGGACCCTGGAGGCCCGGGGCCAGTCGGTCCGCGAGGTCATCGACCGAGCGGCCCAAGCCGTGGGCGGATCGCCCTACTTCTTTCCGGGACTGATCTACATCGTGCCAGCCGAAAAGGTCGGCGAGTTGGAGAGCTTGGCCGCGCGTGATCAGGCGGCGATCGCCAGACGCGACTCGACGCTCGACGCGCCGATCACGCTTTCTTGGCCGGCACTGTCCTCGCCGAGCGAGCTGGTAACGCGGGCGCTGGAGGGCAGCGGGTGGCGGGTCGCGAACCCGGGCGCCATCCCGTTTGATCTGTGGCCGCCGATGGACGGAGGACGTCTTTCAAGACGCGAGTGGCTCACCGTCCTGCTGTTCGGCTTCGGCCTCACCTTCGAAGAGTCTGGCGCCGGCGTGCTGACGGTCGCCGAGATCCCTCCGCAGGCCAAGCAGGGGGTCGCGGCGCCGCGGCCCGCCGCGCGGGGGAGGGCCCCCGCCCGTGTATCTATCGAGGAGCAACGCGTGACCTTTGTCGTGCGCGGCGAGCAGGCGGGGCGAGTGCTTCAAAGCCTGGCGTCGAGCTTTGACCTCACGCTGAAGGTGTCGCCGGAAGCAGAAGCTCGGCTGAAGACGCCCGTTACGATCGAGGCGCGCCAGCGAACGCTGGACGCCGTGCTGGCGTTGCTCGGAGAGGCCGCCGGGCTACGCCTGACGCGCGCCGCGCGGCAGGTCGCCGTTGACGCGCAGCCGTGAGCGGGAGGCGCGCAGCCGTGAGCGGGAGCGGCGTGCCGCGGCTAGCACCAGCAGCAGGCCTGCGATGGTCACGGCGGACGGTTCGGGGACGGACGAGGGGCCTAGCGCGGCGGCGCCCTGCATCGCGGCGCGCCAGACCGCTAGGTCGGATCCGTCGATCCGCCTGTCTCGGTTCGCGTCTGCGTTGAGCTGGGTCGTCGAGCCGAGGGTGTCGCGCCACACGGTGTAGTCGGCGGCGTTGATCGCCCCGTCACCGTTAAAATCGCCCGGCAGCGCAGCGACGGCGCTGCCGGCAAACGCGTTCTTCCACACCTGGTAGTCTTGCTGAGAATACTTGGTTCCGAGCCCGTCGCGCCAAGTGGTGTAGTCTGCCGCGTCGACCGAGCCGTCGCGGTTGAAGTCGCCGGGGACGGCTTCGTATGCGGCTGCGGAGAACGCGCTGCGCCAGACGTCGAGGTCGCCCTGGGTATACCGCACGCCGAGCCCGTCGCGCCAAGCCGTGTAGTCCGCGGCGTCGACGAACCCGTCGTGGTTCAGGTCGCCCGCAATGGGCGCAGCAACGGACTGGATCGCGGCTTCGAGATTGATGTGCTGATAGGTCTTCTGGGTGGCCGGGTCGAAGAAGGGGTCGGCCGTCGATCGCAAGGTGTCGTAGATGTGGGCGGGCGTCACCGACAACGGGTCCGAGCCCCCCATCGCTTCGCGGATCAGCATGCTGGCGCCCGCGACGTAGGGGGCGGCCATGCTGGTGCCCGACTTGTAAGCCCAATCGTCGTCAAGGCCGTTGCCGTTGCCCATGTAGTCCGGCGCCGGCCCCAAGATGTGGGCGCCCGGCGCGGCGATCGCTTGCTGGCTCCGTTGGCTGTAGTTGGCCAGCCCGCTTGTCTGCCACGCCATGGCCGCGGTGACCGAGGGGCTGGACGACGGGTAGTTCAGGCCGGCGACGCCAAACGAGGCGAACTCGTTTCCCGCCGAGGCCGCTACAAAGACGCCCGCCTTACGCAGGTCGGCCAGCTCGTCCTCAAGCATGCCCCATTGCGGTGGGGAATTTGCGTTCCAGGAGGACCCGATCGATAGGTTCACCGTCGTGATCGGGTTTCGATAGGTATGCAGGTTGTCTCGCACCCATCGCAGCGCCTTCTCTACCCAACTGAAGTAGACGGCGCCCTGGTCGTCGAATACCCGCAGACTCACGATATCGGCGCCCGGCGCAACGCCCGGGTTGGTTAAAGAGCCGCTGGCGGCGACCCCCGTTACGTGCGTTCCGTGTGATCCGCGGTCGCCCAGGCCCACGCTCTTTTCGTCGTACGGGTCGGCGTCGTTCTCGGCGAAGTCCCAGCCGCCAACGTACCTGCCCGCGAACGCGGGGTGGTTGTACGCCAGGCCGCTGTCGATCACTACCAGCGTCTGACCGGCGCCGCTTAGGCCTAGAGGAGCGCCGGTGGAGTGCGCGCCGTGGCTAGCGCACACCGCGACGCCCAGGATCAAGCAAAGGTGCGTTGAACAGGTTTCTCTACGACCGTAGGGCATCGACCTTCCGCCGGATATGTCCGGCAACACAACGGAAGCGGCGCGCCAGTGGCGAGCCGATAGGGACTTGGAAATAGGCCCGCAGCCTCGCAAGGGGCAGACGCTCCAAGCCTGAGAATGCTGGGCGCTGCGGTTGGCGACTGAGGAGACCAGAACTCTCGCGGAGGATTCTAGGTGTGTCAATGGCAAACCGGTAGAGAAAAGAAAAAACGCAAGATCGAGCTCCCCTTGCGTACGACTTCCGACCGATCTTGCAGCGGGGAAAGTAGCAACGGAAAGGTCGCCGATCGTCTGGTCATCCTGGTTAACGCTCACGCGCACTGGGCCCGGCAATCGTCGGCGTAGGTCGAGCAGCGGCGATCCGCTCCGCGCCCCCTGATCGTCCAACGGCCAGGGGGGTGATGGCGGACGGGGGTTTAGCTGGTAGTATTCTGGCACCAGCGGGCGTCGCCCGCAGTTCGCGAAGCGCTTCTCCCGGCGAGACACCTGATGGGCATCGAAACGAACGCCAAGGACGGGATCCTCACGATCCGGATCCGAGACCAACGGATGGTGGACGAAGCGCTGCTTGAGCAGCTAGAACGCGACGTGACCGCGATGCTCGATAAGTCGACCGAGGAACGCGTGATCCTCGACTTCGAGAGCGTGCAGTTCATGTCCTCGTCGATGCTCGGCAAGCTTGTCAAGATTCACAAGCAGTGCCAGGGGTTCAAGGTGAAGCTCAAGCTCAGCGGCGTCTCGCCAGAGATCCGCGAGGTCTTCAAGATCACCCGCCTCGACAAGCTGTTCGACCTCGAGAAAGACGAGGCGGCCGCACGCAAGGCGTTCCTGAAACGCGGCATCTTCGGCTAGATGCGCCCCGCCGCATAACGCCGGGACGAGTCCCGGCGGAACGGGGGCTCGCTAGGGTTTCGGCTCACCGTACGCCCGCGAGGGGCGCCGGCTGCCCGCATTGGCTGGGCGCCTGCGACGAGCGGCTCAACGGCTGCGGCCGGCCGTACAGGAAGCCTTGGGCGCATGAGAACCCGAGTTCAGCGCAGACCTCATGGTCGGCGGTCTGCTCGATCCCCTCCGCCAAGGGCACGATCCCCAGCTCGCTGGTCATCTGCACGAGCCGCTCGACCATCTTCTGGCGTTCAAGCGACGCCGAGGAGATGCCTTGGACCAGCTTCATGTCAAACTTGAGGTAGTCCGGCGGAACCTCGACCAGCTCGACCAAGCGGGCCTGTCCGGCGCCGAAGTCGTCGTACGCGAGGCCGATACAGAGCTCGTCGAGCACCGAACGCAGTTCGCGCATCTGATTCGACTGGGTCGCGGTCGCCTCGTGGATCTCCAGCACCATCGGGCGGTGCGGATCGAGCTCGCGGAGCTCGCGCAGCGAGAACTCGAGGACCCCCAGGTCCTCGATCTCCGCGGGGTGCGTGTTGAAGAACAAGAGCTGCCCGCCCGGGATCCCCTGCCCCACGCGGACCCCCTCGTCGCGCAGGATCCGGCTCAGCTCTGCCTCGAGGTTCAGCACCGCGGCGGCCTTGAACATCATCGCGGGGTCGGTAAGCCCGAACAGCTTGCTGCGCCCGAGGATCTCAAACCCGAACGTCTGCTGCGTACCCATCGCAACAATCGGCTGGAAGTGCGGCGACACCGCACGCTCGGTCATCAGCTTGTCGAACTGGATGAGCGCCAGCGCGCGATCGGCGGAGTCTTCTTGGATGGTTTTCAGGTTGGGGGTCGAGTCCTCCAGCGTGGCGCGAAATACGATCTGTGCAAACTGCACCAGGTCGCCCCGGTGCACGGCGCAGTCGTCGGTCACACGCACGCCGTTCACAAAGGTGCCGTTCGTGCTGCCCAGGTCGCGGACCCGCAGGAGGTCGTCCTCCAGAAGGATCTCTGCGTGACGACCCGACACGGTTGGGCTGGGGATCGACAGCGATTGATCGGCGCGGCGCCCCACGGTGAAGGGGGAGCAGTCGACCGAGATCCTGCGCATCGGTTCGTCGTCCGTCAGTTGACCGCTCAGCAGCCAACGCGTCTGACTCGAGGTGGTGAGGCAATCTAGCATGAGGATCGAGACGGATGGTGCGGTAGGAGTTTCGTTCTACGAGTCTTCAGAAGGCTGGCGCCGGCGTGCTTACGAGCATCGTCGCGTCCACCGGTCGGTCGAAGGCGTCCGCGTCCAGAGCGCTTTCGGCGGGTGTGCAGGCGGGGGGAGAATCGAGGTCTAGGAGCGGCTCCCAATCGATGTCTCGGCGTGAGTGGACCCGCTCGGCGAATCGCGCGTAGTCCTGCCGATGGCCGACCACGTGCGCGGCGAGGTGGGGGATCGAGATCCCCTCGCACTCCACAACCGTGACGGAGGCCGAACCCGCCGGCCTGCCCGCGAAAGTCTCCGCGGTTAGCCGACGTTCGATCCCGCCAAAGCCGGTCGGATCAACGCCCTGCGACAGTTGCTGCGCGTGGGGGCCTTCGATCGCTCCGTCGCTGACCACGCCTTGCGGCAGCACAAACCGCCGGGCGATCTCCTGGACCGCGGCCTTCAGCCCCGCGTGAAGGCCTGGGTCCGACAGCACCCGGGCGGCGCCCCCGCTGGGGGCGAAGTACTCGGACTGAAGCCAACCGTCCAGGCTAACCGCCAGCTCGGTCAAGGCCTCGCAGGGGGCTTCCAGCGGGATGGTGGGATCACTGCGCAACGCCGAGCTGATGGTTCGGATCCTTGCGTCCATCGACGCCACCGCTGCGCGCACCCGCCGTGCGGCCAACGCCGCCTCTTGGACGATCTCGGCGTGGTCGGTTGTCATGTTCGTCAGGTCGCGTTCAACGCAAGCCAAGTGGTCCGTCATCCACCGTACGGCCTGGCTCGCGTCGCGGAGCCGTGGTCCGGGCGCGTCCATTTTCTCTGCGATCCAGCCCCCGATCGCGGCGATGATCGTCTGCACGACCCCCCCGGCGGCGTCGGCGCCGCGGGTTCGCGCCCCGCGGGTCGTCGCCAGCAGCCCGGTGGCGTCGATCTTGTGCCGGGCGACAAACTGGGCGGCCCCGTGAACCAGCGGGTTGGTGCCCCCCACGTTCACGTCGTGCGTGTCGTCTTCCCACTCGTCGCCCATCCACAGCTCGAACAGGCGTCGCTGCAGAAGCTCGGCGTCTGCTATCCCGCTTGGCGAGAGGGTCTCCTCCACGCGGAAGCTGCGGACGCGGTCCGGGTCGCCGGCTGCGTCGCGGAGTCGGTCGAGTTGCTTCTGGGTCGGGGTAAGGGCGTCGAGGAACAGATAGTCAACGATAGCGGTCCGGGCGCTGACGCCATGCGGGTCCTCTGCGCTGGCGCCGAAATCGAGCAGGTAGCTGGCGTCAAACGGCGGCGACTCTGCCGACGCCGCGGGCAAGCCGCAGCCGGCTTCTCCGGGGTAGGCCACGTCGGGCCGCGACAGGTGACGCAGCTCCGTCAGGGCGCTGAACGCGTTGACGCGCGCCAGCTCGCCCCGTTCTTTGTCACGCGTGGTTGAGTAGGTCAGCAGCCCGATGATCTTTGCTTCGGAGATCCCCGCACGCTCCAGGATGGCCCGAGTAGCGTACGCCACGTCCAACGCCATCCCGCCCCCTGCCCCGCCGCTGATCGATGCGACAACGTAGACCCGGAACGCGCCCGGCCGGAACGTCGTGCCGGAAGCCGCTTCCGATTCCGCCACCGATTCCGGAGAGGTCGCCTCGATCACGGAGCGACGGACCCGCTGCAACGCTTGGCGCGCGTGGTCGATCAAAGCCAGGCGGCCCAAGGGCCGGATGCCCTCGGTGCGCGCCGACCGTGGGATGTTGTAGAGCCAACGCCGGCCAAGCCAGCCGAGCAGTTGTTCAGACTTGGCGCGGTACTGCTGCGGACGCTTGAGCGGCAGGGAAACCGTTTCTGTGGCAAGCAATCCGGCGCCCTTCTCGGCGCCGTGCGTGGCTTGCGAGAGGGAGGTTTGATCGACGTCCATCAGCAGGAAGGGCATCGCCGGCAGCGGGCCGTTCAGGCCGAGCTCGGCAGACATCCGCTGGCGCAGCATGCGGAGCACACGCGCGCTGCTGCCGCCGAGCCCTAGGAAGAGCGTCGGGGTCAGGGCGAAGGGTTCTGAGTCCTCCTGCACCGGCGCCTGCTCGGCCCTGACGGCGTACGGGGTCGGCGGGTCTAGGTTGAACAAGATCGGCGCCGCCGGCCCGTTCCACGCCGTCTCGTCCAGCGCGTCGAACACCTGGGTGGCGCCGGCCGTCGAGGTGCGGCTGATGATCGCCGCGGCCGCGGTTGCAGAACGCGCGGCGGCGGGCTGCTCGCAGGCGTTGGGGAGGCCGTCCGCCAGCATCTGCACAAACTCTGCGCAGCTGCTGAACCGGTACTCGGGCCGCTTGGCCAGGGCACGCGACACGACGAATCGATCCGATTCCGACAGCGACGCCAGGTCGGGCTCTTCGTTCAGGTGTTGGAGCGTCAGCTCGGCCGGCGAGCCGCCGAGGAACGGCACGGTTCCGGTGAGCAGCTCCTGGTACACGATCGCTAGGCTGTACTGGTCGCTCGAGCCCGTGGGCGAGCCGCGGAACACCTCGGGCGCCGCGTACGTGGGGGTCATGCCCCCCACGATCGATTCCGAGACCCCGGCGTCCAGGCTCTTTACAAGGCCGAAGTCGGCCACCTTCACGTGCCCGGACAGCAGCAGGATGTTCTCCGGCTTGATGTCGAGGTGCTGAAGCGAGTGGTGGTCGCGTAGGTAGTCGAGCGCGTCAGCCGCTTCGCGCAGGTAGCGCAGCAGCTCAACGCGGGGTATGCCCAGGGCCCCCCCGTCGAGGCGTTCGAGCAGCCGATCGCGGAGGCTCCCGTCGGCGAGCTCGGTGACGACGACCATCCGGCCTTCGACGACCTCGATCCGCTCAAGCGAGAGCAGGAACGGGTGCCGGACCTCGCGGATCCGCTCGAGCGCCTTGAGCTCGCGAACGGCGCGGGCGCCGTCCTGTCGGCCAAAGATGAACTTGACCGCCTTGGTCAGTCCGCCCGGCGCTTCGGCGCGCCAGACTTCGCCGTAGCCCCCTTGGCCCAGGCGATCGAGCAGCCGGTACCCGGGCAGGCTTTCGAGCGGGGGAGATGTGTTGTTGCTCATGGATCGCTCCCGGGGGTCGCGATCGACGCTGGCGCCGGCATCGTGGTGAAGTAGGCGCCCACGGCGCGGTCGAGGTAGTCGGGGCGCAGTTCCAGGGCGACGCCCCGGTAAACGCAGTAGTTGCGGACCTGGCTCAGCAGGTCGCGTGCGTGGCACCGCCGCAGGCAGCGGCCCAGCGGGCGGTAGTGCTTCTGAACCAAATAGTCGACCGCCTCGGGGCGGTAGCCGAACCCGAGCGTCCGGCAGCCGACCTCAAAGAGTGTTCGGAACTCGTCGAGCGACGGGTCGCCCACCTCTACCTTGTACGGGATGCGTCGCAGGAAGGCCTCGTCCGTGAGCTCGTGCGGCTCCAGGTTGGTGGAGAAAATAATCAACTGATCGAACGGCACCTGGATCTTCTTTCCGCTGGGGAGCGTGAGGAAGTCGTACCGGTTCTCCAGCGGGATGATCCAGCGATTGAGCAGCTCCGTCGGCTCGATCCGCTGCCGACCGAAGTCGTCGATCAACAAGCACCCGCAGTTGCTCTTGAGTTGGAGCGAGGCCTCGCACACGTTGGAGATCGGGTCGTGCCGGATCTCGAGGCTGTCCATCGTCAGCTCGCCCCCGACGATCACCGTCGGCCGACGCACGTTGACCCATCGCGGGTCGTGCCCGGTCCCCGAGAGCAGCGAGCCCTCTTGCTCCTCGGGCCGCTCGTGGTAGGCCGCGTCGAACACCTTGATGATGAAGCCGTCGTCGATCACCGCGTGGGGGAGCCAGATGTTGCGTCCGAAGCAACGCGTGATGCGCCTAGCGAGCGTCGTCTTGCCGTTGCCCGGCGCCCCGTAGAGGAACATCCCGGCGCCGGAGTTCACGGCCGGCCCCAGCACCTCCAGCAGCGAAGCGTCGATCGAGATATCCTCGAAGGCCTCCAACAGTTGTTCGCGCTGCGCCGCTTCGGCACGGATAGTTTGCGCCTCGACCGACAGCACGTACTCGTCCAGCGGCACCGGCGCCGGCCCGACGTAGCTGCAGGCCTGCATCGCCGCGCGGGCGCGATCCAGCCCCTGGTCGGTGAGCGCGTAGTAGTAGTCCCCCAACGCCGCTTGGCCCTGGTGGAAGACGATCTGCCGGGAACGCAGGCTCCCGAACAGGTCTTCCAGCGTGCCGAACGGCAGGCAGAGCCGTCGCGCGACGTCACGCCCCGCGGCCGAGCCAACCTGCAGCAGGTACTTACATACCAGCCCCTCGACCAAGACGGGCGAGACGCCCGTTTCGCGCAGCGTCTTCGGCTCGGTAGGCAGGAAGACATCGTCGCTCAGCAAGGCGCCGAGCCCGTCGATGGCGTCGTAGTCTGATGGGGCTGAGGTCATCGGCGTAGCGGAGGGCGGGGCAAAGATTCCTGATAGAACCTAGGTCGCTCGCCACGCAACGCGCCGCAGATTCGCGGCGCCCCGCACTGCCTGCCGTCGTAACCGGCACGATCGTTACCTTTGTTCCGCCGTGACGCCCGGCCAATCATCGGTCCGGAACGGCGTAACCGGCAGCCACGCCGAGTTGTAGAGGTTCACGCGAGGGTTGTCCGCCCAGGCGTAGCGGACCGCCACGGGTTCGCGCACCTCGGCCGACGACAGCCGGACGGTGTTCTTGCCGGTGATCTTGGCGTCGGCCCAATGAAACTGCTGGTCTGACCCGGCGATGGCGAACCCCTGCGGCGGGACGCCGTCAAAGGTCCGCAGCCCCCCCTCGCAATCGGTTAGCGTAAGCTGCGCGGCGTCGTCTGCGAACTCGCATTCCTCGAGCCGGGGGCTCCTGGCCGGCATCTTGCTGCCGTACACGTCCGCCAACGCAAGCCTGGCGAGCCGCGAGGCGACGGACTGCTTGTTCTTGGGGTGGATGTCGTTTGCCTCGCCCAGGTCGATCGCGAGGGCTTGCCCCACGTTCTCTAGCCGGTCGAGCGTCATGGTCTGCGCCTCGCGCAGCTCCGCCCAGTCGCTCGGTGCGGGGGCGGGCTTCTCCGGCTTGAAATCCGCTAGCTGCACCCAGTAGAAGGGCAGGTCGGCCTGCCCCCACGCGTCGCGCCAGGCCCCGATCATCGTCGGAAACAGCTCCCGGTACTGGTAGGCGCGTCCCGCGTTCGACTCTCCCTGGTACCAGATTACTCCGGTGATCGGAAAGTCGCGGATCGGTTCGACACGGGCCGCAAACAGGTTGCCCGGTCGCTGATTGCCGAAGAGCGGGGCGTTGATCCAGGGCCGGCCCGGGGCCGAGCGTCCTTCGGCGAGCGCCTTTTCCCGTTGCTCCCGCCACTGCGTCAGCTTTTCTGCATAGTCGCGGCGCAGCGACGCCTCATCACTGTTGGCCTCGATCTCGGACCAACGCTTCCGGAGCGGGCCGTACATCGCCTCATCCGCGAGGGCCGCGGGCGGGACCCACGCCTCGCAGGCGGAACCCCCCCAAGAGTTGTCGATCAGCCCGATCGGAACGCCCAACGCCTCTTGGAGTTGGCGCCCAAAGAAGTACCCCACGCCAGAGAACGAGCCCGCCTCCTTCGGAGAGGAGACACGCCACTGGGTGTCGATCTGCTCGGTCGGATCTTGGGACCCGATGGTGTCGATCCTCATCAGACGCAGCATCGGCTCGTCTGCCGCGGCGATGGCTAGTTCTGCGTCCCTCGATTGGTCGAGCCGCCACTGCATGTTCGATTGCCCAGAGCAGACCCAGACATCGCCGATCAGCACGTCCTGGGCGACCACCTCTTCGTCGCCGGAAGCTACCTTCAGCGTGTAGGGCCCGCCGGCGGGTCGCGCGGCTAGCTCCGCTTGCCACTTGCCGGATTCGTCGGCTGTGGCGGTCGCCTTCTCGTCGGCAAGCGAGAGTTCCACCTTGCCTCCCGGCTGACAACGCCCCCAGACCCGGATCGGTTGATCCCGTTGCAGCACCGCGTGGTCGCTGAACAGGTCGGAGAGCCACAGGGACGGTTCTGCCGAAGCCACGTTGGCCAAAACCAAGGCGGCGAGGGTTGCCGCGGTCGTGAGAAGTCGCATGGGGAGCCTCAAGGTGTGGTAAAGACAAGTAGCGCTAGAAGCGCGACGCGGCCAGATCTACGAACGGTGGTTCAAGCGTCTTGCCCTCGATCGTACCGCACACGAGTTCCGCGGTCGAAGGCGCCAAGTGCAGCCCGGCGCGGAAGTGCCCGCCGCCGATGTACGCGTTCTCGTAGCCCGCTATTCTCCCCAGAATGGGCAGCCCGTCGCAAGACGCGGGGCGGAGCCCCGCCCAACACGACTCCAGCTCGGTTTGCCGCAGGGCCGGCGCTAAGCGATGGGCATGCCCGACCAGTGCCGAAATCGCGTCTGCTTCGGTTGTTTTGTCAAAACCAACATCCTCAACCGTCGAACCGACCACCACGCGCCCATCCGCACGTGGAGTGAGATAAAAGTCCCCGTCGTGAACGACGTGCGGGAGCAAGCCCACCGGCCCACGCAGCAGGGCGATCTGCCCCTTGATCGGCCTGACGGGCGCCCGCATCCCGAGCCGTTCGGCAAGCGGGCCGGACCAGCATCCCGCCGCCAGGCAGACGGCGCCACAGCACAGCTCGCCGCGGTCGACGACAACGCTCGCCACGCGGCTGCCCTTGAGCCTCAGCGAACGGGCCTCGACGCCGGCCTCAACGGACACACCCGCCAGCTCACACAGCCGGACCAGGGCCTTGAGCCGACGCGGGTTGCGCACCGACGCCTCGGCGGGGACCCAGTGCGCGGCGCGCTGCGGCGGGACGGCCAGTCCCGAGAGATGACTCGGCGTGGCGGGCTCAACGACCGCCCCGCGCGCCCGCCAACGCATCAGCGTCTCAGACTCGCCATCGCTCGGTTCGGAGGTTGTCATATATATGGCGCCGCAACGGACGTACCCGTCGTCGATCCCCGTCTCCTCGCGGAGCCGGCCTGAGAGCCGCGGGTGGAGCACGTTGCTACGCGCCGCCATCGCTTCGAGAGCCGGGTGGCCGCTGTAGCCGGACCCCGGCGGCAGGATCCCGGCGCCGGCCCAAGAGGCCTCGCGGCCCGGCTCGCCCCGGTCGATCAGCTTGACCTTTGCGCCGCGGTCCGCCAGCTCGAGCGCGATCGACAGGCCAATGATCCCGCCGCCGACAACCAACACGTCGGGCCGGCTAGCGTGGGTCATCGCGATCACCGTCGGCGGACAAGTAGGGTTCGATGGCGGCGCGGAGCCGCACGAGGCTGGGCTGGGATGCTCCCCGCAGGTCGCGGCTCAGTTCGCGGAGGTCGTCCATCTCATCCACGTCGTACCAGGACGGCAGCACCGCGAAGCGGTCGGCGCCCCAGCCGGCGCTCGCCAAACGGTTGAGGGTCGCCTGGAATAGTGCGTCCTGCCCCCAAGGCATCCCGCGGAAGATGGGGGGCGTGCCGCCGCGGGCGCCCACGAGATAGTAACCTCCGTCACGCGCGGGGCCAAGCACGAGGTCGCGCTGCCGCAGCTCGGCGAACGCCTCGACCACGAGCCGCAGTTCAAGGTTCGGGCTATCGGCCCCGAGGACGACGACGCGCTGGTAGCCGGCGGCGAACGAACGATCGAAGAAGTCTTCCAAACGTTCTCCCAGGTCCCCCGCGGACTGCTCGCACAGCTCCCAGCCCCGCGCTGCGAACGGGGCGAAGGCGTCACGCTGATCCGCGGGCGCGTAGCAAAGCGCGCGCTGTGCTTCCAATGTGCTCAAGCGCTCGGTCAGCGTTGCGAGGAACGCGCGATGCAAGTGCGCGGCGCCGTGTTGGCCGATCGAAACCGAGAGCCGTGTCTTCACGAGACCGGGGGTCCAATGCTTCGCGAAGAGCGCCACGCGCTGGAGAGAATGGGTCATGCGAAACAGTGTTTTGCGAGGGAAAGGTACGGGGCTCGCGGCGTGTAGGTGGGGCAATTTGTGCCGATGGCGCACCCCTCTGCCGGGGGGTAATTCTCGGTGGGTTCGGGCCGCCGCAGGCGGGTGTCCGAGCCGTAACTTGTTGCTGATGTACCCGTTAGCGATTCCGTTTGCCTGCCGCCGCGGCAGCAGCCTAGGATGAATTCGGGCAGCCCCCGCGGGCTGCTCAGCGACCAAACCCGGCGGCAAGAAGCTCCGCCGTTTGCTACGTCCCCCTTTGTTGGTGGGCGTCTCTCTCAAGGACGACGGGAGGAACTTCTCGGCAAATCAGCTCGGTCTGAAACCGCGGGTAACGGAGCGAACCATGTCGGCAAGCCGTCGTCAGCAGTTCAAGTGGCAGGTCCGTCAGGCTGGGCGACGCAATCCGGCCGTTGCCGCAAATCTCACCCAGCGCGATCACCCCAAGTCGCGTCGTGGCGTGGGCACACGCGATATGCGTGAACCGTTTGCCCCCCCCGAAGACTGGTACGAGCCCCGCGAGCAGGGCCGCTCTTACCGCATCATCGTCCAACCCCCGGGCGTCGGCTACCGGCACGTCGTCACCCCGGCCGAGGTGCGTGAGCGGCTGGCCGAGTTCCCGGCCGAGTTCATCCGCGACTTGGATGTCGTGCAGTTTGCCCGCATGACGCGGAAAAAGCAAAGCTTCCCTTGCTACGGCATGCAGTGGGGCACAACGCTCTACCTCTACCCGATCGAGGACACACTCACCGAACACTTCGGCCAGCCTCCGTCGCCGCTGGTGATGAACGAGTCGCGGATGTTCGGCGGACGCTGGACCGACCACGGCCAGGGGCAGTGGACCCTGACGTGGACCAAGGCCGCGATCCGCGACTTCTACCTAAACAATATCCTCATCCACGAGCTGGGCCACCTGCTCGACGACCGCAACTCGTCCTACACCGACCGGGAACGGTACGCCGAGTGGTTTGCGATCCACTTCGGCTACTCGCGCTCCGGCGGCCAGGCCGCGCGGCGGAAGAACGCGAAGGTCCGCCGCCGCCACCACGCCACCTGAGGTCCAGACGGGCCCAGAGCCCAGTTTTGCAGCGGGCTGGCCGGTCCCCTAGAATGGACCGTCCCAGCCCGCTCTGCTTTCCCGAGGTCTCTTCCGCGATGTCCCGCCTGCTCCAAGCGCTCGCCGTAGCGAGCCTGCTCGCCGCCCCGACGCTGGCCGACAACGCCAGCGAGAACCGAAACGACCTGCGACGCTTCTCGACCCAGGCGCGGGCCGCCGAGCGGTTTGCGGCGGCAGGAAGGGGCGACGACGCGGTTGCCGCGTTTGAGGAACTCCAAAAGCTTGTCGCTGGTGTGGCGGAGCGCGGGGTCGACCCGCGTTCGGAGTCGGCCTTCAAGCGCGCCATGGATCGCCTCACCGAGTTCCATGGCGAGCTCACCGCCGCCGGGTTCAACCCCCCTCCCCTGGCCAAGATCGCCCCGGCGACGCCCCCGGCGGGCGGCGGCGACGGCGACGTGAGCTTTACCTCACAAGTGGCGCCGATGCTGGCGGCCCGCTGCGGGGGGTGTCACGTCGACGGCTCGCGAGGGGGTTTCAGCCTAGCCACCTACAGCGCCCTGATGCGCGGCGCCGACCCGGGCGGGACGGTGCTCGTGCCCGGCGACGGGGCGGGGAGCCTGATCGTCGAGCTGATCGTCTCGGGCGACATGCCGCGCGGGGGCGGCCGGGTAACGCCCGCAGAGACCCAGATGTTGGTGAGCTGGATCAACCAGGGCGCCCGCTTCGACGGCGCCGACGCCAGCGCGAACCTCCGCGACCTGAAGCCCGGCCAGGGGGCGCCGATGCAGCCCAAGCCCGCGTCGCCGCCGATGAAGGTCACGCGCCCCAAGGGGGGCGAGACGGTCAGCTTTGCGATCGACGTCGCGCCGATCATCGACGCGAAGTGCCGCAATTGTCACGGCGCCGGGCAGCAGCAAGGGGGGCTCGACATGGGGAGCTTCGCGGCCCTGCTCAAGGGAGGGGACGGGGGGCCGGTGATCGCGGGCGGCAAGCCGGACGAGAGCCCGCTGCTCCGCCGCGTGCGCGGCGACGATCCCCCGCAGATGCCGCTGCGGCAGACGCCGCTGTCTGCCCAAGAGATCGAGACGATCGCCACCTGGATCCGCGAAGGGGCGTCGTTTGACGGCAAGGACGCGGCAACGGGTTTGGCGCTGCTAATCGCCACCGAGCGGGCCGATCGCTTCTCGGGCCCGCAACTAAGCAAGTTCCGCAGCGCGGACGCCGCCGACCGCTGGCGGCTAGCGGTGCCTGACGAGCCGGCCCGGCAGCTCGAGACGCCGCGGTTCTTGGTGATCGGCAACGCGAACGACGACCTGCGCGATCGCACCGGCGCCGCGCTCGAAGGGGCCGCCGACGACGTGCTCAGCTACTTCCGCCAACCGCCGGACGGGCTCGGCAAGGCCCGCGTCACCGCGTTCGTGTTCGACGGCGCCATCGACTACGGCGAGTTTGGACTAATGGTTGAGAAGCGTCAGCTCCCCGCGACGCAGCGTCGGCACTGGCGGCACGACGCGCTGACCCCCTACCTGTGCGTTGTGCCCGCCGCGGCAGACGACGACCTGCTCCGCGCAGAGCTCGCCCAACAAGTTGCGGCGCTCTACTTGTCTGCACGCACCAGCGGAGAGCTCCCCGGCTGGCTGGCCGAGGGCGCCGCCCGCGCCGTGCGGGCCAAGCTCTACCCACGCGACCCAGAGGTGGCCGAGTGGGAGGGGAAAGTCCCTGAGCTCGCGGCCCGGATGCCCTCGCCGGACGCGTTCATGACCGGCCGCATCGATCCGCAGGTCGGCGGTGTGGTGGCTTACGGGTTCGCGGGGGCGATGCTCCGCGGCTCGTCGTTCAACAAGCTGCTGGACGCGATGGCCGCCGGGAAGCCCTTCGCCGAGGCGTTCCAAGGCGTTTACCGCGTCACGCCGAAACAGGCCGCCGAGTCGTGGCAGAAGAGCGTCGCCGCCAAGCGGGGACGCTAGGCTTTTCCTTACCACCACGGACGGCGGATGAACCGGTTCGACCAGAAACTCGCGGCGCCGCTGCGCTCGGCCCCGCGGATCCAGACGCTGCAGGTCAACCTGGGGCGGGTCTGCAACCTCGCCTGCAAGCATTGCCACGTCGAGTCGTCGCCGGCGCGCGACGGCGATCAAGAGAATATGTCGGCGCCGACCGCCGAGAAGATCCTCGCGTGGCTCGCTCGCTACCCGCAGGTCCGCACGGTCGACCTCACCGGCGGCAGCCCGGAGATGAACCCCAACTTCCGCCGCATCGTGGCGGAGTGCCACCGGCTCGGCCGGCGGGTGATCGACCGCTGCAACCCCACGATCCTGCTGCACGACGAGCCCAGCTTCGCCTGGGTTCCAAGTTTCCTCGCGGAGCACCGGGTCGAAGTCGTGGCCTCGCTCCCCTGCTACCTAGAAGAGAACGTCAACGCCCAGCGGGGCCGGGGCGCCTACAACGCCTCGATCGAGGGGCTGCTGAGGCTCAACGCCGTGGGGTACGGCGTCGACCCCGCGTTGCGGCTGAACCTGGTCTACAACCCCACCGGCCCGCGGCTCCCGCCGGCGCAAGACGCGCTGGCGGAAGATTACCACCGGGAACTGCGGCAGCGGTTCGGGCTGGTCTTCAACGAACTGTGGACCATCACCAACATGCCCATCACCCGCTGGCGCGCGGCCCTAGAGCGTGGCGGCACGCTCGACGGCTACCTCGACCTTCTCGATACGACCTACAACCCGGCGAGCGTTGAGAGGCTGATGTGCCGCTCGCAGGTGCACGTTGACAGCCAAGGGGCCCTGCACGACTGCGACTTCAACTTTGCGACGGGGCTGCCGATGCCGGGGTTCGAGACGCAGCGGCTGTGGGACATCGAGCTGAGCGAGGCCCAGGGGCGCCCCATCGCCACCGCCGACCACTGCCTGGGCTGCACGGCCGGCGCGGGGAGCAGTTGCGGCGGAGCGATCGTGCCGTAGCGAGTGCTTGGAGGGCGACCGAGGGTCATGGACTCCACCCCCCCCGCCCCGCAACACGCCTGCCTCAGGGGAGGCCTGCCTCAGTGCCTGCCCGAGGGCGGTGCCTCAGGGGACATCGGCTGTCTTAATTGTTGTCAATAGCGAGTGACGGCTCGCTCCATGTTTCGTTGTTTCGGACCATCAGGTTCAACGTGACGACCAGCTTGCGCATGACTGCCACCAGGGCGGACTTCTTCGCTTTCCCCTTGGCCAGCAGCCGTTGGTAGAACGCCTGCATGCGGGCGTTGTAACGGGTGGCGACCAGGGCGGCCATGTACAGGACCTTGCGGACCATCGACCTCCCCGCGTAAGTCTTGCGTTGCCCCTGCTTCTGGCCGCTGTCCTTAGCGATCGGCGCCACCCCCACCAGCTTGGCGACCTGGCCCCGGTTGAGGCGGCCCAGCTCGGGGAGTTCGGCCAGGAGCGTCGCGGTGGTCGCCACGCCGACGCCTGGGCACGATTGCAGGACCCGCGACTTGGCCGCTAGCTGCGGGCACTGCTCCAGGACCCGCGCGATGCGCTTGTCGACCTCGCGGATCTGCGCCCGGTAAAACGCCACCCCTTGGCGGATCATCTCCGCCGTCTCGGGGTCACGCGTCTGCTGCAGGCGGTTGCGCTCGGCGCCCAGGTGCGCGAGGGCCTGGTCGCGGCGGTGGACGAGCGCCTTGAGCTTCGCCTCGCTCGCGGAGGGCGCCTCGCGCGGCTCGGGCCGCACCACCTCGCCGAAGCGGGCGATGATGCGTGCGTCGAGCTTGTCGTTCTTCTCCACCATCCCGCAGCCCCGTGCGAAGTGGCGGACGTGCAGCGGGTTGACGACCGCGCAGTCGACCCCCCGACGCTCGAGCGCCTCGACCAGCAGCCCCTCGTAGCCGCCGGTGGCTTCCAGCACCACCAGTGTCTTGGCCGGGGCGACGCCGCGGACCAGCGCGTCGACCCCTTCGGGGGTGTTGGCGACGACCGTGTGCCGGCCGGTCTTAGAGTCGAACACGTCCAGCTTCGCCTTGGCGACATCGATCCCGATCACGTTCTTGTCTTTCATCGTTATTCCCTGGATAGTAAGTACGAGCTCGCGGCACGCACGCCGCGGCTCCCCCGGCTGTTCGGGTTAACAACGAAAAAGGACCGGCGATCTTGATGTCCCACGACGTCTAGGCGTCTACCCAGCACGATCTGCCGAGTCCGTGCGCCCACCGGGGCAAGCCTCCGGTGGGCGGCTTTTTCAGTCTAATTGCCTCCGGCGTTCTCTCCTGAGCCGGCCGCCGATCGGGTCGCAGCAGCGACCTCCGCTCCGGCTCGACAGAGGGGGGCGCCCCTCCCCCTTCGCCCTCGCATCGGCCCCTCGATTGGGCGCAGGGCCGATGCGAGGGCGAAGGCGGAGGGGCTTAACCCACTCCCAAGAAAGAAATCAAGCAATCAAACGACAAGTGCAGTGCCTTAGCAGCCCGTTGAAAAATGCCACTCCCCCGACCAACCCCTTGGCGCTAAACTGCGTCGCCGACGAAAGCGTGACTTGAGCAGGAGCGAAGCGATGGGGATGGGAAGGCGAGAGCGGGATCGGCAGGACGTGTTGTTCGTGACGGCAGAGCAGCTGCCCAAGAGTCAGGGGCACGCGTTCTACAAGCGGCTCAATAGGCTGCTTTCCGAGGCGGGCTTCGACCGCGAGGTCGAGAAGCTGTGCGAGCCGTACTACCAGCCGACCGGCACGCGTGGGCGGCCGTCGGTCCCGCCGGGAGTCTACTTCCGGATGTTGATGGTGGGTTACTTCGAGGGGATCGGTTCACAGCGGGGCATCGCGTGGCGGTGCGCCGACAGCCTCAGCCTGCGGGAGTTCCTGGGCGTTCCGCTGACCGAGGCGACCCCCGATCACTCGACGCTCAGCCGGGTCCGCGACCGCCTGCCGCTAGAAGTCCACCAGGAAGTGTTCCGGCTGGTGCTGCAACTGGCGGCGCAGCAGGGGCTGCTAAAAGGCAAGACGGTAGCGGTCGATTCGACTACCCTTGAAGCCGATGCGGCGATGAAGAGCATCGTGCGGCGCGACACAGGAGAAGACTGGAAGGCGTACGTCATTGGCTTGATGAAGAAGGAAGGAGTGATCGAAAAAGAAGACGAGCCGAGCGACGACGAGGTCCGCCGTTTCGATAAGAAGCGGAAGAACAAAAAGGTCTCGAACGCCGAGTGGGTCAGCACGACCGACCCGAGCGCACGGATCACCAAGCTCAAGGACGGCCGCACGCATTTGGCGTACAAGGCGGAGCACGTGGTCGATATCGATACGGAGCTGATCTTGGCGGCAGAGGTCTATCACGGCGACCACAGCGACACGAAGACCCTCTGCGACAGTGTGATGGAGGCGCAGACGCACCTGTCAGAGGCTGGGCTGGAAGCGCAGATCGAAGAAGCGGTTGCCGACAAGGGCTACCACGCTGCCGAGCAGCTGGAACTGGTCACGTCGGTCGGGGTGCGGACGTATGTGCCGGAGCCCAAGCGCCGCGGCGAGTCGCGTCTGAGCGCCAAGCCAGTCGAGCAGCAGCGCGCGGTGAAGGGTAACCGCCGGCGGACCAAGACCGCCAAGAACAAACGGCTCCAGCGGCTGAGGAGTGAACGGGTCGAGCGCAGCTTCGCCCACGTGTGCGACACCGGCGGGTCACGCCGCACATGGCTGCGGGGGATCGACAAGGTGAGGAAGCGGTTACTGACGTCGGCGCTGGTGCGGAACCTGGGCCTGGTAATGCGGAAGCTGTTCGGGATCGGCACGCCGAGGGGCCTGCAGGGCGAAGGTGGCTCCGCCGGGCTTATGCAGCTCGCCTGGCTTCTCATCGCGGCGATGAAGAACTTGTGGGACACACATGCTCGCCTGGGAGCCCGGCCTACAGAGTCACGCCTCCAACTGCTCACAGTTGGCGGGCCGCAGGAGTATGCGCTTAGATCAACGGGCTGTTAGGTAAGACACTACCCAGCCTCACCTATGGGGAGTTGGTTGGGTGTCCCCAGTTTGGCCCCCCCCCAGTTTGGCCCCCCCCAACCGCAATTTGGCCCAATCTGGCCGAACATGTAGCGACACCAGCGACCGCTGATTGCCTTGCGCGCCGCGGCGAGGTTACGCTTAGAGAGTCCGCCGCACGCTCTGTGTGCGGATCGCACTTCTCTCCGAGGATCGATTGATGGCCCACCCCCATGGCCGCGTCCGCGCCGCCGCCTTCGCATTGGCCGTATGCTCGGCGGGCGCCGCCGCGGCCCAGAACGGCCTTCCCGAACTTCGTTGCACACCGGCGCTGATCATGCGCGGCGACGGGGGCTCGATCCGGCTGGTCGTTCCCCGGCCCGTCACGGAAACCAGAACTGAGTCGTACATCGTACAAGTGCCGCACTCGGTGACGGTGCAGGTCGGAGGGCGGACCGTCACTAAAGAGGAGATGCACTCAGAAACGAGGGAGCGTACGGTATCGGTGACGGTCATGGCCTCCGAGGAAGTCGAAGCGCCCGCCGGGCAGTTCGAGGTGCGGCGCGCCAGCGGCGAACCGGTGCGCATCCTTAGCTCCGGCGCACAGCGCAGCCGCACCGTGCCGGTGCTGCTTGTCGCGGCCGACGATCCTTCTCGGACGCGGCTCCCGCCATTCTTTGACAAACTACTACGGCCCGAGGCCATCGTGGTGTTCGTCACGCCCAATGTGTTTGACGGCGTGGCCGTCAATGGCGGCGTGGCCAACCGTGGGGTGAATCCCACGAATCCCAGCAAGCCTCCCGCGCCTCCCGCGCCTCCCGCGCCTCCCGCGCCTCCCGCGCCTCCCGCGCCGGCCCAGGTCGGCCGGTTCACGCTGAGAGTGAACAACCAATCTGGCAAGACGGTCGAGATCGTTTACATCGATGCCCAGCACGACCGCGAGGTGATGGTTAACCCGTCGGTCGCAAACCGCCAGCGGTTGGCGCCCCTGACGACCCACGAAGGGGTGCGATGGATGGCCAAGATCGATGGCCGCATGGTCGCCGAATTTTCGGTAGGCCCCGACCCCGAATCTGAGTGGCGGATTGGCCCTGCGCTTCAGTTCACCAGCTGGAAAGGGGGCGTCGATCAGTTGTTCGAAATGATCGACGCCACGACGTGGGCCCACTACGGTCCAAAGGGCCGCCTTCTCGGCCAGCTCCAAGAAGAAGAACGGACCGACGCCTGGGTGGCGATGTACGACGGCGGCCGCGATCTGTGGATCCGCTTAATGCCGGACGAAGCGATCTTCGACGGCCCACGAACCGAGGGCTGGCGGAGGCTCTGCAAGCGCGCCGACGACGACCAGAGCGATACGGACGGCTGGGGGCTCTCGCAGCACGAGATTGAATTGCTGCTTTCCATCCACAACCAGGCCCGCGCCAAGGTCGGCGTCCCGCCGGTCACGTGGTCGGACGACCTGGCAGAATACGCCCAGCAGTGGGCCGAAAAGCTCGCCAAGGAGAACCGTTTCGAACACCGCCCGAACTCCCCCTACGGCGAAAACCTGGCCGAAGCCCTCACCGTAAGAGACGCCGCCGGCATGTGGTACAACGAGCGCGACGAGTACCACGGCCAAAAGATCGATAACCAAAACTACAAAACCTTCGGCCACTACACGCAAATGGTGTGGCGCGACACCACCAAGATCGGCTGCGGCATGGCGAACGTCGGCGGCAGGGTGGTGTGGGTGTGCTGCTACGATCCGCCGGGGAACAAGATTGGGGCGCGGCCATACTAAGTGCGGTGACGGAAGGCCACTCGAACGGAAAAAGGTTCCTGACACCTTTTCTCGTCCCGAGAAGACTATGGCCAGATTAGCCCGCATGGGAAACTTGGGCAGGACGCCGCCGGCAGAACTGTGCCTCATGAACATCGATTCAACTTCGGAGTTAGTGGACCGACTGGCAAACAGTACCGCGAGCTCAACCCCATGGGACGACCGATTGGAGAATTCATAGATGATTAGGCAGCGAGAATTGCTCGACATTATCGACCGGCTTGAGAAGTACTCCGAGAAAGGCGAACTAGTGACCATTGCATTAGAAACGGGCGAAGACGAAGCGGTACTGATCGGCACGAAAGAGGCTTACTTAAATCTCGCCTTAGTTCTAGTGAAGTGCGTGGCGTCCGTAGGCGGAGAGTGCATTCATGAAGTTGGCGTCGGCGAAACTAGGCTTCGGTGCAGTACATCGGTGGCAAGTGCATTTAGCCAGCTGGGTCATGTAGTTCCAGGTTCGCTGTGTATTGCACAAAGTGAAATAGATAGCCAACTTGCGACTCGTCATTTTTGTGAAACTTAGTTCACTGTCAACGTGCTCGTGCAGACTGGGCACAGGTCGGTACTTACTGGCAGCGACGTCGATCCGACCTACACCTTAATGACGGCTGGCACTCAAGTCTGATGCTTGTCGCTTGAACGCGGCAACCGAGAGAAGCAATATGCATTCTAGAGAAATTACAATCATCGCCGCGCTGGTCATCGCAGCCGCGGCCTGTTTCTGGCGGGGCCTGACGCCCGACCAACCCACCGCTCAGCCCGTGGTGGCGACAACTCCCGTGTCGCTCTCGCCGCCGCGGGTGGTTGAGCAGCGG
This sequence comes from Pirellulimonas nuda, assembly GCF_007750855.1. Lineage (GTDB taxonomy): Bacteria > Planctomycetota > Planctomycetia > Pirellulales > Lacipirellulaceae > Pirellulimonas > Pirellulimonas nuda. The sequence continues at coordinate 2,425,249 of NZ_CP036291.1, forward strand.
ATCGAGACGATCCGCGTCGGCCAGCGGGTGTGGGTCGGCGAGAACCCCTCCAGCGAGCTCGACCTCCGTTTCGGCGACGATGTTGTCTGTGCGGATTGGCGCTTGATGAAACTGCGTGCGCCCAAGCGTGGCGGCGGCCACGCCGAGGTCGAGATGCTCCGCCCCGCCTGGTGGCTGGAAGAGCACGGCGTGCGTGCCGGCGGCGAGGTCGATATCGAGGTCCCCGAGTGCGGCATCGAGGGGCGGGCGAAGGTGCTGGGCGTCGGGCCCTGCCCCCCCATCCCGCCGGGCCCCGGCCGGGTCGTGACCGCCACGTTCCACCATCAGGCCGCGGCGACGATCGACGTAGCGGTCGAGGGGCTCGCCGAGCCGATCGGCGCCACCCCCAACCACCCCTTTTGGAGCGAGACCGAGCAGCGGTTCGTCCGCGCCGACCAGTTACGCCCCGGCGAGGAGGTCCGCACGCTGCACGGCACGACCCGCGTCGCCAGCGTCTCGACCCGCGGCCCCCCCGAGCCCGTCTACAACCTGGAGGTCCATGCCGAGCACGTGTATCGCGTCGGTGCGGCTCGGTTACTGGTGCATAACGGAAATCCATGTGCAGCACCGTTGCCTGACCCGCGAAAACGCCCTGGCTACGATCCTGGCGACATCCACCAAGATCACCCTGTTGCTAGATCACTTGGTGGTGACCCAGACGTTACTCGCCCATTCCCGGCTGCGTCGAATCTTCGCAAGGGTGGTTTGGAAGGCGAGCTGCGGCGGTATGAAGAGTATCTACGCCGCAACACCGATTTCGATGACGAAACAATACGCAGCGTTATTCAATCTGAAATTGATGGTTTAGCACGGGATGTAATTGCTTCGCCGTTCGGCAAGGTCTTCCCGGGGGGGGCGCCACCAAGTGCTCCCTGAGATCGCAGTATCGCTGAACGTAGCCGAAATAGACGGGCGTAGAATTGAGGGAGGACTGCGCATTGAGAGGTTCGAGTCCATGCTCGGCAAACCAGATCGATGCAACGTACCCGGCTGGCGATTAAAGCATGTATTTATTCCATACGACGACAATGTCGTGTACCTCTTCGATCAACATGGAATAGCATTGAATGAGCACAAGACATCAAAGCTTGTACATGCGTTAGTGGTCAATCTTGAATTAGAGCAAGTAAGGTATGCAACTAAGAAGCGATTTCCAGGCACTCTAACTGTTCTTGGCGTACCTGTTGTCGCAGGTATGCGATTCGACGAGTTCAGCAGTCAATGCGAACACAACTTCACTGCCCACCTTGGCCACGCTTGGTTCCTAGATGGCGAGCGATTATCCATTCAGTTCGAGATAAAGAAGGCGAAAGGCAAGTACGGATTGGAAAGAGGAGTGATTCAATACGTTAGCGTTGGTTTTCGTGGAGCCCACAAGCACGAAGAGCATGTTTAGCGTTTGCTGACGGCTCGTGATCTATGGCTACAATGCGACATAAAGACTACGCCATCATCGCCACGCTGCTCATCGCGGCGGCGACTTGCCTATGGCTGGGGCTGTCGCCCGACCAACCCACGATCCAGCCCGTGGTGGCGACGACCCCCGTGTCGCTCTCGTCGCCGCGGGTGGTTGAGCAACGGATCGAGACGATCCGTGTCGGCCAGCGGGTGTGGGTCGGCGAGAACCCCTCCAGCGAGCTCGACCTCCGCTTCGGCGACGATGTCGTCTGCGCCGATTGGCGGCAGATGACGCTGCGGGCGCCCAAGCGTGGCGGCGGCCACGCCGAGGTCGAGATGCTCCGCCCCGCCTGGTGGCTGGAAGAGCACGGCGTGCGTGCCGGCGGCGAGGTCGATATCGAGGTCCCCGAGTGCGGCATCGAGGGGCGGGCGAAGGTGCTGGGCGTCGGGCCCTGCCCCCCCATCCCGCCGGGCCCCGGCCGGGTCGTGACCGCCACGTTCCACCATCAGGCCGCGGCGACGATCGACGTAGCGGTCGAGGGGCTCGCCGAGCCGATCGGCGCCACCCCCAACCACCCCTTCTGGAGCGAGACCGAGCAGCGGTTCGTCCGCGCCGATCAGTTACGCCCCGGAGAAGAGGTCCGCACGCTGCACGGCACGGCCCGCGTCGCCAGCATCTCGCCCCGCGGCCCCCCCGAGCCCGTCTACAACCTGGAGGTCCACGCCGAGCACGTCTATCGCGTCGGTGAGACTGGACTGCTGGTGCATAATGGGAACCCATGCAACTTTGTACCATCAGCAGAGCTGGAAGCATCCGCCAGAACCTTACATGTAACGAAAGTAAGGAACTCCTCAAAAGAAGTTGTACATGCATCCGATCAAGCAAAGGCGCGCCATGTCTTCGGGTCCAAGGGCGATGCCACGCAGGCAATTAAAGACTTAACCCAAAGGATAAAATCCCAGGGCTTCCCGAAGGGCACTACCATCGATCCTAAAGACCCAAATTCTGTCTTAGTTCCGATTGGAAATGGCTATGCCGTTTTCTCGATTAAGAAGGGCAGAGCACAGATCGAAACGATAATAGACTAGCACATCTGCCCCCCGTACGATTTGACTCCAACAGTGTGAGCGAGATTCGTGCGCCCCTGCTATGACCTTCTTGCAGTAGTACCGCGGATATCAAGGCATTCACGATGCACAACTCTGACTATTACAACTGCTGGAGATCTGCTAACGCCGCTAGACTTCCTGCGTTTCTGCAGGCATTCTCAGTTCGATATCGGCCCATTGCGACTCATGAATGTCAAAGCAAGCATTGCGATTGTTCGGGCGAAGTGTTCTCGATAGACCATAGCGGCGGCGTACCGCGACTTCAATGCACTTCGTGCGAGTCCAAAGCATTCTTACATCCAGTTGATGCCGACAGCCTCGAAGAAGCCGATTCCGAAGACCATGAAGAGTGCGATGACTGCAGCCGGAGTGCGTTTAATGTTGCAGTGGGAAGAACGAGAACCTTTAATACAGAGGAGTCAGGTGATTCTTGTTGGACGTATCTTGGGGTGCGATGCTGCAGCTGCGGCTTGCTTTCGTGCATCAACAGCGACTGCCCGTCCCCTCTCCCTCCAATGCCGTTTAATCCATCAAGGTTGTGCAGCCTCGCGTTGATCGACCAGGCGAGCATGCCATGGCTCTCAGGGGAGCTCAGGCAATGCACGAAAGGGGTCTGGAAGAACGCCTTCACGTTGCATTTTGTAGATTCAGAGAACGCAAATGAAGAGGGGGCAGAGTGGCAGTTTTGGCAGACTATTAGACTGGTTGATCGGGACGAAGGGCTTATTTTGATCGACATGTTGCAAAACGGCCGTGTGGGCGGAATCGAGTTCCACGGGCTTCGGTCCATTAGGCAACTGCGTTACCCCTAGGACGGAAAGTTTGCTGGGAACGGGTCTTTTATGTATACGTCCGGCGGTCCCCAGTGGTGTTATACGCATTCCAATCTGATATGGCGCGCCTCCACTAGCGCCCTCCCAGACTGGCCATCATGATATCGTGATCATCCCTGATGAAGGTCCGATCGGGGGACATCCAGCCGACGGCGCCCCGCCTTCGCAGTCGTAAGGACCGCTGAGGGACACCCAGCTAACGTCGCGTACTCTTGAAGGTCCCCGTGCGGATGTTCCCAGGGAGGCCTAGCGGTCGACTTAGGAGGTTGGGTGTCCCCGAATTGCGTTGAGACAACCTCCACCCCATCCAGATACGCTCTGCGCAACGCATCCTTAGTTCTTGCCGCGAGCCCTAGCGGCACACGACGTTCCACCATGTCTCGCCGCTTTGTCGTTGAAAGCCGCCACACGATCGGGGAGAATGCGACAGGAAACGCGGTTCACCGTGCTTTTCAGGGAGGCGGAGGGGCTCAACTGCGGATTAGACATGGGGGACACGTCGCGACAGGTGTTTTGCTAAGAAACGGCCTGTTTTCTAGGCAAAAGCTGCCACGGAGGGGTGTCTAATGACGTGTCTATTTGAAGGGGGTTTTGTCTAGCGCTGGAGGCTGGCAAGGGGAGAAAAACCCCTCGGATGGGGGGATGCCGGCGAGCAATCGGGGCAGAAAACTGCGGTAGGCCAAAGGGTTTGGGACGGTTCGGGTCGTGTCTACTCGAAAAAAAACTCCGCGGAGAGGGAACAAATAGACTCAAGCCGGAACCACGACCGCCGGACGCAGTGGCGGCGCTTCAACCCACAGCAGCCCGCAACCCCATGAGCAGCCCCCGGGCCGTCTCCAGGTCGAGGGCATCGACCGCGAGCGCCTCGATCAGCAGTCCCTCGTCCAGGTGCTCGTCGAGCTTGCGGGTCTGCTTCGACGGCAGACGTGCGGCCGGGCGGGCCGGGTCGAGCGACAACGCATCGACGCCCGCCAAGCGACGGGCCGAGTCGGCGGCGCTGGCGGAGAGCTCGACCGCGATCTTGTGGTCGGCGGGGGCGAGCCCCGCCGCGTCGGCGATCAGGCAGAGCGTGCGTTGGGCCTTGGTTCCGGTCCAGGTGAACCACAAGCAGGAGGACGGCGACAGCGGGACCAGGCGGCGCCGATCGATCCCCGCCTCGCGGGCGGTGAGGCGCGCCTCGGCCAGCAGCCGGGCGCCGGTGGAGTTCAAGTACCCGCAGGGGCGGTCGTCCAGCAGCGCCAGCCGCATGGCGTCGCGCACCCGCGGGTGGACCTCGCCGCCGCCGCTGGTGAACATCGGGGGCTTGCTCCCCTTCGCGGGCCGGACGACCACGACCCGCCGCTCGTCCTCGATCGCGACCACCCGCCAGCGCCGCCCGGCGAGCAGGAAGCAGTCGTCCAGGTTCGGCAGGTCCGAGGCGGGGAGCAGGCCGATCAGCGAGCTGCCGTGATAGACGCCGTAGTCGTCAGAAGCGGTGAACGCGCTGTAGAAGGAGCCGCTGAGGGACATCGGCTGTCTTAATTGTTGTCAATAGCGAGTGACGGCTCGCTCCATGTTTCGTTGTTTCGGACCATCAGGTTCAACGTGACGACCAGCTTGCGCATGACTGCCACCAGGGCGGACTTCTTCGCTTTCCCCTTGGCCAGCAGCCGTTGGTAGAACGCCTGCATGCGGGCGTTGTAACGGGTGGCGACCAGGGCGGCCATGTACAGGACCTTGCGGACCATCGACCTCCCCGCGTAAGTCTTGCGTTGCCCCTGCTTCTGGCCGCTGTCCTTAGCGATCGGCGCCACCCCCACCAGCTTGGCGACCTGGCCCCGGTTGAGGCGGCCCAGCTCGGGGAGTTCGGCCAGGAGCGTCGCGGTGGTCGCCACGCCGACGCCTGGGCACGATTGCAGGACCCGCGACTTGGCCGCTAGCTGCGGGCACTGCTCCAGGACCCGCGCGATGCGCTTGTCGACCTCGCGGATCTGCGCCCGGTAAAACGCCACCCCTTGGCGGATCATCTCCGCCGTCTCGGGGTCACGCGTCTGCTGCAGGCGGTTGCGCTCGGCGCCCAGGTGCGCGAGGGCCTGGTCGCGGCGGTGGACGAGCGCCTTGAGCTTCGCCTCGCTCGCGGAGGGCGCCTCGCGCGGCTCGGGCCGCACCACCTCGCCGAAGCGGGCGATGATGCGTGCGTCGAGCTTGTCGTTCTTCTCCACCATCCCGCAGCCCCGTGCGAAGTGGCGGACGTGCAGCGGGTTGACGACCGCGCAGTCGACCCCCCGACGCTCGAGCGCCTCGACCAGCAGCCCCTCGTAGCCGCCGGTGGCTTCCAGCACCACCAGTGTCTTGGCCGGGGCGACGCCGCGGACCAGCGCGTCGACCCCTTCGGGGGTGTTGGCGACGACCGTGTGCCGGCCGGTCTTAGAGTCGAACACGTCCAGCTTCGCCTTGGCGACATCGATCCCGATCACGTTCTTGTCTTTCATCGTTATTCCCTGGATAGTAAGTACGAGCTCGCGGCACGCACGCCGCGGCTCCCCCGGCTGTTCGGGTTAACAACGAAAAAGGACCGGCGATCTTGATGTCCCACGACGTCTAGGCGTCTACCCAGCACGATCTGCCGAGTCCGTGCGCCCACCGGGGCAAGCCTCCGGTGGGCGGCTTTTTCAGTCTAATTGCCTCCGGCGTTCTCTCCTGAGCCGGCCGCCGATCGGGTCGCAGCAGCGACCTCCGCTCCGGCTCGACAGAGGGGGGCGCCCCTCCCCCTTCGCCCTCGCATCGGCCCCTCGATTGGGCGCAGGGCCGATGCGAGGGCGAAGGCGGAGGGGCTTAACCCACTCCCAAGAAAGAAATCAAGCAATCAAACGACAAGTGCAGTGCCTTAGGTAAGACACTACCCAGCTAACGCCGCGTACTCTTGAAAGTCCCCGTGCTGATGTTCCCAGGGAGGCGTTGCGGTCGACTTGGGAGGTTGGGTGTCCCCGAATTGCCCGAATTGCGCGTGGGAGGTTGGGTGTCCCCGAATTGCGGCGGCGCCCGAATTGCGGAGACGGGCGACATGTTCTCCCGGCTCGGCAATCGTCCGAGTTTCTACTCGCAAATAGCCACCCACGGCCGGACAATAGGCGCCGCGATCGAAACGCGCTACCGCTGCGCCCACGCTAACACGCCGACGATCGGCCGTGGGGGGTGGGCTGCGCCGGTGGTTGGGCCCGTGTGGCGGGCGCGGGATTTTGTCCCGGAGGTGTCCGCTGGCGGGGGTGGGTGTCCGGTAAGAAGAGATAGAACGTGGCAGCAGCCCCCTCTGTGGAGGGGGATTTGGCGACGGGTGGGCCGAGGGAGGGGCGATTTGTGCGGGGTTTTCTGCCGGGGGGGTGGGTTTTGTCCGAAAATCGAGCCCGCGGGGTGGGGGACAAAAGGACAAAACTCCGGTGGGCGCAGAGACCGGTCGCCTTGCTACGCGGCGTTGCGTTCGGACTCAAGCTGCGCAGCTTGGGCCCGGGCCCACTCGCGGATGGTTTCTGGTTGGTCGGACGAGAGCTTGTAGCCGTGCTTCACGCCGCGCCGTACGCGGCGGCGCCAGCCCCAGCGGAGCGCGGCGTCCATCGTGAACGGCGAGAATCGCTTCCACAGGTGCAGCGCGCGGGCGAACCATTCCACCAGCACCACGTCGCGGTTCCGCTTGATGCCGCTGATGGCGGCGCGGGCCACGCGGTCGGCCGTGGTGCACATGTAACCGGGCGGCGGTTTAACATGTTGCTTCGGCGTGGCGGTGTGGGCGTTCTTGAAGAGGTTGGTTTCTACGAAGCCGGGGCAGAGCGTCGTGACCCCCAGCCCGAGCCGGCCGTACTCCGCGCGGAGCGACTCACTATAACCCTTGAGTGCAAACTTGGTGGCGCAGTAGACCGACACGCGCGGCATCCCCACCAGCCCCAGCACGCTGCAGACGTTCAGGATGTGGGCCTGCTGCCGCAGCAGCAGGGTCGGCAGCAGCTCGCGGGTGAACTGCAAGTGGGAGTGGAGGTTGATCGCCAGCAGGCGGTCGACCTCTTCGGGGGGCATCTCGTGCGTGAGGCCGCGGTAGCTGACGCCGACGTTGTTGACCAAGATATCCACGCCGGCCCAGCGCTCGATGGCTTCCTGCGTGACGCGCGTGATCTGGTTACGGTCGGCGACATCGCAGACGCGTCCCTCGGCCTCGACGCCGAGCCTGCGGGCGTCTTCGACCACGGCGGCCAGACTTGTGCGGTCGATGTCTACCAAGAACAGGCGCGCGCCTTCGCCGGCGAGCCGCAGCGCGATGGCGCGGCCGATGCCCGAGGCGGCCCCGGTCACCAGAGCGCGTTTGCCGGCGATTTTTCGCATCAGCGGGCTCTGCCGAGGGCTAAGAGTTGGCCACGAAAAGGCACAAAGAAGCACAAAGACGAAATCGCAATGACACAAGCCTCAATGGCTAAAGGTGTTTGGACTGAAACCCATCGCCTGCTGGATCGTGGGTCCCGTCAGGCCGCGCTCTCTTTGTGCACTCTTGCGCCTTTTCGTGGCTATCGTTCGTCAAGCGGCCATCTTCAACGGCGCCGGCAGTCCGCGGTCGAGCTTCTCCGGCGGCACAGTGCGGCTGAGCTGGTAGCGGTCTTCGCCGCGGAGCAGGCAGACGCCCCATTTGTCGAGGTGGTACTTGCCGCCGTTGTAGACGCTGCGGTAGTGCTTTTTGTTCGTGTAGACGGGGATGCTGGTCGGGATCACCCGCATGTTGAACGCGATGCGGTGCCGATCGGTGGTGTTGGCCGCCGAGCCGTGCACGCACCGCTCCGTGAAGATGATGAACTGCCCGGCGCGGCACGGCACCTCGACGCAGCGGTAGTCCTCCGGCTTGAACTCCAGCGAGTAGGCGGCGTTGTAGAAGCCTTCTTCGCCGCCGAACTTGATCGGCCGCACGCGGTCGTGCGATCGCTCAGCGAATCGCAGGGCGCCGTTCTCCGTGGTCGAGTCGTCCACGGCTATCCAGACGGTGAGCTGGAAGATCTCGCTGCGGTCCTTGGGGAAGATGGCGGGGTCTTGGTAGTCCTCCACCATGAACGTGCTGGCTTGGTGCCACTGGATGGCGGGCGACTTGGGGCCCTTGTAGAAGATCTGCGACCGCCACGTCAGCAGGTCGGGGCCCAGGATCTGGGCGACCCGCTCGGTGATGGCCGGCGATTTCAGGTAGTTCCACATCCGCGGCATCTCGAAGTGCCGGTCGCGGGGCGTGGCGAAGCCGTAGGTTTCCGACGGCACGTTTTCGATCGCGAGCAGGTCCTGCTTGAAGTCCTGCATCTGCTCACGCGTGAACGCGTCGAACGGGCCGAGGAACCCGTTGGTGTAGAACTGCTTGAGCTGGTCGTGGCTGAGCTGGTACTCGGGCGCCACGCTCGCCTTGGGGGCGATCACCTTGGGCATCTTGAACGTGCAGGGCTGGTCGATGTACGCCTTGTTCACCCCGCTGCCAATGATCTTGGCGAACATGCTGTGGTCCCAGTTGCGGACGACCGCCTTGAGGTCGCGCGGCAGCACCCGCGTCGGCAGCCCAAGCGCCTTGTAGGCCCACAGACCCCCGAGGCCGCCCATGATCGGCACACGCTGCCACAGGGGACGCTTTTTGGGGTGCATGTTCATCGAACGAGACTCCGGGAGATGGGGGATCGAGCCAGGCGGGCGCAGGGGCGTCCGTCTGCAACGAGTTATCGGACATTAACGGTTAGGAAATTAGTAACGCCATAGAGTTTGCGCCTGGCCTGCTAGCGGATTCCGCCAATCCGCGTCCGCGGGCCGGCCGCCGCCTCGCGTGGCTAGCAGCGTCGGCTAAGCTAGTAGCGTGAATCCTCCTTCATTAATCGCACGAATCGCTTGGTGGTTGGGCTGGCTGGTGACGGCGGCGCTGCTAGCGGGGGCCGCGTCCGGCGCGTACTCCCTCGTATCCGCCGACGGCGGGACGCCCCTGGCGGGCTGCGACGTAATCGCCGGCGGCGACTGCGACGCGGTGCTGCAGAGCCCCTGGGCCACCTGGGCCGGCCTGCCGGTCAGCAAGCTGGGTTTCGGCCTCTACTGCGCATTCGGGGCCGGCTGGCTGCTGGTGCCCCTGGGGGGCCCCATCGGCCGGATCGGCTGGTGGTTGGTCGACATCTGTGTCCCGGCGGCACTGGGGGGCGCCCCGTGGTTTATCGCCCTTCAGGCCGTGGCGGTTGGCCACTGGTGCGTCTGGTGCCTGGTGGTGCACGCCTGCGGCGTACTGGCGGCCCTGCTGGCGATCCTGCTGAGGCACGCAGCCTCGCGGCAAGCGGCCCCTTCCAGGCCTGTTCTGGCGAACCTGCTGATGACGCAGCCCGGGAGCCGAACTCGCCCCGCTTCGCAGTGGTTTGCGGCGCCCCCTGGATTGGGGGTTCCGACCGCGATCGGCGTGCTTGGGCTCGTGGCGCTGGTTGGGGTGCAGATCTTCTACCCCCCCCAACGGTTCGAGGTGCTAACCGACCTGCCGGCAGAACTAGATTTCGATCTAGCCGCCGATCGGCCCTCCACGGGCCCCGCGATCGCCCAGGGTGGGGGCTTCGACAGCGGGCCCCTCGCAATGGACCAGGCCGACGCGCAGGAGCAGGAAGACGCCGACTCCTCCCCCGGCGTGGAAGGCTTCACGCCCCCCGCGATCCCGGCCGGCCCCCCGCGCAGGCCGTTGGGCGAGCGGGTGATCCAGGTCCTAGACGGCAAGCTGCGGCTCAACGCGTACGATCATCCCATCCTCGGTTCGCCCGAGGCCCAGTACGTGGTCGTCGAGATCATGGACTACGCCTGTAGCGAGTGCCGCAAGACGCAGCCGCTGATCTTCGAGGCGCTGCAGCGGTTCGATGGCAAGGTCGCCGTCGTGGTGCTGCCGTGGCCGACCGACGTGCTGTGCAACTCATACGTGAAGAAGCCGAAGCCGGAAGGGCGGGGCTCGTGCCGGTTGGTGCAGTTGGCGATTGCCGTAGCGCGGGCAGACCCCGATGCGTTTGCCGCCTACCACGCCTGGCTGACGCGCGACCCGAAAAAGGCCGCGAAGTTTATGTCGGCGCGGATCGAAGCCGAGAAGTTCGTCGATGTAAACAGCTTGCGGCGCGAGTACGACGATCCCAAGACAGAGCAACTGCGGCAGCAGTACATCGAGCTGTTCGCCCAGTTGGCGCAGGGCCGCAACCTGCGTCTGCCGTGCCAGATCGTGGGCAACTCTATCGTGAGCGGCGCGCCGGAGAACCTGGAATCGCTGATCGAGGTATGGGAAAAGCACCTCGGAATCAAAGCGTCGCCCGCGCCGTGAGCCCGCGCCCCTCCGCGCAGCGAAGCGAAACGATGCGCGCCGTGAAGAGCCGCGACACGGGGCCAGAACTGCGCGTGGCGGAGTTGCTGCGGTCGGCCGGCGTACGCTACCGGCGCGACGTGGCGCGGCTCCCCGGGCGGCCCGACTTTGTGATCGCCTCGGCCAAGACGGTGGTCTTCGTCCACGGCTGCTTCTGGCACGGCCACCACTGCCCGCGGGGCGCCCGCGTGCCGAAGCAAAACCGCAAGTACTGGCAAGAGAAGGTCGCCCGCAACCGTCGCCGCGACCGCCGGGTCGCCCGCCAGTTGCGGGCAGAGGGTTACTCTGTATGGACGGTGTGGGAGTGCCGGCTCAAACACGAGGGGCTCTCCAAGCGGTTGCTCACTCGACTTGTGGCGGGCCCAGCGAACTAGCCCCAGGAGCGAGGCACGGATCGGCCAACCCTTTGATCAGCGTCGTACGGTGAATCCTCCGCCGATCCCTCCGGGGGCTGACGCCCACGGCTCGCCTCTTTAGGCTTTGAGGGTTCCTGCAGGGAGGCGCGATGCCCACACTCACTCAACGCCCGCTATTCGATGTCTCCCCGGCGCCCCCACCGGCGCCCGGGCGCACGGCGGCCGAATTCTTCGCCGGCATCGGATTGGCCAGGATCGGCCTGGAGCAAGCAGGCTGGGAAGTGGTGCTGGCCAACGACCTCGATCCCAGCAAGCAGCGGTTGTACGAGGGGCACTTCGGGCCATCGACGCACTACCTGCTGGAAGACGTGCATCGGCTCGCCGAGCGCCCCGAGTGCGTGCCCGATGTCTCGCTAGCGCACGCGTCGTTCCCCTGCACCGACCTCTCCCTGGCCGGCGCCCGGCGCGGACTCGACTCGGGGCAGTCGTCCGCCTTCTGGGGCTTTCACCAACTGCTGGAGGCGATGCACGACCGGCGCCCACCGCTGGTGCTGCTGGAGAACGTCACCGGTCTGCTCAATTCGCACGGCGGCCGCGACCTGCACGCCCTGCTCCGTTCGCTCAATCGGCTAGGCTACGCCGTCGATGCGCTCGTGCTCGACGCGGCCCACTTCGTCCCCCAGAGCCGGCCGCGGTTGTTTGTGATCGGCAAGCGGCGGGCGCCGCGCGACCGCGATCTCCGCCCCGACACGCTCGCCCCCTCCCCTACCCGACCCGCCAAGCTGATCGAGGCGATCCGCGCCGCCGGCGATATCGACTGGTCCATCGCTCAGCTCCCAGAGCCGCCACCGTATGGCGCCGTGCGGCTCGAGTCGGTGCTGGACGACGTGCCGCTCGACTCGCCGCAGTGGTGGAGCCGCGATCGGGCCGAGTACCTGCTGTCGCAGATGAGCGCCCGCCACCGCTGCGCGGCCGACGCCATGATCGGGGGCAAACGCTGGAGCTACGGCACGGTGTTCCGCCGTGTACGACACGGGCGGTCGATGGCGGAGCTGCGGACCGACGGGCTGGCCGGCTGCCTGCGGACCCCCAAGGGGGGGAGCGGTCGGCAGATCCTATTCCAGGCCGGCGATGGCGAGCACCACTCCCGCCTGCTGAACGCCGACGAGTGCGCCCGGCTGATGGGGGCGCCCGGCTACCGCGTCACCTGCCGGCTGAACGAGGCGCTGTTTGGCTTCGGCGACGCGGTGTGCGTGCCGGCGGTGACGTGGATCGCCCAACACGTGCTGAACCCGGCGCTCGAGGCTCGCTAGGCGGGGGCGTCCGGCGGGCCCTTCTTGAGCACCAGCGACGCGCTCTGTTCAAGGACGTCCAGCGCCGCTAGGTCCGCCAGGCCCATGGTCGCCTTGGCGTCCGGCGCGTCGCTCTTGATGATTGCGCGCAGCTCCTCCGAAACCAACAGAGCGCTGGCGGGGCGGTCGGCGGGCGACTTGGCGAGCAGGCGATCGACCAGCAACGCGAGCGCTGGCGGCGTGGCCGGCGCCAGCTCGAGCAGGTTGGGTGGCGCGTTCGACACGTGCTGCCGGAGCAGCTCTCCCTGAGATCGGCCCCGGAACGGCAGGCCACCGGTGAGCATCTCAAACAGAATCACTCCCAGGGCGTAGAGGTCGGCCGCAAACGTCACCTGGTCGGGGTGGGTCACCTGCTCCGGCGGGATGTAACGCGGCGTTCCCAGCACCTGGCCGTGGAGCGTGAGCGCGTGCAGCTTGGTGTCGCGGGCGAGCCCGAAGTCGCCGATCTTCACCATCCCGCCCGACGACAAGAACAGGTTGGCCGGCTTCAGGTCGCGGTGGATCACACCGCGGTCGTGCGCGTGCGCCAGACCGAGCGCCACCTGACCAGCGATCCGCGCAGCATTCCGCCAAGAGAGCACGTGCAGCTTCGCTAGCGAGTGCTTGAGCGTCAGCGCGTCGATGTACTCCATCACGGAGTAGATCTGATCGTGGTCGATGCCGCAGTCGATGTGACGGACGATGTTCGGGTGGTTGAGCTTCTGCAGTACCGTAATCTCGCGGACGAAGCGGTTCTGCTCCGAAGGGTTGCAGGCCGCTTGCGAGCGCAGCACCTTGAGCGCAACAATCTCTCCGGTCGTGAGTGATTGAGCCTTGTGGACCGACCCGTAGGAGCCCTCGCCCAGCAGCTTGATCAGCTCGTATCCGCCGAGCGTCGCTTGGCTCACAGCACTCCCCTCTGGCGTAGGTCCGCGGTGCGGAAAGCACCCTCACGGGTCACGCCATGATACGTGCTGGGACGCCTGTATGCTAGAAACACCTCACTGGTTCGCACTCTGCCAGCTTGGCGGTCGAGTATCACCGCCGGGCGCGGATCGCCTCAATCAACGACGGCTTGTTGAGCTTGCTGCGCCCCTCGATGCCCAGATCTGCCGCCAGGTTTCTCAGCTCGTCGACGGTGCGGTCTTCGTACGCCGTGTTGGGGTTTCCGGTTCCTTGGGTCGTCCGGTTGGGGGTGCGGCCCTCATTCCGACGCTGTTTATTTACGGTGCGGGCCGCGATTTCCTCGGCGCGATCCTCCGACTTGCCACGCTCCTGCACGCTCTGCTTGACGTGCTCGTACTGCCTTTCGTCCTTATCGCACCATGCACGCGGCATTGTGGTCTCCTGGCCGTCCGGGCGGCCTGTGAGGGTGCAAAACGGGTATCGCCCGGCCCCGCGTTAACCACGTGGCCGGCGCCGACGATGCAGTGGTGCAAACCGCGAGCCGGTCGGTGGGCCTCATTCTTTGTCGGCGGGCATTACCGACGTCGTCCATTCCATGGCATGGCAGGAGGGGCACGACGGCTCGGTCGCCCCGCCGCGCCGGCGCGTCAGCCCGCAGCGGCGGCAGCTCTGCAAGCCCGGAGCCGGGTCGGGGTCGGGCGGGCCTCCGTCCGGTGAGGTGGGCAGTACGGAGAGCCCCGCCCGTGGGCTCGCGAAGCGCAGAACGCTCAGCTTCCCCGAGGGCTCCAAGAAGGCCAACTCGACCTCCCCTAGCTGCCGGACCCCCTGTTCGCGTAGGGCCTGGAACAGGTCTTCACACGACAGCTCTTCGCAGTGCAGGTTGTCGCAATTAATCGTCCCTTGGTAGACCAGCAACCTGGGGCTGCTCATCAGGGCGCGTTCGATCCGCGGGTGCTTCTCGGTCATAACAGAGAGCAGTTGCTGCATGCCCACGATCAACGCGATCACCAGCATCGTGTGCAGCAGTGGGACGTCGTCGTAGAACATCGGGTCGCCAACGGCCGACCCAAGCGCGATGATGATGGCAAACTCAAACGGGGTGAGGTTCCCCATGCCACGCTTGCCCATCCAGCGCAACAACACCAGCGTGTAGCCGAAGATCACGATCGTGCGGAACGCCACCTCCAATAAGAACCACAGCGGTTTGTCGCCGAGGAAGATGCGTTGCAGGTCAAATTCGATCATGGCGGCTAGCCAACGCCGCAATTGGCGTGCCGCGGCACAGTGGCGGGGGTTAACGCTGGACCTGGTCTTCCATCATCTGCCGGGCGGACTGCTGAGCCTGGTCCCAGTCGCCTCGCGCTGCTTTCTCGGCGATCGCAAGCAGCCAGAGGGCCTCGCGGTGCGATAGGTCGCCCGCCGCCTGCGACGCCTCGACCTGCGTCCTTAGGCCGTCCAACCGGTCTGCGGCTTGGCGGTTGGTGATCGCCACCAGCGCCTGCGCGTAGCGGTACGCCTCGTGGCTCACAGGTCCGTAGCCGCAGCCAGTGATCATCACAAGCGCGCAGGCCAAGCCGCGCCGGGCCGAGACGCCTAAGTTGGCGGGGTTCATAGCTCTTTCTCCAAGACTTCTTCTTCTGCGATGCTCGACATTTCTGCCCACAGGATCAGGTCGACGTCGTCGCTGACGAACCGGGTCGAGGCGTCTCCCAAGCAGACGTTGCCTCCCCCCGGGTGCGTGGCGTACATCTGGCCGACGTGGTAGGTGGGGTAGTTCACGGGGTGGATGATCGGCAGCCCGGTGATGTCGAGCTCGCCGCCAGACGGCCCACCGTGCACCAGCACCAGCGTCGCCGCGGCGTCGGCGCCGTTCTCGGGGGTGGTGAAACGCGGCGGCGTCGAGCCGCCGGGGACGACGCCGACCCAGGTCTTGTCGCTCAGCTCCGCGGCGTGCTCACCGAGAAAGATCGTCTTTGATAGGCCATCGGTCACTTCGCGGAAGCGCACGTCCGAGTTGCGGAAGAACGGCCCATCGGCAACCACAGAAACGTCGCCGTTGTGGGTGATCTCTTTTGTCTGGCTCGTGTAAATATTGGTGAACACCAGCGTCGTGGGGGTGGCGCCGCACTCGCCCCAGCACGATTCTTGCCCGTGGCTAGCGACGTAGTTCGACCGGCCGACCTCGACCGTGGTTCCAGCGATCGTAACAGGGGCGCCGGCGGCATCGACCACGAGGAACGGGTTCTTCGGTCCGGGGTCGGACGGGCAGAGCAGCGTCGGGATCGTGGCGAGGATGGCCGGCTTGTGCCGCGGCGCCCATAGCGGCACGTCGTAGTCGATCTGGTCGGCGGTCGCTGTTTCTTCCAGGTAGGGGAGCAGGTAGGCGGTCCACCCCCAGCCGGGGGGCGCGTCCCAGGTCTGCGGGTCGCGGAGCGGCGACGGGGGTGTGGTGCGCGAGAGCGATGCGTACCCCGGCGGCAGCTTTCGCTGGGCGCCCTCGAAGTTGTGGAGCGCCAGGCCGAGCTGCTTGAGCTGGCTGCCGCACTGCGTCCGTCGGGCCGCCTCGCGGGCGGCTTGCACCGCCGGCAGCAGCAGCGCGATCAGCAGCCCGATGATGGCGATCACCACCAGCAGCTCTACCAAGGTGAAGCCGCTGGCAGATCGGGTGGGCGCTGTTCGCATGGCGGGCTCGCGGGAAGATGGGATAAAGTGTAGCCGTGGCTACATTTGCCGCAAAGTGTAGCCACGGGTACAATGCAAGTCAACCTCTCAGGACACAGGATTGTTCAGCTCCCTATGCCCGACCCCTCCCCTTCCGCCGACGCCCACCGCCGCACCCGCCGCGACCACGCCGCGGAAACCGCCGAAGACTACGTCGAAGCGATCGACGACCTCACCCAAGAGGCGGGCGTCTGCCGCGTGGTCGATCTCGCCAAACGCTTCGCCGTGAGCCACGTTACCGTCACCCGCACGGTGACCAGGCTCGTACGAGACGGCCTGGCCGAGACGGAGCCCTACGCCCCGATCCGGTTGACTCCCAAAGGGAAGCGTCTCGCGTCCGCGGCGCGAAAGCGCCACGGCATCGTGCTTGACTTTTTGCGGGCGATCGGGGTCCGCGAGGGGGTGGCGCTGATCGACGCCGAAGGGATCGAGCACCACGTGAGCGCCGAAACGCTTAGGCGGTTCGCGGAGCTGACCCTGCAGCTCCGAAGCGCAGGAAACGAGAAGGTCTCAGCCCACTAGCCGTCAGAGTATGACCTGGGTCGACTCCGACCCCGACACCGGGCGCCCCACCTGTTGAGGTTCTGGCACTACGAACTCAGGGTGATCTCGATCAGCTCATTCAGATTCCCCGACCGCAGCCCTTCGAGGTCGATCGTCACGGCAGAAAAGCCGATATCGCGGAAACGTTGCGCCAATTCCGTACGCACCAGATGAGCGCACAGCCGCGCAATCTCGTCCGCGGGGACCTCGATCCGCGCCAGCTCACCGGGGTGCAGGCGAACGCGCAAATCGGTCGCCCCCAACGAACGGACGTAGCGTTCTGCCTGTTCGATCATCCCGAGCCTCTCTGGGGTGACCTGCACGCCGTAAGCGATCCGGCTCGCAAGGCAGGGCGCGGCCGGCTTGTCCCAGACAGACAGGTCCCAGTGCTTGGCGAGGGCGCGGACGTCGGCCTTGGTCATGCCGCACTCGACCAGCGGGCTGCGGACCTCGAAGTCGCGGGCCGCTTGCATCCCCGGGCGGTAGTCACCTAGATCGTCGGAGTTGGCGCCGTTGCACAGCACGGCCAGGCCGAGCTCTTGCGCGACGCGCTCGACGTGGGTGTACAGCTCGGTCTTGCAGTGGAAGCAGCGGTCCGGCGCGTTGCGGATGTAGCCCGGCTGCTGCGATTCGTCTGTGGGAACCTCGATGTGCCGGACGCCGACTTGGGCCGCAAGGCGGCGCGCATCGGCCAGCTCGCTCTGGGCCAGCGCGGGACCCACGCCCGTCACCGCCACCCCCCGCTCGCCTAGCGCCAGGCAGGCCGCCTTGACCACGACGGTGCTGTCGACCCCGGCGGAGAACGCCACGGCGCACGAGCCGTAGCCCTTGAGCGTGTCGGTCAGCCGGCGCGCCAGGTCGGCCGGGTCGCGGGGGGCGGCGGGGGCGTTGTTCACGGCTGAGAGTCCGCGTCGTGGGGGTCGATCGGCGCGTGCGGGCCGCCGAGGTTCTCGAGCTGGTCACGGAGCCGCGACGCCTCTTCGTAGCGTTCTTCGGCGACGGCCTCTTCGAGCCGCCGCTCGAGCCGCGCGGCGGGGTCGATCGCCGCGGCGTCGACCGTCGGCCCTTCTTCGCCGGCGAGCCCCTCCACCTCCGTTCGCCAGCGACGGAGCGAGACCAGCTCGGACACCTCGTCGGCTTGATCCTGCTGCCCGCGTTCGTCCAAGAAGGCCTCGATCGATACGACCCCGGCCGTGATCGCCCCGAGCGCGGCGTCCCACTGCCGCAGCTCGATCAGCGGCGTGGCCACCGCGCGGGCGTGCATCATCGTCACGTACGGGCGCCATTGGTCGAATTGCCGTTTGTCGCGTTCGTGGGCGGCGTGGCGTTGGACAAACTCGAACAGCCGCAGGTTGCGGCGGGTGTCGCGGGCGCACAGCTCATACCAGCCGAGCCGCCAGAAGCAGATGTAGCGGTGGTAGAACTGGGCCCCTTCGCGCATCAGTTCCGAGCAGGCCATCGAGTCGAGCTGGTACGGGGCGCCGTCTGGGTTCGCGGTGTCGTGCTCACGCTGGCGGTTGCGGCAGAAGTCGAGCAGCGACTCGGCGCCGTCGAAGGTCTGCCCGTCGGGCCGACCGTCGCGGTTCATCTGCATCACCCCCAGGTCGATCCGAAGCTGGATCTTCGGCACGCCGTCCTCGCCCTGTATAGCGCGCACGCTGAGCCCCGAGGGGTCAAAGGGCCAGTCGGCCAAGATCGGCTGGAGGTCTTTGGAAGCCACAAGCAATCGCGGGTTGTGCGGGGGTGTTCCACGAACAGGGCACGCAGCAATTTGGCCTGGGCCCGCTCCTATCGTAGGCGCGTGGGCGGTCCCGTCCAACGCCGGATCGCAGCGACCACAAGGGGCCGGCGCCACGCGGCGATCAGCCGCGGGTGGGCCTTCTGGCGTCCGAACGCACCGTGGCAGCGCCTCGCACCCCTCTCGGGCGTACGTGCGATGGGCAGGAGTCTCGTGTCCCGGGGCCGGTTCGTGGGATCAGATCGAGTTCGAGTCCCGCGACGAGGCGTCCAGCACTTTCGTGTTGCGTTCGACACCCAGGATGACGGTGCGCTGCTCAACGCCGTCGGGCGAGCTAGCGACCACCGGGATCACCTGCCGACGCTCGGGGAGGTGGATCTTGACCGCAAAACCGCCGTCGGGGCGGATCTCGGCCGGCTCGCCCTGGACGGTGACGTGGGCGTTCGGGCTGGTCGATCCAAAGACGATCAACTCAGCGTCGAGCGCCAATTTCAACGTTTCGCCCCCGACGACCGCCGCGCCGGCGCCGTAGCGGGTGTTTGACGGGCGTCCTAGCTTGCGCCGCAGCCGTTCTTCGAGCAGCTCTTGCAGCTCTAAGCTCACGCCGTCTGCGCTGTAGCCGCCGCTCATGGCGTAGATACGGTCGGCGTTGTCGGCGACGTCTGCCCAGTTGCGGTCCACCATTTCTTCCGAACCGGGCGTCGGAGTCGTGACGGTGTTGCTGCGGGCGAGGCTGAAGAACTGTGCCGTCGAGGTGGCGTAGCCGATTTCGAGCCGAAAGCTAGAAGGGGGATCGGCTACATCGATGTACCAATGGCGCACGCCGCCGTGGATCTCGATCTGCCGCAGCGGCTTGGCGCTGCCGTCGGCCGCGACACGAAACAGCCGCAGGACAGGGCGAGCGGCATGCCAAGCGGGCCCGAGGGCGGACCGCGCCCGTTCAACGCTCTGGGGGGAGAGTTCCCACACCGCGTGCAGCCAGTAGGGGTCGCGGACCATTACCACCAAGCGGTCCCGCGCGGCGGCGCTGTCGCCGGCCAAGTTCTTACGCTCGCTGGCCGTCCGGTTCATCGAACTGATGCGCGCCGGCGTGCGGCGGGGCTTCGCAGTGGGGGCCGTGGCGCGCGTGCCCCGGCCGGTCGTTCGCGCCGTGGCCCGCTTGGTGCTGCTACGCTCCGGGGCGTTCTTCCGGCGTCGGGCCGCCTTCACCAGGGCGTCCACGAGCTCGTCTTTCCGCATCGCGTGCCAACCACTCACGCCTTCGGAGCGGGCCATCTGGGCGAGGTCTTTGCAGCTATATGCACGTAGCGTCGAAGCAGTCATGGAAGCCGATACGAGAGGGGCGAGGGACGCGGCCTGCGGCTCGAACCGGCTGTGGGAAGCATTGCCCCGAACGTAAGTCCTAGGCAATCCACGTACCAAAACCGATCGACACGAACGGATCGCGCCAGCAGTCGTGAGGGACCACAGGCGGACGCCTTCCCTGGCATAGTTCTCAGGCTAATCGACGGCGCGCGATTCTGCAAGCAGATCACGCCCCGGACAGACCTGCCTGTGTGCGTGTAAAGTCTTTATGGAAAAGGCTTTACGGATTGCGGTGTTTCGCAAGGCGGCAAGGTTTGACAGTCTGCGGCTCGTTACGGCAAGTACTTTGTGAAAAAATGCACAAATTCGACCCAAGGGCGTTGACAGTCCGGGTTTGCGGTTCGTAGACTGCTCGACATCGGTGGCGCAAGCGAGTTCACGCCCTCCTGCGGCAAGTCTGCTGGGTTTTCCCTAAAGCGTTTGTTGCAATGGGTTTGCGGCCTGGTGGCGAGTCGGCCAAAGAGGAGCTGGGCGATCGGACTCCTCCCACCGCGCTAGCTAGCTGGTGGGTCGGGCGTCTGACGTTTGTTGGCCTGCTGATGGTGATTCCTGGCTTGCTGGGGTTTTGGCTCGACAGCCAGATCGGTTCGGTCGCCGTGTTCGGCGTGGTGGGGTTCGCGGGAGGCAGCGTGCTCGCGATCCGTTACTTGATCAAGTTGACCGCTGACCAAAGCAGCGGTCGGCCCAAACGCCCTTCGGGTGTTGCGGCCAATAACCGCGAGAAATAGAAACCCTCAGCCGTGATTGCAAGAACGCCCCGATTCCGATTAGCACTGCGACCGATTGCGGCCGTGTGTGCCGTCGCGGTGCTCGTGGCGCCGCTCGCCGGATGGAGCGTTGGGGCCGACGGGTATTGGGCGACCGGGTTGTCGGCCTCTGTTGCGGCGGTCTGCATTTTCACGTCGGCGGTCGTGCTTCCCTGCTTCGGCCTGGCGGCCGTTGGGCTAGCGCCGCTGATGGTGAATTTACTGCTCCGCTTGGGGGTGTTCCTGACCACAGCGGCGGTCATCGCTCGGTTTTCCGGCGACCCAATGGCGGTTCTCGTGACAGCCCCGTTCTACGCAACCCTTCTGGCGGTTGATGCGATGGCCGTAATGGGCCACACTTCCCGCACGAATCAAGCCGGCCCCACAAACCAAGCCGGCCCGTCGCGTGTAGGGCGCTCGATCGTCGCTGCTTCCTGATCCCTGGCTGAATTAACCTGCGGTAGCTTTCGAATGGCGGAATCTCGTGATCCCATGTCGCCGGCCGAGCTGTTCAGCCACGTGCAGGACGCGCCGTACTTCCATTTCCCACGCTCGATCGGCAACAAGGGCCACGTCTCGCTCCCCCAGCCCTTTGCTCGTGTGGTTGAGGATGAGCACCACGCCGATGGGAGCGCAGCTCACGAAGGTGCGGGCCACGATGGGGGGGACCACGGCGGTGGCGACCACCACGTTCAATACGCGTCAATCTGGGCGCCCCACACGGGCAACAATCTGATCGACACCACGGTCCAGCCACTCGACCTGGTGTTCACCAAATTCATGCTGCTCGAAGCGGTCGTGGCGCTCATCTGCGTCGCCCTGTTCGGCCTGCTCGCAAGCCGGCTGCTCAAGGGTGGCGGCCCGCGGGGCATGTTGACCAACCTGTTCGAGGCGATGCTGGTGTTCATCCGCGAGCAGGTCGCCAAGCCGACCATCGGCGAGCACGACGCGGACCGCTTTGTCCCGTTCCTGTGGACGATCTTCTTCTTCGTGCTGGGCTGCAACCTGCTGGGGATGGTCCCCTGGATGGGCACCGCCACCGGCGCGTTGGCCACCACCGCGGCGCTTGCCCTGGTGACGTTTGGCATGGTGTTGAAGGTAGGGATTGAGAAGATGGGCTTCGTGGGCTTCTTGAAGGCCCAGGTCCCGGCGATGGACCTCCCCAAGCCGATCGGCTACATCCTGGTGCCGCTGATCTTTGCGATCGAAATCCTCGGCATGTTCATTAAGCACTTCGTGCTGGCCGTCCGGTTGTTGGCCAACATGATGGCGGGTCACATCGTGCTGGCCGTGATTGTTGGGTTCATCGCGCTGGCGGCCAATTCGCTGCCGGCCCTGGCTACCTACGGTGTGGTTGCCCCTGCCGCAGTGCTGGGGGGCGCTGCCCTGAGTCTGCTCGAACTGTTTGTCGCCTTTTTGCAGGCGTACATTTTTACCTTCCTGTCCGCTTTGTTCATCGGCGCCGCGGCACACCCGCACTAGGCGCCGGCTGAGGACCATTCACCTGTTGGGGAGACCCTGTCCGTGAAGAACTTGTTGATGCTGGTTGTGTGCAGTTTTGCCGTAATGGCCCCGTCGCTTGCGATGGCTCAGGGCGGCACCGTCGAGGAGCAGGTTGAGGTGGCGCAGGCCGAAGGCTACGGCCTATCCGCTCTGGGCAAGGCCATCGGCTCGGGCCTGGTGATCTTGGGCGCCGGTTTTGGCATCGGTCGCATCGGAGGTCAGGCTGTTGAGGCGATGGGCCGCCAGCCCGAGGCCGCCAACAGCATCCAGACCGCGATGCTGATCTCCGCCGCGCTGATCGAAGGCGCCACGTTCTTTGCGCTGATCCTTGTCGGCTTCCTGATGTAGTCCGGCAGCCTGCCCCGCCCGGCAGCGCGGCTGCTCGGGCGTCAACGGCCTAGCCACGGAGCTCTGTATATGAGTCTGCTTCGATATCGCTTCGGCTTGCCGAAGGCTTGGGCACTGCCAGCGACGCTGGCCGTGGCGCTGGTCGCTGCGGTTGTCGCGCCGGCATCCACTGCCTTGGCGGACGAGAACCCAGCGGACGAGGGCCTGATCTCCCAAGAGTTGAGCACGGGAGAAACGCCCCCCAACCCGCTGACGTTCGACCCCGACCTTGCGTTGTGGACCGCCGCGGTCTTCTTCGTGATGCTCGCGGTGCTCACCAAGTTCGCTTGGAAGCCGATCCTGGCGGCCCTCAAGGCCCGCGAGGACGGCATCGCCGGCGACATCGCGTCCGCACTTCAAAAGCACGAAGAGGCCAAGCGCGTGCTTATCGAGCACGAGGCGAAGCTGGCGGGCGCGGCTCAGCAGGTGCGTGAGATGCTGGACGAGGCGCGTCGCGACGCCGAGGCTACCAAGAGCAGCATCGTGGCCGAGGCGACCGCGGCCGCGAAGGCGGAACGCGATCGCGGCGTGCGGGAGATCGACCAGGCACGCGACTCCGCCATCAAGCAGATGGCCGAGCACAGCGCCAACCTGGCGATCGACTTGGCGGCACGTGTGGTCCGGCAAGACATCTCGCAGGACCGGCAGACCGAGATCGTCCGCGAGGCGATGGGGAGCTTCACGGCAAACTCCCCCAGCAACAACTGACGTTCTTCGAGGCGACGGCACGTCATGGCGATTGACCCAAACGCGGTTCCCAAGCACGAGACGGTGATGGATGTCACCGCCGAGCAGATTGCGCGGACCTACGCCGAGGCGTTCCTTGGCGCGGTCGCTGGGGACCCGCAGCGCGGCGAGTGGGTCGAGCAGCTCGAAGCGATCGAGCGAGACGCCATCCGCCCTCACCCGGAGTTCGCCGAAGCGATCCGCAGCGCTTTCGTGTCGCAAGAAGACCGGATCGCGATGTTGGAGCGGGTCTTCGGCGGTCGGGTCGGCGAGCCGGTGCTCAACCTGTTGCGGGTGATGTCGCGTCACAACCGCGCCGAGCTGATCGGTGCCGCGTCGCGGCACGTCCGCAAGATCTACGACGAAGAACAGGGGCGTCGCCGGGTCGAGATCTCGGTCGCCCACCAGCTCTCCCCCGAGCTTCAAGAAGAGATCGTGGGGGGCGTCCGCTCGCGTTTCGGCTTCGAGCCGGTCGTGTCGGTAACGGTCGACCCCTCGCTCGTGGCCGGCATCGTGCTGCGTGTGGGGGACACCGTGTACGACGGTTCGGTGAGCAACGCCTTCCGCAAGGCTCATCAAGCGATCGTGCAGCATGTGATCCAGCGCATCGAAGACAATCCGATGCACTTCCTCAGCGAAGCCGCATCAAACCATTGATACGTCACACCGACTAAGAAGGTTAACCACAGAGCCACGGAGGACACAGAGAAGAAAAGAGCTGGATCGCGATTCCGAGCTCGTCAAGTGAGTATGGCAAGAGGAAAAGATGGGTGTGGGGTTGAGGGTGGCTGCCGCCGTCTCGGTGGCTTCCTAACTCGCCTTCGAGGTGTGGCGACGCTTCGCTTCATCAATCCCTGCTGCTCCTATTCGCTTGATTGGCATGATTCGCGGGGCTGCTCGTTCCCTCTCTGCTTCCCCCCTGGCTAAGTGGTAATCCCAGCGTAGAAGACTGTTCAAAACCTGCCGGCGACCCGTCGCCTAGACCAACCGTCCTGAGAGTAACGATGAAGTTTAATAGCGACGAGATCGCGTCGGTCATCCAGCAGGAGATCGCCAACTACAGCGCCCAGATCGACGTGCGCGAGGTTGGCCGTGTTCTGGAGGTGGGCGACGGCATCGCCCAGGTTTACGGGCTCAGTGGCGTGATGGCGGGCGAGATGGTCCGCTTCAAGAACGGCGCCGTGGGGCTGGCGTTCAACCTGGAAGAGAACTCGGTCGGCGTTATCATCCTCGGCGACTACCTACAGATCTTCGAGGGAGAAGAAGTCACCAGTACCGGCACGCTGCTAAGCGTGCCGGTGGGCGACGAGCTGCTGGGCCGCGTGGTCGACCCGCTCGGCGTGCCGCTCGACGGCAAGGGGCCGATCGTCACCAATAAGACACGCCCCGTCGAGGTGATCGCCACCGGCGTTGCCGAACGACAGCCGGTGCACGAGCCGATGCAGACCGGCATCAAGGCGATCGACGCGATGACCCCCATCGGCCGCGGCCAGCGCGAGCTGATCATCGGCGACCGCAAGACGGGCAAGACCGCCATCGCGGTCGACGCGATCATCAATCAGAAAGACTCCGGCGTGAAGTGCTTCTACGTGGCGGTTGGTCAAAAGGAGTCGACCGTCGCCGGCGTCATCGAGAAGTTGCGTGAAACCGGCGCCATGGACTACACCACGGTCATCGTGGCGGGCGCCAGCGACCCGGCGCCGCTTCAGTACATCGCCCCCTACTCGGGCACGGCGATGGCGGAGCACTACATGTTCGGCGGCGGCCACGCCCTGATCGTCTACGACGACCTCAGCAAGCAGGCGGTCGCCTACCGTGAGCTCTCCCTGCTGATGCGGCGTCCGCCGGGACGCGAGGCCTACCCGGGCGACGTGTTCTACTGCCACAGCCGGCTGCTCGAGCGGTCCGCGAAGCTTTCGGACGCCCTGGGCGGCGGCTCGCTCACCTCGCTGCCGATCATCGAGACGCTCGAAGGCGAGGTCTCCGCCTACATCCCGACGAACGTCATCTCGATCACCGACGGCCAGATCTACCTGCAACCCGACCTGTTCTTCGCCGGCATTAAGCCCGCCATGAACGCCGGCATCAGCGTTAGCCGCGTCGGCGGCGCCGCCCAGGTCAAGGCGATGAAGAAGGTCGCCGGCGGCCTGCGGCTCGACCTGGCGAGCTTCCGCGAGCTTGAGGCGTTCGCCCAGCTTGGCACCGAGCTCGACCCCGTAACGCAGCAGCGCCTCGACCGCGGCTATCGCATGGTCGAGCTGCTCAAGCAGGGTCAGTACGCCCCGATGAACACGATCGACGAGATCTTGGTGATCTACGCCGGCACCCGTGGCCACCTCGACAAGGTCCCGGTGAGCGAGGTCGGCCGGTGGGAGAAGGGCTTCGTGCAGTTCCTGCACGATCAAACCCCCGAGATCCGTCAGGCGCTCGCCGACAAACCGGAGATGACTGACGAGCTGATCGAGAAGATCGATGCGGCGCTGAAACTCTACCAGTCCGAGTTCAACACCACCAAGTAGTAGCCTTTGTGGGGTGGGACGAGCACGCCAAAGGCGTACGCCGACCCATCACGCGATCGAGCCCCACGATGGGTCAGCGCACGCCTGCGGCGAGCTTGACCCATCCTACAACACACAGCCATGGCCAACCCCAGAGCACTTGATAAGCGGCGCAAGAGCATCCGCAACATCAAGAAGATCACTCGGACGATGGAGCTGATCGCCACGGCGCGGTTCAAGAAGGCTATGGACCGCGCGGCGGCCGCCACGGCCTACACCGACCGCATTACGCGGTTGGTGAGCGACCTAACCCGCGCCGGGCTAGAGATCAGCCACCCGCTGCTCGAACGCCGCGACGAGGTAAAGAACGCCGCGATGCTGCTGCTGACCGCCAACCGCGGGCTGTGCGGCGGCTATAACGGCAACCTGATCCGCGCCGGGCTGCGGGCGTGGGAAGAGCTGGGCCAGGCCGCCGCCGATCGTCGGCTAGAGATCAGCGGAAAGCGGGGCATCGCCGGGTTTAAGTTCCGCGGCATCCCCGCCCACACCACGTACACCCACTTTGAAGACAAGCCGCGCTTCGACGAGGTCGACGTGCTGGCCACCCGCCTGTTGGATGATTACGCCTGCGGGCGGATCGACCGGCTCGACGTGGTCTACATGAAGTTTGAGTCGATCTCCAAACAGTCGGTCGCGGTCGAGACCCTGCTGCCGCTGGGCGGGCTCGGCGTCGAAGCCGCTGTAGAAACGGGCGGGCCGGCGTCGGTGTACGAGTTCCTCCCCTCCCCCGAGAGCATCTTGGAGGAGGTTGTGCCGACCAGCTTCAAGGTCAAGCTGTTCAAGTGCATGCTCGATTCGGCGGTGAGCGAGCAGATCGCCCGCATGGTCGCCATGAAGGGCGCCACCGAGAACGCGTCCGACCTGATCAAACGGCTGAGCATGGAGTACAACCGCGCCCGCCAGGGCCGGATTACGTCGGAGCTGATGGACCTGATCGGCGGCGTCGAGGCGATTAGCTAGCAGTTTGTAGGGTGCACGCAGTGCATCATTGTGCGAGGCGCCGGTGCACTGCGTGCACCCTACAGAATCATCCGTGAAACCCGTGCTATCCGTGGTCAAAACCTAGACACACGAGCAACCGCAAACCAATCCCACGTGAGTTATGTCTACAGCCACCATGACGACCGGACGCATCACTCAAGTCATTGGCTCGACGTTCGACGTTGAGTTTCCCGAAGGCGCGATGCCGGCGATCTACAACGCCGTGCGTATTCAGTCGGAGCACAAAGGGGTCACGATCGATCTCACGGGCGAGGTGCAGCAGCACCTCGGCGGCGGCCGTGTCCGCTGCATCGCCCTGGGCAGCACCGACGGCCTGATCCGCGGCGAAGAAGTCGTAGACACCGGCGGGCCCATCAGCGTGCCAGTCGGCACCGCGACCCTGGGGCGGGTGTTCAACGTTCTGGGCAACCCGGTCGACGGCCGCGGACCGGTGGAGGCCGAAGAGCGTTGGCCCATCCACCGCGAGGCGCCCAAGCTCGAGAACCTGTCGACCAAGACGGAGCTGTTCGAGACCGGCATTAAGGTGATCGACCTGCTTACGCCGTTCGTCCGCGGCGGCAAGGCGGGCCTGTTCGGCGGCGCCGGTCTGGGCAAAACGGTTATCCTCACCGAGCTGATCGCCCGTATCGCCAAGCAGCACGGCGGCTACTCGGTGTTCGCCGGCGTCGGCGAGCGGACCCGCGAGGGGACCGACCTGTGGCTCGAGATGCAAGACACCAAGATCGGCGATACCGGCCGCAGCGTCATCGAGCAAACCTGCATGGTGTTCGGCCAGATGAACGAGCCGCCGGGCTCGCGTCTGCGGGTCGCCCTCTCGGCCCTCACGATGGCCGAGTACTTCCGCGACACCACGGGCGCGGACACGCTGCTATTCGTCGACAACATCTTCCGCTTCTCGCAAGCGGGCTCAGAGGTCTCCGCGCTGCTGGGGCGTATGCCCAGCGCGGTGGGTTACCAGCCGACGCTCGCCAGCGAGATGGGCGCCCTGCAGGAGCGGATCGCCTCGACCAGCAAGGGGGCCATCACCTCGGTCCAAGCCGTCTACGTGCCGGCGGACGACCCGACCGACCCGGCGCCCGCGACCGCGTTCGGCCAGCTCGACGCGTTCATCTACCTGGAGCGGTCGATCTCCGAGAAGGGCATCTACCCCGCGGCCGACCCGTTGGCCTCCTCCAGCCGGATCCTCGACCCGCAGTACGTGGGCCAGGCCCACTACGACTGCGCCCGCCGGGTGCAGACCACGCTGCAGCGGTACCGCGAGCTGCAAGACATCATCGCGATTTTGGGCGTCGACGAGCTCTCCGAATCGGATAAGCAGATCGTGCACCGCGCCCGCCGCATCGAGCGGTTCCTGTCGCAGCCGTTCTACGTGGCGGAAGTCTTCACGGGCAAGTCGGGTGAGTTCACCTCGATCGCCGACACCATCCGCAGCTTCAACGAGATCTGCGACGGCAAGTGGGACCACCTCCCCGAGAGCTCCTTCATGTATGTCGGCGCCATCGAGCAGGCAGAAGAGCAGTGGAAGAAGAGCCAGGAAAAGTAAGCGCCTGTTGGGCCCGCCCCGGCGGGCCCAGCGGCAGAGTTACTGTTCACGTAGCATCACGGTCCGCCGCGGCGGACCCCACGACCGGGTAGATTCAACATGGCCGACCCGCAATCCAACGAGCTCCACGTTTCGGTCGTTACGCCCGAGCAGACGGTGCTGGAGACCGTGGCCGACTTCGTGACGGTGCCGCTGTTCGACGGCGAGATCGGCATCGGTCATCAGCACAGCCCAATGATCGGACGGCTAGGGTACGGCGAGATGCGTGTTCGCTCCGCCGGCGCCACGGTGCGCTACTACGTCGACGGCGGCTTTGTGCAGGTTGAAGACGACCGCATCGCAGTGCTCACGGGCCGCGCCGTGCTGGCCGATCAGGTGGACGCCGCGGCCGCGACGGCACAACTCGCCGAGGCCCAGGGCCGCCCGGCCTCCGGGCCAGAAGAGATTGCGGTGCGGGACCGGTTGGTGTCGCAGGCGCGAGGCCAACTACGCGTGGCGGGCAAGAAGGCCTGACGTTTTGAGCCGCCAAGGACGCCAAGAAAATTGCTCCTAGTGGGTGACTGGGTCGTGCGCGTTAGCCGAAGCTCCCAGCAGTGGCTCTTACCGATGTATCCATTTCTAAGGGGGGCTGCTGAGGGCTCCGCCTAGTGGTTCCGATCCTCGCCACCCTCTGTCGTACGTTTCTACAGCATCACGTCTTGCATCGGCCGTATAGATGGTTGGGGCAGAGGCTTGCCCTTCGTCGCAAAGGCCTCGACTACTTCATCTAGCGTCGCTCTGAGTTGTCCAAACAGGGCTATCGGGTCGTCGCCGTGGATGCCGGTAATGAGGTCCGGGCAGCGTCCGATATAGACCTGATCCTCTTCGCTCCATTCAATCCACTTGTGGTACTGGTCAATCGTCTTCATCGATAGCCTCGATTGCTTTGCAGACCTGCTTCTCTTGATAGTGCTTTGCGTCATCGTTGGGCCTACCGCTTATTACTACAGCGCTACGTTGATCTTGTTTGCGTTTGGGCGATCGGCCATGTTGTTGGTGTCGCAGGGGGGCGACCTGGCGCAGGGCCGCTAGCATGGACGCCGATGAGATCCGCCGTTTGAAGCCGGAATTGACGAGTTACTTGCACGAATTCGACGCCTGTTTCTCGCGTCGAGATACTCGTGCGCACTTGCCAACCTACGTCGAAGGCCAACTCTCCGAACTGCCCGCGAAGAGTTGCGAGCCGATGGCGCTGGCCGCCGGAGTGGCGCCGCGGACGCTGCAAGAGTTCCTGGCCCAGCACCGCTGGGACGAAGACGCCGTGCGCCGGCGACTCCAAGAGATCGTCCTCCGAGATCATGCGGGGCCGCACTCGATCGGCCTGATCGACGAAACGAGCGACGTCAAGAAGGGGGACAAGACGCCCGGCGTGCAGCGGCAGTACTGCGGCTGCGTCGGCAAGCAGGAGAACGGCATCGTCACGGTCCACTTGGGCTACGCGACCGGCGACTTCCACGCGCTGGTCGACGGCGAGCTGTTCTTGCCGGAGAGTTGGTCGGAGGACCGCCAGCGGTGTCGGGCCGCCGGCATTCCCGAGGACATGGTCTACCGCTCCAAGTGGAAGATCGCCCTGGAGCTTTGCGATCGGGCCGCGGCCCACGGCGTGATGTTCGACTGGCTGACGTTCGACGAAGGCTACGGCGGAAAGCCGCTGTTTTTGCAGGGCTTGGACGGTCGAAAGCAACGCTTCGTCGCCGAGGTCCCGACGACGTTCTCGTGTTGGACCGACCGGCCGCGCGTGACGGAGCGACCCTTTCGCCGCGGCGGTCGCGGCCGGCCCCGCAAGGTCCCGCGGTTGGTCGCCGCAGCGAGCGCCCCGCAGAGCGTGCAAGACCTCGCCGAGAACTGGCCCGAGCTGCGTGATCAAGCGTGGACCCGGTACTACGTGAAGGACGGCGAGAAGGGGCCGCTCGTGTGGGAGGCGAAGCACGCCCGCATCGTCATGAAGAACGACGACGGGTTGCCGGGGATCGAACTCCACCTGCTCGTCGCCCGCAACGCGTTGAACCACGATGAGGTGAAGTATTTCATCAGCAACGCCCCGTCCGACACGACCGTCGAGACGTTGTTGCTGGTCGCGTTCTCGCGGTGGCGCGTCGAACGGTGCTTCCGCGACCAGAAGCAGGAGATCGGACTCGATCAGTGGGAGGGCCGCTGTTACCTCGGTCTCAAACGCCACTTGATCCTGTCGTGCGTCAGCTACTTGTTCCTGGCCCGCTGTCGTGAACGGCTGCGGGGGAAAAAATCCGGAGGTCACGGTCTGCCAAGTCCACGCCGCCGTCGGCGCGCTGCTGCCGAGTTGGCAGCGTAACGGCCGGGCCTCGCCGACGCTCATCGAGCACACCGCCAACGTCATCCAGCACTGGCAACAACGCAACGCCGCCGCGCGGGCCTCCCACCGGAAGCGAACCCTGAAAAAACTGCGGAGAAACGGCATCATTCTCAAAGGCCTGATACGCTGCAGATGGACGTGACCTAGCGCTGTAGTGTTATCGTTACCGCGCCGGAATAACGCGGGTGGACGAACTTGCGATGAGACCCTTTGCCGCCGCCGATGATTTGATCAAATCCGGCGGAGCGAAGATCGTCAAGTAGATCTCGAACTTTCCTGGGCATAGCGCCACGCATCAGGTGACTGGGGTCGCAGACGTCAGCCGAAGCCCGAAGCGGTGGATCGGACCGAGGAACCGGCCTCTCCCCGGAGTTGCTGGGGATTCCGCCTAGCGGCTCCGATCCCAGCCACCCCTCGGTCAGCTCTTCTCGTGCTCCTTCGCGCCTGTTCGTGGCCGATGTCCGGTCTAAATCGCCTCGGGCCCACGCTCTCCCGTGCGGATCCGCACGCAGTCTTCCAGCGGCAGGACAAAGATCTTGCCGTCGCCGATCTCGCCGTGGTCGCCGGTGCGGCCGCCCTTGATGATGGCGTTGACGGTGGGCTCCACAAACTCGTCGTTCACCGCGATCTGGAGCTGCACCTTACGCAGCAGGTTGACGCCGATCTCGTGTCCGCGGTAGAGCTCCGTCTGCCCCTTCTGCCGGCCGAAGCCCTGCACGTCCATGATGGTGAGGCGAACCACCTCTACCTCGGAGAGCGCAGTCTTTACGTCCTCCAGTTTGTTCGGCTGAACAATCGCAATAATAAGCTTCATGTGGCTTCGCCACGGGGTGTGTCCGCCTACAGCGGACGGGGATGGGGGCTCGCGGCTGCGCCGCTGGTCGCTTCGCGACCGGGGCTGGGGGACGCGCAAGCGATGAGCATTGACGATGTAGTATAGACGCGGACAAGGCGAGGCGGAATGCCATCGAAGAAGTAGCGCCCGCCGCGGCTCGCTCCAACGCCAAGCATCGCTTGCGCGTCCCCCAGCCCCGTTCGCCGCAGGCGAACAGCCGCAAAGCGGCGAGCCCCCAGCCCCGTGGCGTAGCCACACTCCCCGCGGCGAAGCCGCACGGACGCCCCGGCTTGGGCGGACCAGGCGGAGGGCCCACCCAAGCCACGTGGGACGTCCTTCTGGACGAGGGAGTGCGACTGCGTCGGGGGGGCAGCGGCGGAGGGAAAGAAATCCAATGCGTCCGCGAAACCAGCTCGCTCAGCAGATCGGTCTGATAGCAGCACGCGGTTGCTGAGTGCCAAGAAGCATTTCCGACCTGCCTCGGAGACCCCACCAAGTGTGAGGCGGAATCAAAAGAGAGTCCCGGGGCCGGGCGGGCCAGGCGGATAACCCGCCCGGACCCCAAGGACACTCGTTTGGAGGAAGCTTGATTTACGTGGCCCGGAGCGGCGCTCGAAGCTTTGCTTCGCCGCGTCACGCAGCCTCTTGCCAACATGCCCCCGGCCCGGGCGGGCCAGGCGGATAACCCGCCCGAGCACGTGGGGCAATCGGTTGGCTCTTTGGTTCCCTTGGGGGAACACGCTGTTCGGGTCCGCCTGCTGACTCCATCTCTAGGTTTCTGCTGCCCCGCGACCTGGACGTGCCCAGGCGGATAAGCACGTCCAAGTCGCATGCGGGGGTTCAGCAGAAACAAAGCTTGTTGAGCATCCCTGCTCGTCCAGAAATCCTTAGTGCGTGTAAGCGGCCATGCCGTGCTCGCTCACGTCGAGGCCCTTCTGCTCTTCTTCAGCAGAGACCCGCAGCAGCCCGACGGCCTTGAGGATCAAGAACAGAGCCAGCATCGTGACAAACGCCCAGCCGCAGATCGCGGCGGTGCCGATCAACTGCGTCATAAAGCTGTTCTTGCCGAACACGCCGATGGCAAGACAACCCCACACGCCGCACAGACCGTGCACCGGGAACGCGCCAACCGGATCGTCGATCATGAGCTTGTCGAGCAGCATGACCCCCGCGATCACGATCACCGCAGCAATGCTGCCAACAGCCATCGCTTCCCAGTTGTTCATCACGTCGCAGCAGGCGGTAATGCCCACCAACCCACCGAGGATGCCGTTGAGGCCCATCGAGAGGTCGGGCTTCCCGAACAGCACCCAGCTCAGAAGCGTGGCAACCAGACCGCCGGCGCCGGCGGCCAGAGTAGTCGTGACGGCACAATGCATAGCGACATTCATGTTGCTTGTCTCGTGGAAAGCGAGCTGACTGCCGGGGTTGAACCCGTACCAGCCGAACCACAAGATGAATACACCCAATGCAGCGAGCGGTAGGCTGTGGCCAGGCATTGGGATCGATTTGCCATCGACGTACCGACCGATGCGCGGTCCGATGATCATCGCCCCCGCAAGCCCGGCGAAGCCGCCGACGCCGTGCACCACGGCTGAGCCGGCGAAATCCATGAAGCCCATCTGGGCGAGCCAGCCTCCGCCCCACTTCCACATGCCGCTAACGGGGTAAATCAGCGCGGTAATGACCGCACTATAGATCAGATACCCGCCGACCTTCATGCGGCCGGCAACTGCGCCTGAGACGATGGTCGCTGCGGTAGCGGCAAACATCGCCTGAAAGAGCCAGTCAGTCTCCGGGCTGAATCGTCCCACCGAGGTGTAGTGGTCCAGTCCGAAACCACCGAACGCGAAGTAACCGTTCTCGGCCTTGATCTTGTCGATCGCTGCAGTGGCAGCCTCTTCGTCGGGTTCCTCTTCGGAGATCTTGTCGAACTGATCCGTGAACTTCTCGTAGCTAAAGGGATACATGATCCCGAAGCCGATCGTGTAAAACAGCAGCACGCCGACGCAGATGTCCATCGAGTTCTTGAACAAGATATTCACTGCGTTCTTCGAGCTGTTGAAGCCCGCTTCGACCATGGCGAAGCCGGCCTGCATGAAGAACACCAGTACCGCACACATAAACAGCATCGCATTGTCGATCGCGAAGCCCAAGCCTAGATCGGCAGGTTCCTCGACCGGCTCGGCCGCCACCTCTTCTGCTGCGACCGAGGCCGAATCGGAGTCTTCTTGAGCGTACGCCGTGAGCGGCGTTGAGAGTGCGAACAGCGCGGCCATAAGCATGGCCAGCAGTCCGCATCGGTTGAGCGTAAAAGTCATCGTTAATCCCACCTCACTCAGTGATTGGTCAGAAGGAACTTGCCGCCGGCCGAAAACGCCTTTCTATGAAACCACCTGCGTTTCCGGCCGAGCGTGCCGCCATTCCAGGCGGACTTGCGAGGTTGGTGAGCGGGGTCCGTCCGCACCAACCGGTCTGGCTAGCCGATGGCCCGCTATGCAAGCGTTGCGCCAAAGCTCCTTGGGGATGGTCTGCGAAAGCATCTAACCTGTTTCCAGGTAAGCATTAAAAGTATTTTGAAAAGCGCCGCTTGCCGCCCGCTATCGAGGGGGTGGCCCGTTCTTTAGGCGATGCCCGCTTAGCGGGTGGGCAGTGCCGCGTGCGGGCCGGGTCGTCGCCGATGTGACGATGCTCCGCGCGCCAAGGGGAGCGATCTGCCAACCCAATCGGCCCCAGAAAACGAAAAAGCCGCCGGCCGCTCCAATGAGCGACCGGCGGCGAAGGAAGGTCTGACGTGTTTGCGGGCCCACGACTCCCCGCGGACGAGACGGCGCCTAGTAGGTGAAGATCGCGTCGACACCGAACACGGTCTGGTTGAAGTCGGCCAGGTCGGCGTCGTTCTCGTTCGTCCAGTTGTGACGCAACTCAGGACGGACGATGATGTTGGAGTGGCACTTGTAGTTCAGGCCGTAGGTGAGGCCCTGGTACGAGGTGCCGTCCAGCTTGTACCACTCCATCCGGGCGCCCGCCGCGAGGCAGTCGTTGAAGGAGTAGAACAGGTACTGGTTGACGCCGATCGAATCAAAGCCGGTCACGTCGCCAGCGTCGACGTAATCGCTCTGAAAGACGTAGTTCAACCGGTCGGAGATCGTGCAGTTGGCCACGACGCTGTGCCCGTAGCCGGTCTCGCCGGCGCTCTTGGCGCCGAAGTTCCCGATGTAGTTGATGTACGTCAGGTTGACGTTGTCGGTCACGCCAACGCTGGCGCCCCCCAACCACATCGACCCGCCTTGGTTCTGCGTGAACCCGGTGTCCCAGCCCGCGACCCAGCCGCCGTAGAACTCAACGTTCTCGAAGCCCGAGTACGTGGCCAGGGCGCCGGTGTGGGTGAACGGCTCGCTGTTGAACATCGTGAACGCGTGGCTGTAGAAGAAGTTGTCCGGGGCGGCAACCACTTCGTACCCAACCAGCGTGAAGAAGTGGCCCATCTTGACGGACCAGTCGCCACACGCCAGCTCGCCGTAAAGCTGCGGCAGGGCGCCGCCGTAGCCGCCGCCGCGGTCCCAGCCGTTCTGGTAGTCCCACGTGCCGGGGTTGCCGCCGAACGCCTGCGTCTTCACCGCGTCGGTGCCGTACATGATGTCGGCGCGGAAGCCCCAGTCGAGGCCGTCCGAACCGTCCGCGTTCTTACCGAAGTACAACCACTGCTGATGCAGGTTGATCCGGCCCGGGTGGTCGTTGAACGCCAGGGCGTCGTTGTCTTCCACCGAGAAGCGGGTGTTCTCCGTGTGGATGCCGGCCTGGGTCCAGCCGCCGAAGAACCACGGCGAGCATTCGTTCAGCACCAACGAGCTAACCGCGAAGGGCTCGCCCAGGTTGCAATGAAACGGGCAGAAGCTGAAGCCACCGCCGCCGCAAGAGCTGCCGCAGCAAACGTCGCCACCGCAGGCGTCCGCGCAGTCGGTCTCGCACAGGTCGCAGCAGGGCGTGGCGCCGACAGCGGCGAACGCGTTGGGCGCAGGCGACGACGCCTGGATCGTGGCTGAGGGGAGCGGCGCCGGCGGGATGGCGTCGCTGGGCGAGCCATCGGCGGCGCCGTAGTAGTCGCCGTACTCAAAATCGGTCGTGGCGATCATGCCAGGCTGGTTCAGCTCGCCAGCGGCCATCGCGGCCGGTGCGAGCGAGAGTGGGGCGGCCGCCAGTGCGGCAAGCCATGCCACGGGGGAGGGTCTCATTCCATTGCTCCAACAAGTAACGCGGGTCAGGGGGACGAAAGCGGGGGGCTGGCCACGCCGAAGCGTGCTAGCTACTGCATGCTATCGTCCAGTGCTGGCGCCCCTCGCTAGCACATTGACCGCTTGTGGAGCCAAAGACAGCGGGTTTCGGGAGGGCTGGCGCATCCGGAGAAAGGGCGCTGATTGAGAAGAGTTTGACGAGGGGCGCTGACGGTGATGGCGACGCGCCGGGGGCGGGTACGCCCCGGCTCGCACGCGGCGTTTCTCTGCCTCGCCCCGCGCCGTAGAACTAAACGCCCAGCGCGTCGGCGAATAGGGCGTCGACAAACTGGTTAGAGTCGAACGCGGCGAAGTCTTCGTGCTGCTCGCCGACGCCGATGAACTTGACCGGCAGGTTCAACTGCTGGCGGATGGCGACCACCACGCCCCCTTTGGCGGTGCCGTCGAGCTTCGCCAGCACGATCCCGGTGCACCCCGCGGCCTCGGCAAACTTGGCGGCTTGGCTGATGCCGTTCTGCCCGGTCGTGGCGTCGAGCACCAACAGCACCTCGTGCGGCGCCTCGGGGATCTGCTTGGCGATCGCGTCGCGGATCTTGGTGAGCTCGGTCATCAAGTTGACCTGCGTCTGCAATCGGCCCGCGGTGTCGACGATGCAGACGTCGGTCTTGTCCGCGATCGCCTTCTCCACGGCGCGGTAGGCGACGCTCGCCGGGTGGGCCTTGGGCTCGCCGGTGACGATCGCCACGCCGAGCCGGTTGGACCAGATCGTTAGCTGCTCGACCGCCGCGGCCCGGAAGGTGTCGCCGGCGCCCAGCACCACGCTCTTGCCCTGCGACTTGAACATGTGGGCGAGCTTGGCGATGGAGGTGGTCTTCCCCGCGCCGTTGACGCCGCACACCATCACCGCCGTGGGCCCGCTGGCGGCGTACTCGATGGGAGATTCGGACTGCGCGAGCAGTTCTCGCAGCTTGTTCTTCAGTGTGGCGACGATGTCTTCCATCTGCACCACACGCCCGCGCATCGTCGTGGCGATCTCGTCCACCAGGGCCTGAACCGACACAAACCCCATGTCGGTCTTGAACAAGATGGCGCGGATCTCCTCGAGGAACGCCTCGTCGATCAGCCGCCCTTCGCTCTTGAAAAGGTCGCGGATGTCCGTGTTGAGGACCCGGCCCGTCTTCTTCAGGCCCTGCTTCAGTCGATCGAAAAAGCCCATGGCGGGAGAGGGATTAGGTGTTAGGTATTAGTCGTTAGGACGAGACGGGCGTATAAGTAGGCGGCGTTGCGAGAAGTTCAACTGAAGTCCTTCTTTGCTAACGCCTAATACCTAACCCCCTATTGCCTTCCTCGGCAGCTTGTCGAGGATACCGTTGACGAACTGGGGCGAATTGGCGGACCCGAACCGTTTGGAGAGCTCGACCGCTTCGTTGATCGCCACCCGGTACGGGGTCTCGGTGTACAGCAGCTCGTAAGCGCCGACGCGGAGGACGTTGCGATCGGTGGGCGCCATCCGCTTGATCGACCAGTTCTCGGCGATCTTCTGCAACTGGTCGTCGATCTCGGCCTGCTTGCTGCGGACCCCCAGGATCAGCTTGAGGGCAAACTCACGCATCGGTTCGGTGGGGATCCTGCCGTGGACGAACTGCGTGAGCTCCGTTGCGGTCTGACGCGGGTTGACGTCGTCCTCGAACAGGATTTGCAGCGCGACCTCGCGGGCGCGGGAACGCTGAGACATGGGGGCGGCAGGGTCGGGAAGAAGCGAGCGGACAAAAAAACGAGGGATTCCCCGGGCGAAACACCGCGGTTGCGAGCTGCTAAGGTTAGCAGCAGCGGGGCCCACGGCAAGCCGGCGGGTCGCGGAGGGAGGCGCCGGGTCTAGCCGTGCAGATCGATTGCCGTGAGCAGCCCCGCCATCCGGATGGCGGCCTCGGCGCACTCCACTCCCTTGTTGCCGACCGATCCGCCTGCCCGCTGGATCGCCTGCTCCATCGTGTTGCAGGTCAGCACGCCGCATAGGACGGGCGTGCGGCAATCGAGGGCGACCCGCATCAGGGCGTAACTGAGCCCCTGGTTGATGAACTCGTCGTGCGTGGTTTCTCCCTTGATCACCGCCCCCAGGGCCAGCACTCCGGCGTACCGACGCGTTTCGGCCAACCGTTGCACGGCGACCGGGATCTCCCACGCGCCGGGCACCCACACGATATCGATCCGGGCGGCCTCAACGTTGTGCTCCGCGAACGCCTGCATCGCGCCGTCTTGGAGCCTGGCGGTGATCGATTTATTCCACTCGGCAACGACGATCGCAAATCGCGATTCGGCGGCGATGTCGGCGGGCTGGATACGTCTTGGCACTAGTCACCCTACCCTTAGTCTTTGACGCTCATCAGGAACTCAGCGTTGGTCTTGGTCTTGATGAGCCGGTTCACCAGCAGGTCCATCGCGTCGGGGGGGTTCATCTCGTTCAGCACCCGCCGCAACAGGCAGACGCGGCGGTGCTCCTCCGGGTCGAGCAGCATCTCTTCCCGCCTAGTGCCGGAGCGGTTGATGTCGATCGCGGGCCAGATCCGCTTGTCGACCAGCGCCCGGTCGAGCACGATCTCCTGGTTGCCGGTGCCCTTGAACTCCTCAAAGATCACCTCGTCCATCCGGCTGCCGGTGTCTACCAGGGCGGTCGCGATAATCGTCAGCGATCCCCCTTCTTCTACCTTGCGGGCGGAGCCGAAGAAACGCTTGGGGCGCTGCATCGCGTTCGCGTCGATGCCGCCCGAGAGCACCTTCCCGCTGGAGGGGCACTCGCTGTTCCAGGCCCGGGCCAGCCGGGTGATCGAGTCGAGGAAGATGATGACGTCGCGCCCCGCCTCGACCATCCGCTTGGCCTTCTCGATCACCATCTCCGAGACCTGCACGTGCCGCGAGGCCGCCTCGTCGAAGGTGCTGGAGATCACCTCGCAGTTCTTGCCCTTGATCTCCCGCTCCATGTCCGTGACTTCTTCGGGCCGCTCGTCGATCAGCAGCATCATCACGTAGGCGTCGGGGTAGTTGGCCAGCACGCTCTTGGCCATCTTCTGCATCAGGATGGTCTTGCCGGCCCGCGGAGGGCTGACGATCAAGCCGCGTTGGCCGAAGCCGATCGGCACGATCATGTCGACCACCCGCATCGCGATCTCGTCGGTGGTCGTCTCCAGGCGGATCCGGTCGTCCGGGTGGATGGGGGTGAGGTCGTCGAAGGAGACCCGCTTGGTCACATGGTTGGGGTCTTCGCCGTTGATGTTCTCGACCCGCAGCAGCGCGAAGTAGCGTTCGTTTTCCTTCGGCGGACGGATGGTGCCCGCCACGGTGCTGCCGTTGCGGAGGTTGAACCGGCGGATCTGGCTCGGGGAGACGTAGATGTCGTCCGGGCAAGATAGGTAGTGGTAGTCTGGGCTGCGGAGGAAGCCAAAGCCGTCCGGCAGCACTTCGAGGGTCCCCTCGCCGTACATCATGCCGTTGAG
Organism: Pirellulimonas nuda; assembly: GCF_007750855.1. Classification (GTDB taxonomy): domain Bacteria; phylum Planctomycetota; class Planctomycetia; order Pirellulales; family Lacipirellulaceae; genus Pirellulimonas; species Pirellulimonas nuda. The sequence goes on from NZ_CP036291.1 coordinate 2,464,337, forward strand.
CTTCACGCGGACCTTGAGGATCTTGAAGATCAGGTCCTGCTTCTTCAGGCCGGAGCAGTCCTCGACCCCTTCCTGCTCGGCGATCGCCATCAGGTCGGCCATCGGCCGCTTCTGTAGGTCGGCGATGTGGATGTTGTCGTCGAGGTCGTTGCTCTTGACGATCTGGGCGCCGGAGCGACGGATGCGCTCGGCGGCTTTGTCGAGCTCTTCGGCCAGCGAGAGGGGCTCTTCGCGGTCGAGCCGGCGCAACAGCTCCTGATCGATGTACTGGCTGGAGTCGCCGGCGCCGGGGGGACGGCGGCGTTGTAGCGGCGCGCGCGAGCGTTCGGCCCGGGAGTCCCGGTCTGCGGTATCGGCCATGATTAGGAAATTCCTCGAGGAGGGAGGGAGCGACGCCGAGAAAGCGCCACGGGGGGCATGAGGGCTGTCGCCTGCCGGCCGGGGGAAGCCCCCGGACGCCAGCCTTCACGGTTAATCCGATTATGACAAAACAACGACGCGTGGGAACTACCCACTTGCACTATTTGTCCCGATTTTCTTCAAGCAGGGGCCGAACCCGCTCGTCCCAGAGCCGAGCCACCCGGCCGCGAAGGTCGTCGATCGAGCCGCTGTTCTCGATTACTTCCTGGGCCGCTGCTCGTTTCTCTGAGATCGGCGCCTGGGCCGCTTCGCGCTTAGCCAGCTCTTGGTCGGTCCAGCCACGTTGGGCCGCTCTGGCCCGGCGGTCTGCGTTTGGGGCCGATACGAAGACCAGCAGGTCGCAGTCGGTGTGCCATCCTACCTCCAGCAGCAGCGGTACGTCGAGCACCGCGACGCTATCAGGCCGACCTATCAGCGTGGCGCGTTCGCTCAGCAGCCGGCTGCGGACGCGTGGGTGGATCAGGCTTTCGGCGAAGGCCCGGTCTGCCTCGGCATCGGGGCCGTCAGAAAAAATCTTGGAAGCGACCGCTTTTCGGTCGACCTGCCCGGCGGCGTCTACCACCCCCCTGCCCCACCGCTCCGCCATCGCGGCGGCCACGTCCGGTTCCTGGAGCACGGCATGGGCCGCGGCGTCCGCGTCGAGCACCACCGCGCCCCGCTCGGCCAGCAACTGGGTCACGGTGCTTTTGCCGCTGGCGATTCCGCCCAGGATTCCGATGGTAAACGTCATGATCAAACGCAAATCGCCAGGCAGGGTCCTGTCCCAGTCCGAACTCTCATCGGCTAGCCCAGACTAAACTCTACTTGGCCAGAGGGTCCGCCGCTAACACTCGGCCCAGTTCTTGCCGGTCTTGATGTCCACCTTCAACGGGACTCGCAGTTGAGCTACACCCTGCATCTGCTCGCGGACCAACGCGGCCAAGGGATCGATTTCTTCTTCCGGCGCGTCGAAAAGCAGCTCATCGTGGATCTGCAGGATCATCCGCGACCTCAGCCCGTTCTCCTCAATCTGCCGGTGCACGGCCAGCATCGCCAGCTTGATGAGGTCGGCCGCGGTCCCTTGAATCACCGTGTTCACGGCCGTGCGCTCCGGAAGCGTTAGCTGCGGGGGGGTGGCACGCCGGTCGAACAACTCGGCCGACCGCGGGCGGGGGCGTACTCCGGAGATCGCACGTTTGCGCCCCAGTAGGGTCCGCACCATGCCGTCTCTGCGGCACGCGGCGAGTGTCGTCTCGATGAAGTCGAGCACGCCCGGGTAGCGTTCAAAGTAGTCGGAAATGAACCGCGCCGCTTCGTCTTTGGGGATCCCCAGCGACCGCGCCAGCCCGAACGGGCTCTGGCCATAGATGATGCCGAAGTTCACGGCCTTAGCGCCGCGTCGCATCGCGTCGGTGACCTCGTCGATCGATACTCCCCCGACCTGGCTCGCGACCAATGTGTGGATGTCCCGGTCGCTGGCGAACGCCTCGCACAGACCGCGGTCCTCGGAGTAGTGGGCCAGCACGCGGAGCTCGATCTGCGAATAGTCGGCCGCCAGCAGCCGCCAGCCGGGCTCTCGTGCGGTGAAGGCGGCGCGGATTTCGCGGCCCGCTTCGGTGCGGACCGGGATGTTCTGCAGGTTCGGGTCGCTGGCGCTCAGCCGGCCGGTGGCGGCCACCACTTGATTCAGCGAGCAATGAACGCGGCCGGTTCCGGGGTGGATCAGCTCGGGCAGGGCGTCGACGTACGTCCCCTTGAGCTTGGAAAACTGCCGGTGCTGGACGATTAGCTCGGGCAATGGGTGGAGTCGGGCGAGCGCCTCCAGCACGTCGGCGTCTGTACTGGGGCCGGTTTTGGTTCGTTTCTGCACCGGCAGCCCCAACTGGTTAAACAGCACGTCGGCGAGCTGCTTGGGAGACGCGATGTTGAAGGGCCCTCCCGCGAGCGTCTCGATCTCTCCCTGCAACTCGTCGAGCCGCAGGGCGAAACGCTCGCTCAGCGCGGCGAGTTGGTCCGCATCGACACGCACTCCTTCGTACTCCAGGTCGGCCAGCACCGGCACCAGGGGCGTTTCTACCTCGTCGTTGAGCTGGACGAGGTCGTTTTGCGCCAGCTCCTGGGCCAGGATCGGCAGCAGCCTGAGCGGCACGTCGGCGTCTTCCGCCGCGTAGGGCCCGACCTCCGCGACCGGCACCTCGTCCATCCGCTTCTGGTCTTTCCCCTTGCCGATCAGGCTTGTGATCTTGATCGTCTCGTGGCCCAGGCGGCGGAGCGACAACTCGTCGAGCCCGTGGTTCCGTTCGCCGGCCCCCAGCAGGTAGCTGGCGATCATGGTGTCGAACTCGACCCCCGACACACGCAGACCAACGCCGCGAAGCACGACGAGGTCGTACTTCAGGTTCTGTCCGATCTTGCCGATCGTGGGGTCTTCCAGCAGCGGCCGCAGCGTCTCTACCACTCCGGCCAGCGGCAGCACCGCGTCGCCGGCCGGGCCGCGAACCGGCACGTAGTACGCCTCGCCCGGCTCCCACGCCAAGGCGACGCCCACCAGCTCTGCGTGCCGCGGCGACTTGGCGGTGGTCTCGGTGTCGACGCACACCCGGCCTGCCCGGCGGGCCCGAGCGACCAGCTCGGCGAGTTCTTCGAGGGAAGTAACCGTCCGGTACTCGGCCTGCCAGTCGTCGGCCACAGGCTCGCCCGTGGCGCCTTGGGCGAGCTGCTTGGCGCGGTCTCCGAGTCCACGGAACCCATACTCCCGCATCAGCTCTGAGAGCGATTCTGCGTCGGGGGCGCCCAACTTCCACGCCGGCCAGTCGGGGTCGAGCGGAACGAAGCGGTCTAGCTCCACGAGCCGGCGGGAAAGCTCTGCATCTGCGCGATGCTGGAGTAGCTTGGCGCGTTTGGCCCCCTTAATCTGCTCGGCGCCGTCGAGCACCGCGGCCAGATTGCCGAACCGATCAAGCAGTTCCTTGGCGCTCTTGGGGCCGATGGATGGGACCCCCGGGATGTTGTCGACCTTGTCGCCGACCAGCGCCTGGAAATCGCAGACCTGATCGGGCCGGATGCCCCAGTCGGCAGCCAATGCGGCCGCGTCGTACTCCTGGTTCTTGCGGATATTCAGCACGGAGACCCGGTCGGTGATTAGCTGCCGGCAGTCTTTGTCGCCGGTCACCAACCGGCACTCCGCGCCCGCCTCGTCGCACCAACGGGCGATCGTCGCCAGCACGTCGTCTGCCTCGAACCTGGGGACAGTGACCACCGGCGCCCCAAGGGCGGCGATCACCTGCTGTATCTTGGGGATTTGGCTGCTGAGGTCCTCCGGCATCGAGCTCCGCCCCGCCTTGTAGGCGTCGTAGATCTCGTCTCGGAAGGTCCCCCCCGGGGGGTCGAAGACGCAGATCAAGGCGTCTGGGCGTTTCTCTTCGATCAAAAACAGCAGGTCCCGCGTAAAGCCAAATACGGCAGAAACCGGCTCCCCCTGGGGGCTGGTCATCTCCGGGATCGCGTGGAAAACCTGGAAAATAAGGGAATGGCAGTCCACCACGTAGACGCTCCAGCCCGACGGGGGCGCGCCCGTGCCGGGGGCGACCGGGGACGGTTGGTCGCTGGGGGTCATCTGAAGAACCTTGGCCTAGAAGGAGCAACTCGTAGCCGCGCAACCGCGTCAACGGTTGCAGCCGGACCCGCAACGGCTTTCGCGGGCGCAAACCGGGCGGAATGACCGGGAGGTTATAACGGCTTCGTTGACAGGCTTTAATCCCCTAATTAGTTTCGGGTTAGGGCGAAAGGCGCCTTTGCGACGCCGGCGCACGGATTACGTGCCGCTGGCGCTGTGTGAGAACAAGTTAGACTTTTCCGGGGACCGGTGGTTGTCGACCCGGGAGGCCCCCCTTTGATTCGTTCGACATCTCTGGTTTGCGGTTGACGAGGATTCAGCATGGCAGCGAGGCCCGATCAGAACCTGCAAATCGGTTTGATCATTTCGGCGATCTTGATTGTCGCACTCACCGTGGCGACTTGGCTGGGGTGGAGCTCGTACAGCGCCGAAGCCAAGAAGTCCACGCAGCTCGCGGCTGAGAAGCAGCAAGAGCAAGACGCGGTGCGGCGCGTCACCGAGGAGAACGGCTTTTTCCGCGAGTTCGTCGGCTACCCAGCCGAGGAATCGCTCGACGCGGTCCAGGCACAGTACAAGAAGGACATGGAGTCCTTCGGCGAGAACTTCGGCGACGCCAACCGCAACTACCGAAAGCTGATGGTGGACTACGCGACCGAGGCCAGCCGCCTAAGCAAGGAAGCCTCTGAGGCCAAGGGACGCGAGACGCTGCTGCAGGCAGAGCTGCGAAAGAAAGAGCAAGAGAAAGAAGATCAGATCGACCAGTACAAGAAGCAGTTGGCCGCCGCTGAGCAAGACGCCGCGAAGGAACGCAACGCGTTCAAGAGCGCCCGCGCCCAATTCGAAACGCAGCAGGCGCAGCTTGAGAAGAAACTTGACGCTCAACGCAACCAGAACGAGCAGCAGGTGGCCCAACTGCAGACCACCATCGGCGAGCGGAAGGAACGCGTCGACAAGCTCGAGGTCGAGCTCCGGCGGACGCTCGACAAGGTGCCGCCGGACGTCGTGACGCTCGACGTGGCCGACGGCCGGATCACCTACGTGAATCAGCGTGAAGGGAAAGTGTGGCTCAACCTAGGCGAGCGTGATTCTATCCGTCCGCAGCTAACCTTTAGCGTACTGGCCCAGGACTCCGGCGACGCCGGCGCCGCGGAGGTCAAGGGCACGCTCGAGGTCGTCCGCGTGCTGGGCGAGAACATGGCCGAGGCGCGCATCACCGACGACGACCCGCACGACCCCATCCTGCCGGGCGATCAGATCTACAGCCAGGTGTGGGACCCGGGCGTGGTGCAGCACTTTGCGTTGGCCGGCGTGATCGATCTCAACGGCGACGGGCGTAACGACCTTGAGCTCGCCAAGAATCTCATCCGTCAAAACGGCGGCGCCGTCGACGCGTACGTTGAGGAGGACGGCAAGGTGGTTGGGGCGATCTCGGTCAACACCACCCAGCTTGTCCTCGGCGACCAGCCAGACGACCCTAAATTGTCCGACGCCCGCACCGGCTGGCAGGAGTTGAGCAAGCAGGCGGACCAGTTCGGCGTTTCGACCGTGCAGCTCGGCCGCTTTTTGCGGCAGATGGGGTACACGCCCGAAGACCGCACCCTCACCCTTGGGCCGGGGTCTCGCGCGTCCGACTTCCGCGCTACCGATCCCTTGAAGGGCAAGTTCCGCCCGCGTTCTCCGTACGCTACCCCTTAGGCCGCTCCCGCCGGTGCGTGCTCGACCTCGGGTGCCGAGGGCGGGCTGGCTAAGGGCTGGTCGTCGCGCCCCTCGAACAGCCGTTGTCGCAGGCCCGCGATGCGGGTCCGGACCGCCGCAGGCGCCGAACCGTACCGATCCGGGGCCAGCAGGTCGGGTCGGACGAAGATCTCTGCCGGGCAGATCAGGCCGCATTCTTCCACAACCTGCGCGAGCAATTGGCGGTCCGCGTGGGACAATCGGTGGGCCCGGCACAGCTCCCTCAGCAGCGCCAGCGGCCGGTTCTTCCTCGACCGTCGGCTCTGGACACGCGCCAGCAGGCTCAAAAGCGCAAGCACGCCGAGCAGCCCGATGCAAACCAGCGCCACGCCCCAAGCCTCGGTCGCGCTGAGTTCCGCCGCCTCGCCCGAAAAGCGATCACCCAAGCGTTCCCACTGGTCGCGGGTAGCCAACACGCCAAAATAAGCTCCGGTCATGGCAGGTCATCCTCCAGCAACGACTCGATCAACGCCTGTGTGACGTCGATCGCGCACAGTTGCTTCAGGCTGGCCCGCACGGCGTCGCGCAAGACGCTGCTCGAAGCGTCCGCTAACTCGGCAAGCGCCCGTGCGGCGTCCGGCCGGTCGCTCCCGCCCAGCAGCCGCGCCGCTTCGGCTTGGACGCCCGTGTCGGAGACGTGCAGCAGCGCGATCAAGGCCGGGGCGCACTGACGCTGGATCCCCATCGCCTCAACCCATTCCAACGCCAGCAGCCGCGGGTTGACCGCCGGCTGCCGCAGGCATGCCTCGACCTGCTCGATCGCCCGTGGGTCGGCCTTGGCGACGAGCCTCCCGGCCGCCTCACGGAGCTGAGGCGTGAGCCTGGGATAGAGATCGCGGTAAAGGTCGAACCTCAAGCCCGTAAGCTCCGACTGTGCGGCGTGGCGCACCCGTTCCGCGGGGTGGTCGAGCAGGCTGACAAGCCGCGCCTCGGCGTCCGGGAGTCGGCAGGCCTTGGCGACCGCGGCCGCCTGAGCGACGACGGCCGGGGCGTCGTCCGCCAACGCTAGGATGAGCGGCTCGTGCGATGCGCCGCTCGGCAGGCGGACCAGCCCCCGGCATGCCGCTACTCTTCCGTTCACGCTCCCGTATTTCAACAGCCCGTGCAGCAGTTCGCGGAGCGTGCCCGGCTGTAGACGCCCCGCGTAGGCGAGCGCCGCCGCCGCGGCCTGCTGTTCTCCCGTGAGGGAGCAAAGCAGTTGGACGTCTGGCTTGGTCAGCCAACGGAACTGCGCAGCGTCACGGGTCAGGGCTTCCAGCACCCGCGGGCCGGGCTCGGCGCCAACGTAGCTCAGCAGCCGGCCGACGAACGCACGGTCGCCACGCTCGATGGCGACGCGACGCACCGCCGTCGGCGCCGCCGCGTCGAGCCAGAGGTCGATCACGATGTCGATCCCCTGCACCGCACGGGTTTGTCTGAGCGAGTCGATCAGTGGGGCGTGGCACGGGTGGGATGGCGTGGAGATGATCCTCCGCGCCGCCTCATCGCGCGGCGTTGAGACGTGCAGCAGCGCCTCAACCAGTTCCAGCCTGCCGTGCTGAGGAAAACTGTCGGCGGCCTCGGCGAGCTTGAGATAGGCCGCGCGGCGGAGGAATGCGGGGTCTACCCCTGAGCGTTGCGTTGCCGGGTTGGCGGCGACGTCGAGCAAGCCCAGTTCGGTCGCCAATCGCAGCGCCGCGGCCGCCAGCAGGGGCGCGTAGAGGCGCCCACCCCCTGCGGCGGCCTCGGCGATAGGTGGCAGTAGCTCCAGGTCGGTCGCGTCGACCGCCATCCGGCACGCGTCCCGCGTAAGGGACTGATCGTCGCCCAAAATGAATCGGCTCAGATCGCTGCGGATCCGGCGGACGGCTTCCGGCGTGTGGAGGACCGGCCGCACCGAGCGACGGAGCCCGCTGTAGCCGCGGACCAGCCGCTCCCGAGACGCTGGGTCGCGGCGCCGTAGCAGGGCCATCGCGGCGCCCCCCGCGATATCCTCCTGGGGGCTCCGCAGCCCCGCGTCGAGCACGTCGGCCGCGGCGCCGTTCTTGGTCGAGGCTAGGACGCGTAGCGTCCGTTCGAGGCCATGAGGTAGGCTGGACACAACCGGCGACGTCCAGGGATGGGCGGGGACAGGAACACTAGCGAGGGCGCGACGCGTCACTTTCATCGTTCGGCCCCGCGGACCGCCCGGCGTCAGTGCGGGACGCCGTTCGGTTGCAACACGCTGCGCCAGTGTGGAAACTCAGTGGGTTCGTAACGCTTGTACCTAACCCCGTTGAGCGTGATGCCCCTGCCGCCCCCCCCACAAGACGTGCTGTCCCGCGAGTTTCTGGCCGCACGCTCGCTGCTGCTGGAAGCGGCCGCGGCGCTCGATCGTGTCGATCGTGCCGGTCAGCTCGACCAATCCGAGGAGGCCTCCCGGCTGGTGAAGGCCGCCGGCCTGCTCGCCGACGCCAAGGGGCCGGGCCGGGCCGACCGGCTCCAAGAGCTCTTCAGCCTCCCCTACGACCCCGACTGGCGAAGCCATTTCGGCGTCTAGGTCTGCTATTGCCTTTCTCCAAGAGCGCGTCGACGCGTATCCGTATGCAATATATCGATCCCCACATCCACATGGTCTCGAGGACCACCGACGACTACGAGACGCTCGCTAAAATGGGCTGTGTCGGCGTGAGCGAGCCCGCATTCTGGGCCGGCTTCGACCGCAGCGGCGTCGAGGGGTTCCGCGACTACTTCCGGCAGCTCACGCAGTTCGAGCCGACGCGGGCCGGGTGGTACGGCGTACGGCACTGGACCTGGCTCTGCATCAACGCCAAGGAGGCAGAGAACCTGTCGCTCTCGCGCGACGTGCTGGCGATGATTCCGGAGTTCCTCGATCTTCCCGGCGTGCTGGGCATCGGCGAGATCGGGCTCAACAAGAACACGCCCAACGAGGCGACGATCTTCCTCGAGCACGTCGAGCTGGCCGTAAAGCACGACGAGCTGATCTTGATCCACACGCCCCACTTGCAAGACAAGCTGCAGGGGACGCGGATGATCCTCGACATGCTGCGCTCCGACGCAGGCGGCCGGGAAGGACGCGTGTTGGTGGACCACGTAGAGGAGCACACCATCGCCCACGTGCTCGAGGCGGGCTACTGGGCCGGCATGACCCTCTACCCAACCACGAAGTGCTCTCCCCAACGCGCAGCGGACATGGCAGAACGCTACGGTCCCGAGCGGCTGATGGTGAACTCGGCCGGCGATTGGGGACCGAGCCGACCGACCGCGGTGCCCGATTTCATCCTCGAGATGCGCCGCCGCGGCCACTCCGAGGCCGCGATCAAGCGGATCGTTTACGACAACCCGCTGGAGTTCTTCGGGCAGTGCAGGCGATTCGACTTTGAACCCCGCGCATAAAACCGGGTGCGAGCCGGGCCGTCCTCGACCCCGGCGCCATGGATTCGAGGTTGACCCTCCTCTGCCCCGCTGGGGGCAAGGAGGGTCCGGGTCACGGGCCGAACTGCTTCAGCACGACTTTGGCCACGTCGATGTCGCGGTATGCTTGTGCTACGATAACGCCCGGACGCGACGCGAGCAGCAGGCCACGCTGTTGCGGAGAGTCTGCCGGTGCGCCGTGCGAGCCGCGCACCAGCGTCGCGTCGAGCGGGATCCCACGCGTCGCGGGGTCGAAGTGCATCTCGACCGGATCGAAGCCCGGCTTGTTGTGGATATCAACGGTGCGTGCAAATGCCGGCGCCCGCTCGTCGTCTTCCCACCAGTAGTACGCCTGCCAGCTCTCTGGCTGCGAGACGGTCACCAGGTCGCCCGAGCGCGCGTGGTCGAGACCAATTTCGGCCTGGTCGTCACGCGTCAACACCCGTGCGATCCCTTGCTGGCCCTCGAGCGCGGCGATCACCTGATTGATGTCGGCGTGCTCGTTGACGAACACGTGGGCGTGCTGGTGGTCACAGAGGGCCCAGGCCGGCGTGTTCGTAAAGTCGATCAACTCCTTCCCGTCCTCGTCGTGCGTTACCTTCAACAGGCCGGCGGCGCGGAGCAGCCGGTTGGGGTACGCGACGTGGTGGACGGGGGTGATGACGTACTCGGTAGCCGCCAGCCACAGCAGCTCCTGGTCGCCGTAGGCCGCAGCAAGCCCGTCGATAAGCTTGCCGATCTCCCCGTCGAGCTGTTCGCACGCTTGGTGCGACTCCCACGAGTCGGGGCCCTGCTTCTGCGCGGCGTAGTCGAGGTGAGGCAGGTAAATATAAAACAAGTTGGGGCGCCAGCGCCGGGCCGCCTCGATCGCGGACGCGACGATCCAGGCGGACGATTGGATGTTCGCCAGCGGCCCCCAGAAGTGCTGCAGCGGGAAATGGCCCAGCCGCTCGCGGAGGTCTTGGTAGAGCCCGTCCGGTTTCGAGTAGCACCACAGCGATTCCCCGCCGTCGGGGTTGTGGATGGGCGCCGGCACGCACACGTAGTCGGCGCCGCAGCCCTTGGAGAACATCGGGAACCAGACGGCGGAAGTCAGCTCGGGGTTCTGCTGGTGGAGGCGGTCCCAGAGCTGCGGCCGCAGCACCTTGTCGTTCCAGGCGGTCCACATCTCAACTTCACCCGTGTCACGCCAGTAGTAGCCGTTGGCCACCACGCCGTGCTGAGCCGGCAGCTCGCCGGTGGTCAGGTTCGCCTGCACGCTCAGCGTCACCGCGGGGAAGCTGGGTGTGAGCGGCTTGACCTCGCCCTGCTGGGCGAGCTCTGAGAGCCTTGGCATCCGGGCCAGGTCTTTCTCGCGGAGGCCCGGGATGCTTAGGAAGATGACGTGGGCAGACAACGGCGGTTCCTAGCGGTTTGATGCAGAGACAAGCGGTTCGAGAAACTCAAACGCCGCCCGAGCCGCTTGCGGCGCCATGTGGCTGTGGCGGCTTAGCTCAACGCACAACGGGCCATCGTAGCCAATTTCTGCGAGCGCGGCGATGATCGGCGGGAAGTCGATCTCCCCATCGCCGAACATCAGGTGCTCGTGGATGCCGGCCCGCATGTCCTCGATGTGGACGTTGGCGATCTCGTCAGCGAAACTGCGGATGTGGTCGGCGATCGGCGTCTCGCCGTTGCAATGCAGGTGGCCGATGTCCAGCGTCAAACACAGCGCACGCGTGTCACAGCCGGCGTCGGTGAGCCGCTGCTTCAGCTCGATGTACTCGGCGAGCGTGGCGATCAGCATCCCCGGTTCGGGCTCAAACGCCAGCGCGACGCTCCGCTCGCCCGCGTCGGCGAGCACGGGCCGGAGCCCCTCGACCAGCCGGTCCATCGCCTCGTCCCGACCGGCGCCGTCTCGGCAAACCCCCGACCACAAAGATACGGCTTCTGCTTCGAGCCGTTCGGCCGCCTCGATAGTCCGCATCAGGAAATCGATGCGTCGGGCCCGTTGTTGGGTCGTTGGAGAAACGAGCGTTGGCTCGTGCTTTTCGTGCGGGTCGAGCAGGAACCGAGCGCCGGTCTCGATGACAGGCGTCAGGTTCAAGCCGTCAAGCAGTGCTCCCCACGTGTCGAGCTGCCGGGGGAAGTCATCGGCCAGCGGGTTCAGCAGCCCGTGGTCGAGCGTCAGCCCAACTGCGCCGTAGCCAAGCCCATGCAGCAACCGCAGGCCCTCGACCGGGTCGTGGTGCGCCAAGCCGTTGGTGTTGTAGCCAAGGATCATCGGCGTCCGACGCTCATGTTTGGCGGACAAAGTGGGCGAGCAACATCGTCGGCGGCAGCAGGGCCAGCACGGCGAGCCCCCATTGCGGCCCGGCATAGCCCCACGCCAGCGCGGCGTCGATCGTGATGATCGTCTGCAGGGCGTTTCCGACCGCGGCCTGCACCTGTGCGGGGCTAGGTTGCAGCAGCGCAGCAACCAAGCGGCGAGCCACCAGCATGGCAATCACCAGCCAAAGCAGCAGCCATCCGCTCTCGGCGACGACCAGCCTCGGCCCGATGGCGTAGTAGGTTGGTCCAGACGCGAAAACGGCGAGTCCCGATAGCATGACGATGGAGGCCGCGCCGAGCGTCATTCGGCGGCTGATGGTTTCCTCCGAACGAGCGAACCAAGTGAGGCCCGCGATGTAGAGCAGCACGCCAGGTGCGATGTAGATGATCGGAGCGGGGAGCGAGAGGCTCTCGGCCGTAATCAGCGACCCGGGGCCAACGCTCATGCCGAGCACGACGTTCCCCACCCGACACAGGCCCATGGCCACGGGCCCCAGCGGCGTCTTCTTGAGCCACGCGTTGTACGCGACGACGCAGCAAGCAAGCAGCACGGCCGCTACCGCCGGCAGCCACGAGTGCTCTAGCAGCGATGCGGCGGCTGCTAGGCCAATCCCCGCAAGCAGCAGCCCCCACCCAAGCCGGCTTGCCGTCGCGGCAGCGATCTGGCCGGCCGGAATCGGCCGCTCGGGCCGCTCGCGTGCGTCGACCCCGGCGTCGAAGACGTCGTTCAGCACCATCCCGCTGAGGTACAGGCAGACGGACGCCAGGCTGAGCGCAACGCACGTCGCCACCGGCGCCAGCGCGCCGCGGCTGACGATCAGCCCCATCCACACGTCCGCCACGGCGGTCAGCACGTTCGACACACGCAGCAGTCGGGCGTACGCGCCGAGGGATGCGGGCGATGACATGCTAAGCCCCCGTCCCCTGCGGCAACCAAGCGCGTAGCGCTTGCATCGCTTGCCGCGCGGCGTTGTCGGGGTCGTCGCCGTAAGGGTACAGCTCAACGGTCAGCCAACCGGTGTAGCCGGTCGACCGGATCGCTCCGAGCGTGGCCGCAAAGTCGATGGCCCCCTCGCCCGGGATCAAGTGCTGGTGGACACGCGACGCCGCGATGTCTTCAAGGTGATAGTGCACCGTGTGCGACGCCATCCGGGCGACCCAGTCCTGCGGGTCCTCGCCGACGCAGTAGGCGTGGCCGATGTCGAAGTTCAGTCCAACCACGGGCGAACCGATCCGGTCTGCCAGGGCGAGGTACTGCTCAAATCGTTCGATCAGCAGCCCAGGCTCGGGCTCGATCAACAGGCCAATGCCGAGCGACTCGGCAAGCTCGACACAGGGGGCGAGCTCCTCGTAGAAGATGTCCGTGGCTTGGCTAACGGTTTGGCCGTCGAACGGGGGGCCGCCCGGCTCCGTGGTGATGTGCGGGGCGCCCAGCTTCTGGGCCAGCCGCAGCGACCGCTTGGTGTGTTCGCGGCGGATCGCGCGGTAGTGCGGATCAGGGTCGGTCCAGCTCGGGTGCCAGTAGGGCTGCCGCGGGTCGGCGACCGCGTTCATCATGAACGCGTTGATGTTGGAGATCTCTAGCCCCGCCTGTTCGAGCGCTCGGGTGATCGCGTCGACCTGCACGTCCAGCAGGCCTGCGGGCCAGGCGTGCGGCACGTCGGCCAGCAATTCGATCCCCTGATAGCCGGCCGCGGCGATCCGGCGGATCGTCTCGTCGATGGGGAAGCTGAGGAAGGCGTTACTGCTGAAGGCTAGGCGCATCGTCGTATCGTACCCGAGGCTACCGGTTGGCCCCAGACTCCGCCGAGGCGCCGGCCGGCGCCGGCACGCGTTCGCACGCGAACGCACGGATCCCCGAAGGGGTTGGCGAGACGATCAGCGTGGCCGCCGCGTCCCCACGCAGCTTCAAACGACGCCGCAAGGCGTCTGGGTCGAGCTCTAGCCCGCGGTGCTTGATCTCGAGCCGCCCTACCCTGCGTTGCTTCAGGAAGTCCGCGATCAGGCGTTCCTTGAACGGGAGAACTTCTTTCACTCGGAAGGCGGACACGAGACCGCCCCGTGCTGGACTGCCCCCGGTTAGGTAGACGACGCGCGGGTCGAAGCGTGTCAGGCCGTGCTCGGCCGCGTAAGCGTCTACCAGGTGTGCGGCCACCAGCGACGGGTCTGGATCGAACAGGACATCGCCCGGCGTCTCGACGACGCGCGGGGCCGCATCGGACCGGCCCACGAAGCTCTCGGCCCGCGGGCCTCGCAGCAATGTGGCTGTACGCGAGCCCGGCGTGAGGGCCAGCCTGCCCGACCATACCACGAGCTGTCGGCACTGGCCCCCTCGGCTGATCCATTCCAGCTCGCACTGCTGCCGCCAGGCTTCGGGGGGCGCGGCCGCGGGGGCGAGCTTGATCGCTGCGTCGGCCGAGGCGACCCGCATCCGGTCGAGCTCCTCGAGGTTCGGCTCGTGTAATTCGACCCGTGTGGTCCGTTTCCCTTTCGGTCGGCGGTCGGGGTCGATGTGCCACGCGGCGCCTTTTAGGTCGATGGCGGTTGCGTCCTGCTGCACGACGCGCGCCTGGCCCCCCGTCGCTCGGACGTTGGCCTCGGCGATCCGCCCGACGACCCTGCAAAGGTCGACCCCCAGCGAAGGGCCCACCTGCGCAAACGCCATAAGGTCTCCCCCGATGCCGCAGCAGAGATCGATGATCTGACCGGCGTCGGCGAACCGACGCGCCTTCCAGCACGCAACGTCGGCGTCGGTAGACTGCTGCAAGCCGATCGATGTGAAGAACATCTCGCCGGCCGAGGGGAACTTCGCCGCCCCGCGACGCCGCAACTGCGCAGTCTCGATCAGCATCGCGGCCCGAGCGGGCGAGTGGCGGCGGCGGAGCTCCGCCACCAGCCGGGGGGTGCTCTGAGCGGCCGAGGCGAGCGCGGCGAGCTCATCGCCGGCGTGGAGACCCAGCAGCCATTCAACGTCTTCAATACTTGCGTTTTCTAACACGGGCGATCGGCGATGCGGACCAGGAAAGCGTAACGGGCTGTGCCGACTGACCGGGACGGACGCTGCGTGGTGTGCCGCGGCACGCTCCAGCGCCGATGGGTGAAGTGAGAGGAACCGTATCGGATGCCCAAACCCTATATCGTAGCAGGACTGCTCGGCGCCTCCGTGGGGGTGCCCTACCTGGTTAGCGAGGTTCCCAAAGACTGGGGCCAAACCTCGGGGGCCGCTGCGCAGCCGGCCGGCGCCGAGACAACAATCGACGTTACGTCCATCACGATTCAGCCCCCACAAGGCCCTGGAGCGGCGGTCTATACCAGCCCCGCCCCGCTGGAGGGCTTCCGGCGGCACTCCATAAACGAGGTCTTGCGGTTCGACGTGACCAAGGAGTGGGTCTATGGGCAGTTCGCAAGGAAAACAACCGGCCTGGCCGATCCAGAGCTGTTCGGCGTCCGCGTGGCGTTGGTCACAGGCACCGGGATGAGCGACCTGGCTGGTTCACTCTCCTACTATTTCTCGAACACAGACCAGGTCGAACGGATCACGTTCCAGGGGCGTACGGCCGACAGCCGGCCGCTGGTGCAGCTGGTCACCTCGCAGTACGGGCTTGCCCCAGTGCCGGCGGCCTCGCCGGGCGAGCACCTGTTTGAGTCGCGCGTGGGCTCGAAGGTGCAAAGCCGGCTACGCACGCGACCCCAGCCGGTGCTGTGGTCGACTGATCCCCACTCTAGTGTCCAGGTCGACCTGGTGCTGAATCGCCCCGGGTCCGACCGGTTCATTGTGCCCGAGAAGCCCCAGCTCAACCTCCCCCCTGCCCCGGCCGAGCACGTGGCCGACGCCCCGGCGGCAGAACCGCAGGCGCCCGCCGAGGGCCAAGCGGCCGCCGACCCGCAGCAGACCCGGCCCGACTGGTTCCGCTGGCCCAACTAGCCCCGCGGAACGCTATCGCCCACGGCGACCGACGGTCGTTATGCTGCCCTGGATGGCGACGACCCCCTCGATCTGCGGATGCCCCGATACGCTCAGGCTTGCCGCGTTGCGACTAGTGCTGCGCGAACTCCCCGAGTCGTCGCAGGCCGCTGTTTTGGAGTCGATGGTTGGGATCCCGACAGGCGGGCTCGACCCCTTCTCCGGGCTGCTCGTGGCGCTCAGCGAGGGGCAGCTCGCCGCGGCCGTGTGGGTGCAGCCCCAGCCGGGCAATTCCGCGGCCTTGTGGATTCCGCAAGCGATCGGCGAACTCTCCGACGCCACAGCCGGTGGGCTGATCGATCGGGCGGCCAGCGTTGCGGACGCCGCGGGCGTTGAAGTGGTGCAAACGCTGCTCGAGCCCGACGATCAGCTCTGGCCGCCTTGCCTGCTGCGCAGCGGTTTCCGTCGGATCGCGCTGCTGAGCTACCTTGAGTGGCGCGCCCGACACCCCATCGTCACGATGCCGCCGCCGCCAGACGGGCTGACGCTCAGGCCCGCCCCGAGGATGCACGCTCAGCTTGAACCGCTCGTAGCGGCCACGTACGCCGGCAGCCTCGATTGCCCCGCGATCGGAGGGATGCGGAGCATGCGACACGTCCTGGACGGGTACCGCGCCGCGGGTCGCCACGAACCGGAGTTGTGGCTGAGCGTCGAACTGGATGGCGTGAACGCCGGCGTGTTGCTGCTGGCGGATCATCCCGACTCCGATCAGGTCGAGCTGGTCTACATGGGGGTCCGCCCCGAGGCGCGGGGCGGAGGGCTCGGCCTGCAGATGGTCCGTCACGCGCAGCAGGTCACGCAACACCGACAGCGCGAACGGTTGGTGCTTGCCGCAGACGTACAGAACGACAAAGCCACTGCGGTCTACGCCGCTGCCGGTTTTTCGGAATGGGCGCAGCGTATCGCGATGCTTCGCCCCGCTGGCCGACGCTAAAAATCTACTTGGGCGTCGCTGCTTCATTAAGATTCCGCAAACCAGTGCGGCGTCTAGGTTTGCATCGCGCTAGGGGGGCGCAAAATCGGCCGGCCTTCACACAAACCACATCTTTTCCACACGCATCCTGCGCTCGAATCGACTGGATTCTAAGGGTGTTCTCGAGGCAGACGCAGCCGCTGTCTGAGGCTGTTTGACACCGGTGCTAGCGGGCGTACAATCGCCGCTCGGGTGACAACGGATCGGGTGGCGGGGCGGCGTTCGAGCCGTCACGCGACCACTTCATTTCTTATAGCGCGTACGGATTCTCCGCGATCGCGTGGGGCCACAACGGCACCAGGGCGAGGCCAAGACGGCGCAGCCCAGCGCTCGCGATGTGCGCGCAAGGAGAACACAGGACGTGGTCATGGACGATTCTTCCTTCCAGGAAGAAATGCGCACGGCGCTTATCGAACGCATCGGACCGCGCCGCTACGGCGTGTGGTTCGATGGGCAGGTTGAGCTGCGACGGGCGGACAACCAGCGACTCCTCGCCGTCGCGGCCTCGCCGCTGGTGCGTGACT
This sequence comes from Pirellulimonas nuda, assembly GCF_007750855.1. Taxonomy (GTDB): domain Bacteria; phylum Planctomycetota; class Planctomycetia; order Pirellulales; family Lacipirellulaceae; genus Pirellulimonas; species Pirellulimonas nuda. The sequence goes on from NZ_CP036291.1 coordinate 2,481,250, forward strand.
GGCTGGTGGCCAACGTCCGCGGTGAGTTGATGGCGGCGGCGCAGGTCGTAACGGGGCGTCACGTGGACGTGGAGTTTTCTTTCGCGGCGACCGATCCGAGAAGCGTGGACCTACCGGTCGCGTGCGATCCTCCAGCGGGCCTCAGCCAGGGTCCCGCTCCTGCTACTAGGCCCGGACAGGTTCCGCCAAAAGACCCGTTCCGCGGCGTCGTGGTCGGCGAGGCCAACCGGGCCGCGGTCGCCGTGGCGAGGCGAGCGGCGGCCGGCGCAGGCATCGCCCTGCTTCACGGCGGAAGCGGTGTCGGCAAGACGGTTCTGTTGCGAGCCGCCTGCGACGGCGCCTGCCAAGCGGACCGTCGTCGTCGCGCCGTTTACCTCACGGCGCCCCAATTCACCACCGAGTTCGTCGAGGCTTGTCGCGGCGGAGGGCTCCCCAGCTTCCGACGCAAGTTGGCGCGGACCGACCTGCTGGTGATCGACGACGTCCAATTCTTTGTGGGCAAGTCGCGTACGCTGGAAGAGCTGCAGCAGACGATCGACGCTTTCCAGTCGGCCGGCAAAGGGGTGCTGCTCTCAAGCGATCGGCCGTTGGCGGAACTGCGTGGGCTCGGCCCGGAGCTCGCTTCGCGCTTAGCCGCGGGCGTCGCGGTAGAGCTCTCTGCCCCCGACGCCGCGATGCGCTACGCGATCCTCCAAAGCCTTGTTGGGGCTGCGGGCGTCGCTATTCCGGAAGAAGCGCAGAGTACGTTGGCGGGTGGGCTGGTTGGCGGCGCGCGCGAGCTGTCGGGGGCGCTAAACCGCTGGGTGCTGGAGATGGAGATCAACCCCGGCGCTGACGGGGATAGGGTCGCTGCTCGGGTGGTTGAGCTGCTCAACGCCCAGTCGCAGCCCGCGGTGAAGATGGCGGACATCCACCATGCCGTATCCGCCGAGTACGGGGTCGAGCCAAACGAGCTCCTGTCCTCGAAGCGGACCAAGAGCGTGACGGAGCCGCGGATGCTCGCCATGTGGTTGGCGCGTCGCTTCACCCGGGCGGCATGGAGCGAGATCGGCGACTATTTCGGCAGCCGCAGCCACAGCACGGTGATCTCGGCCCACCGCAGGATTGAAGGGATGATGACCCAGCGCGACGACGGGGCGGGAGCGCCGTTGGCGGACGCCGTCCGCAGGATCGAAGCAAGGCTCCGTGCGTGCTGAGCCGCTCTAGGGCAGCAAAGCCTCAAGCCGGTACTCGCCCACAACCTCGCGCAGTCGATCCAGAGCGCGGTTTGCCAACTGCCGGACCCGCTCCTTCGAAATGCCCAAGTCTTTGCCCAGCCTGCTGTAAGAAGGCCGCTTGGTGCTCCCATCGAGCCCGTAGCGAGCCTCCAAGATCGCTCGCTCGCGGCTGTCGAGGCACTCCAGCATCTTGTCCATCGCCGAACTCAGCCTCTGCCAATTCTGCTCGTTGATCCCTTCTTCCATTTGCCCCGCGACTTCGAGTTTCTCATCGCACCCGGTGCTGTATCGAGAGAGTTCCTTCTTGCGTCCCATCACCATACGGTACAGGTCGCGACGGACGGCGCAGGTTGCATAGGTGCTGAAGCGGAAACCCCGTCCGAAGTCGAACTTCTCCACCGCGTGCATCAGAGAAGCAATACCGTGGCTCAATAGGTCGTCGAAGCAGTTGCGATCGTCCGCAAACTTGCGGGCGATCGACATGACCAGTCGGGTGTTCGCCTCGATCAGGTGGTTCCGAAGACGCTCGCTGCGGCGAATGAGGTCCTCAAACTTCTTTACGTCGGCCGTCGAGGGCGATTCGGGATCAATGGTGGCTTGGATCGAGGCTGCACGCGCCTTGCAGTAGTTCATGCGGCGAAAGAGCAGACACTCTTGCTCTGGAGACAAAAGTGGCGTCTCCGACATTCGGGCCAAGTGGGCAGGCAGCGCGGACGCTTCCGATCGCGCACGCTCAAGCCGACCACGTTCGATCTCTTGCGCGAAGCCTTCCTCGATCCGCGGTTCCCGAGCGTCCTTCGTTCGGAAGCTATGATGAGGGATAAAAGAAAGCTCACAATGCGTGATAGCCTGTGCTCTCGCTTTCACCGACCTCGATGCCGGGCGGGATCCGGGTCGGGATTCTTTTTTGGCGGCCATGTTCGTACTTTGAGGGGACGCACGATGGATAAAACGGTCAAAACGTCCATCACCTTACCGCAAGGCGCGGCCGGCTACAACAAGGAAAACGTCCAAATCGGTCAAATCCGCGAGTTCTGCGGAGTGCCGCACTATGGGCGGCTGGGTTTGCCGAACTACAGTAGGAGCAAGTCGTTCGCTGCCGCAGCAGTGGACTGGCGTCTACCCCGCAGTAAACATCCGCGATGCAGCAACTCCTGAGCCCCAAACTGGTTGCACTCGCCATCGGTGTGAGCGAGTCGTCGCTCAAGCGTTGGTGCGACCGGGGAGCGATTGGGGTCGAGAAGACCCCCGGCGGACACCGAAAGATCCGCATTTCAGAGGTCGCCCGGTTCTTGCGCGATCAAAAGCGCACGGCGGTGCGACCGGAGCTGATCGGCCTGCCGGCTGCGCTCGGCCGCCGGATGGAGTGCGAAGAGGCCCGCGAAGCACTCGGCGCCGCTCTTGAATCCGGCGATCAAGAACTCTGCCTGGGCATTGTCGTAGGGGGTTACCTTGCTGGCGCTAAGCTGGTCGATATCTGTTGTCACCTCTTGGCGCCAACGCTCTGCGGAATTGGCAGCCGCTGGGAGTGCGGCGAGCTGGAGGTATTCCAGGAGCATCGGGCGTGTGAGATCCTTAATCGAGTAATCTACAACCTGCGGACCCTCGCTCCGGGACACGACTCAGACGCGCCGGTCGCGATCGGCGGCGCGCCGGGAAAGGACACTTCGCGGCTTCCGTCGCTGATGGTCGAGTTGACCCTCGTTGAGAGCGGCTGGCACGCGGTAACCCTGGGGAGTGAGCTGCCGTATGCATCGCTTCGGGCAGCGGTGGAACGCTACCGACCGGCGCTTGTGTGGCTGAGCCTCACGCATCTCGAGTGCGCCGAGGAGGGCCGCCGAGCATTCCGTGACTTTGCCGGGACGCTCCCCGCCGGGGTCCCCGTCGCCGTTGGGGGCCGCGCATGCGACGAGACTTTTGCGGAAGGCCTCGAGCAGGCCCACTACATGACAAGCTTCCAGGAACTCGCGGTTTTTGCCGCGAAACTTCACGCCTCCTCCGCCGGGTCGACGTTCGCGTCTCGCGGCGACAGTTCAGAGTCGCTGTGCGAGCTCATCCGCCGAGATGCGGCGTCTGACACCGCAGGCTGAAGCCTCCTTGGCGCCCGCTACGCCACTTTGGAACGGCCCTGACTCGGGGGGCTCGCACTCTTCGGGTCGGCGTTGGGGCCGCGTATCCAGAGGGCCTCAATCAGGTCGAACCATCGCCCCAGTAAGCCGACCTGGCAGCGGATCCCCCAGATAGCGCCCACGACGCCGCCGTAGACGACGTCGGAGGGGAAGTGAGCTTGCACAGCCATGCGTTGCAGCCCCACGCCCAGACAGAGCGCCACGAACAGCCAGCGTCCGCGTGGGTACGCCGCTGAAAGCGCGACCGCCAGCCCGGCGGCTGTAGCCGTGTGGGCGGAGGGGAAGCTCTGCATGCCCTGCCCATGCGAGAGCAGCGGCAGCCAGTCCCCAAAAGTATTCCACAGCCCGGCGGCGTTTAGGTCGAGCGTGCCGGGCCGGTGTCGTTCCAGCAGCATCTTGAAGACGTTGGCGACCAGCCCTGCTCCCAGCGATGACGTAGCGAGTCGCGGCAAGAGAATCCGGCCCTTTGGATCGAGCGTCGCAACGACCACCAGGATTAGCACGACGCCGAGCCCATGGCCGAAGAACTCGGCAATTTGAACGCCGTCGGCGAGATCGCCGCGGGCGGGGTTCTGCGCAAACCAGCGGGCCGCGGGCAAGTCGATCCGCAGCGAGGCGGGGCCGACCACCAGCGCTAGCAGCAAGAGGACCAGCCAAAGGCGGGAGTACGTCCCCCCGGTGTTCGTCGGGGTCGAAGTCCCGTCCCTGCTTGGCATGCGTGTCCCCTCCCCGGAAGCGGGACGGTCAACCGGACGCGGCCGGGTCGAGCGGCGCACCGGTTATTCGGCCCTCCAGTTGATCGGCCCGTTGGCGCGGAAGGTTAGCACACCAAGCGGGGCGCCAGCAACGCGGATCGGCGCTGCTTAGCCGGACTGGTGTTGGCGGATCTGGTCGAGCATGCGTCCCGGCGATCCCATGATGTTGTAGCCGCCGTCGAGGTGCAGGATCTCACCGGTCACGCCCCCAGACATCTCCGACATCAGGAAGGCGCCGCACCGCCCTGCTTCTTCGTGCGTGATGTTGCGCCCCAGCGGCGCCATCGCCTCATACAGGCCCAGCATTGCGTCGACGCCGGCGCCCCGCCCAGAGATAGTCTGCAGTGGGCCGGCGCTCAACGCGTTCACGCGTACGTGGCGCGGGCCCATCTCGAAGGCCAAGTAGCGTACGCAGGCGTCTAGGGCCGCCTTGCAGACCCCCATCACGTTGTACCCGGGCACCGCCTTCTCGCCGCCGAAGTAGGTGAGCGTGAGGATGCTGGCCCCCGGATTGAGCTGGTCCTTCACGGCGTTGGAGATGGCGAGCAGGCTGTAGGCGCTGATCTCCATCGCCATCTTGAAGCCTTCTCGACTGGTCTCCATCGTGTCGCGTTTGAGGTCCTCGGGGTTCGCAAAAGCGATCGAATGGAGGACAAAATCGAGCCCGCCGGGCAGGTCTTTCTGGCACCGCTGGGAGACTTCGTCCAACTGCTCGTCCTTGGTTACGTCCAGCGGTTGGAGGAAAAGCGCGCCGGGATTGCCTTCGGTGAGCTTGGTAATCCGCCCCAGGTTCTTCTTGCGGGCATCGTCGGGCTTGTCCGGCATGTACGTGAATCCGCACTTGCCTCCCCCCGTAAGCACTTCATTGGCAATTGCCCAGGCGATGGACTTTTCGTTGAACACGCCGGTGATTAGCCCCTGCTTTCCCTCGAAAAGTCCCGGCATAACTCTGCTCCCATCCACGCTTCGATTCTTTGTTCTGCCTACGAAACAGCCTCGGATGGTAACAGCAAGCGTACCAACCCAGAAGGGAGTGCGGCGTTGTCCCGATGGGCCGGATGTAGCACAATTGTTGACACCGACCGAATCGAGTTGACGACACTCGCCACCCGCACTCCGCTCACACCAGAAACGCCATGCTCCCTCGGTTGTTACTTCAGCTCGTGGATGAAGCAGAGTCCTACGCCGGATTCTGGCAGCGAACGCTGCAAGCAATCGTTGCCGGGGGCCAGGTAGAACAGGCCGCCGTGTTGGCGGCCGACCGCGGAATCTGGAGGGCCATCGCGGCCTGGCCCCGAGGCCAGCACGACCCGCCTAGTGATCTGGCCGCGGACGCCATGGTGGAGGAACGGGTCGTTAGCTCGGGGCCGTGGCGGGGTGTAGCTGTGTCTGCGGATTCGGCCCTGCTGATCCGAGGAGGATCGGAAGCTTGGCTGCGAGAGCACGCCCCCTCGCTCGGTTCCGCGGCCCACTCGGTGGCGCGCTGGGAAGCAGCGGAGTGCACCGCGAAGCGGTTCGGGCGGTTGGTGGAGATCAACCGGGCATGGGCGGCCGCGACCGGCACTAGGCCGCTACTTGAGGCGATCGCCGAGGCGGCCTGCGAACTTTTTGACGCCGACCGGGCCAGCATTTTCCTGTGGGACGAAGCCAATCGAACGCTCGTTGGGCAGCCGGCGATCGGCTTCGCCGCGGCGGAGCTGCGGCTGCCCGACGACAAGGGCGTGGTGGGAGCCGTGCTGCAATCGGGCAAGCCGATGCGTACCGGCCCGGATAGTTCTGCGGCGGTCGACCGGTCGCTTGATCAGAAAACCGGCTACCAGACCCAGACGCTGCTGTGTGTTCCGATGGACGCCGCGGACGGTCGCCGGCTGGGCGTTTTTGAGCTGCTCAACAAGCGAGGAGGAGCGTTCACGGACGAAGACGAAGCGGGGCTGACCGGCTTGGCCGCCAACGCGGCGATCGCGTTGGCCAACACGCAGCAGTTCGAGGCGTTGCTCGCTCGGCACGACCAGTTGGTCGATCAGGCCGCCAGCGGCGCACGGCTATTGGGGGGCTGTTCCGCGATTGAGTCGATCCGCGGCACGATCGAGCGCGTCGCGGACACCGACCTGGCGATCCTTATCCTTGGCGAGAACGGCACCGGAAAGGAGGTGGCCGCCCAGGCGCTTCACTACCGCAGCCGGCGACGCGGCGGACCTTTCGTCGCGGTCAACTGCGCGGCGATCACCGAGACGCTGCTGGAAAGCGAGTTGTTCGGCCATGAGAAAGGGGCGTTCACCGACGCCCGTGAGACTCGCCCGGGCAAGTTTGAGGCGGCTTCCGGCGGGACGCTGCTGCTAGACGAGATCGGCGACATGAGCCTTGGCGGGCAGGCAAAGCTGCTGAGGGTGTTGGAAGAAAAAGTCGTTGTGCGAGTGGGCGGTTCTGCGCCCATCGCAACCGACGTCCGCCTGCTGGCCGCAACGAACCAGAACCTGGCGCAGCTCGTCCGAGAAAAGAGGTTCCGCGAAGACCTGTTCTATCGCTTGAACGTCGTCTCGATCGAGCTGCCGCCGCTTCGCAGCCGCGGCGATGACGTGTTGGTGCTCGCGGAGCACTTCCTCCGCGGCTTCTGCCAGTCGATGGGCCGCAAGGCGCCCAAACTCTCGGCAGATGCGAAAAGCCGGCTAGCGTCGCATCGCTGGCCGGGCAATGTCCGCGAGCTGCGGAACCTGATGGAAAGGGTCGCCTACCTGCACCAAGGCCCGCGCGTTGAGGCCAGCGACCTGGCGTTTGTGCTTGCGCCGGGCAAGCCGACCTCCGACCTCATGGACTCCGACCTGCCCCTCAGTTCTGCGACACGCGAGTTCCAGCGGGGCTACATCCGCCACACCATCGAGGGCTGCCGGGGCAACGTCACCGACGCCGCGGAGCGCCTGGGGGTACACCGGTCTAACCTTTACCGCAAGATGACGCAGTTGGGGATGGCCGCCGACGGCGACTCGGAGACGGACGATTCGGATTCGCCGACGGACACGGACCAACGCAGGTAGAAATGTGCTGTTGGCGTCTCTTCGATCGAAGCGTCTGCGTGCGTCCGCGGACCCCGTCGCCGAGCTAAAGGGCGGTGACCAGCTCCGTCAGCAAATCGAAAAGTTTGTCGATCTCTGCAAGGGTAATCGACAGCGGCGGCATCACGTAGACCATCTCTGACTGCGGCCGCAGCCACACTCCCCGCTGGAGCGCCCTCTTGGCGAGCTCACGTCCGGCGTCGCGACCAAGCGTGAGGTCAAACGCGGCAATCATCCCCCGCTGCCGAGCCCCCACCACACGGGGAGAAGCGGCCAGGCCGCACAGCCGCTCGCCGATGCGGGCGATCTTTGGCCGCAACGCTTCGAGGGTTTGCTCTTGCTCGAACACGTCGAGGCAGCCCATCGCCGCCGCGCAGGCGAGAGGGTTGCCGCTGAAGGTATGTCCGTGGTCGAGCGCCCGCTGCGAATCGCGGGCCCCTAAGAACGCTTGCCAGATCCGCTCCGGAGCCATCATTGCGGAGAGCGGCAGGTATCCCCCGGAAAGCCCCTTCCCCAGGCAGAGCAGATCGGGGGCCACGCTCTCTTGGTCGCATGCGAACATGGTTCCGGTGCGCCCCATCCCCACGGCCACCTCATCCGCGATCAGCAGCAGGTCGTGCGCTTGCGTAAGTTGCCGCAGCCCGGCGAGAAAGCCGTGCGGGTGCATCACCATTCCGGCGGCGCATTGCACCAAGGGTTCGATGACTACCGCGACCAGCTCTTCTGCGTGCTGTTCGAGCAGTCCGCGCACCTCGTCGAGAAAATGAGCGCATGCCTCTTCGGTGGGAGTGCCGGCCGGCAGACGGCGTGGGTCTGGCAGCGGTGCATAGATGGTGTCAAACAACAGCGGCTGAAAGACGCTAGTGAACCGTTCGATCCCGCTGACACTGGCGGCGCCCAGCGTGTCGCCGTGATAGGCCTCGCGGAAAGCCAAGAACTTGGTCTTCTGTGGACGCGGCCGATCGCACTGCCGCCAATACTGGAACGCTGTCTTCAGAGCGACTTCCGTTGCACTCGCGCCGTCGCTGGCGAAGAACACGCGGTCGAGGTCGCCGGGCGCCAAGTCGGCCAGCCGCTTGGCCAGCACGACCGCGGTCTCGGCGCCCATCCCCAGCGAGGTGCATTGGGCGACTCGATCGAGCTGCCCACGGATCGCCGCGTCGATTGTCGGGTGGCGATGGCCGTGCACCGCGCACCACATGCTGCTAGCGGCGTCGAGGTACCGGCGCCCCTCGATGTCGACCAGGTAGCAACCCTCTGCCTTGCGGATCACCAGCGGCTCGTACTCGGCCATCTGGGTGAACGAGTGCCAGAGGTGCGTGCGGTCCCAGGCGTGAAGCTCTCGGTTGGTCAAGGTACTCTTTGCCCACGAATCGCGAAAAAGCTAATGAAGGATGGACCTAGCTCCATTCCCTAACGACCAACACGATGTCTATTGCTATCGGTCGTATCTATCGACATGCACGTCGTTTCGACAGGCTGCAATCTGATCGCTGACTGCGAACTAGCTATTTGGTCGATTCGTGGACAGGTCTTCTACCAGCGAACGACCACGGGCGTTCCGGCTTTGACGCCGAGCATGATCGCCGCGGAATCTTCTACGATGGCCAACTCCAGCGCGCCCCCCGAGCCGACTAGCGCGATCAGCGTCATCGGGGGTTGGTCCGCGTAGGTCTCGTAGATGCCCAAGGTCTGGTGGTCGTCACACTCAACGGTTACCGACAGGTCACGCGGGACCCCCGTGAGCATTTCGGCCGTGATGTTGGTGATGAGGTTGCCGAACGAGTCGAGCTCGACCACTTCGCCCTCGATCCGTTGTCCCACCCGTATCCCCCTGGCCGCGGCAAGCGGCGTCAGTCCATCGATCGCAGGCCCAAGCCGCTCGGGCGCCAAACCAGAGCAGAGCCGTGCCGCCACCGGCGCCATGATGTCGCGACCATGAAAGGTGCGCGAGACATCGGGCAGCCAATACTCGGCTTCCGAAACCGTGTGCAGTTTACGGGGCTTTTGCTCGACAGCCAACAGTCCCAGCAGGCCGTTGTCGGGGCAGACATAGCGCTGGTCGCCTATCTCGGCGTAGACGATCCGTCGGTCACTCCCGACCCCCGGATCGATCACCGCCAAATGGAGCGTGCCGGCCGGGAACCAGGGGGTTGCTTCAACCAGCACCCTTGCCCCAGCCGCGATATCTTGCGGAGGGACGCAGTGCGAGATGTCGACAACGGTTAGGTCGGGCGCGATCGACAAAGCGACCCCTTTCATTGCTGCGACATACCGGCTCCCTTCGCCGAAATCGGTCGTCAGCGTTAGGATTGGCCGCATCGCACCGCCACGAGGTTGACCACGGATAGCACGGATTCCACGGCTAAAACAGCCACAAAGAGGCACAATAAAAGTTCGTGTTACTCCTCAGCGGTCGGAATAGATTGAACGACGCAGCGAGGAGATTTTCTCATCCTTGGACAAACGTTTCTTTGTGCTTTTCCGAGCCTTTCCTTCAGGCTATCCGTTCGCGTCTGCAGCGATCAGCTCCAAGCAGATCGCTCGCACGCGGCCCGGGTCCGCGTTTGGATTCTGCTTCTTGGCTTGCCCGATTAGCGCCCCGACGGCCTGCTGCTTGCCGGCGAGCACATCCGCCACGATTTTCGTGTTGGCCGCGAGCAATGTCCGGCAGATCTCCACCAGGGCGCTCTCGTCCACGGCCGCGATCCCGAGCCGGTCCATTGCCGCCTCGACATCGATCCCTGCTTCGACCATCAGGTCGAACGCCTCGCGGGCTCGTGGGCCGGGGAGGTCTCCCGAGCCGGTTTTCTGAATCAATGCTGCGAGCCGGTCGGCGCCGACCGGGAACGTGTCCAGCGTGTGCTCCTCCCCCTTGAGCACCCGCAGCACATGCTGCGTCACCCAGTTGGCCGCGGAGGACGGGTCGCCCGATCGGTCGGCCGCCACAAGGTAATACTCAACCAGCGGCCGGCCCTGATTGACCATCACGTCGGCGTCGTAGGGCGACAACCCGTAAGAAGTCTCCAGCCGGCTCCGTAGCGCAGCCGGCAATTCCCCCAACGCGCCGCGGAGCTCCTCGACCTGTGATTCGGTCAGCTCGACCGGCGCCAAGTCGGGGTCCGGGAAGTAGCGGTAGTCACTCGACTCTTCCTTGCTCCGCTGTCCACGGGTGACGCCGGAGGCGTCGTCCCAGCCGCGTGTTTGCTTGGGGACGTCGCCGATCTTCTGCCCGGTTTCTTGCCACACCCGCCACTGCCGGTCCGCCTCGTAGTCGATGGCCCGCTCGACGGCGCGGAAGCTGTTCATGTTCTTAATCTCTACGATCGGCGTTGCGGCTTTTCCCCCCGCCCCGTCAATGTGGAGATTGACGTTCGCGTCGACCCGCAGGCTCCCCTCCTGCATGTTGCAGTCCGAGACGCCGAGGTACGTCAGCAGCAGCCTCAGCTCGGTCAGGTAGGCGCGGGCCTCGGCCGAGCTGCGGAGGTCGGGCTCGCTGACGATCTCCAGCAGAGGCGTGCCGGTGCGGTTGAGATCGATCACGCTATCGGCGCGGCCCGCCACCTCGTCGTGCATGCTCTTGCCGGCGTCTTCTTCCAGGTGGGCGCGGATGATCCGTACCCGCTTCGGCTCGAATCGGCCCTTCGGGTCGGCGATCTCCAGCCACCCTCCCTCAGCGATCGGCTGGTCGTATTGGCTGATCTGGTACCCCTTGGGGAGGTCGGGGTAGTAGTACTGTTTGCGGTCCCACTTGGTGGACGCGGCGATCTGGCAGTTGATCGCCAGCCCCGTCTTCGCGGCAAGCAGCACCGCTTGTTGGTTCATCACCGGCAGGCTCCCCGGCAGTCCAATGCAGACGGGGCAGGTCTGAGTGTTCGGCGACGCGCCAAATGTGGTCGCGCAGCCGCAGAACAGCTTGCTCTGGGTCGAGAGCTGAACGTGGACTTCGAGGCCGATGACGGTTGTGTACTCGTTGGGCATTTTTGTCCGCTAATGCTGCGAATGGGGCGAATACGGACGAAGGCTAGGGAGTCCAAACTAGGCGTTCGTACAGGAGTTTCGGGTGCTTACCGAAGTTGATGAGACGACCAAGTGGGAGGTGGGTTGATCGTAGGTAATTCAGCACGACAGCCCGATGCTCCTCAAAGCAAGCCCCAACGATTCGATAGCATTCGTCCGGGAGGAATAGAACCGCCATCTATCGTTATTCGTCCTATTCGCGACATTCGCGGACAAACGTCGGTGTCACTCGCCGCGAGCCAACTCGTACATCCTCGCCGCTCTAAGCAGCCTGTCTTCCTCGAGTGCCGGCGCCGTGAGGTGCAGGCCGATTGGCAGGCCGCTGGCCGTCTCGCCGCACGGCAGGCTGATGGCTGGTAGCCCGGCTAGGTTGGCGCCCACGGTGTAGAGGTCAAGCAGGTACATCGCTAGTGGATCGCTCGCCAGCTCGCCCAGCTTGAAGGCCGGCGACGGCGTGCAGGGGCCGGCGATCAGGTCGACCTTCTCGAACGCCGCGTCGTAGTCCTGCCGGATCAGCCGGCGGACCTTTAGGGCCTTAAGGTAGTAGGCGTCGTAGTAGCCGGCGCTGAGGGCGTACGTGCCGATCATGATCCGGCGCTTCACCTCGGGGCCAAACGCCTCGCTGCGCGAGCGGCGGTAGAGCCGCACAAGGTTCGAGTCGAGACCGTCGGCCGCGCGCGTGTCGCCTGCGGCGAGAAGCGCTTTACGCTCCGCGGCCAGCTCCTGCGCCACCGCCGCTTCGTCGGCCCGGTAGCCGTAGTGGATTCCGTCGTAGCGGGCCAGGTTGCTGGACGCTTCGCAGGGGGCGATCACGTAGTAGGTGGCCACAGCAAAGCGGCTGTGCGGCAGTTCGACCTCAATGACCTTGGCGCCGAGCGACCGATAGGCGTCGATGGCGGCCCGCACCGCCGCGTCGATCTCGCCGTCGAGCCCCTTGGCGAAGTGCTCAGGGACGAGGCCAATCTTCAACCCGGCTAGCGGCTCGTTGACCGTTGTGTGACAGGCCGTCGGCGGCAGCGGCAGCGAGGTCGAATCGAGCGGGTCGTGTCCGCTGATCGCGTCAAGCAGCAACGCCACGTCCTCTACGGTTCGGCCCATGGGGCCGACTTGGTCGAGGCTGCTGGCAAAGGCCACCAGCCCGTACCGGCTGATACGGCCGTAGGTTGGCTTAAGCCCGACAATTCCGCACAGCGCGGCCGGTTGGCGGATCGAGCCCCCCGTGTCGCTGCCGATCGCCAGGGGCGCCATCCCGGCGGCGACGCACGCGGCCGAGCCTCCACTCGAGCCGCCCGGCGATCGCTCGGGGTCGCGTGGGTTCCGCGTCTGCTGAAACGCCGAGTTCTCGGTAGATCCCCCCATCGCGAACTCGTCGAGGTTCGTCCGCCCGATTAGCACGGCGCTTTCGGCCTTAAGCCGGGCGACAACCGTAGAGTCGTAAGGCGGGGAGAAGCCTTCCAGCATCCTCGAAGCGCACGTGGTGAGCTGATCACTGTCGCAGAGGTTGTCCTTGATCGCGATCGGCAGACCGGCGAGCGGTCCTACGGGGGCGCCTTGGGCGCGCTCGAGGTCCACCGCTTCGGCCTGCGCGAGAGCCGGCTCATCGGAGGTGCTCAGGAAGGCGCCGATGGTGGGATCAAGCTCGGCGATGCGGGCCAAGTGCTGCTGAGTAAGCTCCAGGGCGGTCACGTCACCGCGCACCAAGGCGTGGAGCTGATGGCGTGCCGAGGTGTCGAGCAGTGCCATGGCGGCCGGCAGAGAGTAAGAGGGGCCCGGCGGCGTGTCGGCGGAGACAGGCGCCGGTCGCCGTCACTCGCCCAGCACAGCGGGGGCGAGGTAGCCTTCGTGGTTGTGTTTAGGGGCGCTGGCCAGGGCGGATTCGCGCAACAAGCTCGTGCGGCGCAGGTCCTCCCGGAGGACATTTCGCAGCTCCACGGCGTGGGCCATTGGCTCGACCCCGTCGGTGTTGACCGCGTTGAGCTGGTCGACGTACTCCAAGATGGCCGCCACTTGCGGCGTCATCGTGGCCAGCTCTTCGTCAGTAAGCGTCAACCGTGCGAGAAGCGCCACTTTTTCAAGGTCGGCCCGTGAGATCGCCATGACTCGTCTCCCGTGAAGAACCCCTTACTAAGAAGTATCGAGTCTGCAGGCGAACTACTTCACGGCCACTGGCACCTTAAACGGCGCCTGCTGGACCTTCTTGACAACCGCGCCGCTGCGGATGCACTGCACACACACCAGCAGGTGCCGGCCATTGCCATCCTCACCGGCAACCTTCACGCGTTGCAGGTTGGGCTTGAACTTGCGGCGGGTGATGCCGGTGATCTTGGTGCCGACGCCTCCCAAGTACTTCCGCTTACCGCGGATCGCGACCGTGTTGCCAACTTGGGGAAGCTTCGCGCAGATTTCGCACTGACGGGCCATGGCTAATCGAAGGGGTTTGCAACAAACGTGGAGTGGCGCCGAGCCCCAGCGGGCGTTTCGGCCGGTTACCTCAGAATTCAGCAGTATACGGATTGCCACGCGGTACGCAATGCGGCTCTCAAGAGGCCAGAATGTCTAGCACAGCCTGGTGAACCTGCCCGTTTGTCGCCAGCGCGTCGCCAGAATGGACGGTTGCTTCGCCGCGCCAATCGGTGAACCTGCCCCCCGCCTCGGTCACGATCGGCATCAACGCCGCTGCGTCCCAGAGATTCATGATTGGGTCCAGCATCACGTCGGCCCGACCCCCGACCAACATCAGGTAGCCGTAGCCGTCGCCCCAAGTCCGCACCAACCGGGCCGAATCTTGCAGTTGGAGGTACTTCGTCAACGCGTCGCCCGAGCGATTGCGTCGGAAACTTACGACCTCACTGGTAAGCACCAGCGATTCGTCCAGCGATCCACAGCTAGAGACCTGGCCTGGGCGGTCCGCTGCCCCGCTGCGTCCCGATAGACGACACCCCTGCCCGATTGCGGCCCAGGCCGTTTCTCCCGTGGCCGGCGAATGGATTACGCCGGCCTGCGGTTTACCGCAGTCCGGCGTGTCGCCGGTCAGGACCCCAATCAGCGTCGTGTAAAGCGGGACGCCGTGGATGAACGACTTGGTGCCGTCGATGGGGTCGAGAACCCAGGTGTAGCCGGAATCGCCCGGCGAGGCGCCGAACTCCTCGCCGACCACCGCGTCGCCCGGGAACTCTGCGGCGATCCGCTCGCGGAGCAAGGTTTCGGCCGCCCGGTCGGCTGCGGTGACGGGCGAACCGTCGGACTTGCGATCAACCGCCAGGGACGCCGAGCGGAAGTAGTCCAAGGTGACCGCTCCTGCTTCGTGGGCGATCTGCACAGCAAACTCCAGCCGCTGGGCGACTTGGCTCTGGGTGGGTTGGGGCATGGGGGCTATCGCTCCTAGCTTGAATTGGCAGGAAGACTCGGGTTCCGCTGGGCGCCCCCACTTTGGTAGGAAGATACGGGTTCCGCCGGTCGCCCCAACTATAGGTCCGCACAGGATTTAGCTTGATGGCTGGCGGTCGGCGTTTAGAATGGCGAGAAGAGCGGCGTCCGTCAAACCGCTCGGCGTAATACACTGGCCTCCAAGGATGAAGGTCTACCCATGTCGGCTTTTAGCAAGAGATCTGCAGCGATTGTCCTAGGCGTGGCGATCGCACTTGTTTACGCACTCCCTACACCCGCGCAGGAAACGACAAGGCCAACCGCTCAGACCGCCGCTATCCAAACGCACTTGCTCTCCGGCGAAGGAGGCGATGGGTTGCTGGTAGTGGTTGACGCGGCCCGCTCCGCGATCGCTACCTATCGGGTGAGCGCGAAGACAGGCCAACTGACGCTCAGCAGCGTTCGCCAGATCGGACCCGACCTGCAGATCGACAACTACAACAGCGGTGGGCCCACGCCCCAGGAAATCCGCAGCGGTTTCGGCAGCTAACGCCGCGAGCACCGCTGTTTCATTCAGGCCATGGGAGGGCCGCCAGCCACACGCAATCGAAAGCACCTCAACGCGCAGACAGACTCCCTCATGGCACAAAGATTCGTACCGATGGACGAAGCCGTCGAGCTTCTCGGCGTTTCTCGCGAGCGGATGAACGAGCTGCGCGAATCCAACGAAGTGCGTGGCTACCGCGACGGCGCGAGCTGGAAGTTCCGCGGCGAGGACATCGACCGCTTGGTGGAACAAGGTGTCCCGTCTCCCGAAGACAGCGGCCTGTCCGACGCAACCATCAACATGGGCGCTCCTTCGCCGAGCACATTGGGAAGCATCGGTGGCAAGGGCTCGCCGATTGAAGACCTAGACGACCTGCGTCTGGAAGATGATGGCCCCGCCAACGCCGAGGGGAGCGACGCCTTCGAGCTCGACCTTTCGGACGACGCCCTCTCGGACAGCACCGCGGTGCCGCACGCAAAGGCCCCGGCGCCAGGCGACCCGCCGGCGTCCGATCTGGGACTCGAGATCGACCCGCTGGACGACGACGCCGACTCAATCCTGCTGAGCGAGGCAGAGCTGGGCGACGACTCGGGCGGCCGGCCCCCGAGCACAATCATCGGGCGCACCGACTCACAGGACGAGAGCGACCTCAAGCTCGCCAGCTCCCAAGACTCCGACTTGGCTTCGATGAGCGACGTCAAGCTCGCTGCTTCGGTAGAAGACGTGCTTTCTGGGGACGGCCCCGCCGCGGGCAAGAGCGGTTTCGACCAGCTTGAAGAGATCGACATCGATCTCGAGCTCGAGTCGAGCAAGATCATCCCGTCGAGCGACGCCGACGCCGCCCGCACCGCGGCCCGACAGGCCACGCAGAAGGCCCCCTCGATGCCGACCGGCGACACCGGCAGTGGCCTGGAGCTGGAACTCGAAGAAGCAGAGGGCTCGTCCGCGCCCCTTGATGAATCGTCGGCCGACGACGATTTCGGCCTCGGCGACAGCGGCTCATCGGTTGTGCTCTCCGAGGATGAGGACGACGACTTCGTGCTCGGTGGCGGGGGGAGCCAGGTCGGCATCTCCGGCGGCGACAGCGGAATCAACCTGAGCCCCTCCGACAGCGGCATCGCCCTCGACGAGGTCCCCCTAGAGATGAGCGGCGCCGCGGCCGGCAGCTCGTTCGACTTGGGGAGTTCCCTCGATATCGACACCGGCGCCAGCGCCCTGGGAAGCGGAGCGCCGGTCGCCGGCGAAGATTTCCTGCTGACGCCGCTGGGCGAAGCGGGAGAAGATGAAGACAGCTCGCAAGTGATCGCCCTCGATGAAGTAGAAGAAGGGTCGCCAGAGATTTCTGGGTTCGGCAGCCTCAGTGGTTCTGGCTTCTCTAGCACGGGCCTTTCGGGCGCCGGATTGTCGGGCGCTGGCCTCTCCGGGGCGGGGCTTTCCGGGGCCGGCCTGTCCGGTGCGGGTCTTTCTGGCGCCGGATTGGGCTCCGGATTGGGCGGCGACGAGGCCCTTGGCGGCGCAATGCCCCCCAGTTCGATCGCCATGCCGACCGTGCCAGAAGCCCGGTTCGACGTGTTTAGCCTCAGCCTGCTGGCGGTTTGCTTGGTGCCGATGACCCTTGGCGCCATGGTGATGACCGACCTTATCCGCACGATGTGGAGCTACGAAGAGCCAACGGTGATCGGCAGCTCGCTGATTGACGGACTCCGCTCGCTCTTTGGCGGCGGTTAGCCGCCCAGCCGTACACTTTGCCCGGCGCCCCACAGAGTCGCTGCGACAAAAGTGCCTGTTCTACCCGTTGGGGTCGAGGCGTATACTGCCTAGTCGGAGCCGACAATCGTCGCGCTCCTCAGGCCCCTCCCCCACCGGCGAGCACTCTGTGAGTTTTCGATCTCGGCCGATTTTCGGCTCGCTAGTTTGCGTATCTCTAGCCTTGGGCTGCCAAGATCAGGCGACGGTCCGCTCGTACGAGGCGCCCAAGTCTGCCGCGCCGGTCGCCGCTACGCCCCCCATGGGGGGTGCCGCCGCGTCTCAGGCAGAGCCCTCGCGCATGCTCGCGGCGATCGTCCCCAGCGGCGAGAAGCTGTGGTTCTTCAAGCTCGTTGGGCCGCCGGAGAAGGTCGCGGCGGTGAAACAGGACGTTGATGCCGTCTTCGCTTCGATCCACCCGGACAACGAAGCAGAGGGCAAACTCGCTTGGCAGACGCCCAAGGGGTGGGAGCAGCTTCCGCCGAGCGACATGCGCGAGGCGACGCTGGTGTCGCCCGCCGACGCCGGAAGCCTAGAGCTGACCGTCATCCCGCTCGGCGCCAGCGGCGACCTTGAGGCAGACGTTCTCAGCAACGTTAACCGCTGGCTCGGCCAGTTGGGCCAGCCTCCGGCGACGCCCCAGCAGCTAGAAAAAATCACGACGCCGCTCAAGGCCGTTCCGGGCGCCGTCTCGGTCGATCTTGCGGGCGAGTTTGCCGCGGGGGGGATGACCCCGCCGATGGCGGCCCGCCCTGCCGCCCCACCGGCGAATGCGCCCGCGAAAGACGCGGTAGACTCCGCGTTTAAGAGCGAAACGCCCGCTGGGTGGACACGCCTCCCCGATCGGGCGATGAGGATTGCTACCTACCAGGCAGGCGACGCGGAGGTAGTGGTCTCTCAGTTTGCCGCCTTCGGGCAGATGGGCGACGCCTTGGAGAACGTAAACCGCTGGCGTGGGCAGGTTGGACTACCACCCGCCAGTGAAGAAGAATTGGACGATCTGGCGGTAGACGTAGAGATCGCGGGCGAGCCCGGGCGCTACTTTGACGTGATCGCCGCGGATCAACCGATCGGCATGCTCGCGGCAATGAGCGTGCGAGGCGAGCAAGTGTGGTTCTTCAAGCTCACCGGACCAAGCAAGACAGCACAGTCGCAACAAGGCGCCTTCCGCGACTGGCTCGGCACGATCGAAATCACCGACTAACGGACTGCCGGATATGGCGACCGCCGAACTCGACCCCCGCCAGCGTCTCGCCGCTGGCCCCGACTGGCCAGACCAACGCGGCGCCCTGGGGCGTCCGACGGGTGGCCTGATCGACCTGCTCCGCCCTTTGGCCTCGCTGAGGCTGACGGTCTTTCTGTTTGCGCTCTCGGCGATCCTTGTCTTCGTTGGGACGCTAGCGCAGGTCGATCGAGATATCTGGTACGTGGTGAACGACGGCTACTTCCGTGTGTGGCTTGCCAAGATCGAGCCGCGGGCGTTGATGCGCTTCATAGAGAAGTTCGTCTACGACTTCGACGTGGCCAACGACATGCGGGGCGACTTCTGGCTGCCGTTCCCTGGCGGCTGGACGATCGGCGCCGCGATGTTCGTCAACCTGCTCGCGGCGCACGCGCTCCGGTTCAAGGTCAACGCCAAAGGGGGCCGGTTGGTATTGGGCCTAGCCACCATTGCCCTCGGCGTGTTGGCTACGGGGCTCGTGATCCGAGGCGGGATGGACGAGGGGCTGCAAAGCCAGCTTGACCCCGCTGTGGCCGATGGGCTGTGGCAGAGCCTCCGATTTGTGACCGCCGGCGCCGCGCTCGCGGGCGCATACTGGCTGGTCAACGCGCTGGGCCGGGTGCGGATGCCGGAGTGGTGGATCGTAGCGACGCTGGTCGCGTTGGTCGCCTCCGCGGCGGCGTTCCTGCTGCTCAACCCCGAGTGGCGGCTGAGCGATTCCGGCCTGCGTATCCTCTGGCAGCTCATCCAGGGGGGAGGCGCCGCGCTCCTGTTGCTGGCCGGTTGCTGGCTAGCGTTCCGCAAGCGGGCCGGCATCGTGCTGCTTCACGGCGGAGTCGGGCTGCTGATGCTGAGCGAGTTCTACACGGGCATGACGGCGGTCGAGACGCGGATGAATGTGCCCGAGGGGGGCGCAAGCAGTGTTGTCTACAACCCCCGCAAGTTTGAGCTGGCATTCATCGACCGCTCGCCCGCGGACGTTGACCTGGTGACGGTGGTCCCCGAGGCGTTGCTGCAGAATGCCCTCGTGTCTGGCGAGCCGATCTCCCACCCCGACCTGCCGTGCGACCTAAGGGTAGCGCGTTACTTCGACGACAGCCGCTTCGCCCCGCCAGCGACCGACATCGCGGGCCAGATCGGACCGGCGCAAACGATTGGCGTCGCCGCGGCGCAGATCAGCGGGCCGGTCGAGCAGCGATTCCCGGGGGCCTACGTTGAGCTGCTCGACAAATCGACGGGCAAGCCGATGGGCGTCGTGCTAGTGACGTCGTGGGGGGACGAAACCCTCGATATCTACCACTTCGAGCGCGACCCCGGCTTCGGGCCGATGTTCGCACAGTGGCGGAGCGACGTAGCGGGCCAAACGGTCCAGGTCGACGGAAAGCCCTACGCCGTCGCGCTGCGGATGGAACGCACCTACAAGCCCTACTCCATTACCCTCAAAGATTTTTCCTTCGACCGGTACATCGGCACCCAGACCGCGAAGGGCTTTTCCTCGTTGGTGCAGCTCGAAGACCCCTCGGCCAACATCGACCGTGAGGTCAACATCTACATGAACAACCCGCTGCGGTACGGCGGCGACACGCTGTACCAAAGCAACTTCGACAAGCTGGACGAGAAGACCTCGGTTTTCCAAGTCGTGGCGAACGAGGGGTGGATGGTCCCCTATGTCAGTTGCATGCTCGTTGGCGTCGGCATGGCGGCGCACTTCTTGATCACACTCGGCCGCTTCTTGGGCCGCCGTGTGGGGGGAGAGCACGCGGCCGTCGCGCCGGCCGCTGCGAAGGTTCCCGGCCCACCACAAGACGCCAGGAGGTTCGGCGACTGGCTTAGATCGCCCATCGTGTGGTTCCCCTTGCTGATGGCGCTGCTCGCGGGCGGCTACGTGCTCAGCAAGGCGCGTCCTCCCAAGGACCAAGCCGGCGCCATGCGCGTCCAGGCGTTCGGCGCACTGCCGGTGGTCGAAGGGGGCCGCGTCAAGCCGTTCGATACGCTGGCCCGCACAACGCTCCAAGTGCTCTCGAACCGGCAGGAAGTGGCTTTCGAAGAGGAGCCCGGCGACGCCGCCGATCCAGAGAAGAAGGTCCCCACTATCAAGATCCCGGCTGCCGAGTGGCTGCTGGAAACCATCGCCGGAACCAAACGCTCGCGCGCCATGCGTGTGTTCCGCATCGACAACCTCGACCTGCTAGACGACCTCGGTCTGCCGCGGCGGACCGGCTCGTTCCGATACTCACTAGACGACCTAGCGCCCAAGATGAACGAGGTGGATCGCCAGATCGGCCTCGCACGCCAGGCCGAGGGGGAAGACCCCGAGGGCCTCTCGCTCTACCAGCGCAAGGTGCTTGAGCTGTCCCGGAGGCTCTCGACGTTCACGCTGGTCGTGCGTGCGTACGGTTCGCCCAACATCAGCGGCGACGACCAGGAATCGGTACTGCAGAACCTCAGCATCGCCCAAGACGAGGCGTCCAGGCTGCGGACCGCCGAGGCGCCGAGGGCCGTCCCCCCCGCCGCCGCCGAGGGAGAGTGGCGGACCTTGTTCGAGGCAGAGCTGATCAACCTCGTGGCGCGCGCCACCGGCCAGGAGGCGAACCCGGCCGCAGAGGCCTACAACGACGCGTTCCGCGCTTACCAGCGAGACGACAAGGAGGCGTTCAACTCGGCCGTCTATCAACTCGCGAAACGGTTCGACGCGTACCAGGAAGAACTAGACGAACGAGGCGATTCGAAGCTGGCGCCGGCCGAGCGGCTCTCAGAGACGCGCGTCCGATTCGAACAGTTCTACAACGCGTTTGCGCCGCTGGTTCAGAGCTCCATGTTGTACGTGCTGGCTTTCCTTTTGGCCGCGGCGAGCTGGTTGGGCTGGTCGCGGCCCCTGAGCCGCGCCTCGACGGCGGTCATCTTTACTGCGCTGGCGTTCCACACGTTTGCGATCGTCGCCCGCATCTATATTTCCGGCAGGCCGCCGGTCACAAGCCTCTACTCTTCGGCCGTGTTCATCGGCTGGGCGTCGGTGTTGTTTGCAGTGTCGATGGAGACGATCTATCGGCTCGGCATCGGCAACGTCATGGCCTCGATCATCGGTTTCCTCACGCTGCTGGTGGCCTACTTCCTGTCGCTCGACTCCGACACCTTCGAGGTGCTCCAAGCGGTGCTCGACACGCAGTTCTGGCTTGCGACGCACGTGGTCTGCATCACCCTGGGGTATTCCACCACGCTGCTCGCGGGCTTCTTGGCCGCGGGCAGGCTCATCAGCGGGTCGCTGCTCGAGTCCGCTTCGCCCGGCCAGCTCAAGGACATCGACCGGATGACCTACGGCACGCTCTGCTTTGCGATCCTGTTCAGCTTCATCGGCACGGTGCTCGGCGGCCTCTGGGCGGACGATTCTTGGGGTCGGTTCTGGGGCTGGGACCCCAAGGAGAACGGCGCCCTGCTGATCGTGATCTGGAACGCGCTGGTGCTCCACGCACGCTGGGGAAAGCTAACCGGCCCGATCGGGATCGCTTCGCTAGCCGTGCTGGGCAACATCGTGACCGCGTGGAGCTGGTTCGGCACCAACGAGTTGGGTGTCGGGCTCCACACCTACGGCTTCACCGAAGGGCGTTCGCAGTGGCTGATGATCTTCGCGGTCTCGCAGCTTGCGATCGCAGCGATCGCTTGGCTTCCCAAGCGCCAACCCAGCGTGGGCGGGTTCGAATAAGACCCGTTCGAAACAGATCGTCAGCCGTAGCGACGAGGCCCGGGCCCGCCGCGCGAGTCGGCTAGGTCCCCTTGGCGACCGTGGGCTTGCACTGCGTCCGCGAGCGGTCGCGGCAGTCGGCGACCCAATCTTCGCGAGAGTATTGCAGCACCGACGTGTCTGTCTCGCGCACCTCAATGCCGACGAGGCGGAACCCCATCTCGGTGATCTCGCTGAAGAGCATGAACGCCAAGTTCTCAACGGTTGTGGGCGCGTCAAACACCTTCAGACGAAGTTTCTCGCCGGTCCGTTCGCAGTGGTCCAGCAGCGTCTGGTAGAGCGGATCAGCGGTATGGATCAACATCCCGTGGTCGTAGTTGTTCTTCAGCAGAGGTTCGATTTTCGCGTCGAAGTCGCCGAACAGTGTGGTGTACGAGCCATTGCGTTCGACCTCAAACAGGCACTTGAGCCCATACCGGTGCCCGTGCAGGTTGCTGCACTTGTCTTCAAGCTGTTCATTGCGGTGGGCCGCGTAGAACTTGTACTCTTTTTCGATCACCATCTGGACTCTACCCGTAAATGGTTTGGGGGCTCGCTCTAGCGCGGCTGATTGATGAGGGCCAGCACCTCGGCGCGGCTGGCGGGGTCGGTCTTGAACGAACCTCGCAGGGCGCTAGTTAGCGTGCGGCTGCCCGGCTTCTTGACGCCCCGGATCGACATGCACGAGTGCTCCGCGTCGATCACCACCGCCACCCCATGCGATCCCAGCTCGCGTTCGATCATCTCGGCAATCGTTTGGGTCATCCGTTCCTGCACCTGCGGCCGGCGGGCCACCTCTTCCACCACGCGGGCCAGCTTGCTGAGGCCGGTCACGGCGCCCCCAGGCAGGTACCCCACGTGGGCGACGCCGGTAAAGGGGAGCAGGTGATGCTCGCACATGCTGGTGAACGGGATGTCCCGAACCAACACCAGCTCGTCGTAGGTTTCCGGGAACACCACTTGCAGGTGCCGGCTGGGATCAAGGCGGAGTCCTGAGAACATTTCCGCGTACATCTTGGCGACACGGCGAGGGGTGTCGATCAGCCCCTCGCGGTCGGGGTCTTCCCCGACCGCGGAGAGGATGGTTCGAACGGCCGCCTCGATCGCCTGCAAGTCGACCGGCGCGGCCGAGCCGTTCTTGTCGGGCGTCGCCAATGCGCAGCCAGAATCACGCTGTCCTGGGCCCAAACCGATATCCATGTTGTGTTCCTCCCGGCTCAACCCGCCAACCAAGCGGTCTGCTAGGGTAACTCTAGCGGGATCAGCCGGCTCGGCAACGCGGTTTGGCATCCACCCGCGGTCCCAAGACCCGGGGCTAGGCCTTGCTGGTGTATTCCGCCTCAAAGAACGACTTGCTGTCGTTCAAGGTCGGTTTGATGGTGCGGTCGCCGCGTTGCCAGTTCGCCGGGCAGACTTCGCCGTTGGCCTCGAAGAACTGTAACGCGTCGACCATCCGAAGGGCCTCCGCGACGCTACGACCGAGCGGCAGGTCGTTCACCACCTGATGGCGCACAACACCGTTTTGATCGATCAAGAACAGGCCTCGCAGGGCGATCGAGCCGTCCGAAAGCACGTCGTAATCACGGGCGATCTGCTTGTTTAAATCAGCGATCAGCGGGTACGTGATCGGGCCAATCCCGCCGGCGCTGCGGGCCACCTGGGTCCAAGCAAAGTGCGAGTAGTGGCTGTCCACCGAGCACCCAAGCAGCTGCACGCCCCGCTTCTCGAACTCTGCGTTCGCGTCCGAGAAGGCGATGATCTCGGTCGGGCAAACGAACGTGAAATCGAGGGGCCAGAAAAACAACATCACGTACTTGCCGCGGAAGTCCGACAGCTTCACTTCCTGGAACGAGCCGTCAGGCATCACGGCTTGCGCAGTAAAGTCGGGGGCTTCCTGCTGGACTAGGACGCTCATGGGAAATTCCTCTCGTTCTTGGGGAAACTAGGTGGGAATCAGGCGGGATACAAAGGTGGGCCAGTACCCTCATTTATAGGCGGCCCTACCCCGCTGCAACAGGGAGCTCAGGGCGGACTTTTTGTCGCGGCGAGGGACGGTTCAGAACAGCTCCCGCTGTGGGCCGTAGCTGCGGATGTAGTCGCCCACTTTCAGCTTGCGGGCGGTGTTTTCGCTGGTCATGTAGCGGATCTTGCCAAAGATGGGCCGCTCGGGGCCCCAAGCCCGATCGTAGCGGCCCAGCACCCAGAAGATCCCGCTGTAACTATTGGGGTCGCGGCCATCGAGCGCGTACTTGTTGTTCAGGTGGACCATGACCCTCAGGGCGTCGCGGGGCGACGCCGACCAGTGCAAGATCTTCTTGCCCCAGAGCATCCGCAGGTAGTTGTGGATCTTGCCTTCGGCCACCAACTGCCGCTGTGCGGCGTTCCAGAGTGGGTCGTGCGTCTGGGCCGTCTCAAACTGCTGCAGGGTGTACACGTGCTCCCGCTTGTCGGAGGCATGCTCCGCGAGGGTCTGTTGGGCCCAATTGGGAAGCGACTCGTAGCGGTCGTAGTCGCGCCGCTGGCTGCACATGTTGAAGCCTAGCTCCCGCCAGGTCACCAACTCGTCGAGGAACGCCTCGGCGGACTCTCCCATGCCCCACCAACCGCGGGCGCCGGTCGGCTTGGCAGCCATCTTCCCGGGGTTCCACCGTTCGCGCTCGGCGAGCCGCACGAAGGTCTCGTGGGCCGATAGATGTCCCCAGTGCAAGAACGGCGAGAGCCCGCTTGCGGCGTCGCATTGTGGTTGGTTGCGCTGCTCGCCGTAGAGGGGCAACCGATCGTTGAGGAAACCCTCTAGCTGCGATCTGGCCGACCGTTCGCCGCCGACCAGCGGCGCCGGCTCTACCGTGTGATCGATCGGAAAGCTCGACAACAGCGCTGGGTCGGCCGCGATGGCTGCTACGTCTGCCTCCGGCCAGCGGTCGAGCGTTGCGCGGTCGATCCGGGGCGAATTGGGCAGCTCGGCGCCGGCCAGGGGGTCCTCGGCCGGCATCGCGTCGATGTGGTTGCGGAGTTCTTTTTGCAGGAACCTGCGGAGATCGAACGCACGGGCGAACACCTTCTCCGCTGCACGCATCGGCAGCAGGCCGTTGGAGTCGATCGACTCGAACCTCACGTTCACTTGGCGCCGCGCGGCCCGCACCAGCTTGGGCAGGAAGAAGCAGGGCCAGTCGTCGGTAACCGCCACGCAAGCATCGGCGGCTAGCCGCTCGAACAACCCGGCCCCGGCGCCTGGTTGCGGTTCGAGGTAGGGGTAGTAGCGCACCCCTGAAGGGGCGAACGACCGCTGGTTGTCCGCCATCCCCTGCACCGCGAAAGCATGCAGCCGATCACTGGCCCAAGAGTAATTGCACCGGAGCGCTTCTAGCACCAGGATTGGCTTGCCAAGCCTTTGGCCCCACGCGGCCGCGCGTTGGAGAGAGAAGTTCCAGGCCGAACGCCGGCAGGCGATCATCCAATACAGGACGTACCGACCGTCGGGATTGACCGGGGCGTCTTTCTCCACCCGGATGCGCAGCGGCGGAACCTCACATTCAATCTCCCTGTCAGGCATTCGCTGGCTCCGGCGGTTGAACACGCCGCACCGACCCTGCAGACCAAGCAAGCGGCGCGCTCCTCTTCCCTCCTACAGCCTTGGCAAACCTACGCAAACGGCAAGCCCTCGTCGATCCTTGCCGGCCGAAGGATGTCTGCCGAACGTCGACCTACGGCCCCTGCCCTGTGGAAGACGTCTCATGCCGCGCGAACACGTTTTCTCGACCGGCGTTCAGTCTCGCGACGGCAGCTTTGACCGACTAGTCTGACGGTAGCGCCGGCGTGGTCTACTGTCGGCGATCCTCTTTGCCACTTGTCCGGAGCCAACATGGTGAGTCCCGTTTTCGCGCGCGCCGCGCTGGGCTGCTTCTCGACTTGCTTGATCGCCGCTGCCTCTACCACCTACGCTGCCGGCGGGTTGAACGCCGAACGGCTCCGATGCGAGCATCGCACGGCGCCCCTAGGCGTAGACGTGGCTAGGCCTTCGCTAAGCTGGATCGTCACCTCAGAGGCGCGCGACCAGCGACAAACAGCCTACCAGGTGCAGGTCGCGTCGACGCCAAAGAAGCTCTCCGCGGGCCAACCCGACCTGTGGGATTCTGGCCGAGTCGAATCGGATGAAACCTTGGCGGTCCGATACGCGGGCAAGCCACTTAAGACGAACCAGCGCTGCTTTTGGCGCGTGCGGGTCTGGGACCGAGATGGGCAGGCGTCTGAGTTCTCGGACGCGACGCAGTGGACGACCGGTCTGCTCTCTCCCAGCGATTGGCAGGGCGATTGGATCGGCTTCGACGCCGGCCGCACCGACAGCCGCCCGGACGCGCCTCTCGATGGGGCGAGCTGGATCTGGGCGCCCCCCGGCGGTGACGGGAAGCCCCGCAACGGCAGCCACGGATTCGCCGCCAGGTTCGACCTGCCGGCCGACGCTCGTGTTGAGTCCGCCGAGGCGGTGATGTACGGCGACGACTCGGTTCGGATGTTCATCAACGGCGACGAGGCCAACTGCGGTATCCGGGGGGGCAAGCCTTTCACCGTGGACGTGTCTCACCTGCTGAGGCCGGGGATGAACCAGATCCGTCTGCTGTGTGCGAACAAGTCGCCCAAATCGGCCGGGGTTATTGCGAAACTGACGGTGACGACCGACCACGGGGGCCGCGTGCTGCTAACCAACAAGGATTGGGCCTGGGTCGATGCTCCCAAGGCGGACTGGGAGACCGGCGACGACGAGCCAAACTTCGACCAGACCGCCGCCGCGGTGGCAGAGTACGGAAAGGGCCCCTGGGGAAAAGTGGGGCCGGCCGTTCCGTTGCTGCCCCCTCCGGCCTGTCTGCGTGCCGACTTCGGCGTCGATCGGCCGGTCAAGCGGGCGATTGTCTATGCCGCCGTGCTCGGTGACTGCGAACTGCGTCTGAACGGAGAACGTGTGTCGGAAGATTATTTCCCATCTGGGTGGACCGACTACACCAAACGCGTCTACTACCGCGCCTACGACGTCACGAAACTCATCCGCCAAGGGCAGAACGCCGCGGCGGTAGTCTTGGCGGATGGTTGGTACAGCGGCCACATCGGCTGGGGAGTCAACACGCCCGCTCGCGACCACTACGCAGAGCACCCACGTTTCGCGGGTCAGCTCGTGCTCCAGTTCGAAGACGGGGGAGAGGAGGTGCTGGCGACCGGCGCCGATTGGGTCGCATCGACCGGCGGAACTCGAGAAGCCGACTTCTTGCAGGGTGAGACCTTCGTGGCCGAGGCGGAGCCCCAAGGCTGGGACGCTCCTGGGTTCGATGACTCGGGGTGGTCGCCCGTCGAGGTCGGTGCGGACGTCGATCCCGTCGTGCAGTGGCACCCCGCGCAGCCGGTGCGGGAGCTGGAGACCTTCGAGCCCGTCGAGGTGACCGAGCCGACGCCCGGCGCCTACGTGCTAAACCTCGGTCAGAACTTCGCTGGCGTCCCGCGGATCCGCGTCAAAGGCGCGAAGCCGGGTCAGGTGATCAAGCTCCGCTTCGCGGAGCGTTTGAACCCCGACGGCACCGTCTACCTGACAAATATGCGCACCGCGCGGGCGACCGACACGTACGTTTGCCGCGGCGACACTGAGGAAACCTGGCAGCCCCGGCACACCTTCCATGGATTCCAGTACATCGAGGTGCGCGGCCTCGGCCACGCCCCGAGTTCAGACGAGATCGTCGGCGTCGCGCTCAGCAGCGACACTCCAGCGGTCGGTTCGTTCGAGTGTTCCGACGCGATGCTGAATCAGCTCGTGAGCAACGTCTACTGGACGCAGCGGATGAACTTCATTGACATCCCTACCGACTGCCCTCAGCGTGACGAGCGGCTCGGCTGGACGGGCGACGCCCAGGTGTACATCGGGACCGCGTGCCTGAACTGCGACGTCCAGGCGTTCTTCGGCAAGTGGATGCAAGACATGCTCGACTCGCAGCGAGCCGATGGGCAGTTCCCGATGATCTCGCCGACCAAGGTGGCCGGTGACGACGGCGGACCCGCCTGGGCCGACGCCGGGGTGATTTGTCCCATGCAGCTCTACGAAACGTACGGAGACCGCGAATTGCTCGCTAGGCAGTACCCCTCGATGAAGCGCTTCGTCGAGTTCTGCCGGGGTCGCAGCAAAGACGGCGTGCTGCCTCCCGATCAATTCCACTGCTTCGGCGACTGGTTGAGCGTCAACGCCGATACGCCCAAGGATGTGATCTACACCGCATACTATGCTCAATCGACACGTCTGACGGCCGAAGCGGCCGAGATTCTTGGTTTCTCGACCGACGCCAAAGAGCTGCGAGCGCTTCACAAACGCATCAAGCAGGCGTTCCAGAAAAAGTTCGTGAAGGACGGTGGACGGATCGAGGGAGACACACAGTGCTGCTACGCCTTAGCGCTGGCCTACGGGTTGGTCGACGGCAAGGACCGCCAGGCCGCGTCCCGCTACTTGGTAGAAGACATCAAGAAACGCGGCGGCCGGCTCTCGACCGGCTTTATCGGCACGAAGGACCTGATGCTGGTGCTGTCCAAGATCGGCCGGCAAGACGTGGCCTACGACCTGTTGTTCAGCGACAAGTTCCCGGGTTGGGGATTCTCCATCAAGCAGGGCGCCACGAGCATCTGGGAACGCTGGGACGGCTGGACCCCCGAACAGGGGTTCCAGAGCGCGGGGATGAACTCGTTCGCCCACTATTCGTTCGGCGCGGTCTACCGCTGGATGGTTGAAAACATCGGCGGCATCCGCCCCACGTCGCCCGGCTACGCCACGCTCACGATTGCGCCCGAGGTCACCGATCGACTCGAATGGGCGAAGACTTCCTACGACAGTGTTCGCGGCCCGATCGCCAGCGATTGGCGTCGTGAGGAAGGCCGGTTTCTGCTCAACGTAAGCGTGCCGGCCAATACGACGGCTCAGCTGAGGCTGCCCAAGGGGGCGTCCGCCGACGGATTGACCGAGAGCGGCAAGCCTTGGGGCACCTCGCGAGACGAAGACGGCGTGACGGTGCTCGAAATCGGGAGCGGCGACTACCGCTTCGAGGCGCCGATGAAGTAGGGCCGCGGCTGGCTTAGGGGGGCGGCGCCGGGTCGGCCCGCATGGACCGATTTCCGGCGGCGCTACGCCGCCGGCGGAGGTTGCACGCGCTTCCGGCCTCCATTCTTGCTAGAGTGGGGGCGGACAACTAACTGCGTCTGTGCATTCCTCTCTTTTCTTCGTCGGGGAACAAGCCGTGGACGATCGGACTGAAGCTTTCGAGGCGCCGAGCCTTGCTACGTGGCTCGCTAGATTGGGAACCGGCGTCGGCGCCGAGCGATCTGCGGCCGATTCCGCGGAGGTCCGCCGCGCCGCAGACCTGTTCCAGTCGCTGGTGGACAGCCTGCCGCTGAACCTGCTGGTGAAGGACCTGGGCGGACGCCGGGTGTTGGTTAACCGCGGCTACCTCGATTTTCAACACGCCGGCAGAGAAGACCTCCTCGGGAAGACAGACTTTGACCTGTTTCCGGAGCAGGTCGCCCGGCAACGCCATTCGGAAGACCAACAAGTGATCCGCAGCGGTTCGGCGGTGCGAGGCGTCGAAGAGCAGCTTACGGTCGACGGGGAGCGTCGGTCGATCGAGCACATCAAGTCGCCCATCCGCGACGCCGGCGGCCTGATCGTCGGACTGCAGGTGGTTTTCTGGGATGTTACGGACCGCGTCCGAGCAGAAGCCGCCCACGCCCACGAACGCGACCTGCTCGCCTGCCTGCTGGACTCAATCCCGGACGCGCTCTACTTCAAGGACGAGCAGAGCCGGTTCCTCCGCATCAGCCGGGCGATGGCCGCCAAGTTTGGGCTGCCCGGCCCGGATGCGGTCATCGGCAAGACCGACGCGGATGTGTTTTCCTCAGAGCACGCGCAGCAGGCCCTGGACGACGAGCGCGGCATCATGCGGACCGGCAGCCCTTTGGTCGGCGTGGTTGAGAAAGAGACTTGGCCCGACGGCCGTGATACTTGGGTGTCAACGAACAAGATGCCCCTACGTGACGCCGCCGGCACGATCTATGGCACCTTTGGGATATCGCGAGACGTCACCGAGCAGATGTTAGCCGAGGCCGCACTCGCTCGGCAGGCGATGGAGGCGCAATTGTTGCACCGCGCCGTCAGCATGGCGGCCGAAACCGCGTCGATCGAAGAAGCGCTGCAACAATGCATCGACGCGGTGTGCGAAGTAACAGGCTGGCCCGTCGGCCACGCCTACCGACCGACAGCGGACGGCGAGGAGTTGGCGCCGACGACGATCTGGGGCATCCACGACGGCGGCAACTACACCGAGTTCCGAGCGGTCACCGAGCAAACCCCTTTCAAGCTTGGGGTCGGACTGCCGGGGCGCATCTGGGAGTCGGGCGAGCCCGCTTGGATCGCCAACGTCCAGGTCGACGATAACTTTCCCCGCGCACGTCTATGCCCCGGCCTTCTCGTGAAGGGGGCATTTGGTTTTCCAGTTCGCGTTGGCGGGGCGACCGCAGCGGTGCTTGAGTTCTTTACCCGCGAAGAAATGGCCGTCGACGGCGACTTACTCCGCACCATGCAAAGCGTCGGCGAGCAGGTCGGACGGGTCGTCGAGAGGCGGCTGGCGCAGGAAGAGCTGCAGGTCGCCAAAGAGGCTGCCGAAGCGGCCAATCGTTCGAAGAGCGAGTTCCTCGCCAACATGAGCCACGAGATCCGCACGCCGATGAATGGCATCATCGGCATGACGGAATTGCTGCTCAACACACAGCTCACCAACGAGCAGCGCGACTTCCAGCAGATGGTGAAGTCCTCGGCGGACGCCCTGCTGACGCTGCTTAATGACATCCTCGATTTCTCAAAGATCGAAGCGGGCCGGCTAGAACTAGAAGCAAGCCCCTTCCGCATCCGCGATCTCTTGGGCGCCACCGTTCACTCGCTCGCTTGCCGGGCGGTCGACAAGGGGATCGAGCTGGTCGTGCGGGTCCTCCCGGAAGTCCCCGACAACCTAGTGGGCGACCCGGGCCGCCTGCGGCAGGTGGTCGTCAACCTGTTGGGCAACGCGATCAAGTTCACGGAGAAGGGCGAGGTGGTTGTCACGGTCTCGTCGCAGCGATCCGATGACGATCGGGTTCTGCTGCATATTGCGGTCCGCGACACCGGCATCGGCATCGCCAACGAGCAGAGGGTGAAGATCTTCGACGCATTCACGCAGGCCGACTCTTCCACCACTCGCCAGTACGGGGGCACCGGGCTCGGACTAGCGATCTCTTCGCAGTTGGTCCAGTTGATGGGGGGCCGCATCTGGGTCGAGAGTGAACTGGGCAAAGGGAGCGCCTTCCAGTTCACAGTCGACTTGGCTCGCGGCGAAGAGCAGGCCGACGAGGCCCCCGCCGAGCTCCAGACGCTGCACCAGCTCCCCGTCCTGGTGGTGGACGACAACCGCACCAACCGCATCATCTGCGAAGAAGTGCTGTCCAACTGGGGAATGAAGCCAACCTCCGTTGCGTCCGGCCCCGCGGCCCTCGAGGAACTGGAACGCGCCCGCAGCTCGGGCCGGCCTTACCGACTTGCGCTGCTTGACGTAATGATGCCAAGCATGGACGGTTTCGAGCTGGTTCGTCGCATCCGCCAGCAGGCCGGGCAGGACGGGCTCACGATCCTGATGCTCTCTTCGGCCCACCGACCGGAGGACTCTGCCCACGCCAAGACTCTCAACGTCGCAAAGTGCCTAAACAAGCCGATCACGCAGTCGATCCTCTTCAATGGGATAACCGGCGCGCTCGGGACCGCACGCGTAGACGAGCAGGGCCCGGGACCCCTCAACGCCGAACTCTCCATGGCGTTTGTCCGCCGGCGGGTGCTGTTGGCCGAGGACGGTGTGGTGAACCGCAAGGTAGCGCTCAACCTGCTGGAGAAGCGGGGGCACCAGGTTACGGCGGTAGAGAACGGCCGGCAGGCGGTCGACGCATGGAAGGCCGAGCCCTTTGACTTGGTGCTGATGGACGTTCAGATGCCAGAAATGGACGGCTTTGAGGCGACCGCCGCGATCCGAACCGAAGAACGAGCCACCGGCCGGCACACGCCCATTGTGGCGATCACCGCTCACGCCATGAAAGGCGACCGCGATCGGTGCCTCACGGCGGGGATGGACGATTACGTCTCCAAGCCTTTCCGCCCCCGTGAGCTGTTTGAGGCGGTAGAAAAAGACCGGCGACTGTCGCCCGATGGGGCCGCAGCCGCGGCCGAGGACGACGCCCCGAAGACGCCGCCGGCCCCCTTTGATCGTGCCGAGGCGCTGCTAAACGTGGGGGGGAGCGACGACTTCTTGAAGGAAATGATCGAGCTGTTCTTGGTGGAATGCCCTAAGCAAATGACGGCGGTCGAGGCGGCGCACACCTCTGGTAAGCCGGCAGCGCTAATGGAGGCAGCGCACACGCTCAAGGGTTCCGTGAGTATGTTCGCCGCGAACGAAGCCACGGCCGCGGCCCGTCGGGTCGAGAAGATGGGCCGCACGGGCGACTTGGACGATTATGACGCGGCGTGGGCGGATCTGCAGAGCCGCATTGCCGAGCTGGTTGCTGCTTTGCAGCAGGAAGCAGGGATTTTTCCCGGATAGTTCGGCGTAGAAGCGCACTACGCAGCCTAGGCGTCCGATAGGCCGGGGAAGAAGTGCCGGTTTTGGCCCAGCAAATGAGCCGTATGTTGGGCAGAACGGGCCGGCAAGAACACTCTAAGTCATTTGATATCAACAGGATAAGAAAACTGGGGATCAGGGACTTGAACCCCGACTAACGGAATCAGAATCCGTCGTGCTACCAATTACACCAATCCCCAATAGCGGGTCAGGAAACCCGCGATAGCTGGGCAAGGTTAGGTTCCGGCGGTCCAAAAATCAAGGCCGGTCGGTCTGGTCTTGGCGCCAGCAGGTCGGTAGAGTCCGCCACTTCTCGGCGGGGAGCCCGTCGCTCACTGTTTCGGACACGGACGTCCGATGCCTAAACTTCGGCGCACTGCACTGGCGGATCGACGTTCGACGACCGGATGGTTGTCGTTTCTCTTCGTTGCTGCGCTCGCCCTGCCCGCACCCGCCGAGCCCGTCCCGTCGCCAGGCGCGGCGGTTGCGCTGAAGCTCAGTTCGGAGGCGCCGATCTATCTGCCCGGTGGGGAGATCGAGGTGGGGGTCGTTCTCGATCCGACGCAGCTTGGGTTCTCCGGCGCGGCCCAGATCGAACTACAGCTATCCTCTGCGAGCCAGGGCGCGGCGCTTTGGAGTGAAACGCGGGATGTCATTCTCGGACAGGCGGCTACCCTCGATTTTCAGGCGACCGCACCCCTCCATGACGGCCGGTACTGGCTCCACGCAATCGTAACGGCGCCCGGCACGTTCCGTACGCGTCTGCTTCCGGGCGGGGGCGCCCGTGTGCTGGGCGAGGCCAGGAGGCAGGTGTTGGTGATGTCGAGCGAATCAACGTCTCGCCCGACCGCTGCTTGGCTGCCCGGAACGGAGATCGACCCGACCACGCACCGTTGGTGGGAACGCTCGCCAGACTGGTTACGAACCCGCCGGTTGGCTTGGTTCTCCGAGGGCCCGCTGTCGTTCGGGACGCTACGGCCCGTGGTTGTCCAGGGGCGACGATACATAGAGATCCCGGCGGGCGACTCGGGGATAGCTGCGGCTTGGCAACTGATCCCATTGTCGGTGCAAACACCGGGGGCAGCGCACCTGATCGAGGTCGCGACCCCTTTGGGCGCCGATCAAGCGCTCACGCTCACGATCGTTGAGCCCGACTCAACCGGAAGACTCGGTCCGGTCGGGGCGTCTGTGATGCAGGTCTCGACCCCGAATGATGTGGGTGGCGACGGCGCCACAGCGCGACGCCTGTTCTGGCCGCGGACGACCCAGCCGCTGCTGATGCTCTCGAACGGGCGCAGCGATGCGCCTGCTTCGTATGCGTCCGTTCGGGTGCGGCGGTGTGGCGAGGCGCCTCGGCAGGCCTCGCCCACGCAGGAACGGCTGGTAGTGATCGACGGATCGAACGAGGTCGCTCCTGCCGATCTAGCCAACGGCGCGAAGCTGGCGCGCGGGGACTGGCATGCTGCGTATCTTGGCGCACGCGTGCTAGCGGACTTGGTTGAGCTCAAGGGCGCCAATACGGCAATGATCCGCGGATCGTCGGCCAACGACGACCCGTGGCAAGAGACGGTGATGAGGGAGTTCGACCGTCGTGGGCTCCGTGTCCTGGTCCGAGGCGACCTGCACGACCCCATCAGTGGCGGTGCTACCCCGTCAGACCGCCCCATGGACGAAGTCGATCCCCGGTTAGACGGGATTCTTGCTGCGGCGTCTGCTCACCGCTGCTTTGCGGGAATTGCGATCGAACTTGAGCCGGGCGCTACGGCACTTGCGCCGCCCCCATGGACGCCGAGTGCGGCTCAGCTTGATCTCTTCCTCGAGCAGAACAAGCTTGCGTGGCCCGAGGCGGCGGCCCGAGACGACGCGACTATCAGCGCCGCGCTAGCGGGGCCCTGGAGGGAGGCTTGGCTAGAGTGGCGGGCCGAGCAGTTGACGGGCCGTTACCGGGCGATCCGCGAGCGCGTCGCCGTCGTCGGAGCGGACCTAAAAGTCTTTCTGCTGACGGACGCAATGCTTGCTGATGATCGCGCGGCGGAGCGGTTGCGTCCAAGGCTGAACTCGCCGACAACGGCCGCCAGCTTCCTGATGGAGCACGGCGTCGACGCTCGCGCAATCGCGGAAATCCCCGGTCTCGAATTGATTGTCGCGGAGAGGCTCGGCTCGCAAGGATCCTTGGGTAAGGACGCCCTTGCGCTTGCTTCGGTTCGTTTCGCTGACCTGGGGGCTGGTAAGCAACAGCCAGTAGCGGCGCTTCAACGCGACGTGCGGCTGGTCCGGCTGGAGTCGTTCGAACAGGCGCGTGGCTGTCCCGATTGCACGCTTCGCTCGGTCGTTCGAACATCCAATCGGCGTGAGCGGATGGCGATGTCGCGCGTTACCTCTGAGCGCGACGCGGTGGCGCTGCTCGAGTCGTCCGACGCGATCGATCTATCGTTCGATGAACCCGACCGCCGCACGCGGTTGCTCATTCGGGAGCTGCCCCCCCCGGGCGTCAGCGTGGCCGCCACGTCTCAGCCGGTGTATGTCCGTGCATACACAAGGGGGCCCGGCCGTCTGGTGGCCTTCTCGAACGTCTCGCCCTGGCCAGTCCGCGCCACGACGACCCTCTCAAACGAGGCGGGCTGCGACGCGATGGAGATCAAGCCGTGGGAGAGCCAGCCGCCGGTCGCCAGCCGGCTTGAGCGGGGCCAGCACGCCTTTGAGTTCGACCTAGCGCCGTTCGAAACCCGCCTTCTTGCCGTGAGCGATCGCGACGCCAAAGTCGTCGGCTTACGCACGAACACCCCGGCCGAAGCCGAAACGGAGCTCCGCCGCATCGTTGACGACT
Organism: Pirellulimonas nuda; assembly: GCF_007750855.1. GTDB lineage: Bacteria > Planctomycetota > Planctomycetia > Pirellulales > Lacipirellulaceae > Pirellulimonas > Pirellulimonas nuda. The sequence goes on from NZ_CP036291.1 coordinate 2,516,499, forward strand.
TGAAGCGTCGCGACCTCAACGCCAGGCGTCCTCTCGAGGGGGTGCTGGACCCGAGCTTCGAGCTCACGCTCCCCGGCGGCGCTCCGTCCGTCTGGGACGCGGCCGTCACTGGGGCGAGCCGGGTGACGACGGTTACCGAGTCTCCGCTCAGCGGCGAACGCTCGCTTCGAATCGAAAGCCGAGAAGGAACCACTAGCGCCGCAAGCAAGCCATTCCCGGTGCCCAGCTCCGGGCAATTGGCGGTGCAGTTTGGCGTACGACCGGTCGAGCTGGACGGCGACGCGCGCGTGGTGATCTCATTTGACAGCGTCGACGGCGCCTACCACAGTGCAACGTCGATCGCCGCTGCCGGTCTTCGGGCAGACGCGCAGAAGGCCGCTTGGCCGGCGTACGTGTTCGGCGTTGACGACCTGCCGGTCGGGCAAGACGGCGGCATGCGGATCACCCTCAGCTGCACCGGCGCCGGGGTCGTGGATATCGACGACCTGCAGTGCTTCTCGCTCTTCTACCCGATGCAGAGTTTTCCGGAAACAAAGTGGCAAAGGCTCGCGCTGGTGCGGATTGTGCAGTCCGCTGAAGTTGCGCTAGATGACGGCCGGTACAGCGAGTGCCTGCAGATTGTTGACGGGTACTGGCCGCGGTTTCTGAGGGAGTTTGCGCCACGGCTTCCGGAGCCGGCGGTGCCTCCGCCGGCGACCGCGCAGCGAGAGGAAACCGAGGGGCCGGCGCCGGCCCCCACGTTGAGCGAGCGTTTGAAGGGATGGACCCCTAGCTTCTGGCGTTAGACCGTCGCCGGCAGAGCTCGACCCGCTCGTTGCGCCGCAACCGGGGGCGGCTCGTTGACCGTCGGGTGCACCCCGGGGCCGTCGACCGCGTACCATCGATCGAGCACGGTCCGCCACGCGCCGGGCGCTTTGACCGCACAAAAATCTGCACGGGCCTCGGCGTGTGCGGGGTGGAGTTGCGAGTACTTGATCGCGAACTTGCGCATGCCCGGCAGGCAACGCTCCACGCCGTACACCTGTTCCGCGAGCCGGTAGTGTTCCGCGATCACCTCGCGCTGCTCGTAGAGCGTCGGCGGGTCGGGGAGCGGCCGCCCGGCGGCTAGCGCGCGGGCCTGCGAGAACACCCACGGGTTGCCGATAGCGCCGCGGGCGACCGTCACGCCATCGACCCCCGTGTAGTGGATCATGTCGAGGCAGGCTTGGGCGGTAAACAAGTCTCCGCTCCCCAGCACGGTTCGACCCTCCGCGTGCTGTTTGAGGGTTCTCAAGAAGTCCCAGTTGGACGGCCCGTTGTAGCGCTGCGTCACGGTCCGGCCGTGAACCGTGATCGCGGCGACCCCTAGTTCGAACGCTCGGTCGAAGATGTCGAAGAACTTGTCCCGGCTCTCGTCGGAGTCGTCGACCCCCCGCCGCATCTTGACCGTTACTGGGATCGCGGCCGGCGCCGCGTCTCGCACGCGGGCGACGATCTCGATCGCTGTTTCCGGCTGGCTGAGGTGGAAACCGCCCCGGCAGCGGCCGAGCACCTTTTTCACGGGGCAGCCGAAGTTGATGTCGATCACGTCGAAGCCCGCCTCGACCATCTTGGTCGCTGCCGGCCCAAATTCTTCTGGGTCGGCCCCCATCAACTGCCCGCCAACCGGCCGCTCTCCATCTAGGATGTGCAGGAAATGGCTGGTCCTCTTACGGTCCTTCAGCCCGGTCACGAACTTGTCGAGCATCACCTCGCACAGTGTGTAGGGGGCGCCGTGCCGGCGCGCCAGCAGCCTCATGGGGGAATCGCTATAGCCGGACAGCGCCGCCTGTACGACGGGGAAGTCGAGTTCGATGGGGCCGATGCGGAGCGTCGGGAGTGGCTGCGGGGTCATGCCACCGATTCTGCATGCTGGCGGCGTTTGCCGCAACGCTAGGTCCACTCGTCGTAGACGCCCACTACGACCACGCTTGATGCCCCTGCTGCCCTACCGGGATCGCTCAGCGGGAGCGTGCGCTGGCCTAGCATGTGCTTGATGCGTAAAGGCCGCACCTGCAACCAGAATGCCGGGAAGCAGCTACGCCGAGTAGAATCAGCCGATGTTTCATGGGTTCGGGAGGGCGGCGTCCACCTGGCGGACCTTCATTGAGTCAATGTCCTCGAACACCGGATCAAGCTCCTTCTTGAAGAGATCGCCAATGAGGAGGTCGGTGATGCTGCCTCGGTGGTGCGGAAAGCGCCGTATGAACTCTCCGAAGCTGAACCCGTCGTAGTACTCGCACACCAGTCGCCGCATTCGGTTCATCCCCTCGACATAGCCGGCCTCCCAGCTCCCGATCTGCGACCGAGACGTGTCGCCAACTCGCAAGCCTTCGACAATCGCATCGGCAGCAAGCTCTCCCGACTTGAGCGCCAGCAGTACGCCCGAAGAGTAAAGCGGATCTAGGAACCCGAACGCGTCGCCGACCAGCACCCAACCATCACCCGCGGCCTGTTTGGCCCGGTAGGTGTAATCCTTTGTCGCCTTTACCGGAGAGGCTTGTCGGGCGTTCGCGATCCGCTCCTTTACCGCAATGCAGTTCTCCATCTCCTCGAAGTAAACGGATTCGTGGTTCGATCGACCATGGAACAAGTAATCAAAGTCCGCCACCACGCCGATGCTAACGGTGTCATCCTGCATCGGGATGTACCAGAACCATCCACGCTTGTTGCTTAGGCTCAGAACGATGGTTGCCCCCTCGTCCTTGCCTTGATCCCGATAGGCGCCCTCGTAGTAGGACCAAAGCGCCCCTTTATTCAATTGCGGGTCGGACACGCGGAGATTGAACTTATTGATGAGCATGGAGCTCTGCCCGCTTGCGTCAACGACTACATCGGCTCGAAACTCCCTCTTGTTCCCTGCATCGTCCACAATCCGCACGCCAACAGCACGGGATCCCTCAAACAACACGTCGAGAACCCGCACGCCCTCGTGGACGGCGACCCCCTGCTCTTCGGCATTCTTCAGCATCATGACGTCGAATTCACTCCGGCGAATCTGCCAAGTCTGCGAGCACTCGTGCGGCTTGTTGTCGTAGAAATAGAAGGGGGCAGAATGCTTGCCCGATGGACTCACAAACTGAACGCTGTGCTTCTTGACGAAGTGGCTTGACTTCATCTTGTCGAGCATTCCCAGCCGCTTCAGAACCCAATAGGTTTCTGGGATCAGCGATTCGCCGATGTGGTAGCGGGGAAACCGCTCGCGTTCGAAGAGTTCTACTTGATAACCCTGCTGGCTGATCAAGGTGGAAGCGGTCGCCCCGGCCGGACCTCCTCCGATTACGACTACATGAGGAGATCGGCGGCTCGCCATTTTCTTGTCCTCGCCGGTGTCCGAAGCACGTGGAACGTTTGCGCCGTCACGAATCGGCGACCGACGGGTTCATGGAATCTTCGTGTGGCTGTCGGGCCTGCCTGAGCAAGTCGGAAAGCTCACGCAATGCCTTCTTGCTTAGGTGTCCAAGTTGCTGTCGATGACATTCCTGGACAGCTTCGTAGATCTCATCGAGCAGTTTCAGGCCGTTCTCTGTGATCTGAACTTCCACCACGCGGCGGTTCTCGGATTTCCGCTCTCGGACGAGCAGCCCTCGTTGCTCCAAGCGATCCAGAAGGCGAGTCATGTCGGGGGCGCGAGAGATCAGCCGACTCCCCAACATCAGCGTGGGCATTCCATCTGGGTAGATCGACCGCAATAGCCGTAGGGTGTTGTACTGCTGTGCGGACAGTCCGACCCGACCAAACAGATCATCTTCCAGCGCCTTGAGACGATCGTACGTACGCCACAAGTTCAGGAAGACCTCCTGCTCCACAGAATCGAATGATCTGTCGCCTGCCGCCGCAACTGTCTGGGTCGCCGGGTTTGTCATGCTGCGATAATGGATGTTGGAACAACTGTTGTCAAGACGCGTGTTGCGGTCTCGGTTGGGGCGAGCGACGTCGTGGCACGACTTCAAGGACGCGCTCGACCGCTCGCTGACAGGTGAGGCCGATCTCCAGCGGCTCAGCCCCGACGTCTGGCGCACGCGGCGGCCCCAATGTTGTCCTCGGAGCTGGTGTGCGAGCACAGAACGTCGATCGTGGAGAATGCATCGGGTATACTGCGCAAACCGCATCGCAACCCCAACCAGCTCGGCAAGCCTCACTTCATGCGAATACTGCTGCTCAAGTGGTGGGACCTGCTCCGCAGCAGTTTTTGGTTCGTCCCGTCGCTCATGGCGGCCGGTTCCGTGGCGCTCGCGGTGGCCATGGTCGCTCTTGACGACGCAGTATCGGACGAGTGGTTGATCGACGGGGGATGGGCCTACACGGGGGGGGCCGAGGGCGCCAGCGCCGTGCTCAGCGCGATCGCCAGCTCGATGATGGGGATCGCCGGCGTGGTGTTCTCGATGACGCTGGTGGCGCTTTCGCTCGCCTCGTCGCAGTTCGGTCCGCGGCTGCTGCGCAACTTTATGCGAGATTCCACCAATCAGGTGGTGCTGGGGACTTTCGTCGCTACGTTCATGTACAGCCTGCTCGTGCTCCGTACCATCCGCTACGGAGACGAATCGGTGGTACCCCACCTCTCGGTCACGCTCGCTGTGGGGCTGGCCCTGATGAGCCTGGGGGTGCTGATCTACTTCATCCACCACGTATCGGTCTCGATCCAGGCGGACGAGGTGGTCTCTCGCGTCGGTGACGAGTTGCTACAGAGTATTGATCGGATGTTTCCTGAACCCGAGCCGCCGGACGACTCGACGCCGCAGCCGGCGCCGGACAGCCCCGCCTTGGACGCCGCGTTCGACGAACAGTCGCAAGGCATCTCGGCGGATGTGGATGGCTACCTACAGTTCATCGACCTCGCGGCGCTGACCGCACTGGCGACGAAGAACGACGCGATCCTGCGCGTCGAACGCCGCCCGGGCGAGTACCTGGCGCCGGGGGCGCGGCTGCTCTCGGTCTGGCCCCGCGATCGAGCAAGCGAGGATCTAGTCGGGTCGGCCCGCGCCGCGTTCGGCCTCGGCAGCCAGCGTACCCCGTCTCAGGACCTCGAGTTCACGGTCGACCAGCTCGTTGAGGTCGCGGTGCGGGCGCTCTCGCCGGGCATTAATGACCCCTTTACGGCCATTCGCTGTATCGACCGACTGGGGTCTGCGTTGTGCCGGTTCGCTAAACGCGACCCGCCGTCGCCGCATCGGTTCGATGCCGACGGGCGGCTCCGGGTCACGGCGCCGCCGGTATCGTTCAGTCGGTTCCTTGATTGCGCGTTCGATCCGATCCGCAACTACGCACGGGCCGACGCCCAGGTGACGAGGCGCTTGTTGGAAACAATCGCCACGGTCGAGAAATCTGCGAGCCGGCCGGAACGCCGCGCCGCGCTCCGGCGGCACGCCGACGTGATTGCAGCCGAGGCGCAAACGGGCCTGTCGGCTGAAGCCGACCGGCGCACGATCGCGTTGCTGCACGAACAGGTGATCGCGGCCCTCAACGAGGGAGAGAGCCCGCCGCCCGAGGGCGAATCAGTGGTCTGACGCTCCCCGGTGGCCGTTCTGGTGAAGTTCGTATTGCTGCACCGCCCAACGGGCCGCTTCGCGGACGAGCGCTTCGCCGTCGTGCATGGCTTGCTGGAGCGCCGGCAACGCTTCGGGGGGGCGGCTGTTGCCTAAAGCGATCGCGGCGCTGCGCAACAGCCCCCGCCGGTGCGCTCGCCACAACGGGGTCTTGCGAAAACGGGCTCGAAAGGCCTCCTCGTCCAGCTCAAACAAGCCGATCAGCTCGAGCGGGTCTTGCTGTGCGACCGGCCGGAACTCCGGCTGCTGGCTCTCGGGCGCCCGGCGGTTCCAGGGGCAGACGTCCTGGCACACGTCACAGCCGAACACCCACTGTCCCATGCCCGATCGAAGTTCGACCGGAACGTGGTCGCGTAGTTCGATGGTCAAGTAACTAATGCACTTGGTTGCGTCGAGCACGTACGCCTGCGGGAAGGCGCCCGTGGGGCAGGCGTCTAAGCAGGCGGTGCAGGAGCCGCAGTGGTCGGTCGCGTGGGGAGTATCGTATTCGAGCTCCAGATCGGTAAGCAGGGCCGCCAGGAAGAAGTAGCTGCCCCGCTGGCGGTTGAGCAGCAGCGTGTGCTTGCCCACCCATCCCAGCCCGGCCAGCCGCGCGAAATCTCGCTCCATAAGGGGCGCCGTGTCGACGACCCCGCGCACGAGCGACGTGGGCTCGCGTTCTCGCAGTTCGTCGGCTAGCCGGTGGAGCCGGGTCCGAACCACGTCGTGGTAGTCGGCCTCGCCCCAAGCGTAGCGGGACACCCTCCCCTGGGTTGGACCCGGGGGGCGGGGGTCGGCCGTGCGGTAGTCCATCGCCAGCATCAACAGGCTGCGGCAGCCCTCGAGCACGTGCTGGGGGTGGGCGTAGGCGTCGCGACGGTCGGCCAGATAATCCATCTGACCGGCATAACCGGCCGCCAGCCACTCGCGGAGCCGCTGTGCGCCCGGGGGCTCTACGGCCGGGCACACGCCGGCCTGGGTAAAGCCGAGCTCAATCGCCCTGTTTTTCAGCCATTGTGTGCGTGGGACGGTTGCTGTCATCCGCTGTGATTCCGCCTAGGTTGGGCGGCCGCCAAGAACAATGTTTGGAGCTTTCGCGGGGAGTGATTAGCGTGGAGATAGGAAATTGCCCACCCACACGTTGCTCCTCCAGATCGACCCCCCTGAGGCCCCGCCATGCGTTGCTTGATTGCGATCGTTTTCGCTGTTGTTGCTGGATCTACCGCGGCCTGCAACGCCCAGTGCGGCGGTGGTGGCTACGGCTACGGTTATGGGATCGGCGCCCTGTACCAGTCGCTGGAATACAACGTTCCCTATTTCGCCGCGCATCCGCCAGTGTACTACAGCCAGCCGGTCCCCCGGACCTATGGCTACAGCCCGTTCGCCTACCCGCCGAACGTGATGACTCCAGAAGTGGTCGAGCCGATTACGGCGCTCGAGATCGCCAACCCGTTCGTTCCCAGCTCGGTTGAGCAGCCGGCCGAACCTTCCGATCAGACCGTTGAGCACGCTCCGGCGCAGCCCGAGCCGTTGGTGATTAGCAACCCGTTCGCCACCGCGGGCTCGACGGTCGTCTCGAGCGGACGCTAGCATAAATTGTAGGGCGGGGCGTTCGGCGCCCCGCCCTGCTCCGCTCTTTAACTCCACTTGGCCCGGCGTGCGGCGGTCGCTATCATCCCCGGCCTATCGCATTCTGTGACTGGCAGAAAGGATGCTGCCGATGCTGCGGCCCGAAAATCGCTCGTTCTTTTCGGCGATCTTGATCGCTGTGGCGTGCGGTGCGCTTGGCTGCCGGGGACAACAATCGGTGGTTCCCAACCCGTTTGTGGGGGCCGACCGTGTGCCCCCTCCGACGCTTAAGACGATGGCGCCAGGCACGGCGACTCCGTACTACCAAGGGGACCCCCTGCCCCCGTACGCGCCCCCACAGCAACAGCTTAGCCCGCCGTTGCAGCAGCCGGGTCAACAGCCCGGGTTCGGCCAGCCGCCGGCTACGCAGTACCCAGCAGCCCCAGCCTGGCCACAGACGCAAGCAAGCTACGAAGAGCCGGTCCATCCTGGGCCCGCTGCGGGTGTCTCCAGCGATCACCGTATCAGCCTGTTGAATGAGCCCGATCGGCTTCCGACCCACGGGGTGGTGCTCACCGGTGGCGAAGCGGCCACCGCGGCGCCATTGCAGTGGGGACCCAGCGGGGTACCAACCCCGGAGTTTCAACCGGCGCCCCCGTCTCGAATCAGCTTCCCCGGAGAGTGAGCGACCCGAGCGACGCACCGGCCGACGCGCGATAGAATGGTCTGCGTACCGCTCCTCAGGCGCCCGCTGCTGTGTCTACCATCCCCACCGGCCCATCTCGTCGCTTCCAAGCGCTCACGGCAGGACCGGTGCGGAGGCGGCTGGCCCAATGGTCGGGGTGCGTGCCGGCGATCGTCGCCCGCGGCCCGGCGCTCCAGAAGCTCTCGGACTACGACCTGCGCAAGGAGAGCCTTTCGCTCCGGTACCGCGCCCGCAGCGGCGAACCGCTCGACAAGCTTCTGGTCGAAGCGTTCGCGCTGGTGCGAGAATCGGGCCGCCGGACGCTGAACATGCAGCACTTTGAGGTGCAACTCTTGGGAGGCGCCGCTGCGCACCACGGGTCGATCATCGAGATGCAGACGGGCGAGGGGAAAACCCTTACCGCCACGCTCCCGATGTACCTAGCGGCCCTGGCCGGCAAAGGCGCTCACCTCTCAACGGTCAACGACTACCTGGCCAAACGCGATGCGGACTGGATGCGGCCTTTGTACGAGGCGCTAGGAATGACCGTTGGCGTCATCCAGGACAAGATGCCTCAGCCCGAAAAGGGCAAGGCGTACGCCTCCGACGTCACCTACGGCACCGCCAACCAGATGGGCTTCGACTTCCTCCGCGACCGGCTGCTCAAACGCAGCATCGAGGAGGGCGCCCGCGACCTGTTCGGCGAGATGCTCGGCTCCGGCGCTCAAGCGAGCGAAAAGCCGGTGCAGCGCGACCTGCACTTCATGCTGGTGGACGAGGCGGACAGCATCTTGATCGACGAGGCCCGCACGCCGCTGATCATCAGCGCAGCGCCCGGCGAAGACGAGGAGGTGGCCGCCGAGGCGTACCGCTGGGCGGCCGAACAGCAGGCGCGCTTCGAGGAAAACGAGCACTACGACTACGACCACAAGGACAAGCGGGTCGACCTGAAGCTGGCCGGCAGGCGGCTGGTGCGCGAAACGCCCAAGGTGGGCGCACTCGACAAGCTCCCCTTGTCGACGATCTACGAGTACATCGAGCGTGCGATCAAGGTCGCCCGCGAGATGCAGCTAGACCGGCACTACGTGGTCCGCGACGGCGAGATCGTGATCGTCGACGAGTTCACGGGCCGGTTGGCCGAGGGGCGGAAATGGCGCGCCGGCATCCACCAAGCGATCGAGGCCAAGGAAGGGGTCGAGGTGACCTTTGAGACCAACCAGGCGGCCAGGATCACCATCCAGGACCTGTTCCTCAGGTACCACCGCTTGGCCGGCATGACCGGCACCGCCAGCAGCAGCGCTCGGGAACTATCAAAAATCTATCAGGTGTGGGTGACCCCCATCCCCACGAACCGCCCTCCGATCCGCAAGAAGCTCCCTACGCTGGTGTTTGGCGACGCCCAGCAGAAGTGGGAGGCGATCGCTGACGACGTCGCCCAAGTTCACGCTACCGGCCGTCCGGTGTTGGTAGGGACGCGGAGCATCGACAAGAGCGAGCACCTGTCGAAGCTGCTGGAGGACCGCGGCATTGAACACACCGTGCTCAACGCCCGGCACGTCGCCCGCGAGGCAGAGCTGGTGGCCCAGGCCGGGCAGCTCGGGCGGGTGATGGTCGCCACCAACATGGCGGGACGCGGCACCGACATCAAGCTCGCCCCAGACGTCAAGGAACTCGGGGGCCTGCACGTCGTCTGCTCTGAGCTGCACGAGAGCCAGCGGATCGATCGTCAGCTCATCGGCCGCTGCGGTCGACAGGGCGACCCTGGCACCTACCGCCAGTTCCTGGCCATGGACGACGAGATCCTGCTCATGGGTTTCGGCCCGAAACGCGCGACGCGTCTCGAGGAGGCCGGAAAGGCCCACCAAGGGCCCGGTGCGGGCTCCGAGGCGCTCTTCTACGCCGCCCAGCACAAGGTGGAACGACGACACTTCCGCGACCGAAAAATCATGCTCTACCAAGACAAAGAGCGGCAGAAAATGCAGCGGCAAATGAGCCAGGATCCGTTCCTCGACACGGCCGGTTAGCATCCGATCGCCCGCCGTGACCGACCAGAGCCCAGCCAGGAAGCCGGGCGACCGCGCTGGGGCTCAGCACCCCTGGCGGTACGTATCCCAAATCAGGAAGACGAGCATCGAAAGACAGCTAATGGCGCCTGCATCGAACATTGGAATCCCTCGTTAGTAAGAGTGAACAACCGGTTTTAACATCCTCGGAAGAAGTGGGAGGTTCTATTGCGAAACCGGCGCCAATCACGCGGAATCGCTACGCAATGCACGTTGCGCAGCACACAGCACCGTCTAGGAAGACTTTGCGGACGAACGGCCGTGTAAGAGTTGCATTTGAGGGGAAGATTCTGCAATCCAACCGGCGAATCGCACCGCAACTGCGAAACGGCGTCCCCTTTGGGGAACTAATCCGTGATAGCACCACTCTTCACGGCTGCGTGTGTCGGAAAGCTAGGCCACGCGGCACACAAAACACTTCAGATAGTCTGTTTCTAAGCACGTAGCGATTACCGGATGGTCGGGCGATGCGCCCCGTTCCTCCAAGATCTGCACCGGCCGGCCCGCTTGGCACGACGCGGCGGAGAGCACGTGTCGAAGGTCTTCGCGACTCACGCTCCCCGAGCAACTGCACGTGACCAGGATCCCTCCGGGCTCAAGCAGTTCCAGCCCGCGCCGATTGATGTGCGCGTAGGCCTTGAGTGCGTGAGGAACTTGCTTTCGGCTCTTCGCGAACTTTGGCGGGTCGAGCACCACCATGCCGAACCGCTCCCCCCGAGCGGCAAGGCTGTCAAGCGTTGGGAGTCCATCGCCCAGCTCGAAGCGGGCGTTGGCCAGCCCGTTTTCCGCGGCGGCTGTCTGGGCCGCGGCGATTGCCGGAGCGCTGCTGTCGATCCCCACGACCTCCGCGGCGCCTGCCCGCGCGGCGTTCAACGCGAACCCGCCGGTGTAGCAGAACAGGTCGAGCACCCGGCGCCCCCGGGCGAACGCAGCGGCGCACCGGCGGTTCTCTCGTTGGTCCAGATAAAAGCCGGTCTTCTGGCCCGCCGCCAAGTCGATGCGGTAGGTCAGTCCGTTCTCGACGACGGCGACCGGCTCCGTTGGCGGCTCGCCGCGACGCCACTCGGGCTCCAAAGAAATGCCCTCACTGTCGGCGGTCGAGCGGTCGGGGCGGACCAAGATGCCGCGCGGCGCCAGTCGAATAGCCAACTCCTCAAGGATCGGTTCGAGCCGCTGCGCGATGGCAAGCGACCCCACCTGCACCACCAGCCGGTCGGCGAACCGATCGACCACCAGGCCGCTGAGGCCGTCGGCTTCGCTGTACACCACGCGTGCGGCGCCGGCGGCGGCGTCGTAGCCGATCTGCTGCCGCATCTCGATGGCCGTAGCGATGCGGGCCCGCAGCAACGCGTCGTCGATCGGCTGGTCTTCTTGCCATGTCCACAGCCGCACACGGATACGGCTCTGGGCGTTGTACACGCCACGGGCGATCCAGCCGCCCTCGTGGGTGAGCAAGTCGACCGCGTCGCCGTCGGAAGGTCCCCCCTCGACCCGCTCGACCGCGGTGTCGAGCACCCAAGGGTGCCGCCCGAAGAAGGGCTTCACCCGGCCGCGTTTGACATAGACTTGGGCGGGGGAGGGCATGGCTCGTGTTGAGGTAGGAAGATTCGGATCGGATACAGGACGTCACGCGACGGCGCCGGCTCAGGGGGCCGCCGGGGGGCTCGCGGCCGGCTTCTTGGCTCGAACCTCGATCTAGCTGGCGGGTTCGATCCGCAGGCCGGCCGGCACCAGCCAGCGTTCGGCCCAGCCAAACAGCGCCTGTGCGGCCAACGCCATCACCGCGGCCGGGATGGCGCCCTGCAGGATCAGGCTCGTGTCGGCCAGACGGATGCCGGTAAGGATTGGCTGGCCATAGCCGCCGGCGCCGATCAGGGCGCCGAGCGTCGCGGCGCCGATATTGATGACCGCCGCGGTCTTCACCCCGGCCAGGATGGATGGCGAAGCCAGCGGCAGTTCAATCTTCCACAGCCGCGTCCGGGGAGGCAGGCCCAGCACTTCGGCCGCTTCGCGCAATGGTCCGGGGATCTGCGTGAGCCCTGAGTAGGTGTTCCGCACGATCGGCAGAAGGCTGTAGAGGAACAACGCCACGATCGCCGGCTCGGCCCCCAGGCCCAACAGCGGGATCATGAACACCAGCAACGCCAGGGACGGCAGCGTTTGGATCACCCCCACGACCCCCAGGATCGGCTTGGCCAGCCTCGGCCGCCGGTACGCCAGCACTCCCAGTGGCACCGAGAACAACACAGCTGCGGAGAGCGACACGGCGACCAGCAGCAGGTGTTCCCGGGTATTTCTGGCTAGTCGAGCGAGGCGCCGACGCCACTTTGACTTGACCTGAACTTCGCTCGAAATGCCGAAGGAGTCCTTCAGGAAAGCCGCGGCAACTTGCGGCTCAGGCAACCGGTCGACCCGCGCCCGCAGGTTCATGGCGATCATCGCCGGGGCGTCGATCGCTCCAACCAGCCGCGCGAACGATTCAACGAACTTTGGCGCACGCTCTTCAAGATCAGCGCGGTACAGGATCACCGCGTCGTAGACCGGGAAGAACCTGCGATCGTCGGCGAGCGCCCGGATGTCGTACGACTCGATCTCGGGGTCGGTCGAGTACAGGTCGATCGCGTCGAGCGACCCAGACGCCAACCCGCGGTAGGCGAGGTTGTGGTCCATCCCCCGCACACGCCGGTGCGGGAGTTCGTAGCGGGCCCGCAGCCCTGCCCAGCCGTCCGAGCGTTCCATGAACTCGTCGCTAAAGCCCAGATGCAGCTCGGGGTGGTCCGCGAGATCGGAGATTGTCTCGATCCCGAGCTCCGCGGCCCGCGACTCCAACATGCCGATCACGTAAGTGTTGTTGAACCCGACGGGCCGGCTCATGACGACCCCTTGCTCGGCGAGCCGGGCGCGGATGGCGTCGTCGCTCTTGCCCCCCTCCCCTCCCAGCAGCTCTTTGGCGATCGTGCCGGTGTAGTCGGGGTAGATGTCAATCTCCCCCGCCTTCAGGGCGCCGAACAGCACTTGCGACCCTCCCAGCTCGGCGCGGTGGTTAACCCTGACGCCGGAGTCACGCGCCAAGCCCGCGAGCACCTCACCCAGTACAACCGATTCCGTGAACGCCTTGGAACCGACTGTGACGGTCGGCGCAGCGTTGTCTGCCGCGACGCAGTCGCGTGCGACGACCGCAGTTGCCAGCAGGGGAAACAGCATCATTAAGAGCCGCCGAGGACCGCCAATAGCGGCCGGTCGCGATCGACTGCCATCGCCGCGGATCGTGGTCGCCGGGCGGTTAGTTCGCCGCTGATTCTCGAACATGTTCAACCGCCGTTCTCCGAGCCATCGAGGGTCATCCGCTGAGCGTTGATGAAACGGCGGACGTAGTCGTTTGCCGGACGCTCGACCAAGTCGCGGATCGGCCCCTGCTGCACGATGCGACCGCTTTGTAGGATCGCGACCGTGTCGCCGAAGTGGGCAGCCTCGGCCATGTCGTGCGTCACCAGCACAACGGTCTTGCCGAGCGATCGGAAGATCTGCCGTAGGTCTTCTTGCAGGTCGTACCGAACGAGGGGGTCGAGCGCGCCCAGGGGCTCGTCGAGCAGCATTACCGGCGGGTCGAGCATCAGCGCCCGCATGATGCCGACGCGTTGACGCTGCCCTCCCGAGACCTGAGTGGGGAAGCGGTCGAGGGCGCCGGCCGGAAGCCGGGTGAGTTCGGCCAGCTCGTCTACCCTCGCGTCAATCTTGGCCGCATCCCAACCGAGAAAGCGCGCCAGCAGCGCAACGTTGTCGCGGGCCGTGAGGTGGGGGAACAGGCCGCCATCCTGAATAACGTAGCCCATCTCTCGCCGTAGCTCGAGCACGTTGTCGGGCGTGATCTCGCGGTCGCCGAAGAGCACCTTCCCGGTCGATGGGGTCAGCAGCCCCACCAGCAGCCGGAGCAGCGTCGACTTGCCACACCCGCTGGGGCCGATCAGCACCGTAGAGCGGCCCCGCTCGACCTCTAGGTCCGTCGGCTGGAGGGCGACCACGTCGCCGAACGATTTGCCTGCCTTTTCAAGCCGAAACATGCGGACTCGGCGACTGGGTGTTCATGCGGTCGAGCAGCGCTTGGACAGAGTCGTGCAATTTGCCGGTCAGCTCTGCCGGCGACACGCGCGACGAGCGATCGCTGGCGGCGGTGATCGGCTCGCCAAACTCTACCACGACTCGGCGGTCGCCGCGCACGCTCGGGAGCTCCGCCTCGAGGATGTCCTCTTCAAACTTGTCGATCGTCTCGGCCAGCCGCTCGGCGGAGGGCTGCGTGCGGACGTAGTCGTTCGGGTAGCTGTAGAGCCGCATCACAAGCTGCACGTCGTCCATGGCAGCGGTCGCCGACCGCTGGGCAGGCCCGTCCTCGGCGGCCGCGGCGTTCTGACGGGCGTCGATCAGCTTGCGTCGGAGCAGCTTCACGCGTTCGGGAACGTCCCCCTCGCCCCGGGAGACGTCCTGCGCCCCCTCAAGCCGATCGAGCAGCGCCGCTACAAGCGCTTCTCGCCTTTGGCGCACCGAGCCGGTCTGCGGAGCGCCGAGGTGCTCGATCTCTAGCAGCGCGAGCACCGCCTCGCCGATGCGATAAACGCGGTCCACTAGCTGCTTGTCGGGCGGCGAACGGATCAGCAGCCTTGCTTCGAGCGCCGCAACCGTAGCGCGAACGCTCGGGAGCGGGTCCGTGACGTACCACTGCTTGATCGCGGTGGGGACGCAAACGACCTCGCGCGAGCCCTTGCGGGCCGCTGAGAGAGCCATCGCCGCGGCGCCCTCGCGGAACGGGGTCACGCGGTCGTTCGTGTGGAAGACGTCTCCTTCGGCGAACACAACCAGTGGGTAGGGCCCGTGGGTAAGAATATCGGTCGCTTGGCGGAAAGCGCGAAGGTCGGTCGCTTCGCGGTTCACGCTGAAGCAACCGGCGTGCTGCATACTCCAGCGGTCGAAGCGCCCGCTCATCGCGAACACCTGCCAGGCCGTCATGATGAAAAATGGCCGCCGCAAGGCGTCCGAGGCCCGCATCAAGCAGTAGGAGTCGTAGTGGAACGAGTGGTTGGGGGTGATCAGCACCCCGGCGCCACGGTCGAGGGCCCCGCGGACATGCTCGACCCCACGGACTTCCACGTTAACGAAGCGCTGCTTGCGCAGCTCGCGATTGCGGATCTGCCGCGACACGCCGATCCACCAGGGCGTCAGCTTTGGAGCCCACCACTTGGGCGGGGTTTGATAGGGCTGGGTGTTCATTGGCGCGCGGCAAAGGCGCTGGTCAGAGTCGCTAACCACGAAGTCACAGAGGACACGTAGACGGACGGAAGTCGACTTGAACGCGTATGCCGCGAATCAGGCGAATTCGTTCGCGACTCCTAACGCCTTA
Source organism: Pirellulimonas nuda (assembly GCF_007750855.1). Lineage (GTDB taxonomy): Bacteria > Planctomycetota > Planctomycetia > Pirellulales > Lacipirellulaceae > Pirellulimonas > Pirellulimonas nuda. Next base: position 2,531,751 of record NZ_CP036291.1, read on the forward strand.
TTCGCCCGGTTGGCGCTCGTCGTGGACACTCTCAATCTGTGCCCATCCGTAACCGCGTCCTCCGTGCGTAAGTCGCTAATGCTTATCAGCGAGAAGCAATCAAATCATCCAGTTCCCGCTTCAGTTTCGGCAAGATTTCATCATACCCGAATTGCCCTAGCGGTTCGCTACGACGTTTGAGGTTCACGTGGTTTGGGCCGCACCACAGCCCCAGGTCTGCGTCGTCGGTCTCCCCCGGGCCGTTCACGCGGCACCCCATCACGGCGATCGTGATAGCGTGGTCGGCGGCGTAGCGGGTCATCTCCCTTACCTGTGCGGCGAGGTCTACGAAAGCCTCGTTCTCTACTCGGCTGCAGCTAGGGCAGCTGATGATGTTGAGCGTCGAGAGGCCGTAGTCGACCACGCTCCGGACCCGGCCCGCGGCGATGTCCGCCAGGATGTCGCGCCCCGCGGCGATCTCTTCTGGCTTCCGGTCGTTGGGTACCGTCAGGGAGACACGGATCGTGTCGCCGATCCCCTGGCTGATGAGCTGCTCAAATGCGATCCGCGTCTTGATGATCCCCTCGGGGGGCATGCCGGCCTCGGTGACGCCTAGGTGCAGCGGGACCTCGGGCCTCGCCTCAGCGAAGCGTCGGTTCACCTCAATCACCTTCTGCGGGTCTGAGTCCTTGAGCGAGACGCAGAACTGGTCGAAGCCGAGTTCGTCCATCAGCCCGCAGTGATCCAGCGCGCTCTGCAGCATCGGCGAGATCGAGTCGTCCGGATCGTACTGGGCCCGCTTCGCCGGATCGACGCTGCCGCAGTTCACCCCGATGCGGATTGCGCAGTCGTGCTCTCGGGCGATCCCGACGAGGTACGCAACCTTCTCCTGCCAAGGTTTCTCGCGCTCGTGGTGGTAGAGGTGGCCCGGGTTGTAGCGGAGCTTATCGACGTGCGGGGCCACCAGCTCGGCGAGGCGGTAGTTCTCTTGCAGATCGACCGACAGGTTGGCGGGCGTCTGCTTTCGCACCTCCGCGAGCGCTTCGGCGTCTTTGCGGCTATCGACAGCAATCCGCACCACGTCGGCCCCCGCTTCGTGCAGGGCGTTCGACTGGGCCGCGGTGGCGGCCACGTCTTGCGTAGAAGTCGCCGTCATGCTCTGCACGGCGATCGGCGAATGGGCGCCAATCTGGGCGTCGCCGATGCGGACGGTGCGGGTAGGGTTACGCTCGATCGTGGGCATGGTGGGAACTGAGAATGCTCTGATAGGGTAAGGGCAGCAAAACCCGCAAGCCGATAGCCGCCGGGCTACGCCCCGGCGGCGTGGCTCGATGGGGGCGTTCTAACGAGCCACCCCGCCGGGGCGTAGCCCGGCGGCTATCGGTGGTTCGTAGAGGATAATGGCGGCTGTCGGCGTTTGCTTACGGATTACTGCCTACTCCAAGGATCGACGCCGGTCCAGAGGGCCGACCCGATCCGGACGTGGGTGGCGCCTTCTAAGATCGCTTCGCGGAAGTCTCCCGACATGCCCATTGAGAGGATCGGGAGCGTGACGCCGGACTCGGAAACTAAATTATCGCGTAGTTCTCTCAGGTCGGCAAAGTTGCGTCGAGCGACTGTGGTTCCCCCTTCGCGGGCGCCCATCGTCATCAGGCCCTGCAGGCTGACGCCAGCCATCCCGCCGGCCTGCTCGACTAGGTCAATCGCTTCGGCAGGCGCTAGTCCATACTTTTCTGAGTCGCCCGAACAGTTGATCTCCAGCAGCACCGCCTGACGCTTTCCCGCCGCGGCGGCGGCCTTGTCGACCGCGGCCAACAGACGTCCGCTGTCGACACTGTGGACCAGAGCCGCCAGCGGCACGGTGCGGTCCGCCTTGTTGCGTTGGAGGTGGCCGATCAGGTGCCATCGGACAGGCGCCATCGGCGCCAGACGAGGGTCCGACGCTTTGTCCCAAAGCTGCTGCGGCCGGGCCTCGCCCAAGTCGCAAAGGCCTGCGTCAACCAAAACGGCCGTGGCGGTGGCGTCGACGTACTTCGAGACGCCCACCAAAGTGATCTCAGCCGCGTCGCGCCCCGCCTCAGCGGCCGCGTTGGCCACTTCTGCCCGCACGCGTTCAAGGTTCCGACGCACGATGGCACGAAGCTGATCTTCTCCCATCGAACCCACGCCTAGGACCTGCGAGCCAAAAAAACCCCCCTCACTCCCACTCCCCTTCGATTTCGAAGTATTCCTTCATCTCGCCCGACGGCAAGAACCGGCCGGCCGTTGATTCTACGATGAAGTTTTGCCCCAGCACCGTGCGGTTGTGCGGCGCGTCGAGCGATCGGTAGACGAGCCATTGCTCGATCCCCGATTGCACCCGATAGCCTACCGCAACGTCGCGCGGCACGGTCTCAAGCTTCTGGGCCACCGTGAGCTGCCGCCAGGTGCGTTGACGGGCGAAACGCTTCGGGTCGAAGTCGAACCACAGCATGCTGTGCAAGTTTCGGCCGGTGCGGCGCACCAGCAGCGCCAAGCTGCCGTCGTCGGCCTCAAGCTCGCCCTGGGACGGGTCAATCCGCCACTCGGGGAGGCTCAGCGGGAGGACGCCCGCCATCGCCCGTTTCCCCCGCATCAGCAGTCCTTCGCGGGTTTCGTCCTGGCCGCGGAAAGCCACCCCCTCGGCCATCGGCAGACGCGTTTCGATCCGTCGCTCAACGGGCTGGCTATCGCGAGCGATAATAACCTCGGCGACGAAGCCAACGCGGTCGCGCCGCGTCATAAAGACTTGCCGCTCTAGGCGGCTGCCGTCGCTCAAGTCTGCGGCGATCTCCAGGTAGTCGCTGGCCTCATCCGTGTACCAGCACTGCTCTTCCCACTCGCTGGCGAGGCGGACCGGCTCTCCGGAGGCGAACACGCTCACGGGCCAATGGCCGGTGAAGATCGGCCTCTTGCCCACGCTCAGGTCGATCGCCAACTCGGCGCCGTGGTAGCGGACCGCGGCCAAAGGCGCGTCGTCTCGCCACCCCCCGGCAAGCACGGCGATGCCCGACCATTCCGAATTGACCGATGGCTCCGGCGCAGCCGCAGGGCCGACCCGTTTTGGGGCCCGAAAGCCGAACCGCTGGCGGGCCGCGGTCCAGTCCGACGCGTCTCCGTCAAGCCGGAGCGCCGCTTCGATGACCGGCCGGGCGTCCGCGTGCGTATCGGCCAGCAGGGTCACGCCGCCGGGTCGTGTCAGACGCAGCGTTTGCCGTACGAGCCACTCGTACTGGAGCTGAGCGTCGGCGGACCAGACGGGTTTGCCGATCAACTCCCCCAGGGCTCGGCAGCGGGTCCAACAGGCGGCGATCGCAGGCATGTAGGCCGCGACCGCCGCGATCGGCAGTCCCTCGCCGTCACAAACCGCGAGCACCCCCTCGGTTAGCGTGGAATGGGCGTCCTTGCGGAGCGACCAGCACGCCTCCACTTCTGGCAACACCGCAGCGAGCGTCAGCGGAAGCTCGCCGGCCAGCAGGTGCTGGGCGACGATCGCACCCCCCCGTGCGTCCTCCGGCAGACGAACCCGCTGTGCCGCTTGGGCGATGGCCAGCAACTCTTCGACCAGAAGCTGCCAGTCCTTCAGAGCCAATACTCCGGCGGCGGCCGGCAGCAGGCGGGTCCAGGCCAATGCCTCTAGCGCCAGCTCGACGCCGGCGCCGCGGGCGGTTGATGCTTCGCGCCACTTTGCCGCGAGGGTCGTAAGCTTTTTTTCTTTGCCCTGCTCGCAGACGCGGGCAACCGACTGGATATGCTTCTGGCAGGCCGAGTATTCGGCCGGGAGTCCCCACAAGATTGGCTCAGAGGCGGCGAATTTCTCGGCCCGTTTTGCGAGCAAAACCCGCCAAGCCTTCCAGCCTTTGCCCGTGGGGTCGGCGCCCCAAGCCGCCAGCAGCGTTTTTGGCGCCTTGCTACGAAGCGGTGCAGCGATGGACTCGGTGTCGCTGAGTTCTGGCGAGCGGCCGTTGTTGGTCTTGCCGTTAAGCTCCGGATCGAGCTGTGCCAAAGGCGGCTTTCGTGAATTCATGCTTCGTGAGGTTTGATTCGTCGCGGCAAGCCAGCAGGTCGGTAGACGGCGGCGTCCGCTAGGGGGTAGTCTCAAAGCCAAGAGCCGGCCACTGGGCAGGCGCATTTACGCAGGCCGAAGGAGCGTCGTCATGCCCGCGTCGGTATCGTATCGAGAGAAGAGGGTTCGTCCTAGTCATTGCCTTCAGGCGACCTGCCTCGCGGCGGCCCTCGCCGTAGGGTTTACGACACAGGCAGAGATCAGCCCGGCGCCCGATCCCCAACTAGAGGTCACGGGCCCCCAGACCCCAAGTCCTCAATCTGCCAGTCCCCAGTCGCCAAGCCCCGAGCCCCCCAACAAGGCGCCTAGCCTGCCAGCGCCGGAAGGCGCAGAGCGATTGTCGCCAGAGCACCGTATCTGGATCGACGTAGCGAAGCGACGTGTCTACATGGATGGCGTTGTTTCACTGCGTGAGGGGGTGCTGGAGATGTTCGCCTGCACGCGGCACACCAAAGAGCACGAGTCGATCGTCGCTGCCGAAACCAAGGCGTTCCTGGCGCACGCGGCCCTATTGCGGGTCGGCGCCAAGTCGGGCAAGCCGTTCCATTTCAAGGATGGAGAGTATTTTGCCCCGACCGGCGACGAGATCGAGGTCACCGTTCAGTGGCTGGGCAAGAACGGCAAGATGCAATCGGCGCCCGCACAAAGCTGGGTACGCGATCTCCGGTCCAAGAAGCCGATGACGCTTCCCTGGGTGTTTGGCGGCAGCGGGTTCTACGTCGACGAGGCGACCGGCACGCGGCACTACCAGGCGGAATCCGGCGATTTCATCTGCGTGTCGAACTTCTCGACGGCGATGCTCGACGTGCCGGCCGAGAGTTCTCAAAGCAACGACGGGCTGCTTTTTGAGGCGTTTACGGAGCGCATCCCCCCCCTGGGCACGCCGGTCCGTCTGGTGCTTCAACCCAAATCCGCCGAAAAGCAGGAAAGCAGCCAGGGCTCCAAGGCCGCCACGACAGACGCAAAAGAACAATAGGCCAGCACGGGGTGCGCCCCCCGCTGGCGTCTTTTTGGGGATAGGTTCCGGGCAGCCGCGTGGCAGGCCGGCCTTGCCACGCGGCTGTCTCGCTTAGTCTTGGTCTGCCCGCACGTCATAGCAGTAAATGAGTTCTTGGTCGCGTAGGAAGAGCATGCCGTTGACGATCACGGGGTGGGTCCAGATCTTGCCCTTCGATTGCCGCTGTTGTGTCTGAGGCGAAAGGGTGAAGCGGCCCCGCTCGTTCCAGCCGTCGGTCGATGCGTCGATTAGCACAACATCACCGGTGTCTTCGCCAACACAGTAGAACCGGCCGTCGGCGTAGCCGATGCCCCCCATTTCTAGGGCGCCACGCTCCCGCCACACCAGTTTTCCTGTCTCGAAGTCTTGGCACACCCAGCCGATGCCGTCCGAATGCCCGAACAGGGCGCCGTCGAGCAGGATCACGCCGCCGTGCTTGTTCTTCATGGTCTTGTTGGCGTACACCTCTGTGGCGGTGTTTTCTTCGCCAATGCGAACCAGCGCACAGCCAACGCCATAACCGCAGGTTGCGTAGACCTTGTCGCCGGAAGCGATGGGCGTTGGGATGGTGGCCGTTGATCCGGGCCAAGGGTGTTGCCACAGCACGGCGCCGTTGGCGGGCGATAGGCCTACCAACTGCTTATCGAGGAGCTGCACGTACTGCTGGTGCCCGTGGATCTGGGCGGGAATGATCGAAGAGTAGTGCGCTGGGTCCGTGAGCGACTCGGTCTGCCAACGCAAGTCGCCACTCTGCTTGTCGAGCGCCACAATCGCCCCCCGCTCGCCGCCGGGCGTGCAGAGCACAAAGTCGCCGTCGACGAGCGGCGACTCGGCAAACTTCCACTTGGGGTCTTTGCCGCCGAAGTCGTGCATGGAGGTCCGCCAGAACTCCGAACCATCGTCGGCCGCGACGCACACTAGCGTACCCTGTGAGCCGAGCGCGTAGACTCGCCCATTGTCGATAGAGGGAGTCCCCTGCGGACCGACCCCCCAGCCGTGCTTGGCTTGGGGAGCGATCTTGGCGGTCCAGAGCTCATTGCCGGTCGCTGTATCAATCGCAATGACGAATTCCTCGCCACCGCGGGCGCCCATCGTGAACAGCTTCCCGCCCACCACAGCCGGTCCCGCATACCCCTCGCCGCCGGCGCGGCTCATCCAGAGCAGCTTCGGGCCACCCTGGGACCATGTCTGCAGCAGACCGCTCTCGTCGTTGAGCCCGTTGCGGTGCGGTCCCTGCCATTGTGGCCAAGAGTTCACGGCTAGCGTTGGCGCTGAGAGCGACGCGGCAGTGATCAGTACAAACGCGCAGGATCGAAGCATGGCGGATGGCATCGGCTTAGCTACTCGCGACGGGTCGGGGGTGGTCAACGTAACCGCAGATTCTAGCGTAGTGACGGGGTTCGTGTCACAATCCCAGTGAAACGGAAACAGAACTCAATCGTGGAGTCGGCCGTGAATCGGCATTTTCATCGCTTACTTGCTGGGACCCTAGTTGCGGGTTGGTTGGCCGCGGTGGCGCCGGCCTGGGGAGATATTGCCGCGGACATCGAGCTGGTGAAGAACGCTGCGGCACAGTCTCCCATGCCGGCCAACGCCCAAGCGGCCTGGAAGCGTGTCGCTGGCCAACCGGGGGGCGCCCTGCTTGTGCTCAAGGCGATGGACGGCGCCGGTCCCCTAGAGACCAACGCCTTGCGGATGGCTTTTGACGCCGCCACCGAGCCGATGGCTGACTCGGGAGCGATTCTCGACCTGCGTGAAGTCGTTCTTGACCGGTCGCTGTGCTCGAAGGCGCGTACCACGGTCTTCGAACTGATGGTGCGGTCAGCCCCGCAGGTTCGTGGGGAATTGGTTGCCGCGATGTTGGACGACCCGGCCCCTGAACTGCGGTACGCCGCGGTGGCAGACCTGTTGGAGCGGGCCGACATGGCCGACGGAGAAGCCGCGCTGACCCTCTACCGCCAGGCGTTTGCTGCGGCGATCGACGTCGAACAGAAACAGCGCTGCGCCAACGAGTTGGAAGACTTGGGCGAAGCCGCCGACCTCGCGTCGAGCCTGGGCTATGTGCTGGCCTGGCGCGTAGTCGGGCCGTTCAACAACGTCGATGGCGTCGGATTTGCGCAGGCGTACCCCCCGGAAGACTCGACGGATGCGGCGTCCTACGATGGCAAGGATGGTACGGTGAGCTGGGTCTCTACCGCGAGTGACGACGACCTGGGGCTCGTAGACCTCACCAAGGTGCTCGGCCCCTTCAAGGGCGCCGTGGCCTACGCCGAGGCGGTGATCGAGTCGCCGGCGGCCGCAGACGCTCAGGTCCGCTACACCACTCGCAACGGCTCTAAGCTGTGGGTGAACGGCGAGCTTATTAATGCCGCCAACGTGTACCACTCGGGCCACTCGATCGATCAGTACGTCGCGTCCTGCCGGCTGCGCAAGGGCGAGAACCGCATCCTGCTGAAGCTTTGCCAGAACGAACAGACTGAGCCCTGGGCGCAGAGTTGGGAGTTCCAGTGTCGCGTGACCGATCCGATCGGCGCCGGCGCACAATTCACCGGCGCGACTCCTAAGTAGTCCGACGCAACTAGTAAACCCCACAGGTCTGGGCGATGCGATCCACGAGACTAACGGCGTTGTTCTTGTCGGCATTGTTGACGACCGCTGCGGCGTCGGCGGACGATTGGCCTCAGTTCCGCGGCGTAGGTTCGAGCAGCATAGCGGCGCCGACCTCGCTGCCAACCGAGTGGTCCACCGACACCGGCGCCGGTATCGCATGGCACGCCGACCTCCCCGGCAAGGGGGTATCGAGCCCCATCATTGTTGGCGGACGCGTCTTTGTGACCGCATCGAGCGGCCCCCGCGAAGACCGGCTCCACGTGCTGGCGTTTGATGCTGTGTCTGGCAAGCAGCTCTGGCATCGGCAGTTTTGGGCCACCGGTCGGACGCTCTGCTACCGCACGTCGGCGGTGGCGGCCCCCACCCCGGCCAGCGACGGCGCTCACGTGTTTGCCCTCTACTCGTCCAACGACCTCGTTTGCTTCGATCTGGACGGCAACCTTTGCTGGCAGCGTTCGCTAGCAGAGGAGCACCCAGGGCTCGGGAACGACATCGGCATGGCGTCTTCGCCCACGGTGGCCGATGGCGCCGTCGTGGTGCTGTGCGAGAGCCAGACCGCTTCGTTCTCCGCCGCCTACGAAGCCGCCGACGGGGCCAAGCGATGGGAAATCGCCCGGCCAAAGGAATCGTGTTGGACGTCGCCGATCGCGGTCGACGGGGGCGTTTGCCTCCAGGGAGAGGGGGGCCTGACTATGCTCGATCCGGCCACGGGCGATGTCCGCTGGAAACAAGAGATGGAGTGTGCGGGGATTAGTTCCCCGACCGCGTACGGCGACTTGCTCTTTGTTTCTTCCGGGGGCCTGACGGCCATCGACATTGCCGGTGACGGCGCCGTCGCCTGGCGGGCCAGCGGCCTGCAGTCCTCGTCCCCCAGCCCCGTTGTGACCGACGGGCTGGTGCTGCTGCTCAACCGGGCCGGCGTGCTCACGGGCGCCAGCGCTACCGACGGCTCGCCCAAACTCAAGCTGCGGCTCGGCGGTTCGTTCTGGGCGACCCCTGTGGTGGTTGGCGATCGGGCGTACTTGTTCAACGACGCCGGCGCCGCATTCGCCGTTTCGCTCGACGGCAAGGGAGAACTGCTGGGCAAGAGCGAGATGGGCGACGCCATCTACGCGTCCCCCGCCGTTGCGGATGGCGGCCTGTTTGTGCGCAGCCACGCACGACTCTGGAAGATCGCGGCTACGCAGACCGCGCACCACCAAGACACGCAGGGTAGCGATGGACGACGTCTATAGGGTGCGGCCCGTCGCGGGACCCATCGTCGGCGCAGTCCGTCCACCGGGCTCGAAGAGCATCACGAACCGGGCTTTGGTCTGCGCGGCGCTGGCGGACGGGCGATCGACGCTTACCGGCGTGCTCGATAGTGACGACACCCGCTACATGCTCGCTGCATTGCAAACGCTTGGGTTTGCAATGACAGTCAGCGATGAAGGTAAAACGATTCTGCTCGATGGCGCCGGTGGAAGGATCCCGGCGATCGAGGCCGACCTATTCGTCGGCAACAGCGGAACCACGATCCGCTTCCTGACCGCGATGCTCACCCTCGGCGCCGGCGGTTTTCGTTTGGACGGCGTTGCGCGGATGCGGGAAAGGCCGATTGAAGACCTAGTGGCGGCCCTCAATCAGTTAGGCGCACGGGTGCGCTGCGAAGCAGAAAACGGCTGTCCTCCGCTGTGGGTCCACGCCAACGGCCTGCCCGGGGGCGCCGCGAGCGTGCGAGGCGACGTGTCGAGCCAGTTCTTGAGCGGTTTGATGTTGGCCGCCCCGTGTGCAGAAGCGGCGGTCGAGCTGACGATCGACGGGGTGCTGGTCAGCGTCCCCTACGTCGAGATCACCCGCAGAGTGATGTCCGCATTCGGGGCCGAGGCCTCCACCGGGGCCGACTACGCCCGCATCAAGGTCGCCAACACCGGCTACCGGGCGGCGCACTACGGCATTGAGCCCGACGCTTCTGCGGCGAGCTATTTCTGGGCAGCCGCAGCGATTACCGGCGGCCGTGTAACGGTTCAAGGCCTAGGGGCGGATTCGATTCAGGGAGACGTGCGGTTTGTCGACTGCTTGGAGCAGATGGGATGTCGGGTCGAAAGCAGCGACGACTCTTTGACGGTCGAGGGGGCCAGCCTGCGTGGGATCGATGTCGACATGAACGGCATCAGCGACACCGTTCAAACACTGGGCGCCGTCGCACTCTTCGCCGAGGGGCCCACGACGATCCGGAACGTCGGGCATATCCGCCACAAAGAGACCGATCGCATCGCTGCACTGGCTTGCGAACTCCGCCGGCTAGGCGGAATGGTTGAGGAAAGCGAGACCGGGCTGGTCATCCACCCGGGCCCGCTGCGTGGCGCCGAGGTAGAGACCTACGACGACCATCGCATGGCGATGAGCCTCGCGTTGGTGGGATTGCGTCAGAAGGGGGTGGTCATCAAAGACCCCGGCTGTACGGCCAAGACCTACCCCAACTTTTTTACTGATCTAGAAGGCATTGCGTCCGGCGCCTGCCCGCCGGTCTGATCTGACTTCAGACGCCCATCCAATCGGGCCCACGCCGCCGACGGACGCAAGCAGCCGGACCCCAAGTCGCCAGGGCTAGTCCACCATACGGCTAGAGATCCCGATGCCGCTGGCCTCGGCCGAGCGGAGCAGCTCTTCGGCGCGTTGCAGCATAATGGCGCTGGAGCTTGCCGAGCTCTCGGAGTTGGTCGATTCGCACGCGTCGAATTGAGACCCGCAGTGCTGACATACCACCCGCTTACCCATGAACTCGACACGCACCTGCAGGTTGCGCCCGCAAGTTGGACATTCTTGGACGAAGTAGGTTGAGCGCGGCATCGCGAGTTCCTCCGTGGCGTGATTCGCAGAACCGAACAGGCTCTCCCCCGGCAGAACGCACGATACCCGGCCCGGCGCACAATTTCAATCTTTGGCCCCCATTTTCTGCCAGTATTCCGCATTTTTTCGCCGCGTAAGTGCTGATTGTGATGGAGTTTACGGCTGGATGTTACAAAAGCGTAGTAGGATTACGTTGGCGGGCGGACGCCCCGCCAGATCGGCGACAAAGCGTCGCGGGAGCGGGTCCGGCGCCCTCAGCCGGGCGTGGGGTTGTATTCTGCATTATGACGCTAAGATGTTTGCAGCAATCTCGCGATCGTGGCGGACGTCGGCTAAGCTGTGAGATGACAAGCGGGGACCGCGGAGTCGTGCATCCGCCAGAAATCCAGAGGGGGCAAACGGCCGATGGGCAACCGCATCTTCTCGTCGGTCGTGATCTTGAGCTGGGGCTGTTCGATGGCGTGGTTGATGACCGCCAAGATCATGCCCGCCTTTGGCAACGGTGAGCCCCCCCACGGCGGAAGCGGCGCCCAGATTCCGGTGGCATGGTCGATCGAGATCGCCGGCCACCCCTGCGGTACGGCCGTAACACAGTCGGTCGCCGGCATTCAGGACACGACGGAAGTCCACAGCCGGGTGATCTTGAACGAACTTCCGCTCCCGGCGATCGCCCCCGAGTGGATGTCGAGCTTGGTTGGCAAGTTGGGGGAGGTGAGCCTCGACATGCGGACCAAGACTACGCTCGACCCCCTCAAGAAGCTGTCGAGTTTCGAGACCAATGTAGACCTGAACGACGTTCCAGACGTTGTGCGGATGTACGGAAAGGTGCTTAAAGGGAGCCTCAGACTTCAGATCCGCACCGGCGAGTTGTCTCGGACCTCGCAGTATCCTTGGCCCAACGAGGCCTTGCTGGGCGGAGAGCTGACGCCTGAACCGCAATTGCTACAGGCCTACGTGGGACGCACTTGGAAGCGTGAGGTCTATAGCCCCTTTGCTTCGCCCCACAATCCCGTTGAGCTGCTCGAGGCAGAGGTTGTCGAAGAGACCAAGATCAGTTTTAACGGAGAGCTGACCGCGGTACGCTTGATCGTCTACCGCTCGATGAGCTCGGCGGGTGTTTCATCCGAGGACCGTATCCGGGCCAAGTTGTGGGTCGGCGAGGATGGCCGCGTGTTGAGACAGGAGGTTCGGCTCATGAAGACCCGGTTGCGATTTGATCGGCTCCCCAATGCCAAGGCGAAGCGGCTCGCCAGCGAGAAGCTAGAATTGGCAACTCGTTCGGCCGTCAATCAGCCCGCCGACAAGCGCGTTACCAGGCCCCGGGTCTCAGCGCCTCAGGGCGTGGGGGCGTAGCGCGTGGAGCCAATGATTGAGTTTTTGGGGGTCAGCCGTAGCTACGGCGCCAAGCTGGCCGTAGACAGCCTCGACCTGTCGATCGGTCGCGGAGAGCTGTTCGCAATGTTGGGACAAAATGGCGCCGGCAAGACGACGTCGATTAAGATGATGGTCGGGTTGCTTCAGCCCGGGAGCGGTTCGGTCAGGATCGGCGGTCGCGATGTTGTCGCCGAGACACGGCTCGCCACAAGCCAGATCGGCTACGTACCGGACCAACCGTTTCTCTACGACAAACTCTCTGGACGCGAATTCCTCCGTTTCGTTGCTGAGATGCACGGTCTCTCGCCGTCGCAAGCGCGCGGGGCGGTCGCACGCGAGTCGACCCGGTTCGGTTTGGACGATTTCATCGACGAATTGACCGAGAGCTACTCGCACGGCATGAAGCAACGCACGGTGTTCGCCTCGGCCTTGCTGCACGATCCACAGGTGCTGGTCGTTGACGAACCGATGGTGGGGCTCGATCCTCAGAGCATCCGTTTGGTGAAAGACATGCTGCGTTCGCAGGCGGATGCCGGCGCCGGCGTCTTCATGTCGACCCACACGCTTGCCGCGGCGGAAGAAATCGCCGACAAGATCGGCGTGATGAAGCGGGGTAAGCTGCTGTTCGTAGGCACGCTGGCCGAACTACGTGCGTTCTCCGGCGAAGAACACGCGACGTTAGAATCGCTCTATCTCTCCCTTACTGCCGATGCCGCGGGGGCGGAGCCGCCCCCGGGTCCGTAGCCCCATGTCCAGCCCCGCCGCCACGATCGCGCTGCCCGCTGGCCCGGCGCCCCCGATCGAAGACCTCCCGTCGGACGACCGCGAAGCCCGCCTCTTCTGGCGGATTCGGATGCTGGCGGGGCGCACCCAGATGCGGCAGGCGCTCGGATCCGCGCGGCTGCGCACCTCGCTGGTGGTTGGGCTCAGCCTGTTCTTCTGGCTGGGGCTGTTCCTGCTGTTCTACAAGGGCTTTGATTTTCTCGCCTATTACGTGGGACGCACGGGCGCGGTGCACGCGCAGACCGTGGGGTTTGTGTTCCACGTTTTCTTTGCGTCTCTGAACGTTATGCTGGTGTTTTCTTCCGGCATCATCCTCTACGGCAGCCTGTTCCATTCGGACGAGGCCCGCTTCTTGCTGAGCCAACCGGTGCGGGTCGGGCGGCTTGTTCTGCACAAGTTCCAGGAGGCCGTGGCGTTCAGCAGTTGGGGCTTCATGCTGCTGGCGACGCCGATGACCATTGCGTACGGGTTGGTCGTCCATGCCGGGTGGCAGTATTACCTGCTGATCCTGCCGCTGCTGGCGTCGTTCGTTTACATCCCCTGCGCGGTCGGGGCGCTGGTCTGCCTGCTGCTGGTATGGAAGCTCCCCGCCATCCGCTACGCGGTCGTGGTTGGGGCAGCGTTGGTAATGATCGCCTTCTCTTCGTACTCCATCTACGGCGCCGTGAGCAGTCCGCAGGCAGAGCTGTTTGGCAGCGACTGGTTTCAGGAGACGCTCGACAGGTTCCGTCTAACGCAGCAGCAGTGGCTGCCCAGTTCCTGGCTGGTCGGGGGGCTGTTGGACGCTGCTCAGGCCCCCAACGACCGTCTGGGATCGCTGATGCTGAGCGAACACCCGATCGTCCAGAGCGGCATGTGGCTGTGGGTGCTGGCATCGACGGCCCTAGTGTGTCATCTGTTGGTCGTTCAGGTAGGGAAAATCTGCTACCGCCAGGCCTACAGCGGGCTGATGTGCCGCGACCGCAGGCCGCGACGAGAACGCCTCGCCTGGATCGACCGTGCCGCAGAGATCTTGCTCCGGCCGTTTCCGACCCAGGTGCAATTGATCCTACTAAAAGACTGGCGCCTCTTGCGACGCGACCCCACGCAGTGGACCCAGTTCTTGATCTTCTTCGGGCTGCTGGGGCTCTACTTCTTGAACATCGACCGCTTCGGCAACGGGCACGGAGACATCAACTACCTCACTTGGGTGAATCTGGTCAGCTTCCTCAACTTGGCCGTGGTAGGGCTGATCCTCTCGACCTTTACCACCCGATTTATTTTCCCGATGCTCAGCCTGGAAGGACGCCGGTTCTGGGTCCTGGGACTAATGCCCGTCGACCGAGAGACGATTGTGCTCAGCAAGTTCGTGTTCGCCGCGTTCGGGTCGCTGGTCCCTTGCGCGGCGCTGGTGCTGGTGAGTGATCTGATGCTCCAAGTGACGACGCTGGTAGTAGTGATCCACCAGCTCACCAACCTGCTGCTCTGCTTCGGGCTCGCGTCGATGGCCGTCGGGCTCGGCGCCACGATGCCCGACTTCCGCGAGGCGAACCCGTCGAAGATCGCTGCGGGTTTCGGCGGCACGCTCAACCTTGTGCTCAGCGCCCTCTACATCATCGTGATCGTGGTGCTCACCGCCCTCCCCTGCCACTTCTACCTGATCGCCAACCACAGCCCCATGAGCAGCCCGTACCTAGACCCCGCCTGGATCCGCATCTGGTTGGTGGGAGGCGCTGGGCTGGCGGTCGCCCTGGGCTTGGTTGCGACGCTCTGGCCGCTGCGAGCGGGGATCAAGGCTTTCAAGAGCGTTGAGTTCTATTGAGAGAGTCCCTCCCTGAAGAGCGGCAACCCCCTTGGCGGAGGCGGGCGTGTCCGCACAATTTCCGGACAACGCCCTCCCCCTAGTTAACCGCTAACGGCTGCTGCCGGTCAGACATTCATGCGAGTAGGAGCCGTTCGGTACTTGAACTCCAAGCCGCTGATCCACGGATTGGCCGGCGCGGACGGCGTCGACCTGCTGCTCGACCTGCCTAGCCGGCTGGCCGACAGGCTGGCGCGGCGCGAGCTGGACGGAGCCCTGATCCCGACGATCGAGCTGCTGGCCGACCCCGAGCTGATGCTCGTCTCAGACGCCTGTGTTGCCTCGCGTGGACCCGTTCGCAGCGTCAAAACGCTCTTCCGCCGCCCCCCTCGGGAGGTGCAGAAGGTCGCGCTCGACGAGGGCTCGCGGACTAGCGCCGCCTTATTGCGTGTGCTGCTCTACAACCGGTTCGGCATCCGGCCGGAATGCATTTCGCTGCCGATCGGAAGCGGGCCGGAGTCCGTCCGGGCCGACGCGGTGCTGCTGATCGGCGACCGCGCGATGGGCGCCGATCCCGGCCAATACGCCGAGGTCTGGGACATGGGCGCCGAGTGGCGTGCTTGGACCGGCCTGCCATTTGTGTTTGCTTGCTGGGCCGCCTGGAGCGGCGCCACACGCGAGGCGCTGGCGGGTGTGCTGGGCCGGGCGCGTGACGCCGGAGTCGCCTCGCTCGCCCAGATCGCCGAGGCCGAGGCGCCGCCGCTCGGCTTGTTGGTGGGCGACGCGCTGGAATACCTTACTCACAGCCTGCACTTCCGCATCGAAGAGGAGGAGCTGGCCGCGATGGGGCGATTCGCCGCGTACGCGGCTGAGCTTGGCCTCATTCCGCACGACCCGAATCTGCCCCGCCGTTTGAGAACCGACTATGGTCGCCCTACCGCAAACCGCTGACCTGCACGCCGTCGCAGCGATCTTAGAGAAGGCAGTCGCCGGAGAGCGTCTGACATCGGGGGAGGCGCTGCGGCTGCTCCGCGAGGCCGACCTTGCATCCCTGGGCCGCGCCGCCGACGAGGTGACGCGTCGGCTGCACCCGGAAAAGCACCGCACCTACAACATCGACCGGAACGTCAACTACACCAACGTCTGCACCGCGGTGTGCGATTTCTGCGCGTTCTACCGCCGGCCGAAGTCGCCGGAGGGGTACGTGCTGTCGATCGAGGAGATCTTGCAGAAGATCGAAGAGACCGTCGAGCTGGGGGGCGAGCAGGTGCTGTTGCAGGGGGGGCTACACCCCGATTTCCCATTGGAGTGGTACGAGGAGATGCTGGGGGCGATCAAGCAGCGATTCCCCCAGGTCAACGTGCACGGCTTCAGCCCGCCGGAGATCCACCACTTCACCAAGATCAGCAAGCAGCCGCTGGAGGTGGTCCTCTCACGGCTGAAGTCGGCGGGGCTGGGGAGCCTACCGGGCGGGGGCGCCGAAATCTTGGTCGATCGCGTCCGCAAAGAGATTACCCGCGGCAAAGTACTTACCGACGACTGGCTCAACGTCAACCGCGTATGGCACAAGTTGGGGGGACGCAGCACGGCGACGATGATGTTCGGGCACGTCGAGACGCTGGAAGAACGCGTGGAACACCTCGATCGGCTACGCGCCCTACAGGACGAAACGGGGGGGTTCACGGCCTTTATCTGTTGGACCTTCCAGCCCGAAAACACAGACATGGCGCAGGTGGCCAAGGCCGGCGCCTTCGAGTATCTGCGGACTAACGCGGTCGCACGTCTGTTCCTCGATAATTTTGAGAATATTCAGTCGAGCTGGGTCACCCAGGGGCTAAAAGTGGGGCAGCTTGCCCTGCTCTACGGCGCCAACGACATGGGGAGCTTGATGATCGAAGAGAACGTGGTTGCCCAGGCCGGGACGGTCCATTTTCTGACGCTTAGGGATATCCGCAACGCGATTTCCGAGCTTGGTTTCGCGCCTCGCCAGAGGAATGTTTACTACGAGCTGCTTGAAGAACGCCCGATCCCAGAAATGGAGCCCCCGAATGGGGGGGGCGGGCGGTTGCCCATCCTTCCGATCGTGAGCTAGTTTGGTGGCAGAGGGGGTGGTCGGACGCTTGACAGAATCCGAACCACAGTAGTGGCCTTTCTAACGGCCGCAGAACCCTTTGGCTCTCACCCAACTCTGGCGCCCACGCGGTCGCGATGCTCACCGAACCGCTAGCCGCCGATCCCGCGTCCCGCATCGAGCGGCCTCCGCGTGTCGTGGTGTCGGGGCTGGTCAAGACCTACCCCGACCTCCAGCGGGGCCTAGTGACGGCCGTCGACGGCCTCTCGTTTACCGCCCACGCGGGCGAGGTCTTTGGCCTGCTCGGCCCCAACGGCGCGGGCAAGACGACCGCGATGCGGATCCTTGCAACCCTGCTGCGGCCTTCCGCGGGTTGCGTCACGATCGCCGGCTTCGATTGCCAGTCGCAGCCCGACCTTGTCCGCAGCCAGATCGGGTTCGTGTCGGCCAACACCGCTACCTATGACCGGATGACCGCATGGGAGCTCGTTGAGTTCTTCGGACGGCTCCACGGGCTCAACGACCGGACGCTCGCCGAGCGGATGCCCGAGTTGTTCGAAAAACTTGAGATGACGTCAATCCGCGACACGCTCGGCGCCAAGATGAGCACCGGCATGCGGCAGAAAACCTCGATCGCCCGCGCGCTGATCCATGATCCGCCTGTGATGATCTTTGATGAGGCGACCAACGGCCTAGACGTGCTCGCTGCCCGGGCGCTGCTGGACGTGGTGAGCCGGCTACGCGATGAAGGCAAATGCGTGATTTTCTCGACGCACATCATGCGGGAAGCAGAACGCCTCTGCGACCAAATCGCCATCATGCACGGCGGCAAGATATTGGCGTCCGGATCGCTCAATGAGCTGCGCGGGCAGCATGACGAAGAGGACCTCGAAGAGCTCTTCTTCCAATTGATTCACCGCGCCCAGGCCGAGCAGGCCCTGACACAGCCGCATGGCGGGGAGGCGATCCTTACGCCGTGAACATCGCCAACGTCAAACGTGTTTGGGCCCGAGAGATCCGCGATCAGTTCCGCGATCGGCGGACGCTGTTCATGGTAGCCGTGCTGCCGGTGCTGATGTACCCGATCCTGGGGATGAGTTTTGTGCAGCTCTCCCAGTTTAGGCAAACCCATGCAGCAAGGGTGCTGGTGGTGGGCGCCGAGCAGTTGTCGCCAGAGAACGGCGGCGAGTCGACCCCGTTTCCGCCGCTGCTAGAGGGCGACCGGTTTGCAGTGGGGCTATTCGACGCGCCGGGCGACGCGCACCGGATCACCGTCGAGCGACAGATGATGCCCGGCAGCGCCGACGCCCCGATGCTTCCCGAGACCGACCGGAACCGGCTGGCGGACGGAGAGCTAGACGCGGTGGTGTTGCTTCCGCGGGGATTTGCCGAGGGGATGCGGCAGTTGCGCGACAGACTCAGCGACGGCCCCAATCACGCGGCCAACACCGTGTCGCCCCCCCAGCCCGAAGTACTCTACAACTCGGCCCGCGAGCCGTCTCAGGTCGCGTTCTTGCGGGTCGAGCGGCTGCTCGACCGTTGGGAGGCGGAGATCGTCCAGCAAAACCTCGCCGAGTCGCGGACCCCCGCCGGTCTTGTTCAGCCGTTCCGGCTTAGCCCGCAGGACGTCGCCAGCGTCGGGCAGCGGAACGCGGCGTTGTGGTCGAAGCTGCTGCCGTTCTTGGTGTTTATTTACGCATTGGTAGGCGCGTTCTACCCGGCGGTCGATTTGTGCGCGGGTGAGAAGGAACGCGGAACGCTCGAGGCGCTTCTGGCGAGCCCCGCGTCGCGTACAGAGATCGTGTGCGGGAAGCTGCTCACGGTGCTGGTGTTCAGCCTGTTCACAATGCTGCTGAACCTAGCGGCGCTGGGCGGAACGATGGGCTTGGTTCTCGAGCAGATGATGCCGTTGGGCGGCTCAGGCGGGCTTGCCCCACCTAGCACGGCCGCGATCGTGGCGATTGTGGTCGCGCTCCTGCCGGTCGCTACGCTGTTTAGCGCTCTTAGTCTTGCGTGTGCGTCTCTGGCCCGCAGCAGCAAAGAGGGGCAGTACTATCTGATGCCCTTGATGCTGGCCACGATGCCGCTGATGGTGCTGCCTATCCTGCCCGGGGTGGAGCTGAACCTGGGGACGGCCTTGATCCCGGTCTCCGGCATGGCCCTGGTTTTGCGCGCGGTGATTGAGGGGCGCTACGCCGACGCGGCGCCCTACGTGCTCCCGGTTTTCTTGGTGACGATCGCTTGTTGTGTCGCCGCCATACGTTGGGCGGTTTGGCAGTTCAATCAAGAGTCGCTGCTGTTCCACGAGGGGGAGCGGTTCAACCTCCGCCGCTGGGGCGCCGCCCTCTACCGCGATCGGGGCGACTCGATAGGCATCCGCGGCGCTGTGGCGGTGGGCGCCGCGATCGCCATTATGCAGTTCTTGGTAAACATGCTCACGCCGGCGCCGACGACGCTCGACTTTGCCTTTGTGGTGAGGATGGTGCTGCTGAGCCAGGCCGCGTGTATCCTTCTGCCGACCCTGGCCGTGGTCGCCCTGCTTGCCCGCCGCCCGCTGCGGGCGCTGCGGCTCGACCGCGCCCCGCGGGCGTGGCACGTGGCGGCCGGGGTCCTGATCGCCGTGGCGCTCCACCCAGCTTCGCAGTGGCTCGGCGGGCTGGTGCAACGCATGTACCCGATGAGCGAAGACCTTCAGGCTAAACTCGGGCAGTTCGGCGAACTGGTGAGTCAGGCGCCGAACCTGCTCGTGGTGGTGCTGCTGCTGGCGGCTTTGCCGGCGGTTTGCGAAGAGTTGGCGTTCCGCGGCGCTGTTCTCACGGGGCTGCGATCAAAGACGTCGCCGTTTACCGCAGTGCTGGTCTCCGCGGCGATGTTCGGCATCGTTCACACCGTGCTGCAACAGTCGATCTCGGCCGGCATCCTCGGGCTGGTGCTGGGCTACGTCGCCCTGCAGACCGGCAGCCTATGGCCGACGGTCGCGCTGCACGCCACGCACAACGCGCTGGCGCTTATCGCCGCCAACTACGCCCAGTCGTGGAAGGAGAGCGGCGTGCTTTCAGCGCTTGCCCCGCAGCAATCGGACGAGGGATTGCTGGTCTACGAGCCGATCGTGATTGCCCTGGGCGTCGCCGCGGCCGCCGCAATGATGGGCGCGCTCGCGCATGGCGAGAAGAATGAAGACCGACGGACCGCAGAGGAAGCAGAACGCATCACCCGGAGCACGCTGGCGCATGCCGACCCGAACTAACAAGGCCAGACGTCGCTCTGCCCGACCCAATATTAGACGGGCCGAGAGAAGATAGTCGCCTTTGGCGAGTACCATTCAACACGAAACCCTTTACCCCAAACGAAACGTTGTCCACTGTGTCGTCTCATACGCCGTTCGCCCTCCGCGCACGCGTCGCGTTTCCGGTAGTCGCGCCCCCCGTCGAGAACGCCGTTGTCGTGATCGAGAACGGCCACGTCACGCAGATCAGCCAGCGAGAGCCGGTCGGCATCCCCGTGCGCGATCTGGGCCACGCCATCTTGATCCCGGGGCTGGTGAACACGCACTGCCACCTCGAGTACAGCCTTCTCAAGGCGCCACTGCTGCAGCCCGGCGCTACGCTGCCGGCGTGGATCCGCGAGGTCGTCCGGCGCCGGCCGTCGGCGCCTCAGGCGGCCCGCGCGGTCAAAGCGGGCATGGCCGCTAGCCTGGACGCGGGCGTGACCACCGTCGCGGACATCTGCCGTACGGCGATCGACGCCTACTTCCAGCCGACCGCGCCGCGTTTGATCCTGCTGATGGAGGCGATCGGCTTTTCTCAGGCCCGCAGCGCCTCTGCCTTGGCGGACGCCGTGAAGCGGATGGACGAAGCCGAGCGTCTCGCCATGGAGCACGACTCCGGCGACGACGTGCTGATCGGCGCCAGCCCGCACGCCCCCTACACGGTCTCGCCGACACTGGTGCGCGAGTTGATCGCAACTGCCGGACAGCGGGGCGGGTTGGTAGCCATGCACTTGGCGGAATCGCCAGAAGAGCTGGAACTGCTCTCCGAGGGACGCGGTCCATTCCAGGAGTTGTTGGAAGAACGCAGCATGTGGGACCCGTGGGCGATCCAGCGCGGCGCCGCCCCGCTGGACTACCTGCGGATGCTCACCAAGGCCCGCAAGGGGCTGGTCGTGCACGGCAACTACCTGGATGAGCCCTCGCTGGCCATGATCTCCCGTCACAGCGACGCTATGAGCCTCGTGTACTGCCCACGGACCCACGCCTATTTCGGCCACCCCCCCTACCCTCTGGAAACGGCGCTCGAACTCGGCGTACGCGTGACGCTGGGGACCGACAGCTTAGCGTCGTCGCCCGACCTTGACCTGCTAGCGGAGATGCGGACGGTGTTCGCCCGACACCGCTCAGTGACCGCCGAAGCAATCCTGCGGATGGGGACTCTGTCGGGCGCTCAGTCGCTCGGTCTGAGCCAACTTGCCGGCTCGATCCGCCCCGGCGGCCCGGCCGACCTGACTTGCATCCCGATCCCGGAAGAGTCGGACGGCCGGGCTTGGGAACTGCTCACTGCGGTATTGACCGATGAACAGCCGGCGCGAGAGGTCTGGCGAGCGGGGCACCAGGTAAAACACGCCGAATAATGCCGCTCATGGCAGGATTCTAGCCTCAACTGCCGGCGTCACGCTTGGTCAGGCGTGGCGCCGATGAATCGTGTTCTCGTTCGAGCCAAGCTTAGTGCTGATCGGCCGCTTCGTGGGAGCTAGGTCTGGAATCCTCTCGGTCGGTAAGATCGCAGGGTTACCCTGCGTCTTACTCCCTACCCGATCCAGTCCACCACTTGCAGGAGATCTTCAATGTCCTTCCACGTCCAAGGCAAGACCGCCCTTGTAACTGGCGCCAACCGCGGAATCGGCAAAGCGATCACCGAGGCATTGCTCGTCCACGGCGCCAAGAAGGTATACGCGGCGGTTCGCACGCTCGAATCTGCGCAGCCCCTGGTGGACGCCTACGGCGACCGGGTCGCCGTGATCCCGCTGGACCTGGCCGACCCAAAGACGATCCAAGCCGCCGCTGAGAAGGCGGCCGACGTCGAGCTGGTCGTAAGCAACGCCGGCGTATTGAAGACGGCCACGGCGCTCTCGTCCGAGGCCATTGAAGCGTTGCAGTATGAGATGGAAATCAACGTCTACGGCCTGATCCGCATGGCGCAAGCCTTCGCGCCCGTGCTCAAACGCAACAAGGGCGGCGCTTTCGTGCAGCTCAACTCGGTAGCCTCGCTACGGAGCTTCCCGGCGTTTGCTACGTACGCCGCTTCGAAGGCTGCGGCGTACAGCATCACGCAGGGGCTGCGGGCGCAATTGGCCGAGCAAGGGACCCAGGTGCTGAGCGTCCACCCCGGGCCGATCGCCAGCGACATGGCCCAGGAGGCTGGCTTCGAGGAGATCGCAGAGCCCGCTTCGCTGGTTGGGGAAGGGATCGTCGCGGCGCTCAAGGCAGGCGAATTCCACTTGTTTCCAGACAGCTTGGCCAAGCAGGTCGGCGGAGCGTATCAGGGGTTCGCCACGCAGGTGATCGACGCGATCATGAACGAGGGCTAAACCCCCTTCAAAGAATGCGTCATTCATCAGCTTGGTGGGGGTGGTACCAGCGGGCGATCTGCTCAGCCGGCGCCCCGGCCGAGTAGGCGGCTAGCAACGCCCAGTTGAACGCCGTTCGACGGAGCGGCCCCGACCGCTCCCAACGCCTCGCGGAGATGTAGACCGGGCCGGAGAGCAACGTGAAGCGGGTGCGTTTGGCGATCTTCCGCGCCAGGGCCACGTCTTCCATCAATGGAGCTGTCGGGAAGCCGCCAACGGCTTCAAACAGCCCACGGCGGACGAAGACCGCCTGGTCGCCGTAGGGCAGGCCGCGACGCGCCCGCCACGCGTTGCCGCGTTCAATCCAGCGGTAGATAGGGCGCTGGGAGTCGATCCGCTGGCGGAAGGCCCCTGCCAGGCAGCGAGGATCCTCCAGGACGCGGGCCAACTGCCCGCCCGCTAGCGGGTCGAGGCGGCAGTCCGCGTGCAAGAACCACAGCACCTCGCCGGTCGCGGCTGCTGCGCCGGCCGCAAGCTGAGAGCCGCGACCCCGAGGGGCCCCGATAACCCTGGCGCCGGCTCTGTCGGCCGCGCCGGGCGTGTTGTCGCTGCTTCCACCGTCCGCGACCACGACCTCGCCTACGCCGCAGGCGAAAGCGCTCTGGACCGCCGCGGCGACCAGGTCCGCTTCGTTGAGGGCCGGGATGACAACCGATACTGTCCGCACGGGGCTGGCGCTATGGGGGTAAGGGGAGAGAATAAGTATAATGCCCTCTTACGCGTCCGCGGTTGAACGCGTCGCGGCCACTTACCTCGTCTTCGGACCTATCCCGTGAAGCTCCGCGTTGGCATCGTCGGCCTTGGCCCCGCGTGGGCAAACCGCCATGTGCCCGCGTTGCGTGCGCTGCCCACCCGGTTTCGCGTATCGGCCGTCTGCGACCCGGTGGCCCACCGCGCGGAGCTAGCGGCCGCAGAGTTTGGCGCCCGGCAAGTGGACAGCTTCCGCGCCCTGGCGGCGGCAGAAGACGTCGATGCGCTGATGCTGTTGTCGGCCCGCTGGTACGGCGCGCTCCCCATCCACGCCGCCTGCGAGGCGGGCAAGGCGGTCTACTGCGCCGCCTCGATCGACCTCGCCGCCAAGGAGGCGACTGAGCTGCGTGACCGCGTCCGCAGCGCAGGGATCGCGTTCATGGCGGAGCTCCCCAACCGGCTGGCCCCCGCCACCATCCGGCTGAAAGAACTGATCGCGACTCGGCTCGGCCAGCCGCGGATGATCTTCTGCAACCAGCGGCACGCGGCTGGGGGCGGCCACAACGGTTCGGCCGACATCGACACCCGCAGGCTCATCGAGATGGTCGATTGGAGCTGTTACGTGGTAGGCCGGCAACCGACGTCAGTGGTCGGCGCCTCCTGCCCATCGGAGCCCGGTGGGACGGTCGATTACTCGCTGATGATGCTCGACTTCGCCCAACCCGGCGGCCCAGGCGCCCAGGCTCAGATCGCGTGTGGCAGCTACGTGCCACGCGCCTGGGGCGAGGCAGCTAGCTTCCGGAGGCCCGCCGACATGCAGGTTGTCTGCGAACGTGGCATTGCTTTCGTCGACCTTCCAGCGGGGCTGGTTTGGTTCGACGGCGCCGGGCAACACCTCGAGGCGCTCGACCACGAGCGACCTGTCGGCGAGCAACTGCTGATGCAGTTCCACAGGATGGTCGGCAGCCTGGTGCTAAATACCACTAACCTAGAAGACGCGTACCGCGCGGTGTCCATCGTCCTTGCAGCGCGGAAGAGCAGCCTCGATGGACGCCGGGTAGCGCTCCCCAGCTAGGCGCACACTTCGCAATGAGCCGAATGCCTGCGCTCCTCTATCGGTTTAGCAAGTCCGCAATGCACGCGCTGCCGGCTTGGGTCTTGCGCGTGAGACCGTTTGAAGTGCTGGAGATCCCGCTCGCCGATCTGCCGGCGGTCTGCTTGCCTGCAGTCCAGGGGATTGAAGTCCGTTGGGTCGCCAGCCCGATCGAGGCCGGTGAGCTCCGGCAGCTGGTCGCCCGCCGCAACATCGACCGGTGGGATGGCAATGCAAGCCGGGCCGCGGCCGTTTGGCAAGATGGGGCGCCCATTGGGGTGCTACACGTCGCACTTGATTCGTTTGATGAACCCGAACTAGGGGTCGCGTTTCGTCTGGCTGCGGGGGACGCGTGGCTGCATTCGGCGGTCGTCGCACCCCCCTATCGCCGCCAGGGCGTCTACCGGCAACTGCTTGCGTTTGCACTCGAATCCCTGCGGCGCGAGGGGCTGCACCGGGCCCTGCTGGGGGTAACGGTCGGGAATGAGACCTCCCGTCGTGCGCATGCCAGTCAGGGCGGCAGGCATGTGGGGCGCGTTTCGGCCGTACGCTGCCTAGGGCTGTCTGCATGCCTGATCGGCGGCGCCGTTCGTCGCGTAGAGGCAGACCGCAACGGTCGGGGCGGCCCGACTCTGCTGACCGTCGGCCACGGTTAATCCTGGCGGGCCGGCCCATGTCCTAAATCACACCGTTGCCCGCGGCATGCCGTAAACCTAAACTACCGGCCGGTTCGGGCCCAATGCGGCCTGTGTCGAGCCGTCCAATATCTAGGCGATCCGCGAAACGCAGCGAAGCAATCAGCATGCCGACCACTACGACTGACCTTTCCCAGACGGCAATCAACACCATCCGCACCCTGGCGATGGACGGAGTCCAGGCCGCCAACAGCGGGCACCCGGGCACGCCCATGGCGCTAGCGCCGGTCACCTACAAGCTGTGGGCGGACGTGCTGAGATACGACCCTGCCCAGCCCCTATGGCCCGGGCGCGACCGGTACGTGCTCTCCTGCGGGCACGCTTCGATGCTGCTGTATGCCATGATTCACCTCGCGGGGATCCGCAAGGTCGGCCATGACGGAATCGTGACCGACCAGCCTGCGCTTCCGCTGGAAGAGCTGAAGAACTTCCGCCAGATGGGGAGCCTTACCCCGGGCCACCCCGAGCATGGCCACACCACCGGCGTTGAGACAACTACCGGGCCGCTGGGGCAAGGGTGTGGCAATAGCGTCGGAATGGCGATTGCCGAGCGCTGGATGGCCGCCCGCTACAACAAGCCGGGCTTTAATGTCTTCGACTACAACGTCTATGCCCAGTGCAGCGACGGCGACCTGATGGAGGGCGTTGCCTGCGAGGCGGCCTCGCTAGCAGGCCACTTGAAGCTGGCGAACCTCTGCTGGATCTACGACGACAACAAGATCACCATTGAAGGGGACACCGACCTCGCGTTCAGTGAAGATGTGCCGATGCGGTTCCGTGGCCTCGGCTGGAACGTGGTGAAGGTAGACGACGCCAACGACCTCGACGCGTTCGGCAAAGCGCTTCAAACGTTCCACAAGTGCGACGACGCCCCCACGCTGATCGTGGTCCGCAGCGTCATCGCCTGGGGCTCGCCCAACAAGGCCGGCACGCACGGCGCCCACGGCTCGCCGCTGGGGGACGAAGAGATCCGGCTCACCAAAGAGGCCTACGGGTGGCCTACAGACGAGAAATTCTTCGTGCCCGAGGAGGTCAAGAAGCACTTTGCCGACACGCTGGGCGCCCGCGGCGCCAAGAGCTACGCGGAGTGGCAGAAGCAGTTTGTCGCGTACAAGCAGGAGCACGCCGCGCTGGCCGCAGAGCTAGAGCTGATCTGGTCCGGCGGCCTCCCCAAGGGCTGGGACGCCGGGCTGCCGGAGTTCCCCGCAGACGCCAAGGGGATTGCCACCCGGGCCTCCGGCGGCAAGTCGCTCGCTGGGATCGCCGCCAACCTGCCGTGGCTGGTAGGGGGATCGGCGGACTTGGCCCCTTCCACCAACACGCTGCTCGCCGGGGAAGGAGACTTCGAAGCCGACAGCTACGGCGGTCGAAACCTGCACTGGGGCATCCGCGAACACGCCATGGCCGCCGCCGCCAACGGCATGGCTCTTGCCGGCTTGCGGCCTTACGTCGCAACGTTCTTCGTCTTCAGCGACTACCTGCGGCCCTCGATGCGACTCGCGGCGCTCATGAAGCAGCCGGTCGTGTACGTGTTCACCCACGACTCCATCGGCGTTGGCGAGGACGGCCCCACTCACCAGCCGGTCGAGCAGCTCGCGGCGGCTCGGGCGATCCCGGGCCTAGTGACCATCCGCCCCGGAGACGCCAACGAGGCGGCCGAAGCGTGGCGGGCCGCGATCAACAACCAGCACCGGCCCACGGCGCTCGTGCTGACGCGGCAGAACCTGCCGACCCTCGATCGCGCGAAGTACGCCGCCGCCACCGGCCTCGAGAAGGGCGCCTACATCCTCGCCGACGCCAAGGGGGGCAAGCCGGACGTTCTTCTCATGGCTACCGGCAGCGAGTTGTCTTTGGCGGTCGAGGCCTACGAGACGCTCACCGCCTCCGGCGTTGCCGCCCGGGTCGTCAGCATGCCCTCGTTCGAGCTGTTTGAAGACCAGCCGCAGAGCTACCGCGACTCGGTCCTCCCGCCATCGGTTTCGGCCCGCGTGGGAATTGAGGTAGGAATCCAGCAGTGCTGGGACCGCTACCTCGGGCTCTGCGGGAAGTTCATCGGCATGGACGACTTCGGCGCTTCGGCGCCTTACAATGAGGTCTACGAGGCGCGGGGAATCACGGTCGAAGCCGTGGTGAAGGCCGCGAAGTCGTGCCTGTCGTAGTTGACGCCATGAAGCCAAAGCGATTGCTGACAATCCTCTTGCTGTGTTTGGCGTCGGCGGCCCAACTCCACGCCGAGGCTCCGCCGCTTCCTAGCGACTGGCTCGCCGTAGTCGCCACAAGCGACCTGCCGGCGTTGTTCGAACAAGCGGAGGCGTTGCTAGGCGACCTCAAGCGGCCTGAACGGGGGGCGATCGGCGTGCTCCGCGTCGCCGCGTCGCGTCTCCCGCTCGCCGATGGCAGCGTGATCGTCGGGCTCCGGGGGAGCATGGCTAGCGGCGCGGGGGCGACCGACGGTGTAACGCCGTTCGCGCTGGTCGAGGTCAGCGACTTCGACCTGCTGGTCGAAAGGCTCGGGGCAGAACCGACCGGCGCCACGGCGGTGATGAGTCTCGGGGGGGCCGAGGTTGAGCTGGTCGCCCTGGGCGATTGGGCCCTGCTTCGAGTTTCGGACGCCGGCGTTACCTGGACGGAACCGGCCGATCCGCGTTCATTGGAGCCCGTGCTCGCATTGCTGGAGCAGCAGACGATGGTGGCCGCGGTGTCGACCAGCGGTCTCGATTCTCTCGAACGCTTCGCGATTGATACCCGCGAAGCCATGGGGCTCGCCGGCAACCGCTTCCGGTTCGGCAGCCTCCGCTACCGCGGGGGCTGGAGTCTAGAGCAGACGCGGACCCTAGTGGCGATGGCCGCTCCGCTGTTCACCTCGCTTAAGCGCGACGCGTCCGCGGTAAGGCTCGGAGCATCCCGCAGCGAGTCGGGCGATCTCAACCTGACCGTTGGCGTTGAAGACCGAACCCCTGCCTCCGATAATCCGGATCAAGTGCTGATCCAAAGGGTAACCGTCAAGACGGCCTCGGGGGCGCGGCCAGCTATTTTCGATCTGCCAGTGCCGAGCAACCTCGGCGCCCGTCGACTTGCGGCGGGGATCTACTTGGCGTCGGTCGCGATGCAGCCCGACTCGGTCGACCTGCGGGCCTATCCGGCCAGCTTCGGCAAGTTCGCCTCGGCCTGCCGTGCCGCGTTCGAGCAGGTCAGCTCGGGTCGCGTGCTGGCGATATCTCGTGCGGCCGACTCTCCGCTCGGCGCCAACCAAGTGGCGGCGCTCCGGGTTCCAGACGCCGAGCGTTTCACGCAAGCGTTCGCTGAAGCGGTTGCTCGCTGGAACGAGATGTTGTCCGGCGCTGGGGGGAATCAGCAGCTCGTGTTTCAGTCGGAACCGGTGGAGGTCGGTGGACACGCCGGCGCCCGTTACTGGGCCAACGTGGTTGACCCCGCCGACGCGGACCGCGTGCCAGAGATCAAGACCACGATGCAGCGATTCTACGGCGCCGACGGAAAAGCGTCGTTCTACGTAGTGCCGCTCGGCGCCGACCTGGTCGCCGTGGCCGACATGACCGTCGACGACCTGGCGCCTTGGTTGGAACGGATCGGCACTGGCGACGGGGCTCCATCCGACACGGGCGAGATCGCGGTCGATCGGCTGATCAATTGGCAACAGCAGGTCTGGGCCGCGATGATGGACGGGGCGCTCGGCTTTAAACCGTCGCCGCCTTTTCCCTCGGTCCCCCCTTGCGAAGTGACGCTCGAAGCCGAGGGCCCCGCCCAGGTCTTCCGGCTCCAGGTGCCGCAAGAACTCATCCAGTCACTTGGCGCGAAGATAACCGCCCAGTAGCGCATCGCTCTAACGGTTCTCTCGGATGGCGCATTCGGCCGCCTTTGGACTTCGGCGCCGAGCGAACCGCTGTTTGGCGTCCCTACGCATTTGACGCGCCCGCCTTCGTGATCGGCTCGGATCCGCTACATTCGTGCTATCCTCGATTTTCCTCTCATGCGAACGACCACTTTAGGAGGCGTCGGAAGCGATGCAGAAAGGACGAAAAAGCAATGAACGTTTCGACGACGGGATCTACGGATCGGGCGACCTCTCACGCAACGCGCCCAAGCAGAAATTTCCCAATCAGGAACGCGACCCGCGCCACGCGTACGCCATCGTCCACGACGAGCTGATGCTGGATGGCAACTCCCGCCAAAACCTGGCCACCTTCTGTCAGACCTGGGAGGAACCTGAAGTCCACAAGCTGATGGATGAGTGCATCGACAAGAACATGGTCGATAAGGACGAGTATCCGCAGACCGCCGAGATCGAGGCGCGGTGCGTCCGCATGCTGTGCGATCTCTGGAACGCGCCACGGCCTGAGGGCGCCGTCGGTTGCTCGACAACCGGATCGAGCGAGGCGGCGATGCTTGGCGGGATGGCGATGAAACGTCGCTGGGAGGCGAGCCGCCGAGCGCAGGGCAAGGCGATCGACAAACCCAATCTAGTGACCGGCCCGGTGCAGGTTTGCTGGCACAAGTTCACCCGCTACTGGGACATCGAGCACCGGGAGATCCCGATGGAGCCGGGGCGGATGCTGATGACCCCTGAGGAAGCGCTCAGCCGGTGCGACGAGAACACGATCGGCGTCACGCCGACCCTTGGGGTGACCTTCACGGGCCAGTACGAGCCGGTCAAAGCGGTTGCCGGGGCGCTCGACCGCTTGCAAGAAACTTCGGGACTCGACATCCCCATCCATGTCGACGCCGCCAGCGGTGGGTTCCTGGCGCCGTTCTGCTCGCCAGAACTCGAGTGGGACTTCCGCCTGCCGCGCGTGAAGTCGATCAACGCCTCGGGGCACAAGTTTGGGCTCGCTCCCTTGGGGGTCGGCTGGGTCGCGTGGCGCGAACAGACCGATCTCCCGGAAGAGCTGATCTTCTGGGTCAATTACCTGGGGGGCAACATGCGCGACACAGCCCTCAATTTCTCTCGCCCCGGCGGGCAGGTTGTGTGCCAGTACTACAACTTCCTTAGGCTCGGAAAGGAGGGTTACCGCAAGATCCACGATGGATGTTACGCGACCGCTCAACTGCTCGCCCGCGAGATCCAGCAGCTCGGTCCCTTTGAAATCGTCTTCGACGGCCAGACCGATGCCGGCATCCCGGCGCTATGCTGGAAGCTCAAGCCCGGCGCCGAAGCAGGTTTCTCTCTCTACGACCTAGCGGACCGCCTGCGCTGCCGTGGCTGGCAGGTTCCGGCCTACACACTGCCGGCAAACTGCCAGCAGCAAACGATCCAACGGATCCTTGTCCGCCAAGGTGTAAGTCGCGACCTGGCGATGATGTTGGTCGACGACATCAGGCAGGCGCTCGACTATTTTGCTCGGCACCCGCTTGCCCCGTCGTTGACCAGCGAGGAGGCTTCCGGGTTCCACCATTGACGGAAAGCCCGCACGGCAAGTGGAGTACCTTGGCTCCCTAACCTCCGCAGCCGCCGCAGCCGCCACACCCCCCACCACCACAGCCGCCATCCCCTGACCCGCCGTCTCCGCATCCGCTATCGCCGCCCGATCCGGGCGAGGCGGCCGCGATGGCGCCGCGCAGTGGATCAAGCTCCGTGGCGCCGGCCGCTGCGACGCCGAACAGCCCAACCGTGAGCGCCAACTCCGCGGGACCGAGGCTGTCTCCCTGTTTCTTCGCCCGGCCCTTCAATGTGGCGTGGTCCTTTAGCAACCCACGCCAGCGACGTTCACCTCTCCGGCTGCGGTGGGGCTTCGACCAGAAAAACGCGAAAACTCCGATCAGCACCGCGAGGCCGATGAAAAGAAAACCGACCGGCTTGTCTCGGCCGACGCCGACAACCAACTTGAACAAGCCAAGCAACCACACCGATCCGAGAAGCAGCGCCGCCGCAAAACGGGGTGAGCGGAACGATTGGCTGGTTTCTAGCAGCCCGTGCTGCTCAAGTTGCTCAACCTGCTGCATGGCTACCGGCCGCGCCGCTTTGCCGAGCGCGCCGAATTCTGCGTCTACGGCGCACTGGCTTAGCAACAGTCGCTGCAGGTCGTTGTCCGATGCTTGCGGTTGACGCTTGGCGACCGCAACATACCGCGACGAGGCCCGGCCCTTAGGCTTTTCGATCGCGATCGACCCGTCGGCCACAAGTTCGGCCAGAGACGTCTGATAAACGGACTGCCAGCCTCCCCGCAGGGCTGCCACCGAAATCGGGTCTTTCAAGAGCTCGTCTGTGCCGGGCGGGTCGCGCCCATCGTCGGGGGAGCGGAGCACCAGCCGGCACGCGAGCGAGCCGATGATCGCCAACGCCGCAAGAACGCCGTAGAACGTCAAGAATTGCGATCCAGGAAAGTCGAGTGGGTTCCAGGCGGCGCCGGCGGCGAGCGGGGGCGCCAACGCTGCCAGCGACGCCGCGAGGACCAACGGCCGACAGTGATCGACTCGCCAAGGCTTTGGCAGCACCCACGCGCGCGCGCGGTTTACCCGCACGAAGGCTGCTGCGTCGCCGAAGCGAGCTTCTGTTGGGGGCCACACGTCGATCGGCGGCGATTGACCGAACGCCTCGCGGTAACTCGCGAGCGTCTGCTCGTACTGGTTCTCAAACCGCTGGCCTTCCGATTGCCCCCCCTTAGTCGGACCGTGGTGCAACGGTCTGCCCAAGACCTCTCTGCACAAGACGCCCCAGTAGCTGCAGGTATACGTGAGATGAAGATGCCACGCCTGATCGACTTCGTCGGACGGCGTCACCTGATGGCCGGCGGTCATCGCTAGGTAAACGAATCGCTTGTACTCCTGGACCACCCGTAGAGCGAACGGGTGAGCCCAGCCATTCTCACGGGCGAGACGCCGCGAAAAAGTGAGGGTCGCGTCTGGTTCATCGAGCTCGAACGCCTCGAGCCGGTCGAGGAGCGCCTGGTCCGCTGTGAACCGCGTCATGCCTGTGTCCCCCAAGGCCACTGACCGTCACTACAAAAACTCCAACGACTGAACGCAACCGGCAGACCTCGAACACCGAAACCCCTCTCGCAATAGAGCGGACTCTTTGTGTCTACGCGCCTTTGCGAGCGACTTCGCCGGTCTGCGCTTGTGCTCGCATGGGTCGTTGATCCTCGTGCCAACCGAAGGGACCGAGCTCTCGACCGTCCCCTATTCCTCGAGCCGCAGAATCTCTACCTTCCGGAACTCGACCGGGTGACTCTCCGATTGCAGCGAGATAGTGCCTCCGGTGAGCATCTTCGCTGCGCCCCCAGCGATGAGCTGCGCGGCGTCGGCGTCACGCGGGTCGAGCTGTGCGTCGTTGTACTCGATTACAGGATTTCCGTTGATCAGATGCCGCAGCAGCCGCCCGCCGTGCGCCTCAATCTCGCAGCTCACCCACTCGTCTTGCGGGTAAGTGTCGCTGGAGCTGCTGGTGCAATGGTCGGTGTGAAGTTTTCCACCATAGACGACGTTGGTGCCCGGCGTGCAAAGGTTCCCGGTGCTCCGTGGGTGGACGCCGTCGCCTGCCAACAATTGGACTTCGAGCGAAACGGGGAAGTCTTGGACTTTGCGCATTGATTCAGGAGATTGCCCGTGGATCATGACGCCGCTGTTGCGGATGGCCCACCCCGCCCCGCCCGGCGCTTGCTCGCCGACGAATCGGTATTCGACACGGAGCCGGTAGTGCGAAAAGGGCTCGTTGTAGAACAGGTGGCCGAACCGGCCCTTGAAGCCGTCCTCGTACTTGTCGTAGTTCACGACCAGCCGTCCATCCTCCACGCGGAACGTTTCCGCGTAGTTCTCCCCCACGTCGTAGCCCTTGATCTTGACGGTCCAGCCCTCAAGGTCCTTCCCGTTAAATAGCGGCTCCCAGGCCTGCTCCGCCGAGGCCGGGCCCGCCACCGTCATAGTGACCGCAACCGCCAGCGTGATCTTGAAAAGCGTCATTTCTCGTTCCAGAAGTCTTAAGGAGAAGAAGCCCTAGAAGGACGAACGTACGTGGCCAGCAACGTCCCGAATTGACCACCCGATATTGCGCACCGCCGCCGCCGCGGCGATTTTGCACAAGAGTTGCTGGGAGTCGGTAAAGCCGTCGCGGATCGTTGGTAACCGATCCACTCCGCGTCGGGTGCAGACTGGTTGCCTACCTTGCCCGTCTCCTCCAAAAGCTCAGCCTCTAAGAAACCGTTTGAGTGACAAGTCGGCTGTTTATTCATCGTAGCAATGCCTGGACTTCCGGGCTGTCGAGCTGCTGGAATGCTTCAGGAAGTCGCGGCGAAACCGGGCCGAGCTTGCCACGTCCCTCTTCCAGCCGGAATTTGACATCGGAGCGGATATCGTCGGTGTCTGCATTCCAAACCAGTTGCTCGACCTCAGGCGTCATTGCGTTGAGGGGGCGCACCAACCGCATGCCAACGCCCGCCGAGGGCATGTCCGAATACCACCACGGGCTCTTGGGGATGTTGGGGTCTTCTTGCTTCCAGTCGTCTTCACTTGTCAGCAACCGGCCGGTGACGTTCGCTTCTTCGGCTTCGGCGTCCCAATAGCCCCCCTTGGCGATCCGTGGGTCTTTGGAATCGGGCCAAGCCACGGCGGCCTTCCAGTCGACAACTTCGCCCGCGGGAAGTTGTCGGTCGCGAGCCTCGTCAAGCACCAGCTCGGCAACGTTTCCGAACACATCGTACAAGCCCTTAGCGTTCGGCTTCTTCTGACCAACCGGGTGGGCCTCCCATTCTGCGTTGTCAATGTGCCAGGCGTAGTCGTCGATCGCCTCGGGGGGGCTCGGGCCGGCGGCTAGTTCCCACTCCGCCTCGCTGGGGAGTCGGTAGGGTTGTCCCAGCAGGCTGCTGAGCCACTTGCAGTACTGGGCCGCGGCAAAGTGGGTCATCGTGACAGCCGGCAGATCGGGCCCCTCGCCGGATTGATAGGTGGTGCTAGGGTCATAGAGCGCGGTCGGCGCGGTCACCCCATCCACTAATTCTGGCGTCGCGACCGCGGCCTCGCGGAGCGCCGACCGCGATGCGAGCGCGGCCGTAGCCTTCGGGTCGGCCTCTTCCGTCTGGCGCCTCAGCGACTGGAGCGCGGCAAAGCGGTTGTTCAGATCCATGAACGGCTGGTACTCGGCCCAAGTGACCTCGTGCTGGCCGATCCAGTAGGGCTCCAGCCGAACCCGTGCGCTCCCCGCGTCGGGGCCGCCGACCGACGTCTCGCCGCCGGCGATGGGGATCATGGAGAACTTGGCGGTCGTTCCGGGGATCGTCGCCTCGTAGGGGACCATGAACCCCAGTTCGCAAGGCACAAACGGGCCTGTGGCGGGCTTCTCGGCAACCACGCCCGGCGGCAGCCGGTCAGGCGCTGCCGGGGCGGGTTCGGCGGTCAGCGATCCTGCGCAGGCGGCGACGAATACTGTCAGCGGAACTAGAGCGGAACGAAGCGTCATGGTTGCGGGGAGCCCAAGCGGGTGTTCGGGGAGCTTTGTGTAGAGGCTTTATTATGGCTGGCCCGTCCGGGCAGGGAAACAGCCGGCCCGCCCGAGTTTGGGCGCCAAGTCCTCGATCGGCAGCCCTACGACGTTAGACGCTGCGCCGCTGGTGATCCGGATCACGCCCAGATCGTCCTGGTACCCGAAGGCGCCGGCCTTGCCTTCCCACTGCCCGGAAGCCAGGTAGGCGTCGAGCCAAACGTCGGAAAGGACGTCCATTTCCAGCTCGGTGACCGCTACCAGGGAGTCGAGCGGCGACTGAAGATCATGCAAGCAGACGCCGGTGTAGACCCGGTGCCGGCGACCGCTCAAATGCAGCAAGATACGGCGTGCGTCATCTTCGTCTCTTGGCTTGCCCAAGATCGCCCCGCCGCATTCCGCTACGGTGTCTGCCGCCAGCAGCAGGGGATCGTCCTCTATGCTGGAAAGCTGGTCCGCCACATCAGCGGCCTTGCGGAGGGCCAAGTCGGCGACGGTTTCGGCCGGGCCGCACCCGCTGCAGAGCCCCGGCGGTTCGGCACCGTCGCGCGGCGGGACCACCCGAAACAGGTAGCCGGCCTCGGTAAGCAGATCGCGGCGGCGCGGCGAGCCACTGGCTAGAATCAGGGGTCGAGAGTTCATCCATTCGGAGCGGGGTAGCGCACTGGTGATTGACGTGTTGTTCGAAGATAACCACCTGCTGGCCGTCAACAAGCCTGCGGGCCTGCCGACGATGGGGGTCGCGGAAGACCGCCCGTCGCTGCTCGCCGAGGCTCGCGCCTACATCAAGGCCAAGTACGACAAGCCCGGTAAGGTCTACTTAGGGATCGTAAGCCGCCTCGACGCCCCGGTGACGGGGGTCGTGCTGCTGGCCCGCACGTCAAAGGCGGCTGGCCGATTGTGCGAGGCGTTCCGCTCCCGCACCGTGGGAAAGCACTACTTGGCGATAGTTGCCGGCGATCCAGAACCGAGCGGTCGGCTGGAACACCACCTCCGTAAAGACGAGCGCCACCGTCGGGTCCACACGACCAGCGAGAAAGCGACCGGCGCCCAGTTGGCGGTACTTGATTACGAAGTGGCGGCCCGCGGAAACGGCCTTGCCGCGCTCCGCGTGACGCTGCAAACGGGCCGAAAGCACCAAATCCGAGTGCAGTTGGCGGCGGCGGGGTGGCCGATTGTCGGCGACCGTAAGTACGGCAGCGACCGGCCCCTAGCGGCCGGCATCGCTCTGCATGCTTACCGACTCGATATCGATCATCCGGTTCGGCACGAGCCGCTGGAGCTATCGGTCGCCCCGCCAACGAGTTGGCGAGGGTTGTTGGGGGCGATGAAGCCGCGGTTGATCCTGTTGGGGGATTTGCCTTGTGGCGTCGACAATTGTTGACGTACCGATGGGGGGGATCCTATTATCAAGCATCCACCCACTAGGCGGTTTGACGATGGTACAGCCACTGCAACAGTCGCTCTTTTGCCGAGCGCTGGTGAGTAGCGGCCTGATCGCCCCCGAGAGGCTCGAGCAGGTCGTAGCGCAGGGGTTGCCGGCACACGCCACGGTGGCCGATCTGGACGAAGCGCTTCTCGCCAAGCTTCTGGTCGACTCGGGCGACCTCAATGCATGGCAGGTCGAGCAGCTCCGTGAGGGGCGTAGCAGGTTTCGGTTGGGCCCCTACCTGATCCACGACGCCATCGGGCGTGGGGGAATGGGAGACGTGTTCCAGGCAGAGCACGAACTGCTCGGTCGCATCGAAGCGATCAAGGTGCTGCCAAAACGGAAGACAACTCCCGACGCGGTTGCGCGGTTCGCACGCGAAGTGCGGGCGCAGGCGCAGCTAGACCACCCCAACCTCGTCCGCGTGACGTTCGCCGGCGCCGACGGCGGGGCGCACTATTTCGTTTCGGAGTACGTGCCAGGGTTGGACCTTCGGCGGCTCGTGCGGCGGTTCGGTCCGTTGCCGATTGAGGCCGCAGCGCATATCGGCGTTGAGGCCGCCAAGGGGCTAGAGTACGCCCACCGCAAAGGGCTGGTGCACCGCGACGTAAAGCCCGGCAACGTGTTGGTAACGCCTCAGGGAGCCGTGAAGCTTACCGACCTAGGGTTGGCCTGGCGGCTGGACGATGCGACGCCCCCCGATCAAGGCGCCGGCACGGGCCGCCGTGTGGTGGGGACATCGGACTACTTGGCGCCCGAATCCATCCGCACGCCCAACCGCGTGCTCCCGGTGAGCGACGTCTACGCGCTAGGGTGCACGGTCTACTACGCCATCACCGGAAAAGTGCCGTACCCGGGCGGAGACCATGCCGAAAAGGCCCGTCGGCACCTGAACGAGGCGCCCCTGTCGCCCGGCGCATTCCGTAGCGACCTCCCCGAAGCGTTCGTTGCGGCGCTCTGGAACATGATGGACAAAGACGAGAACCGTCGCACCCCCACCGCGGTCGCTGCAGCTGAGGCGTTGCTGCCGTTCGTGACGCCGGGCTCCAAGGCGAGCGTTGCGCGTGTAGTCGACGTCGCGCTCCGGCGGCGGACGGCGGCGCCAGACGAACGAGAAGACTCTGCCTGGGACGAGACGGCCGGTGACAGTTCGGCCGTGGAGCAACACGGTTCGAACGCCCGCCCAGATGTCGCCAGTCAGGGGACCGATCCGGTGTGCGCTGCGGATCAGGAGACGGTGCCCGACGCGAAGCCGTCCGAGACCCACGAAGCTCCGCTCGACCGCGGGGTCCGCTGGACCGTCACGGCGGCTGTGGCCGCCGCGGGGCTGGTCGGGATTGCCGCGTTGGCTACGGCGTGGCTGCGGTAGTTTCGGCGGGTTTGTTCTTCGCTCGATCGAGGCGACGCTCAAGCTTGTTGATGTCATCGCCTCCGAGAAACGCGCCAAGAACAGACTTCATGTCCGTGAACAGCTTATCGATGCGCTGCTGCACTACGGGGTCGTCCGCTTTGCACTGCTCTTCCTCGCGGTCGATCCGTGCATTGAATTCGGCGCGCCCTTGTAGTTTTCGGAACTCGAGGAGCAGCCCCCTGGCCTGGTCTAGGTCTCCCGCCTCGATCGCCTTGTCAATCCGAGCAGCGAAGATCGTGCGGAGCGCGACGAGATCAATCAGTTGTTCCCGCAACAGGCCGAGGCGGGCCTCGGCGTCGAGCCGCTTGCTTTCGTCCAGCAACGGCGCGACGATCAGCGGATCGGCGCCGGTGGCGATCGGGATCTTTGCGGCTAGTTGTGAGCCGCTCTTCACCCAGACGGTCTGGATGGGGGACTCTCCGGGCGGCACCGCGATCGCGCCGGTTAGGCCCGACTTGCCGATCGACTTTTTCTCTGGGTCCGTCCCGTCTTGGGCGAAAACTTCATAGCCAACCAGCGGCCTGGGCGAGTCGCCGCGTGAGACAAGCCGTAGCTCGGAGGGGCCCTTCGTCCGCGGTAGTCGGATTGCAAGTTGATCCACCCTGCCCCGGCGGCGGACGCCGAAGGGCCGCCGCGTGTGACTGAAGACGTCTGCAACAATTGATGTGCTCTCGTCCTCTGGGGCTGCGTTCTCCGACTCGCCTGTGGGCGCGCCTTCTTGCGCCCGCGTCACCAGATAGGTCCACAGGACTTCCTGAGTTCCCCCTTCCACCGGCAGGCCCGATCGATCCATCTGCATCAGGACGGTGCGGAACACGTCGTCTTGCCCTACCCAGCGAGACAGCGGCGTCGGGCTCGAGAGCTGACCGCCGCGCAGGCTGAGCTCAACCCGGTTCGGGTCGTCACTGTCAATGCTAAACGTGGCGATCGGCGCAAAGATGTCGCACGCCAACTGAAATACAGCCTCACCGAGCTGGTTGGCCGAAGAAAGGTCCGCCGATCGGCTCCGGCCCCAAGTGTTGAGGATCCGATCCTGCTCGGCGCCCGCCAGATGGACCCCGGCGCCATCTTCCCAGACCGCGATAACCATCCACTTGTCTGAGTCCTCACGCAGCCCGGGTGGCGCGGTTGGGTTACCCGACCGCAACGCGCTCAGCACGGCGTGGCGTTCGGCGCCTTCGGCTAGGGAAACGGTCGCCGACCAAAGTGGCCCGATCGCGGTATCGATACGCCGTTCAACGTAGCCGACGACGGCCTTAGCGAGTGCTTCCGCGTTGGCTCCCTGCAGGTCTGCGGCGATCACGATGTCGATCTGATAGGGCGTGAGCTCCCAAAAGCGGCCGGTGTCGGCGGCCGGCGCCGAAGTCGCTGCGAGCGCAACGGCCGCCGCGCACGCTGCTAGATAGGCGTTATGGAGACGCTGCATCACGGCGTCCCCCGGGCGGTTTTCCGCCACGTAGGCGCGGAATCGTAGAGCGAGATAGTGCGTTCTCCGAGGCCGCGGATGTCCCGCCGGAAGGCGTAGTAGTCCATGACCTGCCACAGTGGGATTACCGGCAGGTCGCCAAAAGCGAGCTGGTGAACGGACTGGAGCGCCGCCGACGCCTCGTTCCAGTTTCGCGCGGAGTCTAGCTTCTCCAATTCTAGCAACATGGGATCGCTGCACCTGCCCGCGATTCCGTCGGGCCCCAGCAGCCGACGCGCATCGGTGAGCGGCTCCCACATTGCGAGTTCGGCGTACCTCAAGTCGTACTGGGCCGATCCATCGAGCAGTTCAGACTCCGTCACCTTGACCAGCTCCGTTTCGATGCCGATCGCGGCCAATTGGATCTGGATTGTTTGACACGCGACGGTCGCAAGCGGGTCGTCTCGGTGGGCGAGTCGCAGCGTAGGGATCGGCGTGTTGGTGTCCGCCTCATCGGGTTCTCTTCCCGCCTCAACCAACCGGGCCTTTTGGAGATTGACCCACGCCAATCGAGCGAGCAACGCGGCCAGCCGCGGCTGGTACTCGCGTGGTCGAACGCGGTCGTTGTAGGCGTACCCGACGCCGTCTGAGATCGACAAGCCGTTTGGGAAGGGGCCGCTGATCACCTGGAAGGCTGGCTCATCGCGTTCCCGACCGGCCAGAAGCACCGTGCCAAGGATTCTTTGGCGATCGATGCCGTAGGCGATCGCACGACGGAATTCACGCTGGTCCATGAGCGGGCTGCTTGTCGACGGGATCAGCGCGTGGATCTTTGGCAGCCGATACGACCCGACCGAGAATTCGCGCGTGGCGCGGAACTGCCCAAGCTGCCACGGCATGATGTTGGCAAGGACGTCGATCTCGCCAGACTTCAGAGCAGAAGCCGCTGCCTGCTCATTGTCGTACAGCAATTCCTCGATGGTCCCCCCTACGCCGGCGCCCGACGTGCGGTCCATCGACCAACGCGTCGGGTCGGCGTCGACCCAATGCGAGTCGTGTGACTCTAGCGGTACGTCGCTTAGCACCGCCTCGGGTCGGACGTGCAATTGAGACAGACTCACTTCAACTAGGTCCGATTCTGGAGCCGCTACCCCCGAAAGCAGTCGTGCAACGCCCGAACGGAACGCGTCCGCTCCCGGTTCGGCCGACTCGAGAATGCTGCGGGCGAGCCCGTCCAGGCGGTAGCCCGATTCCAGCTCCGCGGGGCTCACTTCAAAGGTAAGCCTCCGCCCCGTCTCGTTCTGAGCGAGTTTGCCGTGCGGGAACCGGTAGATTCCCCCTTCCGGAGAATAGTCGCTGAGCTGGGTCAGGGTCGACACGGCGAGCCTGCCGGCACGGGTGGTGGCGGGGAGGTCGAGTCGCGGCGAGGCGTCCAACGCGGGGCGATCAAGAACCCCTACAACGATCGTCGGGTGTCTACGCTGCACTTCGTCCAACAACGCACGGGCCGGCTTGCTGTCGGGCCAGATCGCGAGCGCTTGCCCAGCGGCTGCGCGCGCCTCTTGAAATTTTTCTGCCGCCAGCAGGCTGGCTCCCTCCTTGACCTTGGCTTCAGCGGCTCGTTCAAACCGACCGCGCCAGGCGGCGATCACACTTGGCTGGATGTCTCCAAACTGCTTGTCGAGCACGTCGAGCACCCGTCTAGCAGCCCCAAACTTCTTGTCGCGCAGCTTGTCTTGGATCAGCTTGTCGCCCACCACGTCGACGGCGCTCGCAAGACCCTGAAACGCAGGGTTCTGATCGTGAAGGCTCATCAGCACCGCCAGGGCCCGGTCGTGCTCCCCCGCCTTGAACGCCGCCAGGGCGTCGCGCTGGAGGAAGCGTTGGGCAAGCGCGTCGAGGCCGGACGCGTTCGGATACCGTAGGTAAAGGCGCGCCAAGTAGTCGAAGGCCTCGTCGTACTTCTCTGCGCTTATCATCTCCTCCGCCTGCTCAAGAAGCAGGTCTTCAAACATGATTATCTTCTGGATGCTGTTCCAAGCGATCTCGATCGGCTGACCGGGACGGTCGAGCCACTGAACCGTCAGTGCGCCCCCGGGGAACGGGCTCGGCACGATTCGATTCGGAAAGTCGAGCGGTGCTACACGAAGCTGCTGGTTGCCCGCCTTGAGCACGATCGTGTCGAACGGGGCCTGCTCGATGAGTGACGGCTGTTGTCCCGCGGCAACGGATGCCGCGAGGCATGCCGCCATCGTGCAGAGCAGCCGTTTCGGGATCGTGGGTTGTGAAACCATCGTCAGGAACTAGCGCATAGCGCTACTTTGGGGGGCTGATGACCAGGACAGCGCCATCGGCAGCAGCGATGAGGACGCGGGGGCCCATCATGGTTGGTCCGGACGCGATGGGTTGCCCCACGAAGACTTGAGAAGCAAGCTCACCAGAATTGAGATTGACCTTTATCAAACGGCCGTCCTTGGTGGTGGCCAGCAGCGAATCGCCCTCGACAGCGGGCGCGCCGGTTAGGTCGCCGCCCGAAAGGGGCAGTTGCCACGCAATGGACCCATCGGCATCGACCGCCGCCATCTCGCCGTCTGCGGAGACGACCACGCACCGGCCGGGCCCCACGGCGTAAGGGCCCCAAACCGCCGGGGACCCCAGGTCGGGGTCGGCGACGCTCTCGAGCGAAGGCGTCGAGAGCAGCATCAATCGGCCTCCCTGAGTCGGGAACGCCACGACGCGATCGAGCATCGCTCCCCGCCCGACAATGGGGGAGGGACCAACATCGCTCCGTTGAACCGCTTTGAGCGAGCCAGAATCGATGGCCAAGCAGTGGATGTTCTGCACGCCATCGGTGACCACCACCACCCCATCGCCGGCCGCGGCTGGGAGCCAGGCGTAGGCTTCTCCCGGCTGAATCGTCGGCTGGAACGGCGTTCCCAGAGGCTGTGCTCCTTGCTTTCCGAGCAGGAAGACCTGGCCGACTTTGAGCGGTGCGATCCAACCCCCCGACACCGGGGTGGGTTCGCACGCAAGGGGCGATGGCAGCGACCCCGAGACAACCGGCGCCTTTTGATTCGTTAGGTCGATCGTATTGATCGAGACCGAGCCGCCCGCTGAGACCGCGAATGAATCGGCCGAGATTGCAGTCAAGAACTCCAGTGGCTGGGCGGGACGCTCCGCTGCGGCCGGGAGCGACGTGTCAAGGATGCGTCTGCCAACGGCGTCGCGGTCGAAGAAGAACACGCGGCCGTCCGCGGCGGCCTGAAGGATCCCACGTGGTTGATCGACCGCGACCGGGGGCCCCGCGGGCGCCGTCGCGAGGTCGGTTTCCCAATACAATCTGGCTGACTCGGCGTCCGCCGCCGCGACGGTTACCCCGGTGGTTCCGCTGCGACGCCGGGAGTGAACCAAGACGTCGCCCAGCGATAGGATCTCACCGACGAACCGATCACGGATCAGAGGCGCGTCGATCGTTCGCGCGGGAAGGCGCTTGCCGGAAGGGGCGATTGCGTACTTGGTGATGCCACGGTCCGCCACCCACAGGTTGCCTTCGACGACTGCCGAAGCGCCACTCGAGCGCTCGTTCGACGCCGGCTCGCGGACAGCGAGCACCGTGAGCGGGTCTGCGGAGCTCCCGGCCGCGGTCTCAAATACAGTAATCTCCCCCGAGTTGCACACCACGGCGAAACGGCGGTTAAAGACGTGTGGCGGCTCGATCACCAGGCCGTTCATGCGGTAGCTGTCGAGCTCTTCGCCAATCGCCCCCTGGTCGTCGCTGCTGAGAACACGCACACGCGAGGTCGCAGCGCCGATGTTCTGAAGCAGCATCACTTTGTCGAGGATCGGGGTTGGCGCCGCGACGATGCTTCCGGGCGAGTGGCCTGAGTAATACACTCCAAGGCACTCAAAGCTCTTGGCGTCCAGAGAGTAGACGCTCGATTGCTCGCCGGCGACGTAGATCCGCTCGCCGCGCCCGTCGAACGCGGCGGGGGCAGAGACGGCTTGCGGGAACTGCACTTCGCCTACTTGGTCTCCCGACGCGAGGTTCACAACTAGAACACGTCCGGACGGCAGAGTCACCAAGGCCAAGTTCGCCTGGACGGCAGGCCGCAGGATCGGCTCGCCGACCGGCAGCCTCCATTGCAACGCGCCCGTCGCCGGCTCGAGGCTAAGCAGTTCGTTGGCGATCGCGTCCCAAGCCAACACCGCGTCGGCCGTGCGCACCAATCCAACAGAGGCTTCGGGCCTCCCTAGGTATCGGCGCCACAGCAAACGACCGTCCTTGCTGTCGAGCCCGTACAGGACCCCGGAGAACTCAACAACGACGGGGCCCGAGGCGGGCGCCACGCCCTGGACGCGACGGTCGGCAAGCGCGAGCACGGCTTCCAGCGGCGTGGCGCCTTCCTCCTTCGCGGACTCTTTGGGCTTGGCTTCGTAACGCACGAGTCCCTGCTCAGACGCAGACGCCGCCGCGATCGCCTCAGCGAGGGCCCCTTCTTCCATCAGCTCCGGATGCGCCTTGATAAACTCGGCGTGCATTCCGTACGCGCCACGTATGTCGCCATTGGAGGTGGCGTCCTGCATCGACTTGATGGTCTTGCTGAGCGCGTCCAG
Source organism: Pirellulimonas nuda (assembly GCF_007750855.1). Taxonomy (GTDB): domain Bacteria; phylum Planctomycetota; class Planctomycetia; order Pirellulales; family Lacipirellulaceae; genus Pirellulimonas; species Pirellulimonas nuda. The sequence goes on from NZ_CP036291.1 coordinate 2,574,647, forward strand.
AGCGGTTTGGCGGCGGGCGATCCGATCGAGGATCGCGCGCGTCTCTTCTAAGTCCCCTTCGTCGCGAAGGGATCTGGGCACGTACTTCGTGTTGTTTGAGAGCCCGATCGCTTGTTTGGAGAGCTCTACGAAACTCTCAATTTCTTCCTGCGTTCCCGCGGTGTCCGCTTTCTCGGCCAGGCCGCGGGCGATCTTGGGGAGCAGCGTCGACAGCTCGGCTTTCGCCTGGTCCTGTTCGTTGAAGTACGGCTCGTCCTCGATCCTGGGGAGTTCGTCGGCGGCCACCTGCAGGGCGATCTTGTCGTTGCTGCCGGTCTTCTGCCGAAGATTCGCCAGCACCGATTGAACTCTGGCTTGGCCGGCGCTCGGGTGGTTGGGGAACTTCGTGGTGAACTGGTTGTAGAAATCAATCGCCTGCGTATAGGCGCCCGCTTCGAACGATTCAGTCGCCTTGGACAGGAGTGCGTCGCCCGATTCACTGTTGAGGTAGTACAGGATTGCTCCGCCTACCAACAACAACAACGCAAGAGAACCCCCTCCAATGAGGATTAGCGGCGAGTCGAACTCGTTCTTCTTAGCTTTCTTGCGTTTTCCCTTGGAGGCGGACGACTTCTTCTTCCCCTTGCTGGATTTCTCGTCGATCGCCGCATCGGCGGGCTCGGGGCCCAAGCCTGCGTCGCCGAGCGTGTCGAGTCCGCCGCCAAGCGGGTCGAAGGCGGCGAGGTCCACCTGCTCCGTCTCCGGACCGCGTAGGATGCTCTTGGCCTCGTCTTTCGAGAGGTGCCCTTCGTTGACCAAGAACTTGGCCAGCGACCTTCCCGACGGGGGATTCGCGTTTGCGGCCAACTTCTGCCGCAGCCGCTTGAGCATCGGTTCGGGGAGCTTCTTAGCCGCTTCGAGCGCGTCGATCAGTTCTTCAGCGGTCATGTGCCTCTTCTCGGCCCGGTCTGGGCCGCGCTTCCGGTTGCATGCGTCGCCCGACTCGTTGGGGCGCTATAGGTCTTCGTCTTCGTACTTCGCCAACTGGATCTCTTCGGCCTGAGCGCTCACGCCCGCGTCCAGGGCCGCAACGACAAACTCGTGCGTTGCGTCGCCGTGTGCCTGGACCACCACCTTGGCCGGGCCGGCGCCGAACTTGCCCCCCTTCCCTTCTCGGGCTTGGCGGACCTTCTCGCGCATCTCCTGCTTGCTGGGCGCCCGTTGCTCTTCGTTCCACAGCGGCGCGCCGATCCAAAAAACATTGTCGCCGTCGATGCGTATCAGGATCGAGTCCTTTTCGACGTCCTCAACCGTCTGCGATGCGGCCGCCTCGTCGTCCTGCACGGGGGGGACCAGCAAAGCCGATTGAAGCGCGAACGCAGCAGTGATCATGAAGAAGATCAGCAGCAGGAACGTGACGTCGATCATCGGCGTCATGTCCACTTCGTCGTCGACTCGCTTATCGACGACCTGCTGCTCGTAGTGATCGTGCGAGACCTCGTCGGGCCGGAACGCGATTTGCGAACGGGCAGCGTCAGGGTCCGAAGAGGGGAGGTCCTCGGGCGGCGGCTGGTTTGGCGGTTTGGAAGCCATCAATCCTTCTCCAGGATCGCGTAGGCGAGCTGGATTCCGCTCACTTTGGAGCAGTCGCCGGTCACCCGCCAGACTTCGCGGAACGGGACGCTCTTGTCGGCCTTAATGACGACGTTGGTCTTCCCTTCTTGCAGACCTTTCTCAACAAGCTCAACGATCTTCTCCTCTTGTTCCTCGGGGTCGTCCGACAGGCGAGCCGACTCCACCTGGCCGTCCGCCGCGTACACCGGGGCGCTGTCCACGCCCACTTCGCCGATGGTGAGCAAAGTTGAGTAGAGCTGTTCGACCGGGCTGCCGCGCGACGCGATCGGCAGGTCGATCGCCGTCTGTTGGTCGGGCGTCGAGGCAACGATGAAGAAGATCAGCAGCAGGAAAGTCACGTCGATCATCGGCGTGAGGTCGGGGTCTCCTTCGGAATCGGTGCGCGACTTCCGCGGCGCCGCTGCCGACGCCTCGTGCAGCGATTCGGAAGGAGATTGAAGCAGGGCCGGCATCGGAACGTTCCTCTGTCCACGTTAAGTTGGTCCGCGCGACGATCACGCCCTGCCCGTGATCGACTGCAGGGACTCCATGAGCCGCGTCAGCCCGCTGGCGATCAGGTCTTCCATCTTGCGGATCTGGATGTTGATGGACGCGGTGGTGATCATCAGCGGCACCGCGATCGCCAAGCCGAGGGCCGTGGTGATCAACGCCACCATGATGTTGCCCGCCATCACGCCCGGGTCGACCTTCGTTCCCTGGCCGAGGTTGTCGAACGCCGCCATCATGCCGATGACGGTGCCGAACAGCCCGACCATGGGGGCGCTCTTGGTGACGGTGCTGACCCATGCCAGCCGGTGCTCGATATCGGCCAGCACGTCCTGTTGAAACCGTTCGACCAAACGCCGCTGGACCTTGATGGGGCCAAGGTCGCGATTCTCGATGGCGTAGAGCGCAAGCTGGGGCATGGCGCGGCGGTCGTCCTCGCAGATTTCGATCGCCTTTTCGTTGTCCCCTTTGGCAAGTTCTACGTCGAGTTCGTCGAAGAATTCGGTCTGCTCCTCCTCATTGCGGAACCGCACCTGGGCTACTCGGCGCCACACGAGAACGGCGTTGAACGCCCCCCAGATCGCCAGCAAGGCCATCGACGCGTAGATGGCGTAGCCGATTAAATTGAACAGTTCTTGCATGCCGGTCGGCTCACGTATGGTGTTTCGGGCGCCCGGGCACGGGCGCCAGCACTAATAGTAATACACTTGATCTTCGAGTGCTATTTGAAACCCGCTTCCCCCGCGGGTCACGCGGAAGACGCTCCGCTGCACCTCGTTGATCTGCTTCTTTTTCGACTCGGCTTGATTAAACTCTTGCTCGAGCAGCTCCCGAGCCGCTTCGTCGGGCCAAAACGTGACGGTGAACGCTCCTCGGGCGCCGATCCCGGCCTTTTCTGCCAGCCGGCGGTCGAGCGTGTTGAGCGGCGATCCGACCGGATTAATGGTGTACAGCCGCTTTTCTTGATCGGGGGGCGCCGATCGGACCACGGGGTTCGCCCCGGCCAGGTTCTTTGCGTAGTAGATCAGGTTGTTTTGCTGGTCGAGGACCCCGAGCTCTAGCTTGTAGAAGTCGTACCACTGCGCGTACTCGTCTACGCTGCCCGGCTCGTACTTGATCTGGCGGACGGGCTCCTCGCCTTCGAGTCCCTCGCCGCCGTCCCCCGCGCGGCGGCTATCGCCCAGCCCGCTACCCTTTCCGGCTTCGGTATCGGAGTCGACCGCCTCATCGCTGAGCAGCGCTGAAGTGGTGGAGAGATCGCTCAGGGCGGAGAGCGTGTCCTGTAGCTTCGGCTCGGTCAACTCCGGGGCGTCTTCCTGCCCGGGGGGTTCCAGGTCGCGGGCCACACCCATCGCCGCGTCGGCCGGTCGGCTCGCGAACTCGATCGGCTTAAACTCAATCGCGATCTCACTCCGGAACTTGAAGTGCGTCATGTACCAGATGAAAACCAAGCCGGCGACCAGCACCCCCACGATCAGCAGCAGCGCGATCAACGCGCTCGAAGAACGGTCGTACGAGTTTACCGTGAGCCGGTAACTCGGCCGTGAATGGGGCGTGCTGGGGAGGGAGGCCATAGAAGCGTTGTGTTAGTTGGCGGGGAGCACGGCGTCGGGGCGGACCGACAGGTACCATTGCTCCCACTTCGTCTTGGCCTCGTAACGTTGGTTCTCAGAGAAGCGGTTGTTCAGCCCGTAGCCCTGGAACTTTCGACTCGTAAACCGCAAGCCGTCTCTGGCGGCGAGCACCACGCGTTTGTCGGGATCGGTGAGCCCGTACAGCAAGGAAGGGACGTAGTCGAGATTCCCAGTCCTCCCCAGCGCCCGGACCGCCAGCAGCCGCACCTCCGGGTCTCCGCCACGCACGAGCTGTTCAAGCCGCCGAGCACTCCGGGCGTCTAGTCCGCTTGAGATTAACGCGCTAGGATCGTCCGCTAGAGCGTCGAGCTTGGCGGACTGATCCTCGTCCAGCATACCCAGCAGGTCTTCTACCGCGGTTTTTTCTTGCTGGGCGACGATCTGGCCGCCATCGAGCCGCACGCTGCTGAGGTCCTTTGGCAGGCCCCGCCCGCTAAGCATCAACCCCTCGCCGATGCTCGCCCGCAGGATTTTTTGCGTCGACCGCTGCAAGAACAGCACGGCAAAGGCGGTGTCGGCCGCCTCGCCGCAGCCTTTGTCCCAGATGCCGGGTTTCTTCTGGTTCTTGAGCAAGAAGTCGTACCCGTCGTTGTACCACTTCGGGCTGCCCGGCGCGACGCCGGTAAGGAACTCTTCGAATCCGCGGAACCTTTCCAGGGCGTAGAGGTAGTAGACCTGCCAGGCCTTATTGTCGATGGAGTAATTCTTCTCCATCCACTTGGTCCCATCTTCATACGCCTTGATAAGCCGGTCGCGTTCTACCTGCTTGGACGAAAGCCGCGGCGCCCGGCGGGTGGATTCCTCGCCAGCGACGCGCACGCCGGTGGGCAATTCTTCCTCGCTTGGGACCGATTGATTTGGCCCCATAATGCCGAACAGGTCGATCGTGATCAGCACGCTGCCCAGGGCCGCGGAGACCATCGAGAGTGAGATTTCCTTCTGCTCGACGCGTTTCCCCGCCGGACCCATCTCCCCTTGATAACCCCAAGCGCCATCCGGGTCTTGGGTCCGGATCAGCCAGTCGGTCAGGCCGGCCAGTGGCGCCGCTTCGACGCTCAAACCGTGGCGATGGGCCTCCCAGTAGCTGAGCGCCGCGTACTGCGTCTGCGAGGTGTCGCCTGATTCGCGGTTGGTATACCCCCACCCGCCGTTCTTTTTCTGGCGTTGCTTGAGCAGGTTGAAGTAGTAGCTAATGACCGAGGCGTGGGTCCTTGGATTCACCTCGGTGAGGAGGATGATCGCGAGGCCGGCGCTGTAGAACGACTCTGCCTCATACCCCTTCTTTGCCGTCTCATAGCACGCCGCCACCGCCTGCTGAACCTTGGGGTGGTCAGGCTTGTCGTCCTTTACGAACGCCAAGCCCATCAGGCACTTGGCGCCAAGTTCTTCATCCTTGCCGTCCATCTTCTCGATCGCGGCAAGGCCAGATTCAATCAGCTTGCGGACCTCGGGGCTCTCGGGCGTTAGACCTTGGCTGGCGCCCAGGGCCGGTCCGACTGATGCGGCAACAGCCAAGAACAGCAAGAGGCGGGTTGAGAGCGCAGTCATCGTCCTCCCCTTGCGAAATGCACGGGGCCATCCGTTTGTGTTCAGGACACTCAGGGTCGGCCCGTCGCGGTACTGGATCGCGTCAATGGCCGGGGCAAACGCCGTTCCGGGGACGCCTGCATCCAAACATCTACACTAGCCGCGGGGCGGATTGAGTGTCAACAACCTGGCGCCGCCATTGGCAATCGCCGCTGTGGAAAGTAAACTCAGGAACTTCGCTGGACAGGTAGCTCAGTTGGTAGAGCACAGGACTGAAAATCCTGGTGTCGCCGGTTCGATCCCGGCTCTGTCCACTTGCTCCCCCGTTGCGGCATTTGCTCTGGAAGAGCCGCTTCGCAGCAAGCCACGGTTGGCTTGGTCACTCGGTCAACCGCCTCGCAACGACCCAGAGGCACGTTGCCCGGGGTGTGCGACAAAAGTGAGCATGGTATGGGATAAGCCGATTGCCGGCTTTGCACCCCCCTACCCTCCCTCGGGCTTTGGCGACTTGGTCATTCTTTCGGCGCCGAGATTCTGAGTTCCAGCCTTAGCGGATCGAGCCCTGAGGCCCGAATCTGGCTCGATGCGAGCGTTGGGGTGGGTGTACAGAGGCCTACGCCCCGGCGGGCCGTACGTGGGCTCTGGGAGGGCTCAGGACCCAGCTGAGGGCTCAGGACCCAGCTCACTGGCAGGGCCGGTCGCCACCTCAACGGGAAGAGCCACAGAGGCGCAACAAAAAACGGGGCCCGCCTGGCGGGCCCCGTTCTTGTCTGTTTCACGCCTGCGTCTTGCCAAGAGCTAGGCGACCGAGTCCTTCAGCTTCTTCAGAGGACGAATCTTCACCGACTTCGAGGCCGGCTTGGCCGCGAAGGTCATGGGCTCTTTGGTGAAGGGGTTGATCCCTTCGCGTTCCTTGGTGGCGGGCTTCCGCACCAGTACGAACTTGCAAAGCCCGGGTAGGGTAAAGGTCTCGGCGGCGCCACGGCCGGTGAGCGCCTTCAGGATTTCTGCGTCGAGGGCGTCGAACACTTCGCCCACCTGCTTCTTCGTGAGGCCGGTCGATTCGGCGATGTTCGCAAAAATCTGGGTCTTGGTGAGCGGCTTCGGGGCGGCCTTCGCCATGCGCTGGATCCTCCAAACGGTGCAAAAAAAAGGGGACAACGTAACCGTGCTTTCTGCGGACGAGTCTGTCTAGCCAAGACCGCGAAGGACGTGATTAAAAGAGCATGCTAGCGAAAATACAAGCGGGAAAACCCCCACAACCCCTAGAAAACCCCAGGAAAACCTCGCTCAAAGGCCGAAAAACTCGGTTTCTGACCCTGTTACAGCCGCTAGTACCCGCAAAATCCGCGTTGATGCCCTTGCAGGCCGGTCCTAGACTCAACTGTACAGGCGGCGTTTTTCGAGCACTCTATCGGGCAGACGCCGATGATTCGTAGCTTGCGATTTCTGGCGGGACACGGCTTTGCCGCGTTCTTCGCGCTTGCTGTGGCGTGTCCGGCCAAAGTTGGCGCAGGGGCGCCGGAAGGCCAACCTGCGGCCCACCGGCACGAACTGCACTACGGCGTCCATTTGCCCCAGCAACGCTCACTGAGCCGAGCCCTTGCACTCGCCGAAGAGTCTTTGGAAAAGCAGGATTTTCTGCGGGTTTTCGAGCTGCTCGACGCTGTCCTGGACGCGGAAGAGGACGCCTGGATCGACGTTGACCCGCCCCGTTCTGCTAGGGACTTGGCTGGCGGGCTGATTTCAGACCTGCCGCCGGCCGGAAAGCGGGCCTACTCGCTCCACGCAGACGCGAAAGCCGCGCGGGAGTTTGACGCGATTTCCGCGGGGGCGAATGCTGCAGAGTTGCTGCGGATTGCCAGACGCTACCCACACACCCCGACTGAAACGGACATCTTTTGGCTGCTATCGCAACGCGCCTGGGACCAAGGTTTTTTCGAATCGACCGATCTGCTGCTGCGGCGGAGCGGGGCGCAGGGCCGTGACTTTGTTCATGGGTCGGACCGACGTTTGCAGCAAGCCGTTAGCCAGACCGCTGCGGGAATTGCGGCGACGGACATCGGGTTGGGGACCCACCCCGCGGTGCGTTGGGCGAAGGACTATGCCGAACGCGATTCTGGCGGCGCTTGGCGGGCGTCGGCGCGGGCCTCCGGAAGCTCGCGCGTTGAAGACGGCTTGTCGAAGGGCCGCATCGCCGTCTCCTGGGAGGCCGTCATTGCCAGCAGCCGCAGCCGAAGTGGGAGCTTGGGCCTGGACCGTGTGGCCAGCGACGTCCGTACTGAACCGATCATCGCTAAGGGCCTCGTGCTTTCCCGGACCGAAAACAACGTCATCGCCACGAGCGAACAATCGGGGCGTCGGGTCTGGGAAACGCCGTCCAACGAGCCGCTTGCGGGCGCCGCTCAGCGGCGGCATGGGGAGCTACTGGCTGGACTGGGGATTAGTTCCGACGCCAGCCGCGTCTTTGTGATAGAGCCGTCCCCGTTGGCTCAGCAGTCCCAACTGGGTACGGATCGGCAGCACATCTGGGGTGGGCGCAGGCCACGAGCGTGGCGGCCCGAGCCAAACCAGCTATCGGCCTATGACTTGCGCGACCAGGGGAAGCTGACTTGGTCACTAACTCGCAGCGGCGACGACGGGGCGCCGAAGCCCCTCTCGCTGCTAGGCGCCCCGCTTTGCTTTGACGGCCGCCTGCTGGCGCTAATCGATTCCGAACAGACGGTGATGCTGATTGAGATCGATCCATTGACGGGCGCCCTGCTCTGGCGCCAGCCTCTGATCGGCGCCGATCGTGCCCCGATCCGCGGATCGTCGGACGTCTGGGCCGGGATCACCCCGGTCACTTCCGATGGGATCGTCGTCTGCCCCACGCGGGGCGGCATCGTGGTTGCATTTGATTGGGTTCGGCAGACGCTCCTATGGGCCTATCGGTTCCCGGTCGACGAAGACTCGGACAGCGGGAGCTCGGGACACGACGCGATGTGGCGCGAGTGCCAAGCGGTTATTCGGTCCGACAAGGTGCTTGTTTGCTCGCCCGATTCGGACCTCCTTCATTGCGTCGACCTCCAGTCGGGGGAGCCGCGTTGGACCGCGAGTTGTCCCGAGGCTCGCTACCTGTCCGTGACGCGAGAGGCGGCAATTGCCTCGGGCTACCAGTCGTTAGATGGATTTGATCTTGCTACTGGCGATCGGCTCTGGACGCGCAAGCTGCCGACAGGTGCGGTCCTTGCCGGCCGACCACTGGAAACGGGCGGCCAAGTGCTGCTCCCTATGACGGGCGGTAAGATACTGACCATCGACGGCGCCGATGGCGAGATTGAGAACGACTCGTCCGAATTGGTCGAAGCCCCTTCGGTGTTGATCGCTCACCGCGGCGACCTGCTCGCCGCAGGGCGCGACTATTTGGTGCGGTACGTGTCGGGGGGAAGCGGGACGTCGGGCACCGCCGTGGCGCGATCACCGACGCAACGGCTGCGTGATTCGCTAGCCGCGCGGCAGGCCGGGGAGTACGACCTGGCGCTGAGCGAGCTGCGATCCTTGGTCAGCGAAGATCTCGATCGCTCCGCTGCTCGATCTGCCTATCTTGAGCTGTTGGTGAGCTTGCCGGTTCACGAAGGCCTGGAACAAGACGCGGCGTTGCTAGACCGGTTACGGGAGGTCCGCCCGGCGGATGCGGAAGCCGCGGTCGCCGCTGCGGTTGTAGCGGTTCGTAGGCTAGATCAGGACCGGCTGCTCAAGGCAATTTCCGACATCTCTGGCGAAATTTATTCTCCGGATCGTCTCGTGCTGGTTGAAGGCGACCGCTTCGTGGCGATTGAGGACGCCGTCCGAGGGACGCTGGGACGGCTCAATTCGGCGGTCGAGCAACCGCTGGACGTGGTCAGCCGATCGTCTGCAAGGACGCTTGCGGCCTCCCAGCGCTGGTTGGAGGCAGACCAGGCCCGCTGGCGCCTCGAATCGCAACCAACCCCGGACACTGCCGCCGCTCGGGCGGTTGATTGGAGCTCTCACCAAGTCGCGGCAGAGGTGCAGCCGTCTCGATCTGGCCTTCTGCAAACAACCGGACGGGGGCGCGATTTCTCAGGCTTGATCCGGGTGTCGCTCGAACGAATCGGTCCGGCAGACCCGAGGGCGCCAACCGGATTTGTTCTTGCGTCGAACGGTTCTCGATTAATGGGCAAGAATAATGAGGGGGAAGTACTGTTTGCGCTTGATACCTCCGAGGACAGCGAAGTACTGCTCAAGGCGGCCCGCGAGCCGATGGAGAAGCCCTGGGCGTGGATCGCTGGACGGGTGTTGTTGGTCGCCTCCAGGAACGACGTCGCTTGTTACGACCTGCTTTCGGACGGTCAATCCCGTGTCCGACTGTGGACGGCAAGCGGATCTCTGCGCACCGCGATGGCGCGCCGCGGCGAGTCGGACGGGCCGCCTGCGGAGTGGGTGCGAAGCTGGTCGGGGCCGGCGGAGGTTGTGCTGGTGACTCGCTCTCGGGCCGTCGTCAGCAATCGTGGCCGACTATACTGCTTTGACTTGCTGTCTGGCGTCTTGCGGTGGGAGTCAGCACTCACAGACGCCGACGGTCTGTGGGGGAGCGGCGAGCACCTCTGGGTCGTGCACAGCGACCGAACCGCCACGAAGCTTGCAATGGTCGATGGCGCCGTGTCAGGGAAGGCGGTCCCATCCCGGATGGAGCTGGTTTCAGCCGCGGGAGACCGCTTCGTCGGCGTTGAACGCGTCAATGGAACGCCCCATCTAATGGTTTGCGACGCCGCCGACCTGCGGGTCCTGGTCGACCTGCCGATAAGGGCGGAGTCCTTTAAGGTCTGGCGCGGAGAGGGCCGGATGTGCGGTGTTGTGGCCGAGCCCGGCTCGATTCATACGATCGATGTCGAAAAAGGCGGAGTCGTATCAGAAAAGGTGTTTGCTGCCGACCTGGAGTCGATCGGGAGCGTTCGCATGGTCGGAGGGCGACTACTGGTTTTTGTGCCCGGCGCCGCGGACGTGCGGGGAGGCGAGGCCGTTGACAGCTTGGAGGCGGGCTCGCCCTTCACGGGAAGGGTCTATTCGCTCGACCCCAGTACAGGAGAAGCGAATTGGTCGTCCCCAGTCGAGGTGCAAGGCCTCGGGTTGTTGGATCGACAAGCAGAAGACGATGTGCTGGCGTTCGGCGCACGGGTGACTTCCGTAGATGGCCGCCGGATGACCCGCGTCATGCTGCTCGACGCGGCAACTGGCGTGCTGTTGTACAGCGGCGAATTGATTGGAAGCACACCACTCAATGGCTATCATTTGAGAAGTGACCGTACGGCAACCCCGCCGAGGTTTGAGGTCGAGCTATCGGGTGAGACGTTGACCCTGCTGAGCTTGCCGACGCCCCGCCCACCGGAGCCCCCCCCGTCTGTGAAGATCGCCAGCGTCGCCGGAGCCGCGGAAGTGGATATTTGGGAGCTCGGGCAGGAACTCAAACGCGCATTCGAACAGGCCGCGGACGAGGTCGAACCGCAAACGCCCGCCGAAGAGAAATAGCCACGCATACGAGATCGACCGCCGGTCCTGCTCAAACGCCACTGAGGACATCAGGGATGATTCGACCGCAGAATTGGCATCGGTGGGTCCTGCTGTTTGTGCTCGCGGCTCGCCCGTCGGCTGGCTTGGCTGCTTCGCCAGACGCCCAGCGGCTCACGTCGGGCGGGTTGCGTTGGCTCGCCTCGCAGCAACATCGACAGGGCCACTGGACCGCTGACGGGCGTTACCCGACCGCAATGACGGCTCTTGCCGGGCTCGCGTTGATCGCCTCCGGATCCACATCGACCGGGGGGCCGTACTCCGAGAACCTCCGCAAAGCGGTTGACTACCTTGTCTTGCAGGCTCAGCCGAGCGGGCTCATCGGCGACCCGCTCCGCGACGATCGCTACACCTATGGGCACGGCTTCTCCATGCTCCTGCTCTCGCAGGTCTTGGGAGAAGAAGAAGATCTTGAGCGTCGCCATGAGCTGTCCCGCGTGCTCGCGGCCGCGGTCAAGTTCACTTCTCGCGCCCAGACTACGGCCGGCGGCTGGGGCTACGTCAGCTCCAAAGAGGATGGATCGGGCTTCGACGAAGGGTCGACGACCATTACCCAGGTTCAGGGGCTGCGCGGCTGCCGCAACGCCGGGATCGCCGTGCCCAAGGAGGTGATCGACCGCGCGGTGGCGTATATCCACTTCTGCACGATGGACGACGGCGGCGTGCAGTACAGCTCGAACGGCGGCGGAGGAAGGCCCGCCATCACGGCCGCGGCCATCGCCTGCCTCTACAACGCGGGCGAGTACGACGACGACTATGTGCCGCGGATGCTCGAGTACTGCCGAGAGCACTTGGGATCGCAAACCGAGAGCAGCTACGGCCACTGGCATTACGCACACTTCTACTACTCGCAGGTGCAGTATCGCGAAGGAGATGAAACGTGGCGCGCCTACCGGGCCGGAACGCTCGAGAAGCTGGCCCGCGAGGCGGAAAATGTGGCGACCCCCACGGGGCCGGGCGTCGTCTGGACCCAGGGCTACATCGGGCCGGTCTATACAACGGCGCTCAACCTGATCATCCTGCAGGTTGATAAGGGCTACCTGCCGATCTATCAGCGATAATTGCTTCAGTGCAACGGTCCTTTCCAAAAGGCCAAACCGCTGAGAGTGCTAAGCAATCGAGGGCGGAGACGGCTGCTAGAAAGATTTTCGGCTTCCCTAGTGTTACACTTCTAGTCACGCGAGTATGCATTGAACGACGCTCCACCACCCTCGAACGAAGCCATCGAGCGGATCTCGGCCGCATCGTCGCAGATTAAGACGCAGCTCGGGCGGGTAGTTGTCGGGCAGGAGGAGGTCATCGACCTGCTGCTCGTGGCGCTCTTCTGCCGGGGGCACTGCCTGTTGGAGGGCGTCCCGGGGTTGGCCAAGACGCTGCTCGTGAGCACGCTGGCGAAGTCCCTAAACCTCTCGTTTAGCCGCATTCAATTCACGCCCGACCTGATGCCCGGAGACGTCACCGGCGCCGACGTGCTTGAAGAAAACAAGGCGACGGGTCAGCGAGAAGTACGCTTCATGCCCGGGCCGATCTTCGCCCACGTGCTGCTGGCGGATGAGATCAACCGCACCCCGCCGAAGACTCAGGCGGCGCTGCTTGAAGCAATGCAGGAGCGGCAGGTCACGGTCGGTCAGACCCGCCGGCTGATCGAGCACCCGTTTGTTGTGCTCGCTACGCAGAACCCCATCGAACAAGAGGGGACCTACCCGCTGCCCGAGGCGCAGCAAGACCGCTTTATGTTCAAGGCGATCGTCCGCTACCCATCTTTCGACGACGAAGTAGAGGTAGCGCGACGTACGACCTCACGAGCAATGGAGGAAGTTGATTCGGTCCTATCTCCCGCGGAGATTGTCGAACTACAGGACCTGGTCCTCACAACGCCCATCAGCGATCACCTGACGAGGTACGTCGTGGCGTTGGTCCGTGGAACCCGCGTGGGCGAGCCTGAAGCGACCGACGTTGCGCGGCGGAGGCTGGAGTGGGGCGCCGGCACACGGGCCGTGCAGCACCTCATCCTGGGAGCCAAGGCCCGTGCGCTAATGTCGGGTCGCCCTTGTGTGACGCTGGAAGACGTTCAGGCGCTCGTGAAGCCGGTGCTGCGTCACCGGCTGGTGTTGAATTTCTCGGCAGAGAGCGAAGGGATATCTGCGGACGACGTACTCGAGGACCTGATCAAAGCCACACCCGCGCGCGAGGGCGCCCTGAATCATGACGCCCGCTTCCGCGGACTCGCCGCTTCCTGAGGCGATCGCCAAAATCGAAAGGCTGGAGGTCCGCGCCCGCGGGATCGTGGAAGGACTGCTCGGCGGTGCGCATCGGAGCCCCTACTTCGGTCGCTCACTCGATTTTCGCGAACACCGCGCCTATACACGCGGCGACGACCTTCGGCAGATCGACTGGAAGCTCTGGGCGCGGCGCGATCGATACTACGTCAAGCGGTACGAGGAAGAGACCAATCTGCGTGTCACCCTGGCGGTCGACCGATCGGCGAGCATGGCGTACGGCTCCGGCGCCATGAGCAAGTTTGACTACGCCGCCACGGCCGGCTGCGCGCTAGCCTACCTGGCGCTAAGGCAACGCGACTCCGTTTCGGCGGTCGCCTTTGCCCAGGAGCTCCTCGCGGTCACGCCCTACGGCGCAGAGCGGTCGCACCTCCGCGCGATCGCGGCGGCGCTCTCCGACCAACCGGTCGCGGGCGAGACCGATCTGGGCGCATCGCTAGACAAGCTTTCGCAAGTCGCAAGGCGCAAGGGGATTGTGGTCATTCTTTCAGACCTTCTCGGCGACCGAGCCGCTTGGCGCAGGGGTCTGGCGCGGCTGCGGGCAGCGGGGCACGACGTGATGGTGATGCACGTTCTTGACGACGACGAACTCGACTTTCCGTTCCAGGACCCGACGCGGTTCGAGGGCTTGGAGGGGGGCGACGCGGTGCGTTGCCACCCGGCCCGTCTAAGGAGCGGCTATCTCGCGGCGCTCGAAAAGTTCCTCAGCGAGATGCGTCAGGCGTGCCTCGGCCTCGGGGTGGACTACGAGCTGGTGCGAACTAGCGATCCGATCGACTCGGCGATCACCCGACTGCTAGTAGCGCGGAGCGGCCGGCGTCGGCCCTGGAGTTAACGCGGCACACACGTGAGGTGGAGCGCCGTGGCGCTGCTGTTTCCTGCCATCCTGATGATTGGAGTGCCGCTCGCCCTGGCGCCGGTGGTGATCCACTTCTTCAATCCGCGTCGCGAACGCCAGGTCGCTTGGGCGGCGATGGAGTTGCTGGTGGAGAGCCAACGGCGAAACCAGTTGTGGATTGAAGTGCGTGGATTGGTGTTGCTGGCGTTGCGGGTGCTCGCGGTGCTCGCCGCGGCGTTGATGCTGGGGCGCCCGAGATTCAACGGGGGAGTCGTTGACTGGATCAATCCTCAGCAGAGCACGCATCTGGTAGTCGTCGATGACAGCTACTCGATGTCCGACCGCGGGCTCGACCCCAGTGTCTGGCGCCGCGCGCTCGATGGGGTGCGCGCGCTCGACGCACGTGTAGGCCAGCAGTCTGGCGGGCGCTTGGTTGTGCTCCGCGCCTCTGAGGTGCTGGAGGCGCCGACGGATGCGCCGCTGCTCGGCGGCGCGGCGGCGACGGCCGAGGCTGCTCGGTTGGAAGGGACGGCTGCGGGCGAAACCAACGTGGGGTTGGCGCCGGTCTTCGATCGTCTCTACGGAGAGCTTGCTGGGCGCGAGGCAGGTCCTCCGGTTTTTCTTTACGCGCTGACCGATCTGCGCAGCCAGAACATCGCGGGAGACGGGGCGCTTCAGGACTCGGTGAAACGCGTGTCGCCAGAGGTAGCAGCAATCCGAATCGTCCGTTGTGCTGAGGACGCGTCATCCAATCTGACCTTGTCTGACGTTTCCCCTTTGCCTGGACCGCGCGCCGCGGGAGTTGAGATCCCTATCCGGATCCGGGTCCAGAACCATGGTCCTAGCGCAGTCGCCGACGTCCAGGTTCGGCTGTTTTGCGATGGTGGATCACTTCCAGCCGTGCAGATCGGTTCGGCGCCTGCTGGCGGCACAGGAAGCGCTGAGACCTCCGTCCGATTCGCAGAGCCCGGCGTGCATCGAGTGCTGGCGGAACTGGATGGAGACGCGGTGGCGTCCGACAACCGCCGATGGCTGCCGCTCGTTTTGCCCAGCCAGCAAACCGTACTCGTGGTGGATGCTTCGCTGGACGGCGCGGGCTCGCGAGCGATACGAACGGCTATCGACCCCGGGCAAGGAGTGCGGACGGGATGGCGGGCGGTGCTGATCTACCCCGGGGAACTTTCTGACGCGCTCGAACGGGAGCCGCCCGTCTGCGTGGTGTTGGCGGACGTGCCAAAGCTGCCGCCGGTTGCGGTGGAGCAGGTCCTACGCTTTGTGGAGAAAGGCGGCGGATTGATGCTAGCGGTTGGCCCGTCGATCGATCGAGCTTTCTACAACGAGTGGTTCTTCGCGGGCGCCGAGTCGCCGCTGCTTGCTCTGTCGGTTGGCCGACCGAGCCAGATGCCTCCCGGAAAACCCGCCGGCGTCGGCGATCTCTCAGCCGTTGCGCACCCGGTCGTCCGCGCGTTTACAGGCGACTTGGCGCCCCTGTCGAAGTCCATCGCCGTCAGTTTCGCCCATTCGCTTGAATTAGAGGAAGAGAGCGCCGTTCGGATCGTTGCATCGCTCTGGGATGGGCGGCCGGCGCTCTGCCTGGGCAGCTACGGTGAAGGCCGCGTCGCTTGCCTAGCAACGCATCCCTCTGCCGATGTGGGGTGGAGCTCGATGAGCGCCTCGCCGTTGTTTCCTATTTTCATGCAGGATACGGTCGGCTACCTCTGCCAGCCCGCAATGGAGCCCTCCCTCCGTACACTTGGTTTCGGAGCCGGGGACTCGCCCCCATCGCGATTGACGGCCGGCGGCGCACCGTTGATTGCCGATGATTCGTCGGCAATAGGTAGCCAATTGGGAGTTTTTCGTGACACGGCTGCCGGGGCCGCGGCGTTCGCCGTAAACGTCGACCCTCGTGAGGGCGATCTCGCGCTGCCGCCGGCCGCAGAAGTTGAGGCCATCGCGGCGGTCGATGGGGTGACGGTTGAGTCGCTCGACACGTTCGTTGCGTCGGTTTCTGGAGACCCCGCTCCCGACGCCTCGCGGTGGTTCTTGGTGGCCGTGCTCCTGCTGCTTGCCGCAGAGACAATCACGTCGTGGACCAGCAAGGCCCGCGTTAGCAGCAGGGGGGTCGCGGCATGACCTACTTGCTCGGCCAACTCACTAGCCGCGGCCCGACGCCGCTTCGGTACGAGCTTGTCGGCTTGGATCAGCTCGAAGCGTCGCCGCTGCTGGCGGTGCTGCTTGCTTTCTCCGTGGCTGCTGCGGTCGGGCTGACGCTGGCGCGGTCGCACTACGAGCCAGGTTCCTTCGAGGTGCGGTTGGTCCAGGTCCTGCTCCGCCTGACGGCAGTGATCGCCGTCGCCCTGTCGCTCCTGGGGCTCACTCGCCGACCCGTTGAAGTGGTAGAGCGATCGTCGCGCGTCGTCGTGATCGTGGACGACAGCCAGAGCATGGGCCTGCCTGCGGGCGAAACCTCGGAGCGACCGGGCCCGAGGGCGGGAGGGGCTACGGAGCGGTCGAGAGAGCAGCAAGTAGAGGACTTGCTGGTCCGCGATGGGCTTCTCGCAGCGCTGGGCGAACGGCATGAAGTACAGGTGGTCCGAACCGGCGCCCCCGCCGAGGCGCTAGCGATGGTCGAGGGAGACGAGGCGTTCTGGCCTCCTACCCTCAGCAGCACGCCGCTGGGCGACGCGCTCACAGAAGGAGCACGCGTGCTCGGGGGCCCGACGCTTGCCGCCATGGTGTTGGTGAGTGACGGCGGTCAGAACGCGGGCCGCGACCCGGTAGAAGCGGCCGCGGTGGTTGGCGCGCCGGTCTATACCATTGGCGTTGGTCCAACGCGTCTCGCTCCACGGATCCAGATCGTCGAACTCGTGGCGTCTGAAACGGCTTACCCAGACGATCCGTTCGAGGTCACCGTGGTTATCGAAACCCAAGGAGACTGGTCGAGCGACGCCGCGCTGAAGATTGTGTCTCTCTCAGGGACCGAAGAAGACCCCGTCGAAGGCGAGACCTTGCAGGCCGCCGCGATCGATGGCGCACGGGACGCCTCAACCTGGTCGGAGTCGTTCCAGGTTACCGCGAAGGAGGTCGGGGCCCATCGATACCGCGCCCGGTTGGAGGTTGTTGATCCGGCCTCGCACGAGACCGCCAGTGACCTCAAGTTCGACTTTTCAGTGGACGTGGTCGACAAGGTGGTCAGGGTGCTGCTGTGGTCGGGCGGCCCGAGCCGCGACTACCAGTTTCTGCGCAACCAGTTGTTCCGAGACGATTCGTTTCAGGTCACCGTGCTTCTCGACTCGGCAGAACTAGGTGCGGCGCAGGAGGCCGCCGGAACGATCGAACGCTTTCCTGCCACCTCGGAGGAACTCGACGCGTTCGACGTGTTGGCGATCTTCGACGCAGACCTGAGTCGGCTGACCCCGACGGAGGTCGATATGATCGTGGACTGGGTCTCCGCAAAAGGTGGTGGCCTGCTCTATCGACCGGGGCTCGTCTACGGCCCCCGGAGCCTCGACATGCCGGCAGTCGCGGGCGTTCGCCGGTTGCTTCCCGTGGATTTGCCTATCGGCTTCTTGGCGACGCAGCCCGCGCGCAACGATTCGCCAACCCCTGTCACGGTGACACGGGCAGGCCAGAGTGAACCGATGATGCGGCTCGCTGCGACGCCGGAAACCAGTCTCGAGGCGTGGCGCAACTTTAATGGCTTTTTCGCCTACTACCCCGACGTCCGCGCCAAACCGAGTGCAACCGTCTACGCCACATTGAACCCGCCGGGGGGCGAACCAACCCCGCTGTTATCCGATCAATTCTATGGCGCCGGGCGCACTGCGTGCCTGACGACGGGTGAGACCTGGCGGCTGAGGAGCGAGGGCGCCGAGCGATTTGAGCTGCTGTTCACGAACCTGCTGCGGAAGCTGGCCTCGGGCCGAGCGGCGGCCCGCCAGCAGGGCGTGCTCGTGTTTGAGCGATCGGGGTATGAGCTGGGTGAAACCATGACACTCTATGCACGTTTGCCGAAACCGGTGGGCGGGCTTGAAGGCGATGACGATCTGGCTACCGCGCTCATCGTATCGCCCGATGGCCAGACTACCTCGGCGCCTCTTGTGCAAGCATCCGACGGTCCCGGGGCCGCGTCTGCAAAGCTGCTGGCCGCGCAGCTCGGACGCTACTCAGCGTCTGTATCACGGGGGGCAGGCGACGACTTGACCGCCATCGCCACGGTGGCGGCGCCGGAGCGAGAACGCGGAACGCTGGTTCGCGACGAGCAGCTCCTGCGTTCGATCGCTCAGGCCAGCGGCGGTCAGTACTATGCGGACGGGGCCGCCACATTAGGCGAAGGCGGGCGAGCCGCGTTGGCGGACGCCATCGAACCCCGCACCGAACGGATCACTCGATTCGGCGAACCCGATCGTGCGTTTGAATGGAGACTGTCGCGGTTGCTCCTTTGGGTGGCGGGAGGCGCTCTGATCCTCGAATGGCTGTTGAGACGATGGAACCGGCTGCTGTAGGGTCTGCCACCGGGGTCCGCCCCTTGCTGCAACAAGTGCAGCGGGTGCGCGGCCGGCTGCGCGCTTTTCTAGCGATCGAACTCGCCGCCATGGCTATCGTTGGCCTCGCCGCGGCTTGGTGGTCGCTCCTGGCCCTCGACTACGCTTTCGAGCTCCCTAGGGACCTCAGGCTGGCGCTGCTCGTCGCCGCGGGGTTGTCTCTATGCGGTTGGCTGTATTGGTCACGCGGCCGCGCTCTGTTTCGCAGGCTCGCGGATGATCAGATCGCTTTGTGGATCGCTCGGCAGCGCCCGCAGCTCGCGGACCCGATGATCACCGCTGTACAGATGAGGTCGTCCGACGGCCCAATGTGGGAAACAACCCGCGTTTGGGCCGATCGCCTCGCCGGGGATTTGCGACCCGAGTCGCTCGTGAGCTCGCGTCGCCCGCGACGGTGGGTGTCGGCCGCTGTGGTGTTGGCGGGTTCGGTCGTCGTCTTTGCAATCGTTCAGCCGGCAATCACTTCGCTATTCATGCATCGGTTGGCGCTTGCGGATCGACCCTGGCCACGACGGGTGCAGCTGGTGGCGGAGGGCTTCACGAGGTCAGAAGACGGCGTGCTTTTCTTGAGAACCGCCAAGGGCGCCCCATTGGAGATCTCACTTCGTGCCGAATACGGAGAAGAGAACGATCGTCCCAGCGAGGTCTTGCTCGACTGGCGGGGCTCAGCGAAGTCGCGCGGACGAGCGGTAATGATCGAGCATCCCGGAATAGTCCCCGGCCAGACGCATTTCGTTCACCGCATCGAAGCGGCCGTTGAGGACTTCCAGCTCTGGGCCCGCGGCAGCGATGCGCGACTGGGCCCGCTTCGGGTGCTCGCGGTTTCTCGCCCAGTGCTGACGAGCCTCGACGCCGAGATCGTCTACCCAAGCTACCTGCAACGCCCGACAGAATCGATCGTCGCAGACGCTGTGCAGCAGGTTCCGGCAGGCTCTCGGGTGACGCTGCTAGGAGTGTGCAGCAAAGCACTCACGAGAGTGAGCATCGAACCGGCGATCGGAACCGTCGCTGTCGATGACCAAAGGCTCCGGGTTGTGCTTCCAACAACTGACGAGCCCTGCCGCATCGCGATGACGCTGATCGACCAGGAAGGCGTCGCGAGCGATCCCCCCTTTGGCTTCTCGCTCTCTCCGATTCCAGACACGCGGCCATCGATTACGCTCGAAACGCTGGACGTTGCCGGAGTGGTGACGCCGCGTGCCGTACTTGCACTAGCGATCGACGCAGCAGACGATCACGGCCTGACGCGCGTCACGCTCGCCGCGGACGTCAACGGGGGCCGCAAAGTCCAACGCCCGGTGTCCCGCGCCAACCGTAAGACCTCGTTCCGCGGCGCCCCACGACTGGAGCTGAGCCGCAATCGGATGACCGGCCGTGGCGACCTAGGAGAGCTGAAGCCCGGAGATCGGATCCGTTTGTCGGCGACGGCGTTCGATGCGTGCGACTTAGATTCGCTGCCCCACAGCACAACAAGCCGTGTCTTAGAGCTGGAAGTCGTATCCGAACAGCAACTGCTCGCACGCATAGCGGAACGGGAAGCGAACCTACGTCGAGTCTTTGAGCAGACCTACGCTGCGGCTCGGAGAGAACGGCTCCGCATCTCAGAGCTAGCAAGTGAGCCCTGGGGCGACGACGCCGAGGCAGCCTCGGTCAGCAGCGGACGCGTCGCCGAGGCGTGGCGTCGCCTCGCCGACGAAACGCAAGGCGCAGCAGCGAGCGCGGACGCCATCGTGCGGGAGGTGAGCGCCAATCAGGTGGAGGACGCCGCCCTAGTGCGACGGATTCGGGACGATGTCGCGGGGCCGCTTACTCGAATAGGCAAGGAGCTTATGCCGACCCTTGTAGCGAAGATCACCTCCCGAGCCGCGCCGGCCCAGTGCGATTCGGACGCAGGAGTCGTGCTAGAAGAGATGAAGAGGGTGATCGACCAGATGCAGACCATCGACGAGTACAATGCACTGGTTCTTTCGCTCCGCGGGCTAATCGATGGCCAGCGGAGTTTGGAGAAACGGACAGAGAAGGCAGGGAAATCGAGTGCGCGAAGCCTGTTGTTGGATTAGCAGCGAGTCGGCCGTACGAAGGCCTGCGCGAAAGAGCTCCAAACCGGGCTGGTGGCGGCTTCTACGAAAGGCTGAAAGATGATTCGCACGATTTGCGTTCTCCTCGCTTGCTCTATCGGCCTGATCGTGGCCGCGCAGGACAACAGGTCGCTCACGGTGGATCAAGCAGACCTTGCCGCGAGGTTCGCAGAATTGGAGTCGGTCGCGATTCGGCTGGCTCAACAGTTGGAAGCGGATGATCCGGCCCGCGCCCAGCTACTGCGAGCCACGATCGAGCAGAGCCGCGGGGAAGGCGTAACCGTGCGGATGCAGTCGCTTGCCGACCTGCTTCGTCGCGGGCGCTTCTCGGACGCCGCGATTGGTCAGGCAAAGATCGCCGACGCATTGGCCCAACTGCTCGACGAACTGATGGCGGACCCACAAGAAGCGATTGCAGCGCTTCAGGCAGAAGAGCTCCGCCAGGCTCTCGAGCAGATCGATCGCCTGTCGGCTCGGCAGCAGGCTCTGCGGGGGGCCAGCGCGGATGAGCAAAGCGAGGCGCCTCAGAAGGCCATGGCGGAGGAGGCCGAAAGACTGGCGAGTGAACTCGGGTCGAAGGATGGCCCCACGCAAGGCAAGCCGGCACCAGCGGGAAGCGCGGGCCCGATGTCCAAGGCCGCAGACGCGGTCAAACGGGCGGCGGAATCGATGCGCCGCGCCGCTGAGCAGATGAAGCAAGAGGATCCAAGCGGGGTTCCGAAGGAACAAATCGCCGCCGAACGGTCCCTTGAAGAGGCCCGAGAAGAGCTCGACACGCGTTTGCGTCAGCTCCGTAAAGAGGAACGCTACCGAATGCTTAAGCAGATGAGCGAGCGCTTCGAAACGATGCGGGCAGAGCAGCAGTCGGTCCTTGCGGCCACGATAGAGGGGGCCGTGCTTCCGGCTGATTCGCGGAGCCTTCAAGCCGCTGGTCGGGCGCTCGCGAAGCGAGAACAGGCTCTAGCTAACGCAGCCGAGGCGGCTATGAGGGTCTTGCGAGAGGCCGACGCAGCCACGGCCTTTCTAGAGGCGACAATTCAGGTCGCCGCCGACATGCGAGCAGCAGAACTTAGACTCGAATCTGCGGAACTGGGCCAACGGACGCAAACCATCGAGTCGGCCATTCTGCTTGCCCTAGAAGACGCCAAGGAGTGTCTCGAAGAAGCGGCAGAACAGGCGCGTGAATCGTCGGACGGAGCCGAGGGACCAAGCCCATCGGCGGGGGGAGAGCCCCCGCTGTTGGCAAAAATCGCGGAGCTCCGCATGATTCGAACTTTGCAGAAGCGGGTGCTTTCGCGAACCGAGGCGGTGCAGGCCTCAATTGATTCCGATCCGCGTCGCACCCCTTCTGCTGCCGAAGAGTTGCAAGACCTCGCCGGCAGGCAGCGGAGGTTGGTCGCAGCGCTCGAAGACTTGATGAAAGATGGTACCTAGACAAAGGGTCACAATTCTGCCCCCTTCGCGTTGTGCAAAGCACGCAAGCAGCGGATAATGTATTCGCTGGTCCAAAACGGCAAGGAATCGCTTCATGTTGCTTCGCGTTGTAAGTGCTATCCCATGGTTGCTGCTGGCTGCCGGGAACGTCGAAGCCGCGGCGCCAACGCTTGAATCGTGGCTGCTGGAACAACGGCTCACGTTTGCGCCGTCGGATGAGCTTGGCGAGGACGAGAGGCTGGCGGAGTTCGTCCGCCTTGCTCGGTCGAGGAGCGAGCCGATCGAGTTGTTGCTGAAGGATGTAGAAGCGGCCCCCGAAACGCCCCCGGCTTGGCTCCGGGAAGGCCCGCTGCCGGCGAAGCTTGTCGCCTCGGTTCAACTTGAGATCGCGCGGGCGATGGTCGCCGGTCGACGGTACGAGGCGGCGCTTGCATGGCTGGACGGCCTGCAAGAGCAAGACCCGCCCTGCCCTGCGACGCTCCACTACTGCGAAGCAGTGAGTCGCTTCCTGCTAATGGACCTAGATGGAGCGAAAGTGGCCTGTGAGCAACTCCGGGCGATGGGCGAGCTTTCCGCCCCGAGGCAGAGATACGTTGCTGACGTCATCCTGCGACAGTGTGAGTCTCTCAAGCCGGGAGGGGCCAGCTTCATAGCGATGCAGATGCGAGACGTGGAGCGTCGACTTAGTCTGGGACGCTGTGAAGAAGAAGATGTCAGCGAGCAGCGTCGTGTCGTCGATGCGCTCGACAGGCTTATCAAGGAGATGGAGAAGCAACGCGGCGAGAAGTCGTCTTCCGCAGCCAGCGGATCCGCGTCGGGACAGGCGCCAGCAGCCCAACCCATGGAGGAAAGCCGGCCTGGCGACTTGAAGGGGGACGGCCAAGTCCCAATGCGGATCGTCGACGGGGAAACGGATTGGGGATCGATGCCCCCTGCCGAACGCAGCAGGGTTCTGCAGCAGATTCAGCAAGACTTCCCGCCGCACTATCGTGCGGTGGTGGAAGAGTATTTCAAGAACCTGTCTGGGAGCGACGCACCGAGGGAGGAACCCCAATGAAGAACGTCCGGCTTCTTGCTTGGCTTCCGATCCTGCTCTGTCTGGCCTGGACCACGACAGAGTCGCCCGCGGCTCCTGAGAGTGACGAGCTCGCTCCGGTGCGAGCCACGTTGCTCGACGGAACCACTCTCTCCGGTCGTACTATCCGCATCGACGCGGAGGGGCTGCGAATGACGTGGGACGGTGACGTGAGGCAGATCGGTGGGGCTGAACTCGAGCAAATCGAGTTCCCAGACGCCGTATCGGCGTCCGATCAGCCCGCTGGGTGGCTAGAGTTGCGGGATGGATCGCTGGCGCCAGTGTCGGATTGGGCGTGGGACGCTACGGGATGCTCCGTCGTACTAGCATCGCCGCTGCAGGTTGGGTCGGAGCCGCAAGGCGTCGAGCCAGGATCGGTTCGTGCGTTCCGCTACCGAGAGTTGAACGACCAGCAGAGCCAACAATGGCGAGACCTCGCCGACCGACGCGATGCGCTCGACTCGATCATCATCGAGCGAGGATCGGGCGACCTCGATCGAGTCGAGATTGTCGCGGTCTCGGCCAGCCCCGAGTCTGTACGAGTCTTGCTCGACGGAGAACCCATCGACGTGCCGCGTAGAAAGCTCGTCGGCCTGTTTCTCTCCGGGTCGACGGAGTCCGAAGTTGCCGAGGAGACCGCAGTCGCCACCGGGCAGCATCACTTGCGACTGTCGCTAAGCTCCGTGCGGTACGGCGCGAAGTCGGGCTTCTCGGTCGTGACCCGATGTGGAGAAGCGTTCGCGTTGAAATCTGGAGGGGTTGCGCGTCTCGACTTCAGGGCGGGAAACGTGGCCTACCTGAGCGACCTGACGCCGTTGCGCGTGGACGTGAAGACGTATTTCGCCATAGATTCAGAGGCAAGCGAGTTGGCCGCGCGGCTGGCTGAGCCCCGTTGGGACCGGGCGTATGATGGGGGACCGCTGCGGTTGCTTGTGGACGCGAGTGACGGCTTTGGCAAAGAGCAGACTTTCGCCAAAGGCGTAGCGGCGCGGAGCCGAACGACCCTCGTGTTCGCCCGCCCAGAGGGGTTCAATCACTTTGCTGGACTGGTAGGGCTCGATCCGAGTGCGCCGGCCATCGCCTCTGCACTGGTAAGCGTCTCCGGCGACGACGAGGTGTTGATTGAGCAGGCGCTGCGTAGTGGCGAACCAGCGGTCCCGCTGCGCATCGATACTCAGGGCTTCCGTCAGATCACGATTGTGATCGATTTCGGCGAGAATCTCGACATTGGCGACCGAGTTGTGCTTGCCGACGCGAGGTTTGTCCGATGATGCGGACCCTCCTGCCGGCCATCCTTATTGCTACGGCGAACCTCGCAGCGCGCAGTGTCGGCGCGGTCCCAGCCGAGGTTCAGGAGATCGAGCGACTTCGAGTAGCGACCATCGAGGAGGTCACCCCGTGTGTCGTGGCGGTAATGGAGCCCGGCGGCGACGGGGGAGGGTCTGGCGTGCTTGTTTCGCCGACGGGTTTGGCGCTCACCAACTTTCACGTCGTAGCCCCGTGCGGCGCGACGATGATCTGCGGGCTGCCAGACGGCAGAACGTACGACGCAGAGTTGGTGGGCCTTGACCCAACGGGCGATATCGCGGTGATCCAACTGGCTGGCCGCGACAACTTTCCCGCGGCCAGGATCGGCGACAGCGATCAGGTTCGGATTGGCGACGAAGCGATCGTGTTGGGCAATCCCTTCCTGTTGGCGACCGATTTTCGCCCGAGCGTCTCGTGCGGGATCGTTTCCGGTGTGGGGCGATACCAATACCCAGCGGACACGATCCTCGAGTACGCCGATTGCCTGCAGACCGACGCAGCCATCAATCCTGGAAACTCTGGTGGTCCGTTATTCGACTCCAGCGGGGAGTTGATAGGCATCAATGGACGGGCTTCTTTCGGAGAGCGGGGACGGGTGAATGTGGGCGTCGGGTATGCTGTTTCCATCAATCAAGCGATGCGGTTTCTGCCGCAGATGCGGGTGGGACGGATCGTTGATCACGCTTCGCTGGAAGCCACAGCCGTAACCTTGGCTGGCGCCGCAGTCATCGACCAGGTGGAACCCAGGTCGGCAGCGGCACGCGCCGGTCTGCGGAGCGGCGATCGTGTGGTGGCGATCGATGGGCGGCCGATCCATTCGGCAAACTCGCTCAAGAACGCGATCGGCGTCTACCCAGCCGGCTGGGTCGTGGCAATCGACATCAAGCGGGGTGGCGAATCGCACTCCATGCGTGTTCGTTTGGCCTCTCGGCACGCGGAGGGAGAACTGATCGGGGCTGTAACCCGCCAAGCTAGACCGACGCCTGCCGGCGGACAGAAAACGCCGTCGCTCAATCTGGCATTAGGGCTAGCAAATAGTTCGATCAATGAACGGGAGTTGCAGCGTTTGCTCGGCCGGCGATCTTCGCCTCGCGAAGCAGGATCGCCGTGGGAGATCGGTGGCGAAGACAGTCAGGGGAAGCCGGTGGTTCTGTTGTTGGGAGCCGGGCATTCGAGTCTCGAAGTTGATCGGGGTAAGTTTTTCGTCGAGCCGGCCCGACCCATGGACGTGCAAGACGCTCCGCCGGGTAGCGGCGGTCTGTTGGTGGGTTTTGATCTGCTTCGTCGCTTGCTGCTGCGTGAGCCGCTTGATCGATCAGTCGCCTGGGGTCAGACGCCTTGGCCGATCCCCGAGGAGCTTTGCGACGCCGTGCACGTCGAGCACGGTGGGGCTGTCGCGCAGTTCTACTTTGATCGCCAATCGTCCAGTTTGCTTGGGTTCGAGGTCTGGCTGGGGCCGACTCGTCCCCCGTGCGTCGTCCGTCTCGATCGCGACGCTTCTGAGCCTGCGCTTCGAGCCCATATCGAGAACGCTGATGGCAGCGTTTCTACATGGCGAATCGATAAGCAGTCTCCTCTTGGTTGGTTAGAAGCGAACCCAGATCGGAAGGAGTAGCTAATGAGCCCATCACGCGGTATCGCTGTATGGCTTCTTCCACTATGCGTTTTCTGTTTCACCCTACATTCGAGGGCCGAGGCAGTCGCAGACGCCAACGCATACGGCCAGCCGCGCGTGGTGAAGCTGTACGGCGGAGGTGGTCTTGGCGGGCTCGCGCACTATCAGACGGGAGTTGTGGTGTCGGCCGATGGCCTCATCGCAACGATCGATACGCTTGTTCTGGAGCAAGGCGAAGCGGTCGCGGTCATGAACGATGGGAGTCGTCGATCCGCCAAGGTTGTCGGCAGTGACCCGATCACGGGCATCGCGTTGCTTCGGGCGATGCCGCCGCTCTCGCTCGCCCCATTTGTAAAGTTTCGAAGCGAGAGTAGCCCCGAGATAGGCCAGAGCGCTCTAGTCTTTGCGAACGTGTTCGGCATAGCTGCTGGGGACGAACCCGTATCGTTGATTACGGGCGTTGTGGGAGGTCTTATCCCCCCTGCCGACAGCGTCGCGGGCGCTGGTAGTCCATTCTTGCTGGACAGCGTTACAGGGGTCCCGGGCCTGCCCGGTGGGCTCGTCTTGGCTGCGGATGGAACGCCCATTGGGTTGATGTCTCGTGAAGTCACGAACGAAGCGACCGGCCTCATCGTCAATCCGGTGATCTCCGCCGATGTTGTCGCGGATCGGATCGAAGTACTCCTGACCGGAGCCGTCGTTGAACGATCACCACAGCCTGCGGCAGGTGTGACTGTTTCGACCTTCGCTGAGTTTGGGTTTGCAATGATACCCGACCTGTCGCCCCGCACCCCACCGTATGTGGACTACGTACGATCCGAGTCGCTGGCGCGGCAGGCCGGATTGGCAGCGGGCGATCTGATTGTCTCGGTGGGCGACGATGTTGTTTCCTCGCAGAGAGACTTGCTTGCACTTATCTCTCCGGACCGCCGCCGAGTCGACTCCGATCTACAACTCACGATCAAGCGTGGCCATCGCTTGGTTGTAATTGTGATCGACGCCCAGGAAGAAGCTCCATGACCTACCGAGCGCTCTCGTCGTTTTTCTATGGGGCCGTCTTGATCGTCACGGCGCGTGAGTGTGCCGCTCGCGACGCCGATCTGTACACCGCTGCGACAGCCGCAGCGGTTCGCCAGGTCGAACCGCGTGTCGTTCAACTTCGCCTAGTGGGCGGGGTCTCCTCTATTGAGGGAGTCCCTTTGGGGCGGGCGATTTCTGGGCTGCTCCTATCCAGCGACGGGTGGGTCGTGACGACTAGTTTTGGATTCGAAGATCCACCCACGGCGGTGATCGCGGTCTTGACCGGCGGCGAACAGCTTGCGCTGGAACTCGTTGCGGTTGACTACGTCCTAAAGATCGCCCTGCTGCGCCCTACAGAAGCGGACCGTCCTGGCGACGACTGGCTCAAGCCGGAGGCTAGCCCGCTGCGGGTCGGCCAAACGGTGCTCGCGGTGGGAAGAAGCTACAACGCTCACGCGCCGAATGTGTCGCGTGGGGTCGTCAGCGCATTGGGCCGATTGAGCGCCAGGGCGGTCCAGGTGGACGCGTCGGTCTCTTCCGCGAACTACGGCGGGCCACTAGTTGACCTGAACGGGCACATTCTAGGACTGCTAACGCCGCTGCCCGCTGCCGGCTCAGATCGGATGAGCGCCGAATGGTACGATTCGGGTATCGGTTTTGCCGTGCCCATCGACCGAGTTCTCAAGAGTGTCGAGATCCTGCGCGCGGGGCATGACCGGCTTCCGGGCGCCTTGCCGTTCTCTATCGATTCAAAAAATCCGCTAGCGTCAAGCGTCACCGTCGCTAAGGTCGACGATGCTGCGGCGCCCAGCCTCCGTGTGGGCGACCGACTCGCTTCCATCGAATCGACACCCGTGCTAAATCCCACCCACGCGCTTAGCCTGATGGCGGGATTCTGCAACGGTGAGCAGGCCTGTCTCAAACTCGAGCGAGCCGGCGAGATATTTGAGACGCAGGTTGTCGCGATTCAAAAGAAGCCCGTAGAGAGCGACAAAAAAACGCCGCGGGCAAAGATTGCCCGCGGCGTTGACGATTAGTTCAGTGGCCCAGCCGAAGTCGGCCTTAGGCGACCAGACGCTTGCGTAGCCCAAAGCCAACAACCCCGGCGAGCGACAGCAGTCCACCGACGAGCGAAGTGGGCTCGGGCACCATTTGCCCGGTGATCGTCATGGATCCAGAGGCGATCAAGGAAGTCACACCCCCTGCACCCTGCATCACCATGACGTCCGACGCGGTGTAGGTCACGAGTACGTTGGGACCGTACTGCATGCTAATCGGCAGCGACTGAGAAAGGACCACGCCTTCGGCGGCGAATTGGAAGGTGCTTCCGAATCCGGGGAACGAGATCAGGGCGTAGGTGATGTCGTCGATCCCGATGCGGAGGGAGTTGCCGCTGGCGTCGAAGAAGTCGAATCCAAAGGCGCTCGGGTTCCCGGCGCCGCCGACGTTCTCATGGAAGCCGATCGGCAGGGCCGAGCCGAGGTTGGTGACCTTGAGGTCGGCCCACAGCGCGTCCGGAGGATTCATCTTCATCACCTCCGTGCTGCCGTCGACCACGATCTCCAGCGTGCTGAACGTCCGCGCTTCGGCCGGCACCAGATTGCCGCCGTTCGGACGGTTGAAATCGGTGAGCTCGCCCGTGGCGCCGTCGAAAGCAACTTGGAAGTTGCTGATGAACGTGCTGATCATTCCGGCGTTCGCGCTTGCGGAAACCATTGCGATCGTCACGAAGCACGCCAGGAATCGAAGTTGTCGTTGCATCAGTTTTTCCCCCAGGGGTAGTGTTGTGTGGGCGCCGACGGCGTCGGAGACTGGCGACCGAAGAACAAGATGGATGACTCGGTAAGGACGGTTGACTCGGACCGCTCGGCTCGAAACAGGGTCTGGCGGCTGGAGCGACTCAATGCAGCCAAACGAAAAAAGCGGCAATCAAAAGCCGTCCGACGCGCTCCGGATGATCCGGAGCGGAGGGAAGACTTCTGATTGCCGCTTTGAATTAGTTCTAGTCCGGGAAGCTGTTTAGGAAGCCGTTGGAATACTCGGCGCCACTCGCCGACTCTGAAGCCAAACCTATCTACAAAAAGAAAGCGACGGACGACCTGCTCTACCGACCCCTCCATTTGAGAGGGATCACGAGCCGATCAACCGTCGCTTTCTAGGATTAGTTCTACTCGTTGCTCTGAACCGCCCCACCGGGGGCGTGCTGAAACTTCACACATCCGCAGTATAGCCGACATCGACAGCTAGTCAACGAAGGAACCCCTAAAAAACGAAAAATCTCCCGAAACGGTTTTGTTGCCGTAAGTCGTTTTCTCATAGCGGTTTGCGACGCCCTGTTTCACGTATTCTTTGCACTTCGACGTGAGAAATCTCGGCGGCAAACAGCGAGAAGCTAGCATCTACGAGTCCGACTGAGGCAAGTTCGCCCCAGTCGGCGCCCCGCCACGCGCTCGGCGGGCAGGCTTCCTTCAGAAGAACGAGCTCCGCCGCTAGTAAGACGGCCATTCGAGCGGCGATCGAGTCGCTGGTCGTACTCCACGTGGCCTCAAGCTTAGTGCCGGGCGCTAGTGGCTCTTTGACACGCAGAACTTGGCGCACGTCCATCAGCGTAGCGCCAGGTAGTCTTCGACGGGCGTCAAGGCTCTCGAAAGAGCTTTCGATTTCGAGCCCCGGAATCAGGTCCGCCACGATCTGTGCGTTGATGGCCATTAGATCGATCGCGAGCCAGTGAGCCGTTGCCTCTGAAATCTCGTGCCGACGCGACAGCTCTCGGAGGCGATCCACCAACTCGCCGCCTCCAACTAGCAACAGAAAGTGGCTGGACGGGCTAGCTAGCAAGGCCGCGTCGAGCCAACGCTTCATAGCAGCCGAGCAATCGGGGCGGCGTAGCAGGCTCCCGCCGATTTTCACGATGACCGTCTTGGTCATGCGCCGTCCCCGATCGGGGACGCCAGGGCAGCGACGGCTACAGCGGCGGCGCACCGACAGGCCGGCTCCCCTAGTACGCCGGCGATCGACGCAACCGCCGCGCTAGGCAGCACGTTCTGCACGGCCTGTTTCGCCAACCGCCAACCGGCGCCGCTCACGATCACTTGGCGAATCGGCGCCAACGAATTGCTTGCGACTTGAGCAATCCCGTCCTCGATGGCGCGGCACTGCCACCGTACGACCTCGCCCGCTAGCAACTCCGCCTGCGAATCGGAAAGGTCGCCAGCGTCCAAGCAGAGGGATCGCGCTAGCCTGGCCTTGGCGTGTCCCCAGTCGGCAGGACGTCCGTCCGCTGTCTCGTAGCACGTCCCCTCTGGGAGTGATCGGAGAATGACGTGCGCATCCGCGGCGTGGGCAAACCATTCGGCCGCTACGCGTCGAAGCTTACCCCCAGACGCAAGCTTCGAGGCGATGGCCGCCACCGGCGTTCGCAGGAGGCCGGTGTAGACCAGCTCGCCGCTCGCCAAACGTTGGGCATCGGTGGTGCCCAGCGGGGCCGCCCTTGAGTTTCTAAGCCAAATAATGTCGGTAGTCGTCGATCCCAAGTCGATCATTAGGCCGTCCGACGGCCGCCATTGGCCGGCCGCCCAGTTGGCCAGAGCAAGCCAGTTGGCGGCCGCGATCGGGATCGGATTGCTCCGGGCCGCTGTGCCGTCGACAAACGATCCGCCCTGGTCGGTCGAATAGACGACGAGGCGGGACCGACCGCAGGCTGCGCGGACAGCGTCAATCACCGCGCGAACCCCCTCTGATTTGCTTGCGAAACAGTCCGCAAGCTCTGCGGTCGTCGTCAGGGCAACGCTGTGGTGCTTGGGAGCGCGGGCCAGCAATCGTCCGATATGCATCGCCAGCTCTCCTGGAGACTTCCAAACGGCCAGCGGAAGCTGTTCGGTATAACCGGTTGGGCCGGCGATCTTCGTATTGGCGCCTCCCACGTCGAGGCCGATCCAACCATCGCTAATGGGCCAGGGAATCACGCCGAGCGTCCGTCGTCGAGAAAACTGACCATCCCCGCGGAGTCGAACTCGATCGAGCGGCGGCTAAACGTTGGACGCCGTGGCCGACCCAGGGCGGTTTCGACCATCGCGGCGGCTAAGCCGTCCTGGCACAAGTAGCGTAAGCCGACGAACGAGGTCGTAAGTCGGGGGTTTACTTCGATCACGCGGTCGCCGAGTCCGGAGGGGTCCGGGCCGAGGACAAGGTCTACTCCGATGAACCCTACGCCCGGTGGCAGGGCCTCGACGGCGCGGCGGGCCAAGCCAGACGCCCTTTCTGCAAGCGGCCCCGGGAGCGGGCACGCGCCCCCCAAGTATTGCAGACGACCGTCGGATGACAGGACCTGACGGCAAGGGGGGAGAGTGATCATCTCCCCGTTTCCGACAAGAATCCCGACGCTTGCCGGCAACCCCGGCACGATCGGCTCGATACGACGCGGGAATGCATAGGCCGGCGGGCGATCGAGCGACGAGGCAACCACGTAGCAATCTTGCGAACCGGCCCCATCGAGTGGTTTGACGACCGCCGGGTAAGGGAATCCCCCTGGAAGTGACGCGTCAGAATCCAGCACTCGGCCCAGCGGGGCCGGGACACCGGCGGCAATCAGTCGCTCGGCGGTCTCGTGTTTGTCCGAGACAACCGCAACCAAAGCGCTGCCAGGCGACGCCAATCGAGCGCCGTATTTCTCGGCTGCCTGCACCGCCACGAACAAAGCCTGATCGGTTTCAGGCGCGATCAAGATGGTTGCGTCTGCCGATTGCGCGGCTTGCGCGAACTGGATGTCGTGTTCTGATCGTGAGTCGATCCATCCGACCTCGCCTCCGCCCGCGGCTAGTTGTGGAACGCGGAGGTCTCCCATCAGGGTGACCCGGTAGCCGGGGGTTTGCAGGAGGTCGGCCGCAACGGCCTGGACCATCGCCAAGCCCTCTCGCAGGAGAGACTCCGGGAGCCTCCCGGCGACCCCTGCCAGGCCGCCGCCCGTTACCCACTCGTACAAGAAGACCCGCATGAGCGCACTGCTGCTGGGCTAGAAAATGCCGAGCTGGTCGCGGGCGTCTTCGGTCATCCGATCGGGGGTCCAGGGGGGGGTCATTACGAGCTTCACGTCTACATTCTGCACCCCCTCCATATTGCCGACAGCTTCCTTCGACTGAGCCAGCAACTGAGGACCAGCCGGGCACGCCGGGCTGGTCATGGTCATTTCGACCTCGACCGCCGCGCCGTCGGCCGAAGCACCGTCTTCGGCCGCGTCACTTTCAGTGATGTTGACCGTGTAGATCAGCCCTAGATCGACGATGTTGACGAACAGCTCGGGATCGATGACCTGCTTTAGGGCCTCGCGAACTTGATCTTCAGAGACAGGCATTTGGATTGCTCCTCAACGGCTTCGGGCGGTCACTGCGGCGGATTACTCGGCAACCTAGTCTACCCCCTCGAAGCAAGGTTGGCGTAGGGGCGAATGGTCCCGATCAAGGCCCCTGTCAATTGCCGTCGCCGCTAAGAACTTCCCGCACGGCTTCATCGATCCGTCGAATATTCGCCCAGTCGTTCTTGTAGTTGACCTCTACGAACCTCGCGGCGCCCGTCGGGCCGAGCTCGCGCTGCACCCCGGTGCCATCCCAGTTGAAGCCAGTCAGGGCGTTTCGGATCGAAGCCACTTCATCGGCCGGCAGGTCGTGAGCACAGCCAATCACCGCCGGCGGGAACCGCTCTGAATCGTAGATTGATCGCAGCGCGCCGGGCGGCACTTCGCCCGACTCGATCATCTCAGCCAGCAAATCGCTAGCCACCGGGGCGGCGTCGGCTCCGCCCTTCAAGAGCGCCCGGATTGAGTCTTTGTGCGAAAGCGAGAAGCTCCACTGATAGTCCTGCTCGGGGAGCAGCCCCTCCCGCTTGTAGAGGTAGACAAACGCCGCCTTGAATCCGGAGTTCGACGTAGGCCGGACGAAGACGACGCGTTTGCCCCGTAGGTCTGCGGTTTCCTTGATGGGGCTGTCTGCGGGGACCATGATCTGCATCTCGTAGCCGACGTCCCCTGATTGCTGGGCCAGCGTAGCAAGCGGCACGAAACCGGCCGAGTCGACCGCCAGCGGGGCGGCGCCGGTGCTCAAGCCTATGATGTGGACCTGGCCGATCCGCAACGCCTCTAGCTGTTCATTGACCTTGGTAAACGAGGCGAATTCCACCGGTTTGCCGACCGCTTTCGAAATCGCCTCTGTCAGCTCTTGCCAATTCTGACCGGACGGAGACTCCTCCTGTTCTTCTGCGATATAGGCGAACACAAGTTTATCGGGGTGCTGCAGGGAGTCGGGCTCCGGTGGGGTGTCCGCCACTAGGTCGCCATCAGAATCCGCCATGACTAACCCGCTGCCAGCGGGCTCTACCGCCTGCAGCAGCATCTTGGACAGGACGTTCCTTTCAAGCGCGGACCGGGCGTCGTCCTGGACAGACGACGTCCAAATGAAGGTGATCGCAGACGCGATGACCGCCAACGGCGCCGCGACGAGGAAGACTCGGCCCCAGGAGAGGCTTGGCCTTAGTTCTGGGTTCTGCACAGACGTGACTCCTCGGTATGCTGCTCTGGAGAAACGCGAGGCACGCCGATTGGGCGCAGCGGAGTGGCCACTGTATGACCGTTTCCGCACGGTTGGGGGTGCCCGACGCCTGCCATCATAGCAGATCGACATCGTCCGCAACCGTCTCGGTGTAGATTCCGCACGAGGTCTCAGTGACATTCTTGCTATCCCGCTTGGATACCGGCTCCAGACGTCCCGCAAATCAATAACGAGCCAGCGCGTGAGGGTTTGCATGATTCGAAGATCTTGGGGCAGCCAAGCCAAAGTAGCAGTTTCGCTTCGCGCCCTCTCGTGTCTTGTCGGCAATCCATCATTGCTTGGCGCTGCCGGATCCCTTGATGAGTGATGCTCCGCGGCGCTCGACGGCGAAGTCGTCCACAGACCGCTCGTCTTTCTCAAGGAGTGTGGGTTGTGAACGGCGGCTAACGCGTCAGCTATCCCTCGCGCGACCGTGGCCTCCCAGCCCAGGAAAACTGCGAAGTCGATTTCGAGAAACAGACTCAAGGCTCTGTTGTAGGAGCGCCTTGCCGGAGTGCTTCTCTGTTGGAAGGAGCCTGGGCGATGCATGCGGTGACTCTTCTGGAGACGTATTCTTGTCTTGACGACCCCCGCTGCCGGCGGGGCGTGCGTCACCCCAAGTGGGACTTTCTTCAAGTTAGCTCCCCCTCTTTCCTTGGTAGAATCCTGGGCTAATTCCAGGAAGGAGGAGACGATGAGCGAGAAGGCGAAGCGTCGTAGTTGGACGGCCTCAGAGAAGCTGCGGATAGTGGTGGCGGGTCTGGACGGTTCGGTGGAGACGAGCGAGCTGTGCCGCCGTGAGGGGATCAACCCGACGCAGTACTACCTCTGGAAGAAGCAGCTGATGGGCTCTGCGGCGAAGGTATTCGACACGGGGGCCGAGAAGCCGTCGGCGCAGCAGCAGCGGCGGCGTCGACGACCGCCTTGATATGCAACTGGTCACCTCCGGATTGCTGGATGGCGAGGGCCTGAGCTACCTGGGCCCCACGTCCACCGGGCTTGGATCGCTGCAGCACTCGTACCAAGCCTTCGGCTATGACGGCACCTCCTACAATCTACAATCAGAACATCACGTCGCCCGCGTCGGGGCGGTCTCAGCCGGCTAGCGTTCTGTATAACTTCAGCGACCACCTCCCGGTGATGGTGGACGATCAGCTTCCGGCAGTGCTGAACGTAGCGACCGCCACGGCGCCGACGATGTTGACGCAAGGCGAGGCGTTCTCGCTCGACGTTTTAATCCGCAACGCGGCGAACGTAGTCGCGGCCTTGGGGGCAGACGAGCTTGATTGGGCGTTGTCGACGTCGGGTAGCCTGACGGGGAGCGCCTCAGGGACTAGCCTCGCTCTGGCAGGGGCCAGCGTCGCGCAGGTCGTGTTCGACACCAGCACGATCGGGCTGACGATGGGGAGCCTGCTCATCACCTCGAGCAGCCAAGCAGCAGTCAACGCCTCGGTCTCGATCCCGTTTAGCTACCAGGTAGTGGCGGGCGGGCCGGTCGGCGACTTCAATCTCCACGGGTTCGTCGATGCTGCCGATTTCACCGTATGGCGCGACACGTTCGCCATCAAAGGCGTCAACCTCCCCGCAGATGCGGACGGCAATGGCATCGTAAACAGGGACGACTACAACTTGTGGCGCGCCAATTTTGGCGAGCCCGCAGCCATGGCCGGCGGATCTCCCGTGCCGGAGCCGCTGGGTGTAGTGGCCGCGACGATGTTCCTGGCCATGGCCGTTGGGAGCCGACTCAGATCGAGCAATGGGCCAACTTGGGCCTAGTCGCCGCAGAGCCGCACCAGGACTCTGCCCCCCTCAACCTTGATCTCATGCGCGATGGTTGGCTTGGTGGCGGGCATGGTGAGGGCCGCGCCGTTGCGCAGGTCGAACTCCGCCCCGTGCCTGGGACAGGCGATGGAAGGCTTGCTAGGGTCGATGGCGCCATCGCTGAGCGGTCCGCCGTCGTGAGTGCAAACGTCGTCAAGCGCGTACCAGTGGTCCGCTGCATGCACTACCACGACCAATCGATCGTCGACCTCCGCGAGCAGCGAACCGGGATCGGGGATCTCAGACTCAGCGGCGACGTCGATAAAGCCAGGCATGGATTGCCGGTTGGTATGGGATGCACGAATGAAGACGGGATCGCCCTACGTCCGGAGACCTAAATGCTCAGTTGCCCGTCGCTTCAAGAAATGTCCTGAACCCGCTGGCTGATCGCTTCGGCGAGCGCGTCGCGGACGCTCTCGATCGTGATCCGGTCAAACACCTGTTGGAAGAATCCGGCCACTATCATCCGGATTGCTTCCTTCCGCGTGAACCCGCGGCTCATCGCGTAAAAGAGCTGCTGCTCGTCGACCCGGCCACTGGTGCTTCCGTGAGTGCAGCGGACGTCGTCGGCCTCGATTTCGAGCCCCGGGATCGAATCGGCCCGTGCGTCCGCCGAGAGCATCAAGTTGTCGTTCCGCTGGTAGGCGTCGGTGCGTTGCGCAGGTTTATCAACCTTGATCATGCCTCGCCACACGGTCCGGGAGCGGTCCTGAAGCGCGTTCTTGTAGAGCAGGTCGCTGCGGCAGTAAGGCGCCTCGTGGTGCTGGTGGGTGTTGTAGCAGAGGTGCTGAGATGCCTGGGTAAACATGGCGCCGTTTACTTGCGCTTCGGCGTCCTGCCCCACCAGTGAGACGCTCTGATTAACCTGGGCGACGCGGGCGCCGAGCGCCCCCAGCGTCCATTGCAACCGCCCTTCCCTGCCGACAGCCGCCTTCTGATGGGCGAAGTGCCAGACCTTCTGTGACCAGTTCTGAAGATTCACAAACCGCAGCCGCGCGCCTCGGCCGACGATCAACTCGATGGCGCCGCAGTGAAAACCAGGCAGGTCGTCGCCGCTGGCGGTCTCCGTGAGCAGCGTCGCGTCGGCGCCCGCCTCGAGGATCACCAAGGTCCGCGACAAGTCGACCCCGCCGGCGCTGATGGCCGAGAGCACGTGCAACGGCTGGTCGATGCAGACGCCCTTCGGGACAAAGAGCACCGCGCCGCTGGCCCAAAAGGCAGAGCTTAGAGCGGAGAATTTGTCGGTCGTGGGCTCGACCAGTTGCCGTTCAAAGTAGGGCCGGAGCAGGTCGCCGTGCTGGGCCAGCATCTCGCCGATCGGTCCGAACCGCACTCCTTTCTCATACAAGCCTGGGTCTAGCGTGGACGAGACCGAGTGGCTGTTGTGCGATGCAACGGACCCAGCGAGCTGGAGGCCTTGGCTCAGCAGCCCCGGGGGCGTGTCGGACGGCGCGTCCCCCATCGGCGGAGCGAACCGATCGATCTTGAACAAGCGAACGTCCGTCCGCATCCACTGCTCGTCGTTGCGGGACGGCCAGCCTAGTGCTGAGTAAGTCCGCCAAGCCTCTCGCCGCGCATCGGCGACCCAGCCTGGTTCATTGCGTGAATCGACGAAGTCACGAAAAGATTCCGCGGTAAAGCTGCCGGCGGTTAGCGTATCGGTCATGTACGAAATCTGGTTGGCTGAGTATTTAAAAGAGCTTTGATCGGGACCCGCTTTCCGGCGCCTTGCGCCTGCGGCAGGCTTCTGCGCGAGATTTGTAGCCCAAACCCTGAGCGGCTCTCGTCGCCCCGGGGATTGCGCCGGGCGCTAGGCATGCCTACCGCCGGCGGAGTTGGGGGCCGGCTAACCTACGCTCCCTTCCATCTGCAGTTCGATCAGGCGGTTCATCTCTACGGCGTACTCCATCGGAAGCTCTTTGATGAGCGGTTCGATGAATCCTGAGACGATCATGCTGCTCGCCTCGGCCTCGGTCATGCCTCGGCTCATCAGGTAGAAGAGCTGCTCCTCGCCAATCCGCGATACGGACGCTTCGTGCTCAATCTGCACGTCTTGTTCATCGACCTCGATGTACGGGTACGTGTCGCTACGGCTATCGGGGTCGAGGATCAGAGCGTCGCACACCACGCTGCTCTTCGAGCCGTGGGCGCCGTCTTCCACCTTGCACAGCCCGCGGTAGCTGCTGCGTCCGCCGTTCTTGCTGATGCTCTTGCTGATTATCCGCCCCGAAGTGTTCGGGGCGCAGTGAACCAGCTTGGCGCCCGCGTCCTGGTGCTGGCCTTTGCTGGAGAAAGCGATCGAGAGGATCTCACCCCGCGCGCCCGGCTCCATCATATAGACGGCCGGGTACTTCATGGTGAGCTTGCTCCCCAGGTTGCCGTCGATCCACTCCATCAGAGAGTCGCCGTACGCCATGGCGCGTTTGGTGACCAGGTTATAGATGTTGTTAGCCCAGTTCTGGATTGTGGTGTAGCGGCAGCGTCCGTTCCGCTTTACCACGATCTCCACCACGGCCGAGTGCAGGCTTTCGGTTGTGTACATAGGGGCGGTGCAGCCCTCAACGTAGTGCACCTCAGCGCCCTCATCGACGATGATAAGAGTCCGCTCGAACTGTCCCATGCTCTCCGCGTTGATGCGGAAGTAGGCCTGCAGAGGGAAGTCGATCTTCACGCCGGGCGGTACGTAGATGAAGGATCCGCCGGACCACACCGCCGAATTGAGCGCCGCAAACTTGTTGTCGTTGGGCGGGATGATCTTGCCGAAGTACTGGCGAAGCAGCTCGGGGTGCTCGCGCAGCGCCGTGTCGGTGTCGGTAAAGATTACGCCTTTGTCGCCCAGGTCTTGTTGCAGCGAGCCGTAGACCACCTCGCTCTCAAACTGCGCCTTCACGCCTGCTAGGTACTTCTTTTCCGCCTCGGGGATGCCGAGCTTGTCGAAGGTGTCCTTGATCTCCTGGGGGACATCTTCCCACGTCTTCCCCTGGCCGGCGGTCGGTTTCAGGTAGTAGAAGATGTCGTTGAAGTCGATGTTGATGTCGCCCCCCCACTTGGGCATCGGCTTCGACTCAAAGATCTTGAGGGAGTCGAGGCGGAACTGCCGCATCCAGGCGGGCTCCTGCTTCATCTCGGAGATCTGCGCCACCACTTCGGCGTTTAGACCGCGCTGGGCCTTGAAGACGCCGGTCGTCTGGGTGATGAAGTCGTACTTGTTGATCTCGCTCTCAAGCGGATCCGTGGGCGCCAAGAGTTCCGTAGTCATTGTATGGC
Organism: Pirellulimonas nuda; assembly: GCF_007750855.1. Taxonomy (GTDB): domain Bacteria; phylum Planctomycetota; class Planctomycetia; order Pirellulales; family Lacipirellulaceae; genus Pirellulimonas; species Pirellulimonas nuda. The sequence goes on from NZ_CP036291.1 coordinate 2,613,333, forward strand.
TCGCTTTAAGTCTGAAACGCCGGTCGGCGTTGATTGCACTGGCTTTGTCTTAGCCGACGGTTTCGAGTTGATCCGCTTCGGCCATCTCACGCTCAATCGCCGCGGCGTCGGGGTACGCGGCGCGGACGCGGTCGTAGCCAGACGTGTAGAGCTCCTGAGCCAGCTCCACGCCGCCGGTTTCCACGATCTTCCCGCCCAGCATCACGTGCGTGAAATCGGGGGTGTTGCGCTCCAGCAATTTGTCGTGATGCGTGATGATCAGGATCCCCATCTGGGCGCCCCCGAGTTGTTCCTTGCCGATCTGGGCGATCGACTCACTAGCGAGTCGCACCGCGTCGACGTCGAGTCCGCTGTCTGTTTCGTCAAGAATGGCGAACTTCGGCCGCAACATCGCCATTTGCAGGATCTCGGCCCGCTTCATCTCGCCGCCGGAGAACCCGTCGTTCACATACCGCCGGGCAAACTCGGGGTCCATGCGAAGTTGAGCCATCTTCTCTTTGAGCTCTTTGCGGAACTCACGCATCGGGATCAGCTCTTCGCCTTCTTTGCGTTCGGGACGGCGTACATTGGTCGTAGCGTGGCGAAGGAAGTCCGCCATCTTTACGCCCGGCACCGCCATCGGGCGTTGAAACGCCATGAACAGCCCGGCCCGCGCCCGTTCCGAGGCGTCCAGCTCTAGCATGTCGACGCCGCCGAGCGTGACGGAACCCTCGGTCACTTCGTAGCTGGGGTGACCCATGACGGCCGCGCCGAGGGTGCTCTTGCCAGAGCCATTGGGCCCCATCAGCGCGTGGGTTTCGCCGCGGTTAATGGACAGGTTCACGCCGTGGAGGATGGGCTTTCCCTCAACGGAGACGTGCAGGTTCTTGATCGCTAACGTTTCGGTCATTTCTTACTGACTTGCGGTTGGTTCGGTCTAGGAAGTTAGTTTTTGATGGTGGAAGAGCGGCTCGGGGCCGGCGGGCGGGTCGGCGTAGCCGCTGTGGTGGGGGGTTGGCAGTGCGTCTTCAAGCTCGGCCGCCTCGGCCCCCAACCGGTTGTCGGACGATCGTTTCACAATCCGCTGGCTGTTGATCTTGTCCTGCACCCGCATCAGGCCCTCGAGCAGCGCTTCGGGTCTTGGCGGGCAGCCGGGGACGTAAACGTCTACCGGAACCACTAGGTCGACTCCCTTCACCACGTGGTAGCCCCACTTGAAGTAGGGTCCGCCGCCGACAGTACAGGCGCCCATCGCGATGACGAACTTCGGGTCCGGCATCAGGTTGTAGAGCCGACGGACACGGCTCGCCATTTTGTAGGTCACGGTGCCGGCGACAATCATCAAATCGGCCTGCCGCGGCGTGGCGCGGAACGCCCCGGCCCCGAAACGGTCCATGTCGTACCGGCTGGCGCCGGCAGCCATCATTTCAATCGCACAACACGCCAACCCGAAAGTCATCGGCCAGATGCTCGACTGGCGCGCCCAGTTGATCGCTTGCTCTACGGTCGTCGTGATGACGTTTTCTTCGAAACGCCCTTCAATCCATGGGCGTGTCGAAAGCTCTGGAGATTGTTGTGGGTTCATGCGCAACTCACTCGTCGCCGTTCGGTTGGAACGAACAACAGGCCCCCCCGTCGAGGCGGCACTCAGACAACTCGACCCCCCGCCCCAGCAGCTCCGAGATCATCGCTTGTTCCATATGGCAGACCTCCCGGTCGTTCACGGCGAGACCCGGGTAGGGGCAGGCCAGCACGTTGAGCACCGGCAGACCGCTCGATTCATCTACGCTGATCGGTACATCGCGGTCGGCCATCAGGCCGGCCATCTCCTGCATCCGCACCGCCAGGTCTTCGCTGTTGACTTGGGAGGCGTACTTTTCGGCTAGCCGCTGACCCAACCTCTGCACGAGCCCGAGCCGCACCGCGGCGTCTGGGATCGCCCGGACCTCTTCCCACAGCGTCTCGGCCAAATCGCTGTAGTTTGTGCCGGCTTGGGCGAGTCCCTTTTCCGTCAGATGATACAAGTGCCCGGGTCGTCCCCGCCCGTGCTTGTTGACAGACCTCTCCACCAGCCCGTCGGCCATCAACCGCCGAAAGCGCTGACGAACGGCCGTGGCCGTAACGCCGAGCAGTTGCTCGACTCCGTCAATGTCCATCGGACCCTCGCGACGCAAATGGTCGAGGAGGCGGCGATCGACGCTTTCTGCAGTGACAGCACTCATCTCCCAAATCGTACCCGATCGAATGTTTTTGACAACCCTCCCTGTGTTTAATCCCGTCTAGCCGTAACGTGTTGACTGGCAACGGTTTGTCAACTAGAAGAAGAAGTGGCGGGGGTTCGAACTGGAAACAGGCGGGTCGGCCCGCCGTTCTAGCAGGCGAAGCCCAAACGCAATCGGCCCGCGGCAGACTCGGCCGTGCTGTCCCTGCACCATCCAACAGACCCGCTATGCTCTGGTTTACCGTCGCCCGCTCTTGGCGCTTGCCCGCACTGCTCTTGCTGGCGTCGCTCGCCGGACCGGTTGCCGGCCAGGACGCCCCTCCCCCACCGGTAGAAAACCCAGCGGCCCAAGACCCGTCGGGTGCGGTTGCCGAGGCAACGAACGACTGGATGGCGAAGGTCGATGCCTGGTTCGGCAAACGGATCGTTGAGCCGATCGGCGCCGTGCTGTTCTACAACCTTGGCAGTCGCTGGGAAACCAAAGCGCCTATCCCGGCCGTGGTCGTTTGGTTGGCCTTGGGGGCGGTATTTCTCACGCTGCGGATGGGCTTTATCAACATCCGGGCCTTCTGGCACGCGATCCGCGTCACCAAGGGGGACTACGACGACAAAGACGACGAAGGAGAGGTCTCGCACTTCCAGGCCTTGGCTTCGGCCCTTTCCGCGACGGTAGGACTTGGGAACATCGGCAGTGTCGCGGTTGCGGTCGGGATCGGTGGCCCGGGCGCCATTGTTTGGATGGTGCTCTGCGGCCTCTTCGGCATGACGAGCAAGTTTACCGAATGCACGCTCGGTCAGATGTACCGCCGCGTCCTGCCAGACGGCAGCGTCTCCGGCGGGCCGATGCGCTATCTAAGCGACGGGCTCAAGGACATGCGTCTCGGCCCTCTCGGTGTCGGGCTGGCCGGACTCTTCGCGGTGCTCTGCATTGGCGCCTCATTCGGCGGCGGGTGCGCGTTCCAGGTATCGCAGTCGCGTTTGGCGGTGAACGAGGCGATTATCCAGTATTTCAGCGTCGACCCCCAAGAGCTGAACTCCTATCGCTGGGTCTACGGGCTCGTGATGGCGTTTCTGGTAGCGGTCGTGATCCTTGGGGGCATCCGCAGAATCGCTGCTACTGCGGAGAAGATCGTCCCTCTGATGTGCGTCGTGTACGTGCTGACGTCAGCGGCCATCCTGGTGATGAACTACGACAAGATCGGCTGGGCGTTCTCTGAGATATTCCGACTCGCATTTGCAGAAAACAGCATCTACGGCGGCGTACTCGGCGCCGCCATGGTGGGCATCAAACGGGCGGCCTTCTCGAACGAAGCCGGCGTCGGCTCCGCCGCAATCGCACACTCGGCGGCAAAGACCAAGTACCCGGTCCGTGAAGGCATTGTGGCGCTCCTCGAGCCGTTCATCGACACCGTGCTGATCTGCACCATGACCGGTCTGGTGATCGTCGTCACCGGCGTCTACGCCGACCCGGCCAACCAGGCGATCATCGACGGTAACCAGGGCGCCCAGCTCACCAGCATGGCCTTTGGGTCCGCGGTTTCGTGGTTCCCCTACGTGCTCGCGGTGGCGGTGGTGCTGTTCGCGTACTCGACAATGATCTCCTGGTCCTACTACGGCGAGCGCTGCGCCACCTTCTTGTTCGGCACGGCGGCTTCCCTCCCGTACCGCATCTTGTTCCTCGGAGCGGTGTTCTTTGGCGCCGTGATCGACGCAAAGAACGTGCTCGACTTCAGCGACCTGATGATCCTGGCCATGGCAGTCCCGAACATCATCGGCCTCTACCTGATGAGCAACAAGGTGAAGCTGGCGCTGGACGACTACTGGGTCTCTTACAAGATGGGCGACTTCAAGAAGCGGGCGTGAGCGCCGGTGCGGCGGGCGCCCTGTCTCGCGGAAAGGTATCGGCGACTACTTGCTGAAACGCGGCCGCCGTTTCGATCCGCGCCACCTGCTTGCGGAACTCCCGCGCCCCAGGCCGCCCCTGGGCGTAGCAGCAGGCGTACTTCCGCATCAGCACCACGGCCTTTGGCTCGCCGAAACGCTCGATCACCAGGTCGAAGTGGTGCAGCATCAGCTCGCGCTCCTCCGCAAGCGTCGGGTCGGGCGGCACGGGGTCGCCGCGTAGCGCCGCGGCCGCTTGCGCGAACAGCCACGGCTTGTTGAGGCTCGCGCGGGCGATCATCACGCCATCGACCCCATAACGCTCGAAGGCCTGCACCACCTTCTCCGCAGAGTCGAGGTCGCCGTTGCCGATCAGCGGGATCCGCTTCAGGTGCGGCTTGATCTGGGCGATCAGGTCCCAGTCCGCCGAGCCGCGGAACATGTCGGCCGCGGTCCGGCCGTGGACGGTCAACGCTGCGGCGCCGGCGTCTTCAACTACCTGCGCCACTTCGATGATGTTGATCCGATCGCGCGAGCAGCCCAGCCGCGTCTTGGCCGTCACCGGGGTTGGGTGGCACGCCTCGACCACGCGTTCGATGATCGCCCCCATCCGGTCGGGGGTCCGCAGCAGGTAGCTGCCGGAGTGCGCCTTCTCGGTAACCTGCCGCACGGGGCAGCCGAAGTTGATGTCGACCACGCTCACCCGGTACTCGTGGGCCAGCCGGGCGCCCACCTTGGCCAGGGTCTCTGGGTCGTTGTCCCAGATCTGCACCGCCAGGGGCCGAGGTTCGTCCGCCACGCCCCACAGCCGGTCGGGATGGCAGGCTTCCTGCTCATCGAGCCAGACGAAGCCCTTGGCGTTGACCATCTCGGTGGCCAGCAGCCCGGCGCCGCCGAAGCCGCGGACGATCTGCCGGAACGCAGAGTTGGTGAACCCCGCCATCGGGGCTTGCAGGATCGGCGGATCGACCTTGAGGTCGCCGATCCAGAGAGGTTTTACAGCAGTCGCAGTCATCTTTCGCTCAAGGGACCGCTTTATCGTAGCCCCCCGGTCGCGGGGCCGACCAGGGGCGAGCGGAACGCCGGCTGGCCTAGCGAGGGAGCCGGGTCGCGGCCGGCAACCGACGTGCGACCCGGGCCCTCGGGCGTTTCGATCAGCATGCTGATAAGCGTCTCGGGAGCAACTCCTTCGGGCGACGCAAGCTCTGCGTACCGTGCGATCCGGCGGTTGTAGTCTTTGGCGATCTGGACGAACGCCCGCCGGTTGAGCGCCATGAGCTGCATCGCCTGCAGGATCCCGTCCGCGGAGTTGCTGTCCTGGCGGGCGACGCGAAGCGTCCACTGCTCGGCCCGTCCCACGGCCGCCGCGGCGGTCTCTAGCTCGGCGCTCCGCAGCGGGATCAGCCGGTCGAGCTGCGCGGCTTCGTTGCTGCTGCGGCCGCCGAAAATCTGTTGGTAGCGGGTGGCGTAGCGCCCGCAAAACGGCGGGTCGCTGGGGAGCGGCTTGTCGGGGCGCCCCATCAGGTCGGCCAGACGCAACTGCGAAGCAACGGCCGCCTTGAGGCTTGTGTCGAGACGGCTCGCCATCAGTTGCTCTGCGTCTCGGATCGCGGCGTTTCCGGGGGCCACGCCCTGGCGGAGCTTGCCCAGTTCCTTCTGCTCGCGGAGCCCCAGGTAGTAGTCGGCCACAGAAGAGCAGAGGTCCCAGTAGGCGTCGATCCGCAGCGAACGAGCGTCCTTGGTCCGCGCCGTACGAACCGCCTCGGCGAGGCTGATGCTCACGCCGGTTAGCTGCGACTCGCTCGGCGGGATCATCATCTCGCCCATCAGCTTGGTGGGGCCGAGGTCGGTGGTCTGCGGGCCGCCGCCGTTGTTGGCGGGCGGTGACGCGGGGCCGTTGCTCGTCGCCGCAACGTTCGTACGCGGCCCGGGCGACTGCCCGTACATCGACGGGGGGGGCTGCAGCGCGGCCGCCGGCGCGGTCGCCGGCGGTTGCCCGCCGGCCATCGGCGCGGGGGGCTGGTCTCGGGTCAGGACGTTGGCCGAGGGCTGTCCGGCCGGATTGGCGCGCGGGGGTTGCCCGCCGTAGCGGCTTTCGGCGGACGGCTGCTGGAGCGGTTGGACGGGCGCGCCGGCGCCGTACCGGTCGTCTGCTCCCAGGGCCAAGCCCGAAGACATCGCTATCCATGCCGCCGTCGCTGCCCAATGAGCACGCATCATGCGAGCCTCCCTCTCCGTTTCTGCCTGACCCCGTGCGGAAATTACCATTGACCGCGCGTAGACTGCTCGTTTACCCATGTCGAGTCAATGCCATTTGCCAGCGGCCCCGGGGGGCCGTGCTAGCCAGGCCCAATCCGTCGCCAAGCCGCGGTTACTACGAGGTCCACGCGGTTAATTTCGGTACCGCAGGTGGCACTGTTGGCACTGGCTCTGCACCGCTTGAAACAACGCGTTGCGCTGGCGGTTCTCGCCGCTGGCGATCGCTGCTTCTAGGGCGACGACGCCCCGCTCGGCCTCGGCCATCCAGCGGGCGAACCGCGCGTCGTGCGGGTTGTCCTCGGCCACCAGACGGCCCGTCTCGTGCAGCCCCTCCCGCAGCAGCAACGCCTGCTGGCCGGCGTCGATATCGGGGTGGTCCGCCGGCGTCTTCCAACCGGCGGCCTGGCACAGCTTGAGGTTGTCGCTCGCACGATCGACCGCCGCCATCGCTGAGGCCAGCGAGCCCACCTCGGCTACCTCAACCAGCTCTGGCAGCCGGACGCCCGCAGCGGGGGGCTGAAAGGCCTTCACGTCGCGCCACAGCCCCGCGTAGCCCTTGCTGGTCCCGGCCCGCTCGAGCACGGCCAGCGCCGAGTCGCCGTCGGCCGCGCCCGACGCGATGCAAGCGATCGCCGCCGCGGCGGGCCCGCGGTGGGCGCCGTGGTGGCAGTGGAAGTAGATCGGCCCCTCGACGTCGCGCATCACCCGGGCAAGCGCCAGGCCGGCCTGGGGGTCGACGCCGTCGTAGCCGAACGGGATATGCACGTACCGGAGCCCCCGCTGCCGGGCCGCATCGACGTCGGGCCGGGCGCCATCGACGCTCACGATGGTCTTGATCCCCAAGCGGGCCAGCTCCTCGAAGGCCAGGTCGGATTCTGGTTCGGCGCCGCTGTAAACCCGGTCGGTCACCCGGATCAGGTTGTGCAGGTCCGGAAACTCGGTCCCATCCGGACCGGGGGGGAGCAGCTTGGGTGGGGCGGCCGGCTCCGCGTATGCCGCGTGGGGCGCCGTGGCGCCCCAGCCCAGCAGGCCGCCCAGCACAAGCGCCGCCGGCCAGCCCCGGGGGCTACGCGCAGGCCGCCCCTGGTTTTGTCCTTTTGTCCGGTCTCTAAAGAAGCAAAAATCGGACACAATCCCTCCGGCACATGCAATTGTCGCGGATTCTCTACCCTGGACGCCCCCTCCACCGAACGATTTGAACGTTTTGCGGCGGTAGCGGGGTCGTCGAGGGGACACTTCACGGGTCGATCGGACACTTAATGGACAAAAGTCGCGCACTCCCTTTCCGGCCCCCTTCCGGCGCGCACCCGCTGCAAGGGGCCGCCCTCCAAGCAGGAGGGCCCCGCTGTGCGGCCTTACAGACTGCCCAACATTATCGCGGATCGAGCGGCTATTTTCGAGCCGCTTCTGCACAGAATCTCCGAGTCCCCGATGTCGCGAAGCCGCCGTCTCAGCGGAACGTACGGATGGCCGCGAAGTGGGCCTAGAGTCCAGCCATCGACCGGCCTCCCACCTTGCTGCGGTAAGAAAATTCACCAAAGATCGCGGATCGACTTAGTAGTTGGGGGGCGCGGCAGCTACGGTCGGGGCCGAGACGGAAGTGAGCGAAGCACTCAACAAGAACGGCGGAGAGTCAACAGCGACAGGCACTTCCGCGCCGACCGAGCCTTGGGGAGGAAATTCGAACGTCATCACGGGATTGATCCTCGACCGGGCGCAGATCAACCTCGTGCGGGGCAGTGGTCAGTCTTCTCCGGCCCTTCCTACCCGAGTTTCACAACACTCTAGCTTTATCGACCCCGCTGAAAACGATCCTAACTCCCCCTTGTACATCACCAATGCTGTTCTCGGCATCAAGATGTTTCGGGTTGGGGTCACCGACATCACCGACGTCAATCTCGACGGCGTAACCAACGCCCTGGACAAAGCGATTGTGATGGCCAACCTCGGCGCCATGGCGGACCTGGATGGGCTCAACGGACCGACTTTCTTCGAGGGCGAGATTAATAATGACCTCCTCGTTAACGAACTCGACCTGGCGTTCTTCGGGACCCCCGGGGACTATAACGACGACGGCGCCGTTAACGCGGCCGACTACACCGTGTGGCGGGATAACTTGGGCGCCGCGAATGAAGATGCGCTCAACGGCAACGGCAGCGGCTCCGGCGGCGTTGACGCCGCGGACTACACGCTTTGGAAGAACGAGTTCGGCAATGGCGCCTCTGGCGCGCTGCAGGCCGCGAGCGTTCCGGAGCCCGGTGCGGCGCTGCTGAGCGTCTTAGCATTTGCGGCGCTCGCGGGCGGACGCGCACGGTCGCTTGCCGGCCGGCGTGGCTGATCCGTTGCGTTGCAGAGTCGCCCACGCTCGGGCGTAGACGCAGAGAGCTGGCCTCCGCGAAGGCCCCCCAGGCAGACGACGAAAGTCGTTCGTCGGGGGGCCAGCGGAGGTCTTTTTTTTGATAGGTCCCCCCCAGACCAGCTCAACCCCCGGCGCCACGGCGTGGCCAAGTTGCTGTGGGGCGGCTTGTGACCTGCGTTAGGCCGGTCCGCTTACCAGGTGGCCGGATCCGAAGCTGCGGTAGAATTGGTGGCGTCAGGCGCCACGTGCATGTCTTTGATGGGGCGCACAAGGCCTGCCCGAGGTGCCGCCGCGAGTGCCCACGGGCAACAGATCCCGGATCACGCCCGCCCCGCCCCGGCGCAGCAAACCCAACGCTGCAGCCGCCTGAGCAGCGGGCCCAAGGGCTGCGACCCAAGAAGCGGCCGTGGGTCGACCAGGGATTGACTCGCCCGGTTGCGGGGGGGTCTCATCGGGTGGGTTTTTCGCCCGGCGTTCCGGATGCGCGTCCCAGCGACGACTACCTGCCGCCGCGTCCGTTCCAATTTGTAAGTCTAGGAGTCTCAGGGATGCGCCAACACGACCCTCGTAGCGGCTTCACCCTCGTTGAGCTGTTGGTGGTAATCGCCATCATCGGCACCCTCGTCGCCCTGCTGCTCCCCGCGGTGTAAGCAGCCCGCGAGGCGGCGCGGCGCGCCCAGTGCGTCAACAATCTGAAGCAGATTGGCATTGCGCTGCTGAACTACGAGAACACGAACGGCCGCTTCCCCGCCGGCCGGCAGGGCTGCGACACGACCCCGCTCAATTTCCCGATCGGCCTCGACAGCGGCGCCGGGCTGCTGATCGCGGGCGGGGGGGCCGAGGCCAGCAACGGCGGCTTCGCCAGCAAGCACCCCGGTGGGGTGAACTTCCTGTTCGGCGATGGGCACATCTCGTTCCTCACCGACGGCGTCGACCACGTGACCTACCAGCAGCTCGCATCCCGCGACCGCGCCGAAGTCCTTACCGAATCCATCAACTAACGTCGGGGGCTTGGGATGAACGAGGCGTACGGGCCGGGCTCAGATTTTCAGAAAGGAGTCGTCGTGGATAACTTTCGGCGTCGGGGCGTCCCCGCGATGCTTCTCGGGATTGCGCTGTGCGGGCTCATCGGCTGCGGCGACGGCCGACCCGTTCGCGTGCCGGTTTCCGGCGTCGTGCTTATCGACGGCGCCCCGTTGACGCACGGCTCGATCTTGTTCTTCCCCGAGCAAGGGAGGCCGGGGGGCGGCGCAATCGGCGCCGATGGCACGTTTACGGCCTCCTGTTACGAGCCCGGAGACGGGCTGCCGCCGGGCAAATACCGGGTCCAGGTCAAGGCGACGGAGCCCATGGGCGAGGTCGCACAGCGATGGCACGCCCCGCAAAAGTACGCCAGCCCGTCGACCTCAGGGCTTGAGGTCGACGTCGACTCAGCGATCGACGACCTGAAGATCGAGCTGCAGTGGGACGGTGGAAAGCCGTTTGTCGAGCGGTTCTAGCCGTGGGCCGTCTGAGGTGGTGCGGATTCCACGGACAGGTCAGTCTCTTATTTTGAGCGGCTGAGGTGGGCATCGAACTGGGCGGGACGTCGGCCGCCGCAAGGCGGAAGCGGCGCGCTACAGGTTTTCGACCCAGGGCTGGTCGTGGTCGTCCCCCTCCCAGGTCAATTCGAGGTTGAGGTCGCTCGTGGGTTTGGTGATCTCAACGACCAGCTCGGAGGTCTTGTGGTCGGCGTACTTCTTGGGCGCGTACCACCGCTGAGAAGTGTTGCTGACCGGTTCGAGCGCACTTACGGCTACGGTGTAGCTGCCGGTTGTCAGGCCGTCGCCCTTCTCGTACATGCTGATGAAGAAGCTGCCGTCGGGTTCGATGCGGCCGCCGCCGATCCGGCCGCCGCCCACCGGCTTGAAACCGATGCTTCCGGTGGAAATCGGCTGGCCGTCGATCATCACAGTGCCCGCAACCTTGACCCTGGCTGGGCGTCCATCGCCGCAGCCAGCCGCACCCGTGACGGTGAGTGTGGTCAGCAGGGCCAACACCCCCCTAAATCGACGGCGGGGACGGCTCGGGCTCGGGAGGGAGTGCATAGACAGATTGCTTGTTTAACTGAGGTTGGGTGACGGATCCTTCACGTGCCGCTCTCAAGTGCCGCCATTAAATGCCGACATTAAATGCCGCTGTCGGCAATGACTTCTCCGCCGGCCCGGGTGGAAAGGGCTTCGTAGAGGTCTTGGTCGATCTGCTCGCTGATAAACGGCACGTGCCCGTCGGCAAACACGAAGAAGGCGCCCCCGGGGTGGCTGCTGCCAAACGCACCGTTGGTGCCCGTGTTGTTGTTGGCCCACATCACGAAGCCGGACGTCAAGTTCACCGGGTAGTTCAGCGGCGCGGTGGTGGTGCGTACGCTCGATGTGTAGCGGTTTGTCCATGCCCACGTGTTGAACTGATACTCGTTGTCGCTGTGGACCGTTTCACCGGCGAGCATCGTGGCGCTCGTGCCGTCGGTGATCTCACGCAGTTCTACCCGGTTGGCGTAGAAGAACACCCCGTCGCCCAGGTACTTGATCTCGGTGTTGTTAAGACACCGCCCATAAAACGTCGAGCCGGGGCAATTGTTCCTGGAGTAACCGTTCACGACCTGGTGAATTGATTCACGCCGCGGCGTATGCATTGGCGCTCTTTGCTGTCAGCAGTGAGGGTGCGGTCCTTCTTGCGAAGTGAGCCTGCATCGCTTCAACGAGGTACTCGTAGGCGCTGCGGTTCTGGAGTCGGCAGGTTTCCGAGACGCTCAGCATCCGCTCTAGGTAGCGGCTTCCCGAGGCGCTCTGCGTGCCGAAGCTGAGCTTGCGGTAGATCACGGCCGGGCGGAGCGCACGCTCGGCCGTATTATTGGTCGGCTCGACCCCTTCCACCTCCAGGGACGTCCACAAGTGCTCTTTGCGGGGCAGCAGCCCGTCGCAGAAGCCGACGAGCTGCTTGTTGCCGCTGTAGCTGCCGCGCAGCACGAGTCCGTTCACGCTGTCGCGGATCGGCGCTGCGTCGGCCTGAAAGGCGCGCCACTTGATCTTGCCGGCTTTGTAACGGTTCCAGAGCTTGAACAGCCGGACGTGCTCTCGCATCAGGTCGCGTCCCAGATGTTTGACTTGGCCGTTGGGCGAATCGATCAGATTCTGGATGTCGCGTTTCAGGTGGGCCCAGCACCACTGCAGCCGCTTGCCGTCGAGGTACATCTTGGCCCGATCGCAGTTCAGGATGATCCCCGAGTAGTCGCCCACCAGCGAGACGAGCGACTCACGCGATCGATTCCCGAAGACGCCAAACACGGCGAACGCCGGCGCCACGGCGACCCATAGCCACGCCTTCTGCTTGCTCTCTTTGGTGGGCGACTCATCGACGTAGAGCTGCTTCTGCTGGGTCAGCTTGCTGCGGAGCTCTTCGTACGGCGCAGCGACCGCGCCGCTCACCAGGTTCTGGATCTTGACGGTCCACGCCGGGCTGCAGGGGATGTTCAGCAGGTCCCCTAGGAACGCCGACGCGCGGCGCTTGCTCTGGCGGAAGTGTCCCATCAACAGCCCGGTGAAGGCCGCCAGCCGCGGCCCACACTGACCGCCCGGGACGCCCGGGGGCAACTCGGCGCGGGTCGTGATGCCGCAACCGGGGCAGTGGCCGCGGAAGAGTTGGTACTCGTCTATGGCCGGCTGGATGGGGGGCAGGTCCCACACTTGATGCCGTTTGGGCTCGGTCGCGTCGGGCCGCAGCCGCCCGCCACAGCGACGGCAGCCAGCCGGATAGCAGGCCATGACGCTGCGGCATTGTTCGCTCGGGACCAGCGCACGCAGATGCCGCTTGTGGCCCTTCTGCCCACCCTGCTTGCGCTTATTGCCCGGGCGTAGCGGAGGTTGGGGCTTCGCGTGTGGGTGCTCGCTGCTAGGCGGCAGCGAAGAGTTGCGCGGGGTGAGCTTCTGCACCTGAGCCGTCAGAGACGCGACCCGCTTTTCAAGCTCGTCAATCCGCTTCTCGTACCTGGCGACCAACACCTCGATAAAATCTCGCGCCGGCTCGGCTTCGGGCGGCAATTCGATACGTGGCTTCGGAACCCTCATCCGAGCATTGGGGCCGAAATCCAACGGCCATGTCCAGGTCATTTCCGAATCGCGTCACACCGGCCCGTGAACGGTTACCATTGGTTGGAGCTGCATGAGGTCCCTTCGAGGCAAGCCCCCCGCACAGCAGCGGCGATGCTTGGCGCCCGAAGGAACGGGATGAACGGATCCGCCACGCCTGTTTCCAAACGATCTGTAGAATCTAGCGGGACCTGTCGACCCGCGAGTCGAGCGCTAGCGCTTTCTACCAATCCGAGCGCGCCGGCGTCAATTTTCACGCGGCTGAGGCGGGGCCGGCGCCCGGGTGAGGCGCCGGTGACGTCAAGGTGACGCCCTTCATCACAGAAAGAAAGGGGGGAGTGGAAGGGTGGCGCACCCCTGCAGGGCGCCTACCACCCCGCGCCGCCGCGAGCCGGGCAGGTACTTCTTCCAGCTTGCTACCGCTTCCTGGCGATCTCGGTGTGCCTCTTGCTGCGCGTCGTGTACCAGTGGTGCTTCCCGTGCGCTTGTGGGTCTGCGGCCACGGGCGCATCGTACTGCACGGCGATTACGGTGTCTCGTGAGTCGGGCGCCGTCGCGGGCACTTCTATCTTCGTGACGTGGCCTTCTGCGTCATAAATCAACGGCAACGGCGTGCGCTTTGGGTCCGCCAGGAAGTAGGCCTTGGAGGGCTTGCCGACGACGCCATGGAACTCAATGCCTGCGGGCGCCCACTCCAGGACGTGCAGGTAGAGGGTGTTGTCTTTCTGGGTCATCGCTCCCCACCAGAAATCGAACTCCACCGGCGAGTACTGCGTCCCGTAGATCGACTCGCCGTTCACCTTCATCCATTCACCGACCTCGTTCAATCGCTCCCTTTCCTCGGGCAGAAAGGCGCCTTCCGGGGTCGGGCCCACGTTGAGCAGGAGGTTCACCCCCCGCGCGCTGCACAGCGCCAGAAACTCGATGATGTCCTTCGGGCTCTTCCAGTCCGCGTCGTTGCGGTCGTAGCCCCAGTTGTGACGCATCGTCATGCAAGTTTCGGTATCTTGCGTCATGCGCTTCGTGGGAAGCATCCGGTCTGGCAGCGATTCAAAGTCGGCGTACCTGCGCTGTTCCACCGGCACCCGGCGGCTGTAGAGGCGGCTGCAGATGACGGCATTCGGCTGCAACTCGCGCACCTTGCCGGTCGGCCTCGATCACGTTGTTGCCCCCCACGTCGAACCACAGGACGGCCATATCGCCATAGTTGGACAACAGCTCATCCAGGTTCTTCTCAACCAGCTCAAGGTACTCCTCGTTGCTCAAGACGCCCCCCGGCGAACGATGGCGCCAGTCCTTGAACTGCGAGTAGTAGACTCCGAAGCGGAGCCCCTGCGTCTCGCACTGCTCCGCGAGCTCCTTGATGATGTCGCGCTTGAACGGCGTGGCGTCCATCACGTTGAAGTCCGTCGCCTCGGTGTCGAACAGGCAAAAGCCGTCATGGTGCTTGGAGGTGATGACCATGTACTTCATGCCGGCGCCCTTGGCGATGGACACCCACTCCGCGGCGTCAAAATTCGTGGGGTTAAACTTCGGCGCCAGGGTATCACGGTACTCCTCCTTGGAGATCTTGGCGCTCCGCATCAGCCATTCCGCGCTGGCGCCCCCCTGTTCCTTGCCGTAATCCACACCCTTCCATTCCCCGCCGGCGACCGAATAGAGGCCCCAGTAGATGAACATCCCGAAGCGAGCGTCCCGCCACCACTCCATGTGGGCGTCGTCCGTCGACTCGGAACACGCCACCGAGGGCGTGAGCGCCAGCAGCACAAGCAGGGTGCAGAGAAGTCTGTTCTTCGTCTTCATAGTGAAATCGCGAGGTGTTTGCATTCCGGTCTTTAGTAATTGAGCGTCCCGCCTTTTCCGGGGGGCTGCTTCTCGCTCTCCCACCACTGATTGGGGCCTTCTGACTTGATGTCCGCCCAGAGCTTGAGGAGGGTCTTTTTCATCTCTTCGGTTCTCTCGGGCATCTGTTGGGCCAGATCGTTCTTTTCCTGCCAGTCCTTTTGGACCTCGTAGAGCTGGAACTTGGTGAGCGTCTCGTCGCCGACGATCTTCCAGTCGCCGATGCGCATGGCGACTCGTTCGTTCGGCCCGGAGACATGCGTGCGCCAGAACATGGGGACATTGCGCTCGACCGGCTCTCCCGACAAGGCGGGGACCATGCTCACCCCGTCGATCGTGCGGTCGGTCGGCAGCGGCAGGCCGGTGATGTCGAGCGCCGTGGCAAAGACGTCGGAGCCGATCACCGGCACGTCGCTGACGGAGCCCGGCGGGACCCGGCCCGGCCAGTGCGCCAGCCCGGGCACCCGGACGCCGCCTTCGTATTCGCTGCGCTTGTTGCCGCGCAGGCCGCCGGAGGAGCCCCCAAACGCGGGGACGGGGCCGTTGTCCGAAGTGAAGAACACGAGCGTATTGTCGCTGACCCCTAGATCGTCCAGCGCGTCCAGCACCATGCCCAGCCCGTTGTCCATCTGGGTGATGTTGCCCATGTACTTGCTGTTCTGGCGCCCCTGGTAGAGCGCTTCGAAACGCGGATCGGTGGCGATCTTGGCGTGCGGCTCATGAAACCAAACGGTCAGGGCGAACGGCTTTTTCGGATCGTGGATCTTCTTGAGCCATTGCACCGCTTCCCCCGCCACGATCTGGGCGGAGTAGCCCTCGGTCGGCCCGACCGGCTGGCCGTTGCGGACAAAGTTTTCGGGGTTCTTGTGGCTGGGCTCGGCGTTGTTCTGGGTGAACATCCAGTAGTCGTAGCCGTGTTGGTCCGGCTGGGGATACGCCGGGTTGTTGAACTGTTGCCGTGAGAGCAGGTGCCACTTGCCGACGTGGCAGGTCTCGTAGCCGATGTCCTTCAGCAGCTCCGGGTAGGTGATTTCACTGGCGCGAAGGTGGGCCTCGTGTCTCCCGGACAGATGACGGTAGACGCCGTTGCGGTAGGGCGTGCGACCGGTCAAGATCGCCGACCGCGAGGGCGAACAGACCCCGCAGGCGGAGTAGCACTGGGTCAGCTTGACCCCCTGAGCCGCCAGCCGATCCATGTTAGGCGTCTGGATCAGCTTGTTTCCGAAGGTTGCTGAATCGCCCCAGCCCATGTCGTCAGCCACCACCACGACAATATTGGGCCTCTCTTTAGCCTGCTGAGTGGGGGGCTCGGTTTCTGCATGCGCAGTGAACCCACACAGCAGCGCCGCCGCAAACGCTAGCTCTTGTGCCCTTTTCATTCTGATCTCTTGGAGCGCGTAAGTGGGATGAGGCTATCTTGCTGGGGTGGTCTTCTTGTCCGGGCGTTTCCAGGCGATGGACGAGGTCTTTGCTTCTAGGTCTACATCGACGCTGCAGTGCTCAAAATCGCGGTGGTAGGCGTAGCCGGCCTTGGCGGCCTTGCCCAGCGGCTTGCCGATCTCTTGAGCAAAGTCGTCGGACCAGTAAATGAGGGAGTCGTCGGCGGCGTAGGAGTTCTTGGCGCCCCCCCAGCTATAGAACGAGTAGTCGTTGGCGATGATCAGGTAGCAGGCGAGTGAGAAGTCGTGGGTGGCGCCAAAGGCGCCGTCCCCCGCGCCGCGGCAAAGAATGTATTTGTCGGGGGGGATGGCCAATAGCTCGTCCATGAGCTTCACGCCCTCATCGGCGGTCTCAACCGAGGACCGAAAGAAGGCTTCGCAGAAGACGCCGTCTGCATGAGCGAGCGTGCTCGCCCCGGCTGCGCACTTGCTGGAGGACTGCACGCGGTAGCCGTTGTAGATAACGAAACTAGACAGCCGCTCCAGGCAGCTCTCGACGTTCTCCAATTGCCCGCGGGCGTTGGCGCCCGGGGCGCCGTCGCCGAAGACGCCGTTCAGGGCGCTGTCGTGGACCAACCGGTCGGCCGTGTCGGCCCACCAGTTGCGGGCGGCGCTGTTGGCGTAGGTCCAGCGAACGGTTCCTTCCCGGACCTCCTCTACCCAGCCCGGGTGTTCTGCCACCGCATCCCGGATGGTGGTGTAGAACCGGCTGTACGCTGTGTTGGTGCTCCAGCCACGGCGATTGCGCCAAGCTAGGCAATATGCGACCCTCTAGGCAAGCCGGCGTTTGGAATGGCAGCAGGTGTTGCCTGGCGGCCGGCGGGACCTGGAGGGATGGGCATGGGCGCCAAGGCGAGCGTGCGGATTGCGGAGCATTTCGAGGGCCTCACCGACCCGCGTCGGCGTGAGGTGACCTACCCGCTGGTGAACATCGTGGCGATGGCGTTGTGCGCGGTGCTGAGCGGGGCGGACGACTTCGTGGCGATCGCCGACTGGTCGCGGGAGAAGAAGGATTGGCTGGCGAGATTCTTGGACATGAGCAGTGGGGTCCCCTCGCACGACCGCTTCAACGCGGTCTTCGCGGCGATCAAGCCGGCGGAGTTCGAGAAGTGCCTGCTGAGCTTCATCACGGCGTTGCACGAGGTGACCGAAGGGCAGGTGATCGCGATCGACGGCAAGACCTTACGGAGGAGCTTCGACGCGGCGAGCAGCAAGGCGCCGATCCACATGGTCAGCGCGTGGGCGTCGGCCAATCACATCGCGCTGGGGCAGGTGGTCACCGACGCGAAGAGCAACGAGATCACGGCCATTCCCAAGCTGCTGGATATCCTAGAAATCCAGGGGTGTTTGGTGACGATCGATGCGATGGGCTGCCAGCGGGAGATCGCCGAGCAGATCGTCGTGGGAGGGGGGGACTACGTGCTGGCGGTCAAGGGGAACCAGCCCAAGCTGCACACAGCGATCAAGGGCTTCTTCGCCGCCCACCTCGAAGACGATTGCAGCGGCATCGATTGCCGCCGCTCCGAGTCGTACGAGAAGGGGCACGGCCGGCAGGACGATCGCTACTACTACTTAGCGAAGCTTCCGGACGGGTTCGACGAGGGGAGCAAGTGGCGCGGGCTCAAGGCGATCGGCCTGGCGTGCCGCATCACGACCCACGCCGACGGAACGCAGACGCACGACACCCGCTACTACATCGCCAGCCGCTACCTCAGCGGCCAAAAGTTCGCCGACGCGGTCCGTGGCCACTGGGCGATCGAGAACGCGTTGCACTGGCAACTAGACGTCACCTTCGGCGAAGACCAATGCCGCATCCGCAAAGGCCACGCCGACGCCAACTTCAGCCTGCTGCGCAGGACAGCGCTGAGCCTGCTCAAGAACAACACCTCACGCAAGCTGGGCGTCAAGAACAAACGCCTCGCGGCCGCATGGAGCGACCAGTATCGGCTGGAAGTCCTGTGCGGGAGGTGAGTTATGGTGCGATCGCCCTGGTGCTCCAGTAGAGCAGCACGCGCATGTCTGGGTTGTTCTTCAGCAGTTTCTTTGCGGTCTCTGCCGCGGCGTGCTCGGTGCTGGTAGCGCCATAGACATTCTTTGCATGCCGTTTCTCGATCGTAAAGATGGAGAAATGGTCTCGGATGAAACCGTATTGTTCGGGCGTAAAATCGTCGTTCCGGAAGGCGTGGCCGAACAGACGCACTTTGGACCAGTCGCCCGGGCCGGGGGGCGCCACGTGGTGGGCTTCGGAGACGGAAGAGATGACGTCATCCAACACGATCTTGTCGCGTTGGTCCGGCCCGCGTGTTGACAGCTCGACATTGTTGAATTGAACGTTCTTGGCGTGGCGGACATAGGCGCCCCAGGCCGGCAGTACGCCAAAGAAATACTGCTCGGGGTAGCGATGCTCGTCCTCTGGCACAACCCGTTTGGCGTCTTCTTGCGTGCCATTGCCCGGGTAGGAGATCTTGATGTTCTCCAGGACCACGTCTTCGATGTAGTGACCGGGGAGCCCCGTGATCATGATCGGGCCGGATTTTGACTTTTCCTTGTCGGTCACGCCCGCGTTGGGAGCCGCTTCGAGGTTCTTGTACGCGGCTTCGGCGGCCTTCGCCCGATCCTCTACGGCCACCTCGGCGACCACATCGCTGACTCGTATGTTCTTCAACGTGCCTACCAGGGCGCCCGCTCGTCCGTCGCCGAAGGTGCTGCCTCGATTGCCCAATCGCATGAAAAGGGGATTGCCAACATTCTTCATTACGATCCGAGAGATATCGACGTTCTCCAGGCGTCCGCCGTCCACCGACTGCAGCTTGATGGCGCCCATGGGGCAGTTGAAGAAATAGCAGTTGGTGACGCTGACATCGATGAATCCGCCCCGGGATGACGTGCCGAACTTTAATGCAGCCGTGTTGCTGGACACCTTGCACCGACGCACCACAATGTTGCGGCACGGATTCTTCGAGCTCTTCAGGCAGATCGCGTCGTCACCGGAATCGATGTCACAGTTCTCGATCAGAACGCGCTGGCAACCGTCCAGATCGATCCCGTCGTTGTTGTAGTTGTTGTTGCGGAACCGGATTGTCACCGCATCGAAGCGGACGTTCTTGCAGTCGATGAGGTGCAATCCCCAAAAGGCGGGACGCTTCCAAGTGAGTCCAGAAAAAGTAAGCCCGTCGCAGTTGACCATCCGCAGCAGACGGGGGCGAAGGCCCCCGTTCTTGCCGCCCGATCGGAGTCTGGGGAAGTGTTCTGGGGTCCCTCTTCCATCGATCACGCCGAGCCCTTCGATGGCGATATTGGTTGCGCCGTTGGCGTAGATCAAGCAATGCGGCCCACCCTCCCTCGGGTCGTCGATGCCGTCGGTTGGATAGTCGGCCTTGTCGGTGCTGCCCAGCAAGCTGGCCCCGAAGTCGAGTGAGAGCGTGACGTTGCTCTTCAACACGATCGTGCCAATCTGAAAATCGCCGGCGGGCACGCGGACGTCCCCTCCGCCGGCGTCGTGGCAGGCGTCGATGGCGCGTTGGATCGCGGCGGTCTCCGATGCAACTCCGTCACCGATCGCGCCGAATTGCTTGACGTTGACGGCTTTGGTGGATGGCTCTGCGCCAACATCGGCGGCCGCGCTGGTGCGACCGGACGCGAGCAACGTAGCGACCGCAAGCAGCGCGGCTGCCGAGTTCCGCGTTGCTGGTGTCTGTCTAATCATCGGCGTTCCTTCTGCGGGGCAGCGACCGAGCAGGGAGCGGTCCGGCAGCGTCGCTGGTCTGGACCGGTTGGATGTTCAGCATCCCCCTACTGCTTACGCACGATGCAGCACCAGTCCTGGTCCGCGGTGTCGGGCGCCTCGCCCAGGTCTGCTTCCTTGCCTCCGGAGACGGCAGCGACGCTGCCGGTGGCCCAGGGGCCGCCGCTTCGGGGGTTGAGCCATTTTACCTCGAACTCGCCTTGGGCGTCGGTCAGGTCGAGGCGGAAGCCCCTCCCCTTCTTCTGGTCGTAGATGGCGTACACCTCGCCGGGCTGCGCCAGGCAGAAGCCGTTGGGCATGCCCTTGAGCAGGTCGTTGTGAGGCGCCATCGCGTTGAGCGGCAGCTTGATCAACTCATTGACGGCGATGCCGATCTGCTTGGGCATCTGCTTGGTGATGCGGTAGTCGTCTACCTCCTGGTCGTAGTTGTGCGACTCGGGCTTCTTGAGGTACCACTCGTAACCGCCGCCGCCGCTGAGGTACCAGGGCCACATCTTCTCGACGCGTCCCTTGTCGTAGTCGGTCATCGTGCCGTGGATCTCGTCGCCCGAGATCACCAGCGGCGCCCCCGCGTCGGCCGATTTTTCACGCCACTTTTTCACGAACTGGTAGATCTTTTGGTTGCCCAGGCCCGACTGCACGGCCGTCATGTCGATGTTCCGGTCGCCGACCAGCCCCGACCAGAGCGCTTCGAGCTTGGGGCCGCGGTTGTGCGAGGAGATCGGGTGGTCGTACGCGTCAAGCATCTTCAGCCAGGCCGCCTGCTCCTTGACTTGGGGGATCGTGAAGTCGTGTTCCTCGCCGATGTCGAGCTGGAACGCCACGTGGTGGCCGAAGCGGGCCAGCATCTGCCGGAAGAAGAGCTTGCGGATGCGGCCGAGCGGCTTCCCCTCGCTGTTGTAGTACATGTCGTTCGACGCTTCGCACAGCAGCAGGTGCATGAAGATGCCGACGCTCTCGGCGTGGGTGAACACTGTTTCCCACTGGTCGAGCTTGCTGACGTCGTAGTGCTCTTTGTCTGCGTGGGCGACGGTGGGGTAGGTGTCGTCGCCGTCGTCCTGGACGCTCATCGTCATGATGTACAGGCTGGTCACGCCGTTCTGCCGGCCCAAGAAGTTGAGCATGCCGATGAAGTTGCGGCCGGCGTTCTTGCGGGTGCCCTCCGGGCCGTCGTTGCGGTCCCAGTCGGGGTCGCCCGGCTCCCAGTCGCGGGTGTGGCCGGCGTAGCGGTGCAGGTACTTTTCTTCTTGCGGGATGTCTTCATACACCGGCCCGCGCTTGTTCTCGGAGGTGGTGTTATCGAACCCGAAGTAGCCCAGCATGTTCTCGGGGACGCCCGGGCCCCCCTTCAGGAACGGCTTGCCGCTGGCGAACGTGAGGAAGTGCTCGCCGCGGTTGAGGATCAGGCCCTTGTCGGGGCTGCGGATGTCGCGCCCCGACTTGTTCGACTCTGCCACCGTGAACGTGCCGGACTGCCCGTCGATCGGCTTGCGGGGCTGTCCCGCCTTGGGGTCCTTGGCGATGGCGACGTCACGCCCCTCACGGAACGACGCCTGCCAGGTCCAGTCCCCCACCTCGTTGGGGCAGAAGTTGGCCCGCCACTTGTCGCCGCTGGAGGCGCCTGTGCGGCCGGCGTTGCCGTCCGCGGCGAAAAAGCCCGGCACGGTGAACTCCTTGCCGCTGGGGCCGCGGAGCGTCACGTCGAGGCGGTAGTTGAAGCAGGGGTTGCTGGGGTCGGTCTCACTGGCGGTGGGGCCGTCGAACGTCAGCGACACACGGTGCCAACGCATCAGCGTGTCGGGGCTGTCGTCGCTGCCGCGGACCTCAACGGCGCGGGCCGGGCCGACCGCGATGAGCAGCGCCGTCGCTGCGAACAGGTGAATCAGGCAAAACGGGACGCGCGGGAGACTGGCCATGGATGCGTAGCTCGTGGGAAGAGGGGACGAACGAATCAAGAAGGACGGCTAGCGGCCGCCAGTAGCGGACACCGGTATCGGATACCAGTTGCCTGGGATTGTGGCCGCCTAATGGCTTAGCGCTCGGCGCCCGCGGAGCCGAGTGGTTGGAAGGCGATGAGGTGCAGGAGAACGGCTGTCTCAACGAGATGCCCATTTCGGCGATATTCTGGCGATCTCGGCAGGCCGACGCAACTAGTTGACGCCAGGTGAAAGAAAGCGAGGCCCCGCGGTCGAGGCGGCGGGGCGCCCCACTGACCGCGACGGGGCGAAAAAATTCTTGCCCTGCCTTGCGGTTTTTCGTTGACGCTGCGGATTGTCGCGATTATACAATCAGAATGCGGGTTGCGCACCGCATCGACAGGGCACGCCATGGTTCCAGTGGCGTGCGCGGCTCATCTCGCCTTCTTTTCTACAACTTGGGGAGTGCAATGATCAGAAAACGACTTCTATTTAGCGCCATCGGCTTGGGGCTGCTCGGTTCTGTCGCTTCGGCGGACAGCGTGACCGGTTTCAACGCGGTCACCTACGACAATAGTGATCCTGCAAATATCTTCCTGACCGGACTTACCTACAACTCGGTTACCTACAACTCAAGCCAGTTTGTCTACGGCAAGACCGATCGCTACTACAACCTAACGGCGGGCGGCACGGCCCTCTGGGCGCCGGAAGGGAGCGCGTTTCCTGCTGACGGAACCGCGGTAGGGGGAACGAGCAATCCGAAAGCGTTCGACTTGGGTTCGGAAGCGGACAACAACCTCTGGCTCATCGATCCTGCTGTTCCTGTCGGCGCCGGTTCTGGAACCCCGGACATGGCGTCGCTCGACGGCCTTCCCTACTTGAAAACACTTTTTGCGTCTCCGGTCACCGATATCTTTTTGTTTGAGCGGGGCGGTGGCGACCCGGGTACGGCTACGCCCATCCTGTCGGCCGATGGCCTTACTTTGGGGACGCCTTTGCAGCTCGCCTATTCAGCGGTTGCAGGAGGAAATATACTCAGCGGTCAAGGTGTCCAGGGTTTCGTCTACCACGCCGATAGCCCAATCTGGGGCTTCCAGATTGATGCGTCTGGACTTGACGCGCTGACGATCCTAACGCCGGTCGGGGTGCCCGAGCCCAGCTCGTTGGTCCTGCTGGGGCTGGCGGGGGCGTTGTTGTTCCGCTTCAAGAAGTAACTGCTGCACGCAAACTACGTATCTTACGAGCCGGGGGCCCGCGGGGCCCTCGGCTTTTTTCGTTCGCCTTTCTTGCCGCCCCACGCCCGCCGAGGCCGTAGTGCTTGGGGCCGGATTGTGGCAATATGGTGGCCCTGGCCAGACCGATCGTGACTGCTAGGCGATGCCTGCCCCCTGTCCCCACCGCGACCCCGTCATCACACGACCCTGCCCGCCCGGAGAGAACCGTGAACAAGCCTCAATGGACCGGCGTCCTCCCGGCCGCTACGACACAGTTTAACGACGACGAGTCGTTGAACATCGACGCCACGCTCAGGCACCTCGACGCGATGCTCGACGCCGGCGTGCACGGCATGATCATGCTGGGGACGGTGGGCGAGAACTGCTCGCTCGACCCGCAAGAAAAGATCGACGTGCTCAAGGCGACGGTCGAGCACGTCGGGGGCCGTGTGCCGGTCCTCTCCGGCGTGGCGGAGTACACGACCAAGATGGCCTGCCGCACCGCCCAAGCGGCGCAGGACGCCGGCGTCGACGGGCTGATGGTGCTGCCGGCGATGGTCTACCGCAGCGATGCGCGGGAGACGGTCTACCACTACCGCACCGTGGCCTCGGCGACCGACCTGCCGATCATGTGCTACAACAACCCGATCAGCTACCGGGTCGATATCTCGCCCGAGACGTTCGCCGAGCTGGCCGACGAGCCGAAGCTGGTAGCGATCAAGGAGTCGTCCGAAGACGTCCGCCGGATCACCGACCTCAAGAACGTGGTGGGCGACCGCTACACGCTGCTGTGCGGTGTAGACGACCTGGTGCTCGAAAGCCTGTTGCTGGGCGCCGAGGGATGGGTCTCGGGGCTGGTGAACGCGTTCCCCGCCGAGAACCGGCTGATCTGGGACCTGGCGATGGCGGGCCGGTACCAAGAGGCGGTGGAGGTGTACCGCTGGTACACGCCGCTGCTGCACCTGGACACCCACCCGAAGCTGGTGCAATACATCAAGCTCGCCGTGGCCGAGTGCGGCTACGGGACCGAGAAGCTGCGGGCGCCCCGGCTGCCGATCGTGGGGGAGGAACGCGAGCGGGTGCTGGGGATCATCCGTCGGGCGATCGCCACCCGCCCCAACGCCCAGACGTACGCCGGAGCGCTGGCGAGCTAGTAGCCAAGGCGAGCCGGGGGCGTCGGCCCCCGGAGTTGGCGGCGTTGTCCGCTACGCAACCCGGGGGCTGACGCCCCCGGCTCGCCAATTGTTTTGAGAGCAAGGGGACTTGGTGATGACGCCCGTTTTGATTGCCGGTGAGTGGGTTTCTGCTAACGCAAAACGCGGCTTCCGCGCGCACGACCCGAAGACTTCTGAGCCGATCGGCGACGAGTTTCCGGTCAGCGATTGGTCCGACTGCGACGCGGCGCTCAGCGCCGCGGTGGGGGCCGCCGAAGCGCTCGAAGCCTGTTCCGGCGATCAGATCGCGTCGTTCCTTGACGCCTACGCCGGGGGGTTAGCCGGCAATGCCGAGGCGATCTGCCGCCAGGCCGAAGAGGAGACCGCCCTCCCCTACCAGCCGCGGCTGGCCGACGTCGAGATGCCCCGCACGGTCAACCAACTACGATTGGCCGCCGAGGCCGCGCGCGTAGGGGCGTGGCGGGCGCCGGTGGTCGACGCCGCGGCCAACATCCGTTCTTGCTACGGGCCGCTGGGGCCGGTGTTTGTGCTGGGGCCGAACAACTTCCCGCTGGCGTTCAACGCCGTCTCGGGGGGAGACTTCGCCGCCGCGATCGCGACCGGCAACCCCGTGATCGCCAAGGCGCACCCGGCCCACCCAGCGACCACCAGGCTGCTGGCCCAGGCCGCCCAGGCAGCCGCTGCCGAGGCAGGGCTCCCCGCGGCGAGCGTGCAACTGCTGTACGGCGTCGAGAACGAGCACGGCCTGCGGATGGCGGCCGACCCCCGGCTGGCGGCGGTAGCCTTCACCGGCAGCCGGCCGGCAGGCCTGGCGCTAAAGGCCGCGGCGGACGCGGTCGGCAAGCCGATCTACCTCGAGATGTCGAGCGTCAACCCTGTCTTCTTCCTGCCCGGCGCAGTGGCCGAGCGACGAGACGCCCTCATCGAAGAGCTCGCCGGGAGCTGCCTGATGGCCGCCGGGCAGTTCTGCACCTGCCCCAACCTGTTTGTGCTGCACGCCGGCGACGACGCCGAGGCGGTGCTGCAAGGCGTGCAGGACCGGTTCCAGCAGCGCCCCGCCGGCGCGTTGTTTGCCGAAGCCGTCGTGCGCGGTCTGGCCAGTTCGATCGCGTCGCTCAAGGCCGCGGGCGCCGAGGTAGCCTGCGGCGGCGCAGAGGCCGGGGACGCCGGGTTCCGGTTCCAGAACACGCTGTTGAAGACCACGGGCGACGCGTTTCTCGCCAATCCAGCCGCGCTGCAGACCGAGGCGTTCGGGCCCGTGTCGTTGGCGGTGGTGGTGCGCGACGGGGAACAAGCCGTCCAGGTCGCCCGCCACATCGAGGGGAGCCTGACCGGATCGATCTATTCGTCGACCCAGGGAGACGACGACGCCCTGGCGTTGCGGCTGCAACAGACGCTGCGTCGCCGCGTCGGCCGGCTGATCAACGACAAGATGCCCACCGGCGTGGCGGTATCTCCCGCCATGAATCACGGCGGCCCGTTCCCTGCTACCGGCAACCCCGGGTTCACGGCCGTGGGCATCCCGGCCTCGCTGCGGCGTTTCGCCAAACTCGACTGCTACGACAACGTGCGGCCGGCCCGCCTCCCAGCGTGCCTGGCAGACTAGGGCCGCAGCATGATCCGAGTGATCGATTCGCACACCGAGGGGGAGCCGACGCGGGTTGTCGTCGAGGGGCTGCCGAGCTTGGCGCCGCCGGGCAGCGCCATGTCAGCGCACCGCGACGAGCTGCGCAGCCAGATCGACTGGCTCAGAACGGCGCTGACCCACGAGCCCCGCGGCGCCGCGTGGATGGTGGGCGCCGTGCTGCTGCCGCCGGCCGACCCCACGAGCGCCGCTGGCGTGGTGTTCTTCAACAACACCGGCTACCTGGGCATGTGCGGCCACGGGATGATCGGCGTGGTGCGTACGCTGGCCTACCTGGGGCGGATCGGGCCCGGCGAGCACCGCATCGAGACCCCCGCCGGCGCCGTCGGCGCCACGCTGCACCCGGACGGGGCGGTTTCGGTCGAGAACGTGCCGAGCTACCGCCGGCAGCAAGGGGTTGTCGTGCGGCTCGAGGGGGGAGAGGCCGTCACCGGCGACGTGGCCTACGGCGGCAACTGGTTCTTCTTGACGCACGCCGACGGGCTCGACGGGGGCCCCACCGCGGCGCTGCACGCCCGCGCGTCGGCCATCAAACACGCCCTCGTGCAGCAGGGGGTGACGGGCGACCGGGGCGCCGAGATCGATCACATCGAGCTGGTCGGCCCGCCCAGCGATCCGTCCACCGCCGACGCCCGCAGCTACGTCCTCTGCCCCGGGGGCGAATACGACCGCTCGCCGTGCGGCACCGGAACCAGCGCCAAGCTGGCCTGCTTGGCGGCCGACGGGCTGCTCGCGCCGGGCGACCTGTGGCGGCAAGAATCGATCACCGGCGGGCTGTTCACCGGCGTCTATCGGTTGGCCGATGGGGGGGTCGTCCCTACCATCACCGGCCGGGCGTACGTGACCGGCGAGCTGCTGCTGGTGGCCGAGCTGGGCGATCCGTTCCGCTACGGCATCGTGTAGATCGGGCCCTGGCGTCAGAGCCGCAGCGGGCGCAGCCTGCCCTACTCCATTCCCTACCCAACCCACCTGCATGAGCGAGCGTTCGGCCATTGTTATCGGCGGTGGGCTGATCGGCTGCTGCAGCGCCTACTACTTAGCCAAGCTTGGCTGGCGGGTGCGGCTGCTGGAGCGCCAGCGCATCGGCGCCGGCGCCTCGCACGGCAACTGCGGCTTCGTCTGCCCCAGCCACGTGATGCCGCTCGCGGCGCCCGGCGCGGTGACGGCGACCCTCCGCACGATGCTGGGCCGCGACTCGCCCATCGCCCTGCGGCTGCCGCCCAGCAGGTCGCTGGTGGCGTGGCTGACGCGGTTCGCCGGCCAGTGCAACGAGGGGGCGATGGCCCGCTCGGCCGCCGGCCGGCACGCGTTGCTGGCCGCCTCGGCGCCGCTGTACCGCCAGATGTTGGAGGAAGAACGGATCGACTGCCAGTGGCAGGACGACGGGCTGCTGGTCGTCTACAGCTCGCCGCAGAAGTTTGAGGCCTTCGGGCCGATGGCCGCGTTGCTGGCAGAGAAGTACGGGGTCGAGTCGGCCCCCTACCCCGGCGACAACGTCAAGGTGCTGGAGCCGGCGCTCCGGGCGGGCCTGGCCGGGGGCTGGCACTTCCGCGGCGACTCGCATGTCAGGCCCGACCGCCTGCTGGCGGGGCTGAAGGGCGCCCTGGCGCGGCTGGAGGTCGACGTGTCCGAAGGCGTCGCGGTCCAGCAGATGGTCGTTGCGGGAGGGAGGCTCCAGCGGCTAGAAACCTCGCAGGGGCCGCTGACGGCCGACGCCTGCGTGCTGGCCACCGGCGCCGAGGCGCCGGCGTTCGCCCGGCCGCTGGGGTGCCGGATGCCCATCCAGCCCGGCAAGGGCTACTCGCTGACGATGCCCACCCCCGCCGGGGCGCCGCGGCTGCCGATGATCTTCGAGGAGCACCACGTCGCGGTGACCCCCTTCCGAGACGGGCTGCGTATCGGCTCGACGATGGAGTTCGCCGGCTACGACCGCGGGATCAACCAGAAGCGGCTGGCGCTGCTGCTCAAGAGCGCCCGCGAGCACCTGGCCGCGCCGCCGCCGGACCAGTTCGACGAGGTGTGGTCGGGCTGGCGGCCGATGGTGTACGACGGGCTCCCCTGCATCGACCGAGCGCCCCGGGCCGCCAACGTGGTGGTCGCCGCGGGCAACGGCATGATCGGGTTGGCCAGCGCGCCGGCCACCGGTAAGCTGGCGGCCGAGATCGTCGCGGGCCTTGCCCCCCATGTGCCCGCGGCGCCCTACCGCCTCGCCCGATTCGCCTAACCGCCCGCTCTGCGGCTACCCCCTTGCTCAACAACCACTCGCTGGGGATCGGCGCCGGCCTCGGCGCCGCGCTGCTGTGGGCGCTGTCGGCCGACCTGTACCGCCTGCTGGGCGAGCGGATCAGCCCGATGGCGCTCAACCTCTACAAAGGGGTGTACGCGTCGGCGGCGTTGGTGCTGGCCATCCTGGCCACGGGGCAGATCGCCGAGGCCCCCCCGCTTTGGCCGATGGCCATGCTGGCGCTCAGCGGGCTGGTCGGCATCGGCGTGGGCGACACCGCGTTCTTCGCGGCGCTCAACGCCCTGGGGCCGAGGCGGACCGTGCTGATCGCCGAGGCGTCGGCGCCGGCGTTCACGATCAGCATCGCTTGGCTGTGGCTCGGCGAGGGGCTGGGGCCCGGCGTGCTGGTCGGCATCGGCGCCATCACCCTGGGGGTGACGCTGGTGACGACCGAACGCCCCCCCTCCCACGAGCCCCACCCGCACGCGATGCGCGGCATCGCCTACGCCCTGGTCGCCGCGGCGTGCCAGGGGATCGGAGCGGTGCTCACACGCGGCGCGTTCGAGCTGGCGGACCAAAGCGACCAGCAGATCAGCGTCCTCTGGAGCACGCTCATCCGGCTCGCGGCGGGCGCCGTCGGGCTGCTGGCGGTCATGCCGCTCTGCGGGCAGCAGTACTTGCCCCGGGCGGTTCGCAACGCCGCCACGTGGCGGCGGATCTTGCTCGCCGCGTCCATCGGCACGCTCGGCGGGCTCACCCTGCAGCAGGTTTCGTTCAAGAACACTTTCGCCGGCCCGGCCCAAACGGTGATGGCCATGACCGCGGTGTTCGTGCTGCTGATCGCGGTGGCCCGGGGAGAACATGTGGGCCTGCGCGGCTGGCTGGGGACCGTCATCGCGGTAGCCGGCGTAGCGCTGCTGTTCAGCGATCTCAAGTAGGGCAAACGGCCCGCCGAGGTGCGGGATGGCCGCAGCTATGAGGCATGAGCGACGAAAGTCGCGGAACAGCATTCTTAGCAAGAGAGCCGTCCAGCAGCCCAGGTCCGGCAATCTGGATCTGGGCGAGCGGGGCTCGCTCAACGGCGATGAGCGTGAAGCCGAGCGACTTCCGGCCCGCCTCTGCCGGCCAGGTCCTCGCAACGCTTCTTAGGACTCCCAGTCCTCCCACTCGAGTTGCTCCACGCGGCGGCGCCGAAAGACAATTCGGCCTTCACGATTGAGCAGACCCGGATCTGGGATGGATCGACCGCGGCCAACCTATCGCGGAGCTTCGGCGCCCGCCCGTTGAGGAACCGGATACAGGCGTTCGTGTCCAGCAGCCACGTCATTGAATCGGTTCACGCGGCTCGAAGGCGGCTTGGTCAGGCCGCTCAAGGCCCAGCCCCGCACACGATCCGTACGCTTGCCGGACAAACTCGGACCACGCCGCCGCCCCGGCTGATAAGTCGTCGTCACTTGGTCTCGGCGAGCGATCTACCCGCGCTGTCTGTTGCGGCACGCTCACATCAACACGCGTCCCCTCGACCAGGTCGACCGGTCCCAGGGGGCGGAAGACGCCCCGATCGAAGATTGCAGGGATGGGTTGGCTCATACGAAAAGTATACGAAGTGGCCCAAGCCAGCGTCCATGCGGCAGAGCGGAATCGTCACCGCGATCGGGGGCGCAGCAGACGGCGCATGCCGTACGCCGGGAGCAGCGCCTCAATCCAGCTCTTCAATCCACACCCGCAGCTCGTTCTCGTACTCGCTCGCCAGGTCGCCGCGGACCAGGGTCCGCAGGAACTCGCCCAGCCCCTCGCTGCCGGTGTCGGCCTGCTCGGCGCTGGCGAAGCGGAGCATCGGGTCCGGATTCGTCAGCTTGCGGAGGATGTTCACCAGCAGGTCGCTGTGGGCGATGTCTGGCGGCAGGATGCTGGTGAGGCGCTGCGGCAGCGTCCGCTTAGCCTCGAGCAGCTTGGCGTAGTCGTTGATGCCGGCGAACAGCGGCCGGCCGCTGAGCACCTCGATCAGCACGTAGCCCAGGCTCGCCAAGTCCGAGCGGGGAGTGAACTCTTCCCGCTCCAGCATCTCCGGCGCCGCGTACTGGGGCGTACATGTCCGCTGACGCGGCGGGTCGTTCAGGTCGATCGCCGAGCCGATGTCGATCAGCTTCGCGTTGCCCGTACGCTTGATCATGATGTTCGACGGCTTGATGTCGCCGTGAACAATCTCTTCGCGGTGCAACGCGGCCAGCCCCGCCAGGCACTCGCGCATGATGGCGATCGCCATGCCGGGCTTGAGCCGGGGGCGGACCGCCCCCTGGGTGACGATGACGTTGTTGATGTACTCCCAACGCTTCTTGCTGACGCGCTCCCGGGCCCGCTCCAGCATCGAGGCGGTGAGCAGGATGTCGAGGTCGTAGCCGTCTACCCACTCCATCTCGAGGATGCGGATGCGGTCGCGCTCGATAAAGTTGTTCACGTCCAGCAGGTTGTCGTGCTGGATCTGAGCGACCCGCGAGCCGATCGCCGCCATCCGGCCCATGGCCTCGACGTACGACCGCTCGTCGGTGTACCGCTCGGGCGAGAAGAACTTCAGCGCCACCGGCAGGGTAAAGTTGTCGGTGCCGCGGCGTTCGCTCAGGTACACCACTCCCTGCCCACCGGTGCCCAGCAGCCGCTTCAGGCGCAGGTGTTGCGTCCAGCCCATCTTCTGGCTGTGGATCAGCCGGTCGTACTTGTCGTAAAGGTCGTCGGGGCAGCGTTGCGGGGGCTCAGCGTCTGAACGAAAGGTCAGCGTCCTGGTCTGATGAATTACGGTAGTTGACATCCACGTCAATCTCCGGAGCCTGTCGGCGGGGCGGTGCGGATTATGAAAAAGATGAAAGCCGCGCAGCCCGTACGGCTCCATTCTAGGCACGCTCCGCAGAATTGGGCATCCCAGGTTCGGCTCGGATACCCGCGAATCATCGGTAAAAGAGGTAGGTCTGCGACGGTGGGAGGGAGCGGTGGCTTGCGTAGGATGCGCGGGCCGTGCGCCCGCAGGTGCGCTACTTTGCCCCGCCCCTGCCCTCCAGTCGCCACAGCGAATCGGCGGGTTCTGGGAACCCCAGGCGGTTGTCGACCTGGTTCACCAGCCGCTCCCCGCGGCGGAATCGCCGTAGATTCTCGCAGAATAGGTCGGTCATGTCGTCGATCCGCGACGCCCGCTGGCCACCCACGTGGGGGGTGATAAGCATGTTCTCCAGCCCCCACAGTGGGCTGGTCTCTGGGAGGGGCTCTACCTCGGTCACGTCGACCGCGGCGCCCCGCAGGTGACCGCCAAGCGCCTGCGCCAGGTCTTCTTCCACCACCAGCGGTCCGCGGGCCACGTTCACCAAGAACGACCCCTCGGGCATCAACGCCAGCCGGCGTGCGTTCATCAGCCCGCGGGTCTGATCGGTGAGGGGCGCGGCGAGGATCAGCACGTCGACCCGCGGCAGCAGCGAGTCGATCCCCTCGGGGGGGAGCAGCTCCGCCACCGAGGCCGGCTTTTCCTCGGGGAACCAGTCGGTCGCCAAGATGCGGGCCTCGAACGCGCTCAGCACGTCGGCCAGCAGCCGGCCGTTCCCCCCCAGGCCGATCAGCCCCACGGTGGCGCCAAACAGGTCGCGGGTGGGGCGTCGGGTGAAGTCGCGGCGCTCTTGGGCGCGGAAGAACGTGGGGAGGTCGCGGAGGATCCCCAGCGTGAGCGCCAGGGTGTGGTCCGCCACTTGCTTGGCGAGCACGCCCGAGGCGCTGGAGACCAAGATGTCGGAGGCCACGACCGAGGGGACCAGGCAGTGGTCCATCCCGGCCGCCGAGGACTGGATCCAGCGGAGCCGGCCGCGGGAAACCACGTCGTCCCACGGCACCGGCACCTTGGCGTGCCCGCAGTAGATATCGGCGTCGAGCAGCGCCTCGGCGACCCCCTGCTGGCCGGCGTCGACCACCTCGGCGTCGCCGGCGGCGGCCTGGATTTTTTGCAGGTGCTGGGGCTGTACCGGGTAGCAGAGGACGATTCGCATCTTGTTTCTGGTTTTTTAGGCTTTGCCGGGGTGCGCCACCGAGTGGTGCCGGGCGGTTGTCGCCGTTATCATGGGGAGGTTACGCTCGTCGATCGCCCCTCGGAAGGGGCGAAATCATCCCGCGATTCCCTCTGAGGCTTGGTCGTGTCTGACCGCTGTTTCCGATACCCGCTGGCCGCGGCGCTCGCGCTGCTGCTGTTGCGGCTGGCGCTGGGCGTCCATTTCTTCAACGCCGGGGTTGAGAAGCTCTCTGGCTTCTCGTCCGAGGGGTTCCTGCTGGCCGCCAAGGGGCCGATGGCGCTCACCTACCAGTCGTTCGCTGCCGGCGAACACGACTGGCGGGCGCTGCTGTCCGCGCCGAGGCAGCTCCCCGCCGACGCGGAGGCGGGTCCGGCGCACGGGGACTGGTCGCACCGGGTGAAGACCGACTGGACTCAGATGCGTGACGATTTTGTGGCGAGCGCCGAGCTGAGCGAAGAGCAGACCAAGCGGGCCGAGGAGATCGTCAAGAAGTCGTTCGGCCAGCTCGACGCCTACCTGGCCGGCGTGGAAGACGCGATCTCGGAGTACCGCTACGAATTGTGGAAACTCGCAGAGTTGAAGCAGAGCCCGGCCGCGGGCGAACTGCCGTACGTAAACGACCGTATTGCAGATGCCACGAGTTCTACCCGCAACACCCCCAGGCCGTGGGTGAACGAGGTCGCCGCGATCGAAACCCAGATGGTAAATCAGTTGCGAGTAATCGCAGCGCCGACGCCGGCGATCGACGCGGCGCTCGACCCCGCGATCCCGTTGGATTCGGTGAACACGGTCGTCACGTGGACCGTGCTCAGCGTCGGTGTGATGCTGTTCATCGGACTGGCCACACCGGTCGCGGCCCTGGTCGCGGCGCTGTTCTTGTTGTCGGTCATGGCGTCGCAGCCCCCTTGGGTCGCCGGCGCCGAGGCATCGTTCTTCTACTACCAGTTGGTCGAGGTCGCCGCGCTGTTGGCCGTGGCCGCGACCGGCGCCGGCAAGTGGGCCGGCCTGGACGGCGTGTTCCGCTCGCTGTGCAGCGGGTGCTGCCGCAAGGCCCCCGACGCGTAGCGGGCGCCCCGACGCGTCGGCCCCGCCCTACGAAACTCTCCAGACAAAACGCTTAACCCCAACGCCCGGCAACCGCCATGAACCTGACCGACGAAGAAAAGAAGATCGGCAAGGACAACTACAACAACGTGTTGGGCGCGACCCGACGCGACTTCTTGCTGACCCTCGCGGGCGCAGGCGTCGTGACCGGCGGCGGCCTGGGCGCCGCCTACTTCAACTACAAGACCAACCTGCCCGACCGGCTGCGGGTCGGCATCATCGGCACCGGGGATGAAGGGAACGTTCTGATCGGCGCCCTCAACCCCGAGGTGGTCGACGTGGTGGCCATCGCCGATATCCGCCCCTACAACGTGCACCGCGCCTTCCACGGCCACTACGGCGTCTCGGCCCGCCCCGGGCTGAACAGCGTGTACGGCTGGAAGAGCCAGGACGAGGCCGAGAAGCACGTCAAGATCTACCGAGACAACTACGAAGACCTGATCGCCGACAAAGACGTCGAGGCGGTGATCATCGCCCTGCCGCTGTGGCTGCACCACCCGGCCGCGATCAAGGCGATGCGGGCCGGCAAGCACGTGCTGACCGAGAAGCTGATGGCGTGGAACATCGCCCAGTGCAAGGAGATGGCCCGCGTCGCCGACGAGACCGGCCTGCTGCTCTCGACCGGCCACCAGCGCCACTACAGCGTGCTGTACGACAACGCCCGCGACACCGTGCACCGCGGCGTGATCGGCGACGTGCACGCCATCCAGGCCCAGTGGCACCGCGGCAACCTGCCGGGCAAAGACAGTTGGTCGCCCACCATTCCCAAGAAACCGATGGCGGAAGACGCGCTACGGGCCGGTTTGTCAGCCGCGGCAAAGCTGGGCAAACCAGCCGAGCAGGCCTACAAGGAAGAATTCATCCTGCAGTATGAATTGATGCGCTGGAAAGAAGACTTGGCGAAGAAGGTCAAGGAAAACTCGATCAAGCCGAGCGATATCGAGAAGGTCCAGGCCAAGATCGCCGAGCGCGAGAAGCAGATCGAAGACTGGCAGGTCGACGCCGCCAAGCACGGCTACACCTCGGCCAGCTCCCCCTCGGGCTACCAGCGCTCAGCGCTTGAAGAGCTCATCCGCTGGCGGCTATGGAACCGCACCGGCGGCGGCCTGATGGCGGAGCTCGGCAGCCACCAGCTCGACGCCTCGGGCATCTTTATCAGCTCCCAATTCGAGGAGCGGGACGGC
The DNA here is from genome assembly GCF_007750855.1 of Pirellulimonas nuda. Taxonomy (GTDB): domain Bacteria; phylum Planctomycetota; class Planctomycetia; order Pirellulales; family Lacipirellulaceae; genus Pirellulimonas; species Pirellulimonas nuda. The sequence goes on from NZ_CP036291.1 coordinate 2,647,687, forward strand.
GAGCATCAGAAGGTGAACCCGCTGTGCGTCTCTGGCGTGGGCGTGCGGTCGCTGTTCCCGGACGACCGCGAGGTCGACGACCACGTGCACTGCGCCTACGAGTACCCCGGCAAGGGCTACTTCGAGAACAACGACCCCGCCTCGGGCAAGGTCGCCGACGCCAACAAGAAGGTGGTCGTCAGCTACTCGTCGATCAACGGCAACGGCTTCGGCGGCTACGGCGAGACCGTGCTGGGCACCAACGGCACGCTGCTGCTGCTCAACGAGCAAGAGACGCTGCTGTACGCCGGCGCCAAGACCTCGACCAGCGTCACCGTCAATGAGAAGGACGCGCTGGTCGACTCGTACGAAACCGGCGGCGGCGTCGCCGTGGGGGTCGCACAGGAAGTCGCCAAGGCCCCCAGCCGCGGCTACCAGGAAGAGATCGAGCACTGGGCCTGGTGCATCCGCGAGGGTGAGCCGGCCACGACGCTGCACTGCTACCCGAAGGTGGCGCTGGGCGACGCGGTGATCGCGCTCACCAGCAACATCGCGATGCGGGACCAGAAGCGGATCGAGTTCAACCCGGACTGGTTCGACTGGAAGAGCGACGCCACCCCCGACGGCTCCAAGCCCCGCAAGGCGTCCGACGTGAAGGCGTAAGCCCGTCGCGTCCGCTAGCGCTGGGTGCACGCGGCTTCGGCCGCGGCTTCGCCGCTGGCGATGCAGTTCGGCACGCCGACGCCGCGGTAGGCGGCGCCGGCGAGGTAGAGCCCGGGCCACGCCGCCGCGTGTTGCAGGATGCGGTCGACACGCTCGACGTGCCCGACGTGGTACTGCGGCATGGCGCCTCCCCAGCGGGCTACTTCCACGGTCTTTGGCTCGCCCGACAGGCCGATCAATTCGCCCAACTGCTCGCGCGCGATCTGGATGAGTTCTGCGTCGGGCCGGTCCGCCATCTCGGGCTGCAACGCGCCGCCGAAGAAGACCCGCACCAGCTCGCAATCCTGGGGCGCCCTCCCCGGGAACTTGTGGCTGGCGAAGCTCGCCGCCAAGATGGGCCGCCGCTCGGCGTGCGGCACGACGAAACCGAACCCGTCCATCGGCCGGGCCGCCAGCCGGCGCTCGTAGCCGAGGCAGACGATCGTCGCCCCCGCGTACTCGATCTGGCGGAGCTCCGAGGCGAGCGAGGCGTCGAGCCCGGCGAGCATCTCCCCGGCGGCGGGCGCCGGCGCGGCGACGATGACCGCGTCGAAATCGCCGCCTTCGCTCCCCTCGATACGCCACTTGCCGGTCGAGCGGTCGCGGTGCAGAGCCCGAATGTCAGACCCCGTGAAGAGGCATCCCGCCGGCAGCCGCTGGCGTAGGCGGTCGGTGATCGCCTGCATCCCCCCCCGGGGCGCCATGAACAGGTTGTACCGTGCGCCGCTAGACTGTTGCCGCTTGCGACCGCGGGCCGCCCGCCACAGGCCGCCGTGCTCGCGTTCGTCCTGCAACAGGTGCGGCATCGTGGCGGCCATGCTGAGCCGCTCTGGGTCGGCGGTGTAGATCCCCCCGACCAGCGGCTGCACCAAGCGGGTAAACGCCTCGCTGCCGAGCCGCCTGCGGCAGAAGTCGGCCACCGACTCGTCCGAGGCGTCGCGCCTCGGCGGGACGAGCGGTTCGCACATCAGCCGCGCCTTGCCGGCGGGGCTGAGGATGCCCGTCGCAACGATCGGCCACACCGCGCCGGGCGACATGATGACGAACCCCTCCGGTATCCCCAGCAGCCGGCCGCGCCGCACCACCATGGCGCGTCGCCGCGCGGACTCGGTAGGGATGAGCTCGTCCGCCAGCCCGATGCGCTCGCACAGCGCGGTCGCGTGCGGGGTTTTGGTCAAGAAGTTGTCTGCGCTGCGTTCGATCAGGAACCCGTCGCGCGACTCGGTCTGCAGGACGCCGCCCACGCGGTCGCTGCGTTCAAACAGACGCACCTCGGCCCGCGGGCTCAGCTCGCCGACGCGGTGCGCCGCCGCCAGGCCGGTGACGCCGGCGCCGATGACTGCGATGCGTAGCGGCGGGGGCGCGGACAAGTGCGTAGCAGTGGGGAAGTGGGTTCGCGATGCCGCTCCGCTTCCTGACGGGCGCGGCTCGACTCGAGCCGCGCCCGTCAGGAAGCGGAGCGGCCCCCGCGCCAACGCACGGACTCGCCGCTACCAGATCGTACCGCCGCGTCGCCAGGCGGAGTACCCGGTCGGTTTGCCGCCGAACCGCCACTCGGCGCCGAAAGTGATCGTCAGGTTGTTGAGCGTGCCCGTCTCGTTCTGGCCGACGGCGATGTTGTCGATCAGCTCCGCCCGCAGGGCGAGCCAACGCTCGGTCTGGTACTTGATGCCGACCCCGATCGGCATGGTGAACAAGAACGGGTCGACCGGCAGCCCGGCGTCGTTGGTGTACTGCAGGTCGGTCAGCCCGAGCCCAATGCGGTAGTAGGGCCGCAGCCGCGAGTCGCCCCACGGGTAGTACAGCAGCGACCAGTCGGAGAGCAGCAGGTCGTTCGCGCCGGTGCGGTCGGGCTGGGTGGTGTTCAACAGGTCAGGGGTGGTCCAGCCGATGCGGAACTGGGTGCCCCAGTAGTAGTCGAAGTCCCAGCCGATCCCCAGCGCGCCAAAGTAGTCGTTTCCGGGCCGCACGTTGGGGCTGACCCGGCTGGTCATCAAGAAGACGCCGTAGTCGAGGCTCACGTCGTACGGCCGGTTGAGCCAGCTTGTGCCGCGGAGCGGTTGGCCGGGGCCCATGGCGCGGCCGTGCGAGGCCGAAGTGCGGAGCTCGAGCTGCGATAGCCCGGCCGGCGCCCAGGGGTGGCCTTCGGGGCAGTCGGAGTACTCGCCCGCGTACTGGGCGGGTTGGTGCTCAAGCTCGGAGTGCTCCGGCGCGGGGCGCTGGGGGACCTCAAGCGGGGGCCCCTGGCCGACCGCGAGGCCGCACACGCACACCGCCGCCCAGGCCAGCGGCCCGGTCGAAGCCGATATGATGTTCCGTCGGCCCATGCAGGGCAGCCTCCTCGCGGGTCGTGCTGTTCGCGCGAGGGGCTAATAGCTGCATTCTCGGGTCCAGGTCAATCCCGAACCCCGTGGGCGGACCCCAAAGGTCCATCTACCCCCGGCCCGCGACGCCCGCCGGGGCGTAGCCCGGCGGCTAGAGGGGGCGGGAGTTGTCGAGCCTACGCCGGGCTCAGTCTTGCGCCAGCTTCTTGGTGGCGGTGGAGGCCGTGCTAGCTTCGGGGGCCGTCGTGTCCGGGGCCTCGCTGGGCGCGGCCGGCCGGGGCTTCACGGTGGCGTAGGCGGTGACCACGGCCTTGAAGGTTTCGCCCTGGTCGGTGGTGACCACGATCGACCGCTTCACGGGGCCCGACTCTTCTTTTGCGTAGAACCGTACGTCGACGACGTGCTTGTCGCTGGCGTTCTCGTCGGTCGAGAACTGGAACCAGTCGTCATCGCAGGCGATCTGCGCGATCTTAAAGGGCTGCTTCCCCCGCACCAAGAACCGCTTGGAGCCCGTCTCCCCGACGGCCACCTCGCCGAACTGCAGGTTCTCCGGAGCGGCGGAGATGGCCGGCATGACCCGCCCCTCAACGTCCAGCGGGATCCGCGGGGCGTTGCGGTCGTTGGTGATCAGGGCCAGTTGATGCTTCAGGTAGCCGGGCGAGGCTGACTCTTTGAGACGGACCACCAGGTCGTAGTTCACGCTGCCGGCGTAGCGTTGCCGCTCGACCAGCTCGACCTCGATGTCGCCGCTTTCGCTCTTTACGTCCTCGATCCGCCAGTCGGAACGACCGGCAAAGTTGACCCGCGAGCGGACCTCCGGGGTGGCGCCCTGATCGACGGTGCCGAAGTTGATCGACCCCGGCTCGAACACCACGTCGCCGCGGATATTGCCGTGCACACGAAGCTGGATCTGGGCCGGGAACGGCTGGTCGATCCGCACGGTCAGCGTGGCGCTGTGCAGCCCGGTGAACGTGCGGGTGTTGAACTTGGCCACCACGTAGGCCTTTTCCCACGTCTTGATCGTGTTGTTCTCGATCGACGGCGACGTGCAGCCGCAGCTCGAAGAGACGCCCGCGATGTGGACGTCTTCCTTGTACTTGTTGGTGATCTCGAACTTATAGACCGTGTCCGACCCCCGCGCCACCGCGCCGAAGTCGTGGTCGGTCGAGTCGACCATGTCCAGGGCCCACTGCTGCGCGTTGGCAACCGTGGCGATCAGGCTCAGGCAAAAAGCGGCGGAAAAAGCAGTGATGTGTCGCATGGTGGAGATCCTACGTAAGTGCTGCCGCTTCCTGCCGGCGCTGGGTCCGTGGTCGCTGAGCGGAACCCGAGCGCCGAGGAGGCGGGCCCGCGGTTCCTTTTTGGGATTCTAGCCCCTAATCGACGCTATCTGCACGTTCGGCGCCCCAACCTGTGAAAATAGTTGAGATTCGCTGATTTTAGGGAAGATCGGCCGACTGGGTCGACCCCAACTGGACACATGGATTTTGTGGGTTGACACGGCCACGCCCAACTCGAGCGGCCTTGGCCCCCGATGCATGCGCGGCCGGGCGTGCTAGAATCATCGACCAATCGGCGACGCCACTTGCCAAATCTCGCTAGCATCTCGGACCCCTTTGGCCCTCGACCGGCCCACCGATGATTAGATTCGGCACGGTAGCAATTGTCGGGGTCGGTCTCCTTGGGGGCTCGATCGGCGCAGCGGTCCGGCAGCGGTCGTTGGCCGCGTCGGTCGTGGGGGTGTGCCGCAGCGAGGCGAGCCGGCAGCGGGCCGAGGCCTGCGGGCTGGTCGATCGTTGCACGACCAACCTGCCCGAGGCGCTGGCAGCGGCCGACCTGATCGTCATCTGCACCCCAGTCGGCAGCATCCTCGACGGCTACCGCCAAGCGGTGCAGCACGGCCGCCCAGACGCCGTGGCGACCGACGCCGGCAGCAGCAAGACGCGGATCGTCCGCGGCGCCGACTTGATTCAGGAAGCCTCGCTCGCGGCACCTAGGTTTGTCGGCAGCCACCCGCTGGCGGGCGACCACCGCAGCGGCCCCGAGGCGGCGCGGGCCGACCTGCTCGAGGGCCGCACCGTGGTGGTGACCCCCACCGAAGCGACCGACCCCGCGGCCCTGACGGCCGTTGTGGGTCTGTGGGAGGCGTTGGGCGCCAAGGTCGAGCGGCTCTCGCCCGAGGACCACGACGCGACGCTCGCCCAATCGAGCCACCTGCCCCACCTGCTGGCCAGCGTGCTGGCCGCCACGACGCCCGAGCAGTGCCTCGCCTGGACCGCCGGCGGCTGGCGGGACAGCACCCGGATCGCCGCGGGCGACCCAGAACTGTGGGCAGACATCCTGCTCAGCAACCCCCAGCCGGTGATCGACGCCGCCAACCGATTCGAAGAGAGCCTCTCGTTGGCCGTCGATGCGATCGACGCCGGCGACCGAGAGACGCTCGTCCGGATCCTTCAACAAGGGAGCGCCCGCCGCAATGCTGTGGGAAATTGACGTACATCCTTCGACAGACCAGCCCGACCGCGACGCCCAGCGGCTGATCGAGTCCGCCTCGGCGACCGGCTTTACCGTGCCGGCGGCAGCCACCGCGCGCGGCTACTTGCTGGAGTCGGCGGCGCTGTCTCGGGAAGACGTGCAGCGCATCGCCACGGCCCTGGTCGTGGACGGCGTCGTGGAGCGCGGCGTAGCGGCCGCGGTAGGCGACCCGGCCCTGGCCGCCGCGCCGCCGTCCCGCTTTGCCGACGATGGTTCGGTGCGGCTGATCACGGTGCTGCTCAAGCCGGGGGTGATGGACCCGGTCTCGCAGAGCGCCGAGCAGGCCATCGCCGAGCTGGGGTACCCCGGGGTAGCCGTCCACACGCTGCGCAAGGTGTGGGTCGACGGGCTCGACCGCGACCGGGCGGTCCGGCTCGCCCAGACGCAGCTCGCCAACGACGCCATCGAGCGGTTTCAGCTCGAGCCGCTCTCGGCCGACCACTTCACCGCCAGCAGCGGGTACGACTTCAAGCTGCTGCGCGTTGAGCTGGCGGGGCTGGACGACGCGGGGCTGATGCGGCTCAGCCGCGAGGGGCAGCTCTACCTGCAGCTCGCGGAGATGCAGACCATCCAGGCCTATTTCAACGAACTCGGCAGGTCGCCCACGGACGTAGAGCTGGAGACGATCGCCCAGACCTGGAGCGAGCACTGCAGCCACAAGACCCTGGCGGGCCGGATCGCCTACCGCGACGGCCAGCGCGAGGTGCGGTTCGAGAACATGCTGAAGGAGACGATCTTCGCCGCCACCAACGAGCTGCGCCGCCAGTGGGGCGACTCGGACTGGTGCGTCAGCGTCTTCAAGGACAACGCCGGCATCGTGCGCTTTGACGAACACGACAACCTGTGCTTCAAGGTCGAGACCCACAACCACCCCTCCGCGCTCGAGCCGTACGGCGGCGCCAACACCGGCATGGGGGGCGTGCTGCGTGACACCATGGGCACCGGCCTGGGCGCCAAACCGATCTGCAGCACCGACGTCTTCTGCTTCGCCCCCCCCGAGACCCCAGCAGACAGCCTGCCGGCCGGCGTGCTGCACCCCCGCCGCGTGATGCACGGCGTCGTCGAGGGGGTGCGCGACTACGGCAACCGGATGGGGATCCCCACGGTAAACGGCGCGGTCTGCTTCGACCCACGCTACCTGGGCAACCCGCTGGTCTTCTGCGGCAACGTGGGGCTGATCCCGCACGCGATGTCGTTCAAGCAGCCCCAGCCGGGCGACCTGATCGTGGCGATGGGGGGCCGCACCGGACGCGACGGCATCCACGGCGCCACGTTCTCCAGCGCGGAGCTGACCAGCGAGAGCGAGTCGCTCAGCGGCGGCGCCGTGCAGATCGGCAACGCGATCGAGCAGAAGAAGGTGCTGGACGCCCTGCTGACGGCCCGCGACCGCGGGCTGTTCACCGCCGTGACCGACTGCGGCGCCGGCGGGTTCTCCAGCGCCGTGGGAGAGATGGGCGAAGAGATCGGCGCCGAGGTGTGGCTCGACAAGGCGCCGCTGAAGTACCAGGGGCTCAGCTACACCGAGATCTGGATCTCCGAGGCGCAGGAGCGGATGGTGCTGTCGGTCCCCGAGCAGCACTGGGCCGAGCTGCAGCAGGTGTGCGCCGACGAGTGTGTCGAGGCGACCATCCTCGGCCGCTTCGAGCCCACCGGAAGGCTCCGCCTGCTGTACCACGGCAATCAGGTGGCCGACCTGCCGATGGACCTGCTGCACAACGGCCGGCCCCCGGTGGTCCGTGAGGCGGTCTACACACCGCCAACGCCCGCCCCGCTGGTGGCGCCCGCGCGTGACGACTACACGGCCGACCTGCTGGCGATCCTCGGCTCGCTGAACGTCGCCAGCAAGGAGTGGATCATCCGGCAGTACGACCACGAGGTTCAGGGGGGGAGCGTCGTGAAGCCGTTGGTGGGCGTCGGCCAGCGCGGCCCGGGCGACGCCGCGGTGGTCCGCCCGAAGCTCGATTCCCGCCGCGGCCTGGTCGTGGGGTGCGGCATCAACCCGCGGTACGGCGACCTCGATCCGGGCGCGATGGCCGCCAGCGCCATCGACGAGGCGGTGCGCAACTGTGTGGCGGTGGGCGCCGATCCGGCGCGGATCGCCGTGCTCGACAACTTTTGCTGGGGCGACTGCGAGAAGCCCGAGACGCTGGGCGCCCTGGTGCGGGCGGCGATCGCCTGCCACGACACGGCGCTGGGGCTCCAGACCCCGTTCATCAGCGGCAAGGACAGCCTAAACAACGAGTTCAGCCACCTGGACGCCGACGGCCAGCGGCAGACGATCGCTATCCCCCCTACCCTGCTCGTCAGCGCGATGGGGCAGGTGGACGACGTTGCTAGTTGTGTGACGATGGACCTCAAGCAGGCCGGCTCGGCGCTCTACCTCGTCGGCCATACGCTCGACGAGCTCGGGGGCTCGCACTTCGCCCTGGTCGGCGGCCTGACCGGCGGCGTGGCCCCGGGCCTCAACGCAGAACGGGCGCGCGGGCTCTACACGGCGCTGCACGGCGCCATCGGCCAGGGGCTCGTCCGCGCTTGCCACGACCTCAGCGAGGGGGGCCTGGCCGTGGCCGCGGCAGAGATGGCGTTCGCCGGCGGGCTGGGGGCGACTCTCGATATCGACGCGATGGGTGAGTCTGCTTCGCTGGCAGCGCCCGTGCGGATGTTCAGCGAGTCGAACGCCCGGCTGCTGTGCGAGGTGAACACGGCGGACACCGACCGGTTTGAGGCGGCGCTCGCCGGCTTTGCGTGCACACGCATCGGCGAGGTGACCCAGCCCGATGAGCTGGTCATCCGGTCCGGAGACCAGGTGCTGGTCCGCAGCGGCATCGAGCGGCTGCGCGAAGCCTGGGCGGCGCCGCTCCGCTGGTAGGCCGGCGGCAAGTTGTACTTACTACGTCTGATTTCTCGAACACGAACGTCTGATGCCCACTCCCCGCGCCTTAGTGCTCCGAGCGCCCGGCACGAACTGCGACGCCGAAACCGCGCACGCCTTCCGGCTGGCGGGCGCCGAGGCCCAGTCGATCCACATCCAACGCCTGCTGGCGGAACCCGCGTTGCTGGACGCCTGCCAGGTGCTGTGCATCGCCGGCGGCTTCAGCTACGGCGACGACTTGGCCGCCGGCCGGGTGCTGGGCGGGCAGGTGCGGCTGCGGTTGGCGGACGCCCTGCGGCGGTTCCGCGACGCGGGGAAGCTGATCCTCGGCATCTGCAACGGCTTCCAAGTGCTGGCCAGCACCGACCTGCTGGACCTCGAAGACGCCCACGGCCCGCTGGCCACGCTCACCCGCAACGACTCGGGCCGCTACGAGGCCCGCTGGGTGCACCTGCGAACCGCTCCCAGCAACTGCGTCTTCCTGGCGGGGATCGATCGGATCGAGCTCCCGGTGGCCCACGCCGAAGGGAAGTTTGTCGCCCGCGACGCACAGACGCTCGCCTCGCTCGAGCAAGGCGGGAGGCTTCCGCTCCGCTACGCGGCGGCCGACGGCGGCGAGCCTTGCTACCCGGCCAACCCCAACGGATCGCCGGCGCACGTCGCCGGGGCGTGCGACGCCAGCGGGAGGGTGTTCGGCCTGATGCCCCACCCCGAGCGGTTTGTCGACCCGACCCAGCACCCCGAATGGACCCGCACCCGCAGCGACGCGGCGGGCGCCGGGCTGGCGCTGTTCCAGAACGCGGTGCGTTACTTCGGGTAGATGCCCGCGGCGGGGCGACGCGCCTGACCCGCGGCGTCGGGCCGCCGGTCGTCCGAGGCGGTTTCTACGGGCCGCGCCATGACCCGGCGGACCATCACCGCGTCGATCCCTGCTGCCCCGGCGCCGTCGAGCTCGAACCGCAGCACCATCGGCTCTGCCGTAGCGATCCTCAGCAAACGGAACGGGCGCCAAGCGATGGTGTCGCGGACCGTGATGCCGAGCTCGTCCCCGCCGAGCGAGTCGCTGATGCGGAGCACGCCCCCTTCGGCGTCGAAGCGGACCATCCCCAACACCTCCAGCGTCTCTCCGGGGTTGGCGTGGACCTCGGGGGAGCCGATCCACGCGGCGCCCTCGCCGTCCGACGCGTCCGCAGATAGTCGCAGGTAGCCCGACCCCTGCGGCGCCGACGCGGCCGCGATCGCTGCCTCGGCGCCGTCCGGACGCGCCGTTTCGTGCCGCCAGCCGCTGGCGCGGCACGCCTCGAGGCTCTCGAAGTCGCCCCCGGCCAGCAGGTTGGGCCCGCGGGGCAGCGCCCCTAGCGGCCCCAGCAGACGCACGTTGTCTGCCAGCGTCTCTGCGCTGCCGGCCAGCGGCGAGCTGATCAGCAGACCCGTGGGCCCCTGGCTCTGACCCAGGACGACGGCCGCGCCGGCCCTGGCCCGCGAAGCGGCGGTGAACGCGGCGGGCCAGTTGCGCACGGCGAGGGCGGCCTTGGCGGCGCCGATCTCTTGGCGGATGGGGGTCAGCACGTCCGCGGCGCCCGTCGGCGAGGGGAGTTCCTTCTGCAGCGCCTCGACCCGGAGCAGGTCGGAGGTCGCCAGCCGGGTGGTGATCTGTGCGTTGTCGCCGGCCCGCTGGCGCACGGCGGCCGCAAGCTGGTCGAGGACGCGTGGGTCTTCGCACGCAACCAACGCGTCGATCGGCCGGTCGGAGTCGATCTGCACCCCCCCCGGGACGCGTCTGGCGTACAGCGATTGGAGCGAGGCGGCGTCGAGGCGGCTGAACCGCATGGTCTCGTCGAGCCCCGCGGAGGTCGGGACGAGCGGGGCGATCGGCGGGCCGATGCCGAACATCGCTTGGCTGATCAGCAGCGAGCAATGGTCGCGCCGCCAGGCGAGCACGCCCGGCCCTACCAGCGTCGGCCTGCCGGCGACCAGCCAGGGCGCCGCCAGAGCGAGGCGACGGTTGCAGAGCGTGAGCTCGTCGGCTGCGCGGGCGGCCGCGGGGGCCTGGGTCAGCTCAAACTCGCTCTGGAACCAGACGCCGGCGGACCCGCCGGCCAGGGCGCGCCACAGGTCGTCGGCGACGTCTCGTTCGGGCTTCCACGGCGAGAGCACGCGACGCGTGGCCAGCGCCGCGCGTTGCTGCAAGAGAAGTCCGCTGTGCGTGACCGGGACCAGGGCGACCCGCGTCGCCGCCACGCCGGGGGCGGTGCGGCCGGCGGGCCGCGCGGCCAGCTCGGGCCCGCTGGGCGGGGGCGCCGGGTCGTTCGAGGCCGTGATCAACGGGCGGCGCAGCAGGGTGTCGTGCGCGCGTAGCTCGCCGCAGCGGGCGATCTGCTGGTCGCGCGTCGACGCGCCGGGCATCGGGTCGATCCACCACGCCAGCACCCGGCTGTGCGCCGCGGCGAACTCCGGCTCGTTGAGCCGCGGCAGGTCGCTCGGCGGGGGGCAGACGATCCACAGCCCCAGCTCGCGGGCCTGTTCCAGGTCGAGCTGTTCGGGGAGTTGTTCCATCGCCACCACGTTGAAGCCGACCTCCGCCAGCCGCTTGAGCGACTCTCCTTGGTGTGTCCAGATCAGCGGGTAGATCGATCGGCCCTCGGCGGTGATCTCGCCTCCGGCCCGCACCGCCACGCTCGCCAGCGCGGGCGTTTCGGAAGGGCCGGGCGCCGCGTCAGGCGTGGCAGACGCCGCATCGGCGGTCGCGGCCTGAACGGCGCCCTCGAGGTTGATTTCTTCAACCAGCAGCCACGCCCCGGTCGGTGCGCCGGGGCTGCTGAGCACGACGCCGGTGGCGTAGGCGCCGCGGGTGTCGACCGCTGCGCCGAGCCGGCCGACGCGGAGCACGCGGGCGTGGGCCTCTAGCAGTTGCGGGACGTGGTCGACGACGATCCAGCCCCACGCCCCCGCGGCCTCGAGCCGGGGCTCGGCCATCACAACGGTCACGGCGGGCGCCTTGGTGTCGGGATCGATGACGCGCGGGAGCACGATCCTCAGCCCGACGCGGACGCCGGGGCGCGAAGCGGCCAAATGAACCCGCAATGAAAGTTCGTCCAGAACCGCTAGCGGATCGGTTGCGTAAGAAAAGGAACCCGCATAACCGGGATCGCAGCGAAAATCGATACGCTCGGCGCCGCTCCCGGTAGTGCGGCTCCGGTCGCCCAGTTGCAGGCGGATGCGGGACTGGCGGAGCACCTGGACGGGGGGCTCCTGCGCAACCACTTGGAGCGAAGGGGTCGGCCCATCGAACGTGTCGCGGATGGTCGCGGCGTCGCTGGTGCGGACCGGCACGAGCGCGGCGGCCAGCAGGAGCAGGAAAAAGGGTAGGCGCGGCACGCTGAGTGTCCCGTGCGGGTACGGGTTTCCGGCTGGTCGAAGGGCCGACAACCGGCCCGGAGGGCGGCCGCCGGCGGCGGGGGGGCAGTCGCCGGCCGGCCCGACGGCGTTGATAGCGGCGATTGGGCAACATCGCCAGATCGAAATGTGGCCCCAAAGCATCACTTTCCCCATGGCCGGCCCGTGGCGCCGGCCGCTTGCAACGACGCAAGTGCTTTTCATAGAATGCGTTGGGGAAAACCAAGCCGCCCAGCGGCCGGCGCCGGCGCCGAAGCTGCTTTGTGGTTTGGCATCACCCCAGGAGACTCTTCATGACGCCCGAAACCCAACCTTCGTTCCCCTCGGCCGGCCCCACCGCTGGCGCCGAACTCCCGTCCGACCTGCGTCGGCTTGCGGCGGCCATCCGGGAACTCCCCAGTGAGCACCGCCACGAGCTGGCGCCGCTGCTGGACCGAGTGGTGGAAGGGGCGACCCGCCGGCGCCGGATCCTTACGCTGGTGCAGGATGCCCTGAGCCAGTTGCGGCTCGACATGAAGTACCTGATGTTCGATCTTGAGGCGACCCGCCGCGAGCGCGACGCTTTCCGGTCGAAGCTAGCCGAGTGGGAGGACTAAGCCGCTCCGAGTTTTGTCCCGCCCCGTTTCGATTTTGTCCCGAGTCGCGTCGGCCAAGCGCCGTGCTGTCCCAGTCACCGGTCGGCCACGCCGGATCCCTGCTTAAAGCGGTTTGCCCGCCGCCTGTCGATGTCCGAAGTTGTCAGCGCCGAACAACTCGCCCAGCGGGCCCTCGACGTAGGGATCGTAGACGACCGCCAGTTGCAGTCGGTCTGGAGCGAGTTCGGCACCACCAACGTGGGGGTTTCGGAGTTCACCCAGGCGCTGATGCGGAAGAACCTGCTCACCAGCTACCAGCTAGAGCGGCTCACCAAGAACCTCCGCACCGGCTTCTACTACGGCGACTACCGCGTTCTGTACTGCGTCGGTTCCGGCACGTTCGCCCGGGTGTTCCGCGCCGTCCACCGCGACACGGGCGAGGTGTTCGCCGTGAAGGTGCTCCGCGCACGCCACTCAACGCCGCGTGACGCCGAGTTGTTCCGCCGCGAGGGCCAGCTCGGCGCCTCGCTCAAGCACCCCAACATCGTGCCGATCCACGAGGTGGTGTCGCAGGGGGGGAACCACTTCATGGTGATGGACTTCGTCGAGGGGCGCAACCTCCGCGAGTTCCTCCGCGTCCGCAAGAAGTTCGAGCCTATCGAGGCCGCCGAGATCGTCGTCGGCATGACCTCCGGCCTGCACTACGCGTTCCAGCAGGGGGTGACCCACCGCGACCTGAAGCTCTCGAACGTGATCGTCTCGTCCGCCGGAGTCGCGATGCTGCTGGACTTCGGCCTGGCCGGGCTGGAGGCCGACGCCGAGGACGAGGGCGCCAACCCCCGCACTATCGACTACGCCGGCCTGGAACGCGCCACGGGCGTCCGCAAGGACGACACCCGCAGCGACATCTTCTTCGTGGGCTGCATGTTCTATCAACTGCTTTCGGGCCGCCCTCCCCTGTCCGAGACCCGCGAACGCGCCCAGCGCCTCTCCAAGACCCGCTACCAGAGCATCCCCCCGCTGGGGAGCGTCGTGGCCGGCGTGCCGACGTCCATCGCCATGGTGGTCGGCAAGGCGACCGAGTTCGAGCCTGGCCGCCGGTACCAGACGCCGGGCGAGATGCTCACCGACCTGAAGCTGGCCATCCACCGCATCAAGTCCGGGACCGAGGCCGAGACGGGCCCGCAGAACGCCGAGCTGCTCAGCCGCGAAGGCCTGGACGCCGGGGGTCAGCCCCGCCGCATCATGGTGGTGGAGAGCGACGTCAAACGCCAAGACGTGATGCGGGAGCTGTTCAAGCGCAACGGCTACCGCGTGCTGGTGACCGCCGACCCCCAGCGGGCGGTCGACCGCTTTGCGCAAGACCCCAACGCGGCCGACATCGTGCTGTTCTGCAGCGCCGCCGGCGGCAGGGCGACGCTGCAGGCGTTCAATCAGTTCGGCGAAGCGAGCACCACCCGCGACACCCCCGCGGTGCTATTGCTGGACGAGCTGCACGGACCGTGGGCGAAGGAGGCCGCCACCGCCTCGCACCGGCGCCTCGCCCAGATGCCGATTAAACTCAGGCAGCTCCGCGAGACGGTGCTGATGGCCCTCACCCCCTCGGCCGGCTAAGGCCCCCTCCGGGCCGGGCCGCCACCAATCGCTCGCGGCGACCAACGCGTGGATCATGGACGAGAACCCCTCACGGCTCGACCCGATCGTCGAACGTTTTCGTCGTACGCTCGAACGCGGCCGGCTGGCCACCACCTACTTGTTCATCGGCCCCGTCGGCGCGGGCAAACTCTGGTTCGCCAACCTGCTCGCCGGCCGGCTGCTGTGCCAACAGGCCGACCACCAGGCCGTGGCCGCCTGCGGCGTCTGCCAGTCGTGCCTGCTGCTGGCGGCCGGCAGCCACCCCGACCTGCTCCACGTCGCCAAGCCGGCCGACAAGTCATCGCTGCCCATCGCGCTGCTGATCGGCGAGAAGGAACGGCGCGGCCGCGAAGGGCTGTGCCACGACCTCGGCCTGCGGCCCGCGATCAGCACGCGACGCGTCGCGGTGATCGAGGATGCAGACGCGATGAAGGAAGAATCCGCGAACTGCCTGCTCAAGACGCTCGAAGAGCCCCCGCCCCGGTCGGTGCTGCTGCTAATCGCCGAGAACGAGGCCCGCGTGCTGCCGACCATCCGCTCCCGCTCGCAGGTGGTGCGGTTCCCGGACCCGGCGTCTGCCGATGAGCCGGCGGCGGCGAACGAGTCTCCCCAGGTCGAGGAAGTGCTCAACGCGGTGCGCAGCGGCCTGGGCCGCGAGCCGCTAGACCCGGTGCTGCTGGGGCGCGCGCTCGAGCCGCTGATGCGGGCCGGCGGCTCGAAAGCCGACGACACCTCGTCCGATGCCGACGCGCCGACCACGCAGTCCGCCGCCCAGGCCAGCGCCAAGAAGAAGCGGGCCAGCGGCCGCGACCTGCTCCGCGTCGCCGTGGACGAGGTGATCCGCCTGCAGCACGCAGAGCTGATGCGTCTGGCCGCCCGCAACGAGCACCGCACCCCCGCGGGCGACGCCATCTACCGGCGGCTCGAGCGGTCGATGGTGGCGGCCGAGGAGGTTGAGCGGAACGCCAACCCCGGTACGCTGCTGCAGGCCTACCTGCAAGACCTAGCGGAGCTGGCCTAAGGGGCCGCATTTGCTCTGCTTGGCCGGCCGCATGTTGACCCCAGGATAGGGCGTCGCCTACACTCGGCACTCCTCTAAATGACCTAGAGGATAGGACTTAGGCGGCCCGTTGGTTGGCGGCCTCGTTTTGCTCGAAGGGCCTCAAAAACGGCGCCGTTGTCGCGTAAGACGCATTGCATCACACCCCAGGAAGGGCATCCCGTGGCGTTCTCATCAGTCCCCGTGTCTACTCGCACACCGCGACTTGTCTCTTTCCTGCTTGCCTTGTTGATCGGCGTCGCGACGTTGCAGCAAGCAGCCGCGCAGCCCCCCGGCGGCGACGCGCCTGCCGTCGGCGAGCCGGCGCCGACCTCCACGCTTGAGCCCGCGGCGCTGGCGTCGGACGACACCCGCACGATCGTCTGCTGGTCGATCGCGTTCATTGCGGCGCTCGTCGCATTGGTGCAGGCCCGCATCTTCTATGCGTCGATGATCGCCTCGGACGCGGGCAACCCCCGCATGCAGGAGATCGCCGGCTACGTCCGCGAGGGCGCCAACGCCTACCTGCAGCAGCAATACCGCGTGGTGGCCGCGTTCTTTGTGGTGATCGCGGCGCTGCTCGCCTACGCCGCGTTTGGGCTGAAGGTGCAGAGCCAGTTCGTGCCGTTTGCGTTCCTGTCGGGCGGGTTCTTCTCAGGCCTGGCCGGCTGGTTCGGCATGAAAACCGCCACCGCGGCCAGCAGCCGCACCGCGGCGGCCGCCAAAGACTCGCTCAACCTGGGGCTGCAGGTGGCGTTCCGCTCGGGCGCCGTGATGGGCCTGAC
The DNA here is from genome assembly GCF_007750855.1 of Pirellulimonas nuda. Taxonomy (GTDB): domain Bacteria; phylum Planctomycetota; class Planctomycetia; order Pirellulales; family Lacipirellulaceae; genus Pirellulimonas; species Pirellulimonas nuda. The sequence continues at coordinate 2,663,529 of NZ_CP036291.1, forward strand.
CGTCGTCGGACTGGGGCTGCTGGACATCACGCTGTGGTTCGCCTTCCTCTACTGGATCTGGCCCGCCTGCGGCCAGGCGCCGCTGTCGCTCGTTGAGATCACCGTCACGATGCTGTGCTTCGGCATGGGCGCCAGCGCCCAGGCGCTGTTCGCCCGGGTCGGCGGCGGCATCTTCACCAAGGCGGCCGACGTCGGCGCCGACCTGGTGGGCAAGGTCGAGCAGGGCATCCCGGAAGACGACCCCCGCAACCCCGCCACGATCGCAGACAACGTGGGCGACAACGTCGGAGACGTCGCCGGCATGGGCGCCGACCTCTACGAGTCGTACGCCGGCTCGATCCTGGCGACCTGCGCCCTGGGCGCCGCCGCGTTCAGCAGCCCGACGCTGCTCCCGGAGGGGGTCAGCACCACCGAGGCCCAGTTGGGCGCCATCTTCCTGCCGATCGTCGTCGCCGGGCTCGGCATCCTGCTATCGATCTTTGGCATCTACCTGGTCAAGACCGACGAAAACAGCAGCCAGAAGAACCTGCTCGCCGCGCTCGGCAAGGGGATCAACGCCGCCGCTATCCTGTCCGCCATCGCGGCGCTGATCGCGGCCAAGCTGTTGATGCCAAACCTGTTGGGCATCGACCCGCTGCTGTCGATCCCGGGCGTCGGCTTCAGCATGCTGATCGGGCTGGCCGCGGGCTGGGCCATCGGCAAGTGGACCGAGTACGTCACCAGCGACGAGTACGCCCCCACGCAGCGGCTGGCCGACCAGGCCGTGACCGGCCCCGCGACCATCATTATCGGCGGCATCGCCGACGGCATGATGAGCGTCTGGTTCCCGGTACTCGTGATCGGCGCCGCCACGCTGGGGGCGTTCGCGTTCGCCTCCGGGGGCAACTTCTCCGACATGAACTACTTCGCGATCGGCGTGTACGGCGTCGGCATCGCCGCGGTCGGCATGCTCAGCACCCTGGGCATCACGCTGGCGACCGACGCCTACGGCCCGATCGCCGACAACGCCGGCGGCAACGCCGAGATGTCGAAGCTCGAGTCGTACGTCCGCGAGCGCACCGACGCCCTCGACAGCCTCGGCAACACCACCGCAGCCACGGGCAAGGGCTTCGCCATCGGCTCTGCGGCGCTCACGGCGCTGGCGCTGCTGGCCGCCTACGTTGAAGGGGTCCGCGTCGGCTTCGACCGCTGGGGGATCGACTTCGCCGAGCAGGTCTCCGCCTCGGACAACCCGTCGCCCGGCTTCTACAAACTCTCCAACCAGTTCGTCGTACGCCTCGACCGCGACTCGCAGGGCCAGGACGGCCCGCTCAGCTACGGCGAGGGCCTGCTGGTGATGCCCAGCCAACTGGTCGGCGCCGATTGGCAGAGCGAGTGGGGCCAGATCCCCGACGGCACGGCTCTGCCGGCCAGGCCCGGCAACGCCGATTCCTACATCGTGATGGACAGCGACCAGCCGGTGTGGAACCACGACGGTTCGGCGATGCAAACCACCCGGACCGCCACCCTCCCCCACTTCAACGACTTCTTCGACGTGACGCTGATGAACCCCCGGGTGCTGGTCGGGGTCTTTGTAGGTGCGATGGCGACGTTTGTGTTCTGTGCGATGACCATGAAGGCGGTCGGCCGGGCTGCCCAGGGGATGGTCGAAGAGGTCCGCCGGCAGTTCCGCGAGATGCCCGGCATCATGGACGGCTCCGCCCAACCCGACTACGCCGCCCCGGTTGAGATCAGCACCAAGGCGGCCCAACGCGAGATGCTGTGGCCCTCGCTGCTGGGGCTGCTGCTGCCGGTCGCCATGGGGATGCTCCTCGGCGTGGCGGGCGTGCTGGGGCTGCTGGTCGGCGCCCTGACCACCGGGTTCTGCGTGGCGGTGTTCATGGCCAACGCCGGCGGCGCCTGGGACAACGCCAAGAAATACATCGAGGCCGGCGCCCACGGCGGCAAGGGCACCATCGCCCACAAGGCCGCGGTGGTGGGCGACACCGTCGGCGACCCCTTCAAGGACACCAGCGGCCCGAGCCTCAACATCCTCATTAAACTAATGAGTATGGTAAGCGTCGTGGTCGCGGGCCTGGTGGTCCGCTACAGCCTGGCGGGCGGCAGCCTGTTCTAGCGGGAGGTCCAACCGCACGTTCCCCCCCGAGCCGCGGCTTGCCCGGAGCCGCTTGCCTGAAATGGGGGGGAATGTTTATGCTGGGCGAGAGATTGGTCGATGCAATATCGACCGCCACGGAGAGGTGGCTGAGTGGTCGAAAGCACCGGTTTGCTAAATCGGCGTGGGGTTCACGCCCTACCGCAGGTTCGAATCCTGTCCTCTCCGCTGTGTTGCGAACCGTCGCCGCAAGTCGTTTGAATAAAACGATTTGCGGCGACTGGTTTTGATGGACCAGTCGACTGGGCCAAACGACCGTCCGCAAACCACTCTGTCAGGGGGTCAGTCGCCGTTCCGGGCGGCCTTCGGCGCCTCCTTTCTCGGCGCCTCCTTTCTCGATGTTGAAACGGCTTCGTCACGGGTGGGAGGTCCGCCCGCCACTGTAGCGGTCACGGGGTTGACTGCACGACTCTGCCGACACGCGTCAACGTGCCGTAGATGGCAGTAGTTCCGAACCATCTCATGAGCAACAACTCGGAGGGCCCCGGGGTTGGCGCATGTTGAACAGAAGTAGTGCCGAAAGCTGTGCAGCCTGCCAGCGCTGAATCTTTGGCCGCCCTCCGGTGTCGGGAAGCTGGACGCAAGTGGGTCGGGGACGTCGTGCGCCAACACACGCCGCACGGTATCTGGGTCGGGCTCCTCACCCCGCGGCCCAAGGAAAGCGATTGCGCTCTGCTCCGTGGAGAAACCATCTTCTGAGGACCAGCACGTTGTGAGTTTCTCGGGCGTCGAGGTGCGCCGGCTCGCCGTCGTAGCCGGCGCCGGCCAGGAGCGTTGCCTCGCCAACGTAAGCGAACCACACAAATCGCTGGGGGAAGTCGCCTCACTGTGCGAGTCGCTACGGGGCGGCGTCGAATCTCTTGCTCAACTCGCCGCAGGACGCAGGTCATGAGAACGCCTGCGACCATCAACTATCGGGGCGGCGCGGCCTCGGCAGCGTGGGCTGCCCGCGGAGTCGGGTGTTCTTCCGCGACAACGGGCGTTTGAGGCGTCGGCATACGCACGGCCAGAGATTGGCGCCACTCCACCAGCGCTGCGTGCAATTGGTCTCGGCGGTCGGGCGCCGCCGCGGCGAGGTTATGGGATTCAGCGAGGTCGTCGGCAAGGTTGTAGAGCTCCAGGGTATTGTGCGCGGAGTCGACGCCGTACCACTCGATCAGTTTCCAGTCGCCCGAGCGCACCGCCGATCCGGGGCGCCCCCCTTGATTGCCGTAGTGGGGGTAGTGCCAGAAGACCGGCGCCCGTTGTTCGGGCCCGTGCTCAGGGGCGGCTTGCACCGATACGGCGTAGTCGTCGCTGTCGCGGGCTTGCCGGGGGTCGGGCGGCAGGCCTGCGAGAGTGAGCAGCGTCGCGTAGTGGTCCGCGCCAGAGACGACGCGATCGCACGCGGCTCCAACGCGGCCGGTGGCGGGCGCCTTGACGATCAGCGGCACGCGGATGCCCCCCTCGTAGAGCCAGCCCTTGCCCGCGCGCAGCGGGGCGTTGGTGGTGGGCCATCCCTCGTCGGCGGAGATTGCCACGTCGCCGGTCGAGAGCCCCCCGTTGTCAGAGGTGAACACCACGATCGTGTTCTGAGCGACCCCCGCCTCCTCGAGGCCCGCCATCACGCGTCCCACGGCCCTGTCCATCGACTCGACCATCGCTGCGTAGATCGCGTGGTCTTGGCGGACGCGGACCGGACCGTCGGGCGTTTGGCGCATTTCGTCGGACGAGAAACCCGCGGCGCGGCGTTTGGCTTCGTACTTGGCGACGAGATCGTCGGGGGCCTGCAGCGGGACATGCACCGAGTAAAACGCCAGATGAATAAAGAACGGCTTGAAGCGATGGGCCTGGGCAAACCGCACGGCCTCCTCGGCGAGCCGGTCGGGGAGGTGCTCGCCCGGCGGGCCGTCCGTCAGGCGAGGGTTGCCGTAGGGAGAGAAGTAGCCGTGGCCGGTGAAGGGGCCCCCTTGGCTCCAGCCCCCGGCGTTCACGTCGAAGCCTTGATACTCGGGCCAATAGTGCTCGCCTCCCAGGTGCCACTTGCCGGCGTGCAGGGTGGCGTAGCCCGCGTCTCGGAATGCCTCGGCGAGGGTCCGCTCTTCCAGTGGCAGCCGGTCAAGCGACTCGGCCGGCAAGAGCGGCGTGTCGCGTCGCCACTGCTTGGGACCGGGGTCGCCGATGTGGGCGGTCATGCCGATCCGCGCGGGGTTCTTGCCGCTCATTACCGCGGCGCGCGACGGAGAGCAGACCGGGCAGGCGGCGTAGGCGCTGGTGAAGCGGACCCCCTGCGCGGCGAGACGGTCGATGCACGGGGTTTCGTAGAAGGTGCCGCCGTAGCAGCCCAGGTCGCTCCAGCCCAGGTCGTCCGCCAAGATGAAGACGACGTTGGGTGGTCGCTTCGCGGCGCCATCGGGCCCGTTGTCGGCGGCAACGCAGGCAGAGCTGAACAGTGCACAGCCCAGCAGGGCGATTCCGAGCAGGGCGTGTTGCACAAGGCTTACCATATTGAGTCATCAAGGGGCCGGCGAGCCTGCCGGGGCGCCGCGCAGTTGGCGCGGCGCCCCCACGGCTTCCCCCTGCCCCTGGGGTAGCGGACGGGTCTAGCGGCGACGACGCGCTGCCGCTCCAGCGTCGATGGACGGCTACCTCTGCGTGAGGGCATAACGCCTAAACGCGAGCGGCAAGCCGACCGCGGCCAGCAGAAGCACCAACCCTGAGGGTTCCGGCGCCGCCGCGACGCCGGCGACCGCTAGCCCCGGGGTCGTGCCGAACTTGCTCTTCCAGAACGTGTAGTCGGGGCCGTCGATCACGCCGCTGCCGTCGCCGTCGGCGGCGGCAAAGGGCGCCACGCTTTGAGTGAGCGTGTCTCGCCACATGGTGTAGTCGGCCGCGTTGACCTGACCGTCGCCGTTATAGTCGCCGGTGTTCTGGGGTGAAACGACCGTCGAGAGCGTGGCGATCACCAGGTTGTCGATGCGCACCTCGCGGTCGAGGTTCTCGGGGGCGCCCTGGTCTTTGTTGGACGAGAATGCGATGTAGGCTTCGCCGTCGTTGTCCCAACCGAAGCTGTAGTTGGCGAGCGGCTGCCACGTCGATGCGCCGAGGGTCACAAAGATGTTGGCCGTAGCCGTCTGCCCGGCGCCGCCGAAGGCCGGTGTAGCGATCTCGATCCGGAAGTGGTGCTCGACATTGGGGTCGCCGCCGTTCGCCCATTCGCCGGTAAACGCGACGTCGAACGCGTTGGGGGAGTCGTCTCCTTCAAAGATCTCCATCACGGTAGAGGTTCCGGCGGAGTTGATGCCGCCGAACAACACGCCGAAGTCAACGGTGTCTTCGACCGGCAGAAAGACGCTGTTGTTGTCTGGCGGGACTAGCACGTCGGTGCTTTCGGCCGAGGTCTGGCCGATGGCCAGGCCCAGCCAGCCGTTGGAGAGGTCGGCGATCGTGGCGTCGAAGTCGATCGAGAGCCCACCGCCAGAGATGACGCGCGAGTCGGCGGCCCAATCGTGCTGGATCTCGGCCCAGCCGGAGCGGAAGCGGGCCTTGTCGCCATCGACATACTGGTGTCGGTTCCCGTCGCGGATGGCGGGGCCGATCTCGTACGTCTGAACAATGGTTCCTCCCAGCGGGTTGCTGTTGCTCCCCCACGAGGACGAAGCAAGGGGATTGACCACCCCGTCGATCTTGCCGTTTTGGTTCGGCGTGCCCGACACTCGGTTGAAGTCGTCGCTGAAAAGGATCGTTTGGGCCGACGCCAGATGAGCGATGCAAAGCATCGCGATTGTCGCCAAGCAACGACGAATAGGTGGGTTCGCAGTTTCCATGTCTGGTGCTTCCTGAGATGCTGATAAGCAGTCTTGTAAACAGGGGCCGTTACAGTCCCAGGTCGACGGTCTCACCGCCGTCGCGGGTGCTGGCGGACTTCCACGCGAGCGCATCGACGTCGTCTGAGATGAACTGCACCGAGGCGTCGCACAGTACTACGTTCACTCCGCCCGGGTGACGGCTGCGACTCGTGAGGTACGAAGTCGCGTCCGCGCCGCTGGTCAGGCAGGGCAGGCCCTGGTCGGGGCGGTCGACGCAGGCGCCGCGGTCGCTGCTGCCCTCGCCGCTGTTGGGGGTGAACTGGGTCATCACCTGGTAGGTGGTGGCCACCTCGCCGTTCCAGATACGACCCCGTCGATCGACCATTCCCGCGTCCTCGGAGGGCGCCTGGATCAGCTCCATCATTGCTAGCGTCTTGCTGGTCCCATCGGTGATCTGAGAGATCTTGGCGCCGAAGCCCTTCCGCACGGCCGAAGCGCCCGAGCCGCGATTCACGAAGAAGAAAACGCCGCGGTTCTCGTCCTTCAGCGGGTCGAACGCGGCGGTCTGACCGGTCAGCGCCTGGTCGTCGTACGAGTCGTTGTAGCGGAAGCTGCCGTAGTTCAGCCCGTAGCTCCCCTTGGCGTCTTTGGTGTCCGCGGAGTTGGTGCCGTCGTTCACCGCGTTGAGCATGATGCGGGCCTCGTCGCTGGGGCACTGCCAGGTGGGCAGAGGGGCGGCGATCTGCTGCAAGACCGCCAGCGGCTGCTTGTTCCAGCTCACCTTCTGGTTGTAGAGGGCGAACCGGCTCCCCTCCTCCATGTAGGGCATCGTGAAAACGCAGAAGGGGTGGTAGATGTCGTCGCTCGTGGCGGTGGTGCCGTTGCTGTTGTAGCCCACGCCCGGCGGGAAGCTCTTGTGCGAGTCGTGGTAGTTCATCATCGCGATGCCGTGCTGCCGCATCTGGTTCTTGCAGCTCGTGCGGCGGGCCGCCTCGCGGGCGCTCTGCACCGCGGGCAGCAGCAACGCCACCAAGATCCCAATGATGGCGATCACCACCAGCAGCTCTACCAGGGTAAAGGCCTTCTGCGTCTCCGCTCGGGGCGCCGGCCGTGGCGCTGTCGTGCGGCGATCCGTCGTACGGCACTGTCCCTGCGACATTTGAGATTCTCCAACCGTGTTAACGCTTAGGCCCCGACCGCCGTGCCAGGCTTGGGGAACGGATAAGTCGTGCGAAGAGGGCATGGTGACGCGCCGTGGATCCGCCCGGCACAGAGGGAACTCCCCGGCGCCGCTGAATCTTACGAAAAAACTGTGAAGAACCGCTGCAGTACATTGCCGGCCGACCGGCGACCCGGTCGGCCGGCGCAAGAATTACGCGGCCTTACGAACGGCGGCGACGGAGCATTGCCAGCCCGCTCAGTCCGGCCAATAGGATCCCCGCCGGCTCGGGAACGGGAGGCGCCGTGGCGGTCACGACTAGGTTGTCGATGTACGACGCAGTAAATAGGTTGGTGGCGAAGGCTAGATCGCCGAACTCGGCGCCGCCAGCAACTGTGCCCGAGTTTAGCAAGTTGCCATCGACCGTGACTTGATAGTCGACACTCCCGAGGTAGTTGCCCGCAACAGCGGGGGCGAACTCCAGAAGGACGCTGTGCGCGGCCGCTGGATCGACATAGTTGAAGTTGCCTTGCAGCGCGCCGGCGGCGAAGACCTGCATGTTGGCGGGGTTGCCCTGCGCGGCCTGCTGAAAAAGCACGGCGAAGCTTGAATTGCCGGAGACCTCGAAGGGGCTGAACTGGTTCACGGACTCGTTGTAGCCGGTTCCGACCGAGACAAAACCATTGCTCGCGGTGGCGACGATGGCCGTGTCGATGCGGCTGAAATCGAAGGCGACGCTGAAGCCGTTGGGAGCCAGCCCGGCGACGGAACTGGTGGTGTGGGCGGCGCCGGAGTAGAGGTAGGCCCGCGCCCCGTTGATGACGAACTGAGCGCCGCCGGTCGGCGCGGGCGAGCCGGTCCGCCCTGCGTTCCAACTCACGGCGAGCGAACCGCCCAGACCGTTGTCTGCGGCGCCCCAGCTAGACGACCCGTTGCCGGCGCCGGTGGGGTTGCCGTTGGCGTCGCCGCTGCCGGTGGTGCGGCTGAACGTGTCCGAATAGATGACCGCCGCGGAGGCCGACTGCGTCCAGAGGCCGGTGGCCATCAGGCAGGCCGTGCCGACCGCAAAGACACGAACGTTCTGAACAAGACATTTCATCGACATTAGAACACTCCTCGGGTGAAAATGGGTGAGTCGTACAGGACCGTTCGAGACGCGGAAGACGCCCCCGCGACAGGTCGGGCCCCGTAGCGACCCTCTCGTCTCTGCGAACGTCGGGTGCGGATAAGTCGTGCGAAAAGTAACCGTTGCAGGCCGGGGATTGGCCGGGCATGAAGGGAAACTCCTCGGCGCCAGCAAATCTTACGGAGAAAGCGAAAAAGAACCGCCGTGACGGCGGTCGATGGATTCGGCGCCCCGAAACCGATTTTGTCCGTAAGATGGCCGTCGGCGCTGGAGTTATTCACATGACGCTTCGCTCGCGAGCACACCCCTCTCTTCCGAACATCAACCGCATGCCCCGCGAGCCGGACGAAGCCCCGCTACGCCCCACCCCGCACGCACCCGCGCTGACGGACCACGACGAATTTGTCATGAACCTGATCGCCTCACAAAACCGGCTTTACGCGTATGTTCTTTCGCTTCTTTTCGACCGGGATCGGTCGCGCGACGTGCTGCAACAAACCAACCTGGTGCTCCTAGAAAAAGAAGCAGACTTCGAGCGAGGGAGCAACTTTTTTGCGTGGGCGGCGCGGGTGGCCTACTTCGAGGTGCTGGCCGATCGCCGCCGGCGGGTCCGCGACCGTCACCTCTTCAGCGACGAGCTGCTCGCCCTGATCGCCGCCCAATCGACCTCGGCGACGGCCGACCTCGACCGACGCGCCTCGGCGCTTGCCGAGTGCCTCAAGCGTTTGTCGCCTGAACACCGCGACCTTCTTATCCAGCGCTACCGTCCGGGCGGCGGGGTCGCGGCGCTGGCCAAGACCTTGGGCAAGACGCCGAACGCGGTGTCGGCCACGCTCCATCGGATCCGCTCGGCGCTGGTCGACTGCGTGGCCCGCAAAATCAAGATCGAGCCAACGACGTGACCCACCCCAGCCAACATCAGCCCCTCGGCAGCGAGCGGCTCCGGCGTCTGCTCTCCTCGGTCTGCGACCGCCAGAGCGACGCCGAGACGCTTGAGCAGGTGGAGCAGCTACTCAGTGAGGATCCCTCGCTCATCGCCGAGTACGCCGACTACGTGGCCACAATGGTGCTGATCGAGCAGCAATATGGGCTGACGTTGTTCGATGCAGACGGTCGGGGCGCCGCCGCGGACCACCGACCGGCAACGGCGGAAGGGTCCGTCGTGGGTGAGCAATCGGTGCGGCCGCGGCGGCAGCGTGGTCGGACGTCGTCCCGGTTGGCTGGGTACCTCCCCTGGGCGGCGGCCGCATCGCTGCTTTTAGCGGTCGGGCTCGGCCTTACGCACTGGTCCCCGGAACCGCTGGCGCGCGTTGTGGCGGCCAGCGACGCCCGTTTAGCCGAGGGGAAGAAGCTGAACGTGGGCGCGGGGATCGGCGCGGAGGGGCTGTGGCTTGAGCAGGGATCGGCCCGACTCGCGCTGCGCAGCGGAGCGATGATCGCGGTCGACGCCCCCGCCCGGCTGAGCGTTACAGGAGAGAACGCAGCAGAGCTCGGCGTGGGCGCCGTGAGCGTTCACGTCCCCCATTCGGCGCACGGCTTTCAATTGTTGAGCCCCGCGGCCACGATCATCGACCTGGGCACCGGGTACCGCGCTGTCGTCTCGGAAGGTGGCGGGCTGTCCGTACAGGTGACACAAGGGAAGGTGCGGGTTGAGCCCGCGCAGGGTCCGCCGCTTGAGCTCCGTCCGGGGCAATTCGCGGCGCTGGGCGCAGGCGCCCAGCCCTCCCCCAGCAAGCCGAGCGTGTCTGGGCAGCTACGGTTCCTCGACGAGCACGTCGAGTCCCTTGGCTACGACGCGTTTATCCACGACAACGTAGCGTACGTTTTCCTCGAGTCGCACGCCGTCCGATTGCCCTACGAACTGCGGCTCGACGTCGCGCGTCCGGGCCGCCACGTCGACCTGATGAGCAGCAACGACAAAGCCCTTGAGGGGGACGTGGTGGACTGCTACCTGCTCCACAGCGCCCCGCGTTCGGCGCGGCACGACGTGAGCGGGACGGTTCGGTTCAATGGCCGGATCGTCGGGCTGATCTGTGAGGCCGACCGCTTGAACGCCACCAACGAGTTGCTGGGAGCGCGGTGGACGCTGAGCTGTCGGCACCCGGAGCGCGGCTCCGAGTCGTACCCCGATCCGAACGCGGACGAAGTGACGATCAGCGGCGACCGGCGTCAGCTCTCGGTGCACTTCCGCACGATGTCTATTGACCAGATCCGCGTGCTGGTGGCGCCGTGATAGGGCTGCGATCCTCGATGAGACTTGTCTTCACGGCAGTCGTGGCGCTGGCGGCATCACCGTTGGCCGCGTCGCCCCCTGACGACGCGTGGCAAGCCCGATGGATCGGGTGCGAAGGCGCCGAGGCGCCCCCGGGCGTCCGTCTGCTGATGGTTGAACACCCTGGCGAACGCTAGCCGTCTTTGCAACAGTCGTCCGCCGCCTAGCGCCTATCAAGACTGCGGTCAGGACCCAAGCCGCAGGCTCCGGCACGCTCCTGGCCGGCGCCCCGGGCCGTCCCGCGACGGCGAAGCCGAGTCGCCACCGATCGAGGTCGAGGCCGTCGATCCGCAGGTCGCCGTTGGCGTCCGCGCGAAGGTCGAGCGTCGACCCCAGCGTGTCTCGCCACACGGTGTAGTCGGCCGCATCCACCAGCCCGTCTCCATTGAAGTCAGGGGTTTGAAGCGGTCGGCGATCGATCAGCAGCTCGACCTGCGTCGCGCCGGCCACCTGAAAGTCGGCGTCTCCTAGTCCTAGTGACGCGGTGGCGAGTTCGGTCCACAGGCCGTTTTTCTCCGCAACGATGCGGTAACGTCCCCCCTGCGCTACCGTGAAGCTCCAGGAGCCGCTGCCCGGCGCCGTTTGCGAACCGACCACGGCAGGGGGTCGCCAGCCGGGGCCGAAGAACGGGTTGTCCGCCTGCCCCTGGCCCGCGACGTCGTAGTACGCGGAAAGCTGCGGGCCGTACAGGTCGCGGACCGCCGAGCTGTACCAGATGCTGTGCCCTGCGGCGCCCTCAACACGGACGCGGTCGATCATCGCCTGGAGATCGGCATAGGGGGTGTTGGCGCCGCTGCCGTTGGCCCGCAGCCCGACCACCAACTCGTCCCGCTGGCCGGGATCAAACGGCGCCAATTGGGCGCCGAGCGTGGCGTTGAAGCTGTTGATGTTGTCTCGGTAGACCTGCGGGGCGTACTCGTCGAACAGGCCGGCGTTCTGCCAGGCGGGCCACGGGGCGTTGTACTCGGTATCGGAGAAGCTGGTCACCGACGGCGCTACCGACACGTGCAGCCCGGGCCGGGCTGCTTCGATGGCCGAGGTTAGTTCGGACGCGAACAGCGTAACCTTGCTCTGTCGCCAGGCGCGGAAGTTGGCGTCGTTCACGCTCGTGGGCAGCGAGCGCCCCGTTTCTTGCAAGTACAGGGCGGCCGTTGTGCTATCCCAACCAAACTCCTTGGGCCACGCCAGCCGGTCGTCGAACTGCACGCCGTCCAGGTCGTACCGCACGACCGCTTCGAGGGTAAGGTCGATCAAGAACCGGCGTACTTCTGGGACGGCCGGGTTCATCCAGGCGAACTGGTTCGAGCTGTTGCCGTACTGGCCGCTGGCGTCCCGCAGCAGCCAGCCGCGGTCGCGCATCGTGACGGCCAGCGGGTTGCTCGGGACCCCGCCAGAACCAACAAACTGAGCCGCGAAGCCGTACTCGAACCACCCGATGTACTCCATCCCGTTGCGGTGCGACTGGATCAGGGTTTCTTGCACCAAATCGCGGCTGCCGAGGAATGTCGATCGGTCGGGACCCCCCGTTAGGGAGGAAAGGGTTTGGGAGGGGAAGTTGGAGTAGCCGTTCTTCCAGGTCTCCACATAGGCGGTGTTGAGCCCGATCGCTCGCAGGTCGGCTATCACCGCGCCAGTGTTGGCGCCAGACTTGATGTGGTCGGGACCGGTGGTGGTGAGCCACGTGCCGCGGACCTCGGCCGGCGCCGCGAGGGCGCCCTGCACCAATGTAACTAAGAGGATCGCTGTCGGCGCCGCGGCCCTGGTGAAGAAGTTGAAAAGCACGCCGTTCTCGCATCTCCAAAGCGTCGGAAAGGGCGCCGCGTTGCGAACAGAGACCCGACCCGCTCCAGCCCAACCGTGCGCCCGCGCGCCCAATCGTGCGCACATGTGCATCTTACCCGGCGCCTCGATCGCGGAAACCGACATGCGCAAAACCGCGAGCGAAGTGCGCACTATTTGCTAGTCAATCGGGCCGGCCGTCATTATCGTGTAAGTACAGCCGTGTGACGGTTGCCGCGTTGAGAAATCCGCTTTTCATTTTGCGGGCTTGGCCCGCGTACACCTGGGAGATTGTTCTAATGACACGTTATTGCTTTGCGCCGTTGTTGGCGCTGATGGTCGTGCCCATCGCGGACGGCGCGTTGGTCGCTTACGACCCCTTCTTGATTGGCGACAACCGCGCGGCGGGACAGTACTCGGTCAGTACTGACATGCGAACGATGGGCGCCGCGGCGTTCGGTTGGGTCGGCACCATGGGCGTCGACGGCTTCGGTGTTCCCCACGCCGGCAGCACCAGCAACTTCCAGGCAAACGCCACGGGCGAAGACTCTGCCGCGGTCAGCTACGAGCAAGGCGGACGCTTGGCGTGGCTCGGGTCCAACAATTCTGTCTTCAACCGAAACCTCACCCGCCAATTGAACCCAACGCCTGCCTCGTCGACTTGGTGGTTTAGCATCATGACCAATCGCCTTGGGTGGGGGCCTTCGGCATCCTTCATCGGCAATCAGTACGCGGTCGGCGGCTTTACAGACGCCAGCAACTCTGGCCTGCAAGTCGGCTACGACGACACGGCCGGCAACGACATCCCAGACCTCGTGTTGCGCGCCGGGGGCGTTAATACCGTTCTGCTGGCTGACGCCCCTTCCAGTGACAACCAGTTCGTCATTGTTAAGCTCGACGTGAATACGTCCGGCAACGACACCATCAGCGTCTGGACCGACCCCTCGACCGTCTCTCCATTGGGCGCCCCGAGCCTAGTGCTCAACAGCTTCAACGTTAGCGACTCGTTGACCCCTTTCACGCAGTCACGGTACGAGTCTCCCGCCCAGTCGGGCGTCACGTACTGGGACGAGATCCGTCTCGCGACCGACCTGCCGAGCCTGATCGGTGTGCCGGTGCCCGAGCCCGCGAGTTGCGTGCTCATGGCCTGCGCGGCGGCCGGCCTTGCCGTTGTCCGCCGTAAGTAAGAATGCCGTTGTGGGGGCCGCGCCACCCGGGCGCGGCCCCCGCGCTTTAAGTCATTGGTGGCGTGGCGGTCGCAGTGGGCCCCGCCCTCGACGCGCTTTGTTTCCCAGTTCCTCCCAAGCCGCTTTCACCGAGAGAAGTTTCATGGCCTCTCCTGGCTGTCCGTTCCGATCGTCCGCTGCGTTGATCGCCGCCGTGTTGCTGTTCGGGGCCGGCCGAGCCGATGCGGTTCTCGTGGCCTACGATCCGTTCCTCACAGGGGATGACCGTCCCGCGGGTCAGTATTCTCCTGCGCCTACCGTGGCGCCGATCGTTGCCGACATCCGCACCCAGGGCCCCGCGGCGCTCGGCTGGGTCGGAATGAATAGCATCGACGGCTTCGGAATTCCACACACCGGGACTACGAGCAACTTTCAAGTGAACGCCACCGGCGAGAACTCCCCCGCAGTCACGTACGAGCAGGGAGGGCGGATGCAGTGGCTCGGCGTCGGGAACTCACCCGGTGACCGCAACATCACCCGGCAGCTCAACCCAACCCCAGAGTCTTCCGAGTGGTGGTTTAGCATCATGGTCAATCGGCTCGGCTGGGCAGATCCGCCCGCAGCGGCCACGAGCACGTTTGTGGTGGGGGGCTTTACGGACGCCGGCGGCAACGGCTTGCAGGTGGGCTTTGACGACTCCGCCGGCGATGGCATCCCGGACCTCGTTCTCCGAACGAATCTCGCGAACAACGTGCTGATCGCTGACGCCGGCCCCAACAACAACCGCCTGGTGCTGGTCAAGCTGGAAATCAATACGTCCGGCAACGAAAACCTATCGATCTGGGCCGACCCTGACACGCTGAACCCTCTCGGCGCCCCGACCGTAGTGATCAGTGACCAGGATATCTTCAGCACGCTCAACCCGTTCACTCAAAGCAAGTACGAGTCGCCCGGCCAGTCGGGCGCCGCGTTCTTTGACGAGATCCGCCTCGCCACCACCTTTGAAGACGCCACCGGCATTGTCCCGTCAACAGGCACTCCGGGCGACTACAACGACGATGGCTTCGTCGACGCGGCAGACTACACCGTCTGGCGAGACAACCTCGGCACAGCCGCCGTGCTGCCGAACGACCCCACTGGTGGGACGATCGACACGGCCCAGTACGACACCTGGAAGACCAACTTTGGCCTTCCAGCGACGGGCGCCGTGGGGGGCGCGGCGGTTCCTGAGCCGGGCGCTTCGCTAGCCCTGCTGCTCTGTTTGGGCGCTGCGGGGCTGGGATTGACGCGACGGGCCCGGTAAGATTCCACTCACGCACCCCAGGACGAGGGCACGCTGCGATGTCGTATTCTCTTGCTCGCCGCCACGGTTTCACGCTCGTTGAGCTGCTGGTCGTGATCGCCATTATTGGCATCCTCGTCGCGCTGTTGTTGCCGGCGGTTCAATCCGCCCGCGAGGCGGCACGCCGCGCCCAGTGCTCCAACAACCTGAAGCAGATGGGGCTTGCGTGCCAAAACTACATGGGGAGCTCTGGCGAGAAGCTCCCCTATGGCTACGCCGGCAAGCCGCCGGCGCCGCCGTCGCGGAACTTCCAGAAGCGCGGCGTGTTCACCGAGCTGCTCCAGTACATGGAGGAGCAATCGACGTACAACCAGATTGTGTTCGACTACACCGGCAGCCCTTATTCGGACCCCGCCGCGAATATCGTGGTCGACGGATTTGTTTGTCCTTCATGGACCAACCCGAAGATAAAGTCAGACGCTCCTTTCGGTTTCGAGTACCAGAACGGCGCGCTTGTCACGTACGCTGGGGTCGGCGGCGCCCTTACTGGGGGATCGAACCAGGAAGATCTGCTGTCCGACGGATCGTCGATTAATGGGCCATTTACCATCGAGGTTAGGTCGGGCGCCGGCGGAGCCGAGTACTACGGGAAACAGCGGAAGGCTCGGCAGATCACGGATGGCCAGAGCAAGACGGCGTTGATCGGTGAGTTCGTACATAGTGACTGCGCCATCCCCCCTTTGGCCGATCCCACGAGCAATGTCCGGCCTTGGTACCTCGCGGGGTCTCAGCCGAGTCTTTCCACGATCCCGTCGATTTACGGCGTGAAGTCATTGGAAAGCACTCCCAACACCTGTCGACAGCGCAATGTCACCGCTGTGTGGAACGTGCTCCCGATGGGGAGCTTTCATCCTGGAGTGACGCAGTTCGCATTCGTTGACGGCAGCGTTCATACGATCGCCGACGATGTGGAACGAGACCTGTATCGTTCGCTTGCCACCGTTGATGGAGGGGAGGTTGAGTCCAGCTCGCTCTAGATTCAGCGTCATAGTAGGCGCCGTGTTAATGGCCGCACCGATCGGGTGCGGCGAACGACCCGATCTTGCGCCTGTGTCGGGCCATGTGACCCTGAATGGCAAACCACTTGACTTTGGCGTTGTGCTCTTCTCTCCGAGCAAGGGGATTCCGGCGCAAGGAGAGATAAAAGAGGGCGGCGCCTTCACCATGGCGTCCCTCCACCCCGGGGATGGCGCGCTTGTTGGCAATCACGAGGTGAGCGTCCTCTGCTTTAAGGGGCACGATCCGAAAGCCCAGGCGGACAAGCAAGTGGGCGAAGTCTCTCTCGGTCCATCGCTCATCCCGATCAAGTACACCCGCTCCGGCATGAGCGGTCTGACCGTCGAGGTCCCCGCCGACGGGATCGAAGACTTCAAGATCGAGCTCAGCTCGAAGGGCCCCGGCCGATGAGGCACGCGGTAATCCAGCCGGCGTGGCTCGTTGGCCTCGCCGTGGCGCTGATGGTGCGGCCGATGCCGGCCGCCGCGCCAACCGAAGTCCTCACCCAATTCGAGGTGGTCATCGCCGGCGGCTCGACCGCGGCGATCGCCGCCGCGTTCACGGCGGCGGAAGAGGGGGCGAAGACCGCGCTGCTTGAGCCGACCGATTGGATCGGGGGGCAGCTCACCTCCTCGGGAGTGCCGGCGGTAGACGAGGCCTGGCACAAGCTCACCGACCCCGACACGGGAGAGGTGCTGCTGGACGTCGCCCGCGTCGCGCGCGACCCGGCGAACATGACGCCGTTCTTTCGCGAAGCGCTCGCCAAGATCGGCAACCCGGGTCGGGGCTGGGTCAGCCGCTACTGCTTCGAGCCGCGCGTGCTGCTCGAGGGCTGCCTAGAGCCGCGTGAGCGGTCGCTCTCCGGAAAGCTGACCGTCTTCCGCAACACGGTCGTCAAGCGCGCGTCGGTCGATCCCGAGTCCGGCCAGATCACCAGCCTCACGGCGATCGAGCGTACGCCGCGTCCGTCCACCCCCGACGGCGGGTACGACCGCCTCCCTTCCCAGGACCTTGCCGATTGGTATTCGGAGAAGGACTCCCCCCGCTTCGCCAAGCGGGTGCTGCGATTTACGGCCGCGTCTGCGCAGAAGCCTGCCGTCTTCGTCGACGCCACCGAGTGGGGCGAGCTGCTCGCCCTTAGTGGGGCGCCCTATCTGCAAGGGACCGAGGCCGAGGAAGGGGAGACCGCCTCCAACGACCGCTGCGGTCAGGCGATCACGTACGGGTTTGTTCAAGAGATGCACGCCGCGCCGGTCGCGAAGCATCCAACCATGCCGAAGATCGACAACCTCGGGCTGGGCGCCTACCGCGACAAGCCCGACGCCTGGGAGCGGATCTGGACCTATCGGCGGCTGCGCGGCGCTCAGGACAAGCCCTCGCCGGGCGACCTGACGCTGCAAAACTGGGGCTACGAGGGCTCCGCCGGCGAGGGGGGGAACGACTACCCGTTCGGCTACGTCTTCCTTTCCAAGGCCGACACGGCGAGACAAACCGCCGACTGGCGCGGCGGTGTAGACACCAACGTGCTGGCGGCTGCCGAACAGCGCGCCCTCGCCTGGCACGAGTGGTTCCGCAACGCGGCGCCGGAGGGGATCGATCCCGATCAGATCACCCTCGCCCCGCAGGTGTTTGGCGCCGCCCACGGGCTCGCCAAGCTGCCGTACATCCGCGACACGCGTCGATCGGTGGGGGTCGATGGCTTTGTGCTGCGTGTCAGCGACCTGATCGGCCCCGCTTCACAACAGACCGGCACAAGGTTCCCAGACCGCGTCGCCCTGGGCGCCTACGCGGCCGACATCCACCCGCTCGTCGGCTGCAGCTACCCCGCTTCGCTCGAGGTGAACCACCCTACCCTTCCCTTCTACATCCCGTTGCGGTCGCTGACCAACGACGGGCGCGGCAACCTGCTGGTGGCCGGAAAGACGATGGCCCAGACGTTTCTAGCCAACTCCGCCACCAGGCTCCACCCGATCGAGTGGTCGAGCGGATGCGCCGCCGGGGTTGCCGCGGCCATGATGGCAGAGCACGGGTGGTCGAGCCGCGAGGCGGTCGCCAAAGCCGAACGAGTTCAACTCCGCGTGCGGCGGCACACGCCAATCGAGTGGAAACGTCCCCGCGCGGCGGCGAACAAGTAGGCGTGAGGTCGCTCGGCAGACGTAAGTTCTTGCGCTCCCCCTGTTACGCGACACGGTGGGTAACGCGCGGACGAGTGGACTAGGAAAGGGATGCACGCGAGAACGGCGCTGCGTCATTCCATCCACTTACCCGGGGGCTTTATTGCGATGTTGCTCGCTTCTAGGCCGCTGCGTGGGCCCGGCCCTCGACGTGGAGGTAGTGCGATAGCACGGACAACCAGAACAGGTGAGCGTCTCAATCTGCTCATCGCTCAGTTGGCGGGCGTGGCGGAACGCGTCTGCGCCGCGCTCCGGCTTCCAGGGTGGCATCAGTTTCCGCCCGACGACCAGGGCGATCTGTTTGGCGCGTCGGCGGGCGTCTTGGTACGTGAGCAGCGAGAACGGGGCGATCTCTCCCTCGCGGTGGCAGACGGCGCAGTGTCTGGCGCCGGGGGCCAGCCATCGACCCACGAGCCTGACGCGCCAGGCTCCGGCTCAGGCATTGAATCTGGCGCTGCGGCCGTTGCTTCTGGCCGGTCTGCCGACGCGGTGACTTCCCTACCACCTGGCCGATCGCAACCGAGCGACGCCACAAACACAGCCGGCGCCAGCCAGCAGGATATTCCTAAGGGTGAACGCATCAGAAGGCTTTGGCTGTCGGCGCCGTACGGCCTTTTCTTCGGTTTCAGTGTAGGAAGCCGCGCGTCAAGTAGCAATTCGCTCGCCCTGACGCACAGGGTCGCGTCGAGTAGGAGCCCCCGGGCGCTGGGCTCGGTAGGTGAAGAGCCTAAGCCGAGCCTTCGGGCCGCCGAAGCGGAGTCAACCGTTTCAAAACAGCCCGCGGCCGGATTGGTCGAAGTAAAATCGACTTCTGCGCTTTTGGAAAGCTGCCATCGCCGAGGCGGGCATGCGATGTCGCCACGAAGGGACTGAGCGGGACTTCGAGTCGCCCGATGACTTGCGGTTGGACCGCGACCCCAACGACAACCTGCTCTACGGCGCCGGCATCCACGTTTGCCCGGGATCGCCGAGAAGCTGATCGAGCAGGCCGCCGAGTGGTGGGGGACCGCGTCCACCAGCTTCCTGATGCACGCCCGCGGAATCGAGCACCACAGCCACGGGGTGCAGAACGTGCTCGGGGCGATCAACATCGTGCTCGCCTCCGGACGGATCGGCCGCAAAAACTGCGGCTACGCCACAATCACCGGGCAAGCGAACGGGCAGGGAGGCCGCGAACACGGCCAGAAGTGCGACCAGCTCCCCGGCGCGCGCGACCTCATCAACCCAGAGCACCGCGCCCACGTCGCCAAGGTGTGGGGCGTTGCTCCCGACGAGCTTCCGCAGCCCGGCGTCGACGCGTACGAGTTGTTCCGCAAGATCGACCGGGGGGAGATCCGCGCCCTGCTGTCGATCTGCTTCAACCCGCTGGTCTCGCTGCCGGACAGCAACTTCGTCGGCAAGATGCTGGACAAGCTCGACTTCTACGCCGCGATCGATTTCTTCTTGAACGACACCGCGCGTCACGCGGACATCGTGCTCCCCGGGTCGCTACAAGAAGAGGACGAGGGGACCGTCACCCAGATCGAGGGCCGGGTAATCAAGATCAACCAGGCGGTCGACCCGCCGGGGGACGCCACCCAGGACTGGCGGATCATCCAGGACATCGCCGCGGCGCTCGGTCGGCCTCATGGATTCGAGTTCCAGAGCCCCCGCGAGATCTTTGACGAGCTGCGCGAGGCGAGCCGGGGCTGGATCGCGGACTACTCCGGCATCACCTACGAGAAGATCGAGCTGCAGTACGGCGTCTGCTGGCCCTGCCCGTCGGACGACCACCCCGGCACGCCCCGACTGTTCGAGCCGGGCTCGTACAACCCGGTGGCCCAAGGCGCCGGGCCGTACTATTTCCCGGACGGGAAGGCCCGCTTCAACACGGTCGAGTACGCCCCTCCTACCGAGGATGTTGACGCCGAGTACCCGGTGATCTTGACCACGGGCCGGGTAGTGAGCCAGTTCCTCAGCGGCACGCAGACCCGGCGCATCGGCCCCCTGGTCGATCAGTACCCGGCGCCGCGTGTAGAGATCCACCCCAAGCTCGCCGCGCGGCTGGGGATCGCGGACGAGGACTGGACCACCGTCGCCTCGCGACGCGGCGAGGTCACGCTGCGGGCGAAGATCGTCAAGAGCATCCGACCGGACACCGTGTTCGTGCCTTACCACTGGTCGGGCGCGAAGAGCATCAACCGGGTCACCATCGCGGCTCAAGACCCGATCTCGAAGATCCCCGAATACAAGGTGTGCGCGGTGCGCGTGGCGAAGGCCGCGGCGGCGCCCGACTACGCCGACGAACTAGAACCCCAGCAGTAAGGGGCGACAATGCCTGTTGCGGCGGACCAGCTCTTCTTCATCGATCCCAACCGGTGCATCGGTTGCGAGGCGTGCGTGCAGGCGTGCTCCGAGTGCGACACGCACAAGGGGCATTCGATGATCCACCTCGAGTACGTCAACCGCTACGAGTCGCCGCAGACGCTGCCGGTGGTCTGCATGCACTGCGACTCGCCCACCTGCGCCGAGGTCTGCCCCGCCGACGCGATCAAACGCACCGAAGACGGCGTGGTGCAGTCGGCCCGCAAGCCACGGTGCATCGCGTGCAACAACTGCGTGCTGGCGTGCCCGTTCGGCGTGCCGAAGATGGAGACACGGATGGAACTGATGATGAAGTGCGACATGTGCTACGACCGCACGTCGGAGGGCAAGAAGCCGATGTGCGCCACCGTCTGCCCCAGCCAGGCGCTCCACTTTGGCACGATGGAAGAAGTCGAAGCGCTGCGGCCCAACTCTCATCCGATCAACTCGTTCCAGTTCGGTCAGCAAACGATCCGCACGAAGGTCCGCATGATGGTCCCGCGTAACGCCAAGGTCACCCATCTGGACGTGGCCGCGGGGATGTTTGTCGATGAAGCAGAGGACGACGCGGACGACGCGATGCTGTCCGGAACGCTCTATGAGCTCCCCATATGTTCGTAGGCCAAGGAGACCACAACGTGGAAGCGGACACCCCAGCCTCAACGCGATTCCCCGACGGCCGCCCCGAACAGGAGCAGCCCAAATGGCGCCGCGACTTCCCGATCGACGTCGACGCCGACGAGTACGGCGCCCGCCGCGACTTCACCAAGTTCTTGGTGCTCACCAGCCTGGCGTTCGTGTGCGGGCAGTTCTGGATCGGGCTGCTGAGCCTGTTCCGGGGGGGCCCCACGGCCGAGCAGAAGATCGCATCTGTGGGCGATGTCGAGGTCGGCAAGGCGATAACCTTCCACTACCCCACCGAGCGCGACCCGTGCCTGCTGATCCGGCGGTCGGAGGACGAGTTCCTGGCCTACTCGAGCCAGTGTACGCATCTCATGTGCCCGGTGATCCCGGAACTACAACACGACCGCCTGCACTGCCCCTGCCACCGCGGAATGTTCGATGTCGCAACCGGGCGGCCCACGGCCGGCCCCCCGCGACGCGCCCTGCCGCGTATCAAGCTGCGGATCGACGCAGATGCCATCTACGCCACCGCGGTCGAGGAGGGAGCATCGTGAGCAATCCAGATCGCACACGGGGCCAACGCCTGACGATCGTTCACGGCATCCTCTGCATCGTGTTGGTGCTGGTGCTCATGCAGCTCTGGCTGCTGACCGCCACGATGAACATGTGGCTCGGCGGGAATAGCCGGATCGTCTGGCCAGCCGCCATGGCCAGCACCGTCTGCTTGGCGCTGAACGCCGGGCTGTTGCGGTACCTCTTCCTGCTCGACCGATGAGCCCCACTCCCGCCACCCCGACAGGACCCTCGATTGGGCCCCCAATTGAGCCCCCGAGCGACCGCCGGCCGACGCGCACGCAGCGGCTGTTCGACGACATCGCGACCCTCAACCCCGCCTACTTCGCGCTGGTGATGGCGACCGGCATCGTCTCGCTCGCCAGCGCCCTCATGGGCATGCCGCGAATTGCTGTCGGGCTGTTCTGGCTGAACAACGTGGCCTTCCTGGTGCTCGCGGTTCTGTTCGCGGTGCGGCTGGCCCTGTTCCCTGCGCGGTTCGTCGAGGACCTCATCGACCACCGCCGCGGCGTGGGCTTCTTTACCGCGGTCGCGGCCTGCTCGGTGCTTGGCGTGCAGTACCTGCTGATCTCGGAGTGGCGTGGCGTGGCGGTTGGGTTGTGGTGCTTGGCGACGGGGCTGTGGTTCGTGCTGACCTACGTAATCTTCACCAGCTTTGCGGTGAAGGAAGTAAAGCCGACGCTTGCCGAGGGCATCCACGGCGGCTGGTTGGTGTCGGTGGTGGGAACCCAGGGGGTTTCGTTGCTCGGCGGCATGTTGGCTGATGGCTTCGGAGCGTACTCCGAACAGGTCCTGTTCTTTGCGCTCGCCATGTGGCTGGGCGGGGGGATGCTGTACATCTGGATCATCTCGCTGATCTTCTACCGGTATTCCTTCTTCCCCATGAGCCCGGCCGACCTCGCGCCCCCCTACTGGATCAACATGGGCGCGATGGCGATCTCAACGCTCGCGGGCGCGTCGCTGATTGCCCACGCCGATAGCTCGGCCCTCCTCGGCCAGCTAACCCACTTCCTGAAGGGCTTCACGCTGTTCTTCTGGGCGACCGCTACGTGGTGGATCCCCATGCTTCTGACTTTGGGTGTCTGGCGGCACGTCTACAAGCGGTTTCGACTGACGTACGACCCGCTGTACTGGGGCGCGGTCTTCCCGCTGGGGATGTACACGGTTTGCACCTTCCGGCTGGCCGGGGCGCTCGACGCCCCGTACCTGCTGTCGATCCCCCGCGTGTTTGTCTACGTCGCGCTGCTCGCCTGGTTGGCGACGTTCGGCGGGATGATCGGGATGCTGGTGCGGCGCTACGGGACGCCGTGGGCGCCACAATCGACAGCCGGCAGCGCACAGGGTGCGCCGAGCCAGGATCGGCAATGAACGCCAAGACAATCTGGACCGTCGGCCACTCCAACCACACGATCGAAGCATTCCTCGGGCTGCTCGTCGGCTCGTCGATCAAGCTGCTGGCGGACGTCCGTCGTTTCCCGGGTTCGCGTCGGCAGCCCCAGTTTGGCGGCGACGCGCTCCGGAACGCGCTACACGGATCGGCCATCGGTTACCGCCACTTCCCGGACCTCGGGGGACGCCGGCGTGAGCGCCTGCCGAACTCTCCCAACACCGGGTGGCGCGTCGAGTCGTTCAATGCGTATGCGGACTACATGCTCAGCGAGCCCTTCTCAACGGCCCTCAACCTGCTCGAGTCCGAGGCGGCCGCGGTTCCAACTGCGCTGATGTGCGCCGAGGCCGTCCCCTGGCGATGCCACCGCCGGTTGATCGGGGACGCGCTGCTGGTGCGGGGATGGGACGTGCAGGACATCTTCTCGGCGGGGCGGATCACGCCGCACAAGCTGACACCCTTCGCCCGGGTAGAGGGTTTGTGCGTAACCTACCCCGCTCTCACGTCGGAAGCCGCCGATGGTTGAGCGCTGTATAGACGAGTTGGTGGTTCAGGCTCTGACCGCTGAGTTCTAGTCGGCGCCCCCCTCGAAGCAGCTCACTGAATTGTTTCACCCGCAGTGAGACTTGTCCGCACGTTGGTTAGCAATGACCTCCGGGGACGTTAGCGGCAGCGTCAGCCGCCGCAACTTCAGGTTCATCTCGCGCCGCCGATGCGGGGCCTCGGCTATCTTGCGGCGGCGCGCCTCGGTTAGAGCCGCCGGTTTTCGCCGAGCAGGACGCTCGCCTCATGCCGCAGAGAAGGCCCCCTTGCACTTGACCCGCTACGCAACGACGCCGTCACGTTCTGGCTGGAACAGCAGGGCTTCGATCACCATCTTGGCGGTCCCTCCCGGCACCTCCCAGCAGACCGTGTCGCCGACCCGGTAGCCCAGGATGGCGGTGCCAATGGGGGCCAGGACAGAGAGCTTGCCCTCGGCGATATTCGCTTCTTCAGGAAAAACGAGCGTGAAGACTTCGGCCTCACCTCCCCCTGCCTCTTGGAGACGCACGACCGAGTTCATTGTGATCACGTCGTGGGGAACCTGTTCCGCCTCGACGACGCGGGCGATATTCAGCTCTCCCCGCAGCGCACGCAGGTACGACGCGTCGCGGAAGGCGCGGCCGAAGTCGCTGAAGAACAGGTCTTCGAGCCGCCGATGGTCGTCTTTGGTGATGACGATGTGCTGCTTCGCTTTCATGGTGGGGCGCCGCTTCATTTTAAAGAGTGGCTCAGTTTGGCGTGATCGGGGTGGAGAACAACTCTGGCCAGAAAAAGTAAACGACGTGCAGCAAGAGAAACGGCGTTAGGGCGATGGCCGCCCCGACAATCGCGACCCGAGTGATCAATGCGTCCTCGGGGTCGTCCGACACCGCCGGCAGCGACGGATCGAAGCAGTGAGCATGTCCTATCGACGCGTCTAGACTCGCGCGGCTAGTACGAGCCGGGGCAGAATGGGTGCGTGCTAGGCGGTTGTCTCTCCGTAAAGTAGTCATGGGGAGCCTCCGAAGGAGGAGAAGGCGAATGGTGGCCACACGGCGTCTGCTTCGCTCGGAACTGACTCAACGCAATATGCGTGCCATGTGCAGGAAGAACCGTCCGGCATTGCGATGCCGCAGGACAACTTCCTCATCCTCGGCGGGCCGGAGGCGTCAGCCCCTAGTACGCGTGCTTCCTCCCCTAAGGACGGGGCGGGCGTTGGCGGTGTCGCCATTGGGCGACACTGTCAATCTGCCGCGACGCGTGCGGACTAGCATTGACTGTGCGCCGCCGAACTTTTCAAGAGGCACGCCGTTTGCCTACTAGGTTGCTGAGACAAACCAGTGCGGTTCATTTCTAGGAGGCGTCGGTCATGTCGTTCTCTGCTTCTCAGCGACCCGTCGGGAGACTAATGCAATCGGATGAGGCGTCGCTCCGCGGCCAGCTGGCCGTTCTAGCCTTCGTCGCGTTGGCGATCTGGTTTCGAGCGATCGTCCTGAGCGGCGCACCGGATTTTCAAGCTCCAGAGCCGATCAACCATTCGACGCCGGCGGCCGTAGAGCCAGCACCTTGGGAGTGATGTCGCAGGAGTCACTACCGCTTGGCCCGATTCAGGGGCGTGCGGGTAGAATCGTAGGGATCGATAAGCTCCCAGGGATATCACGGCCTTGAAGAGGTAGAGCGATGAATCCAACGCTAGTGTTCACGGAGACAGATCGGCGGCGACTAGGAGGCCTGCTGCTGTCCCACGAGGCGCGGACTCAGGCGCCTTGGGGGCGGCTAGACGAGCTGCTTTGGCAGCTCGAGTCGTCTGAGGTGACCGACTCCGAGTCGGTCCCGGACGATGTCGTCACCATGCATTCCATGGTTCGGCTCGTCAGCGAGTCGTCGGGAGCGACGATGACCCGCTCGGTGGTCTACCCCGAAGACGTCGACCTGTTCGACAATGCGGCATCGGTGCTCGATCCCTTGGGGAGCAGCCTGATTGGCTGCGAGGTCGGCGATACGGTAGACTGCCGACAAGGGGACGGAGTGGATCGTTGGCGGATTGTGGACATCTTCTATCAGCCGGAACGAGAAGGCCACCTCCACCGCTAACCCTCATCATTCGGCGGCGAAAGACGTTACGCTGAAATGGCGGCCCGCCGCGCCTTTGTGATAGAGCAGACGGGAGTTCGTTCTGAGCCGTTCCAAGGATAGAACCGTCTCCGTGAAACCAGGTCACGACCCTGTCCGACCAGAAACGCCAACGCCCGCCGCTGCCGTCGGACGCGACGGGATTAGTGACGCTTTGTTCCGTGCGGTGGCTGATTCTACCTACGACTGGGAGAGCTGGCACGAGCCGGGGGGGCGGCTCATCTGGGTGAACTCGGCGGTGGCGCGTCACACGGGCTACACCCCCGTCGAGTGCCTGGCGATGAGCGACTACCCGCTCCGCATGGTCGCCGACCAGGACCGTCAGCGTATCGCCCAAGCGATGGAAGACGCACAGCGCGGCGCTTCGGGCAACGACCTGGAGTTCCGCTCGATCCATCGCGACGGCCAGACGCGCTGGATGGCGGTTTCGTGGCAGCCGATGCGCGACGACGCGGGGCGGCGCCTCGGCTTCCGCACCAGTGTCCGCGATATCACGGAGCGGAACGAGCTCCGCGAGCAGCTCCGGCTCCACACCGAACACTTGGAGCAACTGGTTCAGGAGCGGACCGCCCGCATCGCTCAGTTGGAGCGGCACCGCCGCCAGATGGAGAAGCTGGCAGCGCTGGGTCAGCTGGCGGCCGGGGTCGCCCACGAGGTGAACAACCCTTTGGCCGGCATCCGCAACGCGTTCGCTTTGATCAAGGGGGACTTGGCGCCCGACCACGCCCACTACGACCTACTAGAGCTGATCGACGGCGAGATCGAACGGATCAGCTCGATCATCCATCAGATGTACCAGCTCTACCGGCGCCACCCGCAGCCGGCGCAAGAGTTCGATATCGAGCGGACCGTGGCGGGCATCGCGACGCTGCTGGACGGCGTGGTCCGCCAGCAACAGGTGGTTCTGGAGATCGAATCGATCGGCCCCTCCGTCCCGGTGTTACTCCCCGAGGGGGAGGTAAAGCAGATCCTTTACAACCTGATCCGCAATGCTGTGCAGGCCTCGCCGGCCAACGGGGTGGTGACCATTCACATCGACCGAACCAGCGACCCGGTCCGAGTAGCCGTTGCGGACCAGGGCGCCGGCATCGCCACGGACGTGCTGCCGCGCATCTTCGATCCGTTCTTCTCCACCAAAGGCGCCGAACCGAAGGGGGGGATGGGTTTGGGGCTCTCTGTCTCGCGGAGCTTGATCGAGGCGATGGGGGGCGCAATCGAGGTCGAGTCACACGTGGGTCGCGGCAGCCGGTTCACTGCCCAGTTTCCCGCCCGCTTCGGAACACCGGAAGAAGGCCCTCATGACTGACTCGCCGACCGCCAGGATCTTGATCGCCGACGACGAGCCCCTCTACCTGCGGACGACCGGCGAATTGCTGCGCAAGGCCGGCTACTCCTGCGAGTGTGTCGGCGACGCCCGCGCGGCGGTCGAAGCGCTGTCGCGGGAAACGTTCGACCTGGTGCTCTCCGACCTCAACATGCCGGGCAACGCGGAGCTTGAGCTGCTGCGACAAGGGCGGGCCCGCTGGCCCAACACGCCGCTGATCGTGGTCACGGGCGTCCCCTCATTGCCGACCGCCATCGAGAGCGTCCGCTTGGGGATCGCCGACTACCTGCTGAAGCCCGTGCGGTTCGACGACCTGCTTTCGAGCGTGCGACGCGCCCTCGCCCGCCGTCCACTCGCCCCGCCGGCCGCCGAGCGCGACGAGATCGAGCGACGAGCACTTGCGGCGCGGTTCCCGGAGATCATCGGCGACAGTCCCCCGATGCTCGAACTGTTTGACGTGATCGACCGCGTCGCCAAGACGGACGCCAATATCCTGATCACCGGCGAGAGCGGCACCGGCAAGGAGGTGACCGCGCGGGCCATCCACCGTCACAGCCCGCGGGCCCAGCACAACTTTCAGGTGATCGATTGCACCGCCGTGCCGGAGACGCTGTTCGAGTCGGTGCTGTTCGGGCACGTGAAGGGCTCGTTCACCGGAGCGGTGAAGGACCAGGAGGGCCTGCTGCGCCGCTGCCATCTCGGCACGGCGTTCTTTGACGAGATCGGCGAGCTCCCCGGGCCGCTGCAGGCCAAGCTGCTGCGGGTGATCCAAGAGCAGACATTTACCCCGGTGGGCAAGAGCGAGCCCGTACAGGTCGATACGCGTTTCCTTTGCGCCACCAACCGCGACCTCGAGCTAGAGATGAACGCCGGCCGGTTCCGCCGCGACCTGTTCTACCGGCTGAGTGTGATCCACCTCGAACTCCCCCCGCTCCGACAGCGGGGTGGCGACGTCGTGCTGCTGGCCCAAAAGTTCCTCACGGACCTGCGTCCCAACGATTCCCATGTAGAGGGCTTCTCCGACGAGGTGCTGGACTGCTTCAAGCGGTACGCCTGGCCGGGAAACATCCGCGAGCTGCGCAATGTAGTCGAACGGGCCGTGGCGCTTGAGCGGTCCGATCAGATCGGGACCTCGTCGCTACCCCCTGCCCTGCTGGCGTCTGCGCCAGACCGTTCGGTCCGCCGCGAAGGGGCTGCCGGCGCTAGCCGCGAGCAGGCCCTCGAAGAGGCCGAGCACGCGTTCCTGATCTCCCTGCTGCAGCAGCACCAAGGCAATGTCTCTCACGCCGCAGAGCAGGCAGGAATGTCGCGGCAGGGGATGCACAAGCTGCTCAAGAAGCACGCCATATCAGCCGCCCGCTTCCGCGACTAGCGGACCGCCGGAAGGACTTCGAAGAGGCGCCGGCCCGTGCCGACCGCCGACAGCCAGTAGCGGATGAGCTACGATCGGTAGCGGCCCAGACCGCTAGACGTCCCCCTGTCCCCAACAGCCATCCCGTTACTTTCCGCCGCTCGCCGCCAAGCCGCGCCGATCTGTCCATGAACCACCTGCAACCTCCCCAACCCAAACGCCTCGACGAGAAGCTGGCCGAGATCCGCGCCGATCCGACCGGGTCGAACGCGTTCATCCTGGCGGACGCCAAGGACGCGGACATGGCGTTCGGTTGCCTCGCGCCGGGTCGCCGGCGCGACGGGTCGCTCAAGTCTCGGCCAGAACTGCTCGACGCGATCCGCGCTGTGTCCGAGCAGGGACTCATCGACTTGATGCTGATGAGCGCATCGAGCGTCGAGCGGTTGGTGATCGAGGAAGGGCTGTTCCGCGAGTCGGCGGTCACCCCCGCGGGACGCATCAACGATTCGACCGACATCTGGGTAGTGCGCGGGGGCCGGTACACCGGCGAGCCATCGCATCCGTTCCGCACGGCGACCCTCGACCACCTCAAGCACGGGCGGCTGGTCGAGGACGCGTCGCTCCCGGGGCCGGGGGTCGACCTTGGGCTCTACAGCATCACCCCCACGGGCGACCTTGAGGCCGACGTGCGTACGCTTGAGGCGTTCGCCCAGTTCCGGGTCGAGGCAGAGCAGAAGCGGTTCAGGTACTTCCTCGAAGTCTTCAATCCCAACGTCGCCAGCACGCCCGCGATCGACGACGTGGGGGCGTTCGTCAACGACTTCATCGCTCGGACGCTGGCCGGCGTTACGTCGGCGGGCCGGCCCCAGTTCTTGAAGGTTGCGTACAACGGTCCCAGGGCGCTCGAAGAGCTGGTGGCCTACGACCCGAGCCTGGTGGTCGGCGTGTTGGGAGGTTCGGCGGGCACCACGCGTGACGCGTTCCAGTTGCTGGCCGACGCCCGCCGGCACGGCGCGCGGGTCGCCTTGTTCGGCCGCAAGATTAACTCGGCGGAAGACCAACTGGCCTTCGTTGAGCACCTACGCCAGATCGCCGACGGCGGGGCAGAGCCCGCCGACGCGGTCCGCTCCTACCACGCACGCATCAAGACTCTGGGGCTGGCCCCCAACCGACCTCTCGACGACGACCTGCAAGTCACCGAGCAGTCGCTTTGCTACGGCCGCTAAGTCGCGGCGCATCCGGGGCGCCGGAGCTCGGCCCTAATCGATCCCGGCGACTGCCAGCGACCTATCGATTCACGCGTGGCCCGTGCTGCGGCGTCCATCCGCCGTGCCTCTTTGTCGCCCCCTACGGGGAAGAATGACACGGTGATGGCCGCGGTTTACAATCTCGCGAGAAGTAGACTCAACCGCGAAACATTGAAAGGTCCCAGAATGCCCCTCAACACAAGGTTCCTGCTGGGAGCCGCTGTCGTTGCCGCTACCTGCGGCGCCACAGACGCGTTCGAGGCAAAGGTCGCCTCGCCGAACGGGTCTCTCTCGATCGGCTTCTCCCTGAGCGAGCTCGGCGAGCCCGCCTACCACGTTTCGACAGACGGCAGGGCGCTGTTGTCGCCGTCGCGGTTGGGGTTTGAACCAACCCTGACAGACGCATTCACGAAGGTAGCCGACTCGCGACGTTCGGTGCGTGACTCATGGCGGTTCGAATTCGGCGAGCGGGCGGACATCCCAGAAGCCTACGAAGAGATGACTATCGGGCTCGAGCACCGATCGGGCCTGAGGGTCAACGTCGTGATGCGGGCCTACGACGAGGGCGCCGCGGTCCGGTACGAGTTCCCGCGTGAGCAGAAGGATGGCGTCAGCTTAGAGTTCGAGGGCGAGCACACCGAGTTCCGCTTGCCGTCGGGGACCAAGGGCTACGAGGAGCACGGCACCGAGGGCCCTTATGAGCTCCGCCCGGTTTCCGAGATCAAGCCGTACTGCGAGCGGCCCCTGACAATCGTTCTGCCGGGCGGCGGGTACGCGGCGATCTGCGAGGCGGGCAACACCGACTACCCCCGGATGATGCTCTCGCCGCTCGACGGCGTCGAAGGCGCCCTCGTGAGCGCGCTGGGAGGGCGAACCACCAACACCGAGTCCGAGCACATGCGCCACGACCCCTCGGTGTCGATGCGTCCCGGCGACGCGACGCCGTGGAGGCTGTTGCTGGTGGGCAAGACGCCGGGCGAGCTGCTTGAGAACAACTACCTCCTGCTCAACCTCAGCCCACCCTGCCGCCTCGCGGACACCTCGTGGATCAAACCCGGCAAGGTGATGCGTGCGGAGCTCACCACGGCAAGCGGCAAGGGGGTGATCGACTTCGCCAAAACAGCGGGCTTGAGCTACGTCCACTTCGACGCCGACTGGTACGGCCCAGAGCGGAGTCGCAGCTCCGACGCGACCAGGGTCGAGCCTGCTCGCAGCAGCAAGCTGGATATCCAGGAGGTCGTCGACTACGGCAACGAGCGGGGCGTTGGCGTGTTGGTCTACGTCAATCAGATCCATCTCAAGAGCCAGCTCGAGGAGATCCTGCCGCTCTACGAGCGGTGGGGGATCAAGGGGGTCAAGTACGGGTTCGTGCCGGTCGGCCCGCAGGCGGAGACCCGTTGGCTGACCGACTCCTTCGCGCAGGCGGCCGAGCATCACTTGATGGTCAATGTGCACGACGGGTTTCGCGCCAACGGCATCAATCGGACGTTCCCGAACCTGATGACGGTCGAAGGGATCCGCGGCAACGAGCGCATGCCGACCGCTGCGCACAACTGCACGCTCCCCTTCACCCGCTACCTGTGCGGCATCGGCGACTACACCGTTTGCTACTACAGCCCTCGGATCCAGACCACGCGGGCCCACCAGCTTGCGATGGCGGTCGTCTCGTTCAGCCCGCTGCAATGGATCTTCTGGTACGACGGCCCGGAGAAGTACACGGGCGAGCCCGAGATCGAGTTCTTCCGAGAAGTGAAGACCGTTTGGGACGAAACCCGTGTGCTGGAGGGAGAAATCGGGGAGTACGCCACCATCGCGCGACGGAGCGGCCAGGAGTGGTTCATCGGACTGATCAACGCGGACCAACCGAGGCGAACGAACCTGCCGATGGACTTCCTGGCGCCCGATCGGGAGTACGAGGCCACCGTCTACTACGACGACCCGAAAGTGAAAACCAAGACGCACGTCGGGGTCCGCCGGCAGAGGGTCACCGCCGAATCCTCGCTGGAGGTCGAGATGTTCAAGTCCGGAGGCGCCGCCATCTGGATCCGGCCGGCGCCACCGGAATGATGGGCCGGGCGTTCTGCCCCCCCTTGCGCGGACAGGCTATGCTGGTCGGACAGCGACGTTACCGAGCCCTACCCTCGCACGCCGAGCCTTGAGCCCGGCGCTGGTGGTCGGGCTGGGAACCTGAATCTAAGCAAACACAAAAATTCTCGGGTGAACAGAATATGACAGTGCTCTACGTGATCGTGATCATGGCGGCGGTGGCTGCGACCGCCCCGCAGGATATCCAGGTGACGCTGGACGTAGTGGACAGCGGTGCGACGTCCACAACCGGGCGCTACCTGGGCCGTCGCCTCCAGTTCTCGGAAGAAAAGCCGGAGGGCGTCACCCGGACCCCTGACGCGGCGGCTGCACGGTACGGCGCCATCGAGATCGGGCCGAAGGGACTCGAGAAGACAATCGTCTTCATGATCGACGAGCCCGTGGTCGGTGAAGCTTCGAAACTCTATGTCGACGCCAACGCCAACGGCGACCTCACCGACGATCCTGCGCCAACATGGGTCGCGCATACTTTCAAGAACGCCGACGGCGTTCAGTCGACCCGCATGACGGGCGACGTTACGGTGCCGATGAATTACGGCGGCGCCGAGCGACAACTTGTGCTGGGCATGTACAAGAAAGACGTTCGCGGTCCGGAAGAAAAATCCAGAGTCTTGTTTTACTGGAGCGAGTATCACCGGGACGCAAAGGTCGCGCTCGGCGATAAGGAGTACTCCACGGTACTGGTCGATCGATGGGTCACCGGTGATTTTTCCACGCCGAAGTCGTCGCTCGCTGTCGACCTGAACGCGGACGGCAAGTTCGCTTCCGGAGAAGAGTTCGAGACCAGCAAGCCGTTCAATATCGGCGGCGTCACCTACGAGTTCAGCAACATCGCTCCCGACGGGTCCTCGTTCACGCTCGTTCGATCCAGCAAGCACGTCGATGAAACCCTGCCACAGATCGATGTATCGATCGGCAAGAAGGTCCCAAACTTCAAGGTCACGTCGACCGACGGCGACGCGATCCAGTGGCAGTCAACCTACAAGGGCAAGGTCGTGATGCTCGACTTCTGGGCCACGTGGTGTGCGCCCTGCATGAAGGAGATGCCCGGTCTGGTCGATACCTACAACAAATTCAAGGATAGCGGCTTCGACGTGCTCGGCGTTAGCCTGGATCGGGAGGACGCCCTGGAAAGAATCAACGACGTGACCGACAAAAACGGCATGACCTGGCATCAGATCTACGACGGCAAGTACTTCCGGTCGGCCCTCGCCGGGACATTCGGGATCCGATCACTCCCGGCCGCGCTGCTCATTGATGGCGATACGGGCGAGATCCTTGCTTCGGGCGACAGCCTCCGCGGCGAGGAGCTGGAAGCGACGGTGGCCGCCGCGATCAAGCAGAAGGCGATGGAGTGAGTAGGCCGAGCCCAATGGCTCGCGCCTGAACGCTGCATCGGCCAGTGCTTCTCCCGGGTTCCGGACCGCGCTGAAGCGTGGATCGGGACCGGCGCTGCGCCCACCCAATCGTCGACCACGTCGCCTGGGTCTAACCAGGCTCATCCGGGCGCCGCCCCAAGCTGTTGCATCAGAGACATCGTATCCATCAAGATCCGTGTCGATTGGATCTTCGATCCTTCAAAACGATCGACCACCATGCCCCACACGCTCACGGCGCGGTTGGTCGCCGGCATCCCGAAGAAGTCGCCGCGGTGGGTTCCGTCCCAGACAAACCGCGTCAAGACCCGGTCCCCCTCGGCGATCTGTTCTTCGACGCGCCAACGCATGTCCGGGAAGGCGGTCCGCAGCGCGGTTAGGGTCGCCTCCAGGCCCGCGAGCCCGGGGCCTTGGCCCGGGAGCGGGACCTCCTCCACCATGTCGGCATGAAAGAAGTCGCCGGTCGCTGAGACCTCGCCCGAGGAGAGCACCCGGTCGATAAACTCGCGGACGCGGGCCTTGTTCTGTTCGATCACCGCGGCTCCTGGAAGAGTGGGTTGGGGATGCGCCTACAGCTTCCTGAGAACGCGGCCTGGAGTCAACCTTAACGAGCCGGGCGAATGGGCCCCGCGCGTGTATCGCTGCTGCGCCGCATCGGCCGTGGCGCCAAGCGTGCCCGTTCTCATGCGAGCTGCCGATGGTGTGCCGGGCGCTGGGCGCCGCACTTTTCGTATACATCTCACACCCGGGACGCTAGGATGGTTGCAGGGTCGTTCGAGACGAGGCCTTCAAGCAGCGTGGCAAGCCATCAGCGAGACACCTTGGAA
Source organism: Pirellulimonas nuda (assembly GCF_007750855.1). Classification (GTDB taxonomy): domain Bacteria; phylum Planctomycetota; class Planctomycetia; order Pirellulales; family Lacipirellulaceae; genus Pirellulimonas; species Pirellulimonas nuda. The sequence continues at coordinate 2,697,299 of NZ_CP036291.1, forward strand.
TCGGAACCCATGGAACGCCGCCATTTTCTTCAAGCCGGTATCGCCGCCTTGGCGGCCAACGCCGTCGGTTCTCACGCATTCGCGAGGAACGTAGACAAGCGCCCCCGAGTCGGGCTGATCGGTGCGGGGTGGTACGGGAAGACAGACCTCTATGCGCTCTGCCAGGTGGCGCAGGTCGAGGTCGTTGGGCTGGCCGATCCCGATTCCCAGATGCTCGATCAGGCCGCGCTGCGAGCGGCCGGTTGGCACGGGGCGAAGACGCCGCCGCATAAGTACCGCGACTATCGTGAGATGCTTCGGGACCACGAGTTCGACATCGTCCTGATCGGCACCCCCGACCACTGGCACGCGCTGCCCATGATCCACGCGGTCCAGCAGGGCGCCGACGTCTACTGTCAGAAGCCCATCAGTGTGGATGTCGTCGAGGGCCAGGCCATGCTCTCCGCTGCCAGGCGCCACGAGCGGGTCGTGCAGGTCGGCATGCAGCGTCGCTCCACCCCGCACCTTGTTCAAGCTGTCGAAGAGGTGATCGAGCAAGACCTATTGGGGAAGATCGGCCATGTCGAGATTTGTTGCTACTACCACATGCGGAGCAACCGCAACGTAGAGAGCATCGAGCCACCGCCCCATCTCGACTACGACCTCTGGACGGGTCCGGCCCCCATGCGGCCGTACAACCCCCTGGTGCACCCGCGCCAGTGGCGGCTGTTTACGGAATACGGCAACGGGATCATGGGTGACATGGGGGTTCACATGCTTGATATGGTGCGGTGGATGCTGAAGCTGGGGTGGCCCACGCGCATCTCCTCCAGCGGTGGCATCTATGTCGACCGCGGGGGCGCCGCGAATATCCCCGATACTCAGACCGCCACCTTCACCTTCCCCGAGTTCAATGCCGTGTGGACCCACCGCACCTGGGGGAATAGCGCCAAGCCCGACTACCCGTGGGGGGCGTACATCTACGGCGAGAAAGGGACACTCAAGGCTAGCGTGAGTCGTTGGGAGTTCGAGCCGTATGGAAAGGGGAAGAAGCTTGGCGGCGAGGTGGTCGAGGAGTTCGACAAGTACCCACAAGACTTAGATCAGAAAGACCTCGACCCCTCGACCGCGGTGGCGAACCGACAGCACCAACGCGACTTTCTCAAGGCGATCCAGGAGCGGAGCCGCCCCGTTGCAGACATTGAACAGGGGCACATCTCGGCCGCTAGCTGCATCCTCGCCAACCTTTCGATGCAGCTAGGCCGAGAGCTCGCCTGGGACCCAAAGAAACGCGACGTCATCGACGACGCCGACGCGAGCAAGCTTCTTGCGAGGCCTTATCGCGAGCCCTGGACCCATCCGCAGCCGGTCGACGCGTAGCCAGCCTGCCCGGGCGGCCGTCTAGGATCGGTCGCTTCTCTTGTTCGGCACTGGATTTTCGTAGGAGGCGTCATGCGCCTCGATCGGGCGGGTTCTAGTCTCGCAGGATCTTGGCGAGGGCGCAGTGCTCGGCCTGACCCGAGCGGGTCGGAGCGTTCCGGCCAGAGCGTGCTGTTCGGCGTCAACCACCGTGCAAGCGTGCCCGCGTTGAAGGATCGCCACTTCTGACTGACGAAGGGGCGGGCCCGGCACGCCGAGCGGGTGTGCGAAGCGGGGCTTTTCACCGCGCGGCGTCAAGCGGTAGATCGAGCTTTATCGCGTCGCCGCCCGCCTCGACATCGAGGGTGTAGCCGCTGGTCAACATGCGGGTGTACTTGTCGTCGATGTAGCTCACTTCAGGGGGGCCGCCGGCCGATGGGGGGGTCTTCCAGCACTGGATGGAGATCCGGTACTTGCCCGGGAGCAGCCCATCCCCCGCTTTAAACGTGCCGGCGCGGTACTTTCCCGATACTCCAAATGGGGCCGTGCCGGGACGCATGGCGCCCCCGGTAGGGACGCTGACGGGCGAGAAAACGATCACGCCATCGACCGGCGGGGCCTCTCCGGCGACCGTGACCAGACCGGTGACCTGCACCATCGGATGCTTCGATCCGCCACAGCCGGAGGACGCCAGCAGACCCGCCGCTGCCGCCAACATGAGCAAGGATTTCACGGGACTTTCTACCTATGCGTCGTTGTGGGGTTGAGAGTTTCCCCGTTTTAGCCGATCGGTTCGAGGGGCTCTATCCTCGACGCCAGGAAAAGAATCACGTTGGCAACGCGTCGCCAGACCCTATCGCGGAGGGGGAACGGTTCCGTCGGTTTCTACCGGCGGCGTTTCGCCCACTTCGCCGTCGGCTCGCGAGCCGTACGAGTTGTACACGTAGTAGTTGATGTCTTCCGCAGCGAACTGCACGCTGCCATCGACAAGCGTAAAGTGCGACCCCCCTGGGTGACGGCTCTTAAAGCCGCAGGCGTGATACCAGAGGTCGTCGGTGATGGTGGCCGAGCCCGGGGGGATGAACGTATTGATTGGGATCGACGTGCTCGCGACGGGGTGGTTGCCGCCAAAAGCCGCGTTGTGTGCGCACTCGTTAGGGAGCGATTCGCCAACGATATAGGTCTTGGAGGTGCCGTCGGTCACTCTGGCGATAGTGATCTCGGGGAGCGCAGCGCGGTGCAGCATGCCGTAACCATCCTTCTTTTCGGTCGATCCGAAAGCGTTGCCGCGACAGCAGTACGAACCAATCTTAGGGCTGGCGCCGCAGAACTCACATCCGCGTGCCCCGCCACGTACGTTGCCGTCCGCGGTGTTGCCAACCGATCCGGGGTACGAGAGCGCTAGTGACCCCGCGATAGCCCGCGTGGTTGGGTACGGCGTGAGCGACCCAGTGTTCCGTCCTCGCATGCCCCCCACAAACGGGTTCGAGGCGATATCGTCGCTTGGGCAAAGTAACCCCGCGATGAGCTGCTTCGACGCCTGCGTGTTCGCGACGTTGTCCAGGTTCACGGTTAGGTTAAACTGGTCGTACTCATTCTGCGCCTCCATGTAGGGCAGGATCGCTACCACCCAGTTCGGCCCAGGAATCATCGAGCAACCAGTTCCATTGGTTGTTCTGCAAGGGGCGCCGGGCGGGAATTGGCCCTGGGCGTCGTGATAGTTGAGCAGGGCGATGCCGATCTGCTTGAGCTGATTTTGACACTGCGATCGGCGTGCGGCTTCTCGGGCGGCCTGCACTGCCGGGAGGAGCAACGCTACCAAGATGCCAATAATGGCGATGACCACCAGCAGTTCGACGAGCGTAAAGGCCCGTTTGCACACCGGCCGGACGGGACGCACTTTAGCGTGAAACATGGTCGTTCTTCCTTGGGAGTGGTTTGCCGAATTGCGGGTCGTGTTTGGGTGGGCGGCGATCCGTGGGAGCCGTTCTTAGGCGCTTAGCAACGTCCGTCGCAAGCGACGAGGCGTCAGGGTGGCGCAGAAAATCGCCGCCACGACTAGCGCGCTCGGTTCTGGAACCGCGGTGTTTCCGAGGGCGGCAAAGTTCAGCCCCCCTAGTCCGGCGTTCTGCAGGCCGGTGTGCAGGATGAATGCGTCTCGCAGGTCCGTCACACCGTCGAAGTTCAGATCCCCCTTGGCGTAGCTGTTCAGGTCCCCGACCAATCGGTTGTTCACTAGGTTTCGGTTCTCCCACCCCGCGAGGAAGGCGTTGGAGTCGAGCGAGTTGACCACCCCGTCCGGCAGGCCCCCAGCTCCCGTGAAGTCGCCCGGGATGGCGCTCAGCTTCGACGCGGCAAAGGCGTTGTCGGTCGCAAAGTTGAAGGGCCCTCGCTGCAGCCCGTTTGTGGTGGTTCCGATGACGAACATCGACATGTCATCCACAACGCCGGTGAAGAACTCGGTCGTGCCGACGGTCCCCGAGACCCCCGTGTTGGCGCCGATCACCAACGGGAAGTCCGAGTCGGCGTAGGCGCGGCTGTCGGTCGCAACTGCGACGCCGTTTACGTAGAGGACAGACAGGTTGCCGGCGGGGTTGACGAGCTCAACGTGCGACCACGCGTTCGTGGCGGCCGCCAAGGTGGAGGTGGTGCTGGTGCCGCCGTAGTTCATCTGCCAGAGGCCGGCGGCGGTGATGGTGACGCCGTGCTGGTTCGAGTCTTGCACGACCCGCTGGAGCGTGCCGACCGCGCTCGGGCGGACCCAGAGCTGGAAGCCCCGGTTGTTGAGGCCGCTGTAGTCGAGGTTGCCGCCGCCGGCGGTGGACGAGGCCGTCAGCGAGGGGCGATTCAGGTTCGCGCCGCTGAGGAAGCTGGCGCCGTCGAGCGTGATTCCTACGGCGCCGGCCGCGGCGCCGGGTCGGCTGAGGGCGCCCGCGCCCGTGGACGAAACGTTGGCGTACGTCGCCGCGCCGGACGCCGCCAGGTCCTGAAAGGTGCCCGTCATCGACACGCCGGCGCTGTCAAAGGTCACGCCGCCAACGATCGGATTGCCGGCCGCGCCCCCCTCGGTTTCGCCGAAACGATAGATACGATCATCAAACTTCGCCTGGGAGGTCGCCGCCCACCCCATCAGCAGCGCCGCCGCGCCGAGAGCGGCCGCCCGACGATGCCGCCTGGCGTGCGGGGCGCCCAGCAAAACGCTGGCGAGGATCGTCAGCAGCAAGGCCGCGGCCGGCTCCGGAACGGCCCCGTTCCCGGCGACCGCGCCGAGCGCGGGGAGCCCAAAGTTGCTCTTCCAGACCGCGTAGTCGGCCTGCGTCACCGAGCCGGGAGTCGTGTCGTTGGGGAGCACGGCAGAGGTCCCCAGCCTATCTCGCCACACGGTGTAGTCGGCCGCGTCCACGTGGCCGTCGTTGTTGTAGTCGCCGTTCAGGCCCGCGGGGCCGGTGACGTAGGCGACATTCCCGTTCACAAACGTCCCGTTTGCGAGTTGATAGGTAAACGTCAGGTCCTGGGCGTCGGTGGTCTTGAAGATGGCTCCCAGGTTGATGGGGGTCATGCCGTCGGCGAACAGGGAGGCCCCTGCCCCACCAATGCCCAGGAACGCTTCTCCCAGAATCTTGTCGGTGGCCACGCCCCCTTCCTCCCAGCCGTTGCCCGTGCCGTTTCCGGCGGGGAACCCGGCAAGGTTTTGATCTTGCAGGCTGTTCCAATTCGCGGGGACCAGGGAGCCGCCGTTGCTGGCGACGTCGTCGCTCGAGATCTGGTAGAAGCCCGCGGAGAAATCGGCGCCCGAGGCGTTCTTGATGTACACCCGGCCGGTGTTGGTTTCGACCTCGAGCGTTAGGAGTTGCGGCGCGGGGGGGAGGGCCAGCGCGGCGATCTCCGAGTTGCTCAGCGCGTTGTTGTAGATGCGAAACTCGTCCAGCAGCCCCGTGAAGCCGTTCGGGATGGCCCCGCCGGTATCGATCGACGTGGTGCCGATGCCAAACGCCGAAGCAGCCGTATTGATCGCTTGCCCCGTGCCGCCCCCGCCGGTGGCGGTTACCGCAAGCGCGGAGCCATTGAGGAACACATCGACGTTCGCGAAGGTCGAGGCGCCCGCGTTTACGCGAACCGCCAGGTGATGCCAACCCGCGTTCGCGCCCAGGAAGTCGAATCCGGCGCCATAGGTGATGTTGCCGCCGAAGTGCCGCAATCGGATGCCGCCTGCCTCGAGCCCTACGTCGAGCGCTTGGCCCCCGACGTTGGTCCCGTAGCCGAACAGCTTGTTCTGGCCGACGCTCGCGGAATGGTTGAACCACAGCGAGAAGGTCCGCTCGGCGGTCCCCGACGGGACGGCGCCGGACGCGACCGTCATCAGGTTCTCGAAGTCGCTCAGCATCACGGTGGCGTTCCCGCCTGGGGCGTTGTCGTTCAAGAAGGAGTAGGCCTGTCCAAAAACGCCGACGGCCCCGGTGGTGATGTTGGCGCCCCCGTTTGTGCCCGTGGGGGCGGCGTTGTTGGCGCCGGCCAGGTCGGTCTGAGCTTTCGTCCCCGACACAATGTTCGTGTCGTCGAACGAGTAGCGGGCGATAAGAACGGCGCTTGCGGGAGACGCGGCGAGCGTCGCAACCATGGCCCCAAGCAGGAGCACTAGCGGCTTGCAGCGCCGCCCAACGTGGAACAGCATCGAAGAACCCTCGCGGCGTGATTTGGAACGGAACAGACAAGCAGCAACCATCAACGCCAAGCCGCCGGCAAGCGAGCTGTGCTCTGGCACTGCCGACGAGACGGAGGCGAACGCCCCGATACCGTTGGCGGCGTCGAACGCGGTGCGGAAAGCAGAAAAATCGAAGCGGTCGGTGTCGCCATCGCCGTCGAGGTCGCCCCGGGCGTAATTCGCCAGGCCGGTGGTCGTGTAGGTGGAGAACAGGTTCGAGCGGAAGACGCCCCAGTCGGCGGCGTTGATGGCGCCGTCGAAGTTCAGGTCTCCGGTCTGGAAGTGCGCGTCCCCATTGCCTGTGTAGAACACCGAAGCGTTAACAATGCTGCCATCGGCCAGTAGCAGCTCGAACGCGATGTCTTCGGTCGGGTTGCGGGTCCAGAGCCCGCCCGATTGGCTGAAGTTCACGCTTTGCGCGTTGGCGAGGAAGCCGCCGTTGCCCCCTTCCAGCTCGGCTTCGGCGAGACTAGTGGTGCTTGTTGCGGGGGAAAGCACGGTCCAATCGTTGTCTGTGTCGACCGACTTGTCCCCCGATTCGTCGTACGCGGTGCTGATCTTGGTCCAACCTGTCTGGTTGAGGGCGCCGGCCGTGCTCAGCAGGCGATAGCCGAGAATGTTGGCGGTGGCGCCACTGTGTGAGAGCAGAATCCCGCCGGTACCCCGATTCACGGTTATGGCGAAGGTGGGCGTGGCGGGCGCCGAGGCCAGCGTCACGATCTCTGAATTAGACAGAGCGTTGTTGTAAATGCGGAAGTCATCGATCAGGCCGTTGAAGCCGTTGGTGGTTGCGCTGCCGCCGGCGGTGTTCGACGTGTTGCCGATGCCGAGCGGTGAGCTGGTGGTCGCCAGCGTGTCTGCCAGGTCGATGGCCAACGGGTCTTGGGGCGCGAGCAGCGAGCCGTTCAAGAAGATATCGACGTTCGCAAAGGTCGTGGCGCCCGGGTTGACGCGGACCGCTAGGTGGTTCCAGCCCGCGTTGGCGCCGAGAAAATTGAGCCCGGTTCCGTAGGTGATGTTGCCGTTGCCGTTTCTGATCCGGACGCCCCCCGCTTCAAGGCCGACGTCGAATCCTTCGCCTGTGGTGGCGTCCATGTCCGTGTTGACATCGCCGTAGCCGAACAGCTTGTTCTGTCCGCTCAGGGCCAGTTGATTAAACCAGGTGGTGAACGTCCGCTCCGCGGCGCCGGACGGCGAGACCCCGGCGGGGACAGCGAGCAGGTTCTCGTAGTCGGTGACCGCGGCGCCGGCGCCGGCGCCGGCGAAACGGAACGCGTCCGCGAAGTAGCCCGATTGCCCGGTGGTGATCCCCGTTCCGCCGTTCGTGCCGGTGGGGACCGCGTTGTTTGAGCCGACGACGTCGAGGGCCGTCTTGCCGCTGATGCTGGCGTTGTCGAAGGTATAGCGGGACACCAGCACCGCAGATGCCTGTGCTGCGAGCAGCAAGGTTACGCTGAGAAAGGCGAGCGTTGCTTTCCAGTTCATGGTCTTATGCCTTTGTGTCGTATCTGCTTGCTGAGAAGAGCGGCGTGGAATCGCGTTTGGCGTGCGGGGGGGCGATCGGTCCGCGAGCGTACCGGACTCGCGGGGTCGCTGCGTCCTAAAGTTGGCGTAGCAAGACGAGGAGCGTGGAACCAACTATGAGCGCGGCCGAGCCGGGTTCTGGCACCGCGGCACTATCTAGTGCCGACAGTGCGTTTGGCCCGTGTGCCGCAGCGTAGGCTTCGCGGAACGAAGCGAAGTCGAATCGGTTGATCAGGCCGTCCTGCGTGATGTCTCCCAGAGCGTAGGCGGCCTGCGGGTCGAGGTTGGAGACGTCGGAAAAAAGGTTCTGCCTCAGGATCGACCAGTCTTCCGGATCGATCTGCCCACTGTTGTTGAAGTCGCCCGGGACCAACGCGAACAGCACGTTCGGTGCGGCAACCGGTTGTCCGGTCGCCCGGCTGATGGGCATCTGGGCGTCGACGTCGATCAGGTAGTCGCGCAGCGCCTGGCTCAGGTTCAGCGCCACCATTGGGTTGTCGGCCAGTACGTTGGTGGTCTCCGACAGGTCCGTGGCCAAGTTGTAGAGCTCGTAGTGCCGATCTTCGTAGAAGAAGATCAGCTTCCACTGGTCGTCGCGGACCGCGCTGACGAACGAGCCGCCAGAGATCAGGGCGCTGCTGTTGTCCTGAGGGCTGACGTGCGGGTAGTGCCAGAATTGAAAGCCACGGTCGTACGCCTGTCCCTCGAGCGCGCTGAGAATCGAGACGCCGTCGATGTCGGTGTTCTGTGGGACCGTCGCCGAACCGAGCGCCCCGGCCGCGTCGAGGAAGGTGGGGTAGAGGTCTTCGGAGGAAGTGCGGGCCGTGGAGATCACGCCCTGCGCGATCGAGGCGTTTCCGGTCCAGCTCACGATCTGGGGCGTGCGGATGCCCCCCTCGTACATGCTCCCTTTTCCATCGCGTAGCGGGAGGTTTCGCGTGGGGCTCCCTTCGGCGCCGTACAGACCGCCGTTGTCCGACGCGAACACAATCAGCGTGTTGTCGCGGATGCTGTCGCTCATGTTGCCGTCGCCGTTGGGGTCTTCCAGGCTGTCGAGCAGGGCGCCGAGCGACTGGTCCATCTTCTCAACCATCGCCGCGTAGGTCGGGTTGTCGTGCTCCTGCAGGTTGACCCCCTGCGACTGCAGTGTGCTGATCTTCTGCTGGTACTTGGCAACAAGGTCCGCGGGGCCCTGGAGCGGCGTGTGGACGAGGTAGTGGGCCAGTTCCAGGAAGAAGGGCCCCTCCGCCTCATCGGCGATGAACTCGGCGGCCTTCTCCGAGAGCGCGTCGGAGAGGTACTTGTCAGACGGGTAGGTTCCGGGTGTGTTGAGCCCCGGCATCTGCGCCCAGGCGCCGTCGCTTCCGGCAAAGAACCCGCCATTGCTGCCCGGGTTGCCGAAGGTCCCGCCCCCGACGTTCACGTCGAACCCGTTCTGCAACGGGTCGGCACCGGCGTTGCCGGCTTGGCCGAGGTGCCACTTTCCGAAGAACCCTGTGCGGTAGCCATCGGCGGAGAGGGCTTCCGCGATCGTGGTCTCGCTGGCGGCGAGGTTCTTGGTCCAGTTCGGCTGGGTAAGATTGGCGGTGCTGACGCCAGAGCCGGAGATCCAGTCGGTAATCCGGGTGCGGGCCGGGGTCTTGCCGGTGGTGATCGCGGCCCGAGTAGGAGAGCACACGGGGCACGCCGCGTACGCGTTGGTGAGGTTCTGCCCCTGCTGCGCAAGGCGGAGCATGTTCGGGGTCTCGTAGAGCAGGCTGCCGGTGGGGTTGAGCTGGGCGTCGCGTTGCCAATCGGTCCAGCCCATGTCGTCGACGAGGAACAGAACAACGTTGGGCTTTGCGTGAAGGTGCCCCGACACCAGGAACGCGGCGAGCGTCCCGAAGAGAGACAAGTGGCAGAATAAACTAGGCACGATGTGACGCCTCGGTTTTGAGCGGAACTGCTTGACGTTTGCGGTGGGGCATATCGGGGGCCCGCGCCGCGATGGACTAGCGGGGGGCGCCCCGACTCCCAAATGGGCGCCTTCCCGCTAGCCGGATCGGGTTGTGAAAAACGTGTGGTTACGCCGTTCGAGCAACGCAGCGTCTGGCCTTCATGCCGGTCAGCAGCGCGACGCCGGCCACGAGTGACAGCAGCGAACCGGGTTCGGGCACCGGCCGCGTCGCCAGTTGGCTGATCTCTGTGTTGGACAACGCGGTGTCGTAGATCTGCAGCTCGTCCAGCAAGCCGGTGAAGCCGTTTTGGATCGCCCCGCCGGTCGGAATAGACGTAGTGCCGATCCCAAAAGCCGATGCAGCAGTATTGAGCGTTGTGGCGGTGGAACCGGCGCCCGTAAGTTGGGCGCCGTCCAGAAACACATCGACATCAGCGAAGGTCGAAGCTCCGGGGTTAACGCGTACCGCCAGGTGATGCCACCCCTCGTTGGCGCCGCCGGTCGCAAAATCGTTGCCGGATCCGTACAGGATATTCCCGCCAAAGTGGCGGAGTCGGATGCCCCCCGCCTCGAGCCCGACATCGATCGCTTGGCCGCCGACGTTGGTCCCATATCCGAATAGTTTGTTCTGGCCGGAATCGGCTGTGGTCTGATTGAACCAGACCGAGATCGTCCGATCATTGGCTCCTGAGGGGACCGCGCCGGAGGCGATGGTCATTAGGTTCTCGAAGTCCGTGAGCGACTGCGTGGCGCTGCCGCTCGGGAGCGCGTCGCGGACGAAGGCGTACGCCTGACCGAACTGTCCCGCCTGGCCGGTCGTGATGTTCGATCCGCCGCCCGTTCCGGTCGGCGTGGCGTTGTCTAAGCCGACGAGGTCGGCCTGCCCCTTGGTGGCGCCCACGATGTCCGCATCATCAAACGAGTAGCGATGGACAAGCGCCCCGTGTGACGCGGGCGTCAACAGCAACGCCCCCAACAAGCCGCAGTAGGTGAGTCTCATTAGTCGAATCTCCCAGAGAAGTGAGCCCCCAGCAGCGCCGGCCGACACGGCCGCCCAGCCCCCAGGGGATTTAACAGGTCGGTTGCGGTGCGGAATCCGTACGGCTTAGCTTGGTGTCGGGCATTGAAGTAGTCCGCTCGCAAGCCCGCGCGGCCGCTGCGGACACGGGCGTGTAAAGTCTGTCTCTCTTGGCTGCCGGCTGCCTGACGACGACTGGTCGAGCGGCGATCGAGCAAGCCATCATGAGAGGGTCTGCGGAAGTAGGTGAAAGACAATGGGAACGCAGCGGAGGCCTACGTGCGCCACGCTACGTCTACCGTCAACTCAATCCAGGAAAGGGTTGTTCGCTCGACACAGTCCGAAAGTGAAAAGGCCTCGAACGAGGCGTCGCCGCAAGCTTGGGGAGCGTTGCTAGCTTACCTGTTCTATTCCCATCGACGGCCCATCCATCAGACTATCAGCTCGGCATTGTCATAGTTCGTAACAAACGTTACAGATTTGGTCATTCCGGAAATCGAACCGAGCGAAGCGCCTCCGTACGACTCCGAATGGTCTGTCCTGCCTTGAGGTTCGATTGGCCCGAGGGGTTCACGACCTGCGAGCGGTAGCTCTTGTTGCCGGTGAAGTCGAGCTGGTCATAGAGCGGTTGTTCCTCGATGAACCGAAGCGACTCGATCGCCCAATCGGATCCCCTCGCGTCGTGTCCGGCGACTGGGTCGTCGCTGTAGAACCTGTCGAAGAAGAGGCCACCCGGCGGCAGCGCGTTCTTGGACGACTCGTGATTCAGAGCCGCGATCCCCATTTGCTTGAGGTAGTTCTGACACTGACTGCTGCGGGCCGCTTCCCGGGCGGACTGCACGGCGGGGAGCAGCGCCACTAAGATGCCGATCACCACGAGCAACTCGACCAGCGCGGATCTATTTCCAAGACGCTTCATCGAAGGGTCGCCGCACGAGTCAAGGCGACAAAGCAATGAGCCCGTTTCATATCGCAGCCGGGGGGGTCGAAGCCCAGAAAAGAGCGGATGCACCAAACCGCGGACGCTACGCCGCCGGGCGCCTCGGACGGCGCTGCCGACGCCAGACCAAGTTCATTAATATCTACCGGCGGGTTCTTGTCAAATGCCGTATTTTGACTGACGAATTAGCACTACAGCGCTAGGTCACGTCCATCTGCAGCGTATCAGGCCTTTGAGAATGATGCCGTTTCTCCGCAGTTTTTTCAGGGTTCGCTTCCGGTGGGAGGCCCGCGCGGCGGCGTTGCGTTGTTGCCAGTGCTGGATGACGTTGGCGGTGTGCTCGATGAGCGTCGGCGAGGCCCGGCCGTTACGCTGCCAACTCGGCAGCAGCGCGCCGACGGCGGCGTGGACTTGGCAGACCGTGACCTCCGGATTTTTTCCCCCGCAGCCGTTCACGACAGCGGGCCAGGAACAAGTAGCTGACGCACGACAGGATCAAATGGCGTTTGAGACCGAGGTAACAGCGGCCCTCCCACTGATCGAGTCCGATCTCCTGCTTCTGGTCGCGGAAGCACCGTTCGACGCGCCACCGCGAGAACGCAACCAGCAACAACGTCTCGATGGTCGTGTCGGACGGGGCGTTGCTGATGAAATACTTCACCTCATCGTGGTTCAATGCGTTGCGGGCGACGAGCAGGTGGAGTTCGATCCCCGGCAACCCGTCGTCGTTCTTCATGACGATGCGGGCGTGCTTCGCCTCCCACACGAGCGGCCCCTTCTCGCCGTCCTTCACGTAGTACCGGGTCCACGCTTGATCGCGCAGCTCGGGCCAGTTCTCGGCGAGGTCTTGCACGCTCTGCGGGGCGCTCGCTGCGGCGACCAACCGCGGGACCTTGCGGGGCCGGCCGCGACCGCCGCGGCGAAAGGGTCGCTCCGTCACGCGCGGCCGGTCGGTCCAACACGAGAACGTCGTCGGGACCTCGGCGACGAAGCGTTGCTTTCGACCGTCCAAGCCCTGCAAAAACAGCGGCTTTCCGCCGTAGCCTTCGTCGAACGTCAGCCAGTCGAACATCACGCCGTGGGCCGCGGCCCGATCGCAAAGCTCCAGGGCGATCTTCCACTTGGAGCGGTAGACCATGTCCTCGGGAATGCCGGCGGCCCGACACCGCTGGCGGTCCTCCGACCAACTCTCCGGCAAGAACAGCTCGCCGTCGACCAGCGCGTGGAAGTCGCCGGTCGCGTAGCCCAAGTGGACCGTGACGATGCCGTTCTCCTGCTTGCCGACGCAGCCGCAGTACTGCCGCTGCACGCCGGGCGTCTTGTCCCCCTTCTTGACGTCGCTCGTTTCGTCGATCAGGCCGATCGAGTGCGGCCCCGCATGATCTCGGAGGACGATCTCTTGGAGTCGCCGGCGCACGGCGTCTTCGTCCCAGCGGTGCTGGGCCAGGAACTCTTGCAGCGTCCGCGGCGCCACTCCGGCGGCCAGCGCCATCGGCTCGCAACTCTTCGCGGGCAGTTCGGAGAGTTGGCCTTCGACGTAGGTTGGCAAGTGCGCACGAGTATCCCGACGCGAGAAACAGGCGTCGAATTCGTGCAAGTAACTCGTCAATTCCGGCTTCAAACGGCGGATCTCATCGGCGTCCATGCTAGCGGCCCTGCGCCAGGTCGCCCCCCTGCGACACCAACAACATGGCCGATCGCCCAAACGCAAACAAGATCAACGTAGCGCTGTAGTATTAGGTCAAGCCGGTCAGCGGGGCGGGACCGCCGGGGCCTGCGCGCTGGTCAATCGGACTGCCGGCCGTTCCGCTCGCGGAACTGCCCCGGCGTCATCTCGGCGTAGCGTTTGAACGCCGTCGCGAACTGAGAAGCGGTCCCGTAGCCCGTCAGTCGGGCGACGTTCTTCAGGCTGTTGTTGGTTTCGGCCAACAGCAACTTCGCCCGCTCCATGCGGACCCTCTCGATCTCGGCGGTGGGCGTGCGACCGACCGCGACCTTGAACCGTCGCTCCAGCGACGAGCGGCTGAGCGGCAGCTTCTGGAGCAGGGTCGGCACGCCGATCCCTTCGCAGGCGTGCTCACGGATGAACCGGATCGCGGCCGCCACGTCGGTGTCCTTGATCGCCAAGGCGTCGGACGACAATCGCCGGGAGATGCCGGCCGGGGGGACAAGGATGGGCGCCGCCGGCGGCTTCTTCCCCCGCATCAGGCCATCGAGCATCGCGGCGCCCTCGAAGCCGAGCTTCTGGGCGTTCGGCCGGATGCTGCTAAGCGGCGGGCTGGAGAGCTCGCAGATCACCTCGTCGTCGTCGACGCCGACCACCGCTACTTCATCGGGCACGGCGATGCCAAACTGGTGGCACGCCTCGATGACCTGCCGGCCGCGGATATCGTTGCAGGCGAACACCGCCAGCGGCCGGGGCAGCCCCTTGAGCCAGCTAGCGATCGTGGCGCCTTCGAACTCGCCGCGGGCCTCCCATCCGAGCACGTCGGTGGGCATCAGCCTCTGGTTTTGGGGCTCGTAGACGTGCGTCTTGATGTCCCGGGCGCTGAGGTGCTCGCAGAAAGCCGCGCCGCGCTGCTCCGAGAAGCCGACGCCAGGGAACCCACAGAACGCGAGTTTGGTGAAGCCTACGTCGAGGAAGTGTTCGGCCGCCATCTGGCCGATGGCCGCGTGGTCCGAGTCAAAAATGGCGCCCCCGGGGGGCGGATAGCTCCCGCGGAGGTCGACCGTGGGGACCCCAAACGCCTGAATCGCCGCGGCGATGCGGGCGTTCTCGATGCGGGCGAGCACCCCGTCTCCCTTCCAGCGAGCGATCGCCTTGGGGAGCTGTTCGGAGAGGCCGCGCTCGATGTTCAGCACGTGCCAACCGCCGTGCGCGCGCAGGTAGTCGGCCACGCCAAGCAGGCAGTCGCGGCCGTAGGCGCGGGAGCTCTCGATGAGCAGCAGAACGTGCTTCAGTTTGGCCAAGGCGGTAGCCGAAGAGTGTCCGATCGAACGAAGGAACCGACATTGATTGTGGTTCAGGAGCTGCGAGAAGCCTAGGCCTTGTAGGCGTTGCTTGACAACCTCGCTGGGGGGAAGCGGGCTCAGAGCCACGCCGCGTCGACGTGCGCCGGAGCAACTTCTGACCCCACCGCTTGGGCAGATACGGGTGTTGGCTGGTGAAACCTTCCCTGACTAAATATCGCAAAGCATTGACGTGTTTGCAGCATGACCGACCGCGAAGCGCCGGTTCTAATGAAGGCGTACTCCTCGATGGCCGAACCCCTTCGCTCTCCCTGCTGCACACGCTGGCGCCTACCGGCGCCGAGTCGACCATGACCACCCTCGGACCTTCGCATCGCGTGACCGCCGTTCGGGAAGTGGTGGAGATCCCAACCTACGAGGTTGGCGATCCCGACCCCAATCCAATGTTTTTGGAACGCCGCGTCTATCAGGGGAGCAGCGGGGCCGTGTACCCGTTCCCGGTGATCGAGGCGGTCGCCCACGAAAAGACTCTGCGTCAGTACCAAGCCATCTTCTTGGAGAACGAGTACCTGAAGCTGATGATCCTCCCGGAGCTCGGAGGGCGGCTGCAGATGGCGCTCGATAAGACGAACAACTACCACTTCGTCTACTACAACCGCGTGATCAAGCCGGCGCTCGTGGGGCTTGCCGGGCCGTGGATCAGCGGCGGGATTGAGTTCAATTGGCCGCAACACCACCGTCCCAGCACGTTCCACCCCGTGGACGCAGACATCGAGCGGCACGACGACGGCTCGGTGACGGTGTGGTGCAACGAGATCGACCGCATGGTTGGTTCGAAGGGGATGCACGGTTTCACGCTCTACCCGGGCAGGGCGTACCTGGAGATCCGGGGCCGCGTGTACAACCGCACCCCCATGCCCGAGACGTTCTTGTGGTGGGCGAACCCCGCCGTGCATGTAGACGAGAACCACCAGTCGATCTTCCCCCCCGACGTCAACGCGGTCATGGACCACGGCAAGCGGGGCGTGAGCGGCTTTCCGATCGCTACGGGCGAGTACTACAAGGTCGACTATTCGCCTGGAACGGACATCAGTCGGTACAAGAATATCCCGGTTCCGACCTCGTACATGGCCTACCACTCGGACTTTGACTTCGTCGGCTCGTACGACCACGGCCGTCAGGCCGGTCTGCTGCACGTCGCCAGCCACCACGTGTCGCCCGGCAAGAAACAGTGGACCTGGGGTCATGGCGAGTTCGGCCGAGCGTGGGACCGGCGGCTGACCGACGAAGACGGCCCGTACATTGAGTTGATGTGCGGCGTCTACACCGACAACCAGCCCGACTTTAGCTGGCTGGCGCCGGGGGAGGAGAAGGACTTCTCGCAGTACTTCATGCCGTACAAGGGCGTGGGGGTCATCAAGAACGCAACGATCGACGCCGCGGTCGGCCTGGATGTCGACGGGCGTCGGGCCACGGTGCGTGTCTACACCACCGCGCAGCGGCCCGGCGCGCAGGTCGAGCTCTCGTCGGGCGAGGAGACGCTGCTGTTGCAGGAGTTTGACGGCGACCCGCGTAGCTGGTCGGAGTTTGAGACCGACCTCCCCAGCGGCGTTGAAGAACGTAGCCTCGTCGTAATCGTGACCGACCGCAACGGCGCCGAGCTGGTCGCGTATCGGAGCCCGCCCCCCGCGGACGCCCCACCGGAAGCGGCCAAGCCGATCCCGGAACCCGCGGCGCTCGATTCGGTTGAATCGCTCTACTTGGCTGGGATGCATCTAGAGCAGTACCGTCACGCCACGCGGTTGCCGGAAGACTATTTTCGAGAGGCGCTGCGACGCGACTCGGGCGACCTGCGCACCAACATCGCGATGGGCCGATTGCTCTATCGTCGCGGCTGCTACCGAGAGGCGGAGGGCCATTTCCGCACCGGCGTCGCGCGTGCGACGCAACACAACTCGAACCCGCTCGACGGCGAGCCGCTGCTCGGGCTCGGTTTGGCGCTGGCGGCCCAGGGCCGCTTCGCGGAGGCGGCCGACGCGCTGCACAAGTCTGCCTGGAACGCCGCGTGCCGAGACGCGGCGTACTTCGAATTGGCCCGAATTTCAACCCGCGAAGGAGAATGGGTGGAAGCCGAGGGACTGCTGAGGCAGTGCCTCGACGGCAACGCCGGGCGCCATCAAGCGGTCCACTTGCTGGTATGCGTGCTGTACGAGCTTGGAAGGCACGAAGAGGCTGAGCGCGTCGCGGCGGACGAGCTGCGTCGCGATCCGTTTAACGTGGGCGTGCTCTTCGAGCGCGCGCGTGTGGCCGGCGCCAGCGATGATGTGTTCCGGCGCCGCATGCGAGCCGACGATCACAACTACACGGTCCTCGCGGCAGACTATCTGGCGGCTGGGCTCGAGGACCGGGCGTGCGAGGTGCTTCAGCGATTCGTCGACCGAGAGTCGCACGGCGAGCCGACGTCGATGCTGCTTTACCATTTGGCGCTGGCGCTGCGGCTGAGCGGAGACGCTACTGCGGCCGACCTCGTCCTGTCCCAAGCCGCGGCGGCGCCGCGTGGGGGCTTCTTCCCCAACACGCTGGCCGACCTGGCGGCGTTGCGGTCCGCGATCGACCTGCGGCCGGACGACGCCGCGGCTTGGTGCGACCTGGGAAACCTACTATTCAGCAAGAAGCGTTACGTGGCCGGGATGGCGTGCTGGGAGAAGACGTGCGAGCTCGACCCCACGGCCGCTCAACCGCGACGCAACCTGGGCCTCGCCTACTTCAACAAGCGTCACGATGCTGGCGCCGCGTGGCGGATGTTGAGCGAGGCCCACCGGCTTGCCCCGAGCGACGCGCGCGTGCTGTACGAGCTCGACCAGCTCGCGAAGCGGCTCAACCATGACCCGGCCGGGCGGCTCGAGCGGCTGCAGGGCGGCGCCGAGTGCGTGGCGGCCCGAGACGATCTTCTGATTGAAAAGATCACCCTGCTCAATCAGTTGGGCCGTCATCAGCAGGCGCTGGAAGTCCTGCTCTCGCGCAGCTTCCATCCCTGGGAAGGGGGCGAGGGGAAAGCGTCCGCACAGTACGTGCTGAGTCTCGTGGAACTCGCCCGCCGCGCGATCGCGGTTCAAGAATGGGACGGCGCCAAGACGCTGCTGTCGCGGGCGCTGGACTGGCCCCACTCGCTGGGCGAGGGGAAACTGGCCGGCATCCAGGAGAACAACATCCACTACTGGCTGGGGGTCGCCGCCCGGGGCGGAGGCCGTGAGAGCGAGGCGCGGGAATGGTTCGGGCTGGCGTCGCAAGGACTCAGCGAGCCAACCTCGGCCCAGTACTACAACGACCAGCCCCCGGCGATGGTCTTCTACCAGGGGCTCGCCCACCAGGCCCTTGGGCAGGGGGCCGCCGCCTCGGCCCGCTTCGAAAAGCTGATTGAGTATGGAGAGTCCCACCTCGACGACCCGGTGACCATCGACTACTTCGCCGTATCGCTGCCAACCTTCGTCGTGTTCGACGCGGACCTCGAGTTCGAGAACAAGATCCATTGTCGGTTCATGCGGGCGCTCGGCCTGCTGGGCCTAGGGGTTGTCGACGGCGCCGCGGAAGAGTTTGATTGGATCCTCGCCGCGGACGTCAACCACCTTGGTGCGATCACCCACCGCTCGATGTGCGCATCGGCGACGCTAGCCCCGTCGCGCAATGCGGCCGCGAACGCCACGCTATGAACCCGAGGACCCCGAGAATGGTTGGAATCGGCTGCTTTGCTCGCTGCGTGGCGATCTCGACGCTTGCCATCGGCGCCGCGTGCGCCGGACCCAACGACGGCCGCGTGATCGACCTGTCCGGCAAGTGGCGGCTTGCGCTCGACCGGAAGGGGGTCGGCGTCGATGATCGCTGGTACGAGGCGAGCCGGCAGGAGCCGTACACGCAGACGGCCCGACTCCCCGGTTCCCTCGCCGTGCAAGAAATCGGCGATCCGGTGACGCTCGACACCCCGTGGGTCGGCGAGTGGGAGATCAGCGGCTATCGCACGCGCGACGAGTACGCCCCCTACCGACCGCCGAACGAGGTTAAGCTGCCCTTCTGGCTCACGCCAACCACGTACTACTCGGGGTCGGCCTGGTACCGCCGCACCTTCACCGTGCCGCGGGCTTGGGAGGGCCAGCGCGTGACGCTGCACCTGGAACGCTGCCACTGGACCACACAGGCCTGGATCGACGGCGAATCGATCGGCGAAGGCTGGTCCCTGTCGGCGCCCCACGAGTTTAGCATCGACGGCGGGCTCTCGCCCGGGGAGCACACGCTCGTGCTGCGGATCGACAACCGCCAGCACCTGAACGTGGGGCCCAACTCCCACAGTGTTTCGGACCACACCCAGGGGAACTGGAACGGCGCGCTCGGGGCGATCGAGCTTCGGGCGACGCCCCGGGTGTGGGTCGACAAGGTCCGCGTAGAACCGGCCGCGGGTCAGGCCCGTGTGAAGATCACGATGGCCAGCCTGCTCGACCAACCGGCGAGTGGATCGCTCAGGCTCGAGGCGTCGCTGCGCGGGGCGGGTCCGGCGACGGCCGAGGTCCGCGTCGTCCCGGTCAGCGTGCCGAAGGAGGGAAAAGAGCTGAGCGTCGACCTCCCGCTTGGCCCGCAGGCAAAGCTGTGGGACGAGTTCTCGCCCAACCTCTACGACCTCCGCGTCACCTGGCGCGCCGACGGGGCCAAGGAGCAAGGCCGGCAGGCCGTTGAGACCGTGTTCGGGCTCCGCGACGTGGGGGTCGAAGGCACGCAGATTACGGTAAACGGCCGACCGATCATGCTGCGGGGGACGCTCGATTGCTGCGTCTTCCCCCTCACCGGCCACCCGCCGATGGAAGTGGCGGAGTGGAAACGTGTGCTCGGGGCCGCGAAGGCGCACGGGCTCAATCACATCCGCTTCCATTCCTACTGCCCGCCGGAGGCCGCGTTTGTCGCCGCCGATGAGTTGGGCGTGTACTTCCAGGTGGAGTGCGCTTCGTGGGCGAATCAAGGCGCCGAGATCGGCGCGGGGCGCAAGCTCGACGCGTTCATCTACCGCGAGGCCCAGCGCATCCTCGACGCCTACGGGAACCACCCGTCGCTGCTGTTGATGGCCTACGGCAACGAGCCGGCGGGGAACAACCAGAACGCCTTCCTGGCCGGCTGGATCGGCCACTTCCGCAAGATCGACGACCGTCGCCTGTACACGGGCGCGGCCGGCTGGCCGATCATCGACGCCAACGAGTACCACGTCCCGATGCAGCCGCGCATCCAAGGGTGGGGCCAACAACTGAAGTCGCGGATCAACGCCAGCCCGCCGGAAACACAAACCGACTACCGGGCGTTTGTCCGCCGCCACCCGGCGCCGGTGGTGTCGCACGAGATCGGCCAATGGTGCGTGTTCCCCAACCTGGCGGAGCGCAGCAAGTACACGGGCCATCTGAAGGCCAAAAACTTCGACATCTTTGCGGATCAGCTCAAGGCCGCCGGCATGGCCGATCAGGCCGAGGCCTTCTTGATGGCCTCCGGCAAGCTGCAGGTGCTGTGCTACAAGGAAGAGATCGAATCGGCCCTGCGCACCCCGGGGTTTGGCGGCTTCCAACTGCTGGGGCTCAGCGACTTCTCGGGGCAAGGGACCGCGTTGGTCGGTGTGCTAGACGCGTTCTGGGACGCCAAGCCGTACGTCGGCGCCGATGAGTTCCGCCGCTTCTGCGGTCCCGTGGTCCCGCTCGCGCGGCTCCCGAAGCGGGTGTTTACTTCAGCCGAAACAATCTCGGCCGAAGTCGATCTGGCCAACTTTGGGCCCGAGGGCATCAGCGACGCAAAGCTGCGGTGGCGGCTGGTCAACGCAGCGGACGGCGCCGCGGTCGCCGGGGGCGATCTTTCTCGATCCGCGCCGGCCGGCAGGTTGACGCGGATCGGTCGGGTCACGGCGCCCGCGAGCGCAGCCCCCGCGCCCTGCAAGCTGACCCTCGTGGTGTCGGTAGAGGGGACGGACATCGAGAACGATTGGGACCTGTGGGTCTACCCGTCCGAGGCCGGCGCCGCCGGACCCGATGTGCTGGTTACGCGCGAACTCGACCAAGAGGCCCAGCAGCGCTTGGCCGATGGCGGTTTGGTGCTGCTGACCCTCCCGGCAGAGCGTGTGAAGACCGATCAGAAGCTCGGCTTCTCGTCCATCTTCTGGAACACCGCGTGGACGGACGGGCAGGCGCCGCACACGCTCGGCGTGCTGTGCGACCCTTCGCATCCCGTGTTCAAGTTGTTCCCCACCGAGGGCTGGTCGAACTGGCAGTGGTGGGACCTGATCAACGGCGGTGCGGCGCTCGACCTGAGCGGGCTCGGCGACGAGATCGAGCCGCTTATCCAGGTCGTCCCCGACTGGTTCCACCCGAAGCGGCTGGCCCTCGCCTTTGAGGCCCGCGTCGGCAGCGGTCGCCTGCTGGTAACCTCCGCCAACGTCACGGCCGACCAGGCGGACCGCCCCGCGTCCCGTCAACTGCTCCGCAGTCTGCTCAGCTACATGGCGGGCGACTCGTTCCGGCCCACGTGCGAGCTCCGCGTTGAAGACGTCCAATCGCTCCTCAAGTAACGCCCCAGGAAACAGCCACGTGACCGAGCCGGAAACCCCGCACCACGCCGGCTTTGTTTGGATGATCTGCGTCGTTGCGGC
The DNA here is from genome assembly GCF_007750855.1 of Pirellulimonas nuda. Taxonomy (GTDB): domain Bacteria; phylum Planctomycetota; class Planctomycetia; order Pirellulales; family Lacipirellulaceae; genus Pirellulimonas; species Pirellulimonas nuda. Next base: position 2,718,394 of record NZ_CP036291.1, read on the forward strand.
GATGGGGGGGCTGCTGTTCGGCTACGACTGGGTGGTGATCGGGGGCGCGAAGCCGTTCTACGAACAGGCGTTCGGCATCGCCGGAAACGCCTCGGCGCAGGGCTTCGCGATGAGCACGGCCCTGCTGGGCTGCCTGGTGGGCGCCGCCGTCAGCGGGAAACTCACCGAGCGTTTCGGCCGCAAGTGGCTGCTGGTGTTCTCGGCGCTGCTGTTCAGCGTGAGCGCGGTCCTCACGGCCATTGCGGCCGACCTGACGATGTTCAACGTCGCCCGCTGGATCGGGGGCGTCGGCATCGGGTTGGCGTCGAACCTGTCGCCGATGTACATCTCCGAGGTTAGCCCGGCCGCGATGCGGGGCCGGCTTGTGGCGGTCAACCAGTTGACTCTGGTGATCGGCATCCTTGCGGCGCAGCTCGTGAACTGGGCAATCGCCTCAGGGGTCCCCTCGGGCACGCAGGGGCCCGCGCTCTTGGACACCTGGTGCGGCGAGTATGGTTGGCGGTGGATGTTCGCGGCCGAGACGTTCCCCGCGGCGCTCTTCTTTGGCCTCATGTTCTTGGCCCCCGAGAGCCCCCGCTGGCTCGCCAAGGCGGGGCGTACGGAAGAGGCCGAGGCGATCCTCGCGCGCATCGGCGGAAGAGCGCACGCGGCCGACGAGCTGGCCGCCATCCGCGCCACGCTGGGCGACGGCCCGGTGGGCCGCGAACGCCTGGCCGACCTGTTCGATGGAACGGTGTCGCGCGTGCTGGTGATCGGCGTCGCGCTCGTGGTGCTGCAGCAGTGGTGCGGCATCAACGTTATCTTCAACTACGCAGAAGAAGTCTTCACCGCCGCCGGCTACGATGTGCGGGGCACGATGGCCGTGATCGTCGCCACCGGCGTGGTGAACCTGCTGTTCACGCTGGTGGGCATGAGCCTCGTCGATCGGATCGGGCGCCGCAGCCTGATGCTGTTCGGCGCCAGCGGGCTGGCGTTGCTGTTCCTGACGCTCGGCGGGCTGTACTACGCACAGAGCACCGGGGCGCACATGGCGGCGCTCGTGCTGGCCGGCATCGCCGTGTACGCCATGTCGCTGGCGCCGGTCACGTGGGTGGTGATCTCCGAGATCTTCCCCAACCGCGTCCGCGGTTCGGCGATGGCGCTCTGCGTGCTGGCGCTGTGGACGGCCTGCGCCGCGCTCACCTTCACGTTCCCGATGATCAAAGAAAACTTTGGCGCCGCCGGCGCCTTCTGGCTCTACGCCGGCATCAGCCTGTTGGGCTTTGTGTTCATCTGGTTCGAGCTTCCGGAGACCAAGGACAAGAGTCTGGAAGAGATCGAGGCAGAGTTGGCCCCCGCCGCCGGGCCGGGGCCGCGGATCGCCCACGGGTCGACCCAGTAGCGGCAAGAACGAGACTGAAACGGCCTTTCCAAACCACCTGACCGCAGGACCCCAGGATGCGATGTACCGTGGCCGCGTGGCTGATGCTCCTCATGGCGCTGCCCACGGCGTGCGGGGCGGATCGCCCCCGGGCCGCCGATCCAGCGAGCTACCTGGCGTCGATCGCTGGCGAGTTCGACAAGACTTGGCCCAACAACCGCATGGTGGTTGTCGTCTGCCACGGCCACAGCGTTCCGACCGGCTATTTCAAGTCGCCGGATGTCAGGCCGTTCGATTCCTACCCGCACCTGCTGCACGTGGCGATCCACGAGTCGCACCCCAGCAGCGTGGTCGAGGTGATACGCACCAGCATCGGGGGAGAGAACGCGGAGCGAGGCGCCCAGCGCTTTGCGGACGACGTGCTGGCCAAGAAGCCCGACGTGGTGACAATCGACTATGCGCTGAACGACCGCCCGATCGGCCTTGAGCGGGCCCGCGCGGCATGGGCCGCGATGATCGAGCAGGCGTCTCGTAGGGGCGTGAAAGTGCTCCTGCTCACGCCGACCCCCGACACGCACGAAGACATCGCCGACCCCGACGCTCCCTTGGCGCTACACGCCCAGCAGATCCGCGACCTGGCTGCGGAGTTCCATGTAGGCCTGGTGGACAGCTACGCGGCGTTCCAGCGTTTCGAGGAGCGAGGGGGCGACCTGCCCAGCCTGATGTCCCAGCCAAACCACCCGAACCGCAAGGGGCACGAGCTGGTGACAAAAGAGCTCGCCCCCTGGTTCCTCAAACCGGGCTCGCACGAAAAGTAGGATGGGGCGAGCCGCCGCGGGCGAGCACTGGCCCATCATGGGGCTCGTTGGCGTGATGGCTCAGCGTCCGCTTACGGCGGACGCGACCCATCTTACTTCGGCTCCGGTCGGGGGTCGTAGCTGTCGTAGATGCGAGCCGAGGCGCCCCACCAGTAGGGTGACGAGTCCCAGAGCGGCACGGTGCCCAGCGAGGCCTCCCAGTCCCCCAGCAGCTTGTACATGGCGCGGACTTGGTCCGATTCGCTCGCCGCTAGGTCGTCACGTTCTCCCGGGTCGGTCGCGGGGCGGAAGAGTTGAGCCGGGCGGTGCCCCGGGCGGGTGAGCTTGTACTGGCCGTCCAACACGGCGGCTTGGCCTTGGAGACGCCAGAACAACCGCCGCTCCGGCAGGCTCTCCCCCTCGACCAGGTGCGGCAACAAGCTGACGCCGTCGAGCGCGCCGGGCCCGTTGCCGGCCGGCTGGTTGGTCTTGTCCTCGTGCGACGGCCTGGGGGGGAGCTCTAGCGCCTCGGCTCCGGCCGCCGCCAAGAAGGTCGGCAGGATGTCGAGGCTCGACGCGACGGCGTCCGACGTGCGGCCCGACTGAACCTTGCCGGGCCAGCTCCAGAACATCGGCACCCGAACGCCCCCTTCCAGCATGCAGCCCTTGGCGCCGGAGAGCGGCCCGTTCCAACTGTGGTTGTCGGTGGCGCCGCCGTTGTCGGACAGGAACACGATCAGCGTGTTGTCGCGCTCGCCGGTTTCTTCCAGGTGTTCGATGACCCGGCCCACCCCGCGGTCGAGCCCAACGACCATGGCCGCGTACGTGCGGCGCTGGGGGTCTTCGATGTGCTTGCACGCCTGGAGGTCCGCCTTTGTGGCCTGCAGCGGGGTGTGCGGGGCGTTGTAGCTGAGCATCATCATCCACGGCCGGTCGCCCTGCTTGTCGATCTGCTTGATCGCCTCGTCGGTGAAGAAGTCGGTCAAGTAGGGGTTCGAGAACCGCCGCAAAGGAGCGCCGTTGCGCTCGAGCCCCTTGGAGTCGGCGCCCACAAAGTACTCGTGCGAGCCGTTCAGCATGCCGCAGAAGTATTCAAACCCCCGCCGGTTCGGGTGGAACGGCTGGGCGTCTCCCAGGTGCCACTTGCCGATCAGCGCGGTGGCGTAGCCCGCGGCGCGGAGGTGGTCGGCCAGCGTGTGCTCGGTCGGCGAGAGGCCGAGCAGTTCGGGCCGGGTTGAATAGTTGCCGGCCGAGTTGTTCAGGTTCCCCTCGTACCCGAACCGCCGCGGGTCGCGACCGGTCATCAGCCCGGCCCGCGAGGGGGAGCAGACCGCGCTGGCCACGTAGCCCTGAGAGAAGAACGTGCCGCTGGCGGCCAGTGCGTCGATGTTCGGAGTAGCGATGGTCTGGCTGCCGGTGCAGCCCAGATCGCCGTAGCCGAGGTCGTCCGCGATGATCAACAGCAAATTGGGGGGCGACGCCAAGAGGGTCGAGCACCAAACCCGCCCGCACAGCGCAATGAGCTTCGCTGCCATTTTCTTCCGGGTGATGAGTCGATAGGTGGTCTACGGCTCATTGTAGCCGAGCAGCATTGACGAAATGCGTCACGCCGTTGACGAATCAAGTATCCGGTGCGGCCTCCGGCGTGTTGCACCCGCCTGCCCAAACCAGGGCTGCTGGCAAGCGGCCTTGCAGCAGCCGTGGCCCGGGGGCGCCCCCCTGCCCTGCCACGGTCCCCGTGGCAGGTTGGCTGCGGCCTGAAACCAGCCGACGGGCCACGCGTCGTCCGACGCAGCGCCGGGCCGGTCACCTGCCGCCAGGATTCTCCACTGCGCCTACCGCTGGTAGACGCGTACGTAGTCTACTTCGAACGTTGCCGGAAACTCGGTCTCGGAGGGGTCTCCGCCGTTCGATCCGCCGACGGCTAGGTTCAGCAAGAGATAGTGAGGTTCGCGGAACGGGCTGGACTGCGGCCGGTTCACTCGGACCGTTTGCTCCAGCGCTACCGTATTGAGCGTGAGGCCGTCGACCGATAGCTCGATGCGGTCGCGGTCCCAGTCCATCCGCCACGTATGAAACCGCGCCGCCCACGGCTGGCCACCCAACGCGCTCAGCGGCTTCTTCGCGGAGTCCCACTTGGCCGACCAGCGGACGCCGCTAGACCAGCACGCGTTGGCCAGGAGGTCCCCCTGGTAGTACTCCATGATGTCGACCTCGCCCGAGTCGGGCCACTCGCCTGCCTCGCCCAACGTCCAGATCGCCGGCCAGAGGCCTTGGCGTGCGTCGATCCGTGCCCGCACCTCGATCCGGCCGTACTTCCAACGGTGGAGGCCCCGCGTGGTGAGGCAGGCCGAGGTGTAGTCGGCGTGCGGTCGGCTCTTGCGCCACGACTTGCTGCCGGCGGCGTACGCGGTGTTCGGCACACGCTGCCGTCTTGCCTCGATCACCAGCAGCCCGTCTTTGCAGGCGGCGTTCTCGGGCTGGTACCACTGCAGCTCCTGGTTGCGGACGAACCCGTGTTCAAACGCCCAGCGCTGGGGATCGGGCGGGCCGTCTACGTTGAACTCGTCGGCCCAGACCAAGCGGTAGCCGCCGTTGTGCTCGGCCGGCGCATGGCTAGTCGCGGCGACCGGCGGCTGGCTGCGTGCGTCTGGCACGCTCGCGAGTTGGACGCTCGCTAGCAGGAGGATCGTTGTCGCCCAACGCAGTTTTAGCGGCATCATCTCAATCCAAGGAACAGTTCTCACCAGCGGTGGGGCGTCCGAACGCAAACTCGCCACGCAGCGACCAACGCTCAGCAGCCTGCGTCGGTGCGAAGGCGGCGACGACGCGGCGCCACGCATGCCGCGAGGGCCGCCAGCAGAATCACGGCCGTGGCGGGTTCCGGAACCGCCGCGGACGCGGCGCGAGCGGCCGCCGAGGCCGCGGATTGTCCGAATTGGAGCTTCCACACCGTCAGGTCAAGCTCGTCTACCTGGCCGTCGCCGTTGCCGTCCGCGGAGGTAAGCAGCGTAGCGCCCCGCTGATCGCGCCAGACGGTGTAGTCTGCCGCGTCCACCCGGCCGTCGCCGTTGTAGTCGCCGGCGATCGCCACGGAGATGACCCCCGACGTAAGCAGTTCTCCGGTGCGCCACATCAGGCCCCCGTTGAGCAGAGGCAGCGTCAACGATCCGAGCGTCCCCGAGGCGGAGGCGAAGTCCAATAGGTCGAACGCATCGCCCGCGGCCAAACCGTCGGCGCCGACGTAGCTAATCTCAACTCCCCCTCCGGCAAGGGAGAGGCTCTCGTCGATGACGATCTTGTCGCTCAGAGAATTGTCTCCGACGTCCAGGCGCGCGACCGCTCCGGCAGAAAGACTGAGCACGCCGTCGACGCTGAAGACCGAGCCGTGCTGGGTGGGTTCCAGCGAGATCGATTGGTAGTTCTGCAGCACCTGCCCCGCTGAGAACGCCGTGTCTTGATAGTAGCGGGCCGCAGCAATGAGGGAGTGGTAAGGCGCGCCGGCGCCAGACCCTACACCGGGCACATGGCTGGACCCGGCGCCCAGGCCCGCTGAGTTGCCGCCGGCCCAGTCGCCCACGTTCTGGCCGGTGAGCGTGGTGAGGTGTTGCCCATCGACGTACAGCGAAACGGCGTCACCCCCCGATGCGAGGTCGATCACCCCCACGGCCTGGTGCCACCCCCCGTCGAGCGTGGTCGTGATGTCGACGTTTGCTCCGTCGCCGTTTACGTGGAACCGAAGTTGATCGTCGCTGAGGATGAACGCCACGCCTTGGGTCAGGCCACCCGCCTCGAAGAGGACTTGGTCGACGCCGGCGGACGTGCTGGCGACGCGGAACACCAGCTCGAACGTTGCGTCTTGCTGGCTGCGCGGCCCGGCGGTCTCAAAATACTGGTTGAGCCCCGAGGCGCCGCCGCTGGTTGAGCCCCGAGGCGCCGCCGCTGGTTGGGATCGAGTAAGCGGCGCTTAGTGCGGGGAACTTAGGAGACTGGACTACGGCCGGGGTCGCGGCGGCGCCGAAGGAGAGTGCTTCGCTTCCTACGGAGCTGCTCCAGAGGCTGTCGCCCGGGGAGTCGAGCGAGGCGTCGAAGTTGAGGTTGAGTCCCCCGGCCACGATCGGCGTCTGCGGCGTGCGCTCGTTGAAGCCCTCGCCGCCGACCACCAGCGTCGAGGCGTTTAGAATCAGGTCGCCCTCCGCGCGGGCGGCGCTCCCCGCCGTGGCTAGCCGCGACCCGGCCGCAAGCAACACGGGCCCGATGACCCGGCCCTCCAGGTCGATCTGCTGCCCCGAAAAGGAGTACGTGCCCCGTCCCCCCACGGCGACCAGGTCCAGCGCGGCCCCGGCCGCTACGCGGACGCCTCCGTCCCCCGTGAACGAGCCGTCGACGATCCGCAGGGTCCCGTCCGCGACGGTGAGGCCGCCGTCGTTAGTGGTGGCTACGTTGTTCCACTCAACCGCGTTGGCGCCTTGTTTCACCAACGAGGCGTCCGTGCGGATGCGGACGAACGCGTTGCTTCCCGCCACGGCCCAGTCGGAGCTTCCCCCGAGGGCGCCGGCCCCTTCGATCGAGTCGATCGCCCGCATGGCCGTCTGCAGCGGGGCGCCGTTGTTGGTGATCTCGCCGCCACGCAGGTAGGTGACGTCGGTCCCTAGGCTCACGCCGTTGAGGTTCCGCGAATCGCCGGCCAGGAGCGTGTCGACGTAGACGTCGCCGGCCGACGTTGGGGTCACCGGGTCGCTGCCGTTGAGCAGCTTCGCGTCGCTGAAGTGATGGTAGAACGCGTACGCGTTCACGTAGCTACGGCTCTCGAGCCCGGGAATAACCGTCTCGAGGAAGATACGATTGGCCTCCTGATACTCGGCGTCCGTGTAGTTGCCGCCCCAGTCGTGCATGGCGAACTCGGTGATCCATACCGGCCGGTTGTAGGTATTGTGGTAGTAGTCGACCGGGTTGAGAAAACTGTTGGCGGAGCCGACCGGATTGTTCGGGTTGCTCCCGCCGTACCAGTGAAAAGCGACGGCGTCGACGCGGAGGTTGTCGTCGGGATCGCTGTTTGAGTTCAGCGAATCGACCTGACTCATGAAGCTGCTGAGCCAGGCCTGTCCCGCGGCGTTGTCGGAAACGGCGGGGCCGACCAGCGTGTGGTTGGGCAGGGCCTGCTGAACCTGAGGCCAGAGGTTGATCGCGTCGGTCACCGAAACGTTCGACTGGTTCTCACGTTCGGGTTCGTTGAGCACCAGCAGCGTGTCTACGTCGTTGTAGCCGGCAATGGTGTTGAGCTTGCTCTGCAGGCTGTTGGTGTACTTGAGCAGCGGGATCCACTCGGCGTTGGCGTCGTTGTTGCCCGCGGGCTTCGTGTGCCACCAGTTGTAGTACCAGCTTGCGTTCGAGCCGTTCACGTGATCGATATTGGCGCCCCCCCAGCCGATCTTGGGGGAGGCGGCGTTTGTTTCACTGAGGGCTGACAACGAACCGATCGCCGCTGCGACGATGCCTAGCAAGCCGAGTCTGGCCTTCTTGGGTAGATTCATCGGGAGCCGTAGGCGCCTACGGATTGGAGTGGACTGTCGGGCGAAGCAAGCGACCAGACCGGCGGGCGCCGTCCGGATCGGTGTGGGCTGGGGAACGCCGCTCAGCGACGCGGGAACCGAGGTTGGCCGTCCATGCGGCCAAGCCGTCGGGATCGGCCTACCCGCCCACGTTCTCATCGGCGCGGGTCGGCGGCGAAACCTCCTGCCCGTGCAGGTCTCGTCCAAAGGTGTGGTCGGCCGCATCTGCCGGCCCACCTCCATTGTAGCCGCCGGCTACGGTGATCGCGAGCGAAACGCACGCGGCTTCAGGGCCGTGTCGAGCTCGATTCCAGGGGCTTAGGCGCCGTAGGGGATTTTTGGAAGGCTTGAGATGTATAACGTTGTTTTAGGGGGGATGATCGCAACGCCGCGATCAATTCTTCGGCCTCACCAGAGCCCCGGTTGAGCTAGCATTGCGGATCCCGACAACCGAGGCTCGCGGGCGTTGGGTGCATGGGCCCAGTCGCGTCAGCCATCGGCCTGGCGCCGCGAACCGGATTCAGCGGTCTGCTGCCGCCGGCCGCTCTGCCTGGGCGTTGTGCGTGCGTACCGCCGCCTGGATCTCGGCGTCGCCGAAGCCAGAGGCCTGCACGTCGATCGGGTCCCAAGAGCCTTCGCTCCAGAAGTACGCGGCCTCAACCCGCCGTGGCCCCGGCTGTTCGGTTAAGAACTCCAACAGCTCGGAGTGGTAGTCGCGTCGCAGACGGATCATGTCGGGGGCCCGCCAGGGGTTCTTTGCGAGCTGGGTGGTACCCTCCCAGGGCTCGGCAGCGGCGCGGTCGACCGTGGCCGCCCCGCGGCGGTCGGGGGCGCCCCCGAGGCCGATCTCCGAGAACTGCAGGGGCGTGTCGGGCCCAACCCTCACGCCGCACTTGGCCATCTCTTCGAGGAACCGCCGGCACGCCTCGCTGAACTGCCCGCTGCGGGGGGGCGGCGGGAAAGGGCTGTAGTTGGAGAAGCCGAGGAAGTCGCACGCGTCGAACAAGCCACGCAGCTCGGCCTGATGCTCGGCCGAAGCCTTGAGGCCGTCGGCGACGTCGCTGTGGTTCAGGCTGACGCCGATACGCACCGGCCGGCCCGCCAGCCGCGCGCGGACCCTACGCGCGAGCTCTAGGTACGACGACGGGTAGGCGAACACGCTGTGCCCCATCTCGCCGCCGAGCGAGAAATCGATCCGCGTCGAGGCGTCGCAGCCCTCTTCGAGCGCCAGCAGGCACGTTTCGATCAGCGCGCCCGCGTAGGTGTACCCCCCGATGTCTGCCAACGGGTCAAAGTCGTAACGGTTCCGCCACTCGGTCACCTCGCCGGCGGGATCGAAGTGGGGGAGGATCGCGACGTCCATCCCCAGGTCGTTGGCTTTGCGCAGCGCCCTGGTGAGGCTCTCTCGGTACCCCGCGAGGTTTTCGTCGTCGAGCGGGATAAAGTTCGCCGGGTCCTGCCACGACTGGTAGCGGTCGCGCATCAGGCCCAGCGCGGTCGGCTTGAGGTCCGGCGAGAGCCGACAGTGGACCGTGACCACAAACATCACACGGCGCTCGCCCTGGGCGGCGATCCGCGCGAGCACCTCGGGCGCGGAGGCGAGCGTCTTCTGATCGTAAATAAGCACGGCCGAGTTGAGCGCGGCGGGCCGCGCCGCGGCTTGGCCCGCCGCCAGCACGATCGCAAGCCGCACCGCGGTCAGCAGCCGCGCCCGCCGACCTCGCCGGGGGTAGCTACGGCGAGTCTCCATAACGGACCTCGATGCGTGAGAGTTGCACATTGCTGTCGGCCGCCCCGGCGGGGGCTTCGATGCGGATGTAGCGAGCGTCGGCCGGGACGGGACCGGCCTCGACCAAGATCGGCCGGAGGTAGCCGTAGTCCCCCGCGACCGAAGGGGCCGTGGTGCGTTTGGTTGGGAGCTCGGCGAAGGGGCCCTCGGGCTTGTCCGAGGCGGCTACCCGGATGGGGGCGTCGTCGCTCGACGCGAAGCACCAGAGGGTCACCTTCGCTACCTTCCCGGGCGACCGGTAGACCAGGCTGCCCCCGCCCCCGAGTTCAACGCGGTGGATGTCTTCTTGCGTCTTCCGCGCGTCGCCGGTGCGGAACCCGTACGGCTGGGCGGCCGCGTGCACCAGCGATAGGTCGCGCATTTCATCGACCAGCGTCTGATGCGTCACCTCAACCGGTCCCACGGCGTTGGACGGCGGCGAAGCCCCCCCCTCGTTCTTCGCCACCACCCGGTAGTAGTACGCGCCGCCGATCCGGGCCGACCGGTCGGCGAACAAGGGGCGGTACTGCACGGCGGCGTCGCTGACGTCTTTGCCGACAACTTCCCACGGTCCGTGGACGCGCTCGGAACGCTGGACGTCGTACGCCCGCCCGCCGGCGGCGCCCTGCCAGGCGATGTGCGCCACGTCGAGGATCGGGAGCAGGGTCGGGGCTTCGGGGCTGGCGACCGGCGGGACCCGCTGGCCGCGGATCCGGAAGGCGGCGTCGCGGATCATCGGCAGCACCTGGTTCTCGCGGTACTCGTCCCCCGACGCGAACCCGGGCCAGTGGTACGCCTTGTACAGGTCGCCGCCGGAGGGCTCGTGGTGCCAATAGAATCCCCCTTCGCGGCGGTGGAAGCGGAGGCTCCAGTAGAGCGCCCCGGAGACCCCCAGCTCGTGAACCGCGTCGAGCATCCGCTGCGCCTCGTCTACCGGCACGAAGCCGAACTCGCCGACGAAGTAGGCCTTCTTGCCGTCGACCGCCTTCACCGCGGCGCGGATGCTGGCCGCGTTGTTGTTGCCCACATTCGGGTAGTGGTGTGTGGTGACGACGTCGACGTTCGGGTCGTCCAGCGACGCTTCGGGAACGCCGTGCAGCGACCGGCCGTCGATCACCAGGTGGTTGGGGTCGAGCCCCTTGATGTAGGCGGCGATCTGGCGCGTCCACTCGGGGGTCGCGTCGAGCTCGTTGCCGGTCTCCCAGCCGAAGAGGGCCGGGTCGTCGCGGTAACGCCGACCGGTGAGCGTGTTGCGCCGGTTGACGAGGTAGTGGATGGTTTGCTTGAAGTCGTCGATGAGCTGGGGGTCGGTCCAGAAATCGTCCCCCTGCTTGCCGCGGAACGCGACGTACTGCTCGACTCCCCCCCACCACTTCCAGTTGTCGACCAGCGGGATGATGACGCGCACCCCTTCTTCCTCGGCGGTCTTGAGCACCAGGTCGAGCGCCGCGAAGGCCTGCTCGTTGAACTCGCCCGGGGCGGCGACGTGGGCGTGCGGGCCCATGTCGCCGTCGTTGCGACGGACGCTGATCACGTAGGGGCGGACCACCGTCCCCCCCATCTGCCGGATCGAGCGGAGGGCGTCGCGGACCTCGAACGCGTCGGGGTACCGCCAGGGGGCGCCCCCCAAGAACGTGAACGCGTCTTCTACTAGGTGAAGGTTGGGGGCGTTCCATGACACAAAGCGGAACTCCCTTGCCCCGTCGTACAGCTTCGCGCCCCGGCGGGTGATGAACTCCTGAGGGGGGGCGGCGCCGGTTGGCGCAGCGGCGCCCCACGCGGCGGCCAGCAGAACGACGGACCGGATCGCTATCACGTCGGCTCCGCGGGGTTGAGCGTGGGAGGGGTAAAGCTTGCTTCTGCTGGGTAGTCCCGCAGACGATCGTACCAGGTGAACTTGAGGATCAGCGAAGTGGCGGCGACCACCCCAAGCGACCAGCTTAGCGCCCAGTAGTCTTGCAGCACCAGGTAGATGCCGGTCGCCGTGAGCGCCGTCTGCCAAGCGATGCCGATCGCCACGTTCAGGGCGTCGCGCGGCAGGTCGCGGTTGGGGAGCAAATCGGGGAACTCCTGGACGAGCTGGGCGCGGACCGGACCCCACCAGCCCCAAGGGCGGACGCGGCGGTAGAACTCTTTGAGCACCGCCATGTCGTCCGGGGGGGTGAGCAGGCACCCCAGCACGCTGCCGGCGAGGGAGATGGACAAGATGACCGGGAAGAGCGCCAGGTTCTTCTCGAAGCCCCACAGCGTCGATTGGCCGTTCAGCGCCACGGTGAGCACAAACGCCGAGGCGATGCCCCCCACCATGCCCCAGAAGTAGCCCCAGCCGTTGAAACGCCACCAGTGCCACTTGAGCAGGTTCGCCGCGATGTAGCCGCCGTACAGGCTCGCCACCAGCCAGTTCACCACCTGTTTGAGGTCGTTGACCATAAACCCAAAGGCGGTGCCGACTACCACCACGGCCACCGACGTGAGGTAGCTCATGCGGACGTAGGTCTTGTCGCTGGCGTCGGGGTTGAAGTAACGCTTGTAGATGTCGTTCACCACGTACGCCGGGGCGGCGTTCACGGTGGCGGCGTACGTAGACATGAACGCGGCCAGCAGCGCCGCGATCAGCAGACCGAACAGGCCGACCGGGATGAACTCGCGCATCGCGAAGGGGAGGATCATCTCGAAGTCGACCCCGTCTCCCATGCCGCGCAGCTCATCGGAAAAGAACGCCAGCGCCAGCACCGTGAGCCCGGTGATCAGCATGTAGCGCGGAACAAGCAGCACCAGGCTCACCACGCCGCTCATCAGGGCCGCCTCTTTGGGAGACTTGGCCGAGAGGACGCGTTGCATGTCGTAGTTGGGCGCGGGGCCGGCCATGCTGGAGAGGAGCCCCTTGAACAGCGCCAGCCCGAAGAACAACGAGAACAGGTCCCAGCCGTCCTCGCTCACCTTCTGGTTGGCCGAGTCGAGGATGCCGCTCCAGTCGAGGTCGAACCGCCAGTCGAACCACATCCGGTCCCACCCCGCGGGGGTGACCGCCGCGAGCGCCTCGGGCGAGACCTCCGCCATCGCGATCAGCCCCACCCACACACAGGCGACCGTCATGATGGCGAACTGCAGGACTTCCGTGAACACGACGCTGAACATCCCTCCCTTTACAACGTAGACCGTGGTGAGCGCGGTGACGATCAGCCCGTACAGGTTGCTGTTGGTCGTGGGGTCGGCGGCCAACTGCCAGGGGAGGAAGGTGGACGCGAACTTGCCGATCCCGATGAACCCGTAGGCCAAGAAGCCGACCACGTTGATCAGCGCAAAGAGCACCACCACCAGGTGGGCCCACTGGGCGCCGCGGCCGTCGCCGAAGCGGAAGCGGATCCAGTCGGCGCCGGTCAGCACCCCGGAACGGCGCAGCCAGATCGACAGGTAGACCATCATCACGATCTGATTGAAGACCGGCCACAGCCACGGGATCCAGATGCTCTTGGCCCCGTACACGAACAGCCAGTAGACCATCACCATGGTCCCGCTGATGTCGAACATCCCCGACGCGTTGGACAGCCCCAGCATGTACCACGGGATGGTGTTGCCGCCGAGGAAGTAGCTGCGGAGGTTCTTCGACGCGCGGCGGGAGATCCAGAACCCGATGCCGATGGTCGCGGCGAGGTAGGCGACGAGGATCGCTACATCGATCGGATGAAACCCGCCCATTCAGTCCGCCCGGAAGAGGCCGCGATTGAGAACGCCGGAAGAGTCGCCGCTAGGTTACGCAGATGGCCGCAGACAGAAGTACCTTGCGCAGAGTCGCGCCGCTCGGCTCGGTGGCTGATCATCCACCGTGTTTGCCGTCCCACGCGGCGCGCCTCTCAGAATACGGCCGAGTGGTTCTTCGTGAAGTCGATCAGGTCGTTGACGTAGGCGTACGAGAGGCACGTGCAGGTGTCGGCGGCGCCGTAGTAGATGGCGAGCCGGCCGGTCGGCGCGTCGTGCAACGCGGCGCAGGGGAAGACGACGTTGGGGACGTGCCCGGTCGTCTCGTAGCCCGCCTCGGGCGTGAGCAGGTGCTGGTTGGTGCGGTAGAGCACGCGCCACGGCTGCTCGAGGTCGAGGATCGCGGCGCCCATGCTGTAGACGAAGCCGTTGCAGGTGTCGATCACGCCGTGGTAGATCATCAGCCAACCTTCGGGGGTCTCGATCGGGATCGGCCCCGCGCCAATCTTGGTCCGCTGCCACCACTGGCCGACGGTGTCGCCCCCTTTGCGCATCACCAGTTCGTGCTTGCCCCAGTGCACCAGGTCGGGGCTCTGGCTGACGTAGATGTCGCCGAACGGGGTGTGGCCGTTGTCGCTGGGGCGGCTGAGCATGAAGTACTTGCCCCCGATCTTCCGCGGGAAGAGCACCCCGTTGCGGTTGAACGGCAAGAAGGCGTTGTCCATCTGCTCGAACGACCGGAAGTCGGTGGTGCGCGCCATGCTGATGGTCGGGCCGTTGTGGCCGCCGCACCAGGTGAGGTAGTAGCAGTCTTCGATCCGCACCACCCGCGGGTCGTAGGCGTACTCGCTGGGGTCGGGGGTGCGGTTGGTGAACCGGATCGGCTGCGGCTCGATCTGCCAGTCGAGTCCGTCTTCGCTCCAACCGGCGTGCAGCAGCGGGAACCGCGTGTGCTTCTCGGTGCGGAACACGCCGGCGTAGCCGTCGCCGAAGGGGACCACCGCGCTGTTGTAGATGCCCTGCACTTCGGGCATCGGGTTGCGTCCGATCACCGGGTTGCCGCGGTGGCGCCACACGACCCCCGTCTCACCGGCCGGACGTTCCTGCCAAGGGAACCGCGGGTCGGCCGCGTCGACCGCCACGGGTCGGCGCGTGGGCTTCTGGCTTGCGTTGGCGTCGGTCTGCCGCACCCCGGCGGTCGCGGAATCAACGGGTTCCATACGACGTAACTCCTCGCTTATTGAATGCTTCTTCAGCGCAACCCGACGGCGCGTGTGACGCGGCGGCTCGCCGCAGTTTACGCTCAGCAGGAGCAGACCGAGGAGGAGCCGAACCGGGGAACCTGGCTCACACTAAGCTCAGGTACGAATTGAGCATACTTAAACACTGCGGGGTGCTCAAGTAGTTGAGCAGCGGTTTTAGAGTGTAGTTTCTACCCGGCTGGCGGAACTCGCTGGCGGGGCGCCCCGCCCCCCGATTACAAATAGGGGTATGAGCCAATCCCGCGTGCCACGCCTGAAGGATGTCGCCGAGGAGGCCGGCGTATCGGTCAGCGCCGCGTCTAAGATCCTCCGGGGCGATCAGGGCCGGTTCGGCGATGCGACCTGCCGCAGGGTGCTCGACGCCGCCGAGCGGCTCGGATGGCGCCGCAACCTGCTGGTCAGCGGCATCCAGACCGGACGCACGCAGACGGTCGGCGTGATGATCCCCCCCTACGACTCGTTCTGGATCAACGTCCTCTCGGGCATCCACCACCGGCTGAGCGAGGCGGACTACCTGCCGATCACCGTATGGCAGGGGGACCTGGACCACTTCCCGAACTTCGAGGCGGACGAGCCCGAAGGGGTCCGGCAGATCAACCGGCTGCTCGACCGCCGCGTCGACGCGTTGATCCTCTGGCCCCCGTTTAGTGTTGCGTACCACGACCACCTGGCCGACCTCGCCAGCAAGCGGGTGCCCGTAGTCGTGATCGACCACCGTGCGGACGAACCCTACTGCGACTCCGTGGTGACAAACGAGGCATTAGCCGCAAAAACCGTGGCAAAACACCTGCTCGACCTCGGTCACCGGCGGATCGCCTGCATCTCCAGCCGAGAGAGCAAGTCGCAGACCTGGGCGCTCGAGCGACGCCAGCAGTTCGAGCGGGCGGTGTCGTTTCACGACGAGGCCGAGGTGCGGAGCTGGCGCCTGAACCACGCGGGCACCAACGGCGTCGAGGTGGCGACCGAGCTGCTCTCGGGCGACTTCCGCCCGACGGCCGTGTTTGCCGTGTCGGACCATGAGGCGCAGGACGTGTACGACGCGGCCATCCTGCTCGGGCTGTCGATCCCGGGCGACCTGTCGATCGTCGGGTTCGCCGACCTCGACTTCGCGGCGGGGCTCACGCCCCCCCTCTCTACGGTGCGTCAACGGCCCCGCGAGATCGGCGTCGAAGCCGCCTCGCTCGTGCTCAGCCGGCTCAGCGGGGACCAAGAAAATCTCCCCTTGGTTGAGTCGAAGATCGAGGCCGACTTCGTGCTCCGCGAGTCGACCGGCCCCGCGCCGCGCGACGCCGATCGCGGCTAGCCGCCGACCGATTTCGGGCAGCCGCCGGGCTTTCTGCTAGACAGCCCCGAGAATCCGGATTATTCTTAGTTCAAGTGCTTGACCATTGTGTTCAAGTGCTTTACCATGCGATTCCATGGTGGCCTCCGCGGCCACCCTACGGACGCATTGCGGCCGGCTCTCGGTGCGGGCTTTTCCACGTTGTCTTCTTCGGTGATCTAGCAAGCGAGGTGTCTCATGAGGCGTGTAACGGTTTGGGTGCTGGGCGTCGCAGCAGTGCTATCCATGTCGGTTGGGCAGATGGCCGGCGCAGCGACCATCAACGATTGGGGCAGCGGCCTGCAGAGCTGGCGGTTCGATTTCGGGGGCGCCGGCGCGGTCGTGTCTCAAGACCCCGCGGTCGGTTCGCCCGGCAACGCGATGGGCGCCCTCAAGCTCGAGATGCCGTTCGCGCTCAACACGTTCGCGTTCACGGGCGATGTGTTCGGATCGCCGACGAACCTCACGGGGTTCAGCGAGGTGCGGTTCGACGTGTTGATCGCCCCGGGATCGGCGGTGGACGCCTTCGGAAACCACGGGTTTATGAACTTCGTCTCACGCGAGACGAACGGCTACAACTGGGGCAATCAGCCGGGGGCCAACCTCGCCCCCGCCGTGGGGTGGACCACGTACTCGGTCTCTACCTCCGCGGGACTCGGGATGGCCAACACGCGGGCGTTCACGCTCCAGCTCTACGGCGGCGCTTCTCAGAACATTAGCGGACCGGTGACCTTGTGGATCGACAACATCCGCACCGTCGACGCGGTTCCAGAGCCGGCTTCGCTCTCGGCCTGCGCGCTGGTGCTCGGGGGGCTGGGCGTCTGCTTCGGTCGGCGTCGTAAGTAAGCTTCGTGCCGCGGCGCCGACGACGGGCGGGGGCAGCCTCCCGCCGTCGGAGTCTGGCGTGCGGTAATCGCTTTGCGCTTATCGGTTCATTCACGGCCCGGCCCCGGCGGCGTTCGCGGGGGGCGGCCATCCAGGTTTCAGGCAGGAGAGGTTCCGTCCATGCGTCCAGCCATCACCCTTCACCCCCGTTCGGTTTGTCGATCGGCGTGCCTGCTGTTCCTGCTTGCCGGCATCGCTTGTTCCGCGCAGGCCCAGTTGCTGTACTCCTTCGAATCGGGGCTCGACGGCTTTGTGCCCACCGGTCAGTCCGACTCCGACTACATCAACCACTTCCAGACGACCACCGGCGCGACCAACGGCGTCATGGCCATGGGGATCGAATCGGGCGCGGGCTTCGGGCGCGACGTGCAGGTCTCTGAGTCGATCGGCTCGCCCGCGTACGACCTGTTCAACACGGTCGCGGCGAATCCCGGCCTCTACACGCTCGACTTCGACGTCACCTTCACCACCGGCAGTTGGGCGAACCTCAGCGACATCGGCAGCTACCTAGGCATCAACCTCGCGACCAATAGCGACGCCGGGTTTATGGAGTCCTACAATGTGGCCAACGGCCAGCCGGGGCTCGCCAGCATCGTGACCGCCAGCGTGCCCGCCTCGCAGATCTCGTTGGCGCCGAACTCCAGCTTCTACCAGCTCCAGTTCGGCAGCAACGGCAATCAGGTTAACGGCGCCGAAGGACAAGGCGCCCAGTACTTCATCGACAACGTCCGCTTCACCGCCATCCCGCAGTTCACTGAGAAGCTGCTGTTCTCTTGGGAAACGCCGGACAACCCCAGCACCCCAGGCGTGAACGAGCAACTCGAGGGGTGGCGGAACGGGTTCGACAACGCTCCTTACTTTCACACCCGCGCCATCTCATCCGAGGGCGCCACCCAAGGCGCCTCGGCGTTGCAATTCACTTCGCCCCAATCGGGGTACGCGTGGGGCAGCCAGGTCACCCTCGACAGCGGCGCGACCGGCGATCCCGCCAATCAGCCGCTCATCGACGAGCTCATCTCGAGCTTCAACAGCGCCGACAAGATCGCGTTTGACGTCACCTTCCCGGACGACCAGTTCCCCTATGCCGGAAGCTACCTGTCGCTGTTCTTGAACGTGTCCGACCAGGCCGGAACCTTCTACCAGTCGTCCGCGATCCAGGCCGGGAACCCGGTGACCCGCGCGGGCCAGACCCAGACCCTCGAAGTGGCGCTCGACCAGATTACGGCAGGGACCAAGAACCTGGCCGTCGACGGCCTGACCCCCGGAACCTTCTTCCGGCTGGCGCTCGCCACCAACTCGAACGACGGCAACAGCTTCTTCATCGACAACATCCGCCTGCTTTCGCTGGTGACGGACGGGCTAGACGGCGACTTCAACGAAGACGGCGTTGTCGACGCGGCCGACTACACCGTTTGGCGCGACAACCTGGGCGCCGCCGCCGGCACGCTCCCCAACGACCCCAACGCCGGCGTGATCGGCGCCGAGCAGTACACAACGTGGAAGAACAACTTTGGCGCCTCGGCCGCGATCGGCGGCGCCTTGGCCGGTTCGGCCGTGCCCGAGCCGTCCGCTTTGGCGTCGCTGGCGGCCGGTCTCATGGCGCTCGCCGCGGCGGTCCGCGGCCGGCGCGTCCGGGTCTAAGGCTGGGTTTTATGGTGGGCTTTGCTGGCCGCCCCCCCCCTCATCATGGAGCATGCGGATATGAGGTCACTCACACAGATAGAAAGACGGGCCTTCACGCTGGTCGAGCTGCTGGTGGTCATCGCCATCATCGGCATCTTGGTGGCGATGCTGCTCCCCGCGGTGCAGGCGGCCCGCGAGGCCGCCCGGCGTGCTTCGTGCACCAACAACCTGAAGAACCTGGCGCTGGCGCTGCAGAACTACCACGACACGTTCCAGAAGTTCCCTGCCGTGGCGGAGTTCCCCAACGAAAAGCTGTGGAACCCGCTGCAGGACAAGGCGTTGTTCCACAACTGGGCCATCCGTTCGCTGCCGTACCTTGAAGAGCAGCCGCTGGCGGACCTGTTCGTGATCAGCGCCACCTCGCGCGTCTCGGACGACGCCACCGGGACGACCAATTCCGTGGCCCGCGGGACCGACATCCCGGTGATGCTCTGCCCCAGCGACGGCGAGAACAAGACGCACTTCCAGGGGTCGGGGGGCAACTGGGCGCGCACCAACTACGGGATGAACGGCTTCGAGTACTGGCCCAACCAGTACTGGCGGAACATCAAGACCGCCTCCGGCAACGACGCGGGCATCGACTTCCAGATCGGAGTCTCGGGGCTGAGCGACGGCAAGGTGAACCAGAACCTCGGCATGCACCAGCTCACCGACGGCACCTCCAAGACGATCCTGCTGGCCGAGATGCGGGCCGGGCTCGGCGCCAAGGACCGGCGGGGGGTGTGGGCGATGGGCATGTGCGGGTCGAGCTACCACTGCCGCCACGCCGGCTACTCCCCCAATAGCTGCGGCGACACCGACGAAGAGATCTACGGCGGGCAAGAGATCATCGACGACGTCGGCCGCCCCCGGCTCGCCAGCGAGTGCATGGACATCGACCTCTCCGCCAGCGGGCAAGGGAGCGGACAATCGGTCGTCCGCAGCGTCCACCCCGGCGGGGTGAACGTCGCCATGGCCGACGCCAGCGTGCACTTTGTGGGCGACTTCGTCGACGCCGGCTACATTTCTATCGGAGGGAGGCTGACCAACAGCGACATCGAGCAGGACAAGTTCCGTGTGTGGCAGCGGCTCAATATCGGCCGCGACGGCTACCCCGTGACGCAGGAGTTCTAGAACGGCATGGATCGGTCACAAAAGTCACGACGGACCGCGGCGACGCTCGTCTGCGCCGGGGCCCTGCTGGCGCCGCTGGCCGGCTGCGGCGGCGGCCCCTTCGACATCGTCCCGGTGAGCGGCGTCGTGAAGTACGACGACGGCTCGGCCATCCCCAGCGACGACTTCCGTCTGAAGTTCGTGCCCCAGATGGAGTCACCCGACGGGGTCAACTTCCCCCGGGTGGCGACCGCGATGGTCAACGCCAGCGGCGACTTCGATCAAGCGACCACCCACAAGTACGGCGACGGCCTCGTCCGCGGCCGGCACAAGGTCTACCTCAAGATCGGTCAGGGCCCGGGGGGCAAGCCGCTGGTCCCCGCGGACTACCTCGACGCAGAAAAGACGCCGCTCACCATCGACACCGCCGAGGGACGCAGGTTTGAGATCTCGGTCCCCAAGCCCTAACCGGCCCGCACGCCGCTCGGTGGGGCTCGCGGCCCTGGTGCTTAGCGCCGCCGCGATGCACACGCCCTACGCGCACGGCGCCGCGGGCCTGTACGAGCCGGGCGTCGATCCGGGGCTGGGGTTCAACCTGGTTTCTTGGGGCAATTTCTCGAACGGCGCCCAGGTTTGGGAGAACGCGGTGCAGTCCGTGTTCGACGCCGGGTTTACCGAGGTCTCCCTCAGCCCGTTGAGGTTCTACACCCCCGGCGTGGGTTCGATCGCCGCCACCTCCGGCAGCGGGCCGGAGCTGAGCCACGTGGCGGCGGGGATCGTCCGCGCCAAGTCGCTGGGCATGCGGGTGACGGTCAACCCGTTCATCGAGCCGGTCGGGTTCAGCGATTGGCGCGGCGTCTACAACCCAACGCCCGGCAGCGCCGAGTCCAACCTGTTCTGGAACGACTACCAGCAGTACCTCTCCGACGTGGCGAGCGTGGCCCAGGCCGGCGGGGCCGACTCGATGACGGTCGGCACCGAGCTGCGGGCGATCACCCGCAACGCGGGGAACAACGCCCACTGGGACAGCGTGATCAACGCGGTCGACGCGCGCTTCACGGGCTCGATCGGGTACGCCGCGAACTGGGACAACTACAACCACCCCAACGTGGCGGCGGCGATCTGGGAGCACCCCGCGATCGACTTTATCGGCATCGACTCCTACTTCACGAACATGCTGACGGGCGCCCAGGCAGACGCCTCGGGGAGTTATCCAAACCCGGCGTTCATCGGCCAGGTCGAGGCCGCTTGGAACAACAAGCTCGACGGCGAGATCCTCCCCTTCGCAGCGGCCCGCCAGGGGGGCGCCGGGTTGCCGGTCGAGCTTACCGAGGTCGGCTACCTGCCGTTCAACCGGACGTCGCGTTCGCCGCAGGCCAGCGGCGGCGCCGCCGACCGCGACGAACAGAACATGGCCTTCGAGGGTTTGATGCGTGCGCTGGACGGTCGGCTGGCGTCTGGAGAGATGCTCGCCGCGCATGTGTGGCAGTGGGACATGCCCGGCTCGGCCGGGAGCCTCTGGAACATGAACCCCGCCGGTGGGAATCAGCCCGCCAACCAGCAGACGGCGCAGTGGCTCTCCGCCTTCGCGAAGGGAACCAACCCCGGCGGCGTCGATCCCCCCGCGGGCGCCACGCGGGTGCTCTACAGCTTCGAGGGAGGGCTGCAGGGCTTCTACTACCCCAACTTCGAGACGCAGCCCGCCAGCACCCTGGCCCAAGCCAGCGGCACGGGCGCCACCGACGGCGCCCACAGCCTGGCGATCACCAAACCAACGCCCGCTTGGACCTGGGACGCCCGGGTCGAGATGAGCGGCGACCAGCTCCAGGCCCTCAAGGATGCGCTGGCCGACAACGCGGACGACTACCTGCTAGAGATCGACGTCACCTACCGCTCCGACGACCTGCCGGTTGGGCTGACCGACCTGAGCATGCACGTCGCCATCGAGACCAACTCCGACGGCTGGAACCAGGCGTTCCCCTACGCGGGCATCAACAGCCGCGCCAATCAATCCTTTGCGGTCCAGGTCCCGCTCAGCGCGTTCGGGTTGAGCAGCGGGATCGCATCGGCCAACCTGCACCTGGGGTTCGCCGGCAGCTTTTCGGGGACCGCCACGATCTTTGTTGACCGCATCGCCCTGACCGACACGTCGTTCGTCGCCCCCAACGGCGACTACAACGGCGACGGCGTGGTGGACGCGGCGGACTACACCCTATGGCGTGACTCGCTCGGCCAGAACGTGACGGCGGGCCAAGGCGCCGATGGCGACGCCAACGGCGTGGTCGACGCCGGCGACTACGACCTCTGGCGTCAGAGCTTTGGGGCGGTCGTCCCGCCGACTGCCGCCGCGTCGGGCGGGTCCTCGGGCGTGCCCGAGCCCGGGGCGGGCGTGCTGCTGATGCTCGCCGGCGCCATCGCCGTGGCGGCGCGGAACGTGATGTGAACGCAAACCAACAGGCCGGCGCCCCACCGTGAACGCAAAGCGATTCATCCTCGGTTCAGCGGCGTGCGGGGTCCTGCTGGCCCTGGCGGCGGCGCCCCTCGCGGCCCAAACGTACCGCTACGAAGCCGAAGCCGGCCAGCAGTTCGGCACGGCCGTGCGGAGCAATGTCGCGGGCTACTCCGGCGCCGGTTTTGTCACGGGGTTCGACGGCTCTGGCGGCTACGCTCAAGGGGACTACTTCCAGATCGAGGCCGACGTTCCGCAGGGGCTGTACGAGCTGTGGGTGGGCTACCGGTCCCCCTATGGCATGAAGGGCTACAACTTTTTTGTCGACGGCGAGGCGGGGAGCGGCGTCTTCGACGCGTCCAGCACGTTCGCCACGGACCGGGCCGGGCTGCTGGCCGTGGCGGCGGGGACGAACACGTTCGGCATTGCGCAGAACTGGGGTTACTACGACGTCGACTACCTCGAGTTCCGCCCCTTCACGCCGCCGCCGCTGGCGCGGGTGTCTCCCCAACTGATCGACGCCCAGGCCGACCTCCCCACCCGGCAGTTGATGGGCTACCTGGTAGACAACTACGGCAAGCAGACCTTGTCGGGCCAGCAAGTCGTGGTCGGCCAAGGGGGGGCGTTCCCCAACGCCAGCTACCTGCAGCGTTCCGGGGGGCTCGTTCCCGCGGTGCGCACCTCCGACTTCATCGAGTACTCTCCTTCGCGGATCCAGCACGGCTCGAACCCCAACCAGGAAACCGAGAAGACGATCGCGTGGGCCCGGCAGACCGGCGGCGTCGTCTCCATGAGCTGGCACTGGAACGCGCCGACCGACCTGGTCAACACCCAGCAGAACCCGTGGTGGCGGGGGTTCTATACCGACGCCACCACCTTCGACCTGCCCGCCGCCCTGGCCGACCCGCAGGGCGCCGACTACCAGTTGCTGCTGCGAGACATCGACGCGATCGCCGACGAGCTGCAGAAGTTTGAGGACGCCGGCGTGCCCGTGATCTTCCGCCCGCTGCACGAGGCCCAGGGGGGCTGGTTTTGG
Source organism: Pirellulimonas nuda (assembly GCF_007750855.1). Classification (GTDB taxonomy): domain Bacteria; phylum Planctomycetota; class Planctomycetia; order Pirellulales; family Lacipirellulaceae; genus Pirellulimonas; species Pirellulimonas nuda. Next base: position 2,741,298 of record NZ_CP036291.1, read on the forward strand.
TGGGGCGCCCACGGCCCCGAAGCGTTCAAGCAGCTCTGGGGCGTGGTCTACGACCGGATCGCCGAAACGCACGGCATCCACAACCTGATCTGGGAGTTCACCTCCTCGGCCGCCGACGGGGACCACCTCGACTGGTACCCGGGCGACGAACTGGTCGACATGATCGGCCTGGACATCTACACCGACCCGTCGTCGAGCATGAGCGGCGCGTGGTACGACATCCTCGAGCACTACGACGGCAACAAGCTCATCGCCCTGTCCGAAACGGGCACGCTCCCCAACGCAGAGCTGATGGAACTGTGGGGCGTCAACTGGAGCTACTTCTCTCCCTGGTCGGGCAATGAGTTCGAGGGGGCGTTCTCACCCGAGCAGTTGCAGGCGACGCTCGGCGCCGAGAACGTGGTCACGCTAAACGAACTGCCGACGCTGCCGTGGGCCGCGGCCGCCCTACCGGGCGACTTCAACCTCGACGGCGCCGTGGACGCCGCCGACTACACCGCCTGGCGCGACGGCCTGGGGGGCGTGTTCACCGCGGGAGACTACCAGGTGTGGCGTGCCGGCTACATCGCCGCCGCGTCGGCGGGCGTCTCGTCCCGTGGCGTCCCCGAACCCTCCGCTTGGGCCATCGGCGTGCTGGTGCTCGCGTGTTGTTGCAGGCGCGGGCGCTAGCCCACGGCTGCGACTAGCTGCACATCGCGCTGAGGTCGTGGCCTGTCGGAACCGGGAGCGGATTCCTGGCAGAATCAGCTCGAAAATAGCCGGCTGATCCCCGATAATGCTGGGTCGTTTGTAGACGCCGCACAGCGGGCCCTCCGGCTTGGAGGGCGCCGTCGCGCAGCGGGTGCGCGCCGGAGGGGGGGCTCGCACGGGGTGCGCGACGTTTGTCCGCTAGGTGTCCGATTGACCCTCGAAGTGTCCCCTCGACGACCCCGCAACCGAGGTAAAACGATCAAATCGTTCGGTGGAGCCGGCGTTCAGGGCAGAGAATCCGCGAGAATCGCACGTGCCGGGGGGGTTGTGTCCGATTTTTTGTTCTCCGGAGACCGGACAAAAGGACACAAACCGGGGCGGCGTCGGACGCGGGGCCCCTGAGGCAGAGCGGGTCGGACTGGCGGCGGTTTGCAGTTCGCCGACCGGTGCGGTTCGGTTGTGGTTACTTCGAAAGTGGCTTCGCATCCTCGACAGAACCGGCGGGGCGGCTGTGCTGGGCGATGTCGTCGGCGAAGTCGGAGAGGTAGCCAGAGAGCCGTTCGGCGATGTCCGGGTGCTCCTTCAGCACGTTGTTTTTCTCACCAACATCGTCCTTCAGATTGAACAGCATCACCGGCTTGCCGTTGTTTGCGTGCAGCTTCCACTCGCCCGATCGCACCCCCTTGAGGGCATTGCCGCTGTGATAGAAGAAGGCCTCGTGAGGCGTCCCGGCTTCGCCGGTAAGCGTCGGCCAGATGTTCTTGCCGTCGATCACTCGGTCGGAAGGGACCTCCGCCCCGGCCAGCAGAGCGAACGTAGGCAGCAGGTCCATGGTGGTCATCAGTTGGTCGTTTACAACTCCGGCCGGGATCTTGCCGGGCCAGCGGATCACGGTCGGCTCGCGCATGCCCCCTTCAAAGGTGGTGCCCTTGTTGCCGCGCAAGGGGCCGGCGCTAGCGAAGAGGGAGTTCTTCGGGGGTCCATTGTCAGAGGTGAACAGGACAATCGTGTTCTCATCCAGACCATTCGATTTGAGCGCATCGAGGACCTGCCCGACGGACCAATCGATTTCTGCGATGGCCTGCCGGAAGAGCCTGTCCCGCGTCTTGTAGTCAATCTGGCCCTCTTCTTCCTCAAGCTTTGCCACGACATCTTCTGACACGCCCTCCATGAACCGGGGCGACACGTGCAGCGGCGCGTGAGGGATGGGGTGCGGGATGTAGAGGAAGAACGGCGCGTCTTTGTGTTGCTCAATGAACTTTACGGCCCGCTGGGTGATGCGCCTCGTCAGGTAGTCGGCGTCTGGGTCTAGTTCGACAACGGTCTCTCCGTCTAGCAGCGGCAGCGGAGGGAACTGGAATCTTTGCTGCTGCGGATGGAACGGGTGGATGTCGTGGCTGTAGGGGAGGCCAAAGTACTCATCGAAGCCCTGCCGGGTCGGGAGGAACTCCGGCTGGTCGCCCAGGTGCCACTTGCCGAACATGCCGGTCCTGTACCCGGCCGACTTTAGCACCTCGGCAATCGTGATTTCGTTCGGGTGGAGGCCCTTGGGGTCGCCGGCGAGCAACACGCCAAAGTTGCTCCCCATGGCCATGCCGACCCGCTTGGGGTAGCAACCCGTCATGAGCGCGGCGCGCGACGGGGTACAGACAGGCGCGGCCACATAGAAGCTGGTAAGCCGGGCGCCCTCGGCCGCCATCCGGTCGATCCGCGGCGTGCTGACGTGCGTAGCTCCGTAGCAACTCAGATCGCCGTAGCCTTGGTCGTCGGTGAAGATGACGACGAAGTTCGGCGGAGCAGCCTCTGCATGATGCAAATGCCACAAACACAGCGAGACGAGCAAGAAAAGAGTTTTCACATTCATTCTCTGGTGAGGCGATTCCCGCGTGGCCAGAGCCATGCGTGGCTACTTGGTTGCGATTGGTTTCGTATCCGCGGGTCGGGTCTGGTCGGGGACCGGCGGCGCTGCCGGACGCGGGCCGGCCAAGTCGAAGAACCGCATATTCTCTCCGACCCGATTGTAGTCGCCGAGGTCTGCCCGCATCGCGTCGGCCAGCCCGAGCAACCGGTCGACGACCCCGGGATGCTGGTCGGCCAAGTTCAGTTCCTCGCCAGGGTCCTGCTCCAGGTCGACCAGCATCGGCGTGTCGAAGCCGATGCGGTCGGCGGGCGCGATGTGCGTGTTCCGGCTGAAGGGGGCCGCACCGATCGGCTCTCTGTCGCGGGGCAGGTGCAGCTTCCATTTGCCTTGTCGAACCGCCTGCAATTGGACGCGGAGATAGTAGTAGAACGCCTTGTTGGGGCTCGCCTTGTCGAACTCGCCGTGGAGCAAATGCCGGATGTCCTCGCCGTCGATGACGCGGTCTGCGGGAACTTCTGCACCGGCAAGCGCCGCGAGCGTCGGCAGCAGGTCCAGCGTGCTGGCGATCAAACCGCACGACGTGCCGGCCGGCACGCGGCCCGGCCCCCAAACGATGCAGGGGACTCGCACGCCCCCTTCGAACGTCGAGACCTTGCCGCTGCGCCAGGGGCCCGCCGATCCGCCGTGGTCTCCGGGCCGATGCCCGTCGGCAAAACCCTTGTTCTTCATCAGCCACGGCCCGTTGTCGCTGGTGAAGATGACGTAGGTATTCTTCGCCAACCCCATTTCTTGGATCGCGTCGAGAATTCGGCCGACGTTGTAGTCGATTTCCTCGATCACGTCGCCGTACAGCCCCCGCTGGCTCTTGCCTTTGAACCGCGGCGACGCGTCGAGCCGCGTGTGGGGCATCGTGTGCGGGATGTACACGAAGAAGGGTTGATCCTTGTGCCTACGCATGAAGCCGATCGCCTCGTCGGTGTACCGCCGAGTCAGCGTGGCCATGGGCGCCGCCTGCTCGATCAGCTCTTCATTGCGGTACAAGTTGACGACGCGATCGTTGCTGGTCGGCGTGCCAAAGAAGTAGTCAAAGCCCTGCCGGGTGGGGAGCAAGTCGGCATAAAAGTCGGTCTGAGAATGCGTCGCGAGGTCCCACTTGCCAAAACAGGCGGTCGCGTAGCCCCTGGTCTTCAGCACTTCCGCGATGGTGATCTCTTCGAGATGCAGGACGGGGTGCACCTGCTTCGTGTTCCCTCGCTCTGCAACCCGCAACGGGTAGCACCCCGTCATCAGCGCTGCCCGCGACGGCCCGCAAATGGGCTGCGCGTAGAAACTGGTGAGCTTCATCCCTTCGGCCGCCATCGCGTCGAGCCGCGGCGTGCGGATGTCGGGGGAACCAAAGCAGCCGACGTCGCCGTATCCCTGGTCGTCGGTGAAGACGACAACAAAGTTGGGTCGGCCGGCCGGCTCTTCGGCGACAGCACACACGCTCCAGTTGACGGCCGAGGCCATGACCAGCAACGCACCAATGCGATGATTTGACATCGGGCGTCACCTTTCCTGCGGGTCTACGAGGATGATTCGTCGTTGGTCGGCGCCGGTCGTACGCACGTCCCCGAGTTCGGCCCGGACCGCCTCGGCGTGCCGCTGCAGGCGGGCGACGACCTCTGGGTGACGGTCCGAGACGTCGTGCTTCTCGCCCACGTCGCTCTTCAGGTTGAAGAGCCGCAGCCGGTCGAGCGTCACGAAGCCCCGCTTCTTGATCGGTTTCTTAGACCAGAACGGCTGATCGTTGACGGTGCGCGGCAAGTGCAGCTTCCAATCCCCCTCGCGTACGGCCTGGAGATTCGTTCCGTTGTAGTAGTAGAGGACCTCGTGGGGAGAGTTGGACGACGCTCCTTTGAGGATCGGCAAGATCTCCTTCCCGTCGATCTTGCGATCGCGCGGCTGCTCGACCCCGGCGAGTTCGCAGAACAGCGGCAACAGGTCCATGCTGGAGATCGTGACGTCAGAAACTTGCCCTGAAGGGATCGCTCCCGGCCAGCGAAAAATGCCGGGGACGCGGTGCCCTCCTTCCATGGTGCAGTACTTGCCGCCGTTCAAACCGCCGGCCGACCCCGCTATGGTGGGCCCGTTGTCCGAGGCGAATACCACCAGCGTGTTGTCCTCGACGCCGGCGTCGCGTAGGGCTTGCAGCACGCGGCCGGTGCTGTGGTCAAGCTCTTTGATGAAGTCGCCGTACTTGCCCTTCGGTGAGGTTCCGATGAACTCCTTACGGGGCTGTAGCGGGCTGTGCACGATGTGGTGCGAGAAGTAGACAAAGAACGGCTGGTCCTTCTGCCGCTTGATGAAGGCCACCACTTCGTCGGTGTACCGCTTGGTGAGCTCTTCGAGCGGGACGTGGCGTTGCTCCACCTGCTTGCCGCGATACAGCGTGTCGAAGTTTGCCCCTCGGGCCTTCCCGTAATTACTGGGGATGCCAAGGTGCTCGTCGAAGCCGGCGTCGAGCGGATGCGAGCCTGCGATTTCCATGCCCAGATGCCACTTGCCGACCATCAGAGAGCGGTAGCCGGCCGACTTCAGCAGCTCCGGGATAGTGATCTCCTCGCTCATGAGCCCGTAGTTCTTGTACTTCGGCTCCGTTTCGTGCCTGGCGACGGGCACACCGCAGCGCATCGGGTAGCGTCCGGTCAACAGCGCCGCCCGCGACGGGCTGCAGACGTTTGCCGGAATGAAGAAGTCGGTGCTGCGAAACCCCGCCGAGGCCAGCCCATCAATATGGGGGGTCTCGACGCCCGTCGGCCCGTAGCAACTGATGTCGCCGTAGCCGAGGTCGTCCGCGAAGATAATGACGAAGTTGGGCTTCTCCGCGGCCAACAGCGGCTGAGCCAGCCCAAGGCAGAGAACGCCTAGTAGGTAGAGCACTTTCATGGTGGGTTTCTACGCGAGTCTCGGGGTTGGACTAGGCGTGTTGTACGCGCAGCGTTTGGCCAGCGGCGATGCTCAGACGCTGCGGGAAATGAACGATGTGGCGCAGGCCCGACTTCTCGAGCCGGGCGTCGACCGGGCGTCCATCCAGCGTGACGGACCCGTTGCCGAGGTCGCTTCCAGGGGCGATGTCCAGTGCCAACTGCCGCAGGGATAGTTTGCCGTTGCGCAACTCGATGGCGTTCTCTTGTCGGCGGTCGTTGACCATCTGGCTGAAGCTGCCCCAGCCTTCGGCCGTAGTGAAGGCGGCGCGGAAGTTGTCCTGCTGCATGCGCGGACCGAAGGCGAGCTTGCCCTCCGGCCCGTCGTAGCGGTACCCGCAGACGGCCATGAAGACGCTGTAGCTGGCCATGGCGCGGGCGTAGTGATCGCTGCATTCGACTTCGTTGTACGGGTTGCGGTCTTTGGGCTGGTATCGGTCATAGATCGCCTTGCCGATCGCCAGCCCTTTCTCGACGAGCCCCTCCCAGATCATGTGGGCGGCGGCCTGCCACTCGAAGCCGGTCATGCATTCGTTCAAGTAGCCCGCGTAGTTCTTCTTACCGCTCTTGGCCTCGTCGCGGCCATGCGGGAACGAACACATCACCAGACCCGCGTTCCCCTCGACCGCGTACCAGCGTCCCTCCGTCATGACGCTCCTGAAGTCACCCACGTTGGGTGAGAAGTTGAACGTCCAGAGAGACTCCAGTGTTCGGCGGACTTTGTCTTCGGGCAGCACTCGGTCGAGGCTCACGTTGTGGAGCCAGAACTCGCCCAGCACCTGATCGATGTGGCAGCCGTTGGTCGAGCCGTGCTTCTCGTCCGCGCCAGGCCCCGGCTTGTGGATGAAGTGGCCGTACTGCTCGTTCCAGAGCATGTCGACCATTTTCGGGGCGCCTCGCGCAACGATCTTTTCGTAGCGCTCCGCCACGGCCGGTTGTTTCATCTGTCGCGCCATGGTCGCGGACGCCTTGAGCGCGGCGTGGTACAGGTTGATCAGCCAGTGCACCTGCCCGTACCAGGGCTCGTCGAGCGTGTTGTGTTGGGCGCCCGCCAGCAGGCCGTCCTCGTCCGGGTCCCACTTCTGGATAACGCGGTCCATGGAGAGCCGAGTACGGTCCCAGATGCTTTCGAGGAAGCGGTAGTCGGGCGTCATCTGGCTCTCGCGCAGAACGCGGAGGATCGTGCCGCACTGGCCGTCCACCGCCTCTTCGAACTTCGCGATGGAGTAGCGGAAGTTGATTGCGCCGTCCTCGGGCCTGAACCCCTTGCCGTACTCAATCTTGTCGCGGCATTCCCGCTCGATCACGGGGAAGATACGCGCCAGCCCCTGGGCGTACTGCCACACGTGCGTGCAGTTGCCGGGGCAACAGTTGACCCCTTCGTCCAGGTTGTACAGGCCGCCTTGCAACGCCAGCCGCTCGGCCACCTGGGTCTGCATGCAGTCGAGCGTGACGAACGTTCGCTCCAGCAGCCAGTAGGGCAACGTGGAGTCGTACCAGGTGTCTACCCAGGTGCGGGTGGTCCCGTAGAGCTGCTGCTCTCTGGCGGCCACGGCCCCTGCGGCGTCCGACGCGGTCGGCCACAAGATGGAGTAGAAGTTGATGTCGTGGGCGCCGGGCTTGTTCCCGAAGGCAGTCACGTAGTTCGCGTTCGGGAAACGCCACGCCAGCGCGAAGGAGATGGTTTTCTCTTCGCCGGGCTCGAGCGACAGGGTACGCCCGACCGAAGCGAATCCCCGCTCTCGCAAAGGCATTGCGAACGCCTCATCTTTCTCCACGCCTGGTTGGCTGGGGGCGAACAGATCCGATGCGCCCGGCTGCGACCGGCGGATGTCGACGATGTCGGGGCGCTCTTCCCCGAGCAGCCCCAGAGCGATCGACCCGAAGTCCGTGGCGAGTTCTAATCGCGTCCTCGGCCTTCCGGCACGGCTCTCCTCAGCGGCCGGTTCTGCCCAGCACTCGACCACCGAAAGCCCCTCGAGCTCTCGGTAGCGACTTAGCCGTTCGCCGCGAGCCCCCTTGCCGCTCCGGTAGTTGGAGAAGTTTTCCACCCAACCCGCGATCGCCGCCGCCTGGACGTTGTCCGATGTGTTCTTGATCGTGTAACGCATCACGATCACTGGGTAGCTGGAATCGTCGCGATTCAATGGGATGTAGGGGGTGTACGCCTCAAGCTCGACCTGCACGGGACAGGCCGCGTCGGCGTACGTCACGCGCGCCATCGGGTACTGGTTGGTGAAGACGACCTCTGCAAATCCTTTCGAGTCCAAGGTGAAGGTCCGCTTGTCGTTCCCGGACTCAACCTCCAACGCGAACCCCTGATCCATCGGGGAGTGGATGGTGTCTGGATCGGTGAAACGGGGGCCCTTCACGGCGTGCTTCGCGTCTCTCTTGCCATCCAGGTTCCAGTACCACAACCGGCCGTCGCCCCCGAGATAGACCTGCCCCGTGCAGATCCCGCCGATGGGCATGCCGATGTACTTCAGGTCGTCGGCGGTGGCGCTGAGCGCCTCTCCGCGGGCGTATAGAGACGCCACCCACTCCTTGCTCAACTTCTTGTCGGAAGGAATGACGTGCTCAAACGCGTCTGGGCTGAATGGACCCGCCATGACCCGGCCGCGACCCGCCATGAGCATCGCGGTCGTGAGCCCGGAGGCCTTGATGAAGTTGCGGCGTCCGATGGAGGCAGGCGAACAGGCGGCAGGGCCGCAGCCGCAGCCCTGCTCGGGATTCACGCTCGAATTCATGACAAGAAGATTCCTGCGAAAGGGCGCGCTGCGGTAGCCAAGTAGATGCGGCCCCACAGATCGCGCGGATTGTCCGGAAGCTATCAGGGCAATCGCATCTAATCACGCGGCATTCCCCGTGAGAATCCTCTGAAGCGTGGCGTTATTCCACCCTGCGCGGAGACGTTTGCCGCGTAGACTCTCACGGAGGGTAGTGTCCTGCTTGAGAATCGAGAGCGCCAGGCGGCGAAATCCAGAACATATTTCTTGGCCGCTGCCCTTGCGGATGCGGCTCTGGTCCTCTGAAAAAGTTACATCGAGCGACCAGTGCAGTGCGTTTTCCACCCGCCAGTGTCCCCGCACATGCCCGGCCAACGACCGCACTTTCGGCGGGTCCGCCGCGGCGGACTGAGGAAAAACGACACCTCGCGGCTCTCTTTGCCGCTGGCCTCGCGGCAGCGGTACACCATGCCGACCGAGCGGACATCGCGCCAGTCGCGGGCAAGCGACTCGGGCGCCGCCGCGACGTAGTACTCCCGCCGTTCTTCCCGCCCGTGGCTCTTCTCGACAGTCGTGTGCCGACGCACGCCGCGGTAGTCGGCGTCGCCGAACTCGATGAACAACTCTTGCAGCGCGTCGTGCACCGAAGGCTGATTGGCTTTGACCTGCAGCACGTAGTCGGCGCCGCGGTTGCGGATCGCTCGGGCGGTCTCCTTCTGACAGTGCATGGCGTCGAGGGTGACCACCGCCCCGTCGATCGCCAGCATCTCAAGAAGCCGGGGAACCGCGGTGATCTCGTTCGACTTCTCTTCGGTCGCCACCTGGCCGATCGACACCCCCAGGTCGGTCGCACACGCGTTGACCACGTGCAGCGCCGAGCGGCCGACCGACTTGTCGTGCGACCTGCGGAGGGTCTTGCCATCGATCGCCACGGTCTTCCCCTTCAGGTCGAGTTGCAGGCTGGCGACCCAGTTCGCAAGGCAGTGGTAGAACTCGGACGTGTCGAGCATCGCGAACACCCGACCGAACGTGTCGTGCGACGGGACGCCGTTCTCAAGACGCAAGAACGTGCGGAACCACTCGAACTTCTCACGGCCAAACCGCTCCACATCGGCCCACGTGTCGGCGCCGCAGATCGCGCCGCAGATGGCGATGGCCACCATGTCGCCCAGACGGTGCTGCTTCGTCCGATCCATACGCGGATCGGACAGCTCCTCGAAGTGTGTAAGAATTACAGGAACGTTTGCAGACGCCATGCTCCGACCTCCGTGCTAGGAATGCTACCGCCGGGTCGGCTCCGCCGACCCACTAGACTCCAAGCATTACGACGCAACAATGCTCCTCGTTCGGATTAGATGCGATTGCCCTGCGGAAGCTATTGAGTACTGTTTCCTTCCAAGTCGACCTTCTTCGTCCCTCGAAGCGCTTTGGAAGCATTGCGTTGGATCACGTTGGGCTCATGTTGCTCGCGATCCGTCTCGATCTCGAAAGCCCACGCGTGCGTGCTCTGTCCGAGGTCCCGCGGCGGCGTGATCTGCAAGCCGGTAGGGGTTAGTTTCCACTCCACCGCTGACGCTGATCCTAAGAGACGTACCGATTTGACGGCGCCGTCCTTCCAACCCGCGGACGCCTCGATGGTGAGAGGATGCGTCGGCTTCGTGAGTGCAATGGCGTAGAGGTTCTTACCCTTGGCGGTGAAGGCCAGGCGCCCATCGGCTTGTTGGTTCACCTTCCAGTAGCGAGTGCCGTAGATCGCCCGGCCATTGATCTTCAGCCAGTCGCCCATGGCACGCAGTCGTTCGACCTGCCAGGCGGGGATCGTCCCGTCAGCCCTTGGCCCGATATTGATCAAGAAATTGCCGTTGCGGCTGATCACCTCGACCATTTCATGGATCACCTCTTCAACCGATTTCTTCTTGTGACGGTAGTCTGGGTCATCTTCGGCGGCCAGGTATCCAAACGATGTGCCGAACGTGGTGCAGCTCTGCCACTTCGGGCCGATCACTTCGAGCTTCAGGTTGTCCTTCTCTAGGCAGCCCACGCCATCGGGCCAGTTGCGATTGGCGCCCTTGTTGTTGCAATAGACTTCCCGCTGGCGGGCGGCGGCGTCATTCATGAAATCGGTGATCATGCCGCGAGCCTGGTCGTCCAGATACTTGATCTCCGGCTTCATCTTGCCGCTGCGGACTTGGTTGCCATCCCGGGTGTAAATGGGGAAGTCGTCGACCCACAAGAAGTCGGGCTGGTACTTGGTTTGGATCTCCTTCCAGCGCGCGACGTAGTCGTCGACGAAGGCCTTGTCGTAGCTGAACGGACCGTACAGCGATGCGGCGGCGGGCACGCGACGGATCTCTTCGATGATATCTGGCCGGGGTTCGCTGTGGACAACGTACATCTCTTTTGCGAAGAAGCCCGTGTGACGCTCGCGGTGATACGAGGGGGCGAACTTCAGCCCGCGCTTACGGACGGCCCTGCCCAGGTCGCCAACGAGGTCGCGCTTCGGGCCCATGTCAACGGCGTTCCAGGGCGTCAGGTCGGAGTCCCAGTTGGCCCAGCCGTCGTGGTGCTCCGCCGTTAGCACCACGTATTTGGCGCCGACTTCGTCAAACAACTTCGCCCATTGATCGGGGTCCCAGTTCTCCGCCTTGAACTCGCCGACGATGTCCTTGTAACCGAACTCCGGCGGGGTCGCGCCCCAGCGGTCTTTCATGTAGGGGTAATAGTGTTCGCGGTCTTGGTACAGCATCTTCGGCACATGCTCGGCGTAACCGCGATCCCCTTTTCGGTAGCCGATGGCACTGTAGGGACCCCAGTGAATGAAAATGCCGATCTTGCCGTCATCAAACCAGGCGGGAACCGGCATCTCTTGAAGCGACCGCCAGCTTCCGTCGTACTGCGGCCTCGGCGCCTTGTGATCTGATACGGGATCCGAGCCCAGGGCCTCCACCTCGGTGAAGTAGGCGCCCCCCGCCTCTCCGTTCACGTCGATGAGTTGCGTCAAGAGCTCCGTCGGACCGGCCGGGAGATCAAGTTCAAACACAACGCCCCGGCTGCTTGCCTGCACCGGCTGTTCCACTGCTTGACCAGCGATCTCGATTTTCGCACGCTCCGCAACCACGGGCTTGTTTGCTTCTCTTGGAAACTGGCGAAGCGTGATCCGGTACTGACCAGCCTTCTGCACTTGCAGCATCCATGGCCCAGTCACCTTGGGCAGCTTCTTGATCATGTTGAAGTTCCACGGCGAATTGCCGGCTGGCATATACCAATCCTGCGAGCTGAGGACGGTCGGGCTCTCTGCGGGATTGCCGATGTCGATGCGAACCGGGGTCAGCCTCGGCGACACCCTGGCCCAAAAAGGCTGGTACCTTTCACGCAGGTCGTCCACGACGTCGGGATGTTCCTTGGCGACGTCGTTTCTCTGTGCGGGGTCTGCTTCGATGTCGTACAGGCGTTGCCCGTTGGAGTTCACCAGACGCCAGCGCTCGGTCATCACGACGGAAAACTCGTAGGGCTTCGACGGCAGTGTCTCGGCCCCGGGGCCGCCGTGGTATTGCAGAACGTGATGATCGCGCTGAAACGCTTCCTCCGAACCGCTGAGCAGCGGTTTGAGGGAGACTCCATCGGGCCGATCGTCGTCCGGGACTGCAATGCCGCAGAGGTCCGAAAGCGTCGGGAGCACATCGATGTGTGCGGCGAGCGTGTCGATATCCCTACCACCGTTCAGCCCTCCCTTGGGCCAGTGGATAAAGAATGGCACACGATGACCGCCCTCGTAGACCGACGCCTTCTTGCCCCGCATCCCCGCGTTGAAGCCCACGGTTGGCTCAGAATCCAGGCCGCGGAAGTCGCCGCCGGCAGCGGTTCCGTTGTCTGTCATGAAGATCAGGATCGTGTTTTCGGCCAGCCCGAGATCGCTTAATCTTTCACGCAGCATCGCTAGGTTGTGATCGATGTTTGCGATCATCCCGTAGAAGTTCGCGTTGGCCACATTCCTATTGCGGACGTAGGGCGTCGCCCATTCCTTCGGCACTAGGTAGGGGCTGTGCGGCGCGTTGGTTGCAAGGTAGAGAAAGAACGGCTTGTCTTGGTTCTGCTCAATAAATCGGGTGGCCTCGCGGAACCAGACGTCGGTGCAATATCCTTCAAACCGCTCGGGCTGCCCGTTGCGTTCGTAGGTGTCGTCGAAGTAGTCGTTGCCCCAGTAGTCCGATGCTTGGCCAACCCCGCCGCAACGGTGCCAGACGACGTCTTGAAAGCCCCGGTCTTGCGGGCGATGGGGAGCGTTGTCGCCCAGGTGCCATTTCCCAACCATCCCGGTCGTGTAGCCCGCATCGGCAAACAGATCTGCTATCGTGACTTCATCCCGGTGCATCATCGTGCGACCAGAACTGGTTCGGAAGGCGCCCGTGTAGCCCGGGTGGTTGCCCGTCATGAGCGCCGCGCGCGTTGGAGTACAGAACGGGCTGACATGGAAATCGGTGAAGCGAATCGAGTCGCGATAGAGCGCGTCGATATTGGGCGTCCTGAGAACCGGGTTCCCGTGACAGCCCAGGTCGCCGTAGCCCTGGTCGTCGGTCAACAGCAGCACCACATTGGGACGATCGGCGGCCGAAGAATCTGTCGTGGCAAGTGCAACGATCGCCAGAGCTGAAAGTCCGCCAAGTCGATAGAACATCGCAATTTTGCGTTGAAAAAGAGAGTTGTGGCATGAGCCGGCGGCGCTGTTGCGCCGGCGTAAGAGACATCGTTGTCTGGCCTAGGGCTCGACCTTCAGCATTAGGAATCCTGTCGAGTCAGCTTCCCTTTGTTGGCGCGTCCTTGGGGCGATAGGCATCCAGCAAGGATTCCATCTCCTGCACCACGTCGGGGTGCTGACGGTACAGGTTCGTGGTTTGATTCACATCCTGGCGCAAGTCGTAGAGTTGGGCAGACGGCGCGTCTTTCCGGATCCTGCCGTTCTCAATGTCGCTGTTGACGCTGCCCACAAAGGCGGCCGCGGGGGCGCCGCCCCAGGCGTGATCGCTAGGCCTGGACCCGTTGAACCCGCCGCTGCCTCGCGCCGGGATGTACATCCACTTCCCCTTGCGGAGCGAAAGGTGTCTGCCGCTCTTGGGCGCCAGGACCAGCTCGTCGCGGAGCGGTTCCCCCGGATCCCCTAGCAACGCGGGCAGAACGTTCATGCTGTCTTTGTTCTGCAGGGCGCTGGGGTCTTGTCCCGTAACGGCCGTGCAGGTGGCGAGCATGTCAACATTGCAGATTAGTTGATCGGACACTGTGCCCGGCGCGATCTTGCCGGGCCAGCGGGCAATGAACGGGACGCGGTGCCCCCCTTCCCAGGCGCCGAACTTAAAGCCGAGCAAGTCGCCGTTGATGTGGTGGCCCGCCTGCACGGCGTTCCTTCCGCCGAGGTTCAACATGGCGCCGTTGTCGCTCGTGAAGATGACCAGCGTGTTCTCATCGAGGCCGTGTGATTCGAGACAATCGGTCACTTGTCCCACCATCCAATCGAGCTCTTGAATGAAGTCGCCGTAGAGCTCTGCGTCGCTCGTTCCCTGGAATCGCTTGCCCGGGGTGAACGGATGGTGGATGTGGGTCGTGGCCAAGTAGAGAAAAAAGGGCTTCTCCTGATTGGCCGTGATCCAGTCGGTCGCTTTATTTGCCAGGACGGTTCCTACCGTGTAGTCGTTGTAAATCTTGTGAGCCTCCACTGCGCCTTTGAAGCTGTTGGGTGTGCGCTGAGAGGCCTCGGGGGGGATCGGCGTGATCGGAGTCGCCTCCTTTTGCTGTCCCTTGGCAAGAAGGATCAGAGGGTCTGCCGGGTCTGAGCCGACAATGCGGTCGTTCTCGACATAGACGTAGGGGGGCGCGCTGTTGACCACTGGCAAGCCAAAGTAGTAGTCGAATCCGAGGTCCATCGGCCCGGGACGCAGGGGCTCTTTCCAGTTGTTTGTTCCTTTCCCAAAACCCAGATGCCACTTGCCCAGTGCTGCGGTTGCGTAGCCTTGGTTCTTGAAAACGTCGGCCAGCGTAAGCGTGTCAGGGTCAATGATAAGCGCGGAATTCACGGGCGCCGGACCCCACACGCCGGCGCCCCCGTTGGCCCGAACAGGGTACTGCCCCGTCAACAGCGCGTACCGCGAGGGCGTACAGACAGCGGAGGCCGAGTGGGCGTCGGTGAATCGCCGCCCCTCTCTTGCCAGATTGTCGATGTTCGGCGTTTTTACCTTCGTTGCGCCGTAGCAGCCGAGGTCGCCGTAGCCCAAATCGTCCGCAAAGATGAGGACCACATTTGGTGGCGTTGTGGCCGCCCCGCCGGCCGCTTTACCGTGTCCAGCCAGTGTGGAAAAGACAGCGGCGGCGACGAGCAATCGGAGGAGGTGATGCATTTCAAGTCTCTCGTTTCGGATGCGAGGTTCGGATTCGGAGCTCTCGTGGTAGGAGCCGCGGTGTTCAAGGAGCGTCCTTCAGACGCCCTGGTATGATAGATAAAGTTGACATGATGTGGCCATTCGCTGCTACTGCTTTGCGCGCCCGCAAACGCCTCGGTCAGCCCCCTGCCCCGCCTAGTTGCTGCCGGCTAGTCGGAGCAGCGGAGCGGGCATTCCCTGCTTTCGGCGTAGGCATTTGCCGGATCGCCTCTGCGACCAGCCCTGCGATGATCCGGTTTCCTTCTCGCGTTGGATGCACGCCGTCTTGATCACGCCAGTCGGGGCGCATCGCCAGTTGTTGGTTCAGGTCGACGATCGACAAGGCGTTTCGATCCGCCACTCGGACGACCGCGGCGCGGTAGTCCTCAAGCACTGCCGGAAGTCCCCCCCGCTGCTCGAAAGGTTCCCGTCGATGGCGCGTGAAGTACGCATCGGCGTCGATCGGTGGGACCGTGCAGAAGATCACCCGGATGCCTGCTCGCTGGCACGACTCTGCAATCGTGGCGAGGTTCGCCTCGTACTCGTCGACGGGCACGAACACACGGTCTTCCGCAACACGAGAGTCGTTTGTGCCAAGACTAACCACGACGACCTCGGGGCGTAGGCTAAGCACGTCTCGTTGGAGCCGCTGGAGCGCGTGGCGCGATGAGTTGCCCGCGACCCCCGCATTAAATACCTGCTTGCCAAGCAGCTTCGCTAGTTCTTCTGGGTAGCCGCGCTTCGTGATGCTGTCGCCGAAGCAGATGATCGGGGGCCCCGCTCCGTCGGCAGTCAGGCGGGGCTTCGGCGGGCCGGCAGATTTGGCCGCAGGACGCGCCAGCACCTGGCCGTCCGCCAACAGCCGGCTGCGCAGCTTTTGGTAATCGACGTCTTGCACTGATGTGTCGGCGTCGATTGCTATCACGGCCGCGGCGCCCGCCGATTGGCCCAGCACCATGAAGACCGGCTCCATGCGGACTGATCCGAACGCGATGTGGGTCGCCGACACGCAAACCGGCGCCAGCAGATTCTGACACTCCCCCTTGGCGGGAACGATCGCCCGGTAGGAGATCGGGTAGGGCTTGAGGCCGTGCTGTTGCACGTCGCCCTCGTTGCGGGCCGCGCCGTCCTGCACAATCCGTTGGCAGTTGTGGGAGTCCATCCCGTAGGCGGCCATGCCGACGGGGTCGTCTGCCACCTCTTTGCCGCGGCAGTTGTGCTCCGTCATCACGTAGTCGGAGACCATCCGCCGGGCTTCGCGAACGTACATCTGGTGCGGCCATCCAGCGTCGCCAGTGAACTCGTCCTTGCAGGGGCCGAACGACGCGAATTCTTGCCGCAGACCTTGCGGAACCCTCGGGCTGGTCGACATGAAATGCCAGAAGCCCAGGATGTAATCTTTGTGAGACTTCCAGATCCGGTCCCGCGTAGCGTAGTCGCCGTCGGGGTAGTCGTAGTTCATGCCGATGAAATCGGTTGAGATGCCTTGGCTGTTGTTGATGTCGGTCTTGCTGTTCGGCATCCAGACAGGATTGCAGAAATTACTCAGGACGGGTTGTTTCCCGGACTCGACGATCTTCTCAGCGCGTCGCGCGGCCAGCTCGTAGAGCGCCGGGTCGTAGTTGTCTGGAACGGTGAGCTCGCGGCGGTTCTCCGCGACGTTGGTGAAACAGAGGCGGAAGTTGTAGGCCTGAACCCGCTGGTCGCCGTCGCCCGGGATCCCTCCGCTCCCCCGCTGCACCAGCGGGATCAGCCCGCTGGCGGGGTCACCAGGAACGACGTACGGGTCGACGCCGCCGTAGATCTGGTTCTTGGGCGTGTGTTCTCGGATGCCGTTGAGCGTTTCGTTGTACTGCGCATTCGCCTCGCGCCCGACTCGGTAGCTCACGCCCGCCATCGCCAGCAGGTCTCCCTCGTAGGTGGCGTCGACATATATCTTGGCGCGGTAGACGTCGCCGGCGTCTGTCTTGATCGCGACGATTCGTTGACCCTCCATCGTTGCGATCGATAGGCGCTGCTGAAACTGAACGACGCAGCCGTTGTCGGCCAGCATCTCGTTGAGGATTCTTTCTGCGACGTGCGGCTCGAAGGTCCACATCGTGGCGTCTGGCCCAGAGACCTCTTCGAGCGTGGTGCGTTTCGACCGGTGGGCGAAAAAGTCGTCGCGCGACTCCCATCTCCAAGCGGCGTCGTCTGCGTAGTGTTTGGCGACCCGTTGGTAGAACTCTCGGCTGATGCCGCCGATGACCCCCTTGTTGCCGATGTCCGTGGCGCCGAGCCCGCCGGTGGTCATGCCGCCGATATGCCGGCCGGGCTCGACTAGAACGACCGACTTTCCTTGGCGAGCCGACTGGATCGCCGCGGTGATGCCGCCGACCGTGGCGCCGTACACGCAGACGTCCCGCGTAACCACGGCCGCGGGGCACTGCGTGGCTGTGCACACGCAGCTCGCGCCGCACAGCAGCCAGCTCCAGAACCTAGTGAGATCCATCATCGGCTCGGGGTCTCGTAGCGGTAAGGGATAAGGCGGCAGCGGGACTATGGGGCCGGTGCGCCGCGGAATGACCGGGAATCCGATTGGAGGAGCGCCGCGAACCGCGGTGCGATCGGCTCTCGCGCAGCGGTCCGCTGCAACGCAGAAGACGGACTCAACCACGCCTCGCACGGTTGCGGGCCGTCGCCGGCGGCGACCACTTTGCCGGTTTCGGATTGGCGACCTCCAGCGGCGCGTTGTCGGCGAAGCTCGTCATTTCTTCCGCCAGCCGGGCGGTCAGCTCGGCCACCTTGGCTGCGTGCTCGGGGCGATCGGCGAGGTTCGTCAATTCAAGCGGGTCGCTGTTGAGGTCGAAGAGCTGAGTGCGATCGACAAGCGGGTAGCGGATGAGCTTCCACCGGTCGTCGCGGACCGACCGCTGGCAGTTCTTGTAGGCCGTGTAGAGGACCTCGCGGACCTTGGTCTCCTTGCCCGTGAGGATAGGGAGGATGGTCTTCCCTTCGACGCCGATGGGAATCTCAGCGTCCGCCAGCCCCGCGAAGGTCGGAAACAGATCCATCAAGTACACCAGCGCGTCGCTCTTGCCGTGCGTAACCCCGGGGCCGGCGATCACCAGCGGAACGTGCATGCCGCCGAACTCGTAGAGGTTTTGCTTCCCGAAGAGTCCGTGGTCTCCCATGGAGAGCCCGTTGTCGCCGCTGACGACGACGATGGTGTTCTCCCACTCTCCGGTCTGCTTCAGATGGGCGATGATCCGTCCGACGTGGTGGTCGAGGCCGGTGACGCACGCGTAGTATTCCGCGTTCTGCCGCTTGGTGTCCTCTGGCGTGCGGGGCCACGGCGCCAGCTTCTCATCGCGCACGGTCATCTCGCCGTTGTTAAACGGATGTAGCGGCAAAAACGCGGGCGAAAGGGGGATCTTGTCGGCGTCGTAGAGGTCGTGGAACCGCGGTTCGGCGGAGCGTGGGTCGTGCGGGACCGGGGGCGCAAGGTAGGCGTAGAACGGCTTGTCTACTTGGTCGGCTTTACGCGACTTGAGAAACTCAATCGTGCGGTCGGCCAGCCGCTGGCAGCAGTGAGCGCGGTCGTTTTCGGGGGGGCGTCCGCGGGCGTCGTCCACCACGTTGATCTCGAACTCCCGCGTGCCCGTCGGAAAGCCGTTGCCCGTCTTTCCCATGTGGAACGTTTGATAGCCGGCCGCCGCGATCACTCGGGGGAGGAAAGTCGCCGGGTCGTCGGCCTCCGCCGCAGCGCCGGGAGCGCCAGGGATGCGCTTCCACGAGCGGCCGGTGAGCATCATGGTTCGGCTCGGTTGGCAGACCGCTCCGCTCATCGAGCCCATGGTGTAGCAACGCGTAAAGGTCATTCCTTGCTCGACGATCGCGTCGAGGTTGGGCGTCACGAGCAGCGGGTTGCCCAGAGCCCGCAGCCCGTCGGGGCGATGGTCGTCCGCGTGGATGTGGAGGATGTTCGGCTGGGTTGGCCGCGCCGCCAGGCCGGAATGCGTCGCCATCAGAAACGTGGCGAGCGCGAGCAGATTGGTAAACATTGCCTTCATGAAATCAGAGCCTCGTGTGAACTGCTGAGAAACTCGGACGCTCGTTCCTAGTTGATGAGCCTCGCCGGGTTCATCCTCCTGCGCAGCGCCGCGTCCGGACCGCCGCCGAACTGCTCCCAGTAGAGCGCCTTCATCGGGTTGATCTTTGGGCCAAAGGCGTCTTCGTTCACCAATAGCGGCTGCACTTCGCTCCACCATTGGTCGTAGGCTTCGCGCAGCTCGGCGACCGTCTCGGGGTGTTCTTCGATAACGTTCGTCCGCTCTTCGGGGTCGGCCTCAAGATCGTACAGCTCCTTGTTGTTCACCAGCGTGAACCGTGCGTTCTGGATGGCGCATTCCTTGTGCTTCCATTGCTCGACCTCACCCTTGGGCCAGCGGCCGACGTGGTGCACCAGGGTGCGGGCGGGCCAGGGTGCGCTGGGGTTCTTCAGCAGCGGCAACATGCTGCGGCCTTCAATTTGTTGCTTCATCTTGTCCGAAAGCTCGGCGCCCGTGATCGCGGCGAGCGTCGGGTAGATATCGATCGCCGAGGTCAATGCGTCGCACTCCTGCCCGGCCGGGATCCCGCCGGCGGGCCAGCGGAAGAAGCACGGCACACGCGTGCCCCCTTGATAGGGCCTCCCTTTGCTCCCCCGCATCCCGGCGTTGAAGACGTGGATCCCCTTCGTGCCGCCGTTGTCCGAGGCGAGGTAGATGACCAGCGTGTCGTCCGCGACGCCCCAGTCGTCGAGCTGCTTAAGGAGCGTGCCGAAGTTGGCGTCAACGTTCTCGACCATGCCGAAGAACTTGGCGGTCTCTTCTTTGACGCCGGGCTTGCCGAGGTAGTGCTGATAGTACTCTTTGGGCAGGACCAGCGGGGTGTGCGCGGCGTTGAGCGAGATGTAAGCGAAGAACGGCTGCGACTCCTCGCGGCGGGAGTCCATCCACTTGATGGCCTGCGTAAAGAACAGGTCGGTGCAGTAACCGGTGGTCTTCTCCCACTTCCCGTTGTGCCACAGGGCGGGGTCGATATTGCTGTTGCCCGGCGCGTCGCCGCACGAGCCGGGGTAGGTCTGCCCGATCCCGCCGCCGCCGTGGGTGTAGACCTCGTCAAAGCCGCGGCTCTCTGGCCGGTAGGCCTCCTCGTCGCCCAGGTGCCACTTGCCGAAGATGCCGGTGGTGTAACCAACGGACTTCAGCATCTGAGGCAACGTGACGGTGTCGAGACTCAACCGCTCGCGCTCGTAGATGGTGTGCGTCACGCCGTTCTTGAACTCGTGCCGGCCGCTCATCAGGGCCGCACGGGTCGGCGCGCAGGTGGGGCTCACGTGGAACTGCGTGAACAGCAGGCTCTGCTTCTTGAACGCGTCTACCGAAGGCGTCCGCATGACAGGGTTGCCCAGGCAGCGGTAGTCGCCGTAGCCGACGTCGTCTGGCATGACGAGAATGATGTTGGGCTTGGCGGCGTCGACGGTCGATCGCCCTGCCAGCAGCGCCATCGCGGCCGCGGCGAGGAGTCTGAGCGTGCAGTTCATCGAATCCCTTACCTCTTGTTGTTGTTACTTTGGAGTAGCAAGAAAGCCATGCGTAGCAAGGAAGGCTACAGCGCGCTCCATCGTCTGCGCGTAGTCCACGCCATCGTTGGCCGGTCGGAAAAGCGTCCCGTTAAAGAAGCCATGCCCCTTATTGGCGAACGGGACAAGCACACAGGTATTGCCCGCTTCTGTCATCTGTTGGGCGAAGCGCTCCGCGTTCTCAAACGGCACCGTCGTGTCAGTTGTTCCGTGGAACACGATCGTGGGCGCCAGGCCTTCGCGCACGTGGTGGCAGGGCGACAGCGTCGTGCGTTGCCCCGGCTTGAAGCGGTTAGCGCCGAAGCCCTTGTCGGTCGTGTCCAGCACAGGGTTGAAGAGGATCATCGCGTTGGGGACGGAGCTGATCTTCTGGTCCTCCCCCGCTTCTTCGCACCCGTCGATCACGCCGGTGCAGGCGGCGATGTGACCCCCGGCCGATCCGCCGGCGGCCACAATACGGTCGGGGTCCACCCCAAGCTCTGCGGCGTGCTGGCGCACCCAGCGGATCGCCGACTTGGCGTCCTTGACGCACTCGAGCGGCGTCGTCTTGTTCCGGCTCTTAACGCGGTACTCGGCTGAGAAAGCGACCATCCCCTGGCCGGCCAGCGCTTCGGCCTGCTGGTAGAACTGCTTCGGATCGCCGCCGTTCCAGCCCCCCCCGAAGAAGAACACGATCGCCGGCCGGCGATCGGACGGCATGAGGCCGTCCGGCTCGAAGGCGTGCAGCTTCAGCTCGACACCATCAACGCTCTTGTAAACTACAAGGCGATCGGGCTTCACCTCGGCGCTCTGGACCGGCGGCGCGTTTCCGGCGGCAAGCAGTAACCCGGCCAAGAGTAGGGTAGGCGATCTCATGACGAGGGGGCGTACTTCTGCTTGGCCGGCGTCGCCGGCCCTTTTCTGATGCGAATCGCGACGTCATTGGCCTGCGGCGCCCCCGCGGTGCTGCGGCCGTTGGAGACGATCTGCTCGAGAGACGCGGTCAGTCGTTCGACGACCTTCGGATGCTGGGCTAGCACGTTGTTCGTCTCTCCGATATCGGCCTGAAGGTTGTAGAGCTGGGCCTGCGGAAGCCTCACGGCGGCCTTGCTGCCGGGCTTCGGATCGCTCCAGCCCCCCGAGTCGGCGCAGAGCTCGAGCTTCCACGGTCCCTGCCGGATCGCGAACGAGCCATTGATCGAATGATGCACCACCGATTCGTGCCGGGGGGCGGCGCCCGTGCCGAGCAGGGCGGGCAGCATGCTGATGCTGTCCTCGCCGGCCGTGTCGGGGAGGACCACGCCACACAGCTCGGCGCACGTCGCGATGAGATCGGTAAGGCAAACAAGCTGATCGCTGCGGCTGCCTAGTTTGATGTGACCGGGCCACCGCGCGATGAGCGGCACCCGGTGTCCCCCATCGAAGATGTCCGCTTTCGAGCCGCGCATCGACGCGCTTGGGTAGTGTCCCTGCGTTTGAAGCTGGGTGATGTTGGCCGCCTTGGAGCAGCCGTTGTCGCTTGAGAAGACGACGAGGGTGTCCCCGCCGACCCCGGCCTCGTCGATCGCTGCAAGGACCTCCCCCACGGCCCAGTCGGTTTCCATTACGTAGTCGCCGTGGTCGCCCAGGCCGCTCTTGCCCCGCCACGGCGCCGACGGAACGATCGGAGTGTGGGGCGAGTTGAGCGCGAAGTATAAGAAGAAGGGCTGACGTCGCTCCGCCTGACGCGAGACGAACGCCCTCGCTTCTGCCGCTAACAGCGGAAGCACGTCCACAGGATCAACCGACTTCGTGACGCGGTCTGCTACAAAAAGTGAGTCCATCGACCTCGCGTGTTGAAACCCCAAGTACTCGTCGAAGCCCCGCGTGAGCGGACCGTTCTGGGTGATGGCGCCAACGGGCGCCGGGGCGCTTGCTCCTGCCGCCTTCTTGGCGCCGGCTGAGTTCTCGATCGTGAATCCGAGATGCCACTTGCCGATGCAGGCCGTGCGATAGCCCTGTGCTTGGAGCAGCTTACCCACGGTGAGCCGGTCTGCGGCGATCAGCGGCTCCGGGAAGCCGTCCAGCACCCCCTTTTGAAGCCTAGTGCGCCACGCGTACCTGCCCGTGAGAACGCCGTACCGAGTCGGCGTGCAGACGCTCGACCCGCTGTGCGCGTCGGTGAAGACAATACCCTGGCCGGCCAGCCGGTCGATGTGGGGGGTCTCGATCTTCCCCCGCTCAGGATTAAGGCAGCGGACATCCCCGTAGCCGAGGTCGTCGGCGAGGACGTACACGACGTTCGGAGGGGGAGCGTCGGCTGCGCAGAGGCCAGCCGGCACAGCAAGGCAAATGGCGAGGACGATGATGCGCATGGTCTTCATAGCTACAGAACAAAAAGCCGCCTCCAGAAGCGGCGTCATCTCGCGGACGGGAGCGGGCCCCCCAAGGGGAGTGCGTCCTTGGTCATCGCGTTGAGCCGCTCGCGCATCGATCGCACCAAGTCGGGGCGGGCGTCGGCAAGGTTGCGCTTTTCGGCGATATCCGCTTCGAGGTTGTAGAGCTCTGGCGGCGACGAATCGTTGGCGATTAGTTTCCAGTCTCCCATCCGCAACGCCTTCACTGGCGGCGTGGTCCCCTGGAGCAGGATCGCGTCGTGGGGGCTCGGCGCGCCCTCGGTCAGCACAGGCCAGATATCGAGTCCGTCCGGGGCGTGCTGCTGAGAGGCGGGAGCGCCGGCGAGCTTGAGCAGGGTTGGATACCAGTCAACAACGTGCATCGGCTCGTCGATGGTTGACCCGGCAGCGATTTTTCCCGGCCAGGTAGCGAATGCGGGGACGCGGACCCCTCCCTCATAGACGCTTCCCTTGCCTGCCCGCAGCGGCGTGTTCATCGAAACCTTGCCTGGGTTAGACCCGCCGTTGTCGCTGGAGAAGATGATGAGGGTGTTCTCGCGCATCCCTCGTTCTTCGAGGGCCGCGGCGATTTTTCCGATCGATTCGTCCACTGCGGCCATCATTCCGGCAAGGGTCTTGCGCGGCTTGGGGAGTTCTTGGTAGGGCTCGCAGTAGCTCGCGGGCGTCTGGTAGGGCGAATGGACGCCGTTGAAGGGGACGTAGAGAAATAGCGGCTTTCCCGACGGGTGGCTGCGGATTACGCGGCCCGCTTCATCCGCAATGAGGCTGGTGGTATAGCCTTCTTCTTCCAGTGGTTCGTCGTTGCGGTACCAGTCGAGCTTCCCATCTCGCAGATGCGTGAAGTAGTCGAGGTTGCCCATCATGTGCCCGTACTGATGCCCGAACCCACGCTGACTGGGGCGGTACTCGGCTCGAAACTCCCCCAAATGCCACTTGCCACAGATGGAAGTGGCGTAGCCCGCCTCGCTCAGCGCCTGCGGTAACGTGCGCTCGTCGAGCGGCAAGCCCCACTCCGCCCCGGGCGTCACCACGTGGTAGACCCCGGTGTGCGTTGGGTAGCGGCCCGACAAGAGCGCGGCGCGCGTCGGCGAGCAGAGTGGCTGCACGTAGAAGGACTTAAGGACGGCGCCTTCATTCGCTAGCCGATCGATGTGGGGCGTGCGGATATCGGTGGATCCGTTGAACCCACAATCGGCGTAGCCCATGTCGTCGATTAGGAAGTAGACAATGTTGGGCTGCGAGACCGCGTCGTCCGCTTTCGATTCGTACGCAGAAAGCAGAGAGATCGCAATGAGCGTGATGATTCGGTTCACGTGGCGCCTAGGTCTGGAGTTTGCGAAGTCTGGTTCGACAGGCAGCAAGTTCGACAAGCCGAATGTGGCGTAGGAAGAGTGGGGACCTAACTTTGCCGCCGGGCATCCGTTTCATCTGTCCCTCACCGGACGACGCAGGTGTTGGCGTGGCTTGGTTCGCTCGCTAGGGAGAGCGGGGTCCGGCGCCTGCAGGTCGCTCGCGCCGGTGTGTTCGGACGTGATCACCAAGAAATCACAATCGCGATGCGATCGCGGTTCTGGCAAACAGCGATTATAGCCTAATGCAGATCAATTTGTCGGCAGCCTTCTGCTAGAACGCGTGCCAATGCCAGCCCAGGCTGCCCAACTCTTGCCGAAGAGCCCGCGGCCCCGGTTCATCTAAAGACCGCGGGGGGGCGTAATCGATCGGCGCGCCAGACGCCGGTTGTTTGCGAGAAAAGCAGCGTTGGAGGCAGCCGATGGGCTTCGCCAGACCGCCGAGCAAGCCTGATGCCCGATCGACGCTGAACGACCACGCCCCGAAAAGCTAGCGAGGGTCAAGAGTGGCCCGCACTTGAAGACGCCGCCGCCGGCGTCGAGCCTGAGCGCGCCCTCATGGATGCAGGCAAACGCTACTTCTTCCGAACCAGCGGCGTTGCGGCAATGCCGTACATGTTCGAGTCGCCGGTACTCCCCTCGCTCTCGACCGCGGGGCCGAGCCGAAACACGCCCGGCCCTGGGATCTCGCGGACCCAGACAGACAGTTGGTTCTCGACGCTTTCCCCTGGCCCGACGCCCGTCGGACCGGTGTTGAAC
Organism: Pirellulimonas nuda; assembly: GCF_007750855.1. Classification (GTDB taxonomy): domain Bacteria; phylum Planctomycetota; class Planctomycetia; order Pirellulales; family Lacipirellulaceae; genus Pirellulimonas; species Pirellulimonas nuda. The sequence continues at coordinate 2,766,036 of NZ_CP036291.1, forward strand.
CACTCCGGACCGACGCTCTGGTACGGGCCCGCGTCGATGCCGATGTCGTCTCCCGTGTCTCGAAACCCTTCCACCAGCCACGAGGGAGGCTCCAAGCGGTCGTCGAGGAACACGTACAGCTTGGCCGGCGTGCTGAGCTTGACGTCGATCGAGATGCTCGGATTTAGCTTGTCGCTGTTGAACATTTTGACGTACTCAGCGCCGATCAAGTACTCCGGCATCCCGGCGGCGGTTACGCCGTTGTATTCGTGGGCGATTCGATCGACGTAGGCCAGCGAGTCTTCACCGAGGCCCGTCGCGACAATCTCGTAGAAACTGAAGAGCGAATTACGCAGGATGTTGTCGCGGACCTCTGCGATCACCAGCGGCAGGTCGTGATCCATCTCGCCCTGCTCGGAGTACGAGCTTTCCTTGATGGAGACGATTCGGCTCTTGGTCCCGCGGGCGTCAAGACGCACCCCCTCGCCCATGTGCAGCCTCTGCGCGGGGGAGACGCCGGCGAGGTCGCCGTGGAGATCGACGTCGACCTCGCCCTGAAACACCAGCACATCGGTGGCGCCGTCGTCACTTACTTCGACGCCGAATTCGGTTCCTAGGTCGACCACGGTCGCCCGCGGCGTGGCCACCGAAAATCCCTTCCCCCCTTCGGACACGGTTGCTTTCAACCGACCGACGATCATCTTGGCCTTCATGTCGGACAACAGTTGGTAGGCGGCCGGCGAGTGCAGCACAACCTTGGTGCCATGGCTGTACTCCAGGCTTAGCCTGCCGCTGGTGACGCGGATCACGTCCCCGGGCTGAATCGACTCGGGCTGCCCGCGGTTGGCCTCTTCGACGTACCAACGGCAGTTCTCTGAGAGGGGCTGGATGCCCGACAGCATCGCGGGCCCCTGCGCCACGTTCGCTGCGATTTGCCGGTCCTGCGCCGCGTCTCGGTCCCAGTCCGAGCCCCGCCACACCCCGAGCGCGATCAACATCAGCGATGCCGCGATTGCCAGCCCGAAGGCGTTTCGCAGCAGGTATGGCGCAGCCGAGGTCGAGACGGCCGCACCGGCGGGCTGCGGCGGAGCGCTTCTGGTGAGCTCGCTCACCCACTCCTTGCCTGCCGAGATATTCGACAGCTCAGCGTGGATGCTCATGTAGGCAAGAAACGTGCGACGCGCCTCGCCGTTCTCGGAAAGCGTGGCCTCGAGCTCATGAAGCTCTTCGGCTTCGAGTCCCTCCTCAAGCCAGCGTGAAGCCAGCGCTCTGAGCTGAATCATGTTCATTGTTTCACCGCGGTTCGTTCATCTTGAAGAACGCCTGAATCACGCATGAGTCTGCTTCGCCAGGTTCGCTTCGATGCACCGGTACAACGACTCCCGAATACGCGCCAATGCGCTGTAGACGGTAGTAACGGGCATGCCACGCTTCCCGGCCAGTTGCTTCGCCTTCAGGTCCGCGTCGTACCGCTCCCCCAAGAGGTCGCGGTCGCGTGGAGAAAGCTTTGCGACGCACAGCCGCAACTGCTCGCGGCGCAGGTCCATCTCGGTCACGCCGGCCACGTAGTCGGCGGCCAGCGAATTGATCAGGGCCTCCCCAAACATCAGCTTGTCGGTCGCTTTCTTCCGACGCAGCCGCAGTACTTCGATCAAGACGAAGCCGCTCGCCCAGGGGAAGAAGTTGCGATCGGGATCGTAGTCTCCCCGCTTTTCCCAAAGCTTGACGCACGCACTCTGGAGCACGTCATCCGCGTCGTCGCTCCTGGGCACGATCGAGAGCGCAAACGCCCGCAGTCGAACCTGGCAGGAGGTAAGACGCTCGATAAACACGGCATCCGACGACGCGTCACTCATGAGTAGCCATCTGGGAGGGACATACTTTGCTCTCGTTCGGTATCCGTCCAGCGACCGGCAGATTACGAAGAATATTCATCGATTTGCTCTAGCTGCAACCTTTTCTGGGCAAAGCATGGCCCGAACCGTGCGTCGGCCGTCTAGAACGTCGACATCCGTCTGAATGAGACAGATAAAACCGTCCGACGGCCCCAATGTGCCGAACAATGGCGGAATTATTCGTAGAATTTGGCAATAAGACCGGATATTCTGAAGGCCCGGCGTCTACCCGGTCCGGTCCAGCGACCTCAGCTGTGGTCGGGACGAGAACCGGTCTAAATTGTGCAGGGCCCCGGACTTTTCGCCTTCTTCGGAGAGTTGACTGGGATGCGGTTGCTGCCCGTGGCGGCCGCCCCGCGATGCGGTCTCCTCCAGTGGCGGGCTGCCGCCCCAGAGTAGCGGACGTCCCGCAAGGTTAACGACAGACCCCAATTGAGATTCCAACGTGAAAACTCCTCGACTCGCAGCGGCGTTCGTCCTTTTCCTGGCCGGCTGGATCTGCGTGTGGGAGGTCCAGGCGTCTGACCCTAGCCGACTGGTTGACCCGCAGATTGATACGCACAACTCGCGCTGGTTCTACTTCGCGTCGGCCTGCCGGCCGTTCGGGATGGTCAATCTGAGCCCCGATACCCGCACCAAAGGGAGTTGGCAGTCGGGCTACCTCTACGACGACACGAACATCCGCTGCTTCAGCCACATCCACGCCTGGCAGATGGCGGGCATCCCCGTGATGCCGACAACCGGCGATTTCCGCGGTCACCAGGGGATGGACCAGTACCAGTCGCCCTACTCTCACGACGACGAAGTCGTCGAGCCCGGCTACCACAAGGTCGTGCTGAAGCGGTACGGGGTCACGGCAGAACTAACCTCAACCTGCCGGGTCGGGTTTCACCGCTACACGTTTCCTGCCGGCGATCGGAGCTACATTTTGTTCGACACCGGCGCGTTCCTAGCCCACGGGGCCGTCGTGTCGTCGAGCGTAAAGCAGGTAAGCGACACAGAAATTGCCGGCTACGCGCTCATGGAGAAGACCCCCCGCCGCCCCAAGGACACGTACGTCTACTTTGTCGCCCGATTTAGCAAGCCGTTCGATGAGTTTCTCGGTTGGTCGCGGGGAAAACTGTCTGCTGAGAAGCAGTCCGTCGACGGGCGGGACGCGGGCGCCGCCGTCCGGTTCGCTACCACCAAGGACGAGCAGGTAGTCGCCAAGGTGGCGCTCTCCTATACCAGCGTCGAGAACGCCCGGAAGAACCTCGAGGCGGAGGCCCCGCACTGGGACTTCGACCTCGTCCGCGCCGAGTCGACCGCCGAGTGGAACGACCTGCTGAGCCGCGTCGAGGTGACCGGGGGGGCGCCCGAACACCAAACCAAGCTCTATACCGACCTTTGGCACGCCCTGCTGGGACGCCGGATCGTGAGTGACGTTGACGGCTCTTATTGCGACATGACGGGAGCAGAGCCGCGGGTGCGGCAGGTTAGGCTCGGCGCAGACGGGCGCCCTCTTTTCGACCACTACAACTTTGACGCGTTGTGGGGGAGCCATTGGTCTCTCAATATCCTCTGGTCGATGGCCTACCCCGACGTTATGGACGGCTTCTGCAACACGATGGTCGACATGCACCGCGACGGCGGTTTGATCCCGCGCGGGCCGTCCGGCGGGAACTACACCTACGTGATGATTGGCGATCCGGCGACCCCCTTCTTCGCGACCGCCTACAACAAGGGTATCCGCGGCTACGACGCGGAGGCCGCCTACCAGGGCCTGAGGAAGAACGCCTTCCCGGGAGGCATCCGCGACCACGCCGGTTACGAACACTCTCGCGACGCCAGGGGCGGCGGGATGCGCTTTTACGTCGATTTAGGCTACGTGCCCGAAGACATGGGGGGCTCCGGCGGCCATCGCGACGGCGCCGCGATGACCCTGGAGTACGCCTATCAAGACTGGTGCCTTGCCCAGCTGGCCGAGGCAATGGGCAAGCAGGACGATTACGAATTCTTCTTGAAGCGCTCACAGAACTACCGCAACCTGTGGGACCCAGAGACCCGACTCATGCGGCCCAAGATGAAAGACGGATCGTGGATGCCGGGGTTCTCTCCGCTGGGGAAGGGAATGACCGGCCGGGGCTTCTGCGAGAGCAACACCATGATCTACACGAACTTCGTACCCCATGACATGGGGGGCCTGATCGGGTTGTTCGGGGGAAATGAGCAATACGCTCAGTTTCTCAACCACTCGTTCGAGCAAAGCGTCCCGCTAAATTTCGTCGCCGACCATGGCCACCACGCCGAGACGCTGGTGGACTACGACAACCAGCCGGGCACCGCGATGGCGCACTTGTTCAACTACAGCCAGAAGCCGTGGCTGGCGCAAAAGTGGGTCCGCGAAGTCAAGCTGAAGGCGCACGGCGACACCTCGCCCTACGGCGGCTATCACGGCGACGAGGACCAGGGGCAGATGGGCGCCCTCGGCGTACTCATGGCGATCGGTCTTTTCCAGACGGACGGCGGAGCGGGTGTCGATTCGGTCTACGAGATCACGGCGCCCCTCTTCGACCGGGTCAAGGTAAAGCTAGACAAGAGCTACTTCCCGGGGGCTACGTTCGAGATCGTGGCCCACAACCAGTCCCCCGAGAACTGCTACATCCAGTCGGCCACGCTCAACGGCGCTCCCCTCAACCGCTGCTGGATCTCGCAACAAGAGTTTGCCGAAGGCGGAAAGCTGGAGCTAACCCTCGGTCCGGAGCCGAACAAGCAGTGGGGGCTCGATCAGCCGCTTGCCGAACGCGCGCCACGCCGGTAGTGGATCTCCTCCGCCGATCGATGAGAGCGGCTCGCAGCATCCAGCGGGCGGCAGCGCGTGTTCACGCACTTGTCGGTCGGGCGGCGCCGCACTCGCGCGCTCGGCCGCCGCTGCAGGCGTCTGCGGCATGCAGCAAAAGCGCCGTCCGGCCTCCCTCGGCCTATGGCGTAGGTTCCGGCTGAGATTCCGAACGGGACGCCGGCTGGGATGTGGCCGGGTCCTCCGGCGGATCGGCGTACATAAGCGCGTCCCAGGGCATTGCCCCGTTCGAGCCTCGGCCGCGGCGATCCTTTAATGCCGCTTGCTTCGTGTACTCTGCCGCCAGCCCTTTGCGGTTGTGGTAGTGGTTGTAGACCTTGTCGTACATGGGCCGCAGCCTCCCCCGAGAGTCGCGAGAGATCGACTTGTAGTCGTACCTTCCCTCGAAACTGGTGTACCTTTCGTAGGGAACATCGAAGCCGAGGTTGTACTTGGCCGTGTACTCGAAACCCTTCAGCAAGCGATTGTCGTACGCGCCGTAGAGGTCGACCCCCTGCGTCCACGCGGTTTCGCAGGTGTTGGAAAGGAACTCGAGGCCCATCTGGGTGTGGGCCTGGTCGCGGCCGCTTTCTTGGCACTCGCCGAAGTCGTTGAAGTAGTTCCGGACGGCGCCGTTCCCGTCGCCGTCGAGGAAGTAGTTGACGGCGCGATCGAACATCGTGCGGTCTTCTAGGAAGACCCCCATGGCGATCATCGTCTGCAGCATCGAGGCGTCCCAGTTGCCATTGGCCGACGGGTAGAAGTCTTTGATGATCGGGTACCACACTTGGTTCAGCATGTCTCGGAACTTCTGCTGCGCCGGCTCGGGCCAGCCGTCCCACGTGTGCCGGAGCAACTCTGCGGCGTTGCAATACTTGTGGCCGGTCATGCCTACGAGCAACCGCGCGTCGTGATTCGTCACCGTCTCCAACGTGCTTGACCAAGCGTCGATGATCTCGGCCGCCTTGCGGGCGTGTCGCTCGTCGCCGGAGAGCGCCCAGTGGAGCGCGTGCGTGTAGGCCGCGTTGCCGTCATCCGAAAAATCGGACGAACCGATATCGGGCCGGTTGTACACCCCGCGCTGCACGTGAGCCATCGGGCGGGGCTTCCAGTTCAGGCTGGCGTAGCGCGAACGGTTGAGTCGTTCCCAACCGTCGAGCCACGGTTGCTGTTGGGCGGCGATCTGCTGCTTGACGAAGTCGAGGTTCGACTGGCTGTGGGCGAGGCCGGGGTGGACGAACGCCTGGGCCTGCGGCGTCGTTCCTCCATCAGCGTGGGCCCGCGCCGTCACGCCGGGGGGGGCGAGCGAGGCGACGGTCGCAACAGCCAGTGCAAAGACGAGAGGGCGGGTGGACTTCATGGCGGCTCCCGGAAAAGGTTCTGGATAGAACGTCGGACCCCGAGGGCGGCCTTCTGGGCCGCCTCAACCGACGTGTCGATGGTCTGCAGACCCCTGCGGCTAGCCTTCGGGCTGGAGTTCAAGCCGCGCGAAGCTCGCTGTTTCGCGGTCGCCATCGACCAGCGCCACCGAGATGGTGTGCCTGCCGGGGGTCTTGAACTCAAGCACGCCCATGGGGTTCATCGCGTATTTTTCGGTCGCCGCCTGCTGGTTCTGCACCGTCTCCCCCTCGTCGGTCGAGATCTTCCACACCAGCCGACCGTCGCCCCGGTAGCAGAGGCCGACGCGGTAGAAGCCCGGCTCCTTCACGTCGATGTCCCAGGTCGCTTTGCCGTTTTCGGTCCAGGGTCCGACCTGGGTCTGGTGCTTCCACTCCCCAAACTTCTCCATCCAACGCAGTCGTTCCTTGTTGGCGCCGGAGGCCTCGGCAAAGTGGGCGTCGAGGGTCGAGGTGAAGTTGGGGTGAACGCCGCGGACGGGCTTCACCACCGGCGTCTCGTCAAAGCGGACCTTGATCACGGACGCCAGCGGGTCTGGCGCCTTGCAGGGGAGCAGCAGCGTGGTCCAGCCCTCGTTGCGTTCTACCTCAAGCGTAACCTCTTTCTCCCCGTCTAGCAGAACGGCCGACTTGATCGGGCTCTGCAGCCCGGGCAGGTGAAGCTTGGAATCGCGAGGCCAATCGAACACGACCAGTTGTAGAGTATCCTCTCCCGCGGTGGTGACGTCGCCCCAAGGGAGGGCGCGGCCCCAGGGAGAGGGCCCGGCGCTGTACACGACCTCCGGGTGGCGACGCACCCAGTCGCCGGCTTGTCGCAAGAAGGTCTGGCACGGGGCCGGGACGACCCCCGTCCCGTCGGGTCCGACGTTGAGCATGTAGGAACCTCCACGGGCGACAGTACTGACTAGCCGGTGGAGGATCTCACTCGGTCCCTTCCAGTTGGAGTCGTACCAAGCGTACGACCAAGAGTCGTTGGTCGTATCGACCGTCTCCCACAGCCCCTCGATGTTCTCGGGGGGGACCTCCATATCGCCGTGGCTGACATAGTCGCCCATGCCGTGACCGATGCGGCTACACAACAGTGCGCCCGGCTGCGTCTCCCGCACAAGGTCGCGGAGCGCAACCACATGCTCTTTGGGCATCTTGCCGGGCGTGTCGAACCACACGATCGCGAGCGGGCCGTAATTGGTGCAAATCTCTTTGACCTGCGGGTAGCACTTCTCCTTAAAATACTGGTCGAACGAGGCCCTGCTGCCGTCCGGATTCTTGCCGGGGCCGCCGCTGCCGCCCGGGGAAGTCCAGTCCTGATTGTGCGAGTAGTAGAACCCGAAACCAAGGCCGGCCTCCCGGCAGGCTTCGGCAAGCTCCTTCATCGGGTCGCGGCCGAACGGCGTCGCATCGACGATGTTGAAGGGGTGCTCGGAATCGAACATCGCGAAGCCGTCGTGGTGCTTGCTCGTGATGACGATGTACTTCATCCCGGCGTCTTTGGCCAATCCGGCGATCGCGCGTGCGTCGAAGTCGACCGGATTGAACGACTTGGCGGACGCCTGATACTCGGCGGCCGGGATCCCCGCCATGTTGCGGTTCATGATCCACTCGCCGATCCCGTAGTAGGTCTTATCGTTCCACCGCCCCGCGTAGTTCGAGTAGAGGCCCCAATGGATGAACATCGCGTAGTTGCCGTCGCGGAAGAGCCCGAGCGACCGGGAATTGACGTCGCCGCCCTCTGCCGATTGCTCTCCCCACATCTTGTCCATCGATTCCGCAGGCCCAGCACCGGCGGCGTCTTCTGCAGTCGCAACCGCTGGAGCCCCCAACAAGAACGCCGTCAGCAGCAGGCACGCACCCCGCATACGGGGGGGGGAAATAGGGCACAACGCGATGCCGCCACTCCGTGACGGAACCTGGCGGTTGGTGCAGAGTTGCGGCTTGCTATCGCCGAAGGCGGTTCGGTGCATAGTCATCGAGTTGAGTTGCTCTGAGTTGAGAGGAGAAATGATTTGCGGAAGAGTGCCGCGTGCGGCCTGCCACGCGATCGGCGCCGGGCGCTGGTCGGGGCCCCAATTCTAATTCGGGCGACCCTGCTCTGGTACGGGCCGCCGCGAGATAGGAACCCCGGAATCGTCGCATCGTTTCGCCTGGGCGCGAAAATGAACCTTCCAAAGGAGCCTATTGAATCCGTGTGGAGTGGCTCGATCTACGAAAAAATGCGGCCGAAAAGACTTCCTCCATTCGGCGCGCACCTGCGGTGAGCCGAACCATCCTGGCCCCAGTTAGGGGGGGGCAGCGGCCCGCCCTTCTGGACAGGATTTTCAACAATTTAAAAGATTGTTTCGTAGTAAGCCTCGAGGCCGGCGGAAACCCAGCAACGGAGCGTGTTCTTATCGACTCCTTTGCGGCCTCCCCCATTCCCCTCCCAGTATTTGTACCTTCTAATGGATGTGCGGTTTACCGCACTGTCGATGGGATCAAGTTCCACTCGGCGATCAGCCCCGCGGCTGCGTGGGCCCATTAGCTCTCCAGCTCGGGCTACTGGCGCCGCGCGTACGCGGTTCTGTCGAGCGGCCCTTTGTCTTCCATTCGCTCTGGCTCTGACCGGATGCGGATTCAATTCTAATGGTCTCGTCGAGGTCGTAGGGACCGTAACGCTCGACGGCGCCCCTGTTTCGGCGGGAAAGGTCGAGTTCTTTCCCGTGTCGGGCCGGCCATCGAGCGGAGAGATCGGCGGCGACGGCCGTTTCCGGCTATCAACCTACGAGCCGGGCGATGGCGCCAAGCCGGGCAAATACTCGGTAACGGTTACCTCCTATCAGGTCCCCGACGACGGCCCCACCTACAATTCCCTGGAAGACGAGTTGCAAGGCAAGCCGAGCAACGCGCCGAAGCCGAGTATTGCACGGTCGAAAACGCCCCAGGCTACCTGGCTAATCCCGAAGAAATACTCAAACCGCTCGACATCCGATCTCGCCGTGGAGGTGACCGGCGGCGGCGAAGACATCGAGCTCGCACTTTCGTCGAGTCCCTGACGTGACTGAGAATAATAAGGAGATTAATGTGAAGTTCATCGCTCAACGCTATCGGCGATCTGCCTCGCGACGTTCAGGCTTCACGCTGGTTGAGCTGTTGGTCGTCATCGCGATCATCGGGATCTTAGTGGCGTTGTTGCTGCCGGCGGTTCAGGCGGCGCGGGAGTCGGCTCGCCGCATGCAGTGCACCAACAACCTGAAGCAGATGGGCCTCGCGTCGCTCAACTACGAGTCCGCTCGCGGACGCTTTCCCGATGGCATGACGCTTGATTTTGAGGCGGGCTGCCCGGCAGAGGGTTGCAGGGGGTGGACCCACATCCACCAGACCCTGCCCTACTACGAGGAAGGGGCGCTCGAGGCGCAGTTCAACTTCGACTTCGACGGTGGTTGGCTCTATTTTTTCCGGTCGCTCTCCGCGGCCCAGCGGGACGCGATGGACAACGCCCGTCTTTCAGCGCTGCTCTGCCCTAGCCTTTCCAAGTGGGAGGAAACCAGCGGCAACGGCTATCGTCGGGACTACTACGGGAGCTACGGCGGCCGGGGACACAGCCAAAGCACTGGGTCGTCGCGATTCGGAACCGTCGACCCCGCGACCACCCCGATCGTCACCGCGAGCGGCATTGTGGCGGACGACGGCGTGCTCTACGTCAACAGCGGGACGAAGTTCTCACAGATTACCGATGGCTCGTCCAACACGTTCCTGGCCGGCGAGAGCTTTTTCGGGACCCGAGACAGCGCGCCGGGGTACGGCACCTGCGAAGGGGGCCAGCCTACCTGGTACCAAGGGGGCGCCGGCAAGAGCGCTACAAACGTCAGCTTTACCCGCGCTCTGCGAGGAACCAAGAACGCCATCAACACCGACATCGGGTGTAATGATCCGTCTGACGGCAATGAGGTGCCTTTCGGCAGCCAGCATTCTGGAGGCGGATGCAACATGCTCTACGCCGACGGGCACGTGGAGTTCCTTGCGGACAACATTGACTTCGACCTCTATCAGGCGACCTCCACCCGCGCCGGCGCCGACGGGATTGGCCTGAATTGACTGCCCGCTGGAGGACGCCTGAACGCGTACCGGGCCACGACTTGCGACCCGCCTTTGTGAACGACCTTTATGCCAGTCAACCTGCCTGCCTGTCGGCGGCCGGCCAGCGGCGAAATACCAACCATTCCTAGGAGTTTGAAGCCGATGAGTCGTCTACTGAGATTCCAATCCGCTTTGCTGAGCGTATGTCTGGCGCTTCTTGGCCAGACATCCATCGTCCAGGGCCAAGCCAGCATCACCTGGACTGGGGCCGGCAACGGCTCCACGTTCTCGGACGACAATAACTGGTTCGCTGTTGACGCTTTGGGTTCTGGCGTGCTCGGTCCAGAATTCCAGTTCCCAGGCGATTCTCTCAAGTTTGATTCCGCCGGCACGACGATCAACAACGACCTCGATCCGACCACGAATCCCGGTTATGCCAGTCCGTTTGTCGTCCCCGCCGGGCAGCCCCTGCAATTGGGCAACGGATACCTAGACAACAATGGTGATCCGGCTACCAACGAAGCCGTGGAGACCAATAGCGCCGCGTTCCACTTCCTCCCGGGGGCCGGAAACTTCACGATTACGGGATTTGCGGTCAAAGTCGGCGGCAACGTCGACAACGGCGTGACCGTAGTCAATGATCACACCCCCATCTTTCGTGCCGAAGCGGGCGCCGGGATGTTGCAAACCTTTGACATCGATATGACTCTTGGTGGGGGCCTGAAGCGTCGCAAGGTCGTGCTTAAGAATAGCGTCTATGCCGATCCGCTTGTCACTACTACCGTCCCGATCCAGTACGCATCCGTGGTGTTCAACGGCGATATCAACTTTGTAAACGACGTCATGTTCATCGACGAACAGTCGGGTCGAGTGGAGCTGAACGGCAACAACACCGGCGTCGGTAGCACGCTTGTTACGGGCGGCACCAATTCTTCCCGAGCGGTTATTCGCAACAATATCGCCAACACCATTCTTTCGCTCGGTAGCGATACCGCGCTTGGGGAGGCGGGCACGGGCGTCTGGGACGATGGCACCCTGCAGTTGCGAGGACTTACGGCCAACGCGATTGTGACGATTGAATCCCCCGCTGAGCGAGATCTCTCGGGCTATTTCATGAACGTGGCGAACGCATCTGGCGGCGGCGGTGGTCGATTCGACAGCGGGAGTGACATCTCGATCGGGTACCTGATGCGATCGGGCAATGGAACGCGCACCGTGGTGAACTACGGATCGGGCGTGCTGAACATCGAGGGAGGCATCTTTGCGACCACCGGTGACGCGGCGTCGTCGAACGGCTTCGGCATTTTTGCGAACGGTCCCGGCGGCACCAATGGGAAGATCGTCGTCAACGGCCGGCTGTTCAACACGTTCATCGACCCAATAGCTGCCGGCTTGAGTGGCACCTCTGCCACGGGCGGCATTCTCACTCCGATCGCGGGCGCCGACGGCGTAACGATGGTCAACGCCAGCATCAACTTCCGGAACGGCGCCGTAGAGCTCAACGGAGACAGCAGCGCCAGTTGGATTGGAAGCCAGGTAGTCGCGTCAAACAACGTCGTCGTCACGCTAGGGCACACAAGCGCTCTGGGGGACAGCACCTCGGTCCTTGCCTTGAACAACACTGGCACGGTCGATATCGGTGCACTGACCATTGAGCAGAGAGTTATCTCCAACGGCGGTACACTGCGCGGCAATGGCACGCTGACCTACGCCTCGGATTGGAGCATCGGCGGAACGGTGCAGCCCGGTAGCGAATCGCCGACCGCATCGGACACGCTCACGTTCGACTTTTCTGGAGCGGTTGCGAATAACACGCTGCAGTTCGCGGCGAGTTCGACGGTCGATTTTGTGCTCGACGCCGGGTTGAGCAGTTCCACAATCGACGTGGTCGGTTCTTTGGCCGGAGGGACAAACGTAGTCTTCAACGACAACACGTTTGCGCTCGCGGATCTCACGTCAGGCGCCTTGGCCTTGGGCGACTACACATTATTCAATGGCGACGCGAACACGACCTACACCCTCGGGGCGGGCGTTACAGTCGCGGCGCCCACCGGCTATTCCGGATCGCTGAGTGTGTCTGGCAATGATCTCATCTTGAGCCTAGCCGGCGCTGGGGGGACTCCCGGCGACTACAATGAAGATGGTGTTGTAGACGCAGCGGACTACACCACTTGGAGAGACAACTTGGGGAGTACTACTGCACTTCCAAACGACGGCGGCCTGGGCACGCCGATCGGCTCAAGCCAATACGACTTGTGGAGATCCAACTTCGGCAATCCCGGCGTCGGCGCGCTTGCTACCGGTTCCGCCGCCGTCCCCGAACCCTCCGCCGTCATCCTGTTGGGTCTGGGAGGTTTGCTGCTAGTCCGCCGTCGTATGGCCTAGGGTCGGCGTTGGCATCACACGGAGTTTCGAGATGCAGCCCGTCTCCTATCGCAGCAGGGGACGGGCTGCCATTTTAGGTTGGTCGCCGTCAAGTTGCGAGTTTGCTGTTATCTGGGAGCGATGCGCCATGACGCCAGGGCGTGGATCAATCCATGCGGAATGGATGGAGGGATGAGAGTGAGCATAGGCAGCCGAACCACAGTCCTCATCGTCTTCGTGGGCCTCATCGCTTGCGCTGGCCAAGCAGCGGCGCAGTACACCGCCAACAGCCTGGCGGAGCTGCGGGGCTACGGTTTGTCGGTGAACAATTCTACGGTCACGCTCAGCGCGACCGGCGGCGACCCCCACCCGGTGACGGGCGTTGTCACGCCGGGTCAGTACTGGATCAACGGCGACCATATCGCGAATCCGACCAATTCCATGCCGATCTTCATGGAGCTCAGCGGCGCCGGCAACACCTACAACCTGTCCGGCGCGACCATCAACCTCGACACCCGCAAGCTGGACGGCTTCGGACGCAATCTTGGGCACGACAGCGGGGTCGACGTCATCCGGATCTCCGGCTCCAACAACCTGGTACAGGGCATCAATCTGATCGGCCAAGACATTGCGCTCGACACCGACCCCGGTTCGCAGCGCTACGCCGATTGGGCGACGCAGTACGTCGAACTCTCCGGCGAAAGCAATACCGTTGACGGCGCCCACGTCGTGACGCGGGGCTCCCGGACCGATGCGTATGGCTTGGGAGACGCATTCGGCAAGGGCGCCTCGGGAGGCATCACCCCTTTTCTCTCACACCGCAAGGCCTCTGCGTTCCGCGTCGGCGAGGCCACCAATGCCGTCATCAACGACATGCACCTGGAGGTCAACACTTTTGGGCACGGCTTCTTCGTTCAGACTTCTACTAACACGACGCTGACCAACAGTACGGTTACCGGCGAACTGTTCCCGTCTCAAGGGGTCATCGACCACCCACTCTACCAGCAGTACGGAGTTACCTACCACCAGAACGAGATCCCCAACGACCTATTGATCTCCGGCGCCGAAGGGGGCGTGCGGATGTACACCGGCTCGTCCGGGCTGACCGTGGACAACGTGGTGGTCACGAACATGCGCTCGGGCTTCGCCACATCCTTGGGTGGCGGCACGATCACGCTTAGCAACGTCCAGGCTTACGGCACCGAGACGGCTTTCGGCATCAAGTCCAATACGACCATCACCAATGCAAAGGGTGACGCGGTCAACGGGCCACTCCTGGTTTTTGACAATGCTAGTTCCTCGAACACGACGATCGAGGTCGAGCTGGTCGGAGACCAGCCCTTCAACCACGACTACGCACTTGCCTACGTGAGCGGCAACAACGTGGACGTCCGTATCATTAGTGACCGACCCGCCGAGGACTTCGAGGGGACGACCTTGTTCCGCAGCGCGCAGTTCTGGTTTGAAAACTGGCGCGAAGACCAGGACCTCACGACGCACGACGTCCCGGGCTATGACCACATCAACTCGGTCATCATCAACGACACCAAACAGTTCTTGGTCCTAGGTGAGCAGGCTACGGGCAACTCCGGCAGTTCGCAGGCGCCGGTGATCACGAACGGTAAGAACAACTACTACGACGGGATCTCCTTGGTGCCGACCGGTAAGCGTACGGTGCTTGTGCACACGGCGGGGCTTGGCAACAACGGCACGGCGGCCAACGGCAGCTTGAGCTTGGAGACGAACGCCTCGGTCGTGCAGGGCGGCGGCACGCTGGAACTCAGCCCGGGGATCCAGGTCAACAACGAGAAGCTCACGATCACGGGGGACGGCGTCGACGGCAAGGGCGCGCTGTACTCCGACGGCCAGGCCGGGTCCGGCACACGATTCGGCAGTTCCAGCAACAGCAATGAGAGCACGATCTTCTTGGACGGCGACGCCTCGATCGGGGTCGGGGTGGCCGGGAACCAGGTGCTGGTGGGCCGCATCCAGGGGGCTGGCGATCTGACGAAGCGGGGCCCGGGCAAGCTGTCGATCGAGAAGTCGAGCACGTTCCTTGGCGACCTGATCGTCGCGGAGGGAGAAGTAGCCGCCCGCTCGGGCGTAGCGGTGGCCGGCCTGAGGGTGATGAGCGGCGCCCGCTTCACGCAGATCCAGTCCAACGCGGTTAACACCAGCCAAGGGGTGCTCATCGACGGCGTGCTGGACCTAACCAACACCGCCGGCACGGGGGTGTTTTCGGGCGCGGTAGGGGCTCTCTCCGGCACGGGCATCGTCGAGGCCAGCAGCACCACCGCCCTTGGGCCTCACCCGCTGACGATCAACCCGCAGTCAGGATCGGCCGATTTCTCGGGCGCCATCCGCACGAACATCAACCTCGCCAAGACGGGCGCCGGCACACAGGTATTGACTGGCTTGAACACCTACACGGGCGCGACGACGGTTAATGCGGGCGTGCTGCTGGTCAACGGCGCGCACACGGGCGGCGGCGCTTATACCGTCAACAGCGGGGGGACCCTCGGTGGCGACGGCGCCATCGCAGCGTCGGTTGTCGTGAAGTCCGGGGGCCGGCTGGCGCCCGGCGCCAGCTCGGGTTCGTTGCAGATCGCCTCGCTGAACCTAGAGTCGGGCTCTACCCTGGAGATCGAGCTAGGGGGCGTGCAATCCGACCTGCTGACGGGGGGCAACATCGCGCTCGGCGGCAACCTCGCCGTTTCGTTGATCGACTCCAACGGCCAAGGGTTCGTCCCCTACGCCAGCGACTTGTTCACGGTTGTCTCGGCGACGGCGTTATCGGGGGCGTTCGCCAACGTGGCCAGCGGCGGCCGGATCGAGACGCTTGGTGGCGAAGGATCGTTCCTCGCTGCGTACGACGCGTCGCTCGACGCGGTGCAGCTTTCGGGGTTCGTGCCCTCGGGGCTGTCGGGCGACTACAACGAAGACGGCGTGGTGGACGCGGCCGACTACACGCGTTGGCGGGACGCGCTCGGGCAGACGGGGCTGGTCCCCTGGAGCGGCGCGGACGGCACCGGGGACGGCCAGATCACGGCGGACGACTACGCCGTGTGGAAGAACAACTTCGGCGCGGTCGCCTCGGCCCCCGTCGCGGCCGCGAGCGTGCCAGAGCCGGGAGCCTGCCTGATGCTGATCGCCGTGGTGGCATCGCTCTTCGTTGGTCAACGACACGCGCCCGCTCTACCTTCGCGATACGACAAGTCGTAGCATTTCTTTCGACCGAAGCAAACTCCGAGAACGTACTTTGATCCATCATTCAAGAATGGCTTCGCTGGGCGTCTTGCTGGCCGCACTCGGTTGGGGCGTGCCCGCTGCTGCGCAGTTGGTTGCCAACAGCTTGGCGGAGCTGCGGAGCTATGGGTTGTCCGTAAACAACTCCACCATCACGCTCAGCGCGACCGGCGGCGACCCCCACCCGGTGACCGGCGTCGTCACGCCCGGTCAGTACTGGATCAATGGCAACCACATCGCCAACCCGACCAACTCCATGCCGACCTTCATGGAGCTCAGCGGGACGGGCAACACCTACAATCTGTCGGGCGCGACCATCAACCTCGACACCCGCAAGCTCGACGGCTTCGGACGGGCGCTGGGCCACGACAGTGGCATCGAGGTTGTCAAGATCAGCGGTACGGGCAACACGGTCAATGGCCTGAACCTGACCGGCTACGACCTAGCCCTGGACACCGCCCCTAATGCACAGCGCTACGCCGACTGGGCAGCGGTGTATGTTCAGATGACCGGCGATAACAATTCGGTAAACGGAGCTAATGTCCTGACGCGCGGTTCGTATCCTTACGGCTACGGCGATGTATTCGGAAAAGGGGCGCGCGTCGACCCCCAAGGATCGCCCGCCGACGAGGGCGGGTTGCCTTGGATCGCCCACAGAAAGACGTCTGCCTTTCAGGTGATTGACGCCACCAACGCGGTCATTGACGACATGCACCTGGAGGTCAAAGCCTACGGTCACGGCTTCTTTGTTCAAGGAACTTCGACCAACACGACGCTGACCAACAGCACCGTTACGGGCGAGCTGTTCTCCAGCAACGACGTGATTAATCTGCCGCTCTACCAGGAGTACGGCTTCACCTCGCACGGCAACGAGCTCCCCCCCGACATCATGATCTCGGGGGCGGAAGACGGCGTGCGGATGTACACCGGACCCGTCGGTCTGACCGTCGATAACGTTGTCGTCACCAACATGCGCACCGGGTTCTCGACGGCGCTGGGCAAAGGGACCATGACGCTCAACAACGTCGAGGCCTATGGCACCGAGAATGCCTTCAATCTGACGTCCAACACCACTATCACCAATGCCAAGGGTGATATCGCCAACGGCCCGCTGATTTATATCCCCTACGACAACGTTTCGAATTCGACTGTCGATATCGAATTGGTGGGGGATGTTCCGCAAGGTGTGGACTGGGCCGTGGCCTACCTCAATGGCAACAACCTCGATGTTGCGATTTCCAGCGACCTCCCGGCGGGTGCGTTGCCGGCTGATTCAATGGTTCGTCTGGGGCAGAAGTTCTACAACAACTGGCGCGACTCCAATCATCCGACCGGCCCTGACGATGGCGCCGCCGACTACATTAACTCAGAGTTCCACAACAACACCAACCAGTTGCTCGTTCTGGGCGAGGACGTCACCGGGAACACAGGTAGTTCCAATGGCGGCGTGATCACGAACGGTAAGAACAACTACTACGACGGGATCTCCTTGGTGCCGACCGGTAAGCGTACGGTGCTTGTGCACACGGCGGGGCTTGGCAACAACGGCACGGCGGCCAACGGCAGCTTGAGCTTGGAGACGAACGCCTCGGTCGTGCAGGGCGGCGGCACGCTGGAACTCAGCCCGGGGATCCAGGTCAACAACGAGAAGCTCACGATCACGGGGGACGGCGTCGACGGCAAGGGCGCGCTGTACTCCGACGGCCAGGCCGGGTCCGGCACACGATTCGGCAGTTCCAGCAACAGCAATGAGAGCACGATCTTCTTGGACGGCGACGCCTCGATCGGGGTCGGGGTGGCCGGGAACCAGGTGCTGGTGGGCCGCATCCAGGGGGCTGGCGATCTGACGAAGCGGGGCCCGGGCAAGCTGTCGATCGAGAAGTCGAGCACGTTCCTTGGCGACCTGATCGTCGCGGAGGGAGAAGTAGCCGCCCGCTCGGGCGTAGCGGTGGCCGGCCTGAGGGTGATGAGCGGCGCCCGCTTCACGCAGATCCAGTCCAACGCGGTTAACACCAGCCAAGGGGTGCTCATCGACGGCGTGCTGGACCTAACCAACACCGCCGGCACGGGGGTGTTTTCGGGCGCGGTAGGGGCTCTCTCCGGCACGGGCATCGTCGAGGCCAGCAGCACCACCGCCCTTGGGCCTCACCCGCTGACGATCAACCCGCAGTCAGGATCGGCCGATTTCTCGGGCGCCATCCGCACGAACATCAACCTCGCCAAGACGGGCGCCGGCACACAGGTATTGACTGGCTTGAACACCTACACGGGCGCGACGACGGTTAATGCGGGCGTGCTGCTGGTCAACGGCGCGCACACGGGCGGCGGCGCTTATACCGTCAACAGCGGGGGGACCCTCGGTGGCGACGGCGCCATCGCAGCGTCGGTTGTCGTGAAGTCCGGGGGCCGGCTGGCGCCCGGCGCCAGCTCGGGTTCGTTGCAGATCGCCTCGCTGAACCTAGAGTCGGGCTCTACCCTGGAGATCGAGCTAGGGGGCGTGCAATCCGACCTGCTGACGGGGGGCAACATCGCGCTCGGCGGCAACCTCGCCGTTTCGTTGATCGACTCCAACGGCCAAGGGTTCGTCCCCTACGCCAGCGACTTGTTCACGGTTGTCTCGGCGACGGCGTTATCGGGGGCGTTCGCCAACGTGGCCAGCGGCGGCCGGATCGAGACGCTTGGTGGCGAAGGATCGTTCCTCGCTGCGTACGACGCGTCGCTCGACGCGGTGCAGCTTTCGGGGTTCGTGCCCTCGGGGCTGTCGGGCGACTACAACGAAGACGGCGTGGTGGACGCGGCCGACTACACGCGTTGGCGGGACGCGCTCGGGCAGACGGGGCTGGTCCCCTGGAGCGGCGCGGACGGCACCGGGGACGGCCAGATCACGGCGGACGACTACGCCGTGTGGAAGAACAACTTCGGCGCGGTCGCCTCGGCCCCCGTCGCGGCCGCGAGCGTGCCAGAGCCGGGAGCCTGCCTGATGCTGATCGCCGTGGTGGCGGCCTGGGGAACGGGCGTCAGGCGGCGGGAAACGTTTCGAGTAGTGGCACGGGGTGGCTGACGCAAAGCCGTCATCGCCCAAAAATGAGCTGTGAAGACTCCTTGGCAAGCCGACGTCTTCACGTAATTTGAGGCAATCAGAGAAAAGTGGGATTTTGCGTTAATAATGGTTCGTAATCCGGCCGGATTCACCCCGATACATTCACCCCGATACCCAGAGGCTGCCTATTACAACGGGCAGGGACGCCGATTCGGTTCTTCACTACTCTTCCGCCTATTCTCGTTCTGTTCCTTTGTGGACTAATCAAACCTTCGATCTGGGAGCTTTGCGTCTAATGAATGTATCCTTTCAACCTCTCTTCACGATGCGTGGCTTGGTCGCGGCACTAGCGGCCGTAGCTCTCGCCACGTCCACGGCCGGCTATACCCAGGCGGCCCTATGGAGCGGCGCAGGGGACGGCGTGAGTTACGAGGACCCCCTCAACTGGGACGTCGTTGAAGCGTTCCCCGGCAGCACTCGAGATATTGCCTCTCCCGCAACGGTTGTGCGCGCCGCGGACGTAACCGTGAATCGTACCTTCGTCAGCGGTGGCGCTGTACTTAATGTGACAGGGGGCACACAGTCCGACGGCCAGTCAGGCAACACGATTCGGAACTTTGTCGGCAACGGCTCTGTCGGCACGGTCAACATGTCTGGCGGTGCCTACGGGATCGGTCACGTGCTTGCTATCGCCCACTCCAACAACAGCGATGGCGTCTTCAGTGTCACCGGCGGGGACTTGAGCGTCTTCCGAGGCGGTAATTCGCTGGTCGGTGGGTATGGTGGGATCTTTGCCCAAGGGCATTCGATTTCAATCGGTGGAAATAGCACCGGCAGCAACGTGACGGGCCTGTTTGAAATCTCGGGCGGCTCGCTGGTCACCCGCACCGGCGTTGCGGTGGCCAATAATGGCGTCTTCAGCGTCGTGGGTTCTGCCACCAACCAAATCAGACTGGGCGGCTCCAATGACGATGCTGGCTGGTTTGCCGTGAGTAGCAATGGCACGCTCAAGGCCGCTGTGGATTCGTCCATCACCCCGATTTTTGTCGAAGCACAAACCAATACTTCCCCCATCAACCCAGGCGTAGAATTTCAGCTCGGCGCGCTGCTCGACCTGAGCTTCGTCGGCGCCCCGACGCCTGGGACGTGGACGCTCCTCGAGTTGGAGGGGCAAGACATTGTGGACGGCGGCTTGGCCCTCTCGGGAACGACCGCCAGCGGTTGGAGCTTCGCCGTCGACAACAACGGCGACAACGGCCTGCTGACCGCGACCTACACCGCGGTGCCAGAGCCCGCATCGTTGGCGCTCATGGTGCTCGGCGGCCTGTTTGCCCTCCAACTCCGTCGCAAGGCCTAGCCCCACGCGACGTGGGGGCTCAGCAGTCCAAGAGCCCGCTCCCCGGGGCAGGGGAGCGGGCTCTTCTCGTTCAGGCACAGCGAGGCCGCCGGAGCCGGTACGCCCTGCCCCGCCTCCGCGCTCGCAGTTGACGCTGCTTGATCAGGGCCGGGTCCAGCCAGCACGGCTCAGCGCTCAGGGTCGACGGCCAAGCACACCACCGTGGCGACCTTGCTGGGCGCCGCTTCGGGAAGCGTGATCGATACTCCGTGGTCGGTTTGGGTGAAGCCCACCGCGCCTTGGTCGGGGTCGGCGAGCAAGTAGGCGCTGGTAACCGTGCCGCGCACCGTTGGGAGCTCTAGCTTTCCCGCCGGCCAGTCAAAGACGTGGACGTAGATCTTCCCCGGCCGCGTCGTCGCTCTCCACTGCCACGCCGGCAGAAACCTGGGCTTTCCCTTGTCCTTCGCGGCGTCGCTGTAGCTCCCGACTTCGGCGCCCCAGGGCGTTGGGCCGCACCCGTAGATCCAGGGCGATTGCGCCACGCTGGGTAGTCTGCGAGACTTACGGCGAGTCGAACATGATTTCGTTGGGAGCGCCGCTTGCGTCATGTTTGCGTTCTTGTCGGAGGGATTGTTGTGGCCGAGGTTTCCGAGGCAGGGATCGCGAGGCATTTCGAGGGGCTAACCGATCCGCGTCGGCGTGAGCCGATCTACCCGTTGGTGAACGTTGTGGTGATGGCGTTGTGCGCGGTCCTAAGCGGGGCGGACGACTTCGTGTCGATCGCCGCGTGGTCGAGGGAGAAGAGAGGGTGGCTGGCGAAGTTCTTGGACCTGTCGGCGGGCGTGCCTTCGCACGACCGCTTCAACGCGGTCTTCGCGGCCCTCAACCCGGCCGAGTTCGAGAAGTGCTTCTTGAGCTGGGTCACCGCGCTGCATGAGGTCACCGACGGCCAGGTGATCGCGATCGATGGTAAGACGCTGCGGCGCAGCTTCGACGCAGCGAGCAGCAAGGCGGCGATCCACATGGTGAGCGCCTGGGCGACCGCCAATCATATCGCCCTGGGGCAGGTCGTCACCGACGCCAAGAGCAACGAGATCACAGCCATCCCAAGGCTGCTTGAGATGCTGGAAATCAAGGGGTGTTTGGTGACCATCGACGCGATGGGGTGTCAACGGGAGATCGCCGAGCGGATCGTCGAAGGGGGCGGCGACTACGTGCTGGCGACCAAGGGGAACCAGCCGAACTTGTGCGAAGCGATCGATGCGTTCTTCACCGCGCAACTGGAAGACGACTGCCGGAACGTGGCGTGCCGACGGCACGAGTCGCACGAGAAGGGGCACGGCCGCGAGGAAGACCGTTACTACTACCTGACGAAGCTGCCGGAGGGGTTTCCCGAGCGTGAGAAGTGGCGTGGGCTCAAGGCGATCGGCATGGCGGTCCGCATCACCACCCATAGCGACGGCGCACAGACATTCGACACGCGCTACTACATCACTAGCCGCTACATGAGCGGCAAGAAGTTCGCCGAGGCGGTGCGCGGCCACTGGGGGATCGAGAACTCACTCCACTGGCAGCTCGACGTGACGTTCGGCGAAGACCAATGCCGCGTCCGCAAGGGACACGCCGACGCCAACCTCAGCCTGCTGCGCAGAACGGCGCTGAGCCTCCTCAAGAACAACACCTCCCGAAAGCTCGGCGTAAAGAACAAACGCCTCACCGCGGCATGGAGCGATCAGTACCGACTCGAAGTGCTCTGCGGGGCATGAGTTAACGTGCAATCGCCCTGCCCGTAGATCGCCTCGCCGTTCACGCTCAGCCACTGACCCATGTCGCGGAGCCGCTCAACGCTTGGCTCGGGGATGACGCCCTCGCCCGTAGGGCCCACATTAAGCAAGAAGTTGCCCCCCTTGCTGACGATATCAATCAGTTTTCTCAGCAGCTCATCGGAGCTCTTCCACTCGTCGTCCGCCTTGTTGTAGCCCCAGTGGTTGTTCATGGTCATGCAGGACTCCCAGGGCATACCGGACGCCTCTGCCGGAATATTCTGCTCCGCGACGTTGTAGTCGCCCAGGTCGCGGCCGACGCGGCTGTTGATGATGCACTCCGGCTGCAGGGTGCGGATCATCTGGATGAGCTCCTCGCTTTGCTCACGGTTGATCAGCTCGAAGGTGTCGAACCACATCACGCCGATAGGGCCGTAGTTGGTCAGCAACTCGCGCACCTGTGGCTTGACCTTGCGTTCGAAATAACGGCTGAAGTCCTTCTTGCTCTCGTCGGGGAAGTCGATCAGGTTGCTCCGCCACCCGGGCTTCATGCCGCGGCTTCCGCCGGTGGGGACATCCGGGTCTTCCCAGTCGCGTCCCAGCGAATAATAGACGCAGAACCGCACGCCACGCCGGCGGCACGTGTCGGACAGTTCCTTGAGTGGGTCGCGGCCGAACGCCGACCCCTTGACGATGTTGTGGTCGCTCGACGGCGAGTCGTACATAGCGAAGCCGTCGTGATGCTTGGCGGTTACGACCAAGTACTTCATACCGGCGTCGCTTGCGATCTTTACCCATTCGTCTGCATCGAACCGCACCGGGTTGAACTTTCGCGCATACGCGGAGTACTCAGCTAGGGGGATATTGGCGGTGAACTGCAGCCACTCGGCGTGGTTGGTGTCGCCCTTCCACTCGCCCCCCGCCTGCGAGTAGACGCCCCAATGAATGAACATGCCGAACTTGGCGTCCTTCCACCATTCCATGCGGTCGGGCGCCGCGTTGGCCGCATTGGTCGGCGGCTGATCGGCCCATGCGGTTTCCGACAGCGGACTAAGAAGTAGCGACAAGAGAGCCGTGCGCAACAAGCCGTTCATCAGGTAGGATCCGTGGGTGTGGGCCGCCTAAGCGGCTTGCGGGTGGAGTGAGTGTGCCTATTCCTGGGCCGCGAACGACCGTGCGCCGCGACAGCCGGCTTCCCATTGCTTGGTGAGCTTGCTTACCAGCGACTGGTGGCTCGGGTCGTCGGCTAGGTTCGTGTTCTCTTGCGGATCGGTCTGGTGGTCGTACAGTTCCACGGCGTACACCTTTGAGTGGTCGTCGCGGTCGACCCAGCGAGTAAAGCGGTACCGGTCGGTCCGCATCGAGTAGCCCATCATCCGCCGGCCGTTGGCGGACCGAGGGTACTGGCTGAAGGCGGCCGGCTTCCACGCTTGGTCCGGGTTCTCGAGCAGCGGCCGCAGGCTCGTCCCTTCCAGGTGGGTTGGGAGCGGCAGGCCGGCAAGCTCTGCAAGCGTGGGGTAGATGTCGACGAACTCCACCAACGCGCCGCAGTGCCGTTCGGAGCTGGCGGCGCCGGGTGCGGCGACGATCAACGGCGCCCGTGCGTCGTCTTCCACGTTGCTGTGCTTGCACCAGCGGTCGTGCTCGCCCAATTTCCAGCCGTGGTCGCCCCAAAGAACCACGATCGTGTTCTCACTCAGCCCCGTCCGGTCGAGCTCCTCGAGCACCCTCCCCAACTGTGCGTCCATGTAGCTCACCGCGGCGTAGTAGCCGTGCTTGAGCTGCCGGGCGTACGCGTCTGGCAGGTGGCTGGCGTCTGGGACATCGCGGTAGCTCCAAAGTTCGTTCCGGTCGGCCAAGGCGAACGCCGGGGCGCCTTTGGGGAGGAATGGGTTGTCGGCCAGGGGGATGGTCGCCGGGTGGTAAAGGTCCCAGTACGCCTTGGGCGAGACAAATGGCAGGTGCGGCTTGCGGAAGCCAACGGCCAGGAAGAAGGGCTGGGAGGCCTCTTTGAGACGCCGTAGCGCCGCGATGGCCTCGTCGGCCAGCGCACCTTCGCCGCCGCTGTTGGGGGGATCGTCCGAGGCTCGGAACGCCGGCCCGCGCCCGCCGCTCCTGACGGGTTGCGGAGCCGGCGGCGCGGGCCTTCGGGGCCCTGTCGCTCGCGATGCGGGGGCCCCTCGCTCTTTGGGGGGCGCCGACCAGGAGGCGGTATCGTCGAGCCCCCCGTGATAGATCTTGCCGAGGCCGACCGTGACGTAGCCGTGCTCCTTGAAGTGCTGGGGCAACGTCACCACATCGGGCAGCGCCTTGCGGAAGTGCGTTGTCAGGTCCCACACCCGGGTCGTGTCGGGCCGCGCTCCGGTCAGGACGCTCGTGCGTGAAGGAGAGCAGACCGCCTGCTGGCAGTAGGCGCGGTCGAAGACGACGCTCCGACTGGCCAGGCGATCGATGTTCGGGCTTTGGATGATTTGGTTGCCGTAGCAGCCGAGCTCTGGCCGGAGATCGTCTGACACCAAAAACAGCACGTTGGGTTTGCGACCATCCGGCGCCGCCCCCTCCCCTGTCGCCGCTGCGAGCAGGCATGCCGCCAGCGTGAGCAGGAGCATCGGTCGGCGGCTCTTGCCGTGGTCGGAGTGGATTTCCGGATCAGGTAGGTGAGGAGATGAATTCATCGCGCTAAGAGCCTTTGTGTTGCGGGGTAGGTTCGCCGACCGCCTAGCGGCGGCGCGAGTGAACTTGAGCCAGAAGAGTCAGCAACAGCAGAGCGATTGCTCCTGGCTCTGGAACCGGCGCCGAGGAGGCGTTCAGCGCCCCGAGCGTCTCGCCAAAGTTGCCCCGCCAGAGTTCGTAATGGGCCGAACCGATCGGCACTCCCAGGCCCCCGTCGTTGAGCAGCGGGCCGGCCGCGCCGAAGTTGTCTCGCCACACGGTGTAGTCTGCCGCGTCGACGCTTCCATCGTTGTTGAAGTCGCCAGGTAGTCCGGCATTTACCACTTCGGCGATGAGCGCATCGACCCCGTACTCGATCTCCCACGCCAGCTCAGTCGGTAGCGACGGCAAGACGATCCCATCAAACGTGTCGCTGAGTGCAGCATAAGATGCAAGCCGGAACAGGTCTCCCAGCTGTGCGACCTGCCCGGGCGCAAGCAAGAGCTCGAAGTCGCCGTCCAGAACCGCGTCGGCCCCTAGATAGAGGGCGGCGTCCGAAGCTGCGTAGGACCGAATCGCGCCGCCGTCCATGACGAAACCCGTCGCTAGGCTGAGCGTGCCCGCTCCCAGTTTCGTGAGCTGATTCCCATTGAGGCTCAGCGCGGCGTCGAAGGCGACCGACGCACCGGGGAGCACTTGGACGTTGAGGTCGCCGGCCAGTTGGGTGTTCACGGAGACGCGGTGGCTGCCCAGGCGTACGTCGATGAGGTTTGCAGCAGCGGGGTTGGCGTCGCCGATGGTCAACTGGCCGGCGCCCTGGAGGCGGTAGGCGTTGTCGCTGAAAAAGGTCAGCCTCGCGATCGCTTCGGCGCCATCGACCGCCACGGTGCTGGCTTGCTGGATCGCGTTTCCAAAGTAGAGCTTGCTGTTGTTCTCGACCTGGGCGTTGTAGGACCAATTCACTTTGTTCGAAAGGCTTCCGCCGCCGGTAAGGATCCACTCGCGCCCCTGGGCGGCGGGGTGCGTCACCCCAAGGTAGGCGTTGTCGATGTAGGTCCAGTCGGTGCTGCCGGTAGCGACGTTTTCGTACCCGATGACGGGCCTGACGTAGCGCGTGCCCGCGGGCGCTACGAACGTGCCGGAATAGTAGGAGCGGTAGTCGCTGTCGACGCCCCCGCTCTGGTCGATGCCCAGGGCCGGGACGATCAACGTCTTGTAGTCGCTGACCGAGCCGTGAGCGAGGGATTGGTCGTCGGCGCCGTAGAATTCAACCGAGAGGTAGGTCTTGGCGTCATAGTTGGCGGCTCCGGCGTTCTGGAACTGCACGTCGAGCGAAAGCTGGTACCCAACGCCGGTAAGGTCCGTGTCGGCGCCTCCGATGCCTGCCTGATAGATCTTGCCGAAGTTTCTCACGCTGTTGGTGAGCAGCCGGCCGGACCCGCTGGAGTCGCCGCTGTTGTCGCGGCTGCTGTCAAACGCGGCCTGACCTTGGGCCTGCCACCCGTCGATTGAGTTCGCCCCGTTGCCGGCGCTACCCAAGCTGAAATTGGCGTTCTGAATGAGGTTCGGCTGATCGTAGATCAGAATCGTCGTGATCGACTGCTCGGTGGCGGTCATGCTTATTTGATTGCCCCTGACGGCAGCCGGACCGTAAGACCGGTAGTTCCCCGACGCATCGGTGCGGATCACGCGGGTGTAGGCGGCGCTCCTGTCTAGCATCGTGTAGGCGTTGGAGTCGACGGCGTCTTCGTCGTTGGTCACGACGAGGACCGTGGTGCTGGAGCGGGGGTCGTACGCGGCGACGGTCTCGTCGTTGGACTGATCGAGGATTTGTGAACCCGGGCGTATGTGCGCCGAGAAGTGCTGCATCGCGTAGTACTGCTTGCGCATGTTGAACCAAGTGTTCGTCCCATTGAAGGGCGCGATGAGCATGCCCCAGTTACTGCCGTTGTTGTCCTCGACCGCCTGCCAGTAGGTCCAGCCTGCGGCGCCGAGGTGGCGCAGGTCGTTGGAGATCTGGTTGGCGAGGGTGATGCCGCCCGAGAGCGGGGTGCTGTTGCCCCCTGTGCCGAACTCGGTCGCGTAGATCGTCTGGGTGCTGCTGGGCCTGGAGGCGACCAGGCCTGCAAGCGCGGCGGCCGAGTCCGCGTCGCTGCTGGACCAGCTATACGAGTAGCTGTGGGTGTTGACCCGATCGAGGTACGACCGGGTAGCGCTGCCCCACTGTGCGAACGACGTGGCCGTCCTGCCGCTGGTGGTTTCCTCAGGCCCGACCAGCCCGACCGCAGACCCCCGGTCCACAAGCTGCTGCCCGATCTCGCGGATCAGCGCCGACTGGGCGGAGCCCGTGGAGATGTTCATCCCTTCCTGGTTGCTGCCGCCGTTCCAGAAGCTCGTGCCCGGCTCGTTCATGGGAGACAGCGTGTTGAACTGGATGCCGAGGTTCGACTCGAAGTGCTCGCTGACGTCGAGGAGGTACTCGCCGAACACGTCGTAGTTGTCGGTGCTCAGGTTGTTCTGCGCGACGTTATTGACCTTCGGGGCCCCGGTGGAGCTAAGCGACTCGGTCATCCACCACGGCGCCGAGTTGGCGAAGGCCTCGACCTGCGTGACGCCACGCTCGATGGCCTCGTTGAGGATCAGCCGCTGGGTCGCGTCGGCGTTCCAGTCCCACACCCACGTGCTCGGGTCGGAAGCGTTGGCCGGGGCGCTGGGCACCCAGCCCGCGATGTCGCCGCCGGGGCGGGTGATCGCCGGCCCCGCGGGGTTCTGGCCCGCCCCGATGTTGTAACGCACGAAGTTCAGGCCGAGCCCGTTGTTTTGATCAAACAGCAAATCCATGATCTGGTCGCGTCGGCTGCCACTGGTCGAGGCGCCCAGCTCGTTGCCCATCCACGCCAGCGAGGTTCCCCACGCCTCGAAACGTTGCTCGAAAGAGCCGGAGTCGGTGCGGATGTCGGTAGCCGCGGCTTCGCTTGCAGCCGTGCCACAAGCGGCCGCGACTAGTGCCGCCAGCCAGGTTCGAGAAAACTGCACGTGGTTGTTCCGCTTGTTGTCGTCGGTAGTAGACAGCGCGCGATCGCCATTGCTGTGTCGCGGTTGGCTGCGGCCGCAGCCTCCGGGGTGACGAGCCAATTGAAAGGAAGCCCGAACCCCTACGCAGCTGACCCTGCCTAGACGTCGAATTACGGCTTTGGGAAGCAGCGTCGGGGATTGCTTGTGAGTTGTGGACTGCCGCCCCTCGAGCGAGGACAGAAACGAGGGTGATAAACGGGGCCGATTGCAGCCGGTCTAGCGTCCCTTCATGGTATCCGCGGAAAACGGGCGAGGGTACGATGAAAAATCGCGAGCATCTGAGGCTCGTCTACTCCTGCGGGGCGTCGTAAGGGGTACCCTGACAAGGGGTTATGTGCGCCAGGCCGAAGGCTGGCAGCCACGAGAGCCATTGATTCGGCGCCCCGGCGGCTTGAGGCGGGGGGAGGAGGCCGATTTTTTTCGTAGCTTTGGCGTACGACGGTGGATACCCTAGGCCGCTCGTGCTCCTTGCGACCCCGATCCTCGTCTTGGCTAATTGACTGCGCGCCGACCGGCACCTGATGCGCCGCCGGTCTTGCTGAGGGCCGCGAGGCCTCCAACGCAAGTCGGCTTGTGTCGGCCCCGCTTCTCAGCTGAAGCAAACCGGACACGGCAGAGCGTCCGGTGCTTAGAATCGAGCGGTCGGCCCAGGGCCTTGGCGTCGCGGACACGCCGCGCGTGGCGAACTCTACCTTCAAAGAAATGGCGGAAACAAAGATGGCAGCAAGAACCCGCACCGGACGGACGATCTGCGGACTCCTCATAACGACGTTCTGCGCCCTGGCGCTGGCCGGCCACGCGGCCGCGGCCCCGGCAGGGGCGAAGGAAACGCCGGAGCAGCGTGCAGACCGCCTGCAGTGGTGGAAGAGCGCGCGGTTTGGGATGTTTGTCCACTGGGGTGTCTATTCCGTGACCGGCGGCGAGTACAAGGGCCAGAAGCTGCCCAACAGCGCCGAGTGGATGATGAACCGTGGTGGCATCCCGATCGCGGAGTACGAGCAATACGCTGCCCGCTTCAACCCGACGGGGTTCGACGCCAAGGCGTTTGTTGCCTTGGCCAAAGAGGCGGGCATGAAGTACATCGTCATCACAGCGAAGCACCACGACGGGTTCTCGATGTTCGGGTCGAAGAGCAACCCGTTCAACGTCGTGGAAGCTACGCCGTTCAAACGCGACATCATGAAAGAACTGGCCGACGAGTGCCAGCGGCAAGGGCTCCGCTTTGGATTTTACTACTCGCAGGCCCAGGACTGGCACCACCCGGGGGGGATCGGGAACGGCTGGGACAAGAGCATCCGGCGCGTCAGCAACGACGAGTACGTCCGCGAGAAAGCGGCCCCCGAAGTAGAGCAGCTGCTCACCGAATACGGGCCGATCGGGATCTTCTGGTGGGACACGCCCCGGAAGATGAGCCAAGAGTCGTTCGACCGCCTCCACTCGCTCACGTCTCTGCAAGAGGACATCATCACCAACGACCGCCTGGGCGACGACTACCCAGGGGATTACAAGACCTTTGAGCGCAACATCCCCGATCAGGCCCCTTCGACGCCCGACTGGGAGGTCTGCATGCCCATCAGCGGAAGCTGGGGCTACAAGAAGGGGGACAACGACTTCAAGTCGACGACCACGCTCGTGCGCAACTTGGCGGATATCGCTAGCAAGGGGGGCAACTACCTGCTCAATGTCAGCCCGACCGGAGACGGGACCCTGCTTCCTCAAGCGACGGAGCGCCTCAAGGCGGTTGGACAGTGGATGCAGACCAACGGCGAGTCGATCT
Source organism: Pirellulimonas nuda (assembly GCF_007750855.1). Taxonomy (GTDB): domain Bacteria; phylum Planctomycetota; class Planctomycetia; order Pirellulales; family Lacipirellulaceae; genus Pirellulimonas; species Pirellulimonas nuda. Next base: position 2,795,431 of record NZ_CP036291.1, read on the forward strand.
ACGACACGACCGCTAGCCCTTTCAATCGACTGAAGTGGGGACGCTGCACCAAGAGGATCGCCACAGACGGGGCCACGCTCTACCTGCACGTGTTCGACTGGCCTGAGGACGGGCGGCTAGTCGTCCCCGGCTTAAAGAACAATGTGCAGTCGGCCCACCTGCTGGCCGACGGAACCCTCGTGGAATCCAGCCGGCAGGGCTCGGACGTTGTCGTGACGCTCCCCAGCGAGGCGCCCGACGCGATCGACAGCGTGGTCGTCCTGAAGGTCGCCGGCGAGCTCGACATCCAGTCGGGCCCAGCGACGCTCAACAAGAACGGGGCGCTGGTGCTGACCGCCGAATCGGCCTACATCCACAACAATGAAGCGGGCCAGGCGGCGCGTCTGCAAACGCATGATGGCGTCGCGAACGTGGGGTACTGGACCGATCCAGAGGCTTGGCTCGAATGGTCTTTCGAAGTCGATCGTCCGGGACGCTACGAGGTCTGGGCCGAGGTCGCCGTGGAAGAGGAAAAGAGCCGCTTCAATATGGGACCGCCAAGTCGCCCGAAGTCCGTAGAAGTGTTGTCGACCGGCGGGTACGACAAGTACGCCCGGAAGTCGCTGGGGAACCTACGCTTCGACTTGGCCGGCAAGCAAAGCCTGTCGATCAAACCCGAGAGCGGCAGTTGGCAGCCGATCAACCTCCGCAAGGTCGAGCTGGTGCGGGTAGGGAATTGAGGCCGACGGGCTTAGACCCGTCTTGCCTCGCCCGCCCTGCCCCGGTTGTCGCATGTTCCGACGCCACTACCTGAACCCTCTAGACGCTATGTGCAACCGATTTCTGGCACGGTGCTGCGGCACCGCCGTGGTCCTACTTGTTCCCTTGTGGCTGCCGGCGGCGGAGATTTTTGTTGCGACAACGGGCGACGATGCGGGCCCCGGCACGCGATCGGCCCCACTGCGAACACTGGCCGCGGCCCGCGACGCGGCACGGGAGTTTGTCGGCCGCGAGCGGGTCACCGTGCTCGTCGCAGACGGGGTGTACTACCTGCCTGAGCCGCTCGTGTTCACCCCCGACGACTCGGGGAGCGAGCAGTTTCCCGTTATCTATCGCTCGGAGAACGAAGGCGGAGCGGCGCTCAGCGGCGGGACGCGCTTGCGACTGAAGTGGCGGCCCTACCGCGACGGGATCATGCAGGCCACGGCGCCCGAGGCGGACAAGGTCGATCAGCTCTTCGTGGGGGGCGTCCGCCAACGGATGGCCCGCTACCCCAACTACGACGCGCACAAGAAGACCGACGCCTATCAGGGGTTCGCCGCAGACGCGTTCTCGAAGCAGCGCGCCGCCCGCTGGGCCGACCCGGCCGGCGGCTACATCCACGCCATGCACCGCAGCCGTTGGGGCGGGTACCACTACCGCATCACCGGCAAGAAGCCCAGCGGCGAGGTCCAGTACGAAGGGGGCTGGCAGAACAATCGGCAGATGGGGATGCACGAAGACTTCCGCATGGTCGAGAACATCTTCGAGGAGCTAGACGCCCCCGGCGAGTGGTTCCACAACGCCGCGTCCCACACGCTGTACTACTGGCCCGAACCGGGTGTCGACCTTTCGGAGGCCAACATCGAGGTGGTGCGGCTCAGCCGCCTAGTCGACTTTCAGGGGTCTGAGGCCGCGCCGGTCCGCTTTATCACCCTGCAGGGGTTCGTTGTCCGACACGCGGCGCGCACCTTCATGCAAACCAACGAGCCGCTGCTGCGTTCCGACTGGGCTATCCACCGCGATGGCGCCTTCCTGCTCACGGGGACCGAGGACGTGAGCATCGTCGACTCTGAGTTCGACCAAGTCGGCGGGAACGCGATCTTCGTCAACAACTACAATCGTCGCACGCGCGTTTTGGGCTGCCACCTCCACGACGTTGGCGCCAGCGGGGTCTGCTTCGTGGGCGATCCCGACGCGGTGCGCGATCCGCTGTTCGAGTACCGGGAGAAGAATGACCTTGCGACAATCGACCGGACCCCCGGCCCCAAGACGAACAACTACCCGGCCGAGTGCGAAGTAGCAGACTGCTTGATCCACGGCGTCGGGCGGGTCGAGCGTCAGCCCGCCGGCGTGCAGGTCGCTATGGCCTCTGAGATCACGATCCGCGATACGTCGATCTACGACTGCGATCGCGCAGGCATCAACATCGGGGATGGGTGCTGGGGCGGCCACTTGATCGAGCGCTGCGACGTCTTCGACACCGTGCTCGAAACTCACGACCACGGATCGTTCAACTCATGGGGACGCGATCGCTTCTGGCGGAGCGACCGAGACGTGTCGCAGAAGGCGATCGACGCCGAGCCGAGCCTTCCGTTCCTCGACGCTGTTAAGACCACGGTGATACGCGACAGCCGCTGGCGCTGCGACCATGGCTGGGACATCGACCTGGACGATGGGTCGAGCAACTACGACATCTACAACAACCTGTTGTTGCAGGGGGGCCTGAAGCTGCGCGAAGGGTTCCGGCGCCGCGCCTGGAACAACGTCGCCGTAAACAACGGCTTCCATCCCCACGTTTGGTACAACCACAGTGAAGACGAGGTGTTCGCCAACATCTTCATGGCCGCGCACCGCGGCGCCAGGATGCCCAGCGAGACGGCCAAGGGGAAGCGGGTGGACGGCAACCTGTTCTACTCCGCCGACCCAGCGGTCAAGAACCGTTTTACCCAGTTCGGGTGGGACGTTCACTCGGTCGTCGGCGACCCCATGTTCGTTGACCCGGCCGGCGGCGATTTTAGGGTAGAGCCGGGGTCGCCGGCGTTGGACGTCGGGTTCAAGAACTTCCCCATGGACCGGTTCGGCGTAAAGAAGCCGTCGCTCAAAGCTATCGCCCGGACACCGGTGATCCCCGCTGTGAGGATAGAAGAACGACGTGGCGACCGATCGAGGGGCCCCGCGCGACGCGCTGCGGCGGCGTCGTACTGGCTCGGCGCGACCTTGCACGACTTGTTCGGAGAAGAGTACTCCGCCTACGGCGTCCGCAAAGAGGACGGCGGCGTCGCCCTCGCTGAGGCGCCCAGCGACTGCGAGGCGGTCCGCTGCGGGTTACGGCAGAACGACCTCGTGCAGGCGCTCAACGGCGTAAAAGTTGCCAACACCGCTGGCCTTCTTACGACGCTCGCCGAAATCGGCGACGAACCGCTGGTGATCTCGGTGGTCCGCGATCAGCAAACGATCAAGCTGACCCTGCCGGCGAGCCACTATATTGCCCTCGAGTCGGCGGGCAGCGCCGAAGCGCTGACGCACCTGCCGGGGCAGGCGTTGCGTATCAAGAGCGTGACCGCCAACCAGCGCACGTTAAACGAACCCTTGGAGTCGCTTGTCGATGGCCGGCTGACCGGCGGCTACGGACCGGTGTTCGCAAACGGAACCTTCAGCGGCGCCTACAAGGCAGACCTGGGGGCGACGAAGCCCGTCACCGCGATCCGTAGTTGGTCGTCCAACACCAACGGCAATCGCGGGGCCCAGCGGGTCGCCCTGTACGGCAGCCGCTCCGCAATGGACCCCGGATGGGACCTGTCGGACCGCGAGCGATTCACCCCGCTCGGGACGATCGACACCACCGGGCTCTCCAGCGGGGCGTTCAACGCAGCCGGCCTGCACGCGCCAAAGGGGCGGTCCCTTGGAGAGTTTCGCTGGATCCTCTGGAGCGTCTCTCCCGTAACGCCCTCTGGTGAGAACACAAGTTTCCAAGAGCTTGCCGTCGAGGCCCGAGATTAGCCCGATTCAAGCTCGACCCGTATTGGTCGGGGACGCCTGCTACGATCACCCGGCCACACGCCATAGGCGACTCAGGAATGGCGCCCATTGGGCCGAATACGGCGCCCCCCCATTCTTCCTGCTTCGCCGACCGGTCGGACTCGCTCAGACGTGCGTCCGCAGTCACTCATAACCCAATCAGCGAGAACTCGAAACGATGACCGCACTCAAGGGCCTGTTGGCCGCCTGCGTCACTAGCCTGCTATGCACTGCTTCCGCCAGTGCCGCGGACACTGCGCGGTCCGAACCTCCCAATGTCATCCTGATCATGAGCGATGATCAAGGTTGGGGAGACGTAGGGTTCAACGGCAACCAGAGAATCCAGACCCCCAACCTCGACAGTATGGCCAGCAGTGGCGTGCGGTTCGATCGCTTCTACGCCGCGGCGCCCCTCTGCTCGCCGACGCGGGGGAGCTGCCTCACTGGGCGCTACCCGTTCCGATTCGGCATACTCGCCGCCCACACGTCTGGCATGCGTGTCGGCGAGTTCACGATCGCAGAGATGCTCAAGGGCCGCGGCTACGCGACAGGCTTCTTTGGGAAGTGGCACATCGGCTGGGTCGACCCCGCGGAGGTGGCGCCGCGCGGACACTATTCGCCCCCGTCGCACCACGGGTTCGGCGAGGTCTTCGCCACCACCAGCGCCGTGCCCACCTGGGACCCGTGTGTGACCCCCGAGGGGTGGGACAGTTGGGGGGGCGAGGCGGGGAAGCCCTGGAAGGGCGGGTTCCCGTACCTGCACAACGGCCAGAAGGCGACCGAACACCTCTCAGGGGACGACAGCCGCGTCATTATGGACCGCGTGATCCCCTTCATCGAGCAGCACAAAGAAGGGCCATTCTTCGCGACGGTCTGGTTCCACGCACCCCACGAGCCGGTGGTCGCGGGCGAGGAGTACAAGAAGTTGTACGCAAAATCTGGCGCCGCTCGGCAGAACTACTACGGCTGCATCACCGCGATGGACGAGCAGGTGGGCCGGCTGCGCAGCAAGCTGCGGGAGCTCGGGATCGAGAAAGACACGGTGCTGTTCTTCTGCAGCGACAACGGCCCGGCCGACAAGCTGGCGAAGAAGGGGGTCGCGTCGGCCGGCCCATTCAGGGGCCACAAACACACCATGTACGAGGGGGGCTTGCTGGTCCCGGCGTGCGCCGAATGGCCGGGGGTCATCAAGGCGGGGAGCAGCACGGACGTACGTTGCTCGACCGTCGACTACTTCCCCACCATCGCCAACATCGTGGGCTACTCGTTTTCCAAGTCGCGCTCTAGACCGATCGACGGGATCGATTTGATGCCGGTGATCGAGGGGGGCATCGCGTCGCGCGATAGGGACCTCTTCTTTGGTTTCCGCCGTCTGCATCAGGGGACAGACGGAAAGGCGATTATCAGCGGGGATTTCAAGCTGCTGAAGGAGGCCAACAAAGACGGCGCGGTGCGCATGTACGACCTGCGGAGCGACCCGGGGGAAGAGCAGGACCTTGCGCAGTCGATGCCCGACAAGTTCCGAGAGATGTCGGAGAAGCTCGAGGCCCTTGAGGCAAGCTGCCTGCTAAGCCGCGACGGCGCCGACTACAGCTACTGACGTCGTCCCCTGCTCGGCGTCATCCTCCGGAACTACCATTGGCGAGGCGACGTGATGCGAAAGAGATTCAACTGCTGGCGGCGCCCTCTCCTTTCCCCTGGCCCTCCGGGACATCGATTGAACCGGTCGGACGCCATGGCCATGCCTACCCATGCGCGGTACGCGGTCGGCGCGCTGTCAATGCGACGCGTGTGCGCCGCGTTGCTGGTCGCCGTTGCCAGCATTACCGGGTTACAACAGAGCAATGGTGCTGAGTCAGCGGCGATCGAGTCCGCCCTCGCTCAGGCCGGGGACAACGCCGCCGAGCTGCGCGAGGCCCTTGCGACGGTCCCGGAGCCGCAGCGGCCTGGCATGCGGTTCTTGATCGCGCATATGCCGGCCGACGACCTCCAGGAGTTGTCGGCCGAATTCTTGGTCGAGCACGTCGTTTACGCCTACCGTGCGTGGGAAGAATCGCCCTGGCGCGAGCAGGTCGATGAGGCGTTGTTCTTCAACGACGTGCTCCCCTACGCCAGCGTCAACGAGCGCCGGGACCAGTGGCGCAAGGACTTCTACGAACGATTCACGCCGATGGTTAAGGGCGTCAACACCCCCGGCGAGGCCGCGGCGAAGCTCAACAACGAGATCTTCCCGCTGCTGAAGGTCAAGTACAGCAAGCGACGGCGAAAGGCCGACCAGAGCCCGTACGAGACGATCCAGAGCGGGTTGGCGTCCTGCACGGGGCTGTCGGTCCTATTGATCGACGCGTGCCGCTCGGTCGGCGTTCCGGCCCGGTTTGTCGGCACGCCGCTCTGGTCGGACAACAGCGGCAACCACTCCTGGGTTGAGGTGTGGGACGGGGGCTGGCATTTCACGGGCGCGGCCGAGCCCGCCGGCATGGAACTCGACCGGGGCTGGTTTGGCGGACGCGCATCGCGGGCGCAACGCGACAACCCCCGCTACGCCATCTACGCCACCAGCTTCCGCCACACGCCGCTCAGCTTCCCGATGGTGTGGGACCGCCGCAATCAGTCGGTGTCGGCCGTGAATGTCTCCGACCGCTATACCTCGAAAGACGAAGCGGTCCCGGAAGGGTCCACCTCGGTGCGGTTCTGTGTCGTGGACCCCGCGACACGGCAGCGCGTCCAGTGCACTCTCTCGGTCGAAGACTCGTCTGGACAAACCCGGTTCAGCGGCGAAACGAAGGACGAACGCTTCGACGGAAACGACCACTTGTCCGCGACGCTCCCGGGGGGCGAGCGGTACCGGGTGGTGGCCCGGCGGGAGGGCGTCGTCGTCGAGCAGGAGATCGAAGCCCACGGCGACGAGCAGCTTGTGACCCTTCGTTTGCCCGGCGCCGACGATCCCGTGCAGCAGCTCGTGGGCTATCTGGCCGAGCCGCGCGACACGCGCCCGCCGCTTGCCGACCAGCCTTTCGCGAAGACCGGGCTGACGCGGGAGCAGGCCGAACGTGGGCAGCAGATGCTCTGGGAGGACCACGAGAAGATGATCCGCGAAACGCGCGCCCAGGAAATGGAGGCCAAGACGCTCGTCGACGGAGACTTCACGATGCCGTTTGCCTACACGGTGTTCGGCGAGAAGCCCCCCGGCGGGCGGAGCCTGTACATCTCGATGCACGGGGGGGGCGGGACGGCCGAGCGTGTCAACACCCAGCAGTGGAAGAATCAGCAGCGGCTCTACCGGCCCGCAGAGGGGGTGTACCTGGCGCCGCGGGCGCCGACGGACACCTGGAACCTGTGGCAGATGCCGCATATCGATCGGTTGTTCACCCGGCTGATCGAGGACCTGATCGTCTTGGAAGACGTAGACCCCGACCGTGTCTACGTGATGGGCTACTCCGCCGGCGGCGACGGCGCCTTCCAGCTCGCCCCACGCATGGCGGACCGCTGGGCTGCTGCGGCGATGATGGCGGGCCACCCGGGCGACGCCTCGCCGCTGGGCTTGCGGAATATCGGTTTCGCGGTCTACATGGGGGGCAGGGATGGGGCCTACAAGCGGAACGAGCACGCGGCCCGCTGGAAGGAGAAGCTCGCCGAACTGAGGTCCGCCGACCCAGAGGGCTACTTCCACAAAGTAACCATCTACCCCGAAAAGGGGCACTGGATGGACGGCGAGGACGCCTCGGCGCTGCCTTGGCTGGCGGCGCAAACCCGAAACCCACTCCCCGAGAAGGTCGTTTGGCAGCAAGACAACATCACCCACGACCGGTTCTACTGGCTGTCGATCGGCGATCAGCCGGTCAAGAAGGGGGCAACTATCGTGGCGACGCGCGACGCCCAGCAGGTCTCGATCGAAGCCGACGGCATTGACGAGGTCACAGTGCTGCTCAACGACGAGATGCTCGACCTCGACAAGCCCCTGCGGATTACGTCCGGCGAGCGGGTGCTGTTCGAGGGGACCCCGGAGCGCACGATCGCCATGTTGAGCAAGACGCTCGACGAGCGGGGAGACCCACGCGGAGTCTTCTCCGCGGCGGTGACCGTGCGCCCAGGGGGCGACGCCGCGGGCGAGTAGCCGCGTCGCCGCCGGTTAGCCGCCGGATATCGCCCGTCGTAATGCAGCAACGGCTGCCGGGTCGACCGACCGCCACGCGCCGCTACCGAGCCGGCGGAGGTCGCACAGGGCTGCGGACATGGCCGGCGTCGTCGAGGGGTCGTAGCGACCGGTCGACGCCCCCACGTGCAGCGAGGTACAGCCCGTGGTGGCGAGCAGCTCGGCGGCGCCGGCCGCATCGATCCCGCCCCCTGCGAGCACCTCGATCCGCCCCGCCGCCATCCCGACCAGCCGCCGCAAGGCCGCGCTCCCTTCTCGGGCAGTAGCCGCACCGCCGCTGGTCAGCACCCGGGTCACGCCAAGGTTGATCAGCGATTGCAGCGCCGCGTCGAGCGATCGGGCGGCGTCGAAGGCGCGGTGGAAAACGGTTTCGGCGCCCGCTGCGATCGAGACCATCTGCGCAACCCGGGCCTCGTCTACCGCTGAGTTAACGGTGAGCATGCCGAAGACGACGCCGGCGGCGCCCGCTTCGAGCGACTTCGAAGCATCGGCCTCCATGCACCGAAACTCTGCTTCCGAATAAGCGAACCCGGCGGCCCGGGGACGGATCATCGAGACGACCGGCAGGCCGACCCCGCGGACGACCTGCTCGACAAGCCCAAGCGAGGGAGTCAGCCCGCCCAGTTCCAGGCCGCCGCAGAGCTCCAGACGACCGGCGCCGGCCGCTTCTGCCGCCAGGGCGTCGTCGAGCGACCCGACGCACACCTCCAGGAGAGGGACTGGGCGAGCGGGCTCGGGTTGCTGGAGCGGTTGCATGGTCACGCTGCGCGGGGGGTGGGGGGCGCTCGCCAGTAGGTGGCGGCCAAGGCTGCGGTCGATACGACGCTCGTCAGTGCAAGCAGTCCGCACTGGAGGGGCTCGCCGTACAAGAACTTCCCAACGGCGAAGAGGAGGGAATAGATCGCGACGCAGCCCAACGCCATCCGCAGCAGGCCGATGCGGATCGATTCCCCGTCTTTCGGCCCATCGAGCATGTCGCCTCGCCGCGCAGCTTCCCGGTACACCCGACGCCAACCGGGGCCGCTGGGCCGGACCTGTCGGCAGAAAGCCTCGAGCGTCGCGGGCCGTTCGGGCGGCGAGAGCCAGATCGCTGAGAACCAAATGGCGGTCGTGACGGCGACGCCCAGACAGAGCGCCTGCCAGCCCGCTAGGCCGTGGTCGGGGCCGAACTGGAGGTAGGCGGCCACCACCACGGACGCCGCCATCGCCACGATCTCGGCGAAAGCGTTTACCCGCCACCAGTACCAACGCAGGATGTAGATCAGGTCGGTTCCGGCGCCGACGCTGAGCAACAGATCGAAGCCCTGCTTGGCGGTCTGCAGCCAGAGGGCGAGCAGGCTTGCCAGCAGCATCATCACCACGGTGGAGATGCGGCCGACCATCACCAGACGCTGCGGAGAAGCGGCGGGATCGACCACGCGTTGGTAAAAGTCGCCGGTGACGTACGACGCCCCCCAGTTGAGGTGCGTCGAGATGGTCGAGACGTACGCCGACAGCAGCGACGCGATGATCAAACCACGCCATCCGATGGGCGCCATCGTCAACATCGCCGGATAAGCCAAGTCGTGGCCGAGCTTCGACTCATCAACCGCGGGGAAAGCGGCCCGCAGGTCGGCGAGCTCCGGGTAGACGACGATCGAGGCAAGCGCGACGAGGATCCAGGGCCACGGCCGCAGGGCGTAGTGGGCGACGTTGAACAGCATCACGGCGCCGAACGCGTGGTCTTCGTTCTTCGCGGCGAGCATCCGCTGCGCCAGATAGCCGCCTCCGCCCGGCTCCGCGCCCGGGTACCACACGCTCCACCACTGCACGGTGAGGGGCACCAGGAGCGTGGTCGCAAGCAGGTCGCGGCTCTCGGTGCTGCTCCAATCCCAGGCGGGCGTCAACGCCTGCTTGGCGGCGACCGAATCGTGCGAGAAAAGCCCCGAGAGTCCGCCAACGCTGGGGTGCTGGAGGGCGAAGTACGCGGCGGCGATGGCGCCGGTCATCGCGACCCCGAACAACAGGCAGTCGGTCAGCACCACGGCGCGGAACCCGCCGAAGGCGCTCAGGACGAGCGTTGTCACGCCGCCGCAGATAAGCACGGTTGCCGGGGAGGCGCCCAGCAGCACCTGCCCAAGCTTGATCGCGGCGACCGACACCACCGCCATCACGATGACGTTGAAGACCACTCCTAGGTAGAGCGCGCGAAACACGCGGAGCACCACGGCGGGTCGTCCACTGTAGCGCAGCTCGTAGAACTCGAGATCGGTCCGCACCCCAGAACGCCTCCACAGCCTCGCATAGAGGAAAACCGTCAACATCCCGGTGAGCAGGAACGCCCACCAAGCCCAGTTGCCGGAGACCCCCTTAGTCCGCACCAGTTCCGTGACGAGCCCGGGCGTATCGGCGGCGAAGGTGGTGGCGACCATCGAGAGGCCAAGCAGCCAACCGGACATCCGCCTCCCGGACAAGAAAAATTGCTCGGGGTCCCGCCCCGCCCGCCGGCTCGATCACACGCCCACCCCGGCCGTCACCACGAGCACCGCGGCGACAATCAGGCCGTCAACCAGGGCTAGCTGCATCGCGGGGTTCGCTGGAGGTTGGTGCGATCGAACGGGGCAGTGAAATAGACCCGAAACAAAGCGGCCGCCGCAAGTCCGCTAGAAATAAGTCAGGCGCTGCGCTCAACTCGTGCCTTCCCCGTTGTCCTGCTTGCTGATGACGAGTTCCGGCCGCGCGGAGTCACGCGCCGCCGCCCGCACCAGCACCGGCGCGCAATCGCCGCACAGCAGGGCCGTTTCCGACTCATTAGCCTTGAGTATGGTCAACTTGGCGTTCACACAGCAGGCGCTCACAAGGCGGAGATTATCCGTCCAATACCGTTGCGTCATGCACCGACAACTGAGCCAGCATGCCGTGATGGCGTCAGCGGCGATGCATGAGCCCCAAGGGATTGGTCGTCGATCTGGAAGCCCGTCAGCTGCGTGCGGTGAAGCTGCTTTGCGAGGGCTGGAGAGTAGACGACGTAGCGGGGGGGCCAATCCGCAACGCGCCCCGCGCGCCGGCTGTCGAAGCAGCAGCGTTCCCGGCTGCGTCGTCTGTTGAGGGCCGGTCTCCGCTAGGCCGGCTTCGACACCAATCTATGGACGCTTCTGCGGGTCGCGGAGTTGATTGGCAGGGGTTCGGAGTCTGACGCCACTCGACGTACGTCGGCCGGATACTGCACGCCCTGGGGTTCTCTCGCCAAAGCGTCGGCGTGTGCAGATGTTCGTCCCGCGCATGGATCTCAACGCGAAGGCGGATGGCTCCGTCTGGTTCCTCATCGTCCTGCGACTTGAGCTGAGCGGCAAGACGCACGTGGTATGGGACAACCTGGGCGCCGACCGACGAGCGGAGAACTGCCTGCGGGCGATGGGTGGCCAGTGGGACCAGTCGAAGTCGCGTTGGCTGACCAGGCGTTCGAGCAGGCCCTGCTCTGCGGAAACTTCCGCTGGGCCGGATCGATCTCCCGTGACTCTTGTTGCCTACGCGTGGAACGAAACATGGCTCCGACCTTCTGCTTGCTCCGCACGCTGTTTTATGCCTCTCCAGGTGACAACAGATTCCGCCCCCTGAGGGATAAAAGAAAGCCCACCCGTCTGGCCCCACATTCCCCCGCCGGCCGCCCGGACGCCACGAGTCCAAAGCGGCCCGCCGGGAGTGGAGCACCGGCCAGATCTCTGCCGCCGCCGCTGGACCTGTCTCCTAGGCGCCGAATCAGGTACCGCCTTCTACCGCCGGGCCGGCCCACGGAATGTGTAGGCGCCGCCTACGAAGAGCACACTGACGGTTGGCCAGAAGGCGGTGGAGAGCAGCACGACTAGAACAACGCATGCCCAGGATACGACGGCCCACGGAGGCGGATGCGACCGGAACTCGGGCGGAGGACCCCCCGGTCTTCGCTACCCGACTAAAGGGGCGTTCTCGGTTGGAGGACTGGAACAAGAAGCCTGCTCGCAACGCGATCACGCCGACACCGGCGTCGCCGAGAACGCCCGCCAGTTATCGGCCAGCTCCCGCCGCAGCTGGCTTATCCGCCCGGCCGAGACGCCGAATAGCTCCGCGGCGCCGCGGGTCGTCTCTCCCTCGGCCAGCGTCTGGGCGATCCGCCGCTTAGGCTCAGGAAGAAGTTCCAGCCACGCCCGGAAGTCGATCCGGACCGCGGCGATCTCGGCCGGGGTGGCGTGGCGGTCTGCGACCAGCTCGGTCCAGCCGGCGGATTCATCTTCGCGGCGCTCCGGCCCGAGCGCATCCTGGTTCGCGAGCCTCGACCCTAGCCGCCTACCTGCGCGGCCCAGTCGGACAGCGTAGATTGCCAGCGGTGTTGCGTACGCGTCTGACTCGCGACCCTGCACGGCCAGACGGTGGTAGTTAATGGCTGCCTGGGCGACCGCCTCGCTGCGGGCGTCGTCCAAGGCTTCGCCTTTCAAGCCACGCAGCAGTTTGCGGACCTGACGTTCGATTTGGGGCATCAGTGCTACAAAGCCTGCATGCCATGCCGGTGCGCAGGGATCTACAAACACGCTCATCTTCGGGGCGTCCTCGGGGAAAGGACCGCCCCCGCAGACCGAGAGCGGTCGTGTAGGGGAAACACAACCGCTCTCGCGTCGTGCAGAGAGCAAAGAGACGGTTAGCCGGCCGCAATGCGGGCCTCATGCCGTGCGACGGGGGCCCGCGAGTCCGTTGGAGCGGCGGCGGCTAGAAGATTGATCAGGCGGGGAGGGGCTGCTCAGCCGACGTGGCGGGCGGCTAGACCTTCCTCAAATACTTATTGCGCAAATCCGCCGATTGTTTAGTGCGTTGATGCAGCCTTTCTCAGTATGATTCGTCCGCAAACGTTCGATAGGAAGCCGCGTTCCATGATCCCCCTCGATCCCGGAGCTGCGTTCTCAGGCGCTCGCATGCAAGGCGGCTGACCGACTTTGCAAGATGCAAGTCTGACTGCTAAGCCGCTCCGAACTGAGTGGCGAATCGCCGGAGTATGGGTTCGCCGCCCGTATGATTCAGGGGACCATGCGGTTGCTCCACCGCAACCGAATCCGCCGGGGAGATGGCTCGCTCCGTAGCGCGTGCATGCCGTCGATTAGCCCCAGATCGGCGGCTGATTTGTTGGGTTTCATGCATCACCATTGAAGCCATCACGACCTGCTGGTTCGGTTACCGATGCATGTGGCAAGGGAAGCTTCTGACGCTAAAAGGCATTCGGCTACTTGGTTCGGTGGGTACGTCCTTCCGCACCACGTTTGGCCGAGGCGCTCGCTGGCTTTGATTCGACGGCGCTATTCGCACTATAATGGCGTGAGTAGCAGGTTAACACGGCGTGCTGGAACGATCGCGCAACGACGAAGCGCGTCCGAACGAGAACCCAGTGAACTATCTCCCGCGCCGAGTCTTCAAAGCAGTCCTGACGGCTCGGCGTCTTCCGTTTGGTTACTCGAAAGCGGCCGCGGCCCCGCCCTGCCCTACCCCGCCCTGCCCTGCCCTCTGCAACCTTCCGCCGCCACAGCGAGTCGCCCTATGAAGCCACTACTTTGTCTGATGTCCCGGCTGGGTGCGTGCCGCTATGGATTGATCGCCGCCCTGGCCCTTTTGCACGCCAGCGGTGGGGCCCAGGCGACCGATGGGGACATTAAGGCGAAGCCCACGGCGATTGCGCCAAGCTAGGCAATATGCGACCCTCTAGGCAAGCCGGCGTTTGGAATGGCAGCAGGTGTTGCCTGGCGGCCGGCGGGACCTGGAGGGATGGGCATGGGCGCCAAGGCGAGCGTGCGGATTGCGGAGCATTTCGAGGGCCTCACCGACCCGCGTCGGCGTGAGGTGACCTACCCGCTGGTGAACATCGTGGCGATGGCGTTGTGCGCGGTGCTGAGCGGGGCGGACGACTTCGTGGCGATCGCCGACTGGTCGCGGGAGAAGAAGGATTGGCTGGCGAGATTCTTGGACATGAGCAGTGGGGTCCCCTCGCACGACCGCTTCAACGCGGTCTTCGCGGCGATCAAGCCGGCGGAGTTCGAGAAGTGCCTGCTGAGCTTCATCACGGCGTTGCACGAGGTGACCGAAGGGCAGGTGATCGCGATCGACGGCAAGACCTTACGGAGGAGCTTCGACGCGGCGAGCAGCAAGGCGCCGATCCACATGGTCAGCGCGTGGGCGTCGGCCAATCACATCGCGCTGGGGCAGGTGGTCACCGACGCGAAGAGCAACGAGATCACGGCCATTCCCAAGCTGCTGGATATCCTAGAAATCCAGGGGTGTTTGGTGACGATCGATGCGATGGGCTGCCAGCGGGAGATCGCCGAGCAGATCGTCGTGGGAGGGGGGGACTACGTGCTGGCGGTCAAGGGGAACCAGCCCAAGCTGCACACAGCGATCAAGGGCTTCTTCGCCGCCCACCTCGAAGACGATTGCAGCGGCATCGATTGCCGCCGCTCCGAGTCGCACGAGAAGGGGCACGGCCGGCAGGACGATCGCTACTACTACTTAGCGAAGCTTCCGGACGGGTTCGACGAGGGGAGCAAGTGGCGCGGGCTCAAGGCGATCGGCCTGGCGTGCCGCATCACGACCCACGCCGACGGAACGCAGACGCACGACACCCGCTACTACATCGCCAGCCGCTACCTCAGCGGCCAAAAGTTCGCCGACGCGGTCCGTGGCCACTGGGCGATCGAGAACGCGTTGCACTGGCAACTAGACGTCACCTTCGGCGAAGACCAATGCCGCATCCGCAAAGGCCACGCCGACGCCAACTTCAGCCTGCTGCGCAGGACAGCGCTGAGCCTGCTCAAGAACAACACCTCACGCAAGCTGGGCGTCAAGAACAAACGCCTCGCGGCCGCATGGAGCGACCAGTATCGGCTGGAAGTCCTGTGCGGGAGGTGAGTTATGGTGCGATCGCCCTGAGGCGAAGCCGAGAGTCGCTCGGCCGAACATCTTGTTCATTTTCACCGACGACCACGCCGTCCAGGCGATTGGCGCCTACGGATCGAAGATCAATGCGACGCCAAACATTGACCGAATCGCCGAGAGCGGCTGCGTCTTCACGCGAAGCTTCTGCGGTAACTCGATCTGTGGGCCGTCGCGCGCGACCGTTCTGACTGGCAAGCACAGCCACAAGAACGGCTTCCTTAGCAACTCGAGCGGGCCGTTCGACGGGTCGCAGACCACCTTCCCCAAGCTGCTCCGGGCGGCGGGGTACCAAACCGCCTTGGTGGGCAAGTGGCACTTAAAGTCGCAACCGACAGGGTTCGACTACTGGGAGATCCTGCAGGGGCAGGGAGACTACTACAACCCGGTGTTCCTCTCCGAGGGCGCGGAAGCGGGGGAGAGCGATTCGACGCAGGCCATGGGCTACTGCACAGACCTGATCACAGACAAGGCGGTTGCCTGGCTCAATCAGCGTGACGCCGACCGTCCCTTCCTGCTGATGTGCCAGCACAAGGCGCCGCATCGCACGTGGGCGCCGCCGCTGCGCTACCTAGATCGCTACGAGGAACAAGACATCCCCGAACCGGCGACCCTGTTTGACGACTATCAGGGGCGGAGCCGCTCGCTGGCCGAAAACAAGATGTCGATCGACAAAGACTTTAGCTACCCCTACGACCTCAAGATCCGCGAGCCGGTCCCGTTCGCCAACGCGTATGAGCAGCGGTTCCGCGACAATGAATACGCCCGGATGACGCCCGAGCAGCGCGCCGCTTGGGAAGCCGCGTTTGGTCCGCGGAACGAGGCCTTCCTTGCTTCGCCCCCGCAAGGCAGAGCGCTGGTCCGCTGGAAGTACCAGCGCTACATCAAGAACTACCTGCGGTGCATTGACGCGGTCGACGACGGAGTCGGCCGCCTGCTCGACTACCTCGAAGAACAAGGGCTCAGCGAGAACACCATTGTTGTCTACGGCTCCGACCAAGGCTTCTACTTGGGCGAGCATGGGTGGTTTGACAAGCGCTGGATGTTTGAAGAGTCGCTCAAGATGCCGCTCTTGATGCGATGGCCTGGCGTGATCCCCGAGGGCGCCGAGCAGGACGCCCTGGTGCAGAACATCGACTACGGCCCCACGTTCTTGGACGCCGCCGGGCTTCCGCCTGATCCAGCGATGCAGGGCGAGAGCATGCGACGACTCTTCACGGAAGAGGCGCCCCGCTGGCGTGATGCAGTCTACTACCACTACTACGAGGGGGGCGGAGAGCACAACGTGCCTCGCCACGAGGGCGTACGCACCGCTCGCTACAAGCTGATCTACTTCTACGACCGGGGCGAGTACAACTTGTTCGACTTGAAAAGCGACCCCAACGAGCTGCGATCGCTCCATGACGAGCCGGGCAGTGAAGCGGTCTTGGCGGAAATGAAGTCGCAGCTTCAGCGGCTTCGACGTCAGTACGAAGTCACGGCGGGTTCTCCGGAACGCCGAAACGCAGAATGACGACTACGGCTTGGCCTGCTGCAGGCGGATTGCAACCGCCGCACATGCCCGGCCGATCGCGGCCCCTTTGCCGGTCCGCCGCGACGCCATGCCTCCCAGTAGATCTCGTTTCTGCCTTCAAGCACCGCCGGTGGCCCGCGATTCCGGCTCGCCCGCGGGCCAAGAAGCGGATTGTGGGCCCATCGGAGCAGGCGCCATCTCCAAGATCGAACGCTCTATCGGGCTGCGTTGATCGCGCGGCAAGTCCGGCACTCGCTAGCCGCGAGCCCGATTGGGTTGCCGGAAGGAGAGCATCGTGGCGACCAAGCCGAACAGCGTTAGGCAACCGGGCTCGGGGGTCGGAACGCCGCCGGCCGCGCCGGCGCCTGGCGCCTGGTTGCCGAAGTGTTCACGCCAGAGTTGGTAGTCGGCGATGTCGACGACGCCGTCGGCAACGCCCGCGACCGCTCCGGTACCGTCGGCCGCGCCGCCGGCGCCCCCAAGGTTGTCACGCCAAAGGGTGTAGTCGGCGGCGTCCACGACGCCGTCGCTGTTGAAATCGCCGCGAAGCATATAGGAAACACTGCCCAGTCTTGGGGCGCCTTCGCCATCAACGAGGAACTCAAGCACGAGGTCGTCGGCGCTCGCGGCGAGGATCTCGCCGAGGTCGAAGGCCTCGCCCGGTGCGAGCAGGACGCCCCCCGGCGACAGCTCGCTGAGCGCGAATTGCGTCGGCGACCCCTCATCCCATCCGACGCGTCCCTGGTCGGCGAGGCTCTCCCAAGCGGCGTCACCCGGGTCCAGCGCGCCCGATGCGGAGAGGATTGAATAGCCGCCGAGCGTGACCGAGAACTCCGAGTCGTTGACCAGCGACGCCTCGCCGGTGACCGGATCGACGAGCAGGGAGAGGTTGTTCGACTTGCCAACCCCCTCGTAGGTGACGTTGCCTTGAACTACCAGCCCACCCGCGGTGCGGTACTCAAAGGCGATGTCTTCTAGGTTCATTCCAAAGGCCACCTGCGTCCCGACGAAAGGGTTTCCGAACGCGATCGACCCGCTCCCGGCGATGTCGAGCGTGCCGTCGGCGTTCAGCTCAGACAACGCGTTTGCTGTGGGGCTAGCTTCTTCCCAGCCTTCGTATTGGCGCGAAGCCAAGCTCTGCCAACCGGTTGGGTCGAGTCCGCCGCTGGCGGATAGGATCGAGTAGCCGTCGATGGCGACATCGTCGCCGTTGTTGTTGATCAGGGTCACCAAGCCGGTTTCCCGGTTGACCAGCAACTCAAGCGGCCCGGGGCCCTCCCCCACCAAGCGACGGACGAAGCCGTCAGTCTTGGTGAGCAGCCAGATCTCACCGTCGCTGGTCTGACCGAACCGCAGGTCGACACGACCGCCGCCAAAGTAGGCCGAGCGCAGGTCGATGTTGGTCTCGACCCCCTGGGCGTTCTTGGTAAAGAGCTGGATCTCTTCGACCGCGGCGGTAGTGGTGTGGTCGGTCAGGTCGATGTTTTTCATCGTCTCGACGTCGGTCGCGAACAATCGGCCGTTGACGATGTCGCCGAACACGAACTTGCCCTGGAGCTCCGGGATCATCGATCCCTTGTAGATGAACCCACCCGCGATGGCCGATCCCTCCCCGTGGTCGAACTGGGCCGTGGGGTAGAGGAACGGTTCGCCACGGAAGTCAACGTCCTGTTCAGGGGTGAGGTTCATCGGGAACACCTGGTCGGCGCCGTTGCTGCCACCGCTGCTGGCGGTGTTGATGAACGTTCCTTCGCGCTCGGTCCAGCCATAGTTGCCGCCGGGGATAACCCGCTCGATCTCTTCGATCGCGGTGTGGCCAATGTTGGTGACAAACAGCGTCCCGTCGTCGTCCCAAGCCATACGGTGGGCGTTGCGGAAGCCGAGGGCGTAGACCTCGTCAAACGTGTTCGGATCGCCGTCCACAAAGGGGTTGATGGCGGGGATGGTGTAGTCGCCCCGTGTCGCGGCGATGCCGCCAGAGACCGAGGGGCTGCGCGGGTCGATGCGGATCATCGTGCCCGCCATCGTGTCCAGTCGCTGCAACTGGCCGGGCTGGCCGTCGGTGCCACTCCCCTGCGGCGCCCCGGCGCCGTTGATGTAGCCCCAGTCGCCGCCGGAGATGTACAGCAGGCCGTAGTCGTCGTCGCCGGGTTGCGAGCTGGGGTTGAACTCGAGGTCGCCGAAGGGGTGGAAGTAGGCGTCGGCTGAGGTCCCCACGCGGAGCAGCTCGCGGCGGCTGCCGGTCGCCTCGTTCCAGGTGGCGGCCTCGGGGTTGGCGGCGTCCCACTCGGTGACGATCGTGTGCCACTTGGTCTGCACGCCCGGACGAAAATCGACGGTAGCAAACCCCGGAACAGCAGTGACGTCCTGCGCCCGCTCCAAGTGGATCGTGTAGAAGAGTCCGTTGGTCTCGAACTCGGGGTGGAAGTTGAAGCTGATCAGGCCCGCGGCCAGCCCCCCTTGGAACCGGGCGTCCCGGAAGATCGAGCTAGCGCCGCCGTTCGCGGCGTCGATATCGACAAACACCTGCGACTGGCCCGTCTGCTTATCGACTGAGTAGATCTGCCCCCGAAGATCATTGACAAAGAGCCGGCCATCGGGCGCCTCGCGCAAGAAGTTGATCCGCGCACGGCTATTGTTCTGGTCGGGCTTGTTCCCTAGCGTGCCGCGCGTATCGGGCATCTGCACAAAATCTTCAATCTGTACCCGCAGCCCCTGCTTGGTGATCGGGGTCGGGATCGGATTGCTGAGTTGTGCAGATGCGTACTGGGTTAGACCCGTCAAGGCGCCAACCAGCGCCAGCAGGGCCGCGCCACGCCGCAAGCGGAAGTCGAGTTTCAAGTTGCTCGTCTGGGTAGGGCTTGTGTGGGGATGAATTGCCTGGCAGCACTCGATCATGTTGTTTGAAACGCCTGGTCGATTTGCCTATCTGTTCCTGCCGATCGCCTATCCGCCTGCATTCTTCAGATCAAAATTGGCGTCCTTGATTCCTTCTGCGGGCACGTCGAGCACCCGGCTGCCGTCACGAAATGGAAGTGGGATGTTCCGCTTTGGGAGCACCGTGAACTCGTCCCCCGGCGCTTCTTGATAGACGCTCAGGGTGACCTTGTTACTGCCCACGATAGCGCCCACGGGGCGGCCCTTTGGCGCCGCGAGCGTGTAGTGGCCGGTCGCGTCCGTGACGCCGACAGCAAGCTGCCCCGGTTTGCCGCCTACCGGCTCGAAGGTCACTTGGATGCCGACCTCGGGCTTGTCGCCGGACGTGACGTTCCCCTCGACCGGCGCGTAGGTCACTCCGCCGCCGCAGCCGGCAAGGCCCAGGGCGACGGCGGCGATCACGGTGAAGCGGCGAATCACGGATGGGTTATAGATCGGCGCCACTGACCACCTCCTCCCCCGCTACGCTCCCCATGCTGACGAACACCGTCATGTCGATATCAAAGTTGATAAAGCTCCCCGAGCCGTCGCACATCTGCACGTTAATGCCGCCCGGGTGGTTGCTGTACCAACCCGCCATGCAAGGGCGAGCGCCGCCCGTGCCCCCCTGCATCGTGCACTCGTTGTAGTCGGCCAAAAAGGTTCGACGCTGCGGCGCTGCCGACGAGAGGATGTAGTTTCCGAAAGAATAGGCCCAGAAGGTTCGTCGGGGCGGGTGCAGGTTGGTCTGCTCCCCCAGCAGGATGGTCTTACTGGTTCCGTCGGTGATCCTGGCTACCTTCTCGGGGCGGAGCGTCACCGAGTTCCGGCCAACGGGGAAGCCCGCCTCATCGACGCGCACCACGTGCAAGGGACCCCTCCAACCGAATGGAATCGGGGTGTCTGACGTGTTGGAAGTGGGCAGGTCTTCGGCGAGGTACCAAGTAGTCCTTCCGTCGGTGCGGCCCGACATGCCGCGGTACGACGAAGTCATGAACAAGCGAGGGTTGCGCGTGCTCTGCGCCGTCCAGCCCCCGCCCGGGCCGCTCTCTGGCAGCAGTAGTTCGGGTTCGTAGTCGGAGGGGCAGAAGAGCTCCTTGATGAACGTCTCGCGGAAGCTGGCGTTCGACGCGTCGCCCGAATCCGCCGAGCGGTCGTAGAGCGACTGGAGGTTTTCGTTCTCCATGTAGGGCAACGTCTCGATGCACCAATTGGTGTAGGTCTTCATCGATCGATCGCAGCAGGCCTCGTCGATGACAACACCCGGCGGGAACTCCCGCCTAGCCGAATGATAGTTCTGCAGTGATAGGCTTGCTTGCTTCAGCTTGTTGGTGCACTCGGTGCGGCGGGCGGCCTCACGCGCCGCCTGCACCGCCGGCAGCAAAAGCGCGACTAAGATCCCGATGATCGCGATGACCACCAGCAGCTCGACAAGAGTAAAAGCCTGCGAAGATCGGCGTGACATCGGCGATTCCTTCCTACGGACTGGTTAGAATGAGTACTGCGTCAACCGGCCGGACGTTCATTGCTCAGCGGCTACGCCGCCTAATTGCCAAGACGAACGCCGTGCCGACAAGCAGCGTAAGCGACCCGGGCTCGGGTACGGGCAGCCCGAGCGCGAGCGCTACCGCCTGCGGCGGCGCGTTGGCCTTCCACTCGGCGAAGTCGTAGAAGTCGACGATGCCGTCGCGGACGCTGCTCGGCCCCGTGAGGTCCCCAAGCTTCGGGTCGGCGACAGCCTGTCGGAAGTGATCGCGGATTAAGAAGTAGTCGTTGATGTCGACCACGCCGTTTAGATTCACGTCGCCCGGCAGCGCCACCGAGCCGATGCCCGAGGGGATCGCCAGATTCTGCCCCGACTTATCTACGTAGATGTCGTCAAGGTAGCCTTGAGCGTTATTGGTGTTGTGCGAGGCGCCCATTCTGAGGTTCAGGGACACCAGCGGATCCGCGGTGCCGTTGCGGAAGGCGCCCGAGCCCAAAAGCGTCGCGGCGCCCGATCCCTGTGAGATGTAGAGGCTGTTGGTGTCCGCAGCGTTATCCAAGACGACCCACACGTTGTACCAAGTGTCGGCCGCGTAGGCCTCAAAGTTCGCGAAGCCGGCCCCTGCGCGAACCTTCCAGGTGTTCACGGCGGGCGCGCCATTGACGCCCATGACCATGTAGCCCTCATAGTCGCCGAAGCCCGCGGGCGCAGCAACGTCGCTGCTGCCGAACACCAGGTCGCTCAGGTCGCTGGTTCGCATCCGGAAGAACAGCGTTCCGGTCGTGCCGTCAGCGATGGCGCTTGCTCCGAGGGGGATGTACGCGTTCTCGTTGAAGCCGGTCGCCAAGAGCGCCTTGTTCGCCGGGTTGGCCGGGTCCGCGGCGACAGCGTAGGCCGCGTTTCCGGTGCCGGTCGTCGTGGTCCAGCCCCCCTGACCGCCAACCGGGCCGAGGTTGAGCGTCTCGAAGTCGCTCAGCGGGCTCCACTGCGCGTGCAAGTGACCGGTCGCCAACACGAGCAGCACGGCGATCGCCGGCTTGATAAGTTTCATTCTGTGTCTCCAAAAGAGAGTCGGTACTGGGCTGTTCGAAAGAGGCGGTTGGTAGATCGTTGGGCCGGATAGTCGGCGTGACTCTTGGGCGGTTCGTCGACTCTGTTCCAACGACAAGCGGGGTCGGGGTGGCGCCATTTAGGTTGTCCGGCCGATTGCCGCCGAACCGGGACGCGTCGCTGCGATGCGGCGCGTCCCGATCGACAGCGAACTTCACATGACGCGACGACGCAACACGCCGCTGAGCCCAAGCAGCGTCGCAAGCGCGACAGTAATCGTCGCCGGCTCTGGCACGGGCGCGACGGGATTCCCGAGGTTCACGCCGGATGGGTCGATGTAAATGTCATCGAGGTAGCCTTGCGCGTTGTTGTTGTTGTGCGAAGCGCCCATGCGAATGTTGAGCGACACCAGGGGATCGGTCGTTCCATTGCGGAAGGCGCCGGAGCCCAGCAGCAAAGCGGCGTCCGAGCCTTGAGAGATGTAGAGGCTGTTCGTGTCGGCAGCGTTGTCGAGCACGAGCCACACGTTGTACCATTCGTCCGCGGTGTATGGGCCGAAGTTCGAGAAGCCGCCGCCACTGCGAACCTTCCAGGTATTCACGGCGGGGTTGCCGTTGACGCCCATCACCATGTATCCCTCATAGTCCCCGAAGCCCGCCGGTGCGGCGACGTCGCTGCTGCCAAACACCAGGTCGCTCAGGTCGCTCGTCCTCATCCGCAGAAAAACGGTTCCGGTGGCGCCTTCGGCGATCGAGTTTGCCCCTAGCGGGATATACCCGTTCTCGTTGAAGCCCGTCGCGAGCAGCGCCTGATTGGACGCATCGTCTGGGTCGACCGCAACGTTGTAGGCCGCGTTCCCGGTCCCCGTAGTGGTCGTCCAGTTGCCCTGGCCGCCGACTGCTCCCAGCGCGAGGCTATCAAAGTCATCAAGCAGGGTCCACGCCCCGTGGGCGCTGCCGGCGACGGCCAGCGTCGTCAGCATCAAGGCGGTGCATCTCAAGAAGTAGGTCATTAGTACTAGCCTCCCTTTAAGAAAAGAAACGAGAAAACGCAGAGCGGCGCCCGGCCATCAGGGCGCCTACCGAACCAAGAGTGGCAAGAACCGCCGTAGCGGGCTCTGGCACGGTCGATGCGGCGACCGCGCCGGTTGCCGGCCCGGCGCCGAAGTTGCTCTTCCAAACGTCGTAGTCGGCCTGTGTGAAGGTGGTCCCCAGGCCGTCCCGCCAGGTCGTGTAATCGGCGGCGTTCACCGAGCCATCGCCGTTGAAGTCGCCAGAGGGGCCCCCCGTGCCGACGCCTTCGGGGATCACCAGGTTCTCACCGCTGCTATCGATGTAGATGTCGTCGATGTAGCCCATCGAGGCGAAGTTGTTGTGGCGGGCGCCCGTCTTCACCAGCAGCGAGACAAGCGGGTCGACCGTGCCGTTGCGGAAGCCCCCCGTGCCGAGCAGCGCGGCGTCGCCCGTGCCTAGCGACACGTAGAAACCCGTCGTGTCCGTAGCGTTGTTCAGCACCAGCCAGACGTTGTACCACTCGTTGGGGTTGAATGTCCCAAGGTTGTCGAACGCGCCGACGTTTCGCACCTTCCACTGGTTGTCCAGCGGGTCGCCCCCGGGTTGGGCGGTGGCGTTCTTCAGGTTGCCCATCACGACCTGCCCCTCGTACGACTCGAAGGCGCCGGCCGGGTCGGCGATGTCCGAGGCGCCGAAAACCAGATCGCTATCGTTCGTGGCCCGCATCCGCAGAAAAACAGTGCTGGTGGCGCCTTCGGCGATGGAGGCCGTCCCAAGCGGCAGGTAGCCGTTGCCGTTGAACCCGGTAACTAGCATCGTTTGGTTGGCCGCGTTCGCCGGATCGGCCGCTACATCGTACGCCGCGTTGCTCGTGGCGCCCGCCTGAAGGTTCGTAAGCCAGTCCCCTTGCCCCCCGATAGCGCCCGGCGTTAGGTCGTCGAAATCCTCTAACAGATTCCAGTCGGCGCGCGCGGCGCCCGCCACGAGCAGCGCCGCAGTCAGTCCCGAAAGAAACCTTGAACAACAAGTCATCGGAAAGAACCTCTTAATGGGGCAGCGGACGGAACAGCGCAACACTCCGGGCGTGCCGCTGCCCGCACGCGACTCAGCATCAAGCCGACAGCGGCAAGCATTAGGATCGCCCCCGAGGCAGGCTCAGGCACGGTCGCCGCGGTGATCGCGGCGACCGCCGTGCCGGCGCCGAAGTTGTTTTTCCAGAGGTTGTAGTCGGCCTGGGTGTACGTTGTCCCGAGGCCGTCGCGCCACACGGTGTAGTCGGCCGCGTTCACGGAACCGTCGCCGTTAAAGTCACCATCCAGGTTTGGCGTGGCGATGATCGGCCCGTAGGTGACGACGCCCACAAGTGGGCCGCCGGGAGTGTTGAACTCGATCTGCAGGTCGCGTGTGCCGCTGACGTTGTTGTAAATGTCCCCAAGGTTGAAGGCCGCGTTCTGATTGAGCGTGACTGATCCGGAGCGGAGCAACTGAGACAGCGCCGTGGGTGTTGGCGTGGCGTTCTCCCAGCCGCTGACGATGTCGAAATCGGCCGGCTGCAAAGAGCCCGACGCGGAAATCACCGAAAAGCCGTCAATGGTGACTTGGAACGGCGAGTCGTTCTTGAGCTGCGCGTCCCCCGTCGTTGGGTCGACGGTAAGACGGATGTTGTTGACAACGCCGGTCCCCTCGTACACCACATTCCCCCTCGTGATCGAACCGTCCGCCTCCCGGTACTCAAGAACTAGGTCGCGCGGGTCTACGCCAAACGCGGGGTAAACCGGAGCAAAGATGGTTCCCAGGTCTTTCGAGAAACTGCCGTTGATGCTGGTGGCTCCGGAGCGCCTTAGTTCACTGATTGCGTTGCTCGAAGTGGCGGTCTCTTCCCAGCCGGCCACCGGCTGGTCCGCTAGGCTGTTCCACACGGCTTGGGAGTTGTTGAGGGCGCCGAGCGACGAGAGGATCGAGTAGCCGTCGATCGACACCGGCGTCGCCCCTTGGTTCTCAAGCAAGACCCGGTTCTGGTCTAGATTGACGCGGAGCGTCAGCAGTTGGGCCACCGACAATTGCACGATTGAGCCGAGTCCACCGCTAACGGTCCGCACCTTGTAGCCGCCCCCACCCGTGGGAGTGGGCGCGGACGACAGGTCGATCGTCGCGAAGCCCCCCTGCACGCTCCCTGCGTCGACTAGGTTCCAAGTGTTGCCGACGGCCGGGGTGACGGCGCCGCCAAACTCAACGCGGAGCGCCCCGCCGAGCGTCGCGGCGCCCGACGCGCGGATCGCCGAGTGCGTCGTTTGTGAGGTGATCTCGGCGACCAGCGTGCTTTGGCCGGAGAATGCAACATTCCCGCCGGCCAGGAAGTTGACGTTGGGCCCGGTGACCCGCGTGGTCCGGCCCAGGGTGGCATTGCCGACGATCTGCACCGACGCCGTGCCGCTGGCGCCCGCGCCCAGCGTCAAAGAACTGCCCGCGGCCCCTCCCACCGTGAGCGATTGGCCGGCAAGCGTTCCGCCACGAGCGACCGAGGCGACCCCCAGGCCGCTCTGGCCGATGACGATGTTGCCGTTGGAGCCGTCGGATGTCCACGGGGTCGCGGTCAGGCGGCCGCCGGAGCGGATCTCGAGCGTCCCGCTGTCTGCGGCGCCCTGCCCTAGCAGCACCCCGCCGGGGTTGGGCTGAGACAGGCTTCCGTCTGGCATAATGGCGACGAATGCAGTACCGCCGTTGTTGATGGTACCGATTTCGTCAAAGCCGGCCCCCGGTACAAAAGTCTCCCCGAGCCCGTTGTCCCAGTTGTTGCTTAAGCCATCGGCCCCATCGACGCCGTACCAGTCGTCCACACCGGCGACCTGCCAGAACTGGTTGGCAGACTGGGCGGGATTGGCCAGCAGCACGGTCACGCCGGCAACGGCAACACAACGCCACCAGCTCCGGCTTGCGGGGCGAGGGGCTCCGGCAACACCGCGAGAGCGTGGCGTTTGCATAGCGAGCATGGGCAGATCCTTCGGCGATACGAAAGGCCGGCGGGCGCAAGACCAGACGGCTGATTTGAGATAAGTCATCTAAAAGCGATAAGAGAGACCAGAAAAGGCCGTCGTGTCGATCCGTTGCCAGCCTCCTGGGGTCAGCAAGGCGGAAAACGCTCCGCCCGCTCTGGCACCACTATATCCACTCAAGATGCCGAACCTTTCCAAATAAATCGAGTGAAAAATTGGTCATCGCTCGTGCACTATCCTGCGGCGAGTGCGCCGCAGCGGCTACTTGTTACTGGGCATTTTTTTTGGAAAACTTCGCCCGGCGTGTTGGATACTGTCAGAAGATAGCCTAAACAGCGGCGCGCGCCTCGCGAGCGGTCGGCAGCCGCCTTATCTGCTTACCGCGGTCATGGCGTTTTGAAGCATCAATCCGAGGTCGAGGAGTTCGTCGTGCTCATCGGCGAGCACTACGCCTCGCTGCACGGATACATCGCGTCGCTCGTGTACAACACGTCGGACGTTGACGACGTGCTGCAAGAAACCTGCGTAACTTTGTGGCGGAAGCGGGAGGAGTTCGACAGGAGCAAGGACTTCTATCGCTGGGCATGTGGGTTCGCGTATATCGAAGTGCTGCGTTGCCGCCAGCGGACCGCGAGGAGCCGGCTATGGTTCGATGAAGAGACGACCCACGCGCTGGCGGACGAGCTCAACGCCCAACCGCTGTGGGCCAGCCTGAGGAGCGAGGCCCTATCGCGTTGCCTTTCCGTGCTGCCCGCCCGGGATAGGGAGATCATCGAGGCCCGCTACACCCACGAGCGGAGCGTTCCGGAGATCGGCGACGCTCTAGGCCGCCCCGCCAGCACTATCTACAAGAAGCTGATCCGAATCCGCGAACAACTCGCGGCTTGCATCCGAGCGAG
The DNA here is from genome assembly GCF_007750855.1 of Pirellulimonas nuda. Classification (GTDB taxonomy): domain Bacteria; phylum Planctomycetota; class Planctomycetia; order Pirellulales; family Lacipirellulaceae; genus Pirellulimonas; species Pirellulimonas nuda. The sequence continues at coordinate 2,822,137 of NZ_CP036291.1, forward strand.
CTTGGCACAGGAGGGTCACGCCGATGTCTGACAACCCGCTTCCCAACACCTCGCCAATATCGATTGGCGAGGTGCGACGGCTCGCTGCCGCGTTGTGCGACGACACGATCAGTCCGGACGATTTCCTCGCATTGCAGCATGCGATCAAACAGTCGCCGGAGTCTCGGGCCGCCTACCTAGAGATACGTCGGGTGCATGCCGGGTTATTGTGGAGGTCCCGCCGCAGCCGCAGAGTCGATGACGTCGATGTCACTACGGCGGCGCCGCATCGCGTCGGCGCGAGCAAGCCCGCCGGTGGGTTTGAGCGGCCCAGTCCGCCGCCCCGGGTCTACTGGGCGCACAGCGTCGGCGTCGCGATCGGGGCCCTCGCCTGCGCATTGCTGCTTGCGTTTGGCGTAAGTCATTGGCGTTCGGCCAGGGATACCCCAGGAGTCGCTGCAGAGTCGGTCGCCAAGATCGTGAACGGATCGGAGGGCTGCCGCCTGTTTATCGGCGGCGTCAGCGCCGAGCTGCATCAGCCCATCGAGTTGCGGCCCGACGAGGAAGTGTGCCTGCTCTCCGGATCGATCTACGTGCGGTTCAGCAGCGGGGTGCAGTCGGCGGTGCTGGCGCCGGCGGTTTTTACCCCGCGTTCGCCACTGTCGGTCGATATGGCCGAGGGCCGGTTGACCGCCGATGTTGGCGAGCTCGGCCACGGCTTCACCGTCGACACCCTTGAGGTGCAGGTAGTCGACCTAGGCACGGTGTTCGGGGTTTCTGCGTCGTCCGACAGGGGGACCGAGGTGGTGGTGTTTGACGGCGAGGTAGACATCAAGCCGCCCAAGCGTCGTGACGGCCCTCCCGTCCCCTTCACGGCCAAACGCGTCCACACAGGCGAAGGGGTCGAGATCGACCGCTTCAGCGGCGTCGCTCCGTTGGCGTCGTTCGTGAGCGCCGACTACGTGCTGCCCGACGAGCACTTTACCCAGCAGATCAAGAGATCGGGGCGGGTCATCGCGTCAGTGTCCGACAACCTGATCCGCGACGAGGAGGCTTCGTACTTCTACGAGATCGTCGCCAGCGGAATGTGCGAAGACGCGGTCGCCTACGCCGACCGCGGCTACCATCAGTGGAACGGCGTCGACGCGGCAGGCATGCCCCAGTACCTCCGCGGGGCCGATTTTGTGCGGGGTTTCAGCAATCTCAAGGGCATGTCCTCGTTCGAGATGTACGTCTCGGTCAAGCAGCCCTGCACGCTCTATGTGCTCTTTGATGACCGCGTGCCGACACCCGCATGGCTGGCAGAAGGTTTTGTCAACACGGGAGACAAGATCGGGCTCGACGAGGGGCCGCACGTCGACGAACGCAACCGGGTGTTGCGACGAAAGTTCCCAGGGCTAGGCCCGGGAAAGAGCATCGATCAGACCTTTACCATCTGGAAGAAAGATGTCACCAGCCCCGGCGTCGTGACTTGCGGGGCCAACGCCGCGAATGGGGGTTACAAGCAGATGTACGGGGTGGCCGCCGCCCCTCTCCCCGAGAGCGGCGCTTGACGCCCTTGCACTGACACCGCGGCTCCCTGACCTACTCTGGTCAGTTGTCGCGATTTGCTCAGCCGACCGCTCGAATAAGCCGCGGGAATGCAGTTTCGTCCACCAATTCTGGCGCAAACCTCTCAAGCGATCAGTAGTGGGCGGCTCGAAACTCCACCTCCCTCACGGCGCCCCCTCGGAGAGGCTTGGCAGCGAGCGCATCAGCCTCTGCTTGACCGCGGTGTAGCGCTCGTTGTCCGCCAAGTTGTTCCATTCCTGGGTATCGCTCTGGTGATCGTACAGTTCACAGGAGCCATCGGAGTAGCGAATCAGCCGCCAGCGGAGGTCGCGGGCCGAGTAGACTCCCTTGTTGACCGTTGTGATTACGACCCGGTTGGTCCGGGTTTCGGGCCGGAGTAGCTGAGGGACGAGCGAAACTCCATCGAGCCCCGGCTTGGGGTCCAAGCCGCACATCTGGATTAGAGTCGGGTACAAATCGATCAACCCCACCGTCTCTTCGCACCGCCCGCCGGTGGCGTACAAGCCGGCGTCTCTCTTAGGGGGCACGATCACCAGCGGCACTCGAGTGGAGCGTTCCCACCCCGTGGTTTTCCCCCAATGCTCTTTTTCGCCCAGGTGCCAGCCGTGGTCGCTCCACAGAACTACGAGCGTGTTCTCCGCGTGCGGGCTTTCGTCGAGCGCGTCGAGCAATTCGCCGATCTGCGCGTCGACGAAGGAGATGCATGCCAGGTAGGCAGCCACGGCCTGCTTCCACTGGCCGTGCCGCAGCACGCTCTGGTGCAGCCCCGCGGTGTCGATGGAGTGGGCTAGCGAGACGGCCTCCGTTCCTAAGTCGTCCAGGTCGTTGGAGGGGACTTGCGGGACCGTCGTTTGGGCTGCGGGGTACATGTCGAAGTACTTGCGCGGCGCATACAGCGGAATGTGTGGTCGATAGAAGCCGGTCGCCAGGAAGAACGGGGTCTTCGTGGCGGCTCCGTCGCGTAGTTGCTCCGCAGACCAGTTCGCGATCTTGCCGTCGCCCATTGCTTCGTCGTGGACGTCGACGGCGCCCCAATCGAACGAACTGAACCGGCCCGGCTGCAGCCGCTCTCGGTCGTTGGGCATGCCGTTGAGCGGTCGCAGCGGCAATCGTGACGACAGGGGCGCCGAAAGCGGTTCCTTGCTGTGGTAGGGGCTCCACCGCTGCTCGGTGAAGAACGCGGCGTCGTACAAGTCTCGGAACTCGCGGTGCATCAGTTTTCCGGCGCCCAACGTTCGATAGCCGTGGGCGTGAAAGTACTCCGGTAGCAGCGTCAGTTTGGGCCTGAGCTTGCGGATCTGTTGCTGGTTGTCGTACACGCCCGTATGAAAGGGCTGTTGGCCGCTGAACACCGCCGCTCTGGAGGGGCAGCACAACGGCGCTGCGCAGTGTGCGCTCAAGAACACGACGCCCCGCCGCGCCAATCGGTCCATATTGGGAGTCTTGACCTGCGGGTGGCCATCGAGGAAGCCCACCCAGTCGTTCAGGTCGTCAACAGCAATAAAGAGCACGTTCGGACGAGCCCGAGCGGGCGACGTTCCCAGGGCGACAGCCAACAGGAAGGCCGTCAACGCGGCGCACGACTTGAATCGACTTTTCTCAGCAAACATCCTAAGTCTCCCGTCGATCTCGGCTGCCGTGTACTAGAAGCGTCAAGCAACAGCCCCAGCGCCGTGGGGCCAGATGGATCTTGAGCGACGATTCTTATGAGCATAAGGCCGCTAACCTCGGCCTGCCAGTTGGGCCTTTCGCCGTTCTGCGACTTGTGGAGAAGGCCATCTCGGGCCAGGCACGCCGGGACCAAGATAGTCGGCTCAGGACCAAGCCGAACCAGGGCGACCGCCGCACCTCGGCCTCGATCGCCAGCGGCATGACCGAAGCTCCAACGCTGTTGCTGCAGGATGCGAGAACGCGCGGCGCCCACCGATCAAGTCGACGACGAAGGGGCTAGTGTAGTGCGTCACTTTTACCTGATCATATCGATCGCCGATTTGGGCGGTCGGTTTCAGCTGGAAACACTAATCTGTCCCGAAGAGGCCTCCGCAGATAAGGTCACCTCTGATTGATGCAGTACACTAGAACCCGCTCTGATCCAAAAAACCCTATGCGCAAAATTTCACGAGCCCCCTTCCTTCGAGCCCGAGTTGAGGTTTCCCGCCCACAAGAAACCCAGATGGACCAGCGGTTTCGAGTTGTGGGTGACTCACCCTCGCGGCGATACACAGCCCAAGGGACTGACGGATTTCTCCGGGTGGGCTTGGGGAGGTCAAAACTGACCAGAGCGGCTGCTGCCCCCCGCCGCTCCGATCAGGTCACGCAGCTAATGACTGCTCGAAAGGGTTTCAGCATGAGTGACGACGCGTTACAGCAATAGCGGCACACGCCAGCAACATTAGGCCGAGGGTCGCCGGTTCGGGCACCGAGGCTTGGGATGCACTAAGACCGGCCGACGCGGGCGAGCCGAAACTGTTCTTCCATACGGTGTAGTCGCCTGCATCGACCGTCGCAGACCCGTTGCCAGTTCCGGGAGGCAGCACGGACTCATTGGCGCCGAGGTTGTCCCGCCACACGGTGTAGTCGGCAGCGTCTACGAAGCCATCGCCATTGAAGTCACCCGGAAGATTGACAACTAGGGCAGCAATCGCGGTTACGTCTTGCGCGTCGAAGAACAGGTCCCCGGTCAGGTCAAAGTCGTTTAGATTTAGTGAGGCTAGCACATCGGCTGGCAAGTTAAACGCCGGGGTATTCAACAGCTCGTTTTGCCTGTCCACCGCGGGCGTGCCGCCGTTTCCGTCGAGGTAGAGCTGCGCCAAGGCGACGTCGGCCTGGGTGACCGAGCCATCCTTGTTGACATCGCCCGCCGGTATGCTGAACAGCTTGACCAGAGAGATGTTGTCGATCTGCACCTGAGAGACAACCTGCCCGTTCGCCTGGTCATTCGGCACGGGAGTGCCTCCAGGAAAGTTGGGAATGTCCGTGGTGTTCAGCGATTGCAGAATTAGGTTCACCTGTTGACCGCTGTTCTTGGCCGCTTGGAGAGTGGCGCCACTAACCGAGACGACCTGCCGGTCGCCCGCAGTGAGACTGCTCAGTTGGTTCTCGAACAACGAGACGGCTCCCGCTGAGCTCGCATCGGTTTGGTTGGCTCCGAGCGTCAGTGCAGCCTTGAGGTTCGAGTTCGGGTTTGAGTCGCGGTTGGCGAAATTCAAGTCGAAGGCGAACTCGTAAGTAGCGGCGGCGTCGATGACCACCCCGTTCAGAATATCCGTCTGAACAACGCCGTTGAGGTAACCTCCCGCCGAGTTGAGTGAGAACCGTTCGGCGCCCGTAGCCCAGTGGGTGTCGAGGTAGTAGGAACCGTCATCGCCAATATCCAAAACTCCCCCATTGGCTACAGCTTCAACGATCGAATTGGGGTTGTTGTTGTACGGTTTCCACTCGTCGACGTCCCCGGTGTTCCCTCGGAAGGGGCCAAAGTTTCCATTGCCCCCGTTAATGTTGAATGCACCATTGTTCGGGCCATTAAGCACCACGTTGCTCGTGTCCGAGAGGTCGCCGTTGCGAACGATGTTGGTAAGAGGAGGCGAGATCAAAGGAAACGCTTCGGCAGCGGTAGTCCGGCCGACCAGTACATTGTCAATCGAGAACACCGTCCCAAGCAGGGCGGCGATTCCGGCCGCGTCTTTCGGGAGGGCATCGACCGGATCGATACGTAGATTATTGTAGGTGCCGTTCCACGACGGACTGTTAAAGTCGCGCTGAATCGTGTAGGTGTGCCAGTTGTTGTCGAGCGGCAACTCTGGCAGGGCGCCCCCGGACGGCACCTCATAGAAGTTCACGCCGTTGGTCGGGGCGCCATTCTGCCCGCTCTGCAAGAAGCTCCTTCCTTTGATCCTCGGATCTGGGGCAGTGGAACCGGAGACAGCCGGATCGTTGGGGGGAAGGACGTCAAACTTCAAGTCAAACTGAACAATATCGTACTGGCCCGGAAGGTCGCCGACGGTGATGGGATTGGCGCCAAGCCCTTTGTTGACGTAGGAGTCGGTTTCCCCATTCCCACCAAGAGGGACGACGTTTTGGAGCGCGCCATCGGTGTTTTGCAGCGGAGCGGTCGTCCCGGTATTGGTCGTCCCGCTTGCCATCCTTACCGCTCCCCAGCCATCAATCCCGCCGCCATTGAAGGCGGAAATAATTCGCGTGTTATAGACGGAAGGAGCGCCCACTCCATCGACCCAAGCTTGAGCATTCGCTTCAGGGCTGATCAGCGCCAGTGACAGGGTGCAGAGCGGCACGACAGCAACCAGGCGCAGTCGGGCCGGGGTACCTACGATTCTCATGAGGACTCCTGCAGGTTTCCGTGACAAAGAGTGAAAAAAGAGCCCAGAATCGGCAGAAAAGCGGGAAATATGTAGCCAAGTCTCGATGGGACAAGCGGTCGCCGGCATTGTGCGACTAAGCATTACGCGCCCCGGTGCCAGGATTGGACAGAAAGAATTGAGGGAACTGGCGAAAAGTTTCGACGCCCTCCCGAGGTCGAAGCGTCCGCGGCGCCTGCGGTGGCGGGATTGCGTGCGCTTGCAAGCCCGGCTCTGGCCGGGCCGGCGATGCGACGACTCTCCGGGCCGAAACGACGATCGCAACCTCGACGCGACCATGGGCGGTGGCCATTCCCCGCTGTTTCCGTGCTTTTTCGCGGGGGGGGGGGGGGGGGGGCTGAGTTTTTTCGGTCCAATTCGGACCGCTTGAGACGTGATCCGGTACCGCGAATACAGATGTCGGCTTCTCCAGCGGCCAATTCCATCAGCGAGCAGTCCCGGTAGTGGCGTAGCTCTTGTAGCAAGTTAGAGGCTTATGGTGGGGAGCTTCTTCTGGTGTGCGAACGATCTGCGTTTGCCCTGCAAGACATGGCTTATTTGACTCATCGAGTAATTCATGAAATCAAAGACCGCACCGTTAGTCCGTCCGGCCTTTACCCTGGTCGAGTTGCTGGTGGTCATCGCGATCATCGGCGTCCTTGTCGCCCTGCTGCTGCCAGCGGTGCAGGCGGCGCGTGAGGCGGCGCGGCGGACGCAATGCTCCAACCAGCTTCGGCAACTTGGCATCGCCTGTCAGAACTACGCCGATGTGCGCAAGGCGTTTCCGCCGGCCAATGGAAAGCTGTCTCCCGAGGAGAAAGATCGCAATTCTTGGAAGACCGGAAACTGGAGCTACCTGGCTTTCCTGACCCCGTATGTCGAGAGGGCCGCGCTAAAGGAATTACTCGACCCCCGTTTCGCGTACGACCAGCAAACACAATCGGTCCAGGATTTTCTAGACACGACCCCCATCGACGAGTTCAGGTGCCCGTCCTTCGCACCGACGCAGCCGGTGAGGATCGGCGCTTTCGGCTCCGGGGTGAGCGCGATTGTCGATGCCGGGATCGCTACCCACTACCTCGCAGTCTTGGGGGCGAATACCGACGCCTACCCCGGTAGCGATCTCCCGAACTACTGCGGGGGAGGGAACCGAATCAACGAGAACAGCCCCTACAAGATGCTCGAGAACCAGGCCGGTAACGGAAGATGCCATGTAGGCGACGAAGGAAAAACAGCCATCAACGGTGTGATCACCTTCGATAGCAAGACGAGTTTTCGCCAGATCACCGATGGAACCAGCAAGACCTTTCTCATCGGCGAGTCGGCCTTCGGCGAGCCTGCCGACCAGGGGACGCGCGGCTGGTGGGTCGGTGCCGCGACCACGTGGTTCTATGCTGCCCACAACCTCACCTACCCGCTCAATAGCGCTGCAAGGCCGGGGCCCATTCACAACGACGTCGGCTTCGGTTCGGAGCATCCGGGGGGCTGCCAATTCCTGATGGCCGACGCCTCGACGCAGTTCATTACCGAAGAGGTCAGCCTCAACATCCTGTTCGCGCAGGCGAGTCGCGCTGGCGGCGAGGTGCTAGCCGATCGCTAGGGGGGGCGACGCTACGTCGAGCTTTCTCGCCGAGGCGGGGCGATCGGCAGCCAACCAGCAAGTTGCGTCATAACCCTTACCAGAACGGAGGAAAAAGATGCAAAACTTGGTGCGCATCCCTAAAGACGATCGGTCTGTCGGCGCAGGTCCACGAGCTTGTTCTGCTCTAGAACCAGTTGCTAGCGGTGCAAATCACGACCCCCCTGCCCTTCTTGGGTCGTCGCGTGCTAACACCCTAGGCGATAGAGCGGCGGGCCGGCCTCGCGAGATGAGCGCTCGCGGACGTCTGTTTGCGATCTTTGTCGCCGCCGCCGCGGCGATTGGGTGCAGTGATTCCAGTGGAATCGCCCCGGTTCGCGGTGTGGTGACGCTCGACGGAAGGCCCCTCACCGAGGGGTTCGTTATGGTGACCCCGGCTAGTGGAAAAATGGCCAAGGGGTGCATCCAGCCGGATGGTACTTTCGTTCTGGGCACCGAGAGCGACTCCGACGGGGCGCAGGTCGGCACGCACCCGGTGGTCGTACTGCCCCCGTCGGCGGAAGAGGGCCAGCCGCTTTCGGCAGTCGCACGGTCCCTCCCAAGGCGATACTCTGTCGCCCAAACCTCTGAGGTCACGCTGGAAGTGAAGCCCAACGCGGCTAACGAAATTGCGATCGAGCTTTCTTCCAAATGACGTTTCTCGAGATGCTTCTAGGTTGAATCTTCTCGCATTCTCGGAGAAGAGGTCCGCCCGCTCCAATAGATTCGTCGTGGGGCCTCGCGTTGGTCCACGCCTTCCCGGCTGCGGCGGGGACGGACGATGGTCCCCGGCGGGGGTCCAACTGGTGGCGAGCAAGACGATGGCCCGCGCTAGGAACGTTTAGGCTAGCGGGTTGGACCAGGTGGTCGTGGCAATGGCGCAGCTTTACGGAGGAGCAGTGGCTCTGCCCGACTGGTGCTCTTGGGTCTGGTAGTGCGGGTCTTCGGGTGGACGGGTCAGGTGGTTGGTTTTTAGTCGCAAGTGCCTACGCCGCTTCGCTTTACGAGCGGAGCGTTGCGAGGGCAGAGTGTGCTTTCTTGCCGCGGTCGATCCTGGCGCCCGCAATGCGGCTCGACATGAGACGCTCACTATGGGAGGAGATTCTAGGCACGGGACGGGACGTAACCCGAAATAGGGTAGATTTGAGTCTGCCGAAAGTCGAAATTACTGCGATTTCGCTGGTCCATTCTACGGTGTTCTGGGCGTTCTATTAAGTGATGGCCTCAAACAGAGAACGAAACAGCCCGTCTGAAGATCCGCTTCGGTACGAGTTATTCGTGAAGCATTTGCTGGAGCACGAGCCTCGGGTGCGTGGTTTCCTCCGCGGACTTCTCCCAACTTGGGACGATGTCGAGGAGGTTACGCAGAATGCAAGCTTGGTGGCGTGGCGCAAGTTTTCGGATTTTGAAGAGGGCACCTCGTTCGGCGGCTGGTTTCTGACGATAGCTCGCTACGAAGCGATGAGCTATCGCCGACATCTCGCTCGGACGCCGCTCGTATTTTCGGACGAGTTGTGGGGTCATTTGGCAGTCGAGGCAGAGCAAATGACGCCCGATCAGCTGCGCCGCCAGAAGCTAGACGAGTGCCTCCAGCGCATGGAAGCAAGGAATCGAGATCTTCTGATGAAGATCTATTCGTCGGGCGTTTCGATCCGCGAAGTAGCGAAACAATCTGGCAAGAGTGAGCAGGCGTTCTACAAGGTCGTGCAGCGAATGAGATCGGCACTGCTCAAGTGCGTCACGAAGGCGATAGCAATGGAGGGTGCATAGTGGCCGACAATAGACTCGAACAGCTGATCGCTCAGTGGCTCGATGGCCGCATCGACGCCGAAGGCTCGCAGGCGCTTCAACAATTGTTGTTTGAGTCGGCAGACGCTAGGTCGGCATTCCGCAACTACGCACTGCTCGACGCGTCGCTCCATGAGGCGGCCTACGCAAGTAGTTCGTCCGGCGTGTCGGGTCCCGTTGCGAGGGAGTTGCGATCGTCCGACACCCCGCAGCGACCAGATTCTCCCGCGACGCTTGCGGGAGCCAAACTCGAAGCGGCACCTCGCGTCCAGCGCCCCGCGCCCGTAAGGGTGAATCGCCTAGGGAGTCTGGCCCGGGTTGCGGCGTGGAGCGGGGCGATTGCCGCAGGTATTCTGGTGGCGTTTCAGCTATCTCGAACTCCTGACGGCGCCCGGCCGGACAGCACGCCGGTGGCCCAGCTCGGATCCCCCGAACGGCGAGACGGCGGGCACGACCAGAAACGTGATCAATCGCTGCGCAAGCCCCCCGCGCCGGTTGCTACGCTGGCGTTCGTCAAGCAGGCGCAATGGGAGCCGCCACTACTAGACGTGGGGGAGACTATTCTGGAAGGTGAAACCGTCAGCCTGACGCAGGGAACGGCCCGGATCAGCGTCGGCGCCGGAGCAGAAATCATTGCCGAGGCCCCCTGCTCGCTGACTTTCTTATCCACCGATAGGGTCCAATTGCATCATGGCGAGGTAGCCGTCGATGTCGCGCATTGGGCGAGCGGTTTCACCGTTGTCACGGAGGACATGAACCTTGTCGATCTCGGGACAAAGTTCACGGTATCCACATCTCCGGGCGCCGCGACCGAAGCCACGGTTCTGGAGGGCGTCGTTCGAGTGCATGCATCGCACGCCTCCGATGAGCCGCCGCGTGGCCTGCTCATGACCGAAGGTCAGCACGTGTCGATTGATAAGAGCGGATTGGTCAAGAAAATCGAGCAGAAGGACGTGAATCCGCTGCTTGGCAGACTGGATTTCGGGTCTGCTCTGCCCTATCGTCCTGTTGTGTTGCACAACACGGGCGTCGGGCTCTCGGTTGGCGACGAAGACCGGCACTGGCGCGTGGTGAGCGGTCCGACCGGCGCATTCTTCGAACCGCAGTTTGCCGCCGTGACCGAAGAGGAGCGGCGTTATCTGCCGAACGACCCTGGCGCGTCGCAGTGGGTGTCTATCCGTCAGTGGCAGGCCGCGGCTCCAAACTCAACGTACACCTTTCAAACAAAATTCGAGTTGGACGACTACGATCTAAGCACGATGCAGCTCTTTGGTCGGTTCCTCGCGGACAACGGCGTCTCCGCGGTTCGCGTCAACGGCGAGCCAGTTCATGTTCAGTCTTGGGTAGATAACGTGTTGGGCCAGACGTTCGGCGCTATGCAGTTCCGCTTTGTGAATATCACGGAAGGTCTCGTCAAAGGTCAAAATGTTGTCGAAGTGGATGTCCGGAACGGGATGATGCGCCAAGGCATTCCTGGTGAGCTGTCCCCGATCCCCAACCCCATGGCGCTTCGTGTGGAGTGGTACGCGTTTGGTCGACAGCTCAGTGTCGCGAAGGCAGACGCCCACCCGGCGGCTTTATATCGCATCGACGGATACAATCCGCCGATGTTGGCTCGTTCTGGCAGAGAGGGTTGAAGACTAGGTGCCCGCAAGATGGGGCGTTCGAGGGCACGTAACGTCGCGAGCGTCCGCTCCCCGCTTGGGGCCGCCCACTAGCGTGGATGGAAGGCTCCGCCAAGAAGGTGCGGTCCTACCCAGCAAGGTGCTGACTACTCAAGCGTGAATCGTTGCGTTCTGGGGGCTGAGTGCTGGCGCGGGGCGGCGGTCAACGGGATCGGCAATTCAAGAGAGCATGCGCTCTGTCTCGTAATTCTAAGAATTGAGTTTGAGGCTTCCCTACGCATGAATATCGGTCGATTAAGAGCCGCTTGGATTGTTTTGGTCGCGCTGGCGGCGCATCTGTCGTTGACGAGGCCAATTGCAGCGGAGACGGTTGCTCCGACTCCTGCAAGTGACGTGGCCCTACGAGTGCCGGCGCATCCGGTCGCGCTTCAGAAGGCGCCGGGTCGCGACGCAATCGAGCTTGTGCGGCAATCGCCGCGGACCGTAGAGCGGCTCGACTCTGGCGTGATGCGCGTCGACTTTGGGAGAGTCGCGTTCGGCAATCTAGAGTTGACCTCGCCGGCGGGCTTTCAGGACGAGATTGTTGTGCGATTCGGAGAAAAGCAAGCGAACGGCGCAATTGATCGCGATCCGCCGGGGACGGTGCGTTACAGCGAGGTTCGCGCGCAGATCGTCCCGGGAACGACCACGGTGATCGCCCCGTCTGTGGACGATAGGAATACGCAACAATCTGGCGCCGTGGGTCGGTACGGCAACGTCACTCCGCCGGCCGTGCTGACTCCCCCTGAGTGGGGCGTAGTAACTCCCTTCCGATGGGTCGAGATCGAGGGCATACCCGCCGGCGAGGACGCCGCGAAGGCCGTAACGGTCGTCCGCCTAGCGGCGTTCCCCAAGCACTGGGACGAAGGCGCCGCCGAGTTCCACTGTTCCGACGCAACCCTGAACCGGGTGTGGGACCTGTGCCGGTACTCCATCAAGGCGACGCTGTTCGCCGGGGTCTACGTCGACGGCGATCGAGAGCGTATCCCTTACGAGGCCGACGCCTACCTGAACCAACTGAGTCACTACTATGTCGACGCTGATCCCAAAGCGGCGAGGCGGACCTTTGACTGGCTTCTGAAGCATCCCACCTGGCCGACGGAATGGGGGCCGCACATGGTGTTCATGGCTCACGCCGACTGGATGCGAAACGGCGATGCCGAGTGGATCCGTCAAAGGTACGAGAGCCTGAAAGCAAAGACGCTCTTCGAGCGCCTCGGCAAGGATGGGCTGGTTCACAGCAACGCCCAGCAGATCGATTGGGATGACATTGTCGACTGGCCGCCTGTTGAGCGTGACGGCTGCGTTCGCACCGAGGTAAATACCGTCGTCAACGCTTTTCACTTGGCGGCGGTAGAGAAGATGGCTGAGCTGGCGGCCGCCGTCGGCGCAGATGCCGACGTTCAGTACTACCAGGAGCGTGCAGAGCACGGACGCCGGGTCTTCCGCAGCCAACTCTTCGACGCCGACGCAGGGCTGTACCGCGACGGCGTAGGGGTGAACCATCACTCCCAGCACGCCAATTTCTTCCCCCTGGCCTTCGGTCTCGTGGAGAAGAAAGATCGTCAGAAGGTAGCTGAGTGGCTGGCGTCACGCGGCATGCGCTGCTCGGTGTACGGGGCTCAATACCTGCTGGAGAGCTTGTTCGAGAATGGGGCGGGAGAGGCCGCGGTCGGACTGATCGTCGCGCCCGGAGAGCGAAGTTGGCGTCACATGCTCGACTCCGACGCAACGATCACGTGGGAGGCATGGAATGAGTCGGCCAAGCCCAACTTAGACTGGAATCATGCCTGGGGAGCAGCCCCGGCGAACCTATTGCCGAGATACGTTCTAGGCGCGGAGCCGCTCGCGCCGGGTTGGAGCCGTGCGAGAATCCGTCCGAACCCTAGCGGCCTGGAGTTCGCCCGAGGCGTGGTGCCCACACCACGTGGACCGGTCGCGATTGATTGGCGACTCGATCGGCGTTTCAGCATGGACCTGGATCTGCCCGATCGAATGACCGCGTTCGTTCAAGTGCCGAATGTGACCGGCGCCGAGGGGATCTTCGTCAACGGTTCGTCCGCGGAGGCCAAGTTGATTGACGGGTATTGGGTGTTGAAAGACGAATTGAAGGGTAGGTCGGCTATTGAAGTGCGCTAGATGGACTCTCTCGGCGCCTTCCTGCGAAGGCGACTACTGCGAGCAGCCCAGCTGCGATGACGATCGAAGCAGGTTCAGGAACGACCGCCGATTCGAAGTGAGGGGTGGCCGACCCGCTCAGTGCATAGATGGTCCGCCAACTGTTGTAATGATCGACGTCTATCACGCCTCCGTCCACGTCATTGGCTAGCGTGCCCGCCGGCGCCCCAAGATTGTCGCGCCAGACGGTGTAGTCGGCCAGATCGACGGCGCCGTCGTCGTTGTAGTCGCCTGCATACGCATTCTGGTTGGCGATCAAATCGGTGCGATAGATAATGTCTTCGCCTGTCCGCTTGCTAAAGACATACAGCCGACCGCTCTCATCGACGCCGAAGCGTTGGTCACCGCGGGGTTGATCGATTAGATCACGAAACGCCCCGGGCGTTCCACCATCGATGCTGACGTTCATCAAATACATAGTTGCTTGAGTATCGGTGGCGTCGGCCGCGACCAATTCGTCAAAGTCAGCGTGGAAGAATGCGCCGCGCGCTAGCTCCCCAAATACCAACTGGTTCTTGAAATCCGGGTCGTTGGGGTCGGAGACCACAAACCCTCCGGTGACAGCCGTATTCCCTCCAATTGGTCTCGCGCCGGGCGTGACCGGTATCTCATGGTCGAAGACAGTCGCCGGGAACTCTAGTGTCGAGCCGGTTGGCAGATGGAGCGTGGTGGAAGCGTTGCCTGCAGCGGGACCATCGTAGGTTGTCCAGCCGTGGTTGTCACCTCGGTCAACGAGGTTGACCTCTTCGAAATCGTCGGCGCCGATGTCGAAAACTACAAGGCGCGCGTCGCCGTTGGCGTCCCTGGCGAAACTGAGATTCTGAGGGTAGCGAAATCCCCAAGCGAAGATCTCCTCGGTGTTGCCGTCGTTGTCAAGAAAGTCGCCGCCGTCGTTGAGCGGGTTGTCTGCTGGAACCGAATAGGCGTGGTCACCATCCCGCAGCGGGTTGATTCGCAGAATCTTACCGAACGGGTTGTCTGCGTCCTGCACGTGCTGCCAGTTCGGCACTTGACCTTGGTTGTGCATGTCACCCAGCGGAATGTAGAGGTTTCCGTAGTCGGCGTCGCCCGGCTTGGCAAAAGGGTTAAAACTAAGTTGGCCCACGGAGTGCGTGTTCACGCTCGGGCCACTAATCTCCAACCGCATCACCTCGCGCCGCGAGGAGGTGTCAATCTGGTTTGAGTTGCTTGCGTCAACCGTCCACTCGGTGATGGCGTACTTGCTGATGATGGAGCCGGGCGCCGTGGAGAGTCCTACCGCCGTATAGGTGTTGTTCGCGGTCGAACTGGGAGCGACGTCCGTAATGGTATAGAGCTTGCCTTCGCCGGAAGCCCCCCGGCTGGCATAGTCCGGGTGAAACGCCATGTACGTAAGGCCACGCGTGGTGAAGCTTCCTTGGTGGGTAAAGCCGGGAAGGACCCCAGGTGCGGCTACATCCAAGAACGTCCCGAGCGAGGCGCCGGTCGACGAGAATGCGTGGATCTTCCCTTCGTTCGTGCTAACGAAGACCCGTCCGGACCCGTCATGCGAATGCTGCAAATCGATTGCACCCGAATTCGAAATGGTGGAAAAGGTTGCGAAGGTTGTGAGATTGAGAACCTTGGTCGAATTGCTTGGGTCGGGGGCTTGTGCGCACGCGGGTCCTCCAAAACTGGCGGCCCCGAGCAAGAGCGAGAATACAGCACTCAAAGCGCCAAATTCGGTTACCGCTCTAGAGGGCTTTCGACGTAGGGCCATCTTGGGCTCCTTGTTGGATCTGTGAAGGATTGTCGAGCGAGGAGAAACTGCTTTGATTGACGGCGCTGTTTGGCGCCACGGCAGGAACTCGAAGCAAGGCGGCCGGAGGTCGTCGCGTTGAGATCGGGGCAATCGAACCGCAGCAGACGAGTAATACCAGCATAGCTATGCTGCTCGGCTCTGGCACAGCTCCGCGTTCGGCCGTGGGGGCGGGCGGCAGCGCCTGGCCGAAGTTGTTGCGCCAGGTGTTGTACTGATCGGCGCCGATCGTACCGCTACGAGGGTCGTTGGGGAGCGTGCCCGCGGGCGCGCCGAGATGGTCCCGCCACACAGTGTAGTCGGCCGCGTCTACAACGCCGTCCCGGTTGTAGTCTCCGGCCAAACCGAGAGACACACCGGTGACGCCGACATTGTCCAAGAACAGATGGTGCCCGCCAGAACCATCCAGGCCCCCGGTAAAGCTTAGGCGGAAGGTGACCGTTCCATTCGCATCCAAAATATTGTCAGCCAATCCCGTAAGATTGATGCTTTCATCATCATGCATCGGGCTCGCGCCTACGGTAGCGGTTCCCGTCGCCAAGGCGCCTGCGGTGAGGTTACCCCCTGCGAGCACTGCTAGTTCCCAGTCGGTAGCGGCGTTCGCGCGAAAGGCGCCTAGATCGAAATGAAATCCGGTCAGGATCGTTCCGGCTCCGGTGGTGTCGTTCAGCGTGAAGTCAATGAACCCGTCATAGCCATTGGATAATGAGACGCCATCGGTAGCGGAGTCCACGGAGGGATCGGCCCCGGTAGGACCCACCGCTCCATACTGCCCATCGCTGCTCGCCCCATTTGCGACAGTGGCGTTGGTGAAGTTGAACCAGGAGCCGCCCGCTTCAGGCGTACCGACTGCTTGAGCCGTGACTCCAGATGCTTGCGTGGCGTCCCACGTATCCGTGGAGACTTCACTCCAGGTCTCCCAGCCAGCGATCAGATTGCTGTAGTTCCCTGTCGGCGGAGCTGGCCCAAGGTCCGCATCCACGGAAGCGTGGCTCACGAAGATCAACGCCTCGGTCTCAACCTCTGTTGCTCCCACGTAGATCCCCCAGCGGAACACCGTGTCGGAATTGTCTCCAGGAGTGGCGTTTCGAACGTATTGGCCCGATGTAAAGGGTTGCGTTTGATCGCCCAGGAAGACCTCGTAGTCGAGCCCATTGTCGCGAACACGTATGTCAAACGGCTGTCCGATGGCGTTCTCGAAGAGGGTCACTTGCTTCGGCTGTCCCGGCAGCGGCCTCCTGTGTTGCGCGTAGACTTCCCCGCTCTCTGACATATTGAGTTGCAACGACCAAGCTTCGTCGTCCGTGTCTTTGGCCTGAAAGATCGCCGCATTAATCGGCTTAACGATTGTGTAGCGGCCGACCCAGTCGTGCCACTCGCCGTCATCGACATTCCAGCGTATATCCGGAGCAAACGCCTCAACTCGAGCCGCCAACGGTCGACTGTTTCGTACATTCTCTTCACCCGGAAACAGCCGAAAAACCTGCGTCGCCCCGTCCGTTTGGTACCATCGGCTCCACTGGTCAAAGTTGCTTTGGGGAATCGTGGAATTGGCGAGTGTGTGCAGTTTTAGGTTTCCCTCCGTCTCAAACGCGCCGTAAAGCCCGCCCTCGACCGAGGCATTGTCTACATCGATTACCGTTCCCGCGTAGCCGTTTTGGATGCTATCTCGAATTTCCGAGAACGGTGGATTGACTCCTCGCCCCTCGGCGTAGAGCAGCCCCTGCCCATAAGAGCGTCGAATGTCGAAAGTCACTGCAAACGCTGCGAGAGCCATCAGAATATGTCGAGTGTGCATTAATTCTATCATTGCCCTTGCGATGCGTCTGAAACCCTGCCTTCAGGCGGAACCTTCAGGTTCTTATACGGGTTGGATGGAAAAATGCCGAGCAGGTGCGCACAGCCGCTACGACATCAAGCATCACTTTGTGCGGGTGACGAAGTACCGAAAGCAGGTGTTGACGGGTGAGGTGGGCACACGGGTTCGGGACCTTGTGCGTGAGCTAAGCCGGACGAACGAGATCGAGATTCTGCAGGGAGCGGAGTCGGTGGATCACGTGCATGTGCTGCTGTCGTGCCCGCCGACGCTCTCGCCGAGCAAGGTGTTGCAGTACCTCAAAGGAAAGATGTCGTGGAAGCTGCTGATGGAGTTCAGGCACACTCAGGCGCAGTTCTAGGGTCGTCGTTTGTGGGCGCGGGGCTACTTCGCGGCGACCAGCGGAAACGTGACCGACGAGGCGATCGCCGCGTACATCCGCGGGCAGGACGGCACGCAGCCAAGCAATGGTGACGACCGATTCCAAGTTGCCCCTCCATCGTGAGTTGAGGACTTCAGTCCGAATCTCACAGAACGTCCAATTCCACCGGCTTCAGCCGGCGGTAGTCTATTGACCCCTGCATCAGCAACGCGACTGTTCCTGGCCAGAAGCATCTAACAAACCAGCGGCTTCTGAGGGCCTCGCGTCAAGTTGTCCTCGAATTCGTCAATAGTCATGTAATATAGGTTTAAAGATCCCAAAGTGAAGTCTAACCGGACCGATCAGCCCAGAATCAATCAAAGGTGAATCTTGCTCATAGAACCGGCAAGTAGTGAATGACTTTCGCTCCGTCACCGGACGAGGCGAGCCGTTCTCTAACCAATCGGGAATCTTCTCAATTAGATTCTCTCCCGCTTTACCTCCCGCTTCATAGCGATCAGTAGCGGGATACTGTTCGTCGCCAATTAAGCGATTCACCCACAGATTGGTCACCCGCACTTCAAGCTGATTGCCCTTGCCTTTGAGCAGGCCTGTAGCATCGAGTTGGTAGGGCGGCTTCCATAGAATCCCAAGGTTCTTCCCGTTCAGGAAGACTTCCGCGAAAACCTGCACATCGCCGAGATCGAGACTAACCGCATAACCTTCGCTCCGTCGATCGGTCGGCACATCAAACTGCTTCTTATAGACAGCGGTTCCGGAGAAAAAGGCTAAATCCGGGTCACCGTGCTTCGGCCACGAAACTAGCTGAGCCAGATTCATCTGGGTCGGTCCCCAGCCTCTCGGGCAGTGCAGCGTCCAATCCGCAGAGAGGTCAATAGGATCTGGAATCGATGGAATCTTAACCGATTTGCGCGTACCATCCGAATAAAACAACTCATAGTTCCCCGCCTCCATCGCTGTAAGGACTGAACCATTCTTAGCCATCGACAGCTTGGCGGGAGCTGGAGTTGCAGCAACAGTTTCAAGCCTGCTTCCCAAGTCGAGCATCTCATTCTCGTCAACAACGATCGTTGACTGAATGCCACCGAGTGAGTAATCGACACGCAATTGTTTCTTCGTTCTAATCGCTGGATCGCGGCCCGCCAGTCTGTTGTCGGCGGCCAAACGCAGTGAATTGCTTGAGACCCGATTTGCCAACGTATCAGTCACATTCACCTGCCGGCTGGAGTCGCCGTTCAAATCGCCATAGACCGCTCGATGAATCGCCAAGACCGGCGAAGTTTGGGGCGAGTTGTTAAAAAGTGTTTTCCCGTTGTGAAAGACATCCACCATGCTCGGCGCTTCGGCCTTTTCGTTAAACACCACAAACACCGATTCGGCGGGTTCCATGAACAGCTTCACCCGTGTGGTGCTATGGTCGGTTGTCTGATACAGCGGAGCTCTTGATACTTCTCCAGTCTGGGCATTCCACAACTCAGGCACGCGGCCCTTTATGCGAAAAACAACCTCTACCTGACGGGCGACCTCCTGCTGGTTGGAAATTAAGTACACATCAGCGGAGCCGATCCTTCGATGGATCCATTCATAGCCGCTGCTGCTGACGAGAGCGGGAGCAGTCGCCTGGGCAGAGAAAAAACTAACATCCGGCTGTACGCCCATAGACGAAAGAATCTCGGCTAACGATCGGGGCCAGTATAGTCTGCCTTCGTTATAAGCAATTTCTTTCACCTTCGTCCCATCACAGTCGCGCCACACTTGATCGGCAGTCTTTGCTAACATTCGATCAGCGTTTGGATAATCCTGCAAACCAGGTGTGCCTTGTGGCTTTTTCCAGACGACATGCGCGCCGTCACTTAATAACTGTTGAACTTTCTTCAACACCTCGGGACGCACGGGCCCGTCGGGCATGACCAGGAGACGGTATTCCATCAATCCCGGAAGGACCAAACGCCCTTCATCAACCGACAGCTTTAGCAGGCTATTGCGAGAGATCGTATCGTAGTCATACCCTACCGGCAGAGTCGGATTCATGTCTTCTCGGGCTTTCGTCGTCTGAGGTGCGCTTTCGCCGGGATAGTAGCAGATGTCGGCCTGAAATGCTCCTTCCTGCAGCAAGTATTGGCTGCGGGCCAGGTACTCATTCCAAGCTTTTCCCTGCTCATACCAGGTGTTGTTCCGGTTGTTCTGGAAGCCCCAGGGTCCCATCGTCATGCCCGGCTTCACATCATCGCCCCACGGCTGATGAACAAAGGTGTGGAAGATAATGCGGTTGGCGCCCTGGCAGAAGAAATAGTCACCCTGGGCCTTAAGTGCGTAAGGATGATTGACAAAGGCCGCAGTCATACGTCCTGCGGTGAATGCTTCGGCGCCGACAAAACGGCGACCGTTGGTATGAGCGGCCGATGCAGCCAGTTTTGATGAACTCTTGAATGGTCCCCCCGTGGTTCTGGCCCACCATTCGCCCATCGGAATATCGACGACATCTGCCACCGCAAAGTCGTCCATGTTGCCTGGCAAACCATAGGGTTCGCACGAAAGAAGCAAGCCGTTCTGGTGGCACATTTCGGCGAAGTGCCCGAAATAGTTTTCCGTCCACATGTCGGCGATTGTCCGGCGGAAGTCCCAGAGGAAACGTTCGGTGTGTTCAAGGTCATTGATCACGCGACCCGTTACCGCGGGCAGGTATTTGATGGCGTCATAGCCCATACGACGCTGGAATTCGGTTTCGAAGCCGCTGGTCCAATTTTGCTGGCCCGTTTCGTAGCTGTCGATCAGCACATTATTGAACGCTTTGCCCGTTAGCGGCCCCGCATCAACAATGACCTTTTGGACGGTATGCTTCCAGTGCCATGCCGCGGCGGCTTTACTCATTTTGTCGCACTCGTTCCCCCGCGCTTCCTGAGGAGCAGGGCGGTTTCTAAGCCCGCAGACCGCATGCCCGAAGCGGACAATCGTCCAATGGCCTTGCGGTACTTTCCATTTAAGCCAGCCGTTGGCATCCATCTCTTGGGTGAGGTCAACGATGGACGCCAGTTCAATCAGGTCGCCAGATTCCACCTGGCGGGTGTCCGCCGTAAGTTGATTGTCGCGTTCATAGCCGGCTTTGGCTTTCCAATTCGCCACTCGGAAACCGATCTCGCCACTGCGTTCTGATTCAGGGGTTGGGAAAGCCAG
The DNA here is from genome assembly GCF_007750855.1 of Pirellulimonas nuda. Classification (GTDB taxonomy): domain Bacteria; phylum Planctomycetota; class Planctomycetia; order Pirellulales; family Lacipirellulaceae; genus Pirellulimonas; species Pirellulimonas nuda. Next base: position 2,842,440 of record NZ_CP036291.1, read on the forward strand.
TACCGCGATGTCTTGAAAATAGTCATCCCGAAGATTCTTGGGGCGTTGCAGCTTGACATCAACGTTCTTAGGCCCTAGTACCCGCTGCTGTGTCCAGACAACGTTCTGCATCGCATGTTCAGGCGTAATCCACGGTCCGCCGCTGCTCGACCAACCGGCACAGTTGTGAAAGCAGACTTCCAGCCCTAGGCGATCCGCCTCTTTGATCGCATGCGTCATTAGCTCGCGCCATTCGGTGCTCAAGTATTTGACCGGCCCAGGATCCATGCCCCGTTCAATTTGGAACGCCTGAAGGCCACCGACGCCCGCGCGCGCCATCGCCTCGAGATCTTTTGTAATGCCCTCGGCCGATACATAGCCGTTCATCCAGTGCCACCAAGTGTGCGGCTTGGCGCATTTCGGTGGTGATTGAAAACGATCCCGCAGCGAATCCGCAGCAAATAGGTGTGAAACAGCGGCACAAACAAGAGAGACCACCATAAGTGTTTTCATAGTGTTCATCCACGGTTGGGGTTATTAGGCACGTTGTGTTGGAATACGTATACTTCGGCGAGGCGACGTTGGACTTAGTGGAATCCCGGAATTCACAACGCCAAGTGACGCCAAGTGCGTTGCAGGCAAGCGTGCGAATTGCCGCAGGTCGAGGGAGTGTTTTATTGTCCTTGCGTGGGCTACCGCTGCCCTCGCCTTCATGTGGAAACGTTGGTGAGCAGGGCGCAAGCAAGTAGACAAAGAAGTCCTCGCGGTTTCTATGAGCAAACATGCGACCCTAAGGAGTCTCCGCCGATCAGGAAGCCCGTCGGCGGCGAGCGGTGAAGCTGCTCGAGGAGGGCTGGATGGTGAAGGACGTGGCCGCGGCGGTCGGCGCCAGCCGGCAGTCCGTGAGCGCGTGGAGGAAGCGGTCGGGCTCGCGGGGGGAGCAGGCCAAGGCGCTCGCCGCCAAGCCGCAGCACGTGCCCGAGTGCCGACTATCGGGGCCGCAGCGGACGCGGCTGAAGCGTCTGTTGCGCGCCGGCCCGCGCTGCGTGGCCCAGCTCGTCGAGCTAGAGTTCGGCGTTTCGTACCACCCCAGCCACCTCGGGCGGTTGCTGCACACGCGCGGGTTCTCATGCCAGAAGCCTGTGCGGCGGAGCCGCGAGCAAGGCCCCGCAGCGGTGCAGGCGTGGCGCGAGCAGAAGTAGCCGGCGGCAAAAAGAGGGCGTTCGCGATCAAGCTAGCTTGGTTCTTATCGACGAATCGGGCTTCATGCTGCAGCCGCAGGTGCGTCGCACGTGGGCCCCGATCGGCCAGACCGCGATCCTCGACCAGTGCGACCGTCGCGACCGAGTCAGCGTTGTCACCGCGCTGTCGCTCTCGCCGCGGTGGCGTCGTGTGCGGATGTTCTTCAGGCTCTTGGACCACAACGCGAAGGCGGAAGACTTCCTCTGGTTCCTGGGCGACCTGCGCCTGGAACTTGGCCGCAAGCTGCACGTGGTAGGGGACAACCTCGGCGCCCACCGCAGGACGGAGAGCCGACTCGCCGCCTTGGGGTGCGGGTGGGCTCGATCCCACCGCCTGCCCTCCTACGCCCCCGAGCTCAACCCTGTCGAGCACGACTGGTCGACCAGCAAATGGGGCCCGCTGGCAGGCACGCCGCCGAATGACCTCGATCACCTCCACTGCGGTGTCGATGGGGAACTCACCCGCCAAGCCCACAGCCAACAACTCCTCCGCAGCCACTTCCGCTGGGCAGAGCTCGAGCTCGGATGGGTTAACTTGCTCGCACATACGTCAATAGGGTCTACGTTGATTGTGATGCATTTCGCAGCAGCAGTTGGGAGGCCGGCGACTGCGAGCAAGCTGTTACTTGGTGACGTTGAGTGGATCGGTTCGGCGAGGTGATGATTGAGGTGTGACCAGCGGCCAGACTCGACTGAGAATAACGATAGGAGCGTGAGCCGCGCCACACCCGTCGTGAGTGAAGGACTTCATTGCGTAACTCACGAATAACGTCCGAACCTACCGGTCTCAGCCGGTAGTTGTTGAGTGATCACCGTTTTCGGCCCCCCCAGCCGCTTCGTCTTTTGGGAGACGCTCGACCTCCTCCTCGGCAGAACGGATCGTCCCACGGTCGCACCCGAACAGCGCTGAAATGTAGGCCATGCCGCCACGCCCCAGCTTCTTGGCCTCCACCGCTGCGTACCGCCGCCGGTCCTTCTCCGAAAGCGAGCCGTAGAAGTTCACCATCCGCCGCTCGACATCCGCGTGATACAAAACCAGCGCTACCCCCTTCGTGCTGGGAACCAACAACCGCGGCATTCTACACGGTGGGAATTGAGGGAGTTACCCTTGAGTGGTTCACTAAGCTGCCTGCCGGTATACGGGACAGGCACGCTCATGATTGCGAAAATCGCAAGCGTAGGGGCGTTCGCCACCCGGGCGCGAGCCAAGCGATTACGTCGACAGGCGGATAGCCGGGAACGCGACCATCGGACGGGCAACCGATCGGCGCGCGGAGATGATTGAGGCGCCGGCGAGCAACACCACCATCGCCAGGCTGTCTGGCTCTGGCACAGCGGCGTTTTGGACCGTGGCGGCGGACGACGTCGACTGGCCGAAGTGGTCTCGCCAGGTGTTGTACTGATCGGCGCCGATCGCACCGCTATAAGGGTCGTTGGGGAGGGTGCCCGCGGGCGCGCCGAGATGGTCCCGCCACACGGTGTAGTCGGCCGCGTCTACGACGCCGTCCCGGTTGTAGTCCCCCGCCAACCCGAGAGACACGCCGGTGACGCCGACGTTGTCCAAGAACAGATGGTGTCCGCTAGAAGCATCCACCCCCCCGGTAAAGCTGAGGCGGAAGGTGACCGTTCCATTCGCATCCAGAATATTGTCAGTCAATCCCCTAAGATCGATGCTTTCATCGTCTTGCATCGGGCTCGCGCCTACGGTGGCGGTTCCCGTCGCCAAGGCGCCTGCGGTGAGGTCTCCCCCTGCGAGCACTGCTAGCTCCCAGTCGGTAGCGGCGTTCGCGCGAAAGGCGCCTAGATCGAAATGAAATCCGGTCAGGATCGTTCCGGCTCCGGAGGTGTCGTTCAGCGTGAAGTCCATGAACCCGTCATAGCCATTGGATAACGAGACGCCATCGGTAGCGGAGGCCACGGAGGGATCGGCCCCGGTAGGACCCACCGCTCCATACCGCCCATCGCTGCTCGCCCCATTTGCGACGGTGGCGTTGCTGAGGTTAAACCACACGCCCCCGGCCTCAACCGAACCAACCGCTTGAGCCGTGACCCCAGATGATTGCGTGGCGTCCCACGTGTCCGTCGAGACTTCACTCCAGGTCTCCCAGCTCGCAATCAGAGAGCCCGGTATGACTTCGACGTTAGCCGAGAGATACCGCAGTTGGGGACGCAAGGATTCGTCTCCGCTGTCGCCCGAGGCGAATGCCCAATTCTGGGTGTTGTTGGCGTTGCTGCTGACACGCAGGAAGACGTAGTCGCCAGCGCCTTCCCCGCCAGCGTACTGCTCGTTGAGGAAGGAGAGCAGGTTCTTGTTGCCGCCCGAGTTGCTGTAGAAAGACGCGTTGACGTCCATGTCCGCCGTCAAGAAATTGTCTTGGAGCAGGGTCGCATTGGGGTCAGCGCTGTTCGTAAGCCCGTAGTAGTCGCTGTCGAGGATCTCCGCCGTGGAACGCCGATCGAGCCCGTACAGGTCGGCGGCTAAACCGTCTTGCGTCGCCGTTTTGGTGAGAAATCCTTCGAAGTAGGTCCACAGGAACGGGTTATCAACATCGCCGAAATCTGGGAGTTGGAACGGGATCACCGCCGCCCGGTCGTAGGGGGCGGCGCCGGTCTGGCCGACATCCAAACTGCCGCTGTTGACGACAAAGCCCAGGTTCGCGCCATCGACCGCGTTGTTGCCCTTGTGGCGCCGCAGCGAGCCGTCGGTCGCGGAAGCGATGGAAGCCGGAAGCTCGAAGCGCTCGGTGCTGGCCGCGAAGTCTGCCGGCAGCTCGCCCATACGGCCCTCGAAGTACGGCCGCTGCTCAATCAGTGACAGCCATATGCCGGGCATTGTATTTAGGTAAGCGTTGCCGTTGTTAGTGGTTTCGGGCAACTGGTCTATGTTATCGCCGTAGGTGACCGGTAGGACGACCAACCGATCGCTCTGGACGCCATCGACGCCGAGCACATTCTGCATCTCTAGGACGGCTCGCCGAGTGGCTTCGTATTGCGTCAGATTGTTTTCCGATCGGGGGATTTGTATGTAGAGTTCTTTGTCGCTGTTTACGGAGCTGTTCCAGAAAGAGTTGGCCAACGTGTTGACGTTGAAGTGATTATTCATGAAACGGTCAGCGCTGGCCTCGATCAGCAATCCATCAATGACCGGCAGCGAAGCGAAGTCGAGGTTGCGGGCGGCGTTGTTGGCCGCACGCCAGAGGATCCTAGTGTCATGCTGTCCCTGAGCGTCCAGCTCTTCCCGGAAGATTTGAAGTTCGGTTTCGGTCCAGGTGTACAACTCATCGTCGGGGCCCCGCTCGTCGTAGAGCATGAACTCGGTGAGCTTCGCTCCGTCTTGGCGAGACACGTTTAACGAATTGGCGATACTATCTGCGATGGCCGCGCGGCTATTTTCATCGACCTGGGTTCGAGTGACTTGTGATCGGGGCACGCCGACCAGGGTATCTTCGACGTGGTCGATCCGACGAAAAACGTCTTTGCGCTGGGCTCCGGTTGCTTGTTCGGTGCCGTGCGGCGAGCGGTTGTAGTTGTACCCGTCCACCCAGGAAGCCGTCCGAGCCCAGGTGGTTGGTTCGGTGGCCAGCCGGCTCGACATCCTATGGGTGCCCATCCAGACTTCGAATGCCTGCGAGGAGGGCGTCCAAAGGCTGAGAACGATCGTGACCGCGAAGCTTGCTAATTTCTTCATCTGTTTCGGTGTCGAACTTGGGGCTCGTGGGTTTGCTGGGATTGCCTCGGGAGCTATCGCGATCAACAAGCGGTGATCAACTCAATCGTTGGTGGCAACTGAGGTGCGTCGTGAGAACAGCGAGCCGCAGCCGGCGAGCAGCACCAGCACCGCCAGGCTGTTTGGCTCTGGCACGGCGGCGTTCTCGACGGAGGCCGTGGCCGACAGCGACTGGCCGAAGGCGTTGCGCCAGGTGTTGTACTGATCGGCGCCGATCGTACCGCTATGAGGGTCGTTGGGGAGCGTGCCCGCGGGCGCGCCGAGATGGTCCCGCCACACGGTGTAGTCGGCCGCGTCTACGACGCCGTCCCGGTTGTAGTCTCCGTGCAAGAACTGTCCTTCGATGGCCCGGTAGATCAACTGCGGCTTGAGGGCGTCGTCGCTCGCATCGCCGGAGTTAAGGCTCCACCGCTGGGTGGTGTTGGCGTCCGTATTCAACCGCAGGAAGACGTAGTCGCCAATCCCCTCCCCGCCGGCGTACTGATCGTTCAGAAACTCGACCAGGCCGGCGTTGCCCGTGGCGGACGTTAGGAAGGTCGCGTTGACCGCCATGTCTTCGACCAGCAGGTCGTCTTGCAAGAGCACCGCGTTGGGGTCCGGGGCGTCCGTCTGGCCGTAGTAGTCTGAGTTCAGGATGTCCGGCGCGACGCGGCGTGCGATGCCGTACAGGTCGCCGCCAACGCTCCCGCTGGTGACGGTCTGGGTAAGGAACCCCTGGAAGCTGGCGGTCTGGAACGGGTTCTCGATGCTCCCCAGGTCGGGGAGCTGGAAGACCATCACGGCGGCCCGGTCGTAGGCGGGGTTGCTGCCGCTCTGACCGACATTGAGCTCGTCGCTGTTAATGACGAACCCCAGGCCCTGGCCGCTCACCTCGCCGGTGGTCTTGTCGGACCGCAAGGAGCCATCCGGAACGCTCGATAAGAGCGACAGGGGAAGCTCCCGCACAAAGCTGTCGGCGAGCGCGTTGGTCGGTACGCCGCTGCGACCCTCAAACAGAGGCCGCTGTTCGAGGAGTGACAGCGCCAGGCTCGAAAGAGAGTTGGTGTACGAGGCGCCGTTCGAGGTCGTTTCGGGCAGATAGGCGTAGTTGTCGTCGTAGGTCACCGGCAGGAACACAAGTCGCTCGGACTGCACGCCGTTCTCAAAGCCGAGTTCTTGGCCGAGTTTGACCGCGACGCGACGAGTCGCGGCGTACTGCGTCATCGCGTTCTCTGAGCGTGGGATCTGCAGAATGACGTCCTTACCGACCGTGTTCGGGCTAGTCCACAGCCAATTGAGCAGAGTGGTCTTGCTGTTGGCGTTGGTCAGGAAGTCGCCTGCGCTGCCCTCGATCAACACGTGATCAACCAGCGGGTTGGCGGCCCAGTCCCGGTTCGCCTGGCTGTTGTTGCGGGCGTTCCAGATCAGATTAATATCTTCGTGGCCGTTCGTGTCTAACCACTCACGCATGTGCTGTGCTTCGGTTTGCGTCCAGCTGTAAAGATTGTCATCGACTCTGGTGTCGTGAAACATCAAGTGATCGACCTCGTACCCAAGAGAATTGCCAAGGCCGATTACTCGCTGTAGCTCCGCGTCAATTGCACCAAAGGCCAATTCATTAACAAGGTTCGTGTTGCGCGTAACCTGAGAGCGCGCGAAGGGCGCCATCGTATTGCGCGTGTCGCTAACCTGGCCAAGTATGGTCCGCCATTCGGCATTGCTGGCTGGATTTGTGTCGTGGGGCGCGCGGTTAATCATGACGCCATCGAGCAGACTAGCCGTCATGGCCCAGTCGTCCAGATTGGTCGCCACCGAAGATTGCATCAAGTGCGTGCCCATCCAGACCTGATAGGCCTGCGAGGAGGGCGTCCAGTGCCCGAGAAACATTATGACCGCGAAGCTTGCTAGTTTCTTCATCTGTTCCGGTGTTGAATAGGAGACTCGTAGATTTGCCGAGAGTGCGACCGTTGCTATTGCGATTGGCAACCGGTGGCCAGTTCAATCATCAGTGGCAACCGAGGTGCGTTTGACGACCAGCTTCCCAAAGGCCATCAGCACCAGTACCGCCAGGCTGTCTGGCTCTGGCACAGCGGCGTTTTGGACCGTGGCGGCGGACGACGTCGACTGGCCGAAGTGGTCTCGCCAGGTGTTGTACTGATCGGCGCCGATCGCACCGCTATAAGGGTCGTTGGGGAGGGTGCCCGCGGGCGCGCCGAGATGGTCCCGCCACACGGTGTAGTCGGCCGCGTCTACGACGCCGTCCCGGTTGTAGTCCCCCGCCAACCCGAGAGACACGCCGGTGACGCCGACGTTGTCCAAGAACAGATGGTGTCCGCTAGAAGCATCCACCCCCCCGGTAAAGCTGAGGCGGAAGGTGACCGTTCCATTCGCATCCAGAATATTGTCAGTCAATCCCCTAAGATCGATGCTTTCATCGTCTTGCATCGGGCTCGCGCCTACGGTGGCGGTTCCCGTCGCCAAGGCGCCTGCGGTGAGGTCTCCCCCTGCGAGCACTGCTAGCTCCCAGTCGGTAGCGGCGTTCGCGCGAAAGGCGCCTAGATCGAAATGAAATCCGGTCAGGATCGTTCCGGCTCCGGAGGTGTCGTTCAGCGTGAAGTCCATGAACCCGTCATAGCCATTGGATAACGAGACGCCATCGGTAGCGGAGGCCACGGAGGGATCGGCCCCGGTAGGACCCACCGCTCCATACCGCCCATCGCTGCTCGCCCCATTTGCGACGGTGGCGTTGCTGAGGTTAAACCACACGCCCCCGGCCTCAACCGAACCAACCGCTTGAGCCGTGACCCCAGATGATTGCGTGGCGTCCCACGTGTCCGTCGAGACTTCACTCCAGGTCTCCCAGCTCGCAATCAGAGAGCCCGGTATGACTTCGACGTTAGCCGAGAGATACCGCAGTTGGGGACGCAAGGATTCGTCTCCGCTGTCGCCCGAGGCGAATGCCCAATTCTGGGTGTTGTTGGCGTTGCTGCTGACACGCAGGAAGACGTAGTCGCCAGCGCCTTCCCCGCCAGCGTACTGCTCGTTGAGGAAGGAGAGCAGGTTCTTGTTGCCGCCCGAGTTGCTGTAGAAAGACGCGTTGACGTCCATGTCCGCCGTCAAGAAATTGTCTTGGAGCAGGGTCGCATTGGGGTCAGCGCTGTTCGTAAGCCCGTAGTAGTCGCTGTCGAGGATCTCCGCCGTGGAACGCCGATCGAGCCCGTACAGGTCGGCGGCTAAACCGTCTTGCGTCGCCGTTTTGGTGAGAAATCCTTCGAAGTAGGTCCACAGGAACGGGTTATCAACATCGCCGAAATCTGGGAGTTGGAACGGGATCACCGCCGCCCGGTCGTAGGGGGCGGCGCCGGTCTGGCCGACATCCAAACTGCCGCTGTTGACGACAAAGCCCAGGTTCGCGCCATCGACCGCGTTGTTGCCCTTGTGGCGCCGCAGCGAGCCGTCGGTCGCGGAAGCGATGGAAGCCGGAAGCTCGAAGCGCTCGGTGCTGGCCGCGAAGTCTGCCGGCAGCTCGCCCATACGGCCCTCGAAGTACGGCCGCTGCTCAATCAGTGACAGCGCAAGGCTGGTGAGCGAGTCGTTGTACGAGGCATCGTTCGAGGTCGTTTCGGGTAGATATGCGTAGTTGTCGTTGTAGGTGACCGGGAGGAACACCAGCCGTTCGCTCTGTAATCCGTTCTCGTAGCCGATCTCGTTGCCAAGCGTGACTGCGACTTGCCGGGTCGAGGCGTACTGCGTCATCGCGTTGTTCGACCTAGGGATCTGCAGGATGACGTTCTTGTTGGCGGTGGCGGGGTTGGTCCACAGCCAATTCAGCAGCGTGATCTGGTTATTGGTGTTGTTGAGAAGCGAGTCCGCGCTCGCTTCGATCATCACATGATCGATCAGCGCGCTGGCGCTCCAATCACGATTCGCTTGGCTGTTGTTGCGGGCGTTCCAAATAAGACTGACGTCTTGATGGCCATTGGTGTCCAGCCAGCTACGTATGTGCTGCGCCTCGACCTCCGTCCAATTGTAGTTGTATTGTGTCCCTTGGTAGCTGGTGGCGTTGTCGTAGAACATGAGGTGATCGATGGCGTGGTTGAAATTGCTGGCCTCCTGGAACTTCTGTTGCAACTCCACTCCAATCGCGGTGAAAGCTGCCTCGTTGACAGTAAGGGGGTTCTTTGACACCTCGGAGCGTGCGATCTCGGTCATCGTGTTGCTGACATTGGCAAACTGCCCGAGGACGGTCTGCCATTCCGAATTGCTCGCGGGGTTCGTGTCGTCCGGAGCACGGTTGATGTTCACGCCGTCCAGCCAACTCGCCGTCATGCCCCAGTCATCCAGATTGGTCGCCACGGAAGATTCCATCAGGTGCGTGCCCATCCAGACCTGATATGCGCAGCATGGTTCTGCGGCAAGGCCGAAGAATATGGTCGCCACAACAAACGCCTGCTTGGTCATGTGTTCCGTCTGCCTGCTGGTCTTGCCCGCGTGCCGCCTAACAGCCCGTTGATCTAAGCGCATACTCCTGCGGCCCGCCAACTGTGAGCAGTTGGAGGCGTGACTCTGTAGGCCGGGCTCCCAGGCGAGCATGTGTGTCCCACAAGTTCTTCATCGCCGCGATGAGAAGCCAGGCGAGCTGCATAAGCCCGGCGGAGCCACCTTCGCCCTGCAGGCCCCTCGGCGTGCCGATCCCGAACAGCTTCCGCATTACCAGGCCCAGGTTCCGCACCAGCGCCGACGTCAGTAACCGCTTCCTCACCTTGTCGATCCCCCGCAGCCATGTGCGGCGTGACCCGCCGGTGTCGCACACGTGGGCGAAGCTGCGCTCGACCCGTTCACTCCTCAGCCGCTGGAGCCGTTTGTTCTTGGCGGTCTTGGTCCGCCGGCGGTTACCCTTCACCGCGCGCTGCTGCTCGACTGGCTTGGCGCTCAGACGCGACTCGCCGCGGCGCTTGGGCTCCGGCACATACGTCCGCACCCCGACCGACGTGACCAGTTCCAGCTGCTCGGCAGCGTGGTAGCCCTTGTCGGCAACCGCTTCTTCGATCTGCGCTTCCAGCCCAGCCTCTGACAGGTGCGTCTGCGCCTCCATCACACTGTCGCAGAGGGTCTTCGTGTCGCTGTGGTCGCCGTGATAGACCTCTGCCGCCAAGATCAGCTCCGTATCGATATCGACCACGTGCTCCGCCTTGTACGCCAAATGCGTGCGGCCGTCCTTGAGCTTGGTGATCCGTGCGCTCGGGTCGGTCGTGCTGACCCACTCGGCGTTCGAGACCTTTTTGTTCTTCCGCTTCTTATCGAAACGGCGGACCTCGTCGTCGCTCGGCTCGTCTTCTTTTTCGATCACTCCTTCCTTCTTCATCAAGCCAATGACGTACGCCTTCCAGTCTTCTCCTGTGTCGCGCCGCACGATGCTCTTCATCGCCGCATCGGCTTCAAGGGTAGTCGAATCGACCGCTACCGTCTTGCCTTTTAGCAGCCCCTGCTGCGCCGCCAGTTGCAGCACCAGCCGGAACACTTCCTGGTGGACTTCTAGCGGCAGGCGGTCGCGGACCCGGCTGAGCGTCGAGTGATCGGGGGTCGCCTCGGTCAGCGGAACGCCCAGGAACTCCCGCAGGCTGAGGCTGTCGGCGCACCGCCACGCGATGCCCCGCTGTGAACCGATCCCCTCGAAGTAACCCACCATCAACATCCGGAAGTAGACTCCCGGCGGGACCGACGGCCGCCCACGCGTGCCGGTCGGCTGGTAGTACGGCTCGCACAGCTTCTCGACCTCGCGGTCGAAGCCCGCCTCGGAAAGCAGCCTATTGAGCCGCTTGTAGAACGCGTGCCCCTGACTCTTGGGCAGCTGCTCTGCCGTCACGAACAACACGTCCTGCCGATCCCGCTCTCGCCTTCCCATCCCCATCGCTTCGCTCCTGCTCAAGTCACGCTTTCGTCGGCGACGCAGTTTAGCGCCAAGGGGTTGGTCGGGGGAGTGGCATTTTTCAACGGGCTGTTAAGGCTGAACCGCAGCCGAGCTTGGCCTAGGACTCCTTTCTATTGACTAATGCATGGCTAATTTGACGCAGGATCACGCGAAAGCCCTTCAAAACAAGCGGTCCCTGCGTTGAGGGATGTGAAGTTCCCGAGGCCTTAGTCAATAGTTGCACATCAGCAGCCGGTGAGTTCCGTTGGCCGAATCGACCGCACCAATACTGCCAATGGCTCATGTTTTAGCTGCATTATATCTAGAAAAGCCTGACCTGTGCGGTACGTCTTCGAATGCCACAGTCAAAGGGCGACAGATTTGCAGAAAAGTACGGGTCCAATTACTCGGGGGCGTGCAGCTTCCTACACAACCACCGCCGAGAGCTGTTCACGTTCTAGGAGTTCCCCGCAGACGAAACTACGACGGCGTCCAATCGTCAGAGGGCCAACCCGATCGAACCGTCCGTCGCCTCTATCCGAATCCGGAGCCGCAGGCGCAAGGGAAGCAGAAACCGGAGAGCACGCCAGACCTTGTCCTACGAGAATGCCAATTGCGACGCCCGGATGCTGCGAGGACTCTTCGACCCCTTCAAGATCGTCCTTGTCATCGAAGCAGGAATCTCGGAAGACGACGGTGCTCAGGACGCCGCTTGACTGCCGTGAGGAAATAGGAAATCTGACCGTTCGTGAGACCACGCGACCGCTTAGGTCTTCTTCTTAAGATGCCTTGTGCAAACGGCGGGCTTCAACGAAACGACTCAACTCAGCCACCAACGCGACTTTGCTCTCCGCATCACGATGAATTAATGCCTGATTGGGGCAGGATTTGCCGAGGTTTGCCGTAGTCGCGTACCAGCCCCAGAGGCGTCACGAGTCAGCCGCTTCCTCTCACGTCATCCGCTGCTTATACCGGGCCTGCCTGTGATCGGCCGTTTCGCGGCGTTCTTCGACGCGGTACTGGCGGATGGCTCGGGAGTGGTTCGACGGTGGTTGGATGCTGCGTCACTGGTACGACTACGGGTTCCATTCCGCTTTCTGAAGTGACAGCAGTTTTTCTACGATTTCTGGATGTTCGCTGGCAACGTCGTTCTCTTCCAACGGGTCCGCCGCGAGGTTGAAAAGCGCCGTTGCGGAGGGGACCGACGAAAACGGACGATCGGGGTTCACCGGACCGGGGGCAATCAGCTTCCACTGGCCATCGATCACCACTTGAGCAATGAGGCTCTTCTCGGGCGCGTCCAGGTCGGCGATGTCGTGGGTGTACGACTCGACGAAGACGGTTTGACGTGCTTGCATCGCTTCGCGATCCGTCAGGTTCAACCCGGCCAGGCTCTCGCTTCTTGCGACGCCGGTGGCGTCCAGAATCGTGGGAACAAAATCTATGATGTGGGCCAGTGTGGCGTCGTCGCGCGCGGGCGCCACTTTTCCGGGCCAGCGTACGAACATCGGAGTGCGGATGCCGAGCTCGTAGGGCGACAGCTTGGCGCGGGCCTTGGACTGGCCGTGCTTGCCGTCCCAGCCGTTGTCCGCGAGATACAAGACGACGGTGTTCTCTTTGAGCCCATGCTCTTCCAGGTACTGGTCCAGCTGCCCGCAGGTTTGGTCAAACCACTCCACCATTGCGTAGTACTTCTCCGCAGCGGGCGTCGGACCCCTGCCCCGGTACGCGTCAAGGATCTCCTTGGGCGGGGTATGCGGCACGTGGGGCATGAACGGTGCGTACCACACGAAGAACGGCGCCTTCTGCTTTTGAGCGGCGTCGATGAACTCGAAGATGGGCTCCATGCCCTGGCGTCCGATGCCCAGTCCGGCGTCGCCGTGGCGTCCGGCGGTATCGGTCATCCCGTGGGTAAAGCCCGCGTCTGCATAGGTGACGTTCCACAGTTTGCCCGTTTGCAGGGTCAAGTAGCCCGCATCGGTGAGCATCTTGGGCAGCAATGTGGGGCTGCTGAGTAGCTGCTCGGCCAGCTCGCCGCGTTGACCGCGGCTCGAGCGATTGTCGGAGAGGTCGTTTCCAGTAATCCGGTGCTCGTGGGGAAGTTTGCCGGTCAGCAGGCACGCCAGCGACGGCGAGCAAACGGGCATGACGTAGCCGCGCGTGTACAGCAGGCTCTCACCCGCCATTCGGTCCAGGTTGGGCGTCTGAACCTCTTCATTGCCCATGAAGCCGTAGTCCGGGAATCCTTGGTCATCGGAAATGATGAGGATCACGTTAGGCCGCGTCGGGGTCTCCCCCTGCCCACGGCCAACCCAAGAGAGCAGGATCACAGCCGTCCATATCAGAAAGGGGGTCTTCATCTATGCAGCCTTGGAAGGGAGTTGAACGCCGTAGGGGGCATATGTCGGACACCGGGGATCGCCCCCGAGAAGGCGCACGAATCACTCCGTTATGAGTTTACGCGCCCTAGCAAGAACTTCTTCGCTTCCGCCCGTCTTTATCACCCTGCTGGAAGCTTTGGCGGCGGCGTCCGGATAGGTTAGTGCGATCGCCTCGGCGATCGCAAGTACCGACTCGCTTGCCTGCTTACCCAGTCGATCCTCGGCGAGCTCGGCCGTCGCCAATTCAAGCGCCGCGACGGAGGGGATCCGCTCGAGAACTTGAATGGCGAGCAGCCTCTCTTCGTCCCGACTGGCGACCCGTAGTGCGGAGCGGCACATCGCCAGCCGCTCGCTCTCGGGGACGGCAAACTGCCGCGCGATCCGTAGGTAGCCGCGTAGCGCCCGCACGGCGTAATGGTTGTCGGAGTCCGCGACACGCAGGAGCGCTGGCGCCGCGTCTGCGCTCGGCCAGTTGCCTAGCACACGCGTCGCCTCGTTTTGAGCACTCTGGTCTTGCTTCTCGGCGATGGCAACCACGCTCTCCAGCGCTCGCGGCCCACCGACGACTGCAAGCACGTCGAGCAGGTAGCCAATCTGGTCGCCTGTTGCGACGTCGATCTGATCCGCGACGGCGGCAGCAGCGGCCTCCCGATCGGAGACACGCGAGGCGGCCGCCAACGACGCTTGCCGAGCAAGCCGGCGTTCTTTGGGAGATTGTGCCCCGATGGCGAGCTCCAGCAGAGGCGGAAGCGTATCGCCGACCGCGAGTCGGCCTGCGGCTTCGAGCGCCGCAACGCGGGTGGCGCTGTCTTTGGCGGATCGTGCTGATTGGATAATCGCGTGGGCCCCCTCGATGATGCGTCTTTGCCCGATCAGTTCCGCGGCAATGGCCCGAGAATCGCTGGAACCATCCCGGAGCATGACTACGATGGCGCGATCGACCCCCTCGTCGTCCATCTCCGCGAGTGCTTCTCGAGCGACCTGGCTGAACTGATTATCCTGATGGGCTAGACGCATCAGCAGCGGTGCGTCCGAAGCGTCTCCAAGGACGCCGAGCGACTTGATCCCTTCGACTCGCACCGCCGCGATGTCGCTTCTAGCTGCCGTTCGCGCAGACTCGGCGGCAGACCGCTCACCCATGCCGCGCAGCGCGCGAAGGATCTGCACCTGGCGTTCAGGCTGGTCCTGGTCGATCGCATCGGCCAGCAGCTTGGCGCCATTGTCGACCCCGCCTTCCACCACTGCCTGCAAGCCGATGGTGAACTTCCAGTCTTCGTCTCTGGCAAGCAGCGACTTGGCTAGCGATGCAGCCTGATTAGGCTCGCTGTAGCGAACGCGGCCCAAGACGGCGGCGGCGCGTGCCTGCCGCGTCGCGTCGGCGCCCTCAAGGCAGTCGAGCAGCGCTAGCGCGGCAGGGCCCCGGCCCCGGTCCGCGAGGCGATACGCACAGCTCAGCAGCACATCGGCTAGCTGGACGCGCGACTTGGGATCGACGGATGCCAAGAGTGAAGCCGCTCGATCTAGATCGATATGAACCAGCGCGGCCACGGCGGCCGCGGAGACCTTCTGGTTCGACGACTTAGATAGCGCTACGAGCTGCTCTACCGCGTCGCGATCTTGTCGAGCCGCAATAGAGTTGATCACGCCAACGAGCTGATCGCCCTGGACTTGGTCGAGGGCCCTACGTAGAGCATCGCCAGCGTCGGCGCTTGGGATATTCTGCAGCGCGTAGCGGGCATAGTGAGAGAAGTGTTTGTCTGTCAGCAGAGCTTCGAGGTCGGGAACTGCACGGCTCGAGCCGACGATGGCGAGCTGCTGGCAGGCGACCGCCCTGTCGTGGTCCGAGGCGTCTTGCGATCGGATGATCTTAAGCAACGGTGCTTCATCGATCTGCTCGGCCGCCGCCGCCGGCTGGGCATGGCTCGCGACGAACGCGACCAGCAGCGCGTAAGAGGTGATGCTTCTATTCATGGCCGGTTGGTTTAGTTTGAGGGCTTGGGGTTGGCGAGAACCGGGATGTCTGCGTGGCTATGTGGCTGCGGTTCTGACCCGCAGATCAGATCCGCCACGGCTCACGAACAGCCCGAGCCAAGTGACGGTTCGCCTCGTTGTGATGGACGAAGGCGTTCTTGGCCGGATCGAACCGCAGGGTTTCGCCCATCCTCCAAGCGATGGTTGCGGCGTGCGACGCGATGTGCGATTGAGCCGCCACCCTTTCGTTCGCTGAGCACGCTTTTCGAGAGCGGACACAATCCAGGAACTCCCTCACGTGGTTGCTGGGATCGGTGCCCCGCATGTCGGGCACCGCGATCTCGGATCGCAGCGACTCGGGATAGACTTCGAACTTGCCGCTGTCGCCGGTCTCAACCCAGCCCTCGTCCCCTTCAAAGCGGACGGGGCAGGTCCCCAGCCCGAGCCAGCCCGTGTCGCGGTCACGCATGACGAGCTTCACGCCGTTGGCGTAGGTCGCGGTCACATTGGTGTCCCACGGCTCGTACTCGACCGGGACGGTGTCGTCCGATCGATTAGCCCACTGACATAGGTCGACCGTGTGCGCGCCCCACTCAAGGATTCCGCCGCTGTGCAAATCGTGATAACCCCGCCAACGCCCTTCGGCGTACAGAGCGTTGTAGGGCCGCCACGGCGCCGGGCCCAACCAAAGGTCCCAATCGATCTCGTCCTTTCCGGGTTGTGGCTGCGCAGGCAGCCAGTCGCGACTCCCCGCCGGATCCAGGGTGTGAGCGTGCATCGTGCGTAGTTGGCCGAGCTTGCCGCTGTGCACCAGGTCGACCGCAAACTGAAAGTTGGGGATCGTCCTTCGCTGGGTTCCAGCCTGGTAAATGCGTCCGTAGCGAATCACCGCGTCCCGGAATGCCAGACTCTCCTCGATCGTCATCGAGCACGGCTTCTCGCAGTAGATGTCTTTGCCGGCTCGCGCCGCTAAGATCGACGCCATCGTGTGCCAGCGATCTCCGGTAGCGATCAATACGGCGTCGATGTCATCGCGGCCGAGCAGCTCCTCGGGGCGTCTGAGAACCACGCAGTCGCTGCTGTTGTAGTGCTTGTCGACCATCTGCTTGACGATCTGGCCACGGCTCCTCTGCGCGTCGCACGTGGCGACGAATCGCGCGTCCTGCGAATTGAGGAAGCTTCGCAGGTCGGTCCGGCCCCGATTGCCGACGCCGATGCCGCCGACAGTGATCCGCTCGCTCGGGGGCGTGACGCCATTGCGCCCTAGTGCGGACGATGGGATAATCGTTGGAGCGCCAACCACCGCGGTGGCAGTGGCGACCGTTTTCAGGAAATCGCGGCGGCTAGTTGGTCGTACCACTATCTTACGCCTCGGGGTTGGAGGTGATTTCTCATGCGTCGCCCAGAGGATCACTGAATTGGTTGACGATTCTTTGGGCGACTGTCATCGTAATCGCGCGCCCACGGCGTTTGCCACGCGGTGGTCGGGAACGATTCACGAACTACTCCAGCAAATCACAGCAATCAACGGAGTCAGGAAGTGACGGCCGGATGACTCTCGCAAAGGCGCGGAGTCGAACGGGAAGAATCAAATTGCCAATGACCAATACGCGCTTTGGTTTCGCCCTGCGCGTATTGGTCGTTGGGGTTATTGTCTACCACTGCGTCTCTGCGAGAGACTTCCTCGGACTGCCTAGACGTGTTCGGTAAACGTGTCGTTCAGGAGGTCAGGTGAGGGAGTTGTTATGGTTCTACGGATGGGTTGAAGTACTTGCAGCAAGCCGGGAAACGGCTCTCGCTGCAATCAACCCGAATGCGTGCCTCACGAAGAAACGATGGCGGGAGGGCTGCCCCCCCTCCCGCCATGATCGCCGTCCGACGCCCGGCCCCTTCAGCGTCGGAACCGGCGGATCGCCGGAACCGCGGCCAGAGCCAATCCGAAGATAGCTAACGATGCCGGCTCGGGCACCGAGGCGGAGCCCACAGCGGCGATCGCAGGTTTGCCGAAGTTCGCCTTCCACAGGTCGTAGCCCGCCTGGGTAGAGTCGGGGCTGTTCCCGTCCCGCCACACGGTGTAATCGGCCGCATCGACCGCGTTGTCGCCGTTGTAGTCTCCGGGAATCCCTCCGGCGATAAGCAATTCGAGCGCCGCCACGTCGGCGGCGTCGAAGAAGTCGTTACCCGTCAGGTCAAAGGGCGACAAGTTGAGAGACGCCAGCACGGCGGCCGAGCTGTTGCCTAAGCCGATCAACGTGTTCTGCCGATCGACCGCGGGGTCGCCACCGTCGCCCATCAGGTAAAGATTCGCCAGGTCGACGTCCGCTTGGTCTACGGCCATGTCGAAATTCACGTCGCCAGGTGCGAAGAGGACTGGCGTCGTCAACGAGATATTGTCGATCTGCACCTGAGTAAACACATTTCCGTCACGTTGGTCAGGCGACACAGGAGTGCCGTCCGGAAAGTTGGGGATCACCGTGTCGGCGAGTGATTGGAAGAACACATTGATGGGATCGCCACTGTCTTGAGCGGCCTTGAGAACAGCCCCACTGATCGTCAGGGTAGGCTGTGCGGTCTGCGTTGCGCCGCCAGCGGTCTCTGGCGGGATGATTTCCGTCAATTGCTGATCAAAGAGCGCTCCGGCCAATGCGTTATTCGGGTCAATCGCGGCGTCGCCCGCGCCGGACGTCAAGGCAAGCTTAAAGTTCGAGTCGGGGCTTGCTGGGCGGTTCTTGTTGAAGGTGATGTCAAACGTGAGTGTGTATTCAGCGTTCTCGTCAATCGTGGCGCCCTGAAAGATGTCTCTCTGGAGCAGGCCATTGAGATAGCCCCCCGCGGTGTTCATTACGACGCGCTCCTGGGCGATTGACCAGTGGGTGTCTAGATAGAAGGACCCTTGCTGCCCGTTGGTGAAGAGTAGGTCCAATGCGCCGCCGTCGGCCACTGCTTCAATAATGTTGTTGGGGTTATTCGAGTAGGGCGCCCAGTTATCGACGTCCACCGTGTTCCCGCGGAAAGGGCCAAAGTTGCCGTGGGAGCCGTTGATGTTGTAGGCGCCGCCGGTATTGGGCTGTAACGGATTGGTGATGTTTGTGAAGTCGCCGTTGGGGATCAGGTTGGCGGGCGCCGGCTTGGCGATCGCGGCGAAGGCTTGCACGTTGTTGCTGCGGCCGAGGCTGATATTGTCGAGCGACACCAGCATGCCCGCGTTCGATAGGATCGTGGAGACCGGATCAACCGAGCCCTGGACCGGGTCGATACGGACCTGGTCGTACGAATTGCCCCACGTGCCTGTGTCCGACGGAAGGCGCTGAATGGTGTAGGTTCTGAACACGTCGACGGGCGGGATCGGCGACGAACCGCCGTCGTTGACGTAGTAATCGACCCTGCTGTTAGCGACGCCATCCGGCAGGTTGCCTCCCGTCAGGAACTGCTCCCCTCTTGCTCCCGGGTCGTCGACGTAGCTTTGCGGAATCGACACGTCGAGGCGGAGGTCGAACTGCACGATATCGTACTGCCCGGGGAGGTTGCCTACGGTGATGCGGTCGCCTGGGATTTGTGAGATGCTGCTAACGCTGCGGCGGATGCTGGGGTCGGCTTCGGTGAAGCCGGAACTGTTCTGGATTACCCCCTCTGCGGCATCGATAAAGATCCCGCCGAACCGCACTTCAGTCCAACTCTGGGCCGTTCCGTCGTTGAAGTCGCCGATGTTGACTACGTCAAAGAAGGTCGGGCCGGCGCCCTGGGCAGAAACGGTGACGTCGGCCGCGTTGGAGGTGAGCCCGCAAAGGACAACGAGCAGGCAGCCGAAGGGCTTCGCTGCGGCTCGACCGAATGAGTGGACCGGTGGCTTCGGCAGCCGGCCAAAAAAACTAGTGCGAATCATAGAACTTTCTCCAGAGAGCCCAGGGGCTGAATAGTACAAGGGTTGAATAGTAACGGAGCAATCAGCGGCATTGGGCGACTCGCCGCGGCCGCCCACGCCGACCGCCTTCCTGCTCCCAGCGAATCGATGAGATGATCCCCCAACGATCTCAATGCCGACGGGGGAGAAGACATGAGGTAACGTCGGCTCTAGTCACACTAACGGCGCTCGCAAGATTGGTCAAATATTCCCGTCCAGAATTTGAATTCAGAGCTATCAACGGCACACCCGAACCGCCCGCGAGCCCGTTGTGCTGTTCGCAGCGTTCCAATGAATGACGAATGCGCAGCAGCAAGGACGCGCAGGCGAGCGCATACGCGTCCTTGGTCATTAATGCTCGTTTTCAAATGGTTGCCCATCACTCAACGGGCCTACGCAGCAATGCCGACTGGGCTATGGAGTTCCGTCCGCCTGGGCGGTAGCCGCCTCTGCGCCCGATCTTACGAAGTGCCGCGCCTAACCCGACGTCGAAAGATCAAGGTCTCTCGTGTTCTCTCCAGGCTTCACGTCGATCTGCAACTCCGACTCGTTGTTGTACTTGTCGGGTAGCGATTCTGCGAAAATCTTTCTGACCGGACTATCCGGCGTGTTGTAGAGCCTTTTCTCTCCGACGACCTTGGAGACACGCACCTCAATCCTCGACTCTCCGATCGGCACTTCGATGACGTACTTCCCCTGAGAAATGCCTGTTCCCACCGGGTTGGCCGCTCCTCCGAGGGGGAAGAAGCTGATCTTCCCGGCATCTACCGGGGCGCCGTCGACGATCACGGCCCCCCTAACGATCGCGAAGCCTTCCTTGGGCCCGCCGCAACCGAGGCTGCAAAGCAAGACGGCGGAAGCAGCAAGCGAGACAAGAGATTCAGATCCAGTCATAGTTGCTCGCCCGCCTCACCGCCGTCCATGGTGCCCAAGGCCATCCATGCGGCAATGTTAATGTCTTCGCTGAAGAACGTGACCGATCCATCGCACAACACCGCGTTGACGCCCCCGGGGTGGCGGCTCCTGGCGGCCGCGACCTGGCGACTGCGCTCGCCCGCGATCGCCGGCATGTTCGGGTCGCCGGTCTCTTGAAACCAGCCATTAATGATGATGTCAGCTACGGACGAGTTCGGGGTTACCAAGGTATGGAACCGGAACCCTCCGTCGTCGTTCATGATGTCGCCCCGCCAGTCGTCATCGTTGATGCTCCAGCCCTTGAGCGTTTCGGACATAAGCAGGGTGTGCGACGTGCCGTCGGTGATGTTGCGGAAGGCCGTTTTGCGCGGCTTGTTGCGGTCTCCACCGATGTGTGAGAAGGGCGCTTTGGGCATGTCGTCTACCGTCTGACCACGAATAGCACCGGCGGTTTGCCCGTACGTCACGTTCCCCCAGTTCACCACGTAGTTCCCGCGCCGACGGTTGTGGCCACCGCCGAGCTGGTCGGAGCCCTCGTCGCTTGGGCAGTAGTACAGGTCCACTTTGTGGCCGGTAGCGCCGCTCATCGATCCGTCGTTGATCGTGTTGGGCGCGACGTGAAATGCCTTGCTGAGGTCGGCGGTGACGGACGTGGCCGACTCCTCAATGTACGGCCAGAGCGTCATCACCCAAGTCTGCCGGGGGTCGCGCTTCGACCCGAACGGCAGCTCCCCCTGGGAGTCATGGTGCAGGTGCATCGCGATCCCCCACTGCTTGCACTTGTTCACGCACTGCGTGCGCCGCGCAGACTCGCGGGCGGACTGCACCGCCGGCAGCAGCATGGCAACGAGGATGCCGATAATTGCAATGACAACCAAGAGCTCAACCAGTGTGAATCCTTCTGAACGCCGTTTAGGGCGCCATGAGAATTTTTCGACACCTGTTCTACGCAACGCGGTTTCACTTACAGACATGGCTCGTTTCCTTGAGAGAAGTCTTCCAAGACCCGGCGGTGAGGAGTTCCTACGGCGACCTAACCTGACGCGTACGTCCCGCGGTCGCCGACTGCATTGAAGGGTTCAAGAACGCCGCAAAAGTTTCAAAAAAAGCTGTGTTCGATGGTGGCCAAAGAACTGTGACAAGCGGTCCGCGTCGTCACTGAGGCGGCGCGGGCGGATTCCTTACTTGAGCGAATGCCCAATGCTGAGGAGTTACTTCCGAGGGGAAGAAAACTGGACAGACAAAAATGGCTCTCTTTGCCAGATTCTGTCAGATTCTCGATCTGGTGTCAAAAAGTTGCCCGCTGAGCCGCGACGTGTCGCCAGGTTGTTCGAACGCGAGGTCGGAGCGACCGCTTATGCCGCCCGCGGCTGCGCGTAAGTGAGGGGCAGGCCGGCCCGGATACTCATCGTGGTGTCGCTTGATCTCGGCGACGCATGCGGGGTCTTGCGAAGGGTGTTTAGGTGCCGTGGGTCTCGGGATAGGCGACCGGCCGCTGCAAAGGCGAACCTTTGGAGCAGGCGTGAACGTAATCTCTTTGACGCAGATACTTCTTTCTATGGTGGCCTGCTTGCTTCCGACGGCGCCCCGCGAGCATCGCGTGGGCGAACCTCGAAGGGGTCTCGCCACTAGCCGCCGCAAGCCCTCGGGTGCCGAGTCTCATGGCGGAACATGACCGCGGCTTGTTGGAAAGCAAACACGCAACCAGCGCGTACTCAGCGGAATGTCAAAGATTGCCCGCGGGGCGGCTGCAATTGCGATCGCCGACCAAGACTAATGTTTCAATGGAAACGCTGGGACTCTTGTGTTCCAATTAGTTTTGGTAGACCTGGGGACGGTTGCTTTCGGGTGGCGAAGGCGCCCTCGGTCGCCGGGGCCCTGAGGTCCGCAAGGTTCGGGCCTCGGGGGGCACCAGGTCGGCGGTGCGGCTGTCCGACGCTTCGCTTTCGGCTCTCAGAATCTACTCTTCTCTGCTTTTTTGCGATCTCAATCAGGCTAGGAAATGCAATGCAGACGTGCGTGGGCAAGGTGTTTCTGCATCCTCATGCCGGCTCTGTCCTGCGTTGTTTCGAGCGACGGACAGCCCTTTGCCTCGCCCTTGCTCGATTGGCGGAAGCGCTTGGACTCGGCTCGGTCGCCCCAGACCCGAATAGGTCCTACCGCAGCTCGCGCTCGCTTCGGCCCAACTCCCCCAGGCCGCTCGAGTCGAGCGTCTTGTCGAACAGCGCGATCTCGGCTGGCCGTGGACCAGGGTCTGCGGAGCAGGCTCGGCAAGGCTCTGTGGCAGGGGGCGAACAGTTGCTGAGGGGGCGGTTCGCCAGGCTGGCGAATTGGGTTCTCGCGATGCAAGCGTCGGCGGTTGGCAGCCGCAACACGAAGGGGTCGATATGAAGCACCTTTGGCGCCTTCCGCAAGTCGCCGTCTGCTCACTTGCGTTGTTGTGCGTGCTGAGTCACGGCATGCCATTCGATGCACAGGCGGACGGGCAACCGAACGTCTTGCTGTTCTTCGTCGATGACCTTCGGCCTGAGCTGGGCTGCTACGGCCAGCACGACATCAAGAGCCCGAATATCGACGCGTTAGCTCTCGGGGGGGTCCTCTTCGAGCGTGCCTATTGCCAGCAAGCCATCTGCGCCCCATCGCGAGCGAGCATGATGGCTGGGCAGTATCCGGATACGCTTGGCATCTACGACCTGTGGTCGCCGCTGCGTCGCACGGTTCCCGGCGTGATGAGCATGCCGCGCTACTTTCACGAGCGCGGCTACGAGACCTCATCGTTTGGAAAGGTCTACCATCACCACTCCGACGATCGAGAATACTGGTCAAAGCTGCCCGATGTTCCAGGGGTGATCTACGCGAATCCACAAACCCTGCGATCGATCACCCGGCGCCACAGAGAAGCACGAGCCAAGGGGCTGACGAAACTCGCGTTGTCGTCTGCCACCAAGGGCCCTCCCTGTGAAGCGGCGGATGTCGAGGACGATGCTTACCGCGATGGTGCAGTCGCTCAGCAAGCGATCGATGCGCTGCGCAGCTGCGACAGCCCCTTCTTCATGTGTGTCGGGTTCGCCAAGCCGCATCTGCCCTTTTCCGCGCCCCAGCACTACTGGGACCTTTACCGGCGCGAAGACTTTCATACGCCCGATCGCGACGTTCCCAAAGCGTCGCCGGATATCGCCTTCACCAATTGGGGCGAGCTGCGGTCCTACGAGGGGATGCCGGAGGAGGGGCCACTGAGCGACGCGCAGACGTGCGAGCTGATGCACGGGTACGCTGCTTGCGTGAGCTACGCAGACGCACAGGTAGGGAGGGTGCTGGCCGAGCTCGATCGATTGGGGCTTCGCGACGGCACCATCGTCGTCTTGTGGGGCGACCACGGCTACAAGTTGGGCGAGTACGGCCTGTGGTGCAAGCACACCAACCTGGAGCTAGACGCCCACGTGCCCCTGATCGTGTCGGCGCCTGGATACGCGAAGGGTGAACGCGCCCAAGGTCTGGTCGAGATGATCGATGTCTTTCCGACCCTTGCCGCGCTCACCAACGGTTCGGCGCCGGCCTCCTGCGAAGGGCGAAGCCTTGAGCCAATGCTCAAGGACCCCCGCACCACGATCCGCCCCTACGCACGGAGCCAGTACCCGCGAGGCTCGACAATGGGCTATAGCCTTCGGACCGACCGCTGGCGATACACCGAATGGGTGGCCTCGCCGAGCAAAAGCATCGTGGCAAGAGAGCTCTACGATCATCGCGACTCCCAAACGCCGGGGCGGAACCTGGCCGATGAGCCAGGGCGTCAGGAGCTCGTTTCAACGCTTTCCAAGCATCTCGATTCGCGAAGTCGCATCGCGCCGCGGGCGTCGAGAACCGGGCAATAGACTCACGGTCCAAGCCATTACCGTGCCTCACACCGTCAACCGCTTACCGGAAGAAGCACGTACACTTCGATGATCCTCGCCGTCGTCTTCAACCGCCGTGCCGCTCGCATATTCGGCCCATGCCGCCTTGGTGGTCTGACGATGATCATCTTGGCGCTTTGGTCGCTATTGAGCGGGGCGGTTGCTCGCGCCCAGCCGATCACGTTTCCGCGGGGGGGCGCCGATGTGGTTGCGTTCGGCCAGGATGAGCCGTTGCGGTTCCGCACCAAGGGCATTGAGGCGACGGGTGCGTGGACGCCTATCGAGGGCATGCCGTTCCGGGAGGCGTATCGCGTCGAGTCAGGCACGCGGATCACCGACCGCAAGAACGTGCAGGTGACGATCCCGATTCGAGAACCGGTGCGAAAGGGAGATGTCCTGCTCCTGTCGTTCTGGACGCGTCGCCCCAACGCCGGCGGTCAACCCAACAACGTCTATTTCTGCATCGACCCCGGGTCCGCACCTCACGGGTTCGAGTACCAGCTATCGGCGTACCGTGAGTGGAAGCAGCACGTGCGTTCGTTTGTGACGCGTCAAGACCTCGACCCAGATAGCAGCAGCGTCCACATCGACCTGGGCGAGGCGGGAACGGTCGCCGAGGTCGCCGACTTGCGGCTCATCAACTACGGTCCCGATCGGGCCCCCGACACGCTCCCTAGATCAACGGTGGTGTACCGGGGACGCGCTGCCGATTCGGCTTGGCGTGCAGAAGCGCTGGATCGAATCGAGAGGATCCGCAAGGGCGCCCTGGTCGTGCGAGTCGTCGATGCCCAAGGCGACCCAATTCCCAACGCCAGCGTCACCGTCGTGCAGCAGAGGCACGCATTCGGGTTCGGCGCCGCGGTGAACTCAGAAGTCCTGGGCGCCAAAGAAAGCGATTTCCCGGTCCAGCCCAAGGGCAAGCTGAGCGTCACATGGGAGGATGCCCAGAGGTACCGTGAGGTCGTTAGGAAGTACTTCAATCGCGTGGTGTTCGAATCGGAGCTCCGTCCAGGCAACTGGGCGCTGATGAGGCGCGGCCAACCCGGTTGGGTACGCAGGCATGACATCTTAATGAACAGCACCCTCCCCTGGCTCAACGCCAATCGCATCGCGGCGCGCGGCCACTATCTCGGGTGGGCGCCGATGGACTTCAACGAGGTCGAGAAGCCGTTTCTTGGCGACCCACAGGCCCATAAGGCGTGGCTGTGGGGACACATGGCCGATGTGCTGCCTGAAACAGCTGGGTACGTCGCCGAATGGGACGCGATCAATCACATTGTCGGCTGGGGCAAACACACGTACGAGCAAGAATACGGTGGGCTAGAGATCTACGCCGAGATACTCGCCGAAGCCCGACGCCTGGCGCCGGGCGCTGCCCACGCGATCAATGAGGGCAAGGTCTTGCCCGATGGCTACAAACGCGAGCCCTACAAACGGATCATCCGTTTTCTAAACGAAGAAGGCCAAGCCCCGGACCTTGTTGGCTTCATGGCCCACTTTGACCTGAGCACTCTGACGCCCCCCGAAGAGCTGCTGGAGGTCTACGACGATTTCGCCAAGATAGCGCCCCGGCTTCAGCTGAGTGAACTCGACGTCGAGGTGGGCGACGACGAAGCCCTGCAGGCGGACTACTACCGCGACGTCCTGATCGCCACCTTCAGCCACCCCAATATCGAGGCAATCGTGCAGTGGGGGTTTTGGGAGCCAATGCACTGGAAACCCGCCGCCGCATTGTGGCGTGACGATTGGACCCTCAAGCCTGCCGGAGAGGTCTTCGTCGACCTGGTCGCCGGCCAATGGTGGACCAATGAAGAATTGACGACCAACCGCCAAGGGAAGTGCCGGCTGCGGGGGTTTCTTGGTGACTATCGCGTAACCGCCCGGCACGACGGAGTCGCGAGTACCAAGGAGGTCGCGCTCCGCCGCGAAGGCTCAAAGCTTCTCATACAACTGGAGTGACTCGCTGCGGAGGGCCGCGCACCGCGTTTGAACCATGCCCGCCGGATGCGGAACGTGGGGGGCTGGCCGAGTGGCCATATTCGCGACATGTCCATCGGAAACAGGCTCCTTACCGCTAACCTCGAAGTCGTCGCCGACGCTTGATTCGCAGCCGCTTTGAGAGTAGCGGGCCTTGATCCCAGAATCGTCAAAAATTCGCTTTTTTCTTGTCCACCTTCTAGAACACCCGACGTATTAAACGAACCAAGTGCAGGTTTGGCACAGACGCTCGCTGGTCGGCAGTCCCGGCGAGCGGAGCGGAATCTGGGGCTTGGTTCGACCACTTGTCGTGCTTGCTTGTCTAAAGATCTTTGGCTCTTGCCTGCCCTGCGCACGTTTATGTTTTGATCAGAGTTTTGCGCGAATTGCCCAAAACCGTCATCCGGGTTCCACTACCACTAATTGAGGAGTAAGAGACTCATGAGACGTAATCGCCTTGCCACAGTTGGTCTTCTGAACTGCACCCTGTTTGCAGCAAACTTGTCTCCCGCTGCGCTACTCCACCACTGGGCCTTCGACGACGGTTCTGGGGATACCGCCGTTGACTCTGCCGGCGCGAACAATGGCGCCATCGTCGGCGCGACTTGGGCGACGGGCGCCGGCGATCGCGCTTCGTATCTCAGTTTCAACGGGACTGATAGCCGCGTCGATCCTGCGCTGACGTTCCCATCCATCAGTCAGGCAGACTCCTCGTCTTGGGCCTTCTGGGTGAACCCTGCTTCGGCTCAGACGAACGACATCATCGTCGGCAACCGCAAAGACGGCAGCAATGTCGATATCGGCCCCGGCACAAGGAACTTCCTCAAGGTTACCCCGTTTAGCAGGTTCGACTTCCACCAAGGCGTCGCCAAGAGTGTCACGCTGACCACATTTCCAGTCGACGAGTGGACTCACTTCGCTTTTTCGCGATCGGGAGATCAGCTCACTTGGTACATCAACGGCGTTGCCGAAAATGGGGGCCTTCCTGCAACCATCCCTGGCCTAGACGCCGTCCCCAACGGAGCCATCCTCCCGTTCTACATCGGGGGCGAGCCCGGCCAAAATCAAAACGAGCACTTTGCCGGCGGCATCGACGACGTCCGAATCTACGACAGCGCAATTAGCGCGGCCGAAGTGCGTGCGCTGGCCGGGGTGGTGCCGGAGCCTTCGGCGCTACACCTCCTCTTTGCCGTCGGCGGGTTTCTTCTGATCTCTGGGTGGAGAACCAGGGAGCAGGCCTGCCCAAATGCGATCGAATCGCTCCGAGGATAGTTTGAATCGATCAAGAACCGCTGGCGTATCCACATGGCTGCGATGCAGTAAGTTTAACAATGGGTAGCAAGGCTATGACAATGAATCGTTTTCTCTCTTACGCAGTCCTCGTCGGATCAGTACTCGCTGTGAGTTCGTCGCAGGCGGTGCTGGTCGGTCACTGGCAATTCCAGGAGGGCGCCGGGGCAACGGCGGCCAACTCGGTCGTCGGCGGCGCCGTCGGCGCTATCACGAACGACGCCACTGGCGGGCTGGGCGTAGACGGCTCGGTGTGGGCGACCGACCCGGTGTTCGGTTCGGTGATCAGCTTCAACGGCGGCGCCGCCGACGCCGGGTTCGTTCGCGCCGGCAGTCTGCCCATATTGACCCTGGAGCAAGACTTCACCTGGGCGTTCCTCGCAAACAACCAAGAACCTACGCAGCCCAACAATATCATTGTCGGTAACCGCAGAGACGGAGGGTCACCCGAGGCCGAGTTCACCCCTCGGCAGTTCATCAAGTTCACTCCGACCAACTTCGAGTGGCATATGAACGCCAATACAAACGACAACTTCAACGTCGCCGATCTGACGGTAGGATATTGGAATCATCACGCCGTTGTAAAAGACGGCGCTCAGTTGACCTACTACCGCAACGGCGTCGAAATGGCCGCGCAGACCATCACGCAGTTCCCGGATGTGGCGATGCCCCTCTTCTTCGGCGGTGATTCAACGGCGACTAACGGCGAGAACTGGCGCGGGTTTCTCGACGAAGTGCGGATCTACGATGAGGCGCTCAGCGCGAGCGCCGTGCAGGCGCTCGTACCCCCGTCGCTTCAATTTCTCGCGGGCGATGTCAACGACGATGGCAATATCACGGTGGCAGACGACTTCGAGCCGATCCGCGCCAACTTCCTGCAGGTAGTGTCAAGCCGCGCCCAGGGCGACCTCACCAGAGACGGCTTCGTTGACTACGACGACTGGAATGAGTTCAAGGTTGCCTTCCTTGGCGCCGGCGGCGATTTGAGCAGCCTACAAGGCTTGCCGGTGCCCGAGCCATCCGCCGCGGTGCTCCTAGCTTTGCTGGCGTCAACGGTCGCGCTGGGTAGGCGCTGCAAGCAGTGATGGGACGTCTAATCGGCAGTTGAGGCGGCCCGCTACCATCCGCTCGATCGGAGAAGAGCGTGAGTGCCCGTTAACAAGAGACACGTAAGCCATAACGAGGAAAGAGATGATGAGAAACAGCAATCACTTATGGTGTAGGACGCTGCCGATCGCCTTATTGGCGTTTATCCCGGTGGCGAAAGCAGATCTTGTTCACTATTGGAGCTTCGATGAGGGCTCCGGAACGACCACGGCAGACAGCATTGGCACTGCCACCGGCGTGATCGATGGGGCGACGTGGGCGACCGGTACGGGCAACCGAGCCACATTCCTTAGTTTTGACGGCAATAATGATCGCGTCGATCCAAGCTTGTCGTTCCCCACTATCACTACCGAAGATTCATCGTCGTGGACGTTCTGGGTAAACCTTGCGCCGGGAACGGCAGCGACTTCCAATGAGATCATCATCGGAAACAGGAAGGATGGCAACAACGTTGACATAGGTCCGGGCACGAGGAACTTCCTGAAAATTACGCCCCGGGGCCGTTTCAATTTTCACCAAGGTGGCGGGCACGACGTTGATTTCGCCCCATTTCCAACAGACACTTGGACGCACTTCGCTTTCTCTCGGGAGGGAGATCAGCTCACCTGGTACATCGATGGCGTCGCCGCGAACGGAGGGGTTCCTTCCACCATTCCCGGGTTGGCTACTTCGGCTACCGGCGCCATTCTCCCGTTCTACATGGGCGGAGAGCCCGCCCTTGCTGGTGCCGAGCACTTTGCCGGGGGTCTTGACGACGTGCGGATCTACAACCACGCCCTCACGGCTCAGGAAGTCCTGCAATCGATGCTGCCGTTTGGTCTGCCCATCCCGGGGGACGCTAACGATGACGGAGTGGTCAACGAGGCGGACTTAACCATCGTTCGCAATAACTACTTCAACAACGTCACCGGAACGCCGGTAGAGCGGTTCTTGGCGGGTGACATGAACCTCGACAGCATCGTCGATTTCCGGGACTACCGCATCTGGAAGGACAACTACGTGCCTTCGGCGCTCGGCTTGGCCTCAGACGCCGTCCCCGAGCCGACTGCTCTTGGGCTCGCGCTCTTCGCTGGAGTCACGCTTTCCGCTTTGCGCCGACGGGCTTAAGAGGCCTCGTTTGGCGGATCGACGTTCTTCCTTCAATGATGATCCTTACGCGATATAAGGGCTTATCCCAATGACTAGAACTAGGTACACCGTAGTGCTGCTCGCCATGGCGATGGCGACCAGTGTCTCCTCTACAGCACTGGCGCAAGAAAACTACAACTGGTTACCCGCCGGCAACGGCGACTGGAAAGAACCACTCAACTGGGACAATGTCAATTTTGGCAACAATGTGCCCGAAGCGAATTTTGACGACGTGGCGGTCATCGGCAATGGCGGTACCGCCCAGGTGACCGACACGCGTCTCGATGTCGGTGGCATCAACGTCAACAGCGGCACGCTTAGCGTCATGGCCTTGGGCAATCTAACTTCTAGGGTTGGCAATGGCGGCCTCTCTTCGGGGAATGTTGCCGTGGGGGGCGGCGGTACGTTGCATGTAGCCGGCGGGGGCGT
The DNA here is from genome assembly GCF_007750855.1 of Pirellulimonas nuda. GTDB lineage: Bacteria > Planctomycetota > Planctomycetia > Pirellulales > Lacipirellulaceae > Pirellulimonas > Pirellulimonas nuda. Next base: position 2,872,269 of record NZ_CP036291.1, read on the forward strand.
CTTGAACGTCGGCACCCCAACCGACAGTTCCAACCTGAGCCTCGCTGGAACCTATCGTGTTGAGCTAACCGCTGCTGATCAAAACCCAGTCAACGTCAAAGGGACGGCTACGCTGGGCGGCGGTTTCGTGGCGAACGTCAACGGGGCCACAGTCAATGCCGGGAGCACTTGGGACGTGATCGACGCAACCTCGATCGCTGGCAACTTCGGTTCCGTCACGGCCGAGGGTACGCCGCTGCCGGTTGGGCGGGTTTTTTCGCTCAACCAGATGGCGGGCGGGAACGGCTCGATCTTGCGGCTTGGTGTTGAGCAGCGGCTGGTGCTGACGGTAGATCGCAATCTGAACACCGCGACGATCCGCAATGCAGCCAACGCAGCGGCGCCCATCAATATCGACAGCTACTTGATCCAATCCGCAACCGGTTCGATCAACCCGTCGGGCTGGACGAGCATTGCGGACTCAGATGCTGCTTGGAAGGAGGCGGGCAGCGGGGCGGTGACCAGCAACGCTGTCGCCGAGTTCAACCCGACCGCTTCTCGGGCCTTCGGCGCCGGCCAGCAACAAGGGATCGGCACGATCTTTTCTGCCAACTATTCCGGCATCCCGTTCGGGGATGATTTTTCGGGGCTGCAAGACTACGTGTTCACCTACACCAATGCCGGGCAGACCTCGACGGGCGTGGTGGAGTATGTAGGAGACTTCGCCGAGAACAATATCGTGCTCACGGTCAATCCCGCGACCGGCGCCGCGGCGATGCAAAACGAATCTGGCAGCGGTGTCTCCATCGATTCCTATTCAATCGCCTCAGCGGCCGGCGGCTTGCTGACCAGTTGGAACAGCCTACAAGACCAGGGGGGCCCCGGTGGAACCTGGTTAGAAGCCAACGCGTCCGCCAACCGGCTTTCGGAACTGACGCAAACGGGGGCCACGCGGCTGAATCAGAACGAGGGCTTCAACCTCGGCACGCTCTTCAACACGGCGTCGGCTCAGGACCTGACCTTTCAATTCTTGATCGCCGGCACTACCACGGTGGTAAACGGGATCGTGGAATACGGCGCGCTGCCGACCAACCTGCTGCCTCCGAGCGCGTTTAACCCCGCGGATTACAACCAGGACGGCTTTGTTGACGCGGCCGACTACACGGTGTGGCGGGATGGCGGAAGCCCTGATTCGACCAATGCGGGTTACCTGCTGTGGAAGCAGAATTTTGGGGCTGGGGCCGGCGTGGCGGCTGCCCAGTCATCAGCGTCAGTACCGGAGCCGTGTTCGGCTTGTTTGGGATTGATTGTCCTGTCGCTAGCCTTGCGAGGCAAACGACGCCTGTGTTCGACGTAACGTGCGGTCAAGTGACTGGTCCAAGTGCGGTTCGGCACGCGCAGAACGGGTTTCCGCGCATGCCGGGCCGCTTCTTTTCGTTCGCGGCCATCGCCGACCGGCCGGTTCTCAAGTATGCAAGAGTGTAGGCGCTCCAGGACAATCAATAGAGTCAGGCAGTCGAGGATTCTGTTCTGTCGGGCCGCCGCCGTTAGCAATCGTCATTTTTGCTGCGCCGTCCTCGCTCAGCAGCACGTCGGAGCATCGGCAGGGCCCTACTCAGTAGCAACCGAAATCATGAAAGCATTGACCGGCAGGCAGAGAATCCGAGTCTTCCAGTTCGAGCGGCTGGAGGAGCGCCGGGTCTTGGCGGCAGACCTCGTGATTTCGGAGTTTCTGGCGTCCAACAGCGGCGGTCTGAAGGACGGCGACGGCGATTCGTCCGACTGGGTCGAGGTTCTCAACGCGGGCGATACGGCGGCCGACCTGGGGGGCTACTACCTGACGGACGACAGCACGAACCTCACCAAGTGGGCTTTTCCTGCCGGGACAACGCTTGGCCCCGGCGCCATGCTGATTGTCTTCGCCTCGGACAAGGGCGCCAACGGCCCGGCGGGCGAGCTTCACACCCCTTATAAGCTTAGCGCCGGCGGCGAGTACCTGGGGCTCATCGACCCCGATGGCCAGAGCGTCGTCCACGCCTTCGCGCCCGAGTTTCCATCGCAAGAGACGAACATTTCTTACGGCTTGTCGATGACGAGCAGCGAAGAGCAGGTGCTGGTTGGTTCCACCGCCGCGATGAGCTACTGGGTCCCAACGAGCGGCGTGGTTGATTCGACCTGGACCCAGCTCGCCTTTGATGACAGCGGCTGGGCGGTCGGCACGCCCGGGATCGGCTACGAGAACAACCTCGGCAGCGACAGCAGCTACGATCCGCTGATTAACGCCCCCGTCCCGTCGGGGACGACCACGGCCTACACCCGGTTTTCGTTCAACCTGACAGACCTGAGCCAGATCAGTTCGCTCTCCTTGGAGATGATCTATGACGACGGGTTTGCCGCGTATCTGAACGGCGAACTGGTCGAGTCCGAAAACGCTCCGGCCACCCTCAACTTCCAGTCTTTCGTCAGCTCCAATCTGGAGCGGCCCGACGGCGAGGTCCTCGACGCGTATGTCCGATTCGACCTGTCTGCCTTCACAGACAGGCTGGTAGTGGGCGAGAACGTGCTGGCGATCCACGCCTTGAACCAGGCGAGTAGCTCGGACATGCTGATGATCCCGCGCCTCGTCGCGAGTGGCTCGGCGCTCGTGCGACCCTTGATCGAGGGCTACTTCGCGCAGCCGACCCCCGGCACAGCGAATCCAGAATCGCTGCTGGGAATCGTTGCCGACACCAAGTTCAGCGTCGACCGGGGCTTCTTCGACGCGCCTTTCGTCGTGGAGATTACGACGCAGACTCAGGGCGCCACGATCGTCTACACAACCGATGGTTCGGCGCCCGCGGTGGATAGCAATCTCAACGTCGTCAATGGCGTCCTGTACAACCCGGCGTCACCCGTGACAATTACTGGGACCACCAACTTGCGGGCGGCGGCCTTCAAGCTCGGTCACGCTCCCACCAACGTTGATACGCAAACCTACCTGTTTACCAGCGACATAATCGGTCAGACGTACCAATCGGCGATCGATGCGGGGCTTCCTGCCTCCTGGGGGTCACGCTCCGCGGACTACGGGCTCGACCCCGACGTGATCGGGCCGGGCGACCTTTTTGGTGGAGTCTACGCTTCACAGATAGAAGACAGCCTCAAAGCGATCCCCACGATCTCGCTGACGCTGGACGACGCCGACTTCTTCGGTCCGAACGGCATCTACGCCAACGTGGGGGGCAGAGGAGTCGATTGGGAGCGTGCGACCTCGGCGGAGTTGATCTTCTCGGATGGGAGTGAGGGATTCCAGATCGACGCTGGACTGCGCATCCATGGCGCCGCATCACGCAACCTGTCGAAGAAGAACGCGCTGCGGCTCTTGTTCAAAAGCGAGTACGGCGATACCAAGCTCAATTTCCCGCTATTTGGCGAAACGGGTGTCGATAAGTTTGACACCATTGTGCTGCGGCCTCATTTCAATGACGGCTGGGGTTGGGGTGGCGCCGGCGGCGATCCGTTGTTTATCCGCGACCAGTGGTTCAGGGATACGCAGGCGGCGATGGGCCACGCGTCCGCGCGGGGGAATGTCGTACACCTCTACGTGAACGGGTTGTATTGGGGTCTGTACAATCCCAGCGAACGCCCCGACGTGTCGTTCGCCGCAGAGACGTTCGGTGGCGAGAAGGAGGAGTACGACGCCGTCAATCACAACGGTCTTCATGGTGGGAGCATCGCCGCCTACAACCAGATGATTGACGTCACGACAGACGTCGCGAGGGGGTCCACCCAAGCCACCAAGAACGTCGCCTACCAGCAGCTTCAGGGGAAACTGCCTAACGGCGCCGTGGACCCAAACCAAGAGGTCCTTCTCGAGGTTACGAACTACATCGATTACATGATTCTCAACCACTACGGCGGCAATGATGATTGGCCGAACCGAAACTGGTATGCGAATCGACGCCGCGGCCCGGAGAGCGAGGGCTTTCGGTTTTTTGCTTGGGACAGCGAAATATCGCTCGCTCTGAGCACGCGCACGGACGTGAATGAAAGCTACATCGGAGCCAATACCGGAGCGGCCGAGGCCTACGGAAACCTCGTCTCCAGCGACGAGTTTCGGATCGCGTTTGCGGACCGGGTCCACAAGCACCTTTTCAACGCAGGGGCGCTCTACGTAGATCCCAGCAGCCCTTCCTATGACCCCCAAAATCCGCAGGGCAATGTGCCCGCGAGTCGGTTTGCCGACCTGTCTGAGACGGTGTTCGACGCCATGGTCGCTGAATCGGCTCGCTGGGGCGATCAGCACGTCACGGTCCCCCGCACGAGAGACTTGGAGTGGCAGCAGCAGCTCGACTACATGCTCGGCGTGTACTTCCGGGATCGACACGGCATCGTCCTCGATCAGTGGAGATCGGCGGGGCTCTATCCCGATACCGGCGCGCCCGAGTTTCTTGTCGATAGCGTGCGTCAGCACGGGGGCGAACTCGACTCGGCCGCAGTGGTCACTTTTGAGAATCCGAACGCGGCAGTGCAAGGAACGATCTACTACACCACCGACGGGACCGACCCCCGACTTATCGGGGGGAGCGTGAATTCAGCGAGCGCCAGCGTGTTCGCGGGCGCCGTGCAGCTGCCGGGCGGGGAAACGACCGTCAAGGCTCGGATCCTCCGTGATGGCCAATGGAGCGCATTGACCGACGCCACTTTCTCCGTCCCGCTCGCAGAGAACGCGGACTTTAACGGCGACGGGTTTGTAGACTCGGCGGATTACACGGTGTGGCGTGACAATCTCGGCGTGTCTGGCGGCGCCGGCCTGCAAGGGGACGCCAACTATGACGGGGTTGTTGATTCGGGCGACTATCAGGTGTGGAGGGCCCAGTTCGGATCAGCTGCAGCGGTGGCGTTGCCGGCGTTCGGAAGTCAAGCGGCGCCAGCCAGCGTGTTGGGGGTGACCAGCCCTGTTGGAGACGAGGCCCCGTCGACGCAGGCTTTCGCGGGTCTCTTAGGATTACAGTTGCCGTCGGAGGCGTTGCGGCATGTCAGGAGCAGTCCTGTTCAGGGCCCGCCGCGTCCGATGGAGCGAGAGGCGCTTGATCCGGCGCAGGTGGCGGGTCAGCAGGTTGGATCGGTTGCTTCGAGCGCCGACTCGACGAGTCTGATCGCGTCTATTGATCGGCAGGCGGTTGATGAAGCGATTGCTGCATGGGGCGAAGAATCATTCAATGAGATCTCATCAGACGTTGTAGCGGGAGAGGTTTGGGGAGAATCACGGCTCTCGTACAGCAGAAGAGCCGGCCGGGGCACACGAACGTAGCCCAGGCGGGGCTATTTCGGCGGCGATACGCTCCGAGTCGTGTGGGCCGGCGGAGTGTCCGAGCTGTGCCGTGGTTCGCGGATAGGTTGGGGGAGTCGGATCCCACGCCACAAAGACCGCTGCGTGCTTGGTTTCTGGTTGGTTGGGACTCATTTGGCTAAGTGATTGATGAGTGCATTTTGGATCGCAATCGGTGCTGATATATTTGGGCAGGTTCAGACGCGCCGCTTCCGAGTTGGCGTCGTGCCCGTTGTTGGCCAAGTCTTGCTTCCGCGACCAGAAGAACCGCTCCGCCGCCCGGATTGGCGAGCAGGTGGACCTACGCTCTCGGGAAAACTTCTGACAGGCGTCCGACGGCGACGCATAGCTGCGGGCGCGATGGAGCAGCAGCTCAAGGACGACCGGTCTGCCGCATTTGATCGCGGGCCGCAGCGTTTCCGATGCGAGCGGGTCCGCGGGCGAGTCGCTCAGCGCCCGGTCGGCGACCCTGCGACTGAACAGGTCGAGCGCCACAGCCAGGCAGGCCCATTCTCGCACGGTCGTCAAGGAGTTGATATTGGTGAACCAACTCCGACTGGGGCGCGTGGCGTCGAAGTCGCGGTGAAGCAGATCGAGAGTCATTTCTTTCCGGTGATCGGCCTAGTTGGTGTTTGGCTTAGAGATGGACGACACGCAGTTTTTCTTTCCCGAATCGTGTTTAGAGCGCGCGACCGCCTGGCGGCACGAGCCTTCCGTTGCTTTGGGCTTGGCAGTCTCCTTGGCGACGTTGCCGCTCCCATGTGCTGCGTGCCGGCCTGCGAGGGCGCGGCGCGCGGCGGCTGCGATTGGCGGCGCATGCCCCTGAGCGCGAGGGCTTGGCTCGCGATCGGTTACCGCGTTCTAGCCCGTCATCGGCATGTCGATCACCCCGAAAAGGGCGGCGAAGGACGTATTGGGTACTCCGCTTTGGCAGCGGGCGGACTTCTTCGCACGGCGGACCCGTCGGCACGGGCTTTGCATGCCAGGCCCATCGCCTCGGTCGGCTCACCCCCACCGTCGCCGCGGCCGCCTCGAGCGAGTGCCGTTCCCCTGCACCCAGCCGCATCTTGTCTCGCTTGAACGCCTCCTCGCATGCCCGACATCGCCACCGACCATTCTCGTGTTCGTCCACGACCCGCACCCGCGTTGGGCGCTATTAGCCGGCTCCGCCGCTGTCCGGAAGTCATGGGCTAACGCAGGTTTCGCCTAGCACCAGATCATCATGCAGACCCAATCTCTAGCGTGGCCCTTCGGTTTCTTGTCCTGGCTTCTCTTGTGCCTGACAGCAACGGTAGGAGCTGCCGACGAAACGAAGCCAATGGGGCTGCGGACCGACTTCCGCCAGACGCCGCTTGGCGTGGATCTTCCCGATCCCCGATTATCATGGAGACTCGAAGGCGAGCGGCCGGGGCTCGCCCAATTGGCTTTTCAGATACAGGTCGCGAGCGACCCCAACGGATTCGAGCGGCCGAATTTCTGGGATTCGGGTTGGGTCCAGGACGCGCAGTCCGCCGCTATCCTCTACGAGTGCAAGGCCTTCGCCGCAAAACAGCGAATCTACTGGCGAGTGCGGATCGAGGATGACCGGGGCGAGATTGGACCGTGGTCGGAGCCGACTTGGTTCGAGGCAGGGCTGCTGGAGGACACGGACTGGAATGGGGCCGATTGGATCTCTTGCTCACGCCGGCTTCAGACCGAGTACGGCCCGCCCAACGTAATGGGGGATTGGATCTCTGCTAGAGAAGAGGGAGCGCCGGCGGAGACGATCACCTACAAGTTTGCGTTTCCTCTCCCAGAAAAGCATGTCGTTTACGCCGGCGCCTGGTGGAGCCACGTGGAGCAGGGCGAGATCAACGTGTTGGTCAATGGATTAAAGGGGCTCAACGGCACGGAGGGGCCGCCGACGATCTACTACAAGGACTTCGGATTCTACATGCAGAGGGAGAACGAGGTCCGCATCAGCCTCTCTGGCGCCGATCTTTCGACGCCGGTGTGTTTCGGGATGAGAATCGTCTTCGCCGACGGCAGCGAGAAGATCATCGGGACCTCTGAGCGATGGTCCGTTGTGCACGGCGGTGAAGAAAAGTCGGTCCGCGTGGCCTGCGACTACGGCAAGGAACCTCTGGGCAGGGCAAAGGTCTCGCCACGAGCCCCCTTAGAGGCGGCATGGTACAAGATGGATTTCGAAATAAACAAGAAGGTGGCTTCGGCTCGCCTTTATATCTGTGGCTTGGGTTACAACGAGCCATACTTGAACGGCGTTAAAGTCGGAGACCATGTGCTCGATCCTGGGCAAACAGACTACGAGACCTTCGCTCACTACGCTGTGTTCGACGCCGGAGATCAGATAGAACAAGGCACAAACGCGCTTGCGGTCTTGCTGGGCGACGGGTGGTACAACAATGACCGCTGGTTCTCCAATCCAAGGCGCCTATACGGCAAGCCTGGTCTGCGGGCCTATCTTGATATCCGCTACGAGGACGGAACTTGCGACCAGGTGGTTACAAACCGCCACTGGCACTGGAAGCCTGCGGGGATCACGATGTCTAATCTCTTCCTCGGTGATCATGTCGACTTCCGCAAGTGGCACGCGGAGTGGGAGAGTCCGGGCACGCCCCTTGGCTGGCGGCCCGTCCGGAAGGTCAAGCCTTTGTCGCCCAAGTTGGTCGCACAGGACTTTCCCCCGGTTCGAGTCGTCCGGGAGATCGAGCCGGTGAAGACCTGGCAGGTTGGAGAGAAAACATGGATTGTCGATCTGGGGGAGAATATCAGCGGCTGGGTCGGACTCGATATCGAGGAGCCCGCAGGCACCGAGATCCGGCTGCGTCTCACCGAGATGCTCGACCCTTCCGGCAAGTACTTGGACAACGTCCCGGAATCTTTTTGGAGCTGTCATTCGTCTCCTCAGCACCACTGGATTATCGCTGACGGCAGGCCTCGAACGTGGAGACCGTACTTTAGTTATCACGGCTTCCGCTTCGCGGAGATTCACGGTCTTAGCAAGCCGCCGACTGCCGAGCAGATTAGAGGGATGGTCGTCAACACCGACTGCCCCGTCACTGCTTCGTTCAAGTCGTCGGACCCGCTCCTGGACCGCATCTTCCAGATGGGCGTCCGAGGCCACCTGAGCAACATGCACTCGGTCTTGGAGGATTGCCCGCACCGGGAGAAGTGCTTGTGGGGCGGAGATCTCCATTCTTCGTGGGCGACGGGTTTTCACACGCTGGATTCTGCGAGTTTCTACCGCCAGCAGGTTCGGCTCTTCTACACCCGGCCATTCGACCCCAGAGGAATTCCGGGCCGGGTCGGCGTGGGTAGACGAGCAACGAACAGCACGCTCGATTTCACCTGGTCGGTCTCTCCTCTGTTCATTGCATGGCGCAACTACCGCCAGAATGGCGATCTGCAGACTCCCGAAGAATTCTACGATCTGATGCGATCCTTTCTGAGCTATTTCGAGAAAGAGTCGCCCGATCTGATTCCGGTGATTCACCGTTACGGCGACCACGCGCCACCGATTGGCGTTCCAAGAACTCCGGCCGATAGCCAATTGATCGCTGCCATTAATTACTTCGCCGCAGCCGAGCGATTTTCACAGTTTGCCGAAGCGTTGGGCAGGGACGACGATGTCCGCTGGAGCCGCGAGCTCGCCGGCCGAATCCGAGAGTCGATTGTGAGTAGCTTCTATGACGCCGGTCGCAAGACCTTCGGCAATGGCACGCACGACAGCCTCGCTCTGGCCTTTGGGGTCGTTAAGCCTTCACAGCGCGACGCCGTGGCGGCTTCGTTGGCAAAGGTCTATCAGGAGAACGGCAGGCAATTTGATGGCGGCTTCATGTCCTACGAGATCTACCCTCAGTTGACCGAGTTTGGCAATGTTGATCTCGCGTTGGAGATGTTGCGGAATCCGGCCTATCCGGGCATCGCCCAGAGCATCCGCGACTACGACGCGACAACCATCTTCGAGAGGTTTCGAAACGACTCGCGCCGGGCCCAGGTGCGCCATTCGCTGAACCACCACGCGGCGAACCACCCGACGGCGTGGATGCTGAACTATCTTGCTGGGATCCGCTGCCACCCGGAGGAGCCTGGGTTTCGTCGTTTGCTCCTGCAGCCCTTTATTCCAAAGGATTTGGAGTGGGTAAAAGCAGAGATGGAGACCCCCTACGGCGTGGTGAAGAGCAGTTGGAAGCAAGAGACAGGACGGCTGAGTTGGCGATTCGTCATTCCACCAAGTTCCGTGGCGGAGCTGCGGCCGCCGAGAGGGATCAAAGTCATCCAGTTGGACGGTCGCAAGACGCAGGTTGTCGATGGCAAGCTGGATTTGCCCTCCGGAACCTATCAAGCCCAATGGAAGCAAGAGCCTATGCTGCAAGAGGAGGAGGCGGCGTCGTGGAACTCTCGCCTTCGTCCTCCTGCAGGACGCCTGGCTATCGTCGTCGACGGAAACTCACCCGATCCAGATGATATCGGCGCCACGGCGGTGATGTTCGGCCTTCTCAACAGGTCGGGCCTGAACAGTCGGTTGGTGCATCTCTCCCATTCGTGTGATCTGCGGCCTACGGAGCGGATTTCGGGGAAGGACGAGCGACGACGGCAGAAGGTCCTGGACGAAGTCTGCGAACAGGGGCTGCTTCATTTCGGCCCCTTTGAGCGGCTGAAGTGCTGCTTCAATTGCCGGAAAGAGCGGGAAGCTGCGGTAGCCGATCTGCGTGACGCCATTAATGCGTCGTCCCCGGATAGTCCACTTTGGATTATTGAAGCGGGAGAGCCCGACGTGATTGGTTTCGCTCTTCAAAGGGCGGATCCGTCGAAATCCCGGTACGTTCACATTGTCTCGCATCATCCCGCTAACGATGACAGCGGTGACTTCTTTGAGTGGCCGGAGATTCTTGCCTTTGGGATTGAGGAACATCAGATAGGGGATCAGAATACGCTATTGCAAACGACGAAGACGCCTTGGGATTGGGCAAGAAAGCAACCGGACCCTGGGATTGCCTGGATCTGGGATCGCTTGCATTACGCTGAGCAGGACGGAGTGGTGGAGTTCCAGAAAAACAAGTTCGATTGCTCCGATGCCGGGATGCTGTATTGGTGGATCACGGGAGCTCAGTCGGGAGGAGAGAAGAAGGCCACGCCAGATGACTTCAAGCAACTTCTGATAAGGAAGTAGTCTCCGCCGCTTTCTATACTGATCCCGTCTCAGGGCTGAGCCCCAACTACGGCAATTGTCTGGGCAAAGGCGTCATCGGGGATCGGTTCTAATCCGACTCGGGTATACTGGGCCCTGCTGCGGCTTCACCCAGGGGAGGCTGCCGGCCGCTCTTGCGTAGTGCCGGCCGGCCGACGGCTTTGCGCGACGCAAGCGCCGCCGCTGACGGTGCTCAACAATCCGTTCGGAGGCCGCTTAGAGCTTTCCCAGAACACCGGCGGCGCCGAGCGTGCTGTAGGCGAAAGAGAGTTGTAGCATGGCGAGGTAGTTGTTAGACTTTTTCTCCCAGCGGACGAGCAGCCGTCGGAAGCGGTTGGTCCAGGAGTGGGTCCGCTCGACGACCCACCACCTTGCCTTGAACCGCTTGCTCTTCTTTCGCTGCGATGTTTCCTGGCCACGCGACTTCACATGCGGCCGGAAGTTACGCCGCTTCAAGAACCGGCGGACGTCCTGCGAGTCGTACCCCTTGTCGAGGCAGACGTGCTGATGCCGATGACGAGTCGGCTGCGGTCGTGAGATGGGGACGCTGTCGAGCGTCGCCTTGAGGAGCTTGATGTCGTGCGTGTTGGCCCCGCTCACCGCGACGCCCAAAGGTAAGCGCCCACCAGCACCATGAGCTTGGCAGCGTGCCGCCACTATCCGCAGCTTCTCTGAGGCCGTCCAACGACGACGCTTCGCCTTCTCGCTCATCGTCTCCTCCTTCCTGGAATTAGCCCAGGAGTCTACCAAGGAAAGAGGGGGATGCTAACTTGACGATAGTCCCTCTTGGGGAGATGCACTACAATAACCGGATCGATGGTGCGCCGAAGCGCGAAGGCGGCCGGTCTGCTCGGGGGCCGCCAGCAACTGACGTGCAACGGCGCCACGACTAATCCCCAGCTCCCGAGCGATCCGCCGCTGCGACCAGCCTTGCAACTGTAACGTCCTAATGGACAACACTTTAGCCACCTTCAATCGGTTCGCCATGCGATCAGTTCCATTGCTCAGACGAAAGCAATGCAGCCTACGCGGCAAACCGCCTTAGTGGCCCTGTTTCAAGCGCCTGTCGCTGGTACTGTTTGAGCGCCCCGTGACAGCTCCGGTTAGGGCCCCCAGCGGGAGCTTCGCCCGGCAGCGAGAACAGCCGGAGCAGCCGGTGTGCGTGAAGACCCTCCAACATCAGCGCGTACGGAAACCCAGCCTATCCCGGCGGCCGGCTCCGCGGCTCACCCGCCGTGCTGCTTGGCCGCGTGGCCTTCAATGAGCGTCGCATCGTGTGCGGAGCTGTTCTAGCTGGCTTGCGTGGCGAGGGACCTCAGCAAGGTTCTTCAGCTCCAGGGGGTCGTGTTCGAGGTCGAAGAGCTGCTCGTAGACGGGGTCGGTCTCTGGGTAGCGGATGTACTTCCATCGCTGCGTTCGGACGCCCTCGGTGACCGCGATGGACAGGCGTGGCGGGTCCGGGGTATAGACGTGCCGGTAGTAGAAGTCCTCGCGCAGCGGGGCCTCGGGTTCGCGCAACACGGGCGTCAGATCGCGGCCTTGCATCGACGCCGGCGGGGCAATGCCGGCAAGCGAAAGCATCGTCGGCGCCAAGTCGATGCTGAGCGCCATCTGATCGCGGGGCTGTGTGGCGTTCTTGGACGGGTTCCTGGGATCAAGAATGATCAGCGGGACCCGGATAGAGTTCTCGTACATCAGCCACTTCCCCGTCAGGCCATGGTCGCCCAGCAAGCTGCCGTGATCGGAAGAGAAGATGACGATCGTGTTTTGGTCCAGCTTGAGACGTTTGAGCGCAGCCAGGATTTCTCCGACGGCTGTGTCGGCGCGCGTGACCGTGCGGTAAAACGTCCGCAGCTCTTGCTGGTAGCGCTGCGGGTGGTTCAGGTACCCGCGGCTGTTGTCTGCGTTGAGCGACGTCTTGATGAATTCGGGCTGGTTCTCAAAGGCTTCCGGGTTGAACGTGGGCGAAGGGGGAAGCTCCACGTTCTCGTACGGGTTGGGGGCCGCGGGATCGAAATAGTTGAACGGGCCATGCGGTTCCTTGAAGGCGACCGTCAAACAGAACGGCTGCTCCGCCGGATTGGATTGCAGGAACGCGATTGCTTTCTCCGTCATGACCTCCGTTAGGTAGCGCGGCTCGCCATCCACCTTCTGAAGGAAACGGATGCTCTGAGGGAAACCGTACCAGGCGTCGAACCGGTCGGCGGGGAGGGAAAGCGGCTTCGTGTTCCCCGACGGGTTTCCGATCGCGTACTTGCCCAGGTAGCCCGTACGGTAGCCCGCCTCTCGCAGCAAGGCAGGGTAGGTCTGATCAAAGGCTTCTGCGCTCAGTGGCTGCTTGAAGTCCTCGATGCCGTGGCGGTCCATCGTCTGACCGGTCAAGATGCAAGCGCGATTGCTGCAGCAAATCGCCGTCGTCACAAAGGCGTTGTTGAACAGCGTGCCTCGTCGCGCAAGGGCGTCCAGATGCGGCGTTTGGATGGCGTCGTTGCCCATCGCGCCCAAGCAGTTCTGCGGCTGGTCGTCGGTGAACATGAACAGAATGTTCGGGCGGACGTTTTCGTTTGGCGGGCTGGGTTTGTCTGCAAGGCCCTGCTTGACTGCGAGGCCGGGTTCGTCCGCGAGGCCGGGTTCGCCTGCGAGGCTGGGCTTGTCGACCCAGCCGAGGAGCAAGCCGACGGCGAGAAGCAACGCCTTCCCAAGCACGCACGTGAACGCGGCGGGTTGAGCCGGATGGGTCATCGTAATTCTTTCCGAAGGTACGGAAATTGCGTGCGTTGGGCACAAATCGGTATGAATCGTCAAGACGACTATTGTAGACTGTGGCCAGCGACGCGGCCGTCGCGGGTGTCGCGGCCTTCGGGAGTGTCGTTGGGAGTGTCGTTGACGCCTGCTACGAGGAGTTGTGCTGATGGTCTCCCAGCATACTACCCGCTCCATCGTGATCTGGCTTTCGCTCGCGAGCGTCGCCACACGCGCTGTTGCGGTTGAGCCCACCGCCAAGGAATCCCCGGGCGCCTTTGGCGCCGCACGCGTGATCGCGCTGTACGACGGCGCCGCGCCGGGTTCTGAAGGCTGGGACTACGAGGAGAAAATCGTCCAAGGGCGGAGTGGCCCTCAGGTCCGCAACGTCGTGCGGCCGACCCTGCTGTACTTTCCCGCAGCCAAGCCAGTGGGCGCCGCCATGCCAGCGGGCGCCGCCATGATCGTCGCTCCCGGCGGGGGCAATCGGACGCTGATGATGGGTTACGAGGGAGTCGATATCGCCAAGCGACTCAACGCGTCGGGCATCGACGCGTTCGTCTTGAAGTACCGGCTCAAACAGACCGGCGACGGTGCGGATAGCGCCGAGCCCGCCGCCCTCGGCCCACAAGCCGGTCAGGACGTCCGGGCGTTGTCTGCAGAGGATGGACGCAGGGCGGTAGAGCTGGTCCGGTCACGTGCCGAGGAGTTTCGCCTCCGGCCCAACCGGATAGGAATGATCGGGTTTTCGGCGGGGGGTGGGCCCGTGCGAGGCGCGATGTCCGGCGACGCGGGCGCTCGGCCAGACATCGCGGCGTTGATCTACGGCGCCGGCCGATCTGGCGAGAAGGCAACGGCGCCGGACCACGCGCCCCCCTTGTTCTTGGCGGTGGCTGCCGACGATCCCAACGTCGAGGCGTCCATCGCAACGTTCATGGCGTGGCGAGCCGCGGACGCGCCGTGCGAGCTGCACGTGTTTCAGATGGGCGCCCACGGGTTCGTCGACCAGGGGGGTGGCGCCGATCACTTCATGGATCGATTGGTAGAGTGGATCCAGGTTAACGGTTGGCGCCCATGAATGTGCTCGTCCGAAGACTCTGTCTTGCGATTCTCCCGGCGGCGGTCGCGTCGACCGCGACGCGCTTGCCAGCCCAGCAAGCTACAGCCCAGCAAGCTACAGCCCAGCAAGTCACGGCCGAGCCAATCACGACCGAGCCAATCACGACCGAGGACACCGACGCGAAGGCGATCGCGTACTTCGAGAAGCACGTCCGTCCGGTGTTGGCCTCGCGGTGCTACTCCTGCCACTCGGCGCGCTCGGGCAACAGCGAAGGTGGTTTGGTGCTGGACCGCCGCCACGGCTGGGTGCAAGGGGGCGATCGAGGGACGGCCGTTGTTCCGGGCGACGCCGACGCGAGTCTGTTGATACGCGCTATCCGGTATTCCGATCCGGCTCTTCAGATGCCGCCGGACAAGGCGTTGCCCGATTCGACGATTGCGAGACTCGAGCGATGGGTCGAGGCGGGTGCGGTCGATCCTCGTGACGCGGCAGACGCGTCGCCAGAGCCCGGCTTTGTGGCGTCCGATCCCGTCTCCGGGCGCCAGCACTGGGCGTACCGTCCGCTGCAACAGGGTCCGCATGCCGCAGAACCACTGCTGCGTGAACGATCCAGCAGCCGGTGGGCTCGCTCGCCGATTGACGCGATGGTCCTCGCCCGGTTGCAGGCGGCTGGCTTACGGCCCGCCCCGGATGCAGACCGCAGCACGCTGGCCCGCCGGGTCTACATCCAGTTGGCGGGATTGCCGCCAAGCCCGGCCGAGCTAGCGAAGTTCTTGTCGGACCAGCAGCCCGGCGCGGTGGAGCGGATGGTCGACCGTTTGTTGGAGTCGCCCCGGTTCGGTCAGCGGTGGGGCCGACACTGGCTCGACTTGGCGCGGTACGCCGACTCCAACGGGCTGGACGAAAACTTCTTGTTCCGCGAAGCGTGGCGCTACCGCAACCAAGTCATCGACGCGTTCAATGCAGACGTCCCGCTGGACCAGTTTATCCGCGAGCAGATCGCCGGCGACCTGCTCCCCTACGACTCCGTCGCTCAAAGGGATCGGCAACGCATCGCCGCGGGGTTTCTTGTGATCGGACCCAAGGTTCTGCTCATCAACGAAACAGAACGGATGCAGCAGCGGATGGACGTGGCGGATGAGTTGATCGATACGATTGGCAAGGCGATCCTGGGCCAGACGCTTGGCTGTGCGCGGTGCCACGACCACAAGTTTGATCCGATCCCGACCAGCGACTACTACGCGTTGGCCGGGATCCTGGCGTCGACACAGGTCGTCGAAGAACGCCAGATGCTCAATCAAACGCGTGTGATGGAACGCCTGGTGGGGATCGGCGTCGACGGCGGCCAACGCGACGACGCGTACGAACGGTACTGGATCGACCGCAAGAAGAGTTCGGGACGCCAGGAGCGTGTCCGGCGTTCCCTCGCGTTGCTGAAGGGGGGCGACACGTTGGGGCTTCAGCAGTTGCATGAAGAACAGCCGGCCGACGTCGACCCGATCGCCCTGGACGGTTGCCGCCCGTTCGGCGAACGCATCGCGGCCCAGCAGGCGATCTTGAAGAAGCTGAAGGATTTTCAGGCGAACCCGCCCCCCATCCCTCCCCGCGCGATGATTCCCTGCGATGTGGATCAACCGGCGGACGAGGCGATCCGCTTGGCCGGGCAGGTGGACCGCCCCGGGGCCCTCGTGCCGCGCGGATTCCTCAGCGTCTTGACCGATCGTGACGCCCAGATCCCAGAAGATGCGAGTGGCCGCTTGGAGCTCGCGGATTGGCTGACCGACACCAACGGAGGCGCCGGGCATCTGACCGCTCGCGTTTTCGCCAACCGGGTTTGGCGCCACTTGATCGGTTGCGGGATTGTGCGGACCGTCGACAATTTCGGACGGACCGGAGAACCGCCCAGCCATCCCGAGTTGCTCGACTACCTGGCCGCCGAGTTGATTGAATCGGGCTGGTCGACCAAGGCGCTGGTCCGGACGATCGTCCTTAGCCGCACGTTCGCCATGAGCAGCCAGCACGACGCGCTGGGGCATTCGATCGACCCCGACAACCGCTTGCTGTGGCGAGCCCACCGCCGCCGCATGGACCCCGAGACCTTTCGCGACGCGATGCTGTTGGCGTCGGGCTCGCTGGACTTAGAGCCGGTCGGCTCGACCGTCGATTACCTCGGCGATCAAGCAACGTCGGTCGGCGCGAACAAGGTGCGGCGTCGCACCGACTTTGCCTGCCGAAGCGTCTACCTGCCCGTCATCCGCAACGACCTCCCCGAGCTGTTCGACGCCTTCGATTTCACGGACCCTCAAGCAACGACGGGCATGCGTCCGGACACGATGGTGGGCGCGCAGGGGCTGTTCGTGCTCAACGACGCATCCGTGTTGGCCGCATCCGATGCGGTCGCGGAGCGGCTGATGGCCGCCGTCGGCCCGGGCAGCGGATCCGATCTCCGGCGTGTGGACCAGATGTATCAATGGATCGTCGGCGAGCCGGCGCAGGCCGCCGAGGCGGATGAGGCGCTGGCCTTCATCCGACACACGGAGTCCCGGCTTCAGGACCAGGAGGACGCGGGGCGCCGGTTGCGCGCCTGGTCGGTCGCTTGTCAAGCGCTATTCGCATCGAGCCGCTTTCAGATCATCGAGTAAGCCAGGTTGAGACGCCATGCCACGCTGCAATCAGTTCGTTCCAACGTGCAGCCGCCGTGATCTATTGCGCGCGAGCGCCTGCGGCTTCGGGCAGGTGGCCCTGGCCGCGATGGCAGGCCGCTCGCTGGCCGGACCGAAGGTCGGCCCGACGCCTGGGCCCAAGATGCCGCCCCGCGCAAAGCGGGTGCTGTTCTTGTTCATGTGGGGCGGGCCCAGCCACGTCGACTTCTTTGATCCCAAGCCGCAGCTCAACAAGCGTTCGGGTCAGCCGCTCCACGCGTCGTCCGTCGGCGAGGCGACGGTCGGCGGTCCAGACCGTGAGCTGGGGAGGTTGCTCGGCTCCCCGTTCCGGTTCGCTCAACAGGGAGAGAGCGGCGTCTGGATGAATGCGTTGTTCCCGAACCTGGCCCAGCACGCGGACAAGATGTGCGTTATCCGATCGATGCATACCGAGGGGAACGCGCACGGCGAAGCCCTGCTGCGGCTGCACACCGGGCAGGCCAACCTGGTGCGACCGAGCGTCGGTGCTTGGGTGAGCTATGGCCTAGGGAGCGCGAACGAGAACCTGCCGGCGTTCGTCACGATCTCACCGCCGCGCGGCCACGGCGGCGCCCAGAACTACGGCAGCTCATTCCTGCCCGCCGTCCATCAGGGGACGGCGATCGGGTCGGCCGAGACGCCCATCACGCGGGCGAAGATCTCCAACCTCAAGAACCCGAGTCTCAGCCCGGAGCTGCAGCGGTCCCAGCTGGACTTGATTCAGTCGATCAACGCGCGGCACCTGCGACGCGTGGGCGTCGACCAACGCATCGAAGGGCTGATCGACAACTACGAGTTGGCGTTCCGGATGCAGTCGACCATCCCGGGCGTGATGGACCTCAGCGGAGAAACGAAAGCGACCCTCGACCTGTACGGTATTGATGCCAGGCCCACCGACAATTTTGGCCGGCAATGCCTGCTGGCGAGAAAGTTTGCGGAGAACGGCGTGCGTTACATTCAGGTTTCGACCGACTACACCTGGGATCACCACAAGCAGGTGGAGCAAGGGAGCATCGCCGAGGCCTCCAAGGTCGATCGCCCGATCGCGGGACTGCTGGCGGACCTCGCGCAACGCGGGCTGCTAGAAGACACCTTGGTGCTTTGGGGTGCGGAATTTGGGCGGACGCCGACGGCGGAGAACGGCGATGGACGCAACCACCACCCCAAGGCCTTCACGATGTGGATGGCCGGCGGGGGCTGCAAGCCCGGTTTGACCTACGGGGCGACCGACGACTTTGGTTACGCGCCGATCGAGAACCCCGTGCACATGCATGACCTGCATGCGACGCTGCTGCACATGCTGGGGCTCGACCACGAAAAGCTCACCTACCGCCATGCCGGTCGCGACTTCCGGCTAACCGACGTCTACGGCAACGTCGTGCACGACATTCTTTCCTGATGGGCGTGACGGCGGCCTCGAAGGCGCGCGGTCAAGGGTAAGAAGTCCTAACTGGAATCCCTTCTCAGCACGTTCCAGCAGACGAGACATTTTCCGAGATTGAGGAAGCCTTCGTGGATGTCGGCCCGTCGGTCGAAGCGGATCCTGAGGCGTTTGAAGTGATGCAGCCAAGCGATCGTCCTTGCAACGACCCAGCGGTAGAAGCCCCGTCCGCCGCCATGCTCGTCGCCACGGTGGGCGATGTCGGGCGCGATCCCGAGCCGCTCCAGCAGCAACCGGTTGGCGTCATCGTCGTAGGCCCGGTCGGCGAACGCAACGTCGGGCCGCGACCGCGGATGCCCTACCTTGCCGCGGACCGGAGGGATCTCCGCGATCAGCGCGGCCGTGGGCTTGCCGTCGTGCGAGTTGGCGGCCAAAAGCTCGGTCTGCAGCGGCACGCCATTGCCATCGGTGGCGAGGTGGTGCTTACTGCCGGGCTTCCGGCGGTCGGTAGGGTTGGGGCCGGTCTCTTCGCCACCCCCCCACAGCGCGAACCGTGCCGCTATCGACCCCACACGCGACCAGTCGGTCTCTTCGGAGGCGCTAAGCTCGGCCAGCAGCAGCTCGTGGAGGCGGTGCCACACGCCGGCTTCTTGCCAGTCGCGGGCCCGCCGCCGCCAGGTCATGCCGCTGCCGCAGCCCATCTCCTGCGGGAGCATCTCCCAAGGGATGCCCCTCTTGAGCACGAACACGATGCCGGTAAGCGCGGAACGGTCGTCCACCGGCGGCCGACCCCCTTGGGGTCGCTCGGAGATCAGCGGCTCGATCTTCGTCCACAACTCGTCACGAACCAACGGTCCGGCCATCATGCGCCTCCAAGAGAGAGAGAAGGGGGATCCAGGGCAACCGCACGTTAACCCGTTAACCCGGCGATCTTTGCGAGCTCGTCGCGATTCCACGCGGCCCGTTTTCGCTTTTTCCTGATGCTTCCGGGCGAAGTGTCCTGTTTGATGACGCTTACCGCCAGCCGTCGCAGGAGGGCGAAGTTCTCGGGACCGTGATCCTTGCGGATGCGGCTCTGGTCTTCTCCAAACGTCACGTCCAGCACCCAGTGCAGCGAGTCCTCGCCCCGCTCCTGGATAGGTGGCCAGTGGCCGCGGACCGCCGAGGCGAACTTCTTTACCTCCGGAGGTAAGCTGCTGATGTAGTACCGCACCTCGGAGGTCTGCTTTCCGTCACGCTCGGTGATCGAGATCGCTTGGCCGATCGTCGCTAAGCCCGTCCAGTCTTTCACGAAGGGACGCAGCGACTCGGGCAGGGGCGCGTGGTAGTAGTAACGCTCCTCGACCCGGCCGCGCCCCTTCTCGCTCGTCTTGCGGCGGCGGCAGTCTCCCGCCTGGAAGTCTTCCTCGTGCCACCCATCGAAACACCCCCGCAACGCCTCGACGAGCTTCAGCTGGTTCTCCTTCACCGCCAACACGTAGTCGCCCCCCGAGGCGATGATCTCGCGGGCGATCTCTTTCTGGCAGCCCATCGCGTCGATGGTCACCACGGCGCCTTTCAAGTCCAGCAGCTTCAGCAGCTCGGGGATCGCCGTGATCTCGTTCGACTTCTCCCCGCACGCTTGCTGGCCGAGCATCAGGTGGTTCTCAACGCTCCACGCGCACACCGAGTGCAGCGCCCCCTTTCATCGTCGTCCGACCGCCGCCGTGGCCCCGTCGATCAAAGCTTCGGCGCAACGTCCTTCCGTCGATCGCCACGAGCTTCAGTCCCATCCCCGCGTGCAGCGACTCAACCCAGCGGCCAAAGCCCTCCTTGAACGCCTTCAGCTTGAGCAGGCGGAACACCCGGCTGATGGTGTCGTGCGACGGCGCGCCCCCCGGGAGCCACAGGAAACGCCTCAGCCACGCCTGCTGCTGCTTGCCAAACTCCTCGATGTCCTCCCACCCCTCGGCGCCGGCGATCACCACCAGCACCGTGAGCACGAGGATGTCCGACAGGCTGTGGACCCGAGCCTTCTCGCTCCGCGGGTCGGCCACTTCGAAAAAGCACTCCAACATGGACACCGTCCGCGCCGCCATCGAACCACCTCCGTGAAGCCCAGGGACTCCGTCCACGGAAATCTTTCGATGCTAGCCTTCCCCAAGGCAAGCACACCGGAAACAATCACGCCGTGTAGGGATCATGCGTTTGCCCTGGGGCCGTGCGTGGCTTCTTGGGTGCGCGTGGGTGTTTTTGGTAGCGGCGGAGGTGGAGGTTCTGAGCGAAGCGTTTCAGCTCGACCGCCAAAGCCGGCGGCGGGAGGTCTGCGAAGCGGTCCCACGCCGCCCCTTCCACGGCGATCTCCATCCCCTCCCACACCGTGGCGACTTCATTGGCCAGGTAGTAGGTCGAGACCTGCTCGGCCTTCTCGACGCCGTACGCGGCCGCCGTCGCGGCCCGAACCACCCCCAGCGTGTTGTAGGTCACCACCGCGAGTGCGAAGCCCAACAGCGCCGCCTTCGGGTAGGCCAGCGTGTCGATCTCGCCCCGTAACGCCAGGGTCATTTCTCCAAACGCGGCCTCGATGCTCCAGCGCGTGTGGTACAGCTCCGCGACCGCCGCCGCAGCGACCTCGGCGGGGAGGTTGGTGAGGATCGCTATTTCTTTGTCTCCCGACGCATTGGACCTATCGAGCCTCACTACCACGCGCCGCAGCGTCATCTGCCCGCCGTGACCGTCGGAGAGCGTCGCCGGCTGCTGGAGCACCTCGCCCGTCTCGCAGCGGCCCTGCTTGAGCAGCCTCCCCGCCCCCTCGATCGGGAGCTGGCCGTGCTGCCGCACTACGAAATACGCACGCTCCAGTTCGGTCTGAAACAGCCACATCCGGGTGGCGAAGTTGCGGTCACAGACCCACACCTGCCCCGGCCGCAGCACATCGACCAACTCGGCCAGGACGGCCCGCTCCTGGTCGTGCGCGTCCTCCCACGGCAGCACGTCTTCGATCAGCTTCTTCTGCGGGTCGAGCACCACCAACGCCTGACCCGGCAGAGGCCCGCCGCGCACGCCGCGTGTCTCTTTCAAACGGTGCTCGCTCGCCGCCAGATGGAAGCCGTCGAGGATGCGGACCTCGTACCCCGGCAGCGGCGCGGGGGCGTCCGGCACGAGCTCGGCGACCACCGCCCCCATCCGCGCCGCGGTGCGACACACCAGCTCCCGCGTCACGCAGGTCTCGATCCCGGCGAGCTTCTGGTAGAGCGCAGCGATCGACACGCCCAGCTCTGCACGCCGCTGCTGGTAGGCCGCGTGCAGCGACGGCTGCGCCTTGGTCACCACCAGGTGCAGCAAGCCCACCACCTGCGAGAACAGCAGCGGCCCCTCGACCTGCCGCTCGGCCGATTCGCGGAAGATCGCGTCGAGCTCCTTGTCCGACAGCACATTGGCCAACAGCGCCCGCACCATCACCGCCGCGGGCGCCTGCTTCGCAAAACGCTCCAGCACCGCATCGATCATCGCAACTCCCTCCGTGAGGACCCTAAGCTCACAGAATACCGCCCGGAACCGTTAGAATCAGCCGGTCGGGCGAGACGGTGCTAGCTTGAAAGGGATGGCCTCGGGGAACGCCTCTCTTGCGCGTTGCAGCGTGACCTCGACATCGGCCTCAGTCATGCTCTCCCTCAGCTCCCAATGCACCAAGTAGCGGCTGGCGCCGTCGAGCACGCTGATCAGGTAGTAGAACGTCCCGCAGACGTTCACGTAGCTGATGTCGCAGTGCCAATGCTCGTGGGGCGCTAAAGGCTGCCCGAACCCCGTCCCCTTGCCGCTCGCGGGGCGGTTCCACCGCTCGAAGCAGCCGTGCGCCCTGAGCACGCGGTAGACCGTCGCCGGGCTCACCGCCACGACGTCTTGATCCATCATCAGGTAGGTCAAGCGGCGGTACCCTTCCAGTCCGCCACAGGCGGACTCGGCGTGGAACGCTAGGATCGCGTCCTTCTCCCACGCCTGGAGCCAGTGGTCGCGCGGCACGAGCGCGTTGTGCTCGTTCGCCCTGCCGTACCGCTGCTTCCAGTCGTAGAACTTGCTCGTGCCCAGGCCGATCCAGCGGACCAACTGCTTGGCGGGCAGCTCGGTCCGCGTGCTCCACTTCTGGACGTAATCGAGCACCTCGTCACGCGTGTCGTGAGGAACCCAGCGTCCCTGTCATCCGCCGCGGCGGACCCATTGGCTTTTTTTGCCTTGACGTTCTCCTCCATCAACTCGGCGATCACCTCGTTCTTGTCGGCCAACTTGGCCCGCAGCTGCTCGATCTTCTGCTGCTCGGGCGACTTGCGTCAGGGCTTCGCCTTACGCTCGAACGCCACACCACAGTTCTCGAACAGATGCTTCTGCCAGAGGTAAAACTGCGTCGGCTGGATGCCGTGCTTATCGCACAGCTCCGAGATCGCTACGCCATCCACTAGGTGCGCCTTGACGATCGCACCCTTCTGGGCGCCGGTGAAGTGACGCCGCTCTCGCTTGCCCGAACCCGTTCTCACGCCTCTCATGGAATCTTCCTGCGGTTAGTGTTACGCTAACCACCACGCTGGGAAATTCCAGTTCCGACTGAGGCAGGACAAGAAAGCAACCGGACCCTGGGATTGCCTGGATCTGGTGTCGATTGCAGTATGCTGAGCAGGACGGAGTGGTGGAGTTCCAGAAGAGCAATTTCGATTGCTCCGATGCCGGGATGCTGTATTGGTGGATCACGGGGGCTGGGTCCGGAGGAGAGAAGAAGTCCATGCCAGTTGACCTCAAGCAACTGCGTTAGCCCAGTACATTCGGACAGCGTCGGGGACGGGATAATTTTCCCCACAGGAGGTCCGAGTTATGGACGAGCAGCAGGAAGATGGTCGTCGGCCGCGTAGGTCGTACGATGAGGCGTTCAAGCGGGATGCGGTACGGCTGGTGGCGCAGGAGGGGTACACGTTCAAGGCGGCCGCATCGCTTGGGATGAGCGAGCAGAGCCTGCGTGCTTGGCACGCGAAGCTCGTTCCGGCTCCCGCCCCGTGCGGCGAGAGCGCCTCGGTCAACGAGTTGAAGGCCGAGAATGCCCGGCTCCGCAAGCAGCTCAAGCGGGTTGAGATGGAGCGTGAGATCTTAAAAAAAGCCACGGCATACTTCGCGAAGGAGTCGCTGTGAAGCATGCCTGGATCAAGAAGCACCGCGACTCGTTCCCTGTTGCCGTGATGTGCGAGGTGCTCGACGTATCGAAGTCGGGCTACTATGCCTGGGTCGATCGTCCGCCGAGCCCGCGCACGCAGCGGGGCGAGCGGATCCGCGAATCGGTGCGGCGGGTCCACGCCGACTCGCATGGAATCTACGGCAGTGGCAAGGTCGCCAAGCAGCTGGCCAAGGAAGAAGGACTCGAGCGGGCCTGCCGCAACACGGTGGCGCGGGCGATGCGACAAATGGGGCTGAAAAGCCGTGTCTCGAAGGGGTTTACGCCGACCACTACGCAGGCCGATCCGACCAAGCAGCCCGCACCGAACCTGCTGGACCGCGACTTCGAAGCGACGGCGCCGAATCAGAAATGGGTGACCGACATCACCTACTTGGCAGTCGCCCAGGGCTGGGTCTACCTGGCGGTGGTGCTCGACCTGTTCAGCCGCAAGATCGTCGGCTGGGAGATTAGCGACTCGTTGGCCACGCCGCTGGTGGCGGGGGCGCTGCGACGTGCGATCGAATCGAGACGGCCGATTGGCGCCGACTTGCTACACCACAGCGACCGCGGCTGCCAGTACACCTCCGACGCCTACCAGCAGACGCTGCGGGCGATGGGGATTACCTGCTCGATGAGCCGCACGGGCGAGTGCTACGATAACGCGGTAGCAGAGCGGTTCTTCTGGTCGCTCAAGCACGAGTGGACCAACCATGAGGCGTACGCCACTCAAGAGACGGCCCGTCTGGGCGTGTTCAAGTACATCGAGACGTTTTACAATCGTGAGCGGCTTCATCAGTCGCTTGGCTTCAAGAGTCCCGACCAATTCGAAACCGAGTACGCCCCGGTACTAGCGGCGTAGGGCCCGTCCCCGACGCTGTCCGAAAGTGCTGGGCTAACGCACCATGCGTCGCACTTCTTCCCCGGCTTTGTTCGGCGTTCTCGTCCGGCGACCCCTCCCTGCCCTTCTCCCGGTTCTCATATGACTAAAGTCTTCCCCATTCTGGCCTCGTTCGCGTTTGCGTTGGCGTCAACCGCCCACGCAGAAACCCTGGAAGCGGGTTTCGCGCACCCGCCGCAACAGCGCCGCCCCGAGACCTGGTTTCATTTGATTAGCGGCAACGTGAACAAGGCGGCCCTCACGGTCGACCTCGAGGCCGTCGCGTCCGCCGGGATGCAAGGGATCCAGCTCTTCCACGGGGCGGGCAGCCCTTGGCCGGGGGTCAGCCCGCAGATCGAAACCCTTAGCCCGGCCTGGGACGACATGATCGCGCACGTCGCCAACGAGGCCCGTCGCCTTGGACTCCGGTTCACGATGCAGAACTGCCCCGGTTGGGCCATGTCCGGCGGGCCGTGGATCACGCCGGGCAACGCGATGCGCCATATCATCTGGAGCCGCGAGGTTGTCGAAGGTGGTTCGAGGGTCGCACTCGACCTCGCGATGCCCCAACCCAGTCGAGAAGCGTGGCGCGACTACCGCGACATCGCCGTGCTGGCGTTTCCCACCCCCGCCGACGACGATCGGGAGTGGTTAACGCCGGTGGAGGTCCGCAGCAACCGCAGCGAACTTGCTTGGGCCGACCTGATCCGAGGCAAGCGCCAGTCGTCTGTGAGGGTAGAGCCGGCCGATGAGCCGGCCTGGGTCGAGGTCGCCTTTGCCGAGCCGACGCACCTCCGCTCGATCAGCCTGCCTCCCGTAGAACTGCTGATGGCTCGGAGGAACTTTGACCCGGACTCACGTATTCGCGTCCAGGCGTTGGTTGATTCTCACTGGAAGGACCTGACGACGCGCGAGATCCCGCGCGGCACGTGGCAAGATCGGCAACCGGAGCACCCATTGGTGCTTGCGATCGCCGACACAAGAGCCCTCAAGTTCAGGATCGTGTTTGAGAACAAGCATCCGATCGAGCTGACCGAGCTAAGATTCTCGTCGGCCGCCCGCGTGAACGACTGGCAGGGTCAGGCGGCGTTCGCCCTACGCAGTCAGGATCGCAGCCCGCCCCCTGTGCAGGACACTGCTGCATGGGTCCGGGTAGACTCGATCGTGGACCTCAGCGACCGCCTCGATGCTACCGGGCGCCTGAGCTGGCCGGCGCCTCCGGGCGGGTGGACGGTGCTTCGCTTTGGCCACGTAAACACCGGCGCCAAGAACAAACCGGCGCCACCTGAGGCGACCGGCTTCGAGTGCGACAAGCTCTCGCCGGGCGGCGCCGAGCAGCACTTCGCCGGTTACATCGGGCGGATCAGCGCCAACGGGGGCCCGGCGGACGGCGGTCGGCTCGGCGGGATGCTGATCGATAGCTGGGAGTGCTACACCCAGACCTGGACGCCGGCGATGGAAGCCGAGTTCGCCCGCCGCCGGGGGTACCCTCTTCGCGCGTGGCTCCCGGGGCTCGCGGGGTACGTGCTGGACGACCATCGCACCAGCGAACGCTTCCTGCGCGATTGGCGGAAAACGATCAGCGACCTGCTGGTCGAGAACTACTTTGGCCGGTTGGCCGAGCTGGCGCGCGGGCGTGGGATGATGTTGTCGTTCGAGACGGCCCTGGGCGACGTATCGCCCGGCGACATCCTTCAGTACTTCGGCAAGGCGGACATACCGATGTGCGAGTTTTGGCAGCCCAACGACCCGCATCAGGGTGGGCTCGAGACCAAGCCGGTGTACCCCGCCGCCTCCGCGGCCCACATCTACGGCAAGCCAACGGTCGCGGCCGAAGCGTTCACCAACGTGGGGCACGACTGGGACAACCACTTCTTCGAGTTCAAGCACCTCGCCGACGCGCACTTCGCGCTCGGCATCAATCACTTGGTCTTCCACACCTACACCCACAACCCGCTCGATCGGGTTCCCGGCACTTCGTTTGGAGGCAGGATCGGGTCGCCCTTCATTCGCGGGCAGACCTGGTGGCGCCTCATGCCGCACTTTACGGACTACCTCGCGCGATGCCAGTACATGCTGCAACAGGGCCATCCGGTTGCCGACGTGTTGTGGTGTCTGGGGGATGACGTTGACCACAAGCCTCGTCAGGACAGCCCATTCCCTGCGGGATACAAGTTTGACTACGTCAATCAGGACGTCTTGCTCCATCGGCTCCGCGTGGTCGACGGCGTGGTTCAATCGCCCGAAGGGTTGACGTGGAGGGTCTTGTGGCTGCCTCCGCAGCAGTGCGGTCGGTTGACGGCAGCCACGCTTCGGCGGTTAGAGGAACTGCTGCGCGACGGTGCGGTCGTCGTCGGCGGGCCTCCCGAGCTCGATCCTTCCCTGTCGGAGGGCGGTGATTTCGATACGCTAAGGGCCGCCCTCTGGGGCGACCGGCCGGCGACCGCCGGCGACCGCACCGTCGGCAGCGGGCGGCTGATCTGGGGCGGCGGGTTGGAGGATTCGTTGAGACGGCTTGGCGTCGCGCCCGACGTAACCGGCGCGGGAAACGCGGTCTGGATCCATCGGCGTGTGGGCGACACCGAGATCTACTTTGTTGCTGCCAGCAGGGACTCCATCCTCGATACGAACCTCTGCTTCCGCGCCGTCGGTACGCCCGAGTTTTGGGACCCGCTCACCGGCGCCGTGACTCCGGCCTCGGTCTTCAAGCAGGCCGGCGACAAGACGATTCTCCCCATCCAATTGCCGGCAGCCGGATCGCGTTTTGTCGTGTTCCGCCCGGGGGCGGTAGCGCCCGCGTTCACGAAGGTAGAACGCGACGGACAAGCACTGGTCGAGACGTCAGCGCCCGGCCAGCAGAACAGGACAACTCCGGAGAGGCCCTTCGGCCTGCGACCCGGCCAACCCCTCCAACCCTGGATTGAGCTCCCCTACCCCGAGTTTGAGCTGCTCGATCGCGGCCAGCGTCTGCTCGCCTGGGAGAATGGCGACTACAAGCTCACCCGATCCGATGGTCGATCGTTCTCACACAGGGTTACCGGGGCTCGCTCGATGGGCCTTTCTAACCCCTGGAAACTATCGTTTCCCGGCGGCTGGGATACGCTAGGCGAGGTCGAGCTCCCCCGCCCCGCGCCTTGGTCCGAGCTCGGCGATGCCGCCAGCCGAGCGTTCTCCGGGACCGCAACGTATCGAACCAGCGTCACGCTCGGCCCCCTCTCCCCGGACGCGAGGCTGCTGCTGGACCTCGGCCGCGTCGCCAACGTGGCCGAAGTTAGCGTGAACGGCCGCTACGTGGCCACCTTGTGGGCGCCCCCCTTCCGCGCCGAGATCACTCCCGCGGTGAAAGAGGGGGAAAACCTCATTGAGATCCGGGTGACCAACACCTGGCACAACCGGCTGGTCTACGACGCCTCGTTGCCGGCGGATCGGCGAAGGACATGGACGCTCGACGGCCCCGGCGCTGATTCTCCGACGATTGATGCCGGGCTGCTTGGGCCGGCTACGATCCGTGTGGGGAGCGTTCACGAAAATCGTCCTGGTACGTAAACGTCCGGCGTCCTTTGTTGGACCGCGACTTTCGGACAGCGGCAGGGGCCTTAGGATGGTTTTTCAAGTAGGTCCGAGTTGTGGACGAACACGCGGATCGCCGTCGACGACGGCGGATGTACGACGAGACGTTTAGGCGAGACTCCGTGCTGCCGGTCGCGAGGAATGAAGGGTACACGTTGGAGGCGGCCACGGCGTCGCTGCGGCTGGTGGTCCTGGGAAGGACTGCAAGACTGCAGTTCGAGGATCGAGCGGTAGAGCCGAGACCCGGCGACCACGTGTGCCTCGCCAGCGGCCAACGCGACCGGACCGAGTGGAAGTTGTCTGATGAGCCCAGGGGGTAGCGCGCCATGCGGATGGTGTGAGACCAATCCGAGTCAGCCTCCGCTTGCATGCGGTGGCCCTGGGAACCGACAGCCGACTCCGGTCCAGCTCCTCTGATCCTGGCTGAGCGAGCGTAGCCGGCGCGCCACGTAGGTCAGCTCCAGCGCGGTCGTCGTCAGGCGCTTCTGCGCAGCCGAGACGCTCACTTCCTTCGGCCGCGGCCATCGCTCGACCAGGGGCCTTGCGCGCGAGGCGTGCCCGTGTGCGGATTCGCACAGTCGCGAGCGCGCACCGCACACACCACGTGGCCCGCCGCGGCTTGGCTTCGGCGTTACGTCTGGAGGAATCGATTTTGCTCGGCGGCGCACCATGTGCAGGTAGTTCGGAGGGCGATTCGCTGAGCGGCTCGAACGCTGCAAGGTGGGGCGGTTCCTTCCGTGCTACTCCAATCCCGACAGCTCAATGACAGGTCTCCAAGCGATCGTCGACGGCAACGAAGCCGCGGCGGACGTGGCGTATCGCCTCAACGAGGTCATTGCGATTTACCCCATCACGCCGGCGTCGCCGATGGGCGAGCTGTCCGACGCCTGGGCTAGCCGAGAACGCCAGAACCTTTTTGGGACGGTCCCTCGGGTCATCGAGATGCAGAGCGAGGGTGGAGCCGCCGGCACCCTGCACGGCGCGCTTCAGACCGGCGCGCTTGCGACCACGTTCACGGCGTCGCAGGGCTTGTTGTTGATGATCCCGAATATGTACAAGATCGCCGGAGAGCTCACGCCGGCGGTGGTTCACGTCGCGGCGCGGACACTCGCGACGCACGCGCTGTCCATCTTCGGTGACCACAGCGACGTTATGGCCGCCAGGGCGTCGGGCTGGGCGATGCTGTGCGCCAGCTCGGTGCAAGAAGCCCACGACTTTGCGTTGGTCGCACAAGCCGCCAGCCTGGAGGTCCGCGTCCCCTTCCTGCACTTCTTCGACGGCTTTCGCACCTCGCACGAGGTTAAGCGGATCGCCCGCTTGACTGATGCACAGCTGCTTTCGGTGATCGATCTGGAAGCGGTCGAGGCGCATCGGGGTCGCGCGCTCGACCCGGACCACCCGGTTCTCCGCGGCACCGCTCAGAACCCGGATGTTTTCTTCCAGTCGCGTGAGGCCGCCAATCCCTTCTACGACGCCACGCCGCAGGCGGTCGTATCCGCCATGGACCGGGTGGCGAGGGAGACCGGGCGCCGCTACTACCCGTTTGAGTTTGTGGGCGCGCCCGACTCCGAACAGGTGGTGGTGCTGATGGGCTCGGGGGTGGGCGCCGCCGAAGAGGCCGTTGCACGCCTAAACGAAAGCGATCACCGCGTCGGATTGGTCAAGGTGCGGCTCTATCGGCCCTTCGCCGTCGACGCGTTCATCAACGCATTGCCCGCAACGACCAAGCGGGTTGTGGTTCTCGACCGCACCAAGGAACCGGGGGCCGTGGGCGAGCCCCTCTACCAGGACGTCACGGTTGCGATCGCGGAAGGCTGGCGCGTAGCGTACCCGCAGACCCCACCTCCGGAGGTGATCGGCGGCCGCTACGGCTTGTCGTCCAAGGAGTTCACGCCGGGGATGGCGGCGGCGGCGCTTGCCGAGGCGGATAAGCCCCAGCCAAAGCGGCATTTCACCCTTGGCATCTACGACGATGTCACTCACACGAGCCTCACCTGGAGCGAGTCAGGCTTTGAGGAGTCCGACGACGTGATGCGCGCCGTGTTCTACGGGCTGGGGAGCGACGGCACGGTGGGGGCGAACAAGAACTCAGTCAAGATCATCGGCAAGAATACGGAGAATCACGTCCAGGGGTATTTTGTTTACGACTCGAAGAAGGCCGGCGCCACGACCGTCTCGCACCTACGCGTGAGCCGACGGCCGATCGAGTCGACCTACTTGATCCGTAGCGCGGGCTTTGTCGCCTGCCACTTCTCCGCGCTGCTGGAACGGATCGACGTGCTCGGCACGGCCAAGCCGGGCGCCACCTTCTTGCTCAATTCCCCTTACCCACCTGCCGAGGTCTGGGAACACCTCAACCGTGATGTCCAGCAGGCCATCCTTGATAAGAACCTCAATTTCTTTGTGATCGACGCCAGCGGGATCGCCGCGCAGGTTGGCCTTGGGGGCCGCATCAACACGATCATGCAAACCTGCTTCTTCGCGCTCACGGATATCTTCGACCGGGAATCGTTGCTCCGTCACGTACGCGCCTCGGTTTCGGACGCCTACGCCAACCGGGGCGCGACGGTCCTCGAGCGGAACTTCGCCGCGATCGACGCTGCTTTGACGGCGTTGCATCGGGTCGAACTCCCAACGAACGTCACGGCCACTCGGGGGCGGTTCTTGCCGGTCGATTCCGATGCGCCCGACTTTGTGCGGCGAGTGACGGCCAAGATCATTTCTGGCGAGGGGGACCTGCTGCCGGTGAGCGCGCTCCCGGTGGACGGGGGCTTCCCGGTCGGAACCGCGCGGTTCGAGAAGCGGAGCATCGCCCACGAGATCCCGATCTGGGACGCCGACCTCTGCATCGAGTGTGGTCTGTGCGCCTACGTCTGCCCCCACGCCGCGATCCGGCTGAAGCGGCTCGACGGAGAACTCAACGGGAATGCGCCCCCGTCATTTCGGCAGCGGCACTGCACGCGTGGCGACCTGAAGGGAGAGTGGCTGACGATCCAGGTCGCGCCGGACGACTGCACCGGCTGCGGCGTGTGCGTCGACGTCTGCCCGGCGCGCAGCAAAGAGCAGCCCAAGCACAAGGCGCTCAACATGCGCGACAAGCACGACCACCTCGAACCGGAGCGGTCAAACTTCGACTATTTTCTCACCCTGCCCGAAGCGTCGCGCGAACGTGTAAGCGCGGGGTCCGTGCAGGGATCGCAGTTGCTGCTCCCGCTCTTCGAGTTCTCCGGCGCCTGCGCCGGGTGCGGCGAGACCCCCTACCTGAAGCTGTTGTCACAATTGTTCGGAGACCGGCTGGTGATCGCCAACGCGACGGGCTGTTCCTCGATCTACGGCGCCAATCTCCCCACGACCCCCTGGACCCAAGACGCCAACGGGCGCGGACCCGTCTGGTCGAACTCGCTCTTCGAAGACAACGCAGAGTTTGGGCTGGGGATGCGGCTCGGGATCGACCAGCGGCTGGAGCTTGCCCGCAGGTTGCTCGAGCGGCTGGCCGGCGCCGTAGGGCCTGACTTGGCTACGGCGATCCTCGCCGCGTCGGTCGAAGATGAGACAGAGATCGCCGAGCAGCGGCGGCGGATCGCGTTGCTGCGGCAGAAGCTCGGCGGAGTCGCCTCTGCCGACGCGAAGCGGCTCGCCGGCTTGGCGGACGTGTTCGTGCCCCGGTCGGTATGGATCGTCGGAGGAGACGGCTGGGCTTACGACATTGGGTACGGCGGGCTCGACCATGTGCTTGCATCCGGCGAAGACGTCAACCTGTTGGTGCTCGACACCGGGACCTACTCTAATACGGGGGGACAAGCGTCGAAGGCGACGCCGCGGGCCGCAACGGCGAAGTTCGCTTCCGGCGGCAAAGAGACCCGTAAGAAGGACCTGGGGATGCTCGCCGTAGCCTACGGCAACGTCTACGTTGCCCAGGTTGCGATCGGCGCAAACCCGCAGCAGACCCTGCGGGCGATGCACGAGGCGCAGTCGCACCACGGCCCTTCTCTGGTGATCTGCTACAGCCAGTGCATCGCCCACGGCGTCGACATGCGGACCGGCATGTCGCACCAGAAAGACGCCGTCAAGAGCGGTTTCTGGCCCCTCTACCGCTACGACCCCCGGCACGCGCGCCGTGGCGAGCACCCCCTGAAAGTCGACAGCCACCGTCCCACGGTCAAGTTCCGAGACTTCGCGATGAAAGAAGCCCGGTTCGGGCTGCTAGCGCATGCTTTCCCGGAAAGGGTCGACCACTTGTTTGACCTAGCTCAGAACGACATCGACGACCAGTGGCGTTACTACGAGCAGCTCGGTGTGATCGAGCGTTCGATCGATCTCGAAAGCGAAGGGGACAAGTCATGACTCCCAATCTTACGACCAACTACCTGGGATTTGAGCTCGCGTCGCCGATCCTGGCCTCCGCCTCTCCTATCACTTCGCAACCGGACGTCCTCAAACGCCTCGAAGCTTGTGGGGCCGCCGGCGCGGTGTTGCCCTCCCTGTTCGAAGAACAGGTGGTCCAAGAAGAGATGGCTACCCACTCCGTGCTAGAGCTCTTCACCGACCAGTCCGCTGAGTCGCTCAGCTACCTGCCAAGCTTCTCCAGCTACAACACGGGGCCGGACCGCTACCTGCGACTGGTCGAGGAAGCGAAGCGGGCGGTGTCGATGCCGATTGTCGGGAGCCTGAACGGCGCCACCAGCGGTGGCTGGGTCCGCTACGCCCGGCAGATCGAGGAGGCCGGCGCGGACGCCCTCGAGCTGAACATCTACTTCATCCCCAGTGACCCTTTCGTTACGGGGCGCGACGTAGAGCGGCGGTACGTCAGCCTTGTGAAGGCGGTCCGGGAGTCGATCCGGATCCCGCTCGCGGTCAAGATCGGCCCGCAGTTTTCGTCTCTCCCCAATCTCGCCAGCCAACTAGACGAAGCAGGCGCGGACGCCCTCGTACTGTTCAATCGCTACCTAGAACCTGAGATCGACCTCGAGACGTTGAGCGTCGAACCGCACCTGACGCTCAGCCGATCGAGCGAGCTGCGGCTGTCGATGCGCTGGATCGCCATCCTGTATGGACAGGTAGAGTGCGGGCTCGCCGCCACCAGCGGCGTGCACTCGGGCATTGAAGCGCTCCGCGCCCTGTCGGCCGGCGCCAACGTGGTCATGGTGACTTCCGTGCTGTTGAAGCGGGGCGCCGACTACGTCGCCCAGATGATTCAGGACATGTCGAACTGGCTCTCCGACCACGACTACGCCTCGCTGGACCGGCTGATCGGAAGCATGAGCCGCAAGAACTGCCCGGATCCCTCCGGTTTCGAGCGTGCTAACTACATGAAAGCGCTTGTGTCGTACCTCGATGAGGGGGCTCACAAGAACGTCGCCGACTTGGTTGGCGGCGAACTCTTGGATCAACACGACGGCCCGATGCGTTGATCCGAAGCTCATGACCACTGAGATCCTAACCCCCGGCGGCGACGAGCAAGAGCCCGCCAGCAGGTCCTGCATGCGATTGCGGAGAAGGCCAAGCTTGGCCTTGCCGTGTCTGCGGAACTGAGCGGACTTACAGCAGTCCGAAGGAAGACCTACCAATGACCCATCGCCCAAGCGAGATCGGCGCCGGCCTCGAGAAGGCGTATCAACACTGGCGTGAGCAGGGCGCACTGCTTCTGCAGAAACCGGCTCGCTCAGGGCCCCCGGCGATGACCATCGCGATCAGTCGCGAGCGGGGCGCCGGCGGGGCAACGATCGCAAAGGCGCCTCGCCAAGCGGCTGGGATGGCCGCTCTACGACCATCAGCTTGTGGAGACAATCGCGAACGACGCTGGCGTAAGTTCCGAACTGGCCGCCCGGCTGGACGAGAACTGCCCGAACTGGCAGGAGGAAATGCTCACCAGCTTGGGCTCGACGCGAAGGCTCACGGGAGTCGACTATGTCGTGCGGATGCGAAAGACGCTGCTGGCGCTCTAACGCCACGGCAATTGCGTCCTCCTGGGCCGCTGCGCGGCCCAGGTTCTTCCAGCAAGGCAGTCCGTCCGCGTTCGTCTGGTGGCGCCGCTCGAATACCGCATCCGTCGCGTTGCAGCGCGTCGGGGGATATCAGATATCGGAAGCGGCTTTGGAGGTCGCCGAGGTAGACCTTGCCCGCAACCGGTTAGTTCAGACCTACTTTGGAGAAGACCCGACGGACCCGCACGCGTACGACCTGACCATGGACGCGTCTCGGTTTGAGACGGGCGCCCTCGTCGCGGTGATCGTCTCAGCGATGGACGCGCGGCGGATGCAAATAGAGCAAATCCATCAACCGGTCCAGCCTCCTGCCGCACCGCCTTGAGCGGCTTGCCCAACGGGCGGCCTCAGCGGACAATCACGATGGTAAGGTAATTCCTGCATTGCGTCGCGTCCCACAGACGGGTGGACCGATGTCGCGTCGTGTTCGGGGTTCTTGCGTGCGAATAGTTCGGCGCATTGCGGCCCCCAGTTGAGGATCGCAGCGCCGGCCGCGGACGGATCGGCAGGCTCCACAGCGCGTGCTGCTTCGCCAGCCGTTGAACCCCACTAAGCCTGAGTTTCGACGTGACGCAGCAAGGAGTGACCGGCGCTGAGGTTTCGCAAGACCGCGATGGCGCGAATGAAGCGCGTCTCAAGGCGATTCTCGACACGGCTGTCGACGCGATCATCACGATCGACCATCGCGGCGTCTGCGACTCGGCGAATCTGGCCGCCAGCAGGATGTTTGGCTACGCTACCGACGAGATAGTCGGGCAGAACATCTCGATGCTCATGCCCGCGCCCTTCAGCCGAGAGCACGACGCGTACTTGCAGCACTACCTGCGAACCAGCGAAAAGCGGATCATCGGGCTGGGACGAGAAGTCATCGGTCGACGGCGATGCGGGTCTGAGTTTCCAGCCAATCTTGCAGTAAGCGAGTTCCGGCTGGGAAATCGCCGATTCTTCACAGGCGTTCTGCGCGACCTCACCGAGTCGAAAGAGTACGAGGGCCGCATGGTCCAAGCCGAGAGGCTGGCAGCGGTCGGCCAAGCCGTGACAAGCCTGGCCCACGAGAGCCGCAACCTCCTTCAGACCATCAATATCGCCGCCGAACTGATTCACCTCGATGCCAGCGTGGATCCGAAGATCATCAAGCACGTTGCGTGCATCGAATCGGCGTGCGATGGCCTCAACTCCCTGCTGGAAGAGGTTCGCGAGTACGCGGCGCCGCTACGCATCGACGCAGAAAGACATCCGATCCAGGGCGTGATCGCGGACGCGTGGGGGTCGGTCCTACAGGCTCATCCGGGCCGGCGGGCTGCCCTCTGTCAATCTAGCCCTCTGCCGGAGAAGCCGTCTTACGACCGCTTTCGGATGTTCCAGGTGTTCAGAAACCTGTTTGAAAACTCGCTCGCTGCTTGCGAAGACCCGGTAGAAGTTTCGGTCGTGGTCAAGAAAATCGCCAATGAGCGCCATCCGATTCTATCCATCGTGGTCAGTGACAACGGCCCCGGTCTCGACCCAGAACAACGGCGCCGTGTCTTCGAGCCGTTCTTTACGACCAAGGCCAAGGGAACGGGGCTGGGCATGGCGATTGCTCGCAAGATCATGCAGGCGCATCGGGGGAGTCTTTCCTTGGGCGACGAGGATTGCTCCGGCGCGGAGTTCCGACTAGAGCTCCCTTTGTAGTCCCCCCGCGGCAGGTTCAGAAAAGCAGGCGTCTCGAACGGCGGCTATCCTGGCGGTATCGGAACGGGAGAATCGCGTCGCGACTGGTGGGCCGATTTTCTGGCGCCGCAGCGGCTGCCAGATAGGATTGGCGGCGACGGCACGACCACGCGCGGTTGCTTGGTGTGCTCCTACGCTCAGCGGGCGCCACGTTTTGGCTCACTTGGACTGCTTGGTCCGCGCTAGCGCCGGCCCAAGGATCGCTCCATCCCTGAAACTGGCCGAGAAATCGGCTTGCGCTCACCAGGCCAACAGAGCGCCTGGTTTGCGGTATAGCGGTTGCACCGATAATTCGGGGCGTCTGCCCCGCGGCAGCCTGCTTATCTTACGGAGCCCCAGAGCAGCGGCGTCCCTAGTGCCTCTTGAAGCGGAGTCGACCGACCATGAACACCGTAACCGACAGGCCTGATTGGCCGGCCGCGATCGAATCGGATCAAGCCCGCCGCCACTCCAGCCACTCGGCCCACCTCGCCCTGAGGGCAAGAAAGTACGCCGAACTCAACAGCGTCGAGTGCGAGATCTTTCGCGGTTTCGCCGTCTTGGAGGGAGAGGTTAGCACCTATTACTTGAAGCAGCTTGCCCAAGAAACGGTTCTTCACATCGACGGCGTGGCGTCGGTTTCTAATCGGCTGCTCGTCACTTGATTGACGTCTTTGTGGCCCCTCTTCCATGGGGCGCCGCTCGATCGGCTAGGTCTTGATTCGCGCGGCTTGGCGGCGTGTTGTAAGATAGACCGGCCCGCGGGCCGACGCGGGGCGCCCCGCAGCTCTTCGAGATGCCCCGCGCTGCTGCCCCAGATTCTGGTTGGACTGGCTGCTAGCTGCCCAGTTCGCTCGGAAGAATCTGGTACTTGCCGATAAGGCGGTACAGACTGCGGCGATTCACGCCCAACACTTCTGCAGCGCGGGCCTTGTTGCCGAGATTCTCGCGCATTGCCTGGACGATCCGGGCTCGAGTGAGCGTGGCCAAGTCGATGTCGGAGTCGTAGACCAAGTGGCCTCGGTGAGGGCCTACGCCGAGCACTTCGGGGGGAAGGTTCGCTTTGCACAGCAACTCATTGTCGGCCAAGATCCTCATCCGCTCAATCGCGTTGATAAGTTGCCTTACGTTGCCCGGCCAATGATACTTCTCGATCGCCTGGAGGCACTCGGGCTCGAACTCCCAGCCCTCTCCGCAAAAATGCTCCGCCAAGATCCGCACATCCGCGCCCCGTTCCCGTAGAGGTGGCGCCTGAATCGTCATCATATTGATCCGGTAGTACAGGTCTTCCCGAAACCGCTTCTCTTGGACTTCGAACGTGATGTCTCGATTGGTCGCCGCGATGAGCCGGACGTCCACGCGGCGTTCCTTGAGGGAGCCGACGCGTCGCAGGGACCCGTCCTCAAGCACCCTCAAGAGCTTGGGCTGGAGCGCGGCAGAAAGCTCTCCGATCTCATCAATGAAGAGAGACCCGCCGTCGGCCGCCTCGAAGAGCCCCGGCTTCGACGCGGAAGCCCCGGTGAAGGCGCCTTTCTCGTGCCCGAAGAGCTCGCTTTCCAGCAGCAGCTCCGGCATGGCCGCGCAGTTGATCACCACCATCGGTTTATCGGCGCGGGGGCTTGCCTCGTGGAGAGCGCGAGCGATGAGCTCTTTCCCCGCGCCGCTCTCGCCCTGAATCAAGATCGGTTTGTCGCTGGGGCCGGCGCGCTCAATCAACCGGAACACCTCGCGGATCGCCGGCGAATCGCCGATCATGTGGTGCTGCGACACGCTGCGGCGGAGCAGGTCGGAGAGTTGCCGGTTCTCTTTCCGGATACGCCCCGTCTCGACCGCCTTGTGAACGACGCCTTCAAGCTGTTTCAGCCGAATCGGCTTGGTAAGAAAATCGCAGGCCCCGAGCTTCATCGCCTCGACCGCCGTTTCAATCGAGCCCTCCCCCGTCAGCAAGACAACTTCGGTGTCGACGTGCTCGTCGCGCATCCTGCCGAGCAGGTCCATGCCGGACATCCCGGGCATCACCACATCAAGGATCGCCACGCCGAAGGCGCGGCTCTCCAACTGACGGAGCGCCTCTTGCGCGTCGGCGGCTTGCGCCACCGCGTGTCCGCGGCGAGTGAAGTAGCTGGCGAGCCCTTCACGGAGCTCTTCATCGTCGTCGACGATGAGCATGTCTAGGTTGCGGCCAATCGTTGATCGGTTCACGGTAGGCATAGAAACAAATCGCCTGATAGTCGCCCAGCGGCGGTTGGGCCCAGCCTGCTCGGCCAGCACTCAACGACTGCGCGTGTCGGTAGCCGGCGACGCTGCTTTGCGCGACGGTCCAGTGCGTCCGCCGCTCGGCGAGCCCGAACAAGTCGGTTGGTCGAGGAGAAGAGAGTTGTCGCCGGCTTCATGAGATTATACCCAGCGGAAGCCGTACGTCGATTCGGCAGAGAGTCGGCCGCACGAGCGTCGGGCGGAGGGCATCGACCACGGGGCAGCTTGTGCGGATACGCACACATCTTGAAACGCCGGGCTAGACGGACACCCCCCATCAAGGTTGATCCCCAAAAGGTCGCCGCCGTTCGCCGCACTACCGCGGGGGGGATCGGCGACAAGAAGGGGCCCCTGCGTACCGTGTTGCTAGCCACGGTGAGCCCCGGCTTAGGCACGCGATTCGCGGGGTAGATAGGCCTATTCTCAATTCCGTTCGGCAACTGCTTCGGAACCCGGCCGTTGCGGTTTGGAGGGCCGCCGTCTGGTCGGAGACCCACCGAGCAGGGGCGCGACGTGGGCTCTTCCTTGGAGCAGCCGGGAGCGGGCCTGGCGCGGTCCCCGGCATTCGATCAGTACCCATGGAGCCAAAGTTATGTCAGTCGGCGCTGCGTTGAGCGAGCGGGTAGCCGGTCGAGAAGCCAGGTACCGAGACCTGTTGGACGCTTCGGACAGCCTCAGCTCGGTGCTGGCCGATCCCACGACGTCGAGGATCGTGATCGAGGACGCGGTCGGCCGCTTCTGCGATCTTGCGGACCAGCGCTATTCTCTTGACGAGTGGGGTTGTTTGGAGCGGGACATGGTCGGTCGAACGCCGCACCTTCGTCCCCAGTTTAAGGCGATCGCCAAGCGTCAGGGCGAATTCCTGGAGAAGGTCGCCAAGTTGAGATTGTTGGCCCGATCTGGGTTGGAAGTTGGTTCGTGGTGGCGCTGCATCAGCTCTTCCTACGATGCTATCGCCCAGAACCTGCGGCGGCTCCGTCGTTCCGAGGCAACGTTGCTTCGAGAGGCACTCCAGGACCGCGCCGGTCCCGCGCACTAGCGGGCGGCAAGCCCTCGACATTCCGGCACGCGTAGGCCGCCGTACGGTTCTCCCCGGTGCTCCGCAAGCACAGGATGGCCGTGCTCGGACTGGTTGACGTATGCTACGGCGAAGTCGGCGATGGCGCCGTCAAACCAGTCGTTAACCCCTGGATAGCTGGTGAGTTGCGTCGGCCCGCCCGAACGCGTGTGAGCATGCGCCAGCATCCAGCCGCATCGGCCGCGGTGCTCATGCATCGCGCTCAGAGCACCGATTTGGAGCATCCGCATTTTCTTGAGAGCGGCTTGACGAGCAGTTGGGCTGTTCCTACGAGCGAACGCGGCGCATGTTTGGGGCCCGGGCGCCGTAGCCATATCAGGTCAGCATCCACCAACGGTTCGATTCGATCAAAAACCATGCTCGCCAACCTCTTCGCCGACCTGCCCCAAGAGATTGCGGCAGAGCTTTTCACGACGATTGTGGACACGCCCAAGCTCCGCATCGAGCGGATCGTCTCCCTGGGGCAGGCGTCGCCAGAGGGCTTCTGGTACGAGCAACCGCAACACGAGTGGGTGGTCCTGCTGCGAGGGGCGGCGAGGCTGCGGTTTGAGGACCGCACGCTTGAGCTGCGACCGGGCGACCACGTGAACTTGCTCAGCGGCCAGCGCCACCGGATCGAATGGACGTCGCCCGACGAGCCCACGGTGTGGCTGGCGGTGCACTACGGGAGCGTCGAGTAACCGAGCTCCGGGTCAGGGCGATTGCGCCACGCTGGGTAGTCTGCGAGACTTACGGCGAGTCGAACATGATTTCGTTGGGAGCGCCGCTTGCGTCATGTTTGCGTTCTTGCCGGAGGGATTGTTGTGGCCGAGGTTTCCGAGGCAGGGATCGCGAGGCATTTCGAGGGGCTAACCGATCCGCGTCGGCGTGAGCCGATCTACCCGTTGGTGAACGTTGTGGTGATGGCGTTGTGCGCGGTCCTAAGCGGGGCGGACGACTTCGTGTCGATCGCCGCGTGGTCGAGGGAGAAGAGAGGGTGGCTGGCGAAGTTCTTGGACCTGTCGGCGGGCGTGCCTTCGCACGACCGCTTCAACGCGGTCTTCGCGGCCCTCAACCCGGCCGAGTTCGAGAAGTGCTTCTTGAGCTGGGTCACCGCGCTGCATGAGGTCACCGACGGCCAGGTGATCGCGATCGATGGTAAGACGCTGCGGCGCAGCTTCGACGCAGCGAGCAGCAAGGCGGCGATCCACATGGTGAGCGCCTGGGCGACCGCCAATCATATCGCCCT
The DNA here is from genome assembly GCF_007750855.1 of Pirellulimonas nuda. Taxonomy (GTDB): domain Bacteria; phylum Planctomycetota; class Planctomycetia; order Pirellulales; family Lacipirellulaceae; genus Pirellulimonas; species Pirellulimonas nuda. The sequence continues at coordinate 2,912,472 of NZ_CP036291.1, forward strand.
GGGGCAGGTCGTCACCGACGCCAAGAGCAACGAGATCACAGCCATCCCAAGGCTGCTTGAGATGCTGGAAATCAAGGGGTGTTTGGTGACCATCGACGCGATGGGGTGTCAACGGGAGATCGCCGAGCGGATCGTCGAAGGGGGCGGCGACTACGTGCTGGCGACCAAGGGGAACCAGCCGAACTTGTGCGAAGCGATCGATGCGTTCTTCACCGCGCAACTGGAAGACGACTGCCGGAACGTGGCGTGCCGACGGCACGAGTCGCACGAGAAGGGGCACGGCCGCGAGGAAGACCGTTACTACTACCTGACGAAGCTGCCGGAGGGGTTTCCCGAGCGTGAGAAGTGGCGTGGGCTCAAGGCGATCGGCATGGCGGTCCGCATCACCACCCATAGCGACGGCGCACAGACATTCGACACGCGCTACTACATCACTAGCCGCTACATGAGCGGCAAGAGGTTCGCCGAGGCGGTGCGCGGCCACTGGGGGATCGAGAACTCACTCCACTGGCAGCTCGACGTGACGTTCGGCGAAGACCAATGCCGCGTCCGCAAGGGACACGCCGACGCCAACTTCAGCCTGCTGCGCAGAACGACGCTGAGCCTGCTCAAGAACAACACCTCCCGAAAGCTCGGCGTAAAGAACAAACGCCTCACCGCGGCATGGTGCGATCAGTACCGACTCGAAGTGCTCTGCGGGGCATGAGTTGACGTGCAATCGCCCTGGGTGGGGCGTCGTTCATACAGAGCTGCCTGAGCAGCTCGTACGGCAGGGGCTGAGCCTCCTTCTGCAGGACCGTGTCGTCGTGCAGGTTGATGGCGTACTGGGGACCGGGGCTTCCATACTCGCCGTTGCCGCTGCCGACGAACAGCGTCTGCTCGACCGGGCCCCCGACGGTCTCTTGGATCAGATTGCGGATGTAGTAGTAGCGGCCGTCGCATACGGCGCGTGCCATGGTTGTGGAGCCGTTGCCCGGGGCCGACATAAAGCTGTTGTTGGTTTCGGTCATGACCGTGCGGCGGCCGGCCACCCGGTCCGCCTGGCCGCCTAGGATCGGCCACAGCGATCTCCCCTGACAGGCCGCGGTCGGTTCGATCCCCAACGCTTCCAGAAAAGTCGGGTTGAAGTCCATCTGCGAGATCGGGGCAGAAATCACCCGCCCCCCTTCCACGTCGGGGCCGCGAACAAAACAGGGGACCTGCGTCCCCGCCGGGTAGACGCTGGTCTTGCCTCGCTGAACGGGGATGCCGTGATCGCCCGTGAACACCACGAGCGTGCGGTCGGCCTCTCCGCTGGCCTCGAGCCGGTCCAACATGCTACCGACAAACGCGTCGATGTTGCGTACGTTGGAGTAATACTGGGCGACATCGATCCGCGCCGCCGGGGTATCGGGGAGCCATGGGAGCATGCCGATCGCCGCGGGATCGACGTCGTTGGGGGCCGAATTGCGGTCTTTGGGGTTGACCAGCTTGTGCTGGATCGACTTCCAGAACGGGGCGTGGGTGTCCCCCGGGTTGCACCAGAACAGCCACGGTTTGTCCCCGGCCGCCGCGATCACCTCGTCGATGTCAGCCGCGTCGACAAACACGTCGTACGGAAAGTTGCGGGCCGGTTGGACGTGCAGCTTGCCGGAGAGGGCGCAGTACACGCCGTTCCTTTTGAGGAGCTGGATGAGGGTTGGCAGGTCTTCGTGCATGCCCCCTACGCCGGTGTTCGAGGGGTCGTTCTCGGGCGTGAGGGGCGACGCAAGGGGGATCCAGTTGTCCGGGCCCCCCCGCGAGCCGTGCCGGTTGAACACGTTCCGCCAAATGCCGTTTGCGTGCGGCAGCATCCCGCTGTAGATAGCGCTTTTGCTGGGTGAGCAGACGCTCTGCCCACAGAAGGCGTGTGTGAAGTTGACCCCCTCGCGGGCGAGCGCGTCTAGGTGGGGGGTCTGGAGCCCGGCGATCTTGGCGGCGGGCTCGCGGGCGGCTCGCTCGCTCGTGTAGTAACCAAGGTCCTCAACGTAAATGAATAGCACGTTCATGCGCCGGTCTTCGGCCGTCGCCAGCTGAACCTGGCCGAGGCAGGTGACCAGCACTGTAAGCGCGCTTGCAAGGCGGTTCATCGATGCGTTCCATTTTCGTGGGAGCAGGTGGCGTTCTCGGGCTCAAAACGAAGTTATCGACCGCGAGCTGGTTCTCTGAGCTGCACACCGACCGATCGCTTCTTGGCCCGCGCCAACGAAGCGGGTTCGTCCGAGACCTTCTCGCGCGCTCCAGGCCCGATCCTGCCCACGGCGTTGTAGATCGGTGCATACTTCGGCTCGCGCTCGCCCGGCTTGAGCCGCAGCCGCACGTCGGGCCGCTGGGCGTAGGCCTTCTGTAGCGCAAGCATCTCATTTAGTCGTGTGGGATTGGAAGCGGCCAAGTCGTGGGTTTCGCTGCGGTCGTCGGTCAAATCATAGAGTTGCCACGGCTGGTCGTAGGCGGTTACCATCCGCCAGCCGCCGTCGACGATCGCCATGTTGTTGAACAGCGAGAAGTAGAGCGGCTTAGGGGCGAGTCGCTCTCCCGCGGTCAGCACTTGCGCGAACGAGCGGCCCGGCAGTGGCGGATGCTCTTTGCCGCGAAAGTCGCGTGGGTACCGGGCGCCGGCGAGCTCGATCAACGTCGGGAGGACATCGGTGATGTGCAGCGGCTGATCCTCGAACGCCGCTCTTGGCTCAATGGCGCTCGGCCAGCTCGCAATGAAGGGTGTCGTCACACCGCCACTGTGCTGCGTCCGCTTGTAGTACTTCAGTGGGGTGTTCGATGCGTGCGCCCAACCGACGCCGGTATTCCAGGTTGTGTTGGGCGTGCCGAACTCGCCGCGGCGAACTCGGTCGTTCGGGCTGGCGCCGTTGTCGTTCATAAAGATGACGAGCGTGTTGTCGGCGACGCCCAGTTCATTCAACGTATGCGTCAGCCTGCCAACGCCCTGGTCAACGCAGTCGACCATTGCGGCGTAGGTCGCCATGCGGAGGTCTTCGAAATCGCGTGATTTCACGTCGAGCGAGTTCCAGGCCGGGATGTTCGCCGGTCGGTCGGGGAAGTTCCAACCAGGCCCCGCCAGCCCGAGTGCTTGCTGCTTGGCAAAGCGCGCTTTGCGGATCTCGTCCCAACCCGACAGGTATTTCCCGCGGTACTTAGCGACCTGGTCTGCGGGCGCCTGGATCGGCGAGTGGGGCGCGTTGTAGGCCAGGTAGAGGAAGAACGGCTGGTCCGGGTGTGCGGCGTGCTCTTGGCGGATGAACTTGTCTGCGTAGTCGGTCAGCGCGGTGGTGACGTAGAAGTCCTCCTTGGGCACGGGCCAGGGACGGCCGTCGAGAGTGAAAGAATCATCGCCCAGAAAGAAGTTCGTGCCTCCCCCCATAAAGCCAAAATGACGGTCGAATCCGCGTTCGAACGGCACGCCTGCGCAGTGCCATTTGCCGACCATCATCGTTCGGTAGCCCGCGGTCTGGAGGACCTCGCCGAAGTTGGGGCTGTCTTTCCTGACCGCGACGTTGGGGTAGTAGGTCCAGAACTGGTGCCCCGTGGTGAGCGCCGCGCGGCTCGGCTCGCATTTGCCACAGTTGTAGAACTGTGAGAACTTGAGTCCGCCGCGAGCCAAAGCGTCGATACTCGGCGTTTCAATCTCTCCGCCGTAGCAGCCGACGTCTGAGAACCCCATGTCGTCCGTGATGATCAGCACGACGTTGGGACGGGGCGCCTCGGCCGCCAAAGCAATACGCCCGGCAAAACCAAGTCCAAACAACAGGAGGGCGGCAAGGATACAGAGTCTGGCGTGCATCGACTGAATTGCTTCCATGGAGGCCCCTACTGGTAAACACCGATCATCGGCGCCAATTCGCCGTGCGGTTGCTCCGAGAGATCTTGGTTACCACGCCATCGGTTTCGAGAGAAGCGATATGCGTCAATTCCGAATCGACGATGAGACCGATCCGCATAACTGGTAGGTTAACGATGCCCGCAGAGACGTTCAATGGAAAGTTTGCCAAGAGCTGGGGCGCCACACTTCTACAGGGCAACCTCCGCCGCCTGCTCAGTGAATCGGCGCATCCAGGAGTGGACGCAGCCGGGCGTGTTCGGCAATGCGTGTCGCGGCGCGATATTGAAACGCTAGAATGGCCCCAATCAGATCGGCTAGGATCGGCAGAGCCTCCACGGGTCAATGACCAAGCCGCCGACGAAAAGTAGATAGACTGGCAAAAATAAGACCGATCGCGGTAGTCTTGAGGGAAAGCGATTGCTCTCCACCGTCGCGGCATGCCGATTGGCTTGGCGTTCGGCGGCGCCAACGTACACGGTCGAAAGCTGCTGCTCGCAACCCGCTGGGACGCCCGCCGCGCTCCGGGCGAGCCCGATCGATCGGCCCCGAGAAGGGAAGCGAATGCGACGCGACTCGCGGCCGGCTGAAGCGGCCCGGAGAGCATTCCAGGCGACATTGAATCGGCCAGGGCTAGCTCCCGCCGCCCGCTAAATCGCCACATCACCGGATCAAGCAAGCCGGGACCAGCAGGCGCCGGGCCGGCCACCCCCTAAATGTACTAGGACGGGACGATCGCTGCTGACTGTTGCCTCACCGAACTCTCTCGGCAATTCCAAGCACGTTGAGCGACTGTCAACCCGGAGCTCAGGGCGATTGCACGTTAACTCATGCCCCGCAGAGCACTTCGAGTCGGTACTGATCGCACCATGCCGCGGTGAGGCGTTTGTTCTTTACGCCGAGCTTTCGGGAGGTGTTGTTCTTGAGGAGGCTCAGCGCCGTTCTGCGCAGCAGGCTGAGGTTGGCGTCGGCGTGTCCCTTGCGGACGCGGCATTGGTCTTCGCCGAACGTCACGTCGAGCTGCCAGTGGAGTGAGTTCTCGATCCCCCAGTGGCCGCGCACCGCCTCGGCGAACTTCTTGCCGCTCATGTAGCGGCTAGTGATGTAGTAGCGCGTGTCGAATGTCTGTGCGCCGTCGCTATGGGTGGTGATGCGGACCGCCATGCCGATCGCCTTGAGCCCACGCCACTTCTCACGCTCGGGAAACCCCTCCGGCAGCTTCGTCAGGTAGTAGTAGCGGTCTTCCTCGCGGCCGTGCCCCTTCTCGTGCGACTCGTGCCGTCGGCACGCCACGTTCCGGCAGTCGTCTTCCAGTTGCGCGGTGAAGAACGCATCGATCGCTTCGCACAAGTTCGGTTGGTTCCCCTTGGTCGCCAGCACGTAGTCGCCGCCCCCTTCGACGATCCGCTCGGCGATCTCCCGTTGACACCCCATCGCGTCGATGGTCACCAAACACCCCTTGATTTCCAGCATCTCAAGCAGCCTTGGGATGGCTGTGATCTCGTTGCTCTTGGCGTCGGTGACGACCTGCCCCAGGGCGATATGATTGGCGGTCGCCCAGGCGCTCACCATGTGGATCGCCGCCTTGCTGCTCGCTGCGTCGAAGCTGCGCCGCAGCGTCTTACCATCGATCGCGATCACCTGGCCGTCGGTGACCTCATGCAGCGCGGTGACCCAGCTCAAGAAGCACTTCTCGAACTCGGCCGGGTTGAGGGCCGCGAAGACCGCGTTGAAGCGGTCGTGCGAAGGCACGCCCGCCGACAGGTCCAAGAACTTCGCCAGCCACCCTCTCTTCTCCCTCGACCACGCGGCGATCGACACGAAGTCGTCCGCCCCGCTTAGGACCGCGCACAACGCCATCACCACAACGTTCACCAACGGGTAGATCGGCTCACGCCGACGCGGATCGGTTAGCCCCTCGAAATGCCTCGCGATCCCTGCCTCGGAAACCTCGCCCACAACAATCCCTCCGACAAGAACGCAAACATGACGCAAGCGGCGCTCCCAACGAAATCATGTTCGACTCGCCGTAAGTCTCGCAGACTACCCAGCGTGGCGCAATCGCCCTGACGCCCCACCCGAGGAGCTGTACGATCTCGATCAAGACCCATGGGGGGTCAACAACCTGATCGACGACCCGCTGCACGCCGAGGCGCTTGCGCGGATGCGGACCGAGCTCGACGAGTGGCGGCAAACTTCCGGCGACGCCGACATTCATCCTCGCAAGATCCCGCGTCGCAAAGCGCCGGCTAGTCTCCGCGACGCCAATTGAATTCGGCGCCCAATTCCAGAACCACCAAGGCGGCCCCGTTGCCCGATCACACGATGCGACCACTCCTGGCTTACGTCTTCTCCGCGCTGTGCGCTGCTTCGCAGGCGATCGCCACCGGCCAGCCGCCCGCCCCAGCCGGCCGAGAGGCGGCCCGGCCAAACATCGTCCTGATCTACGCCGACGACATCGGCTACGGCGACCTAAGCTGCTACGGGGCGAAGAAGGTCGCGACGCCCAACATCGATCGCCTCGCCGCGCAAGGCCTCCGCTTCACCGACGCCCACTCGGTCGCGTCGGTCTGCACCCCCTCTCGCTACTCCCTGCTCACGGGCAAGTACGCCTTCCGGCAGCCGGGGACCGGCATCGCCTCGGGCGTCGAGGGGCTCCTGGTCGACCCGGCACGCACCACGCTCCCCTCGATGCTCAAGGGTTCGGGCTACGCGACCGGCATCGTCGGCAAATGGCACCTTGGACTGGGCGTCAAGCCGACCGACTACAACGGGAAGATCCGGCCCGGTCCGAACGATGTCGGCTTCGAATACGCCTGGATCATGCCGGCGACCGGCGACCGCGTCCCCTGCGTCTGGGTCGAGAACGACCGGGTGGTCAACCTCGACCCGACCGACCCGATCAAGCTGGACTACCGGGTGAAGCGAGGCGAGCCCCGCTCGTTTGTGAATGGCGTCCCTCGCATCGGCGAGCAGACCGGGGGCGAGGCCGCGCTGTGGGACGACGAGAACATCTCAACGGTCGTCGCCCAGAAGAGCAACGCGTTCATGGAGAGGCATCAAGCCGGGCCGTTCTTCCTGGAGGTTTCGACGCACAACATCCACGTCCCGCGCGTCCCTAACCCGAGGTTCATCGGTAAGAGCGACTGCGGCGTGCGCGGCGACGCCATCGTGGAACTCGATTGGATCGTGGGCGAGGTCCTCGGCAAGCTAGAGGCGCTCGGCCTCGCGGATAACACGCTCGTCATGTTCTCCAGCGACAACGGCGGGGTGCTAGACGACAACGGCCCAGACAAGGTGCACGGGGTCGGCGATCCGGACGGATCCAACGGGCACGGCCCCAACGGCGTGCTGCGCGGCCAAAAGGGGACCGTCTGGGAAGGGGGGACGCGCGTGCCGATGATCGCGCGGTGGCCGGGCCATGTGAGGCGAGGCGTCTCCGACGCGCTGGTCAGCCAGGTGGACCTGCTCGCCAGCCTGGCGGCGCTGACGGGAGAAAGCATCCCCGCCGGAGAAGCCCCGGACAGCGAGAACCAACTCGCCGCCTTGATGGGGGTCGATTCGACCGGGCGGAGGTCGCTGGTCGAGCAGCGAAACGCGGACTTGTTTGGCTTCCGCCAAGGCATGTGGAAGCTCTTTCCAGCGGTCGGACGCGGCAAAGGGGGGGAGGCCAGGCTCTACAATCTGGCCGACGACCTCGGAGAAACCAACGACCTCGCCGCGGACCAGCCAGGGCGCGTGAAGGAGATGACCGACCGGTTCAACCAGATCGTCGGGGACAGCGTCGTTCAAAAATCGCCACGGCGTCGCGGAGCGGGCAAATGACCGAAACGCAGGATCGGCAGCACACGAAGGCGGGCTCCCCAAGAGGGGCTCTGGAATTTGGGCTGCGCAACTTCATAGCTGCGATCGCGGCTTTGTTGCTTGCCTTTGGGCTGGTGGCCAGCGAGGGGTTGGCACGAGGCGCGGACGGTCGTCGGCCGAATGTCCTGATGATCGCGATCGACGACTTGAACGACTACGTCTCGGTCCTGCAAGACCACCCGGGCGTCAGCACGCCAAACTTTGACCGGCTCGCGAAGAGGTCCGTCAATTTCACCCGCGGCTACTGCGCCGCGCCCCTTTGCAACCCTTCGCGTGTGGCAGTCGTCACGGGTATGGCGCCGCATCAGACGGGCGTCTATCAGCTCGGGGATAGGATGTCCAGATCGGCGCCGGCGATGGCGGCCGTTGCGTTGGAGGAGCAGTTCAAGCGTCACGGCTACGACACCTACCTCACCGGCAAGTACTACCACGCCAACCAGGATCGATGGTTGCCGGCCAATCGCCTCGACGCGGCGTGGACCCAGAGGAAGCCGCCGTTCTCCGACCACGGGCCGATGGCAGGGAGCAACAAGGTAATGGGGGGCGGCGTTCTCGCGATCGGTCCGGCGCCGGGGGGGATGAAGTCGATGCCGGACGTGGCGATCTTGAAGAACACGCGGGCATGGCTCGCCGATCGCCACGCGAAGCCCTTCTTCTTGGCGCACGGCATCAGCAAGCCCCACGTCGCGTTCGTGGCGCCCCAGGAGTTTTTCGACCTGCACCCGCTCGGCTCCGTCGTTCTCCCGGAGACGATCGAGGACGACGACGCAGACATCTCGCCTTCGGTCGTCACGCTACTGCTGGGCACGAAGGACGCAGAGCAGTTCGCCAAGGTCCGCCGAGCAAAGAACGGCTGGCGAGAAGTCATGCAGGCCTACTTGGCTAGTATCAGCTTTTGCGATTGGGTGGTCGGCCAGATCCTGGATGAGCTCGACGCCAGCCCCTACGCCGACAACACGGTGATCGTCCTCTGGTCCGACCACGGCTACCACATCGGCGAGAAGGAGCGGTTGCATAAGCGGGCCCTGTGGACACAAACGTGTCGTGTCCCCTTCTTGGTCAGCGTGCCGGGCATGGAGGCCGCTGGCCGGTCGTGCGCTGAGCCCGTCAGCCTGCTCGATATCTACCCGACACTCAATGAGCTCTGCGCACTCGATCAACCGGCGCCGCAAGCGCTGGCGGGGAGGAGCCTCGCGCCGCTGCTAGAGAACCCCGATAGCGATTGGCCCCGTGTCGTCGTGACCTCACACGACGTCGGCAACGCAGCGGCCACGGATGTTCGCTATCACTACATCCGCTACGCCGACGGCAGCGAAGAGCTGTACGATCACCAGACCGACCCGCGCGAGTACCACAACCTGGCGCTGCGGGTGGAGTTCGAGCCGATCAAGGGACGACTGGCGGCCTTCCTGCCGCGTGACTGGGTCCGGTCATCGCGTCCGAAAGCGCCGAGACAACGCGACGGTCCGGTTGGCGCTTCGAATCCAATCAAACCGAAACCTGTTGTTCCCAACCAACACAGCAACTAGCGGCCAAGACCTGGACTTCTTCGAGACGGGGTTCTTGGGGTGCGAAGAGCTGCACGGACCGGCTGGCCGACAGCGGCGTCGCCATGCCAGACCTGCTCAGGGGCGGGCCGAACGGCGCCCAGGCGTGCTGCATGCTGCCCAAGGTTAGCCGCACCGACCGCGCTTCGGTGCGCCAGAGGAGCGGCGGCAACTCGATCGGCAGCGACAGGGAGACGATCGCCAAGACGAACCACTTGTCTACGTTCTACCGCAGAAAGGGTTGGAGGTGAGGCAGCGACTCGAACGAGTCATACAGGTCGCCGGGGAACCTGAGGAAGCTGCCAACTCGAAGTCTGCTCTATTGCGTCCGGACCGCAAAGCCAGCATCTGGCGCATCGACCTTGGTTCGTTCGTTGCTGCGCAAACCAGGCTAGTTGCACAGAGTCTCATTTCTCGCTTACAGGTCGACGCCCCCTTGCAATCACGCATCGCCGCAACGGCTCCTAGGGCAATCGAGAAGAATAGCCCAAGTAGTCTCGTAACGAGTTGATGGCAGGCCGACGGGCGACGCGGCGGGAGATCGGGCTCACGGGCTTCCGGATGGATCCATCTCGTCTTCCGACTCGCGGCCACTCGGTTCGTTGGCTCGAGAAGCTCGGCCCGACAGGGACACACCAGACGCGGCGTAAGAGTACCTACCTGAGCCGACATGATAGCTCACCCCACCGGTAGGAAGTCTCTTCGATAAAACGTGGTCGGACAAGTCGATCGGTTGGTCGCTCTCGGTCACGGCGCCTGGGGAGCTCGGCGGCAAGAGAACGGTGGCGGTCGTGTTCACCGGAACAGTGACGTCGAGCGTGAAGCGGTCCCCGTGCAGCGTCCACCGCGTGCCGATGAGCCCGTGCGGCGACTGGAAGTTTGCCTCAGCATGTGTGAGACCTCCACCCACAAGTGGCTCAATCATAAAGTGCTTAAAGCCGGGGCTGAGGGGGTCCGGGGTGATCCCGCCAATGCGTTGAAACATCCAGTCGCCGCACGAACCGAGGGCCGCGTGGCCGAGCGAAGTCCGCTTGCTGCCGAACGTTCCGTCTGGATTCAGGGTGTCCCAACCCTCCCACAGGGAGGTTTGTTCGTTGCTCGCCATGTACAGCCACGATGGTCCCGTTCTCTGCATCAACAGGTCGTAGGCGACGTCGGGTCGCCCGTTTTCGACCAGCACCTTCAAGAGCCATTGTGAGCCGAGATAGCCGGTGCTGATGTGATTGTCTCGTTTCTCGATATTGTCGATCAGTCTTCGGAAGACCTTGTCCTTCATTCCCTGGGGGTAGAGTCCGAGGTACAGCGCAAATACCTGTGCGGTTTGCGAACCGTTAGCGACGACGCCGTCCTGGGCGACGTACCGTTTGATGATGGCTGCGCGGATCTCTTGAAACCGCGCCCTGTAGGCGGCCGCATCGGCCTCTTCGCCGAGCGCCTCCGCCATCTCCGCGACTTGGGCGACATCGAGCGCGTAGTAGAAGGTGCCGACCAGGTCTTTCGGCGTGGGGTCGCCTGCGTTCTCCCAGTCGCCCGCGGTTGAGACTCGGGCGCTCACTGGAATGATGTGGTTCTTGCTGTTGCGTTCTAGAAAGGCAAGCCACTTCTTCGTCCCTGAGTAGCTGGCGCGAATGACGCCCGTGTCGCCGTAGCGCTTCCACAAGAGGTAGGGAAGATTGACCCCGACATCGCCCCAGCCGCCGCCGCGGCCGCTCGCCTTGGCCATCCACCTGGGCGCCACGTTGGGCATGGCGCCATCCGTTTCGCCCTTCCCGTAGGATTGGGCGTCGAGGATGTCGGTTTGCCACTTGCTGTAGAAGCGGTCGAGGCCAAACATCCACGACGCGGTCGCCGCCATCACGTTCGCGTCGCCGGTCCAGCCGAGCCGCTCGGAGCGTTGCGGTGAGTCAAGCGGGACCGACAGGTAGGAGTTGCGGATAGTCCAGCGGATGTTGGACAAGAGCTGGTTCAGTTCTTGGCTCGAGGTGCTCAGCGAGCCTGTCTCCGGAAAGAGCGTGCCGACCACAACGCCGGTGACTTCGTCCAGGGCCGGCGGCGCGTCCAGGCCTTCGACGGAAACCCAGCGGAATCCATGGAAGGTGAACTTGGGCTGGTACGTCTCGGCGCCCGCGCTCCGCATGACGTAGGTATCGGTGGCTTCCGCCAGTTTCAGATTTGTCACGTCGAGCGTGCCGTCGGCGTTGAGCCGCTCGGCGTACCTGAGCGTGATCTTAGCGTCCCGCTGACCGCGTGCCGTGATCCGGGCGATCCCCGTGATGTTCTGACCGAGATCATAGACGTACACCCCGGGCGCGGGCTGCGTCCTCTGTACCGGCGTCAACGTTCGGACATCTCCTACGGGCTGATCGCGCTGCGCTGCCATGATCCGGCTCTCGCCGCCGAGCACCTCGGCGTTCTCCCAGTCGGCGCCCTGGTAGCCCGCTGTGTCCCAGCCGATCTTCTCAAGCCGCGCGTCGTATTGGTCGCCGTCCTGCATGTCGCTCGCCGTCAGCGGGCCGCTGCTGGTTTCCCACGAGCCATCGGTAGAGACGACCCGCGAAGAGCCGTCTGCGAACTCGAGGTGAAGCTCGGCCGCAAAGGCCGGCTGTTTGCCGTACCTTTTTGCATTGAACCAGGCGATCTTCCCGGAAAACCATCCGGGCGCAAGCTCCGCGCCCAAGACGTTGTCGCCACGATGAACCGCGTCCGTCACGTCGTAACGTTGATACTGCACGCGTTTGCGGTAGTCGGTCCAGCCAGGAGCGAACAGCTCGTCGCCCACCTTGCTCCCGTTGAGTCGCAACTCGTAAACCCCGAGCGCCGAAGCATAGACGTAGGCCCGCTTGACATCCTTTTTGATCGGAAATGGCTTGCGGAGCAGGTACGTGACACCGTCGCCTCGAATCCAATCGGGTCGCCACGAATTGGGGGGCAGGAAACCCATCGAAAAGGCCGCCGGCGGGCTCCACTCTGAAGCCGCAGCGTCGCGGTTCCAAATCCGGACCTTCCAGAAGTACTCCCGATGAGGCTGCAAGGCCGCGCCCGCGTACGCAATGAACGTTGATTGGTCGCTGACTATTTTTCCGGAATCCCACAGGTTGCCTTCATCGGCGGCGCTACCAGCACTGGAATCGGCGACGATGATCTGGTAGGCCGATTGTGCTTGTCCGCGCACCTCCGGATCGCCACTCTCGCACAGCCAGCTTAGTCGTGGCTGTGGAGTGTCAACGGCCGGCGGAGACTCCAGTCCTTCGCATCGCAGCTCCGCGGGCCGCAAAGTCGGCGCCTCTTCAGCAAGAGCCGCGGCGGTCGAGAAGATAGCGACAATCGCAAACCGCAGGCGGGCTCGCCGAGCTCTGGCTGGCGCCATGATTCGAGTCCTCATGTTGACTTCTAGGGGAGGGTCGGAATGGGTGGCACGTTTCGGCCCCTCTCTTTTCTGGGAGCCTTCTTACGCGTCTCCCTGTCGCCTCTATGGATCACGTCGACCATGGGAACGCCGTTCTCAGCGACTAACTCGTCGCACCTCGCGCGCATCTTCGCGAGCGCGGCCTGCTGCCGGTCGCTTCGCTGCGTCTTAGGCGTCTGAGCAACGTTGACCAGTTCATCGGGATCGCTTTGAAGGTCGTGCAACACCTCGAAGGCAGGCCCTTCGACGCCATCGACAAAGTACCTTGCGTAGGCCCAGTTTACATCCCGAACGCCTTCCCACGGCGGGATCGACTTTGGAACAGCCAGAAACTCGCACAAGAAGTGGGTGCGCCAAACGGAGGGCGATTCGCCCCGCAGCAAAGGGGCAAGGCTGCGGCCTGTGTGCGCCTTGGGGACGGGCTCCCCCGCTAGATCGATCATGGTCGAGGCCAGGTCGCTTACAAGAACGAGCTCCCGTCGGACCTGCCCTTGCAAGTCCGCCGGGCCACGCGGGTCGAACACGATCATTGGGACCCGCAGCGACTCATCGTAGTGGGTCCACTTGCCCGCGAAACCGCGATCACCCATGTAGTAGCCGTTGTCGGCGGCGTAGATGATGATCGTGTTCTCAGCGATCCCCAGCTTTTGCAGATGCTGGGTCACTCGACCGACTTCGTGGTCGATGCCGCTAAGCATGCGAAAGTAAGCCCGCATGTTCGTCTGGTATTTTTCAGGAGTGTCCCACCGCCAAAAGTACCTTTGACGGTTGAGCGACTTCTGCAAAAACTTGGGCTGGGAGTCGTAAATCGCGGGATCGCCGAGGCGCGGCGGCGGCATCGCGTGGTCTTCGTACATCCCGTCGGTTGTGGGGGGCCAAGGGTAGTGCCCGATCCCCGGTCGTTTGTCGCCGTCTTCGGCGTGCCCAGCATTGAAGCTCACGGTCAAGCAGAACGGCTGGTCCTGAGGTTGTTCGTCGATAAACTCGGTCGCCCAGTCGCCAAGGATCTGCGTCTCGTGCCGGAGGCTGCCGTCGGGCCACTTTTTGAAGTAGGGGTTGCGTCCTAGCTTTCGGCGTACGTCGAACATGATCTCTGACGATCCGGGAGCGATGGCGACGTGCTCTTTGCCGATGTGCCCGGTACGGTACCCAGCCTTCTTGAGCACGGCGAAGTACGATGTTTCGCAAAGACTAAGACTCAGCGGCCCGGGGCTGGTTCGGTAACGATGCTTCCGCTCGTAGCACCCCGTGAACAGGCAGGCGCGGCTCACCCAGCAAGTCGATGTCGAGACGAACGCGTTCTCAAAACGCGTACCCTCCGCGGCCAACCGATCGATGTTTGGGGTTCTGACAACCGGATGTCCCGAGCAGCCCAGTGTATGGTTGCGTTGGTCATCCGCGAAAAAGAGCAAGATATTGGGCCGCTGGTCGGCCGAAGCGGTCGAGCCTTCGAGACAGGCTACGACCAGGACGGCCAGCAGGCCGACGAGCTTGTTGAGGTTCATTGAGCCGTTCGCACCAATCTGGGGTCCCGCCGGGCTTTACTTGGGTAGCAGCGGCCGAATGGCCTTCGATCCTGATAAGAAGCCAGCTCGATCTATAATGATCTTTCTCGCTGCTCCTGTCACTAGACCGCAAGCGAGGGGCTGGTGTGTGTCACCTGTAGTGCATCTCCCCAAGTGGGACTATCGTCAAGTTAGCATCCCCCTCTTTCCTTGGTAGACTCCTGGGCTTATTCCAGGAAGGAGGAGACGATGAGCGAGAAGGCGAAGCGTCGTCGTTGGACGGCCTCAGAGAAGCTGCGGATAGTGGTGGCGGGTCTGGACGGCTCGGTGGAGACGATCGAGCTGTGCCACCGTGAGGGGATCAACCCGACGCAGTACTACCTCTGGAAGAAGCAGCTGATGGGCTCTGCGGCGAAGGTGTTCGACGCGGGGGCCGAGAAGCCGTCGGCGCAGCAGCAGCGGCTGGAGACGGACCTGCGTCGAGCGAAGGACGTGATCGCGGAGATCACGGCGGAGAACCTCGACTTAAAAAAAGGGCTCTCGGGCTAGAGGACTACGGCCAGTTGCCGGCGGAACTCCAGCGGGAGGTGCACGCGGTGGTGCAGGAGACCAGGCGTCGCAGCCGTTGGCCGGTGAAGGGGGTCTCGCCGGCGAGCTACTACCGTTGGCGGAAGGGGGCAGAGAGGACGGAGTCGCTTCCCCCAGAACCGGCCAAGCCGGTGCAGGCATACGAAGCGACGGACGAGGAGAAGCGTGCGGTGCGGGCGTACGCCTTGAAGCACCCGGGAATACGCCATCGCGAGCTGGCTTGGCGGATGATTGATGAAGGGGTGGCGTGCCTGAGCATGTCGACGGTGTACCGGATTCTCAAGAGCGAGAACTTGGTCTGCCCGTGGCGGCGCCGGGCGAAGCGGACCCGGGAGGAAGAGGAGAAGGCGCAGCGGCCCGACGCGGTCTGGGCGACCGACTGTGAGTGGCATTCGAAAAGTGCAGCGCCCGGCGTTTCGGGCTGGCGCCCGAAAAGTGCAGCGCGCATTGTGCGTTTGGCTTGTTGATTTGCGAAGCTGAGGGGCAGTTGGAGGGGGCCGCAGGCCCCCTCCGGGTTCCCTTGGCATTCGCCGGTCAGGAAGCGAGGCGTGCAGAAAGTGTTGCAAGACATGGAGTTATGGACCGAGCTGCGTCGGCGGGTGCTGACGGGTGAGCTAAGCCGCCGTGAGGCGGCCCGAGAGTACGGGCTGAACTACCCCGCGGTGGCGAAAGCGTGCGGGCACGTCGAGCCGCCGGGCTACCGGAGCGAGAAGCCGCGTAAGCGGCCCAAGATGGAGAGCTTCTTACCGCGGATCGCAGAGATCTTAGAAGCGGACAAGAAGGCGCCGAAGAAGCAGCGTCACACGGCCAAGCGCCTGTTTGACCGGCTGCGAGAAGAAGTAGCCTTCGACGGCAGCTACGAGAGCGTGAAGGAGGCGGTCCGGGAGTGGCGCCAGGGGAGCCAAGAGGTCTTTCTGCCGCTGTCGCACCCGCCGGGCGAGGCGCAGGTCGATTTCGGCTACGCGTATGTCGACCTGGCCGGCGAGCGTGTGCAGGTAGCGCTGTTCGTGATGACGCTCCCCTACTCGGACGCGTTGTTCATCCAGGCGTTCCCCAGAGAATGCACGGAGTCGTTCCAGGAAGGCCACAAGCGGGCCTTCGAGTTCTTCGGGGGAGTACCCAAGCGGATCAGCTACGACAACAGCCGCGTCGCGATCGCGAAGATCACCGGCCCGCGCGACCGAGAACGGACGCGGGAGTTCTTGCGGCTCGAGAGCCACTACCTGTTCCGCTCGCACTTCTGCCTGGTGCGTCGGGCGAACGAGAAGGGGAAGGTCGAGGGGCTGGTCGGCTTCGGGAGACGCAACTTCTTGGTCCCTGTGCCGAGGGTCGACTCGCTCGAAGCCCTGAACGAGGAGCTCTTGGCACGCTGCGAGCAAGACCTCGGCCGGACGCTCCGCGGCAAGAGCGGCCCGAAGCAGGAGCTGCTTAAGGAAGACCAGGCAGCGATGCTGCCGCTGCCGCGCCAGCCGTTGGACGCCCGCAGGGTCACCCAGGCTTCGGCTTGCGGGCTGTCGCTGGTGTCGTTCGACACGAACCGCTACAGCGTGCCGGTGGCGCACGCCAGGCGGCCGATCACCGTGGTCGCCTCGGTGGACGAGGTGCGGCTCATTGATAGCGGCAAGCTCGTGGCGAAGCATCCACGCTCGTGGAAGCACGGACAGGACATCTACAACCCGGTCCACTACCTGGCCCTGCTGGAGAAGAAGCCGGGGGGCTTCGACCACGCCAAGCCGCTGGAGGACTGGGCGTTGCCCCCTTGCTTCGACCAGCTGCGGCGGCTGTTGGAGGCAGACGGCCTGGGGACGCGCGAGTACATCCGCGTCCTGCGGCTGCTCGAGCGCTTCGAGCTGAAGCAGCTCGAGGGCGCGGTTGAGTATGCGCTCGATATCGGAGTGATCGACGCCGACGCCGTGCGGGTGATCGCCGAACACCGCCGCGAAGAGCCGCTGGCGCTATTCTCGCTCGATGGGCGGCCGCACCTGCGCACCGTGGAGGTCGAGACGACCCGGGTGGCGGCCTACGGCGTGCTTCTGACGGAGGGACGATCATGAGCAAGACCGAAACCAAGAGCACGGTGCTGGTCAAGCACCACCTCAAGACGCTCAAACTGCCGACGATGCACGCCGAGTGCGAGAAGACCGCGGCGCGGGCCGCCCAGGAGAACCTCGACCACCTGGCGTACCTGCTCTCGCTCTGCGAGCTGGAGCTGGTCGACCGTGAACGCCGCGCCGCCGAGCGGCGGCTCAAGGCCGCCAGGTTCCCGGCGACCAAGACGCTCGACGAGTTCGACTTCGCGGCCAGGCCATCGATCAACAAGCCCTTGGTCTTGGAACTAGCCAAGGGGGACTGGATCGACAAGCGCGAAAACCTGTTGCTGGTTGGTCCGAGTGAGACCGGCAAACCTCAACCACCGCAGTACCCCTCTGGTCACAGAGGTATGCGCGGGCGAAATCACCGTTACCGATCCCAAGCATCCGCTGTTCGGCAAAACGTTCAAGCTTTCCGGGCTTGCGACGCTGCCGGGGCACGTGCGGCATTGCCACGTTGAGCTTCGCAGCGGCTGTTATGGCTACGTCGCCATTGCTAGCACGAATCTGGCCCCGACATCGACCTTCTCCGATCCGGAATCGATCTTGACCGCTGAGGCGATTGGCAACCTCGTGGCACTGTTCCAGTCAGTGTCCACCAAGAAGAGGTCCAAGCGTGAGCCTCATTCGAAGTCAAAGCCTGTGGCGGGAGCTACCGCCCGACGTGCAACGCGCCGTGGCCAATGAAGTTTGCCGGATTCTCATGGAGGAGATTCACGATGTACGGATCGATCAAGATTCAAACGACGCACTTGAGCCGGCCAGGGATTGTCTATCTGCGCCAATCCGACCCCAAGCAAGTGCGCGAGAATCGCGAGAGCGCGATCAATCAACGTGCGCTCAAGGAGCGGTTGCTTGATCTGGGTTGGAAGACCGGCCAAGTCGAAGTCGTCGATGGCGATCAAGGTATTTCTGCGAAGCACGCCGAAGGTCGAGAGAGCTTTCAGAAGCTCGTCGCCGACGTCGGCCTGGGCAAGATCGGCATCATCGTTGGTTACGAGGTCTCACGACTGGCGCGCAACTGCGCTGATTGGCACCGCCTGCTGGAGCTCTGCGCGCTCTCAGACACCTTGATTGGAGACAGCGATGGCGTCTACAGTCCTAGAGATTTCAACGATCGCCTACTGCTGGGGCTCAAGGGCACGATGAGCGAAGCGGAGTTGCACAGCATTCGCCTACGGCTCAACGCCGGCCGCCTCTCTAAGGCGAAGCGCGGCGAGTTGGTTCATCACGTACCGACGGGATACGTTCGACTAGAAACAGGCGAAGTGATCGTCGACCCCGACGCAAGCATCACCGATCGCATCAAGCTCGTGTTCACCAAGTTCGATGAAGTTGGCTGCGGCTCTCAATTGCTGAAGTGCTTCGTGGAGGATCAGCTAAAGCTTCCGCGTCGACAAACGTCCGGCTTGTATGCTAATGAAGTGCTTTGGAAGCCTCCCACGCTCTCGGCGATCCATTCGATCCTGAAGAACCCCGCGTACGCCGGCGCGTTCGCCTACGGTCGACGTCAGGGCGTCCCCAGGGCAATCGCATCTAACCCCGAACGAGGAGCATTGTTGCGTCGTATTGCTTGGAGTCTAGTGGGTCGGCGGAGCCGGCCCGGCGGTAGCATTCCTAGCACGGAGGTCGGAGCATGGCGTCTGCACAGGTTCCTGTAATTCTTACACACTTCGAGGAGCTGACCGATCCACGTTTGGATCGGACGAAGCAGCACCGTTTGGGCGATATGGTGGCCATCGCGATCTGCGGGGCGATCTGCGGCGCCGACACGTGGGCCGATGTGGAGCGGTTCGGCCGCGAGAAGATCGAGTGGTTCCGCACGTTCTTGCGTCTGGAGAACGGCGTCCCCTCGCACGACACGTTCGGCCGGGTGTTCGCGATGCTCGACACGTCCGAGTTCTACAACTGCTGCTGAAAGTCCGCCGTAGGCGGGGCGAACTGGGTCGCCAGCCTGCAGCTCGACCTGAAGGGGAAGACCGTCGCGATCGACGGGAAGACGCTCCGCAGGTCGCACGACAAGTCGGTCGGACGCTCGGCGCTGCACGTGGTCAGTGCGTGGGCGACCGACCTGGGGGTGTCGATCGGGCAGCTTGCGACCGAGGAGAAGTCGAACGAGATCACCGCGGTTCCCAGGCTTCTTGAGATGCTGGCGATCGAGGGGGCGGTGGTCACCCTCGACGCGATGCACTGTCAGAAGGAGACCGCCCGAGCGATCCGCAATCGCGACGCCGACTACGTGCTGCAGGTCAAAGCCAACCAGCCCACGGTGCACGACGAGCTGCAAGAGCTGTTCATCAAGTACGGCGACGCCGACTACCGTGGGGTGCGTCGGCACGCGACCGTTGAGAAGAACCACGGGCGCGAGGAACGGCGGGAATACTACGTCGCGCCCGCGCCGGAGTCGCTCAGCCGCAACTGGCGCGATGTCCGCTCGGTCGGCATGGTTTACCGCTGCCGCGAAGTGAAGGGGGAAGAGAGCCGCGAGGTGTCGTTCTTCGTCAGCAGCCTCCCGCCGAAAGTGCGGGCCTTGGCCAAGCATGTGCGGGGCCACTGGGGGGTGGAGAACGCGCTGCACTGGTCGCTGGATGTAACTTTTTCAGAGGACCAGAGCCGCATCCGCAAGGGCCACGGCCAAGAAATTTGCTCTGGACTTCGCCGTCTGGCGCTCTCGATCCTCAAGCAGGACACTACCCTCCGTGAGAGTCTACGCGGCAAACGTCTCCGCGCAGGGTGGAATAACGCCACGCTTCAGAGGATTCTCTCGGGGAATGCCGCGTGATTAGATGCGATTGCCCTGAGGGCGTCCCTGCCAAGCAGATTCCCGGACGGCCGGCGGCCGGTCGGATTCGCCAAGACCGTGGCGCCTGGTTGGCGTTGGTGAAAGACGTCTATCCGGCCTTCATTTCGTGGGATAAATGGGAGCAGATTCAAGCAAAACTAGCGGAAAACCACCGTACGATGCAGTCACGATTCACCCGCCGCGACGCCTCCCGCAAAGGTGCATCGCTGCTGGCGGGACTGGTTCGCTGTGGCAAGTGTGGCCATGCCATGCGGGTGGCCTACAAAGACAAGCGGTTCCAATACCTATGCTCGAAGTTGCAAGGCGAGTTGCGTCAGGAGGCTTGCCAATACCTGTCCGGAAAACGAATCGATGAGGTGGTTGTCGCTGAGTTCCTCTCCGCCATCGCTCCCGCCAATATCGATGCGTTGCAGGCGGCGACCGACCGGCAGCTCGTCTCTCACCACGACCAGCTCAAGCATCTTCGGCAAGACGTTCAGCGGCTCAGCTACGCCGCGACACGCGCGGAACGACAATACAACCATGTCGATCCAGAGAATCGCTTGATCGCCGCTTCACTGGAACGTCGATGGGAGCAGGCGCTGGAAGAACTTGAACACGCTCGCCAAATACTCGGTGATCGACAAACCGATCCACCACGCCTAGTGAAGGTGTCGGCGCGAGATCGCAAAGCATTTTCAGATGTCGGCAAGCAACTGCCAAGCATATGGGGTGATCTGTCGATTGAATCTCGCAAAGCGTTGCTGCGGACGCTCGTAACGGGAGTCAACCTTGATCGGGGCGATGATGGAATCGTGAAGGTGTGCATCGTTTGGCGAGGCGGACTCGTGACGCAGACTGAACAGGCGGTGCCGATTCATTCTCGTCGCTACGGAGAGCTCGAACAACGAGTGGTCAAACGAGTTCGTGAACTCAACGAGACGGGCGCCAAGACGGACGAGATCTTATCGTGTCTTAATGGCGAAGGCTTCTTCCCGTGTCGCGGTGGCCAGTTTACAACCGGGATTGTGATGAAGCTCAAGCATCGCTACGGAATCACGTCGAAGCTGGAGGCACTTCGCCAAGGTAATCAACCACCGCACAAATGCACCACCGATCAGATTGCCGAGGAAGTCGGAGTCAAACGCGAATGGATTTATCGTAAGATCAGCCGCGGAAAGATCCGAATAGAGAAGGATGATGTCTACGGTTGTTACCTCTTCCCGCGGACCAAACTGGCGGTTCGTGAGCTACGGCGCCTCAAGGAAGGAAAGTGCGCGCATGTCTCGTTCTAAAAGGAGCATCACGAGAGTTGAGGCAAAACGCACTTGGGGATCGCGTTGGCGATGGCGGCGTGCTTGGCGGGCCGCAAGGTCCGCTTCTTCCGCGTCACGGAGCTGATCACCACGCTGCTCGAAGCACGCGACGAGAAGACCCTGTTGCGGCTGCGGTCCCAGCTGGCGAGGCAGGACGTGCTGGTGCTCGACGAGCTGGGCTACGTCCCGGCGAGCAAGGCGGGCGCCGAGCTGCTGTTCGACCTGATCGGCCAAGCCTACGAAAGGCAGAGCCTGGTCGTCACCACGAATCTGCCGTTTGAAAACTGGACCGAGGTGCTCGGGAGTGAGCGGCTCACCGGCGCCACGCTGGACCGGCTGACCCACCGCTGCTCGATCCTCGAATTCACCGGCGAGAGCTACCGGCTGCAGGACGCACGCCGCCGAAGCCGAAAGACTACCAAAGCGTAACCCAATAGGCCGACGCGGGGAGGCCTGATACCATTCCCCGCAACCAACCAGCGCTGCACTTTTACGGCGCCGGGCGCTGCACTTTTCGAATACCACTCACAGGCGGGCCGGCTTCGTTGGCTTCTGCTTCTTACCAGGCATCAAGGGACTCCTGAGGGTGGGCCCATTTTAAGGACTTCACCTGTCCGTGGAATCCGCACCACCTCAGCGGACGTGTTGCCGTGCTGCTTGATCTTCGCGTTCTTCCGTGGCGGGATGAACTGATGGATCGACTCGCTCTGCAAGTAGTCACGCACCTTCCACTGGTCGTAGGCCCCGTCGCCATAGAACGTCTGGACCTTGGCCTCGACCCGCTTCCAGAGCGGCTTGGCCGCGTCGCCGTCGTGCATGTTGGCGCCGGTCACGATCTGGGCGACGATCGTGTGCGACGCCGGGTCGACCACCAGGTGGACCATCCGCCACGTGCGTCGCTTGCCGACGCCGTGCTTCTTCACCTTCCATTCGCCTTCGCCGTAGACCTTGAGGCCTGTGCTGTCGATCACCACGTCGATCGGCCCCTTGGCCTGACGCACGCTGATCGAGACCTCCAGCTTGGCGGCGCGTTTCTGCAGGCTCGTGTAGTCGGGGATCGCCACTTGGGCCCCCATCAGCACCGCCAGCGCACGGCCGAATCCCTCGGTCTGTCGATACGGGAGCCGGAACAACTCACGGATCGTCAGCAGCGTCTCGACCGCAACGTTGCTGTAGATGAACGGACGCCCGACCTTCTTCTGGCCGTTCTGGTGTTCCCACACGTCGATCACCGCTTCATCGAACCAGAAGGTGATGTCGCCCTGATTGACCAACGACTCGTTGTTCTCCCGCCAATTCGTCACCTTGTAGGCAAGCTTCTTCAGCTTGCTAGCTGGCTGGCCCATCGTTCGCTCCGTCGATTTGATAAGAAAGGACTCCGTCCGGAAGCGATCTACGCAGCGTTTCAAGCGATTGTTCGACAAGGCCGGCGTGATGCGTTGTTGGTCGAAGGTTCGCGGTAGGGATTGAGGGGGTGGCACAGCGAACCCGGTGTGAGTTAGCCGAGTCGTTCCGCATCGTGCCCGTCTGGATAAAGCCTTGGACGGGCTGTGGTGTGTCGCTATAGCCAGGGAGGCCTGAGTCGCGGCCCTCTTCGACATCTGCGGCACTTATCTTTCGGCCTCCTCACCAGAATCTGTGGGTGAATTCCGGCTCGGGTAGGCTGCCGAGGTTGTGGTACAGGGCGATTTGGGCCGCTTCGTAGGTGCGGAAGCCGTACGATTTTCTCGTGGTCAGTTTTACCTTGTTGTTGAATCCTTCGACAACGCCCGAAGAGTAGGCCCCTTTGGCCCGGAACCAGTTGAGGATCAGCCGCCGGTGGCTGCGCAGCGTGCGGGCTACCTTCTTCATCGGTTCGAGTTGGCTACGCATCGTGCGGGTGCACCACTCGTCCAGGAACCGGCCGGCCCAACCCGGACTGACGTACTCCCAGAACCGCTGGAAGTCTCCTCGCAACAAGTGCGCCCTCACGCTCCGGAGGTTGTACTTCAGCAACTCGGACAGCTTCACCGTCTGCTTCTCGGTCAGGTTCTCCTTTCGCTTCAGCAGACACCACCGCGAGTGCTTGAGCACCGGCTCGTAGCCGTCGGCCTTCATCTGCTTGGCCTCCCCGGCACGGATCTCGTCGATCGCCCCATTCATCTTCTGCATGATGTGGAACCGGTCCAGCACGTGGACCGCCTGGCCCGCCCTCGCGGCGATCACCTTCAGGTAGGGCTTCCATCCGCCTTCGGCGGACACACGAACTTCAGTTTGCCTGAACGCTCCTTTCCCAGCACCTCGAAGAACCCCTCGAACGCCGCCTCGGTGCGGTCCCGACCGATCCACAGAAGCCGCTTGGCCCCCCTCGTCGATCTGGTAGACCAGCGTCAGGTACTTGTGCCCCTTCTTCCAGGCCACCTCATCGACTCCGATCGCTTCGATCCCTTCCAGGCCGCGGTGCGCCAGGCCCCACAGCACCGCGTGCCGCACCGAGCGGAACACGTTCTGCCATGAGGTGTCGAACGCCAAGGCCGTCCCCCTCCACGACAGCCGCTTTGCCCAAGCCGCCAGGAACCAGCGGTACGTCGTCGTCAGTTGGCTCTTCCCGTCACACCAAGGGACCCGCTCGACCTTCACCCCACACGCCGGGCAATCGACCCGCCGCATCGCGTACACCAAGAACACCGAAATCTGCCACAGCGGCACGTACGCGAACCGCCGCTCGGGCAGGCGGTCATACCCCGGACGCTTCTCGCCGCAGCCCGAGCACACCGCCTGGCCGTTGGCCCGTGGCGCGATCGGGACCTCAATCGCCTGCTGGGAGTCTGCCCAACGGGCTTCTTGGTACACGAACGACTTGTGCCGCTCGACGTGATTGAGGATAGTCTTGAGTTGCACGGCCGCGGGCCTTCGGGGGGATGGTGCTTCGCAACAACATCCTTAACCGATCCTCCCGTGGCCGTGTCTCTTTCGCACCCCCGTCCCCCTTCTTCCATCAGAGTTCGCCTGAGCCCTCCGTCTTCACCCTCGCATCGGCCCTCACCCCACGACGGCCGATGCGAGGGGGAAGGCGGAGGGGCGACACCCCTCTGTTGAGCCGGAGCTGAGGTCTGCCTCAAATGCACTCACCGTTTTCACCCACAGGTTCTGGTGAGGAACCATCTTTCGGGGCTGCGCAGCATGGCTTGAATGCACCTGCCTGGAAGATGAACAACGCTATTGCTTATGAGGGGTCCTCCGAGACGGGCGCCGTGCGTCCACGTCTTGCTGACGGGCCTTTCGGATCGTCGCTTCGAATCTGCGAGCTCTTTGGGGCTGAGCTTCTGCAGCCGCAGCCCCGGCGCTATGGACTCGCTCATCGCCCCGTCGCACACCCGAGCCACGAAATCGACGGCCATGCCCTCCGCGTCGCGATCGATCGCTTGATCACAGCTGAATAGACGTGGGTCATGCCGCGCCGCTTGCGACGCACCGGTCTCTTGTGGTTCAACCCCTGCAGCAGGATCGGCACCATCGCGTAGGCCGGCGGGACGTCGTCGGGCTCTGCAGTGTGGATTGCGTCAAAGACCTCGCGGACGGTCGCGCCGCCGACTTCCACAATATCTCGAGGGCTTGAAACTCGCAAACGGCAGGATCCGAAGGGGCATCGCATCACCTACGGGTTTGTCTGCAGTCCTTCGCCAGCTACTGGTCCGGCCGTAGATATCAAGCGTCGTGGGTGAGAAGTTCACCCTGGTCCCCGAAGCCGCCCAGCCCGGTGTTCTTGCCTCGAGGCACGGACCGTCTTTTCTTTGACGAACGCGGCGTCGGCCGTTTCGTCCGACCAGAGACGCGTGCGTCCGAGTTCGAATCCCGCTCCTGTGGGCGTGTAGTGCGCCGACGCCGTGAACCTTCGTCCGCTTGAGGGTGTCTCAAGCCGTATCGTCTTGTACCAGTTCAACGAAGAGGCGTCGATCACGTGAAGAATCTCACCTCCTCAGCAACAGCCATGCTCCACCTACGCCGTACACGGGCGACCCGCCCCTCTCCCGATTTCTCAAACCATGCGCCCAAAGAAACAAGCCACCGCCGTCGAACCAGACCGTGAGCTCCTGATCCACATCGGCAAACTCGGCCTTGGGTCGGTCGAAAGCTATCGCGCCTGGTGCGCGGAGCACGGGTTTGGGCAGAAGCTCAACAAGCACTGGAAGACGCGTTGCCGCGAACGCTACTTCGCGGCGGAGAACGCGGCCCGCGCCAGACTGAGGTCGAAGAAGCAAGAGACCCGCAACCCGCTCGCGACAGTCAAGGACATCTGCGCGGGGCGGCTTCGCGAGGGCGACGTCACGCAGCCTCAGCTCCTGCGGTTCTGTCAGGCGATCCAGGTCCGAAAGAAGGGGCCGCTGAACGAACGCCGGGTCCCGCGGCCGGAGTTGCTTCGTCTGCTCACTCATCTAGATGGCTGCCGCACGAAGTTCTTCGACAACGCTCCCGTGGCGCCCCGGCTGGGCTTCATTGAGGGGAACACCTACCTCGAGGCGCTTGTCTTGGTGGCGATTCACGCACGCGGTTGGCTGCGTCCGGTCGAGAGGTGGAAGCCGACCACCCGGAACGTGGGGCGTCAGTTCTCTTCTCTGCTGCGGCACTTATTCGCCAGGTACGACGACCTCCCGGCGTTCTTCGACGGGGTGTGGTTCGCCGGTCGCGGCGAAGCGGCGGCCGAGCACCGGCGTTGGTACGTGCACGTAGGAGGCGGACGCAGCATCCGCGACTGCAAGCTGCCGATCCCCTGCACCAAGAAGATGGCCCACCACTTCATGCGGGCGCCCGGCGACCTGAGCGTGCCGCACGCGCTGCAATGGGGACAGGTCCGCGCCCTAGGGGGCGACGATCGGCTCGCCCGAGCGGTCCTCGGCACGCGGCTCGCCGAGTCGTTTGAGCACCAAGCATTCTGGGCGACCGTGCTTAGGTGGTTCATCGCGCATCCGATGCTCGACCGCGCCCACATCGGCCCGATTGTCGACTTCCTCCACCACCAGAAGTTTGTTCCGGAGAGGGTCTTCATCGCACCCGGCCGGAGGGAAGAGTCGCCGCCGCCTCAGCCGCATCTCACGATGAAAGGGCGCACGCCCGAGTCGCTGCTGCGGCAGGTCAACCGATGGCACGGCCGACTGGCCCACGACAACTCGCTGCAACTGCGCCAATGGGCGCCGTGCGGCATCGAGGCGTTCGAGTTTACCGAGGGCGCGCTCAGCGGGGGCAACCTGCGGGTATGGACGATCCGAGAACTGCTCGGCTCGAAGGCGTTGATGGCCGAAGGGCGGCAGATGAAGCACTGTGTCGCCACGTACGCCTCGTCGTGCGCCAGGGGCCATTGCTCGATCTGGACGATGGAGGTCGAGTCGTTCCAGGGGACGTCAAAGGCGCTGACGATCGAAGTGCGTAGCAACACGCTGACCATCTGCCAGGCCCGCGGCAAGCTGAACCGGCTGCCTACCGAGAAAGAACTCGGCGTCCTTGCGCGCTGGGCTTCTTGTGTTGGTTTGAAGGTCGCCGGGTACTTGGGCGCGCGCTGAGAGGCGCCGCCCTCTCATGGAAGCGCGGCCACCAACCTGGGCCGTCCGATCTTTGTGCGGCTCGCATGGGCAACGGCCACCAGACCGCCAGTCTTCATGGCTGCGAATGCTCGCGCCTTGCTTCGGCGTCGCACGGTTCTTGCCACGGTCCTGCGGCGATCCAAGCTCTGCATTTGGAGCGAACTTCCGAGTGCTACGGCTTGTCCTTCCGCCAGCGTATAGCGGAAGTTGGTGAGGATGGCGTCTTTTGCTCCTTCCGAGTGGGGTATGCTGAGGGCGCCCCAAACACGTGCTGGGGCGATGGCCGTCGGTGAGATTAACGGGCAAGAGAGTTTAACGCGGCAGGAAGTATGCGATGGGCGCCTCGCACAGGGCGATTGCACGTTAACTCATGCCCCGCAGAGCACTTCGAGTCGGTACTGATCGCTCCATGCCGCGGTGAGGCGTTTGTTCTTTACGCCGAGCTTTCGGGAGGTGTTGTTCTTGAGGAGGCTCAGCGCCGTTCTGCGCAGCAGGCTGAGGTTGGCGTCGGCGTGTCCCTTGCGGACGCGGCATTGGTCTTCGCCGAACGTCACGTCGAGCTGCCAGTGGAGTGAGTTCTCGATCCCCCAGTGGCCGCGCACCGCCTCGGCGAACTTCTTGCCGCTCATGTAGCGGCTAGTGATGTAGTAGCGCGTGTCGAATGTCTGTGCGCCGTCGCTATGGGTGGTGATGCGGACCGCCATGCCGATCGCCTTGAGCCCACGCCACTTCTCACGCTCGGGAAACCCCTCCGGCAGCTTCGTCAGGTAGTAGTAGCGGTCTTCCTCGCGGCCGTGCCCCTTCTCGTGCGACTCGTGCCGTCGGCACGCCACGTTCCGGCAGTCGTCTTCCAGTTGCGCGGTGAAGAACGCATCGATCGCTTCGCACAAGTTCGGTTGGTTCCCCTTGGTCGCCAGCACGTAGTCGCCGCCCCCTTCGACGATCCGCTCGGCGATCTCCCGTTGACACCCCATCGCGTCGATGGTCACCAAACACCCCTTGATTTCCAGCATCTCAAGCAGCCTTGGGATGGCTGTGATCTCGTTGCTCTTGGCGTCGGTGACGACCTGCCCCAGGGCGATATGATTGGCGGTCGCCCAGGCGCTCACCATGTGGATCGCCGCCTTGCTGCTCGCTGCGTCGAAGCTGCGCCGCAGCGTCTTACCATCGATCGCGATCACCTGGCCGTCGGTGACCTCATGCAGCGCGGTGACCCAGCTCAAGAAGCACTTCTCGAACTCGGCCGGGTTGAGGGCCGCGAAGACCGCGTTGAAGCGGTCGTGCGAAGGCACGCCCGCCGACAGGTCCAAGAACTTCGCCAGCCACCCTCTCTTCTCCCTCGACCACGCGGCGATCGACACGAAGTCGTCCGCCCCGCTTAGGACCGCGCACAACGCCATCACCACAACGTTCACCAACGGGTAGATCGGCTCACGCCGACGCGGATCGGTTAGCCCCTCAAAATGCCTCGCGATCCCTGCCTCGGAAACCTCGCCCACAACAATCCCTCCGACAAGAACGCAAACATGACGCAAGCGGCGCTCCCAACGAAATCATGTTCGACTCGCCGTAAGTCTCGCAGACTACCCAGCGTGGCGCAATCGCCCTGGCGCCTCGCACGGACAGTTCGTTAAGTATCCCAGGACGCCGCACCTGTTCGGCTCCCGCGGCAGCGACGACGACAAGCACCTGTCCGAGCAGGCCTCGCTCACGCTGCTCGCGCGCGAGTCGCTGATTGTCGAAGAGAAGCTGGATGGGACGAACGTCGGCATCCACTTCGACGGTTCCGGCCAGCTCGTGCTGCAATGCCGGGGGCATCTCATCACCGAGGGGATGCACCCACAATACGACTTGTTCAAACAGTGGGCCGTGGTAAAGCGTGGGGCCCTCGAAGACCGTCTCGGCATTCGCTACATCTTGTTCGGAGAGTGGGTGTTCGCGAGGCATTCCATCCACTACCGGCGGTTGCCGCACTATTTGTTCGAGTTCGATGTTTACGACAAGCTAGCAGCGTCGTTCCTCTGCCTGGATCGTCGGTTGCAGCTGCTCGCCGGGGCCGGCGTTCCGACGGTTCCGGTGTTGCACCGCGGGCCGGCCACACGCGCCCAACTGGCGGAGCTGATCGGTCCTTCGCGGTACCACAGCGAGTTTGACAACCCGTTGACTCGGCAAACCGACAGCTTGATGGAAGGGCTCTACCTACGGACGGAGGGCAAGGACGCCGTCACGGCGCGGGCGAAGTTTGTGCGGCCTGAATTCACTGAGCGGGTCAAGCAGAGCACGCATTGGCAGCACCAGACGTTGACGCCGAACGGACTCGCCGAAGGGGCGGACATCTGGTCATGAACTGGACCGATCTCGCGAACGCACCGATCGAACAGGTTGTCGCCTGGGCCGGGCAGCAGCCGTGGTCCGGGGCGATGCGCGCGTGCTTGCAAGACGCCGACTGGCACGCCGAAGGGGACGTGTGGACGCACACCCAAATGGTCTGCGCCGAGTTGTCGCAGATCGGGGAGTGGGCCGACTTGCTCCCGCAAGAGCGGACCGTCTTGAGCTTCACCGCGCTGCTGCACGATGTCGCCAAACCGCTAACGACGCGGCTCGACCCCATCACGGGCCGAACCACTTCGCCCAAGCACGCCGTGAAGGGAGAGCATGTCGCCCGCGGCGTGCTGCGGGGCCTGGGTTGCCCGCTGGTGCTCAGGGAGGAGATCGCCAGAATGGTCCGCTACCACGGCAGGCCGGCTTTTCTGCTGGAGCGGACCGATCCAGCGAGCGAGGTCGTGCGGCTCTCGTGGATGGCGACCAACCGGCTCCTGTTCCTCATTGCCCTGGCGGACACGCGGGGGAGAACGACTGCCGAGACGACTCGGCCAGAGGAGAACCTTCACCTCTGGAGAATGGTCGCCGAGGAGCAGGGCTGTTATACGCACCCGTTCCGTTTCGCGAACGACCAGGCACGCTTCTTATTCTTCCGCGAGCCCTCCCCTTCCCTGCACTACGCGCCGCACGAGCAGTACAAGGCCTCGGTCACCATGATGTCGGGCCTACCGGGCAGCGGCAAGGACCGTTGGCTGGCGGTTCACCGGCCCGGTACGCCAGTCGTGTCGCTCGATGGCATCCGCAACAAACTGAAGATCGACCCGTCCGATGACCAAGGAGCGGTCATCCAGGCCGCGCGAGAGCGGTGCCGCGAATTGCTCCGAGCGGGCGCCTCGTTCGCGTTCAACGCGACCAACGTGATCCGGCAGACCCGGCGGCGCTGGATCGACTTGTTTGCCGACTACGGCGCCCGAATCGAACTGGTTTACATCGAGCCGCCGCTAGCAACGGTCATCAAGCAGAACGCTGATCGAGCCTCCGCGATCCCAGAAGCAGTCATCCACCGACTGGCGGCAAGGGTCGAACCGCCAACCTGGGGGGAGTGCCACAACCTCGTGCAGCTCGAGGGGGCGGAAGCGACGAGTCGGTAGGCGGCAGGAGAGGATGGAACTGATGCGTCTCTTCAAGAGGCGCCGTCAAGTAGTCGACAAGCACATTGGGGATTTCATGCTCCGAACCCGCGCCGCCAACGGCTTGTCCTCTCAGGCGTCCGCCAATCCCCTCCCACACCAAGGAGTCCTGCCGTGTCCAAGCAACCCCAATGCGAATACTCCTTTCGAGCCGATGAGCAAACGCCGTCGGGGCTACCCTTCTGAGACGCGGGTCAAGGTCGGCGTGCGCGTCGTTCATGGCGACAAACTGCTCGAAGAGAAGCTGGGGCGGAACGACTCTTGCCCGTGCGGCAGCGGGCAGCGGTTCAAGATTTGCTGCCTACGCTCGGGCCGCTTTTGACGGCGAGAACCGCGGGCACTACTTTTAGAGACAAGTGAAACCCCGGCGGGGCCCGCGTCGAAGCGCGGGCCCCGCGCTGGTTCTGGGCCCACTGGGACGCGCACGATGCTGCTGACCATTTCTACCACGCACCATCCGGCGACCGACCTGGGCTACTTGCTCCACAAGCACCCCGACCGCTGCCAGTCGTTCGAGCTGAATTTCGGCAAGGCGCACGTCTTCTACCCGGACGCGAGCGACGAGCGCTGCACGGCGTGCCTGCTGCTCGATATCGATCCGGTCGGCCTGGTGCGCGGCAAGGGCAACTGGCAGAGCGGGCCGCTCGACCAGTACGTCAACGACCGCCCCTACGTCGCCTCGTCTCTCTTGAGCGTGGCGATCTCCAAGGTCTTTAGCTCGGCGCTCTCTGGAAAGTCGAACGAGCGGTCCGACGCGGCCGCCCGGCCGCTGCCGCTCATGGCGCGGCTCGACGTGCTGCCGGTGCGCGGCGGCGACGACCTGCTGCGGCGGGTCTTCGAGCCGCTCGGCTACCAGGTCGACGTGACGCGTTCGCCGCTGGACGAAAAGTTCCCGGAGTGGGGCGAGGGGCCCTACTTCTCGGTCGAGCTGAAGCAGATCATCACCCTGGCGCGATTGCTGCAGCACCTGTACGTGCTGATCCCTGTCTTCGACGGCAAGAAGCACTACTACATCGGTCCCGACGAGGTCGAGAAGCTCCTCTCCAAGGGGGAGGCGTGGCTGGCGGACCACCCGGAGCGCGAACTGATCACCAGCCGCTACCTGCCCAGGCGGCACAGCCTCATCCGCCAAGCCCTGGCTCGCTTGGCCGAAGAAGACGCGGTAGAGGTGAGCGAAGAAGAGCCGGCTGCGGAGCCGTCGGCGCCGCAGCTCGCCGATCGCCAGCCAAGCCTGCACGAACAGCGGATCGGCTCGGTGCTGGCGGCGCTGCGCGCTTCGGGCGCCAAGCGGGTGCTCGACCTTGGCTGCGGCGAAGGGAAGCTGCTCCGCGAGCTGCTGGCCGACAAGCAGTTCACCGAGATCCTTGGGATGGACGTCTCGGTACGGTCGCTGGAGGTCGCCCACCGGCGGCTCAAGCTCGATCGGCTCCCAGAGAGGCAGCGCGAGCGGGTTCGCCTGATCCACGGCGCCCTGACCTACCGCGACAGCCGGCTAGCGAACTTCGACGCCGCGGCGATCGTCGAAGTGGTCGAGCACCTCGACCCGGCGCGGCTGGCCGCCTTCGAGCGGGTCGTCTTCGAGCACGCCCGCCCGCGGACCGTGGTGCTCACCACCCCCAACCGCGAGTACAACGCGGTATGGGACTCGCTCCCCGCCGGCGAGATGCGGCACAGCGATCACCGCTTCGAGTGGACGCGGGGTGAGTTTGAGGCGTGGGCGGGGGATGTGGCGGAGCGGTTTGGGTACACGGTGCGGTTCCTGCCGGTCGGCCCGGAGGACGCGGTGCATGGGGCGCCGTCGCAGATGGGGGTGTTTGAACAAGCTCCATCCGCGTCGTAACGACAATCCTCGGATGGCGCCGGAGAGCGCGGGACAATGCCAACCATCAGCCGCTACTACGGGGTCGTGATCCGCATGTACTTCGACGATCACCCGCCGAAGCACTTCCATGCCTACTACGGCGAACACGCGGCCAAGATCGCCATCGAAACACTTGAGGTGATCGAGGGCCAACTTCCTCGACGCGCGTTGGCAATGGTTCTAGAATGGAGCGAGTTGCACCGCGACGAACTCCGCGCCAATTGGCGTCTTGCCGACCTGCATCGACCTCTCAACCCTATCGAACCTCTGGAATAGGAACTTCACGATGCCTCGTGTCGTCAAGGTCGAGCCGCGTGCGGACTACTGCCTGTACGCCAAGTTCTCGGACGGCGTCGAAGGAGAGGTCGACTTGTCGCAGCGCCTGTTCGGCCCCGTGTTCGAGCCTCTTCGCGAAGTCAGCCTGTTCAATCAGGCCAGCATCGACGAGTACGGCGTCATCTGCTGGCCGAACGGCGCCGACTTGGCGCCTGACGCGTTGCACGCTCAGCTCTTGGCGGCGGTTTCGGTGCAACGTTAGCGAGAGTTGGCTACGTGTTGTCGTGGACCTGAGACCGAGCGCAGCGAGATGGCTATTGGCGACCGCGTCCACACCAGCCCGAACCTCATCTACTCAGTAGGAACCCAGGTCGTTGCGCTGAAGGAGGTGCACGGGTCCGACGGGAGGGCCGTGCATCCCGCGGGCGCCGTGGGGGTGGTGATCCGCGCGCCGCGGGACCGGCAGCATTCGTACCGCGTGCGGTTTGTTGACGATTTCGAGGCGCCGCTGCACCACGACAACCTGATGCAGCTCGCGGAGTACAAACAGGGGAAGATCGCCGACTCGAACCAGGCCCTCGCAACGCACGGGCTGTTCGACCGTGTCATCTACCGCTGCGTGGTCGGCTCGCGGGCGTTTGGGCTCGACACCGACGCGTCCGACACGGACCGCCGCGGCGTCTACCTGCCGCCGGCCGAGCTGCACTGGTCGCTGTACGGCGTGCCGGCTCAGCTCGAGAACGACGCCAACGAAGAATGCTACTGGGAGCTGCAGAAGTTCCTCGTGATGGCGCTCAAAGGGAACCCGAACATCTTGGAGTGCCTCTACACGCCGCTGGTCGAGCACGCCACGCCGCTCGCGCAGGAGCTGCTGGCGATGCGCGACGCGTTCCTCTCGCGGCTGGTCTACCAGACCTACAACGGCTACGTGATGAGCCAGTTCAAGCGGATGCAGGCCGACCTCCGCAACCAGGGCCGTCTGAAGCCGAAGCACGTGATGCACCTCATCCGTCTGCTGCTGTCGGGCATCCACGTGCTCCGCGAGGGCTTCGTGCCGGTCGACGTCGGCGAGCACCGCGACGGGCTGTTCGCGATCAAGCGTGGCGAGATGC
Organism: Pirellulimonas nuda; assembly: GCF_007750855.1. GTDB lineage: Bacteria > Planctomycetota > Planctomycetia > Pirellulales > Lacipirellulaceae > Pirellulimonas > Pirellulimonas nuda. Next base: position 2,945,739 of record NZ_CP036291.1, read on the forward strand.
CGTGGGACGAGGTCGAGGCTTGGCGGAAGCGGCTGCATGCCCAGTTCGACCGGGCCCTGGCGGAAACGGACCTGCCCGAACGGCCCGACTACGAGCGCGTGAACGCGTTTATGGTGCGGGCGCGGCGGCTGGCTGTGGCTGAGGAACTGCCGTGAACGCACAGACAATCGACTACAACAAGCTCCAACGTCAAGTCGACGCCCACCCCTACCCGCTCGTCTTCGCGACGATCAGCGGGGCGCACTTGTACGGATTCCCCTCTGCCGACTCTGACTTCGACCTGCGCGGCGTTCACCTGTTGCCGCTGGAGCAGGTGGTGGGCCTCGACGGGCCAGAGGGCGGGGGAAGCGACACCGTCGAGAAGGAGGGCGTGCACGACGGCATCGAGATGGACCTGGTGACGCACGACGCAAAGAAGTTCTTCGGCCTGATGCTGAAGAAGAACGGCTACGTGCTGGAGCAACTGCTTTCGCCGCTGGTGGTCTACACCACGCCGGAGCACACAGAGCTGAAGGCTATCGGCAAGGACTGCATCACTCGCCACCACGCCCACCACTACCTTGGGTTCGCAGCGACGCAGTGGAAGCTGTTCCGCAAGGACGAGCCCCCCAAGGTCAAGCCGCTGCTGTACGTCTACCGCGTGCTGCTGACCGGCATCCACCTGATGCGGACCGGCAAGGTCGAGGCAAACCTGCTGACGCTCAACCAGTCGGCCAAGCTGACGTACATCGACGAGCTGGTCGAGCGGAAGCTGGCCGGGCCGGAGAAGGGTCGGCTCGACGCGGCGGACGTTGAGTTCTATGAGCGGGAGTATGGGCGACTGGTTAGCGAGCTAGAGGTTGCGATGGAAAAGTCGTCGCTCCCGGAGCTGGCGAGCGGACGAGATGCGCTGAATGACCTACTCCTGCGTCTGCGGCTCCGTGGGTAATACCGCCAACGGCACTGGGCGGAACGTCCAGGAGCCTCGCTCGGCGTCGCGCTCCGCTGCTACAATCGGGTTGTGGCAGTCCGCCACTCACGTCCAGGATTGAACGATGCACACCGCCAGCAGGGTCTACGCGATGCTCGGAAACGAAACGCTGTGGGACGCTGCGCTCGCGTCGCATGCCGTGTTGGGCGCCGCCGGGCTGCCGCACGCGGTGCTTGGCGGGGTGGCCGTATGCCTGCACGGTTACAGGCGCAACACGGTCGACGTTGACCTGCTCGTGCGTTCTGGGGACGCCGATGCAATCCGCGGCGCGCTAACATACGCGGGTTGGCGCTGGGATGCCGACCAGAAAGAGTTCGACTCGCCCGCGGGTATCGTTTTGCAGTTCCTGCTAGCCGGCGACAAGGCGGGCGCCGGTTCGGAGGTCCGACTGCCGGACCCTGCGGATGAAGAATCGGTCACGCAGATTGAAGGGTTACCCGTATTAACACTGGCGCGGTTGATCGAATCGAAGCTCGCCTGTGGCCAGGGAAACGCCCGCCGAATGCACAAGGATTTCGCCGACGTAGTCGAGCTGATTGCGATGCACAAGCTGCCGCGATCGTTTGCGCGGAAACTGCACGCATCGTTGCGGCCCGCGTTTCTGGAACTGTTAGACCGCGTCCGTAGTTAGTCGAGGGCGGATACATCGGGGCAATCGGGATGCGTGAAGTTCTAGACGATGCGTCGTGTCGCCTTTCCTGCTGTCACTGTACGGTTCAATGCGTCCGCCATATCGCAAGGGCATCTAAAGGCAGCGCTGTCAATTTCTCTGAGTGATGAATGGAAGCCGCTATCTTCATCGGGCTCCAAGCGTCTGGCAAATCGTCGTTCTACCGCGAACGCATGTTCGACTCCCATGTGAGAATCAATCTCGACATGCTGCGCACCCGACACCGCGAAAGACTGTTGATTGCGTCCTGCCTTGAGGGGAAGCAGCCATTTGCGATCGACAACACGAACCCGACGCGGACTGAGCGTGTCGGGTATATCCAGGGAGCAAAGGACGCAGGCTTCCGCGTTGTCGGCTACTACTTTGCCTCCAAAGTCGATGAGTGCAAGCAGAGGAATAGCCGGCGCTCTGCGGATAAGGTCGTCCCGCTCAAAGGCCTTCTGGGGACCTACGGCAGACTCCAGCTGCCTGAATGGCGAGAAGAATTCGACGAGTTGTACTACGGGTCAATCGACGAGAACAACGCATTCATCGTAAGTGAGTGGACCGATGAAGTTTGACGAGCTCGACAGCAGGATGAGGGTGTTCGAGACCGCGCACGATCATTGCGTGTTGTCTGGCATCTACATCGTCGTGCGGCTGGATGGCCGCAGCTTCACCAGGCTCACGAAGGAAGTGCAAAATTTCGAGGCGCCCTTCGACGTGCGATTCCGTGACGCCATGGCGGAGACGGTCGAGCACCTGATGGACTGTGGGGTCCGCATCACGTACGGCTACACCGAGAGCGATGAGATCTCGCTTCTGCTGGACCGCGACGCCGACGCTTTCGGAAGAAAGGTCCGAAAAATGGTTCCTCACCAGAACCTGTGGGTGAAAACGGTGAGTGCATTTGAGGCAGACCTCAGCTCCGGCTCAACAGAGGGGTGTCGCCCCTCCGCCTTCCCCCTCGCATCGGCCGTCGTGGGGTGAGGGCCGATGCGAGGGTGAAGACGGAGGGGCTCAGGCGAACTCTGATGGAAGAAGGGGGACGGAGGTGCGAAAGAGACACGGCCACGGGAGGATCGGTTAAGGATGTTGTTGCGAAGCACCATCCCCCCGAAGGCCCGCGGCCGTGCAGCTCAAGACTATCCTCAATCGCGTCGAGCGGCACAAGTCGTTCGTGTACCAAGAAGCCCGTTGGGCAGACTCCCAGCAGGCGATTGAGGTCCCGATCGCGCCACGGGCCAACGGCCAGGCGGTGTGCTCGGGCTGCGGCGAGAAGCGTCCGGGGTATGACCGCCTGCCCGAGCGGCGGTTCGCGTACGTGCCGCTGTGGCAGATTTCGGTGTTCTTGGTGTACGCGATGCGGCGGGTCGATTGCCCGGCGTGTGGGGTGAAGGTCGAGCGGGTCCCTTGGTGTGACGGGAAGAACCAACTGACGACGACGTACCGCTGGTTCCTGGCGGCTTGGGCAAAGCGGCTGTCGTGGAGGGGGACGGCCTTGGCGTTCGACACCTCATGGCAGAACGTGTTCCGCTCGGTGCGGCACGCGGTGCTGTGGGGCCTGGCGCACCGCGGCCTGGAAGGGATCGAAGCGATCGGAGTCGATGAGGTGGCCTGGAAGAAGGGGCACAAGTACCTGACGCTGGTCTACCAGATCGACGAGGGGGCCAAGCGGCTTCTGTGGATCGGTCGGGACCGCACCGAGGCGGCGTTCGAGGGGTTCTTCGAGGTGCTGGGAAAGGAGCGTTCAGGCAAACTGAAGTTCGTGTGTCCGCCGAAGGCGGATGGAAGCCCTACCTGAAGGTGATCGCCGCGAGGGCGGGCCAGGCGGTCCACGTGCTGGACCGGTTCCACATCATGAAGAAGATGAACGAGGCGATCGACGAGGTCCGCGCCGGGGAGGCGAAGGCGATGAAGGCCGACGGCTACGAGCCGGTGCTCAAGCACTCACGGTGGTGTCTGCTGAAGCGGCCGGAGAACTTGACTGAGCAGCAGACGGTGAAGCTCTCGGAGCTGCTGAGGTACAACCTGCGGAGCGTGCGGGCGCACTTGCTGCGGGAAGACTTCCAGCGGTTCTGGGAGTACGTCAGCCCGGGTTGGGCCGGCCGGTTCCTGGACGAGTGGTGCACCCGCACGATGCGTAGCCAACTCGAACCGATGAAGAAGGTAGCCCGCACGCTGCGTAGCCACCGGCGGCTAATCCTCAACTGGTTCCGGGCCAAAGGGGCCTACTCTTCGGGCGTTGTCGAAGGATTCAACAACAAGGTAAAACTGACCACGAGAAAATCGTACGGCTTCCGCACCTACGAAGCGGCCCAAATCGCCCTGTACCACAACCTCGGCGCCCTACCCGAGCCGGAATTCACCCACAGATTCTGGTGAGAAGGCCGAAAAATAAACTCTATTCTAGCAGGCGAAGCAAGCGCAAAGTTCTCTCTGCTGCTCGGCGCCGTGGCTTGCTTTGACTGCCGAGTATCGCAGCTCCCGACCCGCGGCGATGTCGTCGACTACTTCCGCTGGCGAAACGAGGACGCCCACAGGAACGCTCTCAACGCCTGCTGCTACTGGTCGCTCCGCAAAGAGGGGAGCAGCACGCAAGATGCCACAAAGGCGTTGATGAATCTCTCGGTCGCCGACAAGAACGAGCTACTCTTTCAACGCGGCATCAACTTCAACGAGATCCCGAGCTGGCAGAAGCGAGGCATCGGAGTGGTCTGGGAGGATTACGAGAAGCACGCCGTGAACAGACAAAGCGGGCAGCCGGTTACCGCGGTGCGTCGTCGGCTGCGTCGCATCCTTGATCTGCCGATGCGGGATGAGTACAGCGAGTTCATCACGGGACTTCTCGGAGTGCGCACGTCGTCAGAATGACAAAGCTTTCCCTCCCCAACCTCTCCCTCGTCCTCCTCATCGGCCCCAGCGGCGCCGGCAAGAGCACCTTCGCGCGCCGGCACTTTCTGCCGACAGAAGTCCTCTCTAGCGACGCATGCCGCGGCCTGGTCAGCGACGACCCGAACAACCAAGCAGCAACAAACGACGCCTTCGACGTGCTGCACTACATCGCCGCCAAGCGGCTGGCGGCCGGGCGGCTGACGGTGGTCGACGCCACCAACGTGCAGCCCGAGGCGCGGCGGCCCTTGATCAGCTTGGCGCGAGCGCACCACGTGCTGCCGGTCGCCATCGTGCTGAACCTGCCCGAAGAGGTCTGCATCCAGCGTAACCGCGGCCGGGCCGACCGCGACTTTGGGCCGCACGTGATCCGCAACCAGCGGTCGCAGTTGCGTCGTTCGCTTAAGGGGCTCAAGCGTGAGGGCTTCCGGCACGTGTTCGTGATGGAGAGCCCCGACGAGGTCGATGCGGCCACGATCGTGCGCGTGCCGCTGTGGAACGACAAGCGGGACGAGCACGGCCCATTCGACTTCATCGGTGACGTGCACGGCTGCTGCGATGAGCTGGAGGCATTGCTCACTGAGCTGGGCTATCGAGCTGCGCCCGCCGCCGACCCCAATCCGCCTTGGGCGGGGTTGAGCTATGCCCATCCCGATGGCCGCAAGGCGGTCTTTGTCGGCGACTTGGTCGATCGCGGGCCGCGGGTGGTCGATACGCTCAGCCTGGTGCGGAACATGATGGCTGCGGGCGCCGCGCTGTGCGTCCCGGGCAACCACGACGTCAAGCTGCTCCGCAAGCTGCGCGGCAAGAATGTGCAGCTCACGCACGGCTTGGCAGAGACGATGGCAGAGATCGACGCGATCCCAGAAGGATCGAGGGCGGGGTTCTGCCGAGGCTTGGCAGATTTTCTCGATGGCCTTATCAGCCACTACGTGCTCGACGACGGCAAGATCGTCGTCGCGCACGCGGGCATGAAGGAGTCGATGCAGGGACGCGGATCGGGCAAGGTGCGCGAGTTCGCCCTCTACGGCGAAACGACCGGCGAGACCGACGAGTTCGGTCTGCCGGTCCGCTACCCCTGGGCCTCTGAGTACCGCGGCGCCGCGATGGTGGTCTACGGGCACACGCCGGTCCCGGCGCCCGAGTGGCTGAACAAGACGCTCAACATCGACACCGGCTGCGTGTTCGGCGGCGCGCTGACCGCGCTGCGTTACCCGGAGCTCGAGACGGTCTCCGTCCAAGCCCTCCAGACCTACTGCGAGCCTGCGCGGCCGTTCTTGCCCGACGCGCAGCGGGCCTCGTCGCTCGGCCTGCAGCAGGAGCACGACGACCTCTTGGACCTCGCAGACGTGATCGGCAAGCGGATCGTCTCCACCCGGTTGCGGCCCAACATCACCATCCGCGAGGAGAACGGGACGGCCGCACTCGAGGTGATGAGCCGCTTCGCCGCGGACCCTAGGTGGCTGGTCTACCTGCCGCCGACGATGTCGCCCTCGGAAACCAGCGCGAAAGAGGGCTACTTGGAGCACCCCGAAGAGGCGCTCGCCTACTACCGCAGCCAGGGGATCGCGACGGTCGTCTGCGAGGAGAAGCACATGGGCTCGCGGGCGGTGGTTGTCGTCTGCCGCGACGCCGAGGCCGCCGCACGGCGGTTTGGCGTCCAAGGCGAGGCGGGGGTCATCACCACACGAACCGGACGCCGGTTCTTTAGCGACCCGCGGATCGAGGAGGCCCTGCTGGGACGCGTCCGCGATGCGCTGACTGCCGGGCGGTTCTGGGAAGAGCACGTCACAGATTGGGTCGTGCTGGACTGCGAGCTGATGCCTTGGTCGGCGAAGGCCCAAGAGCTGCTCAAGAACCAGTACGCCGCGGTCGGCTCTGCGGCCACGGCCGCCCTGCCGCAGGTGGTCAGCGCGATAGCGCAGGCGGCCGATCGACTCAGCGGAGAAGAACGGGATTTGCTCGTGGGCCTGCGCGAAGACTTCCAGCAGCGCGGGCGTTCTGCCAGCCGTTTCGTCGACGCCTACCGCCACTACTGCTGGCCGGTCGATTCCGTGGACGACCTCAAGCTGGCCCCGTTCCACGTGCTGGCCAGCGAGGGACGCGTCCACGTTCAGCAGGACCACCGCTGGCACATGCAGACGCTCGCGGCGGTCTGCACGCACGACCCGCCGGTGTTGCTTGCGACCCCGTACCGGGTCGTCGACGTGACGGCCCCCGCCGAAGTCGACGAAGCCGTCCGCTGGTGGACCGAGCTGACCGATGCCGGCGGTGAGGGGATGGTCGTCAAGCCGCTGGAGTTCATCGCCCGCGGCAAGAAGGGCCTGTTGCAGCCCGCCGTCAAGTGCCGCGGCCGCGAGTACCTGCGGATCATCTACGGCCCCGACTACACCCGCGAGGCGAACCTGAAGCGGCTCCGCAGCCGAGGGCTCGGCGGCAAGCGGTCGCTTGCCCTCCGCGAGTTTGCGCTGGGGATCGAGGCCCTGGAACGCTTCGTCCGCCGCGAGCCGCTGCGCCGCGTACACGAGTGTGTGTTCGGCGTGCTGGCGTTGGAGAGCGAGCCGGTCGACCCGCGGCTATAGGCGGGGGGATGGCTTCGGCGATGTCTTCAGCACTGAGGGCATCGGAGTACGCGGAGCTGGGCGCGGTTCACGCGCCGGCGCAGCGTCCCCTTGGGGCGCCCTGCCACCGACACGATCGTCCCAGCCCCGGCTGCGACACTAGATCGGTAACCATCCAAGGCGACCCTTGGCCGAGTGTGTGCCTGCCTAGCGGATCGCTCCGCGTTCGCACTCGGGACAGCTCCGCGAGGCAGGCCACGATTGCAGTTTTTGGCTGCGGCGGACTTTCGCATCTTGCGGGCAGAGACCCTGCGATGCGTTTCCGAGCGACAGGCTTGCCCACCGAACCGCGCAGGGAAAGACTGCTAGGTGCAGCTCGAGATAGTTTCTAGGAACCGCGGGGCAAGCAACGGCATTCTCGCTTCGATGGCGGAGTGTGCAGCACTCGCAGCACTTCAGAGGGGGTTGCCGTTGTCGCCTTGCTGCGGAAGGAGCTGAGGTCTTAAGATTCATCTTCCACCCCGCTGCAGAGCGCCGAACCGTCGAGCCTACCAAGTGAAAGAACGAAGCTCCGTCTTCCAGGCGTTGGGAAAGCTGCCGGCCCAGTTGTTGCCCGGAATCTCTCTGCTTGGCTTTAACATCGGCACGGGGAGCGTCACCGCGATGGCTAAGGCGGGCGCCACTTACGGCATGTCACTGCTGTGGACCATCGTCGCCTCTTGCCTGACGACGTATCTTCTGATCGAGGTTTACGGCTACTTTACTCTGGTCACTGGCGAGACGGCGTTGTCCGCATTTCGTAGGCACATCCATCCGGCGGTCGGCGTCTTCTTTATTTTCGCCTTGGGAACCGGCGTTTGCGGGAGCGTGATGGGCGTGATGGGGATCGTGTCAGACGTTTCCTGCGAATGGTCGAAGGCGTTCATTGACGGCGGCATCGCTCCGATCTATTTCGCCGTCTTTTTCGTGACGCTTGTTTATTGCATCTTCCTGAGCGGCCGCACCCGAGTCTTTGAGCTGTCCATGGCCGTGATCGTGGCCGTGATGGCGGTCTGCTTCCTCGTGAGCTCGCTGATGGTCTTGCCGCGTCCTGCAACCATCCTGCAGGGCATGGTTCCACGGCGATTGCGCCAAGCTAGGCAATATGCGACCCTCTAGGCAAGCCGGCGTTTGGAATGGCAGCAGGTGTTGCCTGGCGGCCGGCGGGACCTGGAGGGATGGGCATGGGCGCCAAGGCGAGCGTGCGGATTGCGGAGCATTTCGAGGGCCTCACCGACCCGCGTCGGCGTGAGGTGACCTACCCGCTGGTGAACATCGTGGCGATGGCGTTGTGCGCGGTGCTGAGCGGGGCGGACGACTTCGTGGCGATCGCCGACTGGTCGCGGGAGAAGAAGGATTGGCTGGCGAGATTCTTGGACATGAGCAGTGGGGTCCCCTCGCACGACCGCTTCAACGCGGTCTTCGCGGCGATCAAGCCGGCGGAGTTCGAGAAGTGCCTGCTGAGCTTCATCACGGCGTTGCACGAGGTGACCGAAGGGCAGGTGATCGCGATCGACGGCAAGACCTTACGGAGGAGCTTCGACGCGGCGAGCAGCAAGGCGCCGATCCACATGGTCAGCGCGTGGGCGTCGGCCAATCACATCGCGCTGGGGCAGGTGGTCACCGACGCGAAGAGCAACGAGATCACGGCCATTCCCAAGCTGCTGGATATCCTAGAAATCCAGGGGTGTTTGGTGACGATCGATGCGATGGGCTGCCAGCGGGAGATCGCCGAGCAGATCGTCGTGGGAGGGGGGGACTACGTGCTGGCGGTCAAGGGGAACCAGCCCAAGCTGCACACAGCGATCAAGGGCTTCTTCGCCGCCCACCTCGAAGACGATTGCAGCGGCATCGATTGCCGCCGCTCCGAGTCGCACGAGAAGGGGCACGGCCGGCAGGACGATCGCTACTACTACTTAGCGAAGCTTCCGGACGGGTTCGACGAGGGGAGCAAGTGGCGCGGGCTCAAGGCGATCGGCCTGGCGTGCCGCATCACGACCCACGCCGACGGAACGCAGACGCACGACACCCGCTACTACATCGCCAGCCGCTACCTCAGCGGCCAAAAGTTCGCCGACGCGGTCCGTGGCCACTGGGCGATCGAGAACGCGTTGCACTGGCAACTAGACGTCACCTTCGGCGAAGACCAATGCCGCATCCGCAAAGGCCACGCCGACGCCAACTTCAGCCTGCTGCGCAGGACAGCGCTGAGCCTGCTCAAGAACAACACCTCACGCAAGCTGGGCGTCAAGAACAAACGCCTCGCGGCCGCATGGAGCGACCAGTATCGGCTGGAAGTCCTGTGCGGGAGGTGAGTTATGGTGCGATCGCCCTGGGCATGGTTCCCAGTCTCCCGGAGCTGCCGGAGAAGCTGGGGAGCGGGCGGTTTCTGGTGATCGCCTTGATGGTCGGCACCACGGTCTTTCCGGGGCTGTTTATCCTTCGCACGACGCTGGTGAAGGAAGCGGGGTGGACGCTCAAGGATCTCGGAAAGCAACGCCGGGACGCCGCCGTGTCGGCAACGCTGATGTTCGTGATTAGCGGCGCGATTATGGCGACGGCTGCGGGAACGTTGTTTGTGAAGGGCGTCGGGCTCTCCCAGACATCGCAGATGATCACATTGCTGGAGCCCCTGGCCGGCGCCCTGGCGACGTCGTTATTTGCTGTTGGCATCATGGCGGCCGGCGTATCTTCGCAGTTTCCCAACGTGCTCATGCTTCCGTGGCTGCTCTGCGATTTCAGCGACTCGCGGCGGGATATGACTCTGCTGAAGTGTCGGGCAATGGTGCTGGCGGTTTCTCTACTCGGACTGGTTGTGCCGCTTTCCCACGCTCCGCCGGTATTTGTCATGATCGCATCGCAGGCGTTCAATGCGTTGCTGTTGCCAGCGACGGTCGCTTGCATCCTGTACCTGGGGAACCGGAAGCAGCTCATGGGCGACTTCAGGTTTGGCGGAGCGACGAACCTCATGCTGGTCGCGATCTTGGCTTTCTCCTTCGTCACCACCTGGATAGGGCTGTCTGCTCTCCGGGGGCTGATCGACAGAGGCTGAGAATGCCCCACAAGTATCCAATCGCGCTGCCGACCTGCTCTGTAGGCCACGGCGCAATCGTCGAGGCGACTCAGGCGCCCAGGCCGCGTCCTGCTACGCGGCACGGAGGTCAGGTCGGCCTGCTCGCGCGCTGCGACCAGGCGCACGTTGAGGCGGCGCAGGGGTGAGGGACATAGGGGCGGCTTAGAACGGTCGGCGAAACGGCGGCCGCAATGCCGCGCAGGTAGTTGCGGCCCACAGACTCGGGACGCCGGGTATTCGCCGCAGAGTTCAAGCAGGCAGCGGCGTAGAAGCTGCGGGATGGTCGCACGGCTAGTTGGGTAGCCGAGCGCTGGGGCCCGCCGCCCGCCAACTTCTGTCTGTCGCCATGGACCACGCTGGGCCTGTTCAAGGATACCCCCGGAACCAACGTCGGCCTCAGAATCAATCGACTCACTGGCGCTTCGAGAGACCAGGTGTCTCTGCTCAGGCTGGCAGTCTTGCACCATGAGCCTCGTTCCCGGAGAATCCTCTAATTCCCCTGGCAATGGTGGGGGCGCGAAGACTACTCAGTCGGCAGCGCATCGCGGTCACTCGTCGCAATCCAAGTTCACGACGCTCGGATCCCGGCCAGGTTCGGCGCCTCGAGGTAAAGCCATGAATTGGGCGTTTCTGCTCTCGAGTTTTGTTGCGTTTGCGGCGGCAGCGAATGGCTTTGCCGCGGAATCCAAGCCGGAGGTGCTCGGCCACGGCGTGGGCCTGTTCAACGTCGGTGCGCTGGTGGCCCAGGACGATTTTGCAAACCTGGACCGCTGGGTGATCCAGGTCCAGGAGCGATCCGGTTTCCCGCCGGTCAAGGTCACATCGCGTAACAACTCGCTAGATTGCCTGCTGCCGGGCCGCGGCTGCACGGCATGGTTCAAGCAAGAGCTCTCGACACGCGTCGCGATCACGTACGACGTGCTTTGCCCGACGCCGGAACCGGCAATCAAGGGGGTCAAGCCGCGCGACATCAACAACTTCTGGTTGGCCTCGGACCCGATCGATCCGGTCGACGGCCTGTTCGACGCGAGCCGTTACAGCGGAAAGTTCTCGACCTACGACAAGATCCACGGCTACTACGCCAGCACCGGCGGCGGCAGCGACGCCGCCGCCAACCTGACGACCCGCATGCGACGCTACCCGCGAGAAGTAGCCGGCAAGCCGGCCGAGCACCTGGCCCTGAACGACAAAGACAAGAATCCAGAGTACCTGATCACGCCCGACAAGGTGATGCGCGTGCAACTCGTCGCCTACGACGACGCTATCCAATACATCGTCGATGGAAAGCTCGTCTATGAGGTCGCTGAGGGCGACAAGGTTCAGGTCGAAGGACGGGACGACGCGGGCAGAACCACGGCAAGCGACGCGGTCTACAACGTGGCTCGGTTCCCGGTGTACCGGAAGGGGTACTTTGGGTTTCGTATGGTGGGAACGCACCACATCTACACGAACTTCCGAGTTTATGCGTTAGAGCCCGCGACGCCCGACGGCAACTAACGACGCCGCGCCACCGGCAGGACGCTTTGACCCTCAACGCGTACCGATCGACGTTCCACAACCGGGTTGTTGATTTCCCGATCGTCCGCAAGCAACATTAACCTCCAGCATCGGTACAACACCCGCGAAGACGACATGCTAGCGCTGCGAAACCACGATCGCTCTACGATGCTGACTTGCTGCTTGTTGGCCCACCTCCTGGCCAACCCAGCTTCAGCAGAATCGTTCTACGTCGCCACCGACGGAAGCGATACGAATCCAGGCACGCTCGCGGAGCCGTTCCAGACCCTGGAAAAGGCAAAAGCAATGGTGCGTGCCGCACTGCCCTCCGCGACGCAACCCATCCAGGTCTGGGTGCGAGGCGGGACCTACTACCTCGCACAGCCGCTTGCGTTTGGCCCAGAGGACTCGGGGACCGCCAAGGCCCCCGTCTCCTACTCGGGCTACGCCAACGAAACCGCTGTGTTGAGTGGGGCGATAAGGCTAACGCCGAGATGGAGCACCCATTCCGACAGCATTCAGGTGGCGAGCATTGGCCCGGGGCTGGCGATCGACGCGCTGTTCGCAAACGGCGCCCAGCAAGTGATGGCGCGCTACCCCAACTACGACGCTCAGACTACCGTCCTCAACGGCTACGCGAGCGACTCGATCAGCAAGGCCCGCGTCTCGACCTGGAAGGATCCGACGACAGGGTTAGTCCGCGGCTTGCATCATGGGCGATGGGGCGGGCAATCGTACAAGATTACGGGGGTGAGGTCGGACGGACAGCCGACGCTCGAGTGGGTCGGCGACAACAATCGCGGCAGCAGGCTCCACGCCGAGTACCGGATGGTCGAGAACGTCTTTGAAGAGCTCGACGCACCCGGGGAATGGTTCTACGACCGGACGGCCGGGAAGCTATACTTCTACCCGCCGGAAGGTTTGGACTTGTCGGCTGCCGTGATCGAAGCGGCTTCGGCCGAAGAGCTGATCCGCGTTGTGGGCAGCAAGGAGTCGAAGGCCGGCCGCCTGACGTTCTCAAACCTGACGTTCGCGCACACCCACCGGACGCTCTTTACCCGCCCCTACGAGCCGCTGCTGCGTAGCGATTGGTGCGTCGCGCGCGCCGGCGCCGTATTTGTCCAAGACGCCCAGCGGGTGACGGTCTCAAACTCGGTGTTCGACCGCATCGGCGGCAACGGCGTCTTCTTTAGCGGCTACAACCGCGATCACCTCGTGACCCAGAACGAGTTCCTTGAGCACGGCGCCACGTGCGTCAGCTTCGTCGGCCTCCCCTTGGCGGTGCGCGACCCCGGGTACTGGGACGATTTCCCGACCACGATCCGGGACGAGACCCCGGGTCCCAAGACCGACGACTACCCGAAAGACTGCGTCGTGAGTTTCAACCACATGCAGAACAACGGGCGCTTCGAGAAGCAGACTTGCGGCGTGAACCTGTCCATGGCGGAGAGCATCATCGTTAGCCACAACACCGTGCACGGCAGCCCCCGTGCAGGCATCAACGTCTGCGACGGGACCTGGGGGGGCCACCTGATCGAGTTCAACGACATCTTCGACTGTGTGCGGGAGACCAGTGACCACGGCCCCTTCAATTCTTGGGGTCGAGACCGCTTCTATGCGCTGGGGGGCTACAACCACAACGGCGGGCGGGGCGCCGAAAAGCGGCCCTACGCGTTTCTCGACGCCTGGAAGACCACCGTGCTCCGCAACAACCGCGTCCACTACGACGAGCCCACGTCGTATGGCATCGACCTCGACGACGGCTCGAGCAACTACGAGATCTACAACAACCTGCTGTTGAACACCGAGATCAAGCTGCGGGAGGGGTTCGACCGTAAGGTGTCCAATAACATTATGGTCAACAAGCAGGCGGAGTTTCACGTCTGGTACGACCGCTGCGGGGATTCGTTCCTCAGGAACATTGTCGTTAACCGCACCGCCTACAACACGAAGTACCTGAGATCGGGGCGAGCGGACGCGCTCGAGGCCGCCTTGGACTACAACGTCTTCTACAATGGCGGCAGCGACGTCGTCGTGGGCGACCGTGGTTGGGAGCGGGCGGGGTGGGACGTCCACTCGGTGGTTGGCGATCCGATGTTTGTTGATCCGGGCAAGCTCGACTACTCGGTCGGCCCGGGTTCCCCGGCGCTGAGACTGGGCTTCGTTAACTTCCCGATGGATCAGTTCGGTAAACCGGGCGCACCCCAGCCAGACCCCATCGAGTTCGTCGAAGCGTCGACGGCCGCCTCGGACAGCACCCCGTTGATGGGGGCGCGCATCGCCAGCATCAACGACATGTCGATCCAGTCGGTGCTGGGGGCGCCCGACAAGCAGGGCGTCTACTTTGAAGCGGCGCCCCCAGGCAGCTACGCCGCGGAGCAGGGCTTCCGCAAGTCGGACGCGATCCTCTTCGTAAACGGCACGCCGGTGACGACCCTCAAGAGCTTCCTGCAGATGTACAACGCCCTGGATCCCGGCGCGAAGGTCTCAATCGTCCTGCTGCGCAACCAACACGAGACGCAGTTCAACTTTGTCAAGGAGACCGCAGACAAGAGCGCGGAGTAGCCGGGATAGGCCCTGTGCAAGAGTAGCCCGATACAGATCCAAGCCGAGTTCGTTCTCGTACGTTGGCGAGGGAACGCAAAGCGACAGGCGGGCCTATGAGCGCGTCGTGCAGGCCAGTTCGTACGAACAACCACAGAAGCATCACCGCCGCTCGACACACAACCATGCCGAACTCACGCCGATCCGCTCTTGCCCTGCTGTTATTACTGCACGCCGGCGGTCTGTACGCGCAAGACTCCGGCGGCTTAGAACGGCGGAGCGGCCATCCCTACCTCCTCTATACCGATGCGAACGTCGCGCGGCTAAGGGAGCGCGTTCAGACCGAACCGGTGGTGGCGGAAGCCTGGCGCCGGGTCCTCGCCGCTGCCGACGCCGCGGTTGCGGGCCGATCAGACGCAGGCGAACGGGGCCGAGAGGGACGTCGAGGCGGTCGCTCCGGCCGAGATCGCAGGGGAGGAGCTACGGACGCGCTGCTTCTCGCCTACCGGATGACTGGCGATGTGAAGTACGCGGAGCAGGTCAAGGCCATGCTGCTTGCGCAGATGCAAGAGCAACGTCCGGTCGGCGGCGGCGTGAGCAACGGCGGTAGCCTCATGCAGCGTGACCCTCCGTGGAATGCCGGCCTGGGCTCTGGCGATGCGCCGCGAGAGTTCGGCATCGCCTACGACACGATCTACGACATGCTGACCCCGGACGAGCGCAAGACGCTCTCGCGCCGACTGGCGGAGAACGGTATTCTGCCCGTGCTCAACGACTGGGTGCTCGGCGGCAAGCGAATCCACTCGCTCGACACCATGGGGCACAACTGGTGGCCCACCGCCGTGTTCGGCGCCGGGATTGGCGCGATGGCGATCCTCGACGACGACCCCCGCGCCCGCGACTGGGTGCGGCGTGTCCGGGGCGCGTCGGACGAGTGGCTCCACTACGCCGGCAGCACGCTGGAGAACAAGCCTGCCAGCTTTGATTCCGACGGGGCGTTCTACGAGAGCGTGGGCTACACCGACTTGGGCGTACGAGGCTACCTCCCGTTCGTCCTCGCGTGGAACACGGCATTCGCCGAGCAACTCCCCGAGTCGACCGTCACCAGTCAGATCGGCGAATGGTTCGTCAACACGCTCTACCCGAGCCGGGATCGTCCGATGTCGGTCGACTTCGGCGACAGCAGCCTGCGCTCGAACGGCTCCCGGTCCGTCATGCTGCTGTGGAACGCCGGCTACCGGAAGCCGCGTTATCTGTGGTATCTCAAGCAGTTCAATCCGGACGTCGTTGATGGGCTCGTCTCCGACTCGCCGAGTGATCTGCTGTTCGCCCCGACTGCGACCGAGATCGCATCGATCCCCGACGACCCGGGACTGCCGACCGCGAAGCTTTATCGCGGCATCGGCTGGACCGTCCTGCGCGATTCCTGGGACAAGGACGCCACGCTGCTCGCGATCAAGTCCGGCGTCACTTGGAATCACGCCCACGCGGACGCCGGGACCTTCATCCTGTTTCATCAGGGCAAGAACCTGATCAGCGAGAACGGCCACAGCGGCTACGGCACGGAGGAGTACGACGGTTATTTCCGGCAGAGCGTTGCGCACAACGTCATGACGTTCAACGGGAAGGCAGAGAACCCGGAGGACACCTACTTCGGATCGAAGTTTCCCGGAACGATGTCTCACCTCCTGGACGCCGGCGACCTGCGCTACGTCCTCGCCGACGCGACCGGCCCGACCTCCGACCACTTCATCCGGAACTACCGGAGCTTCCTCTGGGTCGGCGACGCGATCCTCGTCATTGACGACGTCAAGAGCTTCGAGCCGGGGCAGTTCGAGTTCCTGCTCCACCCCGACGCCGACGCCACCGTGAGGAGAGCCGGGCGTGATCTTCGGATCTCGCACGAAGATTCTAGCGTGGTTGTGCGGCCGCTCTTCCCCGAAACCTTTCCGGACGGCGGGCTCCCGACCGACTATCCGGAGAAGATGCGTTTGGTGGAAAAGCAGGGGCTCAGGTCGGACCGCAGCCCGGCTAAGTACTACGCGTTCGCACCGGCGGACTTGTCTCGGCGGACGAAGTTCATCACCGCGATCTTGCCGGTCCGTCAAGGAATCGCCCTGCCCCAGATCGAACGCCTGAGGGGCATTGAGCACATCGGCGTGCGGGTCCGGCAGCAAGGAACCGTTACCGACGTCTACATGAACCTGGAAGCCGATGGCAGCATCCGTCACCGGAACGCCAACTTGACGTTGCTCAACGGCTGGGAGACCGACGCCTACCTGTTCGCGTTCACCTACCCTGATGGAGCCGATCCGAACGACCCCGACGCAATCACACGCACCATGGTCATTGACGGGAGCTACTTGCGTCGGGAGGGCAAGGTGGTGCTCGACTCGCTTTCGAAGGTCTACCTGACAATGACGCGCCAGGCAGACGAGCTCGACGTGAACCTGCAGGGCCAGCCCGTCATCAACGCCTTCTTGCGGGCCGCCAGGATGCCTAGCGCCATGCGTCTGAATCGAGTTCCGGTGAAACCGACGTACGACCCGTCGCGGCAGGTCCTCTCCGTACGCCTCAACCAGCACTGACCAACTAACAAAGGTCCCTCGATGCAGAGCAAATCAAGATCCAACAGGCGGAGCAGTTTCGCGATGCCTTGGCGCGTTGGACCGGGCCGGCGTTGGTCGACCATAGGTTGTCTTTTTTTTGCCGCCGCGTGCCCGACGCTGCAGGCTCAGACAAGGGTCGAGGTGTCGACCCTGCCAGAGCTGCGCGCGGCCGTGCAAGAGGACAACCAGACGATCGTCATGAGATCGGGCCGCTACTCGCTGACGGACCTTCCTGACGACGCCAGGGACCTGCCCTGCTCGGGGTCCAACAACACGATCGAGCTAGTCGGCGTTTCTGTGACGACGCCGGTGGGCGCGACGCGTCGAGGGTATATCAAGATTTCGGGCGATAACAATGTGTTCCGAGGGGGAGTGTTTGAGGACGTCTACCAGAACGGCCTGGAAGAAGTCACCGACTTCAGCGCTTACAACCAGGACCGATCGAGGCTTGCCAAGGGCTTGGGGGGCGATGCGGTCCTTGCAATTACGGGCGACAACAACCTGATTGCCGGCACAAAGCTGATTGTCCGGGGCTCTTTCCCATACGGATACGGGAGCATCTATGGGATCGGCGCGGAAAACGCCTTCGGCCTGGACAAGCGGTGCGGCATCCTGGTGAAAGGTGAGAGCAACATCATCGATGGTTGCGAGGTCCAGCAGCGGGCCTTCGGCCATGGAATCTACATGCAGAGCCCTGCGGATCGCACCGTTGTCAGAAACACGCTCGTCGAAGGTGTCTTGCGTCCTAGCAACGAACTGTACCTCGAGACGAACCCTAGAGACTTGCCGGCTAGGTCGAACTACGAGATCCCGCCTAGCCGTGCGAGCCGGCGCCGCGGAAGGGGTAGAGGCAGGAACAGAGATGAGAACCGGGGACGCGAAGCGGGGAGAGAGGAGGTGGCGGGCACGCCAATCCCCAGGGACACCATGATTCCCCTTGCCGAGGACGGGATCCGGGTCTACACCCGCGGCGGGAGTGTCACCGTGGAAAACTGCACGGTGAAGAAGATGCGAGGGGGCATCCGCCTGTATATGGCCAGTCGTGCGACGGTGATCAACTCCACCGCGATCGATTGTGGGGACACCAATTTTAACCTGCCGAGCGACGGCAGGATCGTCGGCTCGTCCGGAAACTTCGCCTACGCCCCCCTGAGCGATTTTCGCTTGTCCAGATCCAGGCAGAAGATCGAGCTAACGATCCTCCCCTCGACGCAGAGCATCGGAACCCACAACCTCGCGGACATCCTGGGGGACGAGCACAACATCATTTTTCACCGGGCCGATGGCCCACCAGACGCCAAGCTCCGCGCCATCGTGATTCACGGCAGCGGCTCAACGATTAAGAACGAAACGCATTATCCTATGACGCTTCTGCCGACCGCGAATCGGAATACCGTCGAAAGTTGCGGACCTGTGACCGACCTTGGAAGCGGTAACGAAGTGTCACGCATCGAGCTGCCAGTGAGCAAGACAGACACGCCATCTCCGCCGAATCAGGGCTGAAGCCCCATCTTTGCGTTCACGTGGCTTGGTCGAACAACCACGTCGAACGGCTAGTCAACGGCCTGCGGACGGCGTCTTCATCCTCACGAACCGAGGGATTCAGCGCTGACGGAAGCTGCTGGCGGCACGACAAACCAGGTCTACTCGGACACAACGTGGCCGGAGCACAACGAAGGGTTCGTCCGCCGCGGCGACACTACATGCTGGCTCGTCGACAGCACCGGTCTGAAGGTCTTCTTCGGCAAAGGGAAGTGGCTAGCGCACCGCAGAGTCCGCCAACTGAATATGCCATCGCAAGGGAGTTCTCATGATGCTACAGCGAGCCGTCGCCGGTTACCGCGTCCATTGTATTGTTCTTCTGCTGTCGCTGACTTCTGCCGGATCTGCTGAGGTCGTGGACGTTTACTGCGACAGCACTGTTCCTCAATCCGATTTCGCTGCTAGCGAGATCCAGTTGGCCCTGAAGCGAAAGGGCTTTGATTCAGAGCGAAAGCCTCTTGCTGAGCTCAATCCCGACGACCCACATTCAAAAATAGTTCTCGGCCAAGCCGATAATCGCGCCTTGCGTAAAGTGCTGAGCGACCGGGACGGCAAGTTCCCTTCTGAGTTGGGCGAACAGGCCTACGCGATAAGGACGACGAAGGAGAGCGTACGAGCTTATTGGGTGTTGGGGGGTGACGCCAATGGGCTTATGTACGGTGGGCTGCAACTGGCGGAGAACATCCGCCACCACGGATTGACCAAGGCCTACGACTGCGAGGAATCCCCCTACATCAAGAACCGCGGCGTCAAATACAACCTGCCGCTCGACCTGCGCGTGCCGACGTATCATGGCTACGGCTACAAGACGCACCGTGAGGCCTTCGCGGGAGACGCCGCCAAGCATGCGATCCCCGCTGCTTGGGACATGTCCTACTGGGAAGACTGGTTCGATGAGATGGCCCGCGATCGCTTCAACGTGATCTCCATATGGAATTGCCACCCCTTCCCTGCCCTGCTCGACATGGAGGAGTCAATACAAGACGTGCAGGGGTCGGAGGGGTATTCCAAGGAGATGAGCCCCGCCGAAAAGGTCGCCTTCTGGAAAGGTGTCACGGCCTACGCGAAAGGCCGGGGCTTTCAGGTCTACTTCATCACCTGGAACATCTATACCTATGGGGCCGAAGGCAAGCACGGCATCACCAACGACGCGAACAACGCCGCCACCAAGGAGTACTTCCGGCGGGCCGTCCGGAAGATGTTCGAAACCTATCCAGACCTTGACGGTCTCGGGGTAACGGCCGGTGAAAACATGATAGGTCTTTCGGCCGACCGTGAGGGAGAGTGGATGTGGGACGCGTATGGGCAAGGGATGCTGGACTACGCCAGGGAGCACCCCGAGCGTGACATCACCTTCATCCATCGCTGGCATTACGCGGACATCTCTCAGGTCATGGGCCACTTCGAGCCGCTGCTGGCGATGCCCAACGTCCGATTGGACATGTCCTACAAGTACTCCGCGGCCCACATGTATTCGGCGCCGATCCCCAGGCTGATCTACACGAAGGACGGCGATGTGCCGGCCGATCTTGCCAAGAGCCGCAAGAAGACCTGGCTGGAGGTCCGGCAGGATGATTTCTACTTCTTGCACTGGGGCGACCCGGAGTTCGCGCGGGACTACCTGCGCGGGTTTCCTGACAAGGACGAGTACATTCAAGGCTTCTTCTATGGCTCCGACGGCTGGACCGCCACCCGAGACTTCTACAGCAAGGCCGAGGTCCACAAGAACGTCCTAGACATCAAGAGGCTGTGGTATACCCAGATGCTGTGGGGACGACTGGCCTACAATCCGCAGACGCCTAACAGCGTCTTCATTGAGGAGATGGCGTCCCGGTATCCGGGTGTCGACGCCACGACGCTCTTCGGCGCCTGGAGCGACGCGTCTCGCGGGCTGCCTCTGGCGACCGAGGTCGTCCAGGGAACGCTGTGCTACGATTTCAACTGGTGGCCGGAACTCAGCCAAAGCGCCAAGAAGTACCTCACGATCGACGACTTTATCAAGGCCAAGCCCTCCGTGGGCTCGGATATCAGTAGTATCGCCGATAGCGCCGCCGGGAAACGCGGGACCGGACGCACTTCCTACGAGGTTGCGGACCAGATCGAAGAGGCGGCGCAGGCCGCTTTGGACAAGCTGACCTCGATCTCGTCCGACGCAGACGCGGACCTTGAGGTTAATCTTAAGAGCATCTACGCCCAGGCCTACCTAAGCCTGTACTACGCCGAAAAAATCAGAGCTGCGACCGACAAGGCGGCCGGCGACAACCACGCCGCAACAGCGGGTTTGGGCAAGGCCGTGCGCTACTGGAATCGCTACGTAAACCTGATGGACGGGATGTTTACTGGCGCGGGGATGCAAAGGACCAGAGGCTTCAGGGATTGGCATGTGCATGACGCTGCGGTGATGAAGGAGTACACCGACCTGGGCGGCGATCCGAATCTGCTTCGTGGCGCCAAGGCAGACGCGGAACGAGCGGCCACGCCGCGCCGCTACTTCGTGTCTCTCGACGGCGACGACGCGTGGTCGGGCAATCAGGCACGCGCGTTCGCCGGAGCCGACGATGGTCCCTTTCGAACGCTGGATGCCGCCCGCGATGCGGTGCGGCGTCTTTCTCGGCAGCAGCGGGAAGAGCGGCCAATCGAGATCTGCATCTTGCCCGGCGTTTATGCCCGTAAGCAACCCTTCATGCTTGATGCACGAGACAGCGGGACGGAGGCGTCGCCGGTCGTGTATCGGTCTTGGGAGGATCAGCCCGTAGTGATCAGCGGGGGGCAGGAGGTGCGCGACTGGAAGAGGGTCGAGCTAAACGGCCGCAGCGTGCTCGTCGCGGACCTGTCCCAACTTCCCGACGATTACGCGCCGTTTGAGCAGTTGTGGGTGAACGGCCGTCGCGCGACCCAGGCGAGGACGCCCAATCGCGGCTACTTAAAGATCCCTTCCCCCCCGCAAGCACGCAGGCAGATTCCCTACGCCGAGGCAGACGCACGCTACTTTGACGACGTAGATGGAGGGGTCGCGGTCGTTTTCAATAAATGGTTGGAATACCACATGCCGCTAGCAGCCCGTTGAAAAATGCCACTCCCCCGACCAACCCCTTGGCGCTAAACTGCGTCGCCGACGAAAGCGTGACTTGAGCAGGAGCGAAGCGATGGGGATGGGAAGGCGAGAGCGGGATCGGCAGGACGTGTTGTTCGTGACGGCCCAGCAGCTGCCCAAGAGTCAGGGGCACGCGTTCTACAAGCGGCTCAATAGGCTGCTTTCCGAGGCGGGCTTCGACCGCGACATCGAGAAGTTGTGCGAGCCGTACTACCAGCCGACCGGCACGCGTGGGCGGCCGTCGGTCCCGCCGGGAGTCTACTTCCGGATGTTGATGGTGGGTTACTTCGAGGGGATCGGTTCACAGCGGGGCATCGCGTGGCGGTGCGCCGACAGCCTCAGCCTGCGGGAGTTCCTGGGCGTTCCGCTGACCGAGGCGACCCCCGATCACTCGACGCTCAGCCGGGTCCGCGACCGCCTGCCGCTGGAAGTCCACCAGGAAGTGTTCCGGCTGGTGCTGCAACTGGCGGCGCAGCAGGGGCTGCTAAAAGGCAAGACGGTAGCGGTCGATTCGACTACCCTTGAAGCCGATGCGGCGATGAAGAGCATCGTGCGGCGCGACACAGGAGAAGACTGGAAGGCGTACGTCATTGGCTTGATGAAGAAGGAAGGAGTGATCGAAAAAGGAGACGAGCCGAGCGACGAAGAGGTCCGCCGCTTCGATAAGAAGCGGAAGAACAAAAAGGTCTCGAACGCCGAGTGGGTCAGCACGACCGACCCGAGCGCACGGATCACCAAGCTCAAGGACGGCCGCACGCATTTGGCGTACAAGGCGGAGCACGTGGTCGATATCGATACGGAGCTGATCTTGGCGGCAGAGGTCTATCACGGCGACCACAGCGACACGAAGACCCTCTGCGACAGCGTGATGGAGGCGCAGACGCACCTGTCAGAGGCTGGGCTGGAAGCGCAGATCGAAGAAGCGGTTGCCGACAAGGGCTACCACGCTGCCGAGCAGCTGGAACTGGTCACGTCGGTCGGGGTGCGGACGTATGTGCCGGAGCCCAAGCGCCGCGGCGAGTCGCGTCTGAGCGCCAAGCCAGTCGAGCAGCAGCGCGCGGTGAAGGGTAACCGCCGGCGGACCAAGACCGCCAAGAACAAACGGCTCCAGCGGCTGAGGAGTGAACGGGTCGAGCGCAGCTTCGCCCACGTGTGCGACACCGGCGGGTCACGCCGCACATGGCTGCGGGGGATCGACAAGGTGAGGAAGCGGTTACTGACGTCGGCGCTGGTGCGGAACCTGGGCCTGGTAATGCGGAAGCTGTTCGGGATCGGCACGCCGAGGGGCCTGCAGGGCGAAGGTGGCTCCGCCGGGCTTATGCAGCTCGCCTGGCTTCTCATCGCAGCGATGAAGAACTTGTGGGACACACATGCTCGCCTGGGAGCCCGGCCTACAGAGTCACGCCTCCAACTGCTCACAGTTGGCGGGCCACAGGAGTATGCGCTTAGATCAACGGGCTGCTAGAGCAGATAGCGCGGGATAGCCGCACTATGATCTGCACGAAGAAGAGCGGGCGGGAAGTGGAGGCCGACGACGAGTTCTATCTGGAGGGGGGTCGCGGCATGCTCGATCGTCCGGGTGAGTGGCATCTCGATCGCGAGACCGACAAGCTCTACTACCTCCCACTGGCGGACGAGTCCGAAGTCGTAGCGGTGATCCCTGCGTTGGCAAGCGTTCTGCACGTGGAAGGCGATGCCGCCGAAGGCCAGTGGGTCCAGCAGATCCACTTCCGGGGATTGACCTTCAGCCACACCACTTGGGTACTGCCAAGGTCGTCGGAGCTCTCCGGTTATAGCCAGGCCGACATACACATGGACGGGGCCGTGCGTCTGTTGGGCGCCAAGCGTTGTGTCTTCGACAACTGTGAGATCGCCGCCATCGGCAACTACGGCGTCGAGATCGGACCGGGTTGCTCTGGGAATCGAGTGTTGCGGTGCGAGATACACGACCTGGGCGCGGGAGGCTTCTTGATCGGCCCCAAGATCCGCCCGCCGTCGGACAAGGAGAACGTCGATCGCGTCGATTTCCCACCCGTCCTGGAGGATCCGAACGATGCGTGCAGCGACAACGAGATTGCTGACTGCCGTATCTACGATGGCGGAAGGTACTTTCACTGCGCAGTAGGCATTTGGATCGGCCAGAGCCCTGACAACCACGTACATCACAACGAGATCTTCGACTTCTACTACTCGGCCATCTCCAGCGGATGGACATGGGGGTACGGCCGTGCCCTGGCCACCGGAAATTGCTTCGAGCACAATCACGTCCACCACATCGGGCGGCGCCGCGACGGCGACGGCCCTGTGCTGAGCGATCTCGGCGGCATCTACACGCTTGGGGACCAGACCGGAACGGTCATCCGGAACAACGTGTTCCACGACATCTGGGCGGGCAAGTACGGCGGCTGGGCCATTTATTGCGACGAGGGCACGCGCAACATCTTGATCGAAAACAACCTGGTCTACCGCTGTCGGCACAGTTGCTTCAACCAGCACTACGGCAAAGGCAACGTCGTGCGCAATAACATCTTCGCGCTGGGCGACACCAGCGTAGTGATGCTTGCCCGCGCCCAATCGCACACCGGCTTCTTGCTGACCAACAACATCTTGCTTAGCGACGGAACGCCGATCTACGCGGGCGGCTACGAGTTTTCGGTGAGTACCCGCGGGGCGTTCAAGGCGGATCGGAATCTAGTCTGGTCTACCGCCGGGAAGGTCATCGGGGCCCAGGATCGCTTTCCCAGCCGTCTCTACGAGCCGGCTGAGCCAGTCTTGAGTTGGGAGCAGTGGCAGACGTTGGGATACGACCAGCATTCGGTCGTCGCCGACCCCGGCTTCCGGGGCCCGGACCACGGAGATTTTCGTCTGCCGGCCGACAGCCCAGCGAGCCGCATCGGCTTCAAGCCCTTCGCGCTCGATGCAGCCGGACCTCGATAGTTTCAGCCGGGAGTGGCTACGTCCATTCGGGTCCTACGAATGGGATCAGGGCTACGATTGTCTCAGATTCGACCCCTTCTCGAATGCCACTCACCCGCCATCTGGGTCAAAGTCGGTATGCCGAGCGTTGGCAAATCGACACGGTCGACTCGATGCTCCGACGGTGCAGCAGAGACGTGGTCGACGCTCGCCACTAGGCCTTAATCAAGCGAACCCCGCGTCTGAAGCCATCTAGAAAAGCTCGAAACCCTCGGCGATTATCGCGTAGATTGGAGGTTATCAGAACTTCAACTTACGCGCGCCAAGGAGGGTTTCGAGTGAACGCCAAGTTACGCCGCCAGGCTCGGGCCCGCAAGCGAAAAATGCTCCACCGGATCGACCCCGCCCAGTGGTCGGGGGCGTCGCCGATGATCACGCCGCCGAAGATTGGGTACGAGCTCGCCGGCAAGCAGCAAGCGATCGCCGCGGGGGGGATTGGAGCCATGCTGCAACTGGCGAAGCAGCTCGGCTTGCGGGGCGAGATCAACCGATCGATCCGGCTGCTGAAGGTGCACCTGCCCTACGACGAAGCCGATCACGTGTTGAACATCGCGCTGAACCTGCTCGCGGGTGGCGACTGCCTGGACCACCTCGAAGACCGGCGGTGCGATGAGGCCTACTTGAACGCGGTTGACGCCGAGCGTGTCCCCGACCCGACGACCGCCGGTGACTTCTGCCGCCGGTTCGATACGGTAGACGTTCATTATCTGATGGCCGCCTACAACCGTATCCGAGAAAAAGCCTGGAAGCAGCAGCCCGCCGAGTTCTTCGACTGCGCCATGATCGAGGCCGATGGGACGCAGGTAGAGACCTCGGCCGAGAAGAAGCAGGGGATCGGCATCAACTACAAGGGCCAGTGGGGGTACCACCCCTTGGTCGTCACCCTGGCCAACACCCGCGAGCCGCTGTTTATCGCCAACCGCAGCGGCAACCGCCCCAGCCACGAACACGCGGCGTTCTACTTCGACCTGGCCGTGGAGCGTTGCCGCGACGCGGGGTTCCGCAAGGTGGTCTTACGCGGCGACACGGACTTCGCGTTGACCGAGAGCTTCGATCGCTGGGACGGCGACGGGGTGGAGTTCGTGTTCGGGGTCGATGCGATGCCCAACCTGGTGAAAATCGCCGAAAAACTCCCCGAATCGGCTTGGAAACGGCTGACGCGTCGTCGGGCTTCCAAGCAGCCCTCGGCGAGTTCTCGGGCCAAACGCGGCCGGTTCAAGCAGCAGGTCGTTGTGGAGAACGGCTACCGGAACAAGAAGCTCGCCGGAGAGCGGATCGCCGAGTTCGACTACCAGCCCGGCAAGTGCGGCCGCGCTTACCGGGTGGTCGTGTTGCAGAAGGAAGTCCATTTGACGCGCGGCCAGGAGCGGTTGTTCGACACCGAAGAGCCGGTCTACTTCTTCTACATCACCAACGTTGCGAAGAGCACGAAGCCGACACGGCAGGTGGTCATCGACGCGAACGCGCGTTGCAACCAAGAGAACAACATCGCCCAGCTCAAGCAGTGCGCGTTGCGCGCGCCGCTGAACGACCTGGTGAGCAACTGGGCGTACATGGTGATCGCGTCGCTGGCGTGGAACCTGAAGGTGTGGGCGGGCTTGATGATCAAGCCGAGCGGCAGGCCGGAGCAGAAGGCGGAGCAGGCGGCCGTCAAGTCCGGGCTGATCCACATGGACTTCACGACGTTTCGCGATCGGGTCCTCATGGTCCCGGCGCAGGTCATCCGCCGCGGCCGGTCGCTCGTGTATCGGCTGCTCAGCTACCGGCCTTCGGTCGACGCGCTGCTGCTGATCCACAACAACACCCGCCGCCCGCTGCGGTGTTGACGACGCCGGCACACGAAGCCCGTGTCTGGATGCACGGGCGCCGCCGCCACGCCCAACCCCAAACGCCCTCGCCCATGCCAACACCAACCCGCCCCGCCCCATCGCCAGTCAAGCTGGACCACGTTGCCGCTGCGCTGAGAAAATCGCCACGCCAGACGCTGAAAACCGGCCGGCGTTCGCTTGATTAAGGACTAGGGAAGACCGTGCCGATTCTTAAGGCTCAAGGGGTTCATCCGTCACCTCCAGATCGTGTGACCGTGCGCAGGTTCTCTACAGAGCAAGACTTCCCGGCCCTCGTCACGCAAGGAGTCAAACAAGCTCAGGCGTCCGACCACCACCAGCGACTTGCCCTGCATGCCTTCTCTGAAACAATTCAGTTGATGTCCACGAGGGTAGAACCATGCGTCGATTCCAGAACATTCTCGTAGCGGTTGATTTATCTCAGGCAGATCGCTTGGTGTCGGACGTGCTCCCGCTTCCGACCGAGGAGGCAATCGAACGAGCCCTCTGGCTTGCCAAGCTCAACGCCGGGCGCCTCCATTTTTTCTCGTCACTGGACGTCTCTCCCGCGGTTCAGCGACTGATTGAGGATTCAGACCAGGGCGTGGACCCCGTTCTCGGAGCGGCTCGTGAGACGCTTCAAAGAGCGGTAGAACGGGCAGGATCCATGGGATTAGCCGCAACCATGGAGGTCCGGTTCGGAAAAAGCTGGCTAGAGATTATCCGCGAGGTGCTGCGAAACAATCACGATCTCGTCGTTGCGGGGACACGGCATCTTGGTGCGATGAGCGGGCGGCTGATCGGCAGTACGGGCATCAAGTTGCTGCGTAAGTGCCCCTGCCCGGTGTGGATCACCCAGCCACAGCCGGCTCGGGACATCAAATCGATCTTGGTTGCTCACGACCTCACCGGTGTTGGTGATCGAGCCATGGAGCTCGGCTGTTCGATGGCCCAGTTGCATGGGGCTCGGTTGCACGTGTTGCACGGGTTGGATGTACGTGAACTTGAGACGGTCCTGTCCGGTCGCGTCCTGGAAAACGCTGCGGCAGAACGTCGCACCCGAGCGACCCGTCATCTAGAAGATTGCTTGGCGCACTACGAGTTCGTCCAGCCGCCGCAGTTGCACGTCGTGGATTGTGAGCCGTCAGCGGCGGTAATGACTCTCGTTGAGCGGCATCGCATCGAGCTCCTCGTGATGGGCACGATCGCGCGGTCTGGAATCGCTGGGATCTTTATCGGAAACACCGCAGAGCGGCTGCTCCCGCAGGTCCCCTGTTCCGTGTTGGCGGTTAAGCCGGACAGCTTTACTTCGCCTGTTCAGCTCTAGGCGAAGAACCTTCGACTCGACTTACACAGAATCTCACATGTCGCGTGTGTACCTGCCTTCTGTGCCTTGATATCCCCGGTGGGCGCGCGCCTGGAGCGCCGCGTTCAACTTGGGGAGCAGTAGGAGGGAAAGATGGACCGCTTCCAGAACATTCTCGTTGGCGTGGATGTTTCAGATCGTGAGCATCTGGTGGCAGACCGGCTCACGCCTTCAACATCTTGCGCTATTGACACGGGCGTTTGGCTCGCCGGAAGGAACCACGCCAAGCTGCACTTCATCAACGCCCTGGAGATTTCAGACTACGCACGCCTCATGGCCATTGAGCACGTCGGCGTTGACGCTGAGCTGATCGCCCATACGGAAGACCACCTCGCCACGATCACGAGTGAGGCGAGAAAGCAGGGCGTGGACGCCGGCTACTCGATGGCGTTTGGAAAGTGTTGGGTCGAGCTAATCCGAGTTGTGATGAAGAACCGTCATGACATCATCGTCGTCGGGACACGCAAGCGGGGCGCCGTTTCCAGCGCGTTGTTTGGCAGCACCGGAATGAAGCTGCTGCGGAAGTGCCCTTGCCCGGTATGGGTCACCAAGCCTTCTCCGGCGGGTCCGTTGAAGTCAATCCTCGTGGCCGACGACTTCTCGGAAGTCGGCGACCTGGCCGTAGAGCTTGGGATTTCGCTGGCGGTCCTGCACAACGCACAATTGTACGTGCTGCATGTGTTGGAATTGGGCTTAGGCCGGCCCAAGTGGGATTCGTTCAACATCCGGATGCAAGCACGGGCCGAGTCCACGGAGAAGTTTGCCGCCCAGTTCGCCAAGTGCGGCGCCGTTCGCCTCAAGAAGCTGCCGATGAAGTTGGTTGAAGTAGACGACGCCGACGCCGCTATCTTGAAGCAGATCGAGACGAGCTGCGCCGACCTGCTGATCATGGGCACGATCGCCCGAGGCGGGGTAGCGGGGGTGCTCACGGGTAACACGGCGGAGCGGCTGCTCCCGCAGATCCCATGCTCCGTGCTCGCCGTCAAACCGAACGAGTTTGTCTGCCCGCTCTCGGTGGAACCTTAACTCTCTTTGTCGCAACCCGTCCCACCCTACCGTTCTCGCGGCGGGCGGCCAACCGCAGGCGATTGTCGTGGAACTCTTAGCGGAGAGACGCCTCCACCAGCTTCCAGCCGAAGAAGTAGCCGCGCTGCTCGACACTAACCTCGAAAAGGGGCTCGACCTGTTCGCGATTCAGGCGCGCCAACAGTCCTTTGGGCCGAACGCCATCGAGGTCAAGGGCGGGCACGGAGCGTTGTTCACGTTCCTAGTTCAGTTCCATCAGCCCCTTATCTACATCCTGCTTGTTGCGGCCGGCATCACGGCCGCTTTGCACGAGTGGGTCGACTCGGGCGTCATCCTTTCCGTCGTGCTCGTCAACGCGACGATTGGCTTCCTCCAGGAGTCCAGGGCCGCCAAGGCCCTTGAGGCGCTGGCGAGAATGACCGTCACCGAGACGCGTGTGCTTCGCAGTGGCGAAATGTCCAGGATCCCGTCCGTCGAATTGGTCCCCGGCGATGTCGTCGTTCTGCAGTCGGGGGACAAGGTGCCGGCCGATATCCGCCTGTTTCGATCTCGAGACCTGCAGATCGATGAATCTACGCTCACGGGTGAATCGGTTCCTGTGAACAAGGCGCCGGAGCCCATGCCCGCTGAGGCTCCCCTGGCCGAACTGCGGAATCTTGCGTTCTCTTCGACCCTCGTCACTTACGGGCAGGGCCGTGGGGTGGTGTACGCCACCGGAGGCAAGACCGAGGTTGGTCGCATCAGTGAGATGGTCTCCACCGCCGATTCGATTGAGACCCCGCTCACCCGCAAGATGACTCGCTTCAGTCGGGTGCTGCTCATCGTGATCCTTGGCTTAGCCGCGATTACCTTCTCCGTCGGAGTGCTTCGGGGAGAGTCGGCCTTCGACATGTTCATGGCGGCCGTAGCGCTGGCCGTTGGGGCGATACCGGAAGGGCTGCCAGCCGCTGTGACCATCACGCTGGCTATCGGCGTGAATCGGATGGCGCGTCGACGCGCCATTGTCCGCAAGCTCCCGGCCGTAGAAACCCTTGGCGGCACTACCACGATCTGCTCGGATAAGACGGGCACCTTGACCGTCAACCAGATGACGGTGCGCGAGATCGAGGCCGGAGGGCAACGGTTCCAGGTCACGGGAAGTGGCTACTCCCCAGAAGGAGCCATCGGCTCTGTGGGTGAAGGGCGGAGTGTCATTAAGAACACCGCGGCGTCGGACTGCCTCCGGGCCGGATTGCTCTGCAATGACTCAACGCTTGTCCGCGACGGTGGTCGCTGGGATGTGGTGGGCGATCCGACCGAGGGGGCTTTGCTGGCTTCCGCCTCGAAGGCCGGGATGGACGCGAAGCAGACGCACGAGCAGCATCCTGTACTGGACATGATCCCCTTTGAGTCACAGCACCAGTACATGGCGACGCTCCACGGCGGCCGCGACCACCTGCCCAGGTTGTTGTGCCTCAAGGGCGCCGCGGAGGTGGTGCTTTCTAGGTGTAGTTCGGCTCTGGGCGCCGACGGGAAGACGGTGCCGCTTGAACCTGCCGCGGTCCTCCGGCAACTCGAGTCGATGGCGTCGCAGGGGCAGCGAGTGCTCGCCTTTGCGCGGTGCGAGAAGCCGCCCACGACGCATGTGATTACGGACGCCGACGTCGCCAATCTCACGTTCCTGGGGCTGCAGGGCATGATCGACCCGCCCCGGGAAGAGGCGGTCCGCGCGGTGCGTGCGTGCCAGGACGCGGGGATCCACGTGAAGATGATCACCGGCGACCACCCCGCGACAGCCCTGGCCATCGCCAAGATGCTCGGCCTGGACAGGGCCGCGTCCGCCGGAGGGCGGGAGCCTCTCGTGGTGACTAGCCGCGACCTCGAGGCAATAGACGATCATGCGTTGATCGGCATCGCGGATCGCGTGGCGGTTTTCGCCCGCGCGACGCCAGAGCAAAAGCTCCGGCTGGTCCGGGCGCTGCAAGCCAACGGTCGGGTGGTCGCCATGACGGGCGACGGAGTGAACGACGCGCCGGCGCTCAAGCAGGCGGACATCGGAATCGCGATGGGGAACGGCGGCACCGAGGTCGCTAAGGAGTCCGCCGACATGATCCTCACCGATGACAATTTCGCGACCATCGAGGCCGCTGTCGAAGAAGGCCGCGGCGTTTTCGACAACCTGTCCAAGTTCATCGTTTGGACCCTACCCACCAATATGGGCGAAGGGCTCGTTATCCTGGCTGCTGTGCTTGCCGGGGTCACGCTCCCGCTGCTCCCGGTACAGATCCTGTGGATCAACATGACCACCGCGGTGTTGTTGGGATTGATGCTGGCGTTCGAGCCCAAGGAGCCGGGGCTGATGCTCCGACCCCCTCGTAACCCGCGAGCGCCGCTGCTCGATGCGCCGTTGGTGCTCCGCACCTGCATTGTCGGCCTGATCTTGTTGGCCGGGGCCTTCGGATCCTTCCGGTGGGCGCTGGGGCAAGGGCTTGGCGACGCGGCCGCACGCACCGTGGCGGTCAATGTGTTTGTCACCGTCGAGCTGTTCTACCTATTCAACTGTCGGTCACTCACACAATCGATGTTCGCACTGGGAGTCTTCAGCAATCGATGGATCCTGATTGGGGTTGGAGGGATGGTCGCGTTTCAGTTGGCGTTCACTTATTCGCCGCTAATGAACCATATGCTCCACAGCGCCCCCATCGGGTGGGACGCGTGGTGGCGCATTCTGCTGACCGGCGCCGCGGCCTACGCGATAGTCGGAGCCGAAAAGTGGCTGCGAAGGTTGTGGACGACGCGCCGGACGCAAGGTCCGCTTCTTCCGCGCCACGGAACTGATCACGGTGCTGCTCGAGGCGCGGGATGATAAGTCCCTGCCGAGGCACTGCTCCCAGTTTGCGAGGCTGGACGTGCCGGTGCTCGACGAGCTGGGCTAAGTCCCGGCGAGCAAGGCGGGCGCCGAGCAGCGGCAGGGCCTGGTGGCCACGGCCATCGTGCCGTTCAAAAACCGGATCGGAGTTCAGGGGAGTTAGCGGCTGACCGTCTCGGCGCTGGTCCCGTTGACCCACCGCTGCTAGTTCCTCGAATTCGCCGGCGAGAGCTACCGACGGCAGGACGCACGTCGCCATGCAGCCGCCCGAACCGGGAAGAGTTAAGCGGATGCCGCGAGCTGCCGGGTGGCGACGGACCTTCACTCTACGGGCGTCCCCCTCAGCGGGGGCTTCGCACCGCGTTGGTGAGTTGGGCGCCGCGTCGGCCGGCTTGGTGCTCCGCGATGTTGGCGAGCGTCGTCTCGGCGATATTCGATAACGCCTCGCGTGTCAGGAACGCCTGGTGCGACGTGATCACGACGTTGTTGAAGGTCAACAGCCGCGCGAGCACGTCGTCCGAGAGGACCTTTCCAGAGACGTCGTGGAAAAAGATACCGGCTTCTTCTTCGTAGACGTCTAGCCCGGCGTAGCCGATCTGCCCCGATTTGAGTCCATCGATCAGGGCCCGCGTGTCGACCAGCCCCCCTCGGCTGGTATTGATCAGCATCACCCCTCGCTTCATGCGGGCGATAGCCGCCGCGTCGATCAGGTAGTGCGTCTCGGGGAAGAGCGGCAGGTGGAGGGTAATGATGTCCGACTCGCGCAGCAGCGTGTCCAGCTCGGAGTAGGCAACCCCGTCGCGCGCGGCCAGCTCCTCGCAGGGCTGCGGATCGAATACCAGCACCCGGCAGCCCAGGCCCAGCAGGATGTCGATCGTGCAGCGACCGATCTTGCCGCCCCCCACCACGCCGACCGTCTTGCCCCGCATGTCGAACCCGGTGAGCCCCTCGAGCACGAAATAGCCGGCACGGTTCCGCTGGTACGCCAGGTGGAGGTGGCGGTTGAGCATCAGCATCAACGCCACGGTGTGTTCGGCCACGGCGTACGGCGAGTAGGCGGGCACGCGCACCACGTCCAGCTCGTGCTGCTCGCAGGCGGCAAGGTCGACGTTGTTGAAGCCGGCGCAGCGCAGGGCCACCAACTTTACCCCCCGCGCGGCCAGGCCGGCGACGACCGCGGCGTCGCAGCGGTCGTTCACAAACAAGCACGCCACCGTGCAACCCTCGGCGGCGTCGACCGTGCTCTCGCCGAGCGACGCCTCGATCGGGCGGATGGCCAGGCGTCCCTGGTTCTGCTGTTCGAACGACGCAATGTCGTACGACTTGGCGTCGTACATCGCCACCCGCAACCGCCCCCGCTCGTCGTAGCCCGCGGGCTTGCCGTCCCGGTCCAGCGCCTGCATGAGCCGCGCGAAGCGGCGTTCGTCCAGCCCGTCCGTCTGCTGGAGCTGTTCGCGGAAGGTGGTCATGCGTTGTTGGTCGTTCATGGCGCCCCCCATGATAGAAGCCACGCGTGGGCGGCCGCCAGCGGTCGACGCGCAAGCTCGGCTGTGCATTCCCGTGGACCGCTTCGGGCGCCTTCTGCGCGGCGCGGCCGAACTCGTGCCCCTATTCGGCTCCGCCACGTCGCAGTCCGCAGCGGCCGCGCTTCAGGGGCCGATCGCGGCGCCGTGTCCGGTCAGTGCTGAGAGATCGTCCCTGGCGTTGATGCCGGCTGAACCGCGCGGCCGGATCGACCGGCCTTCGTGCTCAGGATTGCTACAACCCCTTGACAGTAAATCGTTTGCAGCACATTTTGGCGAGCAGTATCGGTCGCGGGTTCCGCGTCTTGCGAATCCTGTTCCTCTGCAAATCGCAGCGGTTTGTTGTTGCAATCGCTCTTGGACGGACCGATGCCGCGTCGCTAGGCTCCGCAGGATCGTGGATCTTGTTGCGGGCCGTAGTGGTTGGAGTCTGTACGACGACGGTCGCCACCCTTAGCCAACTTTTCTTGACCGCAGGCGCCCGGCCGCGGGGCGTTCGCCGCGACCGGGGCGCTCGCTCACCTTTACTCCTGAGTATCCCGGAACGCAACTCATGCGCGCAAAACTATCGCGGCTCGGCAGCCTGCTGTTCTGGCTTTACACGCTGCTTTATGGCGGCTTCGTGCTGCTCAACGCGTTCAGCCCCAAAACGATGGAGGCGACCCCATTGGCCGGCGTTAACCTAGCGATCCTGTACGGGTTCGGTTTGATCGTCATCGCCTTTGTAATGGCGCTGATCTACGGGTTCTGCGGCGCCCCGTCGCAAACGGCCCAGGAGCAGCAATGATCTACGACCCCTCCTGGTTGGCGATCGCCATCTTCCTGCTGGTGGTGAGCTTTACCCTCGGGCTCAGCTTCCTGCTGGGACGGGGGGCCAAGTCGTCCGCCGGGTATTTTGCGGCACACGGGCAGATCCCGTGGTTCGTGAACGGGTTCGCCTTCGCGGGGGACTACCTCTCTGCGGCGTCGTTCCTCGGCATCTGTGGAATGATCGCCTTTTCTGGGTACGACGGGTTCCTCTATTCCATCGGGTACCTGGCCGGGTGGATCGTCGCGCTGTTCGTGGTGGCCGAGCCGATGAAGCGGCTCGGGAAGTTTACGTTCGCCGACGCGCTGAACTCGCGCTTCCATTCGGTGGGCATCAAGCGGGCGGTGGGCGTGAGCACGCTGGCGGTCAGCGTGTTCTACCTGATCCCCCAGATGGTTGGCGCCGGCGCGCTGGTGCAGCCTCTGCTGGGGCTGCCGCACTGGGCCGGGGTGTTGATCGTTGGAGTCGTGGTGATCTTCATCGTCGTTACCGCCGGCATGGTTTCCACCACCTGGGTGCAGTTTATCAAGGGGGCGCTGTTGGTCGTGTTCAGCACCGTGCTGACGGTGATGATCCTGCAACGGGGGTTCGAGGCGCAGACGAGCACGCCCGAGCCGCAGACCATCACCACTACCTCCGACGGCGCCGTGCTGATCAACGGCCTGCCCAAGGGCACGGGGCCGGGAGAGGCCACGCTGCGCCCGGTCGGCACGATCGCTCGCCTGCCCGACGGGCAGACAAGCACCGGCCCGCTGGGCCCCGTCTCATTCCTACGAACCCTGCAAGAGAGCGAGATCGTGCTGTGGAGCAGCGCTACCACGCGTAGCGAAGACGGCTCGACCACCATCACCTACACTCCTAAGCCCACCCCCGGCAGCCAGGTGCTGCGCCCCGGCGAGTCCGCCAAGTTCAAGGGGATCCGCAGCGAGAACTGGTACGACAAGCTCAACTTCTTGTCGCTGATGCTGGCGCTGTTCTGCGGCACCGCCTCGCTGCCCCACATCCTCATCCGCTACTACACGGTCAAGGACGAGGCGGCGGCGCGGAAGAGCACCATTGTGGGCATCGGCGCGATCGGGTTCTTCTACGTGCTCACGCTCTACATGGGGCTGGGCGCCATGATCAGCGGCGCGCTCGACGTGACCGACAGCAACATGGCCGCCCCGCTGCTGGCCCGCAGCCTGAACGAGCCGCTGTTCGCCATTATCTCTGCGATCGCGTTCACCACCGTGCTGGGGACGGTCAGCGGGCTGATCTTGGCGTCGGCCGGCGCGGTGGCGCACGACCTGATTGGCAGCATCAAGGGGGTGTCGCTCAGCGACCGTCAGCAGGTGCGGATCGCCAAGATCGCCTCGGTGATCGTGGGGGCGATCGCCATCGTGCTGGGGATCCTGTTCCAGAAGCTCAACGTGACCGGGCTGGTGGGGTGGGCGTTTAGCGTCGCCGCATCGGCCAACCTGCCGTCGCTGGTGATGCTGCTATTCTGGCCCCGCACGACCAAGCAGGGGATTATCGCCGCGGTGATCGTCGGCATGACCAGCTCGCTGGCGTGGATCTTGCTGAGCGCCGACACCTTTTCCAAGGTCTACGGCCTGCCGGCCGAGAGCGCGCTGGCCCCCTTCAGCGAACCGGCGATCGTGACCGTGCCGCTGGGGTTCGCGACGCTGATCGTCGTCTCCCTGCTGACGGGTCGCAGGCGGACGACCGCTTAGGCGCCGCGGCGAAGGGCAAGGGGGGCCCGCCCCCCCCTGCCCTGCCCTACCTCGTTACGCCAAGGCCGCGCCGCTCTTGTCCGTGCCGCACAGGTGGACCTTCAGGCCCAGGGCGTCGGCCATGGCGGCCCGCACGGCGAGGGCGTGGTCCGCCGACGCCGCGTCGCCGCCGTAGGCGACCTGGATGTGGTTCGCTTGATGGCGCCCCATCATCTGGTCCCGCGACACGCCGTAGGTCACCGCGTGCATGATCGGCCACTGCGGCGTGGTGGCGTTCCAGCGACGCTCGGTCTCTTCACGCGGCAGGTCGATCGCCTTGCCGCGGCCGAGGTCCATGTGGAGTTCGCCGGCTCGCACGTAGATGCGCGACCAGACGATCTCGCCCGCCTTGGCGATCCCCCGCAGCGTCGATCCCCCGAGCGGGAAGTACATCGCCGGTTGCCGCAGTCCTTCGCTCCCGGCCCAACCCCCGACGTGGTGCTCGGCGGGCGCGGAGCCAGAGATCTCAAACACCCAGACGTACTCCTGGGTCGTGCCGGACTTGTCGTCGTCTCCCCAACGCAGGTCGTGCAGCGTGTTCTCGATCGGCAGCCCCAGCCGGCCGTGCACCCGGTTGATCAACAGCCCGTCCAGCCCTGCGCACTCGTCTACCTCGTTGAAGTGCGGCAGCGGCGCCCCGGCGTACAGCTCGCGCTTGCCGTCGCGGCTGAAGACGGGGGGGCGTTCGGTGCTGTTGAGCGTCCCCTCGACCAGGTCCGAGGCGGGGAGCAGGTCCTTGAGCCCCTGCTGGTACTGGATGCCGATGAGGTCGCAGCCGAAGTCGTCCGCCAAGCGGAGGGCCGCCACGTACATCTTGCACTGCAGGCGGACCTGACGCTCGGTCAGGTCGCTCGCCTCGTCGGGCCCGTAGTGGAACTTGAAGCCGTGTTGGCCGTACCACTGCAGCACGCGGTCGGCCTCTTCGTCGCTGACGCAGGTGGTCTCGTAGTAAAGCGCCGACTGGCTGAGCCGCTCCTTGAACATGCCGACCCGGTTGAGCAGGTGGTCGGGGATGATCGCGTTGAACATCCCCATGCAGCCTTCGTCGAAGACCCCCATGATCGCCTTGTCGCGCTGCAGGGTGGTCGCCAGCTCTCCCCCGAGGGCCGCCGCGTCGGGGCTGGCGGATGCCGCGTTGTAGGGGGCGACGTGGCTCAGGTCGTGTTCCACGGCGCGGCCCTCCAGCCACCCCTGGAGCCGCGTCCGGAACCATTCGGACCCAAAGTCTTCGTTCCACAAGGTGCTGTAGGGGACGCCCGCCTTGGTGAGCGAGCCATTGAGGTTGAGCATGCCCACCAGCCCGGGCCACTGGCCCGACCAGTTCGCCACGGTCAGGATGGGGCCCGTGTGGGTGGTGAGCCCGGGGAGCACGTGGTGGGAGTATTGCCACACGGCCTCGGCAACGATCAGCGGCGTGCCGGCGGGGATGTCGCGGAACGCGTCGAGCCCCTGGCGCTGACTCGCCAAGAAGCCGTGGCCTGCCTCGGGGCAGAACGCGTGGGCGCGCTTCAGCTTATAACCGAGAGACTTAACCGCCGCGGTCAACTGTTTCTCTAGAGCCTCCTGCGCGGGCCAGCAGAGCCGGTTGGCAGAGAGGCGGAGGTCGCCGCTGGCGAGCAGGTAGACCGTTTTTGGGTCGGCGGGAGTGGGCATGAGGAGTCGGGCCGATTGGGGATCGGCCCCCCTAAGAATTGAAGTGGGCACAAATTGGCTGAGCTTCCGAGTCGGCCGGCCGCGGCGCGTGCGCGGCTTGGCTCCCTCAGGACATCGATACGCCGCTACACGCGGCCAAAACTCGGACGAAAAACCGTGGCCGCCGACAAAAAACCGTGGTCGCCGACAAAATCTCACAATCGTTCGCCGGCACGCATCGCCGCCAGCGGCGGACGATGCGACCCACAATTGTTTTCCCTATTCGGGCTAACGCAAGGGCGCCGCGGCTATGGCCGGCACCTCGAGCTCCGTCTGCAGCCGCTTGAGCTCTTTCTTCAGGCGTTCTTGATGGCCGGCGTAGGCCGGGTCGTCGTACACGCTGCGTATCTCGTTGGGATCTTCTTGCAGGTCGAACAGCTCCCACTGACCAATCGTGTAGAAGTGGATCAGCTTGTACCGCCCGTCGGTCACGCCACAGTGCTGTTCGACCGTGTGGACCGCCGGGGGGCCTTCGTAGTAGTGATAGTAGAAGGTCTTGCGCCAGTCGTCGGGGGTCTCCCCCTGCAAGAGCGGCGTCAGGGAGCGGCCCTGCATGTCTTTCGGAATCGGCAGGCCGGCGGCGTCGAGGAACGTCTCGGCCAGGTCGACGTTCGACGCGATCTGCTCGCAGACGCTCCCCGGTTCGACCACGCCGGGCCAACGCACCAGCAGCGGCGTCCGCAGCGACTGCTCGTACATGAACCGCTTGTCGTACCAGCCGTGCTCGCCCAGGTAGAAGCCCTGGTCGCTGCAGTAGATGACGATCGTGTTCTCAGCCAGCCCCGACTGGTCGAGGTAGTCGAGCACGCGGCCCACGCTGTCGTCGACCCGGGCGACACAGGCGAGGTAGTTCCTGAGGTAGCGTTGGTAGTTCCAACGCGTCTTGGCGTCGCCGACCGGAGGGTCGGCCATGTACGCGGCGTTCTCTTCGCTGTACGCGTCGCTCCAAGCCTGCTGTGTCCCTTCGGGGGTGAGCTTGAAGAACTTCTTTCCGCGAGGGCTGTCTGGGGTGAACACCATCAGGTCGCTCGCCGGGTTCATATTCTGGCTGATCCGCATGGTCGCGGTCCGCGCGGCGTCCGAGCGGTTTTGATAGTCGTCGAACAGGGTCTCGGGCTCGGGGATGGTCTTCCCCTTGCCGTCCCCGACGTGCTCCGGCCCCGGCTCCCACGAACGGTGGGGCGCCTTGTGCTGCATCATCAATACGAAGGGCCGGTCCGACTGGCGGTCGTTCTTCAGCCAAGCAAGCGCCTTGTCGGTGATCACGTCGGTGACGTAGCCCTGCTCCACGTTCCGGCCGGCGGGGGTGATGAACTCCGGGCTGTAGTAGCGGCCCTGGCCGGGAAGGATGTCCCAGTGGTCAAAGCCGACCGGGTCGCTCACAAGGTGCCACTTGCCGATCATGGCGGTCTGGTAGCCAGCGCCCTGCATCTGCTTGGCGAAGGTGGGCTGCGAGGCGTCAAACCGGTCGTTGTTGGTGCGGAAGCCGTTCTTGTGGCTGTACTTGCCGGTAAGGATGCAGGCGCGGCTGGGGCCGCAGATCGAGTTGGTGACGTAGCAGCGGTCGAACCGCATGCCGCTGTTGGCGATGCGATCGATGTTGGGGGTCTGGTTGATATTCGACCCGTAGGCCCCGACCGCTTGGAAGGCGTGGTCGTCGGAGAAAATGAACACGATGTTCGGCGGCGCCGCGGCCGCCCATCCGGCGGAGAGCATGGCCGCGACAACGGCTGCTGCGGCCACGAGCGGCGTGCATCGGAGGCAAGTCGCCAGACGCCGTAGCGTCAAGGGCATCGCGGGACGGGCGCTAGGGCGCGGGGCGGAGAACGATCGGGAGCAAGCCATGGTGTCTTCGTGGCCTCGTGGGTGATGCTGCGAATGCGCTAGTAGTCTCGCGAACGGCCGGAGGTTCGCGTACGAAAAGAGCCGTCTCGTGACCGCGAACCGTGCGGACTAGGAGAGGCCAAGGCTCGATTCTACCCCGAGCACCAGTGGTTCGCACGCCCCTGAAGTACGGCAAATGATCGGCCCATCGCGGCACTGCCCAGCGGAAGAACGCGGCGGTTGGCAGCGTTTGGGAGGCGTCCTTGCTCCGCCAGGGTCCAGACCGGCGAAGGCGTGGCGCCCACGCACCGCAGGTTCGCCGATATCCTCTACGGCGCCGTTCTATTGGCCGGCCGCCCCTAATCGAAGGCCCGTCTAGCCCAGGTCGCGTCGGACCGCGGCTCAAACTCCCGCAAGGGCGCGTCGACCAAGAAAAAAGGCCACCCCGCGAGGGGTGGCCTTCTTTGGGTTTCTTGCCTTCTGGCAATGGGCTTAGCGACGACGCAAGCCAACCAAGCCGAGGGCCGCGAGGCCGAGCAGAGCGATGCTCGTCGGTTCGGGGACAGCCGTGCCGAGGACGCTAAACCGCATGTCACGAGTGCCGGCGGGAGCGATGACAGTCCCGGTACCGTCGGTGGTATCGCGAAACTGCAAGCGGCCACCGCCGTTGTTGTTGCCTTCCTGTTGACTGAACTGTCCACCCGTCGTGAAGAACATGAAGCCGAGGTCGTCGTCAGAATTAACGGCCAGCGGCGTGTCTAGCGTGAACGTTACGAAGTCGCAGACGGCGTCGTTGACGCCGCTGACTACACCTTCTGGCGCGACCGTTTGGGCAGCGCCGCAAGCGTCGGACTCTCGGCGGTCCCCGAGCCCAACTCGTTGCTCCTGCTGGTGGGCGGCATCGCCGTGGCCGCGTGGGTGCGGCGGAGGTAGCCGGCGGCTGGCAGAGAACACCCGCTAGAAGCCGCCTCGGCAGTGCGCGGCGATGCGACCCACCACAGGCCCTGAAAGGACGACATAGACGCGATGCCCCGAATCCTCATTTCAGTTCGGCTGTTGGGTCTTGCGATCTTCCTCGCGTGCTCCGCGCCGCTGACGGCGCAAGACCTGCCCAATATCGTCATCATCTACGCCGACGATCTCGGTTACGGAGACCTGTCCTGCTACAACCCCGAAGCGGCCTACTCGACCCCGCGGCTGGATCAGATGGCC
This sequence comes from Pirellulimonas nuda, assembly GCF_007750855.1. Classification (GTDB taxonomy): domain Bacteria; phylum Planctomycetota; class Planctomycetia; order Pirellulales; family Lacipirellulaceae; genus Pirellulimonas; species Pirellulimonas nuda. The sequence goes on from NZ_CP036291.1 coordinate 2,986,061, forward strand.
AAAGAAGGCATCCGGTTTACGGACGCCCACAGCCCTTCAACCATTTGTTCCCCTTCGCGCTACGGGCTCTACTCGGGCCAGCTCGTTTGCCGAACCGGCCGCGGGACTCAAGCGTTTGAGGGGCCGGGAGGGCCCAGCTACATCAAGCCGGGTGAAGTCACGATCGCGGACGTTGTGCGGGCCGAAGGGTACCGAACCGGCGTGTTTGGCAAGTGGCACGTGGGGCTAACTTGGCTGGACGAGCACGGCAAAAAGCTTGGGGGGGGCTTCGAGAACTCGCTGCTCATCGACTACGACAAAAGCACGCCCCTGGTCGACGGGCCGAACAAGCGGGGCTTTGACGAGTCGTTCATCACGCCGAATTGCCCCACCACGGACCCCCTCTACGTCTACATCAACAACGGCATGGTCTCTTCCCCAGCCAGCCAGAGGCACCACAGCGACACGCTGCCAAACCCGGGCGGAAAGTGGCGTTGGGACAACGACGAGGGTTGGATGGCGCCCGGCTACCGATTCGTCGATGCGGACTTGTTGTTCCTCGACAAGACGCTGGACTTCATCGCGTCGCACCGAAAGAACTCCCCCGAGCGGCCGTTCTTCGTGGTGCTCTCCACACAGATTTCTCATGCTCCCGTTCTGCCGGCGGCAGAGTTCAACGGCAAGACCGATGCCGGCGCTCGCGGCGACTTTGTGTACGAGCTCGACGTGCTGAGCGGGCGGCTGCTCGACGCGATCCATCGACTCGGGATCGACGACAACACGCTGATCTTGTTTAGCTCCGACAACGGCCCCGAAACGATGCATACCCATTGGATGCGGGAGGATCATCATCACGACGCCGCGGGGGGCCTGCGGGGCATGAAGCGCGACGGCTGGGAGGGGGGGCACCGCGTCCCGCTGATCGCCCGCTGGTCGGGCCGGATCCCGGCCGGGCAGGTGTCGCGACAGTTGGTCAATCAGACCGATATCGTCGCCACCGTGGCGTCGGTGGTCGGGCATGCGCTTCCCGATGAGGTTGCGGTCGATAGCTACGACATGCTGCCCGCCATGCTGGGCGAGCAGGACGACGCGAGCCCCATCCGGCCCTACATGCTGACGCAGAGTTTTCACGGAGAGTTTCAGCTCCGCCAGGGCGACTGGAAGTACCTAGACCACACGGGGTCTGGCGGCAACGACTACGACAGGGAGGAGTTTCTTCAGAAGTACTAGCTGCCGGAGAAGGCCAGCGGGGCGACCGGCCAGCTCTACAACCTGGCGACGGACCCCGGCGAAACCACGAACCTTTTCTTCTCGGAGCCGGAGAAGCGTGCGGAGTTGCAGGCCCTCTTGAAGAGGCTGACCGTCAAAGAGGGTGGCCGCACCGCTCCGAGGAACCGCAGGCCGATGGGCTACAAAGGCCCCGCGGGGGCGGGCCCGACCGGCGAGTGATCCTCGGCCCGGCGGGAGCGACCCCTGCTGGGGGCCGGCGCCCCCGCCCCGGCTGCAAGAACTCGGCGCCCGGTGCTACTTGAGCGTGATGCGCACGCTTGCCGGCCGGCCCCCCGGCAGCGTCAGCGCGCGCCGGTCGGCGGCTTCTCCGGCGCCGACCTTCGCGTCTCCCTCGGTGACCCGGAGCTCGGCGATCTCCGACGGCAGCACCAGCTCAACGGTTTGCGGCTCGGCCGAACGCAGCGTGGCTTCGACCTGCTTGCCGTCCCAGCGCAGCTGCTCGATCTCGATGGCGCCCCGGCACAGCACCCCGTCGATCCGGCCTGAGGGCCACGCCGCGGGGAGCGCCGGCAGCAACTCGATGCGTCCCGGCGCGGAGGCCGCCAGCATCTTGATGATGACGGCCGGCATGCCGCCGCTGATGTCCATGTTGAACAGCGAGCGGTGGTTGTGCATCGAGGCCAGGTTGTTCAGCCAGAAGCGGTTCGCGAGGTGGCTGAGGCAGTGGTAGGCCAATTCGCCCTCGCCCAGGCTGGTGGCGGCCTGCCCCAGCTGCACCAGCCCGAACGACATAAACCCACGCTGGTTGTTCTTCCAGTGCTCGTCCAGCTTGTACTCGATGCTCTTCTTGAACGCCGCACGCAGCTCGGGGCTCTGCGCAATCTCGTCGGGCATGCCGTCGAACAGCGGGTAGAGCTGCGACGAATGGCGGTGGCTGTCGTTGTTCTCGAGCCGGGGCGTCAGCCACTCCTTGATGATGCCCTGCTCGTTGACCTCGTACTTGGGCATCCTGGCGAGCATGTCCTGCCAGACGGGGATCTTTTCCTGGTTGCGTCCCAGCTCGCGGGAGGCCGCGATCGTGTTGTGCAGCAGCTCCTTGGCCACCGCGACGTCCATCGTGGCGTTGAAGGAGGCCTGCGAGTTCGAATTGCTCGGCGTGTTCTCCGGCGACTGCGACGGGGAGAAGACGAGCGTCCCGTCGGGGCCCTCTTCGAGGAAGTCCTCGAAGAACAGGGCCGCCTTCTCCATGAACGGCAGGGCGTGGTCCGCCAGGAACTCGCGGTCGCCGGTGTACAAGTAGTAGTCGTAGAAGAAGTGGGCCGCCCAGCCGGCGCCGCCGACCCACATGCCGCCGGCAAAACTCGCGTTGTACGCGTTGTTCAGGCCGTGGGTGGTGGAACGCGAGGGCAGCACGACGCCGCGGGCCCCGAAATGGCGCCTCGCGTTGATCTCCATCCAGGGGACGATCGACTCGATGTACGACGTGTAGGCGAGCATGAGCTCGGGCATGTTGCCCATCAGGTTCGCCGCGATGGCGGAGGGGACGTTGCCGTTGTGGGTGAAGTCGCTGGCCCAGCCGGGAACGTAGGTCCCCCCCCAGACCCCTTGCAGGGTTGGCGGCAGCTCGCCGGTAGAGGAAATGATGTTGTAGCGGGCGGCGTCGAACTCCTTCTCGATCAGCGCCCGATTCGGTTCCTCGTACGTCGAGAGCTCCAGCAGCTCTTCAGTGGTAAGCCCACGGTCGGCGCCGCCGCCGAGGTCCAGACGCATCCTGCCGAAAAGTTCGCCGTGCCGCTTGGCGTGCTCCTCCAGAAGCCGGTCGTAGTCGGCCGCAAGCTCGGCTTGCGAGTGGGCCATTTCTTCGAGGAACGACCTGTCGGGGTCGCGCAGCAGGCGGATGTCGACGAGGATCAGCACGCGGTCCGCCCCCGTCACCTGGAGCGCGCCGCCCTCCTGCGCCTCGGTTGTGCCCCCAGTCGCCACGACGCGGGCGTAGCTCTCCAGCGCGTGGATGCTGCCCGGGTAGGCCTTGGTGAAGCGATTGCTGTAGGAGAGCCAGGAGTCGCCTGATTTGCTCTGGGGGTCCGAGACGTGCTCCTCGAACACCTCCTGCGAACGCTTGCCGATGTCGGAGTCGTCGTTGAATTCGTCGCTCGGCTCCCGGGGCGTCATCGCGAGCCGGCAGTCGAGCGCCGACTTGGGCCCCGTGAGCAGGATCACCGCTACGCCGTCCGCGCGCGAAACAAACATCCGGCGTTCGAACGCGCCGCGGTCGTCCGCCCAGCGAACCGTCGCTACCCCGGTCTGGAAGTCCAGCGAGCGGGCGTAGTCGCGCGTCTCGCCCGCCGCCTTCGTGCGGATCGTGAGGTCGAGGGCCGGCACGAAGTAGTCCGGGTACATGAATCCGCGCTGCCCCGAGAGATTGAACTGGAGCTCGCAGGCCTGCCGGTACAGCCCCTGCTCGATTAGTCGCCTGATCTCGAACAAGCGGGCCGACTGATCGACGGGCATCACCGGGGCGCCCATCGGCAGGAAGAGCCGTTCGTGCGTGAAGATGATCCGTTCTTCCAGCGGGCGGCTCAAGGCGTTGGCGCCGATCGTGCCGTTGCCGCAGATCAGGCCCTCTTCCCACGACCTCGCGGGCCGAGAACTGACGAACCCGCGTTCGGGAACCGGCAACGGCTCGGCCGCCGCCGCAGGCCTGGCGTCCATGGTCATCGTTGCGAGCAGGGTGATCGTAGCGAGCGAGCGGTTGGTTCGTCTCATCTTCGGTTCCAGTCGGTAAGCCGTAATGGCCGCGTGGGGGAGTCGCTGCCCGATCCGCCCCGCTTCGTGGGGCGGGACACGGCCGACGATTGGGTTGACGATTGAGTTGTGGTGCGTGGCGCTCCGGAGAGCGCCACGCGAGCCCCGTTGCAACTCAGCACGCCGCAACTCTGCACGCCGGGGGCAGGTGTTTCCGGGGCGGGTGATCAACCGTCGTAGAACAATGCCGGGAGGCGGGCCGCCACTCTTGTGCTTGGATCCATCATAGTCTGTCGAATGGTCGATCTGCGCACAAGTATTTCCCGCCAGCGGCGCTGCGACCGCGCACGCGTGGGCGACCGCCACGTGGGGCCCCACACGCGATCATTGTCCCTGCGATGGGTCTGAAACCCTCGCCTTCAGGCGAAGCCTTTAGGTTCATATATTGGGTGGATGGAGAACTACCGCACGGGTGCGCATAGCCGCTATGACATCAAGTATCACTTCGTGTGGGTGACGAAGTACCGGAAGCAGGTCCTTGCGGGTGCAGTAGGCACACGGGTTCGGGACTTGGTGCGTGAGGTCTGCCGGACCAATGACATCGAGATTCTGCAGGGGTCGGTGTCGCTCGATCACGTGCACGTATTGCTGTCGTGCCCGCCGACACTCTCGCCGAGCAAGATTATGCAGTACATCAAGGGGAAGACGTCGCGGAAGCTGATGATGGAGTTCAAGCACATTGAGAGGCGGTTCTGGGGTCGGCATCTGTGGGCGCGGGGCTACTTCGTGGCGACCAGCGGTAACGTGACCGACGAGGCTATTGCGGCGTACATCCGCGGGCAGGACGGCACCGAACCAAGCGATGGTGACGACCGATTCCAAGTTACTCCACCATCGTGAGTTGAGGACTTCAGTCCGAATCTCACGGAACGTCCAAACCCACCGGCTTCAGCCGGTGGTAGTTTAGTCCGCTCGCGTTAGCTGCCGGGCAGGCCCTTGGGCGCCGTGGCCGGACGGCTCTCAACGTCCGCGGGCGGGGCGCCAGAACGGCCCGTCAATCGCACGATGACGTAGTAGAACACCGGCGTCAGGAAGATGCCGAACAGCGTCACGCCCAGCATGCCGGAGAAGACGGCGATGCCGAGCGTGCTGCGCATCTCTGCGCCCGCGCCCACGGCGAGGGCGAGGGGCACGACGCCGAGGATGAAGGCGAGCGACGTCATGATGATGGGCCGCAGGCGCAGCCGGCACGCCTCGACCGTGGCCTCTTCGGGCGACGCCCCGTGCGCCGACTTTTCCTTGGCGAACTCCACAATGAGGATCGCGTTCTTGCTCGCCAGTCCGACGAGCACAACGAAGCCGATCTGCACAAAAATATTGATATCCATCCCGGCCAGCCACACGCCGATCACCGAGCTGAGCAAACACATCGGCACGACGAGGATCACGGCCAGCGGCAACGTGAGGCTCTCGTACTGAGCCGCCAGCACAAGAAACACCAACACAACCGCCACGCCGAACACGATGATCGCCGTGTTGCCCGCCAGGATCTGTAGCAGCGTCAACTCGGTCCATTGGAAGTCCATGCCCTGCGGCAGGACGGTCCGGCCTACTTGATCGACGGTCGTGATCACCGTGCCGGAGCTCACGCCGGGCAACGACCCGCCATTCACCGAAGCGGCCGTTTTGCCGTTGTAGCGGAGCACGAGGGCCGGACCGCCGATCTCGCTCACCTGTGCTACGCTGCCTAGCGGCACCATCTCGCCCGCCGAATTGCGCACCTTGAGCCTCCCGACCTGCTCGGGCGACAGACGGAACTGCGGGTCGCCCTGAAGGTTCACCTGCCACGTGCGTCCGAACTGATTGAAGTCGTTGGTGTAGTAGCCGCCGAGGTAGAGCTGGAGCGTCAGGAACACCTCGTCGAGGGGGACGCCCATCGACTTGCAGCGGGCGCGGTCGACGTCGACGTACATCTGCGGCGTCTGGGCCCGGAACGCGCTGAAGAGTCCGACGAGCCCCGGCTGCTCATTGCCCGCCGCGGCGAGCCCGTCGGCCGCCTCCTGCAGCGCGTCGAGACCCAGCCCCGTGAGGTCACGGACCATCAGCTTGAAGCCCCCCGCGCTGCCCAGGCCGTCAACCGGGGGCGCCCCAAACACCGCGACCGACGCCTCTTGCACGTCGCGGTAGCAGGCCGCCCGCAGCTTCGAGGCGATCGCGTCGGCGCCCAATTCGGCGCCGTGACGGTGGTGGAACTCGTCGAGGACGACGTACACGGTGCCGTAGTTCGAGCCGATCGCGTTCTGCACGATCGATTGACCGGCGATGGTGATCGTGTGCGCAATGCCCGGGACGCCCCCTTCAGCTCCGTGCTGATTGTCGCCGTGGTCGTCCGCGACGTGCGCCGCATCGCCGTGGTCGGCGGTGGTCGGGCTGCCGGCCCCACGGGCGATCTGCTCAACCTGCTTCATGACGGCCTGCGTCCTTTCCAGCGACGCAGAATCCGGCAACCGCACATCGACCAGCAGGTAGCCCTTATCCTGCGTGGGGATAAAACCGGTTGGCACGCGTGTGAAGCTGAAATAGGTGAGGTACAGCAGCCCGACGTAAACCATCAGCACGATCAAGCTGACCCGCAGCAAGCCCCGGACGGTCGCCGCGTAGATATTGGCGCTGGCCGTGAATCCGAAGTTGAAGAGCTTGAAGAACCAACCGAGGCCCAGGTTGAGCAATCGCGACAGCGGGTCCCGCTGCTGGTCCTTGGGCCTGAGCAGCAGCCCGCAGAGCGCGGGGCTGAGGGTGAGCGAATTGACCGCCGAGAAGAACGTGGAGACGGCGATCGTCAGGGCGAACTGCCGGAAGAACTGGCCCGTGATGCCGCTGATGAAGGCGCACGGGATGAACACGCACATCAGCACGAGCGAAATGGCGATGATCGGCCCGGTGACTTCGCCCATCGCCTTCTGCGCGGCGGCCTTGGGTGAAAGCCCCTGTTCGAGATGATGCTCGACCGCCTCGACCACGACGATGGCGTCGTCCACGACGATGCCGATCGCGAGCACCAAGCCGAACAGAGACAGGTTGTTGAGGCTGAAGCCCATGCCCGCCATCACGGCGAACGTGCCGACGATCGCCACCGGCACGGCGATGAGCGGGATGATCGTGGCCCGCCAGGACTGCAGGAAGGCGAGCACGACGAGCGCGACAAGGATGATGGCGTCGCGGAGCGCCTTGAAGACCTCGTGGATCGACTCGTCGATAAACGGGGTCGTGTCGTAGACGATGGCGTAGTCGACGTCGGGCGGGAAGCCGAGTTTGAGCTGTTCCATCCGCGCCCGGATCGCGTCGGCCGTCGCCAGCGCGTTCGACCCCGGCTGCTGGAAGATCCCCAGGCCCACAGACGGCTGCCCGTCGAGGCTGCACGTCGTGTCCTCGGTCTTGGCGCCGAGCTGGATGCCGCCGAACTCGGCGCCGTTTTCACCCTCCCGCTTATCGGTCACCAGATCGCGCATGCGCGTGATCTCGCCGTCAGCGCCCGTTTTGACGACAATCTCGCCAAACTCTTCGGGCGACGTCAGCCGGCCGAGCGTGCTGAGCGTGTACTGGAACGCCTGGCCGGTCGGCACGGGGGGGCGCCCGAGGGAACCCGCGGCCACCTGCACGTTCTGCTCGCGCAGCGCCGCCACAACGTCGCTGGCCGACAGGTCGCGGGCCGCCATCCTGTCGGGGTCGATCCAGGCCCGCATGCTGTAGTCGAGCTGGCCGAGGAAGGTGACGTCGCCCACCCCTTTGATCTGGGCCAGCTCGTCGCGCAGGTTGATCGTCGCGTAGTTGCTCAGGTAGAGCTGGTCGTAGCTCCCCTTGGGGGAGACGAGGTTGACCACCAGCAGGATGCTCGGCGACTTCTTCTTGACGCTGACGCCCGTCTGCTTCACCTCACTGGGGAGCGACGGGAGCGCTAGATTGACGCGGTTCTGCACCAGCACCTGCGCCATGTCCAGATCGGCGCCGACCTCGAAGGTGACCGTCAGGTTGTAGCCGCCGTCGTTGGTGCTCTGCGACGACATGTAGAGCATGTTCTCAACGCCGATCACCTGCTGCTCGATCGGCGCGGCGACGGTGTCGGCCACCACTTTGGAGTTCGCGCCAGGGTAATTGCAGCTCACCTGCACCGTCGGCGGCGTGATCTCGGGGTATTGCGCCACCGGGAGCGTCGTCACGGCGATGGCGCCGGCGAGCGTGACGATCACGGAGATTACCGCCGCGAAGATCGGGCGATCAATGAAGAAACTCGCCATGACGTTGACGCCTGTGTAACTGGCTAACTTGGCGCTGAGACGGGTATCCGGGGTCCGGACGATTCCATCCGCTTCGAGACGCGGCTAGGAACGGGGCGGTGTTGGCGTGGCGGCTTCATTCTCGGCCTCCACCTTCTGCCCAGGCCGGACGCGCTGAAGTCCCTTGACGATCACCCGATCGCCCGCGGCCAACCCCGACTTCACGATCCGCAAATCGCCGCGTTGCCCCCCCAGCTCCACGTTGCGCCGCTCGGCCTTTCCGTCCTGTCCTACGACATACACGAACCGGATATTCTGGTCGGTCGCCAGGGCCCGTTCGGGGATCAGCACCGCCCGGTAAGGCTTGCTTACGGGGACGCGGATTCGCACAAAGAGCCCGCTCACCAGACTCCGGTCTTTGTTCTCGAAAACGCCCCGTAGTCGGGCCGTGCCCGTGCCGGCGCTTACCTCGGCCGAGGCAAAGTCGATCTTGCCGACATGCGGGAAGTCCTTCTCGTCCGCCAATTGCACGTAACAAGGGACCTCTTGCTCACGCAGGCTGCCGGGCGACTTATCCACATTGCTCCTGTCGCGTTGACGCATGTAGCCCAGCAGCGAACGTTCATCGACATCGAAGTACACGTACATGGGCTGCTCGGCGACGATCTTGGTGAGCAGCGTTCCGTTGGTCAGTCCCCCCGTGAGCAGATTGCCGTCGGACACAAGAGCGCGGTCGATGCGGCCGCTCATCGGCGCCTTGATCACGGTGTACTTCAGATCAAGGGCCGTCCGGTTGGCGTCCGCCTTGGCCGCCACGACGGTCGCCTCTGCCGACTTCATGGCGGCGACGGACTCTTCGTACTCTTCCTGTGAAATGGCGTTTGTCGGCACCAGTTTCTCGTCTCGGGCAAGCTTCGACTTGGCCAGATCGTAGTTGGCGGTGGTTAAGGCGATGCGAGACAGAGATTGTTCGTGGATTGCCTGATACTCGTCGGGCTCGATCGTGAACAGCGTCTGCCCTTCCTTGACGTAGTCGCCGTCCTTGAACTCCGTCGACCGCAAGTAGCCATAGACGCGGGCGCGGACCTCGACAATCGCGGACGCTTCTGTCTTGCCGGTAAAGTCGTCCGAGTCCGTCACCTCTCGCTCAACAACGTCCGCCACAGTCACCCGCGGCACGGGCTGCTCGGCAGCCGGCGGCGCAGGCTTGTCGCAACCCGGGGCAAGAGCCAGGCACGCGAGCGCTGCGACACAAGCGGCCGGGACGCTGCTGTGCTGAGTCGCGAACCGGAAAGCCGACGTGGTGGACAACCCCAGCATGGATGTAGGACCTAGAGGGTGGAACCGGAACAATCAAACGTTACGTCATCTCTTCCGGTCAGGACGCGCTAGATGGCGGCGGCGCCCTCGGTCAGAACCCGGCCCGCGGCGCGAGGACCATCGGATCCGCCACCCCATCGTCCGAGCGGGAGATCTTGCCGCGCCCTGGCGGTCGGCCCGTATTCTGGCGTGGCGCCATCCTTGAGGCAAGTGTTGTCGCGCGGCGTGCTGATTGGCGGCGTAATCTCGATGGTGCGGCGCGTTCATCGTGCGTCGCGACCGCACGTGGCGGCGCCGGGACGGCCCCCGGGGCGCCCGGTGTTTCTCCGATCGCCGCCGTCACCCGGCCCATGAGACGACGGCCGGGGTCGCGGGTCTTCGTTTCGATCGGGCGCTGGTGTTCCACGGCGATCCTTTCCGCGGCCAAATCCTCGCGCACTCGATATCGCCCGTCGAACCGATTAGGCTTGTGGTGATCGACCTGTCCGGTGCTCCCATCGTCGACTTGCGGAGCGCGTACGCGCTCGGAGAACTGGCCGACCCGCTTGCCGCGGCGGGGATTGTTGATTTCGCCGCCGACCCAGTCCACCAAGGCTCCTCGATTCAACAAGAGAACGACCCATGGGCCACCCCCCCGAGAAGATGAAGCGGAAGCAGTACGAGAGCGAGCTGCGGAAGCTGCAGGGGGAGCTCTGCAAGCTCCAAGAGTGGGTGAAGCACAAAGGCCTCCGCGTGATCGTCGTCTTCGAGGGGCGCGACGCCGCCGGCAAGGGCGGGACCATCCGCGCCATCACCGAGCGGGTCAGCCCGCGGGTGTTCCGGGTGGCGGCGCTGCCGGCGCCTACCGATCGCGAGAAGAGCCAACTGTTCATGCAGCGGTACATGGCGCACTTCCCGGCGGCCGGCGAGGTCGTGGTTTTCGATCGCAGCTGGTACAACCGCGCGGGCGTGGAGCACGTGATGGGCTTTTGCACGCCCGAGGAGCACCAACGCTTCCTCGACCGCTGCCCGGAGATCGAGCAGTACATCGTCGATGGCGGCATCCAGTTGATCAAGTTTTGGTTGGAGGTTAGCGACCAAGAGCAGAAACGCCGCTTTCACGCCCGCATCGACGACCCGTTGCGTCAGTGGAAGCTCAGCCCGATGGACCTGCCGTCGCGCGAACGGTGGTATGAATACTCGAGGGCGCGCGACATGATGCTGGAGGCGAGCGACACCGACCACGCGCCGTGGCATATCCTGCGGTCCGACGACAAGCGGCGCGCCCGGCTGAACTGCATCGCGCAGTTGCTCAAGCTGATTCCGTACGAGAAGGTCCCACGGGACAAGATCAAGCTCCCCAAGCGATCGGAAGAGCACGCGTACGACGACGCGGCGACGCTCGCAAACCGAACGTTCGTGCCGGAGGTATACTGACGCCGAACCGTCGGGCCCCGCCGACTACCAGGATCAGTCCGCGGCGCCGAGCTGGGCCCTCACATCACTTGCGTGTGCACCGGCGCCGTGCGTTCTCGCCGGAGAACTTGCTGTGCGCGCCGCACTCAAGCGGCAGAGCGCGGCTATTCAGTCGCCAAAGCAGATCCCCAACGCCCGCGCCGTTTGGGCGAGGCTGCCGGTGGGCGGAACGGTCTTGAGCTTGCCGACGGCGTCCTGGATTGGGATGCCCGTTACGTGCGACCCCAGGTAGGCGACCATTTGGCCGTACGCTTCGGCGGCCACCAGCTCGACGGCGTGGGCGCCGAACACGGAGCACAACGCCCTATCGAACGGCGTTGGACCGCCGCCGCGCTGCAGGCGCCCCAGGACGCAGGCGCGGGCTTCCTTGCCGGTGCGGTTTTCGATCTCCTTCGCCACGACGGCGCCCACCCCTCCCAGCCGCGCCTCGCGATTGGTCGGGGCGTCGGCCGCCGTCACAAAGGCGCCCCCCGCTTCTCGGGCCCCCTCGGCGGCGACGATGATCGTAAACCGCTTCCCCGATGCCTCACGCTCTTTGATCTTGCCGCAGATGCTTTCGTAGTTGAACGGGATTTCTGGGATGAGGATCACGTCGGCCCCGCCCGCTACCCCGGACAGGATAGAGATCCAGCCGGCGTAGCGTCCCATGACCTCAAGCACCATCACGCGGGCGTGGCTCTCGGCCGTGGTGTGGAGGCGATCGAGCGCATCGGTTGCGCACGCCACCGCGGAGTCGAACCCAAAGGTCCACAGGGTCCCTTCGAGGTCGTTGTCGATCGTCTTGGGGATCCCGATGATCGGGATCCCGTATTCATGAAACTGCTGGGCGATGCTCAGCGATCCGTCGCCGCCGATCGAGACAAGCGCCGAGAGCCCGAGTTCGGACATGCCGTTCTTGACCCCCTCGAGCAGGTCGGTCGGTAGGCTCCGGGACTCTCCGTGGCCTACCTTGGCGGTGAACGGACCCCGGTTGGCCGTCCCCAGGATCGTGCGGCCCGCCGAGCAGCGTTGGTCCTTCAACGGTGCTTCAGCGATTCGAGCGCTACACGGACGACGAGCAGCCCCGACACGGACCCCCCGTCGCCTCCGTCAGGGAGCGGGCTGCGTCGTCGACGCGTCGGTCCCATCGGCCGCTGGTTCATCGGGCTGCTTGAGCCTGATGAAGAGCCGGCCTTCCTGTTTGTCGGGGCCGAAGTGCACGAGCACCGGGGCCTCGTCGTTCGTCAGGTTGTAGAGCCCCGTGTCAACCACCAACTGGTCGTTGCCCTCGAGCTTGAGCGACACACGCTGTGTCTCCTTATCCACTGCGCCTTCGACCGGCGTGACCTGCTCGGTCAGCATGTCCTGATAGTTGCCGCGGATCACCCCATCGCGATTGATGGCCAGCTGCACCACCTTGTCCGTCTGCGTCTGATTCTCGTCGGCAACAATCGCGAACACGCCAAGCGGCATCCATTCTTCGTTGGTGGGATCGGCCCCTGATTCGGCGATCTGATCGGCTTGCTGGTAGTACTCCTCAGCGGTCGCCACGGGCTGATCGTCCACGTACACCTGCCCGTCCTCGTACGCCACGTTCCCGCCGTAGTCGTAGTACATCGGCTCACCGCTGCAGCCGCAGTAGCCGGAGGCGTAGGGCCAGGTCGCCATCGCCCATGCGGAGCCCCACACGGCCCACTTACCGGGCCACCAGGCGCCGGGGTACCGCCCGATCCAGCCGGGCGTGAACGCGTTCCAGCGCGTGAACGCGCCGTTGACCGCGGACCAGCTCCGCCCGCCGACGAACTGCCCGTTTACAAACGAGGCGCCGCGACCGGCCGTGATGGCGTTGCCGCCCGGCCCCCGTACCCCGCGAATCGAGCCGATCTGACCCGTCCCGCCAGAGCCATAACCGCCGCGTGCGTTCACGGCCGTGTACCCGTTGCGGCCACGGGCCGCGGTGACGCTGCCTCCGGCGCGGTTGCCGGCCGTATCGGCGTAGCCTCGGCTGACGTTGGCGATCGAACCGCCGCGAGCGCCCTGCGCTCCGGACACGCTGCCGCCGCGAACCGCAGCGCCGGAATCGCCTGCCACGCCGACTCCGCCCGTCACGCGGCCGGCGGTCGCCCCGCCGGGCGTCTCAACCTTGATTCCCCCTACGCCGCCGCCAACCGTAGCGCCGCCGACCCCCACGCTGCCGCCGCCTCCGCCAACGGTGATGGTGGTTCCCCGATCCGTGGTAAAGGTTCGCGAACCGCCCGAGCCTCCGGTCGCAGGGAGTTGCCCAGCGGTTGCGCGACCCGGTGAACTCGATCCTGCAGCCCGCCCGGCGCCGGCAGACGCCCCTCCGGAGATGCCCAAGAAGCCGTTCAGGTCTCCTTGGCTTGGCCGCGAGAAATTAGACGCTGGCCGCCCGGGCGACGCTCCTGCGCCTACGCCGCTTGTGACGCCTCCCCCCCCGGGGCGTTGGGCAACGCCGGATCCTACCGACGGACGAGCGCCGGTAGTGGGCCGGGAGACGGTCGCCGGGCGTGAGGCGGGTCGGGCCGAGGACATGGAGGGCGCCGCCGAAGGCATGCGGCTCATCGACGGGCTGCGATTCACCGGCGCCGGTCTGGAGACCCCGCCGCCAGAATAGCCCCCGCCGCCTGAGAAGCCCCCGCCGCCTGAAAAGCCCCCGCCGCCCCCAGAGAAACCACCGCCGCCACGGCCGCCGCCGCCGCCGCCACCACCGCGGCCTCCCCGGGCATGGGCCTCGCTGGCCGTCGCCAACACGGTCAACACCACCATCACTGCGAACGCGGATTTCTGGAACATGCTACTTTCCCTCACTTGATAGTTCTTGCAACACTTCCGCCGACGCGTCCGTGGATTGCCGGTGGACGGAGATTTCCTGGATGTCGGCCTGCGGCTCGCCATCGATCTGCCGATCAATAGAACTCCACGTGAACGCGCTCTCATCAACCGGAGCGTAGATGCTCGTGGCCGACGCGCGCGACCCATCGCTGAGCGTTGACCTCGTCTTCACCATCCACCGCTCCCCGGCGCGCCGCCAGACCCCTTCTGCGTACCCGCCCTCGGAGTCGAAGACCCACGAGCGGATCTGCCGTGCGACCGGATCCCATCCGACGACCTGCGTCCCTTCCAACTCGACTCGGTCGGCGACGCTGACGCTGAAGTTGTTGGTCAGGAAGTGTCCGTTCTTGGCCCATTGCCAGCGGGAGCGTGTGGTGGCGTCCTCGGCCTCGTCGGCCCATTCCCCGACGAGCCACGCGAGCTGATTGAGCTCGTTGGGCTCGGCCGACGCCCCCGGCGCGTCCGTTTCCCGAACGCTATTTAGGAACCACTCGCCGTTCTTCTTTGCATGGATGGCGGTGTACGTGCTGCCGACCACGCCGCCGTCGGCCGTGACGATCTCGGCGGTCCCGTCTTCGATGGCCACGTCGGGGGTCACCAGACGAATCGAATCGATCGTGACCGAGAGCCGGGACGCCTCGCCGGACTCGAACATGCCGGCGAACATCTCGCGGATCGCCGGTCGCCCCTCGACCGGCTGGCCGGTCTCGCGGTTCAGGTAGACGGCGTCCTCGGCCCAACAGCCCGCGAGCGCCGCGGCGTCATGCCGATTGTAGGCGGCCACGTAGGCGTCCACGCGCTGGCGTATCGATGCGGCGTCGTCGCTCGATTCGGGGCCTGAGTCGGCGCCCCTTGCGGTGGTGCATGCCACGGCTGTCCAAACGGCCAATAGTGCAACTGCTTTCATGTCGTGCCTCCGTCAGTGATGGGCCTACCTGGAGCGTCGAGGTGCGGCGATGGTCAGATAGTCTACTACGCGCCGGGGACCATGCATCGGCAACCCTGGGCGCCTAGCCCCCGCGGACGCGTTCTCGATTATATCAAGGGTTGAAGGTACCGGCGCCCGACCGGCGTAGGCGATGTGGATCCATTCTACGAGGGCCTCGCAGGCCCGTCGAATCCGAGCCCGCGCGGGACAACGGCTGCCCGCAGGCGTCGGTGCAAAGGAGGTCACCGCCGCGTGGCGCCAGCGGCCGCACTCCCAATCCCACATCCAACAGCTTCCACACTATCGCAAGCCTGCAAGGCCGTGCTGCTCGATTGTTCCAAGTGTAGCGTGTCGGGCGAGCGACGCATGGACGCGCCGACCAATTTCGTGGTGATCGTTGAACAGGAGAAAAGTCGCAAGAAAGCCGTCGCCAAGCAGGCCCGGCCAATCCATCCCCATGTCCCAAACGGCGCCTGCTTAGCTTAGCACGCCGCCTGCGCCGAAGGACTTCGCCCCCTCGCCACCAGTGGTGGAGTATGCGATTGGGCGCACCTAGCTGTCCATTACTGCGAGACGGGCTACAGGATCGGGTCGAGATTGCGCCCCGGTCCCAAGGGGTTTCTGGAAAGATCGTAGCCCTACTTCTTGCTTAAAAGCGGTTGGGCCGTGACCTCTGCTCACACGGGGAGCTTGTTGGACGTACTGGCTCCGGTTCCCGATCCGCGTAGGGCTCAAGGAGAACGCCACCAGGGCCCAACTGCGCCCCAGCGGGCGCGTGGGGGCCCCTGATGGGGCTCTGGGGGCAGGGGTGCGCCGGGCTACCCTCTGCATGAGTGATCGCGGGCGCCAACTGGCCGCTCAACCCGCAATGACGCGGCTCCCCAATGGACGCCTTCGGCAACCTTGCCCTGATGCACCCGCTGGTGGCCGCAGCTAGTCCTCCCCAGCCTGCTGCGGCGGCAGCTGCCGTTCACGCCATGCACGCCTACCGTGCACGCCGCATACGCCGGGTCCTCTAATTAATAGTCTTATCTAATAGTAGTAGGGGGTAAGGTGGCTTCCGGGGGACAGGAAGCGGCCGGGTGGATAGCGGGAGATAGAAAGCAACAGCGACCAGCCGTTACGATGCCAAACGGCTGGGAAGCAGCCCCCAGAGAATCACGCAAGTCTTAAGGGATTCTAGCATCGAGCACACGCCATGGCCCGACGCTTGCGGACCGGCAAGAATCCAAGCAGTCCCAATAGGCCAAGTAGCGTGAGCGATCCGGGCTCAGGGGTCGTGATCACCCGGCGGTCACTGGATGTCCCCACCCATTCCACCAGGGCGCCGCTGGCGTCGGTCAGGTACACGTTGAGGACTGCATCGCTTCCGGCGGTTGGCGTGAACACAGTGCCCAAGGACGGCGGCAGCCCGTCAAAGGACGCTTCGAACGCAAAATTCTGAGCCGGATCCGTGACCAGGACGATGCCGGCGAGCGGGCCGCTCAAGAACTCAAAGGCAAAGCTGCTCCCCGTCAGGAACACGTCGCCGGACACGAAGCTGGAGGGCGCACCCGTCGAGAAGCCGGGGTCGGTGGGGTCCTGCACGACGTTGGTGATGACTCCCGAGTAGTCGGCGCCGGTAAACGGACCGACCGCGCCAAAGCGGTAGTCACCCAACGCGTTGCTGCCTTCGAAGGCCCACCCCGTGAGTGTCAGGTCGATGGAGTCGCCTACCTGCGTCTCGCGGACGATCCCGGCGCTGGATACGCCAAACAAGTCGTCGAAGAACAGCTCCTGACCGGTCGGGTTGATCGACGCCGTTGCGAACACCGTGACGTCCTGGATCGCCTTAGCGCCGGGGAACAAGGTCGTGCCGGCTTGGATGGGGTCAGCGTGCGCCGCACTCCCAAACGGTAACAGGAAAATCAGTGTGCAACTGACAGCCAAAACGAGCCGTCCAATGCGATTGTCGCTGGGGCGTCGGCGTCCAGATTCTTCCATTTCACAAGTTCCTTGGATCATGGTGCTGCTCCGGGTCCGCGAAGACAGAGGAATTCCCGAGCTACGTCGCGCGGATCGTTCGCCGTAGCGGGAAGAGTGGCTCTTGGGTTTACCGAAGACCCGGCCGACAGACGCGTCAAGCGTGTAGATAGCGCTCCGCACGCAGAGGCGGAGCGGGAGATGGGGAGGCCGACGCCGCTGGAGGCGAGTAGCGGGCTGGCAGCGGCGGGCGAGGAACAAGAGGGGCGGTTCACGAGCGCTCTCGAAGCTAAAACTCAAAGGGGGATACGCTCGCGTCAACTACCCCCAGGCAGCCGCCAACTGCACGGGCTCGGTCGCGTGCTCTCTTGCTCGCACCTGCTTCGACGTTGGGCCGCTCCCGCCCGCTCGCCGTTCCATCAGACGCCGCAGTGTAGCCCCGGTTCCAGCCGGGTCAATCATCCATTTGATGGCCTCGGGGCGGTCCAGGTCGGCGTCTGATCCGCTGGACGGCGCCGTTGCGGCCGCCTGCGCTCACAGCGTGCTGGGCGCGCACAGGCGCGTCGGGCCGCCCTAGCGCCTTCCCAGCCGCGCAAGGGTCCGGAGGCGCCGCAATGGGCGCGTGGGGGCCTGTGGGCGGCCTCCAGATCTGCCGCCTTCGGCTGGCCAGAGGTTCGCGATGCGGCGACCGACTCTCGCTAGCGCCGGCATGCCACCACGCGGGACCGGCTCGAGCGCACCGCTGTTGCGGCCAGCGCCCAGCTTGATTGGTTCATCCCGCGGCTCCTGACGCGGATCTCGCCCTTGGGCGTGGTGAATGTAGCGCCTTTCATCAGGGGCGGCCTCTCTTGGATTGGATTGTTTGCGGCTACTCGGCATCCAGCGAAGCGACCAAGCCGGTCCCTTCGAGTATATTCAGTTCAGAACGTGCAACATGACTCCCCCCGCGGGGTGGGCAACCCCCACGTGGAGTGGCGCATTTCCGATGCCTCAAGCGGCTTGTGGACGTGACAAACGAGGCGCCACGTCGCTAGAATCGAGGTCAGACGCGGTCTCCTCTTCTCCCGCGGTGCAATTGCGATGCCCATGCTTCGATCGGCTGCCGTTTTCGTGCTGCTGCCCGCAGCTCTCTTGCGGGGCGCAGACGACGCCAAGCATTGGGCGTTTGAGCCCCTTCGCGACCCTGCGCCGCCGACCACCTCGGGAGACGCTTGGTCGCGGACGGAAGTCGACCGCTTCCTCCGCGCCCGCCAGCTGGCGGCGGGGCTGACGCCCAACCCCGAGGCCGATCGCCGCACGCTGATCCGCCGCGCAACCTACGACCTGCACGGGCTGCCTCCTACGCCCAAAGAGGTCGAGGCGTTCGTCTCCGACCCGGCGACCGACGCCTACGACCGGCTCATCGATCGCTTGCTCGCTAGCCCGCGATACGGCGAGCGGTGGGGTCGGCACTGGCTCGACCTCGCCCGCTACGGCGACAGCATGGGCTACCGCTACGACGACGACACACCCGGCGCTTACCACTACCGCGACTTCGTGATCCGCGCCCTCAACGCCGACATGCCCTACGACCGGTTCGTCGGCTGGCAGATCGCCGGCGACGAGCTGGCGCCGGGCGACCCCGACGCGCTGGCAGCCACGGGCCTGGCCGCGGTTGGCCCCAAGGAACGCATCGAGGGGACCAAGACCAACCGCCTCATCACGCGCTACGACGAGCTAGACGACATTGTCTCGACCGTCGGCTCGGGGATGCTCGGCCTGACCGTCGGCTGCGCCCGCTGCCACGACCACAAGAACGACCCGGTCACGCAGGCGGAGTACTACGGCCTGGTTGGCGTCTTCCTGAGCGGCGCGCGGGGCGAAAGAGAGCTGACAGACCGCGACGCAGCAAAGCAGCTCGCCACTTGGCGGACACGCAGCGCGGAGCTGGACCACGCGCTGGCCGAGTGGGTGGAAATGAGTGGCCCCGAAGCGGCCCGGCTCGTCGCCGAGCAGCGGAGGTTAATCGAGCAGGAGTCGCTCGCGCTGCTGGAACAGATTCGGCCGAAGGGGCCGGCAGGCAAGAGTCTGACCGAGGCGCGTCTCCGCCAGATCATGATCAACCGCGGCGACAAGCTGCTCAGCAAGCAGGCCCAGCGGCGGTATTTGGAGATCGACGCTTTGCTGGGCGGAGGGCGGGCGCTGCTTGTGAGCCTGGCCGGCCCGCTCCGCGACGCGGCGCCCGTTGCAATGCGTGAGCGGCTCGACGGGCTGCTGGCCGAACACCGGGGGGCGATTGCCGCACAGCCCCCGGCCCCGCCGAAGGCGTTGGTGTACGTCGATCAGTCTGCCCAGCCGACCCCGAGCCCGCTGATGGCGCGCGGCAGCATTGAGAACCCCGAGGCGCCGGTCCCGACAAACGCCTTCCTGCACGCCCTTACCGGCACGCAGTTCGTATCGTTGCAGCGACCCGCCGAGGCGAAGACCACCCACCAGCGTGCCGCCCTCGCGCACTGGATGACCGACGTCGATGCGGGCGGCGGCGCGTTGCTGGCCCGCGTGATGGCCAACCGGCTGTGGCACCACCATTTCGGTGAGGGACTGGTGCGCACCCCGAGCGACTTCGGCATCGCTGGCGATATGCCCGCTGCGCCCGAGCTGCTCGACTGGCTCGCCGGCGAGCTGGTCCGACGGCACTGGTCGCTCAAGGCGATGCACCGGCTCATCATGCAGAGCGCGGTCTACCGCCAGACCGGCCAACAATCGCCCGAGGCCGCCCGATCTGACCCCGAGAACCGCCTCTGGAGCCGCAAGCCCGCGGTGCGGCTGGAGTCCGAGGCGCTCCGCGACGCCATGCTGCTCATCGTGGGCAAGCTGAACGACGAGATGTACGGCCCCCCCGTCCGGCTGCCGATCCCCAAGGTAATGCAGCTCTCGATGGTCGCCAAACCCTACCCCAGCACTGCGCCCGAGAGCGTGCAGCTCTACCGCCGCACGGTCTACGCGTTCGTGAAACGGACCGTCCCCAACCCGCTGACGCAAACCTTCGACGGCGCCGACCCCAGCGCGAGCTGCGGCTGCCGCATTCAGACCACCGTGGCGCCCCAGGCGCTGTTGCTGATGAACAACGAGTTCGTCCGCGACTGCGGCGCCCGACTCGCCGAGCGCGTGGTAAACGAAGTGGGCGCAGACCCGACAGCACAGCTCGACCGCGCCTACGAGCTAGCCCTCAACCGCCCACCGACCGTGGATGAGCGGGCCGAGTGCTTGGCGTTCCTCGAGCAACAGGCCGGTTTGCGGGAGGGAAAGCAGCAGGCGGCGCTGGCAGATATGTGTCAATTGCTGTTCGCGCTGAACGAGTTTCACTACATCGACTAGGAAGAAAACCCAACCAAAAAGGACGCCAAGAAGCACGAAGGAAAAGGAAGCACCAGTGCGTCCTCCGTGCGCCGTGGCGTCCTTGGTGGTTTGCCTACTCTTCATCCGACGATTTCAATCATGCCCAACCTCTGCAACTCTGGCCAATCTTCGTTCCTATCGCGGCGCGACATGCTGCGCGGCGCCGGCATGGGGCTGGGGGCGCTCGCGCTGGCCGACTTGATGGGGGGAGGGGCGTCTGCTTCGACCGTCGCTAACCCCGCTCGGGCCAAGCCGACCCGCACCGCTCCCAAGGCGAAGTCGATCATCTGGCTCTTCCAGGAAGGGGGGCCGAGCGCGTTCGACCTGTTCGACCCCAAGCCCATGCTCACTCGCCGCGCCGGCCAGCAACTGCCGGGGGTCGATCCCTTCTTCGGCAGCCCCGGGCCGCTGATGAAGTCGCCCTACAAGTTCGCGCAGTACGGAGAATCGGGGGCGTGGGTCTCCGACGTGATGCCGGAGATCACGGCTTGCGTCGATGACATTGCGTTTATTAAGAGCATGCACTGTGAGTCGAACAGCCACGCCCCGGCGATGTACCAGATGAACACCGGGTACGCCCGTCCCGGGTTCCCGAGCGCGGGCGCCTGGGTCACCTACGGGCTGGGCTCGGAGAACACAGACCTGCCCGGCTTTGTGGTGCTACCCAAGCAAGTTGGCTCGAAGGGGGGCGCGCTGAACTGGGGCGCCGGGTTCCTCCCCAGCGCGTTCCAGGGGACTACCTTCCGTGGCGGGGGCCAACCAATCCTTAACCTCCGCCGCCCCGCCGATCTTTCCGACGCTCAGCAACGCGCCCAACTCGACCTGGCGCTGCGGCTCAACCAGCAGCACCTGGAAGCCCACCCGGCGGAGCGCGACCTCGAGGCCCGCATCGCCAGCTTCGAGCTGGCGTACCGTATGCAGTTCGAGGCGGCCCGCGCCGTTGATCTGAGCGAGGAGACCACGGCCACCAAGCAGATGTACGGTATGGAAGAAGAACCGACCCGCGACTACGGCCAGAAGCTGCTGCTGGCCCGCCGGCTGGTGGAGCGTGGCGTGCGGTTCGTGCAGGCCTACCCTGCGGACCACTGGGACGCCCACGACAATCTCAGAAAGAACCACGACGAGCTGGCGCGGATGACGGACAAGCCGGTCGCGGCGCTGCTGAAGGACCTCAAGCAGCGAGGCCTACTCGAAACAACGCTGGTGGTTTGGGGGGGAGAGTTCGGCCGGCTGCCCGTTTCTCAAAAAGGGGTCGGTCGCGACCACAACCCGTACGGATTCCTGGTCTGGATGGCCGGCGGCGGCGTCCTTGGGGGGACCAGCGTGGGGGAGACCGACGACTTCGGCTACCACGTCGCCCAGCACCCCGTCAGCGTCCCCGACCTGCACGCCACGGTCTTGCACCTGATGGGGATCCAGCACGAACGCCTGACCTACCACCACAGCGGACGCAATTTCCGCCTGACCGACGTGTCAGGCGAGGTCATCACGCCGATCCTGGCGTAGTGGCCGCCGGGCGGGGCAAGAACGCATAGAGCAGCAACAGAAGCGTCAGCGTGATGGCTCGCGTCATCCGAGTTGTCGCGGGAAGTGGTTCGATGAGCCGAGGGAGTGGTCGCCTCTGCGACAGACGCTCCGAGGGCCCCGGTAGTTACCTCGCTGCCTAAGAATCCAGGACAGGGAGTTGAGCAGTAGAGACATCATGCTGGGCTCCAGCCGATGCGGTCGGCGGGGGCCCTGACGGGCGGGGCCTGCCGGTCGCGGTGAGTGGACCTGGGCTGCGAAGAGCTGCTCGATGACACCAGGATCTTGTGGGCGCCGCTTCGGTCACCTGCGCCCACAGCGCGCTGCGCGCCCCCAGGCGCGTTGGGCCGCCCTAGCGCCCTCCCCGCCCCGCTAGGGCCCAGGTGCGCCACAGCGGGCGCGTGGGGGGCCCCTGGCGAGTGCCTGGGGAGGCCCGTCTCTCCGTCGACGCCAAGCCGCTGGCTAGTTAGCGCCCCAAACGCCGGCAGTTGCCCCGAAGAGGCGCACATCCCGGGCGTGCCGGCTCATCCCCAATCCACGCTCGATCCATTGGGCGTGATCAGCACCTTCCCATCCGTCATATTCTGGACGTAGTGCTCGAGCCCCTCGACGGCGCCATCGAGTCCTACGCGGCGCTGGACCTGGGTGCCAATCCGCCCCTCGATGATTAGCTTCTGCACCCGCCCCGCGGCACGGAGGATCCCCAGGGCGCCCTGCTGCTTCAGCCAGGCCCCCAGGAAGAAACCCCGCAGCTGCTTGTCCTCGAAGATCAGCCCCAGCGGGTCCACGCCCCCGCACGCCGTCTCGGAGAGCCCGCCGTAGACGTAGGCCGTCGCTCCACGCGGCATGGCGTTGAGCACTATGCCCGTTAGGTCCCCCGCTACGGCTTCGAACGCAGCAGTTGCCTTGAGCCGGGCGCATAGGGACGTCAGCTGCGCTACGAAGTCCGGGCCCGACGAATTGAGTACGTGCTCGGCGCCCTCCTTTCGGAGCAGCTCTACCTGGGCGTCGCGGCGGACCACCGAGATCAGCGGATACCCCGCCTCTTTTGCCAAGCGGACGATCATCCTCCCTACCTGGCTCGCCCCGGCGGTCTGCACCGCCGCGGCGTGGCCCTCCTTGCGTGCCGTAGCGAGCAGCCCGACCGCGGTCAGCGGGTTGATGATCAGCGTGGCGCCCTGCTCCAGGGTGAGCCCCTGCTTGAGGGGAATGCACTCCGCGGCGTTGGCGACCATATACTGGGCCCAGGCGCCGTCACGGTCGTCCTGGTTGCCGCACGCCACACGCTTGCCTTGCAGCCACCAAGCAAGCAGCCCCCCGCCGCTGGCGACCACGGTCCCGGAACCCTCCCAGCCGGGCACGGTTGGCAGCGTCTTGCTGGTCCCGTACTTGCCCTGCAAGAAGAGCAGGTCCGACGGGTTGCAGGGGGAGGCGTCCATCTTCACCAGCACTTGGCCGTGGGCCGGCTTGGAGGTGGCTCGCTGGACCACCTTTAGCGAGCGGACCGCTTCGAGCACATCCTCGTGGTGGGCTTCCAGCAGGAGGGCCTGCATCTGAGTGGGGATCGGGTGGCTCATGTGCTGCCTCGGGTTGCTCAGGTTGGCGCCGCCCCTCGTTGAGGCCGATAGGATGACTGGGCTTGGCTGTGCATACCCTACCAGAAGGGTGACCCCACGGACCGAACAGCACAGTACCTGTCCCGCAGCGCGTCAGGCCGCGGGCCGCTGTCCACGAATGCTGTGCCTAGGACGCGCAGGAAGTAGGGCCGACCGTATGCTCCCACCCAGACCACGACCGCCCGCCTCAGGCTAGCGGAGGGGGGCCATGGAACGTGCGTCGTTGCGTC
The DNA here is from genome assembly GCF_007750855.1 of Pirellulimonas nuda. Classification (GTDB taxonomy): domain Bacteria; phylum Planctomycetota; class Planctomycetia; order Pirellulales; family Lacipirellulaceae; genus Pirellulimonas; species Pirellulimonas nuda. Next base: position 3,009,534 of record NZ_CP036291.1, read on the forward strand.
GCATCGCTCCACACGCGAGCCAGCGGCACGGCTCTGGCAGGTTGGGCCCTTTGCAGCCGGTCGACGCTATGCGTCTGTGGGCTGGATTGGGCCCCTTGGGCCCGGGGGTCGCTGCCTCTGCCAGACCTGCGGCGCTGAGCAGCCCCGGGCGAGCGTGGGCAACCGCCATCGCCTTGAGCCCATCCTTGGGCGAGACGAGCGGTCGGTGCGGCGATGAATGGCCCCCGCCGTCCCCTCCTCGGTGCGTCGGCGCAACTACGGAGGTCTCCAGCACCGCTGCGGCTTATGGTCGGAAGCACCCCCCAACCGGATGGTCCGACTCCGGCCACCTGACGGGAGCCGGAACTGAGGGAGGTGATGTCCACCGCTGCGACTTGGCTGAGCCTCCACGCCGTTTCTGCATAAGCAGCGGCCCGGTCGGATCGTCAGGCGGGAAAGCTTGCGGACGACTGGCGTTACGGCGACAATGAGCGTGCCTGCTTATTGGGTTAGGCAGAATTGTTTCTGTACATTTATTGTTATGCATCTAAGCCAGAGATTACACCAATGGCAAAATGGCAATACATGACGCTGATCTACGGCGCTAACTCCATCAAGCACGGCCGTCGCTGGGCGATCGTTGCCACCGACGCAACATCTGAATGCAAACAGGTTGGCCAAGCCGAAAAAGGGCGCTTTTTTGGCCAGATCTGGCAGGCGATGAGACTACTCGAAACGGCGATTGAAGAACTAGACGCCGGTGGCTGGGAACTTGTATCAACGTCCTTCTCAGGCACATTTGGCTTTTACGGTACGGCAGTTTTGCGCCGACCAAGAACGGAAGTCGCGACGAACGCTAAGTCGCAGGGATGATTTCGTAATCGTGGACGGCCCAAAGAAGCTTGACTGCGAAATGCCCCTCGCCCTATGTATGGCCTTGCGTTTGTCGCCTGTTGCTTTTGGCTATCCCGAACTGTTGTGGCGTCGATCGACCTATGTACAATCCGATACCGCAACGCGGATCCCGCATCGGCACACGAAGAAAATGCATAACAAATCGGTGAACCGGAGTTGGCTCGTCTTTCGGTTTTTCAACGTCGTTTCCTTCGTTTAAAATCTCCGGTGTGCCAACATTGACTCCGTTGGTCCACCAACCCGGTTTCCTCAGACGTTAGACCACCTTGGCAAAGAGCTACTTACAAGACGACTTTCTTCGGGTTTTTGCGGCAGGCCACAAAGTCGCCGCCAAGCGTCTCTTGAGAAGACTCGCTGAAGCAGGACTGCCATCGGAGATTCAAAGTCAGGCCGAAGCGATCGTCCACGACGAACTTCGAGGACTTTATCACGGTAGTCTCGTCGTCTTCGATGGTGGCAGTAGTTTGGCCGACGAAGGATTGATCAAGATCGTGGACGATGAGGGAGTACCCTTCATCAGCTACTTGCACGAAATCTGTTTACCAGCCTACGACGAAGTGGTCTAACCACCGGCTGCAGTTGACCGGCTGCGCCCGCGATATGATGTTGTTGTCGGTTTGGAGCCTGCTCTCCGCGGGCGGCCGGCAGCTGAGCCTTTTACGTTAGCCAATCAGACATTTGAGTGCCGCCGAACTAGCAATCCTGAATCGCGTAAACGCCGACAACTGGGCGGCGTTGTACCGTTGCCGGTGGTCACAACCCGATGCCCAGGAACTGGTTCCGCAGTTGCAAAAGTTGCTCGAAAGCGAGGACCCTCTGATAACGAACGAGTGTCCTGCCTCAGTCGGAACTGGACATCCTCTGCGTAGTGGTTAGCGTAACACTAACCGCAGGAGGATTCTATGAAAGGGGTGACAACGGGTTCAGGCAAGCGAGAGCGGCGTCACTTCACCGGCGCCCAGAAGGGGGCGATCGTCAAGGCGCACTTGGTAGACGGGGTGGCGATCTCGGAGCTTTGCGACAAGCACGGCATCCAGCCGACGCAGTTCTACCTCTGGCAGAAGCAGCTGTTCGAGAACTGTGGCGTGGCGTTCGAGCGTAAGGCCAAGCCGGGCCGCAAGTCGCCCGAGCAGCAGAAGATCGAGCAGCTGCGGGCCAAGCTAATCGACAAGAACGAGGTGATCGCGGAGCTGATGGAGGAGAACGTCAAGGCAAAAAAAGCCAATGGGGAACTCTGACAGGGAAGTGGGTTCCCCACGACACACGCGACGAGGTGGTCGATTACGTCCGGAAGTGGAGCACGCGCACCGAGCTCCCCGCGACGAAGTTGGTCCGCTGGATCGGGCTGGGCACGAGCAAGTTCTACGACTGGAGGCAGCGTTACGGCAAGGCGAACGAGCACAACGCGCTCGTGCCGCGCGACCACTGGCTCCAGGCGTGGGAGAAGGACGCGATCCTGGCCTTCCACGCCGAGCACCCGCTGGAAGGGTACCGCCGCTTGACCTACCTGATGATGGACCAAGACGTGGTGGCGGTGAGCCCGGCGACGGTCTACCGCGTGCTCAAGGCGCACGGCTGCTTCGAACGGTGGAACCGGCCCGCGAGCGGCAAGGGGACGGGATTCCAGCAGCCTTTAGCGCCCCACGAGCACTGGCACTGCGACATCAGCTACGTGAACATCTGCGGGACGTTCTACTACCTGATCAGCGTGCTCGACGGCGCCAGCCGCTTCCTGGTGCATTGGGAGCTGCGGGAGAGCATGACCGAGGCCGACGTCGAGCTCACGCTGCTGCGTGCCAGAGAGGCGTTCCCCGCGGCGAAGCCGCGGGTCATCACCGACAACGGGCCGCAGTTCGTCGCCAAGGACTTCAAGGAGTTCATCCGCATCAGCGGCATGACGCACGTGAGAACCTCGCCGTACTATCCTCAGAGTAACGGGAAGATCGAGCGTTGGCACGGGACTCTCAAGCAGGACTGCATCCGGCCGAACGTTCCGCTGTCGCTGGAAGAAGCCCGCGAGCTTGTTGGGCGCTTCGTCGATGAGTACAACGGCGAACGGCTGCACAGCGCCTTGGGCTACGTCACGCCGGCCGACCAGCTGGCGGGCCGCGCCAAAGCGATCTTCGCCGAGCGCGACCGCAAGCTCGAAGCGGCGCGCGAACGTCGCGCCCGCAGCCGACAGGCGCAGCGGAAAGAGTCCGCCGCATGAAGAAAGAACAGGAGGAGAGGCTAGCCGGGAGGTCCAGGAGGATGGCAATGAATGCCTCCTGGTCTGCGTGAACGCAAAGAAAAATGCCGGCGCTAGCCGCCCGTCAATCTTACTTCTATCGCTAACACGTTACGCTCGGGATTCCAGTTCACGGTGAACCAGGACACGAGGCCTTGCGTGCCCTGTTGCGCATCGGAACGCCGGCTGTATCCGCTGCTCCTGAAGTCGCAATGCTTACTCGTTCTCAGAACCCGATGACAAAACATTTGGCTGTGCTGACGCTTGGGCCAATTGCACATAACGTCCCATCCCTCTGCGTTGAACCACTCGCATTGGCGTTGGTTGACCCGTTGTGTTGTCGAGACGCAATGCGATCGCTCGCCTTCATTGGGCCGAAGGCAATCGGTGCGATCGACCGGGTACTCCACAAATTCAGCGACTCGGACGCGAAGATCCGAAAGGCGGCGGTAGTGACGGCAACCGCAATTGATGCCACAAATCCGGCCGTGGCCGAGTTGATCGACAACGCATTCTCGGACAGAAGTAAAATCGTTCGCGACGCTGCAGCCAAGCTTAAACAGAAGGTAAATATTGGCTAACAAGCCGTTGCACACGGAGCCGCGGACCGCGCGGGTTCTGAATTCAATGTCGTTCGCCGCGGCCCGGTGAACGGTAACGTTAGGCGTTGCTCGCACCACGATGTTTTCTGAGCCAGTCCATTATTCCCGCACCGACTGCCCGACCGGATGGAAGATCCGAGACTGGGAGACCGCCAACAAGCTGTTGAGCTATTTCGAGCCGGAGCGTCGTCCCTTCGCCATTTTTACGCCGGGTGCCATGCCCACGCTTGCGTGGGCATGCGACTCACCAGAGGCGAACCACTACCGAGCCACACATGCCCACGCAAGCGTGGAGCATGGCACCCGGCCCCTATGTCGTTTGATTCCAACAAGTCGGGGCCTTGGCCCGATCCGCCAATCCCTGACCAGGATGAAGAAGGCTTCATGCGGCCACCGTGGGCCAAATACCCTAACCTTCGGAAAGAATCTGCTGGTTGGCGCATGGGGCAAGGCGAGGCATATCGTGATGGCTTTGATACTTGGTGGTCACGTCAACCAAGGAACGTGCGGCTGGCTCTCCGATCAAAGTATCCAGAACCAGAAGAATGGGCAGGCTATTGGCGGTCACAGTCCGGGGCCTAACAATTCGTTCAAGCCGAGCCCGCTTCGCGGCCTCGTGCAAGTTCTTGCAAGTTTCACTTGCCCAATGCCGCAAAGCGGCCGCGCTTAACTCAGGCGTTCGGCGGCTTGGTCGAGTGCCCTCAGATCACCCGACGCTCCTGAGGCCCCCTGCGGTAGCCCACGGCTGTCGGACAGCGGCGGGGGCTATCGTCAAACTCGCCGAGGTGCAGCTCTCCTCCGTCGGGAGCCCAGCTGGCCAGCTGGCCGAGGGCGCATCAGTCAGCACGGCCAAGATCGATGCCGACCTGCGGGCGGTGTCAGCCGCGTCGGGACACCGCTGCGAGTTGCTGCTGGACAGTACGCGCGTCGGCTGGTTCATCTCCGGTAACTTGGCCGGAACCTAACCTGAACGAAGCGATGTCCACCTCGACGGCTTAGACGAGTCTCCAGACTGCCAAAGACGATGCAACCGCATGCACTTGCTGTGGATTGCGTTTGTAATCAGTCTGGTTCATCGCTGCTCAATTCGGGAGTACGGCCGTCTCCCAGCAAGCCCGCCTCGTCGAACAATTGTTCCCTATCTTCAAGCAGACCCGCGCCAAGGATCTGCTTCGCGGGTCGGACGACGATCTGACGGAGCGTCTCGGAAGTGTCTTTCCGGCCCATCGGCTGATTGCTGGCCGCGCACACGAGACAAGGGGATCGAGAAGGCTCGGAGTAGTCGGCTCTCTCACCGCGGGTCGATCTCATCGTCTCCAAGGCAACAGGCCACCGCTGATTGTTTTGTTGCAGGCAGAACATCGGCGATTCGCTACGGGCGACGGCCCCCCCTTCCAGCTCGCGCCGCAAACCGCGATCAGCGCCGCCAGCACGATCGCGGCTGGCTCGGGAGTCGAAATCGGCGCCGCCTGTCCAAGTTGGATAGACTCCCCGAAATGGATCCGCCAAACGTCGTAGTCCGATTGCCCGAACCGGACGCCAAGCCCGTCGCGCCAAACGGTGTAGTCGGCCGCATCAACGGCGCCATCCGAGTTGTAGTCTCCGGCCAGGCCGATCGCCACGCCGTCGTTCAGGGCGATTACGCCGACGCCGTCGTCGGTTACATCGATCGAGTACTCAAAGCCGGGCGCGAGACCCTCGATCTGGACCGTGCTCGGGTTCCAGCCGACCAAGGCCGCTGGGTTAGTGCGGAGCAGGGAGAACACATCGTCGGTCTGAGGGGCGAAGCCGTTGATAAACCTAAGGATTACATCCCCCCCAAGGTCGACGTCTCCCAGGAAGACGACCTGATCGTGCTGGACGCCGGGGGTCAGGCCCCCGATCTCCAGTTCCAGCGAGCCCGTCACCGACTGCGTGTAGTTGGCGTCAATCGTGATGATCCCGGGCGATTGCCCCGGGGTCCCCTTGCCGTCGTTGCGAAAGTTGTTCGCGATGATCGTTCCGCTACCGCCCCACGCGCTGCCGGAGCGAATGATCACGTCGCCCAGCACGTTCACAGTTGATCCAGAGTCGAGTTGAAGAAACCCGGAGCCTTGCTCCGTGCCGTCCGGACTCGCTCCACCGAGCTCCAGCCGCCCCCCGACGTTCTCGTTGCCAACCGTCCAGGTCGCACCGCTGCTGACCGTGGCGACGCCGGACGAACCGGCGCCGATCACCGTGGGCCCGGTAGTCGTCTGGCCGGAAACAACGAGCGTGCCGGTGGGGGCGCCGAAACCCCCGGCAACCCGGACGCCAGCCCCGAGGTCGCTCATGTTATCGAGCAGGGCTTGGCCGCCAAAAACATCTAGCGAGCCGACCATTCCGAACTCGCGCACGCCCGAGACCGAGAGGACTCCCCCCGCGGTGATTTTTGCATTCTGCGCTAAGAAGTGAGACTGCTCTCCGGATAGGTTGAGCCTCCCCCCGGAGTCGACGAGGACGAGGGTCAGATTGTTGTCGAAACGGGTGTAGTCTCCAAACTCGGCGAGCCCAGATACGCTCATCACATCGAATCCACCCCCTCCGTTCATCTCAACCGTCGTGGTGGCGCCCGGCGACCCCAGCACCGTGAGCACGCCGCCTTCATTAACATCCAGGCCGGCGTGGGGTTCAGGGCGGATCCGCATCGTTGCGCCACCCGTCACGCGCATCTTCGCGCCCCCCCCGACCGCGACCGACTCGGCGGACCACAGGGTCTCCGCGCCATCGATGTTGATCTGAGAGGCAACTGTTGCTTGGAAGGCGCCCATCGTAGCCGAGGCGCCCCCGGACACCGTCACGTCGATCGTCCCCTGACCCTCTAGAATCGAGAAGTCCTTCATGACAACCAGCTGCGCCTTGTCCTGAACCGCTAATGTCGCGCTCTGGCCCGCCCCGATCTTGAGGTCGCCGGTGATCTCCCACTTGGCGCCCTCAGAGAAGAGGCGAACGTAACCGTCCGCGCCGCTCGTCTCGGAAATGACGGCGTCGCCGCCGGTCGTCAGCGTGGAATTCTGGCTGACGAAGAGCGCTCCCGAGCCGCTCCCCCCCACCTTCATGTTGCCGCCGTGGGTCGCCGCAGTAAGCTGGCCACTAGCGTTACCCCGGACGTTGAGGACGCCCTCGCTGCCGGCCATCGCGCCGATGACGATGTCGGTCGACGACGAACCCACAAACCGTCCCCCAAAGACGACGTCCAGTCGTCCTTGCCCCCCCCCTCCGATCGTGAGGTCTCCACCAAGCGTCCAGAGGGTAGGAGCCGGGGTGGGAACCTCGCCGTCGATTGTCGCTTCGCCGCTGCTGCCGCTGTCACGAGCGATCACCGCGTCTCCTCCGGTCGTAACCGTTCCGCCGTACGCGATGTTAAACTCGCCCTTTTGGGATGTCTCCGCGCCGACGGTGAGGTCTTCGCCAATCTCCCACCGCGAACCGGGGTCCACGATACTAATCGTGCCGTGAAGCTCCATCGGGCCGGGCGCTGAGGAACTAACGACGCCGCGCCCCTGTGTCACCAGCCGGCCGCCCTCTTTCACGGTGACCTCGCCTGTCCCAACGTTTCCGATGCGGAGATCATCCGCGGCGACGTTCGCGCGTTCTCCCACGATCTCGAGCAGACCATCACCCCCCTGACCCTGGCCGAGGTTCAGGGCGCCAGCGACCTGGAGATGGCCCGCTTGCTCGACCCGCACGTGCGCCTTGGAGTTCAGGCCGAAGCTTGCGTCGCCCCCGATCTCCCATCGGGCGGGGTCGCCCGTCGATGAAACCATCACTTCCGCCCCAATGCCGACACTCTGCCCGACGACGACATCGCCATTATTGGCGAGAAGGGCGCCGTCTTCCACGAAGAGAAGCCCCTTGGACCCGCCGCCAACGACAAACGCGCCGGTCGTTTCGGCCGAGGAGCCGGCGCCGTGGACCTTGAGCTCTCCTTGCGCTTCTGCCGTCTCGCCTTGGCCGATCATCACCGCTTGGATCGTGAGTTGCGCGCCGTTGACGACCTCCAGGCGACCGACGCCCTCTCCGGCCAGGATCAGGTCACTGCTCGAGATGAGGGCCGACTCGGCGCCGTCCAGCACGATCACCCCGTTGGAAGACTCGTGCAGGCCGATCTCAATCGGCGACTGCGTTTCAATACGGCCTCCCTCGGCGATCATCAATGTTCCTTCGCCCTCCTGGCCCACGACGAGGTCATCGCTCAAGATCCAGCGCGAGTCCTGTCCCTCAATAGTGACGACGCCACTGCCGGTAGCGTTGGCCCCCAGCATGACCGCGCCGAGAGACGTGATGGTCGCCCCCTGGCTGAGGTTCAGCTCTCCCCGGCCCTCGCCTCCGATCTGTAGCGAACCGCTCTGGCCCAGGTCCAGTTTGGCCGTCGGGCCGATCAGGTTGAGCACGCCGCGGGCGTTTTCGCTGAAGCCAAGCACTCCCACGCTATTGACCTTCAGGGTCCCCCCGTCGCGGATAAACGCGTAGCCCGTATCGTACTCGCCGATGACCAGGTTGCCCGTCTCCCACTCGCCCCCCTGCTCGACGTTGATTGTGCCGGTCGATCCGGCGACACGTGCGAGGTACGCGTCGCCGCTGAGGACCTTCCCCATCGAGTCGATGGAGACCAGCCCCTCGTCGTGGACCCCCACGGCGACCTCGCGGGCCCGCAGCTCCGCCCCCTGCCGAACGAATACTTCCCCCCGATTGCGCTCGCCAACGTTGACATAGGCGTTGTTCGCCGCGACCAGCGTGTTCTCCTCGATCGTCACCCGCGCGACGCCCGCTTGCGCGGTGGGAGCAACATCGACGCCGACGAGCAAGAACTGATCGATATTGACCAGCGAGTCGTTCCCCCACACCACGTTGGCCAAACCGGCGCCAAGGACCGAGTTAGCGGAAGCAACCTGCACGCCGAGCGTTTCGATCCGGCCGTTGTCGAACAAGATATCCGTCGGCACGAATGCGTTGATCCGGAGCTGACCCGCATAAATCGCCGACCCCTCGCGGAAGTTCATCACTGGCGTCTCTGGCAGCGGGTCAAGAAGCGACGCCGTGCCGGTCAGGCTAACCTCGTCGGCAAACAGCTCCGTGACGTTGTTGAAGTCGATCCGGTCGGTGGCGGTGACCTCAATGATCGGAGCATCGAGGCCGGTCCCCTCAAAGACCATCGGCAGGTAGTCGTGCTGAAACCCCTCGATGCCGATGATGTCTTCTTGATTGGAGAGGTACATCTGGCTCGTCGAGCTGACAAAGCCGCCGTTGAAGGTCGAGTGGGATAAGAACCCCACTTCATTCATGTTCTCAAAGGTCGACATCGCAACCGAGCGCATCCCCGGTACGCCGAAGAACAAGGGATTAAGCCCGAAATAGAGGTCGTCACCCGGTTCGGGGAGGTGGTAGGTGAAGATCGCCTCTCCCGTCTCGGGGTCGATGACCTCGATATCGACGCGGCCGCGCCAATTCTCGGCCACGCCGGCCGAGCCGCTCCCGGTGGTCGTGCCTGGGACGGCGGAACTAAACTCTCCCACAAAAATCATGCTGGCCTGTTCGGCGATCGTGGACTGGCCCAGTACAAGATGAGCAGCAATCAGAAGCAAGCATCGAGACAAGCTCTGCGGACGTTCCAGCAGCCGACAGCCCAAGCACGGGGCTTGGTGGGCGTAGCGAGACCACGCCTCGCGCATTCTTTGGGTCCCCATCGCAATATCCTCAGCTCATACAAGTGGACGGGCAACAGACGTGGTCCATGCCGCTGCGATCTTCCGGAGTATGCGGCTTGCCGCCGCGGGCTGCAAGCGTTTCTTGGCGGAGAACCCGGCCTTCGATCGGCAGGCGACTGGTCATGTTGCTGCGGAGGAGCGCGTTGAGTCTCCGGATGGTGAACCGCTAGGCTTTTTTCACGTCCGAGAGCATGGGTGCTAGAACGACAGGTCGGCAATCCCCGTTGAAGTATGGCCTTGGCCGATAGGTGCTAATTGTAGCCGCCATCGGTCAACGGGCCGATTCGATCAGCGGACCTTGGCCAACCGCCCTCGGCGTGAAACACCGACCGCAGTCTGTTTCATCTTCAACATCAGGTTGCCGTCGGTTGGATCAGTCGATTCCGACTACGCTCCGGCGCAACCTGCAGAGGTGCAGCTCTCCTCCGTTGGGCTGCCGATTGGCCAACTGACCAAGGGTGCCTCATCCGGCTCGGTTGGGCGGCATGGCCAACTCGCATCGGTGTCCCAACTCGGCCAGGACCTCCGCAGGTAGATCGACGCGCCCAGCCGGCGGCGCTCGACCATCTCCGGCGATTTGGCCGCGACCGTATCCGAACGAAGTGATGTCCACCGACTGCAGTTTCGAGGCAACGCTTCGATGCCCAGGAGGGTCACTCATTTATACTTGGCGGCGGCTCGGGAAGTTTCAGCCTTGGCTGTCGGGCTGCGGGTTCCTGTCACGGCCTCCTCAGTCAAACGGTACAATGTACCTTCGCCAGAATGAGCATGCGGGACCCAGGTGAGCACGTGCTATACCTTAAACGGCTGAAAGCTGAGCCTCGGTGAAGTCTTGGAACTTGGGTGTAAGCAAGGAGAGGAGTTGGTTTTGATGCTTGGTTTCAAGTTCACCCACGGTAGTGGTGACCGACTCGGCGAAGGCCTCGAAGTCCGGGAGGGTGCGTGCGTTGAGCGCGAGTTTCTTGACGAGCTTCCACACCCTCTCGATGAGGTTCAGGTTGGGCGAGTAGGGGGGCAGGAACAGCAGCTCAACGCCGAGCTGCCCGGCCAGCGCACGAACCGCCTTGGCCCGGTGGTACGACGCGTTGTCCAGCACGAGCGTGACCGGCTTGCGGCTGCGCCGCTTGATCGCCCGCAGCAGCTCGATGACCTGCTCGGCGCCGATCGAGCCGCGGTTGATGACCGTGACCATGCGACCCGTGCCGTAGCTGACCGCGCCGAGCACGTTCAGCCTCTGACGGCCGGAGCCGGTGGGGACGAACCGCCGCACCGCGCTCCACACGTAGCCGAGGAACGCCCCGTAGACGAAGTGCGATGCATCGACGAAGTAGACGTGACGCTCGCCGGCGTCGGCTTCCTTCAGGCGGGGCAGCAGCTCGCTTTTTTGAAAGCGGCCTGCGCCGCCGGGTCCGCCTTCGCGGGGAGCGAGCCGGTCTTGAGCCGCTTGAAGCCGACCCGCTTGAGGTACTCGCCCACCTGCGTCTGGCATCGTCGCACGCCGGTAAGCTGCTCGATCGCGCCCGCCGCTTCGGCGATGGTGTGGGGTGGGTGCTCGTTGAGGTGGTCGCAGATCGCGTCGGTGTACGGGTCGAGCTCGCAGGCCTTGCCTCCCGAGTCCCACCGCGTGAGTCCATCGACGCCACCCGCCTCGAAGTCCCGCAGCCAACTACGCAGTGTGTTGGGGCAGCAGCCGACCACGTCGCAGATGTCCCGCACCAAGAATCCCTTGGCCTTGAGCAGCACCCCCTCGAGCTTCCGCTGCACCCGAGGGTGCGGGTGGTGGAAACGCTCGTACGCAAGCCGCTCAATGTCTTCCTCGGTGAACCTGACCGCGCCCATCCCGTCGCCTCCTGCGGTGAGAAATGCCTCCGAACAGCCGCAGCTTACCGTCAACCGGGAAGAAGACTCAACTCCGAAACGGGATGGGTATATCTCCCGTCTTCTGCTCGAATGTTTCGATTGCTTTGGCTGTAGGCTCAATACGATAGCAGAGGTAGACCGTTGATTGTTTCCTCAGGTTCATCCGGTGCTGGTGAGAAGCGTTGGTATCAGAAAGCCCCTACGCGTGGTGCGGAAATTATCACGAAGCGTTTTGCAGACATCGCACCAAATACGAACCTGCGTTTTGATTCAGGGTTCGGGCAACCTAGTGCACCACGGGTGTTGCGGCCGTCCAAGCTGGATTCAGAGTTCATCGATTTCACGCTTCTCTTCGACGTAACTAGCTGGGAGTTCCTTGCTGACGCCACGACATCGGCGCAATCGCAGATACTTGGAGCAATTGTTGCACTAGCGGCCATTACTTCAGAAGAGATATCCGCACTAAAGCAACGCTGCAAAAAGCTGGATATTCCCCTTGTTTCAGTGGGCATTGACGACGCCCCGACGCCGGAACCATTGGCTGATTTCCATCCCGATGCTCATCAGCACCTACCGCAAGACATCTTTTGGGATTCGAGCAACGACTACGGCCCCGTTGGAAACGACACAGGTGCAGATGTGCTTGGTTTGTATCGAGCCTGGCTAGTCAACCATGACGCCAATACGCGTGCCAGTTTTTTTCACGACCTGTTAGCCCAGTGGCAGCTTGACGTAGTCCAGGACATTACAGCAGAAGAGCTTGAAGTAAGGCTGCGGGATTCAGAATACGAGCTGTTGACTTGGGATGATGCAATCATTGGTTGGGCGGTTTCTCAGATTGCCTGTGACGGGTCAATTGACTCTGAGGTTCGCCGTCTTGCAGAAGTCGCAGTCGCACGTCAATCAGATAGCACAGTTGTCGAATATCGCGGCTGGACTTCTTCCGCTGACCGCGTTGCGGCACTGAAGGTGGTGTCAGAAGCGGTCCGACTCGCTCCCCATGCGTAGCAGCTCCGTAGAGGCTACCACCCGGTATTATCGATTCGGGCAACTGACAAAGAAGGCGTCGTCCTGAGCACCCTTAAACTCGCGGCGGTGCAGCTCACTTCCCTCGGGAGCCAACTGACCAAGAGTGCCTCGTCCGTAGCGGTTGGCCGGCTCCGCCAACTCGCAGAGGTGTCCCAACTCGGCCAAGACCGCCGCAGATATCTCGAGGTACCGAGCCGCCGAAGCTGGTCCATCTTCTGAAGCCTGCTCGGAGCCGAATCGGAAGGAAGCGATGTCCATCGCTGCGGATTGCGGGAGGATTCTCGCCACTGTGTCGGACGATGAAGCCGACGCGTCGAAGCAAAATGGAATTCTCGGCCCACAGTGAGCCGCCGCCGGTAAAACAAATTTGCGGTCATCACCACTTACGGCTACATTCTGAACGGCCGCGGTAGCCTGCGTCTCCGCGTTACACTGTCGCTTTGTCCCAGCCACTGCTTGGAGGTCTCCAAATGGCCACACCTGCGTCCAAGTGTCATTGGGCGCTTCAAACAGAGCCACTAATGGGCGCTTCAAACGAGGCCAGTTGGTTGAGAGACCTGGTTAGTTCGTAGCTTCTTTGTTCTCTTCGTCGCCCGACCCGGTGGGCGCTTTGGTCTGTTTTGGCCCGGTTTGGAGTTTTTCGGAGCCGGTGGGCGCTTTGGCCCTGTTTGACTCCTCGGCGCGGCGGCTCAGTCGGTAGCTCTTGCCGGTGATGGTGAGGATTTCGGCGTGGTGTAGGAACCGATCGAGGATCGCTGTGGCGGTCGGGACATCCCCCAGCAGCTTGCCCCAATCCTCGAGTGGTCGATTCGTCGTCATCATGGTGCTGCGCGTTTCGTGGCGCCGCATCACGATCTCGAACAAGAACTCGCCACTCCGCTTGGGGAGCTGCTTCATGCCGAAGTCGTCGATGATCAACAGGTCCGGCTTGAGGTAGCGATTCATGACCCTCTGGTGGCCCTCCATCGCTTCGTCGTGCAAGAAGTCGCGGACCACGTCGAAGATGCTGCGGTACAGAACCACGTAACCGAGCTTGATGAGCTGATAGCCGATGGCTTGGATGAGATGGCTCTTGCCGGTTCCGGGAGGTCCGCACAACAACACGTCGCGATGATCGTTCAGGAACCGACCGGTCGATAGGTCGTAAACGACGTTCCTCTTGATCGACGTATTAAAACTCCAATCGAAATCCGTCAAGACCTTCAGCTCCCTGAAAGAGGCGGCCTTCACGCGGCGGGCGATCTGTCGTTGGCCGCGGATAAGCATCTCGTCTTGCAAGATCAGCTCCAAGAACTCGACATGCGTCAGGCCGTTGCCGCTGGCTTCTTGAAGCCGGAGTTCTAGCGTCTCGGCGAGGCCCGACAGACGCAGTCTTCTCAACGTCGTGGAGAGCGTTTCGTTCATGAGCGGTAAGCCTCCGTTCTAAAGTCAACACGGACGACGTCGCCGTAGTCCGACAAGTTACGGATGATGGGGTGCTGATCAAGGAACTCGAACGTTCCCTGCTTGGACGCCGAATGCTCGATCAGCTTGCGGATCGTTGGTAAGCGATAAGATTGAAACGAATGGGCCGTTTCGCACGCTTGTTCGATCACCTGGGCGGGGTGCTTCCGCGACAGATTCAAGAGCCCCTGCAGCACCCGGACCGCTTCGACACCGCGTGTGGCTACCAAGCCGTGCGACCAATCCTTGGTGTTTTCGCCGATAAAACTGGCCTTTTTCAGCAGCCACTCGGCGCCCCGTTCGACGGGGCTGATCTTCTCCGAGGCGATGTGCTCGGGCAGGGTGCTGAACCTGCCTGGCGACTGCGTGGCGTGCGTGCAGAGGACCTCCATCTGGTCATTGAGAACGCGGACCAAGTGGGAATCCCACCGCACCCATAGCGTGCGTCCCAAGTACTCTGGCGGCACGCTGTAGTACGACTTGGCGACCGCGATGTGCCCGTCGCGACTGACAATGCGTTGACCTTCCTGGAAGCAAGGGAAGCGCTCGCGCGGCAACGCCCCCAGCGTGGGGCGTTCCACCTCACGGAAGTGCTTCAGCACTTGCTGCTGCGTCGTGCCGTGAATCCGCGTGTCGGCAACCGTGGTTTCCCAGTGCAGCAGGTGGTCGTTCTGCTCACGCAGGCTGCTGAACGTAAGTCCCTTCAGCGCGTTCTCCTGGACATAGGCCACCCCTCGTTCGACCTTGCCCTTGTGACGCGGCATGCGTGGCTTGGTCGGTAAGAGCGCGGCGCCGTAGTGCTCGCAGAAGCTGCGTAGCTTCGGATTGAGATCGGGGTCGTACCAATCGGCCTTCAGCACGGCCGCTTTGAGATTGTCAGGGACCAGCGTCTTGGGCACGCCGCCAAAATGCCAAAACGCATGCTCCAAACAATGAATCAGATCGTCGGTAGTCTGCCGATAGACGACCTCGCTATACGCCTTGCGCGAATGGCTCAGCACGACTCGCAAGACATGCGTCCGACGGCGACTGCCGTCCGCCGCGACGATCGGCGCCCCGGCGCCAAAGTCGATCTGGGCTTCTTGGCCAGGGGCGACTTCCATCCGCCGAAACGGCAGCGGCGTGTTCTGGCTGAGCTTGGCTACCACGGCGATTGCGCCAAGCTAGGCAATATGCGACCCTCTAGGCAAGCCGGCGTTTGGAATGGCAGCAGGTGTTGCCTGGCGGCCGGCGGGACCTGGAGGGATGGGCATGGGCGCCAAGGCGAGCGTGCGGATTGCGGAGCATTTCGAGGGCCTCACCGACCCGCGTCGGCGTGAGGTGACCTACCCGCTGGTGAACATCGTGGCGATGGCGTTGTGCGCGGTGCTGAGCGGGGCGGACGACTTCGTGGCGATCGCCGACTGGTCGCGGGAGAAGAAGGATTGGCTGGCGAGATTCTTGGACATGAGCAGTGGGGTCCCCTCGCACGACCGCTTCAACGCGGTCTTCGCGGCGATCAAGCCGGCGGAGTTCGAGAAGTGCCTGCTGAGCTTCATCACGGCGTTGCACGAGGTGACCGAAGGGCAGGTGATCGCGATCGACGGCAAGACCTTACGGAGGAGCTTCGACGCGGCGAGCAGCAAGGCGCCGATCCACATGGTCAGCGCGTGGGCGTCGGCCAATCACATCGCGCTGGGGCAGGTGGTCACCGACGCGAAGAGCAACGAGATCACGGCCATTCCCAAGCTGCTGGATATCCTAGAAATCCAGGGGTGTTTGGTGACGATCGATGCGATGGGCTGCCAGCGGGAGATCGCCGAGCAGATCGTCGTGGGAGGGGGGGACTACGTGCTGGCGGTCAAGGGGAACCAGCCCAATCTGCACACAGCGATCAAGGGCTTCTTCGCCGCCCACCTCGAAGACGATTGCAGCGGCATCGATTGCCGCCGCTCCGAGTCGCACGAGAAGGGGCACGGCCGGCAGGACGATCGCTACTACTACTTAGCGAAGCTTCCGGACGGGTTCGACGAGGGGAGCAAGTGGCGCGGGCTCAAGGCGATCAGCCTGGCGTGCCGCATCACGACCCACGCCGACGGAACACAGACGCACGACACCCGCTACTACATCGCCAGCCGCTACCTCAGCGGCCAAAAGTTCGCCGACGCGGTCCGTGGCCACTGGGCGATCGAGAACGCGTTGCACTGGCAACTAGACGTCACCTTCGGCGAAGACCAATGCCGCATCCGCAAAGGCCACGCCGACGCCAACTTCAGCCTGCTGCGCAGGACAGCGCTGAGCCTGCTCAAGAACAACACCTCACGCAAGCTGGGCGTCAAGAACAAACGCCTCGCGGCCGCATGGAGCGACCAGTATCGGCTGGAAGTCCTGTGCGGGAGGTGAGTTATGGTGCGATCGCCCTGGCTTGGCTACGAACCGGCGTACGCTGTGGTACTTGCCGGTAAATCCGTGCTCGGCGACTAGGTCTTGGAAGATCCGCTGGGCCGCTAAGCCTTGCTCAAGCTTGGCAAGCACCAAGCCGCGGAACGGGTCGCACAGACTCCGCGACCCGGGGGGCGCTTTGGCCCTGTTTGGGGGGGCTTCGGCAGCCTCCGACCCGGGAGGCGCTTTGGCACTGTTTGAACCCTCCGGCCCGTCGCTCTGGAGCGTCGGCCCGGAGCCCGCCAGCAACTGACGTGCAACGGCGCCACGACTAATCCCCAGCTCCCGAGCGATCCGCCGCTGCGACCAGCCTTGCAACTGTAACGTCCTAATGGACAACACTTTAGCCACCTTCAATCGGTTCGCCATGCGATCAGTTCCATTGCTCAGACGAAAGCAATGCAGCCTACGCGGCAAACCGCCTTAGTGGCCCTGTTTCAAGCGCCTGTCGCTGGTACTGTTTGAGCGCCCCGTGACATCCAAGGCAGCTATTTCCGTTGCAATCGCTTGCGTTGTTGTAGGACTGGCATTTTTTACCTGGAATAGCTCTGTGGCCCAGCAAGCAGACATTGGCAAAACGAGAACCCAACCGAATATGCTTTGGAGGGGCGTGTCGTCAAACGCCCGCCTGGAAGTATGCCGGACGAGGGTCCCTGGCGGCTGGTTCGTGTTTGTGACTAAGAATTCAACGAGAGTGACAGAACCGAGTCCGCAGCCGGGTTCGGGAGCATTCTTCTACCCCGACCCTGAACACAAATGGAATGGTACGAGCCAATAGGGGTAGAGGTGCCCCGCGGCGGCGTGAAACGCCGCAGCACTTTCTGGCCCTCCTCGAACTCGCCGCGGTGCAGCTCAACTTCCCTCGCGAGCCTGAATGGCCAACTGGCCGAGCGTGCATTATCTGCGGCGGTTGGCCGGCTCCGCCAACTTGCGGCGGTGTCCCAGCTCGGCCAAGATCTCCGTGGCTGCAAGCCGTTCGCCGCGGCGGTTTGGGCCATGAGCGTGCGGATCAGGTTTGTAGGCGCGGGCGTGAGCCCAGATCTCCTTGTGAAGCCAAGCACTCCATCCCCAACTCGGGCAGCCGCTAGAAGACGCCAGCAGCCCGCCGATCAGTCTCAGCAACCAAACCCAACCCGCCTTTTGACTTGCAACCAGTAGCCTCCCAGCTCACCCTGCTACTCGTAAAGAATTCAAGGTGGTGCACGAATCAGTTCTGGTACAGTCCGCAATCGACTTGTGGACCGAGGGCTTCGCTGGTAAGCATGAGGCCCAGATCATTGGACCAAAGGACATTGCCACGGCCCTGGTTCTAGCGTCGAGGCTAGGCTCGCGAATGGATCGCCCCCCCGTGCTGCCGAGCGGATTCGAATATGTTGCAACGATCATCCGATCAAATCGCGTTCCCGACGCTCGACGATCAACAGATTGCGCAGGTAGCGGAGCTGGCGGAGCTTACTCACTTCAAGGACGGGGAGGAGCTGATCGCACATGCTCAGAAGGACTATCCCTTCTATGTGATCCGCACCGGCCGGGTGCTGATCGTTGAGCGAGACGACGGTCAGGACAGGCCGATCGCGACGCACTGCGCCCGGGCGTTCGTGGGCGACGTCGACATGCTGACGGGCCGATCGTCGATGTTCGTGGCGCTGGCGGACGGGCCGGTCGATGCGTACCGGCTATGCGCCATCGGACTTCGCCGCTTGTTGCGCGACCGTCCGACGATCGGCGAGGTGCTGCTGGAGGCCTTCCAGATGCGGCGGCAGATGCTGGCGGACCTGCCGTTTGTCGGCGTACGCGTCGTGGGACGCGCCAAACAGGCCCAGACCACACGTCTGCTCGAGTTCCTATACAAGAACCACGTTCCGAACACGTACTTCGACGCCGACGACGCACCTGGGATGGGCGAGCTGGTCAGGCTGGCCGCGCAGACGCTGCCGCTGCCGGTGGTCCGCTGCAACGGCCACACGGTGGGCGACCCTTCGCTTCCAAGGCTGGCCGAGTGCATCGGCATCAACCGCAATGTGGACCAACAGAGGTTCGACCTTGTGATCGTAGGCTCCGGGCCGGCCGGGCTGGCCGCAGCCGTATACGCCTCCTCCGAGGGGGTTAGCACACTTGTTATCGATAGTGTCGGCCCAGGGGGACAGGCCGGGAGCAGCTCGAAGATCGAGAACTTCATGGGGTTCCCGTCCGGCCTCAGCGGAAGCGAGTTGGCCGGCCGAGGCTACCTGCAGGCGCTCAAATTTGGGACGCAGTTCATCGCCCCGATCACGGTCTCGGCGATCGAGCCTCAGCCTTCTGGCGAGCACCACCTGACGCTCTGCTCCGGCCAGACGGCGCGGGCGCGTTGCGTGCTGGTCGCCAGCGGCGTCTCCTACCGCCAGCTCGACCTGGCGGGCTGTCGCGAGTTCGAGGGGGCGGGCGTCTACTACGCAGCCACCTCCGTGGAGTCGCGCGCGTGCGAGGGGGACGTGGCGGTGGTGGTCGGCGGCGGCAACTCCGCCGGTCAGGCGGCCATGTTCCTCGCGGCGCACGCCCGAGAAGTCAAAGTGCTGATCCGCGGCAACGACCTGCGGGCGAAGATGTCTTCCTACTTGGCGGAGCGGGTGCTCCAGCACCCTAACATCCGCGTGATCCTTAACGCTGAGGTCGCGGCGGTTGAAGGCGACGTGTGCGTCCGTTCGATCCAGCTCCGCGACCGCACGAACGGTGCGACTAGCCGAGCAGACTGCGCGGGGCTCTTCATCTTTGTCGGCGCCAAGCCGCACACTGAGTGGCTTCCACGCGACGTGCTGCTAGATGAAAACGGCTTTGTCGTGACGGGATCGGCGTTTTTTGGTCAGGACGCATCGCTGCGCTCTCGCTGGCCGTTGGAGAGACCCCCGTGTGATCTTGAAACCACGGTTCCGGGAATCCTCGCGGCGGGTGACGTTCGCAGCGGCGCCCTCAAGCGCTGTGGATTTGCGGTGGGCGAGGGCTCGTTGGCTGTGGCGTGCGTGCACCGCTTACTCAGCCTAGCCTGACGCCGCCATGGAAGAGCAGAAACGCCTCAACCCGACTGGCTACGCCTACCCCGCACACCTCGCCGCGGCGCTGCGTCGGGGCTGGGCGGACCGCGCCCTCGACCCTGCGCTGCTGCCGTGCTCCGACTCGGTCGAGCTGTTGATCGACACCATGTACCAAGCAAGCTTGCTGCGAGAAGAATCACAAGGGGTGCAGTGCCGGATTATCGCCGCGGGCCCGAGCACGTTTGACTCCGCCCTGCGGGACGGCGCCAGCAGCCTACAGGTGTTGCGCTTCAACGAGCCGTTTGACTTCACCCCCCACCAGCTCAGGAAACTCGCGGGCGCCTCCGGATACTACCGGTCGCTGCTGGCGGTGGACTGCGACTCGGGGGGCCCTCCGCTCATCTGGGGGATGGTTATCACCGGCACTGATTGGGTCAACCGAGTCATCACGGACAAGGCGGACGATGACCCGCTGCCGCAGCGCCTGGTGGTCCACTGCATCGGCCCGGGCCACCTGCTAGCAGCGGCCGGAGACATCCGCGTGGTGGAATCGTCGGGCGGCAAGCTGCTTACCGAGGGCTTTGATCCGTTCCGCTCTCAGTGGCTGCCGGGCCGCTTCGGCGCCATGCGGGCGAATATGATCCAGCAGCTCGAAGGCCAGCAGCCTTCGGGCGGTTCGACGACTCGGCTGTGCGATTCGTTCGTGCGCGACGTGGCCCAGCGCGTGGTGCGAAGGGCTCTCCGCTTGGTGCGGACGCGCGGGCACGGCGGAATGCTCATCTACCTGGCCGACGCGGACGTCCAGCGGGCCGAGCTCGGTCGCTGGCTGCGTTTCCGGGTTCGGTTCGCGGACGACGACTCGACCCTCCGGTTTGTTCGCCTGATGAAGCGGCTGATGGAGCGGGCACTGCAGCTCGGGGTCGAGCTCGGCTTGGCGGAGGTGACCTACGAAGACTTCCGCCAGATGCGCGACGTGCGGCTCGACGAACTCAAGGGAGCGATCATCGAACTCGGCCATGTGTTCGCGGACATGATGAGCGTCGACGGGGCCCTGGTGCTCGATCGAGGCTTCCGCTTGATCGGGTTCGGCGCCGAGATCTTAGGAGACTCTCACGTGGACACTGTGTTCCGCGCCCTCGACCTCGAAGCGACGCGCAGCGTTCCGGAGCGGGCCGACATGTCGGGCACGCGTCACCGCTCGGCCTACCGCCTGGTGCGCGGGCTGCCTGAGACCATCGCGGTGGTGGTTTCCCAAGACGGCGACGTCCGGTTCATCGCCCAGACCGACCCCGGGATCACCTGCTGGCACTACCTGCCATAGCCGGAGTGCAGCGCGATAGCACAATACTGCATCCGCCGAGCCCGTTTACCCCCGCGGGCCCCGGACTCTCTGTACGGTTCGACGAATGGGCGTCGCGCCCGGCGCTTTAGACGCCTTGCGCCGTCCATGGTACGCGGCGCATCAAATAAAAGTTGACGGAAGCCGTCTTTGCCGAATGCAGCTGCTCAGCCTCGCGTCGAAGCACTATTCTAATCCACATGGTTGGCAACGCCCTCCGGGGACTCTCGCGGCGGCGTTCGGCTGCTGCACCTAACGGGAAGTCGATTTTCTCGCCGAGACGCTCGCCTCGCCTGCAACATTGGGATTCTACGAACGGGCGGCGCTTGGCCCACCACTGGCGGACTTTGTCTCAGCGCGACTTGCTAAGGTGCAGATTTCCTCGGATCCTAATCAGGTATCCATTCTGCGATCGGAGAGCTGCACGTCGGCTGGTTCAGTGGAGTCTGAGTTTCGCTATCGTGATCGCCGCTTCACCGCGTAGCCGTAAGGAATTGGCCATGCGGGTTCACCGCCGAGTTCCTGCGCGGCCTTGATCGCCCAGTAGGGTTCACGGAGCATTTCGCGGGCCAGCAGTACCAGGTCGGCATCGCCGCTGGTGATGATTTCGTTGGCGTCCTTGGCCTGGGTGATCAGCCCCACAGCGCCGGTCTTGATCGAGGCCTCGTGGCGAATCTGGCGGGAGAATGGCACCTGGTAGCCCTTGCCCACCGCGATGCTGGCCTTGGGCACCAGCGCGCCGCTGGAGACGTCGATCAGATCTACGCCCAGTGCTTTCAGTTCCCGCGAGAGCACCACCGACTGCTCGACGTCCCATCCGCCGTCGGTCCAGTCTGTGGCCGAGATGCGAACGAACACCGGCAGTTCGTCGGGCGTCAGCCGGCGGATGCGATCGGCAACCTCTAGCGTGAGCCGCATGCGGTTCTCGAGACTGCCGCCGTACCGGTCGGTCCGCTGGTTCGCCAGTGGTGAGAGGAACTCGTGCAGCAAGTAACCGTGCGCGGCGTGAATTTCGATCACGCGAAACCCCGCTTCGAGCGCGCGGCGCGTCGCGGCCTCGAACGCGGCCGTCACTTCCTCAATGCCAGACTTCTCGAGTGGCGTCGGTGCGGGGTCGCCTTCGTTGAATGGCAGCGGACTCGGGGCCACCGCTTCCCATCCACCCTGGTCGGCGTTCAGCACAGCACCACCCCGCCACGGCACGTCGCAACTCGCCTTGCGGCCAGCGTGCGCCAATTGGATTCCGGCCACGGAGCCTTGCGAATGAATGAACTCGGCGATGCGTGCCAGCGGTGCGATGTGCTGGTCGCCCCAAATGCCTAGATCGCCCGGTGATATCCGGCCCTGGGGCGTGATGGCCGTTGCTTCGGCGATCACTAGCGCCGCGCCGCCTGAGGCGCGACTGCCGAGATGCACCAAGTGCCAGTCGCTGGCCAATCCGTCTTCGGCAACGTACTGGCACATGGGCGAAACGACGATGCGATTACGAAAGGTTACGCCGCGGATGCTGAGCGGCGTCAAGAGATCGATCTCCGGCACTTCGCGATCGTGGTCGGTTCCTGCCAGACAACCTTGGCCCGATGGCGACTTACCAGCTCGGCTCGAATCGCGTTCCGACATGCTTTCTGATCCCGGTGGAGACCTGCGGAAGCATGCAACGAGCGTTGTATGCAGGCCGCAACCCTTGGCCAAAGTATTGGAATCCCGGCATCGCGCTCCGTCAACAACGACGTGCACGAATTCGTATTGCCCCCGCATTGCTTCCTTGCCCAGCAGCCATATACTTCGGACCGCCAGCAGACCCCCGCTCCCCGTCAGGAAAGAGCCGATGTTCAAAGCCTATGCCGCCAGTTCCTCCGAAAGCGGTTTCGAAGTTATCGAGTTCGATCCCGGCCCGTTGGGCGCCGACGAAGTGGAAGTGGCCGTCGAGTATTGCGGTCTCTGCCACAGCGACTTGAGCATGAAGCGCAACGAGTGGAACATGACTGAGTACCCGTTCGTCGGCGGGCACGAAGTGGCAGGCCGCATCGAGCAGTTGGGCAGCGACGTTCAAGGCCTGGAAGTTGGCCAGCGCGTCGGCATCGGTTGGACGTCAGCCAGTTGCCTGCGGTGCGACCAGTGCCAAAGCGGCTATCAGAATCGCTGCCCAACTGCCGAAGGAACTATCGTCGGTCGACACGGCGGCTTCGCCGATCGTGTGCGCGCCCAGGCCGCGTGGACGATTCCCATACCCGAAGGAGTCGATTCCGTAGATTGTGGCCCGCTGTTCTGTGGGGGCCTGACGGTATTCAATCCGTTCGTCGAGAACAGCATCCTGCCTACCGCACGCGTAGCGGTGATCGGCATCGGCGGCCTGGGTCACATGGCGCTGCAGTTCGCCAATGCGTGGGGCTGCGACGTCACCGTGTTCAGCACCTCGCCCGACAAGGAGGAAGAAGCTCGCCAGATGGGCGCCCATCAATTTCTGAGCACCCGCGACCCGCAGGCCCTGGAGTCGGTGGTCGGCAAGTTCGATATGGTGCTCGACACTGTGGATGCCTCACTGGACTGGGACGCTTACCTCGCGACGCTACGCCCCGGCGGAAAACTGCACATGGTGGGCGCCGCCGAGAAAGTTGAGGCGACGGTGTTTCCGATGATCATGGGGCAAAAATCGATCGGTGCTTCGCCCACGGGTAGTATCACGCGTGCTAAAGAGATGCTTGAGTTCTGCGCTCGCCACCAGATCAAGCCGATGGTGGAGAACTTCGCGATGAGCGACATCAACACGGCCTTCCAGCGGCTAATCGATGGCAAGGCCCGCTACCGCATTGTGCTGAAGGCGGACTGGTAGTGCAGCGGTTCCGCTCGCCGCGAAGCTTCGGGTAACCCTAATCGCCGCTGAAGGACGGTAAACATAGTCCCAAAGCAAGCGAAGCGGAGTTCCGCCGGTAGCGCCCTCGCCGCGTCGTGTTCTCAAGTCCAGGCGTCGAAAGGGACGCACAGTAAATTGCTGAGGGGATGTACACTGCGGCGAGTGGGCCGTGTCTGATACCACTCGCTATTCGACAAGGTTTCTGAGCGTACGCATCGCTGACGCAGAAATCTTCTGGATACGACCCTCGCACTTGGTAAGCCAGCGAAACTGAGCAGAAGTCGACCCAAGTCTCTCCGATCTGGCCCAGCTGAAGTTGCCGCAAGGCTCCGAACCTGCCGAAGCGGGAAACGTCTCAGCACGTTCGGCGAGGTACAAACCCGCGGAGGTGCAGCTCTCCTCCGTCGGATCGCGGACTGCCCAGCTGACCGAGGGCGCATCAGCCAGCACGACCAGGGTCGATGCCGACCTGCGGGCGGTGTCAGCCGGGTCGGGACACCGCTGCGAGTTGGCGCCGGGCAGCCAGCGTGCGTCGGCTGGTCCATCTCGGGCAACTTGGCCGGTGCCGGATCTGAGGGAAGAGATGTCCACCGCCGCGGATTGGCCAAGTGCCCAAGCTAATTCTGCATAAGCGGCGGCCCAGTCGGATCGTCAGTCGGCAAAGCTTGCGGGCGACCGGAGTTACGGCGACAATCGGGGCGTCTACTTATGAGGTTAGGCAAAATCGTTTCTGTAAATTTGTTGTTCTGCAATAAGATTCTCGGCTGCCAATGAACGCTTACGAAGTGCTTCGGGACATCCACCCAATCGGAAGCCGACTCGTTGGCATAGTGACTGGCCGCACCGAAATCGAAATGACTCACGGTTTCCCGGGTGGGCACGTTACGCTCGATACATCCTCTGAGTTCCGAGCCATTCTCTTGTATGACCACCTCACTGACGATCATTCGCGATTCGACCCTGAACTGATTCCAAACCTCGGATCTCAGATCGCAACTGTAGTGGACCCCGGAAACTGGACCACCTGATAGGATGCGATCCGGCGTCGGCCGGGTTGCGGATCAGGAGGCTTGAGGATGGGCAGGAAGCGGCGGGAGTTTTCTTCGTCGTTCAGGGCGAAGGTTGCGTTGGCGGCGGCGAATGGGGACGCGACGCTCGCGGAGCTTGCGAGCAAGCACGGGGTCTACCCGAACCAGATCTCGGCGTGGAAGAAGCAGCTGCTCGAAGGGGGCGAGCGGTCTGTTCGAGGACGGGCGGAAGCGGAAGGTGACAGACGAGTCGGCGGACGCCGCGGCGCCAGTGCGAGCTGTTAGGGCTGCCAGGGTCGAGCTGCTACTACCAGCCGCTTGGCGAGAGTAAGGCGAACCTGGCGTTGATGCGACAGATCGACGAGCTGTACACGCGATGGCCGTTCTATGGCAGCCGGCGGCTGGCCGACGAGCTCGGGGTGAACCGCAAGCGTCTGCAGCGGCTGATGGGGCTGATGGGAATCGAGGCGGTCTACCCGAAGCGATCGACGACGCGGCGTGCCGCGGGACACCAGGTCTACCCGTACCTGCTGAGGAACGTGGAGGTCGGGGTCGATTAGGTGTGGAGCAGCGACATCACGTACGTGCCGCTGGCGGGTGGTTTTGCTGTACTTGGCTGCGGTGATGGACTGGTTCAGCCGGAAGGTGCTCAGTTGGGGGCTGTCGAACACGTTGGACGGGTTGTTCTGCTGCGAGGCGCTCGACGCGGCGCTCGCGGGAGCGGCCGGAGGTGTTCAACACGGAACAGGGCTGCCAGTTGACGTCGCGGGCATTCACGCAGCGGCTGGAAGTGTGTGGGGTGGAGATCAGCATGGACGGCAAGGGGCGGGCGCTCGACAACGTGTTCATCGAGAGGCTGTGGCGGAGCGTCAAGTACGAGGAGATGAACCTGAAGAGCTACGCGAGCGTCGCGGAGGCCCAACGCGGCCTATCGTGCTACTTCGAGGTCTACAACAACCGAAGGCGACATCAGTCACTGAAACGCCGTACGCCGAGTGAGGTCTGCGAAGAAGGGCTCAAGACGGCGCCCCCAAGCGGGCGAACTTCTCAGAGCTAGCCGGAATTATTGGGGAGCACGCAATCAGTGGCCCCTGCCGTCGCAGGGTCCGCGGCCGTGCGTGACCTTCGGAGGGTCCCACGGGCCGCCAAGGCGGCTAACTACTAAACCACCCTTCGGGTGGTCCAGTGGATGGGGTCCACTACAGCTGGACAACCGGCTACCCGCTACGAGTCCGAATGACTTTCGTAGCTACAACCATTAACCCGCAGTCCAAGGCGCGCTGCCGATAGCCGGTGCCAGACCTTGTACATTAGGCGGCTTGGTCGAGTGCCCTTACATCGCCTCATCGCTTCTGAGGCACCCACACCCCCGCATATCTGGTTAATCTTAGAGTCGCTGATGTTGAACAAGCCTCCCGCTCTGAGGCCATCCTCGAACTCGCGCAGGTGCAGCTCACCTCTTTTGGGGTTGCGGACTGGCCAACGGACCGAGGGCGCTGCAGACAGTACGACCAGGGTCGATGTCGACCTGCGGGCGGTGTGTGCCGGGTCAGGACACCGCCGCGAGTTGATGCTGGCCAGCACGCGCGTCGACTGGTCCATCTCCGACAGGTTGGCTGGAGCCAAATCTGAACGAAGTGACGGCCACCTCAGCGACTTCGCCGAACCTCCAAGCCGTTTCTGCATCAGCAGCGGACCGGTCGGATCGTCAGGCGGCGAAGCTTGCGAACGACTGTGGTTACGGCGACAATGAGCGTGGCTGCAAATTGGGTTAGGCGGAATCGCTTCTGTACATTTTTTGTTCTGTCGCAAGGCCCGGATGCGGGAACATCATGAATAATTCAAGCAGAAACTCGTTCTTTCGTCGGCCACAGTGGTTCATTCCAACTACGTGGGCTGACGTGGTGCAACGAACCGGCATTCGGATTGGTTTCTGCGCCCTTCCGTACCTTGTGATCGCTTATGGGTTGGCTGCGTACAACGACGATCGCTTGCTACACTCGTGGGCATTCTGGTGGTGCGTAATTATCATTCCCGGTGCAGGATTATTCCTCGACTTATGGCGGCTCCAGAAAATGCAACGATCCATATGAGAGACCCCGCAACGGAGAATTCAACTGTCAAAGTCGATGTCCAACTGGCCGGCCAAAGCATCCTGGTAGCAACGGAGGACCAGAACCAAACGCGAATGAATGTCGCCAGACATTCATTCGCACTCCATTTTGCGACAGAACCATCGGTTGCAACGGAGCGTCGGTTGCCGGCGATTCCGTCTGCTTGCAAGTCGTTCGCCGCCGCCCGCTGAACCGTAGCGTTAGGCCCTCGCCATGCCAACATTCGGTCGAGACGGAGAACTGTACACGATCAGCTACATCACCGGACCGCGGCATGTATGGCTCGACGTTCAATTCGCCGATGAGCACGTAACCGATCCCGAGATCGTCAAGCGACCACCGCTCGGTGCGTGCAATCACGGTGGCCTTAGCCCATGTCAGATCGTCGAGGCGGTCGTTGCCGGCGCGGAGGGCTCCGGCAAGTTCCCCAAGAGGATTGAGTTCAGAGAAAACGACTCTCCCGATTATGTTCTGTATGCTCACTGCAGCCGATTGCTGGCTAGACACGCTGCAACCGACGGGGCCTAACTACCGGCTGCAGTTGACCGGCGACGCCCGCGAGTAGAATGTTGTGGTCGGTTGAAAGCCCACTCTCGCTGGCGGCCGGCAACTGAGCCTTTTACGGTTGGACGGCCTGCGCAAGTGCCTTCAGACCGCGGCCGACGCTGCCGCGGTCCCGGCACCGCAGCAGATCTGGTCGTCCATCAAGTTGCTGAAGTCGGGCAGACACCGGCGGATCCCCCTCCGGCGCAACTTGCGGCGGTGCAGCTCACTCATGCAGGTCGATATGGGTCCAGTTTTGCAGCGTATGGGTCGGTCTCTGGAGGTTCGTCCGTCTGCCAAGTCGCCCACTTGGCCGTCCCCCCAACGATCCTGGCATCATCGGTGCAGCTAGCGTGGGCTGCCTGACCTTATCACCGAGCGACAGGAGGTCCCGCAGGACGCCAATCACGGCTGTCGGCAGGCGGAGCCAGGGACGGAGGCAGACGCCGACGGCCTGGAGCCGCTTCCATGTCAGTCAGCTTTGAGAACGTCGCCGTCAAGTACCTACACGCTAAGCCGCTCTCTTGCGGCACCCGCAAGGAGTATCGGCGGACCGTCGCCAAATGGCTCGCCTGGGGTCGAGGCCCCGCTATCGATCGGATCGGCCGATCTGACCTGCGGGACTTTCTGGACTGGGTTTACGAGAAGGCGGCCTCTGATGGCGGATCGAACGCGCGACGCGCAGCGAACTAGGCTCGTGAGAACTTGCGGGCCATCCTGTCGTGGGCCTGGGAGCAGGACTTCCTCAGAATGCTGCCACGCTTCCTGCTGCCCAAAGCGCAACGCGACGTCGCCGGGCGCCTTTACCTGACCAGGTCCGACCTGAACGCGTTCTACTTCGCGACGTACGCGCTGGAGCGACCGCGCGGGTGGAAGCAGTCGCCGACGGTCGGCCACTACTGGCGGGCGGCCCTGGTGGTGTTCTTCAACTACGGCGTAGACACCGGAACGGTCTCCCAATCCGCCTGTTTCCATGAGCAGGTCCTGTGGCGCCACGTCTCGTGGCGGCCCGAGCCCCCGAGCGGACAGGGCGGGGATTCCCGCTACGGCTGGCTGTACTACCGCCGGGTGAAGACCAAGAAGCAGTTCTATCGCCCGATGAACCGCGTCGTGCAGACGCACCTCAAGAGCCTTTGCCCCGACCAGGCTGTGTTCGGTTGCGGCAGCTCGCGTCCCAACGAGCAGTTCCAGCGGCTCTGCAGCTTGGCCGACGTCCAGCCGAAGCAGGACATCGAGACGGGTGAGGAAAAGCCATGGGTCTTGAAGGACCTTCGGAAGACCTGCGCTACGTACTACGACGAGCACATGCCGGAATCGTCGATCGAGATCCTCGGCCACTCTGTAGGCGGTGTGACCTACCGGCGCTACGCCCATCGTGACCCGCTCGCCTTCAAGGCGATCATGTCGCTATCACAGCCGACGGCGTTCGCCGCGCTGTCGCAAGGGCTCGATGGTGAGTGCCCCTGCTGCCGACGGAGGTTCCCTCAAGCGTAGATGCTTGCCAAGGCGGCGCCTCCCAGGTCACCCGAGGAGGCGTCGCCAACGCGGA
Organism: Pirellulimonas nuda; assembly: GCF_007750855.1. GTDB lineage: Bacteria > Planctomycetota > Planctomycetia > Pirellulales > Lacipirellulaceae > Pirellulimonas > Pirellulimonas nuda. The sequence goes on from NZ_CP036291.1 coordinate 3,038,171, forward strand.
GCGACCTCTGAGGATGAGCCCGGACGCCAACGCGCTAAGACTGAGACAAGTTCGGCAAGTGCCCGGAGCCGAACCTGAACGAAGTGATGTCTACCTCAGCGACTGAGCCGAACGTCCGGGGGGCCGCGGAGGATGCACCCGACGCGGGTACGCTACCACTGATCTTACGTCAGATAGCCTGACGTGGCGCAGCTGCTTGCGTTAATCGTTAAGCTGTACGCGGTCGAGCGGGAGGCGAAGGACGCATCGTTCGACGAGCGGCTCACGTTACGACAAGAGCGGAGCGTGCCGCTGCTGATGCAGATCGAGGCATGGCTCAACCAAGAGGACGACATGGCCCTCCCACGCTCCCCGATGGCCGGGGCGATCAGCAATCGAGTTGGCGGCATGTCCGTCGGGCAGCATCTGCACCGCTTCTTCCTTGAACTCCTTGGTGAACGTACGGCGGGCCGGCTTCGCTGGCTTCTGCTTCTGACCAGGCATCAAGGGAATGCTGAGGGTGGGCCCATCTTGAGGAATTCACCTGTCCGTGGAATCCGCACCACCTCAACCTGAGGGGGTGCAGAGTCGACGGACAGGCGGGGAGCTTAGAACGGTGGGCGAATGGACCGCCGCGAGTCAATGACCGGCCAACGCTCTAGCAGATAGTCACGCAACACGCCCGCCCAACTCTGCTGCAGCAGCCCTCGACGCTGTGGCGCAAGGTGCTCCCATGCGTATGTCAGGGGCCCACTCGCGTAGTCGCGCAGGGTTCGAGATGGGCGAACTTGCGTCCGGCTCTCCGCGCGTAAGGTCAAGTGGCGGCTTCCTTCCGCTGCGTCGAGACTCGACAGTTCCTCTGGGGGGTCGTCGAACGTGAGCTTGCCCGGTCCGTCCGCCCCGTCACGGGCAAACTCGCTTCGTGAGATCAAGATCCGTCGTGGCGGTCATGGGCCGTCAACCGGGCGTCCGCTTCCTTCTTCTTTCTTCCAATGGACTCTCCCGCAAAGGGCTCGTCGCCCGCGAGCGGCGATGGGCGCCAGAGCACGATGCATCGGAGCGAGGCGGCGCCGGCGCCAGCGGCCGGTCGTCGCGTCGGCAGCCGGAACCGCACCAGCGAAGGTCATTGCCCTTCGCGCGGGCTGCTCGATTCGCCCTCAGGCACTCGCCCCAAAGGAGGCCTGGCGAAGCGAGGGCGCCTTACTGGGGGTAACGTCGCGGCCGCGGCTCGTCCGCGGTAGGTCGTGAGGACGAACGGGAGCGTCCCAGGCCGCCGCTGAGGGCTACCTCTGAACGTGTCAACCATACGGTTTCGGATGGATCAATGTTGCTACGATAAGGGCGTCCGGTGAAGCGGAGTTCGGCTCTGCGGGGACGCAACCGAACGAGCAGTAGCCGGATCGATGGTGCGCCGAAGCGCGCAGGCCCGCGGACGGCTGGTCTGCTCGGGGGCCGCTTTACTGCAGCCCGCTTCGGACACCAGAGCTATCCCTCAGCAAATCCCGGGGTCTGGGGCATAGCCCCAGCAGCTGCGCCTGGATTGTCGGCGTCTGCTGATACGTAAAAAAATGGGCAGCGGGGCCGCCCGGCAGGGCGGCCCATGGGCTCGGCTGCTTCGGGCTGGGTCGCCGACGGTCTTGACGCTAGTTCGTAGAGATCGCCAACGAACGACGTCAGCTTCCGCTGCTCGAGCATCCGCTGCTCGCCCTTTGGCAACTCCTCCGGCGAAGCGACCTTCGGCAGGCCCGCGCCCGCGTAGACGGCGGCTAGCCCCGCGCGGGCTTGTGCTGTGGGCCCCGCTTGCCGCTTCCCCGACCGCGGAGTCTTGCCCCCCGCAGCGCGGTCGAGCGCCGCGAACTTCTGGGCCACCCACATCGGTTTGGCGTAGCGGTACGGCTCGTTGTTCTTGAGCATCAAGAACGCGATGGTGATCAGCTTCCGCGCCACGGCGACGATGGCGACCTGTCGGTTCTTGCGTTTGGCGAGCCGAGGGAAGAACGCGCCCAGCGGCCCGGGGCGCCTCGCCACGTGCTGGCACGACTGGGTCAGCAACCAGCGGGCCTGGCTGCTGCCGGCCTTGGTGATGCAGCCGTCTTGAAGACGGCTGGTGTTGCCCAACGCGGATCGCATTCAGATGGCTTCGGCATGATCGGCACTGGGTTGAACGATTTACTCGTGCCAAGCAGAGAAAAATGTCACGTGGCGGCTCCACTCGTCTACGATCTGGCATCCCCTAGCAAAGCACCTTCGCTGCCGCAAGCAACCAAAAACCTTTCAGCCGTCACGTGCGGCCCAGAAGGCATGTTGGTACCAGCAAAGACGCGGCCTGCTTGATCAGACCCCCCTCCCCTCCCCCGCCGGCCGCCCGGACGCAGCAGCGTCCGAAGCGGCCCGCCGGGAGTGGGGCGCCGCCCCGATCGCTACCGCCGCCGCTGCACCCGTCGCCTCGGCGCCGGCCTCGACAAGGCCCGCTTCTGCTGCGCGAGCCTGCAACAGGCGAGGACGCTGCCCACGACGAGCACGACGACGGTCGGCCAGAACGCGGTGGTGAGCAGCACGGCCAGAACAACGCACGCCCAGAACACGACCCCCCGCGGGGGCGGCCGCGTCCAGAACTCGGGGCGCGGGGCCCCTTGGTTTTCGTTACCCGACAAGGGTTGCCTCCTTGGCTCGAGGGGTTGAAACAATAAGCTCGCTCGCCAGCAGGTTGAGCGACAGGTCGGCGTCCAGCGGCTGCTGGCGCAGCCAGCGGACGAATTGGGAGAGCATCAAGCCGGCGGTCATGCCGGCGGCGTAGATCGTCGACCTCGCCGTGCAGGCGCCCGCCTGGGCCTCGTGCTGCGGAAACAGCGATTGGGAGTAGTGCGCGCGGCTGGCGGCGTCACACGCACTAAGCACCCGCAGGGTCTCGCCCCGCATCCGCCCGTCGGCCCAGAAGCCGACAAGGCCGCCGCCCCCTCGCCAGATGGCCGCGCGGGCGTCGATGGAATCGACGCAGCAGAAGGCCGCGTCCCCCAGCCGGGTCGCCGGGCGCCAGCGGTCCTGCACGGCGTCGACGTTGACCTGCGGATCGATCGCCAGCACCGCGTCGCGGCAGGCGTCGACCTTCCGGCGGCCGACATCGCCGCGGGCGTACCCCTGCGTCGTGACGTTGCTCGCGTCGACCTTGTCAAAATCCACCAGCCGCAGCCGGCGCACGCCGAGCGACGCCAGCTGCACCGCGACCTGCCTGCCGACGGCGCCGACGCCGACCACGGCAGCGTCGAGTAACGCCAGCCTTGCTTGCGGCACCAGCTGCGCCTGCCGCGCGAAGCGGTCTTCCTCGGGTTCTGTAAACATCGGGCTCCTTGGGCTTGGTTAGTCTGGGGGGCAGCTCCAGAGGGCCTCCGCGGCCTCCGGGTCGATCCCGAACAGCCGCTCACCCAGCCCCTCCAGATCATCCCAGTCGGGCTCGGGCTCAACGCAGGCGGCGTACTGGGCGAGCCAAGCCGCGTGGTCGCTGCCGCCGAACGGCTCGTCCCACGCGACCCGCACGGGGAGCCGCTGGCTGGCGCCCGGGCCGGCGCTGACCCCCAGCCGGGCGTACCAGCCCCCACCACGCGCCAGGATCGCCATCACGGCCCAGTCGGCCGGCCCGAACACCCGGGCGAACGTCGCCTCGTCGGTCCCGCTGGGGTGGGGCGAGACGCCGGGGTGGGTGTGGAACCAGATCCGGCCGAACTGTTGGGGGCTAAGCCCGGCGTCGGCCTGCTGGTCGAAGTAGTCGGCCACCGCGGCGTCGTCAAACGCCACGCTCACCGCGCTGCACGCCTGCCGGACCGGCGTTACGTCCCGCACCAAGAGCAGGTCCTGGGGGTCCGAGACGCCGAAGCAGCCGATCTCGGTCGGCCCCGCGTCACGCAAGAACCTGAGCTTGGCCCACGCGTGGGGCGTCAGCCGCAGCGACCGGCGCCGCTGCGGCTGGGGGCGCCTCGTCTTCTGATTCTTTCTCTGCAGTACACGCATCACAAACTCCGTCGGTTAGGCATTGGTAGCAGCAGGTCCCGTCGCAGTCGCTACAGGGTTCCAGACACGCCCGGCAGTGGTGCTCGCCGCAGCCCTCGCACTCCCCGCGGCAGCCGTGGCAGAGGCCCTCGCCGCAGCCCTCGCAGGCGCCCGAGCAGCCGTCGCACACCTCGGCGTCGCAGCGTCCGCACAGCGACCGGTCCTCGTCGTCGACCAGCACGCCGCAGTCGCTGCAGGGGGACCCGTGCCAGCGGTCGAGGTCGACGTAAGCGCTCGACGCGTTGTAGGTCTGCAGGATCTGGCGGACGATCAGCACGTAGTCGTACAGCCGCCCCTCGAGGGCGGCCGCCTGCAGCACGGGGCCCCCCTCCCCTTCGCACAGCCGGTCCTCGACGACGTGCGGGTGGGTGACGCTCTGGTTGGACCCCGGGGCGTGCGGCTCCATCGCGATGACCAGCAGCTGGGGCTGGTCGCCGCCGAGCGTGCCCCAATCGAGCGACAGCAAGAACGGGCCGAGAGCGACCCCCTCGAGCGTGATCGGTCCGGTCGCGACCAGCAGCCGCCGCTGCGGGAGGTTGATCTCGAGCTGCGGGAACTCTTCGTCGATGGCGAGCAGGTCGCGGTAGAGGCCCCCGAGCGTTGGCGCCTGGCCCGCTCGCCGCTCTCGGCACAGGCGCTCGGCCTGTGAGGTGGCCGTGACGGCCAGGTCGCGCAGCGCCCGCTCGAGCCGCGGGCGGAGCCGCCTCGAAGCCGCGCGGTAGTGATGGCGGCAGGCGTGCCGCATCATGCGCGTGAGCCGCGCGACGGCGTCGAGCGGCAGCGGCTCCGCGGGCAGCGGCAGAACGTCTTGGCGGCGGGCGTAGGTCTCGGCGATCGCCGAGGCGGCCCGCCACAACATCTTCTGGCGTGGGTTCATGGGATGGCCGCTTCGCGGCGGGGCTGGGGGCTGGGTAGGCAGTGGCCAGCAAGCAGGCATCCGTGCCCGCCGCTGACCGCTAATGACTAATACCTAAGACCTAACGCCTTCCTTAGGCCCCTTCGATCTTCACCGGCGTGAAGCTGATGCGGTCCCCTTCTTGGAGGACCTGATCGGCCGGCGCGGGCAAGCGGTTGACGCGGATCAGGTAGTTCTCGGGCCGCGGGTCGCGGACCTGCCGCTCGAACAGCTTGCGGACCGACGTGCCGGGCTCGATGTGCACGTAGTCGGCGAAGCCGGCACCGTCGTTGTTGATGACGAGGATTTTCACTATTGGACTCGGGGGTTAGGGGAGGGTCCGCCTGCGGCGGACGGGGTGTGTCGCTGCGCGACGGGGCTGGGGACGGGGGGCTAGGGGTTGGGGACTGGGAAAGGCGTCGACTCATCACTCATCACTCATCACTCACAACTCACAACTCATCACTCACAACTCATCACTCACAACTCACAACTCACAACTCACAACTCACAACTCACAACTCACAACTCCGGCGTAGCGGGCTTGCCAGGCGTCGTCCCAGTCGAGGTAGCTCTCGTGGGCGATGTCGGCGGCGAGCGGGTTCACTTCTTCGAAGTCGTACGCCTCGTCGAGGACGACCTGCGGCTCGGGGTCGTGGCAGACGTCCAGCGGGGCGGCCAGCGAGAAGCCGAGTCGATCGATCGTGCGGCGGGACTCGCCGGTGGCGTGGGAGACGGCGGACAGCAGCTGGCGATGGGACATGACGGACCTCCGGTTAGGGAACATGAACAGGGGGAGACGCAGAAGCGGTGACGCTGCCTAGAGGCGGCTTCGCAGCAGCCAATCGCGTTCGGCCCTCAGGGCCTCATTGCGGCTGGCGAACGGGCCCAACAGCGGCCCGTCCACAGGAGAAAGATCTGCCAGCCAATGACCGAGGGGGTCGGGCTCGACGTGGCTGGCCCGGGAGATCGAGACGCAGCCCAGAGTGGCCAAGTCGAGCGTCTCGTCGTACAGCGTGGTGATCGTCCCCTGAGGTCCGACCACCAGGTGCAACGCTTCCACTAGGCGCCACGCCGCATCACGCGGCGGCGGGGGCGGTCGACCAGCAGCGACTCCAGGGACTGGGCGACCCGCCCCAACCCCTCGGCCGCCTGCTCGCGGAGCGACGTGTGGGTCCGCAGCCCCTCGGGCCGCACGCCGGCCAGCACTGCCTCGGCCTCTTCGACTAGCTCATCCAGCTCGCCAGAAGTGCTGAGCCGCAGGTGGCGGAACCGCTCGAAGAACGCCTGCAGGTTCTCGACCGCCGAGTCGCGGAACACCTTGGGCTTGCCGTCGGCCTGGCCCTCCAGCCGCTCGGCCAGGTGGCTTACCAGCCGCTGCAGCTCTTCGCCAAACGCCTGCTCGGCGAGGGCGACCGCTTCTTCGAAGCGTGCCCGCGTGCGCTCGCACTCCCGCCTGAACAGCTCGGGAGACAAACGACGCAGGTACTCCGGCGGCTCGACCGATGGAAAATCCCACTCCACCGCAAAGAGCCCGCCGAGCCGTTCTGGGTAGTCGCCCGACTCAAACAGCTCTCCTAGACGGCGGCGGGCCGAGTCCCGCAGCTCGCCATAGACCTCGTCCAGTTCCTGCACGGCTTCATTCAGCTCTTCGCGGTAGCCTTCAAACCGATGCTGCAGCGTCTCGACGTCGCCGCGACGCACGAGGCGGACCCCCGGCTCGGGGAACGGCAGCGAGACCCCCTTCCAGTAGGCAACCGCTTGGCTGCGCACCGCGGAGACGCCGCGGTACTTGGGGTGCCGGGTGTCGAGCAGCTTCTTGCCGGCCGACAGAGAATCGCCGGCGGCGCCGAACGCCTCGGCCGCCTGCGCCTTCTGGTCGGCAGAGAGCGTCTTCTTGGCGCCGAACCAGGTGAACGACAATCGTACGGCCGCGGTCTCCAGCCGCAGCCGCTCTGGGGGTGAGGGAGGGGGCGCCTCGCGGTGGGTTGGAGGCGGGGCTTCGAGTAGTACAGACATGGAGACTCCTTCGTGGTTGGTGAACGGTGGAAGCTGATCGCTGAACGCTGAAAGCTCCCTCACGGGGTGAGCCCCTTCAGCTCAAGCAGCACCGCGAGTTCGGCGCACAGGTCGGCCCCCGACCACTGCTTGTCGGGGTTCCAGAACGGCTCGTCCCTTTCGTCGCGGTCGAGGTAGAGCCGCTCCTGCACCCAGCGCGCCAGATGCTCGAGCTCCGCGCGATCGAGTTCGCCCGGGTCGCGGACGCCGCGTTTGGCGGCGGGGGTCAGCAGCTCGCCGTGGCCTCCCTGTTCGATGGCCCGCTCCAGGTCGCTCCCCCACAACGCGTGGATGCCAGCGGCCTCCATCGACTGCACGGACGGCTGCTGCGTTTCGGCGGCCTGAGCGTCCCAATCTACGATTAGGGCGCGGACGCCTGGGCTGTTGGCGTACGCCTCTTGTACGACGCCGCCGAGGACGCTGAGGACGACGGTGATGTCCAATCTGCCTCCTTAGGGATATTCGCCCGTTAGTTGTTAGACGGGTCGCTACGCAGCGCGCGGCGACGCTTGGCGGTGGGCGCCGGTTGGCGATAAACCCCCGGCGAGTCGGCCGAGAGGCAGCGGCCGCTGGCCCAGCCCCGCAGCCGGGCGACCGACTCGGCCGCCGTCGAGGCGATGGGCACCACGTGCCTGGCCGCCTCGACCAGCGGCAGGTCGAGCAGCCGCGCCAGCCGGCAGCACGAGCGGACCTCGGCGCCGGTCCAGTCGTCATCTACTGGGCGGCGCTCGCCCGGGGCGATGCCGAGCGACGTGAGGTGGATCTTCCAGATCGCGTCTTTCTGCTGCCTCCCGGGGAGGTCCAGGAAGAACACCGCGTCGAACCGCTCGGCACGCGTCAGCTCGGGCGGCAGCCGCGAGACGTCGTTGGCGGTCGCTACGACGAACACGTCCGACTCGTGGTCCGCCAGCCAGCTCAACAGCGAGCCGAACAGCCGCGACTGCACCCCGGAGTCGCCGGTCTGGCTGCTCACGCCGGACAGGGCCTTGTCGAGCTCATCGACGAACAGCACGCAGGGCGCCATCGCGTCGATCGACGCCAGTGCCCCACGCGTCCGCTCCTCGGTCTGGCCGACCAGTGAGCCCATCAGCCGCCCCACGTCCAGCACCAAAGTCGGACGCCCCGTCTCGGCGCCGATCGCCTTGGCGATGGCGCTCTTGCCGGTGCCGGGGATGCCCAACAGCAACACCCCTTGAGGGCGGATGCTGGCGCCTGACTTGCTGTCGCTGGGCCGGGGACGCAGCGCCCGGCGACAAAACCCCTTCAGCGACTCGAGCCCGCCGAGCTGGTCGAAGGAGCCGCCGCCCCGGTGGAGCGTCACCAGGCCCCCCTGGGCGAGCGTCTGGGCCTTGAGCGACCACAGCGTCTCGGGGGTGAGCCGCCGCTGGCGCACGAGGCTCAGCGCGAACGCCCCCTCGGCCTCGTACCGCGACAGGCCGCTGGCCGCATCTATAAGCTGCTCGAAGCCGGGCCCCTTGGGCAGCTCTCCGCGCTCGGTGGCGACGCCGCGGGCGATCTCTGCCAGCTGCTTCCTGTCGGGCAGGGCGTGCTCGATCACGACGAACAACCGTTCCAGCTCGGGCGGCAGCTGCACCACCGGGGCGATCACGACCACGAACGTCGATCGCCGGCGCCCTTCTTCGACCTGGCGGGTGACGGCCTGCACGACTTCTACCGAGCTGAGGTAGCGGTGGAAGTTGGGCAGCACCAGCAGCGTGGCGCCCGCGTCTCGGGGGGCGTGGTCCAGCAGCCGCACTGCAGAGACCGGGTCCGAGGCGGTCGCCGGGACGGCGGAGACCGTGCCCCACGCGCCCAGCTCGACGTCCCAGCCCCACGCCCGCCAGTTCTCGGCGCGGCACAGCGTGGCGATCTCTTCGAGGGCGTCGGGGTGTTCGTGGCTGGTGATCCACAGCCCCGAGAAGCACGCCCGCACGTGCTCCTGGAGGGTTTCGGAGAGCGACATACTGGCTCCTTGGCTAGGACAAGAAATGGCGAGCAGCAGAAGTGGCTAGGACGGGTTCGTGTGGCCTCCAGCCGAGAGGCGGTTTTGGACCGTTAGGGGTTGCTGGAAGAAGGCAGGCGTGAGCTGCTCCGACTGCCGGACGCCCAGGGCCGCCTCCAGCAGCCGGCTCGCCTCCTGGCAGGCGGCGCCGGCGTAGCCGCGGGTCTCGATGCGGGCCTCGCCGGTGGGCGAGACGATGATCTCGATCGTCTTCATGCGGCGCCCTCCATCTGGACCACCAAGCGGATCGAGCCGTCGGCGATGGGCTCTTCGTGCACCGCGTGCCCGCTCCGCCGGGCGACCAGCGTGGCCCGCTCGACGGCGTAGCCCTGCAGGAACCGGTCGAGCTGCCGGGGGTCGCCCCAGTGCCCGCCGTAGTGGTCGTAGCGCAGCGTGCCGGTGGGGAGCTCGCACACTACGGGGTAACGCCACGCGGGGAGCGCGACCGCGAGGCCGGTCGCCTGGTTGGTGAACAGCCGGTGCGTCCCTTCGGTGGGGGGCGGGAGCTGGAGCCGCCGGCAGGCGGCCGTGACCGACTCCCGGCAGCGGACCTCGGTCTGAATCGTGACGATGTGACTCATGCGTTCTCCTCGGGATGGTGGTGGAGACGGGGAGAGAGACGTTGGGTGGAATCACCGCGCAAGAGCTCTGGCAATGGAGAACCGCTCCGAAGCGACTCCCGCACGACCAGTGCTACGAGCTCCTGGTTGCCGTCGTCTTGGCGTTGGCCGAGCAGCAAGATCACGGCGACGCCGAGCGTCAGCAAGACGATCAGGACGACCCCTGTGCCACGCACCGCCATGGCCAAAGCCGAGTCGGTGCGCCGCTGGGCCGCGATCTGCCGCCGCTCCGCCTCCAGCTCGTTCCAGCCGCCGGAGAGTTCTCGGCGTTCGGCCTGCAGGTCGCCGTGGACCGCGACGATCTGCCGGGTCGCCTCGGCCGACTCACGCGTCACGCTCGCCATCGCCTCGTTCTGCGCCGCTTGACGGTCGGCGGCCTCGCGCGCGACCTGGGTGACGCGGTCGTCTTCGCAGCCGACGCTCGCCAGCAGCAGCATAAAACTCAGAAGCAGCATCCTTGGGGTTCGGTTCACGGGGCCTCCTCGGGTTCAAGATCAGGTTCAGCAGTCGCTCGAGGGCCCGCCGCAGGCGGGTCTCTCGCACGAGGCGTAACGCTAGCAGCACAACTGCTAGCGAGAGCGCCCAGACAATCGCGTTGGACAAACAGGCCTCCTTGGATCGCGGGAGGGGCTAAGAAGACGGCAGGCAGCCGTTCGGGGAGACGGGAGAGTGGGTCACGCAGAGAGAGGGGAGCGGCGAGATCGGCTCCGATGGCTAATCCCCGCTCAAGTACTTATTGCGCAAATCCGGCGATTCTTTAGTGGGCTAGGCGTTGTTCGGCCGCCGCACGGCAACGCCCCGTGGCGTCGGCCGGCGGCTCGAACGCCACGTTCGTCGCTGCGGTGGTGACCACGTCGTTGGCCAGCGAGAGCACGCCGCGGCCGGACGAAGCAAGCCGGCCGCCGCTCGCCGGACGGTCCTTCGGCAAGTAGACCCCGCCGGTTGGGGGGCGTAGCGGACGCGCACCACCGGGCTGTGAGTGGTATTCGAAAAGGGTTCTTGCTCACTCTTGGTGAACGCTTGGCCTCGTTGCGAGGTGTTTGTTGGTCGTCGGAAGAGTCTGCGAATCCGCGGTGGCTGGCGGAGAATGCCCACCCACGCTCGGCGAAGCTCTCCTACGCCGCATTAAGAAAGCGGATCCGCAGCAGGTCGAAGCCCGCGCGGCCGTACATCTGGCGTTTGATCATCTTGAGTCAGTTGACGTGGCCTTCCGTTTGACCATTGCTCCACGGAGAAGTGAAGGCCATTGGCGCCGCGGCCGAGTCCCGGCCTAGTCCATGGGCCACTCGCGAGAGCATCTCCCCAGCCAACGCACCAAGGCTTCGCGTAGGTTGCAGAGCAGATGCCACCGATCGGCGACCTGCAGCGCATGGGGGGCCCCTTCGCTAGCCCCTTGCCGGTAGTACTCCCCCCTGTCCCGACTGATAATCTTCACCCCTGAATGCTTCGATAGCCAGGCACTCAGCGACTCTTTACTCCGCTCCGGAAGCAGATGAATCGGTCGGCGACGAACCAAGTCGCAAAGAATAGTTCCATAGGTCGCCCTCTTCCTGAAGGCGATATCGTCTACGCCCAACACCTGCGGACAAGCGGGCTTCTTGTGTCCCGCCCGACGCAAGAGTCGGAGCAGGCTATCGCCGCTGGTCGCCATGCCGAGGCGGTTGGCCGGTCGGGCGCCTGGCAGACCACCGCAGGCCATGGCGATCGCCCGCAGCGCCTCCTCCGATCGCGTCGTCTGACGAGCGTGCGGCTGAGCGACTTTCGGGAGACGCTCGGTGAAAACCCGCTGCTGGCAGCCAGCGTTCCGGCAGAACAGCTTCCGGCTGCGCCACACAAGCCGAACCTGCAGCCCGTGCCAAGACAGGTCCTTCAAGTTCCGGACGTACCGGCTATGGACGCGTCGGGAAGGTTCGCCACAGGAGGGGCAATGAGCCGTCTGCCGGCCACTCTCCACGAGCAGCGTCGCCACGCCATCTTCAACCTGCACTGAACGGCAGATCAAGGACTCTGGTTCTGGCGATGCAGCTGCAAATCGCACGGCAAGCGACTCCAGAAAGTCTGGCCGTGCATGGCATCAATGCAGAAAGTCCTACGGGTACTCCAGTATGCAAACCGAGCCGAAGCGTCCACCAAGAGTGAGCAAGAGCCCTTTTCGAATACCACTCACACCAAGACACGTCGTCAGAAGCGAGATGATGAAAAAAGGGTTACGTAAATCTACGTGCCGTTCGCTTCATCGTCCGACGCAGCTTTGGGTGGCCCCTGAATCTGCAGCGGTGGACATCACTTCCCTCAGATTCGGCTCCGAGCAAGTAGTTGGAACTGGCCCAGTTTCAGCAAGTTCGCGATCGGGCCTATCCTCCGAGGTCGCTTCGCGTTGGCGGCGCCTCCGCTGGTAATCCGAGAGGCGCCGCCTTGGCAAGAGTCTATGCTTGAGGGAACCTCCGCCGGCAGCAGGGGCACTCGCCATCAAACCCTTGCGACAGCGCGGCGAACGCCGTCGGCTGTGGCAGCGACATGATCGCCTTGAAGGCGAGCGGGTCCCGATGGGCGTAGTGCCGGTAGGTCACACCGCCTACCGAATGGCCGAGGATCTCGATCGACGACTCCGGCATATGCTCGTCGTAGTACGTAGCACAGGTCTTCCGAAGGTCCTTCAAGACCCATGGCTTTTCCTCACCCGTCTCGATGTCCTGCTTTGGCTGGACTTCGGCCAAGGTGCAGAGCCGCTGGAACTGCTCGTTTGGACGCGAGCTGCCGCAACAGAAGACAGCCTGGCCCGGCTGCCGCTCGTCGGACCAAAGGCTCTTGAGGTGCGTCTTCACGACGCGATTCATCGGACGATAGAACTGCTTCTTTGTCTTCACTCGGCGGTAGTATAGCCACCCGAAGCGGGAATCCCGGCCTTGCCCGCTCGGAGGCTCGGGCCGCCACGAGACATGCCGCCACAGGACCGGCTCATGGAAGGAGGCGGACTGGAACACCGTTCCGGTGTCCACGCCGTAGTTGAAGAACACCACCAGGGCCGCCCGCCAATAGTGGCCGACCGTCAGCGACTGCTTCCACCCTCGCGGTTGCTCCAGAGCGTAGGTTGCGAAGTAGAGCGCGTTCAGATCAGATTTGGTCAGGTAATGGCGCCCGGCGACATCGCGTTGAGGTTTAGACAACGGGAAGCGAGGCAGCTTTTCCAGGAAGTCCTGTTCCCAGGCCCACGACAGGATGGCCCGTAGGTTCTCACGAGCCTTGTTCGCTGTACGTCCAGCGTTCGATCCGCCATCAGATGCCGCCTTCTCGTAGACCCAGTCCAGAAAGTCCCGCAGGTCAGATCGGCCGATCTGATCGATAGTGGGGCCTCGACCCCAGGCGAGCCATTTAGCGACGGTCCGCCGATACTCTTTGCGGGTACCGGAAGAGAGCGGCTTGGCGTTCAGATACTTGACGGCAACGTTCTCAAAGCTGACTGACATGGAAGCGGCTCCAGGCCGTCGGCATCTGCCTCCGTCCACGGCTCCGCCTACCGACAGCCCTGACTGGCGTCCTGCGTGACCTCCTGTCGCTCGGTGACAAGGTCAGGCAGCTCACGCTAGCTGCACAGATGATCCCAGAATAGTTGGCAGAACGGCCAAGTGTGCAATTTGGCAGACGGGCGAGCCTCAATAGAGCGACCCAACCGCTGCAAGATTGGACCCACAGCGATCTGCATGAGTGAGCTGCACTTCTGTATGTTCGAGGATGGCCCCGGCGCGGGAGGATGGTCCATCGTCAGCGACTGTACGTTCAACCGGACATGCAGCGGTGTGGGGACCCCAGAAGCGTCGCGGCAATCCAAGGGCGCTCGACAAAACCGCCTCACTTCTCTCGGCTCAGGCGCCGGCCGGGGGAAAATCATCCAGTGTGCCAAGCACGAATGGCTTCCCCGTCTGTCTTGGTACGCAGTTCAAGTGGAATCGTCGGGGCTCGCTTTGTGAGAGACCTTTTCACGGTTTGATCTGTGCTTCTTCGAACAGGAGAAGTGGCTAGCCGGGGGTCCAGGGGGCGGCAGTGAGCCCCCCTGGTCGCCGCATGGATGCGGCGAAATCCGGGACAGGATGTCCTACGCGGCGGTCAACATCTTTTCCAGCTTCGCCTGGGCCGCCACGGCCCAACTCTGCCAACGGGGGGTGCGTATCTCTTTCCCTTCGGCGTACACCTCGCAGGGAACCAGCACGTCGCCCCCCTCGCTCGGCGCCAGCGACCAGTGCGGTCGCCGCGTGTTGTAACGCTCGCGGAACACGGCCAAGCATTCCCGCGCGTGCTGCGGATTCTCGTACAACTGCCAGTACACCTCTTCCTCCTTCAAGGTCCGGTGAAACCGCTCGAGCAGCCCAAACTGTTGCGGAGTGCGATACTGGATCCGCACGTGCGAAAAACGGTCCTTCACGAACGCGCCGAACCGCCGGGCGATGAACGACGAGCCGTTGTCGGTCACCTGGTTGGGGTTCTTGGCGAGTGGGCCGTGGATCCGCTCCGCCTCCTCGCGGGCCAGCTTCAGGCCATGAATCACGTCGTGCGCGCTGTAGCTGGGCGTCAGGCAGCACGCCAGCAGGTAGCGGCTGTAGTAGTCGATCACCGTCACCGCATACCACCAGCCAGAGCCCGGGATGTGGATGTACGTCACGTCCATCTGCCACCGGTCGTTGGGAGCCTGCGGCAGCAGCTCGAAGAGCTTCGCCGCCTGGTAGACCTCGGCCCGCCGCGTCCGCTTCTGCCTGAGTAGCTTGTGGTCTTTCATCACGCGGTACGCTTGGCGGCCGGTTACGGCGAGGCCTTCGCGGCGGCGCATCACGGCGATTCGCTTGGCGCCGTACCAGGGGTTGCCGGTGGCCATGGCGACCACCCCCTGGACGATCTGGGTGGGGATCGCCTGCGGCATGGGGCCGGGACGCTTCCGCTCCCCGTCGCGTGGCGGACGATGCCAGCTCGATGGCGCGAACCCCACCAGCCGCAGCACCGCCGCCTGACGTGGCGTGGGCGAAGCCGTTTCGGATTCGAGCTCGGCGGCGATCCATGTGCGGGTCTCTTCGCTCAGAGGGAGGCGTCCGAGAGCTTTTTTAGAATGCGGTTGGCGATCGTGTACTCGCCGATCACCTGATCGCGTCGTTCGATCTCTCTTTCGAGCTCGGCGATCTGCTTGCCGCGGGTGTCGTGCTTGCCTGCCTTGGCTGAGAGCGCCTGCTCGCCACCGGCGAGCAACTCGTCCCGCCAGCGGCACAGCGTCGGCTCGCTGACGCCAACCTCGCGGGCGATCGCCGCAGCCGGCTGTTCTCTTCGGAGTAGTTTCAGCACCGCCTCGCGGCGGTTGGCAATGGACACGTCACAGCGTTGCGCCATCGTCATCGTCTCCTTCGTGATACTGGGCTCGGCCCCATCTTAATCACGAAGTCTCTCAACAGGACGATTCCCAAGAACTGCGAGTTATACACTGGATACCCCACGCCGCCCGACGCATCATCCTTGGTTTCGCACGCAGCAAAACACACTCGGGTGCCAATTAGCTGAAGCCGCCCGCACCTATAAACAACGAGCGATCGCGAGTACGGCCGACTCGCTGCTTCACCAAAAGTGCGGAAGAACCAAAACCGGCCACCGCGGGGCGCTTGAAAACCGGCCAAGCTTAGGAGCCGCCGATCGCCGCATAGCCTTCAGCATTTGCATGCTGAAGGAGCCGTCCGATGGCAAAATGCCTCTCGATGGCCTCGGTCGATACGATCTTCACGCTCCCCAGATCTCGGCGTTCCGTGGGTTCGGTGTTGTTAGAATGACGAATCATTGAACCGCCAATGTGAGAGAAACTTGAAAAGTGGTGTGGCGAGCCGTACCCTTGCCAGTCGTGCTCATCCTCGGGCAGACACCGACAAGATTTGGTGGTCCGCCAACCACATGGAGCCCCGCTGAGAACTGCCGGTGACGCCACCCGATCAATCGCCGGCCGACTACCGCCAGGCCGTCCTCGGCAAGCTCCGCACCGAATGCGCGGTGCTAACGACCCACGCGGCCAATGCCGGGCAGGTGATGGATTCGTTCCTGAGGTCACTGCTAGCCGCCGGCGCTGAAACGCTCTACCGCTTCGAGAGCACGCTCGACAAGCTTCACGACGCCGTCGCTGCCTACGGCGAGCAGCTGGCGTTCCTCAACGGCGACCCCCAAGCGGGGGCACGACTGATCGTGGGAGAGCGGGCTTTCAACCGTGCCCGATTCGCGGCCTACCTGGTCGAGAAAGCCCAGGGGACTGAGCAGGCAGGTCACTCTCTAGATTGGGCAAAAGCCCTTGTCCGCGAGCGGCGGGACGCGTGCGAACAGAGGATCGCCCGAATGAGTTGGGAGCGGCGGCAGGTTCTTGATCGAGTTCACGCCCTCCAAGCTCACCTCAAGCGGTCGGCAGAGCTAGGGCTTATCGCAAGAGAGGACCGGTTACGGGACGACATTGCCGCGTGCTTTTGGTTTGCCTTCGACGAGGGGATGATCAACAAGAAGAAGCGGTCGGAGACGAGCCAGCGGTCGAAAGAGCTGCTGTCGAGCGACCGGTTGGCGGCGTGCTTCGCTAAGCTGCTCGATCGCTACTGCCGAGCCGTCGGTGAAAACCTAGAAATCGCTCTGCAGCGGACGCGTCACGAAACGCTCCGACAGGCGGCTAGGACGAGAATCGAAAGCCTTGAGGGCCAACCAAGGGTGGTCGATGAGATCGAACAGACCATGCAGGCCATCGCCGGGATACGGTTCAACTTCGCTTGCGAACAGGGCCTCGACTGCGGACGCATGGACGTCGCGGCGAGGACGGCCTATGAGACTTGGCTGAGCAGTGTCCCGCACAAGGTTCTCTTGGCCGCCGTGCGACGCATCCTCGAAAGTGGGATGGACCTAGAGCTGCTTCGGTACGTAGCCCCCGTACGCGAGGCGCTGCAAGAAATCAGCGCGCCAAAGCGGCCCGCTTCTAACCCGTTCCCAGTAGGATGACCGGCGACGCCTCTCCAAAGAGCCCGAAGAATGACGCAATCGGCGTCACGAAGGGGACCTTTAAAGCGGCGTAGGGTCTGAACACATCCTGGGAGCCTGCGGTTCGAGAACTTTGGCAACCGCCCCTACGCCTGTTGACAAACGCGTCTCACTGCATTCGAACCAAAGGAAGTCACTCCTGCGACGAGAGTAGTCCACAAAAGTCGCACGTCCGAAGAGAGATCTGATCTGATGCCGAACTTTCCCTGCATCGCCGCAACCGCCTTGGCTATTGCGTTCACTGCCGCGACAACTGCGAATCCGCTGCGGGAGATGTCCGCCGGCGCGACGGCCTTCACCCCCGAGACAATCGAGTGGACGTCTGGGCCCCCGTCGCTTCCCGACGGGGCCTCGACGGCGGTGCTAGAAGGCGACCCGACGAGCGAGGGACGGTTCGTGTTTTGGGTCAAGCTTCCTGACGGCTACCGCATCGCGCCGCACACCCATCCCACGTCTGAACGGGTGAACGTGATTGCCGGCATGCTCCACTGCGGTGCGGGCGAAACCTTCGCCCGACAGGCAGCGCACGCCTTGCCCGCCGGCTCCTACGGGTGTTGGCGCCCGGGCGCTGCCCATTTTTCCTGGGCCGAGGGCGAAACCATCCTTCAGTTTCAAGGCGAAGGCCCTTGGGTCATCAATTATGTCGACCCTGCTGACGATCCCCGACCGGTCCGTGCACGCAACGTGATTACGTTCACAGAGGACCCGCTCGAAGTGGTCCGCGCCTGCGTTGCACAATCGCGTGCCCTGTTGGTCGATGTCCGCAGCATCGAGGAGTGGAATCAAGGGCGCCTCGAGGGTTCAATTTCCCTGCCGGCGACCTCGCTCCACAAGAGCAGCCTGGACGGAGACCGTTTGGCCGAGGTGCTTCCCGCGAAAGAGGAGGAGAGGATTCTCTATACCTTTTGCGTGGTGGGAATGCGAGCGAAGCAGGCGGCCAAGGTGTTGCAAGAACAAGGATATCGGGTTCGCGCAGTCAAGCCCGGCTATAACGAGTTGATTGAAGCAGGGTTTAAGAAGGCCGATGAACCTACGCGATAGCGGGATGCCGCACGAGGCGTTCCGGGCGGCGTTGCTCGACGTCCCGCTGATCCTCGCACGGCAGGGCATCGTAAGCTTCCGCGACGCGGCCGAGCGAGACAACGGTTACCCCGCATCGCCACTCCCGTTGCCCGAGCGGTCCGCGTTACACGTTGGACCTCGCTCCGCGACTACGCGGTTATCCGGCATCGTTGCCCTACTAACGACGCGTTCGATCAACGGTTGGGATGCATTTAATCCGAGTGTGTGTCATAGTGTGGCGCCTAGCGAGGCTATACTACTGTCTCGCGCGTAGATCCCATCCAATATGCTTGAGGTTGTTATGGCTAAGAAGAAGGTCGCGTCCGCAGTGAATAAGAGCGAAGAGATCCGCAACTACAAGAAGGCGAACGCGACGGCGCGTCCGAAAGACGTGGTCGATGGCCTAAAGGCCAAGGGGATCGAGGTGTCGTCGGCGCTAGTGAGCAACGTGTTGGGCCCAAAGAAGAAGCGGGTCAAGAAGCGCCCAGGCGCGAAGCCGGGTCCCAAGCCCCAGCCAGCAGCCGCCGGGGAATCCGTGAAGATCGAGGCCCTGATCGAGGCCTCTGCGTTCGCGGGCAAGGTAGGCGGCGTCGAGAAAGCCCAATCGATCCTGAAGACACTCGGCCGCATCAACAAGTAGCCACGACGGCTCCGGCGAGCAGCCGCGGGCGGTTCGTTAATGTCGCGTGTTGGGGGCGCCCTCGGCCCTGCCGTATTCTCCGTCGCTCGAACGGCCCCGAGATGCGTCGTCGGGTGGAAGTCGGAGGCGGGCGACCGCTGAGGGCTAAGAGAATGCCGTTATTCTCCGAAGCCGCCCCGGGGAGCCAACGGAACTCCGGGGCGACCACAATCAATCGGCTTGCTGACTATTCCGCCACTAACTCGGTCGCCAACTGCGCCGACCAACAGACGCAGTCTGTCGATACTTAAGTAGCCCAGCCCAGGCAGGACCATGCAGCAACCATCGCTTCAGTCACGTCTGCGACGCCTTCGCAATGCTTGCTTCTTTGCGTTGGTCGCCGCCGCAGTAGGTGACGCATCGGGACAGGCCGACCGGGTCTCTGACGGTTCATGGACCCTCGCGGTCCTGCCAGACACGCAGGTCTACGCGGAGTCGTACCCGCAGCACTTTGATGCGCAGACGAACTGGATCGTCGACAATCAAGACTCTCGTAACATCCGGTTCGTGCTCCACGAGGGCGACGTCACCAACCGTAACACCGCCGTGCAGTGGGACAACGCAAAGCGTTCGCTCTCGATCCTCGACGGGCAGGTCCCCTACGCGGTTGCCCCCGGCAATCACGACTACGGCCCGGGGGGCAACGCTGCGGACCGCGACAGCCACTTCAACAAGCCCGGGTACTTTGGTCCGGAGAGCCCGTACGCTACGCAACCCAACGTTGGCGGGTTCTTCCAGCCGGGCAAGACGGACAACTCGTTCCACACGTTCGAGGCGGGAGGCAAGGACTGGCTAGTGCTCGCACTCGAGTTCGGACCGCGGGACACGGTGATTGATTGGGCGAACCAGGTCGTCTCTCAGCACCCAGACCACCTCGTGATGCTGCTCACCCACGCATACATGTATTTCGACGAGACCATCTACGACTGGGACGCGAAGGGCCCCGCCCAGAGCTGGAACCCCCATGCGTACGGCGTCGCGTCGCAACCGGGCGAAACGGTCAACGACGGCCAGGATCTGTGGGAGAAGCTTGTCTCCAAGCACAAGAACTTCCGGATTACCTTCAACGGGCACGTGCTCGGGGATGGCGCCGGCTACCAGAGCAGCAAGGGCGACCACGGCAATGTCGTGCACCAGATGCTTGCCAACTACCAGTTCAAGTCGCAAGGAGGGATGGGCGACATGCGGCTGCTGGAGTTTAGGGACGACGGCGAAACCGTGGTCGTGAGGACCTACTCGCCCGTGCTTGACCGCCACGATCGTGCGTTCGACCAGGAGTTTACGATCAACCTCAACGAGCTGCACTCCCCACTCTCTCCGCCGTAGACGTTCACGTGCCGACTATCTTGCCACCCATTGGTCGCCAACTGCGTCGACCGACAGACGCGGCCTCCCGACAATCACATAGCACCTGAGAGCCCGCCGTCGGGGAAGAATGGGGCCGATCTGGCGCGTCGCGGCCACCCGATCAACGGCTGAGGGCTAAGAAGCCCTAACAAAACTCCCCTTTCAACACATTCCAGCAGACGAGGCATTTGCCGAGGTTGAGGAAGCCTTCGTGGATGTCCTCGCGTCGGTCGAAGCGGACCCTTAAGCGTTTAAAGTTATGCAGCCAAGCGATGGTCCTTTCAACGACCCAGCGGTAGACGCCCAGTCCGCTGCCATGCTCGTCGCCCCGGCGGGCGATGTAGGGCTCGATCCCGAACCACTCCAGCAGCAACCGATTGGCGTCGTCGTCGTAGGCCCGGTCGGCGAACGCCGCGTCGGGCCGCGATCGCGGATGCCCCACCTTGCCGCGGACCGGAGGGATCTCCGCGATCAGCGGGACCATGTGCTTGCCGTCGTGCGAGTTGGCGGCCGAAAGCTCGGTCTGCAGCGGCACGCCATTGCCGTCGGTGGCGACGTGGTGCTTACTGCCGGGCTTCCGGCGGTCGGTAGGGTTGGGACCGGTCTTTTCGCCACCCCCCACAGCGCGAACCGTGCCGCTATCGACCGCCACACGCGACCAGTCGATCTTGTTAGCTGCGTTCAGCTCGGCCAGCAGCAGCTCGTGGAGGCGGTCCCACAGGCCGGCCTCTTGCCAGTCGCGGGCCCGCCGCCAGCAGGTCATGCCGCTGCCGCAGCCCATCTCCTGCGGGAGCATCTCCCAGGGGATGCCCGTCTTGAGCACGAACACGATGCCGGTAAGCGCGGCACGGTCATCCACCGGCGGCCGACCCCCTTGGGGTCGTTCGGGTCGCTCGGGGATCAGCGGCTCAATCTTCATCCACAACTCGTCAGGAACCAACGGTCCGGCCATCATGCACCTCCAATAAAGAGAACGGGATCCCGACTCTCCTGCTGTGCAGATCGCGTGATGCTAGCGGCCACAAAATGCAGAACGACGCCGCACTCCTACGGCGCCCATTGCGGATGCAAAGCTAGCGATTGACCTCCGGTTTTGTTAGTGCTTCTAAGTGATAGCCACGTCACACGAGAGCTTCCCAGACCACCCCGTGCAGCAAGCCGCTGCACGGGGTTACGACCGAGACCCGTCCACTTCACGGTCAGGCCGCAACGGGCTCCGCCGTAAACGCCCGCCAGCCCTCGGCCAGCTCGCGTCGCAGCCCGCTGATCCGAGCGGGCGAAACGCCGAACCGCCGGGCCGCGTCGCCGGTCGACTCACCGGCGGCCAGCGTCAGGGCGACGCGACGCTTCTTGCTGGGCAACCCCTTGAGCCAAGCCCGAAAATCAATCCGTGTGGCGGCAAGCTCCGCGGGGGTTACACGTACGTCGGCTACCGGGTCGAGCCAGTGCCCTGGAGTCTCTTCTCGGCGATCGGAGTTGGCGGCGTGTGAGTGGTATTCGAAAAGTGCAGCGCCCGGCGCCGTAAAAGTGCAGCGCTGGTTGGTTGCGGGGAATGGTATCAGGCCTCCCCGCGTCGGCCTATTGGGTTACGCTTTGGTAGTCTTTCGGCTCCGGCGGCGTGCGTCCTGCAGCCGGTAGCTCTCGCCGGTGAATTCGAGGATCGAGCAGCGGTGGACATCACTTCCCTCAGGTCTGGCGAGGGCCCAGTTGCCCGAGTCTCGGCGGCTTGGGGCCTAGCGCTATCTACGGAGGTTTCGGCCCAGTTGGGACACCGCTGCGAGATGGCGGAGTCGGCCAACCGCTGCGGATGGCTCATCCGCCGCGAAGCTAGACCGACAGCGAACTGCATGGGTAAGCTGCACCGACGCGCACTAGGCCATTCGTTACGGCCCGTCGGCTGATGCATCTTTTCCAGACCAGAGTGGCGGCGAATTACCGGCGGTGGCGCGGCCGACGTACCCGGCAATTTGCAGCTTCCAGAACGTCGTCAATACTACCACTGGCTGAAGCCGGTGGCAGTCTTGTGTTCTACGACGACGATCGTGCGTGCTGCAAGTCTCTGCGGGGCACGCTCACCCACGTGATCGCGTCCACGAGTGGGCGAAGAAAAGCGCCGCAGCCACCGCGCTAAAACGTGGGCCGTAACGATTCCTCGAAATCCAATGTCTGCAGCTCGCCCGTTTCGGCGTCGAAGCGGATCGACCTCCCTTCGGAGATGGTCAGCGGGGCGTCCAGAGCGTGCTTGAAGCGACGGTTGAGACCGACCTCAACCAAGCCGTCAAACACGTGCAGATCAAACCTCGACTCGTCGAGCCAGCGTAGACGGAACTCAGTGCCGAGGTCCGTGATCCGCGCCAGTGGCGTCGAGAGGGTGAACCCGATCGCCTGCGTCGGCACCTGGGCCGAGGCGCCCCCCCGCTCAAGCGTGCACGCCATGGCGTGTTCCGGAACAAACACGGCCGGCGCCTCTACTAGCACCTGGGCGCCGCACTCGAACGTGAGCAGCACAACGCCGCGGTCGATCCGCAGCCGCTCGCCAGGGACCAAGAGGTCCCCTACCGCGAGTTTTTCTCCACGGCTTGTCACGGCGGCGCCGGCGATACGGGATACTTGAGCGACCACCGCCGGGGGCTTGAACCAATACCCCACGCCGACCGCCAGCGCCAGGCACGCTGCGAGCACGGCGAGCCTCGATACCCAGCGCCGCTTGCCGACCACCGGCCATCCGGCCTTGGGATCGCCGGGACCGGGCGCAGCATCCAACGCCTCGACCCACGCCAGCGATTGCATCTCTTGTTGCTGCAACAGATCCTGCAGGCGAGAGTGGAGCAGCAGCTCGCGCGCCAGCCGGTAGGCGTGCTGATCGTCTTCGCGTAACCACGCGATCAATCTGTCTCGATCTGCGGCGGATAGGTCGTTGTCACAGTAGCGGCTGATTAGCAGCGATGGTTCATCCATCAGGTGGTCCTCGCCCCGGCCTGCCGGCGTTCGATGCATTCGCGAAGCGTCTTGCGTGTGCGGCAGAGCAGCATCCGCACCGCGCCGGCGGATAGACTCATCTCTTTAGCGATCCGCTCCGCGGTAAAACTACGCGTGTAGCGTAGCCACACCGCGGTGCGGGCGCGACCGTTCAGCAATTCGAGGCAGCCCGACAGGGCTGTGTCGTCCGGGCCGTCCTCTTCGGCCAACCGCTGGAAGCCTGTCGCGAGCTGGGAGACCAGTTCGTCGTCGAACAATAGCTTGTCGGTCGCCCACTGGCGCCGAAAATACAGCACCTCGTTCTTGGCGACCCCGATCGCCCACGGGGCAAACGGCTTGCTGCGATCGAACTCCGCAAACTTCCGCACGAGCGTCACGGCCACGCGCTGCAGCACCTCCTCCGACTGCTCTGCGTCGTGCAGCAGCGAGCGTAGGAACGCGTTGAGCATCGGGCTCGTGCGGGTCCATAACGCGGCGAATTCCTCGGCTTCGTGGTCGTTCACGTCGCTCCCGGGGTTTGGCCCGCGGCGGGGCCGGCCGCCACCGCGGCCAGAGTCCGTACGCAGCTACTCTGCGCCGGCGCCGCGGATGTCACGCGAGAAACGGTGAGAGGCGCCAACTTTCGATTTTTTGCCGGCTCGGCAGGGGTCTGTCAGTACAGGATTTGCAGGTGGGGGAGCGCCTGTTGCAGCGAAGCGACCCCCTTTGCGGTGACGTTGGTGTTGAAAAGCTCTACCTGCCTGAGGCGCTGGAGCTCTCGCAGGTGGACCAGGCCCGCGTCGCTGATCTTCGTGTGGTGCAGCCACAACGTTTCGAGACGCGATAGCCGGCCAACGTCCTTGAGACCCTCGTCCGTGATCTTGAGATGGTTCAATGCCAGCAGCCGAAGCTCCGGGAACGATGCGAGCGCCGCCAAGCCCTCGTCCGTGACCTCCGTGTTCCGCAGGTACAACCGGCGCAGCCCGCGGAGCCCGGCTAGCTCGCGGACGCCGGCGTCGCCAACCTGGGTGTCTCCTAGGTCGAGCGACCGAAGGTCGTGGAGCGATCGCAGGTGTGCAAGGCCCGCGTCGGTGACCTGGGTCCCCGCCAAGAACAACTTCTCCAGCCGCTTGAGCCGGGCGACGTAGCGGAGTCCCTCGTCGCTAACGCGCGAGTTCTCCAACGATAGCGTATGCAGCCGAGTTAGTTGGCCCACCAGCGGCATCGCGGAATTAGAGACTTGGGTAGTGTCTTACCTAAGGCACTGCACTTGTCGTTTGATTGCTTGATTTCTTTCTTGGGAGTGGGTTAAGCCCCTCCGCCTTCGCCCTCGCATCGGCCCTGCGCCCAATCGAGGGGCCGATGCGAGGGCGAAGGGGGAGGGGCGCCCCCCTCTGTCGAGCCGGAGCGGAGGTCGCTGCTGCGACCCGATCGGCGGCCGGCTCAGGAGAGAACGCCGGAGGCAATTAGACTGAAAAAGCCGCCCACCGGAGGCTTGCTCCGGTGGGCGCACGGACTCGGCAGATCGTGCTGGGTAGACGCCTAGACGTCGTGGGACATCAAGATCGCCGGTCCTTTTTCGTTGTTAACCCGAACAGCCGGGGGAGCCGCGGCATGCGTGCCGCGAGCTCGTACTTACTATCCAGGGAATAACGATGAAAGACAAGAACGTGATCGGGATCGATGTCGCCAAGGCGAAGCTGGACGTGTTCGACTCTAAGACCGGCCGGCAC
Organism: Pirellulimonas nuda; assembly: GCF_007750855.1. Classification (GTDB taxonomy): domain Bacteria; phylum Planctomycetota; class Planctomycetia; order Pirellulales; family Lacipirellulaceae; genus Pirellulimonas; species Pirellulimonas nuda. The sequence continues at coordinate 3,062,580 of NZ_CP036291.1, forward strand.
ACGGTCGTCGCCAACACCCCCGAAGGGGTCGACGCGCTGGTCCGCGGCGTCGCCCCGGCCAAGACACTGGTGGTGCTGGAAGCCACCGGCGGCTACGAGGGGCTGCTGGTCGAGGCGCTCGAGCGTCGGGGGGTCGACTGCGCGGTCGTCAACCCGCTGCACGTCCGCCACTTCGCACGGGGCTGCGGGATGGTGGAGAAGAACGACAAGCTCGACGCACGCATCATCGCCCGCTTCGGCGAGGTGGTGCGGCCCGAGCCGCGCGAGGCGCCCTCCGCGAGCGAGGCGAAGCTCAAGGCGCTCGTCCACCGCCGCGACCAGGCCCTCGCGCACCTGGGCGCCGAGCGCAACCGCCTGCAGCAGACGCGTGACCCCGAGACGGCGGAGATGATCCGCCAAGGGGTGGCGTTTTACCGGGCGCAGATCCGCGAGGTCGACAAGCGCATCGCGCGGGTCCTGGAGCAGTGCCCGCAGCTAGCGGCCAAGTCGCGGGTCCTGCAATCGTGCCCAGGCGTCGGCGTGGCGACCACCGCGACGCTCCTGGCCGAACTCCCCGAGCTGGGCCGCCTCAACCGGGGCCAGGTCGCCAAGCTGGTGGGGGTGGCGCCGATCGCTAAGGACAGCGGCCAGAAGCAGGGGCAACGCAAGACTTACGCGGGGAGGTCGATGGTCCGCAAGGTCCTGTACATGGCCGCCCTGGTCGCCACCCGTTACAACGCCCGCATGCAGGCGTTCTACCAACGGCTGCTGGCCAAGGGGAAAGCGAAGAAGTCCGCCCTGGTGGCAGTCATGCGCAAGCTGGTCGTCACGTTGAACCTGATGGTCCGAAACAACGAAACATGGAGCGAGCCGTCACTCGCTATTGACAAGAATTAAGACAGCCGATGTCCCTCGCTTGGCTTCGCCGGTCGGTGTCGGAGGACGCCAGTGGCCCCCTCGGATCGCGACACGGTAGTCGCCGGGGGAGACTTTCTTGGCTAGCGGCGGGTGGTGCGCGGCTATCTGATCCGCCCTGACCGAGACGATTCTACGCCCCGACCAGGAACCACTTACGGCGATAGAGGCAGCGGGTCGCTGGACGGGTATCCGTCGCCCACCTTCTCATCGATTCGATTCAACATTCGTCTAGCCGCTTCCCGTACGTCCTTGTCTGTCAGAAGATGTAAGCCGTGATTTGGCCAACGCCCAGGTGAAAACGCCGGAGCAGCTTCCTTGCAATCTAACGCCTCCCGAATTGCGGCAATACTGACGTCGTCATGTATACGATAGAGCTCTTGGATAGCCATGCAGCGTGCCGCGGCGTCTCCATCAGTCAAAAGGGCGATGTAGTGCTCTCTTCGCTCGGCATTCAGAGGCACCACGAGTTGATACGTGTCCTGCGTGCTCTCCAATGGGAAGTCGCTTAGATGGCTGAAACTTGACATTCCGGAAAGGTCTACAGGAACCTTCGGCCGGGTTTCTCGAAAGTCCGCAGGGCGCGCCTGGCTCTTTGCGACTCTATCCGAGATTGCGGCGAGTAATCTTTCTTCAGTGAGATACAACTCCCCGAACTCAGAAACGCCGTAGACGGCGTAGTCGAGACGTACTGCGTCCGGGCCCCAGCGTGGTCTTGCCAAACGGACTTCCTGTAGCAGCTCCGACTTCCCCCGCACGTAGACAAGTCTTGCCGGCCCACCCGAACGCGGCTGCCAGAGTTGGCCGCTTGTGGATGGCGATTCCTTAAGCGGGAGCTCTATCCCGCCCGCGTCCCCTTTTAGAACTCGAACGACTTGCGAGAGTGCGATCTCATCATCGGTTGTTGTGTAGATGGCGATCGTGTCGCTGCTATCGACCAGCCACTCAACGGTGCGAATCGTCCATGCATTCAAGTCTGCACGCACTTCTCCGCTGGAGGTGAAAATCGCAGCAGTAGCGCAGAGCGTCGAGAAGACTCTGTGTGTAATGTCCATACTCTATTCAGGAATTGCGGGCAACGGAGCCTGTGATTAAACTATCATTCACCGCGGTCTACCTCAATAAGCAGTCGTCTGCATATTTGAGAACACTACCCCACTTCCCCAGTGGGATTGCACATCGAATGCACCGAGGTTCTGAAGTGCGATTCCGCTGCGCATGTAGCTTATGCTGCCATTCAATGAAATCGTGACAGTGAACACCCCTCCACTCTTTACCACGTCCACAATCATGCTATTGACTTTGTCGCTTCGAGCAATATTGTTCTCAAGAGTTTGGAAGTAATTCGCGGCGGTCTGTGGATCCATAGGCTGCGAAGGATTGTCCCGCATCATCGTGCAAAGACCTTTATATTCGATTCCTGACATTAGAGAGCTGAGCGGTTCCGTAGCAAAACCCGTGATGCCAACGCTGCCGCCAGCATCAATTCCCTGGCCAGCGGCGAAGCTGCCAACTCCCCCGCCGACCAACGCCATAGCGTCTACATCAAGTATTGATGCTTCGAACTTGGTGTTTGCGCCATCTGGCCTCGTGTAGCTTCCGAATTTTATGCCGCTATTAGGGCCTTGTCGAACAAACGCTAGAAACGCTGCGTAGATCGGTTCCGGACGGAGTCCCTTCTGTATTCAGACCGACGGAGCGAACGATGACGCAGCCTGCTAGCAAGCCGAGGAAGCTCGCCTACAAGGTAACGAACTGGCGGGACTACAACGAGTCGTTGGTAAGGCGGGGCGACATCACCTTCTGGTTTGATGACGCGGTGATCGACGCCTGGGAGCACGAGAACGACCGGAAGAAGGTCGGCCGGCCGTTCCTCTACAGCGACGTGGCGGTCGAAACGCTGCTGATGATCCGTGAGCTATTCCGCCTGCCGTACCGGCAGACCGAAGGCTTCGGCCGGGCTCTCGCGAAGCTGATGCAGGCCGAGGTGGCGATCCCCGACTACACCTCGCTGCAGAAGCGAGCGGCCAAGCTGGGGGTCTTGATCGACCTGCGTGCGACCACGGGACCGATCGAGGTGGTGGTCGACAGCACGGGCCTCAAGGTCTACGGCGAGGGGGAGTGGAAGGTGAAGAAGCACGGGGTGGGCAAGCGTCGCACTTGGCGGAAGGTTCACCTGGCCGTCGATCCGGCCACCCACACCATCGTCGCCCAGGTCGTGACGGGCGCCGACACCCACGACGGCGATGCGGTCGAGCCGCTGCTGGAGCAAGTCGAAGCCGAAGTCCAGACGTTTTACGGCGACGGCGCCTACGACCAGTGGAAAGTGCGTAACTACCTCCAAGGGGAGTCGATCCACCAAGTGATCCCGCCGCGCAAGAACGCCAAGATCAAGCAGCACGGCAACGCGTCGGCCGAGCCGCTGGAGCGCGACGAGTGCCTTCGGCAGATCCGCCGCGACGGCAAGAAAGCGTGGAAAGAATCGATCGGCTACCACCGACGCAGCCTGGGTGAAACCGCCATGTTTCGACTCAAGACGAACTTCGGCGACCGCCTGAAGAACCGGACGCTCGCTAATCAGGCGACCGAGGTCGCACTCCGCTGCAAACTGCTCAATGTTTTCGTCACCCTTGGCATGCCGTTGTTCGCATGGGGTTAGTCAACAAGGCCCGCTATTAGCTACAAAGCTGAGTTTGTCTGTAACCGGGTTAGGGCCATCGCCATCCAGGTCAGCAGCTACATACCCATTCGGACCGACTCCGCGGCTTCTATCAAACTCGAAAGCGAACTCTAGCCTAAAGCCGTCGCTGTAGCTCTCTTTACTTGTTGAGTCATTCCCTGAAACATCGCCAGGATACGGGTAAGCAATTGTTCCTTCGTTCGGGTGAATCGTCGCCAGCTTCCCCTTGTTCCCCGGCTCCATAATGTAGTGGATCAGCGCCTTCTCCATCCACCAAGCGTCGGCGACATTTAGCCCTTCCCAAGAGGACGTGTTAAGGTCTTGCCACTCGTGCTCGCCTTCCTCCGGTGCGACCACCTGATCGACGAACGGATAGACCAGCCCTTCCACGCTAATCTTCACCGTGTCGCTTAAAAGGGGCTCCCCCCCGCCCGGCGGCAGAAGCTCCCAGGTCACGGTCTGGTCGCCCACCGCGATTCCCTCGGCGTGCGGGGCTTTCGGGAAGTTGGCGTCGCCGTTCTCGTCAAGTGTCCAGCTATAGCTTCGCTTCGGCAAGAGTTCGGCCGGGGGGTTGTTTAGCTCCATGATGGGAGTCTTTACGTCGTCCTGCCAAAGCTTGAGACCAGCGCTCGCCGTAAGCACCAGTTGGTAGCCGGCAAACCTCGGGTCGCCCTTGCCCATGAACTTGAGCTGCAACTCCGCGAAATCATTGTCAACCTCGCCCGCGTCCGTGTACATTTGCTTGAGGTCGTCGTTTGAAGAATCAGGAATGCCGTTCTTGTTGTCGTCGTCATTGTTAACAAAAATCCGCTTCGCCTCGCTGTCTTCTACGGCGTCGTCGTCGTCGTCGATGTCGACATCGTTCTCCGAATCGGTCCGGATGTCGAGAACTGGGATCGGGGGCAAGACAAATTCGCCCCACGACGGGAACAGGCTGTCGGTGTCCGGGGGGTTGGCTGTGTCGAGCACCACGTTGAGGTACATCCTGGTTTGCCCGTTGCCGGGAAATGTCAGTTCGACGCTGGATTGCGTATTCTCTTCCTCGTCGCCATCTGCATAAGACGAACCACCCCACACAAAGGGAAAGGACAGTGGATCGTCCGCGAGCGCCAGCGTATCGTACGGGAGGTTGGTGACGCTGATGGAGAATGAGTCCCAGTACCCTGTGTGATTATTGCCTAGGTTTTCATTGTACGAGTCCCACGTGAACAGGCTAAAGTCAAAAGTAAAGGTGTAGGAGTCCGCTGGCCCGAGTACGTACGTTGCCCCATGATAGCCGGCCGGCTGGGCTCCAGAATTCTCCAGGCGACCGGCCTGGCCGACCGTTAGGACCCCGTCCACAATCGAGGCTTCGCCGTAGGTTCTCCATGCGAGTGGGTCGGTTGACGGCGTCGAATTTGGGTCGTTCGGGTCCGTGCCGCCGATCTGCTCTTCTTCATTCGTTGCGCCATCGCCATCGGGGTCTTCGTCGCCGTCGGGCAGTACGTCGTTGTCCGAGTCGGGATCCAAGGGGTCCAGCGAGCCGTTCACGCTGTGCTCGACTTCCCAACCGTCTGTGAGGCCGTCGCCGTCCGTGTCAGGGTCGGTGGCGTCTGTCCCCAGAAGCGCCTCGTCCGTATTCGAGATGCCGTCGGTGTCGATGTCGGAGATGTCTGGGTCATCGGCGATGTCGATCCCAAGGCCGCCGTCGTAGATGTCGAATCCACTTCCGCCGTACAACTCGTCATCCCCGTCGCCACCGATGAGCGTGTCGTCGCCGTCGCCGCCGAACAGCACACCTGGCGCGGCGCCCCCCTCTAGGATATCATCCCCGTCGCCGCCGAACACTAACAGGCTGAACGCGACGTCCGTCGCTGCGATAATGTCGTCGTCGCCGCCGTGTCCGCGGATGACGATCCCGCCCGAGGTCAGCGGGTCGACCACGTCGATCCGCTCTAGGCGGATCGCGTCCGCCACCACCTGTCCCACAAGTGCGTTGGGCAGCTCCACCCGCAGCGTGCCGCTCGTGATGGCTACCGGGGCGCCGAGGTTCTTGAAGCCGACATTAGTTACGGGGCTAACGCCACTGTGCGACTCGAAGTGGACGATCGCCCCGTCCCCGGTCCAGCTTGAGTGCTCTTTCTGGCCGTTGTGGTGTACCTGGACCAGGTCCGCGTCGTCAAAGATGCGGTACGTCGCGTCGGACGCCCGATTGCTGTGCCCCTGCCACACGGCCGAGAGCTGATAGACTCCAGGCGCTAGGTCCGGGAACGTCCAAGTCGCCAGCTGCGCCTGTGTGTTGCTGCTTTCGTACGCGATGTCGCGGTCGTTGCCCCAAGTAGAAGCAAAGTTCGTGTTCGGATTGGCAAATCCTGCCGTCGCTGCATAGGAGCCGCCGCTATGGTCGGCAGAGTGGGTGAGCCCGTTGGCAAGGCTGTCGTCGTCGACGAAAGTGGGTCCGCTCCCCGTGCCGAATCGGTACACCGTCGCCAGCTCGCCGGCGATCTCGATGCCCTCGTTCGTGATGGAGATCGCGTCGGCGTCCTCTGAGCCGTGTGCATGCACCGTTGACACGCCGCCGTAGACGTTGACAAACACGCCCCCCGCGAAGTGGCCCGTGTTGTCCGAGAGGTCTGTCTCCGCGATTGATGCCGTCGTCCCTTCAAGCACCACCACCAATCGGTAGTCGGTTTCCGAGTACGTCGCGTCATCGAGTGCGGCGGTGAACAGCTTGGTATGCTTGCCGACGCCCAACGACGAAAGCGAGACGGTCATTGCAGGGTTGGCTTCAAGATCGCCGTTTATCTCACGGTAGATCTTCGCAGATAGTCCAGTGAACGCCTCGTTCCAGACCGAGTATCGAAGCATTAATTCCGTGCCACGGGTCGAGAAGTCGGTGACTTCTACGTCCGCAATGTGCGTCACCACAAGCTCCGGCGCCGCCGCCCAGGTGTGCTCGCTCGACGCAAACTCTGCGTAGCCGCTGGCTTCTGCGGCGATGCGGAATGTCACCGAAGGAGACAACGGATCGAGACCGCTGGAAGTTCCGTAATTGTTCACGATGACCGAATAGTCTGCCGCATCAATGTACCCGTCGAAATTCCCGTCCCCCGCGGCGTAGCCGCCGTATCCGAACGCCGTCGTCGTTCCGTTATTCGCGGACCAGCGACTTAGGTCCGACGCATTGGTCGTATCATCCAGAGTTACATCCCCGAGTCGCAAGCCCAGCCGCTGCCGCATCCAGTCCCAGTCGTCGCCGTCTACGACGCCGTCCCAGTTGATGTCGTTGGCGTACAGCAGGTCGGTCTCCGACGACGCCAGTGGCCCATAGACTTCGACGTAGGTTTCCCAATCGTGGACGGCCAAATAGAAGGCTTCAAGGTCTCCCCGCCAGCCTTCGATATCGATGACGCCGTTGAGGTTCGAGTCCCCGGCCATCGTGGCGCGCACGACCGCTTCGCTGACGTCGTAGCCAGCGACGCCTCCGGCCGGCTGCCAGGTCGCGAGCGGGTCGCTGAAGTTCTCGTCGTACGTGCCGCTGACGCCCCCAAAGATCGATGCGCGGTTGTTCCATGTGAGTGCTTCTTCGTCGAAGCCGGCCGCGGAGGTAATACCGAACAGATCGCGGTGGGCTGTCAGCACGATCGCGCCGGGGGCGCCGACCGCCGCGATCGTCTGGAGTTCCAACTCCGCCACGGACACGCGCTTGCCGACCTGGCCGGAGAGGTCAAACTGTAAATAGGCCTCTTGGACGGTACCGCCGTTAACCGCCATCAATGTGTGCTCAAAACCAGTGCCGGGCGCGCTATACGCATTCCCCGGAGTGTGGTTCGAGACGAACGCGTCACCCAGGAGCGTGCCATAGGAGGTGCTTGCTGCCATGAGGCCCACGCCGCTGGAAAGACCCAACGGGAGGCTGGTCTCCACAAACGCGGCCTGGCCCCCAAGCTCTAGGCGCAGCGACGGGTTGGCCCAGTACTCCGGCGTCTCGACCGCCCCGAGCTTGTACCGCTCGACGCCGGTCTCCCGTTCTCCCACTACTTGATTGCGGCCCATCCCCGTAAAGACCGTGAAGTAGCTGTGGGTGGTGCCCAGCAGATGGGTCTGCAATGACTGGGCCGCTGCCGCTAGTTCGGCGTCGGGGCTGGACGCGTCTTTGTCCAGCTTGCCGGCGAGCAGCAATGCCGCGTTGCCAAGCTGGCGGGCCTGCTGCTCTACCGCGGCTCGGTCATCCGCCGATTCGACGGTCTGCTTGGCCGAGGTCAGGTCGCTGAGCGCCGCGTCAATCGCGCGGTAAACGCTCAGAGCACTGCCTCGGTCGGCGAGCGCATCCTGTTTGGTTGCTTCACGGAGGGCGATGCCGGCAAGCCGGTCGCTAGCCAAGCTCTGGGCGTCGTCGGCCGTGTGGCCATCGACTGCCTTATCTTCCACCAGGTCGGTGAACCTTCCCGACACGTCAATCTTTCCGAGCCAGCCCTGCACGTCCGCGAGCGATGCGGCGTCCGTCTCCAGCCGCTGCTGCTGCGCCGACGGCTTCTCGGCCCCCGTGTCGAACACCTTCGCCGCAGAGCCCATCAGCTGCTTCTTCCAGAGGTAGTACTGCGTCGGGTTGATCCCCTCACGGCGGCACAGCTCGCTCGTCTCCACCGAACCGTCCAGACCCGCCACCACTATCCGCAGCTTCTCTGAGGCCGTCCAACTCCGACGCTTCGCCTTCTCGCTCATCGTCTCCTCCTTCCTGGAATTAGCCCAGGATTCTACCAAGGAAAGAGGGGGATGCTAACTTCGCGAAAGTCTCACTTGGGGAGATGTTGTCGACCAGCGTCCTGCGGTGGGCCGTGACTTAGTAGCGTTGCGCAGTGTAGGTCGCCGCATGAACGACGCCATTCTCTCGGCAACACCGAGACCGCGCCGAGCTCGGAGCTCCTTCAGGTCCCGCTTACTTAATAAAGATCCGCTGGGCGAACAAGTAGAGGTTGGCGCCCCATTCCGTCGGGTCGTGACCGTGGGAGTCGACATGCCACACGTGCGGCACATCGTGCTCTTTCAGGTAACCATGGACGCCCTGACTGATGCGGATCAGGCCGTCCTGATCTCCGCAGGCAAGCCATAGGAGCTTGAGTTGCTCGCGGGCCGCGGCGGGGTCCGGTACGAGTTCCGCGGGCGGCTGCGTGTTGGGAGCTGAGGAGAATCCGCCGACCCAGGCGAACACGTCCAGGTTGCCCAGGCCAAAGTTGAGGGCCTGTCCGCCACCCATCGAAAGCCCGGCGAGGGCGCGGTGCTCTCGATCGGCCGCTACCGAGTAACGTGACTCGATGGTTGGGATGACGTCGTCGAGCAGGTCCGCTTCGAAGCGAGCGAATGCCGGCGCCGAAGCAAACACGTTCCCCACCGCACGGTCGTTTTCCTGAGCCCGTCCGTTCGGCATGACGACGATCATCGGCTCGGCCAAGCCGTCGGCGATCAGGTTGTCGAGGATCGTCTCCGGTTGGCAGAACCGCTGCCACTCGGTCTCGTCGCCGCCGATGCCGTGCAGCAGGTAGAGCACCGGGTACCGCCGATCGTCCGAGTACCCCGGCGGCGTGTAGACGTTCATCTTGCGGGTCGTCCCGACCGACCCCGATTCGTACTGGATCATCTCGAGCTTGCCGTGCGGAATCTCGGCACGGACCTTCTTGTAGTCGGCCGGCGGATCGTCGAACGCGGGTTTGTCGTCGGGCCCGACGACGATCGGGCCGCCAAGGCCCCCTTCGGGGCGCCTCGGCCGGGTCGCCTCACGCCGGGGCGATTCTTCCCGGGCCTGCGGCTCGGGGGCGTCGTCCTGCTCGTCGGCGGTGATCCGCTCGATGATTCCGAGCTTATAGGGAAGCTCGTGGTAGCCCGTGTTGACCGCCGGGTCGCGTCCCTGGAACAGCATCCGTAGATTGTCAAGGTCGACCGTGAGGGTCTCGTCGTATCCATCGCGGAGCAATTCACCGTGGCTGATGTCGTCGGTCCAGTCGGCGGCGCCCTCCTTAAAGCTGACGTTGGCCACGCCGGCGAACGGGTTCCGGAAGCTGTCTGCGCCCGGCACCGGGGTCCACGCGCCGTCGAGACGCTCGGCGGTGAACGCCCGGTAGTAGCGGCTGGGGCCCAGTCCCTCGACCAGGGTTAGGTACTTGTCCATGCCCTTGATCTTGTAGGTCATGCTCCCCTCAAAGAGCAGCTCGCGCGTCTCATCGATCGCTACCACGGGATTACTAAAGCCGCTGGGGAAGTCGTCAATCTTGGTGCGGCTGCGGTACATACGGCCGTTGTCGCCGGTGAAGAAGAGGTAGGCGTGCGTCTGGTCGCAGATGACCCAGTAGTCGATCGGCAGGCGTGGCATCCCCTCGGTCCGCGCCGGCAGCAAGTCTTTCGGCGCGGTCCACGTTCCTGGCTTCGACAGATCGTCCGTCGTTGAGTACTGGGGGTGCTGCGATTGGTAGACCAGGTACCATTTCTTGTGGGGGCGGAAGTAAAACACCTGCGGAGCGCAGTGGTAGCCGCCTAGCCCCGGAGTCTGGTCGAGGTAGTAGGGCTTCGCGTCGGCCGCCCGCTCCCAGTCCTCGAAGCTCAGGTAGACGATGCTCCACCCGCCGCGGTCGACTGCGGTCGTCGCGTAAACGTGCCACTTGCCGTCGTGGTAGACGACCGACGGGTCTTTCACGGCGAGGATCGGGTGGCGCTCATCCGACACGGGCTGGACAAGTGGGCCCGTCGAAGCCCACCGCAGCGGGCCGCCGAACAAGCTGTCAGCGGGACTCTGTGCCATCGCGTGTCCGGCCGCGAGGGCCACGGCCAGCACCGCCGTTTCGATAGCCACCGCGAACGGCTGCCTCGCTATTGATGGAAGCATCGTCGTCTCCTGAGCAGTAGAAAAGTGACGTGACTGCGCCGGCGCCTGACGCCTCGACACCGAAACTCATCCGGCTTGTCCAGCAACCTACGTGTCCGTCGGCTTTGGCTATCGGTTGCTTTAAAAGGAGGAGCGGCTCGTTTCCAATCGCATCTCTTGTAGGTCCGATCGTTTCGGCGTGCCCGTAGACGGGTCACGTCTTCTACCCGATACCACGATCCGTTTCCAGCGGCACGACGGGCCGCGACGTGCTTGAACCGGATCGCGTCCCGGCCGGGGCGCCCCGTCGAATGCACAACCGCCGACCTCTGCTTCTGCCGGACTTGAGCACGAATAGAGCGCCCCAAACGCCGGTTGAGCCCGACATTACCCCTCGTTTGTGACGGGGCTTACGGCTGAGTAGCTCAGTCCGCAACGGGCATGGATTGGAGATCGATTTGACAGCCCTCGAGTTGGTCGGATTCGGCTCTCACCTGTATGTCACCCCTTTGGCCCCTGTCGGCGCGTACGATCGCTACGGCCTTGCCGCCGAACAGCGGCACCGCATGCTCATGGAAAGACCGCATCGAGGTAGGGTCTCCGTTGCCCGTAGCGACAAGACTTCCTGCCCCCGCAACTTCCACCCGCACCAGATTTTCGGCGAGCGGGCACGGCACGCCGACGTCGTCATACGCTTGAATCGTGATGTAGGCGAGGTCTTCTCCACTAGACGACAACACGGCCCGGTCGGCCGACAGGACAATTTTCGCCGGCCTTCCGGCGGTGCGAACCACGTCCTCTCCTATCTGAGACCCATTCTGATAGGCGACGACGCGCAGCACGCCGGGCATGTAGGGCACATTGTTCCAGCGAAGTCGGTAGTCGTACGTGGGCAGAAAATAGGGCGACTCGTACTCGTCCGCATAAACACGCACGCCTTTTGCCCGCTCTTCAACTCCGTCAAGACATTCGTCGAACACGACCCGAAACCTGCCGGCCTCAACGTCGACCCGATGGACCGCCTCGTGGACGCCTCCCCACAGGGGTTGCGTGGTCGCAACATGCGACGCCACCTCGCGCCAATCGCCCCCGTCGACGTATGCTTCGACCCGGTAGCCGTACAACTTCGACTCTCGCTCAAAGTCGATGACGATCGCCCGCACATGCTCTGGCCGCCCGAGATCTACGGTGGAACAGTCGAAAGCGACGTCGCCCTGTTGCGGGCTGAGGCGCGCCCCGCCTTCGCGGGACGGCGATCGGAAGGCGACGGCGTCGGTAAGAATCGCGGCGCCGTTCTGGAGAGGAACGTCCACCGCCAAATCTTCGGGAGGCGCCGGTCGATCGCGCTTGCGGCGGAACCCGAGCGATTTGTCGTTCAGGAAGAGCTCCGCGGAATCTCCGTTGGTGTAAACGATAATTGGCACGGCTTCCCCCTCATGGCCGGGCCAGTTCCAGTGGGGCGCCAGCCGGACGGTGGGAACCTCCGGGCGCCAGATGCTGCGGTAGAGGTAGAAACGGTCTTTCGGAAGGCCGACCAGATCGAGGATGCCGAAGTACGAGCTACGCGCGTTCTGTGCAAAAGGGGTCGGTTCTCCCAGATAGTCGAACCCGGTCCACACAAACTCACCCGCCACGTAGTCGTCGCGCCGCAATCGCTCAAACTCGATCTCCGGGATGTCGGACCAGACGGCGGACGACAGCTCGAAAGCGCTCACAACCGGCACGTCTAGGTACTCGCATTTCGTCCCATTGAGGGGAAGGCGATAGTCGCCGCGCGTCGAAACCGCAGACGCCGTCTCGCTGTAGATGATCGGCTTGTTCGGATACTTGCTCCACGCGCGCTCGTACCGGGCCTGGTAGTTCCATCCGGTAAAGTCGAGCGAGTCGAGCACGCCTGAGTCGGCGGCGGTGGGGACGTGGCACGCCAAGCCCACTGGCCGCGTGTTGTCGTGTTTGAGAATTGCCTGTCTGGCGAATTCTACTTTCTCTCGCGTTAACCCGTGCGGGTCCGCCGGCGCCTCCAGGATCTCATTGCCGATGGACCACACGATGACGCTGGGGTGGTTCCGGTCGCGCCGCACCATCGCTGCGGCGTGGCGTGCGTAGTGGGGTTCAAAGGCTGCTGTCGCCTCGCGGTCGGAGGTCGCGTCCCACTTGTCGAAAAGCTCTGCGTACACCAGTAGTCCGCGCTGATCGCAAAGATCAAGAAACTCCGTTGCCGGAGGGTTGTGGGCAGTGCGTACGGCGTTCACGCCCATGTCCTGCAAGATTTCGAGTTGCCGATCGGCCGCCCGCCGGTTGAATGCGGCGCCAAGTGGGCCGAGGTCGTGGTGGAGGTTCACGCCGCGCAGGGGAATCCGACTGCCATTCAGGCGCAACCCTCCGCTGGCGGTGAGTTCGATCGAGCGGACGCCGAACCTCGTCTCGCGTCGCTCAACCTCTTGACCGTTCACCATTAACCTCGTCACCGCGGTGTAGAGGTTGGGCGCCTGGAGGCCCCAACGCTCCGGATCCGCCACTTCGAAGGCTGTGCTGACGCTCGTGATGGCGCCGGCAGGCAGGTCCGATCCGACGCTGCGTTGAGCCACCCGTTGCCCGCTCGGGGAAACCAGGGTCACTTCGACCTGAACGGCTTCGTCGACGTCGCCCCCGTTGACGACCTCGTTACTCACAACGACCTGCGCTTGTTCGGGCGTCACCTCGGGCGTCTCGACGCAAGTGCCCTCCTTAGCCAGATGGATCGGTGGGCTAATCGTCAAAGAGACCTTCCGATAGATGCCCGCGCCGGGGTACCAGCGCGTCCCGTGGCGCGTTGTGTCGACCCGTACAGCGATCAGGTTGTCTCCACTAGCGCGCAGGTGCGGCGTTAGCTCAACGCGGAACGGTGTGTAGCCGTAGTCCCATTCCCCGGCCAGCACGCCGTTAACGTAGACCTTCGGGCTAGCCATGACTCCGTCAAAATCGAGGAAAACGCGTGCGCCCGCGACCCGCGGGTCGAGGGAGGCCCGCTTGCGGTACCAAGCGACTCCCCGCCACGGCAGTTTCCCCGCGTACCCGTGCTCCTCTGGATTGAAGGGCCCACCGATCGCCCAGTCATGGGGCGTGTCAACCTGGGTCCAATCAGCATCGTCGTAGTCGATCTCTTCTGCTCGTGGATCGTCGCCTCGTCGGAACCGCCAGCCGTCGTTGAAGTCCGCGGTCCCGGCGCCGGACTCCGCCGCCACGAAGAGGAACGCGGCGCCGATCGTCAGGGCGATCAGCAGTTGGTGAATAACAACGCGGCCTGGACAGACTGACATGCGGCTTTGGGCGATGGGGATAGATTGGTGGGGATAGGCCGTGCTGACTTTCAACGATGTTGCCGCACGGGAAAGAACACTGGCTTGACGGCGTGCTGCAACGGGCTGAGGCCGCAATAGCGGGACGTCTGATGCTTGATTTCCAAACCGACGACCCACGATGCGTTGCATCGGTTGCGGAGCAGGCCGTAAGGCCCCTCGGCAGGGCGCCCGTCGGAAGCCTCGTGCCACGCACTTGCCGAGTGAGGAGCAATCGGAATGCAGAAGCGCTGAACCATCGCAGCCGCCCACGGCCAAGGTGTTTCGGCTCGGGGCGGCTCGATGCGGTCTCCGACTGCCGCCGCCGGCGTAGCGACGCGGGCTACTTTTGCCGGGCCCCGCTCGACGAGCCAGTTACTGGCGAGTTCTGCTCTCCGTCTGGCGCCGGGGCGTCCAGCGGGGTCGCGGCGACGCCGTACATCGCTCGCCCGTGCCCTTCGTCGCCGCTCCACAGCCCAGCGCTGCCCAAGGTAATCGGTGTTGTATCCGTACAGCGACGCCGCCATACGCTGAAGGTGTTGTCGACACTCTGACCGGCGCCGACTGCCGTCGTGTTGACGTCAAACTTGCGATACTCCTCCGGGATATTGTCGAGCCACGGGCCCTCGTCGAGTCCGATGTCAATGCCGGTGTCTCTGAACTGCTCGACAAGCCACTCTGGCGGCGGTATCCGGTTGTCGGCGAACACGAACAGGTTTGCCGGCGCAGAGAGCTCGATCTTCATCTGAAACTCCAGCAAATACCGGTAGTGGTTGAACGTCCTGACGTAGTCCGCCCCCCGCAGGAAGCCAGGAAGCCCGTCTGGAGTCAGCCCGTTCCATTGATGGTTGGGGTTGTCGGTGTAGGCGACAGCATCGTCGCTTAGGCCTTGGTACGTCGTCTGGTAGAACGCGTATACCTCGGAACTACCCCCGATGTTGTCGGTAACGCGCGCGATGAGCGGACCGTCCGCGCCGAGTCGATTGCCGGTCCACCACCTGCCGTCCACGTCGCGGCCGACGTCCACGAGCCGTCCCATCGCGCCGTCTCGGGCTACCTTCACCGCGTTGCCTTGCGTGAGTCTTCGTTGGCCGCTTGCTTGGTCAAGGTTCGACTTCACATCGACCTCGCCGTCGAAGACCACGACGTCCGCGTGGTCGCCGTCGACTGAGATGCCGAACTCTGTGCCCAAGTCAACGACGTCGATCAGCGAGGACTCGATGGTGAACCCGATGCTATTGGGGGGCACCTGGGCGGTCGCGCGCCCGTGGTCCAGCCGCACAAGCATCTTCGACTTAATCTCCAGCGACGCGCGGCCCACGACCCGAACGGTCGAGCCGTCGCGGAATTGCAGGGTGTACTCACCGCCCGACGACGACAGACGGCCAAGCCCTACGGCGTCGTCGTCCGACAGCGCCGTTGTGTCGTCGCCCCAGCGAACCCCTTCTTGGTCGATGATGTCGGCAACCAACAACTCTCCGGGCGCTGAGTCAGTGAGCAGCCAAGCGCCCACCCCTACGGTAATCAACGCCGCCGCGGCGAGCATCCCGGCCCATAGGGGCTTCCGCCCGGCTCGCTTGATCGCGGAACGGCCCCTCCCGGGCCTCACCGGGACCGGCTCCGACAGCGGCCGCCCCGCGGCTATGTTGCCGCTCCGCCATCTCAGAAGCGCGTCCGTCGTTATCTCTTCAACGACGGATGCGATTAGACTCGGGTCGGCCGCCGACATCCGCGCCAATTCCGCGCGTTCGCTCTCGGTGGCGACTTCGTCGATAACGAGCCGTGTCAGACGTTGGAATTCGCGTTCATTGGAGGCCATGGTCATCCCTCGGTCGCCAGCGCAGACTGAACGCACCGCGCAAGCGCCTTGCGGATACGGTGCAGCCGCGATGATATCGCGTGCGCCGGAACGTCCAGGCGGCGCGCGATGGCCAGCACGGGCGTCTTGCCCGTGTAACGCTCGTGTACAAGCTGCGCCTCGTCGGCGCCGAGCCGCTTCACGCATCTCTCCAGCGCCGCCAATCGATCGTCGATGGCGTCGGACGAATCCAAGCAGTGGTCCGCCAAGGCGTCAACGGCCTCATCGCAGAACACAAGCCGGGACCGGCTGCAGGTCTTCCGGTAGGCCATTACCTGTTGGCGGGCAAAACCGAACGCCCACGGCAGGAACGGCTTCGTGAAGTCGTAGCGCTCAATCTGCGACCACAGGGAGAGGTTGGTCTCCTGGAGAACATCGGCCGCCGCCGAGTCGCCGCACAATGCCGCCGCGATGTAGGCGTAGATCCGCGGCTGGTGCGAAGTCAGCAGCTTCACGAATTGCGTGTTCCGATCGGAAGACGCTTCTGGTTCTCGGTCCATCCGTGCTGGCTCCACGCAGTGCAAGGCCTTGCGCCGACAAACCGCCCTCGCATGTGGGGGATGCCGACGGTGTCTTCGGTCTGGTCTATCAGCTCTCTGGCACGTTGGTTAGCGGTGCGCCAACAGGAAGATCCGCCGCCACGCGAACGTCCGACGCCCCACGCAGCGGCTAACCGAACCCCGTTGGCCCGTGAGGCGGCCTCGCCGCAGGCTGTATTCCCACCCGCAACGCTTTGGCCACTTGGATTTAGCGGCAGAAAGCAGAATCTCGCGGATAATCTGAGAATCCGCAATAGATTTCCGACACGAAGGCTAAATCACAGTGGCGGCGTCTCATCAAGCCCTAATCACGAACATCCCCTGCGTGGGGGTAACTTCCGGAATGGACTGTCGCGAGTCTACGCCAGTCGTCGTGAGCACTCAGGCGATGACGTCGAGGACCGGCGGGACAGCGGTCCTCAGCCGATCGTCGCTTAGCAGGACGTCCGACGGAGCAGAATCGTGATGGTACTGAGTTTGCGCTAAGAGCCCACGCGATTGTCGTGACCTCCACACAAGGAGCCGCTTCCCGCGATGGGCCGCCGCGGAGGCTAACTATTGCCGCGTCGGCCGCATCCCACGAACTCGTCATTGGGCCAATCCGAACACTTTTTCCATGCGCGCGATGTTTGTCCACTTAGGCGCGCAGTCTCTTCACGTCAATCGAGTGCAACGACCTATGAAACGCAATCTCTTGCTTTTAGCAATGCTGGCCTTGCTGGCCCCTCTGCCCGTATCAGCGCAGGTTGCTTTTTCGGACGACTTCGGAGACTACTTCCCCGGCCCTGGCGCCCCAACGTGGCAGTGGTATAGCGGCGGAGGCGTTGGGGGCGGGACCAATCCGTTCGATCCGGCGCTCATGCAAGAGATCGTTGAGGACGGGCTGGAAGACCCCTCCATGCTGGGGACAACGTCACAGGCGTGGAAGGTCTCTTTCGACGCCACCAACAGCACCGACTATTACTTCTGGTACACGGGTGGCGGGGTTGGCTCTTTCGGTCCCGAGTTTCGAGGCGCGGGCATCACCGAAGAGCAAGGAGCTACGGACCCCGGCAATTGGGTCGTTAGCCTCGACGTGCGGGCGGTAGGCGCACTCGGCGATCTGGCTCTCGTTGGGGGGTTCGAGTACTTCGACCCCGACTACGAGGTGATGTTCGGGGTGGACGCCAACAACGACGGCGATATGGAGGACGGCGCCACCACCTACAAGATCGGCCTCAGCTTCTACGACAGCGATGGCGACCCGAACGGATTCACCTCCAATTCGATCCGGCTAGACGCGGGGATCGCGACGACCGACGTATCCGGCGACATCCCCCGTTTCAACAATGACGGCCAGTGGTCCATGTCCCTCAACGGAGGGGGCGGCGAATACACCTTCGGCGACAATTCGGTCACGATCGATAATCTTGTGATCCAGTTCCTTGAGAAGCCGTCGGCGCCTGGCGATTACAACGAAGATGGAACCGTCGATGCCGCCGATTACACGGTGTGGCGCGACAACCTAGGCACGCTCATCACACTTCCGAACGAAGGGGTCGGCGTCACCCCCGGCGAAGTGACCAGCGACGACTACGAGTTCTGGAAAACGCAGTTCGGGGGCGCGCCGGGCCCCGTTGTAGTCGCAACGGGCGTGCCTGAACCGGGGAGCTTTGCTGTTGCGTTGCTGGCTCTTGCGGCGTTGTCGTCAACCCGTTTGGCGGGCCAGTCCCGTCTTCGGAACTAGTGCAAAGCAGTGCGAAACGAGCTCCCCCTCCCGTCGCACTTGTAGGGCGAGCCGGCAACAGACGAAGGAGTCTCAGATGCGGCGCGCATTCACGCTGGTGGAACTGCTGGTGGTCATCGCCATCATCGGCATCCTTATCGCCCTCTTGCTTCCTGCGGTCCAAGCCGCGAGAGAAGCGGCACGGCGGACGCAGTGCAAGAACAACCTGAAGAATATCGGCCTTGCGATCCACAATCACATCGGCACGTACGGGGTCTATCCAACCGCCGGGGCCAGTTTCGGCGAGCCGGCGGAGTGGTACATGGCCGGGGGAAAGCCGTTTGGGCCGAAGAAGCAGGGCATGAGTTGGGCGTATCAGATCCTCGCGTTTATCGAGGAGGGGGCGATCCGCAGCCAGCAGAGCACCGCGGTGGTGCAGTCCTCGCCGGTCCCGTTGTTCAACTGCCCTTCGCGTCGGGGGCCGACGCTGTTCCAGAGCAACTTCTTTGGCGCCGCCTACCTGATGGACTACGCGTCCGCGGAGCCCGGAACCAAGCTGAAGGGCAGTGGCGTGCCGAACTACGTCGACCCGGTCCGGGATGGCAACATCCACAAGCGGATGTACTCCGTGTTCTGGGCGCAGCAGGCGGGTGGTTGGAACGGCAGCGGCCCGCCCGACAACGGGGTCTACGACGGGGTGATTGTGCGTTCCCCGTGGAAGGTGTCGCTCAGCAAGCCGAGCAGCCTGAGTGGGGTGCAGTTTGACGCGCCGGGGGAATTCGCTAAGGGCGTTCCTTCGCCGGTACGCATCGCCCAGATCACCGACGGCACGAGCAAGACGATGATGATCGGCGAGAAGTGGGTCTTTGCCAGTGAATACGAGGGTGGCGGGCCGTCCGACGACCGCGGCTGGCTGGACGGCTGGGACCCCGACACGGTTCGGCTGACCTGCACCGGCCCCGCGCCGGACGGCGCCCTCCCCCAACTGATGGCGGACTCGGACTCCAAGGGCCTCGACAACCAGGCTTACCTTTTCGGCTCGGCGCATTCGGGCGTCCTGAACGCCGCCTTCGCGGACGGCTCCGTGAGATCAATTGCGTTCGATATCGACCTGTACGTGTTCAACAGCCTGGGGACGCGCGATGGCGAGGCGCTGAACGAAACGACCTTAACCGAAGGCTTCGATTAGTGCTCGGCGGTCGCGCAGTGCTGCGATCCGAGATCATATTGCGTGAGTTCTGCTTCTTGTTGGCAATCTCATTCGTTTTATCAATCTTGTTGGAGGGTTCTACTGATGCGACTACTTCTTGAGAGAACGACCCGCCTGGCTGGAGTTGCCGCGGTGCTGACCCTGCTAGGGGCGCCCGGGGAATCGTTGGGCGCCCTCATCTCGTCCTTCGAATCCGGCGACTTCGACGGATGGAACGCCCCGGATGTCAACGGCGCACCGAGCGCCGTGAACACAAACCGCGCTACTAACGGCATCTACAGCACGCAGCACTCGTTTACGGTGCCCGCCGGCTGGGCTGGCTGGGGCACCCACACCCTGCTGTCGAAAGACACCGCGGCTATCGGCGTCACGGGCGGCACGACAGAAATCTCACTGGATGCCTACGGCGACTGGTCGAACCCCAACGGCTGGGGCGTCTACAGCAACAACATCTGGCTAATCGCGAACTACGAAGGCGGCTACCACTACATTGAGCCAAGCTCGGGTGGGCTGCCCAGCAATGGGACGTTCGCGACGATCACCTTCGACATCAGCCCCTACGCGGCTGCGATGTCTGCCCCCAGCCTCTCCTACTCGGCGCTAGAAATCATCTGGCATCTCGGCACCTATGCGGACAACGGACAAGACAACGGCACGCAGACGATTAACATCGACAACATCAACGGGAATAACCTCGCGGCGTCCGTGCCGGAGCCGGCCGCGTTTCTCCTGCTAGCGTCAACTGCCTTAGCGATGTTCTGCTACGGTCGCCATCACGGCTGAGGGGGTTCTGCGGACACGCAGCAGCAATGATCGTAAGATCGAGGGCGGCCGACCCTGGTCAGCCGCCCTCTACTTCCGACGGGCGGCGGGACGATTCGGCAAGGTCAAGGGGCGGGCGATTCTTCCGCACCGGCGTATCCGTAGCGGCCGGAACAGCCGCGGGTCGTTCCAAGCCTTCTCGAAGTTACATTCTTGTATTCAAGCGCAGCGGGGGCAGCATCCAGTGTTGTGGATCAGAAGTCGGAACGCTGCGGTGTTCGCGGTGTTGGTTGTCCTGTCCATTGAGGTCCCGACAACGCGCGCCATCACCCCCGACAAGCCGGGCGGCGGTAGCGTGCAATTCGCCATCGATTCAGGACTGAACGTCGCCCCAATCTCACCCTGGATCTACGGGACAAACTTCAACTCGGTGCCCGGCGCCACGCTCAACCGAATCGGGGGGAATCGGCTGACCGGATACAATTGGGAGAACAACGCCTCGAACGCCGGAGCCGACTGGTACCACCACAACGACTACGGAATGGCGAGCGGCCCCAACGACCCGCCGGGGTCGGCCTTCCGCGGCTCAATCCAGAGTGGTGCGGTGAGTGGTCAAGCCGTGCTCGTTACGGTTCCTATGGCTGGTTACGTCGCGGCAGATGGGATCGGGACGGTTGATGAGACGGAGATCGCGCCGTCGAACCGTTGGAAAGAAGTCGTTCCAAAGAAATCGACCATCTACCCCGGCTCGTCGCTCTCGACCAGCCCTAACCATTTAGACGGATACGTCTTCACCGATGAGCTAGCCCATTGGGTCGAAGGCTTCAAGACGCCGAATCAGGCGGTCTTCTACAGCCTCGACAACGAGGTCGGCCTGTGGGGTGAAGACCTCCAGGACGGCTGGCAGTCTGGATCTCAACCGCGGCCGTGGGAGAATCCGCCTGTCCCAGCGGTCCAACCCACGTCGGGCGGTCGCACGCACCCCACCATCCATCCTTTCAATCCCAGCTTCGCGGAGCTGCGCAACAAGACCATCGCGCACGCCGGCGCGATCAAGGACGTCAATCCGAACGCGATCGTGTTCGGCGGCGTCGGCTACGGCTGGACTGATTTTACCAATCTTTCGAGCGCACCCGACGCGGTCACAAGCCCCGCGCACCCGGGGGGCGATCAGCCCGGTGAGATGCACTACTACGAGTGGTTGCTCAAGGAGGTCCACGACGCAGAGGTCGCCCAGGGCCGCAAGCTGATGGACGTGCTCGACCTGCACTGGTACACGGAGGTCTACGCGGACGGGCAGCGGATCACAAGCGACATGGCCACGCCGGCCGCCATTGAGGCCCGTGTGCAGGCCACCCGCTCGTTGTGGGACCCCACATACGCCGAAGAAAGCTGGATCAGCCAGTGGGGCACTTGGCAGGGTTCGCCCGGGAACAACGGTCCGATTCAACTCCTGCCCCGCGTTCAGCGCGACATCGACGACTTCAAGCCGGGCACAAAGATCGCCATCACCGAGTACAACTACGGCGGAACCAACCACATTTCCGGCGCGATCGCCCAGGCCGATGCGCTCGGGGTCTTTGGCCGCGAGGGAGTGTTCGCGGCGAATCTGTGGGGAGAAGGAAGCTACGTCGAAGGGGCCTTCGACATGTACCTGAACTACGACGGCGCGGGGGGCGCTTTCGGCAGCACCTCGATCGAAGCGGGCACGTCGAGCATCGCCAGCTCCGCCGTTTACGCGAGCGTCGATGAAGACGACCCCAATCGGATGTTCGTCATTGCGATCAACCGAACGGGGAGCGCCATCACCACCGGCGTCGCGGTGACCCACGATCGGGTCTTCGATCACGCCGAGGTGTACCAGCTCACGAACGCCGGCGCCGTACCGCAAAGAATGGCCGACGTAGAGCTTGACCTGCTCAACGCCTTTCAATACACGATGCCCGCCTACAGCGTCACCACGCTGGTCCTGGTTTCCGACGGACTGCTGGGGGACTTCAACCGCGACGGAACGGTCGACGGCGCAGACTACACCGTGTGGCGCGATTCGCTTGGCCTCACCGGAAACCTCGCTGCCGACGCCAACGAAGACAACATCGTCGACATCGACGACTACAACCTCTGGCGGAGCAACTTCAGCCTCACGACCTCAAGCACTGGCTTGCCTACCGTAAGCACCCCTGAGCCGTCCGGAGTAACCCTCGCCTTGGCGGCCAGCTTGTGCGGCGCCGCCATCCAGAGATGGCGGTCTCGGTGAGGCGGGACCAACCTGTCGGGTTGCTGCCTCCGACGCCAACGTTCGTGCCTACCTTCTGGCGGCTCCGACGAAAGCAGTTCATCCCGATACTGGGCTGCGAGGGCCGGCGATCATTTTTCCCAATAAGACCAAAGGCCGCGAGACACACTGGAATGAAGCCGCATCTCCAAGACCAACATCCTAGAACCACCCGCCGCGGCTTCCTCCGCACTGCCGCAGCCCTTACAGCGGCGCCGGGTTTCGCCCTGACGGCGCCCGCCTTCGCCAACCTCGCAAAGAACGACCGACCCCGCATCGGCTGCATTGGACTGGGCAGCATGGGTACCGGCGACGCGGCAGATCACGCTCGCTTTGGGGACGTCGTGGCGGTGTGCGACGTGGACTCGCTGCGACGCGAGAAAGCAAAGCACGACCAAGTTATTGGCAAGGGGCGTGCCGACAGCTACGCGGACTATCGGCGAGTCCTCGACCGGAAGGACGTCGATGTTGTGAGCATTGTGACGCCGGACCACTGGCACGTGAAAATCGCGATCGAAGCGCTCCTGGCGGGCAAGCATGTTTTCTGCCAAAAGCCCCTGACGCTGACGCTCGAGGAGAATCGGCTGATTCGCGCCGCCTGCAAGAAGCATCCCGACCGAGTTTTTGTCGTCGGAACGCAGCAACGCAGCGACCGGGACCGTTTCCTACGCGCCGTGAACATGGTGCAGCAGGGGCTGCTCGGGCGCATCACCAAGGTCACGGCCGGGATCGACGGCAGCCCGACCGGCGGACCGTTCACGCCGGAGTCGCCCCCCGAGAACCTCAACTGGAACGCGTGGCTCGGACCGGCGCCGCTGGTAGATTTCATGACGCGGCGCTGCCACTACGAGTTCCGCTGGTGGTACGAGTACTCAGGCGGAAAATTCACCGATTGGGGCGCCCACCACGTCGATATCGCCCTGTGGGCGCTGGGGCTGAACAAGGAGGGCGCCGGCCCCGTTGCGGTAGACGGATCGGACGCCCGGCACCCCTTGCCGATGAAGGACGGGTACCCCACGGTCGACAACTGCTACAACACCTCGCACGACTTCAACGTCATCAGCAAGTTCCACCAAGGACCCGAGCTGCACCTCACCAGCCGGGGTGACAACGGCATCCTGTTCGAAGGCGAAGAAGGCCGGCTCTTCGTGAACCGCGGCAAAATCACCGGCACGCCGATCAAGGAGAACTGGGACGCGGGTAAGTTTGGCGACGACCAGCTCCGTGAGCTGTACGGCAACAAGCCGTTCGAGGGCCACAAGGAAAACTTCTACCGGTGCATCCGAGAAGGGGGTCTGCCCGTTTCCGACGTCTACTCGCACGTGCAGGCGATGAGCGTGTGTCACCTGTCCGCCATCGCTGCTAGACTGGGACGCCAGATCGCCTGGGACCCCAAGAGCGAACAGATCACCGGCGATCAACAGGCGGCCAGCATGATGGCGCGCGTGGCGAGGCCCGGCTTTGAGGTTCAATCGAGCTAGGCGGCGTGGCGTCCTGCGACAGCTCGGTTTACAACCAGACGTGACGCGCTAACTCGAGGAATGCATGGACGACAAGAGGCGCCACGCGACGCTTTGGTTGCTTCTATTGTTCGGCGCTCAAACCGCGTCGGCACAAGACGTAGTGCTCTCGCCGGGGGACTCGATCGAGAATGTTGTCGCCAAGGCGGCATCGGTCCGACCGACTGACCGGCAGGTTGCTTGGCAAAGCGACGAGATCTCCGCGTTCATCCATTTCGGGATGAACACGTTCACGGACCGCGAGTGGGGCGATGGGGCCGAGGACCCTCGTTGGTTCAATCCAACAGAGCTCGACTGTCGGCAATGGGTGCGGGCAGCCAAGGCGGCCGGCATCACCCGGATGATCCTAACGGCGAAGCACCACGACGGCTTCTGCCTCTGGCCCAGCAAGCACACTGACCACTGCGTTCGCAGCAGCCCCTGGAAAAACGGCAAGGGGGACGTGGTTGGCGACTTCGTCGCTGCTTGCCGCGAGGAAGCGATGCACTTCGGCATCTACATCTCGCCCTGGGACCGACACGAGCCGACGTACGGCGATTCGCCGAAGTACAACCAGTACTTCTTGAACCAACTCGAAGAAGTTCTGACGGCATACCCTGGAATCCAGGAGGTGTGGTTCGACGGCGCGTGCGCGGAGGGTCCGAACGGGAAACGGCAGGAATACGATTGGCGCGCCTACTGGAAGCTCATCCGCAGGCTCGCGCCGGAGGCGGCCATCACCGTTCGGGGGCCGGACGTGCGCTGGTGCGGCAATGAAGCCGGTCATTCCCGCAAGAGCGAGTGGAGCGTCATCCCGATGCCGGGCGACGGGGCGTCCTGGCTGAGCTCGGACGCAGCCCTCGCCGGATTCACGCGCGACATCTACGGCGATGATCTCGGCAGCCGCGACGTGTTGATGCGCAGCAGGCTCAAGGGCATGAGGCTGGCCTGGTATCCGGCGCAAGTCAATACCTCCATCCGTCCCGGCTGGTTCTACCACGAGAACGAAGACGATCGCGTCCGATCCTTGCAGGATCTCCTGAACGTCTATTACGGCTCCGTGGGTGGAAACGCCCAGTTCCTGCTCAATATCCCACCGGACCGGCGAGGCCTGGTGCACGAGAAGGACGTCGCTCGCCTCAGACAGTTCGGGCAAACCCTGCAGGCGACTTATTCAAACAACCTCGCTGTCGGGGCGGAGGGGAGGCTCGAGGTCATTGGCGGCGCCCCCGTAGGCGACGTGGCGGCGCTGCTGGACGGCGACTCGAGCACCTTCCTTACCACCTCGGACCGGCCCGAATCCGTGGAACTCGTCGTAGAGTTGTCCGCCCCGCGGCGCGCCAACCGCTTGATGCTGCAGGAGCACATCGCTTCCGGGCAGCGGGTCGAGGCGTTTGAAGTGGAGCGGTATTCGGACAGCAAGTGGCTGCCGCTGGCCGAGGGCGCCGTGATCGGGCGCAAGCGTCTGCTGCGCTTCCCGGACGCCACCCTCTCCAAGTTCCGGGTCCGCTTCACAGGCTTCCGCGTCCGCCCAACCCTCGCCGGCCTCGGGCTTTATCTCGCTCCAGCGGCCTTGGCGCCGCCAACGATCAAGCGTGATCTCGCCGGTCTGGTGACCATCGCGACTCCCGAAGGGGCCTACGCCAGATACACCCTCGACGGTTCGATCCCGACGGACGGCTCGAGCCGATACGAAGGGCCGATCAAGATGCGTAGGGGCGGCCTGGTGACCGCCAAGGCGTTCCCATCTACCTCCGACGCAGTGGGCGGCGACTCCAATGACCTGGTCTCGCAAGCAGAGTTTGGATTGGCGAAGGCCAAGTGGAAGGTGGTTGATTGCGATTCGCAAGACGGCTCTGAAGGGGCAGCCGGCAAGGCGATCGACGACGATCCCACGACGTTCTGGCACTCGCGCTATCGCGACCAGCGCGACCCGATGCCGCATCACCTCGCGATCGACTTGGGAGAGCAGGTGACCATCGCCGGATTTATCTACGCGCCTCGACAGGACCAGTGGGAGGGTGGAATCATCCTCCGAGCGCGGTTTGAAGTGAGCGAAGACGGTGAGACCTGGATGGTTGCGGCAGACAACGTCGAGTTTGACAACATAGTAAACAGCCGCCAGCATCAAGTTGTCTCTCTGCCGACCAGCGTCACGTCGCGCTACTTCCGGCTAACAGCGCTGAGAACGGTGGGTGACGAAGACCTGGCCTCCGCGGCTGAGGTTTCTGTGCTCATCCAGTGAGAGCCCTCGCGTCCGCCCGAATGCATGGTGCGCCGCAATCAACCTTTCGGCGCAGAACGCGACGGCCGAAGCCGGGCCTTGATTGAGTGGAGAAGTCATTTGGGGCGGCGAGAGGGCCTGCGCTCGACGGGGGGAGGCATAAAAGCCCAGATTCTGCACTGCGGCGACTCGCTTCCGAAGTATCCCCCCAAAACGCTGTGCCCGTCGAGCAAAACAAAGGCTGGATCAAAGTGCCGCGGCGGTTGCACGCTTCTCTTACTTGCAGAGGTTACATCATTCGAGGCGGCTTGGAGGCTCAGCCAAGTCGCAGCGGTGGACATCACTTCCTTCCTTCCGATTTGGCCCCAGTCGAGGCGCCAAGAATGGACTAGCTTCGACGCCCCGGAGTCTCAGGCTATCTGCGGAGCTCTTAGCCGAGTCGGGACACCGCTGCGAGTTGGCCGTGCCGCCCAGCGGCCAGGCCGATGCACCCTCGGTCAGTTGGCCAATCGGCACTCCGACGCAGGAGAGCTGCACCGACGCGAGTAAGGCGAAGCGTGAACGGCGCTGATTGGGTCCGCCTCAGCAAGTCGACGTCCAAGAAGAGCCAAAGCGGCGAACCGACTTCAACCCCATGGCTACTCCGGTATGATCGCGTCCCTGTCGGGAACAACTTTGCTCCGATCCGGCGATGCGGCGTCCCCTCGATGGAAGGGAGCGATCACGCAGCCCGCCAGCTCATTGACATCAATTTGCTCCTGCGTGTCGATCGTGAGGTCCGCAGACAGCGGCGATTGATAGTGAAAGTCCACCCCCGGAAACCCCTTGATCTGCCCGTTTTCGGCGGCGGCATAGCGACCGGTGGTGTCCCGGGCCCGGCAGGCCGCAACCGAAGCGTCGAGGTGGACATGGAACACGCGATGGCGCCCGACGATTTCGAGGAACTTCTGACGCGTCGCCTCTTCGGGGGCGCAGAACGACGCGATGCAAAACTGTCCCGCGTCGTTGAGCAGCCTGGCCACTTCGGCGCCCCGGAGGAGGTTCTCGGACCGCTCTTCGATGGAGAACCCGAGGCCCTTGCTGAGTCCCTGACGCATCGACTCGCCATCGACCAACACTCCGATAGCGCCAAGTTCGAACAGCCGTTGCTCCAATTGCTTGGCGACGGTTGTCTTCCCGGAAGCGGGCAGCCCGGTCAGCAGCACGGTAAAGGGTTCGTGCCCATGCCTCTGCGACCGACGCTCGAGAGCGACGTGACTCTGGATCACGCGAGCCCGCTGGAAGTCCGCCAGCCCCTCGCCTGACTCGCCCGACACGTCGTGCTCGAGAAACATACCCGCGGCAAGCGTCTCATGAGTGATACGATCCACGAGGATGAAGGCGCCGGTCTCGCGGTTCCGCGCGTACGCGTCATAGGCGATCGGTTCATGGAAGCTCAGGGCGCATCGACCGATCGAATTCAGACCAAGCGTCTGAGATTGCTTTCGGTGCAGAGAGTTGACATCGACCTCGTACCGGAGAGACTCGACCTCGCCCACGGCTCTGCCGGCCGAGTTCTTGAACCACACCGGGCGGTCAAACTTCAGAGTCTGCTCCGACATCCACACGAGCATTGCCTCTGCGTGGCGTGAGACGTGCGGCCGGTTGCCCGGCCGACAGATCATGTCTCCGCGGGTGACATCGATCTCGTCTTCCAGCGTTAGCGTGCAGGACTTCGACGACGCCGCCTCTTCCAACGGACCGTCCATCGTCACGATGCTGCGGACCCGCGACCGTTTGCCCGACGGGAGAACGACAATTTCTTCGCCGGCGCGTATCACCCCAGAGGCGATCGTACCGCTGAACCCCCGAAAGGTCTCATCCGGACGGTTGACCCATTGCACCGGGAAGCGGAAGTCTCGCAGGTTCTGATCGGACCCGACGTAGACGGACTCGAGTTGGTGCAGGAGCGACCCGTCGGCGTACCACAGCATCTTGGCGCTCGGCTCGGCGACGTTGTCTCCGTGACGCGCCGAGAGCGGCACGAGGCGCAGGTCCGTGATCTCAAGCTTCGCGGCGAATCGCTTGAAGTCTTGGCAGATCGACTCGAAGGCCGCCTCGTCGTAGTCGACAAGGTCCATCTTGTTCACCGCAAGAATAACGTGCTTGATCCCGAGCAGCGAGACAATAAACGCGTGCCGTTTGGTCTGAGTCAGCACCCCCTTGGTGGCGTCGACAAGCAGGATGGCGAGGTCGGCGTTCGAAGCGCCGGTGGCCATGTTGCGTGTGAACTGCTCGTGACCGGGCGTGTCAGCGATGATGAACTTGCGTTTCTGGGTTGCGAAGTAGCGGTAAGCGACGTCAATGGTGATCCCTTGCTGCTGCTCGTCTTCGAGCCCGTCCAGGAGCAGGGCCGTATCAATTTCACCGCCGTTGGTGCCGTGCTTCCGGGACTCCGATTGAAGTGCAACCAGCTGATCGCTGTACACCGCTCCTGCGTCGAGCATCAGCCGACCGATTAGGGTGCTCTTGCCATCGTCGACGCTGCCGCAGGTGATGAACCGCAGGAGGTCCTTCTCGCATGGCTTCACGGTTAGGTCCTGTCGCGTGGCGGGGGTGGTGAGCGATGTCATGCCTATTCCTTCTTTCTGCAAGAGCGTGAAACGCGACTCGGGCCTAAGCCGCGGCGCCGGGCCCGACTCAGGTGCGGCTTTCAGAAGTATCCTTCTCGCTTCTTGCGTTCCATTGCGCACGCCTCGTCGCGATCGATCGCACGCCCCTGCCGCTCCGAGTGTCGAGTCTCGATCAGTTCTTGAACGACCTGCTCGATGGTCGCCGCCGCGGACTCCACCGCCCCGGTGACCGGGTAGCAGCCAAGGGTGCGGAAGCGGACGGTCCGGATCTCGGGGTGTTCACCCTCCACCAATCGCATCCGCTCGTCGTCAACCACAATCAGATCGTGGCCGCGCTGGACGACAGGTCGGGGTCTGGCGAGGTAGAGCTCCGGGAGCGGAACCATCTCCCGCGCGATGTACTGCCACACATCGAGCTCGGTCCAGTTGGAGAGAGGAAAAACACGCAGGCATTCGCCGGGTCGGCGCCAAGTGTTGTAGATGCTCCACAGCTCCGGGCGTTGGTTTCGCGGGTCCCAGCGGTGGCTTCGATCGCGGAACGAGAAAATGCGTTCCTTGGCCCGCGAACGCTCTTCATCGCGTCTGCCGCCGCCGATGGCGGCGT
Organism: Pirellulimonas nuda; assembly: GCF_007750855.1. Lineage (GTDB taxonomy): Bacteria > Planctomycetota > Planctomycetia > Pirellulales > Lacipirellulaceae > Pirellulimonas > Pirellulimonas nuda. The sequence continues at coordinate 3,091,594 of NZ_CP036291.1, forward strand.
CAAAACCATACTCGGTGAGGGCCTCCTTCAGGGGCAGAGTGCGCATCACCTCGGTGTAGGCGTTGCTGCCGTAGTCGAACGGGTTCACACCCGCCGCCCGGCCCTCCTCATTGATCTTGACGATCACCCGCAGGCCGAGCTCCTGGCGTGCGTAACGCTCACGGAATTCCGTCATCTCGCGGAACTCCCATGTCGAGTCGATGTGCAGCAGCGGGATCGGCGGCTTACCAGGAAAAAACGCCTTTCGCATCAAGTGCAAGAGGACCGAAGAGTCCTTGCCGATCGAGTACAACAACACCGGGTTCTCGAACGCGGCGGCGACCTCGCGCAAGATGTGGATCGCCTCAGATTCCAAGGCGTCTAGGTGGGGGGGCGCTGGCCAGGCCTCGCCGCGCCCTCGTCCGCTCTGCGTCCGGTCGATTGATTGAGTGACCACGTCGTCGCCTCCTGGCGGATGGACCTGTGTTTAGTTGATGAGCGCCCGAAACGAGCCGTCCCGCGGATCGAAGGCCGTGAACACGCCACTTTCGGCGCGATAGAACAGGCAGTGCAGAGCAAGCGATCCCCTGGCAACCCGGTGCCCTACCTCATGGACGTTGACGAGCGACTGGACCTGCTGCGAGAAATCTTCCTGGGCTAGCCGCCGCTTCCGTTCTGATGCGCGGACTGATGCGAGCAGCGTGTTCTCGCTTTCGTCCGCCGCGGCTCGGCCAGCCAGTATTGGATCGCTCACGGGGACTCCCGCCGCTGAACTGCCGACCAGGACTACAGAGACCACCGCAAGTTCATTGATCGCCCAGACGACCGCGTCTTCGAGCGCGTGTCCTCCGCAGCTCCACAGATTCTGGGGCGCCGGGATAATTGCGGCGGACTCTTTTCCAAGGGCCTCGCCCAGCCGTCGCAGCATCAGAGGGTCATCGTCTGCGAACACGGCCCACGTAATTGAACGATCCGCCTGCTGGACGACCTTCTTCAGGTTCTGTACGAGCCGGTTGCCCTCATGGGGCTTGCTTGCTGCGACCATGCTGTCTCTCCGTTGTTGGGTGTAAGGCAAGGTTTCGTTGCCAACTAAAGCGGGGCTCGAGCGCTACGAAGCCAGGGACGGGACCGGTTCGCCGGACGCCATCGGCGCCTCGACCTCTACGCCAGTTCGTGCGTACGCCAAGTCGATCTCTTGCCAGGTCTTCTGAGGTGTGAACCGATGGAACGCTCCGGCGTCGATCGCGACGAGGTGAATCCACCCGTTGACGGCTAGCTGCTCAACGCCGCTGTGTCGCCTGAGGATGCCGGCGATCTGAGCCCGTGGAGCGGCGACCACCGACAACAGCCGCACAGGATCGTGTCGGTAGTGGACGCCGTCGTGGATCGATTCCCACGGCAGTCCCGTCTTGAGATCGCCCCCGTTTCCCGAGAAGGCGCCGAAGCGGCCGACCACGTTGTGGATCGTCTTGCTCCCGCTGCCGAAATGGCCGGGGTCGACCGTCGATGCGAAGTACTGAAGGTTGATCCAACTCCCGACGACCATCGGCGCCGTCAGGATCGCTTCGAGCACCTTGCCATCGGGGTCGGTCAGGTGGTCGTAGCTGTGCAGGAACGCACGCCCGTCAAGGTTGATCGACTCGGTCAGCCAACGCGGCGCCACGATGAACGCCGCGTTGCCGGTGAGCCCCCATTCGGGCCGCACCTCAGACCAGTCGAGGGCGCGGCGGAAGGGGTCGCTAGCCCTTTGAGTGCAGAGCAGCGGGAGCCGCTCCTGCCTTGTTTGATGCGCAGCTGTCTCGGCCGCCGCGCAGAGTTGCGCAACGTCTGGTTGGTGGGACGGGGGGACTAGGTCGAGGTCGAAAAAGCTGATCTGGTCCGTAGTGGTGTTGTGCAGGCCCGCAAGAAAGTGTACCTCCGCGGGCAGATCGACTCCTTTGGCCAGCAGCCGAGATCGGACTTCTGGACGGTTGAGCAACTGGGCGGCCAGCCGCGCATTAGGCTCGCCGGAATGACCACCGCAGGCGCCGCAATCGAGACCCGCGGCGAGCGGGTTGTTTTCGGTCTGGGTCCCGTGGCCGCAGAAGACGACGAGCCTAGCGAAGCCCTGAAGCAGCCCCATGCCGGCAAGGATCGACCCTGCCAGGTCCGCCTGCCGATCTAGCGTCAATCCCTGCGAATCCAGAACCGCCAGGTCGGGCCCCAGCCGGCTGCGCTGCTCCTTAGCAGCACCGTCGCAACGCGGATCAAGAGAACCAGACGGGATCGGGGCGACACGTTGTAGCAGCTTGAAGCCGAAGAGCACGCCGGTAGCTTCGACAAACGCGAAGGCGCTGACCGTAGCGGTTTGGAACCGCTTCCAGGATTTGCGTAGGGTCCGCACGAAGCCCCTCCGAGCGACGACCGTCTGCTGCTGATCGGCCGCTACGCCCCGGACCTGCTCGACCACCCTGAACTGAGGTCGGACGAGCACGGGCAATTGGTTGGTCGCCGCCGATTCGCCGAGCCGTTCGTAAGCGAATGGGATCCCAAAGAAGCCGGCGAAGCCGATCGTTTCGATCTGATCGTTGGTCCCCTCTAGGTGACGACGGACCCGTTCCGAACGCACGTCGATGCAAAACGCAACCTGGGCGAGTTTACGCCTGGCGGCGGCTCCACCCCCTGCGACGACCTCCGCCGCGGCGTCACCAAGAGAGGCTGCGGAAGACTCTGCCAGCCGACAGAGAATGCGGTTTCGGTAGCCAAGCTCGTTGGCTCGCATCAAGGCGTAGCGCACGAGCCCATGATTCGGCGTTCCTCGATGGTCGCGCGCGGTCGCTGCGGCGCCCGACCGGTGCGTTTCGAGCACCGCCGACACGTCCATCGCGAAGTCAAACTGCTCCGACAGAGTGACATCGTAGGCCAGCCTTATCGCGAGCAGCCCGATCAGGTCGTCGCCTTGACCGTCACCCACCCGCGCCTCACCCCCCTCGACCCAGGCCGACTGATACTGAGCCCATGCGCTCCAGCCCGGCAATTCGTACGCCAAGCAGAGCAGATAGGACGGCCAAAGCTGTGAAGGCACGCCGGATGCTTCCAGCAGTTGGGCGCACGCAGCCGCTGGCTCATTCGGCAGCCTCTCGGCCAGCGCACGCACGCCCCGCAGCCCGAGGATCTCCATTCTCCGGTCGTGCCGCATCGCCGATCGCCACGCCCTGTACAGCGACAGCTCTTTCCACGGGCTTTGCCACGACGCCTGACCCCGGTCGTAGTGAGCGGCGCAGTGCTTGCCGATCTCTTCGTGGATCCTAGCGGTCCACGAGGCTCCCGCGTGTTGGTCGAAGGCCCCAGATATCGACCGAAGGCGGGGCGAACGCTCCGAGGGTTCGGTCGCGTCGGTGTCGACCTCTTCTGACCACCGGCCCGTTAAGACGCGTTCAAGGTTTTTGCTTGTCAGCAGCTCGGCGTCCTGCACTCCGTCGTCGACCAACTCGTCGATCGCTGACGCGATCTCTGCTCGGCCGAAGCTCCCTTCCTCAAACCGCTGTCGGTAGTAGTCTACCGACATCAGCAGTTCGCAATCGGAGAAGCCCTGCAAGCGCTCGCGTGCTTCCAAGAACTTTGCATTCGTGAGGCCAAGGTATGGATTGACGGCGACGTAGTCGGCGAGCGGCCAAACCGGTGCGATGGTCTGAGCCACGACGCGGCAAGCGTCTGTGCTCAACTTGGCGATGTCGCTAGCCTGCCCAGTTGGCAGCGGTTGCTTGAACGCCCGTTCCAGATTCTTAATGCTCATGCTTCTGCTCAGTTTGGGTTAGCGATGGCTTGGAGTCCGCGTCCCTACATGCGGTGCGTGAGGAGGCCCCACAGACGCATTACCACGGCGTCGGCGTAGAATCCGTTCAGGGCGTGAACGTAGAAGGCTTCACGCCACCGGAGACCCGCCTGGGACCTCAATGCAACCTGCAGGGCGGCGAGCCCGATGAAGGCAGACACCACGATCCATCCGGCGAAGACGGCCGTGGCGCCGGCTGGAGGCTGGGCGACGTAGCTTCCCACGAGACCGTCGATCGCCTGGTAGCCGCCGATGTACAGCGCCGCGACGACGGCGGCGGCTACGGCCGCCGTGCCTCGGCCCTTTTGGGAGCGGATCGCCATCGACTCCCACAATCCCATCGTCAGAGCGAGGCAGAAGACCATAGCCAGGGCGTACCCCCCCGGCTTGGCGGCAAGATCGAAGCCGAGCAGCCAGGCGATCGTCCCGCAACCGATGACCACCGACGCCGCGACGACGGGCAAACGCGCGAGCCTTGCCTGAGGAGACGCATCGAGCGGCTCTGCGCCTCGGGCGGCGTGCTCTTCCTTGAGCACGTTGCCGCTGTTGAGGAAAGCGTACGCCTTGTACAGCGAGTGGGTGACGAGGTGGAGCATTGCCGCCGAGAAGGCGCCCAGACCGCACTGCAGCATCATGAAGCCCATTTGCGCGACTGTGGAATATGCGAGCCCCTTCTTCACGCTTGATTGGGTCAGCATGACCACCCCCGCGTAACTGGCGGTTGCTGTCCCGACGATGGCAAGCATGTCGAGGGAGGCCGGCGCATGGACGACGAGTGGACTCAGCCGGATGATCAGATAGCCGCCGGCGTTCACAACGCCTGCGTGCATCAACGCCGAGACCGGAGTGGGGGTCTCGAGCGTCTCGGGGAGCCAACTGTGCAACGGGAACTGGGCCGACTTGGTGATTCCTCCGAAGACCACTAACCAGCCAATCCACGTCAAGCTGTACGTGCGATCCGGCGAAAGGTTTTGATCCGGCGCGATGGCGGCAAAGATGGCCGACAGATCGAAGGTCTCAAACTCGCCAAACGCGAGCAGCAGGGCCGCGATTAGGAAGAGGTCGCCAACGCGGCTGATGGCGAACTTCGTCCACGCGGCCCGCTGGGCGCCGGCCCGGCCGGGCAAGAATAGCAGCAAATGGTGCAGCGAGAGGCTGGTGGCTATCCAGGCGCCGACGAGCATTAGCAGGTTGCCCGAAAGCACAAGCAGCGAGACGCTACCGATGGTGGCGGCTACCCAGCGGAAGTAGTCTCCCTGACGCGGATCGCCGTCGAGGTAGCGGATCGAGTAGCGACACACGACGAGGCCTACAAAGCTGACCAGCATCAGGGTCAGGCTCGAAACGCCGTCAAAGTACGCGCCGCAAGCGATCGGGCCCACCGGCGGCCACCTCAGTTCGGCGATAGGATCGACGGCGCCGCAGATCCGGCCCAGAACCCCAGCCGAGGCCAGAACAAACAGCCACGCGACGAGCAGCGTGACGGCTGTCCTGACCGCCACCGGGCGGCGGTTGCACCCGGACGCGGACGCCGCACAGAAGAAAAACAGCGAAAACGCCGAGGTAAGCAGCGCTAGCAGCAGAAGAATCGTCATGGTTCTACCGGCGGGGCGGGGAGGGATCGGGACGACACAAGAAGATTAATGCCGGAACTATACTTCGTCAATAAGGCTTCTGGTGTTTAGCCCGTTTTTTCCTTAAGATGGCGACACCGCTTGGGAGACCCCCTGCGGCTGCGGGCGCCGGGGGGTTGTCACCGAAGAGCGGCCGCCGGCCGACACCTTTTCTGCAGCGACGAGCCAGCCCGATGCCTAAGAAGATTCCGCCCCAAGCGCCGACCAAGTCGGGGAAGCAAGCGAAAAAGCCACCGGGTCCGGGCGTGAAGTCGCCGCCGCTATTCTCGGCCCCGCCGAGGCGCGGCGGGCAAGAAACCCGCCACCGCTGGACGTTCCTCACCAACCACTCGCACGTCCTGATCCTGCTCAACGCAGAACCCGACCTCGTCCTGCGGGAGATCGCCGCCAGGGTCGGGATTACCGAGCGGGCGATCCAGCAGATCCTTGCCGACCTGCAGGAAGAGGGGTTTATCGAACGCGAGAAAATCGGTCGTCGCAACCACTACCGGGTGAAGACGGATCACTACTTGCGTCACCCCATTGAGGCCCACTGCAAGGTCGCCGACCTGCTTTCTCTCATCGTCGACCACCCCGACGCCAAGAAGAACGCTTGGCTATGATCTTAAGAGCGGTCAGGGTGCGGGCGTTTGCGGGCAGTTGGCGAAGTATGGGAACTGGCAACAGCTCACCTGTCAGACCCGGAGTGGCTTGAGGCCGCTACCAGGGACGGTCGGTCCGCGCCGTGGGTCCGACAGGCTATTGGTGCATTGGGGCTCGACGACCGCTGGATTGCGCGGTGTGCATGAAACCCTTCTTGAACGCTAAGCCGCCACCTACGGTCTGCTCCGAGTATCGCGACCGCTGTGAGTTTCGGGAACTTCCCATGGGAGAGCGGTTACATCATCCGAGGCGGTTTGGAGGCTCAGCCAAAGTCGCAGCGGTGGACAGCACTTCGTCCAGATTCGGCTCCGACCAAGTTGCCGGAGATGGGCCGGACTCGGCGGCTGGGTGCCTCGATCTATCCGCACAGGTCTTAGCCGAGTCGGGACACCGCTGCGAGTTGGCCGTGCCGTCCATCCGCCCCGGATGAAGCGCCCTCGGTCCGTTGGCCAGTCGGCAGCCCGAAATAGGTGAGCTGCACCTGCGCGAGTTTGAGGATGGCCTCAGGCCGGGAGTCTGGGCCACCGTCGGCGACCTTACGATCCGCTCGATATGCAGCGGTGTGGGGACCTCAGAAGCGTCGCGGCGATCCATTGGCGCTCGACCCTGCGCCTAACGACCAGCGTAACCGGGCGGCGACGTTACCGGCTGACTTTATTCTCCGTCTAATTCGCCGCTCCGGATCACGCAAATGTTCGGCACTCTAAGGTTCAAAGTCTGGATGTGACACTTGGCATGTCACAACACTTTGCACTCTCATTTGATCGCCCCCTGTCCTGACAAACCAAAGTTCATCTCCGTTTTGGACGAGCGTGCAATCCGATAACGGGCTATTCTCCTTTGTCGCGAATTCCTCCGATGGTTGCATTAGGATGCTGAAAGCAGCACCGTCAATTACCTGCACTTCCATCTTCGTCGAGAAGCTTTCAAAGTGACAGACGCAATCCATTGCTAGCATTGCGGGTTGGTGGTAGTCCATAAAATCGACCGGTGGCAATCGACGGATCGACAATATCTCCATTGACGCGAATCTTCCATGCCGGCGGACCAATGTGTCGTTGGACGCCACCTTTGATTCCAACTGCTTAACCGTCTCTGACGCGATTCGCCTATCATCAGCAGAAACGTTTCGCGGCTGGATTGAGCGGGAGTTACAACCAGATGTAGAGAGAATTCCCGCGAAAGCGACACTGACGGCTAGGATGGCTTGTGTTCGCGTCGCAGATTGCCAGTAAGTTTTCATGGTGCTCTCGAAATCAATGTTTTCGCCTGCCGAACGATTCTGCTCATTGACGGCCGCCGGAGACGGGCGCTGGCAGCGAATCCTGCATCCGATGAACCGGCGTCCCCGAATTCGAACCGGAGGACGGCGGTTCGTGTGCAGCGATTTGTTTGGCAATTCGGTGGCCATCGCACTCGGTCGCGTGGAAGTCCTCATCCGCCTACCATCTGCCGGAGTCATTCAAGCAGACCCTCGCCATAAGCTCTGTCAATCGCGGCATCAGATCTGTCGGAAAGTCGAAGGAACTCCTACCCCCAACCGCTACTGACGCTGACCTCTTGAATCGGTCCACCCGGATTGCCGCCGGTCGAGCTATAAGACGCAGGGTCGCCATCTTCTCCACCGGAGTCGGTGAACATCCAGCTCTCGGAGTCACTCTCACAGCGGCTCTCGGCAGCCCGCGCTAGCAGCGGCCCGACGCGTAAACGTTTCATTGCAAGGACTCCTCCTGATTGAGTTGGTTGACGCAAGGATCGCACGACGCCGTGCCGGGAGCGGGCCCGCCGGCTGCGCTGCGGCGCGCGTCACTCGCCCGCTTTACGCCGCTGGACTTCGAACACCGCTTGCAGTCCGTACTCGGTGAACGTCAGCGTGGCCGAGACGTCTCCCAGCTGCGAGAGGGCCGTCGCCGCGGCGCTGGTATCCGGGGCCGTGGCGGCCTGCCTGGGGCGACTCGCGTCGCCGTGCAGGCTGCAGCGGACCGATGGTTGCTGACCCGCCGGTTGGTGGAGCGAGTACTCCCCGCCGCACGGGCACGCGTAGCTGGTTCCAAACGCCTGGCGGGCCGCCTCGGACGGCCCTCCCGCCGCTTCGAGCGGGATGCTGGCAGCCGAGTTGAGCGGTCCCAGGTTCTCGAGACACGCCTCGCGCGCAGACTCTCCCCAAGCGAGACGCATCTCGTTGAGCCCCTGCGACCAGTGCTGGGGCTGGATCCGCAGCTGCACGTGTCCGGGGGGGCCCTCGCGGGCGGCCAGACCGCCAGCCGCCCTGCTCTGCACGAGCCCATCAATGACGTCGGGTTGTGATGCGATCACCAGGTGGTCGTCGACCCGCGCATAGAACGCACGCAGCCGGAACCCCAGCAGCTCCCAGGCGATGCAACGGACTATCGGATCGGAGCCGGACAGGCGGTAAAAATCGAAGGAGACCGGCCGGGCAGGTTCGCTGCGGGCCGCGGTCGCAAGCAGCCCGTCGAGTTCTATCAGGAACGCATCGACGAACTTCGGGTCGTCGAGCGACCACGCGACGTAGACCGGCGCGCTGAGCGAGTTCACGACCGGCACGAGCATCAAGAGTTCGGACCGCAGCCAGCCCGATCGGTCCGCCAGCAGTCGGCCCGCGAACCGCAGGGAGTTGAAGCTGAATGCGGGCCGGGCGTCGCAGACATGGAAGCTGACATGCCGGCCCAGCCCTTGGCGGGCGAGTTTGACGATGTCGAGCCGCGCGCTGTCATTGTCCGACACTCCGAGGGAGCGGAGCCAGTCCCGCACCGTGCTCTCTCGCAGGGCGGGCCGAGGACGTGGACGCGGACGCACGGCGCGGCTGCGCCGAATTCCTTCCCCACCGTTGTAGGTGGCGTAGGCCAGGAACTCTTCTGCCGGGATATCCGGAGGCAGGACCAGAACGGCGCCGTCGGCAAACACCACGGCGAGTCCCTCTTCCCCGATCGCCCCAACCGACGCCAACGGGTCCGCAGGATCCAGCGGCAGGTCGGCGGGCTTCGTCCAGGGCACTGCCCGCGCCCTCCCGGCGTCGACGGCCAGCAGCGTGTTGGAGAGCCCGTCGGTGATCTGCCTGAGTTGCAGGCCCCGCGGCTTAGCGTTCAAGAGACCCTTGCCGCTCAAGCCGAGGATGCTCGTGTCGCTGCCCCGATCGCCGTAGACGGCGGGCATCTGGTTGAGAAGCTCCTGGTTGTGCGGGCTGTCCCACGGCTCGTCGAGCCGGAACCGGTCGTACAGCGCCTGCTCCTCGAGGTAGGGCAGGATGTGCACGCGCCAGCTCAGCCCGGCGCCCTGGGGGGCCCGCGGCGGGAGCCGGCGATTGGCGGACTCGAAATTAAGCACCGCGAGTCCTATCTGCCTTAGGTTGGCGAGCGTGTCGCTGCCTCCGGGCCGGGCGTCCGCCACAAACAGGCCGTCCTTCTTCAGCGTCGCCCCGACGCTCAGCACAACCCGTTCCGACACGGGCGCTCGGGTAATGGAGGCCGGCGGACCCCCCAGGACCTGCGCAGCGGCGGAGTAGATGCTGTTGTCCAACAGCGGCAGCACGACCGTTTCGACGCGTGAGGCGTCGGGGGCGTGGCGGATCCGGATCGCGATCGGGTCGAAGAAGGTCCGCCAGTACTGGTTGTACTCGGCAAGGAACGCATCGTAGAGCTGCTTCTCGGCGTGCGTAACGCGCTGCGCGGCGGTCTCGATCCCGGGCGCCATGCAGTGGGCGCAGCCGTGGTGGGTGCAGCGGGTCGTCTGCCCCCCGTCTTGCAGCGCGTATTGGCCCCCGTCGGGGCAGCGGATCGAGCCGTTGATGAACCCGTCGGGGAGGCATCCGCTGCGGACCAGCTGCGCGACGCTCGTCGGGCGGACGCCGTGCTCGGTGAGGTAGAGCAGCGTGGCGTAGTGGACCATCTGCAGGTGGGCGTAGCACTGCCGGCGACGCATCTCGGTGATCTTCGAAGCGGGCCCCATCAGCCGTCGGATGAAGGGGTCCGAGAGGTAGACCAGCACGTCTTCCTCCTCGGCGCCGTACGCGTACACCGTCCGCACATAGCGGAACTCGGCGCTAGCGCCGAGCGACGCGCGGCCCGCGGGGGCCCCGCCCTGGTCGGCGCCGACCATCGTGTCGATCAACTGCTGCATCGCGAGCAAGGAGTTGCTGCGGAGGTGTACGTCGTCCCGCGGGTAGGCGGTGAAGGCGTGGACGCTGCGGTCGGAGGTGGTCACGTGGGTGTAGGCGACCCCGGCGTACTGGCCGTGTGAGACCCGGGCGCTCGGGTGGCTCCGACGCGCGGCGGCGAGCCCCTGGTCCAGCAGCCGCCGTGCGTCGCTCCCGGGCTCGAATCGGACCAATAGAGTTACGTCGCTCCCTTCGTGCAGGTAGAGGTCGCTGCCGACGACCGCGACCTCGTCCGCAGCGTCGCTCAATTGTTGCAGCGATTGAGGGTCGAACTCGCAGCCGAGCTGAACGAGCACCCGGCGGAGGAGCGCCGCTTGGCCCCCCTGGTCGAACGTTTGCTGCATCAGCTCCGACGACCACGCCTGGTAGTCGCCGGCGATCGAGAGCAGCTTGGTCAGCGACCGGGCGTGCACGAAGTAAAAGTCGTTGGGGACGCAGCGGGCCAGCTCCGAGACACGGGGCGATCGCCCCGCGAGCATCTCCTCGAACGGGTGGCCCTTGATGGTCGGTCCCTGCAGCGTGGCGACGTCGATGTTCGCCGCTGTCGGCATTGCGGTGCGGGGCGGCGCCCCTTGAGCGATCGCGCGCCAGTCGACCGGTTGACCGTCGTTTGGTTGGAGCAGCCTGCCGAGCCTCTCGTCCCCCAGCGTCCTAGGGAAGCTGCGCGGCGAGCCGTCGACCATCGCCGCGTCGACCCAGTCCGAGTCGCCGAAAACGGTCTTCACCACCAGCGTACCGAGGTCGACCGCAATGTCCTGCGGCTTCGTCCACGGGACGGCCTTGGCGGCCTCGACCTTCAGCAGCAAGATCGTGTTGGAAGTTCCGTCGACGATCCGCCGGAGGTTGGCCCCCTGCGGCCCGGCGAAGACGGTCCCTTCCCCGGTCGGTACCTGGAACGTGGTGGTGGCGCCGTCCCCTGCTGCGTCGCTCGACGCCCGGTAGGCGTCGGGCATCTGTGCGAGGAGCGGCTTGTTGTGCGGGCTGTCCCACGGTTCGTCGAGCCGGAACCGGTCGTAGAGGGCCGTCTCGCCCAAGAAGGGGAGCAGGTGGACCCGCCAGCTCAAGAGCGCCGCGCCGCGGTCGTCGTGCGAGGCCGCCGCCGGCAGGCGGCGATGCGTCGACTCGTAGTTGAGCATCGCCAGGGTCAGCTGCTGCAACTGCTGTCGGTCGTGGGGGCTCCCGTTGAAGGTCGGGCCGGCTTGCCCGCGACGCCGGGGGTCGGGCGCTCCGCTGGCTAGGTCGCCGGTCATCGTGTCGAGCTGCAGGCTCTCCTGGACCGCGAGGGCACCGGAGGTGAAGTTCAACAGGTCGACCGCTTCTCGGCGCCCCCGCCCGCCAAGCCCGAACGCATCGCGCCGCTGCAGCAGTGTCGTGACCCGTCCGAACTCATCCGGGCCGGCGCGACCCGCTAGCTGCAGTGCGACAAACTGCGCGTACGGGTCGTCGGGGTAGAGCCGCAGGCGCCGCTCGGCGGACTCCAGCGAGACCGGTTGGGACGCCGGCGGCGCCTGGGCCGACAGCGGCGTAGCAGTCGCAAGCAGCAGGCAGGCGCCCAACAGCAGGATTGCGGAGCGCAGGGCGGGCTCGGTCTGAGAGAGGGCGTGAGGCGAGACTCGGCGAAGCATGATTGGTTCCTCTTCGGGGGATCGATTGTCGAGGTCGCGTCCGGTCGGTCTCGCCCCCCGGGCGAGACCGCACAACGGGCGTCGAGCGCCCCTACCCAACAAGGCGTGAAGAGGGGGCTCAGTATAACGGCAATACCGGCCGATTCCCCAGAAACTCCGGAATGTCTGCCGCGGCGACCGGGGGGGCCTACAAGAACTGGTTGAGCACCCGCAGCCGGCGTACCTGGAAGCCGACCACCAGGGCGGTGACGACCAACAACGCGGCGAAGATGATCGCGTGGTGCAGCGGCTGGGCAAGCTCGGGACTCAGCCACAAGAGCGCCGCGTAGCCCGCCAGGCAGGCGCAGGCCGCGGCCGCCACGAGCCGCTCGCGCACCCACAGCCCCGACGCGGCGATCAGCGCCGGGTAGGCCGCGAGCAGCGTTTCTCGGGGGGGCTCCGACAGACAGATGAGCGTCGTAATGAACAGGGCGTCGAGCACCACCCAGGCGGTCAGCGCCGCGTTCTTGCGGTCCTCCTGCTGCTGCGCCCACTGCAACGCAAATGCGATTAGGAACCAGACGCCCAGCAGGGCCTCGATGACCACAAAGTTGGTGTTGCCGGCGCCGGTGAGGTTCCGCGTCGCAACGACCAGGGCGACCGCGAGCAGGATGGCGCCGTGGGCGAGCAGGGCCGGGCGCCGCCGTACGTTCCTGCGGAGCGACTGCGACAGCCCATCCATGCGGGTTTCGATCGGCTCGCCCCGCACGAAACGTTCAAGGTCGCCGGCGAGCTCCGCGGCCGACGCGTAGCGGTCCTCGGGTCGTTTCTCGAGGCACCGCATGCAGATCTGCTGGAGCTCGGGGTCGACGTCGCGGCGGAGCCTGCGGGGCGGGACCGGTTCCCCCTCCAGGACCCGCAGGATGGTCTCCACGAAGTTCTCCCCGACAAACGGCGGGCGCCCGACGAGCATCTCGTACAGGATCGCGCCGACGCTGTACACGTCCGACAGCGGCGAGACGACCCGGATCATCCCGCTGGCCTGCTCGGGCGACATGTAGCTGGCGGTGCCCAGCACGTCCCCTGTGCGTGTGCAGCCGGAGTCGGCTTCGAACAGCTTGGCCAGGCCGAAGTCAGTCAGGCAGGGGCGGTCCGCGTCGTCGAACATGATGTTTGACGGCTTCAGGTCGCGATGGATCACCCCCCGCTGGTGGAGGTGGTCGACCGCCCTAGCGACCTCCAGGGCGATCTGAGCCGCGTCTTCTCGGATGCGGCCGTCACACTTGAGGCGCTGGGCCAGGCTCCCGCCGGGCATGTACTCCATCGCGATGTAGTGCATCCCCGCGGCGAACCCGACGTCGTGGATCGCGACCACGTTGGGGTGCCGGAGGCACGCCGCCGCCTGGGCCTCTTGATGGAAGCGGCGGACCTGATCCTCGGTCGCCATCCCGCCGCCGAGGATGATCTTCACCGCGACCTCGCGCTGCAAATCGGGCTGTTCGGCCCGGAACACCGCGCCCATGCCGCCGCGGCCGACCTGCTCCAGCAGGCGGTACTTTCCGAAGGGCAGCGGGCCGTCCGTCAACCGCAGCGCGGAAGGCGACAGGGTGGTCTGGGTGTCGTAGGTCCGCGTGGGCGAGTCGACATCCGGCAGGACCGGCGCCGAGAGGCGTTCCAGCCTTCCCAGGCGGAGCAGGCACTGCAACGCGGCGTTGTGGTGAGTGTGGTCCGCCAGCAGCCGACGGCAGGCCTGCTCGTCGCCGGCGTCGATCGCCTGCTGAAAACGATCCAAGAGCTCGAAGTTCTCCTGCTCCTGGGGAGAGCGTTCTTGCTCGTCGCGACCGTCGCTGGAACTAGGGGGCACCGGACACCCCCTTCTCCGCGAGCCGCAGACGCAGCTGGTCGACGGCCCGGGCCCACAGCACCTGGACCGCGGGGCGGGAGCGGTCCATCCGCTGGGCCACCTCGGCGAACGGCAGACGCAGCAGGCTCCTGCAGATGAGGACCTGCTGGTGGTCGTCAGAGAGCTCGGTGATCGCGTCGGCGAGCAGCAGCTCTTCTTCCCCGCGCGCCGCGATCTCCGAGGGGGTCTCGTCGTCGAGAAGCGGCCGGTCGGCAGGCACCCAATCGTCAGGGGCTCGGTTCCCGCGGCCTTGGGACGCCGGCCGGACCTCGCGGCTCACACTCCGGCAGTCGGCCAAGCGGTAGAACCGTGTTGCGTCCACGGCGTTGCGGCTCACGATCTGCCGCAGCCACCCGAGGAACTCCGCCGTGGTTTCGCCTCGGAAGCCCCGCAGGCCCTGCCACGCGTCCAGCAGCGAATGCTGGGCGACGTCCGACGCGTCGAGCTTGGCGAGCAAGTCGCGAGGCAGGTGCTGACGGGCGACCACTCGCGCAAAGCCCCGGCACCGCTCGAGCAGCCGCGCCTGGGCCGCGGCGTCCCCGTCCCGCGCGGCCGCGATCACGCTGGTCAGTTGGCCGGTCGTGGCGGGCTGGTTCACAGACACGCGGCGTCTCCTTCCGCTACCATGGGACGGCCCCTGCGTCGCAGGCGCACGGTCTAGTCTAGCCGAATCGATCGCTCCAAGGGGGGAGGCGCCCCGCCACCGGCGAAGTGCGCCGGGGGGCGAGCAAAGTCCCCCCGCTTCAGTTGCCGAGCACAAAAATTGGCTGAAGTTGGAGAACCCAGGGCGAGTTTTAGTCGCGGCAAGGTCGCGGAGGTGTTCGGCCAGAACCCACACCGTCTGCAGTTCGCGGCGATCTCTAGCCGCGCAGGCTGATTCAACTTTGGTCAGCTGGCCCGTCGGGCTCCAAAGGAGGTGGGCTGCCACCGCAGCGGGTTTGGTTGGCGCGGATTTCGCTGGGGTTGGTCCACCCGCTGAAGCTTGAGCACGGCGCTCGAAGTCCTGCTAGGGACTTGAGTTAACATGCGATCGCCCTGCTCGGACGGCTGCGACCACTTGACTCCGTCCTCACCAGTAAATCGCTGTCAGCTCACTACCAGTAGCTAATCGGCGTCTGTTTTGCTCTGCCCCGCGAGACCCAGCCGGCTCAGCATCGGCCCCATAGTCAGCCCACCGACGAGGATCGAGAAGGCGACGACGACGTAGGTCATGGTCAGGAGGAGTTCGCCGACGTTGTCGTACTGCGATTGCCTGGCGTGGATCTCTTCCTTGAGCGATAGCGCGAGTGCAACACTGATCCCGCCGCGCAGGCCGCCCCAGGTCATGACCTTGATCGCGTGCGGCGTGAATTCTCGGCCGGTCGCTTCCTTCAAGGCGGTCACTACCGTGCCAACGGACAGGAATCTCGCCAGCAGCACAGCGGGGATCGCCAGAGCCCCGGCCAGCAGATACTGCTCCTTGAACGACAGCACCAAGACCTCCAGTCCGATTAGCACAAACAGCACCGCGTTCAGCAGTTCGTCCACCAACTCCCAGAACGTGTCCAGGTGCTCGCGCGTTTTGTCGGACATCGCCAGCGTTCGGCCATGGTTACCCAGGATCAGCCCCGCGACCACCATCGCCAGCGGCCCGGACAGGTGAAGCTTCATCGCCAGCGCATACCCGCCCGTCACTACCGCCAGCGAAAGCAATATCTCGGTCGCGTAGTGATCAATTGATCGCAATAGGAAGAACGCGAGCAGTCCCAGTACAAAGCCCAATGTAATCCCGCCGCCGACTTCGAGGGCGAAGAGCTTGGCGACGTTAATCGCTTGCGTCTCTGTATTCCTGATGCCTTCTTGAACATCGTGCGGATGTTTGCGTTCGAGTTGTGCCGCATCGATTGGTTCGTCAAGTAGGACGGTTAGTGGATTGCCATTGGCATCGGGGTGTATGCCGAAATCTTCTTCGATCTGCTCAACGACGCCATTGAATTCAGCCTTCTTCTTTGGGTCTTCATGCGACTCCCCATGCCCACCCAACCCCGCGATGCCCAAGAGCGCAATAAACACCACCACGCCCACGCCATCGTTAAACAGCGACTCACCCGCGATCTTGGTCTCCAGCGACTTGGGTGCGCCAAGGCTCTTGACGATCCCCAAGACCGCGATCGGGTCGGTAGGCGCAACGATCGAGCCAAAAATCAGGCAGTAGATGAAGCGGACCTCGATGCCGAGCCAGCCCGTGATGACGTAGGTGAGCCCGCCGACAATGAACGTCGTGGCGAGGACGCCGACGGTTGCGAGCAGGACGATGACCGCGGTTTGTTGCTTGAGGTCGTTGAGGTTGACATGCAACGCCCCGGCAAAGAGCAGGTAGCCGAGCATGCCCTGCATCAGCGTCTGGTCGAAGTCGATCGAGCCGATGAGCGTCTCGGTTGAGGTGAGCACGCCCGCCCCCGGTACGATCCAATCAATCAGCAGCAGCGCGACCGCGTGCAGCATGGCCAGCAGCATCAAGCCCACCGTCGTCGGCAGCTTGAGCAGTTTGTGGTTGATGAACGCGAAGGCCGCTGCGAGGGCCACGAGGATGCCGGCGATATCGAAGAAGCTCATGCCCTGCTTTATACGGTACTTCGCCCGAGGAAGAAAATGTGGAGCACTTTCTGACCGTCTGCCAATACGTCGAACGCCGATACCGCATCTGCCAAACTTGGTCAAGCGAGCGACCCGTTGTTTCAGTCGGAGCTGGATGCAGTCCGGCGCTGCGCCCAACGTGGGTGTCCGTTGAAGGGTGAAGGCTGGGTTGAATCGTTCCCGCGCCGCTTGAATCTGCAGTCCACCATGCGTCCTCGAGGAAGGCCACGGCTCCAAGTGCAGGGCGATTGCACGTTAACTCATGCCCCGCAGAGCACTTCGAGTCGGTACTGATCGCTCCATGCCGCGGTGAGGCGTTTGTTCTTTACGCCGAGCTTTCGGGAGGTGTTGTTCTTGAGGAGGCTCAGCGCCGTTCTGCGCAGCAGGCTGAGGTTGGCGTCGGCGTGTCCCTTGCGGACGCGGCATTGGTCTTCGCCGAACGTCACGTCGAGCTGCCAGTGGAGTGAGTTCTCGATCCCCCAGTGGCCGCGCACCGCCTCGGCGAACCTCTTGCCGCTCACGTAGCGGCTGGTGATGTAGTAGCGTGTGTCGAATGTCTGTGCGCCGTCGCCATGGGTGGTGATGCGGACCGCCATGCCGATCGCCTTGAGCCCACGCCACTTCTCACGCTCGGGAAACCCCTCCGGCAGCTTCGTCAGGTAGTAGTAACGGTCTTCCTCGCGGCCGTGCCCCTTCTCGTGCGACTCGTGCCGTCGGCACGCCACGTTCCGGCAGTCGTCTTCCAGTTGCGCGGTGAAGAACGCATCGATCGCTTCGCACAAGTTCGGCTGGTTCCCCTTGGTCGCCAGCACGTAGTCGCCGCCCCCTTCGACGATCCGCTCGGCGATCTCCCGTTGACACCCCATCGCGTCGATGGTCACCAAACACCCCTTGATTTCCAGCATCTCAAGCAGCCTTGGGATGGCTGTGATCTCGTTGCTCTTGGCGTCGGTGACGACCTGCCCCAGGGCGATATGATTGGCGGTCGCCCAGGCGCTCACCATGTGGATCGCCGCCTTGCTGCTCGCTGCGTCGGAGCTGCTCCGCAGCGTCTTACCATCGATCGCGATCACCTGGCCGTCGGTGACCTCATGCAGCGCGGTGACCCAGCTCAAGAAGCACTTCTCGAACTCGGCCGGGTTGAGGGCCGCGAAGACCGCGTTGAAGCGGTCGTGCGAAGGCACGCCCGCCGACAGGTCCAAGAACTTCGCCAGCCACCCTCTCTTCTCCCTCGACCACGCGGCGATCGACACGAAGTCGTCCGCCCCGCTTAGGACCGCGCACAACGCCATCACCACAACGTTCACCAACGGGTAGATCGGCTCACGCCGACGCGGATCGGTTAGCCCCTCGAAATGCCTCGCGATCCCTGCCTCGGAAACCTCGGCCACAACAATCCCTCCGGCAAGAACGCAAACATGACGCAAGCGGCGCTCCCAACGAAATCATGTTCGACTCGCCGTAAGTCTCGCAGACTACCCAGCGTGGCGCAATCGCCCTGGGATGAGGGTCAATTGCTCCACAACGGCATGCGGATTCCGCTAGGGGCGTGTCCCCAAGAAAAGCTAGAGCTCAGATGGATTTCGAATGATTGCGGCAAGAGGCCTGCGCCGCGTCGATTCGTGCGACGCGGCGCAGACGAGAAGTTTCGTGTGGTCGGCCAGAAGCGGAAGGCAGACTTAGCGTTCGTCCGTGCCGTAATGCACCGCAAACCACGACCGGATGTAGTCCCAGTGCCGGTACGCGACCTTGCGAGAGAGCCCCATCGACCGCCCCGCCTCGGCGACTGAGAGGCCCGCAAAGACAAGGATCTTGAGCATCTCGGCGGCCTGCTCATCGGTCTCGGCCAGCCGATCGATCGCTTCGTGCAGATCGATCAGCGTGGCCGGGTCGGCCGTCAGGCCGGCTAGGTCGCCGAGTCCGCTAGCGCGTTTCATCGAGCCGCCACGCTTGAGGGCCAGCCGCTGTCGGGCGTGGTCAACAAGGATTCGGCGCATCGCCTCGGCCGCCGCTGAGAAGAATTGGGCGCGGCTATCCCATCTGCGCTCGGCATCAAAGCCGACCAGACGCAGGTAAACCTCATGAACCAACGCCGTTGAAGATAGCGTGTGGTCGGCGCGTTCGTGGCTCAGTTTTGCCGCTGCGAGACGTCGTAACTCCTCGTACACGGCTGGGTAGAGCTCGGTCCTGGCATTGCTATCGCCTTGGTCGATCTGCTGCAGGATCTGAGTGACATCCGTCATCGGAGGCGGCGCGTCTCCCGGAGTGGCTTTGCGTTGGAGGAACGATCGTTCTAGGGATTCGTAGGAGCGGGTCTAATCTTGGGATTTGTCAAAGAGATCCGTGCAGGGCGGCATGCTGTCGAAGTTCGACCGCGAGGGCCCGCTCGAACGGCGCCCAGTTCGAACTCTGCGAGGAGGCCTACGAAGGTGTGTCCGCCCCCGGCCGACAGCGGAGCGATGGCGTCTGCGCGAGCCCTCCGAAATAGCGACGATCGAGCCACACCCGACAAGGGAACCACAACACATGGCACGCTCCAATTTGACGGGGCGGGGGCTGCGGTACGGGCGCCAACCAGGCGGCGTTTCCGCGGGGAGTATGTCGTAACGCCACGCCAACAGCAAGCTTTCCACTGGCGTCGGCGAGGGAATTGCTCACTTGAGTTCGATGCGGGCGGCTCACGGACTCTCGAACGATCGTCCTGTTCGGAGCGGGCGATTTCGTCGTCGAGCCGTGGTGTCGTGAACCGAGCTCCGTGAACAGCACGCGAGAAGGACTGACCACCCTGAGTTGTGAGCCTCGGCCAACCGAGGTGACATCGACGGGCCCTGATTGCGATAGTTGCCGCGTGCGCGGGGTTGTCCGGGCTTGACTGCTTCGCAGCAGCGCCCGTCCATTTGCTGTCCTAGTAATCGAGACGACCGGTTACAATCCGATCTCGATCACAGACCAATGCGCATGGGGCCGCCAAGATGACATTCCAGCCGCTGCTGAGTTGTTCCTTGTTCGCGTGCGTGCTGCTCACACCCCCAGCGGTCGCAGGAGGCGCCACGCCGAGGTGCGAGGAATCTAGCAATGATGACTCCAACAGACTCGACCAAGCGTTAGAACTCGCCCGCATAGCCACGGGATACGGGGCGGGGAACGTTCCCGAAGCCAAGGCGAGACTCGCGCAGCTTGCCTACGGCGATAAGCGCCTTCTTGAGGGACTGGCGCCGCTGGTGCAACGGGAGGACCCAATGGCGATCGTCGTCCTTGATCACGTGGGCCTCGCCGGCGTCCCATTGGCGCGGGAGTTCATCGGCGCCACGCGCCCCTTCGTCAAGTGCGCGACTCAATACAACGCCCGAAGCGTGCTGCCCAACATTCGAGCAGCGCTCGCCGCGGACGGACCGCATCGAGCGCTGCTGGCCGAGCTAGCGCAAGACTCGAACATCGCCGTTCGAGAATGGGCCTTTGGGGTGATCGTCGAGTCAAACACGCAGCAAGAGCCACTGTTTTCCCAAGCGCTCAAGCCGTGGACCGATTTTTCCGACGAGACAATTTCGGGCCGCCACTTCCGCATCGTCGCTTATCTCGCGGAGGCCAAAGTCGGTTCCAAAGCACTGCCCGCTGCGTCTCTGGCGGTGCGCTGCCTTGAGGGATCGATCAATAAGAAATGCGCCGCGACGGACCTGCTCGAGGACATCGGCGAACAGGCGCTTCCCGCCGTCAAAGCGGCGTTCGCGTCGGCCTCCGCCTCTCAACGAAGACGGGCGGCAATCTTCGTCGGGAACTGTCCGGAGTTCGCCGCGTCGCTCAAGCCCGAGGTCGAGCATTGCCTGGAAGACCCAGACACCGACGTCCAAATTGCGGCCGCCTTTGCCTGGTGGAACCTTACGCACGACACTTCCCGCATCGAGTCGGTGCTGATCGCCGGTCTTCACAGCGCAAGTGGCATCACCGCGTTGAGCGTCGTCGAAACGATCGGGGGGGAAAAGGCGTTCCTGATTCCGACCTGGCGCGAGCTCCTCCCACGCTACGCCGCAAAGGGCCGAATCCTGTGGCAGCTGACGCAAGCGGGACCGCGACGCATCGAGGCCGTTCCCGAGATCCGCAGCCTTCTCCACGGTGCCGACCCAGCCGCGGCCGCCAGTGCTTGCTGGGCGCTAGAGGCGTTCGGTCTGGATGACCCCGCTGAATCCGTGGAGGTGTTGTCCGGATGGTTGCCCAAGACTCGCGGAATGGATCGCTATGCCGTGCTCGGAGCCTTGCCGCGCTACGGAAGCCTTGCCAAACCAATGCTCCCGCTGCTCGCAGAGGAGCTCAACTCCGGTATGTCACAAAAGGCGGCAGACGTCCTCGCGGCGATCGGCGAGGACTCTCTGCCAGTGCTCGAAGAGGCCCTGAAAAGCGATCGCTCAGGCGTCCGTCAGGCTGCCCAGAGCGCGATCGACTCGATCCATGCGAAGAAACACGAAGTGGACTTGCATGACCACGCAGGTTGAGGGCGACCGCGGTCGGCTGCTTAGGCCTGTCCGTTCCGCTCGTCAATCACTGCCCATCCCCCCAAATGGACCTGGTCCCCGCAAGCGAGCGAATAAACCTCGACCGCGCCGCTGTGAGCGGACGGTGAAGTACATCTTGCGGCCGCCAGTAAGCTGGAGGAGTTCATTTTCTCGAGCTCCAGAGGCATGCGATGGCGAAGCAGCAGCGTTCGGCGGAGAAAGAGTCGTTCTGGCGGTTGGCGCTTGAGGAGTTCGGGTCGAGCGGGCTTTCGGTGCGTGCGTTCTGTGAGCGTGAGGGGATCTCAACCGCGTCGTTCTATGCGTGGCGGCGATCGCTCCAGCAGCTGGACTCCGAGCCGGCGCGGGTGGAGCTGATCCCAGTCGACGTGGTCGAGCCACCCGGCGGGTTGTCCGCCGACCGTCTGGAGCTGACGACGCCGGGCGGTTTCACGCTCCGCTTCCCGGCCGACATCGGGCCGCGACAGCTGGGCGCCGTGCTTGGCGTGATCGAGGGAGGAGCGCCATGCTGAGCGTTGCGGCCGGCACGCGGGTCTTCGTCGCCAATGGCCCGACCGACATGCGAAAAGGGTTCGACGGCCTGCAGGGCTTGGTGACCGGGGTGTTGGAGCAAGACCCCCTCTCGGGATCCCTCTTCCTGTTCGTCAACCGACGGCGCGACAAGCTGAAGATCTTGTACTGGGACGGCGACGGCTTGGCGCTGTGGTACAGACGTCTGGAAGCGGGCACGTTTCAGCTGCCGCAGATGGCCGCCGACCAGCGGTCGGCCGAGATCCGCAGCGAAGAGCTGACCATGCTGCTGCGGGGTATCGACCTGAAGAGCGCCCGCCGCAAGCGGTTCTCGCTGGCGAGTTGAAAGATGCGATTGCGTTCGCGCGGCGCGTGGGTATAACGTCGGCATGAACGTTGCCCAACTGCAACAAGAGAACCAGCGTCTGAAAGAGCGGCTCGCGCAGCTCGAGGCGACCGCAGAGCAGTTCACCGACCAGCTCGCACAGAAGCAGCGGCTGGTCGCGTCGCTCGAGCACCAGATCAAGCTGCTGCTGGAGCGGATCCGCGGATCGCGGCAAGAGCGGATCGACCCCGACCAGCTGCTGCTGTTCTCGCTGGACGAGCTCCGCGAGATAGCCGCTCAGCTCGAGCAGCCCCCCGGCGACCTGATCGAAGAGGGGCCCCCAGGGCGTCGCCGCAAGTCCCCCGGCCGCGTCGGCAAGTTGCCCGACCACCTCCAGCGCGAGGTCGTGCGTCACGAGCTCCCTGAGGCCGAGCGGGCCTGCCCCGGCTGCGGCGCCCAGCGTGAAGAGATCGGCGTCGAGAGCAGCGAGCAGCTCGAGCTGGTCCCGGCCCGCCTGAAGGTCGTCCAGCACGACCGGGTGAAGTACGCCTGCCGTGGCTGCCAGGAGCACGTGGCGATCGCCGATAAGCCGCCGCAGCCGATCGAAAAAGGCCTCCCCGGCCCCGGGCTGTGCGCCCACACGGTGCTGAGCAAGTTCGGGGATCACGTGCCCCTCTACCGGCAAGAAGACATCCACGCGCGGCTCGGCAAGACGATCCGCCGCAGCACGCTGTGCGG
Source organism: Pirellulimonas nuda (assembly GCF_007750855.1). Lineage (GTDB taxonomy): Bacteria > Planctomycetota > Planctomycetia > Pirellulales > Lacipirellulaceae > Pirellulimonas > Pirellulimonas nuda. The sequence continues at coordinate 3,114,038 of NZ_CP036291.1, forward strand.
CTGGCAGGCGGCGCTAGCGCAGCTGGCGCTGCCGCTGGTGATGCGGATGAAGCACTTGGTCCTCCAGTCGCAAGTGATCCACACCGACGACACCTCGATCAAGATGCTCGAGCCGGGCCGTGGGGTGACGCGGACCTGCAAGTTCTGGCCCTACCTGGGGGACTGGCTTCACCCCTACGCGGTATACGACTTCACCACGAGCCGAGAACGCGACGGACCCAGGAAGTTCCTGCAAGGATTCCAGGGCTACCTTCAAGCAGACGCCTACTCGGGCTACGACTGCATCTACGCGGGGCAGCAAGTGCAAGAAGTGGCCTGTTGGGTCCACGCGCGGCGGTACTGGCATCAGGCGCAGGACAACGACCCGGTCCGCGCCAACACGGCGCTGTCGTTCATCGCTCGGCTGTCGCAGGTCGAGAAGCAGCTGCGGGGGGCGTGCCCCGAGAAGAACCCGCAAGGGGAGCGTGACTTCGACGCAGTGGCCGCAGGGCGGCGGGCGCACGCCACGCCGATCCTCGACCAGTTCAAGGCGTGGCTCGATCGCGAGAGCGAGGACCAACGGGTCTTGCCCAAGAGCCCGATTCGCGCAGCGTTTACCTACACCCAGAACCAATGGGAGGCGCTCTGCCGCTACACCGAGCAGGGCTACCTGGCGTATGACAACAACACTGCCGAGAGGCTGGTTAAGCTTCCGGCAATCGGCAGGAAGAACTTTTTGTTCGTCGGAAGCGAAAATGGCGGCCGGGGCGCGGCGGCGATGTACTCGCTGGTGAGCAGCGCCAAGGCGAACGGGGTGGAGCCGTTCGCGTGGCTGCGAGAGCTGTTCACGCAGCTGCCCTACCGGAGGGAAAGCGAGGCGTTCGCGCAGACGCGGCGAGGCCAGCCCGTGACCAGCGACGGGCTCGACGACCTGCTCCCCGACCACTGGCTGGCGGCGAACCCGAAACACGTCTGGAAGATCGACGAGGTCCGCCGCAAAGAACGCAAACGCTATGAATGACCTCTGCCACAAGCTCCAGCTGCTGCCCGAAGAACGCGCCCTGATCCTGAAGCACGGCTACCCGTTCGAGCGTCTGGAGAACGCACTAAAGCGGTGGTCGAAGAGCCAGGCAATCAAGCGGATCTCGGTGAGCGAATGGGAGCTCTCGATGCTGATTGGCGAGCTGTCGCGCACCTTCAATCACGGCGAAGCCGGCGCGGACGAAGACGACCTCATCGCGCTGTGCGACCGGCTAGAGTACACCCAGCAAACTGGCGACGGCGACCTCGAGATGCTCGGCTGGTAGCGGTGGCGCTCGTGGCGTTTCGGGCTGTGGGTTTCACCGTCCGCTCACCGCGCCGCTCACGGATCGGATGCAGCCGCGGAATTTGGCGGAGGTCATCGGCCCGATGAAGCGTATGGCTCACTGCAAGTCGCAGCGGATGCACCAGAGGAGACGGCGAAGGATCGCGCAGAACGGACAGAGTCATCGTCGCCAAGGATCGACCGTTGTGGCTACCCAGACGGGCAAACTTGCTGGTATTGGTCCAACCGCCTTCCGTTCAGCGCTGACCGGATATGCAGTATCCCTTTCATGCTGTCAACGTGCGGGAATCGCGCTAGCTGGTAAGTCCCCGGCGTTATCGGAGGCTTAATTTTGCGAGGCGTTTGGTTCCTCGTCGATCCTAATCAGGGAGCACCAGGGAAATCACGCTAGCTTGAAAAGGGATGCCGGATCTGCAGGCGTACGCCGTACGCCTTATTATGTGCCTGAGGATTCCACACGACTGTTGCGCTGTTCTATAAGAAGGGAGCGACGGCTGCTCTTGGAATAGAGGCTGTTGCCGCCAACGGGTCGACTGACCGCAAAGGGATGGGATTATGTTGCGCATTCTGATCGGCGTGTGTTTGCTGCTATCGACAACCAAGCCGAGCGCTGCGGCCGACAATGACTCGCGTCTGCTCAGCACCGATTGGCTGACGCCATCACTTGAGATCAACTCTCTGTGGACGAATGTGTGCCGTGTAGAACTGACGATCAATGACGAAGAAGTTGACGGTCCCTGCGGAACGATGATTCTGTACACGGGTACGCCCAGCTTCAACCTTTTTGGGGCCTTGTTGACTAACCCCATGCGAACAACGGCATGCCAAGGGTGACGAAAACATTGAGCAGTTTGCAGCGGAGTGCGACCTCGGTCGCCTGATTAGCGAGCGTCCGGTTCTTCAGGCGGTCGCCGAAGTTCGTCTTGAGTCGAAACATGGCGGTTTCACCCAGGCTGCGTCGGTGGTAGCCGATCGATTCTTTCCACGCTTTCTTGCCGTCGCGGCGGATCTGCCGAAGGCACTCGTCGCGCTCCAGCGGCTCGGCCGACGCGTTGCCGTGCTGCTTGATCTTGGCGTTCTTGCGCGGCGGGATCACTTGGTGGATCGACTCCCCTTGGAGGTAGTTACGCACTTTCCACTGGTCGTAGGCGCCGTCGCCGTAAAACGTCTGGACTTCGGCTTCGACTTGCTCCAGCAGCGGCTCGACCGCATCGCCGTCGTGGGTGTCGGCGCCCGTCACGACCTGGGCGACGATGGTGTGGGTGGCCGGATCGACGGCCAGGTGAACCTTCCGCCAAGTGCGACGCTTGCCCACCCCGTGCTTCTTCACCTTCCACTCCCCCTCGCCGTAGACCTTGAGGCCCGTGCTGTCGACCACCACCTCGATCGGTCCCGTGGTCGCACGCAGGTCGATCAAGACCCCCAGCTTGGCCGCTCGCTTCTGCAGCGAGGTGTAGTCGGGGATCGCCACCTCGGCCTGCATCAGCTTCGCGAGAGCCCGGCCGAAGCCTTCGGTCTGCCGGTACGGCAGGCGGAATAGCTCACGGATCATCAGCAGCGTTTCGACCGCCACGTCGCTGTAGAGGAACGGCCGGCCGACCTTCTTCCGGTCGTTCTCGTGCTCCCAGGCGTCGATCACCGCGTCATCAAACCAGAAGGTGATGTCGCCCCGCCTTACCAACGACTCGTTGTAGTCCCGCCAGTTCGTTACCTTGTAGGCGAGCTTCCTCGGCTTGCTAGCAGGCTGCGTCATCGTTCGCTCCGTCGGTCTGAATACAGAAGGGACTCCGTCCGGAACCGATCTACGCAGCGTTTCTAGCGTTTGTTCGACAAGGCCCCTTTTTGGCGATGCCGACAAGAGCACCCTGCGGCAAAAGCAGATCCGCATCTCACTCGCAAACATGGTCGACGCTACCGCAGCGGTGGGCAGCAGTCAGGAGGACACGGCGAGTCGAACGCTGTATCAGATCGCCTCCGATGAACTGCCGGTGGACTCGCTGCAACTCGTCGTTTCCGCAAGAGAACTAGGCGAAAGCCGATTGCTTGTCACCGATCCGGAACGGAAGACGTTCGCCCATATAGTGCCGCTCCAGAATGCGTCGCATCCCAATCAAGCAAGGCGATATGCCGCGAGCGACCCCAGTAATCTAAGCCTTGCCTCGGAACGAATCGGGATCTTCGGTAAGTTCGCCGAAATGAAGTTTAATCAGAATCCGAACCATTTCGGGTTCAACCATTTCGGCGACGTCACCTTCACGACCGCGCTTGCTGGATACCCTCTCAGCATCAAGCTGCATGACTTGCACGAGCGTGACCCGCTGGGAAGCGGCCGTCGGTTGTTCCGCTGCGAATTTGCTCCTCGGCCTGAGCTGTTCAGAACAATTGAGGAAGCCGATGGGCATCGAGAGCCTGCCGTGGAATGGGTCTTGGTGCTGCACCCTCTCGAGGGGGGTTGGCATCGACTCTTGGACCAAAGGTCGGGCAAAGTCCGCCGAGCTATCCCAATGCACTCGGCGAGACTTCGGGCGTGGCTCGGCCTAAGAGAAAAGCTCGCCGATGCCGATCCCATCGAGCGGGACGTTTTTCAGCGGGTCTCCAGCGACATTCCCTACTTCAGCCGTTTCAAGGTAAAGGATGGGCACATCGTCGGTGTAGAGTTGTATCTAACGGCAACAAACAAGCACGTGATACGACATCTCGTCGATTTGCCTAGGCTCGAGTCGCTGACCCTGCAGGGCGAATCTCCATCGGGAAAGCTCTTAGCACTACAGCGCTAGGTCACGTCCATCTGCAGCGTATCAGGCCTTTGAGAATGATGCCGTTTCTCCGCAGTTTTTTCAGGGTTCGCTTCCGGTGGGAGGCCCGCGCGGCGGCGTTGCGTTGTTGCCAGTGCTGGATGACGTTGGCGGTGTGCTCGATGAGCGTCGGCGAGGCCCGGCCGTTACGCTGCCAACTCGGCAGCAGCGCGCCGACGGCGGCGTGGACTTGGCAGACCGTGACCTCCGGATTTTTTCCCCCGCAGCCGTTCACGACAGCGGGCCAGGAACAAGTAGCTGACGCACGACAGGATCAAGTGGCGTTTGAGACCGAGGTAACAGCGGCCCTCCCACTGATCGAGTCCGATCTCCTGCTTCTGGTCGCGGAAGCACCGTTCGACGCGCCACCGCGAGAACGCAACCAGCAACAACGTCTCGATGGTCGTGTCGGACAGGGCGTTGCTGATGAAATACTTCACCTCATCGTGGTTCAATGCGTTGCGGGCGACGAGCAGGTGGAGTTCGATCCCCGGCAACCCGTCGTCGTTCTTCATGACGATGCGGGCGTGCTTCGCCTCCCACACGAGCGGCCCCTTCTCGCCGTCCTTCACGTAGTACCGGGTCCACGCTTGATCGCGCAGCTCGGGCCAGTTCTCGGCGAGGTCTTGCACGCTCTGCGGGGCGCTCGCTGCGGCGACCAACCGCGGGACCTTGCGGGGCCGGCCGCGACCGCCGCGGCGAAAGGGTCGCTCCGTCACGCGCGGCCGGTCGGTCCAACACGAGAACGTCGTCGGGACCTCGGCGACGAAGCGTTGCTTTCGACCGTCCAAGCCCTGCAAAAACAGCGGCTTTCCGCCGTAGCCTTCGTCGAACGTCAGCCAGTCGAACATCACGCCGTGGGCCGCGGCCCGATCGCAAAGCTCCAGGGCGATCTTCCACTTGGAGCGGTAGACCATGTCCTCGGGAATGCCGGCGGCCCGACACCGCTGGCGGTCCTCCGACCAACTCTCCGGCAAGAACAACTCGCCGTCGACCAGCGCGTGGAAGTCGCCGGTCGCGTAGCCCAAGTGGACCGTGACGATGCCGTTCTCCTGCTTGCCGACGCAGCCGCAGTACTGCCGCTGCACGCCGGGCGTCTTGTCCCCCTTCTTGACGTCGCTCGTTTCGTCGATCAGGCCGATCGAGTGCGGCCCCGCATGATCTCGGAGGACGATCTCTTGGAGTCGCCGGCGCACGGCGTCTTCGTCCCAGCGGTGCTGGGCCAGGAACTCTTGCAGCGTCCGCGGCGCCACTCCGGCGGCCAGCGCCATCGGCTCGCAACTCTTCGCGGGCAGTTCGGAGAGTTGGCCTTCGACGTAGGTTGGCAAGTGCGCACGAGTATCTCGACGCGAGAAACAGGCGTCGAATTCGTGCAAGTAACTCGTCAATTCCGGCTTCAAACGGCGGATCTCATCGGCGTCCATGCTAGCGGCCCTGCGCCAGGTCGCCCCCCTGCGACACCAACAACATGGCCGATCGCCCAAACGCAAACAAGATCAACGTAGCGCTGTAGTATTAGGGCAGCTCGACTCCCTAAACAACCTGCGTTTTTCAAACGGAAGCGTTTCGAAGGAAGTGCTGCAGGGCGTCGGCAAGCTGCGGCAGCTGGAGTCGCTTACGTTCTATACAACGAGAGTTGATTGCGAGGGATTGGAGCACCTAGCCGGTCTTCAAGGGCTGGCGAACTTTGGCTTCTGGAAGGGAGACCGGGGCGAGTACGCCGAGAATTATAGTGAAGCCTGTATCGCGGTCTTTGCAGAGCTGCCGAGTATAAGTTCTCTGAACCTGCACGCACTTCCTTTAAGCGCAGCGGCCATCGACACGTTGCCGGTTAACGACAAGATCAAACGGGTTAGCTTCGGCGAAGGCGTTCCCTTCCAGCCGATTCTCGAGTACGCACAGAAGATCCCGCATGCGAAGATTAGTGTGGGCACGGAAGGATGGAAGCTATCCGAGGGTGCGGTCGTTCTGCCGTACCATGTGAAGGACGACGATCTCCGCAATCTTCGCAGTGTACGTGGTCTCCTATCGCTACGGTTTGCAGGGACGACCGACCTGACCGATGCAGGGCTCGCGTATTTGGTGGGTACGAAGTTGAAGCAGCTAAGCCTGCTGAACGCTAACCAGGTGACTGACGCCGGAATCGAGCACGTGAGCAAGATCCGCACACTCGAGTCCCTAGACTTGAGGGATTGCAGTCAGGTGACCGACGCTTCGATTGAGCACTTGAGGCAGCTACCGAATCTGCGAACGGTGAAATCATTCGGAACGCGGATTGACCGCGATGCGTTCAAGGCGGCGCTGCCACAGTGTGAGATCGAGTAGTGATCCCCATCCGTCACGCAGCACGCATGCCCCAGCTACCAGAATTTCGTGGGCGGGTTGATCGCATAGGACGAATCGAGCTTGGTCACGGACGAAGCTCGACTGCGTTGCGCTGCTTGCGGAGCGGATGCGGCCGCGGACTTTGACGGAGGTCGTCGGCCAACCGAAGCTTATTGGCTCACTGTGAGTCGCTGCGGTTGCATCACCCCGAGGCGGCCTGGAGGCTCCGGCCAACCTGCCGAGGTGGACATCACTTCCCTCGGGCCCGGCTCGGGCCAAGGTGGCGGAAATGGACCAGCTTCGGCGGCTGGGAGCCTCGATCTATCTGCGGAGGTCTTGGCGGAGGGGAGACACCGCTGCGAGTTGGCGGTGCTGCCCAACCGCCGCGGAGGAATTCCCCTCGGTCAGTTGGCCATTCGGCACTCCGACGGAGGAGAGCTGCACCGCTGCAAGTAAGGCCGATTTCTTCAAGCTGGCGGGTGATGCAACCGCCGGCTTTTTGCCTATGGGCGGATTGAGCGAAGTGATTTCGACCGCAGCACATAGGAAGATTTTCTGATAGGCGCTAGACAGCGAGAAAACACTGTGTAGAATCCTCCGCGTGCGCAAGTACGATTGCCGCCCAAGTCGGGTGGCGCTTTCCATTTTAGACCCCAGCAATTGGGGAGAAAGGAGGCCGCAATGGCTGACTATGATCTGCGCGAACTCTCTGCGCCTTTTGAAGCCCTTCGTTCCGATGTCAAAGCCGCATATCAACGGCTGGATTCGGAATGGGAGACCATCGCGAACCAACTTCGCAAACTCCCAATTCCTTGCACGGTGTCTTACGCTTTCTCAGAGGACGAGTGTAATCCGTGCAACAAAGACTGCCTTGAGTTCAGGAAGTGGAAGGGGTCTAAGCGACTCTGTATCGCGGAATACTCGGCAGGCAATGGACCCCATGGCTGGGAAGAAAACTGCGATGTCACTCCCTACGACGAATGGAGTACAGAGCAACGCTTGCGGATGCTGAGGCATGTTCCCGCGCTCTTCCAAGCAGCCGTGAAACAAACGCAAGACTTCGTTGACCAAACGAAAAGTTTAGAAAACTCGGAAGAGTCCTGAGCACTTTCGTACATCCCCGGCTTTCGAGCCGGGGATTTCCTTTTCTTGGTCAACGGAGTCACAGCCATGCAGTTTCACGAGTATTACAGTCTCAAGAATAGAATCCTCCGCAATGCCGATGCGTCAGCAAGGCAGCATTACAAATCGCGGACACCATCGCAGTTTCGTGGAGAGGTCATAAATTCAATATCCGCGGGTGCTTCAGGTATCGTTCACTACGCATATCAGGCAGAAGCCGAAGGCGTCTGGGCAGAGAGTGAGCGTCCGTACTACAACGTGTGGCCGATTGCGATCAGTTTGGCGGAGAGCGTGAAGCTATCGCTCACGTTCTCATCCTTAAATCTTCCGTTCTCTCGATTCATTGATTGCGTTGGTGGAAGGCAAGAACGGACTGCACTACTGTTCCGCTTTGCACTTGGGCACGAACCGAATGGACTTTGCTCTGCTTTACTCGATTGGCGACACACCGACAAGATAATTCACAGTCACGCCTTCTCAGGCGATAAGAACGACGCGTTCTTCTGGGAACGCTACGAACCACACGAGACTGTCGAAACGTGGCTAACGCGGCTAACGAGTCGGGCAGCCGATAGTCCTCAATCAGCAATTGGCGTTCAGCGACTGACGCTCTTGGTTCGCATGACCACGTTTGTATCTTTGCTCGCCGATGACGACCTGATTACGCCAATCGTACTGTCCAAGGATCGTAACAAGTACGAATCAACCGACGATCCCGACGCAAAGAAGTGGTTGGAAGAAAGGGCAGCACGTCGCGCGGGTCGGGGCTTCGACTTAGGGAAACGATTACAGGTCGAATCGGACAAGTCACCCCATTGTCGCAATCCGCACTTGTGCTTGTTTTGGACAGGCGAAGGGCGGACAACTCCCGTCGCTTCCTGCCCATCTCTGTTCCTCCTGATCCCCGATCCGGCCGCCGCCGGATCGCATACTATCAGGTGGTCCAGTTTGTGGGGTCCACTACATGATACGCCCTCATGTGCAGCTTGGGAGCAGCGGATCGGGGCTTCAATCGCGAGGGGGCTGACACCGTCAAGATGACCTTACAACTGCGGAAGTCCCATACACTTCGTTCAAGACGGCAAATCTAACGCTTCGCTGTCGAAATTCGGAGGCCAACGGCTAACAGATTCGAGTCCTGTTCGGCTCCCCGAAAGGAACCCTCTTCGTAACAATACTCTCTTTTCCGAATGACGTAAGCCGTTGGAATCATCCCTTTCAAGCTGTCACCGTGCGAGAATCGTGCTAGCAGATAAATCCCCCGCGTTTTCGGAGGCTTGATTTTGCGGGGTGTTCGGTTCCTCGTCGATCCTATTCAGAAAACACCGGGAAAATCACGCTAGCTTGAAAGGGATGGCCGTTGGAATGCAAGATGTTGGCGAGTTCGAGTCCCTTTCGGCGCTTCCGAGAGCTTTGAACAACCGGATCACAGTCCGAACCAAACGTCCTCAGACGCAAGTGCTACGTGGCACGAAGACCAATCATTTCTCGTCCTCTTCAAGTTGCCTGGTGCCTGCAAAAGGCCCCCATTGGACGCGTTTCTCGTACTCCTTCGATTCCCTGTAGGCAGCGGGGTCGTATTTCGGATTTCGTTTCGGGATACGAGCACCGACTTTCTCAAAGTACTTCATCATGTCGTGATAGAGTTGGCGATGTTCTTCCTGGTGAGTCGATGCGATGTTGTGGACTTCGCCCCGGTCCTTAGCCAGGTCGAAGAGCATGGGGAGGTCCGGTCGCTCGTAGAAGTGCAGCAGCTTGCGCGTGCCGGAGACGACCGCGGAGTGCGGCATGCTCGTACGGTAGTGCGGGTAGTGGAAGTAGAGGTTCCGCTTGAGGAATGCTTCGGTCGGCTCCTCGCCTTCCATGTAATAGGCTAGGCTGACGCCGTCGATGTTTTTCAGAGCGGTCGGATCGCCGCCGGCCCAGTCGACGAACGTTGGCAGGAAGTCGTAATTGACGACATTGCCTTCGAAGACAGAGCCCGCCTTGATGCCGGGGCCTCGGACAATCATCGGAACGCGGATGCCGCCCTGCCAGACCCACCACTTGGCGGCATGGTGCGGCTGTCTGAGTCCCTTCTTCAGCTGAAGTTCTTTGTGTCGGTAACCGTTATCCGACACCAGCACGACATACGTGTTGTCCCCGATTCCCAGTTCGCTGATGCGGTCAAGCACAGCTCCGATGCGGCCGTCAAGGTCGTCGCCCATGCCCAACCAGATGGCCGGATCATCCTTGCGCTTCACTGTTTCGGCCGTTTGCCCGATCTTTCGATAGTAAGCCTGCACGAGCGGATGTCGCGTGTACTTTTCGCGTGTGGCCGGTAGGCACTCACGGCCTTCGTGCATCGCGTAGTGAGAGATCTGCAGATAGAACGGCCGGCCGGCTTTGGCCTGTTCACTCATGAAGCCAAGCGCCTTTTCCGTGACGCTGAACATCAGCTTGGGGTCGGTCAAATCGTCAGGCAGGCGTTGGTTGGCGCCCTTGGGAAGTGTGTTGCCAGGAGTGTTGCTGGTGTCGCCATCGTGCAGTACATATCCCTCGTCGCCGGGATCGCCGCGCATATGCCATTTGCCGATGTGGGCGCTGACATAACCGAGCGGCTTCAGGGCTTCGGGAATCGTCACCGCGTCCGCGTCGATCGTCATATCCGATATGCACGGAATCACCGGGAATGCGGGGTAGCTCTTTTCGTCGAAGTAGTCCTGTCCCCGGTCGTTCATGAACACGGTGAAGCCGTTTCGCGGCGAGGATTGCCCGGTCTGGACGCAGACTCGCGACGGAGAGCACTGCGGGGAAGCATACGCGTTGGTGAACTTCATTCCCTCGCGAGCCAGCCGCTCGACATTCGGCATCTGCACGACCGGCATGCGCGAATTCGGCATCGAGTCATCCATCGCAACCGGAGACCCGTTCCAAGCCCAGTCATCAATAAAAAGAAGAACGATGTTCGGCTTCTCGGCGGCTCCCGCTGGACGAGCGGACGTGGTTAGAAGCATGAAAACCACCGCGCACAAAGGCAGGAAGACACGAAGTAAGTGTTTGAAGTCAAGATGCGATGTCATATCAGCCTTTCTGGTGGGTTTGCGTGTTCGTGGGAGCCGAATGGGATTACGGGGATCGCAGCGACTTGGCCTTGGTCCGGTCTCGCTTTGGCTTGCGGGGTGTTGAATTGAGGGCTCCTGCCTGACGGCTAGGGAGCGGTTCGACACCTTCTTCCTTCGGAGGCAGCAGCCCCGCGAGCTTCGTTTTCATCGCGGCGAATTGGGGATTGTTCGTTTGGTTTGTCCATTCGTGAGGGTCTTTTGTACGGTCGTAGAGTTCGGTCGTGCCGTCCCAGTAGCGAATGAACCGAGCGGTCTCGGTGCGAACCGACATGTGACCGTCGTAGACCGTGATGGCTGGTTGCGACCGTGGGGCTGCAGCGTCCTTCAACAATGGCAGCAGAGAGTGGCCGTCGAGATGGTTTGGCTTTTCGATGCCGTTCAAATCCACGAGCGTTGGGTAGATGTCGAGCAATGAAACCGGCCTCGTGCAGATTTGCTTGGCCTGAGTCACTCCCGGCACGCGCCACATCATCACGCTGTCGGTGGCTTCTTCCCACAACGTCCCCTTGGACCAATGCTGTTTCTCGCCGAGATGAAGACCGTGATCACTGATCAGGATCACGATGGTGTTGTCGCGGTGCGGGCTTTCGTCCAGCGTCTTGAGGACTCGCCCCATGTGGGCGTCGGAAAACGTGACGCTGGCCAGATAGCCGCGGATCGCTTCCTTGACCAGCCCCTTGTCCTTGACCTTGCCATCCCAGCCGAGGTCGACCAGCCGCTGGCCATAATCAGGGACGTCGTTCATGTCGCCGTCCTTGATCGGAGGCAGTTCAATTTCATCCAGCGGATACATGTCGAGGTACTTCTGCGGGACGTACCACGGATAGTGCGGATGAAAAAGGCCGCACGCGATGAAGAACGGCTTGTCGTGTTCGTGCCGCAACGCTTCGATCGCGGCGTCGGCCAGCCGCTTGTCGCTCATTTCGTTTTCGTCGAGGTGGGTCGCACCCCAGTCGCGTTCCGTGAGCTTGCCACCGGCGCTTTGAGCAATGCCGTTGAGTGGAGCACGCGGCGGCGGCGGAGTTCGTTTGTGGCTCATCGATGCGTCGTACTTCACGCCCGTGTCGTATCCGTGCGACACCTTGCCGAACGACCCGATCCAGTACCCCTGATCCTGAAACGTCCTGAACAACGAAGGAACGCCCTGCAGTACTTTGCTGTCGCCGACCTGGACTCCGTTACGCGATACGCCCGATTTCCATGGCGCGACACCCGAAAGGAACGCCGTCCGAGAAGGCGAGCAAACCGGGCTGGCCGTGTAGGCGTTGTGAAAAAGCACGCCCTCCTTCGCCAGCCGCTGGATATTCGGGGCGACGACCTTGCCCGAGTAACGCGTGGGATCTTCCAGCAGCCAGGTGTTGAGATCGTCGACGATCAGCAGTAGCACGTTCATCGGAATGTCCGGCTCCGCCGCTGCGCAGGCCGCTTGTGTGAAAAGCGAAATGATCACGCTAGCGAAGATTGATTGTACGAGTGTGAAACGCATCTGCTGTCTATTCCTCCTTCTCCTTGTTCTTCGGGGATTGGTGCTGCTTCCACTTACGCGATTAGTTTCTCGATGACCTTGCCACCAAACTGACTGAGCTGTTTGAAGCGTCCGGCGTGGTAATACGTCAATTTATTGTCATCGAGTCCCAGCAGCTTGAGCAGCGTGACGTGGAAGTCACGGACGTGGTGAACGTCTTCGACGGCTGCCATGCCGGTTTCGTCGGTGGCTCCGATCGTGTGGCCCGCGTTGCAGCCGCCGCCAGCCAGCCAAATTATCATGGCGTTGGGATTATGGTCGCGTCCGTAGGCCGTCCCACCTCGAACTCCGTTGTCGGGCGTGCGTCCGAATTCTCCGCACCATACGATGAGCGTGCTTTCCAAAAGGCCACGGTCTTTCAAGTCGGTGATTAAAGCAGCAATCGGTTGATCGACTCCGCGAACAAGATTCCCGTGGGCGCGTTCGATGTAGTCGTGACTGTCCCAGGTGCCGTTGTAAAGCTGCACGAATCGCACGCCTTTTTCGACCATCTTCCTCGCCAGCAGACATTTGCGTCCGAATGCATCGGTCGCATCGTCTCCGATACCGTACATCGATAGCGTTTTCTGGGTCTCGCCTGACAGATCGATCGCATCGGGGACTTCGGTCTGCATCCGAAACGCCAATTCATAGCTCTCCAGTCGGGCTGACAATTCCTGGTGTTCGGGGTGTTCCTGCGCATGACGCTGGTTCATGCGGGTGAGCAGGTCCAGGTTGCGGCGTTGGCGATCGGGCGCGACATGCTTCGGGGGCTGCAGATCAAGAATTGGCGATCCGCTCGGGCGCAGGGGCGTGCCTTGATAGAAGGCCGGCAGGTAACCGTTGCTCCAGTTGGCCGCTCCACCTTGGGGATAGGACACTTCCGGCAATACAAGAAAGCCGGGGAGGTCCTGATTGACCGAACCGAGCCCATAAGTGACCCACGCCCCAATTCCCGGATCACCGCCAAAGCGATTGCCACAGTTCATCTGATACATCGCGGTCGGGTGGTTCACGCTATCGACTTGACAGCCCCGAAAGAAGCACAGGTCGTCGGCGACCTGTGCAAGGTGTTCCCAAGTGACGGCCATGTCGGCCCCGCTTTGTCCATGTTTGCGGAACTTGAATGGGCTTTGCACGTAATATCGTTTCCCGCTTTCCATCGCGGACTTCTGTTGGCCCTCTCGGACAAATTCCTTAAGGTGCAGATCCTTCAATTTCGGCTTGGGATCGAACGTATCGATATGAGATGGGCCACCTTCCATCATCAGGAAGATGCAGTTCTTGGCTTCGGCAGGAAAGTGGCCGTCGCGCGGCGCGAGCGGCTTTTGTTTCTCCTCCGCTGAAGTGTCCTCAGCCAGTAACGACGACAGCGCAACCGCTCCCAGTGAAGCGCCGAGCCCATAGAGAAATTCTCGTCGGTGGTTCATATCGTAGTCTCCGCGGCAATGTGCCGTTTCGCGTCTATTTCAATGTCTTTGTGAACAACTGATCGACGATTTCCATCGCTTCATCGAACCACACTTGCCTCGTCAGAAACGCATGCGGCGCGTCTTCGACCACAGTCAACTCGGATTTGATTCCCAGCTCTTTGAGGCGTTGTCGAAACCGATCGGCACGGGTGCTGGGATCATCTTTCGCACCCGTAATGATCCAGCACGGCGGATCCGTTTTGTCGACGTGAACCAACGGAGAGGCGAGTCGATACATCTCAGGCTTTTCTTCTTGCGAGCCCCCCAGAAACTGTTGCCAAATCTCTCTGTCTCTTGAGATCTCACGGTTGCGTTCGGATAGAAAATCGGTTTGCCCGGCCATCGGGATGACGGCTTGAATGGCGCTGCTGAATTCTGCATTGCCGCCGCGACCTTCGAGTTCCTGCACACCCGCCGATGTTGCCAGCAAAGCTGCCAGGTGACCGCCGGCGGAATGGCCAATGGCACCCATTTTGTCTGGGTCGATGCCGTACTCTTTCGCATTCGCTCGCAGGAATCTTACCGCGGCTTTGCAGTCGTGGATGTGTGCCGGGAAAGGCGCCTCGCCGCTAAGGCGATAGTCGATCGAGGCGGTTACGAATCCCCTAGCCGCAAGGGTTTGTGCGGCATTGCGGAAATTCATCTTCTGGCCTTGCCGCCAACCGCCACCGTGAATGCACACGATGGCTGGGAGCGTTCGCCAATTGTCTTTCGGGCGGTAGATATCCATCTTCAGCGTGCGATCGCCGTAGCGTGCAAAGGTTACGTCCAGCTTGCTGTGCAGGCGATCGGCGATCTCGGCTGGAATCGCGGTCTTGCCATCCGTTCGACGAGGCGTCGCCTGTCCCGCCGGTCGGGCATCGAGCCGAATTTCTTCCTGGAACAGGATCGCCATGCCTCGCAACTTGCGAATCACATCGCTATTGCGAACCAGAGTCGATTCGGCTGGGTCATTCGAAAGGTCGTAAAGTTCAAGGCTGGGATTCAAGTAAAGCTTCCAGTTCTTCCAACGCACCGCCGCCAGTGCCCCTTGGCTGCCGTGATAAAAGAACGCGTCGTTGTATTCCCATCGTTTAATCAGCGGCTCCCATTCTCCAGGCGGATCCCAGCGGCGGCGCAAAGGTACTTTCGCATTCAGCGATTTGTTCAAGCCCGGAGCCGGAACAACTGCTGATTCTCCCTTCAGCAAAGGAGTGATGTCGCGACCGTCGATGACCGGACCTGCGGGAATCTCGATCCCGGCCAGCGTCGCGAGCGACGGGTACCAGTCCATCGCACGGACCACCGCCGCCGATGTCTCGCCCGTCTGCAATCCCAGTCCTGGCCCCCACGCGATGGCCGGTACGCGAATGCCGCCTTCGTACGTCGAGAGCTTATGCCCACGAATCTTCTGTTCCGGCGTACGACCGGGACCTCGGCCGTTATCGGAAGCGTAGATAACAATGGTGTTGTCGCTGATGCCCAGTCTTTTCAGCGAATCGAAGAGGCGACCGACGTTGTGATCGAGTTCCTGAATCGCGTCGCCATATTCTCCCCACTGCGAAGTCCCTTTGAATTCTTCGCTCACGCCAAGCGGATTGTGCAACATGGTGTGGGGCAGATAGACGAAGAACGGTTTCTCCGCGTTCTTCTCCATAAAGGCGATGGCTTCGTCGGTGTAGAGCTTTGTCAATTCCGCAGGGTCGGCAGGACGCTTCACGATCGTGTCGTTCCGCATCAGGGGAACGCCCTGGTCACCAAAACAGACGACCTCGACCGGGTCCAGATTGTGTAGCAAACCGAAGTAGTGTTCGAAGCCCTGATTGCGTGGAAGGAAAGGCTCCCGGAATCCCAGATGCCATTTGCCGATGCAGGCGGTCGCGTAGCCGTTCTGTTGGAACAACTCTGCGATTGTCAGTTCGTCGGGATGAATTCCTGATGACGAGTCAGCGCGATGCACCCAGATATGGTTTCCAACACGTCGCGGGTAACACCCCGTCAACAGTCCGGCCCGCGACGGACTGCAAATGGGAGCCGCCGCGTAGTAATCCGTGAATCGGATTCCTTCATCGGCCATCGCGTCAATCCGCGGCGTTTTGACTTCGGTCGCGCCATAGCATCCGAGATCGTAGTAGCCCTGGTCGTCGACGAAGATGAAGATGATATTGGGTTTGGGGGCAGCCGGTGCTTCGGCGGCGAGTGCGGGGCGCGCGATTGCGAAAACGACACTCGTCACAAGCGCCATTCGGGAGATGAGTGATGACATTGTGCAAGTGGCGGCGTTGGCTGAACGATTAATAGACATAGACAAACTCGTTGGAATTCAGCATGACCAAACAGACATCAGACAACGCTCTCGTATGGCGGTCGACATCTGCTGGTTGCAGATCGGGGACAAAGTCGGTGTTGGAATAGAGTCGTTCGGTAAACGTGAACAACTCGCCGGTGTTTTCTTCGACGGCTTTTCGAACGACTTCGAGCGGCGGCGATGTTCGAGCCGGCGGTTCTTCAGGCAATGATTCCTCGGTTTCTCGCCAGTGCGCGAGAAACTCGTCGAGTTCTTCCGACGAAGGCTCACGCGAAAGCAGGAGTTGAAAACACCGCTTGATTGCGTCTCGGTCGTTGTCCGCTTCTTTCAGCACGCGAGCGGCAAGCGACAACGCACGGGAATGGGTGTTTTGTCCATTGAATAGGCTGAAAACCTGCGGCGTGACAGTCGATGCATCGCGTTTCTCGCAGGAGAAATCCGGCGCGGGTGTATTGAAGACTTCCAGCATCGGATCGATCAGGCCGCGAAGCCTCCGAACATAGATTGATCGACGGTTTCGTTGTTTAGGAAGCGGATTCGGCGTCCACGCAGCCGCGAACGTTCCCATCACTTGTCGCGGCTGTAACGCGACTTCCTGATTGATTTCGGGACGACAGGGAATGCCGCCGAGCGTCGGGTTAAGTTCATCCGAGACCGCCAACATCGAGTCTCGCAATTCTTCAGCGCTCAAACGCCGCGGCTTAAAGGTAGCGTAAGTGACGCCTTGCGGATCAAGCTCACGTAGCCTATTCGGATCAGGATGTTGCCCCGAACGGCAGTAAGTATCGGATGTCATGATGTGTCGATGCATCGCTTTCGTCGACCAGCCGTCGGCAACGAACGTAGCGGCCAACCAATCGAGCAATTTCGGGTGTGTCGGCCGCTTGCCGGTCGATCCAAAATTGTTGGGATTCCCTGCGATTGCCTCACCAAAGTGCCAAAGCCAGAGGCGATTAGCGATGGTCCGCGTCGTCAGCGGGTTCTTGGCATCCGCGACCCAGTTGGCAAATGTTGTGCGTCGGCCTTCAGTCGTGTCGGGGCTCGCAGCGGAGATCTGGTCGTTGACGACGCTTAATGTGCCGGGAGATACAGCCTGGCTTGGCGAAAACGGGTCACCACCGGTTAGGATCGCTGTTCGTTCAAGTACGCCTCGCTCAAGTCGATCTTCCGGAATGCGTGTTGGAGAGTAGACGCCTTTCGGACTCTCCGTCAGTCCGTTGTAAACGGCAAGTGCGTAGGGCTGGTAACGATCCAACTCCCAGACAAGTCGCTCGAGGCCTTTCCGGGCTACGCGTTCTCGCCCGAACTGTTGCGGGGTGAAACCGACGAGTTTCGGCGGATAGTCGCTTTCCGGAATACCCGCCTTTTGCATTGCGGACCTGGCGGCGTTGAAGATGCCGCCTTCGCGACCATTGGCTTTTAGTCTCTCGACGACATTGTTCCATTTAGCCGACGAGATTCGTTTGTCGCGAAACCACTGCGCGGCGTTTGCCAAGAGCGTATCATCAAGTTCCGTGAGTGTTTTCTGATGAGCCTCTCGTGTTTCTTCGAGGTACTTTCGCTCTTCAAACCCGGAAGTGTTTTCCTGGTTCAGGAACTTAGCGTTTCGTTCGACCAGTTGTGTCGTCGCGAAGACGGCTTGTATTGAGTAATAGTCGCGAGTTGGCACCGGATCGAATTTGTGATCGTGACATCGGGCGCATTGCAGTGAGTGAGCAAGAAACGTTTCACCGACACTGTTCGTGACATCGTCAAGAAACCTTTGCCGCGCAACTCTTGCGACTTCCATGCCTGTCAACTCCCAGGGGCCCATTCGCAGAAACCCTGTGGCGATGATCTTCTCGGAATCGTTGGGGGCGATTTCGTCACCGGCGATCTGCTCGCGCACGAATTCGTCATAAGGCTTGTCGCGATTGAAAGACCGCACGACGTAATCCCGATAACGCCAGGCGTTGCCGCGTTCATAGTCGTTTGCGAATCCGGACGAATCGGCGTAGCGAACAACATCCAGCCAGTGCTGCGCCATTCGCTCGCCGTAGTGAGGCGACTCCAATAGCTGGTCTACAACCTTCGCAAAGGCTTCACGATCTGATTTCTGATCGTTCAAAAACTCGCTTACTTCCGTGGGGGTCGGCGGCAAGCCCGTAAGATCAAACGTGGCTCGTCGAATGAGCGTCCGGCGATCGGCTCGCGGCGCAACTGCAAGTCCGTTCGGCCACGCTCGCTCAATCAACTCATCGATCGCATTTCTCTCATCATCTCTCAACTGTGGCGCTTGGACGGGCTGATATGCCCAAAGGCCATCAGGGTCGTACTTTCGGTACGTCCAATCTGCTGCAAGACCACCGGACGTCTTCACAGTGATGCCGTCTTCGACCGACCAGGCTTCCGAGTATTTCTTGCGGATCGATTCCTGTCGCTCCTTCGATGGCCACGGTGCTCCGGACTTAATCCAATCGTGGAGCCACTTCAACTGCTGTCCATTGAGTTTCTCCGCTTCCTTAGGCGGCATTGCCGAGAACGACTCTTCCTCGCGTCGAGCCGCCAGATAAATCGAACTGGCTTCAGGCTTTCCAGCAACGACGCCCGGCTCGTCGCTATCACCACCAGCGGTGAGCGTTTTTAGGGAGCGAACGTCAAAACCACCTTCAATTTCATCAGGTTTGTTCCCATGACATCCCAAGCACTTTTCACGAAGCAGCGGTGAGATTCGACGAGTAAAGAGGATTTCGGAATCCTCTTCGGTCAATTGTTGGTTTCGTTCTTGAGCCTGGACGCACACATCCCATGCGCATCCGAAGTACACGAGCGTCAGGACCGAAGGGAAGAGTGCGACGCGTTTCAGGATGCTTATGCTCATTGTTCGCTCGTAACTTCTGTGGGGCTTAGCGGCAACGCTGGGTGCGGATCTCTTCAGCGTCCCTTCTTCGATTGCTTTTGCTTCAGTGCGGGGTCGGTGTAGGGCAAATACTTTGGATGTGGAACGTAGTTGCCCTTGCCTTTCTCCCAGCGGAAGGTTTCGCCTTCGACCACGAGATCACGACGCGAGTTGAGCGGGGGTTCTGGATCGGCAAATTCAGTCGGTGCTAATTCCCGCAGCCTGGTGATGACGTCAGCGTACTGTGGGTCGGACGCCAGGTTGCTCCACTCGTGCGGATCCTCTTTGATGTTGTATAATTCCTGGTTCTTGTCGTCGTAATGGATGTAACGCCAGTCGCGATTCATCACCGTGTATTCGCCGGGATTTATGTAGGGCAGATACACCGTTCGGTCTCTTGCTTCGGTGGGATGCTTCAGTGTCGATGCCAGCGAAGTGGCTTCCAACTCCTGACGCGGCGCCGGCAAGTTGCATGTTTCAACCAGCGTCGGGTAGATGTCGATCAGGCTGACCGTCACGTCGGTCCGAGCCCCTTTTGCCACGCCGGGGCCGGCCCACACGAACGGCACGTTGGAAGTTCGTTCCCACAACGTGTGTTTGCCCCACTGACCTTTCTCGCCCAGGTGATAACCGTGATCGCTCCACAGCACAACGATCGTATTGTCGGCGTCGGGGCTTGATTCGAGCGCATCCAGAATTCGCCCGACCATCGCGTCGGCGTAGCTGGTGCAGGCAAGGTATCCGTGCAGAGCGTCCTTCCAGGCACCCATCGCGACCAGTTTGTCGTAGTGCTGGGCTTTGCGATTCTGGCGTTGCTTACGAATTTTGTCGGGGAGGTCCGTCAAGTCATCTTCTTTGAACGCTGGAGTCTCGATAGCGTCTCGATCGTACAGACCAAAATACTTCTGCGGACAGTAGTTGGGATAATGAGGAGCGTAAAAACCGCAGGCCAGGAAGAACGGCTTGTCGTGTTTTCGTTTCAGTTGTTCGACGGCCCAGTTGGCTCGTATCGTGTCGGCCATCTCCTCTTCCTGGTCGTTCGGGATCGCTCCCCATTCCAGGAACAGTCCACCGGTGATCTCCTTGCCCTGGTTGTAGACGCTTGCCGGGAACGGCTGTGGCACGGGTGTGTCGCTGCTCCACGATTCAAGCGCCCAACCGCCTTCACGCTGGAACTGGTTACGAAGGAAGTACTCCGTCCATCCACGCTGGTCGATCGCTCCAGCGGGATGATGAAACAACTTGCCCGCGCCGAACGTCGAGTAACCCGCGTTGGCAAAGCTCATTTGCAGCGATTCAATCTCCGGGCGATGCACAAAGTAATTCGGAGTCGTATAGCATCCGGTTGTCGAAGCGTACTGGCCGGAAAAGATAGACGCACGACTGGGCGCACAAAACACGCCGGCGGTGTGAGCATTGGTAAAGCACACGCCACGCGCGGCAAGCCGATCAATGTTGGGTGTGATCGCATTGGGGCGTGACTCGAGACATCCGACGAAGTCGTTCATGTCGTCGACTGCCAGGAACACGACATTGGGTCGCGTATCGGCCGCAAGCAGATGGCCATTACAGGATGCGAGGACTAGAACGATACAGAGAAGGAAGCGCGTCGGTATGTTCATGAGTTTCTTTGCGTGGGCGCTCGATGTATCTTCGTGGTTGTGTTTCATTGTCATTGTGATCTGGCAATCTCCTCCTGTGCGGTGCGATAAAGCGCGGCGATGTCTTCTGAAGTAAGCGCTCGGTTGAACAATGCCACATCGTCGATCCGGCCGTCCCACACCTGGGTCGCTCTACCGTTTGTTCCGAACCAGAGCGTATCGGAGTCACTGGCTGCCACTGCTGCACAGGGTTTGGACGCAACAAGTTCCCCGTCTTCGTAGAGCCGCAATTGCTCACCATCAGCGGTCACGACGACGTGCCGCCATGTCTTCTGCGGCAGGACCGAGTTGCCTGTAATGAACGATACATCTCCATTGCCGCTCCTGACGGCGGCCTGCAGCAGACCGCTGTCATCGAGAGACAGACCAAAGTTGCCCTGACCATCATGCAAGTTCGTGGCAACCATCGCGCTGTGCGCGGGCACTTCGAGGTACACGAACACGGTCAGTGAGAATTGTCCTGTGCTCAAAGGTGGCGGGGAATCGACGCGTCCTCCGCGTCCGGAGCAATCGGCTCCGACTCGCAGAGAACCGCCGACGAACACGCCGCGGGCGTGTGGCGGACGTTTGCCATCCCCAGTCAGCACGACGCCCGAATATTCAGGCGGTTCAGCAACCAGCCCGCGGTCACGAATTGGCATTCGGTAGTAGGCCAAAGGCGACGACCGCCTGACCAAGCGCGCGTAGTTCCACTTCGGTTCGTCAAAGTTCCGAATGAACCTGTCGGTCTCGATCGAGATATCCTCGGGCTCGGCCGCACCTTCGGTGATTCGCACGGCCTGAGACGCCTGCACTTCAACGGACCGAGAGACGTCACGCTGATTCGAAGCCCCGGGATGCACGCGAACAAGTCCTTCGAACACGTGAACCTCGCTCGCGCCGCCTTCCACATCGACGGAGAACTCCGTGCCAAAGTCAACGACTTCCGCTTCGGGAGTTTCCACCGTGAATCCGATTCCTTCGGGAGGGACTCTGGCTGACAGTCGCCCGCTATGCAGCATCACACGTTTGTCGCTGATTGCGTCGAAGCGGGCAGGAGCCTCCACGTAAACCATTACTCCGCCGTCGAATTGCAAGTGTAAAAGCCCTCGGTCCAGCCGATACTTACCGGCTTGCAATTCTGTACCCTTGCAAGGCTGGCCGTCGCACAACAGAACGGCATCGACATCCGTGACCAGCGTTGCCACCGGTGCTTGTTCGTTTTCGCTGGGGCTGGTGAACCACAGAAATGCCGCAATGAGCAAAGTCGCCGCAAGTGCACCCAGGAATGCGACAGCTCGATATGTTTGCGATGGTCGGTCGTTGGTTCCTGCAATTGCTCTGGACACACCAGAATCACTTGCCCTCGATCCATTGTCTGGCTTTGTTGTTTCAAACTCAGCCAGTTCGGCCTCAGATAGCGCCGCCATGTCGCCTAACGCCGAATCAATATTCATGTACTCGATAAAGTCCCGACGCAGATCGGAGTCCTCGCGGAGCGCCGCTTCCAAAGCCTGAAGCTGCGCGGCGGAGATTACCCCAAGCGCATAATCCACGAACAGCGGACGCAAGTCAGGCGAATCGCTCATGCCAGCCCCTCCGCCTGAAGCGTGCGACGTGTGCATTCCAGCAATCGCAGTCGCATACGATGCAACCACTGGTAGAAGGCCGCGACAGTTCGTCCACTCTGTTTCGCCACGTTCTGAATGGCCGCGTCGGGCGCGTATGCCGCCAGAATCATAGTCCGCTGCTCCTTGGGCAGCTTTTCAAGACAGCCTTCCAAGGCCTCTCGCTGCGCGGACAGTCGCTCTTCGTCCCGCCCTGATTCCTGAGCCACGGTATGCAAAACGTCATCGGCCAACACCAGCCGATCTCGCGCCTTGTCGCGCAGCCAGGCCAACGTCTCATAACGGGCTACGCCAAATGACCATTTGCGAAAATCACTTGGCTGGTCCAACTCACGGAACTTCTTCCAGAGCACCAACGAGACCCCCTGCATCACGTCCGCGGCATCGTGTCTCGTCGGCACCAACCTGCGCACGTAGGCACGTATCGCCGACTCATTCGACGTGAACAGCGTGAGAAATTGCTCGTGTAGTCGAGGGTTGTGGGGGTCCATAGAAGTACACTCCGTTCGCCGAAGCAATTTTACGAACAAAACTCGAGAAAATCGGTAAACCCACGACGGGTTGTTAAATCAGAGCGTCCAAGAATATTGGGCCGAGATTCCGGGGTTTGGGGCCAACCTCGATGGCTGGTTCCGGTCCCCGGTCTGCGTCTCTCGAATCGGAGAGTTCGCCGCAGGCGGACGGCTTAGCAGCCCGTGCAACCGTTCACACCCCGTGCAGGAGCGACGGTGGGTCCCTGCGGTGGAGTTGTGCGGTGATCGCTTGGGTGAGGTAGGCCAACGGGTTGCGGGTTTGTTGTCGGCAGGTCTCGATGACGGTGAGCATCCGCTCGACGAAGCGGCTGCCGGCGGCGCTCTGGGTCCCGAACGAGAGCTTGCGCCAGATCACCGCGTGCCGCAGGGCCCGCTCGCTCGAGTTGTTGGTCGGCTCGACCCCCTCGACATCGACGAAGCTCCACAGCCACGCGCGGTTCTTGTGGAGCCCCTCGCACATCCCCATCAGGCGTGGGTTGCCGCTGAAGGCGCCCCGCAGCAGCAGGGCCTCGACCTCGCGGCGGACCGGCGCCATCTTCTGCCGCAGGCCGCGGCGGGTGAGCGTGCCGTCCCGCACTCGGCGCCACCAACAGAACAGCGCCTCGGTCGGCCGCATCAGGTCGCGCCCCAACCGTTGGGCCTGGGGGTCGGGCGAGTCGATCAGCGCCTGAAAGTCCCGCTGAAGGTGCGCCCAACACCACTGCACGCGCTGGAGCATGAGGTACATCCCGCCTTCGGCGGACCTTCGGCTTCGCCCGGTCGCAGCCCACTACCCCTCGATAGTTCTCCCCCAACAGTTCGGTGATCGCATCGGCCTTGCGGTTGGGGCGGATCGTGTAGCAGGTGAACTCTCGGGCGACGCACGTCCACAGCCAGCTCTTGATGTCGGCCTGCTTGGACGGCGTTTCGTCCATGTTCACCACCGGCTGGGCCGCGAGCCGTCCCCGGAGCTCTTCCCACGGCGCTGCCAGCGACGCGCTGGCCTGGTTCTGCAGTTTCACCACCCAGCCCGCCGAGCAGGGCTGCCCCAAGACCTGTTCAAGGAACAACGCCGTGCGCCGCTTGCTCTGCCGGTAGCAGCCCATCAGCAGCCCAGCCAACGCCACGAGGTTCGGCCCCGCCTGACCGACCGGCACGCCGGCCGGCAGCGGGGCGCAGGTCGAGGTCCCGCAGCGGCCACACCTCAGCCGATGGCGCCGGTGCTCGGTGACAATCGGCCTGATCGGCGGCAGCTCCCACACCTGATGCCGCAGCGGATCGGGGTCTTCCCCCGCCAGGGACGCTCCGCACCCGCGGCACTCGGCCGGCTTGTGCGTCTGGACGTCGTCGCACTGATCGGTCGGCCGCAGCGGCCGCGTGTGCTTCTTGTGCCCCAGCTGCCCGCCCCGCTTCTTCTTGCTCTTGGGCTTCTCGGACGGCGGTTTGGCGTGGGGGGGCTCGCTCGATGGCGGCAGCGACGAGTTCCGCGGCGTCTTGCTCAGCCGCTCTTCGAGCTGCGCGATCTTCGCCTCAAGCACGGCGATCCGCGCTTCGTAGTGGTCGATCACATGCCCCAGCAACGCCCGGAACTCCGGCGGCAACGCGGACATCTGCTCAGGCGTAATGGGCGGCATGCCCTACAGCGTGCGCTAACTCGCCGACCGGCGCGAAGAGCAGTTATGCGACGGGGTGTGAACGGTTACTAATCCTGTGCCAAGGTCGAAATTCACCGAGACCTGTACAGTTGAACGTGTCGCCGCAGCATTCGCATTATCCGCGGCGAGTAGGAGGCTCGGCCAAGTCGAGTCGGTGGACATCACTTCCCTCGGATCTGGCTCCGGCGAAGTTGCGGCCCGCTGGACTGCCGCCGTAGCTGCAGAGGTCGTCCGTCGGCGAGGACACCTCAGCAGGCTTGCCGACCTCCGAGCTGCCCAGGCTGACGCGTCCTGGGTCATGCGGCCAGTCGGCACTCCAAAGGAGGTGAGCTGCACCGCCGCGCGTCGGCTCCCACTCAAACTGCGAACGGGTGGTCCGACCTGCGAAAGCAGCGCTGCAATCATTCAGCCAACAACTCATCGATGCTACGGTAGCCCGCTTCCATTGCTATGGTCATTCCGGTCGCAAGCGCGGAGTCTCGGGCCTCGCTGGAGGCGTATTCAATCAACGTGGCAACCTTTGTAACCTCGTTAGCTTCATGAAAGGTCAGGGTGACAACGGATTCCTCAGCCGCTTCGCCCTCGAAGCTCGGCAGTCGATGGCTTTCGTCTTGCACGATCTTCCTCAGTGTCTCGATTTCGCGGATCTCGCCGCAGAGACCGAACTCGGTTCCCTCCTCGTCGTTTCGGAATCGGCTCTCATACCTGCCCCCCAACGCGGAAGTCCATCTCGCAGACAGGCATCGACCAACCCGGCGGACCCATCATCCAGCGGCTAACCAACTCGGGTTCGGTGAACGCTTTCCACACATATTCGACCGGCGCGTCGAAGCTCCTTACGACCTCGACCTGAGTGTCCGTAGGGGTGTTGGCGACTGCGGGCTTCATCTCTTGCCTTGTCCTTCCTGGGGCGTGGTGATTTCAGACGTGGGTCATACGCGTCGATCAGAAATGGCCTGTCGGTCGCATGGCTGGACTTTCCGATTTTTCAAGCTTTGTCGTCCGCCGACTGACGCGGCCACAGGAAGCTCAGGTGATGCCCTGCGTGAGCTGCATGAAACTTACTGAACTCAGCTTTCGACATGGCTCCAAATCCCGGGTGCGAGTGAAGTTGTGCATCTGAGTTCTCGAACTCGGCGACGCATCGCTCGAACCGTAATACCTCATCGGCGTCGACTAAGTCATCTGGGGGCACGAATATCTTGGCTGTACGGACCCCACTGGGTGACCGACCATCTAGCAGACGGGGAAGCAAGAAGGCGCGGAGCACCGGGCGGAGTGGATAGCCAAGAATTGTCATCCATCCCGGGTACCCGCGCACGTTGCTCTCAATCGTCAGCCTCAAGTGGCGACAGACTTGAGCGAGAGACCAATTGCCGGATCTGGTGTAGCCGCTGCTCAGAAGCGTTTCGGCCTCCAAGACTGCTTCTTGCAGGCTGTCGTAAATCAACTTCCTTCGCATGGGCATTGAGCCGCTGGAATGATCCTGGCCGAACAGAGTGGCAGTGTAAGAACGCTACTTGGATGAAACGTCGACGGTTAGTGGCCTGTGTGCGGCAAAGGCTGTGATCCCTCCCATAGGACAATCACATTGCCTCTCTTTCTGCCCGAATCGACGTACCGGTGCGCCTCGACTATCTGGTCGACCGTGTAACGCCGATCAATGACTGGCTTGTACCACCCAGCCTCTGCAAGCTGAGCAAGCGTTTCGAGGTCGTCTCGCCGCTCGGCCGCTGCGCCGCCAACGATTCGCTTAGTGCTGGTCGCCGCTACCCACGGCATCCGCAGCAAGTCGGGGAGCCCACCTAGGATGAGCAGCAGGCGTCCGTTCTCGTTTAGACAAGGCGCGCTTCGCGAGTAGGGTGCGGTTCCGACGGTGTCCATGATGACGTCGTATTTCTGGCCCAACGCCGCGAAGTCCTCTGACTGGTAGTCGATGACGCGGTCAGCGCCCAAAGACTCGACGAGCGAGGCGTTGTCGCTGCTGCACACGCCGGTGACCGTTGCGCCCAAGTGCTTCGCGATCTGCACGGCCGCGGTCCCCACGCCTCCCGACGCGCCATTGATCAAAACAGCCTCTCCTTCGTGGAGATTGGCTTTGCGGAAAAAGTCGAGGGCGGTCGTACCGCCGAAACTCAAGGCGGCGGCTTCTTCAAAGCCGACGTTGTCTGGCATCGGCACGATCAGACCGTCCTCGGGGAAGCACTTGAATTGCACGTAGCAGCCTAACGCCGATCCCGAAAAGGCAAAGACGCGATCACCGACTTTGAACCGGCCGACGTCTGGGCCAACGCTCTCGACGACACCGGCCAGCTCACCACCGAGAATGTCCTTATGCGGTTTAGTTAGACCAAACATCAGCCGTGCGATCAGCTTGAAGCCGGGAGGCATATCGAGGCTCCGAACCCGCCAGTCACCCGACGTGACCGTAGTCGCGTGCGTTCGCACCAAGACTTCATTGGGGCCGGGCGAGGGCTTGGTGGTCTCCGTCACGCGAAGGACGTCGGGGGGACCGTACTGTGAGTAGGTGATCGCCTTCATCGCGTGCTCCCTTCCTTGGTTATTTCAACCGTTGGCCCAGCGTCACTGAATCTGGCTCTTTGCGATCTCGTCGAGGGTTCGGTACGCCGCGGCGATGCTCTCGCCCGACATCTTCGTTCGCCATCTATCGGCATTCGGGTTTCCCAGTCTTAGAGCGCGCCAGTGAAGCCAGAGCGAGACGGCAAGTCCGATCACGCCGACACCCAGCGACAGGTAGAGGGCGTTCGGGAAGAGCACCTGCTCGAATCCGAGCGACACGGCGACCGGAATCCACATGAGCCACCACGCGTGGCCGACGATGGGGCCAGAACGCAAGTGGCCGGAACGCAGGCTGTCGAGCTTGGAGCGGATCTCGTGGATCGGTCTCGAGTAGTCGATCCTGCGAAGCCGCGTGCAGATTAGCAGCGCCTGGGCGATCAACAAAATGCCGTAGAGGTGCACAATCACACCGTTAACCACGCGGTGGGTGACCTGCGTATTGCGAGCCCAGCACTGCGCGCCGACAACGATCATCGCGATTCCCAAGAGGATTTGCAGCACCTGCCACCGGAACAATGGCCGCAAAGAGCCCTTGATCCGGTCCATCAACTGGCTGCGGGTTAGCAGCACGCGGCCAGCGATCTCCTGTTGAGCGAGGTCAGCGCTCAAGGCGGATTGATCTCCCGGCGTAGAAGCCTCATAGGCGACCGTCGGCGTCGTAGACGAGTCGTTGCCCGCCACGATCGACTCCATGTCTGACTTCACGTGGCTGGCGTGCTGGTAGCGACGCTGGGGCTCCTTTTCCAGGGTTCGCAGCACGACTTCGTCCAGCCGCACGTCAATCTCGGCCTTCTTCGAAGGGGCCGCGAAGCGTCCGATCGGCAGTTCGCCGGTCAGCATCTCGTAGAAGACTACGCCGAGTGAATAGATGTCTGCGCGGTGGTCGACGCCGTGTGAGCCTTCCAGCTGCTCGGGCGCCATGTAGCGAGGTGTGCCCATTACTTGGTGCGTCGCCGTGAGTATGCCTTCATGGCCGTCTTCCCCAAGGATCCGCGAAAGCCCGAAGTCGGCGATCTTCACCGCCCCGTCGGCCGCGATCAGGATGTTCTCCGGCTTGATGTCGCGGTGGACGACCCCTTTGTCGTGGGCGTACTGCAGGGCGTCGCACAGGTGCGGCACGATCCCTAGCGCGTGCTCTGGCGACAGCTCTCCAGCGCTCACCACGTCACGGAGCGTCGAACCATCGACGTATTCCATCAAAAAGTAGTAGGTGTCTTCGACTGTACCGAACTCGAAGACCGAGACGATGTTGCGATGGCTCAGCTTGGCGAGCGTGCGCGCCTCCCGCGTAAAGCGGAGCGCGAACTTGACATCATGGTCGAACTCCGTGGGCAAGACCTTCAGCGCGACAAGGCGGTCGAGGCCTGGCTGGCGAGCCTTGTAAACAGCGCCCATCCCGCCAACACCGACCAGTTCGATGATCTCCAGTGACGGAAAGAGCTCGGCGAGCCGGCCGAGGCTTGGCGGCTCGAAAGCGCTGGCTCTGGGCGCAGCATCGCCCAGAGCGTCGTTGATCGCTCCAGAGCAGTCGGGGAAGCGGTCGAGGTACTCTTGCTTTTCGGGCAATTCCCCGCAGCGTCGCCGGTAGTCGATGTCGAGAACGATCAGTTCCGTCAACAGAACATCACGCACCAGTGGGTCGCTGGCAACGGTAAGGGCCGACTCGACGGAGGGCGGCTCTTCGGACCGCCATTTACGCTCGAACTCGGCGCTGGCGTCATCAATCCGTTCCAGGGCCGCGATCGGTAGTTTTTTCTGTCGATTGCTCATCGGCTCCCATTAATTCTTGCTGGCATTTTTCTCGGATCAGATGCAGGCGACGCTCGATCGTCCGCTCGGAACAGCCCAACCGCCGGGCGATTTCCGCGTTGGCGTATCCCTCCAATTTGGCACCCGCTATTTCTCTGAGCGGCCCGACACCTAAATGAGAAAAAAAACGCTCGACGGTTTCCTGCATCATCACGGTCATCTCCGGCGAGGGCTCGTCGCCGATCGCTTCGATGATCCGCTCCTCGTCGCCGGCCTGGTCAAGGGAGTGGACCTGGACGTCCCCGCCACGCCTTTGTCGACGGTCCCGCCGCCGCTTATCGACCACCTTCCTGGCCGCCATCCTCAACAGCAGACGCCAAAGGTCATCGCGGTCTGATAAGTCGGGGAATCGCCCGTTCTCCGCCGCATCGTAGAAGCTGTCGAACACACTCAAAGCGACATCTTCTTCGTCGGTGACGGCCCGGTCAACGCCCCGTAGCCGGCCCCTCACGGCGTGGACGAGTCGTTCGAAGTAGTGATGCCATATGCGGTCCGCGGCGGCCGAGTCACCACCCTTCACCAGTTCAATCCAATGGCTGACGTTCTTGCTCTCGGACACGCGGGACGTCCATCGTTTCTGAAGGAACCTGGGATGTGGGATGACAGTGATATAAGATACCAGACTGTCAGTTGCCGGCTCCGCTCGACGTCCGGCGAGAGACCCGCAAGCCCGCGTTCCGGGGCCTTGCTGGCGCGAAGACTCAGGATTGCCGCTGCGGGAACGCTCGGTACCTGCTGCGGTCCCGAATCAATCGAATCGCCAAGCAAACGCTCAGCGGGCGGAGGGCGTCACGCTCCACTAGTTTCAAGGCAACGAGGCACAGGACAAAGAGACAACGCATGACCGCTTACGCATGGTTGGCCATGATCGTCACCTTCTTGTCCGCACTAAAGGCGGGATTCCTGTTCGCTTTTGCCATCGTTGTAATGCCCGGGATCTCGAAACTTGATGACCACGAGTTTCTGCGTTGCTTCCAGACAATCGACCGCGTGATCCAACGGGGGCAACCAATGTTCATGACGATGTGGCTCGGCTCGTCGCTGACACTCGTCGCAGCGGCGGTGCTCGCGCTCACATCTCAGAGCCGCATCGATCAAGTGGTCATGGTCTCATGCGCCGCTGGTAGCGTACTTCTCGTCCAACTGCCGACCACGACCATTAACATCCCGCTGATCAACCAGGTGCAGGCGCTTGATATCCAGAGCCTCGGTGACGCACAGGCAAGCGAAGAGAGATTCGCCTTCGAGTCAAGGTGGAACCGCTGGAACACGATCCGCACTGTGGTCACTTGCTTGATTCTGGCGGCGTTGTTGTTGCTCATGCTCCGGATTGAGATCGGCTAAGCTCGCTTGATTCCCATCGCCCTAAGCCGAGAGGCGAGGGTTGTTGGCTTCACGCCCAATAGCTCGGCCGCACCGTCCGGCCCATGGATCTTGCCGCCAGATGCTTCTACTGCTCGCTGGAGGTTCTCCCTTTCGAACTGGCGGACCTGAGCATCCGTAAGGACCTCCGCCTCGACAGCCAAGGCGCTTGGCGTAGCGCCGTTGTTCGGCTCTTTCAGATCGATCCGCAGCGGTCCGCCTCGTGAGAGAATCACGGCACGCTCGATCACGTGCTGGAGTTCTCGGACGTTTCCCGGCCAATCGTACCGCTCCAGCTTTCGCGCGACGGCCTTGGTAAGGCGGGGTGGTACGGTCGCGAGCCGCTGCCGACTTTGCTGTAAGAAGTGCTCGGCGAGCACGGCGATATCCTCACGTCGCTCGCGCAGGGGAGGCAGCTCGATCGGGAAGACGCTGAGTCGATAGTACAGGTCCTCGCGGAACCGTTTCTGTCGAGACTCCTCAAGCAGGTTGCGGTTGGTCGCAGCGATGATGCGGACATCGACTCGGCGTGTCTGCTCCTCGCCGATTCGCTCGATCTCGCCCTCCTGCAGGACCCGCAGCAGCTTGCTTTGCAGGTCGAGCGGCACCTCGCCGACCTCGTCGAGGAATAGCGTGCCGCCATCAGCCAATTCGAATCGTCCTGTCCGGTCGCGGAGCGCGCCGGTGAAGGCGCCCCGGATATGCCCGAAGAACTCACTCTCAAAGAGTTCGCGCGGAATCGCGGCGCAGTTGACTTTGATGAGCGGACGGTCGGCTCGCATGCTGCGCCGATGCAGCTCGCGGGCGACAACTTCCTTGCCCGCGCCGCTCTCTCCCAAGATGAGAACCGTCGAATCAGTTGGGGCGACCAGGTCGATCTGTTGGCTCACGTTTCGAAGCGCTGGGCTGACCCCGAGCATCTCGCCAAAGCCCTGTTCGGCGGCTGCCTCCTGCTGCAGGTACTCGTTCTCCTCTTCCAGTCGTTTGCGCAGTCTTTCGACTTCTTCCCAGGCGTAGGCGTGCGCGATCGCGACCGCCGCGTGGTCGGCCACCATCCGCAACCAATCGAGGCATCCTTCGCGGATCCGCGCGCGGGTGAAGACGCCGAGCACACCAAGCACCATTCCGTGATGGCTCAGCGGCTGGCCGGCGAAGCCGACAATCTCCTCGTCACGAACCCAGTCGGGTTTGGCGATCCAAGAAGGGAGCTCCGCCATGTCGGGCGCTTCGATCGCTTCACCCGTCGCCGCGATGCGACCCACCTTTCGCACACCGATCGGGAACCTCCGGAACTGCCCGTCGGTCCGAGAGAGATCTTGGTTTGGATCGACGATCGAACGCCCGCTGCTCGCCACCAGGTGGAGGCATTGCGAGCGGTCGGGGCATTCGCTCCGCATCGGACATGTCTCGCACCCTTCGCCCGAGCGAACGAGCCACAGCCTGGTGAGGGCGACGGCGTCGGAGGCTGCGATCCGCGAAACCAGTAGGTCGAGCAGTTCTGGAAGCTCGCGTTGCAGTGCAAGGTCAAGCAAGAGGCGCTTCGGGTCCTCGATCAGCGGTGCGGAGGAGGCGGTGCTTGCCATGACGCGATCATAGCGAACTTTCGTTGTGCCGTGACGAAGTTTCGTTGATCGACGAAATTTCGTCGCATCCCCCTGGAAAGTCGAATCGCCATAAGTGCTATCCATAAAGAGACTTGTGGGTTCTTCGACGCTTTGGCGCCGGGTGTGCGAATGGGGAATGCGACGCCGAGCAAGTGACTCGTCGCCCGATCTTCCAACCCCGTTACAGGAATTGATGCCATGCCTCGCCTCACTCAGATCGTCCACGAACAAGCCTCCCCGCAACAAGCCGAACTCTTCGACGCCGTGAAGGCGAAGCTCGGCCGCGTGCCCAACTTGTTCCGGGCGCTCGCGAACTCCCCCGCCGCGCTCCGCGGCTACCTCGACTTATCCGGCGCGATCGCGGCAGGTGAAGGCCTTACCGCCCAGCAACGTGAGATCGTCGCGCTGGCGATCGGGGAGGTGAACGGCTGCGAGTACTGCCTCGCCGCCCACTCGACCATTGGAAAGATGGTTGGCCTCTCGCCCGAAGGGATCGAAGCCGCACGCCGCTCCGAGGGCATCGACGTCGCAAGTCGCGCTATCGCTCGCTTCGCCTCGGAGGTTTTGGAATCCAGGGGTCGCGTTTCGGATGCAGAACTCGAAGCGTTCCGCGATGCGGGCTTCGGAGACGACGCGGTTGCCGAGACAGTTGCGCACGTCGCTCTGAACGTGTACACGAACTTCTTCAACAACCTAGTTGAGACCGACATCGACTTCCCTGTGGCCGCTCCGCTGGCGAACGCCCCGAGTGGTGAAGTCGCCTGCTCGACCGGCTGCGGCCGCTCGGCCTAGAGATGCCGCGCCGCGACAGACCGTGAGCCGCGACGGGCTCTTCGCCGACTCGCAGAAAGCTAAATAAGGAGCATCCCATGCCCAAACCGACCGACATCCGACCTCCCTTCAAGCGCAAGTCGGCTGCCGCCAAGGTTCGCGCTGCCGAGGACGCTTGGAACTCCCGCGACCCGTATCGGGTTTCGCTGGCTTACAGCGAAAACTCCACGTGGCGGAATCGCGACCAATTCCTCGAAGGCCGAGAAGCGATCCGTGAGTTCCTCTCCGGCAAGTGGGCGAGAGAACTTGACTACCGGCTCATGAAAGACCTTTGGTCGTTCGGGGGCAATCGGATCGCCGTCCGTTTCCAGTACGAGTACCACGACTCTGTCGGTCAGTGGTGGCGGGCCTACGGCAACGAGCTGTGGGAGTTCGACGCCGAGGGGCTGATGCGTCGCCGCGAGGCGAGCATCAACGACCTTGCCATCGCGGAGTCGGAGCGGAAGTTCCATTGGCCAGCTGGCGAGCCTCGGCCGAACGAACCCGCCGCCGTGCTCTGCATCGCGTGAACGCAACGCACAGAATCCCGTTTCCTTGGTCGCCCGGCACTCACTCAGGAGAAGATCATGTTTTTCCAAGCTAGCGGTCGTTGGCTGCTGATCACGGCGTTGTTTGCTCTGGCAGAGTCGTTTGCGGTGGCCGAACTACCCACGGTCCGCTACCGCACCGTCAAGATCGACGGACTCGACATCTTCTACCGCGAGGCGGGCCCGAAGGACGCTCCCACTGTGCTCCTGCTGCACGGTTTCCCGACTTCCTCGCACATGTTCCGTGATCTGATCCCGCAACTCGCGGACAAGTACCACGTCATCGCCCCCGACTACCCGGGCTACGGGCAAAGCTCAGCGCCGTCGGTTGATGAGTTCGAGTACACGTTCGACAACCTCGCCCGAGTCGTGACGAAGTTTATCGACCGAGTCGGCCTCGGGCGGTACTCGCTGTACCTCATGGACTACGGAGCGCCGGTCGGCTTCCGGATCGCGGCGGCGGCCCCGGAGCGTGTCGAATCCCTGATCATCCAGAACGGCAACGCCTACGACGAAGGGATCGACAACGACTTCTGGGCCCCCGTCAAGAAGTACTGGGCCGACCGCTCCGACGCTAACGGCGACGCCCTGCGGGGGCTGCTGACGCTCGACGCGACCAAGTGGCAGTACACGCACGGGGTCCGTGATGTCGAGGTCATCAGCCCGGACACCTGGGGCCACGTCCAGTCGCTGTTGGATCGCCCCGGCAACCAAGAGGTCCAGCTCGCCCTGTTCTTCAGCTACGGCAGCAACCCGCCGCTGTACCCCAAGTGGCAAGAGTATCTGCGGACGCACCAGCCGCCGACGCTGATCGTCTGGGGCAAGAACGACGCGATCTTCCCGGACGCGGGGGCGTACCCGTACCAGCGCGACCTGAAGGACCTGGAGTTTCACCTCTTCGATACGGGGCACTTCGCGTTGGAGGAGGACGGCGCCGAGATCGCCCGACGGATGCGTGACTTCCTGGACCGCAAGGTTGCCCGCTAGTCGTTGTCGCCCACCCCCTTCCGCACGAGGGGGGGGGCCTTATTCCTGAGGAGGGAGTCGGCGAGATGACCCACTATCCAAGCGACATCGCCTTCACGCCAACCGTCAAGGCGATCCAGGCGTCGAACGGCTCACGGCAGGCCTACCGCAAGATGGAGGAGAGCGGAGGTTGGCGGACCACCGTTACGCCCGACCTGCAAGCGTTCCTGTCAGAGCTCGACATGTTCTACCTCGGCACCGCTAACGCCGATGGCCAGCCCTACATCCAGTACCGCGGCGGCCCGGCGGGTTTCTTGCGGGTGATCGACGACAAGACGCTCGGCTTCGCGGACTTCGGCGGCAACCGTCAGTACATCACGCTCGGCAACCTTCAAGACAATCCGAAGGCCTTTCTGTTTCTGATGGACTACGAGAACCGGCGCCGGATCAAGGTCTGGGGACGCGCTCGAGTCGTCGCAGGCGACGATCGGCTGAACTCCGAACTTGCCGATCCGACCTATCCCGCGCAGGTCGAACGAGCGATTGTCTTTGACGTTGAGGCGTGGGACGTCAACTGCCCGCAACACATCCACCGTCGCTTCCCGGAGGACAAGTTTCGAGGCGAAATCGCCAGTTTGCAGCAAGAGATCGAGCCGTTGAAGTCGCGTCTCGGTGAAGGCTGAGGGCACCACCCACGCACAATCCTTTCATACCCACCCGATTGAACACGCGCATTGAGGCTTCTCGAAGCCCAAGCATTCGCCACACAAATTAAACCGAAGGATGTACAAATGTCCCTTCCTGTTCCCGGCTTCGAAGTGAGCCGTGGCGACACTGCCCTAGTGGTCACCGACCCGCAGAAGGATTTCCTCAGCCCCAAGGGCGTTACCTGGGGTGTCGTCGGCCAGAGCGTCACGGAAAACAAGACCGTCGATAACTTGGAGTCACTTTTCAGAGCGACCAAGGAAGCTTCGCTGCCGGTTTTCGTGTCGCCACACTACTACTACCCGCACGACCACCGCTGGCGTTTTGAAGGCTCGCTCGAACGGCTGATGCACGACATCAAGATGTTCGACCGTCCCGGTCCGCTCGACTTGGCCGGCTTCGAGGGGTCGGGGGCGGATTGGCTTGAGCGCTACAAGCCCTTCATCAACGACGGCGAGACGGTGGTCACGAGCCCGCATAAGGTGTTTGGGCCCCAGACGAACGCTCTGGTCTTGCAGCTACGCAAGCGCGGAGTCTCCAAGGTGCTGCTCGCGGGCATGTCGGCCAACCTGTGCGTAGAATCGCATCTACGCGACCTGCTCGAGCAGGGGTTTGAGGTTGCCGTCGTGTGGGACGCAACCGCCGCGGCAAAGCTGCCGGAGTTCGATGGGATGGCGGCTGCGAAGACGAACTACCACATGCTCGCTAGCGAAACGCTCGATACGGTGGAAGCCGTGCGTCGCGTTGCGGCGGCGTAGCGTCCTGACGGTTGCGGCGGTTGCCTCATCTCAGCAATTTCGAGGCTCGGCTACGGCGCAGCGGTGGACATCACCTCCCTCAGATCCGGCGCCCGCCAGGTGGCCGGAGGCGGACCGGCCGCCGCGGGGGTCGTCCGGCAAGAATCCGCAGCGGTGGCGACGACCTCTGAGGAAAGGTTCTCGATTCGATCGCGAGGATACCGCCTCAGCAATGGCGGGTCAGAAAGGGCTGAGAGCGGCACGACGCGCGTCAAACCAAACCCGCGTCGGCACGACCCTTTGGCGCTGGCACGCCAACAGGGTGATGACCATCGGAAGGGAGGTGAGACGTACTTTTGGTGGATGGCCGAGGATCCCAGAGAAGATGGCCTCGGCTAGTTGTCCGAAGGATCCAGCCGTTTCACCCGGCGTGTCCGCACTCAAGCCGCGGCCCCTGTTCCAGGCTGGCCGACCGCGCCGGCCCCCCTGCCCCAGCGGGCCCCGCCCTGCCCCGCCTTGCGATCCAACCACGCACGCCAAGCCGCGGCGCCGCCTCCCTGTTTCGTCCGACCCATGGGTGCGGCCCCACCCCCGTCGGCCCGCGGCCGCGTCCCCCGGCGGCCGAAGCGAATCGGCCGGGCCCTGGGACGAGCGGCTGGGGCACTTGACAAAACGCTTTCTTTTTCTGCACCCCCCCGGTAGAATCGAGGCAGCCGCGTCAACGGCGGCCGCTTTCTGCAGCGGTCGAGTCCGAAAGGGCAATGGAATGTCGCGCGGCCCGGAACGTCGTTCGGAGCGGCCCGCTGGTTCCTAGAGCCGGGCGCGGTCGCCCCGCTTCGGATCGCGGAGCACGGAAGTGGCCCCCCGATCCCCTACCACGGATCCCCTGCCAGGAAGGCCACGCATGGGTTGGAAAACCCGCGGAAACCGCCGCTATTTTCAGCAAAACGTCCGCGTCGACGGCAAGCCCCGCACCCTCTATTGGGGCAGCGGCCCCGAGGCCCAGGCGGCCGCCGACGCGGCCGAAGCCCGCAAGCAAGAACGGGCCCGCCGCCAGGCCCTGGTCCGCGCCCTGCGGCAGATCGACGCCGACCTCCAGCAGGCCGACAACGCCGCCCGGCCCCAGATCGAGGCGGCCGCGACCGCCGCCGGATTCCACTACCAGAACCGCCGTTGGAGCAAGAAACGCAGTGTCCAGTAACCCCCATCCCGAAGAACCGGCGCCGGCCGAGCCCCCGCGGCCCCCCCAAGGGGCCGACGCCGCCGGCGCCGTAGAAGCCATGGTCCAAGCCGCGCTCTGCCCGAGCGCCCCAACGGGCGCGGCGCCCGAGCCGGCCCCCGCCGGCGGACCGCCAGCGGCGTCGCCCCCCCAGGCCGCCGCGGAGGCCCCCCTCGATGACGCCGCCGGCGCCGCCATCGATTCGGACCTCCGGGCCGCGGTCGCGGCGGCGAAGGCGCCCTATGAGGCGCCGATCGAAGCGGCGCAGGCAGAAGTAGAACGGCTCGGCGCCGCGCTTGCCGCCGGGCTCGCGAGGACGAACGAGCAGCGCTCCACGACCAGGGACGCCCCGGCCGCGCCCACCGCGGCGGGCGCCTCCGCCGGCGCCTCGGCCGACGCCGCCCCGACGTCCGAGGCCGACGGCGCCCTCTACGACGACGGCGCCCTCTACGACGACGGCGACCACGGGGGCGAGGCGTACGAGTGCGAGGCGGAGTATGACCCGTTGACGTTCGAGGAATACATCGAGTCCACCGAGGACGGCGAGCCGGACTGCTGGCCGTACGACGAGGCCAAAGCCCACTGGAAGTGGCTCGGCCCGGGGTGGGGGAAGTTCCCCCGCAACGGCCCGGCCAAGGCCGAGTGGTGGGGGGTGTACGGCCTGCTTTCGCGCACCAAGCAGCGCCTCCAAGAAGCGAACGAGGAGCGGGCGAGGCTCGAGTACCAGCGGGAGTGGGCCGCCGAACGCGCCGCCGACACGACGCCGCGTGACGCCCGGGGGCGCCGGCTCACGCAGGACCCGCACCTGCTGCACGAGCGGGAGCTGATCGACGCCGCCGAACGTGCGTCGGTCGGACACTCAGAGCTGCACGCCGCCGTCATGCGTCGCATGGGGGGGTGCCCGGACGGGGTCCGCGAACAGGCAGCGGCGGAATGGCGGGCCCGCATGGACCCAACCCGTCAGCGGACCGTCGCGGAGCTGGATGAGTCAGACGAGCTGATGATGATCTGCGGCGCCATCGACGGCGACGACCCCGGGGCGCTCGAACGGCTTGCGGCGTACCTCCGCCGCTACCCGCGGCTGCGACCGACGCAGCTCGCCCCCGAGGCGCCCCGCACCAATCGCCGCGGCTGCTCAAGCCTTACCGAGGCGCTCGACTTGGCGGCCCGGATGCTCCACGAGGAGGAGCAGGACGAGTCCACCGACGCGACCGACCACCGCTGCCTCGCGGGCCTGCTGCCCCCCGGCGCCGGGGTCGCCCTCCAGCTGGCGGCGGAGGCCGTGCTCAAGACCCAGCGGGCCGTGCGCGATGCCGAGTTCGGCCTGGAGGGCGACGACTGGAAGAGCCCGACGGTCCAGAAGTGCATCGATAGCCTTAGCCGCCGGGCGTCGGGGGCGCTGCGGGACTACGAGGCCGCGATGCGGATCGACGCCGTGCAGCGGACGACCTGGCCCAAGCTCGGCCCCGCTGCCCCGACGGCGGCTGCCGTGGCCCCCCTGTACCCGCTGCGTCGCGACGCCCCGGCGGCTGCCCCGGCGGCCCGACCGGCCGAGCGGCCGCCGGCCCAACCCGCCGCGCCGTTTGCGTCGTTTGCCGACCTGTTCGCCAACGTCGGCCAACAGGACTAACGCGTGGCGGGTCCTCCCGCTCGCCAGCTGTTTGACAACCCAATTCGGCGCCCCGGCGGTCAGAGCGTAAGCGGCCGCGCCGGGGCAGGCATGCGTCGCCCCGATCCGCCCGGCCGGCGGCCCCGGGAACGCACAAAGCATGGCGCGGGGGTGCGCAGCCGCCGCCAACGCGCGCAAACCCGCGCGCGGGGGTGCGCAGCCGGCGGCGACGCCCAGCACCATGCGCTCCCGTTTCGTCATGGAGCGTCCTCAAGCGCTCTTCAAGCGACATCTAGAATCCCAATCCCGCGGTGGATTTGTACGATCTCCCCATGGTGGGGATGAGCGCACGGCGGAGATCCGTCGCGCGAGCCGGCCGTGTGCGGACGATGCCTCGGCCGCGGTGGCGAGCTGCGACTTGCGAACCAGCCCGCGGTCGATCGCCTGCTCGACGGCTCGCGCTAGGCGCTCCTCGGCGATCGTGCCGTCGGCGGCGGCATCCATGAGCGCGCGGAGCGGCGTGGTGACGGAGAACCCTTGGCGCCCCTCGACTTCGGTTGGTCGAAGATTGCCGCGATGGAGCACGCCCCCCTTGCCCGTCGTTGTGCGAAACGTCACCGGGACGGTGAGATGCGTGGCCCGAGCGCCTCGACAAGATCGCCGCGGAGCACCCGGGCAAGCGGCTGCGGGTCTACTTCCAGGACGAGTCACGGCTCGGCCAGCAGGGGACCAACACCAACGTCTGGGCCGAGAAGGGCCCGCGGCCAACGGCGGTGCGTCAGACCCAGTACAAGTACCTGAGGGGCATCGGCGCCGTGCGCCCGCAGCGTTTACTGGAGCTCGGCGGGGCACGCCGGGGGGCTCCTCAGCCCGCAGCTGAACCCGAAAATCATCCATTCGTTCTTGGAGCTGCTCGCCAAGACCCTTCCCGAGGGAGGGCGCGCCGTGATGATCTGGGACGGCGCTGCCGAAACTAGACCCACGGGCGCCCAGCGGGCGCCGTTGCGTGTGCCGGAGAACGTGACGCTGGTGAGGCTGCCCCCCTACTGCCCCGAGCTGAACCCGACCCAGAACCTCTGGCGCCACCTCAAGCGTCGCTTCTGGAACAACCGCGCCTACGCCGATTAGGACGCCCTCGCGACGCCGCGTCGCGGGTGCTGGCGTTCCAAGAGCGGGCCGCCGAGATGTATGAGGGCGAAAGCTCCTTGATGCAGACGGCGCTCGAACACGTGCTCGCCGCGGAGGCGGCCCACGCCGAGACGTCCGCGTTGCTCGCCGACGCCGAACTCCCGATCCACGAGAAGCTCAGGCGCCAACTCGACAGCAACCGCAACACGACCGAGGCGCTGAAGCAGCTCGACCTGATGTCCAGGATCGAGCAGCGCCGCAGCGGGCAGCGCGAGCGTCAATCGTCCTATTGAGCCGGGCCGACGCAGCGCCGCTGCGAGGCCCAGCAGCGACAGGCTCGGCTCAACAGACGGCGGCGCCTGCCCCGGCGGGCTCGCCGGCGGCGCCCCCGCCGGCGAGCCGCACTCCCCGCACTAAACCCGAAATGACAATCCGCCAACCTGTCGGGCAACGCCCCACGCCGGCTCCCGACCCACAAGAAATGACAATCCGCGCATCTGTCGGGCAACGCCGGCCACGCCGGCGCCCGGCGCAGCAGCCCGCAACCGCTCGCTGAGCGTTGTGCGCAGCACGAAGCACCGATCGCTCTACGCGCGTAGAGGGGCCGCCCGCGGGGGGCGGCCGACGCCCGAACTCTCCCGCCGGGCCGCTGTTTGACAATCCGAGAGGCGCCCCGGCGGACAGCGCGTCAACGGCCGCGCCGGGGCACGAGCGCGGCCGCTCCCCCGATCGGCTGCAACCGCGGCCCCATGGTTGGGGCGCGCGACCGGTAGCGTTGGGCTCGGCCGGTCAGCCTTCGCAGCGTGCGATTGGGCGCCATCGCCGCGCGCGGCTTGCGACGGGTTGGTGCTGACCGGCGAACATCCAAGGCTTGCCAGCCGAGGCGACCCAGTTGTCGTGCCGCTAGTTCTCACCGCCATCGCGAGGACGTGTGTCGTCGTACCGGGGCCTCGAAGGGTCGCTGAGCGACGCCGGGACGTTCGCCGGCGCGTTTCGCCCGGACCTCACCTCGCCTGGGAGATCGTGCGTCAGCAGTTCGGCCCGGACGCCAGGGGTGCGTCCCACGAGGAGCGCACCTCGCATGGCGGGTGTGGGCGGAAGGAAGAGCGCAAATCGCACAGTGGGGGTGCGCGGCGAAAAGAGCGCAAACCGCGCGGCGGGGGTGCGCGGCGTAGCCGCCGATCGGCGGCACGCAGCCCGTGCTATTTGACAACCTGGACGGGCGCCCCGGCGGACAGCGCGTGAACGGCCGTGTCGGGGCGCCTGTAGGCCGACAACAACGAACGGCTCGTTCTATTTGGCCTGTGCGGGAGTCGAGCCAGCATCAGCACAAATGCACGCACGGGGGTGCGCGGCGTCGGCGGGGCCCGCTCCGGTGCGGCCCGGCGGCAGAGCCAAACAACAGCCGCGTGCGACGCGCCCAGCCGGGACCTTCCGCTCTCGGGGTGGCGGGCGCTGGATCGACCCGTACGCGCCGTTGGACAGAAAGCATATACGCGCTTCCTGCCCGCCTTCGGGATTCAGCCGGGGTGAGGACCCCCGGCGTGCGGCCGGTCGTGGTGGGGTGTTTGGGCGCGTCTCGGATCAGCAGCTAGCCTAGGGTGAAAAGGAACACGTCACCCAGGTGTTCAGTCTCTGCTTGCCGCTGAAGTCGGTCGCCACCACCCGGCCGGTGACAGCCGGTACGGACTTGGCAGCGGCGTCTCGAGGCAGAGCCCGTGCTCCCAGACCGGATCGCATTTCGTACACGCTGCGGCCGCGGGGCCGGCGACCTACCGCGCTGCCCGAGGGTGACGCCAGCGCCCGCACTTGCTCCTTCGCCATGCCCCGGCACATCTCATGGCGAACACTGCTTTTCTGCGACGCCGCACCAAACGACTCGATCCGCGACCAGATTCACGCCCGCCCTACGCCGCCGGCTCGGTCTGGGCCTCGAGCCCTCCGTCCCACGCGTCGAAGTACAGGTTCTGGCCGTCGGTCTCGACCTCGCCCCGTTGGAAGTCGCTGGAGCAGGGCCCCGGCCTCCGCAAACCGGCCGTCGGCCTCCGGGGCGTCGGCGCGGTTCAGGGCGCGGTTCAAGGCTTCGTCGAGGGAACCGTCGAGGGAACCGTCGAGGGAACCGTCGAGGGAACCGTCGAGGGAACCGTCGAGGGAACCGTCGAGGGCTCCGTCGAGGGCTCCGTCGAGCCAGTGGTCGAGCCAGTGGTCGAGCCAGTGGTCGAATGAGTCGTCGGGGCCTTCTTCGCGGGGGGCGTCGAGGAGTCGGGCGCGGCGTCGTCGAGGCGGCACACGTAGGTCCGCCCGCGGAGCACCGAGCCGCCGCGGCCCGGGGCGTCTGCAAAAAACTCTTCTCGGTCGCCGATCCCGGCGGTCGAGCCCTGCGAGCTCCGGTAGCGTAGCCCGACGACTTGGTCGGCGTCGCGGACCAGCCCCAGCAGCACCACGCTGTGGCCCGACCCGCCCGCCCGCCAGAGCTGCACGAAGTCGCCCGGCTTGGCCTCGTCGACGGGCACGCCGCGGCCGACGCCCAGCAGCTCGGCCGCGTACACGCACTGCGTCTCGCCGCTCGCCTTGGTCGCGCCGAACCAGTTCCGCTGGAAGGCCCGCAGGTCCTCCAGCGCGACCCCGTCGAGCAGCCCACGGCGTTTGGCGGTCTCGAAGGCGACCGCCAACGTGAAGCCGCTGCAGAACGTGCCGTCCCCCTTGGGGAGGATTTGTTGGCCGCCGAGCTCGAGGGCGATCGGCGACCCCGAGTTGCCGGCGACCCAGTGGTAGCGGCCGCCGTCGGCGAAGCCTCGGGCCAGAGCGAGCACGTCGTTTTCCGCGGCGGAGGCCGTTGTGGCGCCGGCCGCCAGCACGCACGCGGCCAATGCCAGCAGGTTTCTACGGACCGCGGGAGGGGAGTGTTGCATGCCCCCAGGTTACTCGAAGGGGGCCGCGGTTGCGACGCGGCCGCGCGGCCGCCACGCCCGCGACGCAGCGGGGAACCCCGCCGCGACCAACAGCAGCAGCACGGCGGCCGGCTCGGGGACCGGCGAACCCTCGACGGCCGCGACGGCGGCGCCGAGGCCGAAGCTGTTCTTCCAGACCGTGTAGTCGGCGGGGCCCACCACGCCGTTGGAGTCGCCGTCGGCGCCGGTCCCGGCGGGCACGCTCTGATTGAGCGTGTCGCGCCACACCGTGTAGTCGGCGGCGTTTACCGCGCCGTCGCCGTTGTAGTCCCCCGTCAGGCCGCCGGTGACAAACTCAACCAGCCCGCTGATCACCGCGCCGGTGTCGGCGCGGCGGAACTGGAAATCGATCAGCGGCGTCCCGCCCGGGGTCACGGGGCTGCCCAACGCGAGCGACTGGGTCGGCGCCAGGCTGGTCGACCCCAGCAGGAACGACTCGGCCAGCACGCCGGGCCCGGAGCCCCCCGCCTCGTCCCAGGTCTCGCCGACGCCGTCCCCGAGGGTCGACCCCGCGTCGGGGCCATCCACCGCGTCGACGGCGCGGTCGCTCAGGCTCGACCAGAACGCGTCTCCCACGCGCAGCGAGCCGCTGGCGCTCTCGATCCGGTACGAGTCGAACGCGTACGGCACGCTCGACGCGTTGACGATCGACACGGCGCCGGTGGTGGTGTTGACGCGGAGCGTGAGCGGGTCGACCGCGTCGACGATGGGCGAGACGTCCGTGATGTAGATCCGGTCGACGTCCAGGAACTCGCCCGTCCCGCCGAAGTTGTTGTTCACCCCGAAACGGACCGAGTTGCCGTTGCGTGCAGAGCTGATATTGCCCGTCCCGGCGCTGGCGAAGGGCGCGGCGCCGTTCTTGGTGTAGAGGGTGTAGGTGTTGGCGTCGTTGTCGAGCTCGAGCACCAGCTGAAAGGCCTGCGACTGGGTCAGGCTGAGGGGGGTCGCCGCGATCGGGGTCCCGCCGCCCAGGGCAGAGCCGGTCAGCTCCAGCCCGCCGGTCGGAGTGCGGGAGATCATCGCCTGGGCGGTCACCGTCGAGCTGGCGTTGGTGAGCCCCGTGTCGTTGTCGAGGAAGTTGAGGCGGATCTCCTCAAGCTGCGTGTCGTCGAACTCGGCGGGTCCCACCAGCGAGGAGAAGCTCCAGCCCGCGAACTGGGC
Source organism: Pirellulimonas nuda (assembly GCF_007750855.1). Taxonomy (GTDB): domain Bacteria; phylum Planctomycetota; class Planctomycetia; order Pirellulales; family Lacipirellulaceae; genus Pirellulimonas; species Pirellulimonas nuda. The sequence goes on from NZ_CP036291.1 coordinate 3,157,455, forward strand.
CACCAGCCACGCCTTGCCGCTGGTAATGTTGTTGATGTCGAGGATGTTGCGGGCGAAGTCGTCGTTGGCCTTCTGGACCCGCAGCACCCCGCCGTTGACGAACGACTCGGTCATCACCGAGGTCTCTTCCAGCCACACGTGGGCCGGGTTGGCGACGTTCTCGACTTCCCCCAGGCGGGCGCCGTTGGCGTCGGTGAAGGGGAAGTCGTCGAGGATGGCGGCCCGCCCCGGGGTCGGCGCCGCCAGCAGCAGGGCCAGGCAGGCCCAGGCGGACGCGCGGCGAGGGAGCCTCAGCACGCAGCCCGCGGCGACGGCCAACAACGCGGCCAGCACGCCCGAGGGCTCCGGCACGCTGGCGGCCATCACGGCGAAGGCGCCGGGGCCGTTCGCCGCGTCGTAGGCGGTTTGGAACAGGCCCACGTCGAAGATGCTATTCACGCCGTCACCGTCGAGGTCGCCCCGGCGGTAGGCCTGGGCCAGCGTGAGCCCGGCGAGGCTGGTCTCGGCGTTGGTGATGAGCGTGGTCCAGTCGGCCGCGGTCACTTGGCCGTCGAAGTTCAGGTCCCCCACGACAAAGCGATTGCCGGAGTTGCCGGTGAACGACACGTCGGCCGAGCGGGTGACCCCCCCCGCGAAGTTGAGCTTGAGCGTCAGGTCCTCAAACGGCGACTTGAGCCACACGCCGCTGGCCAGGTTGAGCACCACCGACTGGCCCACGGAGAGCGCTCCGCCGTTGGCGTCGAGTGCGCCCTCGGCGAGCGTCGAGGCCGTCGCGGTCTGGACCGACCAGGCGCCGTCGACGTCGACCGTCTTATTGCCGTTGACATCGTAGTTGCCAGCGACCGTCTTCCACCCGGCCGCGTTCAACGATCCGGCGGAGGACTCGATGGAGTACGAGAGCAGGTTGGGGAGCGCGACGCCCGTGTTGTTGACCAGCGTCAGCGCGCCGGTGTCTCGGTTCACGGTGGCGGTCAGGAAGTCGGAGAGCGGGTTGGTGGTAGAGACGGCGATCCGGTCGACCAGCACCTGCTCCTCGAACAGCACCGGCGCGAAGTTGCCGTCGCCGAAGAAGTTGTTCGCGGCGAAACGCACCGAGTTGGCGTCGCGTGTGGGCGCGATGGCGCCGAGCCCAAGAAACTGCGACGGGCTCGTGCCGTTCTTGTAGAACACCTTGTACGTGTCGTTGTCGAGGTTGGCCTCGAGGACCAGCGTGAAGGGGGCGGTTTGGTCGGTCGCCAGCGGCGCCACCTCCGCGATCGTCGTGCCGCCGATCCCGAGCGCACGGCCGGCGAGTTCGATGGTTCCCGCCGCGTTGCGGCGGATGACCGCCTCTGCGGTGATGGTGGCCCCGCTGATCCCGGTGTCGTCGTTCAGGAACGCGAACCGCACCTCCTCGGCCGCCCCGGGGGGGTCGGACTCGCGGAACGCCCAGCCCGCCATCCGCGCGACGAGGTAGAGTGATCCCGACGCAACGTTAGCGATCTGCAGGTGGGCCGTCGCCAGCCCCGGCGTTTCTTTGACGAGCCGGTAGGAACCGGCCTCGACCGTCGAGGGGCTGAACGCGGGGTTGTCGAGCACGAGCGACGTCGTCCAGTTGTTGCCGGGATTCACCGAGTTCGCAGCAGTGTTGAGCTCCGTGCCGTTGGCGTCGCTGAACTCGAACGCCTGGAGGTCGACGGCGCTGGCCGCGCCCACGGGGAGCAGCCAGGCGACGCAGCACGCCGCGAGCAGGTTCCGGAAAGACGTTTCGCTTAGCATTTCAGGCCTCGGAAGGGCGGGGTTCGGCAGGCGCCGTAGACGCACAGGGTTAACAGGACGCCCGCCGCCAGCCGAGACGCCGAGGGCTCCGGGACGGCGGCGAACAAACGGGCGAAGGCGGCGGGTCCGTGGGTGGCGGTGTAGGCGTGCTGGAAGATCCCAAAGTCGGCGATGCTGTTCACGCCGTCGCCGTCCAGGTCGCCGCGCAGGTAGGCGTCGGCGGCGGGCAGCATCGACAGGTCGGTCTCGGCGCCCGCGATCATGCGCGACCAGTCGGCCCCGTCGAGCCGGCCGTCGAGGTTCAGGTCGGCGAACACCAGCAGCGCGTCGGCGAGCGCCAGCCCCCAGCTCTCGCCCATAGCCAGGAAGCGGTCCTCGTTCTCCCCCGCGATAAACTGCGTCTCGAACGTGATCGAGAAGCCGGCGCCCAGCGTGTCGCGGCCGAACTTGGCCGTGGTGTCGTCCACCAGCAGGGCGTTGCGCGTGAGCACCTGCGGCTCGCGGGCGAGGAAGCTCTGCCACAGCGGGTCGGACTGCATCGCCGGGAGCACGAACCCGTAGTGGCCGTCCTTGCCGTCGACGGTCGAGTGGAAGTCGATCAGGTAGTCGGCGGCGCCGCCGGTGTCGGAGATCATCGCGGCGCCCACTTCTTGCAGCTCGGCGATGCCGCCGTAGCCGGGGGCCGCCCAGTAGCGGTTGGGGTCGTCGTCTGGTCGGGCGACGGTGCCGCGGTTGTAGCCGGCCAGCCGCCCGTCCGGGTTGACCATCGGGTAGACGAACAGGTCGGACGCCTTGCGCAGCAGCCCCGCCTGCAGCGAGTCCCCCACCAAGAAGTCGACCAGCCCTTCCAGCACGAGGTTCCCGAGCGTCTCGTTGGCGTGAACGCCGCTGGTCAGCACGACCTGCGGCCGCGAGGCCGCCCCGACCGGGTCGACGATCCGGTACCCGCTGAGCTCCGACGGCGCAATCGTCCGACCGAGGTCATCGACCCCGCCCGGCGACAGGCCGACGGCGAGCGAGCCCCCCCCCGAGAGGGTCGGCAGCACCCAGCCGCTCGCCGCGACCGTCGCGGTGTGCTGGGCCGCACGCGACCGTGGGTAGGGGATGCCGTAAGCCACGTAAACCTCGGGCCCGGTAAAGGCCGCGTCGTTCCAGAAGGTGAACGCGCCGGCGCCGGCGTTGCGGACGTTGTTGTCGAAGAACTCCCAGTGCTGTTGGTCATAGCTGTAGGCCATGGCGTGGCCGACCAGGTTGGAGCCCCCGCCGGCGAAGTCGTCGTCGATGCGGAAGGTCGGCGCTGGGGTCGGCAGGTCGCTGGCGAGGAAGTAGAGCCACTTCCAGTCGCCGGTGTTGTAGTTGTCTCGCCCCACGAGGTTGATGACGCCGCCCGAGAGCGAAGAAGCCGCGACGTCCAGGGACGCCGAGTCGAAGTCGGCCGACAGCGTGACCGCCAGCCCGGGCCGCAGGGGCGTCGCCAGCCCGGCGGTCACGCACAACCAAACCACATACCGCCGCCGGGCAGCAGGCTGCCTCGGCTCGGTTCCGCCACGGGGCATCGTTCTCAAACTGGGCTGCTTCCCTCCGTTGCAGGCGTTCACGGGCCGATCGCTAGCGCCGAACGCGTCGCCGCCGGCCGGCGGCGATGGCGCCGACGCACACCAGCGCGATCGCGGCGCAGGAGGGCTCGGGGATCGACGGCAGCGCCCCGGGGAACGGGTTGTGCGTCGAGATGGCGACGCGGTCGATCAACACGTTGTCCTGGGACAGGTCGTTGTTCAGCCGCATCCGTACCTGCAAGAAATTGCGTGCGGGGTCGAGCTTGCCCCCGCCCATTGTCGTGAAGCTGACGCCGCTGTCCGTCGAGAAGGAGATGCTAAAGATATCGGTGTCGAGGTTGGCTGCAACTACCGCGATAAGCGGGGTGGATGCGGTTAGACCCCCCGGGAGAACGACGGCTGGGATGCCAGTGGCGCCCGATCCGACCGCTCCCACCGCGTTGCCCGAGATGGCCAGCTCGGTGGCGGACGTGCGGGTGATCTGGAATTCTGCTGCAATGGTGCTGCTCCCGACTGAACCCAATGAAAGAAGCGCCAGCCGGATATCCTCCGGTTCTGCCGAGTCAAACGTGAGCTCGTCGAACGCGTACGTCAGCTCCATCACGCCGTAGACCGCGCCGCTGGTCACGTCGGGCATGACGTCGATGAAGGCGTCTCCGGTCGCGGTGTTGGTCTTGAGGGCGGTGTCGTACTGGCCCAGGCCGTTGGTGGCGAGCCCGGCTAGGTCGCCTTGAACGTCGTCGTACCAGGGCTGACCGCTGGCGACGCTGTTGCTGGTCGCAACGATGTTGGTCCCTACCGGGTCGCTGAACAGGAACTCCTGGAGCAGCACGCCGTGGGCCTGGCCGATGGGCAGCGCCGCGAGGGTAAACAGCAAGACAGTTCTAGTCGGTCGGTTCATTAGGTAACTCGGGCGGTGAATGGAACCGGGGCAAAGAGCGATCACTCAGCAAGCTTCGGGCGTACGCCACAAAAAAACGGAGCACCAGCGCTCGGCCTCCAATGAGGCCGACTCTCGCGCCTGTGCTCCGTTCCAACCAGCGGGATCACTCCCGCGCCTGCTCGAACGTTAGCGACCGCCACGCGCAAACGCAAGCTACTCCCTAAAAAATACTTGCGCCTGCTTGGCGCCGGCGTGTGTAATTGCGCTTGCTAAACGGCGCCGATCGGATACGATCCGGGATGGAGAATCAGGCGACGACCCACCGTACCCTCGCGACCAACGCCCCTGGCGTTTGTCGCCCACCCCAAGATGGCCCATGGTTTCTCCTACGCCACGCCCGGCGACCGGCCGCGGCTTCACGCTGGTCGAGTTGCTGGTAGTGATCGCCATCATCGGCATCCTGGTGGCGCTGTTGCTGCCCGCCGTGCAGGCGGCCCGCGAAGCGGCCCGACGGAGCTCGTGCCAGAGCAACCTCCGCCAGGTAGGCCTCGCGGTGATGAACTTCGAGTCGGCCCGCGGCCGGCTCCCCATCGGCGCCGTGCAGCGGTTCGACGTCTCTCAAGACCCGACGCTCTACAGCTGGGTCTCCCAGGTGCTGCAGTACATCGAAGAGGCGGCCGCCTACGGCCAGGCCGACTGGACCATCCCGCTGGCCGATCGGGACCGCGCCGGCAACGAGGCGCACCACATCGAGTTCGCCACGCTCAAGTGCCCGTCGCTCGAGCCGGTTGGCCTGGTGAACGACTTCTACGGCGCCCGCGGCTCGTACGCGGTGAACGCCGGGATCGGGCAGATTTACATGCACAACCCCGACCCGGACCAGAAGGTGGCCGGCATCTCCGGCGCCCAGAAGTGGCCGTTTGCGCCGTACGCCAGCGCCACGTCGTCGCTGGGGGCGAGCGGCGTGTTCCTGGTGAACCACGGCCGGCGGCTGGCCGAGATCACCGACGGAACCAGCAAGACGGCGATGGTGGCGGAGATCATCAACGTGGTTGGCGAAGACACCCGGGGCGCGCTGCACTACGGGGGCGCCGTGATGTACATGCACAACGTCGTGCCGAACGATGTTTCGTCGTTTCCGGACCGCACCCGCTACTGCGTAAGCATCCCGGAGAACGCCCCCTGCCAGTTGACGATCAACGCCTGGAAGGGGGGCTGGCAGCAGGCCGCCCGCAGCCAGCACCCCGGGGGCGCGCACGTGCTGCTGGCCGATTGCAGCGCCCAGTTCATCTCGGACGGCATCCAGCTCGTGAACTGGCAGGTGCTGGCGACCCCCGATGGCGAAGAAATCGCCACCGAGAGCTTTTAGTGGCACGGGCCGGCGGTGTAAGGGCCGCTGTTGCAAGGGCCGCTGTTGCAAGGGCCGGTGGCGTCGGGTGGGTTGGCGCCGGGCGGGTTGGCGTAGGTCGGGTTGGCGTAGGTCGGGTTGGCGTAGGTCCGGGCCGACCGAGAATGGTCTTGGGGATTGCTAGGATGACGATGCGCCTGTTCGATCTGCCTGCGTTGCTCGCCGTAGTGTTGCTCGCGGCCGCCGGCTGCGGCGGGCCCACTTACTGCGCGTTTGAGGGGAAGGTCTCGGTCAACGGTCAGCCGGTGCCGACCGGCCTGATCGTCTTCTCCCCTGCCGCACCGTCTGCCACGCAGCGCGAGGCGGTCGCGGAGATCGCGGACGGCCGGTACGCCCTGCCGCTCGCCAAGAAGGTGGCGCCCGGCGACTACAAGGTGGCGATCACCGGCGAGCGGAAGACCGGCAAGAAGTTTGAGACCGACCCCGGCAGCGGGGTGTTTGCCGACGAACGCGAGCAGTTCGTCCCCGAGAAGTACAACGCCCGCAGCGAGCTCACCGCGACACTCGCGCCCGACATGCCGCCGCTCGACTTCGACCTCGCGATCCCCAAACGCAAGCCGTAGCGCCGGCCGGCGACCGGTCGCTCGGGCTGCTCTCCGCCCCTGCCCCGCCCTCCCCTGCCCCGCCCTCACCAGCCCTGCCCCGCCCTGCGGCGAGCGGACCAGCGGGCCCGCCGAACGCCAAGCGGTCGCCTGCATCGTGCGGCGGATCGGCATATCCCGACCCGGGCGTTCTTGCCTGCGGCGCCGGCGGGGTAGGATCGCAGGCGGACCCGCTTTTCTTGGGACACGAGCGCCCGCGGCGGGGACATACTCATAAAGTCCCCCGGCGCAACGCATGGCCAGACTCCTTAGTAGCGACGAGCTTGGTCGGCTGCTCGACCGCCACGGGCCGGCCTTGCGGCTCTACGCGGCGCAGTGGTGCGCGGCGCCCGACGACTGTGTGCAGGAGGCGCTGATTGAATTGGCCCGGCAGGCGCCCCCGCCCGACTCCCCCCGGGCGTGGCTGTTCCGCGTGGTGCGGCGGCGGGCCCAGAACGAACACCGCGGCCAGCGGCGACGCGCGAGCCGCGAAGCGCTGGCCGCACGCCGCGAGGCCCCACGCGACGGGGCCCCACGCCACGGGGCCGACCTGTCGCCCGTGGAGGCCAGCGACCTGCTCGAGGGGCTCGACCCGCAGGCGCGCGAGCTGGTGGTGCTCCGCCTGTGGGGCGGCTTGAGCTTCAACGAGATCGCCGACGTAACCGACAGGCCGACCAGCTCGCTGCACCGCGACTACACCGCGGCGCTAGAGCGGCTGCGGCGTTTGCTGGAACCAGATCAGGACTCCCCCGCTCCCACCCAGGCCCACCATGCGCCCCGATCGTGAACAGACCGAACTGGAAGCCCGGCTGGCCGCGGCGTCGCTCCCGGCCGTGACGCTCGACCGAGACGCGCTGATGTACCGCGCCGGCTGGGAGGCAGCCGGCGCCGCCGCGGCGCACGCGCCGGCTCGGTGGGCGTGGCCCGCGGGGGCGGCGGCGGCCATGGCGGCGTCGCTGCTGCTCGGCATGCAGTTGGCCCGGCCGGTCGACCCCGCCGGCGTGGCGGCAAACCACGCCCAGCCAGTTCTAGCGGCGAGGGAAGCGGCCCCGGCAGACGCGCCGACAGGGGGCCAGGCTCCGACGCCGACCGCGCCGCCGCCGCGCCTGCCAGACGCCCAACGCGCCCCGAGCCCGTGGCTTGCCTGGGTCCCGCGGGCGGCGCCCCTGCCCGGGCGGGCCGACCCCGCCGACACGAGCCTGCTCGCGCTCCGCGAGCGGATCGCGACGGGGGACCTCGGCCCCCTCTGGCCCAGCAACGGGCCGGAGCGGGGCGAGCCAGAGCCGGCCGAGCCGCCACGCCGCGCCGCCACCGCCGGCGAGCTGATGCAAGAGCTGTTGGCCGAGGGAGGGGTGCGGTCGTGAATCGCTGGATGCGTTGCTTTAACGAAGGGAACCCATCCGTTCCCTTAGGCGAGCCGTCGGCGTCAGCCGCCGGAGTCGTCGTAGAAGTCTGAGAGCAAAAACTCGTTGATGTGCATGAACACTCCGTCGGCTGACGCCGGCGGCTCGCCCCCCGAAGGTGACTTGAATGACCCGCTTGCTTGGTTTGTTGGTGCTGCTGTTTCCCGCTGCGCTCCGCGCCGAAACGGTGTGGGAGACGCAGGAGGACGACGTCACCGTGGTCCGCATCACCGCGACGCCGGCCGACGCGCCGTCGCCGCTGCTGAAGTACCGCTTCGAGCTGCCCCCAATGGAACAGGTAGAAGGCAACGCGGCGGTCGACTACCGCAGGGCGTTCGCTGAAGGGGGGATCGGCCAGGTGTGGCGCGGGGCCCGCAAAGAGTGGCCCTCCTCCCTCGACGACGGGGGCCAGGCAGGGGTCGAAGACTGGTACAGCACGGAGGTCCCGCTGAGCGCCTTGCCGCTCGAGCAACTGGCGAGCGCTTCGGCGCGGTTCGATGACTCGGTGGACGGCTTCGCCCGACGGGGGGCGAGTCGCCGGCGGTGCGACTGGGAGCTGTACATCCAGGACCTGACGACGCCGGAGGTGGTCTCCCTGCTCCTACCCGAGTTTCAGGAGCTGCGGTCGCTGAGCCGCGCCGTGGCGTTGCAGACGCGCTTCGCGCTTGCAGAGCGACGCTTCCAAGACGCGGCCGAATTGATGCGGATCAACTACACCATGGGGCGGCACGCCGGGAATGAGCCGCTGTTGATCTGCTCGCTGATCGGCATGGCCCTCTGCTCCACCGCTGACCAGAACGCGCTCGAACTTATCGGGGCGCCTGGTTCGCCCAACCTGTATTGGGCCCTCACCCAACTGCCAACGCCGCTGGTGCCGATCCGCGACGCGATGGTCGGCGAGTTGGACTTGGCAGCGCGGTCGCTGCCGATTTTGCGGGTCTCGGCCGATGAGACCAAGACATACGACGAATGGAATGCGCTCTGGAACCGCTCCGTGCGATCGATGGTCGAGATGTTGCCGCTGATTGGCGCGCCCGACCCGCCCCCCTTGGCCGTCGAACTCCTCCCCACGTTCGTGGCGGCCGCCGGGTACGCCCACGCCAAAGCGAGGCTCGCCGCTTGGGGGTACAGCGCAGAACAGGTCGAGGCCATGCCGGTCGGCCAAGTGTTGGGGCTTTACACTGCCCGTGTGCACCGTGAGATCATCGACCGGCAGTTGGCCGCCGCCAGCGTCCCGTTCTCAGTGGGCCGCCCGCTGTACGCCGCTGCCGAGAAGCGGCTCCGCAACCAGGGACCCTTAGGCAGCGACCCGGACCACGAACTGCTTCCGATGGACAGCATGCTCCTGCCGGCGCTCGGCGCCGCACGGGGCGCCGAGGTGCGCCTCGACCGCCAGATCGCCGCACTCCGCGTTCTCGAGGCGCTGCGGATGCACGCCGCGCAGAACGACGGCGTGCTCCCCGGCAAGCTGAAGGAAGTAACCTGCGTCCCTATCCCGCTCAACCCCGCCACCGGCAAGGCGTTCGAGTACAAGCTGGTGGACGCCCCGCAGGGCCCGACCGCGATCGTCACGCTCCCCAACTCCGACGGCGTCCCCGGCAACTGGCGCTACGAGCTCACGATCGTCGCCGAGTAGGTCAGGCTGTGCCTGACCAGGGGCGGGGCAGAGACCCCCTCGCCATGCTTCCCCTCGGATCGAACGCTTCTACTGCATCCCTCAGGCACAGCCTGACCTACGGACCCCCTGCCCGGAAACCAACCGATGAACCACCATCGCGCCCTCGTGTTCGCTGCCGTCCTGCTGCTGGCGTCCCCCACGCTCGCCGACCCGGAGGCCGCCCAACGTGTGCGCCTGGCCCTGGCGCCGCGCGTCGATGACCAAACCTTCGTGGCGGCTGCCGTATCGATCGACGCGGCGTGGGCCGATGGGGCGCTCGGCACGCTCGGCCGCTACGGCCTGCTGCCGCCGGGCGGCCGAGCGACCGCCGAAGCGCACTTGGAGCAGGCCGCGTCGCTGCTCGGTCGGCTCCACACGCTCGGGGTGCGGGAGGTGGCTGCCGTGCTGGCCGTGCCCGACGTGCGGCTCGACTCCGGCGTGCTTGTGGCGGTCGCCTGTGAGGCGCCGCAGAAAGACGACATCGTTGCGATGGCCCGGGGGCTGCTCCCCCCCCCGCTGTTGGAGGCGCTTCAGCTCCGGTGGGAGGGAGACGTATTGCTGATGGGGGTCGGCAAGACGCTCGAGCGGTACGCGTCGCTGACGCCCTCGCCCCGCAGCGACCTGCTCGACCCGCTGACCGAAGCGTTCGAGCGAGACGCCGCGGCCGCGGCGGTCGTCTCCCCCGGCGCCGATGTCCGGCGCGTCGTCCGCGAGCTGTGGCCCACGCTCGCCCCGCCGCTGCGCGACCTCGACGCACGGCTCGCCGCCGACGGTTTCCGCTACCTGCGGCTCACCGTCCGCCAGCCCCCGGCGTGGCATGCCGAGCTGACGCTGGCCGCGGCGGACGACGCGTCCGCACAGCGGTTTAAGCGTCTGGCGGACGGCGCCATCGACGCCGGGGTGCGTTTCGCCAAGAGCGAGCCGCGGGCGGCGCCGGTTGCCGGCGTCGTCGAGCAAGCGGCAACGCTGCTGCGTCCGCGGCTTGAGGGCGCCGCGCTGCGGGTGGGGGTTGCGCACGACGACGGCGAGATCGCGGCGCTGGCCAAGGGCTTCGTCGTGCCCGCGGTCGCAGCGGGGCAGCAGGCGGCGCGGCGCAGTCAGCAGATGAACGACATGAAGCAGATCGCCCTGGGGCTGCTGAACTACGAGTCGGCACGCGGGGCGTTGCCCGCCGCCGCCGCGATCTGCGACCCCCAGGGCAAGCCGCTGCTGTCGTGGCGGGTCGCCATCCTCCCCTACCTCGAACAGCAGGCGCTGTACGACCGGTTTCACCTCGACGAACCCTGGGACAGCCCGCACAACCTGAAGCTCGCTGAGGTGCTGCCGGGGCCCTACTTCGGCAGCGCGAGCGACGCACTGCGCGCCGCCGGCAAGACGACCTACCTGGTTCCGGTCGCCGCGGGAACGGCGTTTGCGCCGATCGAGGACGCCAAGCTCACCCAGCGCAAGGTCGGCAAACAAGCCGTGCATTTCCGCCAGGGGCTCAGCTACCGCAAAGTGACCGACGGCACGTCCAACACCGTCCTGATCGCCCAGGTCGCCGACGAGCACGCCGTGCTGTGGACCAAGCCCCAGGACTGGCGGGTCGACCTCGCCGACCCGCTCGCCCAGCTCCGCCAAGCGGGCCGCGACGGGTTCGTGACCGCCTACATGGACGGCAGCGCCCGGTACTTCCCGTTTGAGGTCCAGCCCGAGCTGCTTCGCAACGCGCTCACGATCAGCGGCGGAGAGGTGGATCACCCGTAGCTGCCGCGGTTCTCCGAATTCCGCAGGCCGAAAACAGGGCGTTCTTGCGGTCGCCGGCGTCGGAGGGGCTGGGTACGGTAGGCGTAGACAGCTCGCCAGAGGCCTCACGTCCTCCTCCATTCCTCTCCGCTGCCGGTACCCTATGCTCTCTTTCCGTCGTCGGCGTCCCGCCCGGGCCAGTAATGCAGCCACGCGGCGCCGGCGGCGGGCGCCCGTGTTCGAGACGCTCGAGTCGCGTCGGGTGATGGCGGTCGTGCTGGCCGAGTTCCTGGCCGACAACGAAAGCGGCATCCGCGACGCCGACGGCCAGCGGCAAGACTGGGTCGAGCTCGCCAACACCGGCGCGGCGGCCGTCGACCTCGGCGGGTACTACTTGTCGGACGACGCCACGCAGCCGGACAAGTGGCGCGTGCCCGACGGCGTGTCGATCGCCGCCGGCCAGCGGTTGGTGGTTTTCGCGTCTGGCAAGGACCGCACCAACGGCGAGCTCCACACCAACTTTCAGCTCGAGAAGTCGGGCGAAGACCTGCTGCTGGTCGCGCCCGATGGCGCCACGGTGGTCGACGCGTACCTGTCCTACCCGCCGCAGCGGGCCGACGCCTCCTACGGCCGGGGCGTCGCGGAGACGGGCGCCATGCCCCAGACGCTGGTCGGCGCCGCGACGGCGGTTCGCGCCCACGTGCCAACCGGGGAGAACGCCGCGGTCGACGACCACTGGCGTGAGCCGGGCTTCGACGACTCGGGCTGGCTCGCGGGGACCCGGTCGGTTGGTTTCGACCGCAACTCCGACGGCGTAAACCTCGCCCCGTTCATCGGACGTACGCTCACCCCCGCCGAGATGAGCACGACACAGACCACCGCCTACGTCCGCTTCAACTTCGAGGTCGAGGGCGCCGCCCGGCTCACGTCGCTGGCGCTCGACCTGCGGTTCGACGACGGGTTCATCGCCTACCTCAATGGCCGCGAGGTCGCCCGCGCCAACTTTGCCGAAGACTTCGCCCGCCCCCAGCCGCAGTGGGACTCGTTCGCGGGGAACCAGGTGGGGACCAGCTCGACCGCCGGCGCCGCGAACCGCCTGGCCGAAGCGCTGGACGTGGCGTCGTTCGAGCTGTCGGCCTACTTGCCGCTGCTGGTCGAGGGGACCAACGTGCTGGCGTTCCACGCGGTCAACAGCACCAGTTCTTCTTCCAGCAACGCGAACCGGCTCGACCTGCTGGTAGAGCCGGTGCTGACCGCGGGGCGGGCGACGGGCGCCGAGGCGGTCGGCTTCATGGCATGGCCCAGCCCCGGTTCGCCCAACGGTGTTGCGAACCAGGGGTTTGTGGGGGACACGCACTTCTCGGTCGACCGCGGCTTCTTCGACGCCCCGTTCGACGTGGCGATCACGTCGCAAACCCCGGGGGCGCTGATCCGCTACACGACCGACGGCAGCCTTCCTTCCCCAACCACCGGCACGCTCTACGGCGGACCGGTCGCCATCGCCGACACGACCACCCTGCGGGCGATCGCCTACAAGGCAGGCTACACGCCCACGGACGTCGACACCCAGACCTACCTGTTCCTCGACGACGTCCTGCAGCAGAGCGCCGCGGACGTCACCCAGCCGTACGCCACGTGGGGGCACGACAAGAGCGACAGCGGCAGCGAGTCGGGCTACAACCTGGACGACGAGTCGGACTGGGGGCTGGACCCCGACATCGTGACCGGCAACCAGCAATCCATCAAAGACGCGCTCCAGGCGATCCCCACCGTTTCGCTGGTGATGGACTGGGACGACCTGTTCGGCGGGACGCCCCAGCCGGGCACGTTTGCCGGCACGACCACGGTGGCGCCCCAGCCGCAAGGGATCTATATCCACGGCAGCTCGAGCGAACGCTCCGCGTCGCTGGAGTACTTCAACCCTGCTTCTCCCACGGATACGTTCCACCTCGACGTGGGGGTCGAGACGCAGGGGCACTCCAGCACCCTGCGGTGGAACTCCGACAAGCTCTCCTTCCAGGTGAAGTTCAAGTTCCCGTACGGGCCGACCGAGCTGAACTACCCGGTGTTCGCCGACGCGCTGTTCGGCGCGGGGGCGGCGTCGCAGTTCGACTCGCTGATCCTCGACGCGATGTACAACTACGCGTGGCACCACGCCAACCCGGTGCAGCGAGACTACGCCCGGTTCGTCACGGACCAGGTGGTGTCCGACCTGCAGAACCTGGCGTCGGGCAAGGGGGCGCCGCACGGCGAGTACGTCCACCTGTACCTCAACGGCCTGTACTGGGGCCTCTACAACCTGCACGAACGCCCGGACGACTCGTTCGCTGCCGAGTACTGCGGCGGCGACAAGGACGACTACGATGTCGTCAAGCACGCCAACCAGGACGTCGCCCACGAGTACACCTGGGTCCAAGGGGGCGTCGCCGCCGAGCAGCGTTTCGCGTCGCTGCTCAGCGCCACCCAGTCGGTGCAAGACAGCCCCGCCAGCGCCGCCGCCTACGCCGCCGTAGAGCAAGTGCTGGACGTCGATCAGTTCATCGACTACATGATCGTGCACTACTACGCCGGCAACGCGGCCGACTGGTCGCACAACAACTGGTACGCCTCGCGCGACCGCAGCGGCGGCTTGTGGCGGTTCCACGCGTGGGACCAAGAGCACGCCTTCCCGACCGCCGACAACGGCGACTCCTACACGCAAGCGGTCGACCTCACCGGCAAGGACGACTTCGAGGCGCCCACGTCGATCCATCGCAACCTGATCGGAAACGCCGAGTACCGCCAGCGGTTCGCCGACCGCGTGCAGGCGCTGATGCAGAACGGCGGGGTGCTGACGACCGAGGCGGCCCGCTCCGTCTACCAGGCCCGCATCGACGAGATCACCGCGCCGATCCTGGGCGAGTCGGCCCGCTGGGGCGACAACCGCAACGAGAGCGACCCCTACACGCAGGCCGATTTCCTGGCGGTCAACAACGCGGTGATCGCCGACTTCTTCGCGGGCCGCACGCAGACCGTGCTGTCGCAGTTCCAAACCGCGGGTTGGCTCGTGCCGCTGGCGGCGCCGGCGCTCAGCCAGTACGGCGGGCAGGTGACGCCGGGCTACGACTTATTGCTGTCGCTCCCGGCAGGGGCGCCGGTCGGCGCCGAGGTCTACTACACGCTCGACGGATCGGACCCCCGTTTGGCCGGGGGTGGGGCCAACCCGCTCGCCACGCACGGCCCCGGACCGCTCACCGTGGCCGTAAACTCCCCGTTGCGGGTGCTGGCGCGGGTCAAGAACGGCGCCGATTGGAGCCCGCTGGTCGAGGCCGCGTTCACTATCCCCGATCTGGCGACGGTCCGCGTGGTCGAGCTCATGTACAACCCGCCCGGATCGGGGGACGCGACCGAGTACATCGAGCTGCTGAACTTCGGCGCAGCGACGATCGACCTCGCCGGCCTGCGCCTCGAGGGGTTCTCGTCGGGGGGCTACGACTTCACCGGCGGCTCGCTCGGCCCCGGCCAGCGGGTCGTGGTGGTGCGCGACCAGGCGGCCTTTGCCGCCGCCTATCCGGGTGTTGCGAATATCGCGCCGGGCGAGTTCTCGGGGAGCCTCGCCAACGAGGGAGAAACCGTCGCGCTCCGCGGCCCCGTGGGCGGGCTGCTGCAGTCGTTCGTCTACGGCGACAGCAACGCCCCCGGCTGGCCGGCCGCGGCGGACGGCGACGGGTCGTCGCTCGAGTACATCGGCCCCTTCGACCAGGACGCCGCGGACCCCTCGGCGGCGGCGGGCGACCCGTACGACGACCCAGCCAACTGGCGCGCAAGCCTCGCGGTAGGGGGCACGCCCGGTACCGACGGGTCGACCGTCGTGCCGGGCGATTACGACCGCAACGGTCTTGTCGAGCAGCTCGACCGCGATTTCTGGGCCGCCCAGTTCGGCCAGACAGTGACGGCCTACGCCGGCGCAGACGGCAACGGAGACGGCCGCGTCGACGCGGCCGACTACACCGTGTGGCGCGACAACCTCGGCGCCTCCCCCGCGATCGCCGCGGCGATCGACCTTGCCATGGCAGCGAACGCGGGAGACGCCGCGGTCGCCGCCCAGCGCGAGGCGGTCTCTCCCCCGCCCGCCACCGCCCCGCTGTTCAGCGCCCGCGCCCCTGAGCCCGCCGAGCGTCCCCCTGCCGCCGGCAGCGCATTGTGGCGAGGGCCTGCCGGCACGCACCGCACGACGCTGCTGACGCTGGCGTTGCGGCGGGGCTTGGGCGAGCGGGACGCCGAGGCCGCGGGGCCCCACCGTCGAGCACCGGACCACGGCTCGACCGAACGAGCGGCCAAGCGGCACGCCGGGCTGATGGACGACGCGCTGCAGGGCTTGTTCGTCGAGCTCGGCGAGGCTTAGCCGGTTGGCGTCGACGCGTAGCCCAACGCCGCGTCGCTGGGCTCGTAGAGCCGCTGCGTCCAGGCCAGGTGAAACGCGGCCGGGTCGCTCAGCAGCAGCCGCTTCTCGTCGGGGGTCAGCGAGCCCGGGTCGCGCTCGGCTAGGTGCGCAAGCGCCGTGGGGTTCGAGTGCTTGGCGGTCGGCGAGGCGGTGAGGATCGACTCGTGGACCATCGCCAGCCCGGGGCTCGCCAGGACGCTCGAAAAGGGGTCGTCGCCCAGCTCGTCGGTTTGGCGGCGGTGCTCGGGGATCAACCTGCGCTGCGCGCCAAGCACGGCCTCGGGCGAGAGTTCGCTCGGCGTCAGCAGCAAGCCCCAGCGTCGCAGCGCCCTGCCGACCCGCCCGCTGCTCAGCACGACCGAGATCAGCGGCGCCAGCGCCGCGCCGATCAGCACCGGCGATAGCCACGGCAACGCGCTGGGCCGCGTGAGGACGATCACGAGCGTCCCCACAATGCCGATGGCTGCCTGCCAGCCGTGCGCCGCCAGCGCGTCGCGCAGCGAGAGGTCGTGCCCGTCCCGCGTCTGGGCGTTCCAGCCGACCATCCGCCCCATCAGGGTGGTGAGCACGAAGCGGGTGTGGAACAGCATCATGATCGGCGCCGCGAAGACCGAGACGACCGTCTCCAGCACCGCGCTGGAGGCCAGCGCGAGCCAGCCACCGAAGCCCGCGGCGCCCTCCCTCCCGGCGGCCAGCGCCAACAGCGCCCACAGCCTGGGGAGCAGCAGCATCGCCATCACCACGCCAAACACCACCAGGCAACTCGGCCCGGAGGGTTCGGAAGCCCCATCAAAATCGGCCGAACTCATCAGCCCCAGCACGATCGCCAGCAGCCACAGCGGCGACGACAGGTAGGCCAGCACGCCGAACATGAAGTGCAGCCGCGACATCGGCATGATGCCGCTCTCGAAGATCAGCCGGGTGTGCTGCAGGTTCCCCTGGCACCAGCGGCGGTCGCGTTGGGCGTAGTCGGGTAGCGCCGGGGGGCACTCCTCGTAGCTCCCGCCGAGGTCCGAGGCCAGTCGCACCTTGTACCCCGCGCGGCGCATCAGCGCCGCTTCCACAAAATCGTGGCTGAGCACCTCGCCCCCCAGCGGCTTGGCGCCCGGCAGGTCCGATAGACCGCAGTGACGCATAAAGGCCTCGGTGCGCAGGATCGCGTTGTGCCCCCAGTAGTTGCCGGCGTCGCCGGCCCACGCCTCGAACGCCCGCGCCAGCAGGGGCCCGTAGGCCGCGGCGGCGAACTGCTGGCACCGCGCCCAGAACGAGTCTTGGTTCACGGGGATCGGGACGGTCTGAAGCAGCCCGAGGCCCGGGTCGGCCTCCATGCGTCGCAGCATCTCGAGCATCACCTCGCCCGTCATCACGCTGTCGGCGTCCAGCACCAACAGGTAGTGGTAGCCGGCGCCCCACCGCTCGCAGAAGTCGCGCAGATTGCCCGCCTTCTTCCCGGCGTTGTCCTCGCGGTGCCGGTAGAACACGCGGCAGTGGGTGTCGGGCCGGGCGTCTGCCCGCTGCCAGGCGAACTCTTCCTGCAGCCAGACGTCGGGGTCGGTCGTGTCGCTCAGCACAAAGAAGTCGAACCGCCCGTCCTCGCCCGTCTCGCCCAGCGAGTGGCGCATCGCCTCGATCCCGGCGAACACCCGCGCCACGCTCTCGTTGTAGATCGGCATCAGCACGGCGACGCGGGCGCCGACGTCGAGACGCGTCGCGGAGCTCTGCGGCCCGCGGCGGCGGAAGAGCGCCAGCCCGAGACCCAGGGTCGCCATCCAGAAAGAAAACGCGATCAGCGCGGTCAGCATCCACGTGAGGATCACCAGCAGCGATTCGACGAGCGTCCAGCCGTCGGCGCCCAGGCGGCTGCCGAGTGCATTGGCGATCCACCAACTCGACGCCAACGCCGCCACGGCGATCGTTGCGCGGATGGTCGCCGTTTTCCACATGGCAGCACGCCCTCCCCTATCGCTAGCGGCGGATCTCGTGGTCCCGCTCGACCCGGCTTCTGTCGGGCTCATAGCAGCCCGAAGCAGCTACGGACCGACCGGAACGCGAACCCGAGCGCCACCCGCGGCGGCCGCACCGCGTGGGCGAGCCGGGGAAGGATCGGCTGCGCCAAGGGTTGCGGCGGCATCGACCCGCGCGATTCGGGGGGCGCTACCGGCCGCGCCGTGTCGGCGAACCGGTGCAACCAGCCCTCTTCGATGCTCCCCAACGATTCCAAGAACGCCGGTTCGGTCGCCAATAGCTGGCAGAACCTCTGCACGACGTGGGGCCGCGTTGCGTCGCCGCCGATCCGGGCAGCGATCGCGTCGATCTGGTTGGTGATCCATTGCTGGGTCAAGCAGGCGCCCCGCCGTGCGTAGGATTGAAGCGACGGCGCTTCGCCTGCGTCGCACGGCGCCGTGGCCGGGGCGTTCCACGCCTGCAGCGACCGGACCACCCGCGCTGCGGCGCGACCGGCCGCCGCGCGGTCCTGCACTCCCCAGGCCAGCAGGACGCCGGTGGATGCAGACTCTGCTGCCTCGCGCGCCCGCTGCTGGAGCGCGTAGCGACGCACCTCTGCCGAGGGTTCGATGATAAACTCGTGGTTCTTTAAGGCGTCCATGTGTAGCTCCACGTTTCGGATACGGGCCGGCCGTCGGCGTGAATCTCGGCGGTAGCGGTCACCGGCGAGGCCGGGTCGTGGTGCAGGTCGAACGACAGCACCCAGTTGTTGTCGGGTTGTTTCTCGAACCGCACTTCCCCCACGCTGCCACCTTCGACGTTGATGACTGGCTCGACGTTGTTTCGTTCAAGGTTGGGGAGCTCGTCGCCACCCTCGAGCACCAAGAAGTAGCTCGATCCTTGCTGTGTCGCTCGCGGGATCGTATGCGCAAATCTCGCTTGGTAGTTCCCCTCGGGCTCACGCTGCCCGAAGGACAACTCGTAGCGAAAGTCGTGCCGCTGGCCCCCGCGGACGGGCTCGGCGGGGACCCAGTAGGCGCCGATATTGTCGAAGCCCTCGTGCGTGCTGCTGAGCTCCAACAGCTCAACCCGGCCGGCGCCCCAGTCCCCCCGCGGCTTCACCCACACATTGGGCCGCAGGTGATAGCGGGCCTCGTTGTCGGCGTAGTTCTCGTACTCGCGGTCGCGCTGCATGAGTCCGAATCCGGCCAACGCGTCGGTCGGGAACGAGCTGACCACGGTCCGGTCCGCCCGCACCAGCGGCCGCCACGTCCAACGTCCGGACGCCTCGATCAGCAGCCCGTCGGAGTCGTGCACCTCCGGACGGGGGTCGTCGGAAGGTTTGCTCCAGGCCTCCCACATCCACATGCTGGTGATGGGCGCCACGCCTACCTTCTGCACGCCGTGGCGGAAGAAGAGCGCGCAGGTCACGGCGACCCGGGTCGTTTCCCCCGGGAACACCTCGAACTGGTACGCGCCGGCCACCGCCGGCCCGTCCAACAGCGCCCAGACGGTGATCTTGTTCTTGTCTTCGGGACGCTCGATCCAGAATTCAATGAAACGCGGGAACTCTTCGGGGCTGCCGAGCCCGACGTCGATCGCAAGCCCGCGGACCGACGCGCCGTACCAATCAAACGCGCCCAGCACGCGGAAGTAGCTGGCCCCCAGGAAGCTGAGGAACTCTTGCGGGTTGGGGCGGTCAAGCAGCCGGGTCAACAGACGGAAGCCCGCGTAGGCGCCGCCGGGCGTGTCGGCCAGCGGCGCCGCGCTGCCGCGGTACTGGAACAGAGCGGGGTCGAAAGGGATCTGCTCGGTCGATTGCCCTTCCGCTTCGTCACGGCCCACCTCGTTCAGCCGCTTGCCGAACGGGAAGAGGAACCCCGCGTGGTGGGGCTCGAGCCAGAACGGCAGGTCCTCGTCACGCCACCTGGCCTTCTCGAAGCGTGGCGAGATCATCCGGTAACGGTCGTAGGTGAGCTGCGCAAACGCCGGCGGCGCCGCGACGGGGGGCTGGTGCTTGCTGCCGGCCATCTTCTCCGCACGCGCCACCAGGCGGTCGAACGAGAACGGCTGCTCGGCGTCGGGCGGGCTCGCGGTGGCGAGCTCCGCGGCGACGTCCAAGGGACGCGTCGTCGTCAGCACGCCTGTCGCTAGGCATAGAGCGATGGTGCGGTAAGTCAGCAAAGGGGAACCTTGTCGGGGGATAGACGGATCGAGCGGGACGCGGCCCCGCTGGTGGGAACTCCGAGGAATGCAAAACGCGTGCCGCGCCGCCGACCGCTAGCCGAACCCCCCTCAAACTCAGCGGAATCCGCCGATCCGTTCCTGATTCTTCACGCAACCTTCATCGGGCCGTCATCGCAGGAGATAGAAGACGCGCTCCCGGGCCTGGCGGAGGCGCCGGCTGGACGCGCGGCGACCACCGGACGGCTGCGCTGCCGCCATCTGGCCGGCAGCGAACGCAAGGAAAGCAGGCGTGGCGCCTAGATTCGCCGCAGTCCCGTGCAACGTACGTGCGGCGTGCGGCTCCGGAGAAAAGCTCTTGGGTGCAGAATTC
This sequence comes from Pirellulimonas nuda, assembly GCF_007750855.1. Lineage (GTDB taxonomy): Bacteria > Planctomycetota > Planctomycetia > Pirellulales > Lacipirellulaceae > Pirellulimonas > Pirellulimonas nuda. The sequence continues at coordinate 3,177,350 of NZ_CP036291.1, forward strand.
CCGCAACTATAGTTGGTACTGGCGGCGGGCTGGCGGTTGCTCTCGCCGATTGTCGGCGACGATCCTTCTCCCTCATTCGCGAACGCCCCACGAATGCAGCGACCCGTAGCAGCCGCCGTCTTGGTCCACGCGCTCGCCGGCGCCCTGCCCGTTGCGTCACTGGCCGCGTTCGACGTGCCCGGCGTGACGGTCGCAGACCCGGGGCTTGGTCAGAACACGCTCCGCACGCGCGGGACGCTTGTCGACGGCAGCGGCTTTAACGCCGGCGCAAGGACGCACCTCGCCGCGCCAGACGCGGGCACCATGTGGCGTTCGGCGGCGACGGTGGTTTCGGAAGACCAGCCGGTGATCCTCGACTTTGCCCTGAACGGACTGTACGACCTGGCGTCGATCGACATCTGGAACTTCAATCACTTCAGCCCGGCGCAGAACCACGGCGTGGGGAGGCTCGATATTTTTACTTCGTCCGACGGGCTGGCGTACGTCAGCGCGATTCCGACCCTCGTGCTTCATCCAGGTTCGGGCCTCGACAGCTACGCCGGCCAGTCGATCGACGTGCTGGCGTTCTCAACGAAGTTTGTCCGCTTTCGAATCGTCTCGGGCGTTGCGGGTGGACAAGGGGTGGGGTTGTCCGAGGTCCGCTTCGTCGCCTTCGGCGAACACACGCCGGCCGTGGCCCCCGGCGACTACAACGGCAACGGGTTGGTAGACGCCGCCGACTACACCCTCTTCCGCGACAACCTGGGAGGGGACGCCGCTGCCGCCTTTGCCGCGGGGAGCCGCGACCCGCTGGGATCGGGGGGCGTGAATCAGAGCGACTACGCCTTCTGGTCTCAGAACTTCGGCCATGCCGGCGGCGTCGCTGCGGTGTCGCCGGCCAACCCAGCCGTGCCAGAAACCTGTGCGTGGGCCACGATGCTGCTCGCCGGGGCCGCGGCCCTGGTGCGGCCCGCGCTGCGGGCCCGCTCGAGAGCGGTCTAGAGGGCGGCGCCGCTGCAAGCCTTCTGCCCGCCCGCGTCGGGCCGCGGTATAGCGCGTGGCTACAAAAGGCTGTCGCGGGAGGGGACGCCAGCGGCGAAAATGCGGGATTGCTACCCGCTGCTGCGGGCGACGCGGACGCGCCCAGTTTTGTCCCTTTGGTGTCCGCTCGCACGCGATCGTCGGAGCGCCCTGGCCGCGTCGCGGAGATGCTATGCGCCCAGGGGGAGCCTCCCGCCGTTGAAATAGGGGGACTACGCGCTGCAGGCGGGCGGTTTGAGTGGTCGGGTGGGGGTTTTGTCCGAAAACGATGGGCCCGCCGACCGCCAGAAGCGGACATTACTCAAACGCATACTCTGACGCTGCCCGAACCGCTACGCACTCTTTCCCCGGCACAGCCCCAGGGGTTAGGGTTCCTGTCTAAATGCCCGACCCGCTCCCCCAGGTCCGACAGCTCACCCTCCGCGCCGCGGCCACGGGCGCGGTGCTGGGCATGGTGTTGGTCCCTTGCAACGTCTACTCGGGGCTGAAGATCGGCTGGTCGTTCAATATGTCCATCGCCGCGGCGCTGCTGAGCTGCGGCTTCTGGAACGCCACGCGCCGCGTCGCCGGACCTGAGCGGATCGCGCACTGGGGGATGCTCGAGAACAACATCAACCAAACCTGCGCCTCGAGCGCCGCGTCGATCATTTCTGCTGGCTTGGTGGCGCCGATCCCGGCGCTGACCATCCTCACCGGCCAGACGCTCAGTTGGCCGGTGCTGTCGGCCTGGCTCTTCTCGGTCAGCCTGATCGGCGTGGTGGTGGGGTTGATCCTCCGCCGGCAGATGCTGGAGGTGCAGGCCCTGCCCTTCCCTTCCGGCGTGGCGACCGCCGAGACGGTCCGAGAGATCTACGCCGCGGGCCGCGAGGCCGCTATCCGGCTACGCGGATTGATGACTGCCGGGCTGCTGGCGGCCGCGGTCAAGCTGCTCCCCACCGCTCCCTGGGGGCCGGCGATCGGGCTGGGCCCCGTCGGGGCGCCCATGCTCTCGACCCGCGGCCTGGGGCTGATGCTCGACCCGTCGCTGTTGATGATCGGCTTCGGCGCCATCGTTGGGCTGCGGGTCGGCGTCTCGCTGCTGCTGGGCGCAGCGATCGCCTGGGGAGTGATCGCCCCGTGGCTGTTCGCCACCGGGCGACTGCCGGCGCCCGCTTCTCCCGACGAAGGGGTCTTCCTGGCCGCGGTCGAGTTCTTGCTCTGGCCGGGGGTGGCGATGATGGTCGCGGCGGCGCTCACCTCCTTTGCTGCTTCGATCCCGCGGGTGCTGCGCGGCATCGGCAGCGCCGCCCCTGAAGACCCCGTGGAGGGCGCACGCGAGGGCGTGGCGCCTCGATGGCTGATCGCGGGGATGGCGCTCGCTACGGTGCTGGCGGTCGCAGCGCAGGTCTGCTTCTTCGAGATCCACCCCGCGATGGCGCTGCTCAGCGTGTTGATGACGTTCTTGCTGGCGGTGGTCGCGGCGAGGGTTTCCGGAGAGACGGGCATCCCCCCCATCGGCGCCTTGGGCAAGGTCACCCAGATCACCTTCGGCCTGATCCACCCGACCAGCGTGGGCACCAATCTGATGACCGCCAACGTCACCGGCGGCGCCGCCGGTCAGTGCAGCGACCTGCTGCACGACCTCAAAGCGGGCCGGCTGCTGGGCGCCTCGGTCCGCGCTCAGGCCGTGGCGCAGGTGCTGGGGGTGATCGTTGGGTCGCTGGCCGGCAGCGCCGCGTATCTGCTGCTGGTCCCCGACCCCGCCGCGATGCTGCTCACCCCGGAGTGGCCCGCCCCGGCGGTGGCCACCTGGAAGGCGGTGGCCGAGCTGTTCCGCGACGGGATCGACGCGGCGCCCCGCGGCGCGATGCCGGCCGCGGTGATCGGAACGGTGGTCGGCGTGCTGCTAGCGGCGCTCGATCAGTGGCGCCCCAAGCGGGCGCGCCGGTGGCGCCCCAGTGCGGTGAGCATGGGGCTCGCGTTTGTGATCCCGGCATACTACTGCTTGTCGCTGTTCTTCGGCGCCGCGATTGCGGCGGTCGCACTGCGGATTTCGCCGCGCTGGGCGCAGCGGCTGACGCTCCCCATCGCCGCGGGGCTGGTGGCCGGAGAGAGCCTCGCGGGGGTCGGGGGCGCCTTGTGGTCCATGCTGTGGAAGATCGGCGGAGAATGACTGAGCGTCCCCCAACACCCCACTAGCCGACGGGCGCCGCCCCGTCGGGGTCCATCCATCAACGCGTCTATCGAATCACCCCGACCGGGCGGAACCCGTTGGCTGGTGGCAACCACTGGGTTGCGGTCAGCCACCATATCCCGACACTAAAACGTAAGAATCCCCCGACAAATCAAGAAAACGGCACTCTATGTGTGGCATCTGCGGCGAGGTCCGCTTCGACGATCGTTCGGCAAACGTAACCGCAGTCGCACGTATGGCCGGCGGCATGGTCCGCCGCGGACCAGACAGCGACGGGATCCTGGCGCGGGGCCGGGTGGCCTTCGGGCACCGGCGGCTGCGGATCATCGACCTCTCCGAGGCGTCGCAGCAACCGATGGTCGACGCCGACCTCGGGCTCTCGATCGCGTACAACGGCGCCATCTACAACTACCCGGAGCTGCGCGCCGAGCTGGAGGGGCTCGGCTACCGGTTCTTCAGCCGGGGCGACACCGAGGTGATCCTCAAGGCCTACCACGCCTGGGGCAAGGCGTGCGTCCATCGGCTCAACGGCATGTTCGCCTTCGCGATCCACGAACGCGATTCGGGCCGGGTGGTGCTGGCCCGCGATCGGCTTGGGATCAAGCCCCTGTACTACGCGAACCTGCCGGGCGCCCTGCGGTTCGCATCGACGCTCCCCGCCCTGCTGGCGGCGGGCGAGATCGACACGTCGATCGATCCGGTCGCGCTCAACTTTTATATGTCGTTCCACTCGATCGTGCCGCCGCCGCGGACGATCCTGCGCGGCGTCCAGAAACTGCCCCCGGCGAGCGTGATGGTGGTGGAGCCGGACGGAACGATGTCGCAGGAGACTTATTGGACGCTGGAGTTCGGCGCCCGCGACGACCAATCGCGCTACTCTCAGGACGACTGGATCGACGAGACGCTCGACGTGATGCGTCGGGCCGTCCGGAGGCGCCAGATCGCCGACGTGCCGGTTGGCGTGTTGCTTTCCGGGGGGCTCGACTCCAGCCTGATCGTCGGCCTGCTATGCGAGAACAATTCCGCAGCGGTAGAGACATTCTCCATCGGGTTTGAATCGGTCGGTGGCGAGGCGGGGGACGAGTTCAAGTACTCCGACGTGATCGCCAGCCGCTACGGCACGAAACACCACAAACTGATGATCGACTCGGCACGCACGCTGCCGGCGCTCGGGGAGTGCATCGCGCAGATGTCGGAGCCGATGGTCAGCCACGACAACGTCGGCTTCTATCTGCTCTCGCAGGAGGTTGCGAAGTTCGTCAAGGTGGTGCAGAGCGGACAGGGCGCCGACGAGATCTTCGCCGGGTACCACTGGTATCCGCCAGTGCTCGACAGCCCGGACGCGGTGGAGACGTACCGGCAGCACTTCTTCGACCGCGACTTTGCCGAGTACCGAAGGGCCGTGGCGCCCGAGTACGTCGATCAGGACGCTGCGCTCCAGTTCGTCCGCGAGCACTTCGCCTCGCGCGGCGCTTCGGCGCCGATCGACCAAGCCCTTCGGATCGACGCCTTGGTGATGCTGGTGGACGACCCCGTGAAACGGGTGGACAACCACACCATGGCCGCCAGCCTCGAGGCCCGGGTGCCATTCCTGGATCATGAAGTCGTCGAGTTCGCCGCCACCGTGCCCTCGGCGTTGAAGGTCGCCGACGGCGGGAAGTACATCCTCAAGGAGGCGGCCCGCCGAGTGATCCCTGCCGAGGTCATCGACCGCCCCAAGGGCTACTTCCCGGTGCCGGCGCTCAAGTACCTACGCGGTGACTTCTTGGAACTGGCACGTTCGGCCCTGACATCGCCCGCAGCGCGCTCGCGCGGCCTGTTCAATCAGGCGTACGTCGACGAGCTGCTCCAAGACCCCGAGGCCCACATCACCCCGCTGCGCGGCTCAAAGCTCTGGCAGTTGGCGTTGCTTGAGTTGTGGCTGCAAGAACACGTGCCGGGTTGAAAGGGCTGCGCCTACGGCCCCATCCACCGCAGAGGACCCGCCCGGATGGTCGCCTGGCGCCGCACCCCAGAACCGAACGACGCACCCTTCCACCTCCGCCCACTGACGTCTGCCCACGCACCCGATCATGTCCCAGACCATTCCGCCAGGCGCTGTGGCGCTCGATGTAGGCTGGGGGCGACTGCTGTTCGCCCACACGTTCCCCGACCCGGCGTCGCTGGCCGAGGCGCTGTTGCAGGAAGAGTCCGAGAAGCGGGACATCGCCTTCTACGCGATCGATCCGCAGATCGTGCTCAATCTGGCGCCTCAGGACCTGTTTCTCGATCCTTCGGACACCTACCGGCTCGACCTCGAGAGCAAGAACCCGGGTCCGGCGGAGGGGTCGCCGCTACGGATCACGGGGGTCGAGTCGCGTGAAGACATCGACGCTATCAACAGCATCTACCTCTCGGTCGGCATGGTTCCGCTTGACCCCGAGTCGGTGTGGCACTCGCGCGGCGACAAGCGGTTTGAGTACCTTGTGGTGCGGCCGCCGGAGTCTGATGCGGACCGCGGCGACTCGATCATTGGCGTCGCGCTGGCTGTGGATCACGCGCGGTGCTTCGATGACCTGATGAACAGCAGCAGCCTATGGGCCCTGGCCGTCGACCCGCAGAGCCGCTACCCGGGCGTCGGCGCCGCACTGGTGCGGCACATCGCGGACCGCTTCGCCGGGCGAGGTCGCGCAGCGCTCGACCTGTCGGTGCTGCACGAGAATTCGGCGGCGATCGCGCTCTACAAGGGGCTCGGCTTCGAGAGGGTCCCCGTGTTGGCGATCAAGCGACGCAACCACATCAATGAGCCGCTGTTCATCCCCAACCACAGTCAGGACGGCTTCAACCCCTACGCCACGATCATCATCAACGAGGCGCTCCGGCGGAACATCGCCGTTGAGCCCCTCGACCCGGCCCGCGGCTACTTTCGGCTCAGCCTCGGCAACCGCCGGGTAACGTGCCGCGAGTCGCTTACCGATCTCACTTCCGCGATCGCGATGACGCGCTGTGCGGATAAGCAGCTCACGCGCGAGCTGGTCGACGCGGCCGGCCTGCGGACCCCGGCCCAGGCGCCCTTCACAAGCAAGCGCGACGCGCTGGAGTTTCTAGAGCGTCACGGACGGGTAGTGGTCAAGCCGGCCGATGGCGAGCAGGGCCAGGGCGTGTTCGTCGACATCCGCGGGCCGCGGGATTTGATCCAGGCGATCGACGGCGCCGGGCGCTACGGCGATCGCGTGCTGCTGGAAGAGTACGTCGAGGGGCAAGACCTCCGCGTGATTGTCATCAACTACGAGGTGGTGGCGGCGGCCGTGCGAAAGCCGGCAGAGATCATCGGCACGGGCCGGCACTCCGTCGGCGAATTGCTAGACCGCGTGAGCCGTCGCCGCCGCGCCGCGACCGCCGGCGAGAGCTCGATCCCGGACGACGAGGAAACCGACCGCTGCATCGCGGCTGCTGGATTGACCCGCGAGAGCGTGCTTCCCGAGGGGCAGGAGTTGCAGGTGCGCAAGACGGCGAATCTGCACACGGGCGGGACGATCCACGACGCGACCGACCGGCTGTCGGATACGCTGGCGTCGGCCGCGATCACGGCGGCCCGGGTTCTTGAAACGCCGGTGGTGGGGCTCGACATGCTTGTCCCAGACGTCTCGGGCGACGAGTATGTGATTATCGAAGCCAACGAACGGCCCGGGCTGGCCAACCACGAGCCCCAGCCCACTGCCGAGCGATTCATCGACCTGCTGTTTCCCCACGCCCCCAAGCCGGTGGAAGCGAAAGCGTAGCCTACGCTCCCGTCTCCGAAACGAAAGCCCTTCGAGCCACGCCTTGAAACCAAATATCGACGCCGATTACCTCAAAGAGACGCTGCTCGCCCTGCTGGGCATCCACAGCCCGTCCGGCTACACCGACCCGATCGTGCGCCGCGTTTGCACCATGCTCGATGAGATCGGCGTCGAGTACGAGCTGACCCGCCGCGGCGCCATCCGCACCACCATTCCGGGCAAGACCAGCAGTCCGGATCGCGCCATCGTCGCTCACGTTGATACGTTGGGCGCTATGGTTAGGGAGATCAAGACCAACGGCCGGCTTGGGATCACGCCGGTTGGGACCTGGTCTGCACGGTTCGCCGAGGGGGCCCGAGTATCGATTTTTACCGACGACGCCATCTTCCGCGGCCAAGTGCTGCCGCTGAAGGCGTCCGGGCACACTTTCAATGACGAGATCGACACTCAGCCGGTAGGTTGGGACAACGTGGAGGTCCGTATCGACGAGAAGATTTCAAGCCACCTCGACCTGATTGAGCACGGGATCAATGTAGGAGACTTTATCGGCTTCGACGCCGGGGCCGAGACGTTCCCCAACGGGTACATCAACGCCCGGCACCTGGACGACAAGGCGGGGGTGGCCGCGATGCTGGCGGCCGCCAAGGCGATCGTCGACGGCAAGATGCAGCTGCCCGTCGATATGCACTTGCTGTTCACGATCTCCGAAGAGGTGGGCTCCGGCGCCTCGGCCATCCTCCACGGCGATGTCGCGGAGATGATCTCTGTAGACAACGGCACCGTGGCGCCGGGCCAGTCGTCGTGCGAGTTTGGGGTGACGATCGCCATGGCAGACTCGACCGGGCCGTTCGACTACCACCTAACGCACCACTTGATCCACCTCTGCCAGGACAACGAGATTCCGTTCGCGCGTGACGTGTTCCGCTACTACCGCTGCGACAGCGCGTCGGCGCTCGACGCGGGCAACGATATCCGCACGGCGCTGATCACGTTTGGCGTCGACGGGTCGCACGGTTACGAGCGTACGAACCTCGACGCCCTGGTCAGCGTAGCGCAGTTGTTGGTGGCCTACGCGACGCAGAAACCCCTGTACGCAGGCCAACGAGGGCAGCTTAACTCCCTCGAAGGCTTTCCCAAGACGCGTCAGACCGACGTTGAAGGGACGCGCTACCGCGGGCCCGATCCAATCCGCCAGGTGGCGCCTGAACGCCCCGATGCGCCGCCCCAGCCGGCCGAGAACAGCGCAACAAAGAAGAAGAACGCGAGTCGCTGAGCGGCCGGGTGTTTAACAAGGCCCCCAAACAGCGATCCTGACTACCTCAGTGCGCGGGATCGGCCGTCGCCGACAGGCGCTCCGTGGGCGTCCGGGGCATTAAACGTCGCGCCGCATTCGTAGTATTTTTCACCAAGGCGCCGGCAGCGAGCGACGCGTAGACGCAGGCAGTCTCTCCCAGGCAGCCAGAGACCGATCTGCTTCAGCGGAAGCACGTTTAGTGGAGCGAAGAACCCTACGCCCAGTCGTGAAAGATCCTTGAGGTAGACCGCGTGGGAGACATTGTCGAGGGACAAGACCGCGATCGAGCGCAACGACTTGCGCGCGAAGCGGCGCTTCGAGTCGACGACGATCAGGTCGCGTAGGTGTTGCGTGGCGTACTCTTCCCATTCAAACGGGAGTTTTGTCCGCGACGGGAGCGTGGCCCACAGCGCGATCAGGTTTTGTTCATCAGTGCAATCCAGCATTGGACCATATCCGGGTCGAGGTGGGCGCCGGCGTTCCTCTCGAGGAAAGCCAGGGCTTGTCCGATCTTCATTGGGGCGCGATAGGGACGCGCTCCGGTAATCGCGTCAAACACGTCGACAACCGCCAACAGCTTAGCCCAGGGGTGGATTTCGTCGCCAACCATGCCGACGGGATACCCCTGTCCGTCGATCCGTTCATGGTGTGAGTACACCATCATGAGTTGACCTTCGCTTAGGCCGGCGCCCTCGCAAAGGTCTTCGTATCCTCGCTGGGGGTGCATCCGGATCTGCCCCCACTCTTCGTCGCTCAGCTTGCCTGACTTGTTGAGAACCCGGGCCGGGATGAACCGTTTCCCGATGTCGTGCAGCAGGGCGCCAAGGGCGATTTGCTCGCGGCTGGCCGAGTCCGAGAGACCGACTCCGTCGGCGAGCAACGTTGCGAATCCGGCGACATTGGTGGCGTGGGTAAACGTATAGAAGTCGTGCTGCACGAGGTCGAACAGCCTACGCGGCGCGATGGCGTCGTCGCCGAACAACGCGTTGATATCTTTGGCGATCGACCGCGAGAGGTCGACAAAGCGTTCGCACTTGATCATATGGAACGCGGAGTCCAGTTCCACGGCGGCCGCAGTCTGCAGCACGGCGAACCGCTCTTCGGGAGCGACCGACTGATCGCAAAGCTTGTCTCGGAGGGTCCGTTTGACCTCTTGGTCGAGGGCGGCGTACTCCGATACGGGCACGTAGAACCAGCGGTGGCCTCGACGCCGCAGCTCGTTGACGTCGTCGTCTGTAATCGCGATACGTGAGCTTCGATAGAGCCGCGGAAAGTCTTGGTCCTCGGCCTTGGTGTAGAGGCAGACGCCGAGGTCGTGGTAGAGGCGCACAATGTCCAGGGGAACGCAGCGATAATCGCGCCGCACCCGCTCGTCGTGGTCGTTGCGTGGTGCGGCGGCCGTTGCGGTCATGAGCGTGGCGAGCACACGGGGTGTTGCAGAGCACGTCGCGTCGCGAAGATCCCAATCCCGGGTGGCGGCATGCGGGCCGCCGCTCGACGGCGTAGAGAAACGTAGCTCATAAAGCCTTAGATAGACTTCAAATTGCAGACGGCGCATTTCAGCAGGCACGGACCGCGTGTGGCTTCGTCAACCTGCCGTAAGTGTGCCGCGGCGACGCCCCTACAACCCGAACAAAGCACTCAGCCGGCAGAGCCGCTTCGCCTGGGCAGTTGCCGCTGCCTAGTAGCGGAGCGGAATCTCGCCGTCGCTGCGCGAGCCCAGTTGCTGACGCACTTGCGGATCCAGGTCTTCGTTCAGGAACCGCGTCGACCCGTCGGCAAAGTTGAAGTTGGCGCCTCCCGGGTGATGGCTGCCAAATCCGCCGACAAACAGCGGGTCGGCAAGAAGCTTCTCTGCCGCGTGTTGTGCTTCAGCGCGTTTGGGATCGGCGCTGAATCCGCCGTTGAGGATTGGATCAAGGCCGGCGAACGTGCTCGTGTTCCGCAGCGTGGCGCGTGAGCCGCTCATCCATCCCAGCCCTTCCGGGTCAGTGTTGGCTTCGCCCAGCAGGATTGTGTGGGAGCTGCCGTCAAAAATATCTGAGTACCGAACATGGCTGTTGAGAAACAGCAGCCCGTTGTTGTCCTCTGCGATCGGCGCTTCGCGGTCGTGGTGGCAGCCCACGTAGCTCGAACGGAAGGTGGTGTCCGCTTCATTGGAGAACTCTTGTGGCGAAGAAGCGCACTGAAAGTTGATGCTGGCCCGTCGCGCCTCGGCGTTGACAAGGGCGTAGGCGCCCGCTTCTTTGTCGATGTGTTGCTCGAGGGCCCGCTCCTCTAGGTAGGGCAGCGCCGCGACGATCCAGCTCAGTTGGATCCCCTGCGGTTCGCTCCGGATCGGTCCATCCGGGTTGATGCTGCCGGCCGGGAGCGACTCCCAGTTGAACTCGTAGCTGTGCAGCGATAGGCCGATCTGGGTGATGTTGTTTACGCAGGTCGTCCGACGCGCTGCTTCGCGTGCGGCTTGGACCGCGGGCAACAGCAACGAGATGAGGATGCCGATGATAGCGATTACCACCAGCAGCTCGACGAGTGTGAAACCTCTACGAAGGGCGTTGCGGTCCATGGTCGGCTAATCCTTGTCTTGCGTTGATACTGTTGGAATGACGAACGAGTAAGAGCGGCGGACCGCGGAGACGCCCCCCAAGGGATACTCAGCGCGAACGCGGAGCTGTATCCCTTGTTGTTCGGGTTCGGCTTCGATAACGACCCTTCCGGCGAGGTGGCCCGAGAGTTCATCGGCGGGGACGTCCCACTGCTCCCCGGCGTATGCGGTGTTTTGCTCGTGGTGGGCCACGGCCAGGAGCACGCCGGCGTTTAGGAGTTGTTCTGCTTGCCGCGCATGGTGTTCTTGGCGCAGCGCGCGTCGCGATTGCACGGCGCCGCGGAGTAATTGTCCGACCATCGCTACTGTGACCAACAGGCACACCAACGCGGCGACGAGCACCGCGCCGCGTTGTTCTGCCGCTTGCCGTCGGCGCAGTCGTCGGATGTGGCAGATCACAGTGATCCCTCGTTTTTTGGTGGGGCTGATCTTGCTCCCGATTCCGCTGTCGTGCGGGAGCCGATCCGCGCCTCGACGCGGAGGCATGCAGGCGCAGCTAGGCCAGACGAGTCGGCCTTCGGCCCTCCGTCGACGATGACCTCGAGCCTTGGCGTCGCGAGACTCTTCGATACCCTCCAAACGGCGGCTTCGCCCAGCCGATAGGTGTCGCTAGCCAAGCCGCCGTTCGGCAGGGCGAGCGAGCGGTGAACTACGCCATCGGCCATGCGATACTCGACGTTTTCCAGGCGATCACTTTGAAGGGCGATCGAAGGGCCATCGGCGCCTTCGACGACCTCGACCGTCGTGGCGCTCGCGGCGTCGGAGCGAAGCTGTCGCGCCAAGCGCACCGCATTGCGCTCGCGGTCCTGTAGCTGCTGCGATTGGCTCTGCACATGCATCAGCCGATGCAGCAGCGTGGCCGATAGGGTCAGCACCACCGAGCAGGCGGTCATCACCACCATCAGCTCAACCAGAGACATGCCGCGGCGAGTCATTCGATGACCTCCAGGGGGGCCGCTGCGGCGCCGGTCGACCAACCGCAGAGTGTCAGGGGAGAACGCGGTCCGAAGCGCGTCGGCCACGCGAGTTGCACCGTGATCCGCCACAGCACCCCGTCGGAATGGACCTCGCCTGTCAGCTTGCAGTCCGGCAAGCGACTGGCCGCAAACTCTGAGGGAGCTAACGATTGCATGGCTGACTCGAGCTGCGCGACGGGCAGGCCTTCCAAGCGATCGAGTTGGTTGGCGAGCTCGTCGAGCCCGGTGCGGTAGTCACGACAGTCGTCGATCAGCCGCGAATTGCGCACCAGCATCGGCGCCATCAACGACATCGTGGCGGTGAGCAGCGAGCAGGCGACAATCGTCTCGATCGAGCTCACGCCGCTTCGTCGTTGTGGAAGGCTTTGCGGGGTCATAGCGTTGCTCTATGCGAGGCTCTCAACCAGGTCGATCAGCCATCCGAAGGTGCCGTAAGCCTGGAGCAGCACGAACGCTCCGGCGGCCAGGACCACCAACGGGACCAGCCAGCCGGCCATCCGCTCGAGCAGCCGGGTGGCGCGACGGCGTTTGCCCGCTGCGAGCTGCATAAGCGTCCAAGGGCGGTTCCCCAATCGCTCGGCCAAGTCGAGCGCCTGCACCTCGTCGGCCGCGAGCAGGTTCACGGCTTGCATGCTGGGCCAGAGCGGGGCGCCCAGTTCCAGTTCGTTCCGCACGAACAAGAGTTTGTGTCGGATCGCCGGATCGTAGTGGTAGCGGGCCAGCGTGGAGAGCACCCCCGGGAGCGGGCGTCCCGTCTCGGCCGCGAGCCCTAGCCGGTGCACGACACCGGCGGCCCGCAGCCTCCGCAGCGGGGCGAAAAAAGGTGACGCCAACGAGTTTCCCACAAATCGACGCGGCCGGCGGAAGACGACGCAGCAAGCGGCCAACAAGAGCGCGACCGGCGCCAGCCACCACAGTTGCACAAACGCACGGTTGAAGGCGATCGCCGCGTCGGTCGCCCACGGGGTCTGCAGCTCGAACTCGTTAGAGATTTTCTTCAGCTCGGGGCTGATCTTCAAGCCGATGAAAGCTGCGATCGGCAGGCCCAGCACCAGGATTACTCCCAGATAGTAGGCCGCCCTGCGGAGCTCCAAGGCCAGACGGGGCGAGCCTACCGCATCTTGCTGCGCGATCGCGTCGCGTAACGCAGCCGCCAGCATTCCGGATTGGGCGCCGAGGCGCACCGAGAGGAGTTGTTCATCGGTCAGCACACCGGGAGACTGTTCGAGCGCGTCCGGCAGCGTTCCCCCTTCTTCGAGCGCAGCGACGACTCGCCGCAGACGCTGGCGTTGCACGCCACGCTCGTCGAGAACCGCCGCCGCAAGGAGTGGAACCAACCCAATCCGCTCTTCTGCGGCTACAGCGAGCATCCGGAGCAGCGTTTGTCGCTGACCTGCGGTCGTGTTCCACGGCCAAAGCGAGTTGAGCCCTATGTCCGATGGCGGCCCGCCGTACGGACGGAGCCAGCGGCGAAAGGTCGGGAACAGCATTCTAGGAGTGCCGATGGCCACGCTAGGAGAGCCCCTCAATCAACATCACCAACGGGGCGAACAGGGAAAGCACCACAAACCCAACCAACAAACCCAATGCGACCACCGCCAGCGGCCCAGCGAGCCCATGGGCCCAGCGCGTTTGAAAGCGCGCGCGGTCGGAGGAGCTGCTGCTCACCTCACGGAGCAGGGCTACACGCGCCGAAGCAGTGATGCCATCGCTAAGTGCATAGGCGAGCGTGTGCCCCGTTGCGGCCGGGTTGGCTCTGCCCTGCTCGGTCGCGTAGGCGATGGAGCGTCTCCCGGCAGCCTTGCCGGCGAGCCGGAGCGCTTCGGGCGCCGCGATGCCTGCCTCGACCAGGTCTGACGTGAACTGTGCGAGCCGACCAATCGCCAGCTGCTGTCCCAGGCGGAACGGGGCAAGCAACTCGAGCCGAGCGGTCAGCTTACCGGGCGCACGTCGGTACAAGGCGTGGAGCACAAGCAGCACGACTGCTGCCGCCCCCGCGGTGAAGATCGCGTGCCAGCTTAGAATCCAGCTCGAAACGGCCAACAGGAGCTGAGTGATCGCTGGGCGCCTAAGCCCGAAGCTGTCGAACACATCGCGGAAGGTGGGCACGATAAACATGCTGATCAACACTAGCACCGCGACGGCGACTACCGCGATGGTTGCCGGGTACGCCAGCCGCCACCACGACTGGCTGCGAATCTCGCCGACCCGTCGCGAGTCTTCTGCAAAACGGGAGAGCGCTTCGGCAGGGCCCGACGTTGAGGCGGCCGCCGCCAGCAGCGGGCACCAAGCACCGGGCAACGCTACAAACGACTCACGCGCGGACACAGGGTCGCCGTCGGCGACCACTGCAAGCGTCTTCTCCAAATCACGGCGACACCGGCCCGGCGGCATCTCGGCCGCGTATGCACGCAGCGGCGGCAGGAGCTCTTCGCGCCGGTGGAAGACGCGCGCGATCGCTTCGGTCAGCCCGTCGGGTACGGTGGAAGCCCCACGGTTCGATAGATCGTCGTCGTCGAGCGCCTGGCTGATAGCGAGAATCTTTAGGCCCTCTCCCTCCAGCCGGGCGATCGCAGCGGATAGTGATGAGTGTTCGACAACGCCGCTTATCGGCTGAGAGGCGTCGTCGATGGCTTGGTAGCGGAAGTGAGGCATCGGCTCTGAAAACGCCCTTTCTGATCAGGGTTTGGCGAGGGTCAATAGCAGCTCGATCACTGGCACGAACAACGCCAGCCCGTACGCGAGGGCGAATGCTCCTCCGATCGCCGCAGTAGCCACGATGGGCGCTACCCGACCGAATCGCTCTGCGCGTCGTTCCGCGGAATGCCCGTAGACCGACGCCACCGCGCGTAGCGCCAGCGATTGATCGGCAAGAGAGTACTGCGGCCCGGTGGCCCAGGCCAACAGAGGGGGCGTCGGGTCTGTCTCGGCGAGGCTGGAGTCGCCGCACGCATCGGCCGCGAGATGAAACGCCTCTTCGAGAGGAACGCCGGCTTCTAACAGGTCCGCCGCCGCCCCGGCATACTCCGCCCATCGCTGGTTTGCGACCGCCCTGGTTGGCCTCGCTTTGGCACGGCGGATCCATAGCCAAACCGTCAGTAGCAAGAGCGCCGCCGCGACGCCCCAGTAAGCGATGTGGTCGCGCGACCAGAGCAGCAACCGGGCCCCTTGGCCGGGCGCCTCGCGGAGGTCTTCGTAGGTGGAGGCGAACGTCGGCGCAAGCAATACGCAGAAGCCCATCAGGCCGACGCAGGATAGCAGCGCGAGCAGCAACGGATACGCGAAGGCGATCTTGAGGTCGCTGCCAGATCGCTCGGACAGTGCCGCCACCCGGGCCGCCCCATCCAACACGCTGGGCAACCGGCCCTCACGCAGCCCGACCAGAAGCTTGCCAAGGTACGACTGCGAAGCAGACTGCGTGGAGGCCCGGACCGCTTGATCCATCGGCTCCCCGCGGCTGATATGCCGCACGACCGCGGTGTTGAACCGCTCCAGGGAAGCGGCATCATCACTCGGGCGGCTGAGCCCAAAGTCGAGCGGCACGCCTGCTCGGCGCAACGCAACCAACTGGTCGTTGAACGCCATCAAATCGTCTACAGAGACCGACGACATCGCGCAGCCCGGCGGCGAGAGAGGAAGATGCACGCCGGTCGTCCGACGCGTCGCTAAGAACGATGCATGGCGCCGGGCTGCTTGTCTAACTAACTTCCCCTACTCAGCGTTTTTGGCGCTAACCGCGCCTGTGATCGCCTCGGATTGCCGCCACCGCAGGTGCAAGAAGGCCTCGACCAAACCGAACCCGGGGTCGACCGCGCCGCTCACGGCGGACGATTGGGCGTCTTCGAGGAGCTGGTTGGGCTCGACGTGGAGGTCGCGGTTCTGCCGCGCGAAGTGCTGCATACTGAGGTTGAGCAGCGCCGTCGCCAGCAGCAGCGACGCGGCGAGCGAGGTCATCCGGCCCGCAAGCCGCCGCCCGATGCAGATGGAGCGCGCGGCTTCGAGCACGCGTGGACGGAGGTCGTCCGAAGCGCGGACGTACCCATGCGCCGCGCGGATCGAGGCCAGCAGTTCTGACGGGGGCCGCCGATCGGTCGGTAGATCACGCATGGGTCGCCCCCGTTCGGTGAGGGGCGAGCATCCGCGCTAACTTCGGCAACGCGTACTGATAGCGGCTCGCCGCGGTGTTCGGAGATATGTCGAGCACCTGGCCGATTTCGGCGAATGTCAACTCCTCCCAGACCTTGAGAGCGACCACTTCGGCCTGCTCGCGCGGCAGCATCCGTAGGGCGCGCCAGACGGCGCGGTGCATCTCTTCACGCTCAAGCTCGTCAACGCGGCAGAAGGTGACAAGATCGCACAGGCCCGTCGAGAAGAGGCGCCACTTCTTCTTGCGGCAGATCAGCAGCGCCTCGTTTCGGACCATCCGCAGGAGGTAGGCCCAGGGCGAATCCGCCCCTGCAAGAAGCCCGGGGCTGCCGGCGACTCGCACCAGCACTGCCTGGACGCAGTCTTCTGCGTCGTGCTGACTACGGGTAATGGCGACCGCAAAGCGGACGAGCCGATCGGACGTCAAGTCAAACAGGGGCGCCAGCCCCCCCGCGCCAGTCGACAGCAGGCGTCGGGCGGCGTCTTGAACTTGCGCGGCATAGGTAGGGGGAGCGCTCACAGCCGTAAGGATGCGCCCCACGGGTCCGTTTGTCTAATATTCTCGACGGGATTTGTCGTTGCCGCTGCCGAGGCTGGCGCGCCGAAAAGCGGGCGCCAGTCAGGTCACCTTGTCGGTGGCGGGCCGTGTGCCGATCCGACGGGCCGACACGCAGACCCCCATCGCCCCGACAAGCATCGCCAGCGTCGACGGCTCGGGCACGGCGGCAGTGGAACGCGTGTAGGCGAATCCCCCGCCCGCGTCCCTGCCTTGGCCCCAGCCGGTGAGGCGGAGGTCTAAGTAGACGTCTTCGTTCGTAAGGTGAACAACGAAGTCAAGCGAGCCCGTCGAAAAATCAAAACTGCCGATCCCGGAGATCGGACCGCCAGGGTTAATGAGGCTGGTGAAGGTACCGAAGGATAGTGTTGCGATGTCTTGGGAGGTCGTGCCGAGCGCCCACAGCGTTCCTGCGGGACTGGTGCTTTGGTACGACAGCTCGGAAGCAGCGTTGTAGAAACCCTGCGTCTCATCACGCGTGAGGATTACGCCTGGAGTGACAACATCCCTATCCTCGGGCAGCGCGACGCCGACGTGTGGCGCTTTGACAAAATCGATCGTCGGACCAGTCCAGATGACCGGGGCCGCATCCGCAAGCGACGCGACGGCGGCGATGAGCACGAATGTTCCGGTGCGAAGAAGCGATGTCATTCAGATTGTTTCCCGGGAGGAGAGTGAACCGTCGCAAGTCTCTACTATAATCGATCCAAGTGATTCGAACAGCAATTCGAGGTCGGTCTTGATCGAGAAAGAAGGTCTAGCCTCGTGAACTGGCGACCCGCTACCCCTCCGCCAGCGGACAGTCATGCGCATGCTTCCGTCACTCTACGACGGGCCGAATAGACTGCTCCGTCCCTTGGACGACCCCCAGCACGCAATCGCGGTTCCGATGGCGGAAACCAAGAGCCAGAGCCCGTGGGGCTCCGGCACACTGGCCGCGATCACCGGGGTTGCCGCGAAGCCCGCTCGCCAAGTGTCGAGGTCGGCTGCGGTGACGTAGCCGTCCCCGTCGCCGTCGGCCGACGTGCCCGCGGCTACCTGACGTCCGAGGTTGTCCCGCCATACCGTGTAGTCCGCCGCGTCGATCCAGCCGTCGCGGTTGTAGTCGCCCGCTTGAATCGAGATGGTTACCGCGAAGATCTCCCCGCTGGCCGACGACAGGGCCGCCGGATTCATGAAGACGTGCGGCGCGTTAGCGATCACGCCGCCAAAGATGTAGCCCAGCGTGGAGTCGCCGTAGGGCAACAGGTCGAACGCGATGACGCCGTTGCTGTAGGTTGGCGTCCCTTCGGCCGCGAAGAACTCTGCGTTGGAACCAAACCGCAGCAGTTGCGGGGTCGCCTCGTCGGTGTAGATCTCTGGGAACGCGCCCAAATAGTGCTGCTCGTACTCGCCGTTCGCACGCCGCACCACCGACGAGATCTGGTTGGTGTTCGGCAGCCCATTGTCGGTGACAAAGCTACCCGTCATCTCGTCGTACTGCTGAAGCGTGATGCCGCCAAACAGAAGCTCCTGCATATCGCCGGATGCTTCGGAGAACATGCCGAGCTTTGCGGAATGGTAGTTGTTCATCCCCTGTTTGAAGACCGTGGAATCTTGGTCCAGAACGCCGCCCGTGTTGAGCGGGTCGAGGCCGTTGTCGCGCTGTACCGGGTTTCCGTCGGCGTCTATCTCTACCGGCACGGTCCAGGCGCCTCGGGTGTTTGTGAACACCCCCGATAGCACGGTGACGCCCTGTTCCAGTTCTCCGTTGTTCGACCGGAGCGTTGGGAAGACGTTGAGGTCGCGGCGACGGTAGTACTCCTGGGGAGTGCTTGCCTTGGCGTCGGTGATTGCAAGCTGGACGCCGTCGTCCTGAATGGTGAACGTGCGGACCTGCTTGGTGTAGTCGCCATTGATGCTGTTGCCCGCGTAGGCCTGATTGAAGTCGTGCCCAAACACCAGGTGCATCTGCCCGTCGATTGCCACCATCTCTCCGCCGGTCACCTTGAACATGTCGTCTTGGAGCTGTCGGATATGGTCGACGGCCTGCCCCGATCCACCCTTGGCCCAATCGACCAGCCCGGGCAGGTCGAATGCGGTAAGAAAGTCGAACGTGTTCCGGGAGGCGGGATCAAGCACGTCGTCGTCGCCAAATCCGCCGGTCACGTACAGCCGATCTCCGACTTGCTCGAACTGAGCGTTTGACGTGTAGATGGAGAGGAGCTGCTCGCTGGTCAACCCGCTGCCGGCTTCCCCCGGGACGAGGCTTCGGCTCCAAGAGGTCTTCGCGACGGGGTCGATCACCCACACGTCCGCGTTCTGCTTGCGTTCCGGGATCGTGTCGTTGTCGATGTCGAACCCGTGCAGGCCGTTGGTCAGACCCCCGATAATGACCCACTGACCGTTGTGCTCTCCGGCGACGAACGAGTGGACGGCGGGGCGTACAAACGACTGCTGGGCGTCGTACCGGGAGACCGCGACCGAATACGGCAATCCACCCACGATGACGGGCGTCGCGGTGTTGGTTTGGTGGGGGACGCCGTGAGCGTACGCGCCCCCCACCGCGAAGACGCACAGCAGTGCGAATCGAGAACCGATCGTTCGAGAAACGAGCAAACAAATGCCTGGGATCAAGAGGGCGATTGCGGATTGCCGGCGTCTGATTGTCCCGGCAAGAATAGGGGTGGCCACTGCTCTCTAGAATCGTCGAGAGGGCTGTTCAGGTCAACGATCTGAACGAAATCGCCGCCCCGAGCCCGGATCTGCCAATCCGTACGCTGCTAACGCACCTCCAGCACCAAGTAGGCCTGGGGCGTCTCTTGGCTGCTGGGGTCGGCCTGAAGGGCCTCTCCGGCGGCGACAGACGAGTCGGGCAGGTAGCTCAGCCCCCCCACCAGCACCGGCTTGCCCAGCGGCATGATGAATGTTGTCGCCAGGTGGGCCGTGTTGACCTCCACGCGGTCGATCTGCGGCGCCAGCGATCGAGCGGCCAGCGCCGGCGGGCCCGCCGGCTCCGACGAGGCTTGAGACTTGAGCGTCGAGCTAAGGTCGACAATGACTTCGTCTTGATTCTCGGCGATGGTGGTCGGCCGGATCTCAAGCACCACGCCGAATACCTCCGATTGCACTAGGGGTTGGTAGCCGACGTTCGACGACGGCGCCTCCGCGAATCCCGAATCGCTGACCCCCTGACCGGAACTAAACTGCACGGTGCGGAACGGGCTCCTGCGTGGCGCGGCTTGGGCCAGTCGGCCCGCGACGCCCGGATCGGCTAGGTCGCCCACCACCGGGATGAAACCAGTCACTACGTTCTTGCGTGTGCCGCTGACCACGTGGACGAGTTGTCCGCTAAAGCAGTTGGTGATCGCCCGTCGGCTGGTCGATCGTCGGGTGAACTCTTCCAGCGGCGCCTTGTTCACCAGCAGTGGGCCGGCGCCTTGCTCTTGATCGGTAAGCTTGGCCAGGTCGTCCGAGGTGAGCATCAGCCAGCGGGCGTCGATGCCGACCGTGCGGCGGCCTTCGGCGTTCTGGCGTACGAGTTGTAAGAAGGATTCGATTTGCTGGTGCACGTCCTGCGTTTGCGAAACGACGAGCATCCGCCCCAGCACCGCCACGCTTGCGTCCCCCTCGCCGTTCACGGCCCACGACTCGGGCTCGATGGCGCCCGTCATGGCTTCGATGATCGCGTCGATAGTGATGGCGGGGTTCGCGGGCTGATGCGGCCCCGGCGCCGAAACGGCGCCCCCCGCTCCTCCGGCGTACCCTCCTCCTCCGCCCCCCATGAATCCGCCCCCGCCGAGCCCCCCGGTCGAGCGGCCGCTCGTGGTAGAGCCCTCGTAGGGGTAGTCGCTTACCTCCAGCACCACATCGCCGATGGGGTAGGTCCGCAGAACGAGCGGTGACTCTTGCGCCGAAGCGGTTGCGAAGGTCATTAGCAGAACCGCGAAAGGACGGGCAAACATGACGGGGACTCCTAGAGTGTGGGGAGTGGTGACTACGACGACGCGTGGCTTGGGTCTCGATGTCCGACGATCCGTCGGCACGGTGATTGGTACGGGGACAAGTCTCACTGCGCCGCGAAATCGGCCTGCAGCACAGCGGCGTTGTAGTGGCCCAGTAGGCGTGGGTGGTGCGCGGCTAGGTCGCAGAACTGCCCGGCGAGATCGCCGCGGCAGGCCACGAGCGCTAGCCACGCCTCGGTGTGGTCGGGGGAACGTTGGGTGACGATGGCGATCAGCCGACGGGTCGTTTCCGGCCCATTCACGGCGCCGAGGCAAAGGGCGGCGGCGCGGCGGGTCTTCTTCTGGCGGTGGTCGAGCATCCGAAACAACGCGTCGGTGGGCGCCCGTTTGGGCCGGAGCGCCGCGAGCGCGGCCGTCCGGCTACGCGGGTCGGTTACCAGCGCCAGGTAGGCTTCCAGCGCCCGATCGGCCCGGTCCACGACGGTCTGATCCACGATGGCCCGCTCAAGCAGGGCGGCGCTCACCTCGCCGGCGGCGCCGATCGACAGCAACGCCGGCCGATCGGGCGGCGTCGGCGCCAGCAGCGCTTGGGCGACCCGCTCCGAGACCGGCGCCGCGTCGCGGGGCGTGGCTTGCGACGCACGACGCGACATCGAAGCGAAGGCTACCCGCTCGAAAGGGGTCGGCGCGCGGCCGGCCGGGGGCGTTCGGTCGGCCTCGCGCTGTGAGGCTGGGGGAGTCGGCGCCGGCTCAAGCGGCTCAATCTGGGGCGACCGATGGGCGAGGTTTCGGTCGGCGTCGGCCGGCGGCGCCGGGCTGCGCGACAACTGCCAGAGGCCGAACGCGACACAAATTGCCGCCGCCACGGCCAATCGCCTCGACGTACGAACCCGCACCGACCTCGCCGCGGCGCCCTTCTGCGTCGCCCAGTACGCTTCAAGCCGCCGCAGGGCCTGCGGATCGCACGGCACGTCGAGCGCTTCTCGCACCAACCGGTCGATGTCTGGCGATCCAGCTTGTGTGTCGGGTGTGGGACGCTGGTGCTCGTCCATGGTGTTCCGCCTATCCCCCGCGGCTACTTGCCGGGGGCCGACGTCTTGCTCTGGTCTGTTGGGATCAAGTCGCTGAGCGCCGCGGTCAGGCGGTTGCGGATCAGGTGGAGGGTGGCGCGGATGTTGTGGGGGGTTGTGTCGAGGATCGCCGCGGCCTCTGCGGCGGCGACCCCCTCGGCGATGCAGAGGATGGCGACCTCACGCTGCCGCGGGGGGAGCCGATCGATCTCGGCACGCACACGGGCGGCTGTTTCGTTGGCCGCGACGTGGTCGTCCGGCCCGGCCGCCGGGTCGGGGGTTTCTGTCTCTAGGCATACGTCAGGCAGGCGCCGACGGAATCGGTCTCTGCAAACATTCACCACGATCCGCATCCACCAAGTTTTGAACGACGCCTCGCCGCGGAAGCTACGCCAGTGACGCATCACCTTCAGCAGCGAGTCTTGTACTGCCTCCTCGGCGCCGTGCCGGTCGCCCGTCATCCGCTGGGCGATCCGCAACGCGCACGGCAGGTGCAGCGCGACCTGCCTGTCGAGTTCGTTCCGATCGGCCGGCCGCGCCATGACGCCTTCCCTGTGCTCGTTAACTACTCAGACGCGTTCGCGCCGCCGATCATCAAAACTAAAGTGTGACGTCTGCCAGAAAACTCCATCTGACGTTCGTGGGCACGGGGAGCGACGGCCGTTCTCCTTGTTCGGTCGCCAGGGGCCAGATTCGGCGATCCGCTGGCTGCTTATTCCAGCCGTGGCGGCATGGAGAGCGTGCCCCCGGGCTTCCTCGTCGGACAGCGGCTGGTGGCACGTATTCTGCTTGTTTTGTAGGTCTACACTCGCTTGCCGCCGCAATCCGGGGCGAATAGGCTGCTGGAGGCGCAACGCCGCACATGGTTAGCTATACTTGTCTGAACAGCGTGTTGCTTTGTTTCGTGAGTTTGAAAGGAGGGGAAAATGGCTAAAATTACTCTGTCTCTATTGGCTGCCGCGTTGGCTGTCGTTTGTTGGAGCAGCGGGGTCGTCGCTCAAGAGCTGCTGGCGCCGCCGGTTGCCCCCAGCGTGACCGAGTACATGACCCCCGTCGCACCAGCGGCAGTCTGCTGCCCGATCCAGGTGGTCAGCGAGGTCTCCGCACCGTCCGCCAAGCGTAGCTACCGTTGCCACGGCGGTCCGATCCAGCAACTGCTCTGCGTCGACAACCCCGCCGACTGCTGCCGCAAGGACTACAGCGTGCCGGTTTGTGTCCCGGCCTGCTGCGTCGGCGACCCGGTCTGCTGCGGCTCCCGCGTGGGGCTGTTGGGGCGCGGCTATGTTACCTACCGCTGGCCTTGCGGTTTCGAAGCCACGATCGTCTTCCGCGCCCACGGCGGCGTGATCATCACATATCGCTGAGCTTGGTCGCGAGGGCGGCAAGCGGGGCCGGCGCCTGTTTAGCGGGCCTCGGAACGGCCTCCCGCGCCCCGGTCCATCCCGTGGCGGCAGCCGTCGCCGATCGTTGTGTCCGCTCTCCGGCGTCGCGCCGGAGCGAAAATCGGACAAAACCCGGACCGCCCCCTGAGAAAGCCAGGGAAAACGGGTCCCTCCGCGCGGCGGCGCCGGGCGGCGACCGTCGCAGCGGGCCCTCTGGTGGACACTAGGTGGACAAAATGGGGCGCGTTGGTTGCTCATGCTTTCGGCCTAGAGTTGTTGGATCATCGAACATTGTCCGGGACGAAAGAGCCGCCCGCGACAATGATTCCTAGCCACCAAGCGTTTCCCCAGGGCCCGCGTTGCGATGCTGGGTCTGCTGAGCGATGGGCCGACGTAGCGGTTGCTTCCCCGCTGGCTCCGGCTCCGCCCCCTGCCCTGCCGCCTCGAATCAATTGGGCTTGGTCCGCTCGGTCGCGATCTGTTCCGACCCCCTGCGTAGCGGCAGCAATTCAGAGCAAAACCAGCGTTTTTTGATTGCGGGCATCCGTGGCCGGCGCGTATATTCGCTGCTAGCGCTCCGTGCCGGAGCCGGCGCCATCTGCGCGCCGCGACCGGAGCGGTCTTCTCAGGGGTAGAACGTCATGTCGCGTCTATGGGCGTGGTGGGGGCGTTTCGCCGTCGTAGTTCTTTTCGGGGGGCAGCCGTGCTGGGTGGCCGAGGCCGCCGTCAATACGTGGATCGGGGGCAACGCGGACTGGGTCGATAACTCCGGCACGGCCAACTGGTCCCCGGCCGACGAGCCCGACTCAAACGACGAGGCTCTCTTCAACACGGCCAACAGCGTCAACCTGGGCAGCAACAACGCGATTGCGGCGTTGACCATGTCTGGCGGCATCGACCTGTTCACCAACGAATTCGCGCTGAGCGTCGATGGCCTAGTGCAACTGAGCGGAGCTTCGACGAATCTCTTCGTTGGCGGGTCCGCCGGCTCGGTGAACGCCGACAACGTGGCCATCGGCTCCGGCGCCACGGCCGAGCTGGTCGGCGGGGCGCTGGTCGTCGACGAAGAATCGGGGACCGGCCTGCTGACCATCAATGCGGGGGGGACGCTCGCGGGCAACGGAACGCTCACCTTTGCCGACACGCCCGTGCTGGCCACGACGCTGCTGGTCAACAACGGCGCGCTCACGGCGCTGTCGCGTGGGTTGTTCCTGTTCAGCCCGCCGCCGGTTGGGACGCTCGCCATCAACGACTCAAGCCTCGGGGGCCGGGTCGATCTCGACGGCGCCAGCGAGGCGGGGGTCGTCAACGTCAATCGCAATCAGACGCTCGACCTGAACGTGCCGCTGGCCGACAGCTTCAACGGTGCGCTAAACTTGTTCCAGGAAGCAGTCTTCGATTCGCTCTCAGCGTGGACGCTCGCGGGCGGGTCGATCGTCGCCAACAACGGCTTGATCGATAACCCGATCCCCAACCCGGACGTGCCGGCGGGGACCTCGTTCATCCGGGGGGCGACGCTGACCCAGACCGGGGGCGTGATCAGCATCGTCGACACGGACGGCGCCCTGCAGTTCGACGCCCCCTTTACCATGAGCGGCGGCTCGCTCGCCAACCACGGCCACTTGATCTTCAACAACGACGCCACGATCACGGCCGGCGCCGCGATCACGATGCCCACGACCTCGTCCAGCCTGAGCGTGGGGGCGGGACGCACGGTGCAGATCGCCCTGAACAACCTCGACCTCGACGGCGGCAACACGGCGACCAACAGCATCACCGTTCAGGCCGGCGGGTTCCTGCAGATCGGGACCACCGACTACGACCCCGATCAGGGGACCAACCGCTACGACGGCACGCTGAACCTCAACAGCGGCCAGCTCGTACTCAGCGTCTCGGACGCCCAGTTTGTCATGGACGGCGTGCTGAACATGAACCGCTCCACGGCCGACTTCCCTTCCTACAGCGGCGCGGCCATCGCCATCGGCAACGACGCGGGCGTGCTGGACGCCGAGCTGAACGTGACGGGCGTCGGGATCTCGCAGTTCGGGGCCCAGGTCGACTTCAAATCCGACGCGAAGGTGAACATCGCCTTGGGCGCCACCCTTCAGTTCACTTCCTCATCGAACGTGAACTTCGACACCGTCAATGGCGTCAACCACGCCCAGATCACCGGCGCGGGCCAGATTCAATTCAACGGCGCGGTCAACGTGAACGAGGCGGTCACGCTCAACATGGTGGGCGGCACGGTCGATCTGGACGGCGCCGACCTCACCGGCGACCTGATCAACATCGATGCGCCTCTGGTGATCAACGCGGCGACGATGGCCGGCTTCGGGCGACTCAATTCCGGCGGCGGCGTCAACACGCTGGATGTCGACGCGCGCGCTGTTGGCAAGACCGGTAAACTGACAGTCATTCTGGATGTCGGCTCAGACGAGTGGACGCTCAACGCGCTGGGGGTGATGAACCTGTCGGCGCCAAACGGGGGCGCTTCGCTGCTGGACGGCAGCGGCGTGAACCTGAACGGCACGGTCAATGTGCTCGGCGGCGCCGGGACCTTGGCCCGTGTCGATGTGGGGGGCACGGTCAACGTGGCCGCGGCGAGCTCGCTGACGCTTCAGGGGGGCAGCTCCGCCAACCCGAACCGGCTCAACGGGGGGACGATCAACGGCCCGGGCAACATTGGCGCCTCGGCCGGCAGGTCGCTGCGTGGTTTTGGCGCGATCAACGCAACGGTGCTGTTCAGCGGAACCGCGGCGCTGCTGGCCGAGGGAGGTACCCTGGCGGTCAACGGCTCCATCAACGACGTGGGGACGATCGGCACGTCGGGGGGCGTCCTCAACGTCGCCAACGCTTGGAACACCAACGCCGCCGATTTCGTCTCGCTCAACGGGGGCGAGCTCAAGGGAGGGACGATAACCAACGGGGGAGCTGGCGGCATCTCTGGGAACGGGTTGCTTTCCTCCCGCGTGATCAATAACACGTCGATCGTCGCCAACGGGGGCGCGACGCTATTGGTCGAAACGGCCGCCAACGACAACGACTGGGACGGCGCCGCCAACAGCGGCAGCCTGTCTGCACTCGGGGCGGGCGCGGTGCTGGAGCTCCGCGACAACGCGACCTTCGGCTTTGCCGGGTCGGTCTCGGCGACCACAGGCGGGCGCGTCCTCGCCAACGGGTTCGCCTTGGACTTCAACCCCGGGTCGACGTTGCAGCTCCAAGGCTCGACTTACGAGTCCACCAACTCAACCGACCTCGGCGGCGTCGTGGACATCCTAGCGGGCGCCGGCTCGGAATCGACGATCAAGGTGGCGGTTAACAAATTCCTTACCTTCGAGCCCACGAGCAGCACGACGCTGGGCCAGACTCTGCGACTGGAAAGCAACAACATCAATATCGACGCGGGCGCCACGTTTGCCGGCGCCGGCGCGCTCGTGATCGCCGACGGAAGCCACCTCGTCATGGACAACGGCGCCACGGCCAACGTGTTGCTGGTGAACGACGGGACCTTCCGCCCTGGCGGCTTCGACACGGTGGGCGCCGTCACCCTGAAGGACTACGCCCAGGCCGGCTCCGGCGCGTTGTTTGTTGAGCTCACGGGCACGCTGCCCAATCAGTTCGACCGGTTGCAGGTCTCGGGCGTCGCCCAGCTCGATGGGTACCTTAACCTCGACATCGACGGCGTGTTCCAGCCGTTGCTTAATCAGAGCTTTGACATCATCACCTCTCCGTTCGGCGTCTCCGGCCAGTTTGATCAGGTGGATGTTTCCGGGATGCCGGCCGGCAAGACATTCGCGGTGAGCTACCTGCCGACCCTGGTGCGTCTGACGGTGGTAGAGACCCCGTTGTTTGCCGCCGACTTCGACCACGACGGCGACGTTGACGCCACCGACTACGAGATCTGGAACGGGGCGTTCGGCCTCAACCAATTAGGGGACGCCACCGGCGACGGTCTCTCCAACGCGGCCGACTACACCGTGTGGCGAGACACGCTCGGATCCAAGCCGGCGCCCGCCTTCGGGGGGGTCTACGGGGGGAGGGCGCCGGAGCCTTCGGCCGTGGTGTTGGGGCTAATCGCCGGTGCGGCCGGCTGCCTCTGGCGGCGAGCTGGGACGTAGACGCGGCGCTACCGGGGGCGCCCTGGCCCCCCGCAAGCGGCGTGCCAGGGGTTGTTTGTGCCGCGGAATGGCGCCCCGTGCGCCCCGGGTCGGCCGCGACGCCGGACGGCGGGTGATTGCATCTTTTTGGATGATTGGGCTATCGTGCATATGCCGATAGGCTTTGAAGAGTCGTGTCTACACCCATAGGCTCCCGCTTCTTGGCCTCTACAACGGGCCTCAACTACGGGCCTCAACTACGCCTCCCGCCTTTGATGTTTTCTCCGCAAGCCATCTCGATACGCATCACGGCCGCAACGGCCGTGGCGTTGATGCTTGTAGGGACGTTGCAGCAGAGCCGCGTGCTCTGCCACGTGGTGGGATGCGACCCGTGCTGTGCAGCCGCCGACGATGTGGGCGCCCTTCGGGTGTGTGCGGCCCGCGACGGGCACGACTGCTGCTGCGACTCTGAACGCGACAACGCTCCGCAGCGCCAGCCCACCAAGCCAAGCCCTTGTGACGAGGGATGCTGGTGCGCCGTTGCGGCGCAGCCGTTCGAGGGTCCTAGCTCGCAACCGACGGTGGACGCGTTGTTTTCGGTCGGAGCGACGGTAGCGTACCTCGACGACGCGCCTCAACCGTGCGTCCGTCCGGCGCAGGCCGCGGACATCCCGCCGCCGCTGACATCGCTTGGGCGATGCGTGCTGCTTTCGCGTTTCTTGGCGTGAGTCTTGCGCCCTGCGCCGTCGGTTCACGGCGGCCCACCGACGCCTGAACGCGGGACGATCCGCTAGGGCGCATGCAGTTTGTCGCTGCGCAGATTGCCCCTGGATGCTCGCTAATCGAGCATGAGGCGCGCCTGCCGGCGGTTTGCCCCGAGTCTAAGGAGATCGCGATATGTGCGATGGTAGGAAAGATTGGCGATGGCTGGCCGCCACGCTTGCGCTGGGCGCGTTGTGCTCGGCGCCGGCCGTGGCCGCCCCGGTGCGGTCGGTAGAGATCGTTGTCGAGAAGATGTGCTGCCAGGGTTGCGCCCGAAAGGTGGCCGGCAGCCTGTACACGGCCAAAGGGGTCCGGGGCGTTGAGGCCAACGTGGCGGCGCACACGGTCACCGTTCAGGCCCCGGCGGGGGGCGCCGCGTCGCTGGGCGCGTTGTGGGAAGCCGTGGTCGCCGGCGACGGGGGGCCGACCGAGATGAGGACCGCCGAGGCGGTCTACCGGCTCACGCCCGCGGAAGACCCCAAGGCCGCCGCGGCGGCGCCGTTTGCGATCCGCGTCGAGAACCTGCACTGCCAGGAGTGCGCGCAAAAGATCGCGACGCAGCTCTACGGGGTGAAGGGAGTGAAGCAGGTGAGCGTGACGATGAACGACGCCACCCTGTTTGTGCAGGCGTCTGCCGAGACGCGGCTCTGCCCCTGGGCCGCGGTCGACGTGGTGTCGCGGGCGGGGGAACGGGCCGTCGCCGTGACGGGCCCGCACGGAGAACTCACCGTGGAGTGGGCCGCCGAGGCCGCCACGCCATCACAACCGCGCCACGCGGTGCGGGCAGCACCAGGAGGGAATGTGCGATGAGACGACTGAACACAGCTATGACCGGCGCCATCGCGGCGGGCTTCGCCGTCTTGATCGGCTGCGGCGCCCCTCAAGCGGGGGCGCCGTTGGCCGGGGCCGACGCCGACGGCAGCGCGTACCTGCTTGCCGAAGAGCCCGACGGCGCCATGGGCGTCATCCAGGCCCGTGAGGCGGCGCACGATGGCGACCCGATCGTTTTGGTCGGGCGGATCGGGGGCGCCACGAACCCGTGGGTGGAAGGGCGTGCGGCGTTCACGCTGCTCGACCCCTCGATGCTTGTCGTTGACGAGAGCCAGGGGATGGGCGAGGGGCAGCTCTGCACCGGCGACTGCTGCGCCACAGAGCGGCAGGCGTGCACGACGCTCGTCAAGGTGGTCGACCCGCAGGGTCAGCTCGTGGCGGTCGACGCGCGCAAGCTGCTGGGGCTCAAGGAGGCCGACATGGTGGTCGTGTCGGGAACCGCCAAGAAGGACGAGCTTGGCAACTTCCAATTGTTGGCCACCGGCGTGCACGTACGCCGCTGAGTAGTTTGATTGGTTTGCGTCTTTACCGAGAGGTTGATGGATGCTGGGCGCCCGGCTGCTACCCTGGGACTACGGCGTGCGGAACCTGTTCCGCCGGCCCTCCCGCACCACGCTGACGCTCGGCGGCATGACGATTGTCGTGCTGCTGGTGCTGGTGGTGGTTGGGTTCATCCGCGGGCTCGAGCGGTCGCTGTCGGCCACCGGGAGCCCCGACGTGGTGTTGGTGTACGCGCTCTCGTCGGGGGCGGACATCGAGAACTCGTCGATCCCGGGGAGCACCGCCTCGCTGCTCACCGCCAGCGTCGAAGGGGTCCGCAGCCATCACGGGGTCGAGGCGGTCTCGCCCGAACTGTACTTGGCGACCCGCATCAACGCCGCGGGGATGGCGGAGCCCGGCATGGGGCTGGTCCGGGGCGTGACGACCGCGGCGCCGCTGGTCCGCGGACAGGTGCAACTGGTCGAGGGGGCGTGGCCGGGGCCCGGCGAGGTGATGGTCGGGCGGCTGGCCTACTCCAAGATTGGCGCCCGTCAGGAGGATTTGTCGATCGGCCAGGCGCTGAGCTTCGATGGGGCGGATTGGACCATCAGCGGCCGGTTCGCCGCTGCCGGGTCCGCCTTCGAGTCGGAGGTCTGGGCCCCGCTGGCCGACCTGCAAACCACGCTCAAACGGCAGGACCTCAGCCTCGTTGCGGTCGACATGGATTCGCCCGGCCGGGTGGCGGACGTCGACCTGTTCTGCCGTGAACGCGTCGACCTAGAGCTCAAGGCCGTCGCGGAGGCCGACTACTACGCCTCGCTGCAGAAGCACTACCGTCCGGTGCGGCTGCTGGGGTGGATCGTCGTCGCCCTGGTGGCGGGCTCCGGCGTGTTTGCCGGGCTCAACACCATGTACGGCGCCGTTGTGGGGCGGGTGCGCGAGCTGGCCACGCTGCAAGCGCTCGGGTTCCGCCGGCGAGCGATCCTGCTGACGCTGGTGCAGGAGGCCACGCTGCTGGCGTGCGCCGGGGCGATCCTGGCCTGCCTGGTCGGCCTGCTGGTGGTGGACGGCGCCGCGGTCCGGTTCACGATGGGCGCCTTTGCGCTGCGTGTTGACAGCGTCGGCATCGCGATCGCGTGCGGGGTCGCGGCGCTGCTGGGGGTGCTGGGCGCGCTGCCGCCGGCGGCCAAGGCGATGCGCTTGCCTGTGGTAGAAGCGATCAAGTCGGTCTGAGAACCGCTGCTGCTTAGAACACAACGATGCCCGATACTTCCTCAAAACTCGACCTCCGACAACTCGCTGTTGAGCGCGACGCGCCGGCCGCTGCGCCTGCCCCGCGGTCACGCGCCTGGCTGACGCGGTACGTCGTGCCGGCCGCGATCCTGGCGGGCTTCCTCGCTCTGTTCGGCTGGGCCGCACGGGACAGCTTCTTGCCGGCCACGCCGGTTACGGTGACCCCCGTCGTGGTGTCGCAGGCCCAGGTGCGGCAAGAGGGGACCCCCTTGTTCCAGGCGGCGGGGTGGATCGAACCACGGCCATCGCCCGTCACGGCCTCGGCGCTGGCGCCCGGCGTGATCAGCGAGGTCCTAGTCGTCGAGGGGCAGCACGTCAAGCTTGGCGAGCCGGTCGCCACGCTGATCGATACCGACGCCCGGCTGGCGCTGAGGGCCGCCCAAGCCCGGCACGAGCTGCAGCTGGCCGACGTGCGCAGCGCCGAGGCAGAGCTGGCGGCCGCCAACGTTAACCTGGCGCGTCCCTTCGCCCAGCAGGCGGCATTGGCGGACGCCCAGACGAACGTGGCGAAGATCGAGCTCGAACTCGGCAACCTGCCGTTCGCCGTCGAGGCGGCCGTCACCCGCCGCAATCTGGCCGCGGAGAACCTCCGACGCAAGCAGCTTGCCGGGGGCGCCATCCCGGGGCGGATGCTGCGCGAAGCCCAGGCCGAGCTAGACACGGCCGAGACCGCGGTCCGCGAGCTTTCTGCCCGGGAGCCCGCGTTGCGGTCGCAGCTCAAGTCGCTTGGAGAGAAACGCACGGCGCTGTCGGAAGGACTCTCGCTGTTGACCGAACCCACCCGCGCCGTCGCCGCGGCCCAGGCCGCCCTTTCGGCCGCCAAGGCGCGGGCGGATCAGACCGCGCTGGGGGTAGAATCGGCCCGGCTGCAGCTCGAGCGGATGGTGGTCCGTTCCCCGATCGACGGCTGCGTGCTCAGCCTCGACGCGCGGCCGGGGCAATGGCTCTCGGGGGTGGGCTCCGGCGCCCCCCGCGGCGGGAGCGCGGTTGTCGGCATGTACGACCCGCGGCGGCTGCAGGTGCGTGTCGACGTGCGATTGGAAGACGTCCCCAAGGTGCAGATCGGGCAGCCGGCCCTGATCGAGACCGCGGCGCTCACCAGCGCGATCGCGGGGGAGGTGATCTCGGTGACGACGCTGGCAGACATCCAGAAGAACACGCTGCAGGTGAAGGTGGCGATCAACGACCCGCCGGCGGTAATCAAGCCAGAGATGCTCGGCAAGGTGACGTTCGTCGCCCCCGCTGGGCCCGAGGCCGAGACGATCGCGGGGGGGGCGCCGCTGCGGATGTTCATCCCGCAAGCGCTGGTGGGCGGCGAGCCGGGAAGCGCCAGCGTGTGGGTCGCGGACCTCTCCGCCAGCGTCGCCCGGAAGAGGTCGGTCGAGATCGCTCGCGGGGCGACCGACACCGGCCTGGTGGAGGTGCAGCGCGGCCTGCAGCCGACCGACAAGCTGATCGTGGAGGGACGCGGTTCCCTGTCCGAGGGGGACCGCATCCGGGTCAGGGCCGAAGAGCGCGTCGCGGCGGGCGTCGGCGCGACGCCGCTGCCGTCTGCGCGCGTGGCTGTCGCGAGCGAATAACTCACACGGACCAAGGAACCCACCCATGCCGCTTGTTGAAGTCGTCGACCTGACGAAAGAATACGCCAACGGCGAAGAGTTGATCCGCCCGCTGGACGGCGTGAGCCTGACGGTGGAACAGCGGGACTACGTGTCGTTGATGGGCGCCAGCGGGTCGGGCAAGAGCACGCTGCTGAACCTGATCGCCGGCATCGACACCGCCACGT
Source organism: Pirellulimonas nuda (assembly GCF_007750855.1). Lineage (GTDB taxonomy): Bacteria > Planctomycetota > Planctomycetia > Pirellulales > Lacipirellulaceae > Pirellulimonas > Pirellulimonas nuda. The sequence continues at coordinate 3,209,527 of NZ_CP036291.1, forward strand.
CGGGGGAGGTGGTCATCGCCGGCACCGACATCACCCGCCTGTCGCGCGGCAGGCTGGCGGACTGGCGGGCGCGGCACATCGGCTACGTGTTCCAGACGCACAACCTGATCCCGGTGCTCACCGCCTACGAGAACATCGAGCTGCCCCTGCTGCTGCTGAAGATGTCGGCCGCCGAGCGTCGCAAGCGGGTCGGCGTCGCCATGGAGGCGGTCGACCTGACCTCGCGTGCGTCGCACTACCCACGGCAGCTCTCCGGCGGGCAGGAGCAGCGCGTGGGCATCGCCCGCGCGATCGTGGCCAACCCCACGCTCGTGGTTGCGGACGAGCCGACCGGGAGCCTCGACGACGAAACCACCGAGCAGATCTTGACGCTGCTGAGCCGTGTGAACGACGAGCTGGGGATGACGCTGCTGATGGTCACCCACGACGCCGAGGCGGGCCAGCGGGCGAAACGCCGGATCCGCCTCGAGCGCGGCCGCCTTGTAGAGAACGGCCGCGACACCGCCGCCAAGAGCCTCCGGACCGCCTAGCATGATCAAGTTCTTCCCCTACGTCGTGAAGAGCATGTGGCGCCACCGGGCCCGCACGCTGCTCACCGTCAGCGGCACCGCGGTGGCGATGCTCGTCTTCTGCTTCATCGGCGCCGTGCAGCAGGGGATGCTGGCGCTCACCCAAGGAGAGGACGCCGGCGGAACGCTGATCGTTTTCCAAGAGAACCGCTTCTGCCCGCAGAGCAGCCGTCTGCCCCAGGACTACGCCGGCGCCATCGAGAAACTGCCGGGCGTTGCGGGGGTCACGCCCGTGAAGGTGTTCACCAACAACTGCCGCGCGAGCCTCGACGCGATCGTCTTTCAAGGGATGCCGCCGGACGACCTCCGCCAGGCCCGCGACCTGACGCTCCGCCAAGGGGACTGGGGCGCGTTTGCCGGGCAAGACGACGCGGCGCTGGTGGGGGTCGACATCGCCGCGCGGCGCGGGCTGTCGGTCGGCGACAAGTTCACAATCGGCGGCGTGTCGGTAGTGGTGCGGGGCGTCTTCGAGTCCGGCATCGCGGCTCAGAACAACCTGATCTACACCCAGCTAGAGTTCTTGCAGCGGGCCCGCGGGGCGGACGATGTCGGCACGGTGACGATGTTCGAGGTCCGGCTTCAGGAGGGCGCTGACGCCGACCGGTTGGCGAAACTAATCGATCAGGAGTTCCACAACGGCCCGGTCGGCACGACCACCCGCACCAAAGGTGTGTTCCAGGCAGACACGCTGGCCGACCTGGCCGAGCTGATCGGCTTCGTCCATTGGCTCGGCTACGCCTGCGTGGGGCTGGTGCTCTCTCTGGTAGCGACGACCACCGTGATGGCGGTGCAGGACCGCATCAAGGAGCACGCCGTGCTGCAGACGCTCGGCCTGAGGCCGGGGCGTGTTTTTGGGCTCGTCATGACCGAGAGCGTCTTGTTGAGCACGATCGGCGGCCTCCTCGGCGCCGTGGGTGGGCTGCTCCTGCTGGGTTCAACCGGCATGTCGATCGCGGCCGAAGGGGTCACCATCGCCTTCGAGCCCTCGCCCGTGCTGGCGGCCCAGGGGGTGCTAGTGGCGCTGGCCGTCGGCGTGCTGGCGGGGATCGCGCCCGGCTGGACCGCGGCCCAAACCCAGATCGTTTCTGCCTTGCGGCACGCCTAGCACGCCCCCGCAGGCCCGCGCCGCGGAGTCTGGCGCCGGAAGTGCGTCCTGCCCTGCCCGTGCGTGATTCACGGGACTCGACTCGGGCAGGTGGTCGGAAGATGGCGTTATTGAGCGGCAAGCAACCAAGGCGCCCGTCTGGCAACCAGATCGATCTCCATCTCATTTCGCGCCCTGCGCCGCGAGGCATTTGTCACGCAGCAGCCCGTTTGAGCCTGATGCTCGCCCTCTGCGTGCCCGCCTGCGACGCGCTGGCCCAGCCGCCGGCCGATCCCGCCCCGCCGGCCGACAGCGGCGACGCGGCGCCGACCCCCGAGGCCCCCGCTCGGGTCAGCGTTGAGCCGATCTCCGACGACGCAGACATCGCCAAGCGGCTGCAGCGGATCCTGCGGGCGACCGGCTGGTTCCGCGACCCCGTGGTCCGCGTCGATGAGGGGGTCGCGTTCCTCGAAGGGGCCACCGGGGACGCCGATCGCAAGGCCTGGGCGCAGCAGTTGGCGTCGAAGACCGACGACGTGGTGGCGGTGGTTAACAACATCAAACTCGACCGCCCCAGCATGTTCGACCTCTCGCCCGCCAGGGCCAACCTCGAAGACCTGCTGCGCGGGGCGATCCAGACCACCCCGACGCTGATCGTGGCGGCGCTGCTGTTCGCGGCGACCTGGCTGGCGGCGCGCCTTGCAGCGCGCGTGGCGCGGAACGTCGCCGAGCGACGCATCGACAACACGCTGCTCAGGGGCGTGCTGTCTAAGGCGGCCGCGATCCCCGTGCTGCTGCTCGGCGCGTACCTGGCGCTGCGCGTCTCGGGGCTGACCCGCTTGGCGGTCACGGTGCTGGGGGGTACGGGGGTGCTGGGGATCGTGCTCGGCATCGCCTTCCGCGACATCGCGGAGAACTTCCTGGCCAGCATCCTGATCAGCATCCAACGCCCGTTTCAGACCGGCGACCTGGTGACCATCGACGATCGCCAGGGCTTCGTGCAGATGGTGACCACCCGCGGCACGCTGATCATGACGCTCGACGGCGACCACGTGCAGATCCCCAACGCGCTGGTCTACAAGAGCGTCATCGTCAACTCGTCGGCCAACCCCAACCAGCGTTTGAGCTTCGTAGTGGGCGTCGATTACGGCGACTCGGCGTCGCGGGCTCAGCGGTCGGTGCTCGAGGCGGTGAGCCTACACGAGGCGGTGCTACGCGACCCAGAGCCGTTGGTGCTGGTCGACGGGCTGGCGTCTTCGACGGTGAACCTGCGGGTCTTCTTTTGGATCAACCGCGCGGAGTACAGCCCGTTGAAGGTGCGTTCTGCCGTGCTCCGGCAGGTGAAGCGGCGGCTGCAATCGGACGGCTTTACGCTGCCGGACGAATCGCGCGAGCTGATCTTCCCGCAGGGGGTGCCGATCCGTTGGCTGGGCGAACCACCGCCCGGTGGGGCGGGAGGCGGGCCCGACAAGCGGCGCGAAGAGCCCGCATTGAACGCCGCCGCTGGGGCCGTACGGCAATCAGTCGATCCCGACGAGTCGGAAGCCGGGGCCACCAAGGCCGAAGGGGGGTTGGTGTCCGAGAAGAAAGAAATCGAAGACCAGGCCGCCGCCTCGCGGCCGCTTCAGGACGGCGACCCGCTGCTCGCTGCGCCGGCGGTTGCGGCCCGCTAGGGGCGTGGCGCCACGGCAGCGTTGCGAGGTCCCGCTCCCTAGCGTTCCGTTTGAGCTCCGGCGGCGGGCAGAGAAGGCTTCCCCTGGCCGTTGGCTACCGTCACGCGGATCGAATTGCTCACCCCTTGCCTGGAGAAGGCCTGCGCGGACCGCGCCGCGAGCGGGTAGGCATCGTCCCATGAGTAGACCGAGATCCGGGCGGACCCCGGCTTGTGGGGGGTCAGCTCGCCGAACTTGTTGATCGACGCAACCGCCGGGTCGTCTGACTCCCAGATCACGTTGCGTCGCGTGGCGCTTGGCGGGGTCACACGGCATTGCAGCCGGCGGGTTTCGCCCGGCGCCGTGGAGAAGCCGCCGGAAGATATCTTCAGGCCCGCTACCGGGACGTAGGCGTTGGCGTCGATGATCGCCTGCAGCTCGTCGAAGGCGCCCTTCTGCTCTGCATCGAGCTCCGCCCTGTCGAGGCCGCTGCGATGGACGTGCGCCCAAGCAACCTTCACCTGCCGGTCTCCCGCCGTCTCTAGCGGATCGGTGCGGAGGTCGAAGAACCGGCCCGTTGGGAAGTTGGCGTGGGGGGCGTAGCGCTTGAACCGCTTATTGAACGCGTACTCCATCACGATGGAGGGGTCGCTCCACTCGTTGTTGGCGTTGTACCAGGTGTAGATGTGCCGCCTGGGCTCGCCCGCGGCCCCGGTCGCCTGCGGCCAGAAGCTGACGCCGTCGATGGCGCCGGGGTCGTCGATCGCGATCCCGGCTGCTTCACACAGCGTCGGGTAGATGTCCGTGACGTCGATCAGCCCCGCGTAGCTCCGGTACCGCGTCCCATCGGGCGCCGAAGGGATGACGCCCGGGTAGGAGAGTACCAGCGGGACGTGGAGCCCGTTGTCCTTGTTCCCCCCCTTCCCGCCGGGGTACTGCGTGCCGTCGGGCAAGACGTGGGTAAACGGCTCCTTGGTGCCGTTATCTCCCATGACGACGATCAGGGTATTCTCTCGCAGCCCGCACGCCTGGAGCTTGTCGACCACGTTGCCGATCAGCTTGTCTGCGTAGGCGAGCATGTCTGGGAAGTAGCGGCGATCGTCGCCGACCACGCCGTCCCGGTTACGCTTCTGCTGGGTGAAGTTGTCGAACACCGAGTGAGGCTCGGTGTCGGGCGTCGGCTTGTGCTCGTCGTGCACCAGCAGCATGGGGTAGTACAAGAAGAACGGCTCGTCCTGGTGCTCGTCGATAAAGTCCACGGCGAGGCGGTTGCAGATGTCGGGGCCGTACCAGCGCCGGCCCGTTTGGGGATCGACGTCGCTGCGGCCCGTGTAGTCGTGGACCTGTCCGTTGATCACCAGGGTTGGATTGATGTAGCGTTGCTCTTCGCCCACCACGTCGAAGCATCCGAACTCGTCCCAGCCGAACTCGTAGATGTAGTCCTTGGCCGGGATCTCTCGCGTCCCACGCGTCTGCTTCCACTTGCCGAACATGCCCGTGGCGTAGCCGGCTCGCTTGAAGACGTCGCCGAACGTGATCTGCGAGGCGTGAAGCGACTTCGGCCGTACGAAGTTGCGGCTGTTGTACTGACCCGTCATCAAGGCGACGCGGGTCGCCTCGCACAGCGGGTAGACGAACGCGTTGTCACAACGCAGCCCCTTGGAGGCGATCTGGTCGATCCGTGGTGTGGAAAAGGCCTGATCGCGGAAACGGCCCGACTGCTCGCTCAAGCGGTCGGCGCCGTAGGCGGTGACTCCGTAGAGGCCCAGGTCGTCGATGAGGATCAGCACAACGTTCGGCCGCGCCGCGTCCGCGGGGCTTGCCCAGACCAGCATCGGGAGCAACACAGCAGAGAACCGTGCGAGGATGGCCGCAGTACGAGTGGGCACAGAGGAGCCTCCTTTAACGAGGGGGGATTTAACCGATTGTCGGCGCCGCGGGGCAGGCCGCTGCGAAGACGCGACGGGTGCGCGGCGTGTGGTTTTGAGTGAGGCCGCCGGAGGCTACCGCTCGACGCGGGCAGATCCTCCCCCGACCAGCTTCTCTACTTCGGCCAGCGTCGCCATCGAGGTGTCGCCCGGGGTGGTCATGGCCAGCGCGCCGTGCGCCGCGCCGTACTCCACCGCGCGCTGAGGGTCGTCGCCGGTCAGCAGGCCGTAGATCAGGCCCGAAGCGAAGCTGTCGCCGCCGCCGACGCGATCAAACACCTCGAGGGCGGCGCGGTGGGTCGCTTCGTAGCACGTTCCGCCGCTCCAGCAGAGGGCGCCCCAGTCGTTCACGCTGGCCGACCGCACCGTGCGGAGGGTCGTGGCGATTACCTTGAAGTTGGGGAACTGCTTCGACGCCTTGTCGATCATCCGGCGGTACGCGTCCAGCGGCAGGTGTGAGAGCCCCTGGTCGACCCCTTCGACTTCCAGCCCCAGGCAGGCGGTGAAGTCTTCTTCGTTGCCGAACATCACGTCCACGAGCGGCGCCAGCCGGCGGTTGACCTCCCGCGCCCGCTGCGGGCCCCCTACCCCTTTCCAGAGCGAGGGGCGGTAGTTCAGGTCGTAGGAGGTGACCACGCCGCACTCTCGGGCGGCGACGAGCGCTTCTTCCGCCACGTCTGGGGTGGTGTCGGAGAGCGCCGCGAACACCCCGCCGGTGTGGAACCAGCGGGCGCCCGCCCCGCGGAAGATCGCCGGCCAGTCGATCTCGCCCGGCATGAGCTGCGACACGGCCGTCTGGCCCCGGTCGCTGCAACCAACCGCACCGCGGACGCCGTAGCCGCGCTCGGTGAAATTGAGCCCGTTGCGCGCCGCCCGGCCGACCCCGTCGAACGGCGCCCAGCGGACGTGGCTCACGTCGACCCCGCCCTGCAGCATGAGGTCCTCTACCAGGCGGCCGACTTCGTTGTCGACCAGGGCGGTGACGATCGCCGTGCGTAGCCCGAAACAACGCCGGAGCCCCCGGGCGACGTTGTACTCGCCCCCCCCCTCCCACACGTCCAAACGCCGCGCGGTGCGGACGCGTCCCTGGCCCGGGTCGAGCCGGAGCATCACCTCGCCCAGCGAAACGAGGTCGTAACGGCACTGGTCGGCGGGCTTGAGCGTCAACGATGTCATCGGATTGCACACGTGTTTCTGGAGGCACGTCTAACACGGGCGCCGAGCCGAGCCGTTCTACCGGCTGCTGCTCCGACCCGCCTGGATCGACCGATAGCGTACCGTTTTGGCGCCGCGAGCCAAGCTCCCTTTCGCCGGCCCCCCGCGACGTGGCCGGGCGGAACGGCAGGGTCCTACGAGACGTTTACGTACATGGTTTTCTTCTCGAGGTAGTTTTCCATGCCGTACCGGCCGTCTTCTCCGCCGACGCCGCTGAGCTTGTGCCCGTTGTGGAAGCCCTGCCGCTGCTCGCCCATGGGGCGGTTGACGTAGATCTCGCCGAACTCCAGCTCGGCGACGGCGCGGTGAACGTTGGCCAAGTCGCGGGTGAAGAGGAAGGCCGCTAGCCCGTAATCGCTGTCGTTCGCCAGCGCGAGCGCTTCGTCGAAGCCGCCGACCCGCATCACGGGGCTCACCACACCGAAAACTTCTTCCCGCATGACATCCATCGCGTTGGTGCAGTCGGAGAGCACCGTCGGCTCGTACCAGTGGCCGCGGCGGAACTGCTCGCCGGTGGGACGCTTCCCGCCGACCAGCACCTTCGCGCCGGCGTCGACGGCGCGTTGCACGATGGCCTCAAGCCGATCGGTCTCGCCGGCGCTGACCTTGGGGCCGATGTCGGTGCGGTCGTCCATCGGGTCGCCGATCCGGAGCTGCGCGACGCGGCCGCAGTACTTCCGCAGGAACTGGTCGTAGACCCTCTCGTGGATGTAGAATCGTTCCGGGCAGGTGCAGACCTGGCCGCTGTTGAGGTGGCGGGAAACGACGGCTGCCTCGACGGCCTTGTCAACGTTGCCGTCGGCCAGCAGGATAAAGGGCGCCTTGCCCCCCAGCTCAAGCCGCACGGCGGTTATGTTCTGGGCCGCCTGGCGGAAGATGTGCTGGCCCGTGGCGGTGGAGCCGGTCATCGACACCAGCCGCGTAATCTTGTTGGTGACGAGCTCTTCGCCCATCGTCGAGCCCCCACCGGTGACGAGGTTCAGCACCCCCTTGGGGATGCCGGCCTGCTCGGCGAGCGGGCCCAGCCGCAGCACGGCGACGGGGGTCACCGACGGCGGCTTGACCACCATCACGTTGCCCGTGGCAAGCGCCGGGCCGATCTTGCGGCAGGCCAGCGCCAGCGGGAAGTTCCACGCCGCGATCCCCACGGTCACGCCGTACGGGACCTTGTGGATGAAGATGTGCTCGCCCGGCAGGTCGGACGGCAGGATGTCGCCCTCGATCCGCCTGGCCGACTGTGCCGGGAAGTTGATGAAGTCGGCCGCGACGTCTACCTCGCCGAGCGCCAGCCGGTAGGTCTTTCCCATCTCGCGGACCAGCGTCTGGGCAAGCTGCTCGCGGTTGGCGAGGATCAGCGACGCAAACCGGGCCAGGACCTCTCCCCGCTGCACCGCGGGGGTCTGCGCCCAGCCGCGCTGGGCCGCTTGTGCGGCCTCGAGCGCCGCGACGGCGTCTTGGGAAGCTCCGTTGGGGACCGTGAAGAGGGGTTCTTCGGTCGTCGGGCTGAGGACGTCCATGCGCTCGCCAGACCGGGCGTCTACGAAGGCGCCGCCGATGTACATCTGGTAGTGCTGCTTGGTCATAGGGAAGCCCGTCGTCTGACGAAGGGTCGGCTGGTTTGTCGCCTTGTCTGAGGGCGGACGCCAACGGGGCTCGCCCCTAGCGGCCCATCCGTCCCCATTGGTGCGTCAGCTACGAACGGGTGGTGGCGACCTTCTGCCCGCTGGATCGGAAGTCGGCCAGCGCCCCGCCGGCCGGGCCGTACCGCCGTCCCGTAGGTCGGAGCAATAGTTCGAAGCTTGCCGCCGGCAGTTGCTGCGAGAGGCCAGGGAGAGGCTCGGCACGTAACGCGAAGAGGGGCGAACAGCACGCTGCGAAGCCTTGGGCGCACCGAGGCGAGGCTGCCCACGCCCCGACATGCCGAACGCTCTACTGGATGTTCGCCTCAAGCGCCGCGACGGCCGCCTCTTCGTTCCCCATGCGGATCGCTTCGACAATCGCTACGTGCTCGAGGTGGCTTTCCATCATGCAGCTATGCCGGCTGTAGTGGAGCATCATCCGGCTCACGATCGGCAGCCAGATGGCTACCAGGTCTGGGTTCCCAGAGAGCTCAACGTTCAGGCGGTGCAGCGCCATGTCTTGCTCGACGAACGTCCCAAGGTCTTCGCTTTCGCACGCGGCCCGCATGCGATCCATCGTCGCTTGGAAGCGTTCGACGGTCTGGTCGTCCTTCGTTGGGAACCACTTGCGTAGGGCGAACACCTCGATCTCGCGTCGCAAGCCAACCAGCAGCTCCTGCGTCTCTTCGTGGACCGCGGCGACGCGGACGCCGCAGTTCGGCTTTGCGATGAGGAGGCCTTCTTGCGTCAGTTGCAGCAAGGCGTCGCGGATCGGGGCGCGGCTCACGTGGTACTGCTGTGCCAGAGCCTGCTCTCGCAGGTTTGTGCCCTCGGCGAGCCGTCCCGCAAGGACATCGGCCCGGATCCGATCAGCCACTTGTTCGCGGATCGTCCGCGCGACTGGGAGCTCCGTCATGATCGCCTGTTCCTTTGCACCAAAGCTGCTTGCCGGCCAGATTGCATTTTGACCACAACAAACTATTGCCTGTCTCTTGCGTTTCGTCCAATAATATACATTCTGGCTTCCCGGACGTCACGCTGCTTTCTGTACCGCGAGGGTGCGTCAGCTGGAGAACCGGTACGCTACCTCACTGGGTTCCTGCCGTCGATCGGCCGCCCGCAGCCAGCGGGTTGGCGCCTGCCCGCGCCGGCAACGCGGATGGCGGGGCGCCCCGTTGGCGAGCGTCTGCCTTCTTATCGGTCGGCGGCGCATCGTGCACCGATCTCCGGTGCCGATCTAGGGCTGCTGCTGCCCTGCCCCGACGCGGCTTGTCCATGTCATCGCGGACTGTCCAAATCCGGGGCGCCGCGGGGGCGGCGAGCGCTACGGCTACTGCGTCCAACCCGAGCTAGCGCCGTTGCACGATGTTGGCTAGACTGGTTGCACCCGCGGCCCCGTGGCGGGGGCGGCCCTATCCCTGCTCCACTGGCGGCTGTGCCGCTACCGGTTCATGAACGAGTTTCCCTACATCACCGAGTACGTCAACGGCGTCTTCGCCCGCGAGCGGAAGCAGTGGGACTTCATCCTGCTGCGGCCGCTGTTGTTGGTGATGTACTTTGTGGTGCGGTTCGTCAGCTTCCCGCTGAAGTTTGTGCTGCACCGCTGGCCGCTGGGGTTCGAGGCGTACCTCATCGACTGCTGCATGGCGTTTGGCATGAAGTACCTGGCGAGGGCGGACGCGGCAGAGCTGTTCATGCGCCACGTCCAGATCGAGCCGCTGCTGTACCAGCACATCCTCCGGCAGCAAGACGCCCCGGTCCAAAGCAGCGGGGTCAAGCTGAACACCATCGACGGCGATTTCAGCGTCGACAGCATCCGGACGGTCTTGGACAACCGCTTGACCGTGGGGCACGACCGGCTCTCGTATGAGATCATCGACCGGTTTGACAAGCAGGCGTTCCTGCAGAACCTCGACTACATCCGCACGACCAGGCCCCGCGACCACGAAGAGCTGAGCAAGGCGGTGCTGGAAGAGAACCGCAGGCACTCGCTCCAACTGCTCGGGCCGACGAACGTCGTGATGCTCATCGTGATGGCCATCACGGTGCTGGGCGATCTCGACACTACCGTCACGGCGCTCAACTCGTTCGGTTCCGACTCGGTGCTGCTGTGGTGCGTGAAGCGGATCTACGCGGGCGACGAGGAGGTGCAGGTAGACCTCGACTTCTTCATGCAGGAGGTCGCCAACCGCGGGCACTACCACAGCAGCGCGTTCTTCTCGAACCCGAGCCAGTACCTCTACTACCATATCGTGTTCGACGAAGTGGTTTACGACCTGCTCCGCAACACTCCGCCAGCCGCCGGCGACGCATGACGCCCAGCGCCTGCTACATCACCGGCGCCGCGTCGTACCTGCCGGGCGATCCGGTTGAGAACGACGCGATCCAGCGCTTCCTGGGGGTCCTCGCCGGCGAAGACGACGTGCGCAGCAGGGTCCTGGCGATGAACGGCATCCGCCGCAGGTTCTACGCCCAAGACGCCCAGCAACGCGCCACGCACGACGTCTACGGGATCGGCGCCGAGGCGGTCGCGCGGCTCGCGGCGCTGGCGCCCTGCGGTGCGGCGACATTCTTGTCGGGGGGCACGACCTTTGCGCCGCTCGCAGCGCCCGGGTTCGCTTCGATCTTGCATGCGCGGCTCAGCGAACGCGGCCTGCTGTGTGGCCCCGCGGAGATCAGCTCCAACGCGGGGATCTGCTCCTCCGCCGCCACGGCGCTGGTGGGGGCGATGCGGGCCGTGGCGAGCGGCCAGCACCGCGTCGCCCTGTGCGTGGGCGCCGAGCACGCGTCCGAGGTGCTCAAGTCGACCGCGATCCGGCCCGTCGACGATCGGGACCAGCACGCGAACGTGCGGAACAGCCGCTGGTTTATGTCGGTGTTCCTCCGCTTCATGCTGTCGGACGGCGCCGGCGCGATGCTGCTGGAAGACCGGCCGCGGCCGGGGGGGATCTCGCTGCGGGTCGACTGGACCCACTCCCGGTCGTTCGCCCACGAGGCGCCGCTGTGCATGACGCTCGAGAGCCGCACCGCGCTGCTCAGTCAGGACGTGTCGATCTTGTCCAGGCACCTCTTCCCGGCCGCGGACGCCTTCCTCGAAGACGCCTTTGCGCGCCACGACGACTCGGTCGGCGCCCACTCGCTGGTGCTGCCGCACATGTCGTCGTTCTTCTTCCGGCGGAAGATGGAGCGGGTGATCGCCAAGCAATGTCCCGATCCCCGCAACCCGACCCCCTACTGGACCAACCTCGCCACGGCCGGCAATACCGGGGCGGCCAGCATCTTTGTCATGCTGGACGAGTACCTACGCGAAGGGACGATCGCGCCGGGCGACCGGCTGCTGCTGTTTGTGCCGGAGTCGGGGCAGTTCAACTTTGTGCTCATCAGCCTGACCGCCGTAGCGTCATGACCACCCCCCCCGCGGCCGGCACACGGCGTCTATTGATCATCGGGGCGGGGAGCAGCGGGCTCATCACGCTAAAGTACGCCTGCGAGCTGCTCACCGGTTGGGAGATCGAGTGCTTCGAGCAGTCCGACGGCGTCACCGGCGCCTGGGGGAACCCCTACGAAGGGTTCGTCTCGACCTCGACCAAGTACACCACCCAGTTCGCCAGCTACCGGCGCTTCGACGCGTCGGTTTGCTCGGACGGCGGCGCCAGCCGCAGCGAGTTCTTCCGAGACGGCGAGTACGGCGAGTACCTGACGCGCTTCGCAGATCATTTCGGCCTGCGCGGGCGCGTCGCCCACGGCCGCCGGGTGCTTGCCCTGGCCCGCGCGGGGGGCAGCGCTGGCTGGGAGGTCACCTACGCGGCCCCCGACGCGGCCGAGCCCCTTGTCCGCCGGTTCGACGCGGTCGTGATCTGCACGGGGCTCGTGGCGGAGCCCAGGTCGTTGGGCGACCACCCCCGTGTGGCCAGCCTGCCGACCGTGATGTCGTCCGACGGTCTCCGTGAGATTACCGGCAAGACCGTCGTTGTTGTCGGCGGCGGCGAGATGGCGACCGACTTCGCCAATCGGTTGGCCCAGCCCGGGCTAGGGAACCGCGTTTTCCTCTCGCTCCGCTCCGGCATCAGGGTCAGCCCCCGCTACCACCCCATCCGCGGGGTGCCGTCCGACTTCCTGCGCAACCGGCTGATGCTGTCGATCCACGTCGATATCCGCAACTGGATCGGCGCCCGCTTCGTCGCGGCCCGGATCCGCTACCGGCGGTGGTTCGAGCGTGTGTTCCCCCCGCGTGCCGACCCGCAGGCCAGCGGCGCGCCGGCGCCCACCGGTGCGGGCGTCGCGAGCGATTGGTCCAAGCGGCTGAACCGGCGGGCCGAACGCGGCTTGTTCGACATGTTCCACAACAAGAGCGACGACTTCCTGACGGCCATCGCCGAAGGGCGGCTCGACGTGGTCGGGGCGCCGCTGGACGCGTCCTTCACCACCTTCGGCGAGTTCGACGCGGAAGGGACGCGCGAGATCGCGCCGGACGTCGTTGTGCCCGCGGTCGGTTTTCGTTCGCGGTTGGGGCGGCTGAGCGACGGGGCGATCGAGCTGCGGGACTTCTACCTGGGCTGCCGCCACATCGAGCACGACGACCTGTTTCTAGTCGGCTTCGCCCGTCCCGTGATCGGCAACATCCCTTCGATCAGCGAGATCCAGGCCCGCTACGTTGTGCTCTCGCTGGCCGGCCAGGTCGCCCGGCCCAGCGACATCGTCCAACGCCACGCCGTGGACGCCGCCGAGCGGCGCCGACGCTTCGCCGGCGTCGACACGAACCTGATCTACCCCGTCGAGATGTTCCCCTACTGCGATCGGCTCGCCCGTGAGATGGGGGTCGCACCGCGTCCCAGGACGCTCCGGGAGAGGTGGGCCGTGCTCACCGCGCCGGCGACTACGCTGGACTACGCCTGCTTCCAGGGAGCCAGGGACGCGGGCGCCACGCCCCCGACTTACCTCCCGGCGTCGCTCATCTTCTTGCTCTTCCTGCTCAAGCCGCTCGACTGGGCGTACCGCGCGATCGTGCGTCAACGCTGAATCGCCTTCACCCGCAGCCCGTGCTTGAGCCGCATCGTCAGCAGGGCAGACGCCTCGTGGCGGCCCTGCCCATCGATCTGGAGCCGGAAACGCTGCGCCAGGGTCGCCAACAACACGAGCAGCTCGAGCGTGGCAAAATGGACCCCGACGCATACCCGCGGCCCCCCGCCGAACGGCACGTAGGCGTGCGTCGACCGCCGGTTCTCCTCGGCGCCGGGGCGGAACCGTTCTGGATCGAACCTGCTCGGGTCCGCCCAGAAGTCCTTGTGCCGGTGCAGGGCGTGGCGGCTGAACGCGACCATCGCGCCGGCGGGGAGCGTTACGCCGCCGAGCTCGACGTCGCGCGTCACGTTGCGGTTCTCGAACCAGAACGGCGGGTGGAGGCGGAGCGTTTCGTCGATCACCATGCGGGCGTAGGTCAGCCGGGGGGCGTCCTCCACGCGCATCTCGCGGCCGCCAAGCACCGTGTCCAACTCCTCGTGCAGGCGGCGTTCTACCAGCGGGTTCTTCGCTAGCTCGTACCAAATCCAGGTCAAAGCGACCGAAGAGGTCTCGTGACCTCCCACGATCATGCCCAGCACCTCGTCGCGGACCTCGGCATCGGTGAGCCGCGGCCGACCATCGGCGGGGTCGTCGGCCAACAGCAGCGACAGCAGGTCTTTGCCGGACGCTTCGGCGCGGCGTTGGTCGATGGTGGTTTGGATGAAGCGGTGAAACTCGGCCAGCGTTGTTCGCAGGCGCCGGTTGAGCCGTGAAGGGAACCACGCGCTGCGCACCACCGGCAGCGGCGCCTTCGAGCTGTAGTGGTCGATCACGTGCGTCCAGCGGCGGATCGGTTCACGGGCTTCGTCAAACGCGTCCTGGAACAGCGCGCGTCCGACGATCTCGAGGGTGAGCTCGTCCATCTGGTCCGCCACATCGAACGCGGCGCCGTCGCGGCTGCGTGACTCCCACTGATGCGCGACGCGGTGGGCGGCCCCGAGCATCGGTTGAAGGTACGCCTCGACCCGTGCCGGACCCATCAACTGCTGAATGGCGGCCCGGCGCTGCTTCCACTGGTCCCCCTCGGCGACCACCAGCCCGCTGCCGAAGGCCCGGCGGAAGCGGTCGTACAGCGGGCTGCGTTTGTCAAAGGCGTCGTGGGTTTGTTGCAGCACCTGCTTCACCAACGCCGGGTGGTTGATCAGGTAAAACCCGACCACGCCGCGGTAGTGCACAAAATCGCCGTACTCGGCGATCAGCTTGTCGAACAGCCGCTCGCGGCTGAACGCCAGCATCCAGACCCGGTAGCTCCACGGCGTCGACGCGAGGGCGCCGGAGAACTCGGCGGGGGGCTTGGAGGGGGTCATCTGGGGTCCGGCTGCGGCGGTAACCACGATCGATCGCGGCGCTGGCCGAGAGTCGGCGCCGGTGGCGGCCGGCTTAGCCGCCACTGCGGGTCATCGTCGGCCGCGGGGGCGGCCGGGGCAATCCCGCAACGCCCCGAAACGTCGGAGCCAGGTCCCGCAACTCAGGCTCGCCGTCCCGCTAGCGCAGCGGCCGGGGGGGGCGATGCGCGCACAAAGAAAGCGCCACACCCCGCGACGCAGAGATGGCCCGTCCTTGCTCCAGCCGGGGCCGATGGGGCGGCCCCGGCCGCAGTGGCAGTCTCGCGTTGAGAGGCAGCCCAGAGGCGACGGCGGTCGTGTGGGAGGCAGCGACCGGCCGTCGCCTGCTCGAAGGATCTGTGCGGCGCCTCAGCCGGCTTGGGGCCGGAGGACCGCCAACCAGTCTCCCCCGTCGTCTCCGGGCGGGTTGCCGATGGCCACCACGCTGCCGCCGTTGACGGCGCGGGTGGACCCCGGCTTCAAGGCGCCCCCGGCACGCGGGTTGAACCACTGGACCTCGAACGCCCCCTTGGCGCCCGAGAGGTCGAGCTTGGTGTCGCCCGCATGCTTGCGGTAGACCAGGTAGAGCTCTCCGGGCTTGCAGAAGCAGTACGCGTCTTGGTCGGCCACCAACTCGTCGGCGCCGGTCATGTCCCAGAACGGGATCTTGTTGTCCTTGAAGAACGCGAGCGCGGTCCGGCATTGGTCCCACATCTTCGCACGCACGCGGTAGTCTTGGCAGGTCAGGTCGCTGTGCGCGTGCTGGTAGCCGAAGTACCACTCGACTCCCGCGCCGCCGGCCATCAGGTTGCCCCACAGGGCGTTCTTGCGTGCGTTGTCGCGTGTCGGGTCCTCCTCGTCGGGGATCAACGCGTGCGACGCGTCCCCCGGCTCATCACAGGCCACCACCCAGGGCTTGCCCGCCTTGTCCGAACGACGCAGGTACTCCAGCGTGCGGCCGTGGACGCTGCGGAAGTCGGCGTTGCTGGTTTGCAGCGAGAAGCCGGTGAGGGCAGAGCCCGTGCCTGCGGCCGGGTCGTACTCTCCCAGCAGGTCGAAGTGGTTGTCGCCGTTGTGGATGACGATGTGGTGGTGGTAGGGGTCGTTCTCCCAGAAGTACCGCGCCCAGTCCTGCTTCTGCTTGGTGCTCACCTTGTGCCCCAGGCCTACCTCTTCGCCGAGGTTCCAGTTGAGCGCCAAGTGATGGGCGAACCGCGCGATAAGCTCGCGGTAGTACAGCTTGCGCTGAGGCCCCAGTTGCCCGTTGTCCAGGATGTTGACGTTCTCGGCTTCCAGCGTTTTAAAGTGCAGGTACATCCCTAGTTTCGTCCCGTGGGAGAACACGGTCTCCCACTGGTCCATGCGGGAGCAGTCGATACGGTCGCGCTGGTCGTACTGAGTGTACGGGAAGACGTTGCGGTCGTCCCCTTCGATGTTGAGCGTCAAGAAGGAGAAGGCGTTTAGCCCTTTGGACGCCAGGTAGTTGATGGCGCCGATTAGCCCCTTGCCCTTGCCGTCCTGCCAAGTGGGATCGCCGGCCTTCCAATCCTTTACGTGGGGCGCCCAGTCCTTAATCAGGTTGTCCTTCTTGCCGTCCGTCTTGAAATCGCCGTCGAAGTCCTTGTAGGCGAGGAGGTTCTCTGGGGCGTCGACGCCGGCCTTGAGGAAGTACTCGTGGTTGCCCGCGAACTGCAGGTGGTGCTTGCCGACATAGTCCAGCCGCCCCTTGCCGCGGAAGTCGCGCCCCGATTTGTCGGTCTTGGCGACCTCGAAGGAGCCCTTGAGTCCGTCGAGCATGTTGACGGGCTTCCCTGCGTCGGCGGCGTCAGCGACGGCAACGCCCGGCCCCTGGCGGAACGACACCTCGTACGTCCACTTGCCGGCGTGGTCGGGCGCCAGATGGGCGCGCCACTTGTCGCCCTCGGTGGCCGAGGTGTTGCCGGCGTCGCCGTCGGCCGCAAAGTAGCCCGGCACAACGTAGGTCAGCCCCGATTCGGGGTGCCGGAACGTGACCTGAAGCCGATAGTCGAGGAACGGGTTGGGGGTCCCGTCTTCTGAGGCTTGTGGCCCGTTGAGCGTCAGGGTGACCTTGTGCCACTGCTTCTGCTCGCCAGAGATGGACGCCCCCCCCAGCTCTGAACGGGCGCCGACGACACTCGCCGCATGGCTAACGAAGAGGAGGAGACCTAAGCTGCACGCCGCTACTCGGAAGAGATGAGTCACCGTTCCCGCCACTCGTGGGTTTGCGAATCGACCGAGCGAAAGCCGGCGCCTCCGCCTGGGGGATCATTGCTGTTTTTAGGCAAAGCGTGCACAGAAAAAACTTGTCGCCCAATTTGGGCCATTGGTTGTGCACGGTTTGAGCCGCCCGGCGGGTCGGCGCGTCTCCCGGCGGCGCCCGCTCAGCGGTGGGGCCACTTGGAGTAAGCCTTGGCGACCTTCTCGCCCCAGTTGCCGTACCACGCGTAGCCGTTGCGGCGTTCGGCGCCGATCTGTTCGATCTGGTACTTCACCACTCCGTCGCGGTCGCAGAAGAACGGACGGTTCGACTTGATCTCGTAGAACCTGGCCCACAGCGGCCCGGCGGAGGGGTCTTCTTGCAGTTTGCGCTCGCCGCCGCTCCGCACGTAGCGATACCCCTCGATCTTCGCCCCGTCGAACCACGCCACGCCGCTGTTGACCGCGCGGACCACGTCGGGGCTGGGCTGGTCGAGGTTCATAAGGAAGATCAGGACGCCGGCGCTCTCAGCGCCGCTGAGGGAGGCGAGCTCGTAGCTGCGGGCGCTGGTCGCGGCGAGCGAGACCTCGTCGTGCTGGGCGCACCAAACGGTGGGCCGGCCGTCCACGACGACCTGGCATTTGACGATGCAGTCGACGCCGCGCTCGAGCGCCTTCTCGGCGGCGGCGCGACGCCCCTCGTCCAGGAACGCGAAGTCCTCGGCGGTAGTCGCGTCGCGGAGGAACTCCATGATGCGGATCATGCTGCCGTCGTTGAAGGTGATGTGGCGGTGGTACTGCTTGCTGAGCGGATAGTACTGGGGCCACCCGCCGTTGGGGTACTGCGCCCTCAAGATATGGTCAAAGCCAGTGAGGAACGCCTTCTCGTAGCGCTGGTCACCGGTCGCCCGGAAGGCGCGGGCGAGCAGGCGCAGCTCGCCGCTGGTGGCGCCGTTGTCGAACGTCCCGCGGAGCTTTGCGCGGTCGCCGGAGAACGCCTTGCGGGTCGTGTCGGTGTTCTTCGGCCAGTCCCCCTGCTCTGTCTGCCAGGAGAGGATGTGCTCGAGGGTTTGTCGACCGTCGTCGCTCTGAAACCAACTGTCGGGCTTCTTGGCCAGGCCCGCGGCGGCCGTATCGGCGAGGAGCGGGGCGGTGAAGCTCAGCAGAGCGAGCAGCGCGATGCAGCAGTGTCGGAGCATGTTCGTCGTCGGGGAAAAGAGTGAAAGGTGCGATACGACGTCGGGTTCAGTCAGCGGGGGCTGCGGAGACGGGCGGCCAGCTCCGGGATCTTCTCCCGGATCTCGGCGGCCGCGAGGTCGCACATCCGAGTCGCGCCCAGGGCGTTGAAGTGCGTGTCGTCTGCGTTGCCGTCTGGAAAGCGGTCGTACTCCCCGGGCGACGTCCAGAGGAACAGCCCCTGAGAACGCTCCTTGCCGAGGCGTCTCAGGAGGTCGCGAGACCGAGCGGTCATGTCCAGCAGCGGCGCATCGCACTCCTCTGCCAGCTTTCGAACCGCCTCGGGATAATCGCCGTGGGTCGGCCGCAGAACGCCCTGTGCGTCAAACCTGCGCCGCACTACGGGCGTCGCCAGGACGGGGCGCGCGCCACGTTCTCGGGTCTCCGACACGTAGCGCTTCAAGTTTTCTGTGTAGCTCGCGAAGGGGTCGGTGTGACGCGCCTCGTCCGGCTTCTGGTCGTTGTGGCCGAACTGGATAATCACCCAGTGGCCTGGCCGGACGCGGTCGAGCACGGCGTTCCATCGGCCTTCGTCCCGGAAGCTCTTCGAGCTCCGTCCGTTTACCGCGTGGTTCTCCACCCTCACGTCCGGTTCGAAGTAGAGTGGCAGCAATTGTCCCCACCCGCGTTCTGGGTTCTCTGGCAGGACCGGCTTGTCCGCCATCGTCGAGTCGCCGACCAAGAAGAGCGTGACCCCCTGGGCGGCGGCGTCGGCGGTCGACGACAAGAGGAGCCCGGCCGCGGCGATGGCGACGCTGGCCAGCCCCGTGCGGATCGTTCTCGGATGAACGTCTAGCCAAGGCATCGGACTACCTGATGTCGCAGAGGACGCGTTGGTAGCCGACGAGCGGCGGGGCGCCGTCGTCGGATACTTCGAGGATGAGCTGGACCTGGCGCCCCGGTTCGTTCGGCGCGACAAAACTGGCGCTCCCCGGCCGATCCCCTTCGGAGATCTTCACGCTGGCCTTGGCCGAATCGGCGTCTGCGTATTGCCACCACCGGTAGGCAAGCTTGTCGCCGTCGGGGTCGGTCGCGGAGGCAGCCAGCTCGACGGCGTCGCCGGGCTTCACGTCGCGACGCGATTCTCCCTGCAATCGGACCACGGGGAGGTGGTTTGCGTCTTGATAGTCCTTCACACACCAGTCCATCCGGGCGGCAAAATCATTCTGCGCAGCGGGCACCCAACGCCAGTACATCTTGTTTGCGTCGCCGTCGTCGGTGAGCGTGCGATCGGTGAGGTGATTGGGCCGTTTCGGATCGTCGTGGACCGAACGCCCGCCCCAGCCTCCCAGCGTGTAGTCGACGTGTGATCGGAGCCCGTTGTCGACAAGGTGCAGGAACGACGGGGTGTCCCCCTCGCTAACGAACGACTGCGGGTACAACGCCCCGAGCGGTCCGTGATCGGACGTGACGTTCTTCCGGAGCCACTCTTTCCCCATATAGGCCTGGACCTCGCGCGGGTTAGCGCTCGGCTTGCCTCGTGAGCCTTCGCTGATGCTCTCGTAATCCCACACGTTGTCCCAGCCGTAGGCCTCGTTGATGTAGGCCCCTGGGATGTTCGCCTGGACCCAGGCGCCGCCGCCGTCTTGGTACCAGATGCAGTAGATGCGTATACGCGACACGGCGTGGTCGAACTTCTCCTTCGGATACTCGGACTTCAGCTTCCACAGCGCCGAGGCCGTGGTGTTGGCGCCCCCCCACGAAAGGACGTGC
Source organism: Pirellulimonas nuda (assembly GCF_007750855.1). Classification (GTDB taxonomy): domain Bacteria; phylum Planctomycetota; class Planctomycetia; order Pirellulales; family Lacipirellulaceae; genus Pirellulimonas; species Pirellulimonas nuda. Next base: position 3,229,146 of record NZ_CP036291.1, read on the forward strand.
ACCGGGCGTGGGTCGTCGTCTAGCAGGGTGTCGATGATTAGTTGGGCGCCGGGGGTGTCCTTGGTTTGCAAGTCGGGCGGCGCGACCCACAGGTCTTTGATGTTCTCGTTCCCCACACGCACCACGCTGCGCAGCCGGTCGGCTTCCGGGTAGTTGGGGTTGTGCTTTCGCAGATTGGGCGCCACCTGTTCGTACGCGTCTAGCTGCTTTTCTAGCCACGGCTCTTTGCTGTGGCCGTTCTTCTGGTACTTGGAGTTCACCTCGACGATGCCGACCACGTCGTAGTCGCAGGAGTAGAGGAGGAAGCGGACCATTGAACTGTGGTCGTCTATCTCGCCGTCCGTGGTGGCGATGACACGGGGCCTCTGCCACGCCGCGGCCTGGTCGTCCGCCACGGCGGGCACGGCGATTGGGGCGACCACAAGCAGGGCGCAGGGGAGCCACATTCCGCAACGCGCCGCGAGGAGGGGGGTGCTCATGGGTTCTCGATTGGTTTCGTGGATGAGGGGGATTTGCACCGTTGCATGCGGGAGGCAAAGTCCGTCAGGAAATCGACCCGCCACTGGTTGACGCTCTTGGCGCCGGGGTGGACCCCCTCGGCGGTTGCGGGGTCGGGGTCGTCGATCCACCAGTTCGGATGCAGGGCCGAGGGGTGGCTTGTCCGCTCTACCGGCGGCGCGACGGCGGTGAACTTGCCGGTCTGCCCGTTCAGGCTCGGGTGGTCGCTCTTGATGACGTACGACCACACCTTGGCGTCGCGCGGGGAGAAGCGGAACCGCAGGGACTTTCCTTCGCTCGCCCCGACCGAGGCCGGCTGGCCGCCGTCGAACACCATGACGGCGCTGTTCTGCGCCGTATATCTCTTGGGCGCCGGGAGAACGAACTGGGTCACTCCAAACACCTCGGCCTTGTCGGACGCGGTAGTCTGGCGATCGAAAATGGTCTTGCGCCCGTCCCAGATGCGTACAAACCTGCCGCCCCATCCCGGTTGCGTTGGATCGTCCGGCACGCCGTGCAGCAACCGCGCAACCGAGGGGGTGTCGCCCATCTTGAGGTCGGCCTTGGCGTTCGAGAAACAATCGCCCAGCGCGCCGTGTCCGGCGACGTGCTTCGCGACGAACCCACGGTTGCTCCATTCTCCCTTCTGCTCGCCGCCGACGAACCAGCCGCGGTACGCCGCGTTTGCTTCGATCATCCATAGTAGGGGGTGGTCTTGTTCGACGTAGTTGTAGGCGTCCACGCTCCACTTCTTGTTTGGGCCCCCAATAAAGTAGACCCGCAGCTTGGGCAGGATGTCTGGCGCGTCGTGCAGCGCCTGGGCGAGATCGTCGATGCCCCCCCAAACCAGCACGTGCAACGGCCGGGGGTCGTCCCGCCGCGCGCATTGCACGATCCACTCAGAGCCCTCGGTGGGTCTTCCGAATCCGGACGGACCGGGTGGTTCCAACGCCCCTTGTTTGCAGAGGGCGCGCAGCGCGGCGGGCGTGGGGTAGCCGTCGGAATGAGTGACGAGGTTGGGGTAGTCCCGCTCGTAGGCGTCGATCACCTGCAGGATCTGCTGCTTGCGTCCCTGGCCGTAGGGCGAGGCTATCAACCCCGCGATGTCGAGCTTGTCCGCGTAGACAAGCAGATGAACCATTGACTGGACGTCGTCCGGATCGGTGCCCCCGATGTCAGAAGAGACTACCACGCGGGGCCGGCGCCCAGCGGGCTCGTCGTCTGCCGCGACGGTCGCTCCGGCCGGGGTGCAGCACAGCGCCCCGAGGGCCAGGAGGCCGCAAAGCCAACTTCTCCAAGTAGCCAATGTCTCTGGACTGCTGGAGGGCGCGTCCGGGCGAGCGCGATCGATAACGGCGTGGGGCATATTCTTGGTGACTCCAGGGAGACTCCTATCCGATCGAGCGCGGGCTTGCTCGAGCTCAAGCGGCGCGCACCGGTCGGGCAAGGCCTGATCAGGCGTTGTCGCCGCGCTAGCATACTCGCGGCGCCGCGGCGGCGGCCTAGGTTGACTCAAAAGCAGCTGTGTTATTCTGGCGCTGCGCCGCGCCGTGCGTAGGCCGACGGATTGTCGATGGCTTCTGGCTGGCCTAAGCGGTTTGCCAGCAGAAGGTTACGGGTAGTCTGGAAATCATGGGAGGAGAGCGCCGCGGCGTTACCAACTGCTTACAAGCTCCGCCGCACACCACCCCCCCACCAACACCAACGCGATCGCAGATAGCCACAGCCCGACGTCCCACGCCCAGTGGGGCCGCAACGCACTAGGGGCGTATCGGTAGCGGAAGTAGAGCGCCGCGCCGGCCAGCGCCGGCAGCATGATGGTTTGGGCCACGCCCGATATCAGGATCAACAGCTTTGGGTCGCGGACGATAAGGAACGCCGTGAAAGAGACCAGCGGCAACGCCACGCCAAGCCAGCGCCAAGTGCTTGCCTGGCGGATGGGGCGGGGCGAGTTGCGCGTGAAGATGGCGAGCGCGTCGGCAAACACCAGGGCGTTGCTGGCGCTCGCCACCAAGAAGGTCGAGTAGAGCACCGCCACGGCGCCGACCAAGAACAGCCCCACCGCCAGGCCGCCAAACGCCGGCTCGTACATGGCGGCCAGGGTGCGGATCAGGTCGCTCTTGTCGGGGATCAGCCGGGCGCGGTGCAGCACTGCCGCCCCCAGCAGGTAGAAGGTCATTGTCGATAGCGTGTAGACCGCCATCGAACACCACGCGTCCCACTTCATGACCCGCATCCACCCTTGGGCGCGGCGGGTCCAGGCCTCGCTGGAGTCGGCGGGGCCGACGTGACGCGCGTAGCCTTTCTGCAGGCACCAATACGGGTAGTAGACCAGCTCGCCCGACCCGACGCCGATCAGCCCAAACGTGGCCAACGCTGTGGCGACCGGGGACAACCCGGGCTGCGGCGGGGGCAGCCGAAAGCTCAGGCCGCGGCCCAGGTCGGCGAGGGTCACTGCCCACGAAGGGTTGAGCTGCAACATCACGAGGTTGGCCACCGAGAGCAACGTGAAGCCACCCACCAGCACGAGCACCAGACGCTCGATCAACTGGTACCGGCCGGCCAGCAGCAACACGCTGGTCGCTACGGAGACGACCAGCGCCCAACACAGCACGTCTGGCCCTGTCGCCACGGGTTCGGTGGGGGGGGCGTCCGCGCCTTGGGCGGCAGCCTCGGGGCCGCCGATGCGTCGGTTGACATTGGCGTCGGCCCAGGCGTTGTAGGCCTCGCCCTGCGATGTGAGCGGCGCGGCGATGGAGAGCGACTGCCCCACCGCACCGACGATGCCCCCCGACTGGGCGACGCTCGCCATAAACATCAAGACCCAAAGCCAGATGATCCAGTGCAGCCCGGCCGGCTTGAAGCCCGGCAGGCTCTGCAGGCCGTCGAGCGTGGTGCGCCCGGTCGCCAACGAGTAGCGACCCAGCTCGAGCTGCGCAAAGACCTTGATCGCACAGCCCAACAAGATCAGCCACATCAACCAAAAACCCGCCTCGGCGCCGGTCAGGGTGGTCGCGATCAGCTCGCCCGAGCCCACGATGGAACCCGCCACGATCAGGCCTGGGCCCAGTTGCTTGAGGATGCCGGGCACGGTGGTCGGCGCTTCGCGGACAGAGTCACTCATGCTGCAGCGCCGGGCGGAATCGAAAAGAAAGAGGAGCAGATGCCCCACTGGTATACCGTACGGCGGGGCCGCGTCCCATATCGTGCCGCCCGGCGCCCTCGACGCGGCTTGGCGTTCCGGCCTCTGGCGGCTAAGGGCCGCGACAGGGAGGACTTATGACGTAGGTCTAGATACAATGCAGCTTCCCACTACAGGGCGGGACGCGCCGTGCGCCGCCTCCGCCCCGCTTATTGCTTCTCGACAAAGGACTCCTCGATGCCCGTGCTTCTCCGATCGTGCTGCCTGAGCGGGTTGCTGCTGCTCTTGGCCGGTTTCGCCGCCGCCCAGCCGCAGGGCACCGAGGACCGTAGGCCCAACGTGCTGTTTATCTTAACGGACGATCAATGCTGGGAGGCGTTGGGGTGCACCGGAGGAGAAGTAGAAACGCCGAACCTCGACCGCCTGGCGGCCAGCGGGACGCTGTTCACGCGGGCTTACAACATGGGGTCGTGGAGCGGCGCCGTTTGTATGCCGAGCCGGACGATGCTGATCACCGGCCGAAAGCTGTGGAACGTCTACCCGATCGATCAGCAGCTCGTCGCCCGCCAGCGGAAGAAAGCCGCGCAGGCTCCCGGCAAGCCCATCGACACCGGCACGGCGTGGCCGGAGTGGTTCTCGCAGGCCGGGTACCGCACCTACTTCGCCGGCAAGTGGCACACCAACTTCCACAAGGCAGAGGACGTGTTCGACGTGGTGGGAACCGTCCGTCCCGGGATGCCGGCCGACACGCCCGAGGGGTACAACCGCCCCAAGAGCCCGGACGACGACCGTTGGCAGCCGTGGGACAAGCAGCGGGGCGGGTTCTGGGAAGGGGGAACCCACTGGAGCGAGGTGTTGAGGGACGAAGCCATCGGCTTTCTCAAGCAGGGCGCCGAGCGCCCCGAGCCGTTCTTCATGTACCTGGCGTTCAACGCGCCGCACGATCCCCGCCAATCCCCCCGCGAGTACGTCCAGCGCTACCCAGCGAGCAAGATCCGCACGCCCGAGAACTTCCTGCCCGAGTACCCCTACAAAGACCAGATCGAGTGCGGCAGGTCGCTGCGGGACGAGCGGCTGGCGCCCTTCCCGCGGACCGAGTACGCGGTTCAGGTGAATCGGTCGGAGTACTACGCGCTGGTCACCCACCTCGACGACCAGATCGGCGCAGTCCTCGAGGCGCTGCGCGCCAGCGGACAGGCCGACAATACCTTTGTGCTGCTGACCAGCGACCACGGGCTCGCGCTGGGGCGCCACGGATTGATGGGGAAGCAGAACGTCTTTGAGCACAGCCTCCGCGCGCCGCTAATCGTTGCGGGGCCGGGCCTGCCCCGGGGCGGGCGCAGCGACGCCCGCGTGTTCCTGCAAGACGTCGTGCCGACGTCGCTCGAGGCGGCCGGCATCCCCGTCCCGGAAGAGATTGAGTTCGAGAGCCTGCTGCCGCTGATCCGCGGCGAAGCAGGCGCCCGCGACGACTCGATGTACGCCGCCTACCGGATGTCGCAGCGGATGGCGATCCGTGGCGACTGGAAGATCATCTACTACACGAACGTCCCCAAGCACCTGCTGTTCAACCTGGCGGACGACCCGCTGGAGATGCACGATCTCGCGGACCGGCCGGAACACGCCGCGAAGCTCGCCGAGATGAAGCAGGCGCTGCGGGACGACATGCGCCAAAACAACGATCCGCTGAAGCAGCCGCAGGGGTAGGTCACCTTTGGTCCGATTCGGCACGCGTCGTCAGGATGTCCCTTTCGGCCGCCCATTGGCCGATGTCCTGCCGGTTGATCGCCGCGGCCATCAGCTCCGGGCATGCCTTGGCGGTGGGCCCCCGTGCTAGCCCTGGATGGGCCAGCTCAACATGCTTTCCTTCGGCTCCGACGGGGCGCTGCTGGGCGTGGGCAGCAGTTCGAACCCCGGCGGCGGGCCGTTGGTGCTGGGCAGCACCTCGATCATCGGGGGCTCGTCGCCGGGCTCGGGCAACATCCGGAGCTCGGGCGGCGCAATCGTGTTGCTGGCGACCAGCATCGTCCCGGCGTTGCCGCCACCGCCGAGGGCTTGATAGGCGTTAACGACGGCCGCCAGTTGCTGCTGCTTCGTCTCGATCAACACCATCTTGGCGTCCTGAAGGTCTCGCTGAGACAGCAGCACGTCGATGTACTCGGCGCGGGCGTTCTGGAAGAGCTTGGTGGCCGTGTCGACCGAGTCTTCAAGCGCCTGGAGCTGCTGCTTCTTGATCTCGATGCTCTGCCCGTAGTTTTCTACCTTGGCCACCTGGTTGATGACCTCGGTGTAGGCGTTGAGGACGGTGCGTTGGTATTCGTAGACCCGCTGCAACTGCTCTGCGTTCGCGCTGAGGTAGGCGGCCCGGATGGCCTTCTTGTTGATCACCGGGGCGACCAGTTCTCCGACGGCGTTGTAGACCAACGACTCGGGGCTCATGAACAAGTAGTTCGTGTTGAACGCCTCGTAGCCTACGCCGGCGCGGATGTTGAGCGAGGGGTAGAAACGCGCCCGAGCGACCCTCACGTCGAGTCCCGCTGCCTGGAGCTCTCGCTCCGCTTGGCGGATGTCCGCGCGGTTCTGCAGCAGCTGCGCCGGGACCCCCAGGCTCAACGCATGGAGCTGAAGGTCGAGATAGCCCGCAGAGTTCCGCGCGACCGTCTGCGGGTAACGACCGCAGTTGAAGTTGATCCGGTTCTCCACCTCAACGATCTCTTGCTGGATGATTAGCCTCTCGCTCTGGTTCTTGCGTACTTCGGCCTGGAATCGCTGGACGGCCAGCTCCGTGCCGCGTGCCCCTTCCTTCAAGGCCTTGGCGGTTTCGAGGCTTTGCTCTTGAATCTCGATCGTCCTGTTCAGCGCCAACAGCCGGTTGTCGAGAGCCATCAGCTCGTAGTAGTCCTCGGCGACCTCGGCGATCAGGCGAGTCACCACATAGTTCTGCCCGTCTCGCGTGCCCAGGTAGCGTAGCGACGCCGCGTCCCTCGCGTTCCGCAGCTTTCTCCAGATATCGATCTCCCAAGAGACGTCTGCGGCGAGCAGGAAGTTGGGCAGCGGCTCGGGGAACGGTTTGCCAGGGGCGACCAGGAGCTGGTCTTCCACGGCGCCGTTGCGCGTGAAGCGGCTTGATTTGTCCAGTCCTGCGCTACCGCCGATATTCACGAACGGGAGGTAGTCGCCCTTTCGCGCCATGATCTCATAGTTGGCGATGCGTATGTCTTGGGTCAGGATCTTCAGCTCCTGGTTGCCGGCCAGCGACTCGGAGAGCAGGCTGGTCAGCGTCGGGTCGGCGAAGAACTCGCACCAACCGATCTGTGCCGAGCTCTCCGCGCTGGTCACCCCGTTGTAGGTGTCGGGCAGCGCCGGCCCCCGCTCTGCGCAGCAGAGCTTGGGGATGCGGCAAGAGGGCACCGTCAGCAGCAAACAAGAAGCGAACGCCGCGGCAAGGGCGAAGCTGCTGCGCCCCGTGTCGGGCCGGCGTAGATTGAGGTTCATGCGTCGAGTCCTTGACGTCGTGATCCAGGAAGCTCCGCTTCCTGGCGGCCGGTCGATGGCCGGCGGCTCCGTCATGCAGCCACCGGGTCCTGGAAGGCGCCAACCCGTCCTGGGATGAACCTTCCGATTCGCTTGCCCCGGCAACTCCTGCCGGCGGGTCTCTCTCGCGATCCCCCTCAGGGAGACCGCGAGACCTCCTTCGCGGCGCGAGCAGCGTCTGCTGCAGGCGGTCCATTCTGACTACTCATTCGACCTACGCGGGGGTGGGCCTTTATGGGTTGTGCTGGTAACACGCGTGATGCGGCGCCGAGTGTAGGGGTTACGGGGAGTTGAAGGCCGGAACGGCCGCGCCGGAGTGATGGCGCCGGGGCTCCGGAAGGGGGTTACGGCTCCTCGGTGGCGTCTGCATCGAGTGCGCCGTGCACCTCGTGGGCGACGTGCTCAAAACGCTCGCTAAGGGGCTGGTGCGTTTCGTCTTTCAACAGCTTCTTACCGTCGGCCATCCTTGCGAAGATGTAATAAAGGCCGGGGATCACCAGCACCCCCACGATCGTGCCCACGAGCATCCCGCCGACCGCGGTGGTGCCGATCGTGCGGTTGCCGATCGCCCCCGGACCGGTGGCCCGCACCAGCGGGACCATGCCGGCGATAAAGGCGAACGAGGTCATCAGAATCGGCCGGAAGCGCAGCTTCCCTCCCTCGATCGCCGCGTCCACTAGGCTCACCCCTTCTTCGCGCCGCTGGACGGCAAACTCGACGATGAGGATCGCGTTCTTGCCCAATAGGCCGACCAACATCACCAGCCCGATCTGGGCGTAGACGTCGTTCGATAGCCCCATCGCCTTGAGGAACAAGAACGACCCAAACAAGCCCACCGGCAGCGAGATGATCACCGCCAGCGGCAACAAGAAACTCTCGTACTGCCCCACCAAAACCAAGTACACAAACATGACCACGATCAAGAAGATGTAGATCGCCGTGTTGCCCTTCTTGGCTTCGTCGTAGGAGAGGCCCTGCCAGTCGATGTCGAAGCCGCGCGGCAGCGTTTGGGCGGCCACTTCTTGGATCGCCGCGATCGCCTGGCCGGTGCTATACCCGCTGGCGGGCGCCCCCTGGATCGCCGCGGTGGTGTACAGGTTGTAGCGGCTGATCTCGTTCATGCCCTGCTGCTTCTTGAGTTTCATGAACGCTGAGTACGGAACCATCTCTCCCTTGTCGTTCTTGACGAACATGCTCTCGAAGTCTTCGGGGTATCGCCGGAACTCAGGAGCGGCCTGGACGTAGACCTTGTAGAACTGACCGAAGCGGACAAATCCCTGCTCCCAGGTGCTCCCGACCACGATGGAGAGGTTGTTCATGGCGTCGCCGATCGACACCCCCTTCTGCATGGCCACGTCGTTGTTGATCACCAGCTCGTACTGTGGGTAGTCGCTGGCGAAGAAGGTGAACAACCCCTTTAGCTCCGGCCGCTCGGCCAAGGCGGCCAGGAACTTGTCGGTCACCTCCCCCATCGTCTCGTAGTCGCCGCTGTTGGTCTTGTCCAGCAGGTTGAGCGAGAACCCGCCGGCGGCCCCGAAGCCGGGGACCGCGGGGGGCTCGTAGAACTCCAGTTTCACGTTGGCGATGTCGCGCCCCTTCTCTTCCAGCTCTTCGATGATCTGCTTCGAGGTTAGCTCGCGGTCGGCCCACGGCTTCAGGTTGATGATGCAGGTCCCCGCGTTCGATCCACGGCCCTGAGTCAGCACCTCGTATCCGGCGATGGAAGAGACCGACGTGATCTCTTCCAGTTCTTCACAGATCGCTTGCAGCTCGTGCGACTTGGAGTTGGTGTACTCAAGCGTCGAGCCGGGTGGGGTCTGGATGATGCCGTAGATAATGCCCTGGTCCTCCAGCGGGATGAACCCGGAGGGGAGCACCGTGTTCACTGCCACAATGCCGGCGCCAAACGCCGCAACAATCAGCAGCGTCAGCAGCCGTTGCTTGACGATCCCGCGCAGGATCCAGCCGTACCCGTTGGTGACCTTGACCACGACGCCGTCGAACGCACGCAAGAACAACGTAAGCGGGTTGTAGCTCGTCTTTTTGTTTGGGTCGTGGGGCTTCAGGATCATCGCGCACAGCACCGGCGTGAGCGTCAGCGCCACGAGGCCGGAGAGGACGATGGACATGGCCATCGTCAGGCCGAACTGGCGGTAGAACACGCCGACCGGCCCCGTCATGAAGGTCACCGGGATGAACACCGCGGTCATCGTCATGGTGATGGCGATGATGGCGCCGCTGATCTCGTGCATCACCTCTTGGGTCGCTTGATAGGGCCCGAGGTGCTTGGTGTGCATCTTCTCGTGCACCGCCTCGACCACCACGATCGCGTCGTCCACCACCACGCCGATGGCCAGCACGAGCGCAAACAGCGTGATCAGGTTGATGGACAGGCCGAACGCCAGCATAAAGAAGAAGGCGCCGATCAGCGACACGGGCACCGCGAGCGTGGGGATCAACGTGCTGCGGAGGTCGCCGAGGAACAAATACACCACCAGCGAGACCAGCACAAAGGCCTCCAGCAGGGTGTGCAGCACCTTCTCGATAGACGCGTCGAGGAAGCTGGAGACGTCGTAGCTGATTTCGTAGTCCATGCCGGGGGGGAACGACGCCTCTTTGATCTCGTCGAGCTTCTCCTTGACCCGCTCGATCACGTCGGTGGCGTTAGAGCCGGGCGTTTGCTTGAGCACGATGGCGGCCGAGGGGTCGCCGTCGATATCGGAGTAGAGGTCGTAGAACGACGAGCCGAGCGAGACCTCGGCGACGTCCTTGAGCCGCAGGATCTCGCCGTCGGGCTTGGCCTTCAGGATGATGTTCTCGTACTGCTCCGGCTTGTCGTAGCGTCCCAGCCAGGTGAGCACGTACTCGATGGTCTGCGACGTTGACCCGGTGGCCTGGCCCAGCCGCCCGGGCGAACCGATCATGCTCTGCTCGGCCAGCGCCTCCTGCACGTCCTCCGCAGAAACGCTGTAGGCGCGCATGCGTTCCAGGTTCAGCTCGACCCGCATCGCGTAGGCGCGGTTGCCGAGGATGGTGGGCCGGGCGACCCCCTGGATCCGCTTGATCTCCGGCAGGATGTTGACGTTGGCGTAGTTGTAAAGAAAGTTCTGGTCGACGTTCTTGTCGGTGCTGTAGACGTTCACGTACATCAGCATGCTAGACATGTTCTGCATGACGATGATCCCCTCCCGGTCGACGATGGGGGGGAGGTTGTTCTTCACCGCCTGAACGCGGTTGTTCACGTTCAAGACCGCCACGTTGGGGTCCGTGCCCGGCTCGAAGATAATCTGGATCGTCGCTTCGCCGGCGCTGGTGGCGTCGGAGATCATGTACCGCATGTCCTGGACGCCGTTGATCGACTGCTCCAGGATCACTAGCACCGAGTCGATCAACACCTTGGCGCTGGCGCCGGGGAACGAGACGGAGACCACCACGCTCGGCGGCGCGACGTCGGGGAACTGCGAGATGGGTAGCGTCACGATCGCCAGACCACCCATGAACAGGATGATCAGCGAGATCACGATCGCCAGCGCGGGCCGATGCAGGATGCGTGCAAACATTGCGAGGGGGCCTATTCTGCTTTGTATTTCAGGTGCTCAAGAACCTCTTCGGGAGCGCGGAACTCGTATTCCACGGCCTCCCCGTCGCGCACCTGCCGGATCCCCTCGAGAACGATCTTGTCGCTGGCGTTGAGCCCCTCGTTGATCAAGTAGATGTCGTCCTGTTCGCTGAGGATGACGATTTCGCGCTGGTGGACCACGCCTTCTTGTAGGTCATTTCCGGCTTCATGACCGGAGGCCTGGTGGTCGGAATGCTGCTCCGCACTCTTCTTAGAGACTTGCTCGTTGCCGGCGCTGTGGCTTGCGCCCCCGACCGGTTCGGCGTGCGCTGCGTGCCCCGTCTCCTCCATCGCTTTCCCCTCCGTCTCTTCCCCTTCGCCTGCGTCCCCCACCACGTACGCGTACTTCTTGGCGAGGATCTCGTATGTGGCCCGCTGGGGGATCACTACGGCGTCCTTCACCACGTGGCTCACCAGCACGGTGCCGGTTTGACCGTGACGCAGCAGGTGGTCCGGGTTGGGGAAGTCGGCGCGGAAGGCGATGTTGCCGGTCTCGTTGTTGAAGTCCGCCTCGATGGCCCCGATCTTGCCCTCGTACGGGAACTTCTCGCCGTTGGCGAGCATGAGCTCGATCTTGAGCGCCTCCCGGTTCTTGCCGGCCTCGTACTCCAGGTAGCGGGCCTCGGGGACGTTGAAGTAGACCCACATCACGTTGTTGTCCGACAACGTCGTGAGCACGTCCCCCTCCGCGATCAGGCTCCCCTGCTGCATGCGCTGCGTGTCGATGATGCCCTCAAACGGCGCCTCGATCGTGGCGAAGTCGAGCTCGGCCCGAGTCAGGTCGACCTTGGACTGGGCTTTCGCCAGCTTGGCCTTTGCGAGCGCCACCTCGGGCTGCGCGACGACGTTCTGTTGATACAACCGCTGAGTGTTGTCCAGCTCGATCTGCGCAAGCTGGGCCTCGGCGATCTCTGAGTTCAGCCGCGCCTGATAGAGGACCGGGAGGATCTTGAACAGCAGGTCGCCCTCCTTGACCGCTTGGCCCTCTTGCACTGAGATCTTCTCGAGGTAGCCCCCCTCCAGGGCGCAGACCTCAATATGGCGCCACGAGTGGATCTGGCAGACGTACTGCTGCGTGCTGACGACATCCTTCACCACCGGGCGGGTGACCAGAATTTTGTGGGCCTCTTCGTGCTCCTTTTGCGCGGGTTTGTCGCAGCCAGCAAGGATCGCCAGGCCCAGCGACACAAGGATGGCCGGCAGCGGTAATAATCTCATAGCGTGGGTGCTCAATGATCGCGTCCCTGGGCGTGGCCCAGATCGCACGGCGAGAATGGGGGCGGGCGGGGAGTGGTGGGGCAATTGGAAAGGTCCAGGCCCGCGACGGGTCACGGCAAGCGAGCGTCTGGTTATGTGTTGCAGCTCAGTGGTGCGGTTGTATCTCGATGTTCGCCGCCCCAGGGCGGAGCGTGTGACGCGTCGCGGTCTGAGGGACCACGACGCCCTCCCGTATAAGCGGCACATTCGGCAGATCATAGACGACCAATCGTCTCGAAGTTGTTTACAATTCCGTAAGGGACTTCGGTGGTGCGTCTAGCGCGGCGCCAAGTGCGGCGCCGCGACGCGACATCTTGGCGGGCAGGGGCCCTGCTTACGGCACAAGAGCAGCGTGCGTGGCGTGTCGGTCTTGACGCCTTTTGCAAGCATCGAACCTTGCGCCCACTCGGGGGCGAACCCGATGGGTTGCTACCGGTCGGACACAGAAACGGTTGGTGGCCAAGAATGGCCGTCGCAACCGGCGTAGCAATCGGAAACACTGACGGGTTGGCGCGCGCCTCGCCGTGGCGTTGAGGTGCGCCCCTTTTTGTCGAAGAAGTGTCCGCTGAGGCCGGCGGTGCGATGCTGTCCCTGATGGCGCCGACGGCGTAAGTCGTGATTTTTCGGTCAATCGTGGGGGCGCCGCGGGCCGTACGGGGGGTTTTGTCCGAAAACCCAGCGGCGGGGGGGCGGACAAAAGGGACAAAACGCTTACGTGGAGTCTGTCGATGTCCCGTTCCGAGGTTCGGCGCCACCCAAACCAGCCAGACCCGACCGAAACGCCGGGCCGGCGAACCCGCAGCGATCGGAGGGCCGCGGCCCGTCCGCACTGCCCGAGGAAGGGGTCGATCTAGCGCCGGCCTTGATTGACGCAGCTTGCCCACCTGGACAAAATGCCGCTACCGCGAACGTCTGACTTCTCCCAACGGAAACAGACCTTGGAATCAGGTTCTTCCATTCAGCACGAGCCCGAGCCGTCCGCGAGGTCGCGCTGGTTTCATCGCGCCGCGGCGCTGGAGCCGGGGGCGATCGACCAACTGTTCACGCTCTACCGTCCGCTGATGTTGAAGCTGGCGAACGACCGGCTCCAGGGGCCGATCCGTCGCAAGGTCGCCCCCTCGGACGTGGTTCAGACGACGGTGATGAAGGCGCTCGAGGCGTTTCCGAAACAGCGGTTCGGCGGGAGGCGGCAGTTCGTCGCTTGGCTTCGGACGCTGCTGCGGAACGAGGCGATCGACGTGCAGCGTAGGTATTGCTGTTCACAGCGGCGTGACATCGCGCGCGAAACGCCCCTTTGCAACGCAGAGACCAAGGACTGGCTAGCGAGGATTTCCGCCAGTGTCTCCTGCGGTGGCGTGGGGGGGCTCGGGACAGAGACCAGCATCGACGCCTTGTTGGCCGCAATGGACCGCCTGCCGGCGCACTACCGCCTGGTGCTCCGGCTGCGTTACTACGACCGTCTGCGTTTCGACGCCATCGCAGAGAAGCTCGAACGAAGCTCCAACGCCACTCGGATGCTGCACCAACGGGCCCTAGCAAAGTTGTTGGCAGAGACATCGCGGGGGCTCGGACTCTCGCCGTCCGCCAGCCAGCCGGAGGTGAAGCGGTGAGCACGCCTTCCGACGACACGCGGAACGAGGATCTTGCCGCGATCCGGCTCGCCCAACAGAGCATCGACGTGCAGAGCGGCGACCCACCTGACGAACCGGGTATCGACCCTGCCACTGCGATCGAGGTAGCGCAGCTTGCCTCAGCCCTCGACGTGCTCGGCCGCTTTCAGGTCGGGGCGGCGCCGGCAGAACCAGGCGAGGCGTCTGACCCCCTTACGATAGGTCGGTTCGAGATCCTCGGCGAGCGGGGCCGTGGCGGGTTTGGCATCGTGCTGCAGGCGTTCGACCCCGGCCTGCAGCGCACCGTCGCCTTGAAGGTCCCCCGACCTGAGCGTCTCCTGGCCGGGCATCCAGCGGCCGATTTCATCCGCGAGGCCCAGCTCGCGGCGCGGCTCGATCACCCGGGGATCGTCCCGGTTTACGAAGCCCAGCAGCACGGCCCGGTGTGGTACATCGCGTCGGCCTACTGCGACGGGCCAACGCTTGGCGAGTGGCTCGAACACGATCCTTGTAAGGGACGGACGCGTCGCGCCGTGGTGGACATCCTTGCGCAGATCGCCGAAGCGGTTCAGTTTGCGCACACGCACGGGGTCCTCCACCTCGACCTCCAGCCCGAGAACGTGCTGCTGGACCTCGACCACCCCGGCTTCGCCCCGCGTGCGATGGTCAACGACTTCGGCCTGGCCGGCACCCTGGACGGCCCCTCTCCCGCCAAGCAGGGCCGCGTCGCGGGGACCCCGGCGTTCATGGCGCCCGAGCAACGCAGCGGCCACGCATCGCAAATCGGCGTAGCGACCGATGTGTACGGATTGGGGGCGATACTTAACGTTGCGCTGCGTCAGTCGGAGGGCCCAGAACGCACAGGCGTGCCGCCGCTCGTGCGGGGAGGCGGCCCGGCGACCAGCCTGGTTTCGCGAGACCTGGAGGCGATTGCGGCAAGGTGTACGCAGACTGATCCGAACGAGCGTTACGGGTCGGCCGGCGAGGTTGCCGCCGATTTGCGCAGAGCGCTGCGTGGCGAAGAAGTCACCGCGCGGCCGCTAGGGGTTGTCGGATCGAAGTTGCGCGTGATCCGGAAGCGGCCCGCGGCTGTCGCGGTCGCCACGTTATCGGTCGCGGCGTTGATGGGAGGAGCAGTGCGGTGGGGCCAGCAAACAGAGGCCGTGCAGACGCCGGCGGCGCATCAAGTCGCAGTGCGGGGCGGCTCCGGTGCACTTCAACAGTCGCTGGTGAGCCTGTCGTCGATGGCGCTGGCCGGATCGCTTGCGCCCGGCCCCATCGCAGCAAGGCTTCCAACGAGTGGTCTAGCCGACTCGATCTTGAGCGAACTGCGGGAATGGTCCGAATCGACCGGGTGCGACGAGGACGCCCGCAACGCACTTTGGATTGTCGAGCAGAACCTCGGGGGCTTGGGAGGCAGGCTCCCCGGTTCGGACCAAGAGTTTTGCGACGGCGTATCGGCGTGGGTAGAGGTGATCCGACAGAATCCAGCAGAACCGCTTTGGCGCCGGGCGTTGGTAGTGCACTTGTTCGCCTACACCAGAGCCGCGAAGGGGGAGGATTGGCTCTGGTGGCGGGCAGAGTCTACCGCGGGTCTAAACGCCCTGCTAGGAAACCTCCGCGGTTTGCCTGAGCTGTACGCGATGGTGCTTGTAGAACATGCCCAGAACGAGATCTCCCAAAACCACCGCAGACGCGCCCTGCCCTGCCTCGTTGCCGCGGCCGAGGTGCTCGGCTCACAAGAAGGCGCCGATGCTTCTACTGATCGTTGCTTGGTGATCGACGCCAACGCTCGCCTTGCGACGCTTGCGTGCAAGTTGAATCGTTACGATATCGCCGAGAACGCGGCCCAAACAGCCGTCTGCTTCGCGCAGGGTTCGCCCCCGCCGGCAGAGTGCAGCGAACGGATACGCACCGCGGCTTGCGCGGCCTATCGGGCCGAATCGCGGCTCCGCTGGCGCGACGGTTCGCCCGACGCGGCCCTCGCCGCCCTTGCATGTGCGGCCGCCTATCGTGAGGCCGCGCTTCAAGCGGACCCCGGGTCGATTGAGAAGCTTCTTTCGCTCTCTCTGCTTCACCACCGTGTGGGCAATCTGCACTTGCGGCACGGGGACGATGCGGGCGCTGCTGAGGCATTTCGACAAGAACTGGCCATCGTCAACCAGGGGCTCGCCGAACCACACAACGAGAACCCGTCGCTACTGCGCCGCCGCGCTCACGCAGGCAGGCTGCTGGCGACATGCCTTCAGGCTTCCGAGGACTCAGCCGGCGCGATCGCGGCGTTGGAGCAGGCGGTGCTGGATTTCGAGCGGGCCAAGCTGAACGCGGAAGTAGAACGCTCGGTATGGTTGGCGGCGGCGGAGGCCTGGCAGGACTTGGCGAGACTCTACCGAGAAGCGGAGCGCCCGCAAGAAGCCGCGGACGCTTACAGGTCTTCGATCGCGGTTGCCGCTCGCGGTGAGCGCTTGTTGGGGGGGCACAGCCAGCTATCTGACACGGCCGACCGCGGCCGGAGCGGACTGGCGCGCGTCGTGGCGGCGGACCAGGCGTCGCCCCTCCAGAGCGGAGCGGGTGTCGATTTGTAGCAGCCCCGGCCCAGGCGAGGCCATGCTGGAGCGGACGTTTCGGACTTCTTGCGAACCGCCCGCGGCTAGGGCTTGGAGTGGCCGGTCGAGTCAGCAATCACTGTGAGCCGTCAAACTCGGACGGCTATCGGCACTAACACGGTTCGATCGCGGCAGCCGGCGAATCATGTCGCGCAAAAAGAAATGAGAGTTCATCTCTCTGCAGCTCTTGGCGACATGCCTTGCGCCGGACGACGCCCGTCGCAGTGCGGGGCAAGGTCCCGGGCGCCACAAGGACGATCTGCTTTGGCGAGCCGCGCAGGGATTCGGGAAGCGCGTCGTGGATGCGATCGACAGTCTCATGAGCGACGGCCGAACACGGAAGGGCCGACGCCGGCAGCTCGACAAGCAGCACGAGCCACTCGGAGCCGTGGCGATCGGCAACAAAGCAGGCAACGGCGCATGGCGGGCCGAATCCCAAGGCGTCTGCAACGATGGTTTCGACCCTCTGCGGCGAGAGCCGCAGTCGGCGGATCGAACCGGCCCCGTGGAGAGAGCCCTCGGAGGAAGATAGGTCGCTCGGCCAAGGCTCCGGCGAGCTGGGCGTCATGCTGCTCATAGAAAGTGAGGAATCGCGCAACGGCCATCGTCCGAGCGGAACGCGAGCCGCCCGGCTGTCCGCCATCAGGAATTAAGGAGGGGGATCGGCTTCGGTATTCGCCGTCGACTCGTGGCCTTCGGAGGGGCCCGTAGGCCGATCCACCCCCTTACTGCCTGAAACTTGGCGCACCCGGCGGGGCCTGGTCCGCTCTTCCCCTACCCGCATAGACGCAGACCTTTCAGGAATGTAACGCGGGAAAACGACCGATCTTCGAATTCGTGGAGGCTGGCATTGAGTGCGGCAGTCCGCATCCTGGGCCCCTGTCTCAAGCACCGGTGACGTCGCCCCGGGTTGCGGCGACCGCGGGCGACTTGCCACCCGACCCGGCACGTCGTCCCCGCAGCGTCAGGCGACGCGGCTGCCAACCGACAGGGCGGTCAAGTCGCCGGCCAACAGGCGTGCGACCGGTTCGGTCCGCTCGATACGCTGCAGGACCCCTTTGAGCGCGGCGGTCATCGGCACCGCCAGGAGCATCCCGACAAAGCCCCAGATGGCGTACCACACCATCAGAGAAAGCAGCACGACGATCGGGTGCAGGTCGAACGAAGAGCCCATCATGCGCGGCTCGACGATGTTGCCGCCGACTAGTTGCACGCCGCACGACAAGACGCTGGCGGCGATCATAGACGCGAGGCTGAGGTCCGGGTGCAGCCAGATAAGCGGTAGGGGCAGAACGCACGTCGCCAAGGGGCCAAAGTTGGGGATGTAGTTCAGCAGAAAGGTGAGCATCCCCAGCAACAGCGCCAGCGGCACCTGAAAAAGGGCGAGCACCATCCATACAGCCACCCCGGTGCCGACGGAGATGACGGTCTTCAGCACGATATACTCGCGCAGCTTGCCTTCGACCATTCGCCACAGCTCGCTGTCTTGGTTGGCGGACTGGCTTGCCCCCAGCAGCAGGAAGAGCATGTAGATCAGCACGACACCGAGCGATCCGAAGAGCGACACCATGCCGCCGAGCAGCCAGTCTTGAGCCGTCTTCGCCCCCCGGCGGGCGGCGAGCTGCAGTCGGTTAAGGCTGGTCTTGTCCTCGTCGCCATCGGCCGGCGGCAGAAGATTAAATCGATCGGCGAAAGTCGCAAGCTGCTTGGCCGCCGCGGCGGCGCGGCGTTGGTAGGCATCGTTGGTGGCGAGCTGATCGATCGATGAAGCGACCGCGCCGCCGAGCGCCAACAGCAGAACCAGCCCCAGCAAGAACGCGGCGGCGACCGCGGCGATCCGGCTCGGCAGCAGGCTACGCTGCAGCAGATCGAGGATCGGCTTCAGCCCTACAGTAAAAAAGAGGGCCACGACGAACGGGACGAGCACCGGGCGGAGGAGATATAGCAGGACGCCGACCGTGGCCGCGGCCAGCACCGAGAGACATCGGCCCTGCCAGCGGAGCTCGGCAACTACCGCCTCCATCCCTGCCGCTTCTGCCGGCTCGTACTCATTCTTCACGCGCTGATGCTCTCCCTGGGTTGCTCGGCTTGCACCGGCTCGCCTGCCGACTGCTGCCGCAACTCGCCAACTATACTGAGGCCGTACGCGAACCGCCACCGAGATCGACTCAGAGGATCTTCGCCTGGTCCGCTAGGAACGTTGGGCCCAAGAGGCCGGCGAGCGAGGACGTTTGAGTTCCGCTGACGATCTCTCGGCCGACCCCTAAGCCGGCCCGAGTCTCGCGAGCCGCACGACCAATCTGCGTCACGACGCGTCGCCCCCCGGTGATTGCTTCGCTGTGGAAGCCGTCCGGATCTACGCTCGCAAGGAAGAGAAAGCCGACGACTAAGCCCCCGGCGGCGACGTCGCTCGCGTACCCGCGGCGCGGAGCGCCTCGGCATCGCCAAGCATTCGCAAAGAATAAAATACTTGACTATTCCTGGAAGGCCTTGTACCGTCACAAACTGTTGCAGGGCTAATCAATTCATTGCTCGTCGTCCCTGCCGCAGATCGCCTCGCCCCCGTCAATCACCCACAGGTTTGCGGGTGCGAGAACTTGTGCACGATGGCTAAGGTTGGCCGAGTCTTATCAGATCGGAGCGTGACGCGATGGAGGGCAGACTTTGCCGCACCCAGACCTGCATGAAGCACGGTTCGCATCGTCCAGCGTCTGGACGGGAAGAGCGAAGGCTCTGCCAGATGCACGGTACGGCGGGGCTCCCGACGGACGAGGCGCCCCTTGACCCGACCGTCAAGACATCGAGGTCGCTCCGCAATCGTGACGGGAGAGTCGAGCGTTGCGGCGAGTCGATGGCTCGGGGGCGGCGTGTTGCGTGTGACTCCATCAGACCTTGGACTGCGGGATGGCCCGAACTCGTCGGATTTCGGCGCCGGGGAAGGGAGATTGTGAGCGGTGGCGGTCCTCGTTCTGGACCGCTGTACGCCATGTCTGTCTCCGATCTCGGGGCGTCTCCTCCAGAATGGTCTCGAAATCCGGTGCGGATGCCTGAGCATCGGGTCCGCCGACGGGCCCAATGAGCTCGGCCACCTTGTCCCTCAAGTAACTTATCTCAGATCACTCATCCCACTCCGCAGGTGCCCTCGATGTCTCGCCGCTCGCGCCATCGTTCATTGCGATTCACGCTCACTCAAAAAGCCCCAGTTGAGCGTACGCGTCAGAGGCGGCGACTATTCGAGCCTCTAGAACTGCGGCATATGTTGGCGGGCGACGGGCTGGTCGGTCCCTACCTCGATCCGCAAGAGCCCAGCAGTTTGGCGGGCGCCCCTGCCGACGCCGCCAATGTGGGCGTCGCCACGCTAGAGCCGGCCGCGGCGATTCAATCGGGCGAGTTGCGTCTGTGGCACAAGTTGACGCTCGACTTCGAGGGGCCGCAGACCAGCGAGGGAGCGAGCAACAACCCGTTTATGAACTACCGGTTGGACGTGACGTTTACCCACCAACAGTCGGGGCAAACCTACGTCGTGCCCGGATACTACGCCGCGGACGGCAACGCGGGCAACACGCACGCCACGAGCGGAAACATCTGGAGGGTCCACTTTGCCCCCGACCTGCTCGGCGAATGGAGCTACGCAGCGTCCTTCCGTGCGGGCGCCAACGTGGCGGTCAACAGCAATCCGTTGGCGGGCGCATCGGCCGGGTTCTTCGACGGAGAAGGGGGTACGTTCACCATCATTGAGACTGACAAGACCGGGATCGACCTGCGCGGCAAGGGGCGCCTGGAGTACGTCGGCGAGCACTACTTGCAGTTCGCCGGAACGGGCGAGTACTTCCTCAAGCAGGGGCCAGACGCGCCAGAGAACCTGCTTGCGTACAGCGACTTCGACGGCAACTTCAAGTCTGACGGCCAGAAGGACAACCTGGTCAAGGACTATCAACCCCACGTTCAGGATTGGAACGTCGGGGATCCGACGTGGGACAGCGAAGACGCGGGGACGGCGCAGGACAACGGCAAGGGGCTCATCGGCGCCGTAAACTACTTGGCGTCCGAAGGTCAGAACGCCTTCTCTTTCCTGACCATGAACATCAACGGCGATGATCAGAACGTTTTCCCGTACACAGACTACAACGAACGACTGCGGATCGACGTGTCGAAGCTCGACCAGTGGGAGAAGGTCTTTGAGCACGGTGACCACATGGGGATGTACCTGCACTTCAAGACGCAGGAAACGGAGAACGATCAACTGCTCGATGGGGGCGCGCTGGGTAACGAGCGGAAGTTGTACTACCGTGAGCTGATCGCACGTTTTAGTCATCACTTGGCGTTGAACTGGAACCTGGGCGAAGAAAACACGAACACGACGCAGCAACGGAAGGATTTTGCCCAATTCTTCTACGACAACGATCCGTATCGTCACAACGTGGTGATCCACACGTATCCGGGGCAGCACAACAGCGTCTACACCCCGCTTCTGGGGAACGCCTCGAAGCTTACCGGCGCGTCGATCCAGACCGGCAACTCAAACTTTGCCGACGTGCACGGCGCAGTGACCACTTGGGTGACCAACTCGGCGAACGCCGGCAAGAAGTGGGTGGTTGCGGTCGACGAGCCCGGCGACGCGCAGCACGCGATCCAACCCGATTACGACGCCGGCAACACCCACGTCGACGGCCGCAAGAACGCCCTATGGGGGACGCTGATGGGGGGCGGAGCGGGCAACGAGTGGTACTTCGGCTACGCTCACGACCACTCCGATCTGTCCCTGAACGATTTCCGCAGCCGCGATCAGTGGTGGGACTACACCCGCTACGCGCTAGAGTTCTTCAATGACAATGACATCCCGTTCTGGGAGATGCAAAACGACGACGGCATTTCTTCCGCTAGCAACGACTACGGCTTCTACAAGCCGGGCGAGGTGTACGTCGCTTACCTCAAGAACGGCGGCACCACCAACATCAACTTGGCGGCCGCCTCGGGCCAACTGGAGGTGAAGTGGTTCGACCCGCGCAACGGCGGCGAACTGCAGAACGGCTCGGTGACTTCTGTCGCCGGCGGCGCCTCCCGCGGCGTCGGCCAGGCGCCCAACAGCACGGGGCAGGACTGGGTGGTTCTGGTCCGCGTGCCGCTGATCGAAGATCAGGGTCCCTTCCAGGACGTCCCGCTCGCGATCGCCGACGGCGCGATCATCCAGTTTGAGAACTACGATGTCGGGGGAGAAGGCAAGGCCTACCACGACTCTGACACGATTTCTCAGGGCAACCACTCTCGCGGTGGCGGCGTCGACGGCGGACCCGCGGAAGGCGCTTCAGGCGAACGCATCGGCTGGACCGTCGACGGCGAATGGCTGGAGTACACGGTTGATCCGGTCGCCGGAACGTACTACGCGTCGATCCGCTACGCGTCGGGCGCCGCGACCGTCGGCGACGTTCGGCTGCTGATCGGCGACGGCCCCGATGGCGAGAACTTCACGGAACTGGGGACGTTTGACCTCCAGAACACGGGGGGCTGGACCGATTGGGATTTCGTCACCCTGCCGGGCGTCACCCTCCCCGCAGGTGAGGGCTTGGTGCTCCGGGCCGAGATCATCGGGGGCGGTTTTGACCTCGACTTTATCGAGTTCACCACCGACGCGCCCGTGAACTCGCCGCCGGTCGTTGCGATCGACGACGTGACCCAGGTGATCGAGGGGAGTGGCGGCGCGAATGTACACCAGGAGCAGAACGGCTTGGTGGTAATCGAGGTAGAGAACACCACCTCCGACCTCGGCCTGTGGAACGAGGAGTCCTCCTACGCCAACTTCACCGGCGACGGATACTTGCAGTTTACCGGAAACAACCCTTCGAGTGGCCCGCCCAATTCGCCGCTGGAGTACCGCTTCAAGATCAACCAGTCAGGGCTGTACTACTTGCATATGTACGTCGCGCGCGACACCACGCATGGCCAGGCAAGCGACCTCAGCAACGACGCTTACGTACGCGTCGAGGGAGACTACAACGCCGGCCCGAACCCTGGAAACAGCCACGGAGACGACGCTCCGCTCAGCATGCTGATGAGCGACACAAAGTTCTTTGGCGGAAACGCGAACGCCTTTGCATGGGCGTCGGGGAACCGGCTCGACCCTGGGGGTGAGACCAACAAACGCGTCGCGATCTACGACTTTAAAGCGGGCGAGGAGTACACGCTGGTCGTCTCCGGGCGGTCGCAGTGGTTCAGCGCTGACCGCCTCGTGTTCCGTCACGAAAGCGTCAGCAGCGGGGCCGCGCAAAACCTGAGCAACCCGGAGTCGACGCAATCGGGCGACGAACCCACTGTGCTGGGCTACCAGATTGACGCCACGGTTTCCGACGACTTCCGCAACTTCCACCCGCCGCAATTGCAGTGGACGAAGATTTCGGGCCCCGGAACCGTGGGCTTTGACGACCCGAATGCTGAAGATGTATTGGCGACGTTCAGCGTCGATGGAACCTACACCTTGCAATTGTCGGCTTTTGACGGCGAGCACACGACGACCCAAACGGTCGTCGTCAACGCGGTCATGACTCCGAATTCAGCCCCGACGGTCGACGCCGGCGCCGATCAGTCGATCAAGCTGCCGATCAACAGCGTGAACCTGACTGGATTGGCTTCGGACGACGGCCTGCCTGGAGCCGGGCTTTCCACGCAGTGGTCGATCGTGTCGGCGCCCGCCGGCGGCAACGTAACCTTTGGGGACGCTACTGCGGCCGCAACCACCGCCGCGTTCACCCTGGCGGGAGACTACGTCCTGCGGCTGACGGCCGACGACGGCGACCAGTCGGCCTTCGACGACGTCGCGGTCACGGTCCGGAGCGAGCTGGAGCCGGTCGTCTTCAACCCGATCGACGACGCCTACCTCGAGAACACTACCCCGTTCAATGACCAGTATCTCAAGGTAGAAGACGCATCGCGGACGCGTACAAGCTTCCTCAAGTTCGACGTCGCTGGCATCGACGGATTCAACGTCACGTCCGCAACGCTTCGGCTGAACGTTAATGGCGACGCCGGCAATGGCGTGGTTACGGCCTACGCCGGCAGCCACAACAACTGGACCGAAACCACCATTACCAACGGCAACAAACCGGCGGCCGGCGCGGCTTTGGACAGCGTGACCGGAACCCATGCTTTGGGCCAGTGGAAAGAGTTTGACGTAACCACGGCGGTCACAGGGAGCGGACAGGTCTCGTTCGTGATCCAGATCGCGGCCGGCAACGACGTCTGGTTCAGCTCCAGCGAGGGAGCGAGCCCACCGGAGTTGATTGTGGAGGTCGCCGCGATCCCCAGTCTGCCCGGGGATTACGATGGGAACCTCATGGTCGAGCAGGCTGACTACGACGTCTGGAAGTCCAACTTCGGCAGCACGACCCAGCTAGCCGCCGATGGCAACAACGACGGCGTTGTTGACGCCGCCGACTACACGGTTTGGCGTGACAATCTGGGCCGGTCGTTGCCGGCTGTCGCGCCGGCGATCTCCCTTGCGTCTGCCGTTGCAGAGGCGTCTCCCGAGTCGGAAACGTCGCCTCTCGCGTCGCTGCTTTCCATCGCGTCCGACGCGGCCCGCGACGCTTCCTACGCTTCCCTGGCGGTCGCGGACGAGGGGCCCGGCTTGGCCAGCAGCCGAGACCTGTTGCTCCTTCATGATTGGCCCGGACTTACCTCGGGCGCCGCCGACGGGGCGCGCGAACACGCCGCAGTCGACCAGGCCATGGCGGAAGAGGATCCCGAGAACGAGTACCGGCCGCTTGCTAGGCAAGTATTTACGGAAGTTTAGCGACGGCGCCTGCCGTGGACGGTCGTTGCCTCTGCTCGGCTTGCGCCCAGTGCGAACGTCAAGGACCGACGATCGAAATCCTGGGCGGTCTCCTTCATGCGATCCTTGATCCCACTGCTCCTGCCGGCGCCGTTCGGCGTCGCTCCTTGCTCTACCGACGACCGCCCGTACATCGTGGTCATCATGGCGGACGACATGGGGTACGCCGACGCTGGATTCGCGGGCGGCAAGGGCATTAAGACCCCCAACCTTGACGCGTAGGCAGCAACCGGCGTTACGGTCGTCAATGGCTACGTCACCCATCCCTACTGCGGGCCGAGCCGGGCCGGCTTGCTCTCGGGGCGCCTTGCTTGGCGCCCGGGCTCTCCGGGGCCGCGTCCTACGACCGCGACTGGACCGGCGTGGCAAGCTCGACGACGATCATTCCCTCGTCGCACGTGACGGACTGCACGGTTGGAGCCTTGACGCCGCGAGAGAGCGACTTGAACTGAATGTGGGGCGTGGGCGGCGTCAGGTCTATCTCTGCGTCGCGACCCGAGAGAACAATCGCTTGGGGAAGGCGGGCCAGCAACCATCGGAACGGGATCGTCACCCGTCCCACCCGGATGGACTCGATATCAAGCCGCAATGCGCCCGTGTCTGTCAGCGATGGCTTGAGGCCTGCGGACACAATGCATCTGGCGTGTGGCGTAGAGAGTTCGGCTCCTAGCTCGATTCGACCGCCCTTCAGGCGTACGCGGGGGTTCGACAGGTCGCCGCTCAGCTTGAACGCGTCCGACGCCAGTATCCCGTTGAGTTGCTGCTCAGTGATGCGAAGAACGATGGTGTCGCTTTCAGCGTCGTAGGACCGACCATCTGCAGGGACGGCTGCTGGGGCGTTGGGTGCAGGCGTTGGGCGTCGGGCGTGCGACCTGTCACGCCAGTGGACAAAGTCGGCCTTCATCTGCGTGATCTCTCGCACCACCGCATCGGATTGGTCGGGTGATGGCTGCGCCGTCCGCAGCTCGGCGTAGAAGCCGGGCTCCTGGAGGGCCAACCAAGTCACCACCGCCGCACCCGACGCCAAACAAACGACCGCAGCGACGGCAGCGAGCAACAAGCGACGGAGAGTTCGTAGAACCATGGCGAGAATGAAATTGGCACAGTATTTAGAGATTGAAGTCTTCTGCAAGGGTAGTTCACCCAGGAGCGTCTTCGCACGACAATCTCGCCAGTCGCCGTTCGCCTAGATCGATAGGCCATTTCGCGTGGGATCGAACGGTCCAACCGGTGCGGCGGGCGGACTCATGCCCCTAGCGCTAGCGTCTGAGGCGGCGATGTGATGTTGTCAAAACGCATCAAGAAGATCGCGTACGTCGTGGATCCAGCAGCGTCGCCAGTGCAAAGGATATTCGGGCAGAGAAGAAGGCAGCGAGAAGGGTACGCCTAGCCAAGCAAGCCGGGCGACTCGACCCCGCGGACGGGAAGACCGAGTCGCCGGCAGAGAAACGTCGCTGCTGCGGCGATCGCCAGCATCGCATACCCGGCCGGCTCCGGAACGGCGGCCGGTTCGGCGGACGACGCCCGCACCAAGTCGGCCACAGACTGCGGGTCGCCAAACGCCTCCCGCCACACGGGGTAGTCGTCGGCAGAGACGACGCCCGGGGTGGGGTCGCCTGGGAGCGTAACGGCGAGGCCGAGGTTGTCCCGCCATACCGAGTAGTCGGCCGCGTCGACGGCGCCATCGCCGTTGTAGTCTCCGGCGAGCAGCGGCGCCGGGAACCGGTCGAGGACCTCGTAGCCCAGGTCGCGCAGCAGCGCCGCGTCGACCTCTGTCAGGTACTTCCGCACGCCGGCAAGCGAATCGGGGTCGAGCACGGTCTCCGAAACGATGTCGTCCGAGCCCCAGACAATCGACTGCGTGTTGGCGGCGAAATGGCCGCCGTCTCCAGGCACGGGGCCGCCGTAGGCGGCAAGCAGGTTCGCGCCGATAAAGTCTCCGCCGGCGTCGACCCCTACGTAGTCCACGATCGTCGACGTTGTGGCGCCGAGTGCGTGCATCAGTTCATGAACTGCAGTGGCGTAGAGGTCGCGAAGGCCCGTCGCCGCTGGGTCGATCGTCGCGAGCTGGAAGCCCTTCCACGTGCCCGAACTCGTCGACCAGTCCCAGTTGTCCGCCCCGCTGTCGGAGGGGGGCGACTTGTTGTTATCTTGCACGCCGTAGACGCCGGTCGGGTCGACTCCGGGGTTTGACCCTGCGTACCACGTCTTGGCGGTGTTGAAATTGATCCTCCCGCCCCAGGTGTTGAACTGGGCGCCTGAGCGGCCAGCGTCGTTGCGGCGGTCGTTGCTGTCCCAAACGCCATTGGCGTTCGCGGTAGACCCCGCGTCGAAGGCGTGGGCGCCGACGTAGACCAAGTACTCGTTGGCGCCAACGGACGAGCGGTTGGTGACGTCGATATCATTGCCGGCGCCTCCGTACGAATAGCCTGCGCCGTCGCTTTCGGGGACGCCGATCAGCACCGCGCCGTTCAGACCCCGGATCGTGCTG
Source organism: Pirellulimonas nuda (assembly GCF_007750855.1). GTDB lineage: Bacteria > Planctomycetota > Planctomycetia > Pirellulales > Lacipirellulaceae > Pirellulimonas > Pirellulimonas nuda. Next base: position 3,255,728 of record NZ_CP036291.1, read on the forward strand.
GCCGCAATGTCGGAGAGCGTAAAGCTCTCATTACTGACCGAAACTGCGGCCCAGTCGTCGTTGGTGATGATCGCGGAGAGGAACGCAGCGGCCGTGTCGACCGCGGCGCGACGCGCAGCTCCAGCCGGGGTTGTCGCGTCGAACCAGTTTTCGTTCTGGGCGTCGAGGGTGTAGTCGAGCACGATGTCGATCGCGCTGGCCGTCGGCGCGCAGAGCAGGAGGATCGAGGCAGCGGCCAGGGTCCACGCCGCCTGGCTCAGTGGTGAGGGCGCCGGCTTCATAGGGGCAGGAGGGCCAAGGAAGCGTCTCGGGAAGAGGGGCTAGGCCCGATTGCGGTCAGCCAGCAGCCCGCCGACGCCAATCAGGGCCAGCAGAGCCCCGCTCGACTTGAGCCAGAAGGATGTTCGCTTGCCAGCGGACTTGGCCAGCTCGACCCCCTCGCGGGCGGTCTGATAGCGTTCTCGAGCGGCTTGGGTCGTTCCGGCGCCACCTGCGCTGGGAGACGACGACTCCATCTCGCGACTGGCGGCCAAGAACTCCAGTGCAATTCTCTTGTCGGCGTCGGAGGGCCCCCCGCCAAGTATCGGCCAAGCGATCCCGGCGCCAATCAGCAACACGCCGAGCACCGCCGAGACCGCGCCCAGAGCTAGAATCACTTGTCGCATTAAGCAAGGTCCGTCGTTGTGGTCGGCAGCGGCACGCGCATCCGCAAGGATCACTAGGGGCGATTGGTGATTTGACCGTCGCGGACATAGACCAGGTAGGTCATCGCCAGCGCGTCGATATCGTCCCCGGCAAAGTCGACGTGCCCGTCCAGGTACGCGACGTTGACCCCCCCCGGGTGCGCCGAACGGGGGGCAGCGGACTGAAAGCCAAGGGATCCTTCGCGACCGTCCCCCGAACACGGAAGCCCCTCGAACAGCGCTTCCTCGGGGAGATCGCAACGATCGATGGCGTCGTAGATTGTGCCGTTGGGCGTGCGCGCCAGGCGGTCGGTGATCCAGTCGCTCCGCGGTTCGAAAGCGTCGACGGCCAGTCCGTTGACGCTGTGCATGTCGAAAGCCAGCGTCGAAGCCCCTGCCCACGGCAAGGCCCACGCGCCGCGCACATCCTTTTCGTTGGGGCGAGTGCGGACCTCCGAAAGCAGCATCGTGGACGAGGTGCCGTCAGACACCTCGCGTAACTGCTGAGCAAAAAGCGGGATGGCGCCAGGGAACCCAACACGGTCAGCGTGGTAGACGCTAGTGAATGCCGCGTAGTTTCCCTTTCCGAAGAGAGACGGGCCGCCGCCGGGCGCCTTGATCAAGCGGTGCTCGTACCGGCGAGAGGAGGCCCCATCCGAGGGGCAGATCAGTGACGCCGGCTGGGCGGCGGCTGGTGATCCCGGGGTCAACGCCACGTTTACTTTTTGAGTGTCGAATTGGGCGAACAACGCCCGCTCTTCCATGTACTCCAGCACAAACACGATCCAACTGTGGTTGAGCCCTGAAATCAGGTTGACCTGGGCGTTCTTGGCGGCCGGCTTGGGGCCAAACGAGCCGGCCGGTGGCAGTCTGGAACGTGCCGCTTCGTAGTTGATGACCGCCAGCGCGAGCTGCTTCACGTTGCTCTTGCACTGGCTGCGGCGGGCCGCCTCGCGGGCGGCTTGCACGGCAGGCAGCAGCAGGCTCACGAGGATGCCGATGATCGCGATGACCACAAGCAGCTCGACAAGCGTAAACGCCTGGCGCGGGCGTGCGTCACGCCTCTGCGGTTCTGTCGTAGTGGATTCGATCAAGCGATTCTCCTACGCAGGGTGAGCGCGTGCCTCTGACCACCCGCCGGCGTCGCGAAGAGCAGCGCAAGGGCCAAGCAAGACGCCGACGGCGGCTCCGGGATCGCTGCGACGGACCCCGCCACGCCCGCCGCCGGACCAAAGCCGTTCTTCCAAACCTGGTAGTCGCCTGCGTCGATGGCTAAGCTGCCGTCGCCGTCTGCGCGGAGGTCGGAGATCGACCCGAGCGTGTCTCGCCAGACCGTGTAGTCCGCGGCGTCGACAAAGCCGTCGCCGTTGTAGTCGCCGACGGGCGCTTCGAACAAGGGATTGCTCACCAGATAGACCGAGAACACGCCGTCCAGCTCGCCATCCGCCACGTAGGCGATCTGGCTGCCGTTGGGAGACCACGCGATCGACGCTTCCGAGTCGAGGATGTCGCCGTCGACCTCGCCGTCTGAGATATCTGGCACGCCGTCTCCCGTGATGTCTAGGTCGATCGCTTCGGCGGTCATAGGGTCACTGACCTTGATCGCGGCGCCCCCGGCAATCGGCACGACAAACAGCTCAAACACGTTCACGGTCTCGAGGTCGGCCGAGAAGGCGACGTACCGTCCATCGGGCGAGATCACGAAGTTGTGCATGTCTGACCCCGCCGGCAGCAAGAACGACGGCAGCAATTGCGCCGTCCCGCCGTTCAGCGGCGAGAAGTGCAGGTTGTAGTTGTTGTTGACCGTGTAGTCCGCGATGAACGCCACGCGGCCGTCCGCGGAAACCGCGACGTCTTCGATATCAATCTGGTGGGGCGCGACCGGCCCAAAGTTGATCAGGGTCGGCGCGGCGCTCCCGTTGACCGGCACGCGGAACAACGAGTCTTCATTGGCGGACGTTGGGATCAAGAACGAGGCCCCAAACACCACGGTTTGGCTGTCGGGCGAGATCCCCCACGACGCCCGATCTATGTCTCCCTGGGTCGCGGTCGAAAGCGTCGTCACCGCACCTCCAGTGAGGGGAACCGATCGCAGCACGTCCGGGACCGCGCCCGTTGGACGCGTGAGGAAGACCGCCGTCTGACCGTCGGGCGTGAGCCGAAAGTGGGTCACGCGTTCGGTGGTGACCGACGTGGAGACGCCCCCCGTGGCGGGGACGCGGTACAAGTTATTGAAGTCGCCCGCGTCGGCCGCGTACACGACTTCAGACCCGTCTGGGGTGAAGTAGGCGGCGTACTCGACGTCGGCCGTTCCATCGCTCACCTTGTTGGGCGTCCCGCCGGCCAGCGGCACGGTGTAGGCGTAGTCCACGGCCCCCGCCGAGGTGAGGTTGCCGACAACCAGCAGTTGCTGCCCGCTGGGGCTGAACGACACCGCCTCGATCGTCCGCAAGGGGTTGGCGTCCGCAGACTGGCTCACCCCCGCGATAGGCACGCTGACCGCCACGGCGGCCTGGGCGGCGCACAAGGCAAATAGCGGCAACGCTCTCACCCAGAGCGCGGGTCGTAGAATCATTCTTGTCCTGAGGCTTGGAGGGAGGAATCGAGGTTGCGCTGTGGCCAAAGCAACACGCTGCCGGGGGGGTCAGCCGCCGACCCTACGGCAGCACGCGACTGCTCCGATGAATCCGACCACCAGCAGCAAGCAAGAGGGTTCGGGCACAATGCTCAGCGTGACCGCGTCCGATCCGTTCCAGCCGCTCGGAACAAAAAACTGCGGCGTTGCTGCGTAGGTTGTGGAAGTTACGCCATTGAAGACCCGCGAGGCGTTGCTCACGTTCTGCGCGCTTTGCAGGACCAAACGCGCCTGCGGCGAGTCCAGTCGAACCAAAGCGCCAGAGGTGATCCAGCCGTCCAGGTCCGAATCGACGGTGTCGTCGATGAAGGTCGCCGTCGTCGTGTCTTTCAAGAACAAGGCGACCCCTTCTTCGATCTGGTCCGCGACCAGCGTCGACGTCCCCGCGAGCGTTAGCAGATGCGTTCCGGTGCTGGACGAAGCGAACGCGTTCTCGACGTCTCCCGCGAAGTCAAAGGTGGAGTCGGTCGCGACCACGGTGGTTGTCGTCGTTCCGTCGATGCCGAGCAGCCCGCCGCGGAACGAGGAGCCCGTGATGTCGATGGTCGGGGCCTGGAAGATGATGAACTGATCAAAGTCGCCCCCTGGCCCGGTGCTCGAGGCGAAGAAGCTGCTGCCGGTGATGGCCGAGAAAGTCGCCGAGTCTTGCAGCTCGATGTCGTCGCCCGTGCTCTCGAACGCGGAACCGACGATGCTCGTCGCGCCACGAAAGAAGATGTCATCGGACGCGGTGACGGTGGCGCCGACAAAGGACGAGGTCGAGCCGCTTCCCAGGGAGATCTGTCCCGACGCGCCGTTCTGCACGTTGAGCGCAGAATTGTTCATGGTGAACGACCCGCCCGGCCCGAACGTAAACGCGAGCGTGCCGCTCGTGGTTCCGGTGACGTTCAGCAACGCCCCGGCGTCCATCAGCAGCGACCCCATGCCGAAACGCACCTCCGTGGCGGCGCCCACTGTGTCGCCGTCGATTACCAGCGAGTGTTCAATGAGTGACGTGCCGGCGTCGACCACCGGAGTCGCGAGGAAGGCGCCCAGCCCTGTGGGCTGATCGTTCCAGTTGCCGGAGTCAAAGAAGTCGCCCCCCGAAGGGCCGACAAAGTAGAAATCGATGGCCGAGACACGTCCCGGCGCCGCGACCAGCAGGCACAACGCTAGGGCGCAGAGCACGATGTGAAGGGGCTTCATTGGGTCAGTTCCTGGTGCAGGGTCGGGAGGTTAAAGGCGGACTGGGCAAGGACGCTCTTGTGACGCGCAGCGGCGTGGCTGGAACGCTCAATCGGCCACACCGGCGCCAGCCATTCTCACCCTGGCCGCCGGCGACCGGGTGGAGAAAGAGGCCGGGTCCGTCGGCGTCGGGTCGGCAGACGCATCCGCAAGCAGCGCCACACACGTAGCGATGGGCGTAACTCATGAGTTCGTCTCCGTAAGCAAGTAGTGGAAGCCGGCTCAACCGAGGCCCCTGAAGTTGTCCAGGGAGGACCACCGGCCTGTTCAAGGCGGCAACTCGCACGGGTGCCGAGCAAGTTCTTCAGCGGGAGGGGGACGCGAAAGGCGATTGCCGGCTGCGGCCTTTCGAAATGAACCGGACTCGGAAACGCGTGGACTCTCAGAACACGTCCAACCGGATCTGAGGCCTTCGGTAGCGGGTAAGAGTCGATCCGCGGAGGGCTGACCGAAGTCTCCAAGGTTCGGTCCGAGCAACGCGTTTGGGCAACGTTGAAGTAACTGCCGAGCCGCGTGCGCCGGGCAGGCGTAAGGGGGTGCATCGCCTGATGAACGCGGTCAAGCTATCCCCGCTCATGCCCGGCGTCAAGTGAAATCGCGGCAAGAAAAGGATCGCGTCGCGATTGAATCCGGCGGCGCTAGGATCCGACGGGTTTCTCAAGTGGTCCTGAGGTGAATTGCTTAGTGCCCGGAGGTTGCGCTGAGGGGCGACTGCCGATGGGTCTGGGGCACGCTCCACGACATGAACAGGACTTTCGTAGTGCTATTGGGTGGGCTCAAGAAACTTCTCGTCCAAACGGCACGCGTCGCTCCCCGATTCGCAGGTCGACCGGTTGGAATCGCTCCCACGACGGGGAACGATGCCGCGGCGGCCTGCGAGTCGTGTCTCTCTGCGGGGATCGTGCCGGCCCGCGTAGGCGCCGAGGCCGGAGAGTACGCCGCGAAGCAGGTTCACCTAGCAATGTGGGCCGGAAAGGCTATGGTTTCGCTGGCGGCCGGTGTGGTCCGGCGTGGCGGGAACGATCGCCGATTGCGATCAGGCGGTTTGGACTTGGGTGGACACAAGAAGACGACGGTGTGGGTAGGGATGAACGACCATATTCAAGCGATCGTGACGGTGCTTTCGTTGGTGAACCCCGGGATATGCGCGGCGATGTTCGCCAAGGCGGAAGCGGGGCGTTCGCGTGGTTCGAAGCTGACCGACGCCGCCAAGGCCGCGATGGCCATCCTTGTCATCCTCACGGTCGCGGCCCTCGCCGGTGCTCGGCTGTTGCACTTGTTCGGCGTCTCCCTGGACGCGTTCATGGTGGCGGGGGGCGGCGTGCTGGCCTGGATGGGGTTCTCTATGCTCAGCCATCAGCCGGCAGATTCAGAACCAGACGCGGCCCAGTCGCTGACGCCCCTGATTATGTTTGCCGCGAGCCCGGGCACGATTACCGGGGTCATCACCCTTTCGGCCGCCCACTCGCAACTGAAACTTCCAGTCACGGCCCTGACAGCCATCGTTGTAGCGGTCGCGAGCACCTGGTTGGTGATGGTGATCGTCGCCTGCCTGCCCGGTAGGAGGCACGGGGGAGGATTCCTGCGGGACACGCTCACGCGTTTCATGGGGCTCATCGTGCTAGCGATGGGGGTTCAGTTCGCGTTAACCGGCTACCACGCGTTCGTGCAAAAGGCCATGTAACGCACCTCTCGGTGAGCTACCGCCCGCCGGCTGTGTGCCCAATCTGGGTCCGCGATAACGCGGCGTCGGCCGCCCGCATGAGGCGACGCCGCGCGCCCTTCGGGTTGGTTGGCAGCACTCTTTGCTGATCGGGCGACAGCCGTAAGGCCGGCAGGAGCCGAACCCGGACATCGGCAATTCCATCCGCGCTGGCCCCCCCCCCGAACACTCAACCGCCGTCTCGACGTACGTGCCGGGGTCGCGTCGCCAGTTCTTCAGTCGTCCTTTCCTTGAATACCCACTGGGGGTATGATTCGCGTGTTGCCGGGAACCAATCTCTACCGCACACGAGACGCCACGCATGAACGCTCAAACCGATCCGATCTGTGGGATGCGGGTAGACCCCAACGTGGCGCTCTCGGTTTCACGCGACGGGCAGGAGCACTACTTTTGTAGCGCCGGTTGCCGCGACAAGTTTGTGGCGGGACACGGCGATCCAGAAAAAGCAGGGCAAGAGACCGGCGGTTGCTGCCATCCCCCCGCTCCGCACGCGGCGCCGGCTAGGCCTTCCGCCCCCCGACCCGGACCCGGGCGCGTCTACACCTGCCCGATGCACCCCGAAGTCGAGCAAATCGGCCCGGGGAGCTGCCCCAAGTGCGGCATGGACCTGGAGCCGAAGTCGGTCTCGCGGGAGGTCGACCAACACGCCGATGCGGCCGAGGCCGACATGGCGCGTCGGTTCTGGATCGGGGCCGCCCTGAGCCTGCCCCTGCTGACGTTGACCATGGGGCCGATGATCGGCTTGCCGACGGGCGGCTGGCTGTCCCCGACGGCCGAGGGTTGGCTTCAGTTGTTGTTGGCGACGCCCGTGGTGCTGTGGAGCGGCTTGCCGCTGCTGGCGCGCGGGTGGCAGTCGGTGCTCAACCGCAGCCCCAACATGTTCACACTGGTCGCGCTGGGAACGCTGACGGCGTACGGGTTCAGCCTGCTGGCGGTGGTCTTCCCCGCCGTAATCCCCGCAGCGTTCTACGAGGCGCAGCGCCCACCGCTCTACTTCGAGGCAGCGGCGGTGATCATCACGCTGGTGCTGCTGGGCCAGGTCTTGGAGTTGCGGGCGCGGAAGCGGACCAGCGGCGCGATACGCGAGCTCTTGGAGCTTGCGCCAGACACGGCCCATCGCGTCACCGACCGTGGCGAGGAAGACGTGCCCCTTGCGGACGTGCAGGCGGGCGACCGGCTGCGGGTCCGGCCCGGCGAGAAGACGCCGGTCGACGGCGTGGTGCGCCAAGGGCGGAGCTCGGTTGACGAATCCATGCTCACCGGTGAGCCGATCCCCGTCGAGAAAGGAGAGGGAGACAAGGTCTCCGCCGGAACGCTGAACCAGACCGGCGCCCTGCTCATGGAGGCCCAGCAGGTCGGCGCCCAAACCGTGCTGAGCCGGATCGTCGAGATGGTGGCGGCCGCGCAGCGGAGCCGCGCGCCGATCCAGAGCCTCGTCGACAGCGTAGCGGCCTGGTTCGTGCCGATCGTCATCGTCACGGCACTTGTGGCGTTTGGCGTGTGGGCCACAGTCGGCCCGCAGCCCCGTTTGGCGCACGCCCTGCTGGCGGCCGTGTCGGTGCTGATCGTCGCCTGCCCCTGCGCCCTGGGCCTGGCGACGCCCATGTCGATCATGGTGGGAGTGGGCCGGGGCGCCCGGGAGGGGGTGCTGATCAAAGACGCCCAGGCGCTCGAGACGATGGAGAAGGTGGACACGGTCATCGTCGATAAAACGGGCACGCTGACCGAGGGCCGGCCGCGCGTCACCGAGGTCGTCGCCGCGGAGGGCGTCGAGGAGTCGCAGTTGCTGAGGCTCGCGGCCGCCGCCGAGCAGCCGAGCGAGCATCCCTTGGCGCGGGCCATTGTTGAAGGGGCAAAGGATCGCCAGCTGGAAGTCGCCGTCGCCAGCGAGTTCATCAGCACGACAGGCGGAGGCGTCGAGGCGACGGTAAGCGGGCAACGGGTGCTGGTTGGGAAACGCGAGTTTCTGGCGAGTCACGACGTCGAACTCTCTGCCGCACTCAAGGAGCGGAGCGGGTCGCTGCAGTCCGAGGGGCGGACGGTAGTTTTTGTCGCCACCGGCGACCGGCCGCTCGGCCTGCTGGCGATCTCCGACCCGATCAAGGAGTTGACTCGCGGCGCCATCCGCCAGTTGCACGCGATGGGCCTCAAGCTGGTGATGCTCACCGGAGACGCCGAGGCGACGGCCAAGGCCGTGGCCCAAGAGCTGGGCATCGATGAGTATTCCGCGGGGGTCTCCCCCGAAGACAAGCACGACTACGTCCGCAAGCTCCGCGAGCAAGGAAAGGTCGTGGCGATGGCCGGCGATGGCATTAACGACGCCCCTGCCCTGGCGGCCGCCGATGTCGGTATCGCGATGGGCACGGGCAGCGACGTGGCCATCGAGTCCGCCGGCGTAACGCTCATCGGGGGCGACCTGCGCGGGGTCATCAAGGCGGCAGCGTTGAGCCGGGCCACGATGCAGAACATCCGCCAAAACTTGTTCTTTGCGTTCGGGTACAACGCCCTTGGGATACCGGTCGCGGCGGGCGCGCTTTATCCCGTGTTCGGCTGGCTTTTGAGCCCGATGATCGCCGCGGCCGCGATGAGCCTCAGCAGCGTTTCGGTGATCGCAAACGCACTGCGGCTGCGGTCGACGCGGCTTTGACCGGGCGCTTTGGGGAAGGGGCCGGCTGCCGCAACCCCGGGGCCCGATTGACGGTACAATCCAACCAGAACGGGCTCGCGTGCCCAGGACAATACTTCGACGACCACGCCGGCGAGACGCAGATGCTTTCGGAAGAGGACAAGGGCAAGCTTGCCAATCGACTTAGGCGGGTCTCGGGTCAGGTCGCCGCCGTGCAACGCATGATGGATGAAGACGTTTACTGCGTCGACATTCTCACCCAGATCGCCGCGGCCAGCGGCGCCCTGGGCAAGGTCGGCCAGCTCTTGCTGGAGAGTCACATCCAGTCGTGCGTGGCAGACGCGGTCCGCAGCGGCGACGCCCAGCGGCAAGAGGAGAAGCTCGCAGAGCTCATCGAGATCTTCCGCAAGTACGCAAGCATCGTTGACTAGTCGGCGGATCCTCCGTCGTCGACACGGGAAGGGAAAAAACCAATTGGCGAAAATCCGCCGCACTGTCGCCGCTCGCTGCCGAACGTACCAAGCGGCGCCTATGAAAAGAGCCGGCACGCAGAGCGAAGCTCCGCGTGCCGGCTTGGTTTCCTCTAGCACCGCTCGCCTCAGCCGCGTAGGCGTCGGGTCCCGGTGAATGCGGCGATGCCCAACAGCGCCAACGCAATGGACGACGGCTCTGGGACCGCGGCGCCGCTGTAGGCGGCTAGCGCTCCGACCGCGTTGCCGGCGGCCAAGAAGTCTGCCTTGAAGAGGCGGAAGTCGGCACGGTCGACCTTCAGGTCGCCGTTCAGGTCGCCGAGGAAATACGCGTCAAACTGTGATGCCGTGATGGTGGTGTTGCTGTTGGCCAAGAAGATGTCGAAGTCGGCCGTGTCGATGTCGCCGTCGACGTCCAGGTCGCTCCGCTGGAGCGCGGCGCCGGTGTAGGTCACCGCGGCGTTGGCCGCTAGCCCGCCCTGAAGCGTGAAAGCCAGTTCGAGGTCTTCGACCGGCGACCGGGTCCAGATCGCCCCGAGATTAATCCCAGCGGGAGTAAGCGTCTGGGGGGCGCCGCCGCTCTGTGAGATCTGGCCGTCGGTAGTCGACGTGGTGCTCCAACCCGCGATCGGTGACAATCCGGAGGGGTCGAGCCCCATCAGGTTCGAGGTGATGCTGTAGGAGCTCAAGCTTTGGGCGTTGCCCGTGTCGTTGAGCAGCGTAACGACCCCGGTGTCACGATTCACTTCTACCCGCGGCCCGTTGAACGCCGCGGGGCCGGTGGTGAAGGAGGTGTTGATCTCCGACTCAGTCAGGGCGGTGTTGTACATATTGAACTCGTGGAAGATCCCGTCAAAGAGCGGGTTGTCGAACGCCGAGCGACCCAGCCACTGATTCACCGGCAGCAGGCCTCCGAAGTTCGCGACGTCTTTCAACGGCAAATTGTCTGCGACCTTGCCTGTGGAGACGATCACGTTGTCGACGTAGATCTTGACCGTGCCCGATGGGCCGGCGGAGGTGTCGTTGGCGTCCATCGTCACCAGCACGTGCGACAGTTGACCAACGGGGAGAGCCGCCGTGCCGTTCGCGTACTCGGCGACCCCCGACAGGCTCTCGCGCGAGGCGAACTGGACGGCGCCCGCGGCGCCCGCGGCGTTGCTCGTCGCGGCGAGCGAGAGGTACTCGCCGGCGCCGTCCGAGACGTTCTCGCCGCCGGCGCTCGAGCCAAAGTCCCAGAGGCGGGCGTAGGTCCGGTTCTGCTGGATCGTGATCCAGGTCTCGAAGGTCGCGGCGTTGTTGGTCGCGAACACCGAGTTTGAGATGCCGTTGGGAAGGTCGATGTAGGCGCCGACGTCGATCCCGGAGGGGTCGACGGCTCCGGGCTGGTCGGAGTTGGCGCCGTTGTTGCGTGTCAGGTCGATCCCGCCGCCGGCGAGCACCCCGTACGTTCCGGCAGGGTCGATGAGCGTACCGTTCATGCCGCCGATGCTGTCGACGATGCCGCCGGCCGCACGCGTGTCGCCATTAAAGGTGTACGAATGCACCTTGATGGCTTGAGAGTCTGCGGCGACGGCCGCCAGCAGCCCGGTGACGACGGCAGTAAAGAGTAGTCGAGACATGGATAGGAGCCTATGCGTGAGATTTGGATTGGATAGGAGTAGGTTCGTCCTCGGTCAGCCGCGCGGGCCGACACAGCCATTACGAGCGACGACGACGGTACGCCAACGCGGCGATCGCCAGGCAGGCCAGCGCGGCGGTCGAGGGCTCGGGCACGGCGCTGCCGGTAGCGCCCACCGCGGCGTTGACGAATGAAACCGTGCCAACCACGTTGGCGTTGTCGACGCGGTCGAAGTACTCAAACGTCAGCGTCCCGTCCGAGGCGCCGGCGCTGAGCACCGCCGGATTGAAGGCGGCTCCCAGCGCGACCGACTGGCCCGGGGCCAGCGTCGAGCCAAGCTTGCTGCTGTTGCCGAGGAAGAATTCTTCGAGCAGGCTGGCCGAGGCGCCCCCCGACTCGCTCCAGCCCGCGGCTGCGCCGCCGGTGCTGCCGTAGTTGGTCTTCCACTGGTCGTAGTGCGGAGTGCCGACCGTGCCGCCGATCGGGTCGTTCTCGAGGTTGCCGGCGGAGGACTGGCCGACGTTGTCGCGCCACACGGTGTAGTCGGCGGCGTTAACCGATCCGTCGTCGTTGTAATCGCCGTTGGCCGCGCCCGGGGTCGCGTCGAAGCCCTGGTCCGACAGGCTGTTCCAGCCGGCAGCGTTGAGGGTCGCCGACGTGGTCTGGATGATGTAGTCGTCGATCGTGATCGGCTTCGACGAATTGTTGTTCTGCAGCGTCACGACGCCCGTCTGCGTGTTGACCTGCACGTTCAGCGGAACCGGGGGCGGCGCAAAGGCGCCGAGGATCTGGAAGCCGTTCCACCCGCCAAAGTCGTTAGATGCGGCTTGCTGGCCGTTGTCTTGCACGATCACGAGCTGCCCGGCGGCCGTCGCGGGAACACCGGTGAACTTGACGTACTCAATTCCTTCGGCGAGCAGCCCGTCGTTGCCGGCAGGCGCACCGGGGTCGTAGGAGGTGACTTTGCGCTCGGCGCCGATCGTGAACCCAGAGAACTGCGAGGTCTGGTCGCCTTGGCCGTAGAGGTAGAGGTCGTAGGTCGAGGCGGGGATCAGCCCCGAGATCGTGACGGTGCGGGTGCCGTTCGTCCCGCGGATATAGGAGTAGTCGCCCATCAAAGCGGCGTAGGTCTGGCTGACGCCCCCTAGCTCTTGGGCGTTCACAAAGGCGCCGCTGCCCCGGCCGGTTTCATTGGCAAGGACCGATTGAAAGCTGACCCCGGTTAGCGTGTTGGTCGAATCGACCAATAGGCCCGTTCCTGCTTGCATCTGGTTGTGGCTGACGCCGTTCCAGGTCTGCGTGGCGCCGAAGCCGGTTGCGGCCGCTTCGCCGGTAAAGACATTCGCTTGCGCGGCGTCGTTTGGATCAAAGTCGATGCTCACCAGCGTCTGCGCGTCGGCTAGCCCACCGATACAAATAGCCGCGACTGCGGCGAGATTTTTTAGTCTAAGCATGGAAAGTGTCCTTCTCCTCGATTGAAATGCGAATGAGATAAGTACGTGATTGCGAGTGTGATAAGCGTGGCCAGCGCCTTAAAGGCGGACCTACGCAAGCCTCATCGGCCGGCCACACCGTGGCGCGTCCGATCTGCCGTTTCGAAGAGTCAAGGAATCGACTCTCAGGTTTGTTGCCGCTTGCCCCCGACGCCTGGACCCCAGGCGGTCACGACAACAAGACGCCGGAGATCGAGCGGCCGGCTGCAGTCTGGCCCCTCGATGCTCGCGTCAACTCTGTCCCCCGAAGCACAGCGGCGACTACGGTCCAACGCAATGCTCAACGCCCGACTCCCACCCCGCGATCCGTGCTGCGTGTGGAGCAGCCCGGCTTGCGGTGAACGCTGCCCCTCGTCTAGTAGTCCGTAACCACCTCTCCCCCGTCCCGGCTGCCCATCGCGCGGAACACGAGGATATCGACGTCGTAGCCGATGGTGTCCACCGATCCGTCGCACATGGCGAACTGGCACCCGCTTGCGTGCGTGCTGCCGAAACTGCGCTCGTTTGGGTCTCCTCCAGTGATCGCCGGGTTGGGCAAGAGGTTGCGGTCCGTGGGCAGAACGAGCGTACCGGTGTCGGCCAGCGGCGGCAGGCTGGTGGAACGGATGACGTCGAGGTCGTACCCTGTTTCCCAGGTCTGGTCGTTCGAGTTCCAGCGGGCGTTGTCGTAGTCGCCGACGGGAATAAACTTCTCTCCGCAAAAGACCGTCTTCGACGTGCCGTCGCTGATCCTCGCTAGCCGGAGTTCAGAATAGCCCAACACCACTCCGTTTGGTTCCCCTTGGTTAAGCTTCCTGTTGGCCAGTGAGGTATAGGGTCGGATCCAGGTCAGCGGGCGCTCCGCGGCGATGGAGCCGGGCCCCGGGCCGATGTAGGTCGGAACAGCGATCGAGCCCATGTTGCCAGCGTAGTCCGACCGCCCGGCCTGGGTCAGCCCGACGACGTTGTGAAACGTTGTCGTGTGGGTGTAGGCAAAGGTCGAGTTCCCTTGCCGGCTGGGGCAGATGAATGCGGGGATCGCGTTTTCTGCACGCGTCTTCCCGAGCGCGGCCTGGTTGCGGCTGATTGTGTCGGGGTCGCCGTCGGAGCCGATCTGGCGGGTCGCGCCTTCCTCGATGAAGTCCAAGATGTTGTAGAGCCAGCCCCCCGGCTGGGAGAGGCCGTAGCCTCGGTCCGGGTCGCCCGCCCAACGCCACCCCCAGCCGCCGTTGGGCATGAACTTGTGCGTACTCTCGTGGTTGGCCGCGGCCAGCCCGAGCTGCTTGAGGTTGTTCTTGCACTGGGCGCGCCGGGCCGCCTCGCGGGCCGCCTGCACCGCGGGCAACAACAACGCCACCAAGATGCCGATGATGGCGATTACCACCAACAGCTCGACCAGGGTGAAAGCATTCGAGCGGTTCGATACGCCGGGCTTACAATAGTTCATGCTGCATCGATCCTTCGGGATTGCCAGCCCAGGCGCCATTGGCACGCGGTGGGTGGCGGGAAAAGGGAGAAAAGTCTGGAAACGAGGCGGAACCTTGGCCGGGCCCCGGGGTTGTTCTTAATATGCCAAATTGACCATGTCAACTGACTTCGTGACCGATCGTGCGATTTTTTGAGCAGCCGGCTGCGCGAACGTGAGCATTGTGCGCTACATCTGCTATTAGCACGGGCAGTTGACAGCAAGGGCGGCCTGACGCGGGCCCAGCCGGACAGTATTTCATCTACTAGCGACGCGAATGCAACGACGTTGCGCTACGCCCATCCCAAGGAGCTGTTTAGTTCTGAAAAGAATGGTTCTCGTTTATTGTCCGCCGGGGCGTAGGTGGATTACGAAAGAAAATACGGGCTGTTCTACAGAAAAACCGGTTTCGTAAGATTGGTCATCGTCGCGACGCCGCTCATGAAGCCCGCAGGCCGAACGACTGGCCCGCGTCCAATAGGTAGCTGGCGAACACCTCGTCCTTGGATGACGCCTCTTCGGCCCCCGGCGAAGCGTCCTGGCCGGGGGAGTCTGCTGGCGTGACAGCAGCCCGGATCGTCGCCAGCAGCAGCAACTGGTCGTCGTTGGTCGCAGCAAACACGGGTTCGGCCAAGACCGCTTTGCCAACCGCGACGCGTTCTGATACCTCGTCAGCGCCGCCAATCGCAAACGCGAACGCCGCGGCAGCGGACGGGCCCGCATCGGCCGCGGCCGCAAGGCTCTCAACGACCCCCGCCTCGGCGGCGGCGGCTGGCGCCGGCGCGAGGGCCGGCGCTGGCTGCATGGCGCCTAGGTTGTCGCGCCAGACCGAGTAGTCGCCGGCGTCGACCACGCCGTCGCCGTTGCCGTCCGCGGCGAGGTGGGTCGTCGACCCGAAGGACCCCTTCCACACCTGGTAGTCGGCCTGCTCGACCGTACCGTTGAAGTCGTAGTCGCCCTCTAGCGGCGCGACCCCGTTCAGGGGCAGGAAGGCGTCGTTCAAGAAGCTGGCCGTGCCGTTGCTGATCACGACTACGTCTTGCAGCGTGACGCCCGGGACGGCCGGCAAGATGCCGGAGATTTTGCCCCCCTCGACGGACGTCAGCGTCGCTTCACGCCCGCCGATCAGCACGGTTGTGTTGGCGAGGCTGCCAAAGTTGACGCCGCCGATGACAAACTGATTGCCCCCCACGGCCGGGGCGCGGAACGGGAACATGTCGTAGGCTTTGGGCGTTACTACCGTGGGGTCGTACGGCTCGGCGATCGTCACCCGGCTCTGGTTCCGGTCCATGCTGATGAGCGTGCCCCCGGGCCCCGCGATAATATCGAGGCCGTCGCCCACGTCGGTGCGGGTGTTCACGTTGGCGAGGTCCGCGCCGTCGGGCGTCAACTCAAAGAAGTAGACCAGGCCGTTGTACTTCTGAGCGAACAACTGCCCCCGGAGCTGGCCGCCGAAGGTCTCTGCGCGGTACTCGTCGATGCCGTCGGTAGACGAGGCCAACTCCGCCAAGGGGGCGGTGTAGTCCGCGTTGCTTGGGACGTCGACATCGTACTCGGCGTTCTCGAGTGTCTGGCGTGGGTCGAGCTTGCCGCGGGGGATGCTTGGGTGGCCGTAGAAGCCCCCCTCGGCGATCAGGTTCAGCTCGTCCTTGGCGATGCCGTTGGGGCCGTTGTCGGTCGCGAAGATGCGCCCCTCGGTGGTCCAGACTAGGTCGAATGGGTTGCGGAACCCGACGGCGAAGGTCTCGACCTCTGTCTCGCCCGGCACGTCGAGCACTTTGACGAAGTTGCCGTAGCGTTGGTCGTTCGGGTCCGGGTTGGGGTCGTTCTCCGACGCGGCCAAAGCGAGCAGCTCTGGGTCGTTCGGGTCGATGAACTCGTACTGGATCGCGCCATTAAACGCTGGGTCGGTGATGCGGGCACGCAGGATGGCCGAAGTGAGCGGCGATTCGGGCGCCTGGGAGCCGTAAATCCCGTCGAACACGCCCGTGTTGGTGTTGCCCCCCACGGCGATCAGCAGGTCGCCGTTGTTGTCGAACTGGATGCCGTTCACCCCGTGGTCGAAACCAGAAACCGGCAGGCCGGTCACGATGTCGGTGACCGTGGAGAAGTTCGGGCCGGTGAGGGTCGACACGCGGCTGCCGTACTCCTCGGTGCCGTCGTAGAGGCTGCTGCGTGTGACGTAGATCGTCGGCGACGCGCCGGGCGGGACCAGCTCGAAGGGGTTGAACGCGATCCCGAGGATCGTGTTGAACCCAGAGAGGTTGGCGACCGTGTTGATGGTCTGCGTGGCGGTGACGTTGTTGGCGCCGTCGAGGGTGTAGGCCTGGATCTGCCCGTTCTGGTTCGCAACGTAAAGCCGGCCGTCGGGGCCGAACGTCCCGGTCGTCGGGTTGGTGATCCCGGTCGTCAGGTTCCGCATGTTGAAGTCGACCTCTACCAGGTCGTCGTCCAGCACGATCACCGGCAGCGACGGCGCGAGGATGCCGTTGTAAAGTGGGTCGAGGCTCGTCAAGGCATGGGTCACCTGCACCGTTTGGGTGCCGTCCAGGTCGCTGTCGTTGACCGCGGTGAGCGTGACGATCTGCGGCTGGTCGTAGTTTTCGGGGGTGAACACGAGCTGGGTGAGGTCCGCGGTCACCTGCGAGCCGGTGCTGATGGTGACCGTGACGTCAGCGGTGGGGGCCACCGTAAGGGACAGCCCGTAGGTGTCGGTGAAGCCGTTTTCCAGCACGGTGGTGTTGCCGCCCGTGGGGAGCAGGGCGAGCTGCGGGGACTCGACCGGGATGATCTCGATCGCGGAGATTTTTCCCCGGTCGACGCCGTCCGGCGCGAGCGCCTCGAACCGCAGGGACATCGCCCCGTCGGTCACTTCGATCAGGGGAAACTCTTGGATCAAGGCCGCAAAGTTGCCGGGGGTGAAGGCGTTCTGGCGGGCCTCGAAGATGTCCAGGTTGTCCGAGATCAGGTCGCCCTCGGCCGACACGTCGAAGATGCGCTGGCCGATGTCGTCGTGGTAGATCTCTGCGTAGTGCAGCCGGAGCGTGTAGAAGCCGTTGGCGACCGGGATCTCGTAGTTCAGGTCGGCGCCGTTGCGTTCGGTTTGGTAGAGGATGTCGTCGACGTCTTCGTCGTTGGCGGTGGTGCCCCCGGTGCCCGGGATGAAGATGTCGTCGGTGACCGAGAACGTCTGGCTCGCGCTGTAGTACTGGTCGGCCTGGAAGTAGTGGCCCTCGGAGTCGACGTGGGCGCTACCCCCGGCGTTGATGCGTACGGCCGAAGGGGTCGTCACCGAGAAGCCGTTGAAGGCGCCGTAGCTGCTGCCGTTGCCGGCGTTCTGAAACACGACCGAAAACTCATCGACGCCCACGACCTTGGTGAAGCTCAGGCTTACAAACGCGTCGTAGAAACTGGCCCCGTAGTCGGTTTCCCCCGTGCCGACCGTGGCGCCGTTGTAGTTGAGCGTAAACAGCGACTCTTGGTTGGCAGCGTCCCCGACGCCGAAGAGCGTGACCGTCACCGTCTGACCCGCCGCGATCTCTTCGAGGCTGGTGACGGTAATCGTGCGCGAAACGTTGTTGATGTAGATGTAGCTATCAAGGATGGGCTCGTCGACGTAGACTCCTTTGTTCGTCGTAAAATCGTTGCCGTTCGCGGAGTCGACGATGTCGAAGATCGCCCCGCCGCTGCCAAGCAGGCCCGTGGCCCCCCCTGCCTGAACGGAATTGACGGTAGCGGCGAGGTCGACCGCGGCATCGGCGACGGCAAAATCCGCCGCGGTCACCGGATTGAGCCCGGCGACGTCACGGTTGAAGTTGACCAGCAACGTCGTGAGCAGCTCCCGACCCTCCAGCGACTCGAAACGCAGCGATCGGGCCGCCTGACGCGGCGATGCGCCGCAATCGAAGAGAGTGAAGGGGCGCGAGGTTTGGGGCCGCTTGCGTCGTGGCATGGCAGAAGTTGTGTCCGGAGATAGTGAATCAGGCGAAAGGGACGCTTGGTTCTGGTCACGCGGGGCGGCTGCGAGAACGCCACGCATGAGCCGCTGAAACCAGGCGTCCCGCATCTTTGCTACGTTTGACGGACGGGCGCCACACCCCGATTGGCTGCTGGCCAGGCTCGGCGAGGCTGGCAGAGTCACGCAGCCGCGCTGACCCCGCTAGGGGCGGCGCGCTCACGCGACTTTGATGCCGGGAGAAAAGGCTAGTGGGTACGCGCATGTATTAGGCGCGCCGCGGGAATGCGGCGTAGCTGCCCGTTGTTGCAAGGACGACCTAGCGATAAGGAGAACAGACGATAACGAGATGCGGCCCGGAGTGACTTCGCACTCCGGCCGGCAAGTACCTGTCCGCTCCATACCCAGAGAGACTACGAAGCAATCTCGGGAACATTTGCAAATAACTTTGGGGGCGTCGGCTAGGAGCAGCAGTTGAGGGAGTGCCCGGGGCCTACGGTCCGCCCACCGGGTGCAGTCTAACAAGCCATGCGGTTTCCAGCCACTCGTGGGTTCCTTTTTTTGCAAGACGCCTGCCGGCCTGTGCCCAACCCGGCGCCGAGCAGCGGCAAATCGGTGTCCCGGCGAGCCGCTCGGCTCGTCCCGCGCCTGCCCGGAGCCGTCTGTCGCCCCCATTGGCGGCGCCCAGGTGGCCGCGGCTATCCGATGCACGTACGCAGCCGCTAGTGGCTGGCGAGACGCGGCGTAGCCCGCCCCGCAACCGCCAAGTATGCGACGCGGCCTAACCGGCGGCCAATCAAGTGATCGGCGCTGGCCGTAGCGCCCTGGGCTTTCGGCGGGCTCAAGAGCGCCCCCGGTCGGCAAGCCCCCGGAAGTACGCTGGCCAGCTTTGGTGCGGACGCCCGGCGGCTGCCGAGAACTGGCTCACGTTATCGCAGGCGCCTTGGCGGATCCCTTCGTAGATCCCCGCGATCACGGCGCCCAAGAACGGACCGAGTTCCGCAACCCGTTCTTCTCGGTACTCCGCCACGGACATCGCCCTGTACTTCAGATCCGTGCCGAATGCGTCGTTCAGGTACCGGGCCAGTTCCGGCTGCGAGATCGCCTGGCCGTGCAGGTTGTAGGTCTGACCGTTGTGCTTGGGCTCGCTCAGCATCCGTGCGTACGCGTAGGCCAGCTCCGGGCGCGTGGTGTAGCCGCACCGCCCATCGCCGGCGCAGTTAGCGATCTCGCCCCGCTCCTTGTACGAATCGATGTAGTCGACATCGGGTTCGATGTAGATCCCATTGCGGCCCACTACCCACTCGAGACCGCTGTTACGGACGTCTGCTTCGGTCTTTCGGTTGCTTTGGACCACCGGCGAGAACGCGGTGTCCTCCTCTGCCCCCTGGACGCTGGTGTAGACGATCTTACGCACGCCTGCGTGCTTGGCCGCCTCGATCACGTTGCGGTGCAACGGAACCCGCCGCTCCGGGGCGTCCATCCCGGAAACCAGCAACACCGCATCGACGCCTTGGAGCGAGCCCTCTAGGTCCCGGGGAGACCCGTAGTCGCCGGGCCGGACCTCGACGCCGAGCGACCCCGCTTTGCCCGGAGTCCGGGCGAGTCCGACAACGTTGCTGCTGCCGACGACGTCGATCGCGGCCCTCACGATCGCCGAACCAAGCCGGCCGCATGCGGCGGTGACTGCGATTTTAGTCATTGAGGTCTGCCAAGATCACGCGAGGGGTTGCGGCGCGGTCGCAGGCCGGTCGGCGCGTGGCCCTCCAAGCGGCCGTCAACCTACCGCATGGATCGGCGAACGCCAAACGCTTGGATCGCCGCGCCAGCGGCCGCTGGCCGGGCGGCCCCAACAATAGGGCCTGGGGCTCGCAACAAAGTGGCGACATCGACCCGCTCTCGGGCTGCTGCGACGCGCTCTGTGGCGTCGGCCGGCCGGGGCGAGTAGCCTACGGGGGTTGCCGGCGCGTCGTGGTGGCGGATTGTCGAACGACGCCCGGTCGGCGGATGGCCGGCGTGGTGCGACGCCGCACCGCTGCGCTCGGAGACCGTCTCTTTTCCCGACCGACAGCAGACTCAAACGCGTCTTCTCTCTATGCCAATCTCTATGCCAACCGAAGCCACCCGTCGCGTTTGGACCGTCCGCCCCCTGATTCCAGCCCTGGGCTGCGCGGCCTGCCTGCTGGGCGCCGGTCTGAGCCTGGCCATAGACGCGGCGGACCATCAGGCGCTAACCCCCGTACGGTTCGACAAGCTGCTCGTCAGCGACCGCTTCTTCTGCGAAGGGGCTACCTGCGCCGACGTCGACAACGATGGGCAGCCCGACTTCATAGCCGGTCCGTTCTGGTTCTCGGGGCCCGGGTTCGATCGCCCCCACCGCTACCGGGCGGGCGAGCCCTACGAGCCGAAGGGGTACTCGGACAACTTCTTTACCTTTGCCCACGACTTCAACGCCGACGGCTGGGTCGATGTGCTGGTTGTCCCTGCGCCGGGCGAGGACGCCTCTTGGTTTGAGAACCCCAAGGGAGAAGATCGGTTGTGGCGCCAGCGGCTGGCGTTCGCGGCGGTCGACAACGAGTCGCCCGCGCTGGTCGACGTGACGGGGGACGGCGCGCCCGAGCTGATCTGCATCGCGGGGGGGCGGTTCGGCTACGCGGCGCCGCCGGAGCGCCCGACCGACGAGGCGTGGCCGTTCCACGCCGTCTCGCCCGACCTGGGCTACACCCGCTACACCCACGGCCTGGGCGCCGGCGACGTGAACGGCGACGGGCGGGCCGACCTGCTCGAGAAGAACGGCTGGTGGGAGCAGCCCGCCGGGGCCGCGGCGGAAGCGTTGTGGCGGTTCCACCCCGTTGCGTTTTCTGAAGCGGGCGGGGCGCAGATGTTTGCCGTTGACCTGGACGGCGACGGCGACAACGACGTCGTCACCAGCAAGAACGCCCACGCGTATGGGCTGGCGTGGTTCGAGAACCATCGCGAGGGGGACGAGCACACGTTCCACGAGCACCCGATCATACCCGAGCGTCCGGCCGCCGACCCAGCAGAGTTGAGCGTCTCCCAACTGCACGCCCTGGGGGTTGCCGACATCAACGGAGACGGCGTCCCCGACCTGGTGACGGGCAAACGGTACTGGGCGCACTCGGGACGCGACCCCGGCGCCGACGAACCGGCCGTGCTGATGTGGCTCGAGACCGTCCGCGACGCGTCCGGCGTCCGGTTTACGCCGCACCTGATCGATAAGAACTCGGGGGTGGGGACGCAGGTCGAGGTCAAGGACATCAACTCCGACGGCTTATTCGACGTGATCGTCGGGAACAAGAAGGGGCTGTTTGTGTTCCGCCAGGCAGCGCCGACCCCGTAAACCGGCCGCCCTACTGGCCGATGTGCCCGATCGCCCAGCCGTGATGCGGGACGATGTTCCGTGCGTTGTGGAGCCCGCCGGCCAGCAGTTCGAACGACGCGTGCGGCAGCTTCAGCCGCTTGGCGCCGATGTTCAGCGCGACGTCGATGGACTGCCGCGGGTCCGCCCGGGCGCTGGTGCGGTAGACGAGCGCGGTATTGGTCAGGCTCAGCACCTCGGTCCGCCCGTCACATAGCCAGGGGCGCTGGCGACGCAATGAGATTAGTTCTTGGTGCAGCGCGTGCATCGACTGCCCGTAGGGCGCCAGCCCGCTTGGGCTGGGAGGGAACTCCGGCCGCACCGCGTCGTCCCCCCCGGCGCGGTGCTCTTTCACGCCGCGGAAGGCCTGCTCGTCGCCGGCGTAGATCGACGGCGAGCCCCCCACCGTCATCAGCACCGCCAACGCGTGCGGCAGGCAGCGCTCGTCTTGCAGTTGGCTGGCGATGCGGGTGACGTCGTGGTTGCCCAGGAACGTCATCGGCGTCATGTGCTGCAAGAAGCCCTCGTGCCGCTCGAGCGCGGCGGAGAGCTCAAAGAAGTTCTGGTCGTTCAGCGCGCTCCAGATGGCCTTCCACAGCTCGTATTGCGTCAGCGAGTCGAGGGTCGAGTCGGCGACCATCCGCACGTAGTCGCCGTGAATTACCTCGCCGACGAAGTAGGCGTCCGGGAACCGCGCGCGGACCCGCGGCAAGACCTGCTTCCAGAACGACGGCGGCACGGCGTAGGCCGCGTCGAGGCGCCACCCCGCGGCGCCGCGCGCCAGCCAGTGGTTCATCACGCGCTCGACGTAGTCGGCGACCGCCGGCTCGTGGTGGTTGAGCGTCACCAACGCGTCGTGCCCCTCGAACACCCCCGCCCGCGGGGGCGCGTCGGCCCCCCGTTTCCAGCGGAGGTGGAACCAGCCCGCAGCCTCGGAGTCGGGGCCCTCGCGCACCGCGCGTTCAAACGGCTCGAACCCGCGGCCGACGTGGTTGAAGACGCCGTCGAGCAACAGCCGCAGGCCCCGCTTTTTGGCCGCCGCCGCCAGCAGGTCGAAGTCTTCATCGTCCCCGAGACGTGGATCGATCCGGAAGTGGTCGACGGTGTCGTAGCCGTGCGTCTCGGATGCAAAGATCGGCCCGAGCGCGATCCCGGTGCAGCCGAGCTCGGCGGCGTAGTCGAGCCACGGTTCCAGCGTGCTCAGGGGGCGGCGGGGCGCGTCTTGCTGCTGGCCGGCGATGGGCGCCGCGCCCAAGAAGCCAAGGGGGTAAAGGTGCCACCAAATCGTGTCTTTCAGTGCGTTCATGCCACAAGGCTAACGTATCGGGGCGCCGGCGCGGACCGCGGTTCTCGTGCGACGGCCCCCGGGCGAGGCGGCTCGCTCGCGGGGCGATCCGGGTTCCTGCAATCACAAGCGATCGCCTACAATCGCGGCTCGCCCGCCCAAGCCCCCACAACCACGCCGGCCGCCCATCCTCCCGACGCTCGACCACAGCCGAGGCCTCCGTCTGACCACCATGTGCGCGTTGTATGCCGCGCAGGGGCTCCCCGACGGGTTTGTGAGGACCGGGGTGAAGCTCTACCTGATCGACCAGGGGGTGGCGACTGACGTGGTGGGCAACATGGTGGCGCTGGTGAGCTGGCCGTGGGCCCTGAAGTGGGTGTGGGGGCCGCTGATCGACCGCTTCAGCCACAACCCGATGGGGCGCCGGCGGCCGTGGATCCTAGGGGCGCAGCTCGGTCTGATGCTCACGCTGGCGAGCATCGTGCTGATGCCGGACCTGGAAGGGAACCTGTACTGGCTCGGGGTGCTGATCCTCACGGCGAACGTGTTCGCGTCGCTGCAGGACGTGTCGGTCGACGCGATGGCGGTCGACCTGCTGCCCGAAGAAGAACGCGGCGTAGCGAACGGCTTCATGTACGGCTCGTCGTACCTGGGCAACTACCTCGGCGCCGCCCTGATCGGCGGGCTGCTGCTCACCGCCGGCATCGGCACGGCGGTCGCCGTTCAGATGGCGATCCTGCTGTCAATCTCGGCCTTCCCGCTGCTGCTGCGTGAGCACCCGGCCGACCTGTTGCTGCCGGGCATCGGCGCCGCCAAGGGCCGCACGCCCCCCGCCAACCGCGACGGCATGGGCCTGGTGCTGCGGCGACTGGGCAGGGCGTTCTCGGTGCGGTCGTCGGTGCTCGCGGCGCTGCTGTCGCTCAGCTCAATGATCGCCGTAAACGCACAGTTGGTCTTCTGGCCGGTCTATCTAAAACACGAACTGGGTTGGTCGACCGAAGCGTACCTGAGGCTCGAGGGAAGCTACGGCGTCTGGGTGGCGCTGGCGGGCTGCCTGTTGGGGGGGCTGTTGGCGTCGGCGGTCGGCGCCAAGCGGGCGGTCGCCGCGTCTGTGCTGGCGTTGTCGCTCGTCTGGTTCGCCCACTATGGGCTGAGCGACTACTGGGGCAGCCCCGGCGTTGTGGCGGCGCTGTTCATCGCCGCGAGCGGGCTTACCGGGCTGCTCGCGGTGTCGATGTTCGCGTTGTTCATGGGGGTCGCCTGGCCCCCGGTCGCGGCCACCCAGTTCACCGCCTACATGGCGCTGCTGAACATGTCGTACGTCCGCGGCGCCAAGCTCGCCTATCCGCTCGAGCGGATATTCGAGTCAGACATGCCTAGCGCCTACTTGGCGCTGGGCGCCTACCAGTTGGCGACCATCGGGCTGGTGCTCGCCATCGATCCTGGCGAGACCCGTCGGAAGCTCGGGGACCCCGGCGCGGGCGAGCACTAGCACGCCGAGCCGCTGTGCGGACGACGACCGCCCTGGCCGCGGGGATCAACCTTGAGGGCGCCCCATGCCCAACTTCGGCCTATTCCGTAGGCGACGCATCGCTTCGGTCTTCGCCGGAAGTTGGGGCTTGGAGCGCCGAGTTCAGGCAACGCCGGCGACCCGGCCGTTGCCCTACCGCTTAGATTGCAATCGGCGGCCAGAACCCGACACCAAAAATCCGTCGGCGGGCGAGCACCGCTGCGGGCCCTGCGCTCGTCCGTCGGCCCGGCTCCACGATTACTGGCGGCAACGGACCGCGGCCGCTTGAGGTGCCAAGAACGCAGGCGGACGCGAATGCGGCGGATCGGCGGGCACTTGTTTGGGGCGGGCTTGTTAGAATCGGCGTCGCCGACGAGAGGTTGTCGGCGTGTGGCGGGCCGGTCGGCGACGAGCGTGACGCGCAGGCGCCGATGGACGTGTTCTAAGCACTAGCAACAGTTTCCTGAGTGACCAAATGACCAACCTGGCTTCCGAATTCCGTACCGCCTTCGAGTACAACAAACTGCTGGCCGAACGGGCGGCGGCGCAGCTCAGCGACGAGCAGCTGCACACGGCGCTCCACGCCGAGACCAATAGCGTCGCCGTCATAATGAAG
Source organism: Pirellulimonas nuda (assembly GCF_007750855.1). GTDB lineage: Bacteria > Planctomycetota > Planctomycetia > Pirellulales > Lacipirellulaceae > Pirellulimonas > Pirellulimonas nuda. The sequence goes on from NZ_CP036291.1 coordinate 3,280,389, forward strand.
CACGTCGCCGGCAACCTCCGCTCGCGCTGGACCGACTTCTTGACGGCCGACGGCGAGAAGCCGTGGCGCAACCGCGACGACGAATTTATCGATACGCTCACTAGCCGGAGCGAGGTGCTGGCCGACTGGCAGGGAGGCTGGGAAGCGTGCCTCGGTTCGCTCGGCCGGCTTACCGCCGATGACTTTAGCCGCGAGGTCACGATCCGCGGCGAACGGCTGTCGGTTCCGCTGGCGGTCGGCAGGTCGCTGGCGCACTGCGGCTACCACGCCGTGCAGATCGTCTTGATCAGCCGGATCCTGGTGGGGGACGGGTGGGAGACGCTCACGATCGCCCGGGGCGGCTCTCAGCAGCACAACGCGGGGGCGTGGGGTCGCCAGCAATACGGCCGGGCGCCCGGCGCGTAGGGGCGGCTTGCGACTGCGTGGCGCTTGGGAGCAGCGCGTCCCTCCCGCGGCGCGAGATTTGCAGGAGATGGATCTTCTTGTCTCACTGCGTCGGCTGCCGTTGTGATCCGGCGCTTCCACTTCCACGGTCTAGGCGGTTAAGGATATGGAAACAATCTCGTGCAAGTCAGGCGGACGCCGGCGCCTCGCGGCGGCCGGGCAGGCGGAGATCTACACGGGCCTGCCCCGCGGCTCGGCCTGGGGCGGGTCGGATGGTCCGTTCGCGGCCTACGCGCCAAGAACCATCAGCGGCGACGCGTTGCCGGGCAGGCTGGTCGCCGCGCATACCGACGCCGACTGCGAACAGGCCTATTGGCGTCGCCACTTCCGGGGCCGGCCGTACGCGTCTGCGTTCTGCCTGCTTGAAGACTACGGCCCCGCCTACCGGTACGGATGGGAAAGCCGGTGCCGGTACGACATAGATGAGTTCGACAGTGTCGAACCCGAGCTCGCGCAGGGCTGGTATGAACGCCGCGGCGGCTCGATGCTGATCTGGCGGGCCGCCATGCCCGCCGCGAAGGACGCCTGGCAGCGAGTCACAGACCGCTGCAAGGCGGCCGACCGCGGATGCCCGTAGGACGCGTCGCACCAAGCATCGAAAGCTATCTTGGACCGCGTCCCAAGCGTGAGTGCGACGGCGGGTGGCTCGACGTCCGCCGGGCGATAGCAGGCGGGGTCGACGCCAACCAGAGGCGCCAGCTGTGCGAGATCGACAACTGCGTGGCGACTCGCTCGTTCACGGCAGCGTGGCGGCGGCATCAGCCGGGTCGGAGGGGCCCCCGGTTTTGAGCCAGGGTTACACGATAAGGAGCGGGTCCGGTAACCCGATGCGGATGCTCAAACAGGAGCAAGGCCGGGTCCCAATTCCCCCCCTCGCGTCCTGTTTTGCCAATTATGCACCCGCTTGTGCAGAAATAGTCGAGGGAGTACAAGACCGAATGACGAAACCTAAACGAGGGGCAATCCGCCGCACGCGAAGCAGCCAGGCGCCATCGGTGGTCCGTTGCCGCGACGCATGCGTTGCCGAAACGGGGGTTGCCCGAGAAACCGAGGGGCGTTGCTGATTCGAGCGACAACCGGGTTGCGTCTCTTCCTCGGACGCGCCCAGGGCTCGCCCCGGGATCATCGCGGCGCCCCGCCGCACGCCGCCATGCCATCGCTTCTGCACGCCACCCCTACCCCGCCCCGCTATCAGCCATGTCGCGCCCCCGCCTGCTGCTCATCAATCCCGTCAATCCGTTGCGCACCGGATTCGCCGCGAGCGTCAGCTCACGGTTCCCCCCGCTCAACCTCGGGATCCTCGCCGGCATGGCTGGGCCCGAGTGGGAGGTGGAGCTGATCGATGAGAACTTCGAGACCTTCACCCACCGCGACGCCGACCTCGTGGCGCTCACGGCGTTCACCAGCAGCGTGAACCGGGGCTACGAGATCGCCGACCACTACCGCCGGCTGGGCGTCCCCGTCGTGATCGGCGGCATCCACGCCTCCATGTGCCCGGGCGAGGCGCAGCAATTCGCCGATACGGTTGTTACCGGCGAAGCCGAGAGCGTCTGGTTGCAACTGCTGGCCGACGCCCGCAATGGGCGGCTAGCCCCTTTGTACGCGGGCGCCCTGACGTCACTGACGGATCGCCCCCAAGCACGCCGCGACCTGTTCCACCCCGGGTACATCTTCGGTTCGATCCAAACCTCGCGCGGCTGCCCGATGGACTGCGACTTCTGCTCGGTCACCACGTTCAACGGCCGCCGCTACCGCCGCCGGCCGAACGACGAGGTGCTCGCGGAACTGGAAACCATCCCCCAAGAACTGCTGTTCATCGTCGACGACAACATCATCGGCTACGGCACGGCCGATCGGGCGCAGACGCTGGAGCTGTTCCGCGGCATGGTCGATCGGGGGATCCAGAAGCAGTGGTTCTGCCAGGCGTCGGTGAACGTGGCGGACGACCCCGAGGTGCTCGACTGGGCCTCCCGCGCCGGGTGCAAGATGATCTTCCTGGGCATCGAGGCGGAGGACGGCGATGCGCTGGGCGCCGTGAACAAGCGGCTCAACAAGAAGCGGGGCAGCGACGCCTACGGCGAGATCTTCCGCCGCATCCACGACGCGGGCATCGCCGTGCTCGGCGCCTTCATCTTCGGCATCGACGGCGACACCCCCGACAAGCTCCGCCGCCGAGCCGATTACATCATCGACAGCGACGTAGACGTGGTGCAGATGACCGCCATGACGCCGCTGCCGGGAACAAAGCTGTTCAAGCAGTTCGAGAAAGAAGGCCGCCTGCGCCACGCGAACTTCCCCGCGGACTGGGACCGCTACAACCTCACCGAAGTGGTGTTCGAGCCGCGTGACATGACGGTCCACGAATTCACCCACACGATGCGCGAATGCCTCGACCGGGTCTACGACATGAAGGTCCTCAAGGCAAAGGCCAAGAAGACCCTCGCCGCCACCGGCCGATGGGACGCCACCGAGTTCGCGTGGACCAGCAATCTCAGCTACCGCGAGATCGGCCTCTCGAAGAGCACGTTCGCATTGGTTTGACCGGCGTCGCGTCGAGGGGTCGCAGTTGGCCGCGCGGACCACCTTCTCCGGCCCCGCCCGCCTTCATGCACGCGCCCCCCTTCTGCCGCGGCCTACTGCAGTCGAATGAGGACCTCGTTGCGGCGCAGGGGTCCGGGGGTCCAGGGGGGATCGTAGCCGGCTCGCTCGGCGGCGCCGCTGCCGACCAGCCCCTTCTGGGCCATCCACGCACGCAAATCTTCTTCGGCCTTGGCGGCCGAGTCGGTCTTCATCCGCCCCGCGAAACGCACGACAGCAAACCGTCCCCCCGGTCGCCGCTCGATCTGGACCCCCTTGCCGGACGGCGCCGGGATGCGTTGCTCGCTGACCTGTTTGGGGAGCACGAACCCCATCTGGCCCGGCGCATCGTCCGCCGCGGGCTCCATAAAGACGGGGGTGGTCATCGCTATTTTTTCGGCGTCCTGGTTCGCGCCGTCGATGTACCGAAACAGCCGCATGAAGCCCCCGTCTTCTGCCTGGGATCCGGCCGGCGTGCCGGTCGTCGCCAGCATCAGGTCGGGGTACTCCCGCGTCTGGAACGGGCCCTCCGACTCGAGCACGGTGTAGGCCGCCGACTCGTAGCTGCTGCGCGCCGTGAGCCTCCACCCGAAATAGGCGGCGACAACTAGGGCGGCGGCGATGCCGAGGTAGACCATGCGTCTTCGATTCATGACGGGCTGGGCTGTTGAGTGGGCCGCTGGGGCGGCGCCGGTGGCATGAGACGTGAGCAGTTCTCTTTCGGCGCGTTCGGAACGGGGGCCCCCGGGGGGCACCGGCCCCCAAGGGGGCGGCGCCACGCTTCGGGCAAGGACGCCCAGTCGTTCGCCGCCAGTTAGGGTCTCCTAAATAGCCTAGGACGCTGCGGCGCGATGGCCAGCTCTGCCGTGTCATCGATGTCGTAAGAGAGACGCCCCGCTTTGGCCACGCACTGTGGACGCCATCGACCGTTGACAACGCTGATCTTGCAGATACAATATTTGTATCTGCTTATTGCCAGATGTCTAGCATTCCAGGAGACGCGCCGTGCCCGCCGTCGAGATATCACGGAGCGACTTCGCGGAAGATCGGCAGGGCCGTACCTTCTCCGACGTGCTCAACGACTCGGCGCAGCCGCTGGACGCGGTGCTGGCGTTTTTTAGCACGAGCGACCGCCAGCAACGGATGGAGGATGCAGAGATCCACCACGATCGGGCGCCCCTGGCGGGGGTGATCCGCGAGCTGGAGGCAGAACCCGCGATCGACGCCTACTTCGCGGCGGTTCATCCCTTTGAGACCAAGAGGCTCCGCCAAGCGATCGGCGTGGTTGTGCGGATCGTGATGGAAAGACGCGGGTGGAAGAAGACCGGCCGCAAGGGGTCCTTGGGGGTGCGCGCGGCGTCGGCCACGGGCCAGCCGTCGCACAACACAGGGGGGCTGGCTTTTTGGTTCATCCGAGCCGAACGGTACGAGCTGCCTGCAGGCATGCGGTTCCGGTCCGTAGCAGAGCGGGGTCGAGCGTTGGCGGCGACCAGCCCGAGCCAAGCGGCGGCCGACAGCAGCGAAGTAGGCAAGAGCCCACGCAAGCATCCCTGAGATCTGCTGCGCAACTGCGCGGCGAGAGCGGCGCCTGCCGGATTGAAGATGAAGGGCTGGGGCGGGGCACGCAGTTTCCGCCGCGCAGGAGCGGCGCGTTCGTCACTCGGGCGTGCGGGCGGAGGCTGAGTGCTACGTCCGAGTCCCGGCCCATCCTTCTGTAGGAACATAGATAAAAGCATGCAACCGAGCACCGCTGTCGGGGCCACTCCGCACTACGCCTTGATCGCAGAAGACAACCACCCGCTCGGACCGTCGTGCGTGACGTCCGACGGGCAGTCCTGTACGGCCATCTACGGCTTCACCAACCGTGAGGCGTACGATCGGTTCCGCGGCAGCGGTCGGCCCCCGTGGAGGCCGTACCCGCTCGTGGTCGGCCACCTTGAGCGAATGCTTGCCCGACCGGGGCTGCAACTCGTGGTCCTCGACGCCCCCGGCCAGGACGAGCCAACCCTCGCCGCGGCCGCGGCCGACGCAGTCCTCGCCGCGCAGTCCGGCGGAGCCCTGCAGTTGACCGCGGGCTACGACCTGTCGCGATCGCCGGACGGGACTGCCTACCTCGTCGAACCAGCGCCCCAGTGAATCGGCCTTTGCCGCCCACCGGCAAGCACGGTGGGGCTAACCTTGCGTCCTCATTCCGACCTATCGACTCGTTAAGAGAACAGCCTCGATGAGTGAAAAGAAACCAGAGCCGCTAATCCGTGCCGAACCCCAGCAGAAGTGCCCCGTCTGCGGGCACGTTTCCTATTCGATCGGCGGGATCCATCCGCAATGCCACAGCGTGATGGCGGATAGAAAGCGGCGCGAGCTTCGCGCCGAGGAGGCCCGAGCAAACCCGCCGCCGGTGCAGGCGAGCAAGAAGCCCGGCGCCTTCAATGGCGCGGCTCGGTTGCGTCCATGACGCTCCGCCTGTCACAGCATCGATTGATGGGCCCGGAAGACCTGCGGCCACTGAACAGCCAGCACGACGTGATCGGCGTCTTCAACCCTGGAGCCGTACGCTTCAATGAGGGCGCCGCGCTAATCGCCAGGGTCGCAGAAAGACCGTGCGCTCAGCGGCCAGGTTTTGTAGGGCTCCCGAGGTATGCGTCCGGTGGCGAGCTGATTGTCGATTGGACGCCCGAAGCCGAGCTGGATCGGAGCGACCCCCGGGTGGTCCGCCAGCGGCTCGACGGCCGCACGCGACTGACCTCCGTCTCTCACCTGCGTGTGTTCCTGCAATCGGACGAGGTCGCCGATCGATGGGAAGCGGGCCCTGCGATCCTGCCCCTATCGATCAACGAGGAGTACGGCATCGAGGACCCCCGCATCACCCAGATCGACGGCCGCTACTGGATCACGTACGTCGCGGTGTCTCGGCACGGGGCGGCGACGGCCCTGGCGTCGACCGACGACTTTGCGTCGTTCGAGCGTCACGGGGTAATCTTCCCCCCAGAGAACAAGGACGTCGTGCTGTTTCCTAGGAAGATTGACGGGAAGTACGTCGCGCTCCACCGGCCAACCGCGAAGACCGACTTCTGCCGCCCCGAGGTCTGGCTGGCCCGGTCCCCCGACCTGCTGCACTGGGGCGACCACGAGCCCTTGCTCGCCGGAGTTGCTGATTGGGAGAGCGAGCGGGTCGGCGCCGGCGCCCCGCCGATCGAAGTGGACGAGGGGTGGTTGATGGTCTACCACGGATGCGGCGCTCCGCGACGGCCGGGCGGCGTCGGCGACTACTGCGCAGGCGCCGCGCTGCTCGACCTTGCCGATCCAGCACGTATTGTACGGCGGGCGTCGGAGCCCATCATGCGACCGGTCGCCGAGTTCGAACGGTGCGGATTCGTGCCGAACGTGGTTTTCCCAACGGCGCTCATCGACAGCGGGGAGACGTTCACCGCTTACTACGGCGCAGCGGACACCGCCGTTGGCGCCGCGAAGTTCTCCCGCGCCGCGTTGTTCGCGTCGCTGAACTGACATCCAATACCGACTCGCATAGAAGAGGCCCCCGGTGGTCGAACCCGAGATACAGAAGATCGCCTTTGTCGGCGACTACCCGCCGCGCAAGTGCGGCATCGCCACCTTTACGCACGACCTCAGCACGGCCGTGGCGGGCATCGCCGGTACCGAGTGCCTCGTGGTCCCGGTGGACGACCTCGACGGGGGCTACGACTACTCGCCGGCGGTGCGGTTTCAGATCACCGAGCAGGACCGGGACTCCTACCGCCGCGCCGCCGACTTCTTGAACTTCAGCAACGTCGATGTGGTCTCACTTCAGCACGAGTTCGGCATCTACGGCGGGCCGGGTGGCGCCCACATCCTGACGTTCCTGCGCGACTTGCGGATCCCTGTCGTCACAACGCTCCACACGGTCCTGCCCAACCCAGACAAGACGCTCCGCCGCGTGCTGGAGCAGTTGATCGCCCTGTCGGCACGCGTAGTGGTGATGACCGAGCGCAGCCGCAAGACACTGCGCGAAGAGTATAAAGCGCCCGATGAGAAGATCGACCTGATCGCCCACGGCATCCCCGACCGACCTTTCGCCGATCCCAACTTCTTCAAAGATCAATTCGACCTCGCCGGAAAGCAGGTCGGCCTCACGTTCGGGTTGCTGTCCCCGAACAAGGGGATCGAAGTGGTCATCAAGGCCCTGCCGGAGATCGTCCGCGCGGCGCCGGACTTCGTCTACGTGGTCCTCGGGGCGACCCACCCGAGCCTTCTGCGTAACGAGGGCGAGGCCTATCGGATTGGCCTAGAGCGGATGGCGACGGAGTTGGGCGTGCAGAAGCATGTTGTCTTTTACAACCGCTTCGTTGACCTGGAAGAGCTGACGAACTTCATCGGGGCCGCCGACGTCTACATCACCCCGTACCTGAACGCTGAGCAGGCCGTCTCCGGCACGCTCGCCTACTCGTTTGGCTGCGGTCAGGCAGTCATCTCAACCCCCTACTGGCACGCAGACGAACTGCTCGCCGACGGGCGAGGCGTGCTTGTGCCTTTCGGAGACTCGGCGGCGATCGCCGCTGCAACGATTGACCTTCTACGTGACGAACCCCGACGGCACGCGATGCGGAAGCGAGCCTACCTTCTCGGGCGAGACATGGTCTGGAGCCATGTTGCGGGGCTCTATTCGGCGTCATTCCGGGCCGCGCGACAGAGCCGGCCCGCCTTCCCCAGGCCGCTCGCCATCAAGACCCTTGATGAGCAGCCCCTCGCCCACCCAAAGATGCGGCTCGACCATGTGCTGCGGATGACCGACTCAACGGGCATCTTCCAGCACGCGATCTACTCGCTCCCGAACTTCCAGGAGGGGTACTGCACCGACGACAACGCCCGCGCGCTCATCCTGACCGTCCTTGTTGAAGAGCTGGGCAGCGACTCACCGGTTGTGCACCAAGCCGCCTCGACCTACGCGGCGTTCCTGAACCACGCGTTCGACCCCGAACTCGGCCGGTTCCGGAACTTCATGAGCTTTGACCGCAAGTGGCTCGAGTCGGACGGCTCGGACGACTCGCAGGGACGCACCCTCTGGGCGCTGGGGACCTGCGCAGGAAGGTCGCGACGTCGGAGCTTCCAGTCGTGGGCGGTCCAACTCTTCCAGGCGGCCCTACCGGCGTGTGCGAAGACCACCTCGCCACGCACCTGGGCCTTGGCGTTGATCGGAATCCATGAGTATCTGCGCCGGCTAAGCGGCGATCGGCTGGTCGATCAAATGCGAGATACACTTACAGAGCTGCTGATCGACCTATACGAACGCGCCGCGACGGACGATTGGCCCTGGTTCGAGGACGTGGCGTCGTACGCAAACGCCAAGCTGTCCCACGCACTGATCCTCAGCGGGCGGTGGAGTGGCAACGCAAAGGCCTTAGAAATCGGGCTGCAATCGCTCCGTTGGCTCGCCGCGAAGCAACTGTCGCCCAACGGCCGGTTCCGCCCCATCGGTTGCAACGGGTTCTGTCGGCGCGGAGAACCGATCGCCGCGTACGATCAACAGCCGATCGAAGCGCACGCGATGATCTCTGCGGCGATCGAAGCACACAACGCCGAGGGAGACCCCTTCTGGATCGACCAAGCCCACCTCGCCTTCGACTGGTTCCTCTGCCGCAACGACCTCGGCCAACCGCTGTACGATTCGAGCACAGGGGGCTGCCACGACGGGCTACAAGAGGGCCGTGTAAACGAGAATCAGGGCGCGGAATCGACGCTGGCGTTCCTGATGTCGCTCGCGGAGATGGAGCAGTTTGAGAACTCACTCGCGATTAGCGCTGCACCGAAGGCCGCCACGAAGGCGGCTGACCAAGAAACCAAGGAAGCCTTGCGGCTCGTCCATGCAGATTAAAAGAACCGGGATCGTCCTCTCGCCCAACAGCAAGCGGGTCGTCCTCCGTCCGTTTATTCCCTTCCCAGAAGACCGCAAGCTGCGCATCATCGCGCGCATCTCGGCATTGCCAGAAGGAGAGGTTGACCAGCTAATCAACCACGTGCTGGAAGAATTTCACGGCCGCCACCAACGGCCGCGCGATTTCCTACTCACTAGGTTCGAGAGGGTGCGCGAATACCTGATTTCCGACGCGCCGATGAGCGAGAACCGCCGGTTGCTGATCGGCGCCTACTTTACGCAGGAGTACGCCGTCGAGTCGGCGGCGCTCTTCAATCCCTCGATGGTCTGGCACCCCGACCAATCGGGGCTGCCCGACGGCTCACAACGCTTTGTGCTCAGCCTGCGAGCCACGGGCGAAGGGCACCTGTCGTCGATCACGTTCCGTTCCGGGGTCGTTGATGCCCAGTGCGCGATCACAATCGACGAGCCGACACGCTTTGCGACGCCTCCCAACGTCGTGCCCGACACGTGGTATCAGAAGCCGCTCTTCGTCCGCAAGCTCAACGAACTAGGGCTCGCCGGCGTCTTCACCAATCACGTCATGAGCCGTCTCGACCGGGAGTTCTCCCTCGAACAACTCGACACCGCGTTGCAGCTCACCGTGCGGGAGAACCGCACCCGTCACCACGAGTTCTCGGTTGTCTTTGACGGCATTTTGACTCTTGCCAAGTCCAACTACGAGATCCTGTACCACGCCGACACCAAGCTCTCCGAACGACTAGTCTTCCCCTACAGCCCCGCGGAAACCGCGGGAATCGAGGACGCGCGCTTCGTGCGATTTCAGGAAGAGGATGGCGGCGTGCGTTACTACGCCACCTACAGCGCCTACGACGGCAAAGTCGTCCTGCCGCAACTGCTGGAAACCGAAGACTTCCTTCGCTTCAAGATGCACACGCTCAACGGCCCGGGCGTCGCCAACAAGGGCTTCGCGCTGTTCCCTCGACGGATCGACGGCCGCTACGTGATGCTCTCTCGCCAGGACGGTGAGAACCTGTTCCTGATGGACTCCGACAACCTTTACTTCTGGCACGCAAAACGGGTTGTGGTGAAGCCGACCTTTCCTTGGGAGTACGTGCAGGTGGGCAACTGTGGGTCTCCGATCGAGACCGAGACGGGTTGGCTGGTGCTCAGCCACGGCGTTGGGCCGATGCGGAAGTACTGTATCGGCGCCTTCGTGCTCGACCGCGACGACCCCACCCGCGTCGTGGCCCGCCTGCGTGCTCCGCTGGTGACGCCCGACGAGAACGAGCGGGAAGGCTACGTCCCGAACGTCGTCTATAGTTGCGGGGCGGCCGTCCACAACAACGTGCTGATCCTCCCCTACGCGATGTCCGACTACGCCTCGACCTTCGCGACGGTCAGCGTCGACGACCTGCTGGCGGCGATGGAGCCGGCCTGAGGCCGCGGTCGCGACAGACCAGCTCATCCACGGCGCCTACGTCGCGGAGACCGAGGCCTGCCAGCCGGCCGCGGAGTTCGCCGCCCGGCTGCAGCGGGCCGTCGATGCGTACTTCGTCGACGACCGGGTCGAGATCGTCGTCGACGCCAACCTGTCCTCCAAGGCCATCGCCGGGACGACCCGCATCCGCGTCCGCGCGTCGGCGTTGTTCACCGACCTCGACTTCGACCAGCTCTACCACCACGAAGCCCTGGTCCACACGGCCACGGCGCTGAACGGCCGCCGGCAGACGAACCTCGCCAGCCTCGGGCTGGGCGCGCCGCGCACCCAGGAGGGCATCGCGGTGTTTGCGGAGCTGGCGACGCGGTCGATCGACGTCAACCGGCTGCGGCGTTTGGCGCTGCGGATCCAGGCGCTGAAGCTCGTCCTGGACGGCGGCGATTTCCTCGATTGCTTTCGGTACTTACTGCAGGCCGGGCAGGACGAGCGTGAGGCCTACAAGTCGACGCAGCGCATCTTCCGAGGCGGGGACGTGCGCGGCGGGATCGCGTTCACCAAGGACAGCGCCTACCTCAAGGGGCTCATCGAGACGCACGTGCTATTGAACGTCGCCATCCGGGACAACCAGCCCCAGGTCATCGCCAGGCTCTTCGCCGGCCGGCTGACCCAGAGCGATGTCCTCACGCTGGGGCCGTACTTCGACTCGGGCTTCCTGCAGGCGCCGCGGTACGTGCCGCCGTGGGCGAGCGACACCCGCCGGCTCGCGGCGACGCTGGCCTACTCGGCGTTCATGATGAGCGTAGACTTGGCGGCCATCACGCTGGATCGGTTCGTGGCCGCCGCACAGCGGTCCGACGCGGAGTGCTCCTCCTAGTTGGAAGCAGCGTCTCCGCGGCAGCGGGCGGCGCCGACCGAGCGTCGGGGCCCCGGACTGCTTGATCGCCTGCTAGGGCTGAGTGAGCTCGACCTGCTCGAAGCCGTCGGTGACGCGCAGTGCGATTTTCTTATGGGTCAGTTTTTGCTGGGTCATGGAGTTCTCCTTGTGGGGGGATCGTGGGCGGCCCAAGGGGCGGCCGGCCAATACGTGCATGGTGTTCAAACACCGGAGGGCCCGCGGCCGCATGGACGACATGAGCTTTGGCTGCGCGACGCCCCCTCCTGCCCTGCCTGCCTCGGCTCGATCGGGTGATCTCTCAGCCGCACGCTCTGCTCTGCCCTGCAGCCGTCCCGTCCACTAGTGCCCGTTCATCAAGTCAGGCGGCCGTCCGGGAGAGGAGCGGGTCAGCCACGGGGTCCTGCCCATCGGTCGCCAACCCCGGCTAGAATGCCCGGCTGCTGATCTGGCAGACCCCTTGCTACGCGTACAGCCGGGCGTCTGCACGGGCGGCCACGGCCATGGATCCACGATGACGCACCCCAACCAGACGACGATCCACCTCGACCAGTTCCTCAAGGCCCAAGGCCTCGTGGCGACCGGCGGCCAGGCCAAACTGGTCATCCAAGGGGGCGAGGTCCTGGTAAACGGCGAGCTAGAGACCCGCCGCCGCCGGCAATTGCGGCAGGGAGACGCGGTCGCGTACGGCGCGGAAGAGATGGTGGTGCAGTTCGACGACGACGAAGAAACAACGTGATCGGACCGGGGACCGGGATCGGCCCCCTCGGCAGGTGGGCGTGGCGACACCGCCGCCGACGGACGGACCAAGGGACGGTCTCGCTCGCTTCTCCCACGCCGCAGGCGCAAGCAGCGGACGGGCGCGATCGACCTGGGGCGGCGCGAGGCGGCTGCACGACATCCAGGCTAGAGCCCGCTGCGCGAGACGCCCACCCACTGCATGGCTATCCTGGAGCCGGCGCAGGTCGTCGACCGGGCCATCCGAATCCCTTCTGGAGATGGCATGCCGTCGCAGCAGCTCAGCGTGTTCGACATGTTTAAGGTCGGCGTGGGGCCCTCGAGCTCGCACACCATGGGGCCGTGGCGTGCGGCGCAGCGGTTTCTGCGGGAGCTCCCCCCGCCGGGGCCGGCCGGGGTGGCGCGGGTCGCCGTCCGGTTGTACGGCTCGCTCGCCAAGACCGGCCGCGGGCACGGGACGGACATCGCCGTGCAGCTCGGTCTATCGGGGCTCGACCCGGAGACAATCGACGTCGGTTCCATCGGCCCGCGAATTCAAGAGATCGCCGACGCGCGTCAGATCGTGCTGCAGGGGCGGTTCGCCGTACCCTTCGACCCGCAGACCGATCTCCAGTTCCACGGCGAGCCGCTGCCGTTTCACCCTAACGGAATAACGTTCGTCGCGGAGCTGCGCGACGGCGCCCAATCAGAGGCGACCTACTACTCCGTCGGCGGCGGGTTCGTCGTGGCCGAGCAAGAGCCCCCCGCCCCGGAAGCCGACCCCTTCCCCTGCCCGGTCGACACCGCCGGCCAGCTCCTCGCGCACTGCCGAGAACGCCGCTGCAGCGTCTCGGAGGTCGTGCTGCGGAACGAGACGAGCCGCCGGAGCGACGCGGAGGTGCGAGCGGGCGTCGCTCGGCTGCGCGACGCCATGATCGCCAGCGTCCACCGTGGCTGCCGCACCGACGGCGTGCTCCCCGGCGGGCTGGGCGTGCGTCGCCGCGCGTGCCGGATGGCCGAGAAGCTGCTTGGAGAGCCGGCCGGGCCGGACTCCGCCCAATGGATCGCCGCGATCCGCCGCAGCGCCGGGGGGTTCCCGGCGGTGATCGACTGGGTCAGTTGTTTCGCGCTAGCGGTGAACGAAGAGAACGCCGCGTTCGGCCGGGTGGTCACCGCCCCGACGAACGGCTCGGCGGGGGTGATCCCCGCGGTGCTGCTGTACGGGCTGCTCTACTGCGATTTTTCGGACGACGCGGCCTTCCACTTCTTGCTAACCGCCAGCCAGGTGGGCTGCTTGTTCAAGAAGGGGGCCACAATCTCTGCGGCCCTCGGGGGGTGTCAGGCAGAGATCGGCGTCTCTTCGGCGATGGCCGCCGCGGGACTCGCCGAAGCGCTGGGGGGGTCCCCCGAGCAGGCGGCGATGGCCGCCGAGATCGCCATGGAGCACCACCTGGGCATGACCTGCGACCCGATCGGCGGGCTGGTGCAGATCCCGTGCATCGAGCGCAACGCGTTCGGGGCCGTCAAGGCGATCACCGCCGCGCGGATGGCTTTGGGCCGGGACCCGAGCGACGCCCGCGTGTCGCTCGACGCCGTGATCCGCACGATGTGGGAGACCGCCCGCGACATGAACGACAAGTACAAGGAGACATCCGAAGGGGGCCTTGCGCTTTATATTCCGGTCAACGTGATCGAGTGCTAGGGGGAGGAGGAAAAAGAGGCAGGCGGCCGTGCAAGCCTGGCAAGCTGCGGTGCTCGCCGAGCGGTTGGGCCGGCATGACCGCATGACTCCTAGCCTCGACCTCGCTGCCTCAGGTTAGCCAGCCTCTGGACCTTGCGCGGCCCCGAGGAGCCGCGGGTCGCGGCGTCGGCTAGGCTTGTATGAATCGCAGCGAATCTTAACTCAGCATCGGTGCAGCGCCGCCCCACCAACTCATCCCGCCGGCCGACCTAGCCCGGCACTTTTCGGACGCCACTCACAACACGTCGCGACGAACCCTTGATGGCTAAGGGAGAGCCCCTCTGGACAACGTGGTTCCCCCCGCCCTACCCCCTCCCCTGCGCCCCGAGGGCGTTCCTGTGGCGGGTGTGACCCGCCGCTCGTCCTCGAGACCGCCAATCGTTAAAACTCTCACCCGGGGAACTCCCGCGAGATCCACGGGTCGAACACGGGGAGCCGACAGAGGTTTGCCAGAAGCGGAGAGACTTCCCCACGCTGGGACGCGCCCCGACCGTGTGGCGTCGGTGCTCCACCGCCCGCCCGGCGCTGGACCGCCTCACTCACCGCTGCTCGACCCGCGGATCCACCGGCGAGAGCTGCCGCTTTGAGAAAGCACGAGGCCGACGCCGTTCGGTCCGCCCCGACCCTCTCAGCAGGAACCCCGACGAATGAAGTATCTTCCTCTGGCCTTGGTCATCGTTCTCTTGTCTTCTGCGGTAGGAAGGGCCAGCGAACCCGTGTCGGATCAAGGCTCGGTTCTGCTCGACTTCGATGATCTTGACGTGAAGGGGGATGCTTTGGCGCTAACCGGGAGGGCTTACGGCGGCCTGACCTGGGGCGTCGCGACGGTCCCGGGGTTCAAAGGCAACCTTGGGTATTGGCTGATCGATGATGGCAGTGATGACCCGTACCTGCAGGGGCTGGTGAACGGTTGGGGCGCAAGCGAGCTGCGGATAACGTTCCCGGGGACGGTGATCCTGCGGTCGACCCTGGCCGCGGCCCAAGGAGAGGCCTTCTTGCAATCTAGCGCGGTAAGATTCCACGGCTATCGGGGGGAGACGCTCGTTGGGGTAACGCCGTGGTACTCGGGCTTGGTGCGTCACGAGCCGTATCCGATTGAATTCCACCTGCCCCCCATCGATTCCCTGGTCGTCGAGGCCGCCAACTCGATGGACGCCAATGAGAATGGAGGTCGCTATGGCGCCTACCGGATTGATAATCTGAGGTATGTGGTCGTGCCCGAGCCGACAAGCGTGGCGTTGGGCTGCCCGGTCTTGTCGCTGTGGATTTTAGGCTGCCTAGGTCGGCGGAAAGGCCCTGGCGCGTGCCCCGGGACGGGGTCGAAGCCCGGCTAGCGGCCCTGCCTTGCTCCCGGCCGCGGGGACCCGAGCCGCTCGCCCCGCCACACCCGCAACGGATTGTCGACACTCAAGAACCGTGCGGTCGCGACGGCGAATTACTGACAATCGCACAGGAAAGCCTTCCTGATCCCCCCGGCCGGGGGGGCGATCATTGTGCGAGCGGCGGAAGATCGAGCGTAATCTTCTGGATAAAATGGCCAAAATTCTTCGTAAGTTGATAGACGGAGGGCGGAGTTTCTTACCAGAGAGGGTGGTAATGCGCCATAAGCGTTTGCGATTCTCCTTTTCGATTGTCTCTTGTCCGCTCTTATCGCCACCAACGCGGCACTAATTGTTGGCCACTTCGTTGCATCAAATAGTGCGCCTTTTAACGCCTGCCATTGACCGTAGCCCGGTGCAGAAAGTCCGCGCCGCGCCGCATCGTTTCGCGCGGCGCCTGCTTTGCCTGGGTTTGATACTAGTTGCGGCCGGATGCGGCTCGAGCCGGCGCGGGTTGGTGGAGGTCTCCGGGATCGTGACGCTCGACGGCGCCCCGGTCACGTCGGGAAAGATCGAATTCTACCCCCCCTCGGGACGGCCCTCGGCCGGTGAGATTGATGGCGAGGGTCGTTATCGGCTTACGACGTACGAGCCGGGGGACGGCGTCCTGCCAGGAGAATACAAGGTAACCATTACGTCGGTGCTGACCCCCGACGATGGCCCTGTCTACAAGAGCTTTGAAGATGAGCTCAATGGCGTTACCGCCAATGCCAATAAATCGGGGTCCTCCCGACCCAAGAAGGCTGGCGCCCAATGGATCGTGCCGCAGAAGTACTCGAATCGAGCCTCGACGGACCTGACAGCCGAGGTGGTCCCGGGAGGTGGTGAAATCAACTTCGCGCTGGAGTCGAAGCCCTGACGCGTCAATTCGCCATAAGGAGAAAAGCGTGGCTTATCTAACTCGTCGACCACCGAAGTCTGGACGCCGCGACCGCGGGTTCACCTTGGTGGAACTGCTCGTAGTGATTGCGATCATCGGGATCTTGGTCGCGCTGCTGCTGCCAGCCGTCCAGGCGGCGCGAGAGGCGGCGCGCAGGATGCAGTGTGGCAACAACCTCAAGCAGATGGGCCTTGCCCACCTTAACTACGAGACCGCCCAGGGGCATTTCCCCGACGGCATGACGCTTGAGTGTGACCCGGTGCCGACGGAAGGGTGCCGCGGCTGGACGAACATCCACTACACGCTGGCTTACTACGAAGAGGGGGTCGTCGAACAATCGTTTGATTTCGACTTCGAAGGCGGGTGGCTTCTCTGGATGAGAGAGATGAATAGGACGCAACCTGGGGTGGTGACCCTGCTCGAGAACACGCGGCTCTCCGCGATGCTCTGCCCGAGCCTTACCAAGTGGGAGGAAACCTACGGCAGCGGCTACCGCAGGGATTACTTTGGCTGCTTCGGCGGACGGGGGCACAGTGAGGCCGGGGGCTCGTCAAGGTTCGGCACAACCGACCCGTTGACGACTCCGTTGCAGGGCCCGGACGGCCCGGTAGCGGATGATGGCATGCTCTATGCCAACAGCAGCACAAAATTCTCCGAGGTTACCGACGGCTCGTCGAAGACCTTTCTTGGTGGCGAGAGCAATCACGGCAACTTCTCCAGCGCACCCGACTACGGCGGCTGCACGGGTGGTCCCTCCCCCTGGCACATCGGTGGGTCAGGCAAGAAGGATACTCTGAGCGGCTCTTCGAAATACGGTCGTTCACAGACGTCCTATGGACGCGCGTTGCGGGGGACCATCAACCCCCTCAATTACAAGATCCCGTGCATGAGTAGGGTTACCGATAACACGGTCCCCTTCGGCAGCGACCACGCCGGCGGCGCCAGCATGCTCTACGCCGACGGTCATGTCGAGTTTCTGGCCGATGACATCGACTTCGATCTCTACCAAGCGTTGTCCACGCGTGGCGGCGGCGAGACCCTCAATTTGAATTAGAACTCACTTACCGGATGGGCGGTTGCAACGCAGGTTGACCGCCCGTGCATGCCCAGCCAACGAGGCGGTGAGAAGACCGGAGAAAAGACGACTCGAATGTACGCCTTGAGGCTGTTTGCCGTGTTGCAATCTGTACTTTTCTTCGACTCTAACCCCGGCGACAACTTGGACTAGCAGCAACGGCTGCGACAACGACGGACTTGTTCTTTGTCGGCGCTCGTAGCACCGGCTATTCACCACTGTTTCGGGATACCTAATCCAATGAAGATCCTACCACTTCGATTGCTTACTTGGCGATGTTTCGCCAAAGCACTCCTCGCGCCGGCGATGGCCATCGCGATCAGCAGCGCCGCTCAAGCGGTCGACTGGGACGGCGGCGGCGACGGAACGAGCTACCAGGACCCCCTGAACTGGGTCGACGACGACCCGACTTTCGCGGACCTCACGCGAAACATCAGCGGCGCCTTCACGGTCGAACGCAACGTCGATATCACCGTCAATCGCACCTTTGTCAATGGCGGCGCGGTGCTGAATGTCACCGGCGGCACGCAATCCGACGGCCAGTCCGGCGCCAACGTTTTCAACACCGTGGGAGACAGCGGCGCCGGCACGCTCAACGTGTCGGGAGGGTCCTACAGCATCGGGCACGGACTCCGCGTTGGGGTGGGCGCTGCTCCCGATGGCGTCGTGAATATTACCGGTGGCGACCTGATCGTGTTCCGCGACGCCAACATCAAAGCGGTAGACTGGGCCAGTTTCGGTGGACGCGGATCGATCGAGATTGGCGACACCGCTCTTACGGGTGGAGGGGGGCGTTTGCAAATCTCCGGGGGGTCGCTGGCGACGCGAGCCGGTGTGTATTTAGGCGAGACAGGTTTTTTCCGCGTCGTGGGCTCGGCGCCGACGTCGATCGGCATCGGCGCCAATGGAACCCTGGACGGCTATTGGCACCAGGTTCCGGGCAGCACGCTTGAAATCCAGATCGACGAAACCTCTAAGGGCGTGACGCCCATCTCGGTTGACATCACCAGCGGCACCGGCCAAGGGGGGGGCAACGTCTACTTTGACGCTGGTTCGCTTCTGGACGTGAGCTTCCTGGGCGCCGAGAACCAAGGCCGCTTTACCGTGATGACGTGGGATGGAACCGTCACCGACAATGGTCTTGCCTTCGCCCCCGGCGTCGACACCGACCTCTGGAGCTTCTCGGTCAACGCCAATAGCCTGACGGTCCAGGCCGGCGATGGCCCCTTCGGCGTGCCCGGCGACTTTAATAGCGACAACGTGGTCGACGCGGCCGACTACACGGTCTACCGCGACAACCTCGGATTGGACTCTGCCGCACTCAACGGCAACGGCACGGGCGAATCGACCGTCGTACCCGCCGACTACACCCTTTGGCAGAGCCAGTTCGGCGCCTCAAACGCTCTGTCCGCGTCGGCGACGCCGGTGCCTGAGCCCGGGTCGCTGCTGCTGCTGATGGTCGGCATGGCTGCTTGCGGGGCGCGGCGCCGGGCATAGGCCGCGGCGCCAGCCCCGGCAACTTGGCCGGGGCCTGGCGTTCGCCGCCCAGGAGCACGGCCCCGTGCACTCCTGTCACGTCACTCCCTGCGATCACAACCGAAGAAGAGAAGAGGAGAGGAAACCGTCGTCGTCCGCGTCGATAGCCGTCGGTTCCAATAGGCCTGAAACCGCGGCAAGAGCCGACGCATTTGTCGCGCTGCGTCGCGGCGAACTAGCCTTGGCCCGCGTCCGTTACACTATCCGTACACCCTGATTTGGAGCTTGTGAGTCTAATGCATGTACTTTCACCAAGACGATTCGTCTTACGGGGAGTCGCCGCGGCCATGACCGCCGCCGTCTTCGCCGCCACCCTCGGCGGCGCTCAGGCGGCGATTTGGACCGGCGGAGGAGATGGAACGAGCTACGAGCAGGACCTCAACTGGGATGTTGTTGAAGCGTTTCCCGGGAGCACGCGAGACATCAACGGCGCGTTTACCGTGACACGCGCGGTCGACACCAACACGAACCGGACCTTTGTGAACGGCGGCGCTGTCTTGAATGTTACTGCCGGCAATCATGACGATAGCCAATCAGGCGCGGGCATCTTCAACTTTGTTGGCGACGGCAGTGCTGGCACAACCAACCTGTCTGGCGGAGTCTACGCGATCGGGCATGGGCTGCGGATTGGTGGAGGCAACGAATTCTCCGATGGTGCCTTCCACGTTACCGGCGGTGAGCTGAGCGTTTATCGTGATGCGAACTCCTCTATCACCCCCGGAAACCCCGCCGGACGCTCCTCGATACAAGTCGGAGGCCAGGTCGCCGGCAGCTCGGGAGTCTTTGAAGTCTCCGGCGGTTCTGTGGTGTCTCGTTTCGGAGCGCACGTAGGCTCAACCGGTGTGTTCAGTGTCGTCGGTTCGGGTGCGACATCGATCAATATCGGGAACAACATCAACGGCGACGGCGATTGGATCACCCGGGCAGGCAGCCTATTGAAGGCTTCGATTGACGCTGGCGGCCTTACGCCCATCATGGTCAACGACAACGCCGATGATGGCGCGGGCATCACGGTTGAGATCGAGGACGGCTCGTTGCTGGACCTGAGTTTCTCCGGGATCGCCCCGGTTGCCGGCACGTGGACCGTGCTGGTGGCGGAGAACGCGGACATCGAGTGGAACTCGGCAACCGGCACGGGTGTCGGCGGCATCGGCGGCGTCACCGGGTATACCCTCGGACTGGCGCTCTCGCCTTCGACCGCACCCGGCTGGAGTTTCGCCGTCGACAATTCCGGGGCGAACGGCTTGCTGACCGCGACCTACGCCGTCCCTGAGCCGTCCTCGCTCGCGCTCTTGATGCTCGGTGGACTCTTCGCCTTGCAAGGGCGTCGCAGGTCGTAAGAAGGTCTTGTTGTGAAACGAGTGGTCCTTTAAGCCCGCTCCCTGGGGCAGGGGAGCGGGCTTTCTTTGCGGAAAATGGCCGGGGGAAGAGTCACAACCTACGCGAGTGGGTTTCGAGTGTTTGTTTTTCCGGGCTAGAGACTTGCTTGCCGGGGAATCCAGCAGTTGCCCGATCAGCTTGCAACCAAACAACGACCAAGAGGCGAGGACACGATGCGGCAGTCAAAAAGGCTTCTCTTTGAGGTGCTTGAGTCTCGTCAGCTACTGGCCGCAGACCTAATTATTACTGAGTTTGTCGCCTCGAATCAGGATTCTCTCCTCGACGGCAGCGGCGCGTCGTCGGACTGGATCGAGATCTTCAACAATGGCGACCAGAGCATTGATCTCGCCGGGCACGCGTTGACCGACGACCCCGATGAGCTAGACAAGTGGGAGTTTCCCAGTCGGCTGCTCGGGGCGGGGGAATACTTGGTTGTCTTCGCGTCCGGCAACGCGACGCCTGATCCGGCGGGCAATCTGCATACCAACTTTTCCCTCGCGGCCGGGGGTGAGTACTTGGCGCTGTCTGATCCCAGCGGGACGGTGCTGTCGGAGTTTGGCTCCAGCGCCGAGAACTACCCAGCCCTCGGCAGCGACGAAGCCTATGGCCTCGCGTTTGATTCCATCGTGAGCGCGGTCGTAACCCCCACGAGTGGCGTCCGGTACCTCATACCTACTAACAACGCCGTCGATGCGCACTGGACGGGCAATGCGTTTAACGATTCTGCCTGGCAATCAGGTACGGCGAGCCTTGGGTTTGAGGACACCCCCGCCGACTTTCAGGACCTCATTCTGACGCCCGTCCCCCAAGGGACGGCGTCGTTGTACGTACGCATCCCCTTTACGGTTACGGACCCAAACACGCTTCTCGATACCCTCCAAATGAAGTACGACGATGGCTTCATTGCTTATCTCAACGGCACACGGATCACGAGCGCCAATGCCCCTGCCCTCAGCGGGTACAATTCCGTAGCAACCGCCCAGCATCCCGACGGTCTGGCGGTCGATTTCGTAGACTTTGACGTAAGCGCCTATTCTGGCGCACTGGTCGTTGGCAGCAACACCCTGGCCATCCACCTGCTCAATCGAAACAGCAGCAGTTCCGATTTGCTGATGGCGCCACGCCTCACAACGACGACGGGGGGCCTGCTCCTGCCGCCGGTCGAGGGGCGGCTATTGGCGCCCACGCCCGCGCGCCCCAACACGAACGTGCTGGCGGGCGCCGTCGAGTTTTCTCGCGTCGGCGGCGCGTTTGCGGGATCATTCCAACTGACCATGTCGTCCGCCGGGCCAAACGAGACGATCCGCTACACCACGGATGGAACCCTGCCGACCGCCGCTTCGCCCGCGTACAGCGGCGCGATCACCGTGAGTGCGACGACGCAGTTCCATGCCCGGGCCTATGGGCCCGTGGGGCAGCTTGGCCCGGTCACCGTCGAGACCTACTCGCACACCGAGGCGTCGACGTTCAGCTTCACGTCGGACCTGCCGATTGTCGTCATCGAGAACCTCGGCCAGGGCGTGCCCGGGGAAGAGTTTGAGGACGCCGCGCTGGCGCTCTACGACATCGACGAGGAGACGGGGCGCAGCGCGCTCTCCCACCCCGCTGACGTCACGACCCTCATCGGCCAACATCGACGCGGGTCGAGCACGCTGAACAACCCCAAGCCGAATCTCCGCATCGAGCTGCGCGACGCTTTCGGTGAAGACCAAAGCATGTCCCTGTTGGGGATGCCCGACGAGTCGGATTGGATCCTGTCCGGTCCCTACCGGTTCGATCGCGCCATGATCCGGGACACGCTGCTGCACGACCTCAGCAATCAGATGGGCCGCTACGCCGTGCGTACCCGCTTCGTCGAGGTCTACGCCAACACCAATGGCGGCTCGCTCGACGGCGGTGACTACCTGGGTGTTTACGTGTTGATGGAGAATATCAAGCGGGACGGCGATCGGGTCGATATCGACGCCCTGGAGCCCGGTCATAATTCCGAGCCCGAGATCACCGGCGGATACATCATCAAGATCGACCGCGCAGACGGTGAGTCTGGCAGTAGTTGGTCGACCTCGCGGGGCGTGCCGAACCGAGGGGGAGCTCGCTTCGTGCACGTCGAACCCGAGCGGGCCGATATGACCGATGAACAGGTGTCCTACATCCGCGGTTACGTGCAGGACCTGGAAGACGCCCTCTACGGTCCGAACTCAACCGACCCGATCCTCGGCTACGAAGCCTATCTGGACGTGGAGGCGTCGATCGATCACCACATCCTTCGCGTGTTTTCGCTCGAGCCCGATGCGTTGGGGCTGAGCACCTTTCTCACCAAGGACCGCGATGGAAAGCTGAGTTTCGGGCCGCTTTGGGACTCAGATCGATCGATGGGTTCCGACGGCGACCTTCGCTCCTCCAACCCGGAAGCATGGTTCTCCGGTGTAGACTTTTTCGAGTTTGACTGGTGGGGCGAACTGTTCAAGGACCCCGATTTCTTGCAGGGGTGGGTCGATCGCTGGCAAGAGCTGCGCCAGACAACGCTCAGTGACGCGAACCTGTTGGCGACGATAAACGCTCAAGCCTCGCAACTCGCCGAGGCTCAGGCCCGGAACTTCGCGCGTTGGCCAGAAGTGGCGCCCAACGGGGGCGAGTTTGCCCAGCCGGGGCTGACCGGATGGGAAGCCGAGGTGAGCCACCTGGCTGGGTGGGTGTTGGCGCGTGCGAGTTGGATTGATGGGCAACTGATCGCCGCCCCGACGCTGGCCCCCAACCCGGGGAACGTATCGGCGGGTGTTCAAGTGGTTCTCGCCTCCAACCAGCCCGGCGCCGACATCTACTACACGCTCGACGGGACCGATCCCCGGTCGGAAGGCGGCGGCATTTCGCCTACGGCGATGCTCTTTACAGCGCCCATCGCCATCAACGCGACGACGCAGGTTACCGCCCGAGCGATGGGGACGCCCGCCGAAAGCGTCGGGCAGACCCCGGGCGTCAGCCCCTGGAGCCGGGCGGTCGCGGGTCTGTACGCGGTAGAGGTCCCTGCCTCGTCCGCCAATCTGCGGATCACGGAGTTGCACTACCATCCCGCTGATCCATCTCCGAGCGAACTCAACGCGGTTCCCGGCACAGACGAAGACGATTTCGAGTTTGTTGAGTTGCTCAATGTGAGCGACGACGCGATCAGCCTGAACCAGGTGAGGCTGGGCGAGGCCGTCGACTTCGACTTTAGCACGGGCTTGATCACGTCACTCGCGCCGGGCGAAACAGCCTTGGTCGTCAAGAACATCGCGGCGTTTGAAGCGCGGTACGGGACCGGCTTCCCAATCGCTGGCGAATACTCCGGCAAGTTCGCGGATAGCGGCGAGCGTGTCACGCTCGCCGATAGCACCGGCCTGCTGATTCATGATTTCACGTACTCCGATGCCGCTCCGTGGCCCGCTGCCGCCGACGGCGACGGCCCTTCGTTGGAGGTCATTGACGCACTTGGCAGTCTCAGTCAGCCGACGAATTGGCGTATCAGCGCAGCGGATGGCGGGACGCCTGGCGTAGCACAGGCCTTGGGGTTGGTCGGCGACTATGATCGCAACGGCTTCGTGGAAGAGGCAGACTACGGCATCTGGAGGAGCACGTTTGGATCGACCGTCGATCTCCGCGCAGATGGCAACGGCGACCAGGTTGTCGACGCGGCGGACTACACGGTCTGGCGGGACAACCTGGGGCAGCCCGCCGTAGCCTCCTTGGCAGTAGCGACCGCCGCCCTAGATGGTTCGGTTTCGCCAGTCGGGGTGAAGGCTGAAGCAGTGGCCGCGCTGGCGGCGCCGTTCGAGGACGGCCAAGCTCTCAAGAGTGACGCCTGGGTGCAGGCCGCCTACTCGCAACTGGTGGCTAGTCAAGTTGCGCCGACGGCCAAGCTGCCCAGAGGACGGCATGAAGCGTCGTCTGATCTGGCGCAGCCGCAGACCTCCCCTGCAGTCCACCCATGGAGCCGGGATACGGCGTTCTTGAGGCACGAGCTTCAGAGCGGCGACCGTCGGGCGGTGCGTGACGCCTCGACGGGCCGCCCACACGGGCTGGGCGGCGCAGGGAGCAAAGCGTCCCGGGCGGTCGACGAGGTGTTCGCCGAGTGGACGGCGTTTCGCCGAGGCCACAACGTTCAAGGCTCGGCCTTGTCGGACAGTCGCTAGCTTGCCGTCGGCGAATCCAGGCGCCGCGTAGACGCAGCGACTCTCCGCGGTCTCGTCGTATTTCTTCCGGCGCCTGTCGCAATCAGGCGCCTTCGGCAGCCGTGGCGGCGTGGGGACCAAGGCTGCCCGGCAGTTCTCAGCTTGGGCGTGCCGCGTCCGTTTCCTGTGTCGGGGATTCGTCGTAGAATACCTTGGCTCCTCTTGTACGTTCGTCCCAATACTTTTTCTGCTGCTCATCCTTGTGTCGCCACAAGAAAGGATCCCGTCCCATGGCTTGGTCAACTCGATCGGCGCCACGTAGCGCGCGACCCACCGTCGGGGGCTTCACGCTCGTCGAGCTGCTGGTGGTGGTGATCGCCATCATCGGCATCCTCGTCGCGCTGTTGCTGCCCGCGGTCCAGTCGGCGCGCGAAGCGGCGCGTCGGTCGCAATGCACCAACAACCTCAAGCAGTTCGCGCTGGCGATGCACAGTTACGAGTCCGCCCAGGGGAAGTTCCCGAAGGGGATCGATGGGAACGCCGCGATCGGGCTCAACGCGACCGCCCAGGTCTTCTTGCTCCCTTATATGGAGGAGACTTCGATCGAGGAGGGCTGGGACTACAACGCGAAGGCCGACGGGAACTTCCCTTCGGCCGGCGTACGGATCCCTTCGTTCTTCTGTCCGTCCGATGACGCGGGGGGGAGGCTTGTGGCGACAACCAACGCGAATCGACTTTTTTCCCGCTCAAACTACGTCACCTGTTTCGGCAGCACGACGATGCTTGCCGATCAGGGGGCTCAGCCCATTTGGAACAAGCACAACGGCAGTCTTGTTGACTTCTCCAATGACGGGGCGTTCGGGGTGGATAGCAAGACCACATTCGCAAAGATGACCGACGGGAGCTCCAACGTGATCGTCGCCAGTGAGGTCCTGAGTGGCAGGGATGATGACGGCACCAATGCGGGAAGTTGCAGTTCCACGTTCTGTGTCGATGTCCGCGGGGTTTGGACATCCTTCCTGCCCGGGGCCTCGTGGTACACCCACTTCAACACGCCCAACGGCGTCGCAGACGCGGGGCCGATCGGGGGAGCGGGACGTAGCTGGTTGGTCAATGAGACGAACCCATGGATGCCGGCGATCCCTGGCGCCGGCGACAAGTACGATCAGTTTCACGCCAGCGCTCGCAGCGTCCATCCGGGTGGGGTGCTGGCCGCCTACGGAGACGGCCACGTCGACTTTATCCCCGACGAGATCGACGCCCTCACCTGGAGGGCGCGTGCCGCGATCGATGACGGCAACGTTGTATCCCCTCAATGATCGCCGGCAGCCTGGGCGCCCTTTTGCCGTCAGCAAGTTTGGCCCTGTGAGACCATGTTGAAACGAGATCCTTCGAGCGGCGTCCGCCGGGCGGCGGCAGCCGCGTTTTACCATTGCGCTGGCAGGGTGTGGCGGCTCTGACCGGCGCCCGCAGAGCGGCGCCATCCGTTTCGACGGCGAGCCGGTCGGGTAAGGCTACGTGCAGTTCACGCCCATGGCGGGGACCACGGGGCCCACGTCCGGCGCCGTTATCAAGGACGGCGCCTATGAAGTCGCCTCGGAGAGCAGGCTGATGCAGGGCAGCTGCCGTGCAGAGGCTCAGGCTTGGAAACGCTCGGGTGCGGTGTCGGCGGACCCCGTGACGGGCGAGAAGTTTCAAGGCGGAAACCTAGTGCAGGTGTGGCCAGCCAAATACAACAAGCTGACCGTGGAGATCGAGCCGGCAAACGAACGTTCGATTTACATCTCAAGCCGTGACCCGCGGGCCGTCGTCCCTGCTATGCGTCGCCACGCCACCCGCCAATCGGGTCTCTCGGTAAAGGGAGCTTTGGCGGGGTCGCTGTCCAACCCTCAGGCTCTAATCGTGAGCCACACAGCGGATCTCGCCCCGCTGCGGGCCCCATTCGCGGCGAGCGGGCCAACTCGGCCTGCGCCGCGTGGTAGAATCGGCGGGGGCGAACGCTCCTTCCACTGCCGCCCCGGGCCTGCTACCGGACGCCTACGTTGATGTAGAACACCATGCTCCGCTACCTGCTGTTCCCGGTCGAGACAATCACCTACGGCCCCTCGTACGGCTGGATACGGCTGATGGTGCGTTCGCCGCGGCCGCTCGACCCGGACGAGGTTTGGGAGCGGATCACCGGGAGGCTGCCGCCGGCGTTCGACTGGCTGCGGAAGAACTACCCGCCGACATTCATGCGGAGCCTGCTGATCGCGGGCAAGATGCGCCAAGCCCACGTCAGGGGCATCGCGGCGCACTACGACGTCTCCAACGCCTTCTACGAGCTGTTCCTCGACAGCAAGTACATGTTCTACACGTGCGCCGACTTCCCGACGGGCCGCGAAACCATCGAGGAAGCGCAGGCGATCAAGGCGGACCACCTCGTCTCGCTCATCGACCCCAAACCGGGCGAGCGGATCCTCGAACTGGGCTGCGGCTGGGGCGCGATGCTCAAGCGGATCTACGAAGAGACCCACGACAAGGCCAACCTGCACGGCTTCACGCTGTCCCAGGAGCAGGTCGCCTACAACGGGGACAACAACGGGTTCAACGTCGAGTTCCGCGACTTCATCAAGACCGACTATCCCGCTGAGCACTATGACAAGATCTACTCGATCGGCGCCTGGGAGCACGTCCGCCCGAAGGACATCTTCCCACTGATGCAGAAGCTGCACGGGGCGCTCAAGCCGGGGGGCCGCCTCGTGCAGCACTTCTTCTGCCGCAACGAGAAGCGGATCCCCACCACCGCGGTCGCCGGGCAGGTGTTTTTCCCGGGATCGCTCAACTCCGCGTACGCGGACCACGTGAAGTGGAACGAGGCCGCCGGGTTCACGATCACGCAGCGCTCTATCCACGACTACCGCCCGACGCTGCGGGCGTGGTTCGAGAACCTGGTCGCCAACCGCGACCGGGCGATCGAGCTGGTGGGCGTCGAGACCTACAACCGCTACCTGGTTTTCTTCCCGTCCGCGTACCGCTACTTCGACGACGGCGTGGGGATGCTGGTGCGGTGGGTGATGCAGAAGCGGTGAAGGACCCAGCGGGGAACCGGCGCTGGTCGGCCGACGTTCGGACCGCTTGGCGCCGAGCGCGCACCCTCCCCCTCCCCTACCCCTCCCCTGGGGGTTCGGTGGCCGTGGCATTTGCCCTTCCTCGTCGACGGTGGTTGAGCGGACCAGGCGGCGCGGGCCTTCGGCGGCCATGTTTATGCGGTGGGTTCGGTGGAACCGCTTGTCTGCGGCCGGGACGCCGACCACCGGGTTTCCCAAGGGGCGCCGCTTCTTGCTATGATTGAGCCGTCCCGCTTGTCTCACTCCGCGCGGCCGTTCGCCACACGGCGGACCCCGAGGCGACGCACGCCCGGGCGTCGGGCCGTTCGCACCCGCCGGTTCACTACGGTTCGCCATGCTATCGACCCGCCTGCCCCTCGCGGCGCTGCTGCTCTTGGCCGCCACGGCGGGCGCCGCGGCGGCCGAGCAGCCGGTACGGCTGATCTTTGACACCGACATGGGCAACGACGTCGACGACGCGCTCGCCCTGGGGGTGATCCATGCGCTCGCCGATCGGGGAGAATGCGAGCTGCTGGCGGTCACCCTCACCAAGGACCACCCGCTATGCGCGCCGTACGTCGACTTGGTCAACACCTTCTACGGGCGGGGCGACACGCCGATCGGCGTGACGCACAGCGGGGTCACCCCGCAGGAGAGCCGCTTCTTGCCCCTCGCCCAGGCGACGGACAACGGAGCGCTGCGGTACCCGCACGACCTGACTTCCGGCGATCAAGCAGCCGAGGCGATCGGGCTGTTGCGACGCGTCCTTGCCGAGCAGCCCGACCGGTCGGTCGTCATCGTGCAGGTCGGTTTTTCGACCAACCTGGCTGCGCTACTCGATTCGCCCCCCGACGGGCGCTGCCCACTGAATGGGCGCGACCTTGCCCAGGCCAAGGTCAAGTTCGTCAGCGCGATGGCGGGGGCGTACGGGCCGGTCGACGGCCGGCCCAAGCGTGAGTACAACGTCGAGAAGGACGCCTCGTCGGCCCGCGCGGTGGCCGCCGGGTGGCCGACGCCCATTGTTTTCAGCGGTTTCGAAGTGGGGCAGGCCGTCCGGTACCCGGCCGCGAGCATCGAGAACGACTTCCGCTACGCGTCGCACCACCCGCTGGCGGAGGCGTACCAGCTCTACCAGCCGACCCCCCACGAGCGTCCCTGCTGGGACCTCACCAGCGTGCTCTACGCGATCCGGCCCTGCCGCGGCTACTTCGGCCTCTCTCCCGCTGGCCGCGTCGCGGTCCAGCAGGACGCGACAACCCGGTTCACACCCTCCGCGGACGGGCCGCACCGGTTCTTGACGGTCGATCGCGACCAGGTATTGAGAACGACCGAAGCCCTGGCTCAGCTCGCCAGTCAGCCCCCCCGACTCGGCCCGGGTCTCCAGGCCGCCCCTTAGCGAAACGCATCGGGAGACAGGATCGATGAAACGCCGCCGCTTTCTCAAGACCAGCCTCGCCGCCCTGGCGGCCGGCGCGGTCGGTTCTCACGCCTTCGCCCGGAACGTCGACAAGCGCCCCCGGGTGGGGCTCATCGGTGCTGGGTGGTACGGGAAGACCGACCTCTATGCGCTCTGCCAAGTGGCGCAGGTCGACGTGGTCGGTCTGGCCGACCCCGATTCCAAGATGCTCGACGAGGCCGCCCTGCGGGCGGCCCGCTGGCAGGAGTCCAACAAACAGCCGCGCACGTACCGAGACTACCGCGAGATGCTGGGGAATCACGGGCTGGACATCGTGCTGATCGGGACCCCCGATCACTGGCACGCGCTGCCGATGATCCAGGCGGTCCAGCAGGGCGCTGACGTCTACTGTCAGAAGCCGATCAGCGTAGACGTGGTCGAGGGCCAGGCGATGCTCGCCGCGGCGAGGCGGCATACGCGGGTGGTCCAGGTCGGCATGCAGCGTCGTTCGACGCCGCACATGGTGCAAGCGATCGAAGAAGTGATCGAACCGGGCCTGCTGGGAGCGATCGGCCACGTCGAGATTTGTTGTTACTACCACATGCGGGACAACCGCAAGGCGGAGGACGCCGCGCCCCCGCCGCATCTGGACTACGACCTCTGGACGGGGCCCGCGCCCATGCGGCCCTACAACCCGCTGGTGCATCCCCGCCGGTGGCGGCTGTTCACCGAGTACGGCAACGGGATCATGGGCGACATGGGGGTCCACATGCTCGACATGGTGCGGTGGATGCTGAAGCTCGGCTGGCCCAGCCGGGTCTACTCCGACGGCGGGATCCGTGTCGACCGGGGGGGCACGGCGAACATCCCCGACACCCAAACCGCCTGCTTCACGTTCCCCGCTTTCGATGTCGTGTGGACCCACCGCTCCTGGGGCGAAAGCGCCAAGCCCGAGTATCCGTGGGGGGCGTTTATCTACGGTGAGAAGGGGACCCTCAAGGCAAGCGTCAATCGCTGGGAGTTCGAGCCCCACGCAGCGGGCAAGAAGCTACGCCGAGAGGTCGTCAACGAGTTCGACAAGTACCCGCAGGATCAGCAAGAGAAAGACCTCGACCCCCTCACCGCGGCGGCCAACCGGCGGCACCAACGCGACTTTCTCGAGGCGATCCAACAGCGGAGCCGCCCCGTGGCGGACATCGAGCAGGGGCACATTTCGGCCGCCAGCTGCATCCTGGCTAACCTCTCGATGCGGCTCGGCCGGCAGCTCGCCTGGGATGCAGAGAAGCACGCGGTGGTCGACGACCCCGACGCCAACAAGCTCCTGGCCCGCCCCTACCGCGCGCCCTGGGTTCATCCGTAGCCGGTCGATACGCCAGAAGCGGCGCTGCGAAGTGAACTGCGAGCGGCCCAATCGCGTTTCTCGCCCGCCGCAGGTCCGTCTCCAACCGCTGCTGCTGCTGCTGCGCCGAAGGCCTCTCGCTCCCACGGCCAAAGACCCTCGCCGCAGAGCCCAACAACTGCTTCTTCCAGCCGCAGTACGGTGTCGGGTTGCTCCCCTCCCGGCGGCGCAGCTCGCTGACCTCCGCCGAGCCGTCCAGCCCCGAAAGCACGATCCGCAGTTTCGGTGATCAGGTTCAACTCCGACGCTTCTTCTTCTCGCTCATCGACTCGTCCTTCCTGAAAAAAGACCAGGATTCTACCAAGGAAATAGGGCGGGGCTAACTTGACAGGCGTCCAACTTGGGGTGAAGTTCGACAATGTCCACCTCAGCGACTTAGCCGATCCTCCAATCCGCCGCGGCTGATACAACCGCTGTCGCGAACGACTCACTCACGCTATCAGCTGTCTGTCGTGGCCCTGCAGTTGAGAGACGAACATCCTTCCGTTCCGTGGCGGCGCGGGCCGGTACGCCCGCCCGAGCGTGGAATTCCCCATTCTCAGACCAGCGACTTGAAACAAGGCCGGCTTTCCGATCCGACAGTTGTGTGGCTAGCCCAAGATATGTCGGCGTGGAACCACAGAGGTCATGGCGTTCTGCGCTTCCTCATTCTTCCTTCTTATCCGGCGTCCAAGTTTACCTTAGCCACCGTTCGGTCTACCGAGATCCGTCCACAACAACAGCCGCCGCCTTTTGGTCGGTGCGCGTCGCCGGGGAAAGCCATCGTGAGAAACTCCGCCACGATCTTACTCTTAGAGATAGCCTGTCTAGCGAGCGTCGCACTTGCCTGCCTGAACGCAAAAGGCGAGCCAGGCGCCGCTCCGACAGTCGATTCGCCGCGGCCTCGCGTTCTCGTCACCAGCGACGGCGAGATTGACGACGAGTGCTCGATGGTGCGCTTCCTGCTCTACGCGAACGAGTGGGACATCGAGGGCATCATTACTTCAAGCTCTCAGTACCATTGGCGCGGGCACAAATGGGCCGGTGACGACTGGGTTCAGCCGTACCTTCGCGCCTACGCGGAGGTCTATCCAAATCTCTTAACGCACGACTCGCGGTACCCTACGCCCGAGCATCTCCAAGCGGTGACGTTCCTTGGCAACGTGGAAGCCGAGGGCGAGATGGAAGCCATTACGCCCGGTTCACAGCAGATCGTCAAAGTACTCTTAGACGAATCGGACAACCGCCCCGTGTGGGTCCAGGCCTGGGGCGGGACGAACACGATCGCCCGCGCGCTGAAGACGATCGAAGAGTCGCATCCGGAGAAGATGGCCTACGTAGCGAACAAGCTCCGCCTCTTCCTCATCTGGGAGCAAGACGCGACTTACCAAGATTACATCCGGCCTCACTGGGGCAAGTACGAGATCCCAACGATTATCTCCGACCAGTTCCTCGCCCTCGCGTACTACTGGGATACGATCATCCCGCCTGAGCAGCGGGCGTTCTTCGTCGGCAAGTGGATGAACCAGCACGTCCTCAAGGACCACGGCCCGCTCTGCTCGCTCTACAAGGCAAAGGTGAACGGCGACTTCCGTTCCGAGGGGGACTCGCCCGCCTTCATGCACACGATCCCCAATGGGCTCAGGAGTCTCGAATCACCCGGCTGGGGCGGCTGGGGCGGGCGCTATACGAGGGTACGCGACAACACGTGGCTCGACCCGGTCGCTGACCGGGCGTACCAGTATCCTGAGGGTCGCTGGTACACCGGGTCAGCCTGGGGACGCAGGCGGATCAAGGACGAACGTCCCGATGATCGGGAGCTAGCGGCGTACCTCAAGCCAATCTGGCGTTGGTCCGACGCCTTCCAGAACGACTTTGCGTCGCGTGCCGACTGGTGCGTAAAGCGCTATGGCGAATCGAATCATCCACCCGTGGCAGCGCTAGCCCACGCCAACAATTTGAAGGCTCGGCCGAAGGCGACCGTCAACCTGAGCGCACAGGGTACGAGCGACCCCGACGGTGACAAGCTGGATTACCGATGGTGGCATTACCAGGAGCCGAGCTCGTACGGCGGGACGATTGAGATTGAAGACTTCAAGATGCAAGAGGCCTCGCTGACAGCGCCCTCCGACGCGGCCGCGGGCGAAACGATTCACATCGTGTGCGAAGTGACGGACCACGGCTCGCCACCGCTGACACGGTACCAGCGCGTGGTTGTCGAGGTTGAATAGAAACTGCCTTCTCCCGCCGTCGTGGTCCACCCGGGCGGCACTTTCCGAACCAAGTGAACGGACGATGCACACAATAATGCGGTACGTTGCTGCCCTGCTGATCGGTTCCGCGGTCGCGACTAGCGGCTTTGCCGCCGAGTTGCTTTCCTTCCCGGGCGCCGAGGGTTACGGCAAGCACACCATCGGCGGGCGGGGCGGCGTCGTCTACGAGGTGACTAACCTCAACGACTCGGGGGAAGGGAGTCTTCGCGCAGCGGTCGAAGCGTCGGGCCCTCGGACGATCGTGTTCCGGGTGTCGGGCGCGATTGCATTGAAGAAGCAGCTGACCATCCGCAACCCGTACATCACGATCGCTGGACAATCGGCGCCGGGGGACGGCATCTGCCTGCGTGGCTTTCCGCTGATGATTTCTGCCGATGAGGTCATCGTTCGTTACTTGCGGATTCGATACGGCGATGAGGCGGGACGCGCCGATGACGCGGTCTCGAGCCGCTACAACAAGAACCTGATCCTCGACCACTGCTCCGCCAGTTGGAGCGTCGACGAAGCGGTCTCGATCTACCACAACGAGAACGTCACCGTTCAATGGTGCCTGATCTCGGAGAGTCTCTACCAGTCGAAGCACGACAAGGGTCACCACGGCTTTGGCGGCATCTGGGGTTCGAACCACAGCACCTACCACCACAATCTGCTCGCGCACCACTCGAGTCGCAATCCTCGCTTTGCTTCGGGCTGCGGCAATACAGACTAACGAAACAACGTTGTCTACAACTGGGGATACAACAGTTCCTACGGCGGAGAAAAGCAGCAGCAGGGGAACGATCGGTTCAATTTCACTCGCATCAATATGGTCGCCAACTACTACAAACCGGGGCCCGCCACGCAGCCCGGCGAAGTGTCGCACCGCATCGCGAACCCGACTTCCCGTGGCGACGAGGACTACGGCGATTGGTACGTCGCTGACAACGTGATGGTGGGCGACGCCGCGGTGACCGCGGACAACTGGGACGGCGGCGTGCAGCCCCAGGGTGGCGGGGAGGTGATTGCAGACATCAAGCTCGATGAGCCGTGGCCGGCAATGGCGATCGAGCAACAATCCGCCGAGGAGGCGTACCGCTTAGTTTTGGAGAACGTTGGCGCCACGCTGCCCAGGCGCGACCCGGTCGATCGACGCGTCATCGAAGAGACCCGCCTAGGCAAGGCGACCTACGCCGGCGCAAGCTACGACAACGGGCGCGCCGGCGTTGGGCAGGCCGTCAGGACCGGCATCATTGACTCTCAGTCCGACGTCGGTGGCTGGCCGGAACTGACCAGTGCCGACGCCCCCCGAGACACCGACCACGACGGCATGCCCGATCAATGGGAATCGTCCAACGGCCTGAACCCGAACGACGCAAGCGACCGAAACCAAACGGCCGCTGACGGCTACACCATGCTCGAGACCTACTTGAACCGTATTGAGTGAGGATCGAACCTGGCTCACATCCGACGGCCAGCGTACGGTGTGGTGCGGCGAACGCGGCCAGCCTCTTCGTTCGTCCTGCAATCTCCTGGGCACCAACGATGGCCGCGATCTCGGTCGGCTTAAAATCGCGCTGGGTTGGACCAGCAAGAGCGAGTTGCATCCGACGCTAAGCTGCTGAGGTGCAGCTCACCTCCCTCGGCTCGCCGATAGGCCAACTGTGCTCGAGGGCGCCTAACCCTGAGCGGCCATGGTCGGCCCCAAGCTTCAGCGGAGTCCTCGCGGAGATCGGACCTCTGCAGCTCAGCCCTGGGGGCGAGCCGCCAGGCCCCACCAGCAGCCGTCAGACGCAATGTGTCATGGGGGCTGCCCAAGGGGCCAGCTGCTCCGCATAGTTTACCCTGAGACCCCTAGAATCCGTCGCAGCTCCTATCAGACCGTGGGACCCAATCGGCGACAATGAGCTCGCCGAACCACTGCCTACCCGAGTGGCCTCCCCATGCCACAGCTCTTGCAGCGCGTCAGACGCTTCTTTCGCCCCCGACCCAGCAGGCCCGCCAGGCTGATCGCCCGCATGGACGAAGTATTGCTGCTGATCGCCTAGACCATCCACTCCAAGCTCGGGTCGAGAACCGCACCCGCAGACCACCGCGACGCCTGACGGTCGAGCGAACACAACGGCAATTCTGAGATAATCAACGGCGTCGAAGGTGGACCGGCCGCTCCCGCTGGCGTTCGACGCTCACCTACGCAGTTGCAGCTCACTTCCATCGGGCGACCAACTGGCCAACTGACCAACGGCGCATCAGCTTTAGCGGCACGGAGCGTCAGCAATCTTGCCGACGTGTTCTCGCCCAAAGAAGAGCTCTGCAGCCGCGGCGACTGTCCAACGCGTCGCGCGTGGTCTACTTGCGGCGACTTTGGCGGCACCAAATCTGAACGAAGGGATGTCCACCTCGGCGACTTCGAAGCTATCACGTAACTAAACCGAGATCGACCGGGTTGCGCGCTGCCGGGTGCGTAGAACTCAGCGGGTAGCACGGAGGTGGGATCGAGGACGAAGGAGAAGCGGAACGCTCGTACGTTGAAACGCAAGTCGCTTCGTTCGCAGCGGTTTGCCGAGGCCCTCTGCACGCCGATACAACCGTTGCCGCCACGCCGTTAGGCGAGCCCCCCGGGGGGGCGCCCGCGGGCCGACCTGCGGCAAGCGGACCGAGGCAGCCGCGTTGAGCTTTCGACGCTCGAGTGCTGCCTGCCTCGGTCGCGATTTCGACGGGGACGCACCGTCCCTGTGGTGCGCATGGCGGGTGTAATCGCAACGCTGGATTCGGCGGCGTCAAATTCGGCGCCCTTGAACGACAAGAGAGACGGTTCGTCCATTGTCCGCGGGGCGGAAGCGACCGGCCGGCAAACACGCGGGTATGCATTGGCAGGCGGCGTTGACGCCAGGATGAAATCACGCCGTGGAAACGGCCGGCGGGTCCCCCGAGGGCGGGTTGAGCGGGTCCTTCATGTCGGCGTTGGCGGCCCATACGCTCTTCTCGGCCAACAGCGCGTTTCCGGTCAGAGTTGCGAACGAGACATCGGCGGCGTCTCGCCCGACCCCGATTCGCACCAGTCCGCTCACGGGCGCCAGCCGCGTGGGATCGAAGAGGTACCACTGACCGTCCAGGAAGGCCTCGAAGAAGCCGTGAAAGTCGGGCGGCTGCAGACCAACGGCGTAGCCCGCCACATAGCGCGCCGGGATGCCCACGCCGCGGCACAGCGTGATCGCCAGATGCGCGTAGTCTCGACAGACGCCCGTGCGTTGCAGCACGACGTCGGCAGCGGTGGTCGACGAGGTTGTGCTGCCGGCGGTGTAATCGAGGTGCTCAGAGACCCAATCACAGATCGCCTGCACGCGGCTGAAGCCCCGCGGCAGCTGCCCGAATTCTTCGAAGGAGAACCTCGCTAACAGGTCACTCTCGCAATACCGGCTTGGGTTCAGGTAGGTCAGGACCTCGGGAGGCATGCCCGAGGTCCTCGATTCGCCCACCGCGGTTCGCCGGCATACCTCCGGAGCCAACTCGACGTTCGCTTGATACGAAAGCCGCAACTCACACGGCTGAACAACGATCCGGTGCAGTTGGTTCCCCTCGAGCCCCACCTGGTACCGCTCCACGTTTAGCTGGGGTTCGATTTCCAGCTGCTCCCAGATCACCTTTTGATGTGCTGTGCGCGCCGCAGCGATCTGAAACAAGAACACGGTAGCGAATCGTACTTCGTACTTCAGGTCGGCACGGACGTCGATCTTGGACATGGTTCAGATTTTTCTGGGGGCTTGCGATGGAGCGGGCGTCGCGGCGTTGGCGTCGTGTCAACCCTCGCCCTGGAAAAGATTGGCCGCCCAGTCCATCGGGAGTGAAGCGAGCGACTGAGACAACGTTTGTGTCCACCACCGGGTCACGCCACTGATCTCATCCCCACAAAAACGTTGAAAACGAGCGTGGCGATCCCCTTCGGCGATCACCGCGACATCGATCGGACACTCCACGTCGGTAACGCTCGTGCGCGTGGCGTCGAACGCCAACAGCGCTAGCGCTACGGCAGTTCGGAGAGGGGTCTCAAAGTTGAGCAAGCGATCGAGGATCGGCTTTCCATAGTGGGTCCGCCCGATGATGAAATAGGGCGAATCGGCCGCCGACTCGATCCAGTTGCCTTGCGGGTAAACGAAGAAAAGCTGCGGAGAGAAGTCCTGATGGAGACACCCCCCAATAATCGCGTGCGGGTCCCAGGCCATGCCGCTCGCCGCGAGTGACGCGCCGTCCTCCTCGCGCACCGTGCGGATCTGCTCACCGAACAGGTTCACGACCTTGAAGAGTCGGTCGATCGGCTGCGGTTGCCGTTCGAGTTGCTCGCTGAGATAGGTCAGGGACTTGTCCCGCACCGACCGCAGTCCGCTGGTCATGACGAACAGCGAGTCGTTCGCATGACTCAGGATCGAAAGCTTCTGCTTGCTAACCTGCTCGCTACCGCGAACGATCTGGGTGTCGGCTAACGCGACCACCCCCTGACGAACCTTGATTCCAACGCAGAATGTCATGTTTTGCCCAGGGCTTGCGAACCCGCAGACGCAGGTTAGCACGGATGGCTCGGCCCAACCATTCTCTAGCGCCCCCCTGGTCGGGTCGCAACCGGATCGATTGACCGGACGATTGCAGGTTCACTCCTGCCCCGCAGAGCGTTTGGAGTCAGTACGGATCGCGCCATGCCGCGGTAAGGCGTTCGTGCTTTTCGCCGGGCCTGCGGGATGTGTTGTTCTTGACCAGGGTCAGCGCCGTTCCGCGCAGCAGGCCCATTGACGTCTCGCGCCTGCGGGCGCCGGTTCTTCCGCACCCATTGCCCCGAGTAGCCGACCCCTCCAAAGCTGACGCGCCGCGTCCTACCCCGGCGCGACCCGGTGGCGGCGATCACGACGGCCTCCTGCGGGCCGAACCAGTGGAAAGCATGAATCGCAGAGTCCAGGAAAGCAGTCTTCTTGTCGGCGCCCGTGCGGCGGCCCGGCTACCAAGCACCGGCTCAGCGTCAATCGTACTGCCCTGGGGATCACCACATGGATTGCCCTCGCTACTGCTGAGACGAAGTGCCCGCAGCCGCGCGGCCTCCGGGGCGAGGCGAGGCGCCGCCCGAGGCCGCCCCACGCCTGCCGGCCGTCCCCGCCGAAACGAGGTTGCCCGCCCGGACGGTCGATGCCAACGGCACGCCGTCCGGTCCCCGGAGCCGTGTGCGACTGTCTCTGCCCCAAAAATCGGCGTCGCGGAGGCCGCGAGTGCGGCAGGCGCCGCCGAGCCGCTGCTTCGCGTTGGTCCGCTATCGCTGCAATCGGACGGCGCGTCTACCAGCCAGATCGCCGGCAGCAACACGGCCGACGTCGGTTCGGGCGGGCCGCTGGCGACCACCCCGACGCCCTCGATCGCTCTGCCGATGAGGGAGATGAAACGGAGCACTACGGCGCTGCTGGGGGCCGACAGCCCGACCGAGCCGAAAGTCTTGCCAACCCAGCAGAACATCCGTGTGCAGTCGGTCTCGGGGCTGGTGCTGCATCGCCCGTGTTCTTACCAAGCGGCCCGTTCGGCTCTGGACCCAAGGGCAGCTGCTTACGGACGCCCGGTCTTTGTGATGGCGCCTTCGGATCCCCGTGCGGCGGGCGACGCACGGCTTGACCGCGTACGGCCCAGGGCCTATATTTGCATAAAGCCCCAAATAAACAACTGCCGATAAGAAAGCCATGAACCGAGCCGAGAAAGCCAAGTACGAGACGCGGGCCAGCGTGCTCAAGGCGCTGGCGCATCCCGCCCGGTTGAAGCTGGTCGATGTGCTCTCTGAGCACGACGAGGTGTGCGTTTGTGACCTTACTGAGGAGATCGGCATGGACATGTCGACCGTGTCGCGGCACCTGTCGCAGCTCAAGAACGCCGGCATCGTGGAGAGCGACAAGCGCGGCCAGATGGTGTTCTACAGCCTCCGCGTGAAGTGCCTGAAGAGCCTGTTCGGCTGCATCGAGTCGGTGGTGAAGTGCAATGTCGACCAGCAATTAAAGGTGCTGTCGTAGCGGCAGGCGAACGCGGCTTTTTATTTGGAACAATACTTGCATATTCACGCAAATACGCAACGGTGGTGCGGGACGATGAACCGAGAATGGAAGATATTTGCCGCGTTTCTTGGCGTATTTCTCTTCGCCTACTTCGTGCCGCTGGCGACGCCGCGGTTTGACGGCGAGGCCGACCCCCTGGCCGCGAAGATCACCGGGGCCATCGTCGAGGCGTTCCTCCTGCTCCAATGGTACGCCCGCAACCACACGCTCGCCTGCGTGGCGCCCGCGCTTTTTATCGCCGGCGCCATCACGACGTTTCTCTCCAGGGAATCCGTCCTCAAGCATCTGGGGCCCAAGGCGAACAAGGTCGAGTCCTATTCGGTCGCGTCGGTCTCCGGGACGGTGCTCGCCGTTTGCTCCTGCAGCGTGCTGCCGATGTTTGCAGGGATCTACCGCATCGGAGCAGGCCTGGGGCCTGCTGCTTGCTTCCTCTACGCCGGCCCGGCGATCAACGTGCTGGCGATCTTCCTCACGGCGCGCGTCCTCGGCTTCGAGTTGGGCGTCGCGCGCGTGATTGGCGCCATGGTCTTCGGCGTCATCATCGGTCTCATCATGGCGCTGCTGTTCCGCCGCAGCGAGGACGAGCGGAGCCAGGTCACCATGGCCCAGCCTGACCCGCCCGCCGCAAGCCGACCGCTGTGGCAGAACGCTTCGATGCTGGCCGCGATGCTGGCGTTCCTGGTGTTCAGCGACTGGTTCAACCCGGGCGACAAGGTCGTGCAAACGGCGGATGGCCAGCAGTTCGAGGCGACGCTGCAGTACGAGACCGAGAACAGCCTGGACCTGCGGCTCAAACAGCCGGCCTTCGGACATGAAGCGTCCGAAGTCGTCCGGATCGCCAAGACTGAGATTGCCAGCATCGAGGATGTTGACACCTGGGTGACCCGCATCCACCACTACCGTTGGTACTTGGCGGGAGCGATGGGTGCGCTGGTCGCTGTGATGAGTCTGATGTGGCTCAATCCTCAAGATTTCTCGGAATGGATGGGTCACACCTGGGAATTCTCCAAACTGCTTGTTCCCCTTTTGTTCGGCGGCGTCTTCGTCGTTGGCTTCTTGGGCGCCCTCATTCCGGAGAAACAGGTGGCGGCTTTGGTGGGAGACAACAGCCTTGTGTCCAACCTGATCGCCTCGGTGGTCGGCTGCCTGTTTTACTTTGCGACGCTCACCGAGGTCCCGATCCTTGAAGCCCTGATGCGGAACGGAATGCACAACGGACCGGCGCTAGCGCTCCTCTTGGCCGGACCCGCTCTGTCGCTACCCAGCATCCTCGTGATCCGCAGTGTTGTCGGCAACGCGAAGACCGCGGTGTTCGTAACCCTGGTGGTTGTCATGGCGACGCTTGCCGGGATGGGATTCGGGGCGCTCTACCCGTCGGCGATGACTGCAACCCATCAGGTCGCAGCGTCCGCTGACAGTTCACTTCACCCTTAGGAGAGCCGCGAGATGACTACGATCCAAGTTCTCGGAACCGGCTGCAAGAAATGCGTCTCACTCAAACAGAACGTCGAAACAGTTGTGAGAGAGCTAGGCATTGAAGCCGACGTCCAGAAAGTCGAGGACATCAATGAAATCGTCCGATTCGGCGTCATGTCCACGCCTGCGTTGGTAGTCGATGGACAGGTAGCGATCGTCGGCAAGGTCGCCACGCCGGACGAGATCAAAGCACTCCTGTCGAAGTAGTCAGCGGCGGGGCGCGTGGCGCCCGCCGGAGGCCCTGCTTGACAGGAACCACACCCATTCGGGAAGGGAGTACACAAATGAACGCAAAGAACCTAGCCGCCGCAGCGTTGCTGCTGTTTGTCGCGTTGTCGGTGGTGATCCTCGTGAGACGCGAAGTGCGAGAGCCCACGGCGAGCGAAGCAGCGTCTGCCGCCGAACAACTTCCGGACGACGCCCTGGTCGTCTACTACTTTCATAGCGACACGCGCTGCCCGACCTGCCAAACGATCGAGAGCTACGCGCACGACGCGGTTCAGGCGGCCTTTGCGGAAGAGATCGCCGAGAACAAGGTGGTGTGGAAGGTCGTCAACTACGAACGGCCCGAGAACCGCCGCTTCGCCGCCGACTACGAGATCGTCTCGCCCACGGTTGTGTTGGTCCGCACGGCGAACGGAGAAGTGGCCGACTGGCGCAACCTGATGCGAGTTTGGGAACTCGTGGGCGACCGCGACGCGTTCACTCAGTACATCCAAGGCGCAACGCGTTCGATGCTGGGTTCATGATCGGGTGGCAATCGGCGAATCTCAATACGGAGGATAAGCGATGGCGGCTTCGATGATGCTCGCGGCCGTGCTCACTGCTGGCGGTGTTATGGCGACCGGCGCATCTACCGCTGTGAACGAACAAGAAGGCCCCCCCGCACATCAAGTCGTGGCGATCTATTTTCATCGCGTAGAGCGCTGCCCGACTTGTAAGCGGATCGGCGCAATGGCCGAGAAAGCGGTGAGCAATGGCTTTGAGAAGGATGCAGAAACTCGCGCCGTCGAGTTCCACTACGTTAACTTCCAGGGCAAGAAGAACGCCAAGCTCGCCAGGGCGTGCGGCATCGAACTACCCACGTTGGTCCTGGCCAACGTCTTCGAAGGCGAGACCGTCTGCTGGACCAGTATGCCAGAAGTCTGGCGCCTCGTCGGCAAGCCGGACGATTTCCGGGCCTACGTCCACGACGGCGTCGTTCGCTACCTGAAGCAAACCAAGCAGGACGCCGCACAGGAAGGCGAAAGGCGAAGGAGTCCGAGGAATGACTGAGTTGGTTTTTGCCGCAGGCTCGGCCTTGTGGCTGGGGGTGTTGACGTCGATCAGCCCCTGCCCACTGGCTACGAACATCGCCGCCATCAGCTACATCGGCCGTCGGATCGACAACACGCGGTACGTGCTGCTGGCGGGCCTATTGTACGCGATGGGCCGGGTCGTCGCGTACGTCGGGCTGGCGTTCCTGCTGGTGAGCACCGCCCTGAAGGTTCCTGGTGTGTCGCAGTTCTTGCAGAAGTACATGCACCTGCTGCTTGGGCCGACGCTCATCGTCGTAGGGATGTTCTTGGTCGGCCTGATCGAGATCAACATCAAGGGGGGAGGCGTCTCTGAATCGGTCAAGCAGAGGATCGACCGCCTGGGCATCTGGGGAGCACTGGCCCTGGGAGTCCTGTTTGCGTTGGCGTTCTGCCCGACGTCCGCGGCGCTGTTCTTCGGCAACGTGATGGCTTCGGTTTCCGCCGGTTCAACGGTTCTGCTCCCGCTTCTTTACGGCATCGGAACCGCGCTGCCCGTCCTCGGTTTCGCGGTGCTGATTGCGCTCGGCTCCAAGAAGCTCGGGGAGGCCTTCAACGTCGTTAGCCACACCGAACGCTGGGCGCGCCTCGGAACCGGTATCGTGGTCGTGATGGTTGGCTGCCTGCTTACCCTCCAGTCGCTGCTCTGATCAGGGCCGTCGGGCAGACATTTTGTCCATTGGAGAAGGAGGTCGACATCGATGCCGGGGAAAGAAAGCGGACCTACGCGGCTGTCTCGGTCTGCCCACCGCGCCTCGTTCGCCGCTACCAGAATAGGCAGTTGCCGCTCCGCCGGCCGCCGGTGAGCGCGATGACCTGGCCGTACTTCCTGCTTGGTTTTGGACAATCTTCGGCGAACGGCGGGGTGGTCGCCGCGTCTGTCAAGGCGTCGACTTCGATGCTCGGCCGCGAATCGGCTACGCTAGGTCCGGGGCGCGCAACTCCGCTCACGGATAGGCATCGCAACCTACATTCGGTGGATGACTCAGCCAGGAGGTGGACAATGGCTTCTCGCGCAACCCTACTCGTGGTCTTTTCGTCAAGGCTGTTGGTCTTGCTGCTGCTCACCGGTGAATCATGGGCAGCAGACATCGAATCAGTCCGAATCGCTCCTGACAAGAAGGAGTTCGTGCTGTTTCCGTCTGGCAGCCGCTACACGCCCTGGGGCCACAACTACGCCTCGGTCGATCTCTTGAAGCGCCTGGCCCAGAACGATGCCCGAGTCGAGCGGGAGTTCGCCGAGATGAAAGCCGCTGGGGCGACGGTTGCTCGGATCCACCCCGAGATGCCGCGAATCCTGACGGCGCCGGGCAAGGCCGATCCCCAGGCGCTAGATCAACTCAAGAGGCTCCTTCAGCTCGCCGAGAACTCAGGCATCCACCTCCAGATCACCGGCCTGGCCTGCTACAAGATCGAGGATCGTCAGGCATGGTATGACGGGATGGACGAGCAGGATCGCTGGAAGACGCAGGCCTTTTTCTGGGAAACGATCGCCCAAACGTGTGCCGAGAGCCCGGCCGTGTTTGCCTATGACCTGGTCAACGAGCCTGTCGCCTTCGGCAAGCGCGCCGAGGGATGGTATACGGGCAGGATGGGCGGCGTCGAATTCTGCCAGCGGCTCAGCCTGGACCCAGGCAACCGCACCGGTGACGATGTCTTCCGCGAGTGGACGAAACGCATGGTCGCCGCGATCCGCAAGCACGACCAGACGCACTTGATCACCATGGGAATGCTTCCGTTCCCGGGCGTCTACACGGCAGCCGCCGAAGAGCTCGATTTTGTTTCGCCGCATTTATATCCCAAGTCCGAAAAGGTAGATGACGAGATCAAGCTCCTCCAGAAGTTCGACTGGGGTAAGCCAATCGTCATCGGCGAGACCTTTCCCTTGAGTTGCGGCGCGGACGACGAGCGAGCTTTCCTTCTCAAGAGCCGCGGGTACGCACACGGCTGGATCGGGCATTGGCCGGATAAATCTCCGGCGGAACTAGCCGAGTTGAAAAGGGCCGGTAGGGCTACGATCCAAGATGCGATCTGGCTCTCCTGGGTGGACCTCTTTCAGGAGATCGGCCCGCAGATGATCGGCGAAACTTCGAAATAGTTGCGATCACCTGAGTCGCCAGCGGCGCACGGAGGACGCCCTCTTCTGCGCCCTAAGGTCGTGGAGGTTGTCCGCCGTTTGCACATCGTGGCTCAACTGAGCTATTGTCAAGACTCGACGGGGCGGCAAGAAGTCGCCGCCGCTTGTTCTTGCATCCGGGGGCCGGGCGCTAGATCGGCCGGATGAGAATCTTCCGCGACCTCGCGCGTGAGCCGTTGTTCGACCCAAGGGAGCACCTTGGGCCACCGCGTCGAGGGGCGCTGCAGCGGAGTTGCGCGGGCGGGTTCCGTGATTATCTGCTGGTGCATCTGCCGGTAAGGGAGCTCGCGCGGGCGTTTCGAGCAGACCTCGGCCGCCCCAGCAAGGACGTGCGCGTGGCGCTTGGCGTCGTGATCCTGCAAGCAGCTTCACGATCTTATCCACCAGCAAGCCGTCGAGACGGTGTTGCTTGAACATCGCCTGGCGCCACGCGCCCGACATCCCTCACGAGGCTGACGGGTACTTGTGCGAGCGGACGCCGCCGAACTACC
This sequence comes from Pirellulimonas nuda, assembly GCF_007750855.1. Taxonomy (GTDB): domain Bacteria; phylum Planctomycetota; class Planctomycetia; order Pirellulales; family Lacipirellulaceae; genus Pirellulimonas; species Pirellulimonas nuda. Next base: position 3,324,056 of record NZ_CP036291.1, read on the forward strand.
GTCGCCGCTTCATCGAGTTGGACCTGGACGAGGCGCTGTTCCGCACGCTCTCCGATCAGCTCATCAAGCGGGTCGGCGTTGACGCGTCTAAGCAGCGTCTGGATTTGACGACGGTGAAGTCCGCCACCCGCGGCCCTGCTAGGCTGGGGATTGTTGTGGAGGCCGCGAGCAAGCTTCTGCGAGAGCTGCGTTGCAGGCGCCCCGAGCCCTACACCGAAGTCCAAGCCCCAGCCCGCACCGGCAAATCCCCGCACGTCGACGCCGCAAGACTGCTCGAAACAAGTGATTGCCGGCTTCAAGGGGATGGCCGCTTAGCGATGGGCGACTTTGCCCGGGACTGATTCCAAAGCGGCGGCCCATGGCTTATCCTAGGGGCTGCTGCCCGTGCTCACAGGCAGGTCTCGCACAGTCATCTCCGTCAGCTTCTAGTCCCCGATCGAGAGCAGTACGCCATGTTTGATCGCCAGAGTATCACGCGCCGTTCGTTTATCGGCGCGACAAGCGCCGCAGCCGTCGCACCCTACTTCATCGCCTCCAAGGCCCTGGGCGACGCTGAAACGCCGCCGGCGAGCGATCGGATCGTGATGGGGGGCATCGGCATCGGGAACATGGGCCGGGGCGACCAGAACGCTTTCCTCTCGCGCAAAGACGTGCAGTATGTCGCGGTGAGCGACGTTCGGAAGAGTGTCCGCGAGCAGGCCAAAGGCAAGGTCGACGGCCACTACAAGAACCGCGACTGCCAAGCGTACAACGATTTTCGCGAACTGATCGGGCGGTCCGACATCGACGCGGTGCACATCGCTACTCCCGACCATTGGCACGCGATCATGGTCATTGAGGCGTGTCGCAACGGCAAAGACGTGTACTGCCAGAAGCCGGAATCCCGCACCCTGCGCGAAGGCCCGCTCATGATTGAGACGGCCCGTCGCTACGCGCGTGTCGTCTCGGGGGGCAGCCAACGCGTGCTGCAAGACTATCGAAAACTCGTCGACAAGTGCTGGAGCGGAGAACTGGGGCCCATCCAGAGCATCAACGTGAATGTTGGTCCGCTCTCGAAGCTCTGTAATCTGCCGGCCGAGGGCGCGCCCGACGACATCGATTGGGACCTGTGGCTGGGCCCCGCGCCCTGGGCGCCCTACAACCCGAACCGCTGCTCCGGGAGTTACTCGACCAAGGGCAACAGCTGGCGGTCGTATCTGGATTACTCGGGGGGGGGCATGACGGACTGGGGGGCCCACCACTTTGGGGGGGCCACCTTCGCCATCGACGTGCGCGACCTGCAGCCCGAAGAAGTCGTCTTTCACAACGACAACGGCAAGACGCACCTGACCTTCAAGTACCCGGGCGGCAAGACGCTGACCCACAATTGCCCAGGGAAAGAGAATCTGGAGGTAGAGGGCACCCCCGGCGAAACACGCGAGGCCAAGCCGGTGCCCGAGTACAAGGGCACGGGGGGGATCTACGGCGACTTCATCCATTGCGTGAAGACGCGGGAGAAGCCGTTCCGCGACATCGACTACGCCATCAACACGGTGACCGTCGCCCATCTGGGCATTGTCGCCTACGCCGTCGAACGATCGCTGAAGTGGGACGCGAAGGCGCAGCGGTTTGTGGGCGACGAAGAGGCCAACCGCTACCTCGATCGTGCCCGCCGCGAACCGTGGCAGTTGTAAGCGGCGGCTAGCGTTGCGAATGATTGCGCCCACTATCCAGAACAAGTTATTCCCACCCGGGAACCCGATCAAGGAAACTTCATCATGCTCGATCAAGCCATTGAATCTCTGAAGACGTACGACTGGGGGACCGACCTGGACGCCCTGCAGCCTATTGAAGACGCCGTGATCGCCACCCACGGCGACGCGGCCGCCCGCGCCGACCTGGAGGCCAAGTTGACGGGCGTGCTGCAAAGCGGTCTCTCACGCGACGGGATCGACTACGTCTGTCGCAAGCTGCGGGTCATCGGCACGGCCGCTTCGGTCCCCGCGCTCAAGGGCTTGCTTGCCCAGCAAGAAAACTCCCACATGGCGCGGTACGCGCTCGAAGATATCAAGGCGCCCGAGGCCGCGGCCGCCCTGCAGGAGTCGCTGGCAGAGCTAACGGGCGACTTGAAGGTCGGCGTCATTTCGACGCTGGGCGTCCGTCGGGACCCGTCGAGTGTTGCGTACCTGGCCGGCCTGGTGAACGACGACGACGCGGCCGTCGCCTGCGCGGCCGTGTACGCCCTGGGCGACATCCGCTCGGCCGACGCGGCCGCCGCGTTGTCAACAGCCAAGCCAAGGCAAGCGGTGGATGCGGCTCTCACCGACGCCTCGCTGGCTTGTGCCGAGGGCCTGGTCGGCGCCGGCAAGAAGGCAAAGGCCTTGGCCATCTACAAGAAGATGGCCAGCGGCGATCAGCCCAAGCACGTCCGCCTCGCCGCCGCGAAAGGCATGCTCACGTGTGCCGGGCAGTAATCGGGAGGCCTTGCTTGTCCTTCGATTGAGACGGAACTGCCTCCCGCGGTGTCGCTGCATCTCGCGGTGCATCGTTTGTGCGGAGGCGTTTTTCTAGCCGCATTCTGAGAAGCCTCGATGAATCACTTGCGACGGTCGGTCTTAGGCGCCTTGGCGCTGTGCGCTACGCTTGCTGCGGCAAGCGCGTCGTACGGCGACGAAGACACCGCCAACGAGCACGTTCAACTCGTCCTTTCCTTTTTGAACGACCAAGACAAGGACATTCGCGCACTCGCGTTCGCTCAGGTCCGCACGCAGTCGCCGGGAGGGGCCGCCACCGAGCGGTTCGCCGCGCAACTTGCCGGGCTCCCCGCGGACGGGCAGATCGGACTGCTGGGCGCGCTGGCGGACCGCGGAGATAAGGCGGCGCGCCCCGCTCTTCTCGACCTGCTGGCCCAAACATCCGACGCCCAGGTCACGATCGCCGCAACCAAGGCCCTGGGGCCGCTGGGCAACTCCAAGGACCTTCCGCTGCTCGTCGAGCGGCTGGGTAGCGAGAGTCCAGGCGCGTTGCAGGCGGCCGCCCGCAGCAGTCTCGTGCGGCTTGAAGGAGACGACGTGCCACAGTCCATCGTCGACGCCATGGGCCATACGTCTCCCAAGGTCCAGGTTGAGCTGATCGAGGTTCTGGCCACCCGCCGTGCGCTCAGCGCGACTGGCGCGCTGCTCCAGGCGTCGCTGTCTGGCGAGGCCCAGGTCCGCCGCGCCGCGATGACCGCCCTGGGCCAGTTGGCCTCGGCCGAGGACCTGCCCGGCTTGGTGAGGGGAGTTTTGCGCGCCGAGCCCGGCAAGGAACGTGAGGCGGCAGAAAAGGAGGTGATGTTTGTCTGCGCGCGGATCGCTGATCCACCCAAGCGCGACGCCCTGCTGCTGGAGGCGCTGGCTCAGCTTCCCAAAGCCGACCAGACGGCGATGCTCTCCACGCTCGGCAGGGTGGGCGGCCCGGCCGCGCTCGGGGTCGTCGAAGCGGCGATCGCCAGCGATGACGCAGAAGAACATGCGATGGGGGTCCGCGCGCTGTGCAACTGGCCCGACGCATCGGTCGCCCCTCGTTTGATCGAGCTTGTCCAAGAAGATGGCCACGAGGGGGATCAGATCGCGGCGCTACGCGCGCTGATCCGGATCGCGCCGCTGCCCGACGGGCGGTCGGACCGGCAGGAGCTGGAACTGCTCAAGCTCGCCTTCTCGTTGGCCACGCGCGACCAGGAGCGGCAATTGGCTTTGAAGCGCGCGGCCGCCATCCGTACTCCAGAAGCGTTGCGGTTCATCCTGCCCTACGTCGATCGGCCCCCGTTCGCCGAAACCGCCTGCCTTTCGGTCGTGGAGCTCGCCCACCACCGGGGCCTGCGCGAACCCAACAAGGCCGAGTTTGATCGGGCGCTCGACAAGGTGATCGCGGCCAGCAAGGACGCCGTCGTGGTGGACCGGGCTCGGCGTTACAAGAAGGACGAAACCTGGGTGCGACCGACGCAGAGCCAGTGATTCTGGATCGCCACGAGGCGATGCGAGCGACGCCCGGCTGCCGGCCGACCTGACGCGGACCAACGAGCCGCCTCCGCTCTGGCCGGCGTCCGAGTCGTTCCGCCAGCCCCGCCGGCAGATCCGCTGCCGCGCGCAGCTTGTGCGACGACACAACGAGGTCAAGCCCCGCACCCCGGGCCTGTTGCGAGAGGACCGTTTGGGGCGCCGGGAGGCCAAAGCCTGGGCCCAAGCGCGGCTAGCCTGGCTCGCTGCGGCGGCGTTGGACGCGCCCGCCCAGCCCGAGCGGGCCGAACGCGACCGCCTCGCGGAGGCCGCAGCCGATCGGCCCGAGGGTCTCCGCGGAGCTCAACGATCCGCTGGCGCCCAGCGGCACGACTGCTCGGGCGAACGCTCTGGGGCCCCCCTTGGTCTGGATTGGTGAGGACCCCGGTGAGAGCCCCCTGCAGCTGCGCGTCGTCTTGGGTCGCTGTCCCTGGGATGACGGTCATCCCAGATCGTGCAATGGCGGACTGGGTATCGGTGGAGTGGTCGACCGGCGGGGGAAGTCGGCGTTCAAGTCAGATAACACCGTTGGTTACCGCTACCTGCGTCCCCGGCCGCGGCATCGCAAGGCAGATCCAGCGCAGGTCGAAGCGTTCAAGCAAGCGTGGCCCGAGCGCCTCGACAAGATCGCCGCGGAGCACCCAGGCAAGCGGTTGCGGGTCTACTTCCAGGACGAATCGCGGTTCGGCCAGCAGGGGACCAACACCAACGTCTGGGCCGAGAAGGGCTCGCGGCCAACGGCTGTGCGTCAGACCGAGTACGAGTACCTGTGGGTGATCGGCGCCGTGTGCCCCGAGTGTTTACTGGAGCTCGGCGGGGCACGCCGAAGGGCTCCTCAGCCCGCAGTTGAACACGCAGATCGTCAACTCATTCTTGGAGCTGTTCGCAAGACCATCCCCGAGGGAAAGCACGCCGTGATGATCTGGGACGGCGCAGGCTTCCACACAGCGGGCGCGCTGCGTGTGCCGGAGAACGTAACGCTGGTGAAGCTGCCCCCCTACAGCCCCGAGCTGAACCCGATCGAGAACCTCTGGCGCTACCTCAAGAGCCACTTCTCGAGCAACCGCGCCTACGCCGACTACGACGCCCTCGAAGCGGCCGCCATGGCTGCGTGGCGCGTCGCCGTCCTCGACCAGGACCTCGTCCGTTCGGTCTGCGCAGCTCCCTACCTCGATCGCGCTACTTCAAATAGAAAGCGTACAACCCCCGGTAGGCATTAAGGCGACGCTCCGCCTTTTGGTTGGCGCCGCAATTGGACACAGCCGCAAGGTTCATCGCCGAATGCCTGGAACGCTATCGTTCGCCTAGCCTCTCCCTTAGGCCGAGGGCGGCCGTGCAAACGATAACGCCGCTCAGGAGTGGGGCTCGCCTGGTTCGCAACCGCGGCGAAGCACCCCATTGAGCGCCCCTGCTACCAGGCACGCTGAGAACGCAAGCGTGGACCCACCCGACGCGACGCTGGCGGGCCACGAGCATCTGCGAGTCGACCACCAGACCTTCAGGAAAGCCAATCGTGAACCACATTGCCACCCACGTCTGTGAGGCGGTGGTCACGGCCCTGGAACTTGTACGTGAGGCGGGTGTGCTCCACGCCCAACAAGTGCATGATCGTCGCGTTAAGGTCGTGAACCTCCGTGGGCTTCTCGACGATATTGTAGGAAAAGTCGTCGGTGGCGCCGTAGGTTTGACCGCCGCGGACGCCGCCGCCGGCCATCCACATGCTGAAACACCGGGGGTGGTGGTCACGACCATAGTTGGTTTTGCTAAGCTCGCCTTGGCAGTAGACGGTTCGCCCGAACTCTCCTCCCCAGACGATCAGCGTGTCGTCCAGCAGGCCACGTTGTTTCAGGTCAGTCACCAAGGCCGCGGAGGCCTGGTCCGTATCTTTGCACTGCTTGCCCATGTGGTCGGGCAGATCGTTGTGCTGATCCCAGCCCATGTGGTAGAGCTGAATGAATCGAACATCGCGCTCCGCCATGCGTCGAGCCAGCAGGCAATTGCGGGCGTAGGCGCCCGGCCGGCGGACGTCCGGGCCGTAGAGGTCGAGGATGTGATCCGGCTCGTCCGAGATGTCAGTAAGTTCGGGCACGGATGTCTGCATCCGAAACGCCATTTCGTACTGCGACACGCGAGTCAAGATTTCTGGGTCGCCGGTCTGTTGGTGCTTGATCACGTTGAGCCGGCCGAGGTCGTCGAGCAGGTCCCGACGTTGCTCCCGGCCGCAGCCAGCCGGGTTGGCGAGGTAGAGCACCGGGTCGGCGGCGGCGCGCAGCTTCACCCCTTGGTAGGCAGAAGGCAAGAAGCCGCTGCCCCACAGCCGGTCGTACAGCGGCTGGCCCGCGGCGCGACCGGTGCCACGCGAAACCATGACCACGTAGGAGGGGAGGTCGTTGTTCAGGCTCCCCAGGCCGTACGCCACCCACGCCCCCATGCTCGGACGGCCGGCGATCTGAGAGCCGGTCTGGCAGAAGGTAATCGCCGGGTCGTGATTGATGGCCTCGGTCTTCATCGAGCGGATGATCAGCAAGTCGTCCGCCACCTTCGCGGTGTAAGGGAACAGCTCGCTCACCTCGGCGCCGCACTGCCCGTGACGGCCGAAATGAAAGGTCGACGGTGCGATAGGGAAGCTGGCTTGGTCACTGGTCATCCCGGTGAGCCGCTGGCCGCCGCGGACCGAATCGGGGAGTTCTTGGCCGGCCAACTTCGTGAGCGTTGGCTTGTAGTCAAAACTCTCGAATTGCGACGGCGCGCCGGACTGGAACAGGTAAATCACCCGCTTTGCGCGCGGATTCAGGTGGGGCAGCCCGGGCCGCATGCTCGACGCGGGCGCCGGCGCCGACAACGATGCAAACGCGGCGCTTCCCAGACCGCCGATTGCGCTCTGTAAAAAGTGACGCCGGTTCCAGCCCTGCGCTTGGCTGAGTGAGGATTCGTATGGCATCGGGGCTACTCTACGGAGATGGTTTCGTCCAGGTTGAGCAGCAGGCTGCCAAGGGAAGCGTACGCGGCAAGCTCCGGCGGATCCGTGCTCGGATAGGCCGGCGACGCGCCGACCTTGAGCAGCAGCTCCGCGGCGTCTTGATCGCCCTGATACCTTGAGTGGTACTTATCCAGCGCCTTGACTAACAGGCCCAGCTCTTCCGCGGACGGGTCCCGCGAGGTACACAAGCGGAAGCCGAATCGGACGCGCGCGGCCTTGTCGTCGCCGCCCTCCTTGAGCATCCGTGCACCCAGTTCGCGGGCCGTTTCTACATAGGTAGTGTCGTTAAGCAGCGCCAGCGCCTGCAGCGGCGTATTAGTGATGGTGCGCTTGACGGTGCAGACCTCGAAGCTGGGAGAATCGAACGTCGTCATCGTTGGGTGCGGGACCGTACGCTTGCGGTACGTGTACAGTGAGCGGCGGTACAGCCCCTCGTCGGTAGCCTGTGTGTACGGTCCTTGGTTGGCCCCCCCGGCGAGCTCGTCCCATAAACCTTCTGGTTGATAGGGAAACACCGATGGCCCGCCGATACGCGGCGCCAGCAACCCGCTGATCGACAAGGCATTGTCGCGCACAAATTCTGCCTGCAAGCGATGTCGAGGGCCGCGCGCCAAGGTCGCATTGGTGGGATCGCTAGCGTACTGCTCCGCCGCGACGGCCGACGATTGCCGGTACGTCTCGCTGGTCATTATCAGGCGGATCGCGTGCCGCAGGTCCCAGCCTGAATCTATCAGTTCGACAGCCAGCCAATCGAGCAGGTCCGGGTGGGAGGGCGGATCACTCTGCACGCCGAAATTCTCCTCGGTCTTCACCAGTCCTTGGCCGAAGAAGCGGCTCCACAATCGGTTGACGACCACCCGGGCGGTGAGCGGGTTGTCGCGCGCGGTGATCCACTTGGCCAGCGCCAAGCGGTCGTTGCGGCCCGTCGGAAGCCGACCCAGAAAGGCCGGAACCGCGGGTGAGACGGGCCGACCTGGATCGGCCTTGTCGTACTCGCCCCGCTTGAGCACGTAAGCCTGCCGCGGCTGGGGCAGCTCCTGCATGACCATGCAGGTCGGCACGGTCTTGCGGTAGTCGTCGGCCTCGCGCTGCGCGGCTTCCAGCTGAGCTCTGAGCTCTGCCACCAAGCGGGCGCCCTCGCGTGGAGCGAGTTTCGCGTCTCCATCCGCCGCCACTGAATCGATATCGCTCGGCGCAGCCAACCGAGCCGCTTCGTCACCCTGCTCCTTCTTCTGAAGGGACTCGAGCAGTCGGGCTTGCTCGGCCACACGCTCCTCCAGTCGCGCCATTTCTACGCGCTGGGCATCATCGGCACACTCGACAACTGGCCCTACGTTGCCACGTGCTTCGTTGTAGACGCCCAGTTCATCGACGCTGTTGAAGAACGCGAAGAAGCCGTAGAACTCTTCCTGAGTGATCGGATCAAACTTGTGGTCGTGGCATCGAGCGCAGCCCATCGTCAGGCCAAGGAATACCGCCGAGGTCGTTTCGACGCGATCGATCACGTTCTCTACGCGCCATTCTTCCGAGATCGACCCCCCCTCGGTGACGGTGCGGTTGTTGCGGTTAAAGGCGGTCGCTAGCCGCTGGGCGTCCGTAGCATCGGGCAATAGGTCGCCCGCGAGCTGCTCGATCGCAAACCGGTCGAACGGCATGTTCTTGTTGAACGCGTCGATCACCCAGTCTCGCCACGGCCACATGGTCCGGCTGAAGTCGTTCTGGTAACCGTTGGTGTCCGCATAGCGCGCGCCGTCGAGCCACGCGACCGCCATCCGCTCGCCGTACCGGGGCGAAGCCAGCAATCGGTCTAGCACCCGGTCCCAAGCCTCCCGGGAATCGTCCGCGACAAAGGCGTCGATCTCTCCCAGAGTCGGCGGCAGCCCGTGCAAGTCGAGCGTCGCGCGGCGCAGCAGCTTCTCTTTACTGGCTCGTGGCGCGGGCACGAGGTCCCCCGCCGCGAGTCGCCGGCGCACGAAAGCGTCGATCGGATGTTCCGCGAAGCCGCGGGGGGGCTCCAACTTTTCCGGGGCCACAAACGCCCAGTGCGGTGACCACTGGGAGCCTTTCGACATCCATCCCCGCACCGCTTCAAGCTGCGGCCGAGTGAATGGCTTGTGCTGCCCCGGCGGAGGCATCATCAGCTCGGGGTCGGTAGAGGTAATGCGCCGCCAGGCTTCGCTCTGCGAGAAGTCGCCCCCTGCGAACGCTTCGCTCACCCCTGCCTCGCGATCCAGCCGCAGATCCGTGGGGCGCTTCTCCTCGTCGGGCCCGTGGCAGGAGAAGCACTTGTCGGACAGGACCGGCTGGACCTGGTACGCAAACCCACGCGCCGACTCGTCCGCCCGAACCAGCGTCGCAGCGGCGAGCGCGACTACGCCAGCAATTACACTCAGCGTCGGCCGGCGCCACTCCCGCGAAGTCGGCCGCGACCGCGTGCGTGCGCCACGCACGCGGTCGCTCGAAACCAGCATTCCTGCGTTCGGCAAGCGGTCGAAGTGTGTCTGGAACATGCATCGGGTGCGGTAGGAGGGAGAACGAAAAACGCGACGACGGCCCGATGGTGCTGGGCTATGGCACGGTGCGGCTCCCGTTTCAGTCGTACGCGAACGGCAAATGGCCGCCGCTGCCCAGTCACGTGATTCGCAGTCCCGCGTGGGCTGCTAGACAGTTCAAGTCGACGCCAGTCCAGCCGGTTCCAACCCCGGGGCCACTCTTAACAGCTTTCTTGCTTGAACGTTATCATTTTGAAACTTTACAAACCGTGTTCGCTCAAAGCAATGAACTGCCCTGTAAAGGCGCCGAATCGCCCCACTTTTTTGACTCGGAGCACGCCCGCCATCGATCCAAAACACGAAAAAAGGGGATTTAAGCCGCGTTCCACGAAAACCGCTCGCCGTTTGTAGGCGAAGTTCTTGGGTTTCTCGTCAAACGGTTGATTTTGGCGGCCGATTGTCATTACAATTTAGTCAGCCTAGCGACAACTCTGTTTATCAGTGAGGGCAATAGACCTTGAGTTCATCGCGGAAACCCGCCGGTCGGCCGGCCGCCAAGCATCGTGAAGTGTTTCGACTGCTCGAAAAGGGGATCCGGTCCGGGCAGTACGGGCTCGGCTCGCAGCTCCCTACCGAAGCCATATTGGTCGAGCAGCTGGGATATTCCCGTCCGACCATTGCTCGTGCGATGCGCGACCTGCAGGACCTCGGGCTCATCGAGCGGCGGCCGGGGGCGGGTAGTTTTGTGAGACGCGGCTCCGCTAAGAAGAACGCCGCGGCGACGCTGGGACTACTGGTTCCAGAGCTGGGCTGCGGAGACATCTTCGATCCCATTTGCGCCCAGATCGCGCGCCGCGTGCAGCGCGAGCAGATCGGGCTGATGTGGGGAGACGCGGGCGCCTCGCAGCTGCACGCTACCGGCGGCGTCGGCCGCTTGGACGCCCACCCGGAAGCGGCGGTGCACGCAGCGGAAAGATTGATCGTCCAAGCCGTATCGGGCGTCTTCTTCGTCCCGTTGTCCGGTCCTGGGCTCGATGCGCAGACCAACCAGCACATCCTCAAACTCTTCGCCTCGGCCGGCGTGTCGGTTGTCTTGCTCGATCGCGACATTGAAGGGTTCCCGGCACGCAGCGAATTCGACCTCGTATCGGTCGACCACCTGCAAGGCCAGTACCGGCTCACAGAGCACATTGTCGCCGCTGGCCATCGAAGAATTGTCTACCTGCAATGGCCGGGGCACACCGACTCGCTCCTCAAACGCGTCTCCGGGATGCGCGCATGTCTGGCGGCTAGTGGCTGCGAAGGCCTGGTGATTAAGGGGGACGCAGCGGACACGCGGTTCATTGGCGATTTGATCGACGCCCACTCGCCCGACGTCATTATGTGCGAGAACGACATGGTCGCAACGCGCTTGATGCAGACCCTGGCCGGGCTGGACGTGAAGGTCCCGGCGGACCTCAGCGTCGCGGGCTTTAACGATATTTCACTCGCACAGCACCTGAGCGTCCCCCTGACCACCGTCCGCCAGCCCTGCCAAGACTTGGGCGACGCGGCGGTAGAAGCGATGCGTCTGCGTATCGAAGAACCGCGGCGGCCGCCCAGGACGATGTTGCTGGACGCGCAGCTGGCGGTGCGGGAGTCGGTCGCGCAGCGATAGACAATGGCGTTGTCCGATTAGGTCATCGACGAACTGAGGCGCCGCGACCCCCCAGATCACACGGCGGATGGGTTGGGCCGCCGGGTTGTTGTTCCGCGGCGACCGACCCGGATGCCGAAAACCGACGGCGGATAGCCCACTCCTTGCTATCCGCGAGCCGCGTAAAAAACTGATTGCCAACCCCCGGAACCCCCGGGTTTCTCAACGTAGCACCACAATCGGGGCGTGCGTCGTGCCGGGAATGGATGTGATCGGCATCCTCCGGCTGGTGCGCTCGTCCGCCGCAAAGGTAAGAATCGCCGATCGCTCTACGCGGCGCATCCGTGCTCGAGGGGCCCACCTGCTGCTGGGGAGGTGGTTTAGCCAGGCTGTGCGGACGCCCGCGTGCTTCGGCCGGGCCCTCTGCGGAGGGTCCCGTGTCCTGAGTTTGTGTTGACATATTGGATTGGATTTGTTAGCTTCTTTCGGAGGCGGAAAATCGGTTTGCCAGCCGTGTCGCGATACACACGCGTCACTGCGTGACTGGCAACTGCTCGTCCTCTTATGGCCTGAGGTAAGGGTCGGTGGTTCATCCCTGCCGCGTCCTTTGCACGGGTAAGCTCTCGGCGGTCTCTTTCGTCTCTGATTCCCTCTCGTTCGATGATGAGGCCTCACGTGCGCAAGCAGCATGTTAGAAATTGCAAAGCGTTCACCCTGGTTGAGTTGCTGGTGGTGATTGCTATCATCGGGGTCCTGGTTGCCCTGTTGCTGCCTGCGGTTCAGAGCGCACGCGAAGCAGCCAGACGAACTCAGTGCATCAATCAGGTGAAGCAGCTGATGCTCGCCATGCAGAACCATGTCGGTGCACGGAAGGTGTTCCCCAGCGGCGGCTTTGTGTCCAACCCGGATCTGATCGACTACATGTCGGGCGGCAAGCCCGCGGGGCCGAAGACGCAGGGGCTTAGCTGGGCATTTCAGCTGCTTCCGTACATCGAAGAAGACGCGCTGCACTCGGCGCCCCAAAACAGCGGGGCGACCACCCGCCAGGCCATTACTGATCTGCTAGAAAACAGCAAGGTTGACGGCTTTTATTGCCCTTCTCGCCGCGGTCCTACCAGGAACAGCCACCCCGACAGGAACACCCAGAACTGGTTGATCGATTACGCCGCGGCCCACGCCGACTTTACACGATCGGACATCGGCGACGCCACCTTTGATATGATGCTTGAAGACGCCCGCTGGTGCAAAGCCCGGTTCGTGTGGGCCGGCTTGGTAAACTTCAACCCTTTTGGCAGCGAGGTCAAACGTCCGGTGCTCACTCCGAGTGATCCGAGACGAGATTATGTCGGCTACTGGGGCGTCATCGTGCGTAGCAACGGCAACACGGCCCAGCGGTTCTACACCCCTATCACGTTCGCAAGGATAACAGACGGTTCGTCAAAAACTATTGTCCTTGGCGAGAAGCGCCTGCAGCCTTCTGAGTACGACACGGGCAATTTTGAAGATGATGACAAAGGATGGTCCGACGGCTGGGATTGGGACGTCATCCGCTATGGTCTGTGCCAACCCGAGCAAGACGGCATGAACAATCCGCCAACGGGTCAGGGAAACTCGATCAGGGCAAGCACCTTTGGCAGCGCTCACAGCGGCGTCTTCACTGCCGGCTTCGCGGACGGTTCTGCACGGGGGATGGAGTACGACATCGAGCCCGAACTGTTCAACCGACTGTGCCATCGGGCGGACGGTGAAATCGTTTCCCCATAAGCTGGCATATTGCAATTGCCGTGTGCCCCCGGCCTGTCGCTGTTGGCGTGACGGGGGGAGGCAGAGGCCGTGGACGAACCGTTCTTGCTGATCGACACCGCGGGAATCCGCTAGAACCGGGAGGGGGCGCCGACCGGTCTCCTCGACAAGCGGGGGTTGCCGGCTCGGCGGTGTTGGTCCACTGCCAGTCGACAAAAACCCGATTCGGCACAAACCGATGTCAGCCGGCGGACGCTGCGGGGTCGCGACAACCGCCAGCGGTTGCAAAGCGGCGGCGGCTCCTAAGGATCAAGCCAAGTGCGACCTGCGCGCCCCCGACGTCGAGAGCCGGCTTTCGATGAGCGCGAAACCGGTCCAGGGAGTCGAACGGCTGCTCGACGCGGTTGGCGCCGAAAAGGACGCGCAACCCGGCGCCGACGGTGGCGCACGCATCGTCACCTCGACTCCGGCCCGCTTCGCGAGCCTGTAGCCGGCGCTGAGGCGAAAGCTTGCACCGGCCCCGCGGATAGGCCGCCTCGCGCGGTGACCGACACAGCCTCCAGACCCAGGTCCACCGCGCGGCGACGCATGGTCTCCGCAAACTCTTCCGTCACGGCGTCCTTGTCCGCCAGGAACGCGTCGAGTTCGCGCGTCGCCACGACCGCACGCAACGCAAGCTGCGCCTCGCGGTAGATGGAGTGCGCCACGCCGTCGGCCACAGTGACCGACTTGCGTGCATCAACCACGCGGTACGTAGGGTTTGCTGATTTACTCTTTCTTCCTTGGTTCATCGCCGAAAAGGGCTTTTCTGTTGTCATTGGCCGCGTGGTTTTTTGGGCAGAGTCGTCGGAAGCTGTGCGGCAGTCGGGCCCGACTGGGCCTATTTCTCTAGCCCCGGTGACCGGATGTACCGCCGCACAGAGCCTCGTCAGTTGGAGTTCCCGGACTTCTATCTCCCTTTCAGCGGCCGCTTGGACCCGGAGAATCGCTGGGTGGCGTTGGCGAGGCTCGTCCCTTGCTAACTTGCCGAGGCGATTTATCATCACTCGTTGTGCGAAGACGCCGGCCAGCCGATCGTGCCAGGCTGCACGGCGCTTGGCGCGCTGCTCATCAAGGAACGAATGGGGCTGACCGACCGCGAAACGGTCGAAGCGATCCGGGAGAATCCGTATTTGCAGTTCTTCATTGGCTTGGAAGAGTTTACGCAAGAGCGTCCGTTTGACGCCTCGACGATGGTCGATTTTCGCAAGCGGTTTGGCGAAGAGGGCATCCAGAAAATCGCCGAAGCGATTGCGCTGGCCGCGTTGCCCAAGAGCGTCGCGAGCAACGCGGACCCCAACAATGCCGACGCGGACAACCACGATCCCTACAAGCCTGACGAAGGCGTCGCGACGCCTCCCCCGGACCACGCTCCCGGCGCCCCGGCCCATCGCGGCCAGTTGATCGCCGACGCCACCTCCGCGCCGGCCGACATCCGTTATCCGACGGACGCCAGTCTGCTCAACGAAGCGCGGGAGAAGACCGACGCGATCATCGACGCGTTGCACCGGCCGCTGGTGGGCAAGCAGCCGCGACCGCGGACGTACCGCCAGAAAGCGCGTCGCGTGTTTGTCGGCTTCGCCAAGAAGAAGCAGCCAGGCCGCCACGCGATCCGCCGGGGCGAACCGCCAGCAACTCGGCTTTTTGGCCCGAAATTTGAGGGCGATCGACCGTCTGCTGGAGCACCCCGACGCGGCGCCGCTCTCCAGCCTGAGTCGGCGGACCTACAAGAGCCTGTTGGTCGCGCGTGAACTCTATCGCCAGCAGCAAGAGATGTACGATCAGCGGACGCAACGCATCGACGACCGTATTGTGAGTCTCTCGCAACCGGCGCGAAGAGCAGTTACGCGACGGGGTGTGAACGGTTACGCAGCCTACCCGAGCCGGAATTCACCAACAGATTCCGGTGAGGAAGCAAAAACCGAAAGCGACCTGGAGAAATCTGCCCCGCTCTCCCCAGGCCGCTTTCAGCGGGACTGGATATCTGGAGTTGCTACAAAGATCGACTAGTTGCGGCGAAGCAATCCGGCCAACACCCCGGTCAATGCGATCAAGACCAAAGCGGTCGGCTCGGGCACGGCAGCGCCGACGACGGGAGCGGGAGGAGCCCCGAAGTTGGCCCGCCACGCATTGTAATCCGCGGCGTCAACCACGCCGGGGCTAGCGGTCTCGTTCGGGATACTAGCTCCGCCCAGGGTATCCCGCCACACGGTGTAATCGGCCGCGTCAACCGCGCCGTCGTTGTTGTAGTCGCCGGCGAGACCAAGGTTAAAGATAGCGAGGTCGTCGGCGTCGACGTCGCCGTCGTTGTCGTTGTCGCCGTCAAAAAACGTGGCGCCCGACAAGCCCATGTTGCCCATGGCCAGCGCTTTGTCGGCCGCGTCCACGACGCCGTCGATGTTAAAGTCGCCCGGGGCGGCGATCCCGAACCGCAGCGACTTGACGCCCAGCTTAAGGTTGGCCGCATTGTCGATGACATACCCGGTTGGATTGGTAATCGGATTGTCGACACTGAAATTGGCGTTGGATGAGTAAGCGGACGGTTCTCGCGAAAAGTTGGTGAACTCATCAAAGTTGCCGCCCGGACCATCGTATTGCCCGTTGTAGCGGGCAATTGCCAGGTAGATGTAGTCGACTTGCGTGGTCGCAAACTCGGCCTGGTTGTTCGCGGAAGCAGCGCCGTTGGCATTGAACGTGCCGTCCTGGACTCGCACCCCACCAACACTGTTGGCAACCCGAGTTTCCATGTCGGTGCCACCCGGTTGGGGACGGAACAAGATGGCGGCTTCGTAGGAGCGGTCCAGGAAGTTGTTCGTTTCGTTCCCGCCGACCGGGTTATTGAGCGGCGCGCCGAAACCTACAACGTCACTCTTATCCCAGTGGGCTTCGCGGAAATACTCCGCACTGTTTGAGGCGCCAGCAGCGGTCCGTGTCTGGCCTTGCATGGACCGCTCCGTTGCGTCAGTTCGGAGTTCATAAGAAACTTCCTGCCGAAACGTGTCGTTACTTGTGCCGTCAAAGCCTAAGAACTGACTGCCATTCCCTTCGACACCGGCGGCGAAGCGGTACTTGAGTGCGTTGCCTCCATCGGCGAAATCGCCGAAGTGCTCCATCACCATATACACGTTTGAGCCGGCTGGAACCTGAAGAGGTGAAGCGGGGCGGAAGACAACGCCCTGGTAGTTTGCGGGGGGGCCGCCGCTGAACGACCCCGACTCTCCCGGGGTAAAGGGTTTAATGTAGAGTGCCTCGTCGTTCGTGCCGGTGATAAAGTTGCGTCCGGTGGAACCAATCTCCGGCGCCTTGCCCGCGCCGACGGCGGAGAACTCCCATCCATTGATAGGGCTGCCGGGAGCGCCGACGCTGCCCGCCTCAAAGTTGATCGCCACCAAATCGACGGCGAAACAAACCTGGCAGCTTAGGCCTACTAAACCCGCTGCAATTCCTAGACAAACGCGATGAAATGCTACATAGAAAGTCACGGCAGGCCTCTTAGGAAGATGCAAGTAAAAATGGACCGATAGCCTGGGTGGCTATCCGATAACACGCGAATCCAGCCCTCCTGGCCCAGCCTACTCAAGTGCCCGATGCACAAAAAAGAGACTCAAGAGCTGCAGATGCCGCCGAAACTCAGAAGCCGGAATCAGCACACGCTTGGTTTGCTTCACCGGCACCTGTACGCACTGTAACCGTCCGAATTTGGCTGGTGCAGCGAAGCTATTTGTAAGCACAACTTACGGAAAAGTTTGTACCGCTAAAGAGCCGCTAGGGTAGCTCGACTAGCCCCCGCTTGTCAAGCGATTTTTACGCCGCGGTTTGATTTTCTGCCTAAAGATGGGTGAAGGCTCGGGAAACACTGAGGCATGGCTGTTCTGCTCATCCCGCGGGATGGCCGCTGCAAGAACCCGAAATCGAGTGCCTATTCGTTCACAAACAGTCGTCAAATGCATTGACAAGTGCCGTTCGGCTTGCCATTGTGCTGGACGGAATTGTAGCCACGTCTCCCACTTCTGCCACGGCGGGTCGTTCTTGTGGCGGCGGATGCATTCTAGGTGAGTTTCCGACGAGTCCCTGCTCTGCGTTCTTATCCAATCCACGGCATTTCGATGGCGAACCGTACTACCTCGGGCGGTCCCTTGCAGTCGTTTGACGGCGGAGACGGGGACGTTCCAGCTTGCCACGTCGGAGCGCAGGAGACTGGCGGTCGTCCGTATGGCGACGGGTGGCTCGACTTCGGAGTTCGGGTTCACGAGGCGTGCCCCGCCCACGTCCGCGAGCTTTACAAGCAGAATCACGAACAGCCGGCCTTTGCGCAGCCGCTGGCGATCCGCAAAAAGCACCTCCCCCTGCGTCGCTGTCAGATTCTGCCTACGTCCCTGTTGGAGCGACGACGCATGACCGGCTCACCGACTTCCTGCCCCGCGCAAGCCCCTGCACGTGCGTTCACGCTGGTAGAGCTCCTGGTCGTCATCGCGATCATCGGCATCCTGGTCGCGCTGCTGCTCCCTGCGGTGCAGTCGGCACGCGAGGCCGCAAGGCGTACGTCCTGCGTCAACGGCATGCGCCAGCTCGGCATCTCGCTGCACAACTACCACAACTCGCACAACATTTTTCCGAGCAACGTCAACCACATCCACGGGGCCCTCGCCGGCCAACGCGACTTTGCCTCGCACATGCTGCTCTTGGCGCCCTACCTTGAAGAGGCGGCGCTCACCGACAAGATCGACTTCTGCAAGCCGGGTTCACCCGGCTGCATCCGTCCGGGGGACCAACTCCTCGGCAACCTCCCGATCAGGCAGTTTGTTGTCCCGATCTTGCAGTGCCCCTCGGACGACAAGTCCGGCCTCGTGAACCCGTTGGACGGCGTCACCTCGTGGGCTTCGCTGGCGTCCCCCGGGCAGGTCGCGACCACCAACTACGCGGGCTCGATGGGGTCGCAAGTGATGGAGTCGTTCGCCGGATTTCGACTATCGACCGTCGTTCCCAGCGGTGGCGCCCAGCACGACCCCGACCGAGACGGCGAAGACTGGTTCAATCAGAACTACAACGCGTCCCGCCCCTGCGGCACGGGCCCACGCAACGTCCGCGCAGGAACCAACATCCGCGGCGACTGCGCCGACGCGAGCACGATCTCCGGAGTCTTCGCGCGGGCAACGTGGTCGGCAAAGATTTCGCAGATTACCGACGGTACTTCCAGCACGATCGCCATCGGCGAGATACTCCCCGCATCGTCGGCATTCCAATGGATCCGCGGCTGGACCCTCTCGGAGGGCCTGTGGTTCGCGACGACCGCCCCTATCAATTTCGAGACCGACAAAGACAACGCCCCCAAGGTCGCGGGTGGCGTGACCGTCATGCCGGGGCACAACTGGGAGCTCGACTTCAACACCGCGATGGGGTTTAAGTCCCGGCACCCGGGGGGCGCCAACTTCGTGTTTGCGGATGGCTCCACGCATTTCCTGACCGACTCGATCGACTACACCACCTACCAGCGGCTCGGCGCCCGCAATGATGGCGAACCCACGGGGTTTGGGGAATGAGCGGCTTGAACCCCCCAGCGGCGCGGATATCCGGGCGCGGCGGGCGCTGGCGTCCCGCCCAAGCCGCACTCTGCCACGGCGTGCTGCTCCTGCTCTTGACCGGGGGGTGTGGGGCGCCCCAGACGGGTCCAAACACGCATCCGGTGACCGGGAGCGTGATCTATCAGGGGAAGCCGGCCGCCGCGGTGACGCTCACCTTCTCGCCGAAAGGCGAGGGGTTCACTACCCAGGCGGTCACCGACCGGGCGGGGAGATTCACCGTCGCCACGTACTACGACATGGGGAAGAAGAGCAAGCCGGGCATGGTCGCCGGCGCCTACCTCGTCACCGCGATCAAGCTCGACACGGCGTCCATCACCTCAACGATGTCGGCCCCCAAGGACTTGTTGCCACGCAAGTACGGCACTACCGAGACATCCGGACTTACCGCCGAGGTGATCCTCGGAAAAGAGAACGTGGTCAACCTGAACTTGGAGTAGCGGTCGATATCGATTTTTCGCAGTTGCGGTTGAGTTATACGCATTCTCGCTTGAAGTAGCGTGCCTTCTATTGCGCCCTCCTATCTCGCCCATCACATGACGAAGGATGGGGCACGCGGGTCGAGCCCAACAAGGTTGGCGCCTTGGCAGCGCGTGGCTTGCCTGAGCGTGAACCCGCTTCCGTCTTACCGGGGCCCTCCCTTCAAGTGGATTGCGACGTGACGGTCCTCCGCCGCCTCCGACTGGATGTTGCGATTATTGTGGTCCGGTTCCCGCCCCGTGGGGTATAACCACGGTAGCCGTACCACCCAGCTATCCTTGCGCACGCACGCGATGGGGCTTGTATGCCGCGTATTGTTGCTCCAGTCCTCACCGCGATGCTCGTGCAATTCGGCGCCGCCCCCTTGGTCTGGGCGGCCTCATTCCGCGACGCGGAGAACCACTTTCTGGCGGGCCAGTACGAAGACTGCGTGAGCTTGGCCGCTGCGGAGATACAGCGCGGTGTGCGGTTCGAGCCGTGGCGGCACGTGAAGGCCGAAGCGGAAATGGAGCTCGGTCGTTACGCCGACGCGCGCGAGACGGTGGAGGAGGGGATCGCCGCCTACCCGCTCAGCATCGAGATGCGGCTGCTTGCCTGCAAGGTGTTCCGCTACAACGATATGCCGCAGGCCGCCCAGACGCAGTTGCGGCAGGTCGCCGAGATCGTCCGCGCCCGCATCCGCCGCCGTGTTTCGCCCGACGAACAGTTGGCGATGGGGCAATACCTGCTCGAACAGGGCGCCGATGCGCGCCAGGTACTCGAGCTTTGCTACGACCCCGTGACCCAAGGATTCCCCGACTTCGTCGACGGCCACCTGGCCACGGCCCGGCTCGCTCTAGACAAGTACGACAACCGCTTGGCTGCAAGCACCCTGCTCGCCGTCCCCGAGACCTCACGCACCGATCCCCAGTATCACTACCTGCTGGCGAGCAGCTACTTGGCCGACGACCCGCAGCGGGCGACCGAGGCGCTCAACCAAGCCCTGGAGATCAATCCTCGACACACGGGCAGCCTGTTGATCGTCGCCGAGAAGCAGATCGATGGCGAACAATACGTCCAGGCGCACCAGACGCTCGACCAGGTGCTGAAGATCAATCCCAAACAGCCCAAGGCGTTGGCGTTTGAGGCCGTGCTGGCCAACCTCGAGGGGGACCCGGCCGGCGAGAAGGCCCGCCGTGAGGCCGCTCTGGCGAGTTGGCCGCAGAACCCCGAGGTGGACTACACGATCGGCGCCAAGCTCTCGGACAAGTACCGCTTCGCCGAGGGCGCGTCCTACCAGCGGCGCGCCCTGGAGATGGACGGCCGCTACCTGCCCGCCCGGGTCCAATTAGCGCAAGACTTGCTCCGGTTGGGGGACGAGGAGGAAGGCTGGCGGCTGATCCAGGAGGTGTCCGCCACCGACGGTTACAACGTCGTTGCTCACAACCTCGTGACCCTGCACGACAGCCTGGACGGGTACCGCGTGCTGCAGAACGAGTCGTTCCGCGTGCGGATGCCCCAGCACGAAGCGGCCGTCTACGGCGAGCGTGTCCTCGAACTGCTCGACGAGGCCAAACGCAGGCTGTGCGACAAGTACCAGGTCGAGTTAGGCGGCCCGGTGGTGGTCGACATCTTCGCAAACAAGAACGACTTCGCCGTCCGCACGTTCGGCATCCCGGGGGCAGACGGGTTCCTGGGCGTCTGCTTCGGCAACGTCATCACCGCCAATAGTCCCGCCGCCCTTGGGGCGACCAAGGCCAACTGGCAGGCCGTGCTGTGGCACGAGTTCTGCCACGTCGTTACGCTGCAGAAATCGCGCAACAAAATGCCTCGCTGGCTGAGCGAGGGCATCTCGGTTCATGAGGAGCTTGAGCGCGACGGCGGTTGGGGCCAAACGATGACCCCCACGTACCGCCGGTTCATTCTCGCCGGCGAGATGGCGCCGCTGAGTGAGCTGAGTTCGATGTTTTTGGCGCCAGAGAGCCCTATGCGGCTGCAGTTTGCCTACTTCGAATCGGCGATGGCGGTCGGGTACATCGTTGAGAACCACGGCATCGCCGCGATCAAGAACATTCTCGTTGACTTGGCCGACGGCGAATCGATCAATGAGGCGCTCGTTCGTCACGTTGCGCCGCTCGGGAAACTCGATGCCGGGTTCCGCGACTACCTGGTGGAGCAGGCGAACCGTCTGGGGCCAGAGCTCGCCTGGGAAGAACCGGCGCTGCCCGCCGGCGCCGACTCCGGCACGATTGCCCAGTGGCTGAGCGACAACCCCGACAACTTCTACGGTCTGACGCGCTACGCCCAGGCCCTGGCCCGCGAGGAGGACTGGCAGGGGGTGCTCGAACCGGCCAAGCGACTGCGAGCGTTGATTCCCGAGTACACCGGCACGGGCAACGCGTATGCATTGCTGGCCCGGGCCCACCGCGAGTTGGGCGACACGGGCGCCGAACGCGAGGTGCTCCAGGCGTGGAGCGAGCGCGACGGCCAGGCGATGGACGCCTACCTACGCCTGAGCGAGCTGGGCCAATCGGCCGGAGACTGGCCGCTGGTCGCCGCCAATGCGCGGCGGATGTTGGCCGTCGACCCGCTCACGCCCATTCCGCACCGCTACCTCGCCGAGGCCGCCGAGCGTCTCGCCCTGCCTGCCGACGCGATCACCGCCTACCGGGCGTTGCTGCGGTTCGATACGGTCGATCCGGTGCACGTCCATTTTCGCCTGGCGCAGCTGCTGCGAGATGAAGGGCGCTGGGACCAGGCCCGCCGCCAAGTGCTGCTCGCCCTGGAAGACGCGCCGCGGTTCTTGGCCGCGCACCGACTGCTGCTAGAGCTCGCCGAATCAGGGGGCGCCGACATTGTCGACGAGAGCCCGATTCCGCCGGACGCGCTCGAAGGAGCAGATGAGCCATGAAGCAGAACGTTCGATGCCTGCTGCCGATCCGGCCCGCAGCAGCCGCCGCGTTGTTCCTGACGATTGCCGGCGTGGTCGCGGCGCAGCGTGGATTTGAGAGCTGGTACGACGACTCCGACAACCGCGGCGGCGTGCCGGACTGGAAAAACCAGGCAGGGTTCGAGAAAGACGTTTTCACGTTCGTCCGTGTGCAGTGGAGTTCCGATGGCGGAACGGGCCGTTTCGGGGACAATGGTCGTGGCTGGGGTCGCGGGCGCGGCGGGGGTTGGCGAACGGACTGGCCCTCGAGCGACAACAACTTCTCGTATCGACTTCAACAACTCACGTCCCTCAAAGTCAATCCGCAACCGGCGATCGTACGACTGACGGACGATGAGCTGTTCGACTATCCATTTATCTATATCATCGAACCAGGGAGCCTCACGTTCTCCGAAGCAGAAGTGGAAGCGTTGCGGCGTTACCTGTTGAGCGGTGGGTTCCTGATGGTCGACGATTTCTGGGGCGACTACGAATGGGCCAACTTCGAAAGCCAGATCAAACGGGTGTTTCCCAACCGCCCGCTGGTCGAACTACCCTTGGACCACGAGGTCTTCTCGTGCGTCTACCGCCTGAAAGAGAAGCCGCAGGTCTGCAGCTACGATCGGGCTTGGGAGAACCGCGATTCCAACGGGCGCGTGCTTCCCGGGAGGGAGAACGTGACGTGGGAAGACGAACGGCGCCACGGCGGTGATTGCCGGACGGTCCACTACAAGGGGATCGTCGACGACAAGGGCCGACTCATGGCCATCATCTGCCACAACACCGATCTGGGCGATGGCTGGGAACGCGAAGGGATGGCCGAGTGGTACTTCAGCGAGTTTGCGGAGAACAAGTCGTACCCTATGGGGATCAACATCGTGGTCTACGCCATGACGCATTGAACCGTTGGGTCAGTTAGCAGGATTTCAGGCGTAGCCCCCAGGCAGCCATGAACCGCGCCGGGCGGATCACCGTGGCTGGTTGCCCAGCGCGGATGTGTTTGTCGCCAGGGAATTGGAATCGCAAGGTGCGGTGAACTCGGAAGCAGTACCCTTTGAATGATCGGAGAAGCCGTGGGCGTAGAGATCGATAGCTACGAGCAGGAACAAGCAGTCGTCGAGCAGATCCGTGACGGCAGCCGGCGGATCCGTGAGGAGTTGTCCAAGGTCATCATCGGGCAGCGGGAGGTCGTCGAGCAGCTCTTGATCACCCTGTTTGCCGGTGGGCACTGCTTGCTCACCGGCGCGCCCGGGCTCGCCAAGACGCTGCTGGTCCGGTCCATCGCCCAGGTGTTCCATCTCAAGTTCCAACGCATCCAGTTCACCCCCGACCTGATGCCGGCCGACATTACCGGGACGGAGATCCTGGAAGAATCGACCGATGGTCACCGGCGTCTGCAGTTCGTCCGCGGCCCGATCTTCGCCAACGTGATCCTGGCCGACGAGATCAACCGCACGCCCCCCAAGACCCAGGCGGCGTTGCTCGAAGCGATGCAGGAGCACCAGGTCACCGCCGGCGGGGTCCGCTACCCGCTCGACGAACCGTTTTTTGTGCTCGCGACCCAGAACCCGATCGAGATGGAGGGGACGTACCCGCTCCCCGAGGCCCAACTCGACCGGTTCATGTTCAACGTGATGATCGACTACCTGCCCGAAGACGAAGAGGTCGACGTCGTGACCGCAACCACTTCGCGCAGGCCCGAGCCGATCGAGCCGATCTTCGGCAGCGACGACGTGCTCCGCTTTCACGAGATCGTCCGCCGGGTGCCCGTGGCCCGCGAGATGGTGCGCTACGCGGTCCGCTTGGCTGCCGCCTCACGCCCGGGGCAGGCGGAAACGCCCGCGTTCGTCAATGACTGGGTGAGTTGGGGCGCCGGGCTGCGGGCCGGGCAGTACCTGATCCTCGGCGCCAAGGCGCGGGCGCTCTTGCAGGGCCGCTCGCACGTGTCGCCCGACGACATCCGCGCCCTCGCTCACGCAACGCTCCGCCATCGTACGCTCATCGGGTACCGCGCCGAGGCAGAGGGAGTCACCGTCGACGACGTCATCGACCGCCTGCTGAAGCACGTAGCCGTTCCCACCCAGTAAGGCGCCACGCCCGCCCATTGGCCCGCCCTTTCGCGATTCGACCATGCCCGCCCCGCTGGACACACGCACGACACACGCTCCCGGGGAGTCGGCCGGCGCCGCGCGCGGCGTGAACTTCGTGGACGCCAAGACGCTGATGCAGATCAAGAATCTGCAGATGCGGGCGAAGGTGATTGTCGAAGGGTTTTACGCGGGCATCCACCGCAGCCCCTACCACGGGATCTCGGTTGAGTTCAGCGAGTACCGCCAGTACGTCCCGGGCGACGACGTGCGCTACGTCGATTGGCGGCTGTTCGCACGCAGCGACCGCTACTATGTGAAGCGGTTCGAAGACGAGACGAACGTGCTTTGCTATTTGCTGGTCGACACGAGCCGGTCCATGGGCTTCGGGGCGGGCGACGTCACGAAGCACGAGTACGCGCGGACCCTGGCCGCTACGATGGCCTACTTTCTCTACCTGCAACGGGACGCGGTCGGACTGGCGGTTTTCGACGAGCACATCCTCGAGTACCTCCTGCCGCGGCGCCGTACGGGACACCTGCGCCGCTTGATGGCCGCCCTGCAGCGCGAGCCGCAGGGGACCGGGACCGACCTGGCGCGCCCGCTCGAGCAGATCGCCAAGACCGTCCGCAA
This sequence comes from Pirellulimonas nuda, assembly GCF_007750855.1. Classification (GTDB taxonomy): domain Bacteria; phylum Planctomycetota; class Planctomycetia; order Pirellulales; family Lacipirellulaceae; genus Pirellulimonas; species Pirellulimonas nuda. The sequence goes on from NZ_CP036291.1 coordinate 3,348,649, forward strand.
GCGCGGCATGGTCATCTTGATCTCCGACCTGCTCGCGCCGGTCGAAGTGCTCGCCACTCAGCTCGGCTACCTGCGATCACGCGGGCACGAAGTGCTCGTGCTGCGTGTGCTCGATCCGAGCGAATCTACTTTTCCGTTTACCAACCCCCGCGTCTTCCACGACATGGAGTCGGGAAAGAAGTCGTACATTGATCCCCAGGAGGCTCGCAAGAGCTACCTCGACGCATTCAAGGAACACGCGACTGGACTAACCAAAGCATGCAACGACCTGGGCGTGGAGTTTGTGGACTGCCCCACGGATCGGCCGCTTGAGTTGTCGCTGTTCGACCTGCTGCGGGCGAGGATGCTCCGGAGCCGCACCCCCTCGCACAACGACCGCAAGGCGAGGAGGGGGGCTTGAGCGCACTGGCGCCACTCTACTTGCTGGGCATGGCGGCCGTTTCGTTGCCGCTGCTGTTTCACCTCATCCGCCGCACACCCCGTGGCGAGATGCTGTTCAGCTCGTTGATGTTCTTGCGGCCTTCGCCCCCGAGGCTGACCAAGCGGAGCCGGCTGGACAACCTGCTGCTGCTGTTGCTGCGTGGCTTGGCGATCGCCCTGTTGGCGTTGGCGTTCGCGCGACCCCTGTTTCGCCAGACCGCGATGGTGACCCCCGAAGACGTCGGGCGGCAGCGCGTAGCCGTACTAATCGACACGAGCGCCAGCATGCGTCGAGGCGACCTGTGGGAGCAGGCGGTGGCGGCGGTCGACCACGCCTTGGCGGACTATCGTCCGCAAGACCGTTTCGCGGTGTACGCCTTCGACGAGACGCTGCGGCCGGTCGCCAGCTACCAGGATTTGGCCGGACTGGAACCCTCGCGGCGTCGACCGACGGTGGCGCGAAGGCTAACGCAAATCGAGCCGACTTGGGCGGGGACCCACCTGGGACAGGCGTTGGCCGACGCCCTGGCGTCGCTAGAAGACATGCACGACGCCGACAACGAAGAGGTCGCCGCGCCGCGGCGGATCGTGCTCATCAGTGATCTGCAGGCCGGTTGCCGGCTCGACGCCTTGAGCGCCTACGGGTGGCCCGACGACGCCGCGTTAGAGCTGATACCGCTGAGGCTGGACGATCCGACCAATGCCGGCCTGGAGCTGCTCGGGCAGCGCGCCGTGGCCCAGAGGGTGGAGGACGCCCGCGACCAGCGGCTTCGCGTGCGCGTGACGAACGCCGCCGGCTCGAAGGTCGAGGACTTCCGGCTGCAGTGGCAGACCCCAGCGGGGCAGCCGCTGGGGAGTCCCATCGAGGTGCACACGCCCCCCGGCGAGAGCCGCGTGGTGCGGGTTGCTCCACCTGGGTCCGCCGGCCCTCGCCCGCAACTCGTGCTGCGTGGCGACGGCTTCGACTTCGACAACACGGTCTATTATTTGCCCCCAGCGCGCGAAGTCGTACGCGTCGTCTGCCTGGGGAGCGACGACCCCGCGGACGCCGACGGGATGGCGTATTACCTGGACCGGGCCATCGGGAGCGATGCGGCGCGGTCGGCCGAGGTGGCGCACGTGGCGCCCGGCGCCCGCGCGATCCTCGAGGGCGAGCCCCCGGCAATGGTGGTCGTGACCGCCCCGCCGTCCGGGACGCAGGCAACGGAGCTTCGCCGGTTCGTCGAGCGCGGCGGTCTGCTGCTGTACGTGGTCAGCGGTGAAGAGGACGCCGCGGCGCTGGGCGTGCTGCTCGAACAAGAGAGCGTAGAAGTCACCACCGTCGCGCCCGACGACTACGCCCTGCTGGGCGAGATCGACTTCGCCCACCCGCTGTTCTCCGCGATGGCCGGGCCCCAGTTCAATAACTTTACGCAGATCCTGTTCTGGAAGTACCGCCAACTCAACGAAGCCGCGCTGCCGGGCCTGGGCGTCATCGCCCGGTTCGATTCGGGCGACCCGGCCGTCTTGCAGCGTAGCGCCGGCGCCGGTCGATTGCTGGTGATGACCGCGGGGTGGAACCCCAAAGACAGCCAGCTCGCCCGTTCGTGGAAGTTTCCTTTGATGCTCTCGTCGTTGATCGAGAGCCATCACCGGCACACCACCTTCCGTCCCAGCTATCAGGTCGACCAGCGCGTGCCGCTGCCCGCTGGGATCGAGTTGCCAGAAAGTCCTGTCGTCACCAAGCCCAACGGCGACCGGGTTCCGCTCGCCGGCGATGCGACGGTCGTCCTTGGCGCGGATGTTCCTGGCGTCTACCGCGTGAGCACGAGGGATGAACCGGCGGAGTTTGCGGTGCACCTCGACCCGACCGAAAGCAACACCGCGTCGCTGCCCCAGGAAGCGCTGGAGCAGGCCGGGGTGCGGCTATCGACGGAATTTGACGTCGCGGCCGAAAAGGCGAAGATGCAACAGCTGCGCGACGTGGAGCTGGAGGGCCGCCAGAAGATATGGAAATGGCTGGTGGCGCTAGCCATCGTTATGCTGATCGCTGAAACCGGACTGGCCGGTTGGTTCTCGCGATCCGCCGATCAGACGCTCGCCGCGGCATGATCCCCAACCCAGGGTGCGTCAGGAAAAACGGATGATCCAGGACCTCCACAAGATGCTCCGTGCGGTCCGCTCACGCATGCAAATCGTGCGTCAGCGGTGGGCGCTCACGCTCTGCTGGCTTGTGTGGGCGGCCCTCGCCGGACTGCTCTGGGCCAACGCGGACGAAGTTGATTTCACCGGTCGGCAGCTTGCGCTCACGGTTGCAGCCGGCGCGCTGCTGACCGCCGTGGTTTGCCGGATCCTCGTGCTGCGGAGCCTGCGCGACCCGCACCGGGTGGCCCAACGCATCGAAGCCAAACACCCGGAGCTCGGCGCCTCGTTGTTGGCGGCGCTGGAGCAGGCCCCTTCGCCCCAACTTCAGACGCTGGGCTACCTGCAGTCGTCCGTGGTTCGCGAAGCGGTGCGCCACGGCCGCAAGCACAACTGGAACCACGCGGTTTCGGCCGCGCAGCTCGGACTGGCGCAGCTCGCGCAGCTGGCGGCGCTTGCCGTGCTGGTCGCGGCGTGTGTGACGCTGTTCGATCGCGGCGAAGCCGCCGCGCGGCTGAGCGGCCCCACGCTAGGTCTTCGGGCGCCGGCGCAACGGCTCGACTTTGACGTGAGCATCCAGCCCGGCGACACGCAGATCGAACGCGGGACGACGCTGCTGGTCGTGGCCGAGTTCGGCCGTGACGCCCCTACCGAGGCGACGCTCATGCTGCGGGCGACGGAGCGCCTTGCGGACCCCGAAGCAGACGACCGCGTGGCCTCTCGCCCCATGACCCAGAGCTTCGACGACCCGAAGTTTGTGGCCCGAGTGGCGTCGGTCGACAGCGACCTGCGCTACTGGGTGGTATACGCCGGTCAACCGACCCAGCAGTACCGCGTCACGGTGTTTGAGTATCCCAGGCTCGAGCGGGCCGACGCCGGGCTCCTCTACCCCGAGTACACCTCCCTGGCGCCAAAAGCCATCGACAACGTCCGCCACGTCACGGCGGTCGAAGGCGCGCAGCTCACGTTTCGTTGCCGTTTGAACAAGGAAGTGGAGCACGCACGGTTTGTCGACCAGGACGGCGGGGAGGTCCCGCTGGCGCGCACCGGCGACGCGGCGCCGGTCGTCGCGGCGACCCTTACGCTCGACGCGTCTCGCCGGTTCAAACTCCTGCTGACCGACGACCAGGGCCGCCAAAACAAGTCGCCCCCCGAGTTCGTCGTGAAGGTTCTGCCGAACCGGCCGGCCAAACTCAAGATCGCCCAGCCCGCCCGCGACGTGCGCGTCTCGCCCCTTGAAGAACTCGAAGTCTCGGGCGAGGCGACCGATGATTTCGGCTTGCTGCGTAGCGGCATCAGCTACTCGATCGGCGGCAGCGAGCCGCACGACGCCGTGCTGCTCGATCACGCCGGCCCAAAAGCCGGCCCAAAAGCCGCCCCAGACGCCGCGACCAAGAAGTCGCTGGTCGCGCACCTGGTGGACTTCGAGGCGCTCGACGCCCGGCCCGATCAGCTGCTGTCGTACTACGTGTGGGCCGAGGATATCGGTCCCGACGGCGAGGTGCGACAGACGATGAGCGACATGTACTTCGCCGAGGTGCGGCACTTCGAGGAGATCTTCCGGCAGGGCGATCAGCCCACCGGTCAGCAACAGCAGGAGGCCCAAGAGCGGCAACAGCAGCAACAACCTCAGGGCGCCTCGCAGCAGGCCGAAGAGCTCGCCGAACTGCAGAAGCAGATTATCGGCGCCACCTGGGCGCTCGTTCGCCGCGAGACCGCCAAGGCGCCGTCGCCGTCGTTCGCCAACGATGTTGGCGTGCTGGTCGAGTCGCAACAACAGGCCCTCGGGCAACTGGAGGAGTTGACGGGCGAGCTTAGCGATCAAGAGTCGATCGAGCACGCCGCCGCGGCCCGCCAGCAGATGCAAAGCGTCTTAAAGCGGCTCGGCGCGGTCACCACTTCGGCGGGCGCCGACGGGCTGCGGCCCGCCCTGTCGAGCGAGCAGGCCGCGTACCAGGCGCTGCTGAGGCTCCGCGCCCGCGAGTTTAGTGTCGTCCAGGGCGGTCCCCAGCAGCAACAGCAGGGCGCCCAGTCGAGCAGCGCCTCGGGACAACGCAGTCGTTCGCAACAACAGCTCAACCAGCTCGAGTTGTCGGCCGAGGAGAACCGTTATGAGACGCAAAGCCGGGCGCAAGACCAACGCCAGCAGGCCCAGGGGGGTAGCGACCAGGCGCAGCAGGTGCTGGACCGGCTCCGCGAGCTCGCCCGTCGGCAGCAGGACCTGAACGAGCGTGTGCGGCAGGTGCAGTCGGAACTAGAAGCCGCGCAGGACGACGAAGAGCGCGACGCGGTCGAGCGGGAACTCAAGCGGCTGCGAGAGCAGCAGCAGGAGATCCTACGCGACACCGACCAGTTGCAGAGCGAGATGGAGGGCTCCGAGGATGCGCCGCAAACCGAGGACGCTCAGCGCCGGCTCGAGCAGACGCGCGACCGCATCCAGGAGGCTTCCGAAGCACTCCAGCAGGGCCGGGTGTCGGACGCCGCCGCCGAGGGCGCCCGCGCCGAACGCCAGCTGAACGATTTGCGGGACGAGTTCCGCCGCCGCGCGGCCGACGACTTCAGCGAAGAGATGCGACAGCTCAGCGACGCCGCCCGCCGGCTCGACGAGCGGCAACGCGCGTTGACCGAAGAGCTCTCTCAGCAGCAGGAGCGGCAAGACCGCTCGCTGCGGGACGGCGGCGCGCGGCAGGAGGTCGTGGAGGGTCTCGCCGAGCAGCGGCGGGAGTACGAAGAACTCATCGAGCGCATCCAGGAAACCGTACGCGAGGCCGAAGAGCCCGAGCCGCTGCTCGCCAGGCAGCTCTACGAGGCCGTCGGGGAGGCCAGCGACGCCCGGGTGCCCGAAGCCCTCGACGTCGCCGAGCAGCTCCTCGAAATTGGCGTTGTGAAGGACGCCGCCGAATCCATGCGCTCCGCGGGCAACGGCGTCCGCCGGCTCCGCGAGGGAGTGGACAGCGCGGCCCAGAGTGTGTTGGGCGACGAGACCGAGGCGCTCCGCCGCGCCGAGCGTGAGCTGGAAGACCTCGACTCGCAGCTAAACCGCGAGATCCGGCGGGCCCAGGGCGGAGGCGACCCGACGGACCCTCAAGGCGAACGGCAGCCAGGCGAAGAACAAGGCGAAGAACAAGGCGAAGAACAAGGCGAAGAACAAGGCGAAGAACAAGGCGAAGAACAAGGCGAAGAACAAGGCGAAGAACAAGGCGAAGAACAAGGCGAGCAACACGGACAAAGCGGCCGTGAGCAAGAACCGGGTCAACCGGGAGAAGGAGAACAAGCCTCCGAGCCGCCTCGCCAGGATAGCGAGGGCCAACCCGGGGGGCAGCAGCCGGGCGGCAGGCGACAAGACCCCAACGGCCAACCGCCGCGAGGCGAGCCATCCGGCGGTCAACCAACCCAACAAGACCCCCAGCAAGCGGGGCAAGGCGCCGCTGGTGGCGGCGGCCCACAACAACATCAGCAACCGCAAGAGGGCTCAGACGGCGAGCGCGACGACCAGCGGTCAACGGATCGCCAGGAGGGCCAGGGCGGCGGCGCCGGGGAACTGCCCAGCGACTTGACGCGTTGGCTGGAGGCTTCGCGCGCCGGCGCCGAGGGCCCCATCACCGGCGACGCGTTCCGCGCGTGGAACGACCGCATGCGTGATGTGGAGGACCTGCTGGACGATCCGGACCTGCGCGCCCAGGCCGCCCGCATCCGCGACCGCGCCGAGGCCGCCCGGGCCGACTACAAGCGGTTTTCTAAGGAGCCGGATTGGAACCAACTAATCGAAGCGGTCGCGGAGCCGCTGGCCGAGCTGCGCGAGCGCGTCCGCCAGGAGAGGCGGCGGAGGGAATCGCCCGATTCGCTGGTTCCCATCGACCGCGACCCGGTTCCGGTCGAGCACGCCGACACCGTGCAGAAGTACTACGAACGTCTGGGGAGTGGTGAATGACCGAGTGGGGTCTATGGGGCGCTCCCGAATGGGCTGGTGCGGCGATCGTGTTGTTCGCGATCGGCCTGGCAGCACTGCTGTGGAGCTATGGGCGGGCGCCCTGGTCGTTGGGATGGCGTGCGGCCTGCGCCGCACTCAAGGCCACGGGGCTGGCCGCTCTGGCGCTCTGCTTGGTTGAACCGCTCGCCGGCGGAGTCCGCCCCCGGCCCGGCGCCAACTTGTTTGCCGTGGCGGTTGATAACAGCCAGAGCATGCGGGTCCGCGACCCCGGCGGCGGCAAGACGCGGGGAGAAGAACTCCAGCAGATGCTGCTCGCCGAGTCGCGTTGGCAGACGCGGCTGGGGCGCCAGTTCGACGTGCGGCGGTTTGCGATCGACCACCGTCTGCACGACGCCAAGGACTTCACGGGGCTCGATTTCGCGGGAGAGGCGACCGGCCTCGTTTCAGGGCTGGGCGAACTCGAGCGGCGTTTTCGCGGGCTGCCGGTCGGCGGCGTGTTGCTCTTCACGGACGGCAACTCGACCGACGCGTTCAGCGAGTCACTCGATTGGTCCGGGGTCCCGCCCGTTTACCCCGTTGCGGTGGGCGCCCACGACGTGCTGCCGGACGTCTGCGTCGAGAGCATCTCCGTGCGGCAAACCAACTTCGAAACCGCGCCCGTCACGGTGCACGCGGACATCCGCTCCACGGGCGCCGGTGAGCGAGACGTCCAGGTGAGGCTGCTCGATGAGCAGTCCAGCACGATCGATACGAAAACGGTCCACGTTCGGGCCGGGTCGGAGGTCGCCACGGCGCGCTTCCAGGTCCGCCCCGAGCACGCGGGGGTGAACGTGTTCTACGTGACCGCCGCCGGCGGCGCCGACGAAGCGGTCGAGGCGAACAACACGCGGGGCGTGGTCGTCGACAACGGCAAAGGTCCCTTCCGGGTGCTCTACGTCTCGGGACGACCCAACTGGGACTTCAAGTTCCTGCGACGGGCCCTCGCCGACGACGACCAGTTGGAGCTGGTTGGCTTGATCCGCATCGCGAACCGGGAGCCGAAGTTCACGTTCCGCCGCCGCGGCGAGGGCTCGGGGAATCAGCTCTTCGACGGGTTTAACCGCGACGACGAGGACACGGCCGAACGCTACGACGAGCCGGTGCTCACGCGGATCGGCACGCGCGACGAGCAAGAGCTCCGGGACGGCTTTCCGAAGTCGGCAGACGAGTTGTACGCGTACGACGCGATCGTGCTGGACGACGTGGAGGCCGAGTTCTTTTCACCCGACCAACTGGCGATGATCGAGGGGTTCGTGAGCCGTCGTGGCGGTGGGTTGCTGATGGCCGGCGGCGGCGGGTCCTTTGCGGAGGGGGGGTACCGCCTGACCCCCGTTGGCGGCTTGCTGCCGGTCTACCTGGAGCGTGACGCCGCGGACCGCCGGGCCGCGGGCGGCTCGGGGTTCCGCTTGGTGCTGACCCGCGAAGGCTGGCTGCAGGACTGGGTGCGGCTACGCAAGACCCAGGACGAAGAACAAGCGAGGCTGGGGGGCATGCCGGCTTTCCAGACATCGAACGCCGTTGGAAACCTCAAGCCGGGCGCCGTGGAGCTCGCCCGGGTGGCCGACGCCAGCGGCGCTGCGCACCCGGCGCTGGTCGCGCAGCGGTTTGGGCGCGGCCGCTCGGCGGCGCTCTTGGTCGCCGACGTCTGGCGGTGGGGGCTGCGTCGCGCCGAGGTTGACAACGACGACCTCGAAAAGTCTTGGCGGCAGACGATCCGCTGGCTGGTGGCCGATGTCCCGCGACCGGTGGAGGTCGAGGTGGACGCGGCGCCCGACGGCCAAACCTCGGCCCACGCGCAGCTCATCAAGGTTCGCGTCCACGACGCGGAGTACCTGCCGCTCGAGAACGCAACGTTGCAGGTCACGGTGCGTACGCCCGATGGCAGGCAGGTGAAGCTGTCGGCCGAGGCGGACGACGAAGAGGCGGGCCTGTACGTGGCCCAGCACCACTCACGCACCCCGGGACCGCACCGCGTGAGCGTCGAGGCCGCCGGGCCCGACGGCTCGCCCCTGGGCGGGTGCGAGGGGGGCTGGGTGGCCGAACCCCTCGCCGATGAGTTCCGCCGGTTGCGGGTGAACCGCCCGCTGCTAGAAGACATCGCGGCAAGAACCGGTGGCCAGGTCGTGGAGCTGGACGAGCTGGACGGGTTTGTCGCGGGCCTGGAGCAACGCAAGATGCCCGTGACCGAAACGTGGATCAACCCGCTCTGGCACCATCCGGCGTTCTTCACCTTCGCCATCGCGTGCCTCATCGGTGAGTGGGGACTCAGGCGTTGGAAGGGGCTGGCGTAACATGGGATCGACGGCTCGGCGGATCGTGTTGGCTAGCATCAGTGCGTTCTTGCATGCGCAGGCGTACGGCGACGGCGCCGTGCTCCCCAAGCAAGAGATCCTCGTCGTCATCGGCGCCGCAGGCCAGCCCGAGTACGGCCGAATGTTCGGGCAGTGGGCCGACGCGTGGCGCTCCGCGGCGGACGCCGCGCAGGCCAACCTGCAGGTGATCGGCGAAGCGGCCGACGGCGCCGCCGATCGCGAGCAGATCGCCGCCGCGCTGCGGCGGCAGGCGGACGCCCGGCCCGATTTGTTCTGGCTTGTGCTCATCGGGCACGGCACCTACGCCGGCGATTCGGCGAAATTCAACCTGCGCGGCGCCGACGTTACCGCCGAACAACTCGCCGGGTGGCTCGCCCCTATCGGGTCGCCGACGGTGGTCGTCAACTGCGCATCGGCGAGTGGGCCGTTCCTCCATGAGCTGTCGGCCGATGGCCGCATCGTGATTACCGCGACCAAGAGCGGTTACGAACTCAATTTCGCCCGGTTCGGACAGTACTTCTCGGGGGCGCTGACCGATCCGCAGGCCGATCTCGACAAGGACGACCAGGTCTCGCTTCTAGAGGCGTACCTCACGGCGTGCCGCCGCCTGGAAGAGTTCTACGCCGAGGACGCCCGTCTGGCCACCGAACACGCGCTGCTCGATGACAACGGCGACGGGCTGGGGACTCCGGCGGCCTGGTTCCGTGGCTTAAGGGCGACGCAGCGCGCCAAAGAAGGCGGCCAGTTGGACGGCGTCCGCGCCCATCAGGTGCACCTGGTCGCCAGCGATCGCGAGGCCCGCATGCCGCTCGAGCTCCGCAAACGCCGCGACGGGCTGGAACTGGAACTCGAAGCACTCCGCGAGCAGAAGCCAAGCCTCAAGGAGGAAGACTACTATCGTCAACTCGACGCGCTGATGCTTGAGCTGGCGCGGGTCTACCAATCCGCAAACAGCGCCGAGAACGCACACTCAGAGAACGCACAGCCGGAGAACGCACAGCCGGAGAACAACCAGCCGGAGAACAACCAGCCAGAGAACAACCAGATCGACGCGTCCGCGAGATCGGGTGATTGAGCGGGGATTTCTTCTGCCTCGCCTGCTGGGGAGTCGTCCCGCCGAATCCGCCTGCGGCGGATACAGGGGTGTGTCGCTTCGGGCTCTTATCGCGCATCGTGAGTCTCCTGCGGCCCTCATCGGCCAGTGGAGACTCTCATAACACTTGGATCAGGAATTGGGGAGCAGGCCAGGCCAGGCCGAGAAAGGCTCGCGGCCAACCGCCGTTCGCCAGGCCGGGCACGAGTGACTTTGGGTGATCGACGCCGTATGCCCCCAGCGTTTACTGGTACTCGGCGGGGCACGCCGCAGGGCGCTGCGGCCCTCAGCCGAACGCGCCAATCATCAACTCGTTCTTGGAGCTGTTCGCCCAGACCATCCCTGATATGGCGCACGCCGTGATGATCTGGGACGGCGCGGCCGAAACTAGACCCATGGGCACACCAGCGGGCGCCGCAGAACGTGACACTGGTGAAGCCGCCACCCTACTGCCCCGAGCTCAACCCAATCGCGTTTCGGCGCCGTGCGCAACAACCCTGCGGATGGCGGGGCCAACGACGACATCTCCGTGCCTGGAATCGAAGCCTTCGACAGACCCCCTCCGGGCCAAGTGTGAGGCGGCCGCAGGTGGCGCCAGCGCCTGCCCCAGTCCGGCGGATCAATGTAAGGTGACCGGCAATGAGCGGGCGGCGGGACGCACCTGCTCAGAACCCGCCGAGATTATCGGAGAAAATTGCGATGGAGTTCTCTGAGAACTTGCTGATTGCGGCCGCCCAACCGGGGGCGCGCTCGCCCGCGTGGGTCATGACCCTGTTCGCCCTGGGGATGCTGGCCACGTACGTAGGCGTCGCGGTGGATAGCTTCCACAAGACCGTCGCGGCGTTGACGGGCGCCGTCGTGCTGGTCCCGCTAGCGCTGGTGCTGGGGGTGTTGCCCGATTACGACGCCACCTACGAGATCCTCTCGCACGACCTGAACATCTTCGGCGTGATCATCGGGACGGGGATTCTCGTTGACGTTACCGGCCGGAGCGGGTTGTTCCACTTCCTGAGCATCTTGATCGTCAAGGCGACCGGTGGTCGGGCGTCGGCCCTCTACTTCGCGATTTGCACGCTGACGTTCTTGTTTGTCGCGGTGCTAACGATCGTGCCGGCGATGCTCATCCTCAGCTCCCTGGTCCTGGTGATCTGCCGGAAGCTCGCGTACCCCCCCAAGCCGTTCTTGCTGTCGGTCGCTATCTGCGCCAATAGCGGCGCCGTGGTCACTTTCGCGAGTGGTCTGCCGAACATCATGATCGGGACTCAGGCGGGGATCCCCTACGTGCACTTCCTGATGGTGGCCGCGCCTTACGCGCTGATCAGCTTCCTCATCGCGTTGGCCGGGCTGCGTTTCGCGTTTCGCCGGTCGCTGCCGTGGACACAGAGCGACACTCAGCAGGCGGAGCTAAAGAGCCGCATCGAGCGGTTTGACGCCTGGGCGCTCGTCGAAGACCGCGGGGTGCTGGTCCGCAGCGCCGTCATCTTGGCGCTCACGGTTGTCGGATTCGCGCTGGCGCAGCCGCTCGGGGTCGGGATGGACTTCATCGCCATCGCCGGCGGCACCGCCGCGCTGCTCTTCGCCGGCAAGACCATTGAAGACTCCATCGCGAAGGTCAATTGGACGATCATCCTGTTCTTTCTCGGGTTGTTTCTTATCATCGGCTGCGTCAAGGCGACGGGCGCGCTGAACTTGTTGGCCGAACAAGTGGTCGCCTTGTCCGGCGGCAGCACGGGGCTGCTGGTCGCGCTGCTGACGGGGTTCTCCGCGGTCGCTTCGGCGATTATCGACAACATCCCCGTGGCCGCGACGCTCATTCCGGTGGTGGACCAGATCGGCGCCGGCGGCGTGGCGGTCGAGCCGCTTTGGTGGGGCACCATCCTTGGCTGCAACCTCGGCGGCAACGGCACGCCGATCGGGTCGATCTCGTGCGTCATCGCGCTGTATACCTTGAAGAAGGAGGCGCAGCAGAGCGTCTCCTGGGGAGAATTCATCCGGCTGGGGGGTACGATAATGGTTGTGCAGATCGCCGGCGCCATCGCGTATCTGTTGGCCCTGAACGCCATGGGATGGATCCCCCGCCTGCCGGGGTAGCGATGGAACCGGGCCGTGCAGTTCGGTGGACGCCGGCGTTCCACCAGCAGCGTAAGGCCCTCGGCCTTCGTGCTCGGCGTTCCTGCTCAGCGTTCCTGCTCAGCGTTCCTGCTCAGCGTTCCTGCTCAGCGTTCCTGCTCAGCGTTCCTGCTCAGCGTTCCTGCTCGGGGGTCGAGCAGGATCCACTAGAACCAAGCGACCAGCGTACGGGAGCCTCCACCAATGCCTGATCCAACCCAACGCCACGTCGACAACGAGCTCAGCGACTCGATGGACTTGTTCGAGCGGGCGGACGTCGGCGCCGCGGTAGAACTGCGGCAGCTGCGCCCGAGGAAAGTCCTGGTAGCGACCGACGGGTCGGCCCAAGATCACGCGCTCCGATCGTTCGCCAAGCAACTGCAAGATCGCTTGGCGTGCCAGCTTTACTGGCTGGCGGCAGGCGGCCAACCGCCGACGGGTGCGGAGCAAACCGGCGACTGGGTCGCAACGCCCGTCGACGTCGACGCAGCCATCGAACACGACTACGACCAGATCCTCTCCGCCGCCGCATCCTGCGGCGCCGACCTGCTGATGCTGGGGTGCCCGTTCGGTCGCGACCTCGAGTCGCTGGGAGAAGACAGCGCAGGGACCGTCATGGAGGTGATCGCGGCGAGGTCTGCGGTCCCCACGATCTTCATCCGTCGCCCGGACGCCGCGGGGCGGGATCCTTCGGGTCATGTTCGCATCGTCCTGACGCGGGAGAACGCGGCGGCCCCCAGAGCGGCCGGTTGGGCCGCGGGCCTCGTTCAGCCAAGCGGGCGGTTGGAACTGCTGCTGATGGTCGAAGAAAGCACGTACAAGAATTTTAGGGAGATCATGAACGCGCTTCAGCCCGACGCCCGCTTCAACCCGGAGGACCTGGAAGACGCACTGGCGCGAACCTACGCCGGGCTGCATTCGGGCCTTCAACGGGCGTCGGAGGAGTTTGGGTTCGCCTACGATCTAACCCTTCGCTACGAAGCAGACCAACAGCCGATCACCCCCGAACACCCCGCAACCCACCCGGCGCTCGTCGCCCTCGGTCTGGTGCGCAGCGATCACGATTCCAGGAGCGAGGTCTATGATTTCGTGAGACGATCTCCGCATCCGGTGCTGGTGGTCCCCATGGATTGATGCTGGGGCTGCGTGGCGCGGGACAAGCGAAGGATCCGAGGCCCTGCCGGCTCGGGAGGTATCGGGACGGTAAGACCGCACCGGATGCCGGGCCCGATGGTTCGCTGCGGTTTACGGAGGCGCGGCTTCTTGTGGAGGTCCGCATGCCAGTGGAGGTCCGGTTGCCGCGCGTTGCTGAGGCCTCTCGCCACCCCATTCGGGTGGACCACCCGCCCCCCGCGTGCGTCCGGCGCCCATCCGCCCAGGCGCCCCCCACTTCTCTTGGTTCGCCCGCGAGCCAAACTGCGGCGGGCGCCTCCGCTTCGCGGAGCTAGCGGCGGGCCGACCCGGCCGCCGTCTCCACGCCCGGACGCGACCTGACCTCCCAGGCGCGCCCAGGCGCGGCCCCCCGCCCGCCGGTGTTGGTCCCTGCGCGCCGGCTCCGCCGGAGCCTGCATGCGCGGTTGGGCCCGGTTACAATAGCCAGCGGTCGCGCCGAGAGCGTTTCCCGGCCCGGCCATCGCGAGAACCCCCGGTTGGCGGCGTCGCTTGCTGATCCGCGTGCCCATCACGCCGGCGGGTGCTTCGGACTCTTTTCGGTTCCACGGGCTTCTCAAGGGGGCAGCGATGCTACCTATCCATGGTTTGGCGGGCGGCGTGATGCGGATTGCGCTGGTGTTGATGGTCGCTTGGGGGGGCAGGCTTCAGGCGCTCGAAGTGACGGGCCTGACGCTGGTCAACGCGCAGACCGATCTGGATATCGGTCCGCTTACGGACGGGCAGGTGGTCGACCTCGACCGGGTCATCTGGGCGCTGAACGTGCGAGCCAACACAACGGGCGACGTCAAGAGCGTCAGGTTTGGGCTCGACGGTAATCCCTCGCGGGCCGTAGAGAGCGTGGCGCCGTTCGCGCTGGCCGGCGACGCCGACGGCGACTACAACGACTGGACCCCCGAGGCCGGCGGGCACACGCTCACGGCGACCCCCTTCCCCGAAGCGGGCGCCAAGGGGACGCCGGGCGAGCCGTTGGTCGTGACGTTCCGCGTCAAGGGAATCGGCAGAGCGCCCGCCGGGCGGGGGCTCGGCCCGGCGAACCAGACGCCCGACGTCGGCGATGCGCAAGAGCTACGCGTCCTGTGGGGCCAAGTCGCTGCGCCGGTCGGCGGCCAAGCGGTCGTGTCTGGCGAGCTCAAGCAGTGGCACAACGTGACGCTCACGTTCGACGGCCCGCAGGCGGATGTCGCCGGGAAACCGAACCCTTGCCTGCACTACCGTCTCAACGTCTTGTTTACCCAAGGCGATCGCCGGTTCCTGGCGCCGGGCTACTACGCCGGCGACGGCCGCGGGGGCGACGCCGGCAACCGGTGGCGTGTCCACTTCGCGCCCCCTACCACCGGAGCGTGGGGCTACAAGGCCTCCTTCCGCGCAGGCTATCAGGTCAACGTCAGCCTCGACCCGAACGCGGGCGTTCCCGCGGCGTGCGATGGCGCCTCGGGGAGCGTCGCCGTCGCCCCCTCAGACAAAAAGGCGCCCGACTTCCGCGCGGCCGATCGCGGCCTGCTCAAGAATCGTGGCGGGCACTACCTGACGTTCGCCAACGGCCGGTTCTGGCTCAAGGGCGGCCCCGATATCCCGGAGAACTTCCTCGGCTACGATGGCTTCGACAACACCCCCAAGGCCGGTCATCGCTACGAGGCCCACGCCGCGGACTGGGAGCCGGGCGACCCTGATTGGGGGGACGGCCGAGCGCGGCGTCTGATCGGCGCGCTCAACGCCATCGCCAACCTGGGCGGAAACTGCGTCTACTTCCTGCCGATGAACATCGGCGGCGACGGCAAGGACACGTTCCCGACCATCGATCCGCTAGAAAAACTCCGGTACGACCATTCCAAGCTCCAGCAGTGGGAGACCGTGTTCGCGCACGCCCAGCAGAAGGGGATCTTCCTCCACTTCCAGCTCGCAGAAACCGAGGACGCCAACGAGAACTACCACGACAACGGAGAGCTGGGTCCCGAACGCAAGCTCTTCTATCGAGAGCTGATCGCCCGCTTTGGCCATCACAACGCCAGCGAGTTCAATATCGGCGAGGAGAACGACTACGGGCCCGACAAGCAGGTTCGGTTCGCTCAGTACATCCGCGACGTCGACCCCTACGATCACCCGCTCACCACGCACACGAAAGGCGTCGACGCCTTCTATCGGCCCCTCGTCGACCGCTTGGCGGCGGGCAAACCGGTGGTGATCGACATGACCTCGTTCCAGAGCGGCGCGACCGGCAAGGACCTGGCGCGGCTGGTGCAGAAGTACCGCGACGCGTCGGCCGAGCACGGCCGCCCGTGGATCATCTCGCTCGACGAGCCTCAGAAGATCGAGAACGACAAGACGGATCTCGCCGAGGGGTACGCCTTCGGGCGTCGCGGCAAGCTCTGGCCAACCTACATGGGGGGGGGCGGCGGCTTCGAGTGGTACGTCCAGATGGACGGCGGCGGGCACGCCTTCGACCACAAGATCGAGAGCTTCTACGACATGGACGACGCGCTGCGTTGGACGGCCATCGCGCGGGAATTTCTGGGGACTTTCCCGCTCCCCGAGATGCGCCCGGCGCACCACCTGGGCGCCTCGCGCGGCGGCGGGTTCGTCTACGTGCTCGCCAAGCCGAACGAGCAGTACGCCGTCTACAGCGAACGCTGCGAGGCGCCGCTGGAACTCGACCTGACAGGGGCGGAGGGCCGGTTCGAGGTGCGCTGGCTCGATCCGCGCAACGGCGGCCCGCTCGCCGTGGGAACGGTCGACACGGTCGAGGGCGGCGGCAAGCGGAGCCTCGGCTCCCCCCCCAACCAGGCGTACGACTCGGCCGTTGACAAGGGGGCCGTCGACAGGGACGCCGTCGACAAGGACGCCGTCGACAGGGACTGGGCCGTGGCGGTTCGGCGCGTAGAGTGAATCGGCCGGCCGCGCGGCGCCAGCCGTCCACGGCCCGGTCCCCCCCGCGCGGCGGCCCGCGGCGGGCCCGCTTGCTGCGGGCGGCCCACCGGCCACCGGACCGCGGGGGCGTCCTGCGCGGCGGTTGGCGGGCGCCGCCAACCCGCAGCGGCGGCTCGACTCGGCCGAGGGTCACTTGGTGTACGAGACGCGCCAAACGACGCCGCCGTCGTCGTCGCTCACCAGCAGGTCGCCGCGCGGCGTGACCGCGACCCCCACGGGGCGGCCGTACACCTGGCTCGCGTCGCCGTCGGCGATGAAGCCGGTGAGGAAGTCCTCGGGGGGCCGGGGCCGCCCCGCTCCGTCGAACGGCACGAACAGCACCTTGTAGCCGGCGAAGTTGGCGCGGTTCCACGAGCCGTGCTGACCCACAAACGCCCCGCGGTGGAAGCGTGCGGGGAACTTGTCGTGGGTGTAGAACGCCAGGCCCAACGACGCGGTGTGCGGGCCCACGGGCACGTCGGGCACGATCGCGCGCTCGACCAGGTCCTGATGGGGGTCCTGGGCCCACCGCGGGTCACCGATGCCGCCGAAGTAGGAATAGGGCCAGCCGTACCACCCGCCCCGGCGGACGCTCGTGATGTAGTCCGGGACGAGGTTGTCGCCGATCTCGTCGCGTTCGTTGACCGCGGCCCACAGCTCCCCGGTGACCGGGTTGTAGTCCAGGCCGACCGGGTTGCGTAGGCCCGACGCGTAGAGCGCTTCGCCCGACCCGTCGGGGTCCATCTCGAGGATGCAGGCGCGTCGCTCCTCCTTGTCCATGCCGTGCTCCCCGACATTGCTGGAGGAGCCCACGGTCACCAGCAGGCGCCGGCCGTCCTTGGTCGGCAGCAGGTTGCGGGTCCAGTGGTGGTTGTAGCCCCCCGCGGGGAGCTCGGCGATCCGCTCACCTGCGCCCTCGAGGCGCGTCGCCGCTGCGCGGTAGGGCCACCGCATCACCGAGTCGACGTTCCCGACGTAGAAGTGGTCGTCGAGGATCGCCATGCCGTAGGGCTGGTTGAGCCCGTTCGCCCCGTCGGCGAAATCGAACCTCTCCTCCACCCGGCCGTCGCCGTCGGCGTCGCGGAGCAGCACCACGCGGTTGGCGCTCCTGCCGGCGTCGTCGCTGAGGGCCACGAAGTAGTCGGCGCCGCTCGGCCCGACGTAGACCCGCCGCGGGTGCGCGAGGTTGTCGGCGAACCTCGTGACCGTGAACCCCGCGGGCGCCCGCGGCGCAGCCCCCTCGGGCCACGGCACGATCCGGCTCCGCTTGGTCACCGACTTCGACGCGTAGGGGGGCGGCAACGTCAGGTCGCCCACCGCGGTCGACACCCTCACCGGCGGCCGCGAGGCCAGCTCCGCCTTTTGTGCTGCGCTGGGCGGCTGGACACCGTCGGCGTCCACCGCAGCAGTCGCGCCGAGCAACCAGCAGAGGGTACCCAGGGCAAACAGCGGGCGGGGGGTTCGCATGGCGCTACGTCTGGGTCGGTTGGATGATGCGGCTCAAGACGATCGGTCCCCACGGGGCCGTCGCCGCCGCCTATTCTAGCGTCCCGCGGGGCGGGCGGCCTGGGGTCGTCCGCCGCCGGCCGCCCCCTGCGTGGAACAAGCCTCGGGAGGGTGTGGACACTAGGGCGTCGGCGGCGGCGCCGATCGGGGGCCAACGCCCGGCCCGTCCGCCGGCGCCGCCGGCCGAGTCGGGCGGCGGTATACTTGCCGGGGAACCCGTCCGCGGAGGCCGACGGGCCGCGTGCAGGCCGCGGCCGCGGCCCGCGCGGGAAACCCGCCCATGCAACGCTCCGATGGCGACCCGCGATGCGCTCGTTCAGTTCCTACGCGATTGTGCCGGCGGCCGGCCGGAGCCGCCGGATGGGCTCGGACAAGCTGATGCTCGCCGTCGCGGGCCGGCCTCTGATCGACTCCACGCTGCGGGCGTGGACCAACAGCGCCGCGGACCACGTCGTCGTGGTGGTCCGTGGCGAAGACCAACCGCTGCGCGACCGGTGCCGGCTGGCCGGCGTCGAGGTAGCCGCGGCGGGCGCCGACCCGGCGGAGATGCGCGACTCGCTGGAGATCGGGCTGCGGTATGTGGCCGAACGATTTGCTCCGGAGCCCAACGACGCGTGGCTCGTGGCGCCGGCCGACATGCCGGGCCTCGGGCCCACGGCGA
This sequence comes from Pirellulimonas nuda, assembly GCF_007750855.1. Taxonomy (GTDB): domain Bacteria; phylum Planctomycetota; class Planctomycetia; order Pirellulales; family Lacipirellulaceae; genus Pirellulimonas; species Pirellulimonas nuda. The sequence continues at coordinate 3,366,918 of NZ_CP036291.1, forward strand.
TCGATCTTGTGCTCGCGCAGTACGACGCGCGTTGCCCCCGCGTGATCGTGCCGCGGGTCGCGGGCAAGCGGGGGCACCCGGTGCTGCTCCCGTGGTCGGCGGCCGCCGCGTTTACTCGGTCGCCCCCGCACGAGGGGCTCGACGCGTTCGTGCGGCGGTCGCGGGCGCTTGAAGTGCCGCTGGCGGGCCCGGGCGCCGTGCTGGATATCGACACCCCGGCCGATTATCGGCGGCTGGTTTCCGGGGGGGGAGACTAGTTTGCAGGGAGTGCGGGGATCGCCTAGGCTGACGGCTGGCGGACCGCTGCTGGCCGCGGCCTCCTACGCTGGCGCCGGTCCGCCGCGGGCGGCGGGGGCCTTCGCGTCAGGGGCCTTCGCGTCGGGGGCCATCGCGTCAGGGGCCATCGCGTCAGGGGCCATCGCGTCAGGGGCCATCGCGTCAGGGGCCATCGCGTCAGGGGCCATCGTGGCGGGGCCGATTTGTCAGGCGCCGGTTTGTTCGACGGTGAGGCGAGAGGGACCAGGTCATGCCGGGCAGCTTCACAATCAGCGTCAACGGGGCGGACCGCGCCGTCGTGACGGACGCCGACCGCCCGCTGCTGGATGTGCTCAGGGAGGAGTTGGGGCTGACGGGCACGAAGTACGGCTGCGGTGAAGGCGCTTGCGGCGCGTGCACCGTGATCTTGAACGGGGAGGCGGCCCGGTCGTGCATCACGACCATCGAAGAGGCCAGCGGCTGCGAGGTAGAAACGATCGAGGGCCTGGCGGACCGGCAGCAGCTCCACGCGGTTCAGCAGGCCTTCATCGACGAGTCGGCGATGCAGTGCGGGTATTGCGTGCCGGGGCAGATCATGGCGGCGGTCGCGTTGTTGCGCAGCGCTCCGCAGGCGACGCGCGCCGACGTCGTCGCGGCCATGAGCGGGAATCTTTGCCGCTGCTGCAACTACTCCCGCATCCGCGCAGCGGTCGAGAAAGCGTCGGGCGCGTCTTGACCGGCGCGTCTTGACGGGCGCGGGCCGGTAGAGTTTGCCGGAAGCATGGAGCGGGCTTATCCTGGGCGGCGCAATCCGGCGGGCGTTCCGCTCGCCGAACAACAGCGATGGACGTACGGCGATGACTGGGGGTTGGGCGTTGGGGGTTGGGGGTTGAGTCATGAGCGAAGCGCCGCGGTTGCCGATGGACACGCCCGACCGGGAGCATCTCGAATGGGAGCGGTACGAGCTGCGCGAACCGCCGGCGTACGCGTTCGCCGCAAACCGCCGCGAGTTCGTTCAAACGCTCGGCGCCGGCCTGTTGATCGCCGTGGCGGCCCAGAACGCGTCCGCCCAACGCGGCGGGCGGCGGGCGCGACGCGACGAACCGCTGTCGGCGCGGATGCACATCGGCCCAGACGGCCGGGTCACCCTCTTCACCGGCAAGGTGGAGGTCGGCCAGGGCGCCCGCACGCAGCTCACGCAAGCGGCCGCCGAAGAACTGCGTCTGTCCGTCGACCAGATCCGGCTGGTGATGGCCGACACGCTCCTCTGCCCCGACGACGGCGGCACGGCCGGCAGCCAGACCACCCCCTCCACCGTGCCGCGTGTGCGCAGCGCCTGTGCGGCCGCGCGGGAGCGGCTCACCGACCTGGCGGCGGCCCGGCTGGGCGCGGACCGGGCCACGGTCCGGCTCGAAGCGGGACTGTTCCGCGCTGCTTCGGGTGGATCGCTCTCGCTCGCCCAACTGGCGGCCGGGCCGGGCCTCGAAGACGCGTTGCTTGATCCGCCCACCCAAGGGGTCACGGTCCGACGGGTCGACGCCTGGACGGTGCTCGGCGCCCAGGTCCAGAAAGTGGGCGCCGCCGACATCGTCACCGGCAAGCACCGCTACCCGTCCGACATCCAGCTGCCCGAGATGCTGTACGGGAAGGTGCTGCGGCCGGCGTCCTACGGCGCCACCCTCAACTCGATCGACCTGGCGCCCGCACAAGCGATGGCCGGCGTGAGGGTCGTCCGCGACGGCGGCTTCGTCGGCTGCGTGGCGCCCTCTTCTTGGCGAGCGGCGCAGGCGATCGAGGCGATCGCGGCCACGGCCGACTGGACGCGTCCCCCGCACCCCCCCAGCACCGAGTTGTTTGCACTGCTCAAGCAGACGGCGGACCCAGACGCGGCGACGCGCGGCGGCGACCGCCGCGAGTGGGGGGACCCCGCGTCGGCGCTCGCCGCTGCAGCGACCAAGTTCCAAGGGGCCTACGAGGTCGCCTACATCCAGCACGCCCCCATGGAGCCGCGGGCGGCCGTCGCCCGGTGGGGGGACGACGGGCTCACCGTCTGGACGGGGACGCAGCAGCCCTGGCGGGTGCACGGTGAGCTGCGGCAGGCGTTCCGGCTGCCCGACCAGAGCGTCCGCGTCATCGTCCCCGACACGGGGGGCGGGTTCGGGGGCAAGCACACCGGCGAAGCGGCGCTCGAAGCGGCGCGGCTGGCCCAGGGGGCCGCAAAGCCGGTTTGTGTCCGCTGGACCCGCGAAGAAGAGTTCACCTGGGCCTACTTTCGGCCGGCCGGGCTGATCGAGCTGCGGGCGGGCCTCGACCCCGCGGGCCGGCTGGTGAGTTGGGACTTCACCAACTACAACTCCGGCGGTTCGGCCCTGCAGACGCCCTACCGGGTTCCCAGCGGCCGCACCCGCTTCTTGAGCTCCGACTCGCCCCTCCGGCAGGGGTCGTACCGCGCGCTGGCGTCGACGGCCAACACCTTCGCCCGCGAGTCGGCCATGGACGAGCTCGCGGAAGCGGCGGGGGTCGACCCGCTCGATTTCAGGCTGGCGCACCTCGAGCCGGGGCGGTTGCGGGACGTGCTGGTCGGGGCGGCGGAACGCTTCGGATGGCGGGAGCGTCGCGCGGAGGGGAGATCGGTGGGGATCGCGTGCGGGACCGAGAAGGGGTCGTACGTCGCGGCGTGCGTCGAGGCCGAGGTGGCCGGCGGGCGGATCCGGGTGCTCAGGGTGTGCCAAGCCTACGACTGCGGGGCGGTGCAGAACCCGCTGAACCTGCGATCGCAGATCGAGGGCTGCCTCGTGATGGGCATGGGGGGCGCGCTGACCGAGGAGATCCGCTTCGCGGACGGGCGGGTGAGCAACGCGAGCTTCTACGACTACCTGGTTCCCCGCATGGAGGACCTGCCCGAGATCGAGATCGTGCTGGTCGACCGCCCGGACCAGCCGTCGGTCGGCGCCGGCGAAACGCCGATCATCGCCGTGGCGCCGGCCATCGCCGGCGCCCTCTACACCGCTCGCGGCAAACGCTGCCGGTCGCTGCCGCTCCGGGTCTAGCGGCCGCGGGTGAGCAGAGCGGGCGGCCCATCGCTGGCGGCCCATCGCCGGTGGCCGGTAGCCGGGACGCAGCGGTGCGGCGTGGTCCCCACGGGGCTTCTCGCCGGACGCCCCCGCAGCGGACCCGCGAGCGCCGGCGACCCGGCCGGACCCGAGCTTGAAGCGGGTCAGTTCCGCCGCCGCGGGTTGGCGGGGGCGCCCACTCAGCGAACAGGGGGCAACCTGTGTGTCGAAGTCGGTCCCGGGCCACGGCCAGGGCGTTCGGGCCGCCGCCGAAGCTAGCGCCCCCGTGGGGGGCGACGCGCCCATCAACGGCTGCGCGGCGCTGCGTCGCTAGTGGCCCGAGGCGTTCTTGAGCCGGTAGGCCGTGGGCGTCGTCGCCGCCATGCGGAAGAAGGAGCGTGCGAAGTTGTTGGGGCCGGAGTAACCCGGCTCGTCCGCGATCGCGCGCCAAGGTGTCCAGTAACTCCGCGGCTGTGTGGGGTGGATTTTTGCCAGCCGCTCGTTGTCGCTGTAGCGGCCTGCAACCGACTGGCACGGCTTTCTGCGCAGCAGGATGCGTATCCATTTGGCCTGGATGAGACCTTCTTTGGCAAACCGAATCGGCCTTGTTGACTAACTCCAAACGAACAACGGCATGCCAAGGGTGACGAATACGTTGAGCAGTTTGCATCGGAGTGCGACCTCGGTCGCCTGATTGGGGAGCGTCCGGTTCTTCAGGCGGTCGCCGAAGTTCGTCTTGAGACGGAACATGGCGGTCTCGGCCAGGCTGCGGCGGTGGTAGCCGATGGATTCTTTCCACGCCTTCTTGCCGTCTCGACGGATCTGCCGCAAGCACTCGTCACGCTCCAGCGGCTCTGCGGACGTGTTGCCGTGCTGCTTGATCTTTGCGTTCTTCCGTGGCGGGATGACCTGATGGATCGACTCGCTCTGCAAATAGTCGCGCACCTTCCACTGGTCGTAGGCCCCGTCTCCATAGAACGTCTGGACTTCGGCCTCGACCTGCTTCAGGAGCGGCTTGGCCGCGTCACCGTCGTGCGTGTTGGCGCCGGTCACGATCTGGGCGACGATCGTGTGCGACGTCGGGTCGACCGCCAGGTGGACCTTCCGCCACGTGCGTCGCTTGCCGACGCCGTGCTTCTTCACCTTCCACTCTCCTTCGCCGTAGACCTTGAGGCCCGTGCTGTCGACCACCACGTCGATCGGCCCTTTGGCCTGACGCACGTTGATCGACACTGCCAGCTTGGCGGCGCGTTTCTGCAGGCTCGTGTAGTCGGGGATCGCCACCTCGGCCCCCATAAGCACCGCCAACGCACGGCCGAATCCCTCGGTCTGCCGATACGGGAGCCGGAACAGCTCGCGGATCGTCAGCAGCGTCTCGACCGCGACGTTGCTGTAGCTGAACGGACGGCCGACCTTCTTCTGGCCGTTCTCGTGATCCCACGCGTCGATCACCGCTTCATCGAACCAGAGCGTGATGTCGCCCCGGTTGACCAGGGACTCGTTGTATTCCCGCCAATTCGTCACCTTGTAGGCAAGCTTCTTCGGCTTGCTAGCTGGTTGGACCATCGTTCGCTCCGTCGGTTCGAGAAGAAAGGACTCCGTCCGGAAGCGATCTACGCAGCGTTTCAAGCGATTGTTCGACAAGGCCCCTATTGTCACGCAATACATCGCCGGAAGTCGCGGCGCTGCTTCCCGACGCCTGGTTGGAGACGCATCCGGAAACTCGCCGGTGCTGGTCGAGGTAGTTGCGCGACGTAATGTTGCGACGTCGAGCGCCTTCAATCCAACGCATTCTGATTCGGCCCCAGCAGCAATCTCATGAGGCTTTACCTGGGTGTTTCGGCGAACCATACTGAAGCGTCATTTTCTCAACAAAGACAAGGAGTCACTTCATGGTCGCATCAAACACCATCAGACGTCGAACGACACTGCTTGCCGCACTGTTCGCCATCCTCGCCACTACGGCAGCACACGCTGCCGACAAGCCAAACATCCTGGTCATTTGGGGTGACGACATCGGCACCGAGAACATCAGCTACTATAACCGCGGCATGATGGGCTACCAGACGCCCAATATCGACCGCATCGCTCACGAAGGTCTATTCTTCACCGACTACTACGGACAGCAGTCCTGCACTGCCGGCCGCGCCGCTTTCATCAGCGGTTCCGTCCCCGTCCGCACCGGCATGACCAAGGTCGGCATCCCCGGCGCGCCTGAAGGTTGGCAAAAAACCGACGCCACTATGGCTACGGTTATGAAGAGCCTCGGCTACGCCACCGGCCAGTTCGGCAAGAACCACCAGGGCGACCGCGACGAACACCTTCCCACCATGCACGGCTTCGACGAGTTCCTCGGCAATCTCTATCACCTCAACGCCGAGGAAGAACCCGAGAACGAGGACTACCCCGGCGACATGGTACTGGCCAGCGGCAAGACCTTCCGCCAGGCCTTTGGCCCCCGCGGTGTGCTCCACTGCAAGGCCGACGGCAAGGGAGGCCAGACCATCGAGGACACTGGGCCGCTCACCAAGAAGCGGATGGAGACCATCGATGAGGAAACCCTCGCCGCCGCCAAGGAGTTCATCACTCGCCAAACAAAGGCCGGGAAGCCGTTCTTCTGCTGGTGGAACGGCACTCGCATGCACTTCCGCACCCACGTCAAAGCCGAGAACCGCCATAAAGGCAACGACGAATACACCGACGGCATGATCGAGCATGACATTCAGGTCGGCGAACTCCTCAAGCTGCTCGATGATCTCGGCATCGCGGACAACACAATCGTCCAGTATTCGACCGACAACGGCCCGCACTACAACACTTGGCCTGATGCCGGCACCACGCCTTTCCGCAGTGAGAAAAACTCAAATTGGGAGGGCGCCTACCGTGTTCCTTGCTTCATCAAGTGGCCCGGCCACTTCCCTGCGGGCAAAGTCCTCAATGGCATCGTCTCCCACGAAGACTGGCTCCCCACTTTCGCCGCCGCCGCCGGCAACACGGACATCAAGGAGCAGTTGAAAGCTGGCGTCGAGCTTAACGGCCGCAAGTACAAGAACTATATCGATGGCGCCAACCAGCTCGACTACCTCAGCGGCAAGACCAAGGAGTCGCGGCGTAAGGATTTCATGTACGTGAATGACGACGGCCAGATCGTCGCCATGCGTTACCAGGATTGGAAAGCTGTCTTCCTCGAAAACCGTGGCCAAGCCTTCGAAGTCTGGCGTGAGCCCTTCACCGAGCTTCGCGTGCCGCTGCTCTTCAACCTCCGCCGCGACCCGTTCGAGAAGGCCCAGCACAACTCGAACACTTACAACGATTGGTTCCTCGACCGCGTGTTCATCCTCGCGCCGATGCAGCGCGTGGCCGGACAGTTCCTCATGACCATGAAGGAATATCCGCCCAGCCAGACTCCTGGCTCCTTCAACCTGGAAGGAATCCAGAAGAAGATCGAAGCCACCATGAGCGGTCGCTAGCAACTGGATTCATTATGGCCGCCGTCCGTGAGGGCGGCGGCCTTCGCCTATGCATCACCATTGAGAGACCGGCCATGAAACTCATCGCCTTATTCTTCGTTGCCGCTCTCGGGGCGCTCTCCTGCGAATCGTCAGCCCAATCGGTGCAGAATAGCCAGCCGGATCGCACTGTTATTCCGCTCGCCGAACCTAAATTCGAGGGCAAGATTGGCAAGACCTACAAGGATTCCGAGGCTGCCTGGCCCAAACTGCCCGTGCCGCCCGAAGGTGCGCCGAACGTGCTCGTGATTATGCTCGATGACGTGGGCTTCGGGCAAACCGGCGCCTTCGGCGGACCGATCCCGACGCCAACGCTAGACAAGCTGGCTGCGAATGGTCTGCGCTACACCCGCTTTCACACCACCGCGATCTGCGGGCCGTCGCGCGCGGCGCTCATCACGGGACGCAACCACCACAACGCCGGCTCCGGCTTCCTGGCGGAATGGGCGACCGGTTTCCCGAGCTACAACAACATGATCCCGAAGACCACCGCCTCGGTCGCCGCCACGCTGAAAGGAAATGGGTACGCGACTTCATGGTTCGGCAAGAATCACAACACACCCGACTGGGAGAGCAGTGTGGCCGGGCCGTTTGACCGCTGGCCGACGGGCATGGGCTTCGAGTATTTCTACGGCTTCATCGGCGGAGAGACGCACCAGTATTATCCGGTGCTCTTCGAAAACACCAGGGCGGTCGAGCCGAAGACCTCGCCGGAGGAAGGTTATCACTTGGTGACCGACATGACCGACCGGGCGATCAACTACATCAAGTATTCCAAGTCCGTCGCACCGCAGAAACCGTTCTTCATGTATTTCGCCCCCGGCGCGGCCCACGCCCCACATCACGCACCGAAGGAATGGAGCCACAAGTTCATGGGCCAGTTCGATCAGGGTTGGGAAAAAGTTCGGGAGGAGACTTACGCACGGCAGCTCAAGACGGGCGTTATCCCGCCGGATACGAAACTGACCCCGCGTCCGGACTGGGTGCCCGCGTGGGACTCGCTTTCCGCTGATCAGAAGAAACTCTACCTACGCCTGTTTGAAAACTTTGCGGGCTACCTCGCCTTCACCGACCACGAGTGCGGCCGCCTGATCGACGCCGTGAATCAACTGCCCGACGCCGACAACACGATGATCATCTTCATCGTCGGCGACAATGGCGCGAGTTCCGAAGGCGGACCCGATGGCACGCTCAATGAAGTCAAGGCCCTCAACGGTTTCCCGACTCCGCTGGCGGACAACCTAAAGCACCTTGACGACATCGGCGGTCCCGACGGCGAGCCCCACTATCCCGTCGGTTGGGCCTGGTCGGGTAACGCGCCCTTCCAGTGGGTGAAACAGGTCGCCTCCCACCTCGGCGGCACACGCAATCCCATGATTGTCACCTGGCCCGCCCGCATCAAGGACAAGGGCGGCATCCGCACCCAGTTTACGCATCTCATCGACGTGGTTCCCACCATTCTCGAAGCCGCGCATCTGCCCGCTCCCAAGACCGTGGACGGCGTGGAGCAAAAGCCGCTGGATGGCGTCTCGTTCCTCTCCACCTTCGACAGCCCGGACGCCAAGCCCGTGCGCCAGCGTCAATACTTCGAGGTCTTCAGCAACCGCGCGATTTACGACAATGGTTGGATCGCCTGTGCCCAGCACACCTTCCCGTGGCGTCAGGACTACGCGCCGGGGAATTGGGACCAGGATAAGTGGGAACTCTACCACCTCGACGAAGACTTCAGCGAAGCCAACGATCTCGCTGCGAAAATGCCGGAGAAGCTCGTGGCTATGATAGCGCTCTTCGACGAGGAAGCCGAGAAGAACCACGTCTATCCGCTCGACGATCGCGGCACGGGACGCATCTACATCCCGAAACCCTCGCCCGGCGGAAGCGATCCAAAACGCACCAACTTCACCTACTACTCCGGCGCCGTGCGCCTCGCTGAAACGGCCGCCGCCAACACTAAGAACCGTTCGCACACCATCGAGGCCGACATCACCATGCCGGAAAATGGCGGTGAAGGCGTGCTCGTCGCGATCGGTGGAAGCAGCGGCGGCTACTCACTCTATGTGCAGGACGGCAAGCTCGTCTATCACTTCAACTGGTTCGACGAAACCCGCACTGTCATCACCTCCAGCGAACCCGTGCCCGCCGGCAAGTCCACTGTCCGATTCGACTTTGCGTACGACGGCAAGAGCGGTGAATTAGGTAAGGGTGGCATCGGCACACTCTTCATCAAAGGCAAAAAAGTCGGCGAAGCACGCATCGAGAAGACCGTCCCCGGGCGCTTCGGCATCGACACCTTCGGCGTCGGCATGGACACTGGCTCGCCTGTGTCCAACAGTTACAAGCCGCCGTTCTCCTTCACCGGCACCATCGAGGAAGTGCGCGTAGAATTGAACTAAACTACCACCGGCTGAAGCCGGTGGGTTTGGACGCAGGGCAATCGCATCTAATCACGCGGCATTCCCCGTGAGAATCCCCTGAAGCGTGGCGTTATTCCACCCGGCGCGGAGACGTTTGCCTCGGAGACTCTCGCGGAGGGTAGTGTCCTGCTTGAGGATCGAGAGCGCGAGGCGGCGGAATCCAGAGCATATTTCTTGGCCGCTGCCCTTGCGGATGCGGCTCTGGTCTTCTGAAAAAGTTACATCGAGCGACCAGTGCAGTGCGTTTTCCACCCGCCAGTGCCCCCGCACATGCCCGGCCAACGACCGCACTTTCGGCGGGTCCGCCGCGGCGGACTGAGGAAAAACGACACCTCGCGGCTCTCTTTGCCGCTGGCCTCGCGGCAGCGGTACACCATGCCGACCGAGCGGACATCGCGCCAGTCGCGGGCAAGCGACTCGGGCGCGGGCGCGACGTAATACTCCCGCCGCTCCTCGCGCCCGTGGCTCTTCTCGACGGTCGTGTGCCGACGCACGCCGCGGTAGTCGGCGTCGCCGAACTCGATGAACAACTCTTGCAGCGCGTCGTGCACCGAAGGCTGATTGGCTTTGACCTGCAGCACGTAGTCGGCGCCGCGGTTGCGGATCGCTCGGGCGGTCTCCTTCTGACAGTGCATGGCGTCGAGGGTGACCACCGCCCCCTCGATCGCCAGCATCTCAAGAAGCCGGGGAACCGCGGTGATCTCGTTCGACTTCTCTTCGGTCGCCACCTGGCCGATCGACACCCCCAGGTCGGTCGCCCACGCATTGACCACGTGCAGCGCCGAGCGGCCGACCGACTTGTCGTGCGACCTGCGGAGGGTCTTGCCATCGATCGCCACGGTCTTCCCCTTCAGGTCGAGCTGCAGGCTAGCGACCCAGTTCGCCAAGCAGTTGTAGAACTCGCTGGTGTCGAGCAAGGCGAACACCCGCCCGAACGTGTCGTGCGAGGGGACGCCGTTCTCAAGACGCAGGAACGTGCGGAACCACTCGATCTTCTCGCGGCCGAACCGCTCCACATCGGCCCACGTGTCGGCGCCGCAGATCGCGCCGCAGATGGCGATGGCCACCATGTCGCCCAGACGGCGCTGCTTCGTCCGATCCATACGCGGATCGGACAGCTCCTCGAAGTGTGTAAGAATTACAGGAACGTTTGCAGACGCCATGCTCCGACCTCCGTGCTAGGAATGCTACCGCCGGGTCGGCTCCGCCGACCCACTAGACTCCAAGCATTACGACGCAACAATGCTCCTCGTTCGGATTAGATGCGATTGCCCTGGGTTTGGACGTTCCGTGAGATTCGGACTGAAGTCCTCAACTCACGATGGTGGAGTAACTTGGAATCGGTCGTCACCATCGCTTGGTTCGGCGCCGTCCTGCCCGCGGATGTACGCCGCGATAGCCTCGTCGGTCACGTTACCGCTGGTCGCCACGAAGTAGCCCCGCGCCCACAGATGCCGACCCCAGAACCGCCTCTCAATGTGCTTGAACTCCATCATCAGCTTCCGCGACGTCTTCCCCTTGATGTACTGCATAATCTTGCTCGGCGAGAGTGTCGGCGGGCACGACAGCAATACGTGCACGTGATCGAGCGACACCGACCCCTGCAGAATCTGGTTCCTCACCAGAACCTGTGGGTGAAAACGGTGAGTGCATTTGAGGCAGACCTCAGCTCCGGCTCAACAGAGGGGTGTCGCCCCTACGCCTTCCCCCTCGCATCGGCCCTCGCCCCTACGCGGACGGTGCGAGGGGGAAGGCGGAGGGGCGCCCCCTTTGTTGGAGCAGGAAGCGAAGGTCGGTCCGCCTGTACCCACTAGAAACCCGGATGGACCCTTGAGTATGGCCTTGCAGAATTCTTCACCGACGGACATCCGCCATTCCATCCACGATCGTGAGAGCCATGTAGGGGAGGTGGTTCCGACGGCGTTCTCGTGCGTGCCATCCTACCGCCGGATGGCCGAGGCGGTGAATCCCTACGGGGACGGACGGGCGTCGGGGCGGATTCTTGAGGCGCTCGCCAAGCGGCTCGCGTAACGTTTTCGAGCCGGTAGCGTCAGCGCCCGGAGTTGGTGCGGTGAAACCCCCGCTACTCCGGGCGCTGACGCTACCGGCTCCAACGCTGGTTCGCTCCGTGGGGTGCAGGGGTCGGACGCGCAAGCCGCTGCCCCGGCAGCGGCGCAATCTCTGTATTTCAGAAGGTGATGGTTGTCCGAGCCTCTAGGCGCCTCGCCCCGGGGAGAGCGGCCGAGGGGTTTCGCGATCCGACGGAATCTAACGAAGGTGCGGTTTTCCGGGGTTTTTTGTTGAATGATGTTTGGGCCTGTGTTACGCTCGCAAGAGTACCCGGGCCGTCGCGGCCGCTCCTCCTCTCGTTTTCGCTCGTCATGGTCAGAACGCTGGCACGCCGGTCTTGCTGGGTCGGCAGTTAGCCGCGCCGTGTTGTTGGGGTGAATTGTTTTCGCCGCTTGGCTTTTTCTGTTCCTCATTTCTAGAAGGTTGAACTAATGCACTACCCGCGACTCTTATCACTCTCGCAAGGCAACGGCTCCCCGTTGCAGCGTGGGGCGGTTCTGCTGCCTCTACGCTTGGTTGGCGCTTTCTCGCTTCTGTTGGCAAGCGCCGTGTCTGTGGATGCCGCCAATATCAACGTTGATTTTGGAACCGGCGGCGCTGTGCAGACGGGCCTGGCCGCCGCACCAGACGCTGCCGGGGCGGTTGCGCAGTGGAACGGGACGACCGGCGGAAGCCCCTCTGTGGCTTCGTTGCTCGATTCGTTCGGCAACGCCACCGCCGTGGGAATGTCTGTTGGCTCACGCGGCGCTTTTAGCGCCGCGACCCCCCATTCGGAAGTTTCTGCCGCCGCCGGGGTTGCCGATTTGATGACGGATTACCTCACGTCCAGGGCCAACAGCAACCAGGAAGACCTTAGGACGGGTCAGATCACGGGCCTGCTGGCCGGAAGCAGCTACGACTTGTACTTCTACGGCCAAGGCGACAACTTTGTCGACACGAACAACAACGGCGGACAGAACGTCGGGGTCCGGATCGGAGCCGATGTCCGCCACACGAGTTGGGACGGGGTCGTCGGTGGCGACGGATTTCTGGTCGAGGACATCGAGTACGTTGTCTTCCGCGGCATTGTCGCCGACGGCGCCGGCGCTATCTCCTTTGAGCACTTCAATCCGGGGACCGGCGCCCACGCCACGGATATGTCGTTCTGGGACAGCGACGGCGGCGCCAACGCGGTCGACATGGACGGCAATGCTTCGCGTTTCCACGCACTCAACGGCGTCCAGATCGTCGGCACGTTCCCGGCGCCCGTCCCGGAGCCCGCCTCCTTGTCGCTGCTTCTCTGCGCCGGCATCGGCATGCTGGCCTACCGACGCCGGTCCTAAGCGACCCGAGTCGACCACCAATGAAGAAACGCGTCCTCCTTTGGGAGGACGCGTTTTTTTTGCGCCCGCCGCGCGGCGATCGTGTATGTCGGCGCGTCAACGCTGGGGGGTTCGACGGCGTTCAAACTCCGGGCGGGTGGCTGGGGTCGCAGGCGTCAGCCGAAGCCCCCAGCAGCGGCGCCAACCCCTATGGCTACTCTGTGGCGACCGCCAGGGGGGCTTCGCTTCGCTACGACCCGAGGCGACCGGCGTTTCCTGCTGAGGTGATGTCCACCGCTGCGGTTGCGCAATGGACCCATGGGCCTTGGCCTGGGTCGCGAGTAACCAGTGTTACTGCATCCGATGTCGCCGCCGTCGGGATACCTCGGAAGGTTTGCTCCGGATCGTTGGGGGCTAGGGCTTCTGCTCTCGGAGGTTTTTAGCCAGCATTGCTAGATCGCCGCCTTTGACGAGATGACCTTCAGGGTTGATTAGGAGCATGGTGGGCCAGCCCTGGACGCCATACTTACTGTAGGTTCTCCCCTCGCCATCGAGCAGAACAGGAAACGGCAATTGCTTGCCGGACCAAGCTCCCTCAACGAGGGGTGCCGCGAGAGCGTCGTAAGCCGCCATCGTTTGAGCCTTCTCCTGCTCCGTGTTGCAGATGGCGAGAACCTCAAAGCGGTCGCGGTCAGCCGAGTGCTCCTCATAAAACTCCATAAGTTCGGGCAAGCTCTTCCGGATACAGGGACCGCACCAGAGCGCCCAAAAATCGAGTATCACCCACTTGCCGTGAAAATCGACTAGCTTCACATTCTTGGGCACCCCGCGAGCGTCGGTGATCTCCAGCTCCGGCGGAGCTTTCCCAAAGTACTCCGTCAAATCGCGTGGGATGCCATCCTTGTCGCGCGGCAGTGCTACGTCGAGCACGCCCAAATCGCACTTCACTTGATTGCTAGGCACCTCGAAAAGCATCGACCTTGCCACCGCGCCGTCCGGTTGCTTTCGCGGCCGGAGGCTAGCAGATGGCAATTGGCTGCCGACAGTAAGCTCGTACGTACCAGGCGGTAGAAGGAACGAAACTTCCCCTCGGAACGAGCCGCATTGCATGAACCTAGGTCCATTAGGAATGCAAACCCCAGCGGTGGTCCATTCGGGCGTCTTTCCGGCTTCGGAGCAATAAATCGGTCCATCCGGGTTTCTAGTGGGTACTGGCGGACCGACCTTCGCTTCCTGCTCCAACAAAGGGGGCGCCCCTCCGCCGTCGCTCTCGCATCGGCCGCAGTAGGGGTGACGGCCGATGCGAGAGCGACGACGAAGGGGCTAGAACCCGCTCTGATCCAAAAAACCCTATGCGCAAAGTCTCCCGAGCCCCTTCCTCCTTCACCGTCGCATCGGCCTCGCCCCGCTCCCCAGGGCCGATGCGACGGGGAAGGAGGGAGGGGCGGCCCCTTTCTTCGAGCCCGAGTTGAGGTTTCCTACCCACTAGAAACCCGGATGGACCAGATATTTGCTGTGTGAATCCCTGTTCGTCAACGAACGACAGAATTTGAAGTCCGCGTCAAACCAGACTGGGCAATCTGAACTGCGACCCAGCCTTCCTCATCATGCGCATCTTGATGCGATTGCCCTGGGATTCAACTCAACCGAGATTCAGTCCTTCCGGTTCTCACCGGTTCGGCTAATTGGCCAAGAGGTGATCACGGAACCATCGGCTCCGATCAATCTAATTTCGGAAATTAGTAACTCACCTGGTTGTTTGCGAGGATCGACTCGAAGTCGGAAAATGCGTTGCCGTTCCGGTATGAGTAGGTCGATGTCTTGCCACGCATTCGAATCGCCCTCGATTGCAAATGCAATTTTCTTGCCGCGCTGTGGATTGTCGCCTGGATTGACCGTATACATCAACTCGCCATCGGCAGCGTCACCGGCGCGAACTCGCATGACGAAACGATAGGGACCATCGGGAAGCTGGCGGTCTCGCCAATCAATGAGGATGCCCGGGTCGTCGCCAGATGCTATCAACCGGACCACTCCGTCGGCCATTTCTAACTTGGTGTTTCGACGCGCTCGAGGCTCGATCGCACCGACCGGCTTCAGGTCTGTCCGTGTGTCCGTGTGCGTGCTGCTGGTTGCTGCGGACTGAGTGCTGTACTTAGACCACTTGGGATGGGTATGGGGTTGCTGTGTTCGTTTGGGCGGTCCAATAAACTTTTCCGGTAGATGCAATTCGTTGACTGCCATTTCGGTCCAGGATTCAACCATATCAGCGAGCCTTTCTGGATTCGCTTCGGCAAGATTGTTGTTCTCAGCCCGGTCCTCGGCCAGGTTGTAGAGTTCCCAGGCATCGCCCGAGAAACTGACCAGCTTCCAATCGCCGCTCCGTAAGCCGCGATCGTTCTGGAATTGCAAGTGGATCGGCGGACGATCCTCAAGAGATTCTGCTTTTAAGATCGGTTTCAGCGAGACACCCGAAACGGGTCTCAGGTCGCGGCCGGCGTAAGTAGTAGGAATCGTCGACTCGGTCACATCGGCCAGGGTAGGCAAGACATCGATCAGGTGCACCGGTTCGTGGGCGATGGCTCCTGCCTTTGTCGAAAGGCCGTTGGGCCAATGGACGATCGCAGGCGTAGAAATGCCGCCCTCAAATTGGTTCTGCTTGTAGTAACGAAGCGGGCTGTTGCGCGCCCACGCCCATCCCGTCGAATCACCCAAGGAAACTCCACCGCTGGTGGGCTCAACATCGGTTTCACTTGAGCTGCCGCCGTAGGGACACGCACCGTTATCGGACACGAACAAGATCAAAGTGTTGTCGAGTTCACCGGCACTTCGCAGGTCTTCGACAAGTCGTCCAATTTCTTGATCGACTCGGTCAATCATGGCGGCCAGGGTTTGCATCTTAATGACTTCGTTTCCTTGCTGACCGGGCGTCAAATCGTTCCATGCGGGGACGTGTTCCGGACGAAGACTTTCTTGCTGATCCACTGGCAACAAGCCGATCTGCTTCTGCTTGGCGACTCGCGCCGACCGAACGGCGTCCCAGCCCGCGTCGTACCGACCGTGGTACTTATCGAAGTCTTCTTGAAGGGCATGCAAGGGCGCGTGCGGTGCATTAAAAGCGACGTATAGGCACCACGGCTTACGCGTTTGACGAGCTTCGTTGAGAAACTCGATGGCAAACGTGACGTCTGCAACGGTTGTGTAAAAATCTCTTGGCGGAACCTTCCATGGTTGACGGCCTAGACGAAAAGAGCCGTTGCCTTTGAAGTAATTGGTCGCTCCGCTGAGGTGTCCAAAATATCGTTGAAATCCGAAGTCCAGCGGATTCCCATTCAAGTGCCACTTGCCGGTCATGGCGGTGAAGTAGCCGCCGTCGCGAAGCACTTCGGCTAAAGTCACCGCATGCGTCAGTGCTTTATCACCGGCGGGAATGCAGTACTGGCCCGACAGCAAAGACACCCGCGACGAATGGCATTTCGCCGTGTTGTAGAACTGCGAGAACCGTAAGCCGCCCGCTGCGAGCGCGTCTAGGTTTGGCGTTTCGATTTCTGCGCCGTAACAGCCGATGTCAGAGAAGCCTAGGTCGTCGACCATGATGACAACGATGTTGGGCCGTTGGCATAGGCCCGTCGCGCTGAATGCAACGGAGACGATGAACGAAACGAAAGTCCGAAGAGATGGGTAGTTCATCATTGAACTTCTTCTTGTAGTTGGTCGCAGCGACGACGAAGTGTAAGCAACTGACCGTTGAATTCCGGATCGGTGGCGAGGTTGTTCAGTTGGTCGGGATCGGTTTGATTGTCAAAGAGTTGCTCAAATGGGGGCGTCTCGGACGTGTACCGCGTATAGGTATGCGTCCTTGTGCGAACCCCGATCGTCGTTGGGATCTTTCCGTTGTGTCCATAAGGGTGGTCGTAAAACATGTCGTCTCGCCATTCGATTTCCTCATTGTCAGTCAACGCGGTCAAATCTAACCCTGAGATCGTGTCGGGAATTGGGAGGCCGGCCAGTGCCAGTATCGTCGCTGAAAAATCGGTGGTGATGACAAGTTCATCGGAGACTGCTTCCTGAAGCGGCTTTCGCAGATCGCACAGGAACCCGGGGACGCGAAGCGATGGCTCGTACATCAGCCACTTTCCGCCGAGACCATGTTCGCCACTGAAGTGGCCGTTGTCCGACGTGAACAGCACGACGGTATTTTGATCCAAGCCGCGACGATGGAGCTCGGCCATGATGCGGCCCACGCCCATGTCCATGCTCGAAATACTTCGGTAGTAATCGCTCACGCTGGCCTGATGACGCGCGGGATTGTCCAACAACGTTTGACCGGCAGACCAGCCCAGCGAGCTCTGAACAACGGTCGGCTCGCGCTGTGCATTTGCTTTCGTCGCAGCCAGCGGTATTGGCATCGTCTTGCCGGCGGTGTACTCCCGCGTTGCGGGGTCCCAATCGCTAAACGGACCGTGCGGCGATTTAAAGAACAGCATCATGCAAAACGGTCTGTCAGGGTCGCGACCTTCCAGAAATCGCTGGGCGTGCATCGGGATAATTTCTGCATCGTGATGGATGGGATCGCTGAGCGTTTCCTTGCCAACACGAACTTGGACGCCGGCGTGGCCACGCTTATCGGCAGGGCAATCACACAGGTCGTCTGAGGATCTCGAGAACCCGTCGTAGCGAACATGGCGGCAATCGGATTCGTGGAAGTAGTTGGTTTGTTTGGGCTGACCGGCCCAATAGTCGAAGACCGCGGCGCCCAGGTGCGTTTTTTCGGAAGTGTCGCCGATGCCCCATTTTCCAAAGAACGCGGTTTGATAGCCGGCATCCCGGAGACGTCCGGGCACCGATTCTCGAAGTTGCTGATGGGTGAAGGTTTCAAAAAAGTCGCGGATGCCGTGTCGTCCGGGATACTGGCCCGAAAGCAAGTTGGCTCGATTGATCGCGCAGATCGACGTGTTGACGAAACAATTGCGGAAGACCATCCCTTGCTTCGCCAGGGCATCCAGGTGCGGAGTCGTGATCGCTGAATTGCCCGCGTAGCCGACCGCATCCTGACGTTGATCGTCGCTGAAGATCATGACAATGTTGGGCCGCACGTCGGGCTGCTGGCGTCCCGCCAACGAAGCGGCTTCAACCTTGACGCGAGCAAGCAATGGCAGATCCGGCCCGGGCGGATCGTTCCTCGTTAAAGTTGCGACAACATCTGCGGCGAGGTCCTTGGTCGTGCTCTGAACCGGAAGGTCGACGTCCATCCAAGCGAGCTGATTCTCATTCCATCTCGTTCCCATTGCAGCACCAAAAAACAATCTGAACTGGTTCTCAACCTTGCACAGAAACGGGGTGACGTGCCCGTGCGGTGCGAAGGGTCCGGCGTCGGCCAGCAATCCCTGATGTTGCCAGCGGATCCCGTCGGCCGAAGTCGCCCACAGCGTTCCTTTGCGCGATTCAATTAACATCACGAAAGAACCGTCGATCTGCGAAACATGGACGGCGCCCGAGTCGCGATGCATCACGGGGCGAGGATGGCGTTTCCAGGTTAATCCATCGGCGGATTCCGCATAGCCAACCGAGCGTTGCGAGACCGAACTTTTGATCGCTTGTTTATCGGGGGCCGAGGCGGGGAGGCTGCTGCGGCCGTCGTACCACATACGAAACTTGCCGTCGTCAAACAGCACGCTCGGTCGACCAACCAGCAGGCTGTTCCAACTTTCCGGTTCGCCAGGGCCGAATACTTCGCCGCGGTCGACCCAATCGCGACCGTTGTCTGATTCAGCCAACCCGATCGTATCGGTTACCCCAATTTCGGCGCGGGTGTAAAACATCTTCCAACGCCCAGCAACTCGCACCACGGACGGATCGTTCACGTGGTTCAATCCCTCAACCTGAAAGACAACGCATTCGTCTGTCCAGACTTTGCCGTCACGCGAGGTGGCGAGGCAGATCCGATCGTGGCCGTCCACGCCCTGGGCGCCGTAGTACTGGTAAAGCGCATCGGAGACACAGATCACGTCTGGCGCGTATGCGTTGCCGCGGCCATGAGGACCGGCGCGGTGCTCAGGATGAAGAGTTGATGGAAAGACCGATACTGTTTCAGATGACGCGGACGGGCAAACCAAGGCGACTGCCGTCAGCAAACCGACCAACGTCGACCATTTTCGACTGCCTGGTGCGATGGGAAGGGGAGCAATTCGAATCGGTGCTTTCAGAACGGAATGAATCACGGGAGAGTCCTTCATCGATAGGTTGCCAACTTTTCAGTGGGTTACGTCACTGCTGACTGACCAATGCGCTTTGCGACGGGGCGTTCTCGACATGGAAACGAAGATTCCTCCGAAAATGGTCCGTCCGGGTTTCT
The DNA here is from genome assembly GCF_007750855.1 of Pirellulimonas nuda. Classification (GTDB taxonomy): domain Bacteria; phylum Planctomycetota; class Planctomycetia; order Pirellulales; family Lacipirellulaceae; genus Pirellulimonas; species Pirellulimonas nuda. Next base: position 3,385,875 of record NZ_CP036291.1, read on the forward strand.
CCATGGGTAGAGATCGAGTTCGCCGCGGTAGAAGAAGATGGCGGTTTCGAAGTGTTGCTTATTGCGGCCCCCCGGGGATGCGACCTCCGGGGGCCCCCCCGCGGACGCCCATCCTCAAGATCTCCCACAACTCCATCTTGACCAGTATCTGTTCGCGTGTGGACCGCACGGCCTGCCGGTCGTTTCCCGCTCTCGCGAGGCCCCCATGGCCCGCGTGGCCCGCGCTGATCTGGTCGGTCCTGCGTAGGTCGCTGCGTACCGCTGCATCCACCGCTGCGTGCGGCGCCGCTCCGGGCGCCGGCGCGTCACGTTCTGGGCATGCACGCTCGTTGTGGGGCGTGCCGCGGAGACAACTGAGTGCTGACTGAACTCCGTCTTAAGGCGAGCAATGCTGCACACAGCCATAGCGTCGAGGGCTCAGGAACCGCCAACACCGCCACGTCGTGAACCGCCGCATCAAAAGCCAGCGGCAATGTTTGCCGCGAAGCGCCGTTGGGCTCCGCATAGGAAATTCGACCTACCAGTTGGCTGCCCGAGCTGTCCACGCTGCCCCAGTACAGCTTGTTGGTGATCGGGTCGAAGTCCAAGCCCAGCGGAAAGTCTGTCAAAGAACCAGAGCCTGGAACAACCTGTCTTGCCGGTGTGGCAATGCTGCTCGTTGCGATCACTCCCCCCGTGGAGCTCGACTCCGACCAATAGAAGTTCCCCGCACCCGTGTCTACCGTCATCCCCCAGGTCTCGGTCTGCGCAGGCAGGGCGACCAGCGGCGTGGTCGGTCCACCGGCTAGCGGAGCGCTGAAGAACTCGATGTTGCTTGTTAAACCACCGTAGACGCCTGAGTTTGAATCAACCTCCAGCGTTCGCGACTCAAGAACGCTCGTGGCGATTGTTTGGATGTTTAGGCCGTTGAGGTCGGAGGCGTAAACGGCGCCAGGTCCGTTCAGATTCTGTTGCTCGATCCAGTAGATCTTGCCTTGCGACAAATCGAGCGAGAGCCCGCCGAGCTCGTCGCGATTGACAACGAGGTCGACGAGGTTCGAACCATTGAAATCGGAACGCCGGATGCGGCTATTGTAAACGTTGTTCCCGCCGGTGAGTTCGAGCCAGTAGATATGTTGATTTAGCGGGTCGATATCGAGGTTCGGAACAAACCCCAGACCGGAGTGGATGGTCTGCTTCCCGGTGCCGTCGGAGTTCACCACGCCGATAGAATGGATCGGTTGGATCAGCCCGCTGCTGTCGCCTTCCGAGTAGAAGACCTTCACTGCTTGAGCAGCCGCGCCACTCGCGAGCCCCGCCAAGGCGAGCAGAACGAGCAACTTGAGCGCAAGCACCCGAATGAGCGATCTCATGAGACGCTCCTTATGAGAAGAAATGCACCTGGAATGCCAACCTGATGGCGTGGGTTACCGCAGTGCTGTAGGCCCACTAGGCTATATTGGCCGCTCGCGATTTACAAGCAAACGCTGATAGGCAGTGGAATCCTGCCTCACTCTTCTCGGCCGGCGGTCCTCAGGCTGAATGCAGCCCCCCCGGGGACACCCATCCTTAGGATCTCCCACAACCTCGGCGCCCTACCCGAGCCCGAGTTCACCCACCGATTCTGGTGAGGAGGCCATTTTTCTGACCTATCTCGCGGAAAGCCTGAATCACGAGCCCGCTGAGTCGGCCGGCCGCCGCCATGTTGCGTGGCGTGGTTTGTCTGAGCTGGATCGTCATCGATCCGATCTTGACCGTGCGGCTTGAGCCGTCTGTGAAGAAGACCACCTTGGCCGGCGCCTGCTCGGAAAGTCCGAGCGCGTTGGCGGCGTAGGCGCCAGCCGGTTGCAGTCTGGTGCGGTCGCGTCCGGCGAGAGCCGGAGCGATCGTCTCGGCCGAAGGCGTAAGCGGCCCGCAGTGTCCGGTGTTGCTTTGGCAGGTCGTAGTCGCCGCGAGCGAGCCGCCCGATAACGCCCTTTTTGGCGAGCCGATGCAGGGCCAGATCAACCGCTTCGCGGCTTCCCAGGTCGAAAAAGCCACCCGGCACAAAGACGGCACCGCGTCCCTTCCCGCGAATTCACCTAAGTGCCTTTCCTACAATGCTTTGCGTCGTTTTCTCGGTCGCCATAATGTAAGGAATAGTGTATGCTTTTCCTTACGTGTCAAGCGGGCCATGGGGGTAGTTGGCAAAGGAGCCGGGTTGCCCCGAACCAGCACCGACGGGCGTGAGCAGATTGCGATTCACACCGAGATCCGCTCGACGCTATCCCGCGTGACCGCCTTCTGCCGGCGGTCGTAGAGGCGGGTCGTCCGCACATCCGAGTGACCGAGAAGGTGCTGAACATCGTCCAGCGGGACACCCTGAAGCAGCAGGTCGGTTGCGGCGCAGGAGCGGAATGAGTGCGGAGAGATGTTCCCCGGCAAGCCGGCGGCTTCGAGCCGTCGCTTTACCCTCCGGCAGGTCTCGACGCCGCCCACCCCGCGATCGGTCAGCCGCCCGCTCTTATCGACCGTGCGGAACAGCGGCGCCTTCGAGGGTGGTTGAGGGAGCCGCGCCGGACCTGAAGCACAAGAGCCACACCATCACCGCCGACGTTGAGATCCCCGAGGCGGGCGCCGAGGGGATGCTGATTACGCAGGGGGGCCGCTTCGCGGGCTACGGGCTGATGATCAAGGACGGCAAGTTGGTCTACCACTACAACCTAGTGGGGGTTGAGCGGTTCACCATCGCATCGGACGAGCGGCTCCCCGCCGGCAAAGTCGCGCTCAAGGCGGTCTACAAGACCGACGCCGACAAGCCGCTGGCGGGCGCCGACGTGACGCTGTACGCGGGGGGCAAGCAGATCGGTAAGGGCCGCGTCGAGAAGAGCATCCCCAACCGCGTCACCCTGGACGAGACGCTCGACATCGGCTTCGACACCGGCGCCCCGGTGATGGACGGGTACGACATGCCCTTCGACTTCACCGGCAGGCTGAAGGCGGTTACGATAGAACTCAACTAGGTCCGGTCGGGAGCCGCCATGCGCCAGGTCTGCCAGATTTTCGTGCTCGTCCTCGGGCTCGGGCTCTCACTGAACGCCGAGGCGTCTGGCGGGTCGTTCGATCGCTCGGTTCGTACGGCCGAGAACCTCGAGCCTGCCATCCCGCACCCGCAGCAGCAGGAGGCGGCCCTGGCCAAGCTCGCCGCGCTGAAGCAGGAGCACGGCAAGCGACCGAACGTCGTGTGGATCGTCGTCGACGACATGGGCTACGGCGACCCAGGGTGCTACGGCGGGGGCGTCATGACCGGCGCCGCCACGCCGAACATCGACCGGCTGGCTGCCGAGGGCCTGAAACTCACCTCTTGCTACGCCCAGCAGACGTGCACGCCGACCCGCTCGGCGATCCTTACCGGGCGGCTGCCCAGGCGGACCGGGCTGACGCGGCCGATCCTCGCCGGCGACAAGGTCACGAAGAACCCTTGGGAGGACGAGGTCTCGCTCGCCAAGCTCCTGAGCGACGCCGGGTACCACACGCTGCTCACCGGGAAGTGGCACGTGGGCGAGGAGGAGGGCATGCGTCCCCACGACGTCGGCTTCGACGAGTTCTACGGCTACTACCCGGCCCAGAAGGAGATATCCCAGCGGGTCGACCCGAGGCGCTATCCGGGGCTGGTCCTGGACGCGCAAAGGTTAAGGGGCTTCGAGGCCGTCGGACCCGAGGATCATCTGACGCACGGCTTCAAGGGGGGCGGGACCGAGCAACTTGCGCAGATTCAATCCATCGAAGACATGGGCCGTGCCGACAAGGTGCTGGCCGATTTTACCGTCGCCCAGATCAAGGAGCTCGCGCAGCAGGAGAAGCCGTTTTTCATCGAGCACTGCTTCATGAAGGCGCACTGCGACAACTTCCGCAACCCCGACCTCGGCTCTTTGAGCCAAAGCAAGTACGCCTACAAAGAAGCGGTCGCGGAAGTCGATTTACACGTGGGCGCGATCGTCCGGGCGCTCGCTGAGGCGGGAGTGCTGGAGAATACTTTTGTGTTCTTTACCTCGGACAACGGCCCGCAAATGGACGCCTGGCCCGACGCGGGCTACACCCCCTTCCGCGGCGCGAAGGGCACGACGTTCGAAGGGGGCGTCCGCGTGCCGGGCGTCGCCTACTGGAAAGGGGTCATTGCGCCGGGCCGGTGCAGCAACGACGTGTTCGACCTGATGGACTTGTTCGGAACGGCGTTGACGCTCGCCGAGGTCCCCCCCAGCAAGCTGCCCGCCGACCGGTACTACGACTTCGTCGACCAGACCTCTTTCTTGCTCACCGACCGGGGCGTGTCGAACCGCGAGACGGCCTACTTCTGGTGGGGATCGGAATTGATGGCCTGCCGGATGCACGAGTACAAGGCGCACGTCAAGGTGGTGTTGCCGCAGGCAACGCACATGCACATCGACATGGCGCTGCTGCACGACGTCGGGCTGTCGCCGTGGTTCTTCAACCTGCACCTCGACCCCAAAGAAGAGATGCCCGTCGGCCACCGGCTCGACCCGTGGCTGGCCAGCGTGTTGGGCAAACTCAAGGCCCATGCCGCGACCTTTAAGAAGTATCCGCCGAAGGAGATCGGCCTTTAGCCCTCGCGAAAGAGGCGACTAGGATTTGCAAGGGGTCCGTGGCGTTTCAGCTTGATGCGGCGGGAGAGGTTTCCGCAACGGGCGTCGAAAGCGCCTTCTACACCCTGTGGACGGACTATTTCGAGCGAGGCGCGTCCGCCGCGTCGACGCCAGGCGTGCAAGGCGTGCAAGGTTGGGGTTCCTGAGCCGGTATCGCTGCTGCTGGCGCCGCTCGTTGGAGTGAGCCTAACCCGAAGCACGCGTCACTGCACCGCCAAGCGGGCTGGCGGCGCAATGCTCGACGGGTGCGGACCGGCTCTGCACCAGCCGCCCTTGCAGCTAAAGTGACAGTTAGCGGTAGAGAAACGCCGCCGCTGATTCCGAGGTGAACCACAAGGGGGAAGCACTCTTGAAGCGTCTTCGTCATCCTGGCAGAGGATCGCCCCGCTGCTCCGGGCGCCGCGGCAGGCGCGTCGGGCTTGGCTGCGTGTTGGCTTGGGGGGTGTGCGCCGGCGGAGCGGTCGCCGCCCAATGGGACCTGTACCTGCTCGGCGGCCAGTCCAACGCCGTGGGCTGGAACACCCACCAGAGCGCTCTGCCCGCTCCGCTGCAGGCGCCGCAGACCGACGTGCTGTTCTTTAACGGCGTCGACGGCTCGTGGGGCCCGCTGGCGCCCGGGTCGGGGAACAACGCGAACGCCTTCGGGCCTGAGATCACGTTCGGCCGGACGCTGGCGGACGACAACCCCGGCCGCCAGATCGCCATCGTCAAGCACGCCGTGGGCGCCACCGACCTGATCCAGGAGTGGAACCCGGACGACCCGGGCGCGAACGAGTACGACCGTCTTCTCGACACGCTCCATAGCGCCGTCACGGCGCTTCCGGCCGCGGACACTTTTTCGGTGAAGGGCATGCTCTGGATGCAGGGCGAGAAGGACACCTCTTCGGCCCCGACCGCGGCGGCGTACCACACCAACCTGACCAACTTCATCTCCACGGTCCGCACCGACCTGGGCGTACCCGACATGCCGTTCGTCATCGGGCAGCTCGCCTTCGCCGTGACGAGCCGCACCGATCATTGGCCGGTGGTGCAGAACGCCCAGTCCCGCACCGCCGCGCTCGACGAGCGCGCCTCCCTGGTGATCACGACCGACCTGCCGCTCCAGGGCGACAATCTCCATCTGACCTCAGCGGCCCAACAGACCTTGGGCGTGCGGATGGCCGATGCGATCCAGGGCCGGCTCGACCCGCTTCAGATCACCAACCCGAGTTTCGAGACCCCCGCCCGCAGCGACGACGCGGTCAACCCGGCCATCGTGTCGGGCTGGATCAAGAGCGGCGGCGTGATCGGCACCTTCAACCCGGGCGGCGGCGCCTACCTGGATGCGTCGGCCCTGGACGCCAACGGCGGCGTGGTGGGCGCCATGGAGGGCACGCACGCGCTCTCCATGACGGGCGCGGACGCGTCGGTCGAGCAGACGCTGTCCGCGGCGGTTCGGGCCGGGACCACCTACAAGCTGACCGTCGCCATCGGCGACCGCGACGCGGGGGGGAGCCCGGGATTTGCCGGGGCGCGGATCGAGCTGCTGGCGGGCGGGCAGGTGTTGACCGACTCCGGCGCCATCACCGGCCTGGCCGACGGGACCTTCACGGACGTTTCGATCAGCTACACGGCCGGGGCGGGCGACGCCGGCGCGTTGGGCGTCCGGCTGGTGGCGCTCGACGGCGCGGGCGGAACCTCGGTCGACTTCGACAACGTCCGCCTCGAGGGGGTCTCCGCGGTCTTGGCGGGGGACTTCAACGGCGACGGCGCCGTCGACGCCGCCGACTACACCCGCTGGCGCGACAACCTGGGCGCGCCCAGCGAAGAGGCGCTCCACGGCGCCGGCAGCGGCGGCGGCGGGGTCGACGCCGCGGACTACACCCTCTGGAAGAGCCGCTTCGGCACGAGCGGGCCCGCCGCGCCGGCGCGCGGCGCCGGCGTGCCCGAGCCGGCCGCTTGGCTGCTCGGTCTCTTGGGCGCCGCGTGCAGCGTCCGCGTCGCACGCACCCGGTGGACCAGCGCGCCGCACGGATGACAGGCTGAACGCGGACGCGGCGTGCTGCGTCACGATCGCGTGGGGCTCACGTGCCCCCCGGCGTGGCGTGGTGAGGCCGCACCTCTCACCTCCAACCGGGCGGCGCCTGCGGGGCCCAACGCACCGGCCCGTCCCTACCTCTGTGCCGCCGCTCACCGCAGCGGCGCCGCCGCCGAGGGGGCCTTCGAGCGGTTGGGGGGGCGCCCATGCCCTGGCACGGACTCCCCTGGTCCTGCTGGGGGGCCGTCGCGCGGCGCCGAGAAGATGGTTGGGACGCGGGCCCGGACCGGCTATACTTGGCCTTGATGTTGTGGCTCGCCGCTGCGGATTGGTTGCGGGTCAGGTTCGGTTACACGGCTCGGCTCTCTCGATCCCAGGCGTCTGCTTCTTGCGGCAGACGCGGGTCGAGGGGCCCGGCCGCTGAGCTCCGGGCCGCTGAGCATCGGGCCGGACGCTCGTTCTGGGCGTCCCCGTTGGTGCAACGCAGGCAGACCCAACGCGCGCTGACCCAACACCGGCAGACCCAACGCCGGCAGGGCGGGCCTTCGCCGCGTCCCGCCTAGTCGTTCGCCCGGCGGATGCGGCCCAGGGGGTCCACCGTCACCTTCTTGGCGACCAGCGTGCTGGCCCTGGCCGTGTAATTGGTCTGGTCGTTGCTGCGTCGCGCGTCGTTCGCCAGCGCGAAGTAGATCTGCCCGTGGACCGTCGTCGCCGTCTTAAAAACCAGCAGCAGCTGCGTCCCCTTCCAGTCGGCCAGCACCGCCTCACGCGACGCCAACGACATCACGAACCGGGCGTCGGGCCGTGATGGGTGTTCGCGCTGGATCATCCTCTCGCCCCGCCTGAGACGCGTGATCGCCTCCAGCAGGCTCACGACCAGCACCTCGCGTTTGGGCTTCCCGTCCTGGTCGAACTCGAAGAGGCAGAGGTGGTGGACCGAGCCGGGCCGCACGAACGCCTGGCCGGGGGACGCGGGGTCACGCAGCGGCCGGACCGACGCGTCGGGCCGCAGCAGCCGCACCCGCTTGATCGGGACGCCCGAGGGCATCCGCAGCCCGCCGAGCGCCTGCCGCATGCGTCGGACGTCCTGCTTCTTGCCCCGCCCCGACTCCAGCCCCGCCTTGCGCAGCGCCTCCTGCACGATCCGGCGGATCCCGGGGTCGCGGATGAGCGCGACCTCGTTGGCCGTGAGGTCCTCCACCGGCTTGCGCCTCACCCACTCCGCCGGGTTGGGGGTCGGGCCGTACTGGGTTTCTTCGTGCAACGCCCCGCGGGCCTTCCGCTCGACGCGGTGCGAGACGTGCATCGTCCGCAGCCGCTGGGCGACCTGCTCGCGCATCCCCTCCCAGGGGGGCGCGAGCGTGCCCCCCTGCCCGACGCTCGCGGCCAGCCGACGCAGCCTGGCGCGGCTCGTCAGCGCGATCACCAGCGCGTCGATCGCCTGCGAACGGTGGTCGGCGCGGTCGTTGTCCCGGTCGCTCTGGCCCCCGTCGCTCTGGCCCCCGTTGTCGAGGCCCCCGTTGTTGAGGCCCCCGTCGCTGAGCCCCGCAGCGTTGGGCCACCCGGGGCTGTCGGGCAGCTCGCGCAGGACGCTCTCCAGGCCCCAACGCCGCCGCAGCTCGGGGATGAACTTCCGCTGGTAGCCGAGCACCGCGCCCTCTTTCTGGTAGAGGAGCCGCAGGTACGCGACGGTCGCGCGGGTGGTGTGCCACGTGTCGTAGAGCTGCCGTACGAGGTGCCTTTCGAGCTCCAAACCCTCCCGCACGATCCGCCGCTGCTTGGCGTACGGGAGGACGCCGCGACGCATCAGCAGGCCGGCCCGCTCGCACAGGCCGGCGTACGCCTCGGGCCGGGCCGCGGCGAGCCACTCGTGCGGGGTCTGCTCGGCTTTGGTCTGGACGCACGCGCGGTGGCACACGAGCTGGTTCGAGCGGGAGTCGTCCAGCGTGCGCGTCAGCGGCAGGATGGGGTTGACCACCACCCCCTCCCCCAGGAGCTGCTCGGAGCCGATGGGCTCGCCGCAGTACAGGCACCCCCCCGCCTGCTCCCGCCACAGCAGGTAGCGGCGGACCGCTTCGGGGCCCGCCGGGGCGCCCAGCGCGCCGATCGCCTGGGCGGCGGCCTTGTGCTGGGCGAGGGCTTCGCGGCCGCGGCGGGCCAGCTCGCCCCGCTTCTGCTTGCCGAGCTTCACCGAACGGGCCAACGCCAGACGCACGACTTCGGGTTTGCCGTGCTCGCGGAGGATGGCGTTGACGAGCTTGCGGAGCTCGACGAGGACCCGCCGGAGCACGGGGCTGGCGGGGTCGCCGCCCACCGGGTCGGCCGGAGGGGTCCGCTCCAGCGGGGGGAGCGCGTCGAGCGCGGGGCGTCCGGACGCCCCGCCCTTCAGGTAGCCCGCGGCGTGCAACGCGCTGTGCTCGGGCTCGGACGGCGACTGGTACGGCAGCCCGCGCTGCAGGTGGGGCAGGAGGTTGTCGATCGCCTGGCGGGAGAGCGGACCGTGCCCCGACGGCAGCTCGACGGCCGCCGCCTTGGCGGCCTGCTCGGGGGTCATGCCGAAGCCGCTGACCAGCCGGCCGACGAGGGCCTCGTCCTCCAGGTCGTCGTCCAGCAGCAGCCGCACGATGGCGTCCTTCTCGTCCTCGGGCCGCCGGCGCCAGCCGGCGCCGGTCGCCTTGGCGAGCGCGGCCTCGGTGCTCCGCCCGGCGAGCGACGCACGCTTGCCACGCTCGAGGTTGAAGCGGGCCGACGCCGGCAGTCCCAGGTGCTTGCGGGCCTCGTCGAACGTCACCCGCGGCTTGCGGGAGAGCAGGCCCAGCAGGCCCGTGCGTTGCGGCTGGTCCAGGGCGAACTCTTCGCCCGATGCGGGGACCGTGTAGCGCAGGCTGTTGAGCTCGCACAGCACCCGCAGCAATTCGGCTTGCCGGTCGGCCCGCGGGCAGCGGCGGCGTTTGGGCTCCAGCGCGCACCGGCCGACGGCCGACCTGGGCCAGTAGTACTTGCGTTGGAAGAAGATCAGCCCGTGCACGCCGAACGCCTCGAGGTCGCCCAGCCCGGCGCGGTCGGGGTGGCGCCTGGGGACCGGCCGACGCGGCCGCCGCTGGCCCCCCAACGCCCCGACCCGCAGGGCCTCCGTGAGCAGGCCCGGGTGGTGGGGCGCCTGGGCCCGCCAGACCGCCTCGAACTCCGCCTCGAGCTGCTCCCGCGAGAAACGCCGCTTGCGGACGTGGTCCCCCGCCTCGCGGCGGCGGGGGTCCTGCACGGCCCGCTTGGCGGCGAGCATCGCCCCCACGGTGGCGTGGCCCCCCGCCTCCCGCTCGAGTTCGTTCTGGCGGATCTCGGCGAGCAGCCCCTTCACCTCGGCGTCGCCGCGTTCCCTCCGGCGGTTGGAGCAGAAGCCGCGACGCTGGTTCAGGTGCAGCAGCACCCGGCCGACCTCGAACGGTTCGAGCGGCTCCCGCAGGGCCCTGGCCCGCAGCAGGTAGGGGTCCTTGGCGGTCTCGGCCGCCTGCCGCTCGGGGTCCCCGGGCCACAGGCCGCAGCCGACCAGCGCCCGGCGGAGCCGGCGGGCCCGCTGCGCCCGCCGCCGGCCGGTCCGGCGGAGCAGGCGGGCGGCGCGGCGGGCCTCGGCCAGCGATTTTTCATTGAAGGTGTCGAAGGCGTACAGGCCCGCGGGGAAGACCCGCACCCCCATGTCGATCAGGCCGCGGGGGGCGGACGCGTCGCGGTCGTCGTCGACCAGCGCCCAGCCGATCGAGCGGGGTCCGATGGCGAGGCCGAGGGTTCGGGGCATGGCTTCGTGTTGACAAGGGGATCGCCGGAGTCACAATCACGAGTGTAACCGATCCTGGCCTGCCCCTTTTCGTAGCAAGACGAAGAATTCGCAGGCACTGCCCCGCGGGGCAACCGGCCGCCTTGGCTCCGCCAGGGCGGCCTTTTTTTTTAAGGGCCTTTTTTTAGGGTCTGGGGGGTGGGGCCTCAGGGCAGAGTCTCGGTGGGTCCGACCCGAGTCGCCGGAGGGAGCGGGGCATCGGGGGCCGCCCGGGGCCCCCGCGGCGGACGCGCGTGAGGGCTAGCCGGCGTTGCCGGCGCCCAGCGGGCCGCCGGACATCGCGGGGCCGAGGTTGGCGAGGCAGACCAGCGGCCGCTCCCCGCGCTGGTTCGCGTCGCGGATCGCGGCGGCCAGGTTCGCTAGCCCCGCGGCCCACGCGTGGCGGTCGAGCTGCATCGCGGCCTCCTGGGTGATCGCGTAGCTGCCGCAGTCGGGGCAGCGGCAGTGGCACACGTCGGGGTCCGAGTCGTGGGCCGCCTGCTCACCCAGCTCGAGGTCACAGAGCGTGCAGCGGTTGGTGACAAACCGAGCAAGGAACATCGCCAGCATACGGGGGGCTCCGGTCGTAGAAGAGGCGGGGCGCGCCACGACGCGGCGCCCGTGACTGGATTTCAACCCGAGGAGGGCGCAGCGTGCAACCCCGCGGCGGGTCGCCCCGGGCCAGCGATCGTTACGACCGGCGCCCAGCGTGCGGCGCCCCGCCGGTTACATGCGCAGACGCAGCGCTGAGGGGGGCTGCGCGGCGCCGAGCGACGGGCCGGGCCCGTGCGGCCCAGACGCGCGGCGGACCTGCCGGCGTCAGTTCGCTGGGGGTCGCCGCGTTGTGCGAGTGGCCGCTTCACGCGCGGGGCGCAGCGTCGCCCTCGCGTGCTTGCAGAACGCATCCTTGCGGAACGATGGGGGCGGAGGGCGTTAGCCCACGGCTCTCGGGCGGCGGCCGAGCCCCAGCCAGGCCAGGACACTGCCAAGACCCAGCAGGGCCGATCCAGGCGGCTCGGGCACGGCGCTGGCGACGACCGAGACGCCGTCGAGCGTCGGGCCGAAGGCGCTGCGGGTGAGCGACGTGAAGCGGAGCTCGACGGCGCCGGCAGGGGCCGACAGCCCGGTGAGCCGGTGCGCCTGCCAACCCATCGCGGTGGGGGTGCGACCGGTGGCGTCAAACGCGAACACGCCGAGCGAGCCGCCGGCCCAAAACACTTCCATCTCCCGCAGCGCGGGGCCCCCCTGGGGGTTGCCGGCCAACCAGAACGCGAGGTCGTACGTCTGTCCGGGGGTCAACGCGAGCAGCTGAGAGATCGAACCCGCGTCGGTCGCGGAAAGATCGACGCTCTGCGTACCGGCGGCGGCCTGCCACGCCTGGTGGACGACGTCCACGCCCCCCGGCCCGACCTGCCAACCACTCAGCGTCTCGCCGGATGAAAACGTCTGAAACCGTCCCACCACGGCGGGGTCTTCGAAGCCGCCGTTGGTCACGAAACCGGCGCGGGCCGTGGCGCCGAGCAACACGCACAGCAGCCAGGCCGCTAGGGATAACGTCCGAAACGGGTGATGCATGGGAAGTAGCTCGCGATCGGGTGGACGCGTTTAAGCCGCGGCCTCGTGTTGTGCACGCCGCGCCCCCGCTAGCCTACCAGAACCACCCACAAGTCGACATCAGCGCCGCGCTTGAACACGGGGCCGCCAACCCACGCCCGCACCATTCGGAGGACGGTCCCCGGCCTTCGGGCGTTCTGGTCGGCAGCGCCTCGGAGAGGCCGGCTCACACGGGCCTCGGCCCTGACGGACCCGCCGCGGGGGGGGGGGGCGCCGGTCGGCGCAACGACCCGCGATTGGGACCGCGTCGTCGTTGGGTGCGACCCCCCGGGGCGTTCGCCGGCGCGGGTGGAATCTCGGGGCTCAACCGGCGGCCGCGTGCGGGCGCCTCAGCGAGCAGCGGCCTCTGCTCTTCGAACACGCCTTGAAAGCAGCACGCCCCGACGAACCCCTGATGGCTAAGAGAAGGCCCCCACGGGAGGACGCGCCTCCCCTCCCCTGCGGGCCGCTGCGGACGCAGCGGCCCGCAGAGTGTCGGGCGCCCCCCTGAGCACGACCGCCGCAGCCGGACCCGATCGGGCGGCCGCGACCAAAACCCCGGGGGCCGGGCCGCACGGTGGTTGCTCCGCGCGGGCGGGGGCCGTCTGGGCAGCCGCAGCCAGGCCACCAACCTCCTCAGGGCGCCACGAGGCCGCGGTCGGCGCCGCCGAGAAGGCCCGCCAGCACTCGGCCGGGTCCCGCCGCGGCTGGCTGATCCGGCCCGCCGAGACCCCCAGCCGCCGGGCGGCGTCGCCGGTCGACTCCCCCTCGGCGAGCGCGACGGCCAGGCGTCGCTTCGCTGCGGGGGCTCAGCCTCGCACCGGCAGCCAGCGCGGCAGCGGCTCTGCCGCTCGTACTCTCCTGCCCAACTCGTACTGGGCCACGAACCGGTAGGGATCGGCGAGGTCGGAGTTGTCGTAGATCAAGACGTGCTGGACCGACTCCATCGCCGCATGCAGGTTCGCCAAGGTCCGCGGGTAGCGGGCGATGAGCTTGTCGTCAGGCACGTCGTGGCCGCCTTGGGTGACACGCATCGCCACCCGCTCGATCGACTGTTTTGCCGAGGCCAGGCCGACGAACAGCAAGGCTACCGTGTAGCCGCCAGCCGACGCTTCTTCCCAGAACCGCACCTCCGCGGCGACGGGGTCGGAAAAGACGGTCTCGAACGCGCAGCTCTCGTTCGCACCGACGAGCTGTCGGCGTATTTCTGCGGCCGCCTCCGCCGCTTGGTAAGCATCCAACGAAAGTTCCAAGGCGAGCCGGTCGGCGTCGACCAGCGGCAATCCGGCTGGGGCGACGTGCGCGTGGTAGAAGGTCGTCTTCCCCGCGCCATCGGGACCGGCGATGGCGACCAGCAGCGGACGTTCGTCCAGCCACGGCAGCACCGTCACTTCTGGGCCTTCGAACCAGACTTGCGTCTGGCGGGGGGTTTTTCCACCGGCACGAACACGCGGTTCACGAAACGCCCAACCGTGCGGCTGCCGCCGGCCTCGATCCGAACCACGCAGCCGGGCTGTTTGTCGGCCGCTTCGTAGTGCGGGAACGGCTGCTTCGACAGGTAGTGGGTGACGCGCTGGCGGCCTTCATCGCAGTGGACCGATTCGATCAGCGCCGAAAGCGGCCGCGCGTCCCCGCTGCGACGCAGGGCGAGCGCGGCGGCGCCGCTCATCAGGGGCTCGACGGCGCGGCCGAGCCTCGCCCAGAACTCGATTTGACCGGCGATCGAGCGCTGGGCGACCTCCCCGATGACGCGGGCGTCGAGAACGAGGTCGTCCGATAGCTTGACAGGCTGGCTCATGCCTTAAGGGTGGCATATTGCTACCCGAGGAGCAAACGCCGATTCATCCCCCCCCATGCCGCCGGTTGGTCTCAAAAGTCGACTCTAGCCCGGTTCACGCGGCTCTCGAAAGCGCTGCGACCCGCCTTTCCGCGCCCGCTCGCACCTGCTCGGCAGGAGGGGTCGTCGCCCCGCATCGAACGACGCGGCCGCTCTCCCCTCACCCCCGCAAATCACTCGCGGCGACAGCCCGCTCGCCTAGATCTCCCCCAAACCCGATCGCCAAAACGACCGCTTCTTACCCGACCGTCGCCGCCCGGCCATCACAGGCCTCTGGAACTTGTGGGAAAGGAACTCCTCCGGCTTACCGGCGGGGGCAAGATGCACCCCGCCGTCCGCTCACGATCGCGATGCATCGCGGCGCCCTGCGTAACCGCGTGATGGAGTGCGCCCCGCGGGTGGGGCGTAAGCAGCCGCGCCACCGGACCCCGCGCCCCGCCGAGCCATGCTTCCCCCCGTCCATCCGACGAACCCCTGATGGCTAAGAGAAGGCGCCCCCGGGCGAACGCGCCTTCCCTCCCCTGCGGGCCGCCCGGACGCAGCGGCGTCCGCAGCGGCCCGCAGGGATCCGGGCGACGCCCGGATCGCTCCCGCAGCAGCCGGCGGCGATTGGGCGGCCGCGTTACGAACCGGGGGCCGGACCACACGGTGGATGCTGCGCGCCGGCGGAGGCCGTCTGGACAGGCCTGCCCAAGCCACCAACCTCCTCAGAACGCCACTAGGCCGCGGCCGGCGTCGCCGAGAAGGCCCGCCAGCTCTCGGCCAGGTCCCGCCGCAGTTGGCTGACCCGCCCCGCCGAGACGCCTAGCCGCCGGGCGGCGTCGCCGGTCGACTCTCCCTCGGCGAGCGCGACGGCCAGGCGTCGCTTCGCTGCGGGCAGCCGGCCGAGCCAGTCGCGGAAGTCGATCCGGACCGCGGCGATCTCGGCCGGCGTGGCGCGCGGGTCGGCGACCAGCTCGGCCCAGCCCGCGGCTTCTCCGCGGCGGCCCGGCCCAAGGGCGTCGCGGCCGGCCGGGCTCGACCCCAGCCGCCTGCCGGCCCGGCCGACCCGGACCGCGTAGCGGGCCAGCGGCGTGGCGAAGGCGACCGACGCGCGTCCCTGCTCCGCCAGGCGGTAGTAGTTGAGGGCGGCCTGGGCGACCGCCTCGCTGCAGGCGTCTTCGAGGGCCTCGCCCCGCAGGCCGCCCAGCAGCCTGCGGACCTGGCGTTCGATAGACGGCAGCAGCGCCAGAAACCCTTCCTGCCATGCCGGCGTACAAGTAGTCGCAGCTACGCTCATCTCGGGGGGCGTCCTTGGGGAAAGGACCGCCCCCGCACGCCGAGGGCGGTCGTGGGGGAAAACACAACCGCTCGCGCGGGGCGCGCAGAGCGGACGACGGGGCGCCGGCAGGGACGTCGGCCTAGGGGAGCGGGCTCGGGCGCCGGGTTGGCGCGGGGCTCGCGGGCGCGTCGGCGCGACGCTTGGAAGCAGCCGTCCGGCGGGAGGGAGGGGCCACGGCCCCTGGCGGGGCGTGGCGGCTAAGGCTTCCTCAAGTTCTTATGCCGCGAAACCGGCGAATGTTTAGCGCCCGCCGGGCCGGCACGGCCTCGTCGGCGCTGCCAAGGCGGGCCCGGACCGCCGCACGTCTTCGCGGCTACGAACACGGCCGCGGCGTCACGCGATCGCTGCGGACCCGCACTGGTGCGGGTCCCTCGCTGACGCGTTGGCCCGGGCTGCGGCAGGATGTCCGTCTGAAGAGGACAACCCGCCGCGATGGCAAGACCACCCAGGCGCCGCACGCCACTACCCGCGTCTTACGTCGTCGGGGGGGGCAACGCGGCGAAGCCGCCGGAGGCGCAGCGGCGCCACCGGGGCATCGAGAACCGACCCGACTGGGTCCGCGGCGCCCCCTGGCAAGCAGACCGCCGGGGTGTCCGCGGCCCCAAGGCAGGCCACAACCTGGCGTGCTTGTGCGACGCGGCGAGCCATCTCCTGAGCCCCGCCAGAGCGTCCCTGCCGCGCCGCTGCTGTCGGCGGAACAGGCTTGCCGCTTCTACCACTTACTCCCAGAACTGGCCGCCGTGGATGAAGCCGTTGTCCTGAAGCCCCGAAGTTGCAGGACCCGCCTTGGCACGGGCTCCGGGTTGCGGCGTCACTGGCGCAGAGGCGAGCGGTTGTTCCGCAACGCCGGCCGGCGGCGGCGGGTCTTCCCCGCGCGACGACCGAACGACGCCCGTCCGGATGCCCGTCCGGATGCCCGCCCGTGGCCCCGAACCTGCGCTGCGACTCCGGTTCTCAGCCGCGCGACGCCCCCTGGCGCCAGACGCCAAGCCCGGCCGCTCCAACGCCCAGCAGCAGGAGCGACGCCGGCTCGGGCACGGGCGCGGGCCGCGGGACCTGACGCAGCGTGAAGCGGCTGAAGTAGGGGGACGTTGGGACGTCCGGGACGTCGATGCGGAACTGGAAACTCTCGGCGCCGGCGGACTGGGTCCCTCCGCTGAACAGCAGCGTGTCTTCGTTGGGCGTCACGACCACGGGGAAGGCCGAGGAAGTCGGGGGGAGGTCGTAATCGGGGAAGTCAAAGTCGAGCCCGTCGCCGGGGCCCGAGGGGACGAAGGCGGGGCCTACGCCGTACCCGAGGATCATCCGGTAGCCGCTCCAATCGACGCCCGTGTTGTTGTCGGCCGACTCGAAGAAGGCGTACTCGGTGACCCCGTTGCTGGGGGAGACGAAGAACTCGATGTCGATGAAGCCGTTCGCATCAAACCGCTTGATCGGCACGACGACGTTGTTGTCGGGGACGCCCGGGGTCGGGACGTTGTCGTTGTTCGGCGCGCCCGTGATGATCGCCGGGACCGCGACGGTGCCGAGCCCGGGGCCTACGCCCGCGTTGGGACCGAACATGGTGACGCTGGTAATCACACCGGCCGAAGCGGGAGCAATCGTGCCCAAAGCGACCGCACAGAAGAGCAGGCGCCGGGCAGCGCGCGAGAGCGCAGCAGGAGAAGAGATCATTAGCCGGGTTCCAAACGAGGAGTTCGTGCAGCAGTAGCGTCTCAACAAGGCTTTGCAGCCGGTTCCCAGGGGCTGGGCGTTCACGCCCAAACCCGAACCGCTGCTTTGGAGTCTAAGGCCGGCGCTGCCGGACTTCAACCAAAAAAACCGAATTCAGCGGGGAAATCCTCGTGGCGGGGGCCGGCTGATGGGCGACGGACGGCGTGTGGTCTCGGCGCCGCTCGGCCGGCCCGACCCAAAACCTGCCCGGAACGCGGCTCGTGGCGAGCGCGCCAAGCGGCGCGGGGCGGCGGCGACACCGCCCTTGTCACCGGCCAGCGCAGCTCCTCGGGGGGGCGTGGGCAAGCCGCTGGCGGGCGGGACGGCCCGGTGCGCCGCTGGGCGGACGGTGGAAGAGAAAGCGCGTATCCCGCGGAGGGACGCCGCCGCGGGGCTTTCCCGCCGAGCAAGGTGGGCAGCGGTGCGGCCCGACAGTGCGGTCCTCAACGAACCGCTACCCCTCGGCGGCCGCTCAGCTTCGGCGCCATTCCCCCCACAGCAAGCCGGGGAGCGCGAGCCCATCGCGGACGTACCGCGCCGTGAGCCGGCGGGGGTCGCTGGCTGCCCGGTGGAGCCACTCGAGGTGGCTGCGCTGCATCCAGCGCGGCGCGCGGGTCTGGACGCCCGCCAGAAAATCGATCGTGGCGCCCGCGGCGATGGCGACCGGGACCGGCAGCCGCCGATAGTGCCGGTGGAGCCAGAGCTCTTGCTTGGGCGCCCCGAGGCCGACGACTAGCAGGTCGGGCTCGGCCTTGGCGACGAGCTCGACGATCCGGTCGGTCTCGCACGGGTCGTGCTCGAAGCCCCACGGGGGAGAATGGATCCCGGAGACCTCGACCGCCGGGTACCGCTTGGCGATACGTTGGGCGGCCCGCTCGCCCACCCCGGGCATCCCGCCGAGCAAGAACACCTTGAGCCCGCCCCGCTGGGGGGCGGCGTCCAGCAACGCCGGGACAAGGTCCGAGCCGGCGACCCGCTCGGGGAGCCGTTTGCCGAACATCCGCGAAGCGGCGACCAGCGGCCAGCCGTCGGCGAGCACAAGGCCGGCCTCGGCGTAGGCGGCCCGCAGCTCGAAGTTGTGGCGGAGCTGAACGACGTGGTCGAGGTTGGGGGTGACGACGTAGCGGCAGCCGACTCCGCGGGGCGCGTCGATCCAATCAGCCAGCCGGGCGACAGCCCCGTCGAGCGTAACGCGGTCGATGGCGATCTCAAAAAGCTCGATGCGGGGCGACATCGTCTCGCAGGGCAAGGCGGTTGCGGTGCTGGTCGCCGTCGGCGCCGGTGCGTTAATCATACGGCAAACCTAGCTTAGTATCCCGTCCCGGAGGCAGGGACCCAGCGGCCTGCCGGTTGGTTTGTGCCGGTCGAAGGGAGCAGAGCTCAAGAGAAGCCGTCGGCAGAGTACGCGGCTTTCTTCCGAGGGGTGTCGCAGTGGGTTTCGGGACGGCTGACCTCAGCAGACGCGAGGCCGGCGTCGCGCGACGGGCCAACCCCGCCCCGACAAGACACACTGAAACCCCGCGCTCCAACGAGCCTCGGGTCGAACAACGATCGACCCGCGCTTCGCCAACGACGGTCCCGACAGGGCGCCATCCCATGTTCACACGCGGCAGGAATACGGCATGAAGACAATCTGTGAGCTTGTGCGGGAACGTCCGACCAACCAACAAGCAGCCTACATCGCAATGGCCCAAATAGACGGCGACCCGCGTCGACAAGAAGAGTCACCGACAGCGGCGGCGGATTGAGACAGAAAACGGCATGACCGGGCGGCTCTTGGGCGCCGCCCTCCGCTCACCAGAGACAAGTACCCAGAATCGCTAAACCCGCCTGCACGCGGTCACTCACAACGTGATGAGTGTAAGACGATGGGTGCTCGAGGGAGCAGGCTTGGACTTATTGGCCTGCAGGTGGCTGATCGTCCAGACGCGAGCGTTCGCCTACACCAACGTCGAAAAACGGGGGTAGAAAGGATCACTCCTTATCGGCCCGCCCGGCCTGTCTCGTCCGAACGCCCCGCGTGATTCGCGGTCTCGCCCGGAGCAGCCTGGTCACACGCGTCGGCGGACCAAGGCGGCCCCGACGATCAGCATCGAAGCCCACGCAACGACGGACGTAGCTTCAGGGACGGCTTGGATCTGTCCCAGTGGAGACTCGTACGCGACGTTGTCAAACTCGAACGCATAGCTCGAGCTCGTCGCCACGACTTTTTCGATCCCGATCGTCGAGTCGAAATTGACGTAGAGCGTGCCGCCGGTCGCTTGCGAACCAGACGGGAAGGAAGGGGCATTCGCCGCGTTCCAGAAGTTGATGATATCCGTCCCCGTCACGGTCTCGATGCCTCCTCCCACCAGGTGGAAGGTGAGCTTGTTGTAGCTATCTACCGAGCCCCAAAGCAGGCCGAAGTAGCTGGTCGCCGAGCCGAAGACAAGCTCTGCGGCAGCGTTGGGGGTTGCTCCCGTGGAGCCCGTCGTGATGTAGGGCGTGCCGTCTGCCCCCATGAACTGGCCGCCGAAGTTCGAACCGTTTCCGTTGGACAACACCGGAGGAGCGTACTGGCCAGACTGCTTGCCGGTGACGACCTTGGCGCCGGGCGTCAGGTTGACCTGCAGCGAGCCCGCTGGCGCGGTGGACGTTAGGCCCCCCGTCGAGTTGACCGTGAGGTCGTTGAAGTTCGCGTAGCGGATGTTTGGACCGGTCAATGCCGATCCACCCACGGACGCAGAGGATATCGAGATCGACGCGAGGGCCGCCGAACTAGCTCCAACGACCGCTACACAAATCAGGCAGGTGAGGCTTCGGTGAGATCGCATCAATCGACTCGCAGGGCGGGGAGGTTCATCCGGACAGTCATTTCAAGGTGCAGACAGAAACCCGTGGGTTCCAAACGGTCCGAACAGGCGGGCGTTACGGGTACGGTTCCAGGTTGCAAAATCTGTCGCTTCAGGCCAATTCTACCCACTGGATCATTAATCTGCAAACGAAAATCCCTTCTGAACTCGGAAGTGGATTGCGGAACGCCGAATATTCCGAATCGGTACGGTCTGCCTGCCCGCCTGCCAGGAGCGGGCAGGGAGCACTTTCAGCGGCCGCGGTTTGCCGACGACCCGATCATTCCGGCAGCCACTCGGCCAGAACTCACCTGTCGATCCGCCTCGCGCCCCTGCCGCTTCTGCAATCCAGCACAGAGAGATTTCAAGCCGCATCAACGCGCCACGTGCACGATGGACGCGTGGCAACGAAGTGAGGCTGACGCTCGCCTTTGGAGGTCGATGCAGCCCCTTCGGAAAGCAGGCGGGCTCACGCTTTCCAGGGCGCTTCGCCGCGACTCCACATGGCGTTCAGGCTGTCGTAGTCGCGCTGCGTGTCCATGCAGTGCCAGAAGCCGCGGTGGCGGTAGAGCGAGAGCTCGCCCGCGGCCGCCAGACGGACCAGCGGCGTCTTCTCCAGGACGCAAGCCGGGTCCTCGTTGAGGTAGTCGAGAAAACCGCGGCGGAAGAACTGGTACCCGCCATTGATCCATTTTTCGGCGAATTCGGGCTTCTCCTCGAACTGGAGGACCGCGTCCCCGTCGAGCTTGATCTCGCCGAACCGGGACGGAGGGTTGACCCCCAGCACGGTCCCCAGCCTTTCGTGACCGAGGTGGAAGCGGAACTCGGCGGCCAGGTCGGCGTCGGTGACGCCGTCCCCGTAGGTGACCGCGAAGTGCTCGGCGTCGCCCAGGTAGCGGGAGGCCGCCCGGGCGACACGGGCCCCGGTCATGGTTTCTAGACCGGTGTCCGCGAGCGTGACCTTCCAGTCGTCGGTGTGGTCGATGGAATCGAGCGTCACGGTGTTGGTGGCGAGCTCGACCGTGAAGTCGCTGTTGAGCGACGTGTAGTGCAAGAAGTACTCGCGGATCACCTCGGCGCGGTACCCCAGGCAGAGCACGAAGCGGCGGAAACCGTGGCGGGCGTAGCTCCGCATGATGTGCCACAGGATCGGCCGGCCGCCGATCTCGATCATCGGTTTCGGGCGGAACTCAGTCTGCTCGCGCAGACGCGTGCCGAAGCCGCCGCACAGGATAAAAACCGGGACATCATTCATCAACACGGGTCCTTCTCGGAAAGTCGGGGCCGGGGGGCCGGGCGGGATCACTTGCGACGCACTGCCGGGGCCTGCGGCCGATCGGCGATCGTGTATTGCACGTCACGGTCGACGTCCACCCGGTATGGACCAGACTAGTCAAGAACGGGCGACGGAGGAACTCCGACAGCGCCGGCCTGGCCCGCCTCTACCCGGGGGTTCTGTGAGGTCCCGGTTGCCAGGCTCTTCCGACGCCCGTCGGGTGCCCCCCGGCGAGCTGTCATCAGTGTTCGCTTTGCGAAACTTCTCACGCAGTTTCTCATCCTGAGAAGTGTGGCGTCCGCCTAGGAGCAGCGTGTGGCGATCGCGCAAGTCTTGTTCGAGCAAGTTGCAGGTCGCACGGATGCGGCGCTTGGCGGCATTAGTAGGGATTGGCAAGCGGGCATCGGTCTCTTAGGTTACCGGTCCCCCGTGGGTCAAACGTCGGGTGGCACGAGAGTTGCCCGTCCCCGCGGCAAGCCGAATGTGCGCGCCGGTATCAAAGCAGCGGCCGGTACGCGTCCCGCCAGAGTCCCCACCATTGATCGCCATGCCTGTCCGAGAGCTCACCAAGCCCCGTCCCCATCGCGCCGCCAGCGCCCCCGCTCACCATGAAGGAGCCTCGCGAACTCCAGAATCGACCGGTTCGCTGATCGCCGAAGTGCTTGCCGGCGACGTCCTGGACGTTGACATGGCGGCCGCCGGCGACGGCATAGTGATCCATCCGTCCCACGCCCAGCGCGACGCGCTAGATTTGGCGGCCGGGCGTTTCTACTTGATGGCCAAGCGGCTGATGGACATCGCCGGTGGCCTGCTGGCGCTGCTGCTGTTCTCACCCGTGATGGCCGTCGCGGCCGCGCTCATCAAGCTCCACGATGGCGGCCCGGTCCTCTTCGCGCAGACGCGGGTGGGACTGAACGGGCGTGAGTTTCGGTGTCTGAAATTCCGCTCGATGGTCGTTGACGCCGATCGCCTAAAAGTCGATCTCCACGAAGAAAACCACCACGACGACCCGCGGACCTTCAAGATCCCCAACGACCCGCGCGTCACCTGGATCGGCCGGTTGCTGCGCCGCGGCAGCATCGACGAGATGCCGCAGCTGTTTAACGTTCTTCGAGGCGACATGAGCCTGGTCGGCCCCCGACCGCCGGTCCCCAGCGAAGTCGAGAAGTACTCCTGGCGCGACATGCAGCGTTTTGAGGCCAAGCCTGGTTTGACCTGCATCTGGCAGGTTTCCGGGCGCAGCCGGCTGTCGTTCCCCGAGCAGATCGAGCTCGACCTGGACTACATCGAGAACCGTAGCCTGTGGCTCGACGCGAGGCTTATCCTCTTGACCTTGCCGGCGGTCCTCTCCGGAGACGGGGCCTACTAGCTAGCCCCACCGGCGAGCCCCGGCCGCGAGGCCTGCACGCCTGAAGAGCAGTGGGCCTGAAGACGGGCCCTCATCGCCCCCGACCCGCTGAAGCAGGCGCCCAGCGCGATCGCCCGATTGGCGGCGTCGCTCCCCCAGGCGCCTGTCCGCGGACAAGGCCGCTTGGACCGAAGGCCGCGTGGACCCGGGCTACCCCGCCGACTTCGCCGCGTCCACCAGGTCGGCCAGCCTTTCGACAGGCCGTCCGATCCGGGCGCGGTCGCCCACGACCACAACCGGGCGTTCCAGCAGCTCTGGGTGCAGCGCGATCAGGCCCAGCCACCCGTCTGCATCGGTGGGGGAGTCGAGCTCCAGCCGCTGGAAGTCCCTGGCGCGGACCATGCTGCTCGGGGCCACGCCAAGCAGTTTCACTAGCCGGCGGAGTTCGTCGATATCCAGCGGCGTGCGTAGGTACTCAACCACGGTCGGCTGGATCCCGTTGGCCTGCAGGTACTCCAACGCCTCCCGACTCTTCGAGCACTGTGGGTTGTGATAGATCGTGACCGTGGTTTCCATGGCTGAGGTGCTCAGAACGCTGCGTTGGTTGGTCATTCCCGGGGCCGGTAGCGGCGAGTCCGTGACGCTGCCGCTCCGCACACCAGCCCATGCTAGTTCGCCCCCGATCGGATCACCAGCGATCGGGGGTTTTCCATCGTGGGTTGGGAGGCGCCCCCCTGCCCCGGCGAGGTGTCGCCGCTGGTGAAGGCCCCCCTGCCGCGCGGGTTGAGTTCTGCCGAGTCTTTGCGCCACGCTTTCGCCCGGCCGTCTCGGGCCTCCGGCCCGTCGTCGCGCCCACCGGCTTTCTCGCGATGCCTCTGGGCCGTCGCCGCCGTGGGAGGGGCGGTCGCCCGCGTTTGCCTGCACCGATCGTCGACCGGCCCGACCTCGGCAACGCAACGCGCCGCCGCGGGGCCAACCAGCCGTCGAGGGTGGAGCAGCGCGACCAAACCTACGGCGAGATCGATCTTCGATCCACCCAGCAGGCCCAGGTCACCCGTACAAACCCAACCATCGCCCCCTTCAAGGTTCCCCACGACCGGAGCGAAAGGGCGTCGCGAAAACGACCCATGGCTGATCGTCTGAGCGTCTTCCCATCCGGCCCGATTGGGGGATGGCGCACAACGCAAAACACTTGCATCCTGGGGTCCTCCGCATTAGTCTGCGGGGGGCCGAAGGGGCCGAAACAACCAGGGGGATGGGAGTGGGTAGGCGCCAGGGCGGGCAGTTTAACAAAGGAAAAAATGGGGGATTTCTCGCGCCTGGTGGCCGCACAAGCGCCACGACGTTCCGCGTGATTCGCTAGCTGACCGCACCTCCTTCAGCGGTTGGTTGCTGCTGGGGCTTGGCCCGATCGGCGAGCAACCGGGAACGGCCCGATCGCGGGGCCACGCCCTCAGCACGCAGTCCGTTGGACGAATCTACGGGGGCGCCGCGATGCGGTCGGGAAACGCTGCCGGGTCAAGCTAGAGCGCCTGTGCGGTTTCGAGGGCCGGTTTCGCGCACTAATCGAAGAAAAGTGGGGAGAATGAGCCGCTAGAAAAGTAACCGAGTGATGATAGTGGGGCTGCCGGGAGACGCCAACCCGGCGGCGATCGGCGTGGGCGGGACGGGCAACGGTCCGCTAGCCGGGCGCCGATTTGACCGCGGCTGGCGGCCCTCCGCGGGATGGCGTGCCGCCCAGCCGTGGGAGGGATCGAAAACGAACTCGGAGGCAGAAGTCGAGGAGAGGAAAACCTGGTTACCGACAGGAGATGGGGCTTGAAGGTGAATATTCTTACGCAGAAACATGGCGGTGCGCCGCATCGGCCCGCCGCAGGGACCCTCCCGGCGGGGCGGGTCCTCGCGCCGGCGACGACCGCCGTACCGCAGCCCTCCCGAGCGGCCCAGACCGCGAGGCGAGACCGGGCCGCCGCGGTTCGCGGCCGCCGGCGGCCCGTCGGGCCGCTGACGCCGCCAACGGCCCGCTCTTCGGCGGCGGCCCAACTACCAGCAGCCCGGGTCGGGAGGCGCCACGGTTGGCGTCAGCAGGGCGACCGGACTCCGCCCGATCTTCATCAAAATGATGATTTCTAAGAATTCTTGCTAACAAGTGTGAGCTTTTTGGGGCCTTCTTACGTTTCTCAGTTGAGGCGTCCATCATCCACGAGGTCATCCCTATAACCGCCGCAAGGAGAGACATGTCTTACGTGTCCGCGGAACAGGTTGGATCGCGACCGCAACCGCCGGTCGCTGTCGTGACACCCAAATCGGCGTTCGTAAAACCCGTCGCGGCCCCGGCAGAGCGGCGGCCACTGATCGTGCTGGGGATCGCCAGCTCGGAAGCCGCCCTGGCCATCGAGCGGCGGCTCCAGGGGCTGGGGTGTGCTTGCCGCGTCGCGCACACCTACGACCGTCTGGAGGCACTGATGGCCGAAGGCGCGGAATGCGGCGCGATCCTCGACACCCATCTTTGCGGCAAGCCGACGCTCGCGATGCGTCACTGCTACCCGCGATTGATGCAGACGACGCCGGTCCTCTACCGGGTCCCAGACGAAGAGGAGTCCTTTGAAGAAGTCCTCGCGGCGGTCCGGGCCGGCGCCTACGACGTGATGTTCGGGCTGAGTGGGCTGCACAAGCTTGACGGGCTCGTCTCCGAGGCGACTTTCTCGCGCCGCCCCGCGGAGCCTCCGGCCCAGGGACTGGGCGATCGTGGCTCCTCCGCCACCGAGCCGGCCGACAGCCGCGCCAGCATCTCCCACGCCCGCGGGTTAGAGGCGGCGCACGAGCACGCAGAAAAAGAGCTCGCCAAGCTCCTGATCGGCGACAGCCCGGCGATGGACTGCATCCGCCGGCGGATCGTCGAGGTCGCCGAGACGAACGCCTCGGTGATGATCTGCGGGGAGAGTGGCACCGGCAAAGAGTTGGTGGCTCAGGCCATCCACCAGTTTAGCCGCGTTTCGGCCGGCCCGTTCGTCCCGGTCAACATGGCGGCGATCCCTCAGGGGCTGGCCGAGAGCCTGCTGTTCGGGCACGCCAAGGGGTCGTTTACGTCCGCGGCGAAGGACCAGACAGGGTACTGCCAGTCGGCCGACGGGGGGACGCTGTTCATGGACGAGATCTCCGAGATGGAGGTCGCGATCCAGCCCAAGCTGCTGCGGTTCCTGCAGACCGGGGTCGTCCAGCCGATCGGCGCCCCAAGACCGACCGCGGTCGCGACCCGCATCATCACGGCCACTAACCGCGATCCCGGCGAGCTGGTCCGTTCGGGGCAGCTCCGCGAGGACCTCTTCTACCGGTTGCATGTCGTCCCGATCTCGATCCCGCCGCTGCGGGAGCGGCCCGGCGATATCCGTCAGCTGGCGGCGGTGTTTCTTGACCGGTACGCCGCCGAGCACCGCAGGCCTGCCCGCGGGTTCACCGAGGAGGCGCTGGCGGCCCTCGAGCGGCTGCCGCTGCCGGGCAACGTCCGGCAGCTCGAGAATCTCGTGGAGCAGATCGTGATTTTCACGCGGGGCGCGCTCGTCACGGTGAGCGACATCCCTACGGCGTTCTCGGGCGGACCGGGGGCGGTGCGGACCGGCGCACAACCCACTGGCCCGCAACGTCGCGGCGACGCCGCGACCCCCGACGCCGGGCCGGCGGCCCCGACCCTCAAGCGGTTCCAGCAGCAAGAACGGGCGGCGATCCTCGAGGCGCTCCAGCAGTCGCGCGGGCACGTGGTTGACGCCGCGGAGCTGCTGGGGCTGAGCCAAGCGACCGTGTATCGTAAGATAAAGGAATACCAGATCCCCCGCGAGCGTAGGCGTCGCAAGCCCAAGCCCCGCTGAGTGCGAGGCGCCCGTCTCGCGACGCGCGTTTCCGCGGCCAGAGTCCCCACCCCAGCCCCCCGCCCTTAACTGCCTTCCGATCGAGCGCGTTACCCATGGCCTACGAACCACGCGAAGTCCGATTGGCCCCCGAGTCGCCGCTGGTGCTCGACCGGATGCGTCCCGCCGCCGCGACGCCTGCGGGTGAAGACGCGGTGCAAGACTCGTTCGTGCTGGAGGTGATCCGCAAACGCTGGTGGCTGCTGGCGCTGTGCGCCCTGGCCGGGGCGGGCGGGGCCTACTTTTTGGCGCAAGAGTTCGGCAAACAGACCGCCGTCGTCCACGGCAGCCTGATGTACGGCGGCCTGCCGCTGCCTCCGGGTCCGTCGGTCTACCAGCCCCCCAGCCTGACGACCTACCAAGAGATCTTGTTCTCGATCCCGAGCATGCAGCGGATCTGCGATCAGCACGGTCTGGAGATGCCCCCCGGTCGCCTAGCGGAGATGTTCAAGTGCAAGGTCGGCCGCGGCTCGAGCATCATGGAGCTCCAGCTGCAATGGGCCAACCCGGCGGATGGCGTGGCGATGGTCAATGACACGATGCAGCTGCTGATCGACGAAGCGGCGCGTCGGCGCAAGGCAGTCCTCGGCGAGCACATGCGGCACGTCGAGTCGGTCCAGCTCACCGCCCGCAGCGAGGTCGACCAGGCCGAGAAGCGGCTCCGCGACGCCCGCCGCGCCCGCGCCGAGCTGCTCAGGGAGCAGGGGCTCGCGAGCGACCCAACCGACGACTTCTCGGCTCAGCGCGAGCGGATGCTCGACACTCAGGCCGCCCTCGAGCAGCTCGCCGTGAGCAAGAAGAGCCTCGAAGAGCAGCTTCGTCAGACGGACGGACAGATCCTAGGCGCTCTGGGGCGGCTGCAGCAGGCCCACGTCAACGCGCGGGTCCAGTTCCTGGATGGAGTAATGCAGCGTTACCGCCAGGGGACCAAGACCTGGGACAATCTCAATCAACTCAAGAACCGGCTCGAGGCGTTGTCCAAGGCGCCGCTTGATTCGGTCGCCAGCTACACGGACTGGAAAACGAAGCTAGCTCAGATCGATCTCGAGGCGCCCCCGGTTGCGGGCGCCGTCAACGTCGCCGCGCTGGGAGGCTTAGACCGCGACCTCCAGTCGCTCACCAGTCGCCGGGTCCAGCTAGAGTACGGCTTGATCCCGCTGCAGCACCAGCAGGTGATGCTCGAAACGCGTCTGGCGGACATCGAGGCGCCCTCCGCGGCGCCCGAGGCGACCGGCGCGGCCATGCCGCTGAGCGTGGGGGAGGAGTTCGGCGAGGAGGAACGGCAGCTGGCGGCCGCCGAGAACCGGTACAACCTCGTGAAACAACAGCTGGAGAACATGCGGCAGGTCGAGGCGTGCCGCACGCAGGAGTTTTCGGTGCACATGCCCGCCAGCCTGGCGACGACCCAGGTCGACTCGAACAAGAAGAAGATGTTCGTGATGTTCGCGGCGGCAATCGCGGGCGCCTTGGCGCTGCCGGTGTTCGGGGTCGAGTGGCTCGCGCGGCGGCAGAGCCCGGTGGTGCAGTTCGCCAGCCGCTGGGGCCTCCCGGTGATCGCCGAGCGGCTGCTGGCCAACTACCAGATCGGCAAGAACGACGCCCCCGACTGGCGGTTCGACCAGGCGGTGCGGATGGCGACCCTCCGCATCCAGCAGTCGGCCAACCGGTCAGGGTTCGTGGTGCTTTTCAGCAACTTAGGGCAGACGGCCCCCCCTGCGCGTCTGATGACGGCGATCGCCGAGTGCCTGGCGCACCGTGAAGAGCGGGTGCTGGTGGTCGACGCGATGTGCCCGTCGCTCGGGCGTCGGCCCGCCGCTAGGCCGAGCCATGCGCCGCACCAGCGGCTGCTGCCCCTCACCAATCCGAACGGTCAGCGATTGACGGCCGCGCCAAGTTCGCAATCGAGTGACGGCTCGACCGACGAACAGGCGGCCAACGACACCGCACTGGCCACCCGCTACGGGCTCTCCGAATTCCTCTCTCGGGAGTGCGAAGATGTCGCCGACCTGATCCAGCCGACCGGCTGCCCCGGGGTCGACCAGATCTCGGCGGGAGACATGGAGTTTCCCCGCGAGGCGATGGCGTCAAGCTGCTTTTCGGAGCTCTTCGAGCACTGCCGCAACACGTACTCGGTGATCCTGGTGGCCGGCCCGCCAGTCGTCGCCCGCGCCGACTTTCAGATGCTCGCCGCCCGGGCCGACGGGATCTTGCTCGCCGCCAGCGGCGCCGCGGTCAAGGACCCCGCCAGCCGGGCGGCGGTCCAGGACCTGATCGAACTCCGCGCTCCCATGCTCGGCATCGTAAGCTAGGATGCCCGCGGCAGGCGACGACATTCACGCGCCCAAGCCGCCACCCCTCCCACCCCCCCCGCCCCCGCCCCCGTCCCCGTCCCCGTCCCCGCGCAAATCCAATCGACATGCCCGACGCGTCAACCCCCACGCTGACAGGATTCGCGCAAGACGACGGGGCGGCGGTCACGCCGCCGACGGGCGCGGCTCCGGTCTCTCCGGACGAGACGGTCGGCCACGTCACGTCCGTCGGTCCGGCTGCCCGCGCCACCGTCGCGGCGCCGACGGACCTAGTGATCGAGCCACGCAGCGGCTGGATCCCGGTCGATTTTGGCGAGTTGTGGCGCTTCCGGGAGCTGATGTTCTTCTTGGTGTGGCGCGACGTGAAGGTGCGTTACAAGCAGACGGTGCTGGGAGTCGCCTGGGCGGTGTTGGTGCCCATCTTTAGCGTCACGATCTTCACGGTGATCTTCGGGAACTTCGCCGGCCTCAAGAAAACGCTGCCCCCGGATTTGGTGCAGGCCTACCCGGTCTACGTCTACGCGGGCCTGCTGCCGTGGCTCTTCTTCTCAAACGCGGTGTCGCTGGGGGGGATGTCGCTGGTGAACCAGCAGCAACTGCTCACCAAGATTTACTTCCCGAGGCTATTCGTGCCGTCTGCGACAGTCACGGGCTCGCTGGTCGACATGGGACTCTCGTTCTGTGTTTTCGCCGCGATGATGGCGATCTACGGCGTGGCGCCTTCGCCGCTGATCGTGCTGCTGCCGTGCCTTGTGTTGCTGGTCTGGGCGGCCTCGCTGGGGATCGCCTACCTGCTGTCGGCGCTAACAGTGAGTTACCGAGATTTTCGGTTCGTGATCCCGTTCATGGTGCAGGCGTGGCAGTTCCTCAGCCCGGTGGTGTACCCGACGTCGATCATCCCCGAGCGATACCGCCTGCTGTATGCACTCAACCCACTCGCCGGGATCATTGAGGGCTTCCGCGGCGTGATCTTCGGGACGCCAATCCCTTGGGGGATGCTTGCGGTCTCCACCCTCTCCTCGCTCTTCCTGCTGGTGTTCGGGATGCTGTACTTCCGGAAGACGGAACGGCGGTTCGCCGACATCGCATAAGTTCTCACATAGACACTTATTGCACTCCAAACATACCGTCTCTCCACGCGTCGCAACTCCATGACCCAGCCCATCATCTCCGTCGAGAATCTCGGCAAGGCCTACCGGCTAGGACAGCGCGAGGAGAAGTACCCGACGTTTCGCGACGCACTGGTTGGGGCGGCGAAGGCGCCCTTAAGGCGGTTCCGCAATCTCAGCGGTGGGGGCGGCGAGGAGGAGCTATTCTGGGCGCTCAAAGACGTCTCGTTCGAGGTGCAGCAAGGGGAGGTCGTCGGCATCATCGGCCGCAACGGCGCCGGCAAGAGCACCCTACTGAAGGTCCTCAGCCGGATCACCGAGCCGACAACCGGCCGGGCAGTGCTGCGGGGCCGGGTCGCGTCGCTGCTGGAGGTCGGCACGGGGTTCCACCCCGAGCTTACCGGCCGCGAGAACATCTACTTGAACGGTTCGATCCTGGGGATGAAGAAGCGAGAGATCGACCGCAAGTTCGAAGAGATCGTGGCGTTCGCGGAGGTGGAAAGGTTCCTCGACACGCCGGTCAAGCGGTATTCGAGCGGCATGTACGTTCGCTTGGCCTTCGCGGTCGCGGCCCACTTGGATCCGGAGATCCTGATCGTTGATGAAGTGCTTGCGGTGGGGGACGCGCAGTTTCAAGAAAAGTGCCTGGGGAAAATGCAGGAGGTTTCCGAAGGAGGTGGTCGAACAGTGTTGTTTGTGAGTCACAACATGGCGGCCGTACGTCGGCTCTGCAACCGATGCATCGTCTTGACAGACGGCGAGATCGAAGTCGTGGGGCAGACCGCGGATGCGATCGACCGCTATTTAATGGGATCACAGCGCAATGCATCCAAAGCGGTAGCACGCTGCTCGGACCAAGGGAGCCGCGCAGCTATCCAGATTAGCGAAGTGAAAGTCTGCAATCAGCTCGGCGATCCAACGGCTCGTGTGCGATCAGGAGACGACGTCTACCTGTCGATAACAACCTCCAGTAGTAAGTCGCTAGATCAAGCCGAACTGATTACACGAATTACTGACGGCGCAGGCAATCTCACCACAACCCTCAACACCCGACTTACACTGCCATACCAAAGGATCGAAGAAGGCAAGACGACCTGGCAATGCCATATCCAACACCTCTACCTTACAGAAGGCGTCTACCACGTATCAGTTGCGGCGAAGGATGAGCTGAAAACTTGGGACAGCCAGGATTCCTGCGTGGAATTTGAGATTGAGGGGTCTGTCAACGAAAAGTTAGCAAAAAACCCAATGCGTCGATTCGGATTCCTCCTGCCTCCCCATGAGTGGAAGCTCGATATTTGCAACGACTCGACGGACTCCGATGGCGAAGTTTCTGGGCAGCAATTGTGCCAACCAAGGACCGAGCTATGAAATCAGTTCCAGACGTAGCGCTCGTCGGCGCCATGAAAGCGGGCACAACTACTCTTGCAAACATCATGAGCGGCCATCCGCGGCTTGCGGTTGCAAACGCAAATCAACCGGGAACGATAAGGAAAGAGCCAGGGTACTTTAGCCGAGACGATCGCTACGCAAAGGGGCCAGACTGGTACGAGTCGCATTTTGCGCATGCCCTGGACGGACAATTAACCGTTGACGCCTCAACGTGTTATAGCCGCAGCCGGCAGTTTCCCCACGCAATGCATCGTCTCCATCGGGCAAATCGGCGGGCGAAGCTAATCTACATACTGCGGCACCCCGTCGAACGCACCTACTCGCACTATTTACAGTACGCACGTCAGGCCTACTTTCGCGGTGACAACGTCCTCACGATAGGCGAATACCTGCAAGAGGATGCGACGGTTATCGCCGCGAGCTTCTACGATGATGAAATTCAGCATGTCCTGCGCCACTTCGGTCCTGACTCGCTACTCTGCCTTCGATTTGAAGACCTGCAAACGAAGCCACGCGTGGTTCTAGAGAGAATATCTCGACATCTTGACATTGAACCTTTTCAATTGGACGAAAGCATGCCATCACTCAACTCGCATGATAAGTCAATTGAACGTTTAGCTGAGTCGGAAGCGATGAATAGGCTTCTCAAGTCGCCGCTGGCGCAAGCGATCAAGCCGCTACTTCCGGAACTGCTTCGTCGTCACGCGCGGAATTCTTTTCGTCGACTCGTAGTAGGGAATCAGGTTGGTCGCCGTGCCACCAAGGACATTCAAGGGCATGCTAGCCCACTAGATTCTGAGACAAGGCATCTACTTCATGAGGTACTCGACCCTCACACGCTCCGACTGGGCGATATCTTGCAATGGGATGTCAGCAACTGGACTCTCAATACTAATCCTGGAGGAGAAGCAGACCCTCTAGTCGAGTCTAGCACCGTCCGATGAGTCCTTTTGCCCACATCATGCTGCTATGCTGGTTGCCTGCAATCTTGCTGGCTTCAGGCTACGTGAACGGGCAGAAGCTCGTGGTATTTGCCGTAGTGTTCGGGTGGCTGGCGCTCCCTAATGGGGGATATGATCTCGCTGGGCTGCCCGACTACACAAAGACGTCTGCTACCACACTGGCCCTGGTGCTTGTCGCCTTTTTGCTCGGCAATCAGCAAGTATCTGCACCTCGCTTCCAATGGTTTGACTTGCTGCCAATCGCCATTTGCGTGGCCCCTCTATTCTCCTCCATCTCAAACGGCTTAGGGCTGTATGATGGAGTATCCGCTATCCTTTTGACATCGTTCACCTACGGCTTTCCGTACGCCATCGGAAGGACACAACTCTGCAATCAGAACGGCCTGCGGATGCTCTGCATCGGTATCCTAGCAGGGAGCCTCATCTACGTTCCACTATGCCTCTTGGAGATGCGGTTAAGCCCTCAGTTGCACAATTGGATTTACGGCTACTCGCACCGCTGGAATGCCGGCGGGCATCGCTTGGGTGGCTGGCGTCCGATCGTCTTCTTGGATGGCGGGCTGCAACTTGCGATGTGGATGTCTACCGCGACGCTGATCGGAGGTTGGCTGTGGCGGAAGGGCGTTTGGCGATCATCATTCGGCATAGGGGCGGGCAAGTTGACGCTCACCTTGCTGGCGACAGCATTGCTCTGCAGGTCTGCCGGGGCGCTAGTGCTTCTATGCGGTGGCGCGTTGGTGCTCTGGGTCACTGATCTCAGCCGATCGAAAACTGCGCTCGCGGCGCTCCTGCTCATGCCACCCACTTACATGACGGTACGCACCATCGGCGAGTGGAGCTGGCAGCCAGCCGTAGAAGTTGCCAGAGCGCTCGGCGAAGACCGCGCCAATTCGCTGCGAGTGCGGTTTGAGAATGAAGACCTCCTCTTGCAGAAGGCGATCGAGAAGCCGCTATTTGGGTGGGGAGGGTGGGGCCGCAGTCGCGCGGTCGACGCCGACGGGAAGGATTGCATTACCGACGGCATGTGGATTATCCAGCTCGGCGAGCATGGGTTTTTTGGGCTCATCAGTACCTTTGCACTCTTTATACTTCCGCTTGCAATGATGCTCTGGAACTACCCAAGCAAGAGGCTTTGCGATCCTGAACTTGCCGCCCCATTGGTCTTATCAGTCTCAATGATTCTGATCTCCATCGACAACCTGATGAATGACATGCCGAATCCAGTTTACATCGTTGGAATTGGTGCCGTGGTTGGCTTCGCCGCTGGAGGAAGACGGCAGTCACACGTCACCGTCGATGAGACCCAACGAAGGCTGGACCATGGCGCCATATTGCCGCGGAGCCTCTCCTATTCGACCAAGTGATAGGGCGTAAACGCAAACGGGGCAAGTACAGTCCACCGATCTCAAGCTAAACGTGATTCTCCTCAGGGTTTCGGGAGAAGATCGGCGAGAAACCGGTTGGTCTGCTCGTCCAAGCGTTTTGAGAACGCCAGTAATCGTCCGCTAGCGCGAATCGAATGGCCCAGCAGAACAGATGTAGGCCAGATCGAAGCTAGCTACAGCATCGCAAAATACACATTTCCTTCCGTACGATGTATGAGTCTTAGATGCCTTCAGCTTTACACGATCGAATCCTCCGACGAGCGATAAGGCCCAACCGTGTCGGGCGTTCCATTTCCTCCCTTAGCTTGCTTGCGGGGTGGGAGTCCCTCAGCCGGTTCACATCCAGATATTCTGGGTACACTCCTGATATTGTCCGGCTGGAGCAAGTTGTTCCGACGTCGAATGCTGCAGGCACTTCAAAACTAGTAATGAGTTCCTCGGATGGCAATGACCACGTCGTCCGCAAGTTGTGGAGGTTCGGCACAGATGCGTTTGAGGCTCCGCTACCAAGCGTCTTTCGAATGCTAGTGCGTGATGCGTCATCGGTTTTCATTGTTGGAGCCAACTCGGGCTTCTACGCGCTGCAAGCAGCTAGCGCGTCGCTAAACGCCGAGGTTCACGCATTCGAACCCTATCCTCCCGCGTTTGGACTTCTGAGTAGAAACATCGGGCTCAATGATTTGACAGACCGGATCACCACTTGGCCGATTGCTTTAGGTGATCGCGAGTGCACCAGCGAATTATTGGTGCCCGAACCTCGATTCGGTAGTGTAATGGAAACTTCTGCGAGTCTCGCTGCGGACTTCAACCAGAACGTCGGCGAGCGGATTGAGGTGCCAGTAACGACTGTTGACGCATTCGCCGCAGAAAGAAAATGCGGTCCGTCGGTGCTTCTCATTGACGTCGAAGGATTTGAATTGCAAGTGATCCGCGGCGCCGTAAACACACTCCGAGAATCAAAGCCCTACCTGATCGTCGAGGTGTTCGCTGATCGTGTCACCGATGTCGATGAACTCGACGACATAAGAAAGTCCGCGCACTATGAGTGCTGGGAGCTTGGGAAGAAGACTCTAACGCGACGTAGCAGCGTGGCGGCCTGCACTTCACATCCGAATCAGATTTGGGTGCCGGAGTCGAGTCGCAGGGAATTCGTGCGGATTATTGAATCAATCGAGGTGCTTTCGTGCCGAGAGAATTGTGGCTAAGTTGTCACATTGTGGGACGCGAATGCCCATTGCCCCCAGTTCTAGTACGATCCTGTCATGCGTAGGCCTTTACGTCTAACTTGGGTACTCAGCAGGGGCAATCTCTCTGGCGGCACCAAGTCGAATCGTCTCATTGCAGAAGCCATGGTGCGGCGGGGACACGATGTCACCCTTGTCCATTCCACGGCCGGCAAGCAATGGCCGTCGATATACCGGGTGCGGAGCCTCTATCGTCGAGTCGCAAGCGAAATAAGAAACGCTACGGTCAACCGCGTGCACCATCTGGAGCAGTCTACGGCCAGGCTGTTGCCAGTTCGGTCACGGCCTATTCGCGCAGAACACGTGCCTGACGCGGACTTTGTTTTTGCCACTTGGTGGGAAACTAGAGAGTGGATCGATTCCTGGCCGGCGAGCAAGGGGAGAAAAGCCTACTTTATTCGCCACCATGAGCTTCACGGAGGCCCCCTAGATCGCGTTCGGGCAACCTACCGAATGCCCGGCGCCAAGTTTGTGATAGCGCGATGGCTTCAAAGACTGATGGCCGAGGAGTACGGCGATCCAGCAAGCGTTCTGATACCAAATGGAGTTGATCGTTCACAATTCAGCGCTCCGCCAAGGGATAGACAGAGAGTTCCGACGGTGGGATTTATGTATGGGCAGGGATGGAAAGGCGGTGAGACGGCCGTTGAGGCTTTGCGATTCGTTCAGCAACGCTTCAAAGACTTGCGAGTCGTTGCAATGACTCCGTCACATCAAATCAAGCACCTGAGGAGCCTTGTCAACTGTGTCATACACTATCGCCCAGCTCAAAATCTGATTCCCACGCTGTATCGGCAGGCCGACTGTTGGCTACTTCCATCTACCACAGAAGGATTCGGAATGCCTGGCCTTGAGGCGGCGGCTTGTCGATGCCCAATAGTTTCAACTCGTTGCGGCGGTCCCGAAGACTATGTGATAGATGGAGTCACAGGACACCTTGTTCCTGTGGGCGATCCGAAAGCAATGTGCGATGCTCTTTGCCGGATCTTATCGTTGGACAATGCCGCTTGGAGACAGATGAGTGAAGCGAGCTATGACCGTTCGCGGCAATTCGACTGGGACCATTCGGCGCAATTGCTTGAAGAGGCGTTGTTTAGTCGACTGTACGAGCGCTCGGCACTAGATCCTTAAGCCCCTTCGGCTGAACACGATCAACAGCGATCGACTGGATATCATCGAAGCTGCGCTACGCCGGGCGCATCGACTTAGGCAGGTTCGATGGAACTGGGCGGCTTTTCTCCCTTTCCACGAACCCATTTGTACACGTCGTTGACCTTCAATGCTTTGACCGCCCATGTAAATTCGGTGCGCGCCTTCCTCATTCCTGCGATTGCCATGTTCTCCAGACAGCTTGGATCATCGCACAAATGAGTTAATCGGACACGCAATTGCTCGACGATGGCTCGGCGTTCGCCGATATCCAGCCCAAATGCGGTATCTCGATCAATAAGTTCCGCGGGACCGCCATAGTTGACTACGATCGGCACGCATCCCATCGCCATCGCTTCCAAGACTACCCCGCCTCCGAATTCCCGGACGCTTGGAAACGAGAGAACATCGGCATCCCTCAGGTACTCAAACACGCGCTCATGAGGGACATTACCAACTAGCCTTACGGCACCTTGCTGCTCCAGCTTCGCTACCTTTTCTTCAAGCATAGGGCGCTGAGGTCCTTCGCCGACAATCGTTAATTCGGCTCGGCCAGTGTTCAACAGGTCCCAAGCCGCGTCGATTACCATGTCCGCCCCCTTGTAGGGGACGAGTCGCCCGAGAAATAGCATCCGCAATGGCCGACCGGCGGCTCGTCGGAGTGATTGGGGAAAACGACCAGGATCGATGGCGTTCTCAGGAATGTAAAAGGCCTTATGATGGTACTGGGATGGGATCTGCGCCAGCGTATCTCGGGATGCGACGATGAGCGCCGAACTATGGCGAAGCGTTGAGCTATGGTAAGGCATCAATTTATAGGCTTGTCTCAGCGGCGCCAGCCATTCCTTCTCTTGTTTCCGCTCTTCTTGAAACCACTTGGGCCACGGCACGCCGCCATTCAAGGGGCCCAACACAAATGGAACACCGGCCGATTTGCAATCCGATGCCAGACGGGATGGTATAGTCGGACTCAACGGAGTCAGCCGGTGCACGATATCGAACTCGCCCGCCTTGATGCGTTCGCAAAACTTTCGCCAAACAAGGTGCTCAAAATAGTAGTAGCCAATCGACTTCAGAGCGGTCACGGTCGTCCAGCCTTTTCCCTTACCTCCGCGAAGAAGTTGCGTGACTTTATGGAGAGGTCGTGCTACCGGCTCCGAATCGATGATCGTTAACTCCTCGTTGCTTAGACACTGCGAGGCACGTATTGCGGACTCATTTCGCACCTGTGTCACCAGATGCACATCCGCAACCTCGCGTAATGCCATGGCGTGGCACCAGCCAACGAGAGGTACGCTTGTCCACTGTGGGTTCGCTGCTTCGGCAATAAGCAAGACGCGCATAACAGGCCATCAAAATTTGCAGCGTATTCCGGAGCCTTACGAATCGCGCCAGAGTGAAAGTTCGTGAACGGAAACTAGGTTCGGCAGGGCTCGGCAGTTGCCGACCTTCTTATTCAGAAGTACGAGGACGCAGCGGTAGTAGCTGAGCAACGAAGCGACGCATTCTGCAACCCAACGGCGGGCCGGCTCTTCGCGCGATCGTTTCTCGCTCAGCTCCCGACCACGCGTCTTTAGGTGGACGCGATCGCCACGCCGCTTGAACCGGCTCCGACTTGCGTGTCAGTCATCCCCCATTTCTGTGCAAATGCTCCCGGCTCGTACAGATAGCAGCGGGCTCCGCAGCGTGTGCGTCTGAAGGTCTCGAGCAGCAGCCGATCGCCAAACCAACCGCATTCCTCTTTGAGACCCTCATACAACCGTCCAGATAGACCGCGAACCGCTACAGATCAAGGCTCCGGCGATATTGTGTTAGGGGTTCTTAGTCGGGTGCGGATTGATCGCTTGTCCGCCAGTTTGCTGAGCTGATCGAGTTCTTGCCGCTTTCTCCCCCCCACACTTCGGCGACTTGGTAATTGACCAGCCAAGGCTCTGCAAGTTCAAGTCGACCTTTTGCGGGCCCAACTATGGTAGGTGGGCACCCTAAGGCGTGTGCGGGTGACTGGGTTACAGCGGTTCGATCGCCCGCCAGACCGCGTCCGGCATCCGCCAGCACGATCCCCGAGACTCCCTCTGCATCGCCGTTACCCGCATGCCCAGGAGAGGAACCAACAGCGCGGAAATAGGTACGCATGGGAGCAATCAAGCGGTTCGGATCGTAAACAGGATTAGTCCTTCGTCGGACGAGCACCGAGGCTGAGATCCGCCCCCCCTGGTCGGGGGTGCCCGACTGTCATTGCACGTTGTGCAAACAGGATTCCGCCGACTCTTGCGGGCTTCGTTTCTCTACTTTCGGATCATCGTACTTGCGGGAGTGTGCGAATTTGCTAGGATAACCGCTAAATTGGGCAAATTACAGCCGACCTTGCCGCCCGCTTGCACAAATCCCGCCCGCTTCCACTCGGTCGAACCCGCTGATATTGCGAGGTGGCATATGCTTTCACTGGCAGCGTCCCTTTTTCAGATTCCGCTCATCCTAAGCCTGCTAGTTCATCCATCGACTGGCCTGATTTCAGCGGCCATCGGTTTTGTCAGTGCTGGGATCAACGCTACGGGGCCGCCAGGCGAACAATCCGATAGCGGAGCATCGCCTCGAATACGGAAACTCTTCAAAGAGAAGCACCTCATGTCCATCCGAGATCTGGTCACGCGATTTGCACAAGGAGTGATCGCCGATTCCGGCACTTCGACTAACTCGAGACGCCGACCGACCAGATCGTATCGTAGCTCCTTCCGGTTCGAGCACCTGGAATGCCGCCAGCTGATGGCCGTAACCACAGACGTCGATGGCTGGACCGTGGTCTCGCCGTCGGCCGACTCCAGAGTGATTTACGTCAGCAGCAGCTTAGGGAATGATGCAAACGATGGCCTCAGCGAAGCTACACCAAAGGCGACTGTGTCGGCCGGCACCGCGCTAATGCGAGACGGCTATCCAGATCACTTGCTGTTTAAGCGTGGAGATGTTTGGACAAATGAGAACCTGGGTAGCATTTCAAGCGGACGAAGCGCCGAAGAGCCCAAACTGATCGGCGCCTATGGCTCAGGGGAAAGGCCAGTATTCTTGGCAGACCCATCCAGGGAATTCTCAAATAACATCAAAACGAAGCAGTATATTGCCATAATTGGACTCCACATGGAGCCTAATGACCGTGAGCATAATGATTTCGGAAAATACGGTCTCCGATTCGCTGTGGAAGGGAACGGCAACTTCCTCGTCGAAGACAACTATATCGGAGGTTTTGCCTACAACCTTAGCTTTGTCATTCCTGCGACCGACGTCGATGCTTGGGGCGGGCTCGTGATACGGCGGAACGTCATCGCCGATGCCTGGAGCGCCACATCTCACTCTCAAGGGCTATTCATCAGCCGCGCTCAAAGCGTTCTGTTAGAGGAGAACGTTTTCGAC
The DNA here is from genome assembly GCF_007750855.1 of Pirellulimonas nuda. Classification (GTDB taxonomy): domain Bacteria; phylum Planctomycetota; class Planctomycetia; order Pirellulales; family Lacipirellulaceae; genus Pirellulimonas; species Pirellulimonas nuda. The sequence continues at coordinate 3,425,104 of NZ_CP036291.1, forward strand.
CACAACGGTTGGCACAAAGACTATGCAACCGGATCCGGAATCGTGACGGAGGCGGAGCCGACCATTTTCAACCATAACGTCTACATCTCCGAAAGAACTCGCGACATCACCATACGCGGTAACATCTTCTCTCGCGGCTCAAGCATGGGCACGAAGATGGATGTCGATGCTGGCACCCACACAATTGAGAATAATCTCTACGTCGGCAACGGCATGATCGCTCAGTTCGGAGAGGGCTCCGACGACCTAAGTGAAGAAGTCGATGGCAACATTTTCTATATCAGCAACAATGTCATGGTGGAAGGCACGGCCCGTGCTCAGCCGAACGGACTTGGTGCCGTATTTCAAAACATCGTCGGGGGATACTTTCAGGACAACTTCATTGGACAACGAGGTACCGAAGGTGGCGACGGCGGGTATGCGTTGGCATTCTTGGACCTGACGGACGGGCGAGGTATTAACAACTTTGCGATCGACAGCAACATCATTCACGACTGGCGAGCGCCGACAAGATTGGATGACCCCGAAGCAAGAGCAAAAGATGGCAGGGACGATACGCAGCACTCGGTCAGTGGAAATACATTCAGCAACAATATGCTGATTGAAGACAGCTCGTCCGCGAGCCCTCTTCTTGAGACCGACTGGACTTCAACTGACGAAGCCACCTACGGAAGCAATACTTACTATCGCTCAGGTGCGACGTCAGACGCGTTGCTGACAACGGATAGTTCCGGAGTATCGACCGGAGATTGGCAGGCCACGTACGAGCCAGATGCTGTTTTCGAAAAGCCTAGCTTCGTAGATCCTGCTCGAACGACTGTCAGCTACGCTGCGACGCTTGGGCTAACAAGCTTCGACGCCCTTGCGAATCAATGGAAGCTGCAATCGCGGGAGACATGGAATGCAAATTTAAAAGCGGCTGCCATTAACGAATACATTCGCAGCGGATTTGAAGTAGATGAGGTCGGAGTCAGTCCGCTACCCAATCCACAGCTTGACACTCCCGAGCCAAATGGCGAAGAAGCTGGCTCGGATTCTGCTCTGCCAACTCTGCACGACGACGCGTCGCAACAAACAACTCAATACCCAACGCAGAACCAGAGTCAAGTACAACAAGGCCTTCGACAACAGCGAGCCTGGACTCAGCACCAGGGAGTCCTTTCGCAGGATGAAGAGCCTCTCACTGAGCCTTGGCATGCAGGTTCTCATGGCCTTGACGAGCCCGTGGCGACTGCTCTCTATGGCTTCGTCTATGCTTCTTCGATGGAAGATGATGATGAGGTGGAGGAAGACGAATTCGAGGTCCCGCTTGGCATTAGTGCTGTCGAGCTCGCCTTTTCAGAACTCTAGACGAGGCACGCTCGTGGCCAGCGTGGTGGCAACGACCGGGACGTTTGGGCATACCTCAGGGACGTGGTGAGCGGACGGTGAAACCCACAGCGACCGCGGCGTCGCCGGCCCCAGCTTCCGGCGCCACGCATAGAATGACGCGACCGACACCCCCTCTGCCAAGCAGAAATCGGCCGTGCTCTGCTCCGAACGGCTGTGACGCGTCAAACGCTCACGCCACAACTCCGCTCGCTCCGGACCGGTGCTCCGCGCCATCGCTAACTCCTGCTGACCTCTCGGGGAATCGATCCCGGTAGGCTAGCAGGGGCGTCAACCGTGGTTGTGGTGGGCGCTTACCATAGAATGACGCGGCCGACACCCCCTCCGCCGCACAGAACCCGGCCGTGCTCTGCTCTGAACGGCTGTGACGCGTCAAACGTTACCGCCACAACTCCGGTCGCTCCGGATCACTGCTCCGCGCCATCGCTACCTCCTGCTGACCTCTCGGGGCATCAATCACGGTAGGCTACAGGGGCGTCAACGTGGTTGTGGTTGGCGCTTACGCCCGACGCCAGGCGTAGTACGCGCTGCGGCTCACGCCCAGGACGCCGCAGGCCTCCAGCGCCGACGCGGCGTTGGCGGCGACGATCGCTTCCATGGCGGCGTAGACCTCCGTTATTCGCTGCGGCCGAAAATAATCAACGCTTTTTTTTAGCACGTCCCGCTCACGCTCGACCTCCAGCTCATGGACACGCGTCTCCAAGGCGCCCGCCACAGGCCCGCTCTCGGCGAGCAGCTCACGCTTCCAGCGGTACAGCACGTTAGCGTGCGACACCCCCAGACGCTCGGCTACCGAACTAGCCTTGTGACCGTCCAGCAGCATCTGCACCGCTTCCTGCTTGAACTCCGGAGTGAATACGCGGCGTCCCGACTTTGCGGGCTGTGGCTTCTTGCGTGGCATGGCGGCAATCCTTTCGCCGGCCATTCTAAGCTCCTCACCTGTCCGTCAATTCCGCTCCACCTCAGCAGGCCACAACGGGCTGCAAGCGAAGTCTTCAAGTGTGGTTCTGTTGAGCGTTTACATTGATTGCAACAAAATCAGTTATTCCGAGATGCGACGAACTCTCTGACTCTACAAGACGCGTGCGCCATGGTGTTTTCAAGATCCCAAAAGTCTGATATCCATGGCTCTTGAGAACGACTCGCATCTCTTCGAAGTCAGAGTTCCATCCCTTAGTATGTTCGAATACGACCAACCTGGGGATCTTCGAGGCAAATGCAGGAATTAGCGACCGAATAACTTGAGGCTCGTGCCCCTCTACGTCAATCTTAATCAGAGAGGGCCATTTCTTGAGCTTGGTTCTCTTCAGCAGTTCTGAAGCCGTAATGACCTCGACCACTTCCGCTGACCACTCGTCAGCTCCAGATCGCTCCTTAACACCTTGACAATCAAATCTGGCCCTACCCCGATTTCCCTTAGGAATCATCAATGATAACTTACCTCCCTGATCGCTGATGCCAACTCTATGGACTTCGGTTTGCGACTTTGCAAGCCTGCGAAGATTCTTGCCGAGCACATCCGCCAATGCAGATTGAGGCTCGATCGCTACAACATGAAGTCTTGGATTGGACCTTAGCATCTGGTAGGAAGTGGTGCCAGCGTTGGCGCCAATATCCCAAAACACGTCGTCTTCTCTAGTCGAGCGCGATAAGATTTCGGACACTTCCGGATCAAAGCTTTGCAGCATGCAAAAATGGCGACCGACAAGATCGGACGCATCGATTGCGATGTCCTCATCATTCCAATGCAAGAGGACCCACTGTTGATGACGCGTCCACCGGTGATTTGAGAGCAGATCTAGCAGCCGATGTCGCCCGTGTTTTATTGGGAGCGATCGAAGAAACAGACTTAAGAGCCTATCATATGCGGAAGGAGCCCATTGCTTGAGTTGAGTCACTGCAGTTCAGGCCTTCAAATTGGGAGCTTCAGTGTAGACTGACGCCCGGCATGCCAATCTCGATTAGTTGTCCGACGTAGCTGGGGTAGCCACTTGAGGCAGTCGCTCAATTCTTGGATCGAGTTTGTGAATCCAAAGCCAATTGTTACATGCCTTGTCAGGCATAGGAGAATCTACAGAGACAAGTGACAAATGGTAGCGCAAGCCGCGTCGTCGTGTAGAAAGCCAGAACCCCTGGAAACCAAGGTCGGTCAAGTAGGACGCAATCTCTGCTTGGCTCGACTGTGCCCTTTGCAGATGCCTCTCAACACACTCCAACACTATTATAGGCGTATTCTCCACAAGCATGTCTCGAGATCCCCGCAACACCTCCATTTCCAATCCCTCAACATCAATCTTGATGACCATCGACTGAGACTCGCTTGCGTCTACAATATCAGGAAGACGACGAACATCGACCTTTATGGCTGCGGTCACGGAGGACCGGTCAGTGAGCGGCACATTCGCAAGTGTTCCCGATCCAGTGTGATTATCGAAGACACTAAGTGTTAGATTTCCAGTGTTACTGCCTACAGCGACGGGATGAATACTTACGAAACTGTTCAAGCTGTTTTGCTCAATCGTGGCCTGTAAACGGTTCACACATGTAGGATTTGGTTCAATAGAATGCACTTTCCCTCCGTGGCCTACGATCGACGCGGCCAAGAGTGATAGCATTCCGTAGTTGGCACCAACATCGATGAACGTGTCACCTCGCCTCAGTGCGGCTAGCAAGGCGAGTTGCGTATCCAGTTCGTAATATCGACCGAGAAAAAATGTCAGCCGATCAGACCAATTGGATAGGTCTAAATCCATCTGGTAGCCGTGCCACTTTCCCCGCATAGTGACGACCCGCGCGTCTTTCCATCGCTTATTCGTACGATCTCGCCCAACGCCGGCAATTGTGCAAAGTTTGCCCCAGCCCGGGCATTCAATGCGAGTCAGAGGCAAGATCAGGAACGGCAATATTGGCGTTGACACGCTTGAACTCTCCGATTAGCTGTAATTTCCTATCCTATCCCAGCCAGGTCTTCGCGACACGGTGTCAAGGACCGCCCGAATGAAGACGGCACCGCCTTCTAACGATTCATGGAAGCTCAGGTTAGGTGGATCTTGCTATAACAGCGCCCCACTGCTGGCGCCACGCCTCCGAGACGTAACTGTTCCATACGTCAACCGCATTCCGACTGATGCGAAGCCGTTCTTTCTCGTCCAACATGTACCGCTTGCACTTGCTGCCGAGGTCTTCTAAGTCCCAACGAACTGGCACGTAAGTTTCATAAGGAAGGTAGATATTCGGATTAGTTTCGATGTGACTCATGTCTGGCTTTAATAGCATCGCACCGCAAAGAACAGCCTCAAAGTCGCGCCAGCAGACTTCTCCGTAACCGAACGGGCTAAAGCACATCTTGCTGGCTCTCAGCTCGCGCAAGAATGTTACGCGTGGCACGCGGGTCGTTTCTATTAACGCGTTGGGTAACTGCAGCGCTTGCACAGCATCAAGGCAACGTCGGCGCATGTGTCCGTACCAAGTGGAAGCAGTGTCGGGAACATGCATGCGGCAGTGTAGGCCAATCAGTCGATCGTGATTCTCGTGGTGCTTTCTGCTAAGTTCTCTTATCAGTCGAGAGCTCGTCGCAAAATTCCACCCGACGTAGAGCTTCTTGTCGATGAGTGACTGGTCGACACCCGCCCCACGCGGAGGTAGCAGCTTCGGATCCCACTGTGCCTCATATTCTACGAGGTTTGTGTCACACATTCCCGTAGCGTACGAAGATCTGTCGATGAGCGCTTGCTTCTTTACGTACAAGTCAACAAAATCAAAGATGTACGGGTTGGGCAGGTGAAGCGGCGCAAACCAGTCCAGGTATATGACGCGCGCCTCGGGGCGAACCGCTCGCACCTGATCGATCAGTCGGACGGTCTCGTCCTTGGGTGTGTTCCACTTTGTCTGTAAGAGTACTGTGTCGAAGGGCAACTTCTTCCAATAGCAACACGGAAGGGCGCTTTCACGCTTGACTTCCCACACTTTATCACCAATGGAACCGGCCCGGCCATCAAAGATCGGATCGACTTGCGCGCCGGGTATTTGACCTCTTTCCGAGAACACCAGGAATCGTCCGGCTGGACGGGGAAGAACGTGCAGCAATGCTTCGTCCCGTAGAGTCCGTACTGCCCTGGATAGCCGAACTTTCATGAATTGATTGCTTCCTGCCATATGGACTAATATGCCAAACGGGATTAGCGGTGCCTCGTCGCTTAAGCCAATCTGATACCTTGGGATTGCATGAGAGACTTACTCCGGGCTCTTCCTGTTAAACTCGCGTCCGGTGTCCTTGCTTGGAAGGCGTGCCGATCGCGTGCTGGCTGTATTCAATCAACTGCGTGCGGGAACCGCGCAGGCGATTCCATGAGTATTGGAGCGATCCAAGCGTTTGGGGCCACTTGGCCAGCACGCAGGCCGTTGAATAGAGCAAGGCCGATGCCCACGGATCGCGATGCCGGCGCATCCGGCTAGCACTGGTTTTTGCAATCAGCAGCACGTAGGCGAGCGCCGTGGCGATCAGCGATGCGCCACCGGTAAAGGGCCAGACGGCAAAGGCGATGAACGGCAGCAGCGCCCAAAACCAGATGCTCACGAGCTTCCGCCAGCGGTGCCGTTCGGTGAGCGATCCGTGCAGCGCGGCGACCTCCGCGTAGGCGTGCCCGCCGCGGACGGTCCGCCTCCACCATTGGCGGAATGTCGACATGCGAATGTCGTGGTAGGTCATCTCAGAATCGAGGCGCCAAATCTTCCAGCCGTTCTTGCGCAGGCGTGTGCAAAGCTCCGGCTCTTCGCCGGCGATTAGGGTCTCGCGATAGCCGCCAACCTCCTCGAAAGCGTCCCGACGAAAGAGGGCGTCGCCCCCACAGGAGTGGGTCTCGCCGGCGAGCGTTTCCCACTCCATTTCAGTAAGCCGATGGTAGACGTTGAGGTGCGGATGGGTCTCGCGTCGGCGGCCACAGACGACGGCCGCCTGCGGCTTAGAGTTTAGAAAGGCCAAGCCGGCTCGCATCCAGCCGCCAATCACTTCACAGTCGCCATCGACGAACTGCACAAACTTCACATTGGGGGCAAGCTGCTGCAAACGCCTGAACCCGGCGTTGCGCGCCCGAGCCGCAGTAAAGCCGCCCCGCGTGTCGAGCTGTACGGCGTCGACGCCTAGCGCTTGGGCGACCGCGAGGCTATTGTCGCTAGAGCCCGAGTCGACGTAAACCACGTGGTCCAGATCTCGCACCAGCGACTCCAAGCAGGCCCGGAGCCGTTCACCCTCGTTGCGGCCAATGGCGATGGCCCCCACTTTCGTTCTGATGTCTTGGGCGGCAGTCAAGCCATCGCCTCCTGTCGCATTGCGTCGGCGAGCAGGGAGGCGCTCAAGCCTGGCCGCCACTCGAGCGGATGGCGGCTCACGACTTCTCGGAACCGCTCGCACGAGAGCGGCGACGAGAGCCAACCACCGAGCACACGGAGGTCATCGTCGAAGGCCTTGAGAAGGCGTGCCTCGGTCTCGGGGCGGAGCTCGGGTTTGGCGGGCAGCCTCCAGAGCGACTTAACGCGATCACGCACTCTCTTCGGAACGAGCGTCCTGCGTAGCCAGGAAATGCCGGGGGCGTGTACGACGGCGTCTCGCAGTCGGCTGGTCCGCAGCCGCTCGTTTGAGCGGTTTTGGGCGGCGACTTCATCATTCCAGGCGGGTTTCTGTCCAAGACCGAGGAAGTCGGTGATCCGCTCAAGCTCTCCCTGCGGCGTCACCTTCAGCCGCTCGAAGAACACCGGAAGCACCTGGCATGGGCCGAACGCTTCCAGGTAGGGCGCCAGCTGGCGGGCATAGCGACCGTAGTCGATCAACCCGGGAAAGGCGTCGATCGCGTCGTCGATTGAGAGGTTGACGTTGCGGACCGACCACTCGTGCATGTATTGCGAAACGAGGCGATCGACCGGATGCCGCATCACGTAGATGAGCTTCAGACGCGGAAATGCCGCGTGCATCCGTTCCACCGTAGCGGGATACGTCGGAAGCTTCGTGTAGTGCGTGCTGGATTCCCCGCGCAGGTCCCCGGGCCGCGCGTCGTCGAACAGGCCGCGGTACCAGTTTTCTCCGCGTGCGTAGACCTCGTCGTCGGAGAAGTAGCAAGGCTCCTTGGGCGTGCACATGAAGACGCCCGGCTGCGCAGCGAGCTGCTCGTGCAGTGTGGATGTCATGCACTTCATCGCGCCAATGACGATGAAGTCAGGACCGCACTCGGTTGCTTTTTGGGGCTCGGTGGTCATCTCAAGACTGGCGATCCGACGGTTTGTGGGGCTTCATCGGTGACCACGCGTTCGTCCAGATGTCCCGCCATTCGGCACGGCAGACGCTGCTTGGTCGGTTACCGACGAGCTCGCGGGCGAGCGAGATCGTCCGGCCGCCGTGCCACAGCGCATTGGCGATCCACAGGCGGTGGCGGCCGTAGAACTTGGCGTAGTAACGGTTGCGTGAGAGGTACCAGTAGCGGGGCCGTCGCTCGCGCTTGGCGGCGAGTGATTTCAACGGGTTGCTCCGCCCACGCAAGTGCACCACGCGGGCGTCTGGGTAGTGTACCACACGCCACCCCGCTTGCCGGGCAAGTCGGCAGTAGTCGGCGTCGTCGAAGTAGAGGTAGTAGCCCTCGTCGAGCAAGCCGCAAGCTTGGAAGACCTCACAGCGGATTAGGGCGCACGCGAAGCTGATCCACTCGGCGTCGTGCGGCGCGTCTGCGATCGGTAGGGCGCCGTGCCCTCTCCGGAAGCAGCGGCTGACCGGGCCGGTCGCTGCCGAGTGAATGAACTCGTGCAGCGGCGTGAAATCGAGAAACGCGCTGGTCTGGGGCGTGCCATCAGGCCACTCGAGCCGCGGCCCGAGGATACCCACGTCGGGTCGCGCGTCGAGGGCCGAGCAGAGGGCACGCAAGGCCCCTGGCCGGACGATCGTGTCGGCGTTGAGCAGCATGAGGTACTCGGGCGGCGTCTCAGAGGCCATCGCCGGACCCAGGATCACGTTGTTGCCCCCAGCAAATCCACGATTGGGGGAGACCGCCACGACCGACGCCCAATCACCCCATCCGTTCTCGTCGATCGCGTGGTTCAGTTGTGTAACCGACTCCGGGCCTGTTCCGTTCTCGCAGACCTGAACGCGCGCGTCCGGCACTTCCCCAACCTGGGGTGCGATCGATCGCAGGCAGTCGATCGCGAGATCCGCCGACCGGTAGCACACGATCACAACCAACAGTTTCGTGGGGCCCACTCGGCTATGCTCCCCGATCGCGGGCGGGCTCATCGGGGCATTGGTAGTAGTCGGCGACCTGGTCCCAAGCCTCACTTTCGCACCAATCTAGCGTACCGTCGTCGGCCGGCATTGTGTTGATGCGGACGCGCGGCTCTGAGAAGTCGATCTGATCGGCGAGTTCAAGGCCACACGGCAAAGAAAGCCGCGTCCCGATCTCCTTCGCGAATCGAGTTGCGAACGCCCCCTGGCTCTCGACGTAGCCGCTCGGGTTGCGGGTCGAGTAGCCAGAGTCTTCCGGCAACCCGCCGACGAACGTCGCGTAGGCCTTTGCAAGCAGCGAGACGTGGACGTTGTCGCGCACGTAGGCCGGCGTCTGTACACGGGCAACCTCCCCCGCCTGCCAGCACCGCATCAGGTAGGCCGTAAACCGCGGCTCTTCGAGCGGCCCGAACGGGTTCGAGATCACGAACTTGCCGAGCGCCATCCGGTGTTGCTCGGCAAAGAATCGGAAAGTCGACGCCGTAAGCGCCTTGGAGAGCCCGTAGGGGCTGAAGCTCCCCATCGGCTCGCTCCCGGCGCCCTCGTGCTCTTCGAAGACGCTGCCTGTGATCACGATCCGTCGGCACCCCGACTCGACCAATGCGCGGATAACCGTGTTGAGATTGCGCGTGTTGTGCTGCAGGGCAGTGGCGTAGTCGAACTCTGGGCTCTTGTAGTCGGTGACCTCGGCCCCGTGATGGCAGAGGACATCTGGCCGGAAGTCGCGGATCAGATCCACCATCGTCGCGTCGCCGAACCGGCAGCCGAACAACAGCCGGCAGGCGTCGGGGAGCATCGTTATGCGCCGCCCCCGCAGCCCCTCGTAACTGTCGGCGGACGGGCGGGTCATCGTGGCGCAGACCTCGTGCCCGGCCTCCACCAGTGCGCGGACAAACCAGCTTCCCGTGAACGAGCTAGCGCCTGTCAGGACGATCTTCATGCATGCAAGAGGGGAGAGTTTGCTCGGACGGAATCGGTAGGCGCCCGGTCGCAAACCGGACAGCAGCCGCATACGGGCTCAGTTTAACCACTGCGTCCTGGCCGGCCATACGGAAATTAGCCGCACTTGCACGGCTCCTCGACCTGATAATTTCTCGAAACTGTCGCCCTCAGCGGCCGCGGCCGATCGGACAGGAGAACACGACCTAAGCGATCGATTCAGGCCAGTGGTAGCCGGGATCGAAATCCGGCGCGCCGGCGTCCTTTTCTGAGAGCGAAACGGGCCGCCTCGGCCACTCGATTGCAAACCTGGGGTCGTCCCAGCGAACGATCCGTTCGGATTCGGGCGCGTAGAACTGGTCAACTAAGTACAGCGCTTCGGCGTCGGCCGAGAGCGTCAAGAAGCCGTGAGCAAATCCGTGCGGCACGTACATCATCAGCCGGTTGTCGGCGGAAAGCTCGGCTCCGAACCACTTCCCGTGTGTGGGGGAGTGGGGGCGAAGATCAACGATGCAATCCCAGAGCGAGCCGCGGACACACCGCACGAGCTTCGTTTCCGCGTTCGGCGGGAGCTGATAATGCAGGCCCCGCAGCGTGCCGGGCGTGGCGGTCAGTGAGTTGTTGGCCTGCACGTATTCGGTCACGAGCCCGTGGGCGGAGAACTCCCGCTCGCAGAAAATCCGGGCGAAAAACCCACGCTGGTCCCCGCGGAGTTCGGGCTCAATCAGGAACGCACCGTCGAGTTCGGTAGGGTGAAACAGCACGCCGACAGCTCCTCTCAAGGCATGGGAATCGAGCGACCGCCGAAGCCGCCCGTGAACGCGCCGCTGCGCATGATTCGATTCTCGGGGTCAAGACGCCCCGGCGGTAGCCGCTGGCTGTAGCTTGCCGAGGGTCTTGCGTAGGGACCGGAGACGGACGAACTGCTCCCCTTCGAAATCGTCTCGGCTAAAGCCCTTGCTGACCATGTGGGCGTGGAGCTCGCGCATCCCGCGCTCTAGGTCGTACTCGAGTCGAAACGTCGGGAGCAGCTGACCCAGCTTGTCGAACTTAACCCGGTAGTTTCGCGGGTCTTCGCCTACCTCGCCGGTGTAAGCCACCTCGGCCGTCGGGATCAGGTTCTGCACCATGTCGCCGACGTCACGAACCTGATAGTTGGCGTCGTTGCCGCCGATATTGACGGCCTGGTTGTGGATCACCTCAGCCGGAGCTTCGACGAACGCCAAGAAAGCCCGTGCGATGTCGCGACAGTGGATTAAGGGCCGCCAAGGTGAGCCGTCCGACTGGATCCGGATCTCGCCGAAGGCCAGCGCCGAAGCGAGTAAGTTATTCACCACCAAGTCGATCCGCAGCATCGGCGAGTCGCCGTACGCGGTGGCGTTGCGGAGGTAGGCCGGGGTAAAGCCGTCGCCCGCTAGCTCCCCAACGAGCCGCTCGGTGTCGATCTTGCTCTGGGCGTACGCGGTTATTGGATTGAGCGGATCAGTCTCCGAAAGATCGAGCTTCTCGCCAGCCCCGTAGACTGAACACGACCCCGAAAACAAGTACCGCTGCACCCCAGCGCGTTTGGCTCGGCGAGCCAGTTCCACCGAGGCGTCACGATTGACCCGCAGCGTGAGTTCCGGGTCGAGCTGGCCCATGGGATCGTTGCTGATCGCAGCAAGGTGGCAAATCGCGTCCAGCCCCTCCAATTGTGATTCCGTGAGCTGGCTGACGTCACATCGCAGCTCTCGGTCGGGCTGAACCAGCGGCTCCCACTGGCAGCCAGCAAACAGCCCGAGGTCGCAGCCGACCACCTGGTGCCCGGCGGCCTTGAGCACATCGACGAGGTGCGCGCCGATATAACCGAGGTGACCGGTGACAAGTACATTCGCCATCAAGAGGTCCTGGGGCTAACTTCGGGGGTGCGGGGCTATCGGGTCGAGTACTCAAACGTGGTTGCCACCGGCGTGTCTCGTCGAACTCGGCTGCCTCAAGCCGTCGCTGGAGACGGACCGGCGGGCGGCTCGCAATAATCGCCCTTCGAGGCTCTCGCCCAGGGGGATCCTCCGGGCGCCGCTCTGGAAGACGCCCTGGTTGCGCTGCGGTCTTCAAGCATAGCAAGCGGTTTGCGGTAGTGCACCGCTTGCCACCGGTTTTCGCCGGCACGGGAGTGTTGGCACGCTCAGAAGCCCTGTTTGGAAGATCCGGAATATGCCAGTTTGGCGTAACAAGAAACGGGCGGAGTAACTCCGGCTACATCATCCGGCCTCTAAGAAAGCCCATAGAAGGCGAGCATTGCGCGACGCTCAAGTTTGTCCATCCCACCGATGTGGCCCCGCGTGAGGCGTTTTTCGCCGGGCCGAATTCGGGCGGCATGCCTCTCCAGGACACAACCGCAAAAACTACCCATACAGTGAAGTTGGCCCGGCAAATTCTCAATATAAAAAACTTCCGGCCGTGCCGCGGGGCGCCCGCAAAATCCTCACCGAGTCGCGGGCCAATGCCCCAGATACGTGCCCAAACTGCTTGATGCATCCTGCGCCGCGGTTATCATCGGGGTCGGGTACAAGGCTGTCCGCCCCCGTGCGCCAAGTGCCTCCCCGGCCTGACACACGCATGCCCCGCCGGGAGCGATCCCCCCTCCCTTTCCTCCTCCGCCCTTGAGTGAGTGACGTGCCCGACTCCCGCCGCTACCTGCTGATCACCCCGTGCCGCGACGAGGCAGATTATATCCGCCGCACGCTCGCGTCGGTCGCCAGCCAGACGACGCTCCCTGCGAAATGGGTCATCGTCGACGACGGCTCCACCGACGCGACTCCTCAAATCCTGACCGAAGCCGCGGCGGCGTACTCCTTCATCCAGGTCATCCGGTTCGAGCCGGGACGCCCGCGGAGCGTCGGGCCCGGCGTCATTCAAGCGTTCAACGAAGGGCTCGCCGCGGTCAACCTCGACCAGTACGACTACGTCTGCAAGCTCGACGCCGACCTGGAGTTCGGGCCGCGGTACTTCGAGCGGCTCATGGAGGTGTTCGAAGCCGACCCGTGGCTGGGGACCTGCTCGGGCAAGACCTACCTAAACGACAAGCACGGCGAACGCGAAGAGCACATCGGTGACGAGAACTCGCACGGCTGCGCGAAGTTCTACCGCACCGAGTGCTTCCGCGAGATCGGCGGCTTTGTTCCCTACCTCGGCTGGGATGGAATCGACGGCCACAAATGCCGCTTGCAGGGCTGGAAAGCCACCTCCCTGTACGACCCTGAGCTGAAGATCCTCCACCTGCGGCGGATGGGCTCCAGCCACCTCGGGTTCTGGCACGGTCGCAAACGGTGGGGCCGCTACAAGCACTTCATCGGGTCGTCCTGGTACTACGTGCTGGCGGCCAGCGTGTTCCGCATGCGGGAGATCCCGTACGTGGTTAGCGGCCTGGGGATCATGGTGGGCTACCTGCAGGCGGTCCTCAGCGGCGCCGAGCGTTACGAGGACGTCGCGTGCCGCGAGGAGATCCGCCGGTTTGAAAGAGACTGCCTCCTACGCAGAAAGTCGCGGACTCTGGCCGACTACCACACTCGGATCGAACAGGCCCACCCGGAACGACTCGCGATGCACCAGCGCCGCCGGCGGCCGCTCGAAAGACCCGCGCTCGCCGACGCTTGAGGCGCGGGCCGGCGGTCGAGGAAACGGCCTGCACCTAGCTTGCTCACCGGGCGGCCTCGACCCCCATCGCTTCCTCCGCGACCGTTGCCGACCCAGCCCCACGGAGTTTATCGCGGTAGCGGTCCAGCAGCGGGTCCAGGCAGGTGCGTACGTTGAAGCGCTGGAGCACGTGCGCACGTCCGGCCGCGCCGAGCCGCTCGCGGAGCACGGCGTCCTGCTGCAACTTCTCGAGCGCCGCTGCTAGTTGCTGGGCGTCCTCGGCCTCGACCAGCAGACCTGTCTCCCCGTCCAACACAAGATCGGGGATGCCAACCAGCCGGGTCGAGACGACCGGGATCTCGCAGGCCATCGCTTCCATGAGCGTTTGAGGAAGCCCATCGACATCCTGGTCCGCGGCCCACACGCAGGGGAGACAGAAGACGTCGCCCCAATGGTAGAACGAGGGGAGGTCTTCTTGCGCGACCGCCTTACCCGTAATCGCGACGTGCTCGGCCAGCCCCAGCTCTTGGACGAACGTTTGCAGCTGGGCCGCGAGCGGCCCAGAACCACCGATGACGCACTCAATCTCGACGCCGCGATCGAGCAGCAACCGGCACGCCTCCAGCATGTACCGGTAGCCCTTCTTCTCGACCAGCCGGCTCACGCTGACGATTTTAAACGGACCGCCGCGTCCCGTCTTTCGCTCCGGGACAAAGTGAGTTGTGTCGATGCCGCAGTAGGCGATGAACAGCTGTTCGGGGCGCGCTCCTTGTGCGAGGAAGAACTCCCGGTGGAACTCCGAGATGCAGACGATAAATTCGGCTCGCCGGATCTTGTCGCCCAGGGCCACACGGTCGCGGAACAGGTCGCACGCGTGGCCCGTAAAGCTGAAGGGCTTGCCCAGCAGCCAAGCGCCATACATTCCGATCGTTGCGCCCGAGTGGGCCCATTGGGAATGGAGGTGCGTCATCTCGGAGCGGCGCAGCGACCGTGCCCAGTGGCACGCCACCAGAAAATGGGCGATCCCGGCTAGTCGACCCCGCAGGCTCTCCCGCTCTCCGGTCAGGGCGTTCCAGCCCGCCGCGAAACAGCGCGTCCCAAATATGAACGGCGCCAACACCGCCGACCAGATTACCGGCAACAGCGGCAGCGGGTACAAGTAGTGCGTCTGCCGGCTGATCTCATTCGCCCAATCCGAGGTGTGGAACAGCCGTCCCGGCCGGCGCATCGCGTGCAGCCGATAGGGGATCCCTGCCCGATCGAGCTGCCGCAGCTCGTTCGCTACCGTAGCGTTGCCAACGCCATCGGTGGTGATGTAGTGAATCATGGCAGGCCTTCGGGCGTGGGTCCGAGTCGCCAACGGATGAGCAGTTGTCCGACAAGCCGTCCAGCACGAACCGTGCAGAACATTGGTGAGGAGCGTATCGACCCAGGTTCGCGTTGGCTAGTTGACGTGGAAGAAAGAGGCAACTCGGCCGGTTGTCGTTCGCTAGCCCCGGGATGGCGAGCAGCAGCGATTCTAGGAACGGCGGAGCCGAAATATTCAAGGGCACGAATCACGGTGCGATTCTCATTTTGATAAGAAACTTCGCAACTCGTCAAAAGTAGTCCAAAATAGATAGGTCGCGGATGGGACCCGCACAGGGAATTCCCCTAGTCAGACCGCCAGCACTTGGCCTTATTTTCAGCCGGCAACCCAGAATCGCACGAAATAAAGGGCGTCAAACGCTGCCTGTTGGCACATAAAGTGCTCGAGTTTTTTCTGCGGGCGTATTACGCGTTAGATGCTCGTCGACGTGCGATTCTCTTTTGATGTTCTTCATTGCCGATTCAGGAAATTTTCCCATGCGTGCCCTGCTCCTCTGCCTTGTCCTGGTTTTACCTGCGGCGAACGCGAACGCTCTGTCGGACTTCGGAACTATCGATATCAAGTACCTCGGCCAGGCCAGCGGCCTTTCTGCCGCCAACGGCGGGCGGTTCAATTGGGAGTACAAGAACCTGAACTCGTCGTCGGTACCTGCGAGCCGAATCGAATCAATTTATGACACCAACAAACTATTTACCTTCTGCGTCGAACTCGGTGAGACCATCCTCGGCAGCGGGTTCCACACCTACACGATCCGCAACGTTACCGACGGCCCACTCGATTCGGCCGGCACCGGCTTCGGTGCAGGAGCGACGATGAGCGACGCTCAAGCCACACAAGTAGAGCTGCTGTCCAAGAACTACCTCTTGAAGGCGGCGGGCGGCACCCTCGCCGGCCTGCTGGGAAGCGGCACCAACGCCCAAGCCGCCGGGTCGTTCCAGCTGGCGGTATGGGAAATCGTCTTTGGCGACGGCAACGCCAACACGGCGCTTGGCGGCACGACCCTCGACAACGACGCCACCATCAAGAGCAACGCTCAGGCCCTGCTCGACTCGCTGGTTGCGGCCGGCAGCCTGGCGCCGGCGTTGGACGTCGCCAATCTCAAGGTGCTCGTGCTGACCAATTCCGAGGGCAACGGCGTTGCCCAGGACCAGCTGATTGTGGTCGCGGTCCCCGAGATGGCCTCGATCATGACTTGGGCGTGCCTCACGGGCGTGCTCGGGGTGGTGGCCCGTCGCCGCCGTGCGGCCGCCGCCTGAAGCGCCCCAGGCCCCACTCCAGAATCCGTGTTGGCCCTTCAAACCGCAAAACCAAACCGTCCCTGCTGAGTTTTCAGCAGGGATTTTTCTTTGCCGTTGATCGTCCGCAGACACCGGCTCATCATGTAAGATGGCGACGCCCTCCTGACATGGCCCGGAAGCCAGCGTGAGGAGGTTTCGCGATCTATGAGTCAACAGCTACCGTAAGACCTTGGGCGGCCCCCTCCGGGGAACTGTGCAAACGATGGGAAAGTCGATGTCGAGTACAGAGAGATCGCAGAGATCCGGCGTCTGGGCTTGGCTCGCTCCAGCGGCGCTGCTCGCGATCGCGGTATGGGCCTACTGGCCGACACTCGTCCGGGTGACCGAGGCGTGGGCGTCCGACCCCGACTACTCACACGGCTATTTGGTCGTCCCGATCGCGCTGTTTTTCCTCTGGCTGCGGCGGGATCGCCGCCCGCGGCTTGAATGGGGGCTATTTCCCACTGGACTGGTGTTGCTGGCGATCGCCGGCTTAATGCGGCTGGTCGCGTCGCGGTTCTACCTGTTTGAAATCGACACCTGGAGCGTCCCGCTGTGGGTCGCCGGAGTCGTGTGGACGCTGTGGGGCTGGCCCGCACTCCGCTGGGCCCTCCCGTCGATCGCGTTCCTCTGGTTCGCGACCCCGCTGCCGGGCACCGTGGCGCTCGCGCTGAGCGTGCCGCTGCAGAAACTCGCGGCGCAGCTGAGCGGGGTCGCCTTGCAGATCTGCGGGCTGCCGGCGATCGTCGAGGGGACGACGATCCTGCTGGGTGACGAGTCGCTGGAGGTCGCCCGTGCATGCAGCGGTCTACGGATGTTCTACGGCATCACGGCGCTCGCTTTCGCCAGCATTATCATCATGCGTCCGGGATGGTGGAAGGCCATCGCCGCGGTGCTAGCCATCGCGCCGGTCGCCGTCTTGATGAACGTGCTCCGCATCACGGCGACGGGGGTGCTGACCTACAGTTTCCCTGGGGCCGGGATTGAGAAGCAAGTCCACGACTGGGCCGGCCTGTTGGTCCTGCCGCTGGCGATGCTTGTGTTTATGGGGCTTCTAGCGCTGTTCGACCGCGTAGCGACAAGCTGGAGTGCGGACCCGCGCCGCACCGCACCCTGGCTGCTCGGGGCCGCGGCGGGCTGCATCGCGCTGGTGGCATTGGGGGCCTGGCGGTACCAGACAGAGCGGGAGCGTTCGCTAGCGACTCTTCTGACCGCCTCGGCCCGGTATGAGGAAGAAGGGGACCTCGACGAAGCGATCCGTTTCCTGAACCGCTACACGCTCGCCAGGCCGGAGGACGCGGCCGAGCAGGTCCATCTCGCGGAGCTATTTGCGAAGGCCGCCGACACCCCTGGCCGTAAGATTCGGGCCGTGGAGCTACTGCGCAGTGCCTACCTAGCCGATCCCTCACGCCGCGACCTCGGCATCTGGGCGGTGGAGCTGGCTCTCGAGACCGAGACCTTCGGCCCCGCGCTCGAGCTGCTCGGGGCAATGCAGGCCGACCCGGCCGGCGCCCAAGACCCCGAATTGCTCCAGAAACGGGCCGAGGTCTTGCTGGCCTACATGAACGCCCCACAGGGGCAGCGTCAAACCAAGATCTCTTGGGGCGACGTCGCCGAGGCCTTGCAAGATTCGCTGGCCGGGGAAGGCTACCCCGCCTCGCACGCGGTCGCGCTGGCGGTCGTAACCCGCGATCGGCTAGCCGAGCCGGACGCGGCCCAGCGGGCTCAGGCGGCCAATGCGGTCATCAATCAGCTAGTCGCGGAGCGGCCCGAGGACGCTGAAGCGCTTTTCGCCCGTTACCGCTACGCCCGGGCGTACGGGCCGGCGGCCGAAGGCTTCGATCCAGACGCCGACCTCGACAAGGCTCTAAAGCACCGCGCCGGCGCCCCCCCCCAGCCCCGCGCAGAGCTGCTGATCACTGCAGCCGATCGCAGTCGGGCGGACGACCCAGCAGCGGCTCGCAAGCTGCTGGAGGAGGCCATCAAAGCAGACCCCGCGGCTGTGCCGGCCTACCTGGCGCTCGCCGAGCTCGCCCGCAACGAGGGAGGGCCGGTCGACGGATGGCAAGAGGCGGTCGTCGTACTCCGCCGCGGTCTAGCAGCCAACGAAGACGCGCCCCTGGCGTTGTCGTTCGGCCTCGCCAAACTGCTTGTCGAAGGGGGAGAGCACGCCGAAGCGGCCGAGCAAATCAAAGAGATCCGCGTGTATGTCGATCGCATTAAGGACCCGGCGCTTCGCGGGTACGCTAGGCTAGAGATCGCGGTGGTCGACGCGATGCAGGCAGCCCGCGCGAAGCGGACCGCCCAAGCAGCCGCTACGCTGGCCGCCGCGCTGCGGCGGGCCGATGTAACGGCCGCCGCCGAACAGCGCTACGCCGAACCCGTGGCCGATGCCTGGCGGCGGCTCGCCGGCTGGTACGCCGAGCTCGACCGCAGCGACGCGGCGCTGGCTGCCTGGCGGAGGGTCGTGGCGCTGGCGCCCACTTCCGCCGCGGCCCAGGCGGCCGTGATCGACGCCGCGATCGACGCCGGGGACACCGAGGCAGCGGTCGCCGCCAGCCGCGAACAGGTGCAGAAATCACCCGATTCCGGCGTCGCTTGGCTTCGGCTCGCGCAAGCGTTGCTCGCCGACCAGCTCCGGCTCCCTCCCGCCTCCCGAAAACTGGCCGCCGTCGAGCAGGCCGCCCAAAAGGCGGCCGAGCTCAAGGCCCCCAGCGTCTCGTTGGCCCTCGCGTTCGTCGACCTGCGTCGCGCCCAGGACCGCCGCCCGGAGGCCGCGCAGTCCCTGAAGCGGGTCTTGGAGAAGGACCCGGCTCAACCAGAGATCTGGCAGTCGCTGGCCACGCTCGAAATCGAGCAGGAGAACTACGACGAGGCCCTTGCCGCGATCGGAGCGCTGACGGAACAGGGCGGCGACATCTCCACCGCCGAGGCCCTGCGGGCGACGGTCCTGATCTCCACAGGCCGGGGGCCCGAAGCGGCCGAGCGTCTCGCCAAGGCGCGCGCCAGCGCCCGCGGCGACGATCAGGTCGTCTTGACCCTGCTAGCCGCGGCCCTAGAGCGTCAGATGGATCGCAGCGACGCCGCGCGGACGATGCTGTCTGCCGCCCGCGACGCCGATCCAACGAATCTGCGGTACGTGCAGGCGCTGGCCCAGTACGCCCTGGCTGACCGCGATTGGGCCGCGCTCGCGGGCTGGGAGACCAAGCTCCGCGGGCTGGAGGGTGAGGAAGGGACCCAGTGGAAAGCGTGCCGCGCCCTGCGGCTGTTGATGTCAGGAACCAAGCCCGACGCAATACAGCTCGCCGAGTGTGAAAAGCTCGCTGAGCAGATCATCGAGACGCGGCCGCGATGGGCGACCGGCCCGTTCTTGCTGTCACAGGTTGCCCTGCAACAAGGCGACTCAGAGCGGGGCCTTGCGCAGCTGCAGCGGGCCTGGGAACTCGGAAAACGCGACAGCGTCAGCGCAGAACAAATGGTCGCGTTGCTCTCGGCCGCCGGTCGCCGGGAAGACCTCGAGCGGTTCGCGGCCGAGTTGGGCGACCTCCCCCTCATGGCGCCGGCGGTCTACGACTTAGTGATCCCGTCGCTGCTGGGCTCGGCCCGCGGGGGCGCCGCCCTCGACAAGGCCCGGCAGTGGGCCGAGGAAAACCCCGAGGACCCCGGTGCGCAGCTGCGGTTGGGGCGGGCGCTGCTCTTCAGCAGCGCGGCTCTGCAGGGTGCGTCCGCCCGCTCAGAGCAAATGTCGCAGGCCGAAGCGGCGTTCCGCGAGGCGGTCCGGCTTGGGCCGGACCGCCTTGACGCCTGGATGGCGCTGTTTGGGTTCATGCTCCAAACCGAGCGACCAGAGGGAGCTTCCGAGGTCATTAGCCAGTTTAAGCAGTCGGCCGAGATCGACCCCCTCCCCAAACAGCTTGCGCTCGCGCAGCTCTGGGCGGCGTCCGGGCAGGTCGCCGCCGCGGTCCACCACTGGCGCGCAGCGAGCGACCTCGCGGAACAGCAGCCCGGGTCCCCGCAAAGCGCGGCCGCGCAGGCCCAGGCCGCAGCGTTCTTCATGAACAGCAGCCCCCCGCTAGCCCAGCGTTATTGCCGTCAGGCTCTGGCGTCCGACCCCGACGCCATTCAGCCGAGGATTTTGCTAGTTCAACTGCTCGGCCAGCGGCGGACGCCCGAATCGGTCGCCGAAGCGCTCGAACTAGTCGGGCGGATCCCCGAGGAGCCAGCAAGCATCGCGGTCGAAAAAGCGAGGCTGCATGCCCTACTCCTCGCCGAGCGAGACGAAGAAGGTGACATCGCCGAGGCGATTTCGCTTATCGAATCACTCCCCAGCCGGGGTGTGGTTGAACGGCGTCTTTTGGCGGACCTGTACGAACAGGCGGGCCGTATCGGAGCTGCCTACGAACAGCTGGATGAGTTGGCCGACGAGCGCCCACAGCAAATAGCGGATCTCGTGCGATTGCTGCGATTCTGGCAAACGCACTTGCAAGCCGACCGCCAATTCGCCGGCCGCATCGCATCGGCGCTCGGCCAATTGGGTAGGTTGCCCAGTGGGCTCGCGGAACAGCTACGCTGGCAGCTGCGTTTGGCCGCGACCGAGCAGGCCGGTGGAGCGACCGGCGAAGTTGGATCCGCGGACGGAGAGAGCGCCGTTTCGACGACAGCCACAGAATCGACGGACGTTGCCGCTGGCTCGCCGGCCATCGATCCCGAGGTCCAGCGGGAGGTGCTGGGCAATTTCTGGCGCGGAGCAGTGGCGCGTCGCGCGCTCGAGGATCCTAATTCGGCGCCCGGACTGCTCGTGGGAGCCTACCGCGCCATGCTCGACGAGGGGTGCCTGGCGGGGGTCGAAGCCACCGCCCTCAACCCACCGGCCCAATCCATCTCACCCACCTACGCGGCGCGGCTGCTGGCGAACGTAGAGATGATGTCGCCCCCGGCCGACCCGGCCCACATCGATCTGGCCGAAAAGCTGCTGGACCAGCAGTTGGCCGCTAGCCAGGACGACTTGGCTCTGCTCCGCGACGCCGCCGACCTGGCGGCTGTAACCGGACGCAACGAGCGGGCCGAATCTCTTTACCGGCGGATGCTTGCCGTCGAGCCGACCAACGCCAACGCTTGCAACAACCTCGCCAGCCTCTGGATCGAAGACCCCCGGCGCTGGGACGCGGCCCGTAAGCTTGTCGAGCAGGGCCTCGCCGCTCACCCCGACGACGCGTCGCTGCTCGACACGAAGGGTCAGCTGCTGCTGCTCGCTGGCGAGGCCGACGCCGCGGTCGAGGCGCTGGGCGTTGCGCTCCGGGTCGATCCCTCATCAGCCACCGCCCACCTCCATCGGGCGCGGGCCATCGACGAGATGGGCCAACAAGCAGAGGCGAGCGAGGCGGTCCTGGCAGCGCTCGCCTTGGGGATCGCCAACGAGACGAAGCTCCCGGCGGATGCGAAACTGCTCGAACAGCTGCGAGAGAAGTTTAGTCTCTAGCGGCGCCTAGTCGTAGCGCCGCCCCCTCAATATTCCACTAGCAAGCAGTCATCACTCATCCCAGAGGCAGGTTGTGAAGACACGTTTTCCTTGGATCGCTGCCGCCGCGCTGACGGCGGTCGTCGCCCTGACCGTTGGCCCCGCGGTGCTTCACGGCAGCTATTCCAACCGCTGGGGCGTCCCGGCGTCGCGATTGCGGGCGGCCGAGTCGATCGGCGCTTTCCCGAGCAAGATGGGCGCGTGGGAGGTGTTCGAAGAAGGCAAGCCGCTCAGTGAAGGCGTCCAGCGGGAGCTGGGGCTCGCGGGCTACGTTCATCGCTACTACCGCCACGCGGAATCGGGCAAGGTTGCGATGCTGCTGCTGATGGTCGGCCAGCCGGGCCCCTTGGTGCGGCATCCCCCCGACATCTGCTACGGCAGTCGGGCCAACAAGCTGCTCAACGGAGAACGCATGGAGGTCGCGGACGCCGACTCTGATCGGGCCAGTGAGTTCCGGGTGCTGACCTACAAGCCTAACACGCGGCTCCGCGAGGACTTTCGCGTCGCATTCGCCTTCACGAGCGACGGGACATGGGCCGCGCCGGGCGCCCCCCGGGTCGTCTACGGGGGCGAGCCGCTGGTTTACAAGGTGCAGATCCAGCTCCCGCTGTCCGACATTGACCCGGACGATCAGCGAGTACTCTTGAAGCAGCTGCTCGGAGAGTTTGTCGCTGCGTTTGACCGCTATCAGGCCGAGAACGACGAACCGAGTGGGGGCTAATGCGGTCCAATCACCCACGCAGGAATCGTTTGTTGATCAAACGATTCGTCAGCCTAGCCTGCCAAAATGCGTTTCGTTTGGCTCCCTCCAGCTTGGTTCGTTCGATTCGCCAGGCCAGCGTCGATTGACGACATCCAGTGCCAATACCGTCGCGGCTCCTCGTGACTCGCCTCAGGCCCGCGTACCGTCACCCTAACGCCGCTACCAGCCGGCGGCGACGGCCGAAGGGCCGCCTACTTCTAGACGCCGACTGTGCTTGTAAGCGGCCGCAATCCCGTTGGAGGCGATCGCGATCGGTTAGGCGTCCGCTTTGGGCACGTAAGCGGCTGGAACCCGTCAACCACCTACCGGTGGCTATCCGGCAGGCTGAGGTGGTGCGGAATTGACGGACAGGTGAGGAGCTTAGAATGGCCGGCGAAAGGATTGCCGCCATGCCACGCAAGAAGCCACAGCCCGCAAAGTCGGGACGCCGCGTATTCACTCCAGAGTTCAAGCAGGAAGCGGTGCAGATGCTGCTGGACGGTCACAAGGCTAGTTCAGTAGCCGAGCGTCTGGGGGTGTCGCACGCCAACGTGCTGTACCGCTGGAAGCGTGAGCTGCTCGCCGAGAGCGGGCCTGTGGCGGGCGCCTTGGAGACGCGTGTCCATGAGCTGGAGGTCGAGCTGCGTCGGGTCGAGCGTGAGCGGGACGTGCTAAAAAAAGCGTTGATTATTTTCGGCCGCAACGAGTAACGGAGGTCTACGCCGCCATGGAAGCGATCGTCGCTATCAACGCCGCGTCGGTGCAGGAGGCCTGCGGCATCTTGGGCGTGAGCCGCAGCGCGTACTACGCTTGGCGTCGGGCCGAGCCGACAACACGTGACGAGCAGGACTCGGAACTGCTGCCCTTGGTGCGTACGGTCTTCCAGAAGCACAGCCGCCGCTACGGGGCGCGTCGGATCGCCGCGGAGCTCAGCGACATGGGCCACGCGTGCGGCCGGCGTCGCGTCGCGAAGCTACTGGAGATGCAGGGCCTGCGGGCAATCCAGCCGAAGTCCTACAAGCCCCGCACCACCGAGAGCCGCCACCGCTTGGGCTACAGCCCCAACCTACTCTTGGAGGCCGAGCAGCCAACGAGCATCAACCAACTATGGGTGGGAGATATTACCTACGTGCCGATCGTCGGCGGGGTGTTCAGCTACCTGGCGACACTGATGGACCGTTTTTCGCGGCGCATCGTCGGCTGGGAGCTCGGCCAAGACATGACCGAACAACTCGTGCTGGCGGCGCTTACCGCCGCGATCCGCTCACGTGGCCCGGGCGCTGGGCTGATCCACCACACCGATCGGGGCGGCCAGTACGCGGGCGCCGAGTACCGGGCCGTGCTGCGACGCGCCGAGATGCGTCAGAGCATGAGCCGCGCCGGAGACTGCTACGACAACGCCTTCATGGAATCTTGCTTCGGGACCTTCAAGACCGAACTCGAAATGACCGAGTACCAAGACCATGCCGAGGCGCGTGGCGAGATCGCCAGCTACGTCGCCTACTACAACCTCGAAAGAAAGCACTCCGCTCTCAGCTACCTCTCTCCCCACCAATTCGAGAACATCAAACGGCCGGCCAATTAAGCTCCTCACCTGTCCGTCAATTCCGCACCACCTCAGGCTACTCGCGGGTTTGGCCAACCTCGCTAATCGCTTGGCCGATTATCAAATTGCGAAACGGCGAGGTGATGCAGCCGTCCTGCGCACCCCAACTACCAGAAACTTCTGCTTGGACTGTTGCATCTACCCGCAGGGTCGCTAAACTAACGGGAAGTGTTCAGTAGGGTGGCTCGTCGATCCGGGCACGCTGACTCGCAGGATTCGCAGTGCTGACTATCCAAGATCATTCGATCAGCGCCCCGCTCCGATCACATTGTGGATTGGCGCGTACTGTGGCTGCACTAGTCATGGCATGCTTTCTTTGTGGCGATGCGAGTGGCAGTATCGTCCTGAAACCGTTGCCGCCGCTGACCCATCCCGACTCTTGCTCTCGTGTGTCGGAGGATCTTGAGTCGGGCGCCGCGTCGAGTTCTGGCGCCGCTCCTCACTGCCAGCACTTGCCGTCGCGTCCCGATGCACCGGAACCGCAGCGGTTTTCCAAGTTTGCTGGGGATCGCCCTACTACAACCACTTCTTCGTCGTCATCGTCGGTGGGCGGATACGGCGCCGTGGCAATTCAATCCGCGCCAGTCAGTCTGCTCATACTCCCTGATCCGGCGGGTTCTGTCTCGGGCGAGCGTCGCCCCGCACTCCCGTCGCCGTTCATCCAGAGACTCCTTCGTCCCCCGCAAGTCGTTTAGACTTCTGCGCGAAGGCGTGCGCTCAAGTAATCGCGCGCTTGGACAGTTTTTGGATTTCCCAAATTGATTCAGGAGTAGTAACGATGCGATATCTAGTAGTATTTTCTTGTTCGATCGTCGCGGCAGCCGCGATGACCGGTTCGACGCTTGCGTCGATCGCAGTCCAGTCGCAAGACGGTAAGATCTATAGCGTAGCGACCACGGGCGGTTCGGCCGGTTTGGCCACGGAGATCGGGTCTTTCACGGACGTAGGCCCGTCTACGGCAACGAAGGTCAGCCCTAACTCCCTGGCGAACTATCAGGGGAGCTTCTTCCGCAGCGACTTCGCCCCGACGTCCGGCGTTAACACGCTCTACAAGGGCAACTCTGCGTTCCTGACGCCCCTGGACGGTTCGGCTTCCAACAACGAGTTTGCTGCTGGCGGCATGCTGGGCAGCGAGTATCACTACATCGACGCAGCCTCAAATCTGCGTAAAGTGGACGTCACTGCGGGCGTCCCGACTTCCACCCTCGTGGCCGACCTCGGTACACTCGGTGATTTCGGCGACCTTGCGTTCGGCAACGGTGTGCTGTACGTCTCCCACGGCACCGGCGTCAATCAAAAGCTCTCTGTCTTTGACACGTTAGGGAATCTGCTCACGTCGTACGACAAGGATCGGTACGCCGGCTTGGCCTTTGACCATGGCATCCTCTACGGTGTAACGGGCGGGGCCAGTTTGCTGTACGAAATCGTTCTGGGCGGCGCCGACACGTTTATCGCGGCCGTCGCGACGGCCGGCGGAACGGCCATTTTTGGTACGGACGCAGCCTCTGCGGTCCCGGAGGTGTCGAGCCTGCTGGTGTGGGGTAGCCTGCTGATCCCGGTCGGATTGTCTGCCGGCCGTCGCTACCGCCGGCGTCTCGCGTAGCGCAGACGATCCGCAACGACGCGGTTGTTACTCAGCCGGCGAGGACCAGTTCCTCGCCGGCTGTTTTTTTGCGCCCGTCATCTGCCCCGAACGTCGGCTGCCGGGACAGGATCTCGACAGCGGATCGTCGTTCGGATCCGGCTAAGCAGGGCGGGCGCCCCGTTGCGTGCCCGTGTTTCGCTAGGAACCGTCGAACGGCAGGCAACCACCGCGCCGGCCACCACCGAGCCGCTACCGCTCTGGTTTCTGCAGCGGAATATGGCGTCAGGGCACGCTTTGTGAATCGCTGCACGTCCCGTCGTCTGCCTAGCCGCCGCTCTAATCAGTTGCTTCGCAAAAACTGGCGGCTCCTGGAGCTCAAGCATTGCAGCTCTGCCAACGTGGTCGGCCGATCGTCCATATGCGACGACGGACGCATCATTGGACCGCGGCGCACCCCCTGTCACTCACGACTCAGCGGGTGATCAAGTCTCTGGTGAGCGGCGAGATCATTGGCCGCTTCGCCCGCGCTTCCGCGGTGCTTTCCCGCAGCTTCATAGGCTCCGGCACCGGGGGCGTGAAGATCGCCCAAGGATTCTCCGGGGAAAGAGGCAAGCGGTGGACCTCCAGCCCGGTCGGGGGAGGCAGCACGCCGGGGCGATCGCTGGGAGACGCCGGCTCGGCCGGCCAAAGATTATTTGTCGGAGGCCCAGTCGGAGGCCCAGTCGGAGGCCCAGTCGGAGGCCCAGTCGGAGGCCCAGTTGGAGGCCCAGTTGGAGGCCCGACGGGAGCCGACGAAGGGGGCGACGGCGGGGCAATGATCGGCTCGGGCAAGGCGGCCGGCGTCGGGATCGTGTCGTAATATTCTAGCACCGGCGGCAAGCAGGGCTCGCAGTGCCACCCCTCGGGCAGCGGCCGCCAGCAGGTCGGCTTGTAGCCCCCATACGGCCCGCTGACCCCACATGGGCACTCCCGGACCGCTTCTTCGCCTACGGCGCGGTAGAGCGCCCGGGCGTCGGTCGGGCAATGCCGCTCGGCCCAGTAAGCGGCGCACCCCCCGCTGAGCGGGATGACGCCGGCCAGCAGCATCAACAATCCGCGATGGTTGTGCATGATTGATTCGCCAAGCGTTCGCGGGCCAGTTGCAGGTTCCACGCGGCGCATGGCGCCCCGTCCCAGCTGTGCACGCAAGCCGCTAGAAGCCCCCCCCAAACCCATTGTTCCCGTTGTTCTGATTGAAGAACTTGATCCGCTGGGCGGTCTGAGTCCCCAGCAGCGTCACGCCGAACATCCGCTCGATCGGCGAGATCACCTTGGCCAGCTGCGTGTCGAACGCGATCAGCTTGTCCTCGGCGATGAACACCCGGTCCCCCGGCATCAGCTGGTAGTTGGTCGTGATATCGCCCCGCTGGGTGATGCCCGGCCAATCGATCGCCAGCAGCTGGTCGCCGCCGCAGTCGTTCTTGCCGGGGCGAGCGATCCACATCCGGGTAGAGCTGGTCCCGCTGAGACCCTGTACCTGGCTGATCGCGTCGAGCGCGGTCTCGTTGCCGGTGATCGGGAACTGGATCAGCTGGTCGCCGAGCCCCGCGCCCTGCGTGACCACGTAGAAGACCTTGCTGTTGTAGCCATAGACGTCGACGGCCACTTCCGGGTTCTCGAACTGGCTAGCGAGGCTCGCCTCGATCGCCGATTTGGCTTGCTCGATCGTCATGCCGACGACCCGCACGCGGCCATAGACGCCGAGGTTCACCGTGCCGTCCATGCAGACGAGGTGCTCTCCGGCGACATCCTGGCGCGTCGCGATGCTGGTCAACGTGACCCAGACCTTGGGTTCCCGGGCGGTCTCGGCGAGCCGCTCTCGCACCGCTTGCTGCGCCTCCGGGATCGTCATGCCGGCGATCACCAGCGGACGGTATTCTTCTTTGCTGGTGTCGAACCCCAGGCCGAGCACGAGCGTGCCGTCGATGCCGATCGTGTACTCGCGACCCAGAATCCCCGGCGCTCCTCCCAGCGACGACTCGTCCGGCAGCCCGTTCGCCTCGATCTGCAAGGTGTCCAGCGGCCGCAGCCGGTAGGGCTGCTTTGGCATCAGATTGACCGCCTGGATCGTCAGCACGTCGGGGGGCTCGATCACGTAGTCGGGCAGGATCACCTTCTCATGCTCGCGAGCGACCCCCTGGGGGACGGGCGTGTAGGGGCCCGGCTGGTGCGCGACGGGCTTTAGCACCCGGCAGCCGGGAAGCACGCAGCACGCCAGCGCCAAGGTCGCGACTAGCCTGGCGGAGATTCTCATTGAACAATGCCCCGGGTCGGCGAGATCGACAGTTCCGTCTGCGGCGCCCTTTCGGCCGCAAGTCATAGCCGGCGCATCCGCGCCTACCGGGATCTATCGGCAAAACCCGCAAATCCCTTGAGAACCAAAAACCGGCCCGCCGATCTAAGTCCTGAGCGGCCTGGACGTCGGCCGGCCCGCGGCCGCCACCGACCAGGGACATTAGGGGGCCCGATCCCCTGCCCCGGCCGCACCGTACGTTTCCGCCAACTACCGAGGAACCGCCGATGACCCGCTTGCCAATCCTGCTGGCGACGCTGGCGCTAGCCGCGATCTGCTCCGACGCGTCCGCGCAGCGCGGTTCGGGTCAGTCGCCGCGTTACACCCCGGCCACCCCGACCCTCAGCCCCTACCTCGGGCTGCTCAGCAACCAGGGTGGGGCGCTGCCGAACTATTTTGCGTTGGTCCGCCCGCTCCAGAAGCAGCAGGCAATCAACCGCGATCAAACCCTCGCCCTGCAGCGTCAAGAAGTCCAGATCGAGCGCACGCGGCAGGAGTTTGGGCAGCTTGAGGTCCGCCCAACCGGCACCGCCGCGTGGTTCAACAACCCGCCACAATCGGGCGGGTTCCAGAACCGGTCGCACTACTTTGGGCAGTGGGACTCCCGTGCGAACGTGGGGCGGCGGCGTTAGCCATGCGACCCTCGACCGTTTCGCCGTCGATTCTAGGGGCCGTCCTGTGCGCCTCGCCGACGCCGCCTCTCGTCCAGCACGACTGTCGCCGAGGCCGCTGCGCCCACGGGCGCGTTCCGGTGCCTCGGTGACGCTGCCGCAGGGCAACCGCTCGGCAGAAGTCTGGCGCCCGCTGCTCGCTTGTCGCCGCGAGGAGCTCGCATCTGAACGCTCCTTACAATGCCAGTCCCGGGTACGACGCCTGCCGAGGGGCGACGAGCCGCCGCTGCTGTTGGTGCGCCGCGAATCGGCGGGTCGGCGCCCGAACGGGTCAGCAGGATCGTGGACTGAAGCCAGCGGATCAACTCTTCGGATCGCGACGCCAGCGGCAAAGCCGCTGGGCGCCCCCTGCCCAACTTGGTTGTCCATCCCGGGATAGGAGCACTTGCAAAGGTCACCCCGGCGGCAAGCCGCCTTCCCGCTGCTGCCCAGGCTGCCGCCCCGGGCGCCTACCATTTCCTGCATGCCAGATCGGGATGGAGCCGTTTTTTGCATTTTTCCGTGGATAGGCGCTTGAAACAGTTGCGGGTATCAGCCATGATCGCGTTGGGTGGATCTTCGGCACAGATCCCCCAACTCCTCACCGGGGACGCAATAAGGCGTCAACGACCAAGAGATATCAACCAAGGACTCGACCTAATGACGACCACAACACGTTGCTCCTTCTTGGCCTTCGCGGTCGCCGCGTCGGCATTGCTATCTGGCACTGCTTCGGCCGGTTTGATCGAGATCGGCTTCACCGGCCTAAATATCTCGTACGACGGGTCGGCGATCTCGACCACCGGCGGTATCGACCCGCTCACCTCGGTCTCGATCACCAACGACTCCGTCGCCGTCGCCGGATCGCCCTTCGGCTCTGACATCGACATCACGCTGTCGATCCCCGGCGTCACGGGCATCGCCACGACCGGCGGCACGGTTGGGACCGTCGGATCGGGCTCGCTGCTGCTCGGCCTGCCGGGCGCCGATGGGTTGTCTCTGCTGCTGGACCCCGCTTCGATCACGTTCGTGAACGTCGCGTCGACAGTCCAGTTCGCATTCGGTGGAACCGTGGCCGCGATTTCGAGCCAATCCCTCCCAGGTGGGATCGTCATTGGCGACCCCGTTTCCGTGACCTTTGCGACGTCCGTCGTCCCGGGCACGCTGACCGAGATCGGCGGCACGGTGACCGGCTTCCGGGCGACCGGCACCGGCGAGATCGAGGCGCAGATGGTTCCTGAGCCCGCCACCGCCGTGTTGCTGGCCGTTGGCGTCGCAGCCGTCGGCCTACGACGTCGGCGCCGCTAGCTCCGGCCGCTGCGAACTTTTGCGACCCGTGCGAGAGCGTCCCACCAGCTGGGACGCTTTTTTTTGCGCCGTTCGGCGGGGAAGCCTTTCTACTCCGGGTCCGCCGACTCGCTGCGCTATTGATCACCTCACCTGGCGCAGTTGCCGAGCCCGATCGCTGGTCCCGGTCCTGCGACGCGCGGTGTTTGGCCGGTCCCGACTGCGGCTCCGGAGGTGGTCAGTGAGTTGTGACGCCGAACGCACATTTTGTGTAGCGATTGTCAGTCCCCGAACCGGCGGGGTCCGTGGGGGCCTGGGTTGTCTCTTGTGAGAAAACGGTCGACTCTCCTGACGCGTTCGCAGCCATGCGTAGGACCGTTGGGATCGGTAGCGCCGGTCGTGTGACCGACGCAAGTTCGACTGCCAATTGGACCATTCGTCACGCGCGTCGCCTGTCGACGCCGTTCTTCTGTCGTCTTCCACTCCGCCTCACAGCTGGCCTTGAAGCCCGTGTTATGACCGCTGCGTCGAGCGGCTGTTGACCGCACCTGTTCCGATCGAGAGCCCCAGCCTGGCGGCGCGTTTCTGCTGGGTTCTTTTGGTCGAGGCTCGCTACCTCGGCCCCTTTCAGCCCAGCAGACGCCCGGCCGAATCCCTCGGACTGACGGTGTGGGAGACGGCACAACGCGCGGAAACTCAGTAGCGTCTGGACCGCTTCGTTACCTCGGAGTGACCGTACGAACTTCCATAGGCTGTTCTTGGGTGCTCCGACGCGTCGATTCACTCTTCATTAGACCGGAAAGCGAGTCCTCCCGGTTAACCAGCGACTCGTCGCAATCTCGCCAATGCGTCACCTAGCAGGCGAGCTACCTCGGCTGGCGGGCTGGCTCATCGTTCGCTCCGTAAGTTCGAGAGGAGTGAACTCCGTCAGGCAGCGATCTACGCGGAATTTCTATAAATTCTTCGTCAAGGCCAATCTGAGGTTATAATCGGTCGATTCTCAGTTCTCCTACCTTCTCCTGGTGTTACGAGCTCTGATGAGTGCACCGCGTTCCACGGCGCCAGATTCGGTCTCGTTGCCGACGTCTGACCGACCAGGCGAGCAGTTACGGGTGCTGATCGTCACCGAGAACGCTTCGCAGCGACACGGCGGCGAGTCGATCCTGCCCCTGCACTGGTTCCTAGGGTTGCTGAGGGCGAATGTCGACGTGCGGCTGCTGATGCACGCCCGCCACGAGCGCGAGGTCGTTGAGTTGCTTGGCGAGAATGCTTTCCGCGTACACTTCGTGCCGGACACCCTCTCACAGAAAATCCTCTGGACTCTGAGCAGGCCTCTACCACACAACGTCAAGGTGTTCACGACCGTCTGGTTTATGCACCTGATCACGCAGTTCACCCAGCGCCGCGTGGCGCGACGAATGATCGCGCAACACCAGATCAATGTCGTTCATGAGCCCATCCCCGTGTCGCCGCGTCTGCCCAGCATGATGTATGACCTGGGCGCTCCGGTGGTGATTGGACCCATGAACGGCAACATGAGCTACCCGCCTGGATCCCGCCGCCCGTTGTTCCAGGAGCCGATATTCAGGCCGCTTGCGCGCAGTTTTACGAGCCTGGCGAACTGGCTCATCCCGGGAAAGCGACGGTCGGCGCTGCTGTTGGTTGCCAACGAGCGGACCCGCCAGGGCCTGCCCCGCAACTGCAGCGCTCGTGTCGAGACCCTCGTCGAGAACGGCGTGGATCCCGAGGTTTGGCGGCGCCCCGACGATCTCCCCACGCGACCGGACGGCGTGCTGCGTCTGGGCTTCTCGGGACGTCTGTTGGACTGGAAAGGGGTAGACGTCGTGCTGGCCGTCCTCGCCGAACTGCGAAAGCAGTCCCCGGCGGTAGAGCTTTGGATCGTGGGCGACGGTCCGGAGCGGAAGCGGTTAGGTCGGCAGGCAGAGCATCTTGGCCTGGTTGGTGCGGTTACGTTCCACGGCTGGGTCGGACAGAACGAGTGTGCGCGGCTGTTGTCGCAATGCGACGTGTTCGTGTACCCCAGCGTGATGGATTGCGGGGGCGCGGTGGTGCTCGAGGCGATGTCGCTCGGGTTGCCGGTAGTGGCGCTGAATTGGGGGGGGCCCGCCGATTACGTCCGGCCCCCATTTGGAGTAGCGATCGACCCGGCGCCGCGACGGCAGGTCATCGCGGAAATGGTGAAGGCGATCCAGAGCCTGACGCCCGAGAAGAGACGCCGGATGGGAGCGGCCGCACAAAAAGAGATTGCCGATCACTACGCGTGGCCCGCCAAGATTCAGGAGATCCTCGCCAAGTACAAGGATGCCTGTGGTGCCGACACACACACACCCAAGGCCGAAGGGACCGCTGAAAGCTTATGCGTCGAGTCATCACCGTCAGCCTAGGGGCTTCCAGCCTGCCGTACGCCGCCCTCTGCATCGGCAGCCTTGCCGACAACCTCGTTGCAGACGAGCAGATCCGCCTCCTCACGGACACTCAGCGCGATCAGGAGGAGCTCGGCCGGGCGTTTTCCGCACACCCCCGGATCAAGGTTCTGCTTTCCGATAACCTCTGGGAGGACGATGGCAATCCGATGCGTAAGTACGCGGGGTTGGAAAGACTCCGCCGCGGCCATCCTTGCTGGCGCAAGCTGACGGACCCGATGCTTTTGGCGCGCGACGGCGACGAGGTCATCGTTATCGATCCCGATGTCTACTTCCCGCGGCGGTTTGATTTCGAGACCGTCGGGGACGGAACGCTCCGTCTGATGTGGCAAAAACCCAACTGCCTGTTGCCGTTCTCGGTGGTGCAGAAATTATTCGACAACCGAGTCGCTATGGCCGACCATGTGGACATCGGCATCGCACAGTACCGATCGCCCCTTGACCTGGATTGGCTGGACTGGCTGGTGGATTCGCTCGGCGATTTGCCGCCGATCATGCACGTCGAGGCGGTCCTCTGGTCGGGCCTCGCCATGCGTATGGGGGGCGGGTATTTGAATCCGGATCGCTGGCAGTGCTGGTCGAACACGCAGTGGAAGCGGGCCCGCAGGCGGGCCGGCGCCTCGCCGCTGCAGATGCTCAAGGGCGAGGACCTGCGCCAATGCCTGGCTTTTCATGCCGGGGGCACAGCCAAGTCCTGGTTGGCCGCCCCGGGCGCCGGGGCGTTGCTGAAGCAGCTGGCCGGCGCTCCGGCCGCCCTACCCCCCGTGGACACGACTCTCCTACCGTTCGTGCCGTTCAAACTGGAGAAGTTTCGGTGGCTGCGGAAGCGTGCCTCGATCCTTCGATCGCTGGGATACTACAAGGTGACCGGAGGCCGTCCGCCGGATTGAGCGGCGGCAGTCCACCCTTGAGGCGGCCGCGTCGTCGCTTCGGGTGAGCAAGAGAGCCTGCCGGCTTGGCATGCGAAGATCGGTCCGGCGGCGCCTCCGTGGTGTTCGACGTGTTCAGCCGCTGGGTCGTCGGCTCGGTGCTGAACGACTCGCTGGCGACGCCGCCGGCCTCCGGGGCCTCCGGGGCGTCGTGGCGGGCGATCCAAAGAAGAAGTCTGGTGGGCGAGCTACTGCTCTACAGCGACCGCGGTTGCCAGCACACCGCGGACGCCCGTCAGAAGACGCTCCAGGGGCGGGAATGCACTTGCGGGGAACAGCGTGGCGGCACGCACCGCGGCTACGTTCCCGGCTACGCATTGATAAACGCTAACACCTGTTGGGCAAAATTCAGGTTGGCTCGTCGGCACTCCTCGAGCGCATCTGGATACACGCGAGCAGACTTCAACGAGCAGTCTAAGTCGTCATCGAGGAAGGCCGGTTCGTGTCGAAACTTCCTGAATTTTACGGAGAAGGGATCGAACACGACCGCCCTGCGTCCCATGAGAATCGCCCAGTAGGCGCCGTGATACGAGTTGGTCACCACCGTCTCTCCAGACCCTAGGAATCGAAGGATCTCTGATAGGACCGGCGTGCTGTTGTTGGACATAGATGGAAATCGGGACAGCTGCTTGAGTCGGCCTTCTTTCGTGTGCCACGCATGATGATAGACCACGACCTCGTGCTGGACCGGGTACTCAAGACTCAGGTCCGGAAGCATGCAGCTTGCGCACGGCACCCACCCGTACTCAGCTTGATCGTCCCTCAGGCCAACGAGTAAACGCTCGCTTCGGAAGCGTGGGGATTGGTCCTGATGCAACGAGCGGTCGTTGAAGCCGGCGCCCCACACGACGACCTTGCCCGCCTTGAGCTGCATGATCTTGTCAATCTGACCACTAAACGCGGTTCTGCCCAGCAACCCGCCACCGCCGATGACGATGGTCCCGTTGGTGCTCTCGATCCTTTTCAGATCCCTCCGCGTGAGGGACCTTATGTCTTGCTTTCTCGAATGTGTTAGGAATCCAAAGTACCGCTGGGGAGCCGAAAACCAGTCGCCCAGGTTCGATGGGTCAACGCGGTACACACAGAGAAGCGAGCGGTCCTCCGGCAGCTCCGTTCGGCGAAGCAGCGGTTCGCTCAAGCGGCGCAGGCTGGGGTTTCGTTTGAGGCGATCCCAAGAGCTGAAGTTGCGGATCCAGCCGCTGAGACGATTTGGTTCCATCAAGATGGGTCCGTCCGGGGTCCTGGAGCGTGGAGAACTGGAGTGAACCCCATTAGCTGAGCCGCTCCTTGACATGATCGGCCAAACGCAAGGCAAGTGCAATAATCGTCAGCGTCGGATTGAACGTGCCCCCGGTGGGGAACACCGAGCTGCCCGCCACGTAGAGGTTGGCGACCCCATGCACGCGGCAGTTCTCGTCGACAACACCCAGACTCGGGTCCCGATGCATGCGGGTCGTCCCCATGTGGTGCTGGTCCCCACGCATATCGCTTGGCCATTCACGCTCGTCGTCAGGAACGGTCGACCTTAGTCGGCCGAATCCGGCGCGGCACAGCTCCTCCTCCAACAACCGGTTCCCAGTGGCGACGCCGCGTCTGTCTTCCGCCGTCAGCCGCCAATCGACCGCGACCTTCCGCAGGCCGAACACGTCGAGGTCGTCGCCAAGCCGAACGCGGCTATCCGGATGCGGCATCTGCTCGGCCGTGCACTTCAGGGGAATGGACGCCATCGGCGCCGGGGGCTTATTGCGGCCGTAGAAGATCCGGCGTGCGGTGTACCTGGCGAGGCCCGGGAAGGTCCTTAGAACTTGTCCCAGATCACGCAGCGTCTCTGCGCCGTGATCGGCTCGTTCCTTCAAGTCGGACCACTTCAAAGGAACGAGTCGCGAGAGTGCATCCATCTCGGGGAGTCTTGGGTATTGGAACCGCCACCTTACGTTCGGCAGCTTGCGTTCACGCCTCGTTTCGTCGGAAAGGCTGATGTACGACACAAACCGCCGGGCGCCGCTGCGATTGTATTTGGCGCCCTGCTCGCCGGTTTGGAACGTCAGGTCCGCGTAGGGGTCGGCGAGATCGAGGAAGCCGCCCGAGTACTCCAGGTGGAGCATGAAGAACCGTCCGACGAGGTCGTGCTCGTTTCCTAGGCCGACGCCAGCGTCGTTCTCGGAGAGCAAGAGCAGGCGCGCGTTCTCGATCCCACCCGCCGAAAGCACGTAGATGCGCGCCCGGATGGTGAAGCGACCATCGGGGAGGACGCCGACATGGAGCTGTCGCACGGCGCCGCAATCCTCGCTGGCGTCGAAACGCAGCCCATTGGCGTGCAGGTAAACGCTCAGATTCTTAGATTTTTGCAGTTCTCGCTTGTAGTGACGCCCAAACCGCGTAGCCGCGGCCTGCTGCAGAACCCGGCAAGCGAGGTGCGGGCCGCGGAACGGCTCGGGGATCACGCCCGGCTCGAGACCCCAATCGGCAAGTGCATAGCCAGAGGGGCCGAGCCTGAGGACCGAGTGCGCCCGCGCGTACCACGGCTCGAGGTAGGACAGCGAGAATGGCCAGCCGGAGTACGGGACGCCCTCGCGTGCTTCGAAATCAAGTGCATGCGGCATGTCGCACCAAACGCGGCCCCAATGGTTGGTCGTGCCGCCGAAATAGCGAAGCCGCGAGGCCCGGAATTTTTCATAAGGCCGTCCGATATCGCTGCCTGCATACAGATCCTGCGTGGCCTGCTCCATCTTGGCGCCGCCGCTCTCGAGCAGGATCACCCGGAAGCCGGAGTTGGTGAACTCACGCGCCAAACTAATCCCCGCGGCGCCTCCCCCTAAGATGCAGACCTCGGTTTCAAGGACGGTTCCTGTCGGCACCGAACGTGCGTCTATCAACATTGATCACTGACCTCTTTAGGTCCATCCGGGTTTCTCGTGGGTAGACCGCGAGTTTCCCGGGAAAGGAGAGCCCATGCAAGACAAGGACTCGTACCGGCGCCCCAGGAGAGCTGCAAAGTCAGGAGTTTAGCAGTTGGAGGCGTCGGACTGGGCTCCAGGCGATGTGGTCGGCGGCGGCCCTGACGGGCAGGTCGGGGTTGGAGAGGAGCAGGTGGATCGAGATGGCCGCGTTTACGATCGCCCAATGGCGGGCCCAGCGGCGTGCCGAGAGGCCGGGGCGGCGGGGGGGAGGACGGTCTTTGCCCCACCAGCGGTCCTGCAAGAAGTGCAGGCCGTGCTCGATCCGCCCGTGGCCGCGGACGCGCAGCGCGATGCGGAAGCCGGGCAGGCCGAGCGTCTCGCGGAGGTAATCGGCGCTCTCTAGATCGACCCGCACACGGCGGATATCTTCCAGCACCCGTTTGATCGGTGGATTGGGCGGCGGGGGGGCGGCCCCCTGCTCACGGCTCGTCTTGGCCGTCTTGCGGTCCACCGCCACTACCCCTCCGCTGGCCGCGTCGGCTAGGCGGGCCCGGAGCCACTGGTCGAGCGCCTGCTGGAGGTCATCGACGCGGCAGCGGGGGAGCGTGCGGCTGATCGTTGTGGCGCAGGGGGCGCGTCGCGGTCGAATCCCAGCGGCTCTTTGAGGCGGTCCCAGTGGACCGTCACCCACCGCACCAGCACCTGCATCTCACGGATCCGCGCCAGCATGCCCAGCAGCATCAGCACGACCATGCCCGCCAGCGGATGACGCAGGCCACGTCGGCAGCGGGGCTCCTCTGGGCAAAAAAAACGCCTCCAGAAGAGTTACTGCATGCATCGCCAAGCTCCTTCAACCAAGAAGTCCCCCGGCAACGCTTTCCTACGCCACTCCCCTCAACGCGGTTCTGGGAAAAAAGACTTCGCAGTTCTTTTGCCCGTTCACCTCGAGCGGTCGGCACAACGCCGTATGCAGCTTGGCTGCACACACTTAAGGGCCGTTGCAACTCTTGAAACATCCCAATCAGCGCACGGTCAGCACCTACTCCGCCATCCGGGTTCGGTGACTGCGGCAGTACAGCACCCGGTTCGTGCGTGCGCCGATCGCCGCACCACCGTTAGTACCTCTACGGGTTCGCTCACGCGGGAGGCAGGACGATGTCCACCGAATTATTTGGGCCGCGACCAACGGGTCTGAACGGCGACAGCGAGGAGCTGTTTGATCGACCGTCCACCGTAGGCTCCCTTGCGGACGGCGGCCGCGGCGCGGCGCCTCCCACCACGGCCGGCGACGCGGCGGCCCCGAAGCTCCGCGGCCGCCGCGTACGTCCCAGCTGGAGGGTCGACGCTTGCAACCTGCCGCACTTCCTCGTGCGCGGGTCCAGAACCTTCTTCGGACCGCTCTTCCGTAGCGTCTCTTCCTCGATAAGGGATATGGCTTCGCGCTTCTGTGCGCTCAGCATCAGTGCCGTCGCTGCACGCTCCACATCCGACCCCTTCGACAGAAGAAGAGCGAGCACCGCAAATCTGGTCAACGGGCTCTACGAAGGCTCGTCGAGCCCAGCGCCGCACGGCTCATTCATTACTTCCGCTTCCTCGTTCCGCCGGAAGCGAAGGTCGAAGAGCAAGAGGAGCCGGTCTATCGCATGCTTACTCCGTTCCGGTGGCGGATCCTTGGCATTCTGCGCAGGCTATCGGTGAGACGCGACCGACGATCTACGCCAAGCTCAGGCTACGAAACGATGCGAAAATCGGCGTCCTCCCCCGAAAGCCACGGTGGCGTCGTCGTCAGGTTCGCGCTCCCGAGCAATTGGCAGATTGTGAGGCTTCGGCAAGGTGTAGCGACGCATTCGCCGGCATTTCAAGTATCCGAGCCCGGCGGCACTTCGCCGATCGGCCCCACGGCGTCGCCGGCCCCCCTCGAAAATTTGATTGCCCCACTCAAATTGTATAATCTTCAACGCCTCGTGCGGCGTAAGCATCGCACGCATTGATGTTCCGGGGAAGACATTCGGAGTCCTCTGATGGGAAGTGCAAACGCGGCTCGGCGCCACGCCCAACAATTGAACCCTTCGCTGGCAAAGTGTGCGCGATTGTCGTCTGCCGGCGCGGCGGTGGATGCCCCGTTGGAACAGCGAAACCGGGCGGTGGTCAAGGTGGCCTAACGACATCGGCGAGCGGCAGCGCCCGCCGTCCGACTACCTCGCGGTACTTGTAGCGAACTGGTTATCGAACCCAATCGAGAAAGGAATTCCGATGTCGCACGAATCCTCCGCGGCTTCCCAGGCTGTCCGTCTCGGCGCAGAAGATGGCCAAGACGAGGTCGCTACCCAACTCCGAAGGCACCTCGATGAAGACTTTCATGCGATTGTGCGAGAAGCATTCCAGCTTTGGTGCGGCGGCGGCCGGTTTCAAATCGTGAAGGACTTTCAGGGCGGCCATAGCGGCGCCGCCGTGCTGAAAGTGGATCTCTCCTACGAGCCGGGTACGGAGGGAGAATTGCCCGGCGGCGGCTATATCCTGAAGGTTTATCGACACAAGCCTTCCTCGGAAGACGCCACTGAGCGTAAGCGGCACGACGAGGCGACCGGACTAACGCACGGCGATGCCATCCGCATCCCACAACTCATGCGTGAGCATTCCGCCGAGGACGAGGGCCGGACGAGAAGCGTGCTGCTCTATCAGATTGCCGGCGAAAGCTCGACGCGACTAACGACACTTCAGAACGCCGCCCATCAACTCCACGAGTTCAGCGGAGGGCTTGCGCTTGGGATCCTCAGGCAATGGGCGCGTGGGGCTGGAACTGCGATGAGCGGCCGCGAATTGCTCGAGGCCTGGCTGAAGAGCCTCGATCGTAGCTCGCGACCCAATGTTCACAAACTGATCGAGGGCGTGTTCGCCGGCAAAGCGCAGATGTACGCCGCCGGCAAATCTCTCGTCAATCCGCTTTGGCTCTACGCCCAATGCGGCGAAGAAAACGATCGGGAGGTGCACTTTCCTGGGTTTCTGCACGGTGACCTGCACCTCGAAAACGTGCTGGTTGAACGCAAGAGCGAAGACGATCCGCCGTTCTGGCTTATAGACTTCGCGCTTGCGAGGAACGAGGCTCCGATTGGTTTCGACCAGAGCTACTTGGAGGTCTCGTTGATACTTTGCTGCCTGCGTGATCCCACTCCAGAGCAGGTCGCCAATTTGTGCGACGCGGTCGAGCAGGCGCCGGGCAAGGAGCGCGTCCCCCACGACAATCGCGGCCTGCTGGAGATGCTACGCGGCGTCCGCGACGCCATCGCGCGGTGGCACGAAGAGTCAGCCTTGGGACGTTCGGACGAGGTCCGGCGGCAGTTTGTCCTGTCCCGCGTGGCCGCTGGACTCAACTGGGCCGACAAGGACGGCATGTCTGAAAGCAATCGCCTCGTGGCGCTGTACTACGCCGCATGGAACGCGCGTCGCTACGTGGAAGAATTCATTCCGCAAGTGTGGCAGCGGCTGCAGGATGGTGACACCGCGGTCCACGACGTGCAAACAAGCGCCGATGAAGCGGATCTATGGCAGCGCATTTGGAACGCCACAAGCGGCTTCGACAGCAGGCAGACCCGGTTCGTGTTGATAGCCGACCGCCAACTGCCATCCGAGCAACTCCGCAGCATCGGCTTGCTGCCGTGGTCGGCAGTGATCGACCTTGATGCGGAAAGCGATGAGTCGGGGCTGCATCGCTCGGCCGTCGACACGTTGAGGCGCCGCCGGGCGGTGCGAGAGTTCAGCCTGGCCGGAGAGCTTATCGACTTCGACCGCGGTACTGCTTGGATGATGGCGGCCGGCTGGAAGAGGCGCGGCGAGGCTGTCCCCTCACTCGACGATTGGCGCGTCACGCATCGGAGGAACGTCCGCGGATTTCTGGAACGCTTCCGCGATTCGGTCGGCTCGATGCAGACCGTCGTGGTCATCTTGCCGCGTCTCGACGACGGAAGCGCCGACGACCGTGAGAGGCTCGACCTGCTTGCAGACGTGGTGAACGAGGCTTTCGGCAAATCGGCGTCCGTGATTCAACTTGGGGCGCACAAGCCGCTCTCGCCCCTCGTTGTCGAGCATATTCCGCTGCAGGGTTCGCTGTTCCTGCGCAATATCGCGGACATGTTTGGTAGCGAGCGTGCCTCCGAGAACGTATCGCTACCCAGCATCGAGGACGGCGACGTCGAGATCTCGATGGAGAGTCTCCGTGAGTTTGAAGAGGATCTGGAACTCCTGCATTCGCGATTGCTCAGCGATCCGGAAGGACTCCCGGAAGAAGGCGATTCAGAGTTCTGGCGCGGCAGCCCGCCCACGTGGCACGACATTAACGCCAATTTCGACGTGCCACGCGACGCGGAGGCGTCGATTGAGAAGCAACTCCGCGCGGCGCTTACCGACCGTCGCATCTACACAGTGGAACTGCGGCACCAACCAGGCTCGGGCGGCACGACTCTTGCCCACCGTTTGGCGTGGAATCTGCGGAGAGAACACCCCGTCGCCATCTTACGCAAGCGATCCCAATACACCGCAGATCTGATCGGGAAGCTGTTCCACACGACCGGCCTGCCGGTACTGTTGGTCGCGGACGCTGGCACGATCACCGACGCGGAACGACTCGACCTGATGAGCGACCTGCGGGATCGAAACTGCCGCTTGGTCATGCTCTATGTGAAGCGCGTCTTCGGATCGAACGCGGAAACGGACGAGGGCAAGCGCACGCACGAGCGGAGCAGAGTCGACTTGAGCGACCCGATGTCGGAGCGTGAATCCGGCAGGTTCTTCGAAGCCTTCTCGTCGTTTACAGACGACAGCCGACGCATTTCCGAGCTCAAGAAGATAACCGACGAGAAGGACTACCGGCGGTATCGGTCTCCGTTCTTTTACGGCTTGATCACTTTCGAACGCGATTTCAAGTCCGTTCAGAATTTCGTTCGGGCCCACACGAGTCAAATCAGTCGGAATACACGCGAGGCTCTTGAGTACCTTTCGTTGCTCACACGATTCTCGAAGATCTCCGTTCACGAGAGCCTCGTCAAGCGATTGATGAATCTAAGGTCGCGCAACTTCGCATCGCTGCGCGAAGCGATCGGCGACGGGCCGTGGGGGCTGCTGCTTTCGCAGGACGGCCGAGTCAAGATCTTACACCCCGTTATTGCCGAGGAAGTCCTCCGCCACTTCTCTGAGAATGAAGACTGGCGTCTTGACCTCGCCGACCTGTCGATGCGGCTGATCGAGGACCTGGCGAATCGCGTCGGCTCGTCTGCCGAAGAAGTCATCGAACTGATTGCCCAATTGTTCATAAACCGCGAGGACGCGCCGTCGAACGCCACTGACGATCTGTCGGAGCAGCGGAAGTTCTCCGAACTAATCGACACGATCGACTTCGCCGGCAGCGAGCGACGGGCGAGCCGCGCCATGGCCGGCCAGCGCGTTCTTGAAACACTCGTTGATAATTTCGACCGTCAGTCTCACTTCTGGAATCATCTAGGGCGCCACCGGACTCACCGACTCAGCAAGAACTTCGACGTGGCCGTCGACAACCTGGATACGGCGATTCGTCTCGAACCAAATTCGTCAGTTCATCACCATCAACGCGGGTCGATCCTGAGGTACTGGATCAAGAAGGACCTGGTGGACGCCCTGCGGCGGCAGCAACGAACTAATGATCCGGACGCGGTGACGCCGGTGACCATGCTCAATTCGATCCAAGAGCGATTTGAAGACGCCCAAGCCTCATTTGCCGTCGCCCGGGACATTGCGCAGTACGAGGAGTACTCGTACGTCACGGAGATCCAGATGATCCTGGCGGTCGCCAAGATGCTCAAGCGAGCGGCCAAATCTGGATCGATGCAGGAACTTCAGTCGAAGGATAGCGTCGTCGGAGAGTGGCTAGCACAGAATATGACGACAGCCGAAGATCTCTTTCATGCCGCCCGCGAGGTGCATGGCCGCTATGACGTCCGACAGTCGTCGTACTTGCGTGGTTGCCTCCGCGACATGGATATCCTGAACGGGAACCTGCTCAAAGTAATCAAAGACTGGGAGGCGGCGTTGAGCGTCGGGGCGACCAATCCAAAGTCGCGGCGGGGTCTGGCCCACGTCTATGTGGCTAAGTCGAGCAGAGACCGCTCCAGAATGCCCCAGCGCGATGCTCGGCGCGTAACGCAACTGATTGAGAAGAACCTGAGCAACGGGGGAGATGAAGCAGACTATCGGTTGTGGTTCAATGCGTATTGCGTGCTCCCAGAGTTCGATCTTGAGCACGCGATTTATCGCTTGCAACAATGGTCGGATAGGCACGACAAGGCGCTACGTGCCAACTATTACCTGTATGTGCTTGAATTCGTCGCCTGGTTTCATGGCGAACGGCTCGACGCCGAGGAGCTGTTGGAGTACGAACATCGCATGCAGGAGGCTGCTGGCCACTTCCCGCGAATCCGCAGCTACGAATGGCTAGGATTCGAGGGCGGCTCTTGCCCGATCGTGGGTGAAGACAGCCTAGGAGACTGGGTCGACCTCAAAACCGCGCAGGAAGCCGACGCCCCACGGCGGTTTTGGTCGAGCACCTCGCCGTTACGCCGGATTAACGGTGTGATCGACCGGATGAACGGCCCGCAGTCCGGAAGAATCCTCATCGGCGATTCGGCGACGGCATTCTTTGTTCCCGGTACAAGGTTCTGGGCTTCATCGGACCGGCACAAGAAAGTGAACTTCTTCCTGGGCTTTAGCTACAACGGACTCCGCGCTTGGATGGTTGAAGAGGGCCACGTCGAGAACGGGGATCGACGGAAAGTGACTGACGATCCAGTGCGTTCGCCGCTCGGCGCCGAACTGGCGCCGCCGGCCGAGTTGATCGGCGCGGGGGCTCGCCAGGCCTTGATGACAGGCGTCCGCCAGTTTCTGCTGGACATGCTTGAGATCAGGGAGGTTCGGGACGAGCCGCTGTTGTTGACCGAAATCTGTGACCGACTTGACTCCGCACTGAACTCGGATAATACGCTCGAACGCCTGGGGTTCGGCTCGCTCGAAAGCCTAGTGGCGACGTTTCACGACCTCAGAATTGCAAGTGACGAAGGTGACGGCGCCGAGTTGCGACGCCGCGGCGGGAGCGACCGACGAGCCGACGCACCTCGGGTGACGGCCACCGGCCGAATTAGACTCATTAATGCTACGGAAAGGTTCGGTTACATCGA
The DNA here is from genome assembly GCF_007750855.1 of Pirellulimonas nuda. Lineage (GTDB taxonomy): Bacteria > Planctomycetota > Planctomycetia > Pirellulales > Lacipirellulaceae > Pirellulimonas > Pirellulimonas nuda. The sequence goes on from NZ_CP036291.1 coordinate 3,468,146, forward strand.
ACCGGATCGCGGCGAGCAGGACTATCGATTCACCCCCGACGCCCTCCACGCAGCGCAGTGGGCCGATTTGCGGAAAGGTCAGCGCGTGTCGTACGTGGCGTCTCGCAACGGTCGCACTCTTCTGGCAAAGAATGTGTCCCTTAGCAGATTTGAGAGCCATCCTATTGCGCAGGTGACGCTTGATCTACGCGAGCAGGCGGCTGCATTCGTTAAAGAGCGGTTGTACCAGGCGATGATCGACCTACAAACGGTTTCGATTGCTCAGCTGGAGAACGGGCTTCGTCGCGAAGTACTTGGCGGTATGACCGTCCGCAATGCGCTTGGGTATCCGTCGCTTGAAGACTTTCTGGATCGGGCGACGCCCGACGTGCAGCTCGGCGCCAGTAAACAGGGGGATGGCTCCGTAACCGTCTTCTTGACGCCAAGGCCCAAACCTCTACCGGGCCTGGGCGAAGCGCTGATCACTGCCGCCGTTGACGACGAGTCGCCGCATGCTCAGACCGCGTTGGCCACGAAGCGATCCGTGGGCCAGCCGCTATTGAAGGACGCCTCTGCAACGAGGGCCGAGTTATTGGTCCAAGTTTGCGATGCAGCTTACGCGCTGCTCACGAGTGAGCCACATAAACCGTGGTACCTGACCGATCTCTCCCCTAAGATTCGCAGCACTTTGAAACTGTCAGGACTACCCCTGAAGAAGCAACTTGGCCGGCCGTTGAGTGCGGTGCTCAGCGCCGACGGACGTTTCGAACTGCCGACTAATGGACCTTCGGCCACGGTCCAATTAGCCGCAGGTCCCAGGACTCAATGCCATGAGAAGCGCTACGGTGGCCCTGCTCCCAAGAAGCAAGAGGCGACGGAGGTCCGCGTTCAACAGGACCGCCGGCGAGCCATTCAACTCGCAATCGAGATCGTTCAAACCGAGCCCGAAGGCCTTCTCGTTTCGAGGTTGGCCAGCCTGGTAGCTCAGGAATTTGGTCGGGAAGTTCCGCTCCGTGTGCGATTGGGAATGGGATTCACGCATCTCTTGCAGTCAGACAATCGCTTCGAGATTACTGCCGCGGGTCCGGATGCATTTGCTCGGTTGTCTACAAATCACTCCGCGGTTGTGCGATTAGATGGAGCCGGCTCGAGAGAAGTTGTCGGACCCGAGCCGACACTCGTTGATCAAGAATCTATCCCCCGCTACATTCGCAGGATCGTGCAGGACGCGGAGCCCAACGGTATCCCCATGGTAGAGTTGGGCAATATGATTCGCGGGCATCTGGCCGATAACGCCGAAGTCATCGCTCCTTTACGGCAAATCCTGGGAGGGACGTTATCCACGTACATCGAACACGAGGTACAAGGAGTGGGCATCGTCGGCGAGAAACCCCGTCAATCGGTCCGCGTTTCTTCCGTGAGACCAAAATAGGTCGCTCTCGGCGACCGATCGGCCAGGGAGATCCCACAACGACGCCAGGTGAAACGTCCTTTGAATTATTCTCAATCAACATGAGCGAGTTCAGTCATGCTTGGATACGTCGCTGGCAAGCTGTTTGAGATCGCAGGCAAAGCCGCAGTTGATTCGGGAATCGATGAGATCGTGACCAACCGGAGGTGGCTATCTCACGCCATTGGTGCGCGTACTCTTTGGGCGAATCGCTCGATTCGAGTGTCTATTGCGGAGATCTTGCGGCTTAAGTCCGGACAGAAGTATGTTCTTGTGCAGAACGCGCGGCAATCGGAACGCGTTACGCCGATCGGCGGAGTGATCCGGTGTTTTCCGAGCGGCTTGGCCCACCTGCAAGACAAGTTGCAGTACGTACCGGAGGTCTCCGGCGGGGACCGGCAGTTCGACCTGCGAGGGTTCGTCATTGGGAAGCGGTTTCCGGCCTTCTTGTCTTGGCTTTATTCCGAGCAAGGGCGGGAGCGCCAGGCACTATCTCGCGAAATTGTGGAAGAGTTAAAGGAGGTGGGAGACCACGGAATCGCGGACGCGGTAACGCGGCCCGAGTATAGGCTCGTTCGCATGGTCCACGAGGGCCCGGTTCCGGTAAAAGGCGTGGAGTATTGGCAGTATCGATTGTTCTACGTTTACGAACTTGAGAAGGAACACGCGGAGTCAAAAGGACTCGCCGATGCGATTGTCGCGGCAGCCAACAAATCGAAGGGTTTGGTATTGGTTAGCAACGGCGAAATCCAGAAAGGCCGTGCGAAGAACGGCAAGCTCGTTGGCGATTCAAGCGGCTACCTGTTTGGGTCGACGGCGGCGGGGGCTAAGCCAACGCCTTACCGATGAGCTGATGGTCAGACTTGCAGAGGCTCACTAAGGGCGCGCGGGATGAACGATCGGGCGCTCCCGAGCTTCGGCGGCCATTTGCGGCAGCTGAAAAGTCCCCGCTTCCATCCGCTTGTACGATAACGCCAAGCCGTCGCCGTGCCAGTACAATATCTTCGGCTTGTCGCGGCGGCGGTTGACGAACAGGAATAGATGACCCGAGAGGGGGCCTTGCTCCAGTACCCCGCCCACCAGGCCCTGCAGGCCGTCGAACCTTCTTCCGCATGTCAGTCGGGCCACTCGCGACGAAGAACTGCGTGCCGGCCGCAACGCTCAGCATGGCGCCGTTCTCCGAGGTGCAATCACGCCGAGCACGGAGCCCAGTTGACTCGGCCCGATGTCTGCCGGGAAGCGGAACGTGAACCCGCTGGGCGTGGTCTGCTCTAGTCGTTCGGCGCCCACCGGGTCGCGGTCGGCGGCCAAGCCACCGGGTGGCTCGACCACGCCACCCGGGATCAGCTCCACCCTCGCCGGCTCGGCGTCGCGCTGCTGGAGCGATCGTCGCTACGCATAGTACTGGCCTGCTCCCACACCTGTTCGGCACGTCGATTGCCTAGAACCTATCCCAGAACCTCATGAACTGCGCCAGAGGATGTGAGCGAAGACAAGATGGAGCAGCGATTGGTAGTTTTCGACCTTCTTTTCCCAGCGCACGAGGATGCGGCGGTAACGGTTGAGCCACGAGGCGACACGCTGGACGACCAGGCGTCGGGCCCGTTTGCCGCGCGTGCGTTTCTCGCGCTGCTCCTGCCCGCGAGACTTGAGGTGGAGCGTGTAGTGGCGGCGTTGAAGCCGAGCACGGAGGGGTCGCGAGTCGTACCCCTTGTCGAGACACAGATGCTGCCGACGGCCCGTTCGCGGAGGCGCCGCAGCGGGACGCTGTCGAGCGTCTCGAAGAGAAGCCGCTGATCGCGAGTGTTGGCCCCGCTCTCCGCCAACCCCAGAGGCGTCCCGCGGCGGTCGGTAAGGATCGACCGCTGGACCCCCAGCTCGCCACGATCAGTGGGCTTTATCCCCGCCGAGCGGCGCCTTGGTCATCGACCCGTCAACGCTGCACCACCTCAGACGCTCTGCCAGTTCCAGCTGTCACGGGGCGCTCAAACAGTACCAGCGACAGGCGCTTGAAACAGGGCCACTAAGGCGGTTTGCCGCGTAGGCTGCATTGCTTTCGTCTGAGCAATGGAACTGATCGCATGGCGAACCGATTGAAGGTGGCTAAAGTGTTGTCCATTAGTACTACAGCGCTACGTTGATCTTGTTTGCGTTTGGGCGATCGGCCATGTTGTTGGTGTCGCAGGGGGGCGACCTGGCGCAGGGCCGCTAGCATGGACGCCGATGAGATCCGCCGTTTGAAGCCGGAATTGACGAGTTACTTGCACGAATTCGACGCCTGTTTCTCGCGTCGAGATACTCGTGCGCACTTGCCAACCTACGTCGAAGGCCAACTCTCCGAACTGCCCGCGAAGAGTTGCGAGCCGATGGCGCTGGCCGCCGGAGTGGCGCCGCGGACGCTGCAAGAGTTCCTGGCCCAGCACCGCTGGGACGAAGACGCCGTGCGCCGGCGACTCCAAGAGATCGTCCTCCGAGATCATGCGGGGCCGCACTCGATCGGCCTGATCGACGAAACGAGCGACGTCAAGAAGGGGGACAAGACGCCCGGCGTGCAGCGGCAGTACTGCGGCTGCGTCGGCAAGCAGGAGAACGGCATCGTCACGGTCCACTTGGGCTACGCGACCGGCGACTTCCACGCGCTGGTCGACGGCGAGTTGTTCTTGCCGGAGAGTTGGTCGGAGGACCGCCAGCGGTGTCGGGCCGCCGGCATTCCCGAGGACATGGTCTACCGCTCCAAGTGGAAGATCGCCCTGGAGCTTTGCGATCGGGCCGCGGCCCACGGCGTGATGTTCGACTGGCTGACGTTCGACGAAGGCTACGGCGGAAAGCCGCTGTTTTTGCAGGGCTTGGACGGTCGAAAGCAACGCTTCGTCGCCGAGGTCCCGACGACGTTCTCGTGTTGGACCGACCGGCCGCGCGTGACGGAGCGACCCTTTCGCCGCGGCGGTCGCGGCCGGCCCCGCAAGGTCCCGCGGTTGGTCGCCGCAGCGAGCGCCCCGCAGAGCGTGCAAGACCTCGCCGAGAACTGGCCCGAGCTGCGCGATCAAGCGTGGACCCGGTACTACGTGAAGGACGGCGAGAAGGGGCCGCTCGTGTGGGAGGCGAAGTGAGGTGGTGCGGAATTGACGGACAGGCGAGGAGCTTAATTGGCTGGCCGTTTGATGTTCTCGAATTGGTGGGGAGAGAGGTAGCTGAGAGCGGAGTGCTTTCTTTCGAGGTTGTAGTAAGCGACGTAGTTGGCGATCTCGCCACGCGCCTCGGCATGGTCTTGGTACTCGGTCATTTCGAGTTCGGTCTTGAAGGTCCCGAAGCAAGATTCCATGAAGGCGTTGTCGTAGCAGTCTCCGGCGCGGCTCATGCTCTGACGCATCTCGGCGCGTCGCAGCACGGCCCGGTACTCGGCGCCCGCGTACTGGCCGCCCCGATCGGTGTGGTGGATCAGCCCAGCGCCCGGGCCGCGTGAGCGGATCGCCGCGGTAAGCGCCGCCAGCACGAGTTGTTCGGTCATGTCTTGGCCGAGTTCCCAGCCGACGATGCGCCGCGAAAAACGGTCCATCAGTGTCGCCAGGTAGCTGAACACCCCGCCGACGATCGGCACGTAGGTAATATCTCCCACCCATAGTTGGTTGATGCTCGTTGGCTGCTCGGCCTCCAAGAGTAGGTTGGGGCTGTAGCCCAAGCGGTGGCGGCTCTCGGTGGTGCGGGGCTTGTAGGACTTCGGCTGGATTGCCCGCAGGCCCTGCATCTCCAGTAGCTTCGCGACGCGACGCCGGCCGCACGCGTGGCCCATGTCGCTGAGCTCCGCGGCGATCCGACGCGCCCCGTAGCGGCGGCTGTGCTTCTGGAAGACCGTACGCACCAAGGGCAGCAGTTCCGAGTCCTGCTCGTCACGTGTTGTCGGCTCGGCCCGACGCCAAGCGTAGTACGCGCTGCGGCTCACGCCCAAGATGCCGCAGGCCTCCTGCACCGACGCGGCGTTGATAGCGACGATCGCTTCCATGGCGGCGTAGACCTCCGTTACTCGTTGCGGCCGAAAATAATCAACGCTTTTTTTATCGGGTATGGATGGAGTAGTTGTGTCTGTCCCAGGAACGTGGTCCGATGATGAGACCGGGTTTGGGACGGAATGTCGGACTCTAATCTAGTGACGCGACGGGCCATTCATTCCGGGGCCGGCCGAGAGGTCTTATGGGCCACGAGCCCGTTTTTTTAATTGGCCGCCCCCACGGCCCACCCGGCTGGGCTTCGAGCCCGAAGAGGTAGTTGCCGAACGGCCCGGCTCGTCCGTCACGCTTGATGAGGGCATCGCCATGAAGCGGTTCATTGGGCTCGACGTCCACAAGGCGGTCGTCGAGGTGTGCGTCATCGACGAGAAGGGGGAGCGGGTCTTTCGCCGCCGGATCGATTGCACGCGGGAGGCCTTGCTTCGGTTCGCCGAGGAGCTCACCGGCGAGGACAGCGTGGCGTTGGAAGTGACGACCAACGCTTGGGCCGTGGCAGACCTGCTCCGGCCGTTTGTCGGTCGGATTGTTGTCAGCAACCCGATGAAGACCAAGGCGATCGCCGAGGCGAAGGTCAAGACCGATAAGGTTGACGCCGAAGTGCTGGCGCAGCTCCTGCGGTGCGACTACCTGCCCAGTGTTTGGGTGCCGGATGACGTGACGAGGACGCTCCGCCAGCTCACCGGCCGGCGCGAACGGCTCGTAGCCGAGCGAACGCGTCTGAAGAACCGCATCCAGAGCGTTCTGGCCAGCATCCTTGTACCGGTTCCGGTGAAGACGCTGTTCTGCCAGGTCGGATTGCGGTGGCTGGCCGGCTGTGGCTTGCCTGCAGAACTACGAGCGCTCGTCGAATCGGACCTGCGGCTGATCGCTGTTGTCGATCAGGAGATCGATGCCTTGGAGGCGACGCTCCGCCAACAGGCGTGGGGCCTGCCGCGCGTCCGGCTGCTGATGACGGTCCCGGGGATGGACTACTGCGTCGCTCTTTCGCTGATCGCCGCCCTGGGAGACTTGTCTCGGTTCGAGGACGGTGAGCACGCCGCCAGCTACCTGGGCCTAACACCCTCGGTCAAGCAGTCGGCGGCCACATGCCACTATGGTCCGATCACGAAGCGCGGGAACTCCCACGCTCGGTGGTTGCTTACCCAGGCGGCCCAGAATATGGCCCGGCAGCCGGGTCCGCTGGGGGTCTTCTTCCGCCGACTCGCGAAACGGAAGTGCTGGAATGTGGCGGTCTGCGCGACCGCTCGGAAGCTGGTCGGCGTCGCATGGCTGATGCTCAAGAACAACGAGCCCTACCGCTACGCGAACCCGACGACCACCCAGAGGAAACTCTCTCGCCTCCGGGTCGCCGTGACCGGCGAGCTGCGGAAGCCTGAGCACAAAGGCCGTCGACCGGGGGTCAAGAACGGCGCCAACCCTCCTTCCCGCTTGGAACCGTCGCTGCAGCGCGTATGCGAGCAGGAAGGGTTGCCGCCGGTTCACGGATTCGAGCAGCTGCCGGCCGGCGAACAACAGGTGCTGCGGACGCTGGGCGTCATCGACTTCGTCCAGCAGATCAACCAAGATCGGCGGTCACCGCGAAAATCTCCCACTCGTGCCAGGAACTAAGCGATCACCTTCCAGCAACACAAATCAATGATCGGAGCGACGCTCGCAATGCATCTGGCGGACGGCTACGCCGGCAATCTTTTGGCGTTCACGCAGACCAGGGGTGCTCATTGCCGCCCCCTGGACCCCTGGCTAACCACTTCTCCTGTTCTGCGCTGCCGCGTTGAGCTTCACTCCGTCGTGGAGACGTCCTGTCCGAATCTCAATCCCGACCGTGACAACACCTTGCCGAGGAGTTGACCGATCCAGAGGTAACACGTCCCGCTCACGCTCGACCCGACGCAGCTCGACCTCTAGCTCACGGACACGCGTTTCCAAGGCGCCCGCCACAGGTCCGCTCTCGGCGAGCTGCTCACGCTTCCAGCGGTACAGCACGTTAGCGTGCGACACCCCCAGGCGCTCGGCGACCGAACCGGCCGTGTGACCGTCCAGCAGCATCTGCACCGCTTCCTGCTTGAACTCCGGCGTGAATACGCGGCGTCCCGGCTTCGTCGGCTGTGGCTTCTTGCGTGGCATGGCGGCGATCCTTTCGCCAGACATTCTAAGCTCCTCACCTGTCCGTCAATTCCGCACCACCTCAAAGCACGCCCGCATCGTCATGAAGAACGACGACGGGTTGCCGGGGATCGAACTCCACCTGCTCGTCGCCCGCAACGCATTGAACCACGATGAGGTGAAGTATTTCATCAGCAACGCCCCGTCCGACACGACCATCGAGACGTTGTTGCTGGTTGCGTTCTCGCGGTGGCGCGTCGAACGGTGCTTCCGCGACCAGAAGCAGGAGATCGGACTCGATCAGTGGGAGGGCCGCTGTTACCTCGGTCTCAAACGCCACTTGATCCTGTCGTGCGTCAGCTACTTGTTCCTGGCCCGCTGTCGTGAACGGCTGCGGGGGAAAAAATCCGGAGGTCACGGTCTGCCAAGTCCACGCCGCCGTCGGCGCGCTGCTGCCGAGTTGGCAGCGTAACGGCCGGGCCTCGCCGACGCTCATCGAGCACACCGCCAACGTCATCCAGCACTGGCAACAACGCAACGCCGCCGCGCGGGCCTCCCACCGGAAGCGAACCCTGAAAAAACTGCGGAGAAACGGCATCATTCTCAAAGGCCTGATACGCTGCAGATGGACGTGACCTAGCGCTGTAGTGTTAGGACGTTACAGTTGCAAGGCCGGTCGCAGCGGCGGATCGCTCGGGAGCTGGGGATTAGTCGTGGCGCCGTTGCACGTCAGTTGCTGGCGGGCTCCGGGCCGACGCTCCAGAGCGACGGGCCGGAGGGTTCAAACAGGGCCAAAGCGCCTCCCGGGTCGGAGGCTGCCGAAGCCCCCCCAAACAGGGCCAAAGCGCCCCCCGGGTCGCGGAGTCTGTGCGACCCGTTCCGCGGCTTGGTGCTTGCCAAGCTTGAGCAAGGCTTAGCGGCCCAGCGGATCTTCCAAGACCTGGTCGCCGAGCACGGATTTACCGGCAAGTACCACAGCGTACGCCGGTTCGTAGCCAAGCTCAGCCAGAACACGCCGCTGCCGTTTCGGCGGATGGAAGTCGCCCCTGGCCAAGAAGCCCAGATCGACTTTGGCACCGGGGCGCCGATCGTCGCGGCGGACGGCAGTCGCCGTCGGACGCATGTCTTGCGAGTCGTGCTGAGCCATTCGCGCAAGGCGTATAGCGAGGTCGTCTATCGGCAGACTACCGACGATCTGATCCATTGTTTGGAGAACGCGTTTTGGCATTTTGGCGGCGTGCCCAAGACGCTGGTCCCTGACAATCTCAAAGCGGCCGTGCTGAAGGCCGATTGGTACGACCCCGATCTCAATCCGAAGCTACGCAGCTTCTGCGAGCACTACGGCGCCGCGCTCTTGCCGACCAAGCCACGCATGCCGCGTCACAAGGGCAAGGTCGAACGAGGGGTGGCCTATGTCCAGGAGAACGCGCTGAAGGGGCTTACGTTCAGCAGCCTGCGTGAGCAGAACGATCACCTGCTGCACTGGGAAACCACGGTTGCCGACACGCGGATTCACGGCACGACGCAGCAGCAAGTGCTGAAGCACTTCCGTGAGGTGGAACGCCCCACGCTGGGGGCGTTGCCGCGCGAGCGCTTCCCTTGCTTCCAGGAAGGTCAACGCATTGTCAGTCGCGACGGGCACATCGCGGTCGCCAAGTCGTACTACAGCGTGCCGCCAGAGTACTTGGGACGCACGCTATGGGTGCGGTGGGATTCCCACTTGGTCCGCGTTCTCACTAAACTACCACCGGCTGAAGCCGGTGGGTTTGGATTCGGACTGAAGTCCTCAACTCACGATGGTGGAGTAACTTGGAATCGGTCGTCACCATCGCTTGGTTCGGCGCCGTCCTGCCCGCGGATGTACGCCGCGATAGCCTCGTCGGTCACGTTACCGCTGGTCGCCACGAAGTAGCCCCGCGCCCACAGATGCCGACCCCAGAACCGCCTCTCAATGTGCTTGAACTCCATCATCAGCTTCCGCGACGTCTTCCCCTTGATGGACTGCATAATCTTGCTCGGCGAGAGTGTCGGCGGGCACGACAGCAATACGTGCACGTGATCGAGCGACACCGACCCCTGCAGAATCTCGATGTCATTGGTCCGGCAGACCTCACGCACCAAGTCCCGAACCCGTGTGCCTACTGCACCCGAAAGGACCTGCTTCCGGTACTTCGTCACCCACACCAAGTGATACTTGATGTCAAAGCGGCTATGCGCACCCGTGCGGTAGTTCTCCATCCACCCAATATATGAACCTAAAGGCTTCGCCTGAAGGCGAGGGTTTCAGACCCATCGCAGGGACAATTCGGGCGCCGTCGCTGTGCACGGGGAGCCCCCCCGCGGCCAGCATCTGCATCACCATCGAGGTGCCGGACCGCGGGAGCCCGGTGACGATCGTGACAAAACCGGGCGGCGGGTCGATGCGAAGCGTCGTCATGGGTCGTTATTCGTGAGCAGCAAGGGGGCCCGCGGTAGCAGTCCCCGATCCGCGTTAGCGCGTTATACCTTGGATGGGCGTGTGCGTCCCCCCGGTCGCCGTGGAGGCCGCACCGGACCCCCGACGGCGCCAACGGCCAAGAGAACCGCTGCGTTAAACTCCGGGGCCACTCCCACTCTCGCTGAGGCTGCTCATCGACCTTAGCTTACGCCGCTTTGCTTATTCGGGCGAAATCTTGTTCTCGGGACCCCGGTCTGGTCGCGTCGAAGCCGCGAGCTTCGGTTGGAGCGCGGCGATCGACACGCCGGATTCTTCACTCCGGTGCGTGTAGGCGGCGTGCGGTGGGCGCGGCGCCTTGGTCATCGGTCGCCGCAGACCCACCGCCGGCGAAACAGCAGCGGCCCCCCACCTGCCGCCCGCCCGACCCGCGGAAGACCGTGTCGAGCTTTCGTTCCGACAGCACGTTGGCCGAGGGCCCTCGCACCATCACCGCTGCGGGCGCCGGCTTGGCGGACCGCCGAGCCCGCATCGATCACCGCAATGCCCTCGGTGAGACCCAGAGGCTCCCACGAGTCCGCCAAGAAGCAGTACAATCAGCCCGTCGCTCGAGCAGGCGTTGGCCTGAAAGGGATGGGCGAACACGGACGAAACCCAACGAGCGCACCGCCGCTCGACCGCCACGCTCGAAGACGACTTATTCGCCCAAGGACCCAAGATGGTGATCATCGAGCGGACGGTTGGGGAGTCCATCCGCGTACAGGGCGCCCTCATCCACATCGAGCAGATCGTCGGCGACGCCGTGCGTCTGGGGGTGGAGGCAGACCGGAGCATTTCGGTGCACCGTGGCGAGGTTTACGATGCGATCCAGCGGAGCATCGCCCCTGCCGGTCCTGAGGGATGAGGCGCGTGGCGGCGTTCGCGCCCGCAGACAGGCAGGAAACCGGCGCGCTGCGGCTGGACTCGTTTCGCACGGGCCGTGTCTGCCCCGTGTCCTAGGCCCGCGGCGCAGCCAACTCGGCGACGATCGGCAGCGTGGGGTCGCGGCGGGAGAACGCCGACGTCAGCTTCCAGACGCCCCCGCCGGACCCCTCTGCCTACCCTCGATGCTGCTGCGATCCAACGAACGCATAGAACCCTCCCCGCCATTCGGGCGACGACACCATCCGCTCGGCGTCACCCGCCGACGGGTGGCCGATGTGACGCATCACCGCGGCGAGCTGGCCGGCGTCGGCGCGGTGCTCGTCGTGGAGCGCGCACTCATCAAGGTACTTCAGCAGCGCATGACTCCCCTCGGCGTGCCCCGGCCGAGCGAGGGTCGCCAGCAGCACACGCAGCTCCAGTTCGACCGCAAGGTCGAGCCAGCGCGGGTCAAAGCAATCCGCGAACCGGCGCCAAAGCAGCGCGTTGGCGCCGTTGGGCGTACGAGCAGAAAAGGCGCCCATGGCCAGCTGCTGGATTACGTACGTGCAATAGTCGCTGCGCGAAGCGCGGTCGGCTTGGCGCAGGTAGGTGTGGAACGCGTCGTAGACTTCCGCAGGGTCCCAGCTCTGAAACGCGACATGGACAATGAGAGGAACGTAGGGAGGGAGCTGGTTTGGCAACGCCGCCACCAGCGCGTTCCGCAGCGCCGGTCCACCGCAGGCCATGCGTTCGACGAGATGCCCCTGGGCGTCGGGCGCCCTAAAACCGTCCAACTCGACCGGCATGGCCTCGCGTCGATCGAAGGCCTCCAACAAGAAGGCCTCGACCGCCGATTCCTGCTCCCGCCCACGCAGCGCCTGGAAAAGACGCGTCAGCCCCGCGGCGTGTTGCGCGTAGACCCCACGGTACCGGGTGCCGGCGGAGGTGATCGCCGCGAGACGGTCGCGCGCCTCGCCGATCACTTCGTCGCTGCTGGGTTCCGGGAGCGGGTCGTGTGGGCCGGCGGTCCGCACCGCCACGAGCTCACCACGTTCGTCCTCCTCGAAGCGGAAGCCTTGGACCGCGGGCGGGCGACACGGACCGTCACCGCGTTGGGCGATCGCCGCTGCCGCGGCGCTGCGTACCTCGGCGCCCTCGGAACTAGCAAGCTCTTCAAGGACCCCAGCGCCGCCTGAGAAATTGGCCAGGCGTTCGATCGCGGCCAGGCGGACCTCCATCGGGCCCGAACGGATCGCGTCGGCCAGGACCGGCCCCGCGCGGCGGGGATCGAGCTGGTGCAGCAGGCCGACCCGGCGGGCGTCCCCCTCGCCACCCTCGCCGAGCGTCCCGCGTAGCAGGGGGATCGCGATCGCCTGGAACTGAGTTGCGATCACGTGCGCGGCGGCGTCAGCGATCTGCCGATCGGGGTCGTCGAGCTTGGCGATCAGACGCTCCACGGGCCAGAGCGAAAGCCGCGGTTCTGGCTGATCGACCAGGGCGGCCCACTTGCGGTCGTAGGAGCCACGACCGGCGGCCTCGCCCTCCGAGGAACGCGCGCCACGGCTTTCGTGGCTGCCCAGAGCACCGAGCTGATCGAGCAGCTCGGCGAGCCGCGGCGACACCGAGAAGGCGTTGTTCAAATCGCACCTGCTGTCGTCAGTTATGGGGAAGCGTTCAATCCGTCGCACCACTCATTATGACCCCGGTTGACCTCTGCGCAAGGCGCCGTACGGGAGCGGCGCCACCAATCGCAGCCGCGGCGCCCGGGCGGAACCGCTACCGGGCGCCGGACCCGCTGCAAGGGTAGCGACGTGCTGCTGGCAAGGCCGGTCGCCGTTCGCGACCCCCACCAGCATTGCGAAGTCACGCGTAGACCAGCCGCGGCCGCACGCGTCTTCGCCCCGGTTCTGGTGGGCCGGGCCAGCTACACCCGGTCTCCGGCGGGCGACCCCAGCCAGGCACGCGCGTCGTCGGCAAGCGGGTGGTTGATCGCGACGATCACCGTGGCGATGTCGTGGACCAGCTCGGCCGGCGTCGTGGGCTGCTCGGACGTAAACGCGTCGGTCAACAACCGGTCCACGCCCGCATGCCCGGGCGTCGCCAGGCAGAGCACCAAGTCCAGCCGGCCGAGGCTCGCGGCCAGCAGGAGCCAGGCAGGGTCAAGGCGCCAGGCCCCGTTGCCGGGGCGCTCGGCCCCCCACACGGAACGGTCGCCCGCCCAGCCCGCCAGCGAACGCAGCTGCCGGGTGACGAGCCGGTTCCGCTCGACCCCACCGGGCTTGCGCCCCTCGGACGGCTCAAGGAACTGGCTGAAGGCGACGAAGAACAGGCTGGGAGACCACAGCAAGCCGGCCCAGAAGACCGCGGCCAGGAAGCCGTCCTCCGAGAGGTGCGGGAGCTGCTCCAAGAGCTGGCGGCGGAGGCGGGGGCCCCCCGCGACCATGGCGCTGACGTCGTCCGACGTGAGCGGGGGGCGCTGCTTCCCAGCCGACGCGGCCTCGCAGCCGGCGGGGGGGACGACGGCTTCTGTGGTAGGTGGCGGGGGGACGTTGGCTGCGTTGTTAGGGACGACCATGGCTCTTCCGTGAACATAGGGGAATGGGGTTAAATCCGTCTGGCAGGCATTGTCGGAGCCGCGGGGGGGTGGGGTAAATACCAGATCGGGGTCCGAATGTTGAAATTCGATGACGCCCGAGGGCTCGATCGGGCGCCTTGGCGGGCCTTCGTCCCGCTTCGATTTTCGGACGCCTTGCGGGCCGGGTCCGGGCCGTTGAACGCTGCGAATGCGGCGGCCCGACAGGTCTGGTTCGGGCTGGATGGAAGTGCGCCTGCGGGGACGCATAGGGGAGACCTCTCGTATAGTGGGCCCACCTGATAGGTCTGGGCAGCGGCGTCGCGGAGGCCATTAAGGACCCCAGCCGTCGAGCCCTGAAAACCCCCTACACCCAAACGTTGACCCACCGCTGACCGCACCCACGCGCAGGTTCGGCAGTCCTCCGCTGGGAGCGAATGACTCCCTTCATCGCCCGCGAGAACGGTCTCGGCCCACGCCGCGGTTGGCGCCCACGGACTGGGTCCTACCACCTCGCGGAAGGCGCAGTCGCGCCCCGTCTCATGCACGACCACGCAGTTCCCGAACGCACGGGTCCCCCGGTCCACGAGGGCCACGCGCGTCCAGAACATTCCGCCTGCCGGGGCGACCGGACGGGCCGACTGCGGGTCGAGCCGCACCCGACCCGCCGCCGGCCGCCCGAACACCCACCTCCCAGAAAAAAGGCCCACCGGCGTCCCGGTGGGCCTTGATCCCTTGCCGCACAAGACGACGCGCCGAGGCTGACGCCGCCGTCGTCCGCTCTCGCTACAACCACGCCTCGGTAACGACCCACATGCCAACCGGCGAGGCCGGCTGATTGGCCTTGGCCGCTTCCAGCTGCTTCAGCGCGTCGTCCGCCAACGGGTGCCCCACGTGGGACATCACGGCCACGGTCTCGTACGCCTCGGCCGATGCGGGGGACTCGCGCAGCAGCTTCTGGAAGTGCTGCTTCAGCAACCGGTTCGCACCCGCGTGACCCGGCCTGGCGAGCGCCAGCACCAGGTCGACGCGGCCCCCGTTTACGGCGTCGTCGAGCCACCGGGCGTCGAAGCACTCCGCTAGCCGGCACGACGGCACGTCGGGGCTGTTGTCCCAAGCCCACCACGCCCGGCGCCCCCAGGCGAGCCGGCGGGTTACCCATAGATCCCACGAGTCGGTGCTGTCCCCTTCCACCGGCTGCAAGACGCCGTGGAACGCCTCGTAGACCTGGTCGGGTTCCAAGTTGTCGAAGGCGAGACTCACGACCATCGGCACGTAAGCCAGGTTCATGTCCGGCAACGAGGCGATCAGCGCCCCTTGCAGCGCGGCGGGGCCGCTCGCCATGCACTCGACGAGCTTCTCCAGCGGGTCTGCGATCAAGCCCGTTGGCGCCAGCCAATACAGCCCGGCGCGCTGGCTGTAAGCCTCGAGCAAGAACGACGCCACCTCCGGCTCGTGCTCGCGGCCCATGAGGCACAGCAGCAGCTTGCGGAGACCGGCGGCGTGCTCTCGGTAGGCCCGGCGGTCTTGCGACGCGTCGGAGGCCACCGCACTGAGCATCCGCCGCGCCGCGGCGATGAGCGCCCGGACGACCGAGGGGTAGCGGCACTCGCAGACCAGCCGGCTGGCAGGCGCCGCGATGTCCACGAGCAAGGCGTCAACCAAAGCCGTCGCCGCCTCGTCCGACGCGCTGCCGGCAAGCAGCTCCAACGCCTTTTCGCGCACGCCCGCCGCCTCGCCGAGAGTCAGCCGGGCGAGCAGCCCGACGCCTTGCGGCGAGTCGGCCAGGCACGCCAGCGCGGCCTCCTGCAGGTCGGCCGACCCCGACGCGAGGGCGTCCGGGACCAACGCCAGGGCGCTGGGAGGGTCGAGCCGGCGCAGCAGCCCCAAGCGGCGCGGGTCGCCGCGCTGGGCGGCGCCCAGCGCGCCCCGCAAGAGCGGCACGGCGACCCGGCGGTAGCAGCGGACGATCGTCTCCTCGGCGGCGGCGGCGACCGCCGCGTCGGGGCTGTCGAGCGACGCGTTGAGCGTCTCGACCGGGTGGAGGGCGTCGCTTGCGTACGGTTCGTTGGCGATCTGCCGCCAGGGGATGGCGTAGGACAAGGGCGGGGGCGGGGCGCCCGCGCCGGTAGCAGCAGGCGGCGCCGTCGACGCTGCGTCGGCGTGTCCGCTGGGGAGGGGGAACAAGGACTCGTCCAGGAGAACCCGGACCCGATCAAGAAACGTGATGGCGTTGGCCATATGGCGCCTAGGTGGAATACGAAGTGTTAAAAACTGAAACTCAAAGCGGCTTGGAGCGGCGGCTGCGTGGGGCTCGAGGTTGTTGCGGGCGGCGCTCGGGAGCGTTCGAACGGCGACGCCGGCGGAGAGCGTCGGGCGCACCGCGGCGCCCAGGCAGAATGGATGACGGGACGCGGCCGGTTAACGGCGTCCGCCGGTGCTGCCGGTCCGGTCCTCGCACCACGCCGGGAACGTGCGGAGGCGACACGCACGCCGCGTTGCGTGCCGCCGAGGCGGGCGCCCCGCCTCGGCGGGCCCCCGGCCGGGGACGCTAAGCGATGCGCGAAAGCCCGCCCTGCCCCGCCCGGTTGAGGGGCGGTCCGCGGACGCGTCGGTTGTGGCTTGGGTCGTTTCATCGGTACTGCCGTGCGTGCATCCATTGCTAGCAGCCACCCGTGGTAGCAGAGCCGGCGCGCGAATAAAATAGCGGTTGATCCATTTTCTGGGTGGTCTTGGTGTGAGCTTTTTGCACGGCCACCGCCGGCCCTGCGGCGGGCGCCGCTCGCAGGTCGAGGGCCCCACGAGCCCTGGACGACCGCCTCGCAGCGGCGCCTCATCCAACGGCGCCGGCGGCCCGGCGCCGTCGGTGAGTCTGGCCCGTTCCGGCGCCGGGGGCGCGTGCACCGCAATAGGCGTGGCGGCGGCCGGCCGGAGCCGCCGAGAAGGGGCGTGCAGGTTCAGCCCCCCCGACGGCGCCCGTTGTGCCTCCTGCATGCCCCAGCGCGCGAGGCCCAGTTCGGCACGCCGTTTCGGCTGCCCCAGGTAGTCGAGGTGACCCAGCACCGCCAACAACTCGTACCCAAACTGCGTCAGCAAGGCCCCACGCCGCAGTACTTTCAAAAACGTGCGGTTCAGCAGCCCTTCGGCGCCCGCGTGGCCCCCGCGGGCGCCACGTCGACGCGGCCGACCGGCCCCCCCCCATAACCGTCGGCCAGCGTTTGCAGGCGAGCAGGGCCGAGCGTCTGGGCGTCCTGGGCGCCCGGCGCCGCGCCCGTGCGTTGGGGGGAGCGGCTGGCGGGGGTTGGCGTGCGGCTTCCGGAGGGTTCCAAGCCTCGGCTTCCGGGGGCCACCATAGCGAAGTCCATGGGGGATGTGGGGGGCGTTCTTCGGAGCACCCCCGTCCAACTCGACCAGCGGCGGCGTGGCCCTCCGGGCCCCGCCGCCGCGCATCCGTTATTCAACCCATCGCGCTGCGCCGATCGGTCACCCGGCTGCGGCAACCAGCCAACTCACGCGACTCACGCATCCGGGGCCGGCAACTCCCGCGCGACGTCGAGGGGCGTGAAGGGCGTCAGGCAGCTGCGGCGGTAGTGGTACCGCGCGATCCCCGTGGCGGCGCGGGCCACGACGTCCGACCCGAGGTCGCGGCACTCCTCGACCAGCCGCCGCGCCCCGATCGGATCGAGCTGGTCCAACAGCCAGAGCCGCAGCGCGTGGCCGTAGCCCCCCCGCGGGTCGAAGCCCATCAGCAGCGCAGGGATCACCTCCTTGCCGTGCTGGGACGCGATCTGCTGGGCGGCCTGGGCCGCGCGTCCGGGGTCGGCGTCGTGGAGCGGGGCGACCACGTTCCGCCGCTCGCTCACCATGCGATCCGCGGGGCTTTGGACGAGGCGCGTGCCGGGGGCGCAGAGGTAGGCCGGACGGCCCCTGCGGGTGTAGGTGACGAAGCTGATTCGATTGTGGGCCATGGCGGCTCCCTTGGGTTGGTAAAAGTTGGTTCTAAAACCTTGGCGGAGCGACAACTGCTTCAGGTCGCGCCCCGGGTGCGCTAGCGCGGTTTACGGGGGAGCGTCGCGGCGCCGGCCTGGGGATCAACCGCAGCGGGGGCCGGCTCGGGGAGCGAATCGGCCAGCTTCTGGGCCCTCACAAAATTCTTGAGGGCGTGGCCCAGGCGCTGCTCGGCGTTGTTCAGGGCCGACTGTAGCTGGGGGCTCCGGATCTCTGCGATGTCGATCTTCGCCTCTGCCGCCTGGACCCCCAGCTCGCACATCACGATCCGCTGGGCGTAGGTCCGCACCATGGCGGACGTTCCCTCCGGCGCCATCCGCTCGACGCGGTCGAGGGCGTCCAACGCCAGCGACGCGACGGCGACCGGGTCGTCACCGCAGACCGCGCGGGCGAGCAGCAGCAGCGTCGGCGCCGAGGGCTCGTCCGTGAGGCGGAACTCCGGGTGGGCGTGGAGGTACTTGAAGAGCCTCCGTGCTGCGCCGCGGTCTCCGCGGTCGCGGCGGTCGTAGTTGTCAAGCAGCAGCGCGAGCTGCTCGGGCATCGCCTCGCCGGCGTCCTCCATCCGCTGGGCGTGCCGCTGCAGCAGCCCGCCGGGGGTGCAGTCGTACAGCGGCCGGATCCGCTGCGGCAAAGGGGTCCCCGCGCGCGGCCGGTAGCCGCGCAGATCGTCCTGGATCCGGCGTTCCGCGATCAGATCGGGGTCGGTCGTGGGGGGGCGCATGTTCCGCATGCGTTCGGCGCGCCGGGCCCCCTGCGCCTCGGCTTCCTCGGGGGCGAGCCGGGCCGATTTCTCGAGCCACTCCTGCTCGTCGTCGATGACGCTGCAGTCCGAGAAGAAGTACTCGCCGTTGTAGGTCGGGGAAAGCGCGGGCTTGTAGTTGTCCATCGTTTAGGTCCTAGGGGTTAGAAAGTGCGCCCGTCGCCGCCACACCGGCGTCGGACGGGGGGGCCATCGGTGCGGCCGCGTCGTGCAAGTCGGCGCCCGCGGGCGGAGCAGCGGCGTCGTCTGGTTGGGCGCTAGTCCCGGATCGTTGCGTCCGCCACACGCCGTTGCGGTACCGCATCCCTGCCGCCAGCGCGGCGGCCCGCAGCGCGACGCCGAAATCGGTTCGACCCCGCTCCAGACGCGTGTCGAGGGCGCGGAGCTCGGCGGTCATTTGAGCGGCGCGACGCCGCGCAGCGACACGCTGCGCGACCGCTTGGGCCGCCCGCTCGCCTGCTTCGCCGGCGCCGCAGCAGACCTGCACCCTCACGCCGCCAATCCGCTGCGTGTGGTAGTAATACTTTTCGCCGCCGATTGTTCTCCATCCCATTTAGCACTCCTCCCTGCAGCGCTGGTCGACCGCGATCCCAGCAGAGCCGCTCGGCGCCCGAGCCGCATCGTCGTTCGAGTGTCGACCGAGGCGTTCGATCCGCAGCGCGGTGCGGTAGTCTTCCAGCGCCTCGCCGAGCCGCCGTTCCAGCCGGGCCAGCCGCACCTGGATGGGCGCATGCTGCAGGTCGTCGGGATGCAGCCGCTCCTCCGCCAGCCGCAGCGCCATTTCGCAGTCCGCGACCTGCGCCGCCGCGTCCCGCACCAACCCGCCGGCGCCCGGGGGAGTCAAGCGGGAGGCGCGGTCGGCCAACTCCCCAGCCCGCGATCCGACCTCCACCGGGTCACGCGGCGCGAAGCTCCCGAGCAGCTTGAGCAGCCGATCGACCGCCGCCGGCTGACCGGCTGCATCGACGGGAGCCGCAATCTCCCGGAGGCGTGCGAGCCGTTGGTCGCCCTGGGCCTCAAGCGCCGCCTCGATCGGGCGCAGCTCCGCCGGGAGGGGCAGGCCAGAGATCGTTTGGGTTGCGTGGGTCGTCATGGCTCCGTCCTTTCAATCGCGTGCTTCCTAGCACTGACAGCAGCCTACGACGGTCGGCCGCGGCAAGTAAACTACGGTTTTTTATTTTTTCCTGGGTCGCCCCCCAGGCCCTGCGGTGCCCTCCGCCAGACGCCGAGCTTGGCCATAAGCCCTCGTTTTAAAGGCTCCGCGCGACCCGCGCCATGGGGACTCTGGTTCCCGCGTCCCGCGCACGCGTTCGCCGACGCCCCGGTTTGAACCAGCCGTTTCCGCTTCCTCGAACGGGAACGCATCCATTGCTCCGACGCGAGTCGGCTTCGGACCTCGAGGCTGCCGTCACGTCCGATTCGCTTCACTGCCGGCCGCAAGCTGGTGCGGCCGCTCACGCGGCAGCAACAAAAGCCGCTGCTGTTGATCAACAACGCCGCGGAGTCATGCACACGCAGCCGCAAAAGCGAAGCGGGGCGTCAGTCGCCTATCTCGCCGCACGGTTCGGAGCGCAACGACTCGAGGACATGAATCGCTTCACCGGAAGTGACAGTTCTCCGTCTCTTGGATTCAGACGCCCTTCATAGGCTCTGCTGGCAAGGTCGGCGGCCCCATCTACGATTGGGCCGGCCGCACGAGGCGGTGAGAGTCGTGGCGCGCTGGCCTGCAGCCCCGGGTCGCGAAGCCGCCGCAGAGCTTTGCGCAGGCCGCCGACGCAAGAGCGGCCGTCGGCAGTCGCGGCTGCCCCCTCCCCTCCCCTAAAGAAATCTCCGCGCGGGGGCGAATTCCAAGCGAACCGGTATTGGAGCGCAAACCGGGGTGTGCCAGAACGATGAACGCTGGCATCCGCGCACGCCGCGGGCGCCGCGGGCGTGACTGCCCGCCCAAGCGCCCAGAGTCCTCTGCCCGCTAGGACGGCAACCCGGCGGCCCGCGAGGCTGGCGCTCTTTGACAACTCAAGCCTTGCCCCGGCGGACAGAGCGTAAACGGCCGCGCCGGGGCCGCAACGTATCGCGAGCTTCGATAAGCCCAACGATAGACCTCGCCCGTGGGGAAGGCCGGGCAGCGCCCGGGCGCGCGGTTTACCGGTCGGATTCGAATCCCGAGCGACTCGGCCCATCGATAAACCGCTCCTCGAGACCGGCGTCGAGCGCGTTCCCCGCGTTTATCGCCAGCGGGCCCGGGTCGAGCCGCCGTCGACGCGGGACCGAAGTGATATTTGGCGAGTCGGTATGTAATCGGTGAGCAGCCCCGATGCCCCCAATCCCGGCGCCCCCGGCGGAGACTGCGGACCGCTACGGGCGCTAAATGCGCGCCGCTCACGAGCGATCCGGTCGGGTCGCCTGGCGCTACGGACGGGGCCGGGCGTGGTCCGGCAGCGGCCGTCAGAATACGAGCACTTCGGACCGACCGCGTCAGGGACAAGCGCAAAGCGAGGCGTTATCGTTCTCAAGGGCGACCCGAGCATCCGCCTGGGGGCGCGTGCGCCATGGCGAGAATGCGTATCACACGCTCCTTGGGCGGCGAACGCCCGACCTAAGCCGCCCCGCGGCTGGGCGGCCGATACCCGCCGGCGCCCCCTTCGGCCAGCGCCCGCTTGGTCGGGTCGCAGGTCGACGACGGGGCCTCTCATTGCCCTCACCAGCCGCGGGACGCTACGCGTCCGTGGCCTGGATTGGGCCACTTGGGCCCCGGGGTCGCCGCTTCAGCTAGACCTGCGGCGCTCACCCGCCCCGGACGAGCGTGGGCAATCGCCATCGCCTTGATCGACGAAGGGCGGCCGCCGCGATCAGAGAACCATATCCTTGGACGGGTAGAGTGATCGGTGGCGATTCGCCTCGGACCACCTCCGGTTCGAGCCGGTCCCGGAGCCCGCCTCGCTGGTGATCGCTGCAGTGAGGCTTGCGTGCCCGGCACGGCGACGCCGGAAATAACGCGGTGGCTGAGCGACCCCGCAGCCAACCAAGGCCTGCGCCCGGGCGCCGGGCAGGCATGTCCTCGAAAAGCGGGAGGAGACGATCCGCGGACCGAACGGCTTGCTGGACGGCGCCGACTGCGCTGTCGCAGGCTGAAGACCAGGCGGACCGCGGCGGGGCAACCGTCTCGGCCGGGGTAAGCCGGCCGCGCAGACGGGCGCCGCAGATCGGCTGGCGCGACCGCGCCGCCCCGAGCAATGGGCCCCCATTTTTGGATCAGGCCCGCCTGGAGCACCGGACGGGTCTCGAGAAGCGGGCCGTAGCGGTTGTGCCGGGGGGATCCAGGCGCAGGACGCTGGGCCGGCGCCGAGCCTTTCCACCTGCCGGGCGGGCTAGGCCTGCGGCAAACCGGCCAACGGCCGTCGGCCCAGAACCATTCGGAGAAACCCAGATGCCCGGCAAAGAAACCACGCAAGCGTATTCGGAAGGGCTGCTCGACGATCTGCTGCTGGTCGCGCAGGCCGAGTTCAAGAGCGACCGCAGAACTGAGCAGCGCTACCCGTTCTTCCGCCCTGCCTCGGTCCAGGTCGGCGGTCACAACTTCTCGGCGTTCACGCGCGAGATCAGCGTTTCGGGGGTCGGGCTGCTGCACAGCATGGAGCTGCCGCTGAGCGAAGTCGTGATCCAGATCGCCGGGGGCGCGCGGCAGCTGCGCCTACGCATTGAACGGTGCGAACCGATCGGAGAAGGCTGGTACACCGGCGGCGGCGCGCTGCTGGGCGGCAACGCCTAGCACGAGACACGGTCGTCGACGAGCGACCCGATCCGAGCATCGATGCGGCTCGGGGCGGGCCTGCTGCGGGCGTATGAAGCCGAGAACGCGTCGTGGCTGGCGCGCAGGCCGAAACCGACCGGCGAGACACCGGTGTGGGGTGTCTGGCCATCGTCGTGTTCCGACGAGAAGCGCGCGTATCAAGACACCAACGGATTCGATTGGACGCGGCGGCGGGCGTACGAATCGGCTCTCTCGGAAGCCCGTCAACAGGACGCGGCCGACAGCGCGCACTATCTGGCCGGTGGAGACCCGTACCTTGCGCGGGAGCGCCTTGCCGGCCGGCGGCGTGAGCGCGGCGTCAGCCGCGACTACTTGCCCCCCGACCTTGAGGCGCGGGCCCCGTCCGCCCCAATCCGCTTGAAGGCTCGGGTTTGGCAGTGCGATCTGCCTTGGGGAGCCGCGGCAACCCTTCCGCGTGGCTAACCGGCTGCTGTGTTTGGCTTTACGAAGTCAGCGTTCACCAAGATTGAGAAAGACCCGTTTTCAGGCGCCGTTCACAAAGGCGATTGTCCAAGCCGTTCACGGACGTGTCGTCGGTGCGGATCGCCTTGCACTTGAGCGGCCCGTAGAACGGTTTGAGCCGCCCAGCACCGCCGACGAGACCGCCCGCCGCCGCGTCGGCGGTAGGCGCATTCCCCCCGGCGGGCGGTTATACTAGGGCCGCCGGCTTGGGGGGACGAGCAGCCGCATCGCGGTGTCCCGCCACGAGTGACTCGCAACACCTCACCGGGAGCAACGCTAATGACCGCTGCATTTCAGTCCACCCTTGGGGCGCGCCGCCCGGCCTGGGTCGCCGCGCGGCAGGGGCTGTCCAAGCTTCTCGCCATGCTGACCCCCGTCTTGTTGACGGCCCTGGTTGCTTCCAACGCCGAGGCCTTGAGCCCGATTGGCCCCGGAGACTTTTCTGGCAACGAATCGGTGGTCGACTTCGGCCCCGTCACCACCGGCGCTGCTGTCGATGGAGCAACGATCGGCGGAGTCACGTTCGGCTTCACCGTTGGCGGCATCCCCAGCAGCGACGCGACCATCGGCGCCGGGCCAGGCAACACGAATAACATCTTCGTCGCCAACATCGAGGGAAGTTCCTCCGGCGTGCTGTCGATGACCTTTCCGGGACCCCAAATCCGTGTGGGCTACGGCTGGGCCATCATCAGCTCCCCCGGCGTCACGAGCGTCGAGCTGTTCGACGCGGGGGATGTTTCTCTAGGGAGCCTCGACTTCCTGGGGGCGCCCGACCCCAACTTCGACGGCGGATGGGTGGGCGTCGAGAGCGGCGCGGCGTTCCTCCGCGCCGAGGTAACGTGGTCCCCCGATCAAGGGCGGTTCGCCTTTGACAACCTGCGGTTCGAGCCGGTCCCGGAACCTGCTTCGCTGGTGACCGCTGCGGTGGGGCTTGCGTGCCTCGCATGGCGACGCCGGAACTAGGCGGACTCGCACGGTTGGGAGCCCCGCTGATCTTGCGCCCGCGGGGCTTTCTGACCAGCTCTTCGCTCTGTGGCCTTCGTACACACCAGCGCCAGCAGTAGAAAACTTGGTGCTACAATCGTCTGCTCCGGGCTGCTGGACCTGCCGGGCCGCGGAGGGCCTGACTGCGTCCGCTACCCCCTGGGTGCAGGGAACCAACGCCGCGGGAATGCTACACGGTGGGAATTGAGGGAGTTATTTTTGAGCGGTTCCTGAGCCGGGCGCCACCGACCCCCTGGGCTACGGCGTGGTAGAGAACAAGGTCTCCTTCCACGACCTCCACGCCACCAGGCTCCACATGTTTGGGATCGATCACGAACGCTTCACGGTCAAGTTCCAAGGCCTCGACGCCAAGCTCACCGGGGTCGAACCGGCCCGCGGGATCACCGAACTGATGGCGTGTGGGCACCCCCAAGCCGAGCGAGGCCAAGCGGGGGATTGGAGAAGGCACACAAGTGCCCCGCGCCCCAGCCCCCACGCGGTGGCCCCGTTGGCAGACCTCGGTCACAAAACAAAAACTCGGGGCTCCTCTTAAAACCGCAGGATCAGGTCGACCGTCAGCCGGTTCTGCAGCACATCGCGGCGCTGAGTGACCGGGTTCTCCCAGGCGACGCCGATCTCGGTCTTGCGGTTCGGCTTGTACTTGCCGCCGAAGGCCGCGGTCACGATGTCGTTGCCCGCTACGTCAGCCGAGCCGAGGTTGAACAAGTCACCCCCTTCGACACCGGATAGGCCAAGCCGGCCGTCGCCGCTTCCGGTCCAGTGGTACAGGTTCATCTCTGCCAGCGCGTACCAACCACGGCGGAACTGGTAGTCGAGGTGGTTCGACCAGTAGTTGAAGCTCGAGTTGGCGTCGCCATCGACCGGGATAAGCCCGCCGAACGCGCTCACGTAGTGCCCACAATCACACACCTCGGCGCCACCGGTAAGGAACAGGTTGAACACCCCGTCCCCCAGCCCCTGCAGCGTCCGTGTCGAACCGACGGGGAGGCTGTAAGTAAAGCCGCCAGAGAGGAGCCGCTGGTTCTCCTCGTCACGGAACAACGCGTACTTGAAGCCCAGGTCGATGTCGGCCCAGCCGTCGTCGATCAGCGGGTTGCTCGAAACCGCGTAGCCGTCCCGAGTAGCGATAAGGCTGAGCCGTTCGGACAAACGCGCTCGCACCTGCGCCGCGTAGAGTTGGATATCTCCCCCCCCGGCCCCCTGCGGCACGTGGTGCTGCAAGAAGATGCCCCGCACCTCGGTCACGTTGCGAGGGTCTTCAAAGTAAACCGGGTTGGTCATCGGGCTGATAAAGTTGTCGAAGCAGGGCTCGGTAGGGCACGCGATGCAGCCCAGCAGCAGCCCGGGGAGCGGGCAGCCTTGGCTGCACGGGTCGTGCGTCAGCAGGCCACAGCCCAGCAGGCCGGTGTTCGGCGGGCAGCAGCCCCCCCAACCCCGGCTGCTGCAATGGATCGCGTCGCCACAGCGATCGCCCCCAAAACAGCCGCCGCAATCGGCAGCAACGCCGCAGGAAGAGGGCGCGACTTGCCAGTCGACCATAAACGCGTCCGATTCCTCCAGCACCCCTTCAAAAGACTGGGCGACCGACCCCGCAGGCTCGGCGCCCCAACCCGAGGTCGCCAAAGCCGTTGTTGCTAGCGCGGCTATCCAAAGTCGATTGCGTCGCATCGCCCTGCCTCCGTGTCAATCGTGGCTTGTTGAGCGTCCAAGCCGGGGTGACGCTCGAAACCGGGCGGCCTCCAAGCCGCGCCCATCGACAACTTCGGTCGACCACCGGCACCCACCGGCAAGTATCAGCGGCGGGACGCACAAAGATCACGATTGGCAAGAAATACCGAACCGTCGTAAGCGAATCCTGCCAAAGCGGTCCAACTTAAACCTAAGACAAACATGACATCCAAGTCACTGCTGTCCTAAAGTGCGATGGAGAGTGCCGCGGGCAGACGCGGCTATGCAAGCAACCCTTTATAACTCGCAGTTCTTGGGAATCGTCTTGGTGAGAGACTTCGTGATTAAGATGGGGCCGAGCCCAGTATCACGAAGGAGACGATGACGACGGCGCAACGCTGTGACGTGTCCATTGCCAACCGCCGCGAGGCGGTGCTGAAACTACTCCGAAGAGTACAGCCGGCTGCGGCGATCGCCCGCGAGGTTGGCGTCAGCGAGCCGACGCTGTGCCGCTGGCGGGACGAGTTGCTCGCCGGTGGTGAGCAGGCGCTCTCTGCCAAGGCAGGCAAGCACGACACCCGCGGCAAGCGGATCGCCGAGCTCGAAAGAGAGATCGAACGACGCGATCAGGTGATCGGCGAGTACACGATCGCCGACCGCATTCTAAAAAAGCTCTCGGACGCCTCCCTCTGAGCGAAGAGACCCGCACATGGATCGCCGCCGAGCTCGAATCCGAAACGGCTTCGCCCACGCCACGTCAGACGGCGGTGCTGCGGCTGGTGGGGGTGGCGCCGTCGAGTTGGCATCGTCCGCCACGCGACGGGGAGCGGAAGCGTCCCGGCCCCACGCCGCAGGCGATCCCCACCCAGATCGTCCAAGGGGTGGTCGCCATGGCCACCGGAAACCCCTGGTACGGCGCCAAGCGGATCGCCGTGATGCGCCGCCGCGGAGGCCTCGCCGTGACCGACCGCCAAGCGTACCGCGTGATGAAAGTCCACAAGCTACTCAGGCAGAAGCGGACGCGGCGGGCCGAGGTCTACCAGGCGGCGAAGCTCTTCGAGCTGCTGCGGCAGGCTCCCAACGACCGGTGGCAGATGGACGTGACGTACATCCACATCCCGGGCTCTGGCTGGAGGTATGCGGTGACGGTGATCGACTACTACAGCCGCTACCTGCTGGCGTGCTGCCTGACGCCCAGCTACAGCGGGCACGACGTGATTCATGGCCTGAAGCTGGCCCGCGAGGAGGCGGAGCGGATCCACGGCCCACTCGCCAAGAGCCCCAACCTGGTGACCGACAACGGCCCGTCCTTCATCGCCCGGCGGTTCGGCGCGTTCGTAAAGGACCGTTTTTCGCACATGCGGATCCAGTATCGCACTCCGCAACAGCTAGGACTGCTCGAGAGGTTTCACCGGACCTTGAAGGAGGAAGAGGTGTACTGGCAGTTGTACGAGAATCCGCAGCACGTGCGGGAATGCTTGGCTGTGTTCCGCGAGCGTTACAACACGCGGCGACCGCACTGGTCGCTGGCGCCGAGCGAGGGGGGCGACGTGCTGGTTCCCCGCGAGGTGTACGCCGAAGGGAAAGAGATACGCCCCCCCCGTTGGCAGAGTTGGGCCGTGGCGGCCCAGGCGAAGCTGGAGGAGATGTTGACCGCCGCGTAGGACATCCTGTCCCGGATTTCGCCGCATCCATGCGGCGACCAGGGGGGCTCATTGCCGCCCCCTGGACCCCCGGCTAGCCACTTCTCCTGTTCGAAGAAGCACAGATCAAACCGTGAAAAGGTCTCTCACAAAGCGAGCCCCGACGATGCCACTTGCACTGCGTACCAAGACATATCGGTTCCAATCCTATGTACGTCTGTCATTTGTTCACGGAATCCGCCACTCCCATACTTCACCGTCCTCAGGATGGATTTCTTCGTTCCACAGCTCGAAACCAAGCTTTCTAAGGATGGTCGTCGAAGCGCCTTCTTCGCGAAGAGTTTGAGCGGCGACTATGACCGTTGGGTCTGCCTGATTCGTGAGCCGAATTAGCTCGCTCGCCATCGCGGTTGCGAACCCAAGCCCCTCGTGCTCTGGAAGTGTGCAGTAGGCAATCTCGACCCGTAGCACACCTTCGTCCTTGGCGGGCGGGTGTTTGAAACCGCAGACGCCGACACACACATTCTCGGCAACAGCGACATAGCCTATCCAAGGGGGCCGATAGTCTAACTCCATATGAACCTTAGCGAATTCAGCTGCGACCTCGCTAATAAAAACTGGCGCCTCCTTCACTAACTCGGGTAGTTTTCCATCGGGAGTGACCGGTAGCAAAATAATACTCGGCATAGATCCTGACCCGTCTTTTCGAATCGCAGTGAAAGAGCATCCTTGATGACACGCTTCGACGTGTTGGAGTTCGGTGCGTCAGATTCATCGTTCGACGCATTCTAGCAGAGAGCCGTAAGTGCAAAGGTGTGACCCTCCCGGGCAGCGAAATGCGACCGGCAAACCTACCGCGGTTGCATCAACCTCGCTGAGTTAGGGCTCCCGCTAACGCGCGGCGGTGGACATCACCTCAGCGGGATGAGCCCAAGTTCGGAGCCGCCTCGGCGTCGCCCGTGACATGAGTGGATCGGTAACCTCACGGTCCTACAAGTGTTGCATGTCCACGTGAGCGTGGACATGGCATCCGGCTGGGGCTGGCGGCGCCGGCGCTGCCGATGCTCGTGATCGCCGCGGCCGTCAAGTTCACCAGCCCCGGGCCGGTCTTCTTCCGCCAGAAGCGCTACGGGCTCGATGGCCGCGAGATCCGCGTGTGGAAGTTCCGCTCGATGCGGGTGCAGGAGAACGGCGCCGAGGTCCGCCAGGCCACCAAGGGAGACGACCGCATCACCCCCGTGGGCCGGGTGCTGCGGAAGACCTCGCTGGACGAGCTGCCGCAGCTTTTGAACGTGATCGAGGGGACGATGAGCCTGGTGGGCCCTCGGCCCCACGCCACGGCCCACAACGAGCAGTACCGCTCGCGGATCGACGGCTACATGCTCCGCCACAAGGTGAAGCCGGGAATCACGGGGCTGGCCCAGGTGCGGGGCTACCGTGGCGAGACCGACACGCTCGACAAGATGCAGGGCCGCGTCTACTTCGACCACCAGTACATCCGCAACTGGTCGATCTGGATGGACCTGCGGATCTTGTTCGAGACCATTTCGGTCGTCTTCAAGCAGGAGAACGCCTACTAATCGCGGTTGCCCCGATGCTCATGCAAACAACGCGGCCGCGATGGCCACCGGTCAGAGGGACGGCTGTCTTCAGGAACGCCGCAACGCAGAGGGTGAACCTGTCAAATGGCGACTGACCAGCAGCATGCCCACGGCTCCGGCCAATAAGAGGACAACCGAAGCGGGCTCTGGCACCGAGGTTGTGTAGATGCGTAGCTCGGTGTCCAAGGTGTCGAGGTCGAGGTCGTTGAACGCCAGAAGGTAACGAGCATTGCCGCTCAGGATATCGACTGCCTTCTCTGAGCTCAGGCGAAAATAAACGTCCGGCCGATTTGGCGTCGCACCGGCGTAGAATCCGGCGAACTGCGTCAAGGCAGCCCCCGAGAGTGAAAAGACAATGTCGGGATTGGCTGGGACCTGACTGTTGCCCAGACCCGATAGACCCGAATCGTAGATGCCAACAAGTGAGTTCCCCGGTCCCGGATCAATCCCGGAATTGAGAAAGTCGCTGGCGACCGGCACGCCTCCCATCAGCGAGGCAACCATCCTTCCCATCTCGTCGGGGCGACTGACTTGCGACACTGTGATGTCGAACTCGACGCCCGTGATGAGCTGGCCAACGGGCAGAGTTGGCAACGCAAACGAGAACACCGAATTCCGATCCATCCGCGTTCCCGGCATCGCCGTGGTCCCAGTGGACCCTGCTTCACCAACGAAACGAACATCTGAATTATTCGGAAGGTAGGCGGGAGCCGTGTCGATCGGCGGATTCATCCGAGCATCGATCAGTGTCCGGCCGGTGAGATTGCCCCCAGTCGAGGTTGCGGTGACCACGGTCACCGCTGCCAAGGCGGTGGAGCCGCTAGCCACTACGGACAACGCCAAGCTTAGCGCAGCGACGAATGGCGCCAATCGAACGGTGGTGCTTTTCATAACAGAAGACTCGTTGAATAGAACCAAAAGAAGAGAACTATTGCACGCTCTAGCACGCACCGACAATGGACACCGACGCCATGTCCCAATCCGGGATTTCCCGTGAGGAATTGCCCGCAACCCCCTAGCGATGGATTGCCCCCGATTGTAACTGCTGCGTGCCCGCCGGAGTCGAGCGCTTGGTGATTTTTTTTCTCACGCGTCTCGTGCCATGTTGCACGGTCAGGGCAATCGCATCTCATCACGCGGCACTCCCCGTGAGAATTGCCTGAAGCGTGGCGTTGTTCCACCCTGCGCGGAGATGTTTGCCTCGGAGACTCTCACGGAGGGGAGTGTCCTGCTTGAGGATCGAGGGCGCCAGGCGGCGGAATCCAGAACCTGTTTCCTGGCCGCTGCCCTTGCGGATGCGGCTCTGATCTTCTGAAAAAGTTACATCGAGCAACCAATGCAGCGCGTTCTCCATGCCCCAGTGTCCCCGAACATGAGCGGGTAGAGCCCGCACCGCGAGTGGACCGCCGCGGCGGACCGAGGAAGAACGACGCCTCGCGGCTCTCTTTGCCGCTGGCCTCCCGGCAGCGGTTAACGGTCCATCTGGGAACATCGTGGGTGTGAACGGCGCCTGAAAACTGCAGCGCGTGGCGCCCCAAACATGCATCGCGGGTTGGTGTGGGGATGACACCGATCTTCCCCACGTTGGCCTAACGGGTCGTCGTCAAACGGACGGCTTGGCGTCTCCTTGGTCTGTCTTTCGGCGCCTCCGTCTTGCGTCTTGAAGGCGGTAGCTCTCGCCAATCTGCCCGAGGACCACGCAGCGGTGGGTCAGCCGGTCGAGCGCCGCGCCGGTGAGCCGCTCGCTCCCCACGACTTCGGTCCAGTTTTCGAACGGCAGGCTGGTGGTGACCACCAGGCTTTGCCGCTCGTGGGCTTGGCCGATCTGGTCGAACAGCGGCTCGGCGCCCACCTTGCTGGCCGGGACGTAGCCGAGCTCGTCGAGCGCAAGCACTTCCTGTCTCGGCGATCGCCTTTGCGTTGCTGCCGGTGTGGATGGATCAACGATCGCCCGCTCTCGTACATGCTCATCGGCCTGAGCACGCTGACCGGCGGCGCCCTCCACATCGGCGCCTTCTTGGGCCGACGCGCGGAGCGGCGCGGGAGGCCGTTGCATTGACCCCCCCAAACTGCGGTCCGAAGCGTAGTGGCTGAGAACCAGCTCCAAGTGCTCTTGGCCTTCCCCCAATCGATGATCCAGCCCGTATCAGCGAACCTGGGCTAAGGGCGCCGCTGCCTTGCCCGTGCGGAGAAGTCTGCTGAGGCGTAGCCAATGCCTTCGAAGCGGAGGTAAGGCAGCGGTCGACGATCTCCGCCGGTGGTCTTCCCCCCTGAAAGTAAGCCATCCGGAAGGAGAGAACCCCGCCCGCCGGCTCCCCAAACCTCGGGCGCAACGCACATCGAAGAGCTCCCCCGCAGCCGCCCCATCCCGCCGGAACCGCCAAGCACGCGCGATCGTGGTTTCTTGGCAGCCCGCCCCGGACGCCCCCATCAAACTCGCCTCTTAACCTGCAAGACCGCGAGTACGCCGGTTCGCGGCAAAAACTTCAAAGCCGCGAACCCAACAATGCCGCCAGCCCTTTCGCCGACACCTAACGAATTCCCCGCCGGAATTTCGTTGCAATCTGAAACCGAATAGGATAGTCTCCTTTCACTTCTCTCGATCCGTTACGACCCCGCCGCTCAATTGGCCACAACTGGCATGATTTCTCTCAGGTGTCAATAAGCGCCAGAGGCAAGATGAACAAGTCGCCCAAAGGGTGACGCCCCCTACGCTGTCTCGCAAAGGCGACAGCTTATTCTTCCTCACCTCTCTCGAGAGTGAGACGACATAGGCGCAGCTTTTTCGCGGCCACACTTGCTTTCACCTTGGAGCAGACACTCGCTCCGATGGGTTGGCACGATGCTTCTACACCGCAATCATCGTGCGCGATGCTTGCCAGCCCCTCAGGCCTCGTTGCGAATCGCCTTTCAGGAGTTCGACGATGCGATCTCTATCGTCTAGAAGAACCAATTCTGTGGAACGTCCTACGCCACGCAACCCGAGGGCGCTGCGATTCGAGCCTTTAGAAGATCGGCGGCTGCTTGCCGTTTTTACGGTGATGAACCTGCTGAACAGCGGGCAAGACTCCCTTCGCGACGCGGTGCTTCAAGCAAACGCGAGTCCCAACGCGGGGGGCGTTCCCGACCGAATCGAGTTCCAGGCCGGTCTCAACGGCCCTATTCTACTCACCAGCCGGATCTCCATCAGCGGCGATGTGGTCATCGACGGAACCGGCCACAATATCACCATCGACGGACAGCTGAACACCCAGTTGCTTTATATCGAGTCGCCGCTTCTTACCGCCAATATCGATGTGACCCTCAGAGCGCTTACACTCCAGAATGGCAAAGACGTTCTATCAGGCCCCAACAGCACGGGGGGCGCGATCGAATCGGGAGGCGTCGATCTGACGATCGACGGCGTAACTTTCGCTGGAAATCAAGCAGGCTTTGGGGGCGCTATCGCAGCCAAGGGAAACCGCTTTGTAAACAACACGTCTGTTCGAATTATCGACTCCTTGTTCACAACCAACGTAGCGCAATTCAACGGAGGTGCGATCGACAGCAACAGCGATGCGGTCGTACAACTAGAAATCTTGCGGAGCCGGTTTGTCAACAATGCCAGCGGATTTGGCGGCGCCTTGATGCACAACGAAGTTCTTTCTATCCGCGAGAGTGAGTTCACCGGCAACACCGCACAGAGCGACGGCGGCGCCATCGCCTTTCCCTTTGTCTCATTCCTGTACCCACAAACGATCGCTAACAGCACGTTTACGAGCAATGTCGCCGGCAACGCCGGCGGCGCGATCAGCTGGATAGCAGACGTCGCGGGCGCAGATATTAGTCTCGTCAATAATACGATCACCAACAATTCAGCGGGTTCAGGCGGCGGGCTGAGCTACCAACCGGTCTCCCTCGGCGCTCCGACGCTTGAAAACAACATCATCGCGTTGAATACGGCTACCGGCGGCGTCTCGCCGGACTTATCCGGCGCTTTTGATCCGCTCAGCACAAACAACTTGATCGGCGTCGTCACAGGGTCGACGGGCATCAACGCCTCGATCAACCTGGTTGGGGCCAACCCCGACTTAGGCCTCCTCGCTTTCAACGGCGGCCCCAATCAGACGCAGACGCGCGCCCTGCTGGCGCAGAGCGCCGCCATCGACGCCGGCAGCAACGCCTCCGCGACTGGCTTGGTGACCGATCAGCGAGGCTTCCTTCGGATCTCGAACGGCACGGTTGACATCGGCGCCTACGAGGTTGCCGGCACCGAAGGAGCGATTCACGGGCAAAAGTGGCACGATGTTAACGGCGACGGCGTTCGCGATCCGACGGAGCCTGGGCTCGATGGCTGGACCATCGAAGTCATCGATAGCGTCACCGGCGCCGTTGTCGCCTCGCAGTTGACCCGCAGCATGGACATGGACGGCGGCGGCATCGACCCCGTTTCTGAACAAGGGCTGTTCTGGATAAGTGGCGTGCCCGCTGGGACCTATCGGGTGCGCGAGCTCGCGCAGCCCGGCTGGCGGGCGACTCTGCCGACCAACGCATCGGGTGAGTACACCGTGACCGTACAAGCAGGACTGCCGCTTCAAGGGGTCGACTTTGGAAACTTCCTCCCAGGCTCCATCCATGGCCAGAAATGGGACGACCTGAATGACAATGGTCTGAAGGACCCCAATGAAATCGGCGTCGACGGCTGGGTCATCACCGCGGCCGAGCAGGGCGGCGGAGGGCTGCACCTAGCCCAGATCACGCGAGAGATGGACCTGAATCATGACGGCGTCATCGATCCAAGCACGGAGAAGGGGTTGTACTGGTTTGGGGACCTTCCTCCTGGGACCTATTTTGTGGGCGAGTCATCCCGGCCCGGCTGGCATCAATCGTATCCGTCCGCTCCGGGCGGCCACTTCGTGGCCATCAACGCCGGCCAGATCGAGGCGGACGTCAATTTCGGCAATAACCGGGACACCGGCTCGATCCACGGGTTTAAGTTCATCGACTTCGACGGAGACGGTTCCTACAACTCGGATATCGAAGTTCCGTTGCCGCACATCAAGATCGGCCTGTTCGGCGATTCGGACGGCGACGGCGTCAACGAATTGACGCTCACCCACACAGACGAGAACGGGGATTTTTGGTTCACCGATCTAGTCGCTGGCCAATACATCGTCAGCGAGTCGCCCGGAGACTATATTCCCACGACGCCTACGTCCGTCAGCCTGACGGTGTTTCCCGACATAGAGCTTGTCGCGTTTGCCGGCCAGGCAATGCTGCGGCCAGACCAAACAGAACAGGTCCTGGGATCGGCCCTGATGTTCGGCAACCTGCCGCCGAGCTCGATCCACGGCTTCAAATTCACCGATGCAGACCGAAACGGTGTATACGATCCGCTTATCGACGAGCCCTGGGCCGGCGTGTGGTTCGGTCTGTGGGGCGACACGGACGGTGACGGGGACTCGGAATTGAAGAGCGCCGTGACCGACGCGAGCGGCAACTTTTGGTTCACGGGGCTCCACGCGGGACAGTACACCGTGTCGGAAGTTCCGCCGGACGGATCGATTCCAACGACCCCTTCTTCCGTGACGGTGACGGTTGGGATCGGCCAGGAGCTCGTGGCGTTCGCCGGGCAGGCGATGCTGCTGCCGGGGCAGACGGAAGTGGTCGTCGGCGCCCCATTGATGTTTGGCAACGCCACAAACACGGGGTCGATCCACGGGCAAAAGCTCGAACTGCTGACGCGACAATGGCGTAACGCGGCTGGAACGGGCGGCCTGCAGGACAACTACGCCGCCGGCAACACGGAGACAACCAATCCAAGTGCAGGATTATTGCAGATCGCGAGCAACCTTGGAGCGACGGTCGCCGGATACGATTCGAACTCGGTTGATCGGTTCTTCATCGACACGTTCTACGGCCTGCCGACGGGGATCATATCGGCCACGGTCAGGATCGGCCTCCGCTCAAATGGGGGAGGCTCAAGCAATGACACGATCGGATTGGGAGTTTTCTCCAGCGCCGGCGTGCTCGTGGACCCGCAGGCCTATTTTAGCGCCTCACTCAACAGCCTTCCCGCTGGCCCAATCAAGACCATTAGTCTACCAGCGACGATGCTCCCGTTTCTTAACGGCGGGCAGCTCGACGTGAGCGTGCAGGACGACACGGCTGTCGATTTCGTGGAGCTCTGTGTCTACTCTGAAAGCTACGTGCCCCGCGACGGGTGGACGATCGACCTGCTGGACACCGCCGGAAACGTCGTGTCGACGCAACAAACGATGAGCATGGACGTCGATGGCAATGGCTCCATCGACCCCTTAACCGAGCGGAGTCTCTTCTGGTTTCAGAACCTTCCGGCGGACGTCTATCGAGTCCGAGAACGGGCGGGCAATCCCTTCGTTTGGCAGATCGTGTCCCCGTCCAGCGGAGAGTACTTCGTCTCGCTGCGCGGCGGCGAAGTCATCAACGGACGAGACTTTGTCAACGAGAACCAATTGGTGTGGTGGACGTCGTGCTGGGCCGTTGATTTGCCGGATCCAGAGCTTTCCTTCGGGAATCTCGTCGACGGGTTTACAAGCGGTTTTATCGCCGACGGTCCGCTGACTGGCGTCCTGACCTTTGACGGTCTGTCCGGGGTTATACCGGCCGATCAGTACCTGCTGTCTGACGGCGTGTTGTTTGACAACCTTGGCGACTCGTTTGGCGCGGTTCCTGAGGGCGGCGTCAACGCTGAGAATATTGATGGCTACGATGGGTCTTACAACACAGATGGCGACACGGTCTACGGCAAGTATCCAAACCACTTGGAACCCTTCACGATCGTGTTCACCCAGCCGGTTTCAAAGGTGGGTAGCTTTATATTCACCGGCAGGGAGGGCCCAATCGATGTGTTGTCGATCTCGCTGTACGATACGGCTGGTAATCTGCTCGATACACGCGAGGTCCAAGTGCTGCCCTTCGCGGATTCGGACAACAGGGAAGGATTCTGGGGCGTCGAAGCTACGGGCGATGTGATCGCCCGCGTAACAATCCGCAACAACAATCCTATCGACTTCGGCAACACGCTAGGGATTGACAACATCTACTTTGCACGTCTACAGGATCCCAGCGCACGGCCGGGCGACTACAACGGCGATGGCGCCGTCGACGCGGCCGACTACACCGTGTGGCGTGACACCCTGGGCCTGGGTGGTCCGCCTCCTTTCAGCGGCGCGGATGGCGACGGGGATGGCGAAGTCACGCAGGCTGACTACAACGTGTGGAGGAGCCACTTCGGAGAGGCGCTGCCGCAGGGAGCGGGCAGCGTGTCGAGCACGGGTTCTGCTTTGGGGCAGCAATCCACTTTAGGCAGTGGCGCCGCGGTGCTTGACTCGGTCGAACCTGCGTTTGAGATTGGCAGAGCGACTGACCGAGCGCTGGCTGAGTCCAGACCGACCGCTGTTGAATCGAAGAACGGGATTTTAAGAGCGGCTGACTTGGCATTGCTCGATAGTCGATTCACACGGCACGACTCGTTCTCTCGGCCGCGAGCGCGGGTGAACCCGTTTCGCTTCGCCGATCCCGTCCACGATTCTCTTCTGCTGTTGTTGGCTAACGACCGCGTGGGGCATAGCACACGGCAAGGCTGGTCCTCGACAAGCGATCGCGAGGGCGGCGACGATCGTGTCGATGGCTCCGACGGCCAGAGCTTGACCGACGAACCGCTTGCTTTGGCGCTGGCGGAATGGCGGTGAGTCTGGACGGGCGCCGGAGTGTTGCGTGTTCTTATCGCTCGAACGGCCTTGTTGATGAACCCCAGACGGCCGACGGCATGCCGGAGGGTGACGAACCCGTTGCTCAGTTTGCAGCGGGGTGCGACCTTGGTCGCCCGATTGGCGAGCGTTCGGTTCTTCAGGCGGTCGCCTGAGTTGGTCCGGAATCGAAACATGGCGGCCCCTGCCCAGCCGCGTCGGTGGTAGGCGATCGATTTCCTCCAAGCCGTCTTGCTGTTGCGGCGGATCTGTTGCAGGCGCCCGTCGCGTACCAGCGGCTCGACCGCATCGCCGTCCCGGGTGTTGGCGCCCATCACGACCCGGGCGACGATGGTGTGGGTGGCGGGATCGACGGCGAGGTGAACCGTCCGCCAAGTGCGACGCTTGTCGACCCCGCGCTTCTTGCGCTTCCACGCCCGCTCGCCGCAGACCTGCAGGCCCGTGCGGTCGACCACGACGACGATCGGGTGCTTGGTCTCACGCACGTCGTTCAAGACCCCCAGCTTGGCCGCTCGCTTCGCCCTTGCCTGGACAAAGGGCAGGTTGATGGCGCAGCTAGCGCAAGCCGCCTGGTCAATCGCCCGAGTGACCGCTAAGGCCTCATGGAAGCAGTCTCCTTGCCAAAGCCGAAGCCCTTTCCGCGGCCGGACCCCGCGGCTGATTTCGTGCGGAAGCAAGTGGCCCCTACCGGCGGCGTTTCGGGCTGGCCACAATCCGGCGGCGTTCGAGCTTGTCGAGGACTTCCATAAACCGCGGTCGGTTGCGGTACTTCTCCCGAATGTGCTTGACGAGTTCGGTCCAGATGTTGTCGCGATCGAGCGACCGCAAGACAGGCCGCATCTTGCGGAGGCAGTCGGCAGCGGACTCGTACGCTCCTTGGTTGGCGTGCGGGAGGTGCATCTCGAGCTCGCGGCGGTAGACCTCGAGAGCTCGCTCAGGATGCGACTTGGCTACGGCGGCCGCGACGCGAGAGGCGAGCGCCGCGGTGGCGTCCGACGCCGTCGCACGGGGGGCTCTCCCCGACTTTGGCGTCTCGTCGTCGACAATCGCGTCGTACCACCGGAGGGCTTCGTCTGGCTTCTTCTCGGCGATGGCGAGATCGACCAGGACGTTGCGGTAGTTCCTCTGGCGATCGAAGGGACCAGGCGGACTCAGGAACGCCGCGGCGAGGTAGTCGGGCAGCGGCAGCGGCCAGCCCGTTTCACTGGAGAACCTGAGAGTCGGCGGCGAAGGCGCCGCAGCGGCGACCCTCCGCTTCGCGGACCCCGCCCCCTTCTTCTTCACGGCAGTCTTCGCCGCCTTCGCGGGGGCCGCTTCGCAGCGGATCGGGGCAATCCCCGTTTCAAGGAACTGTTCGGCGCGGCGACGAACGGCGGGGCCGCATTTGGCTTTTTCGGCGGCGCCGACGAGGTCTCGGAAGGACCGGACACTGGGACGGCGAAAGAACTCGCACGCGGCCCGCGCCGCGACGATGTCCCATTGCTTGCGGCCGCGGGCCAGATCAACGAGCCGGTCGGCCAGATGGGCCGCGCTGCCAGGGAGTCTTGCCCGGGTCTGCTCGATCCCCTCCCGCGCCCAGCGTTCCGCGTCGTCGAAGCGTTTGAGCCGCATCAAGTGATCGACCAGCCGTTCGTAGCTGCCCGTGCGCCGGGCCTCTGCTTCGAATACCGAGAGGGTCTCGTCCTGCCGGCCGGCCTTTTCGAGGGCCTTAACGAGCCAATTGCTGAGCGAGTCGCGGCGGTAATTGCGGGTCCAACGATCAGAAACCGCATCGTCATCCGCACCCGCGTCGTCGTCCCCGCACTGCGGCGACGAGGGGTAGAGCCGGCCAACCAGAACGTCGGCGACGGCGGACCAGTCGGCCCGCGTCCGTCGCGCGGCGAGGATCGTTGCGGCCGGTTGACCGACGTAGTCCCACTGGTCGAGCTCACAGGCGTCGATCGCGTAGAGGATCTTTTCGGCCGGCGCCAGCGACGAGGCCGCAACGGCGGCGAAGAGCACTGGAAAACACTCGGCCAGGGCCAGGCCGGTCTCGCCCTCGTCGTGCGACTGCCCGACTTGGCTCATCCCCCGTTCGAGAAGCTCCCGGCCCAGGTCGACGACCGCGTCGGCATGGCCGAGTTCGGCAAGACGTTCGAGGCGATGCTTGAGCCGGCTGTAGTCGGGCGTGTGGCCGTCGTGCTGCCAATGGTTTTGCCAGCCGATCTCGGAAGTGACCGACCGCAGCTCGTTGCGAGCCTCGCCGATCAGCCGGGGAGCGTCCCCCTCGGCTAGGAGGATGCGTTCCTGGAACTCCTGGCGGAGTTCGGGAAAGCGATTCACGAGCGCCAGCACGAGCGTCGCCAACTCGTCGGGGGGCTTCTTGACCACGTCGGCCCGAATCAGGGCGTCCCATTCGGCGCGCGAGCGACGAGGCGTTTTGGGGGCGGACCCTGCGCGCTTGGCTTTCCCGGAGCTGCCGCGTGCCCGTCGACGAGCATCCCCCCTGGGGCCGATCACCGCCGATCTCAACGAATCGTCGGCATCGGCCCCATCCTCATTGTCCCCTACGTCGCCGGCCGCATCGTCGAAGGAGGCTTCTTCGCCTGCGTATCTATCGACCGCGGACCCCGCGAGGCGGGCCCAACGAGAGTCGTCGTCCGCGGCAGCGGGGGGTGTTTTGCCGTCAGCGACCTGCGCCAGGTACTCGGCGATCACGGCGACCGCATGCTTGCACTGATTGCCAACCGGGCAGGTGCAGGCGCCGGTGATCCGGTCGCGAGGCTTCCGACTCGGGTCGAGCTGCGCCGAGGTTATGTAGCTTCGTGTCCCCCGAACAGCGGCCAGCAGCCGGCCGTCGCTGGAAACGCCCAAGTTCTTCACTTGGCCGCCCCGCTGGTAGGAGCGGCCGCGCTGAACGCTGCGCTTGTCGAAGGCCCGGTCAAGGTCCTCCCACGTGAGCTTGGCCCAGGCGGCCGCGTGGGGAGTAGCGGCCACGGCGTTCGGCGGGTCGAGGCGTGGAGCAGACGTCTTCTTGCGAGGCATCGGGGGGGGGGCCTGCGTCGTGAGCGAGCGGTCGATTGACCCAGTGTAGTGGGGTCTGCGCAGTGCGCCGATTGCCCGACGATCGAGCGGCCGTTCAACAGCCGCACGGTCAACGAAGCGAACACAAGGTCTCTTGAAGGGTCGTTGCATACCAGGTCCAGCCGTCCGGTCAGGCCAGACCCGGCGGCGGCAGGATTGGGGAGTCGTGCGGAACGCGAAACCTTTAGACACAAGAGCCGCACCAAGCCCTCGATTAGTCAGCCCTGCGATCCATTTGCCGCCGACATTAAGCGGCCGCGTCTGACCTCGTATCAAATTGCCTCAGCCGTTCAGCCGATCCTGCCTCGGGTGCGATTATCGCCGCAGCGTTTGCGTCGGCTTGTGCGGCTAGAGTTGTTCGCAAGCTGCGGGCGGTGGTGCTTTTTGGCAGAACCAGTTCTCGACTTGGAGTCGACCGCAAATCGCACGCGGTCGCCCCTGAGAATCCGGCCTGTTCCGGGCGTGGCAGATCGATAGCAATCCAACCGCACGGAGATCCGCCGAGGACGGGATCGGACCGCCTCAATCTATCATGGCCTCGACCGAGAACTCGGAGCTCACGTCGCTCAACCGTCGGCCCGGCGCTCAGCCCTGCTCGGTGACTTCTAGTTCGAGCCATCCAGCCACCGTCTCAGCGACGGCCCGCACGCGGCGTTCTTGGCCGTTCTCGGTCTCGTCGAGCACGATGGCGCGGCGGGGTTTGCGGAGACGCAGCCGGGCGCGGCAGACCTTGGCAGGGAAGGCGCCGTGGTCGTCGTGGTGCGGGCGGGCCTCTTCGTGCCGCTCGATTGCTACGCTGTGAATCTCCTCCAGCCGAAACGAGCAAGGCTTGCCGACGTCGATCACCGGCGAGTAGACATCGTAGCTCGCGTCGCCTGTCCGGCGGTCGAGCACCAGCCGCACCCGGCCGGCGGCCAGCGTCAGAAGGCCGACCGAGAAGAGGGCGACCCCCATCAAGGAGCCGAAGCCCAGCGGGATGAGCTGCAAGTAGCCGCCCGCCTCCCCAACGCAGACCCAGGCGAACCACCCGGTAGCCGCCACGACCGCGGCGCCGAGCAGGGTGGCCAGCGCGCCCCCCGGCGTACCCTTCAGGACCAACCGTTCGGTGGTGTTCTCGACGATCCGCATCATCATCAGCATATTCGTTCGGCTGGACGCAAGCTTGGGACCGTTCGGCCCGAATCGGTGTCTCTGCCGGGAAGGCGT
Organism: Pirellulimonas nuda; assembly: GCF_007750855.1. GTDB lineage: Bacteria > Planctomycetota > Planctomycetia > Pirellulales > Lacipirellulaceae > Pirellulimonas > Pirellulimonas nuda. The sequence goes on from NZ_CP036291.1 coordinate 3,508,548, forward strand.
AGGTCTGAGCCGGGGGGATGTCGTGTCGCGGCGGCCAAGCCCGGCGGGCTGCCGCGACGCGTTCAAGAACGCGTCGGCCGGTTCCCGACGAAGCGTGTGCTGGGTCTTCTCCCCGCGCCCAGACCGTTCCGGTTGCCCGCGCCTCGGGCGCAAGCAACCCGCCTTCCGCCGCAGAGGCGACCTCCCAGGGGTCACGACCGTGGGCGACGGAGCGTGTCGTGCTTCAGCACACCGTCCGAAGCGCCGCATCTCACGCCCTAAATGGGGGAGTTGCGACGGCCGTCGAGTCGACCGAGGGCGAATTGAACCGGGTACAACGGCCGTGCGGCCGCTTCTTGCCGCTAATCGGCGCAGGCCGACGCCCAGGAGACTAACGTCCAGGCGCGCACTCGGTCGGAAGCGAGTCGACTCGATCGCGTAACGTATGTTTGTAGCGAGGCGCCCCCATTCGACGCGGACCGGCGTTTCGCTTAGCTCTGTCCTGCGATGACGGTAGGTAAGCCACCTAGGCAGCGGGTTTCCCAACTCGTTCACCGCACCCGCACCGCACCCGTTAATGCAAGTCGAGGGACACGCCGCTCAGTCAGGCGAGGCGCCATGGACCTTTGGAAGACCCAGCTCCAGTGGGCAGCGGCGTTGTTCGAACGGTGCGACGGCGAGCAGCCGATCGCCATGCAATTAACCTGGCGGCCGCTCGGGTCCCCCCTCGCCGCCGCTCCGCAGCAAGCCGACGCCCGCTTGAGCCGGGCGCCGCTGCACTTTCTCAAGCGGTTTGGCGCGGGGTGGAGTCCGAGTGTCTCCCCGCCGGCCGCCTGGCCTCCCGGTCTCGACAAGCCGGGGCTGCTGCTGGTGGACCTGTTCGCGCAGGAGCAGGGCGCCGCCGGGAAGGTGGCTCTGGTCACCACGATGGAGGCCTCTCTCAAAGCCGCTCAGGCTCTCAGCAATGCTCCCGGCGACCTGCTGCTGTGGCTGGGATACACGCGCGTCCCGCAAGCGAAGCCGGAGGCGTGGTTCGCCGTGCTTTGGTCGCTTGCGTGGCGTCGCACCCCGGGCCCCGGCCCCGCCGCAGACCGCTGGTTCTATCCCCAGGGCGAGCAGGGCGACTGCTTCAACCTGCTTCCGGGGCAATCGCCCGAAGACGTCCGCTTCTTATCCGCGGCCGTCACCGAGGACGCGTTGTGGCGTTCCTACCTAGATGATATCGCCCAGGCGAGCCTCCGAGCGATCGAGGTGCTGCTGCAATGAGAGCCAGAGCGGCAGTGGTCGCCCCTCCCGCCGAACATCGCGACGGGGCTTCTGACACTCGCAGCCGCGGACCAACTCAGTCGTCGCCGCGCGGCCGGATGCCGACGCGGCGTGCGACGGAACCCAACGCCTCACGCCTGCCGCACCGCTGACCTCCTCCGGCCGGAGGCTGGAGAGGGCTGGGCGGCAGCGAACGCCGGCTAGCATGGAACCAGGCCCTGCCCCGGCGGACAATGCGTGTACACCGCGCCGGGGTCCCTTGGCGTCGCGACGATCGACCGGCCCAACTCGAGACCTCCCCGGGCGAGCGGGCTTGCCCCGGCTCGGCCAGGACGGCAGCAGTGGACCAGGGCGTCCCTGGCGACCTCGGGCCCGGTCTCCGCAGCCGGCAGCGTCGGGGCCGACCCGCGGGCGGGCCGGGCTTGGGCGAGCCTCGCCGCGGCCGCTCAGTCGGCGACGGCTCGCTGACCTGCCCGGTCGCCGTGGGCCCGCAACGCCCGCGCGATTACCGCTCCTGGTCGACCCGAGCTCTGCCCCGCCGCCCTCGCACGAGGGCGCCCGTCGCGGCGAGACCGAGCCAGGTAAGGACGCTGTACGGTTCCGGGATGGCGTGGGCCGTGGAGATCGAAACCTCGTTGGCGACGCCCAGGAACACAAGCTCCGAGAGGGTAATCTCTTCGGTCCCGGCGTTGAACAGATCGATATGCAGGCTGGTGAACGAGATCGCCTCCTGCGTCAGGTCCAGAGCGATGCCGGAGAACCGAGCAGGATCGTTGGGGTAATCGGCGCTGAATTCGCCGAGCCGCGCCCCGTCGTCGAACGGCTCAGGGCCCCCCAAGGCGGCAAGCCGCTGGGCGTTCACTACTTGTTCGTTGTCACTGATGTTGGTGCGGTAGCTCCCGGTAGCTCCGCCGATCTGGACATCGAAGTTGATCTGCGATTGCCCGATGCCTGCGAGTTCCAACAGAATGCCTTCGTTTGGAAGGGTCGAGGCCCCCCCCTCGTCGAGATGGAGCCGCTGGGCGTTTCCCCCGTCCTGGAAATTGAGCCAAATCTTCAGCGACTCGCCCGGCAGGATTGACTTGTTTAGGACAAAGGTCGGGGACTGGTACACGCCTAGATAGTCCGTCGCCTGCGAACCTGTCGCGGGGAGTGTGACGAACTGGCCGTCGTTCAGATCGAAATCGATCGTGATCGACGCGTGGCACGGGAGAGAACTCGCCAAACACAGAACTAGACCAGCGGCGAAACAGCGGACCATCGGCGGAATCCCCAAGTTGGAGGCCTTTGAGCTGAGCGTCTCCAACGCGGCGAACTACGGCATCGTTGCGGGGATTACGCTACCACAGGCGGGGCGCCGCAGTCAAGGGATTTTCTCGGTGTCGTCATGAAAACGAATGAGGAGCGGAGGTCGAACTACCCCGTCCGCCCTCGACGCTCAACGAGCACGCCCCCTCGATCGCCCCATCGGCTCCCGAGCGGCCCCGCGGCTTGCCCTTCACTACGATGTGATCTTCCCTGGTACGTGGGTCGCAACGCGGCTCCATCGCAACCGTACGAATGCCCCTTGAGATGACCGACCCCGATCTGCTCGCAGAGCGTCGCCTGCTGGACGCCTGCGTGGCCGCCGCGACCAGCAGCAGCGCCGCCGGACTGCGGGAGCCGGCGGCGGGCCGCGTCTACGGCCGGCCAAGCGGGACGCTGCGGTCGGCGGCCTGGCAGTGGCGGGCGACGCGGCGGGCCCACTCGATGCAACGCGGCCGATCCCAGGGGCGCTCGGCGAACTCTAGGGTCCGCTGCCAAGGGGCCGAGCCCCAAACCAGGCACGCTAAGCCGCTCGGCGCCAAGCCAACGCGAAGAACTTCCGCTGGCAGGCGTGGCATCGCATCCGAGCCACTAGCAGCAACCGGAAAACCAGCGAGTCATGCCGGCGGCTCGGATGGACGTCGGTCGAGGTGCAGTGTGGGCATTGCATGGGGCTGGCTCCTACCGGTGTTCATCGGGGGGCGGCGTCGGCACGGTTGAGCCGCGACCCGCGCGTGCCGCCGGAAGGCGTCCGCCGAAACCCGGTCCTGACGGTCGCAACGAACTTGTTGGGGACGCGCCAGCTCGGCCGCCCCCCCACAAGCGGGTCCAACCGCCTTCCGGCCCACGCGGGAAGGATTACCACGCCGCACTCTGGGCCACCCGCGCGGCCCGGGACGCACCGGGGTGGGCGAGGGGTCCTCAGGCCTTGGGAAGAGGTTTGGGCCAGCGGGCCGCGGCCATGGCTGACGGTCGCGCCTGGCGGCCTCCGGGCCGAAGGCGAGCGGCCCGCGACCGGTGAACGCCTCTTTCCAGCACGGGCGCCGCGGACGGCCGAGCAGTCCGCGGCGCCACCCACGGTTGCTTCCGGGCATCATCCGGGGGCGGCGCCTTGTTGCAAGCCTTCAACATGCGCCACGACCCCTCCTCAAACCCGCCAATGGCGGCGCGTTCGGGTGTCCGTGGACGCCGCACCCCCGCTCGACGCGACGTAGGTTTGCTTTGGCGGGCCGCGCCGTGCCCGCCACGGTCAGCCCCGCTTCTTACTTCAGCATGCGTCGCGTGTCCCCCGGGTCCGCGGCGCCTCCACTCCATGGACCGTAATCGCAGCCGCAAGCCGCGCTCTTGCCGGGTCGAATCGCTCGAAGCACGACAGGTGATGTCGGCCGACCCGTTGGTCGACCTGCTGGCCGGCGCCGTGAACCACCCCGGCGGGCTCGACCTCCCAGCCCTCGCGCAGCCGGCCACGCTCGATGCGCCCCCGATTGTGCTGCCTGCCGAACTCGACCCCCCGCCGTTGCCGGGGCTCGCGATCGCGGCGGCCGACCCCGGCGGCGCCGCCCTCCCCTCCCAGGCCGCGCTCGCCCAGCAATCGCTCGCCAGCGCCCACCTGCTGACGGGGCTCGATCAGGTCCGGGCCAACTACGGCTTCGACGGGGGCGGGCAGACCGTCGCGGTGATCGACACCGGCGTCGCGTGGGACCACTTCGCCCTGGGGGGGGGCTTCGGTTCGGGCTACCGCGTCGTCGGCGGCTGGGACTTCGCGGAGAACGACGCCAACCCCTACGACGACGGCCCCGCCGGCTTCCACGGCACCCACGTCTCGGGGGTCATCGGCGCCGACGGCGGCGCAAGCTCCGGGGTGGCCCCGGGCGTCGACCTGGTGGCCCTGCGGGTCTTCAGCGACACCGGCGCCGGCTACACCAACTGGGTCGAGAGCGCGCTGCAGTGGGTGCACGAGAACCGCAACGCGTTCGAGAACCCGATCACCGCGGTCAACCTCTCGCTGGGGAACAGCTGGAACGCCGACACGGTCCCCAACTGGGCCGCCCTGGAAGACGAGTTCGCCCAGCTCGAGGCGGACGGCATCTTCATCGCCGTCGCCGCGGGCAACGACTTCACCAGCTACAACGCCCCCGGGCTCAGCTACCCGGCGGTGAGCCCGTACGTCGTGCCGGTGATGAGCGTCGACGACTCGGGCGCGCTGAGCTACTTCTCCCAGCGCCACACACGCGCGCTCGCGGCGCCGGGCCGCTTCATCTCCAGCACGGCGCCCGACTACGCCGGCGACAGCAACGGCGTCGTGGACGACTACAAGACCGCCTCCGGCACGAACATGGCGGCGCCCTACGTGGCCGGCGCCAGCGTGCTGGTGCGCGAGGCGATGGAGTTTGTCGGCACGACCGGCGTCACGCAGGACATGATCTACGATCACCTGATGGCGACCGCCGACACGTTGTTCGACTCCGCCACCCAGCAGAGCTACAAGCGGCTGAACCTCGCCCGGGCGATCGACGCCCTGATGCCGGCCGACGACTACGGATCGAGCGTCGCGACCGCGTACAACCTGGGAACGCTGGGGGGCTCGCTGCAGAGCCAGAGCCACCTCGCAATGGATGGGTTGATCGGCAAGCTGGACGACGCGGACTACTTCACCTTCACCGCCGCCGAGACCGGCCGCGTGACCTTCAACGCCACGGGCGGCACCCACGATTTCGCGGCGAGCTGGGCGGGCTTCGGCGCCACCGGCTGGACCTCCGTCAACGCCGGCGCCGGCTGCGCGATGACCGTCGTCGCGGGCCAGACCTACACGGTCGCTCTGAGCTCGTCCGGCGGGCTGGGCTACTACGGCCTCGACGTGGAGTTCGAGAACGCCGTTAACTTCATCGACTGGGGCGCGGTCGGCGTCCAGCAGACCAAAGCGAACCTGACGATCAACGGCGAGCAGTGGTACCGGATCACCGCCAGCCGGAACGGCTACCTGACGGTCGACGCGGTGGCCGGCGGCCAGAACATCTCGCTCGACCTCTACAACGCGAGCATGAAGCTCGTCCGGCAAGGGGGCGCAACCGACCGCGCCGACGTGCTGACCACCGCCGGGACCCAGTACTATGTGCGTGTGACCGGCACGGCGAGCGGCGTGGCCCTGCGGCTCACCAACGCCGTGGCCATCTCGGGCGACACGGTCCACGTCGTGGGGACCGAGGGGAACGACGCGATCGCGTTCAGCACCGGCACGGGCGGTTTCTACCACGGGCTCTCGGTCAACGGGCTCGTCTTTGCGTTCGACACGTCGGTCTACAAGAACCTGGCGGTCAGCGGCGCCGGGGGCACAGACTCTTTCGTCTTGCACGGCACGGCGCAGAAGGAGACGGTCCTGCTGGGGGTCAACAGCATCAGCCTGACCGGCCCCGGGTACGTGCTGGTGGGGAGCAGCTTCGAGAACATCGTCGTGGTCGGCATGGGGGGGGACGACGCCGCGTACATGTACGGCTCCGCCGGCGCGGACACCTACCGCACCTACGGGGACCGGGTCGTCATGTCGGGCGCCGGGTACAACAACCGCGCCGAAGGTTTCGCCAACACCTACGGGTTCGCCAACAGCCTGATCGACGTGGCGTACATGTACGGGTCCGCCGGCGCGGACACCTACCGCACCTACGCGGACCGGGTCATCATGTCCGGGCCGGGCTACGCCAACCGCGCCTACTCGTTTGTGGCCACGCACGGGTTCGCGGACAGCACCAGCGACACGGCGCTGATGTACGACTCGGCCGGCAGCGACTTCTACCGCGCCTACAGCGACCGCGCGATCATGTCGGGCACGCTGTACAACAACCGCGCCACCGGCTTCGCGCGCGTGACCGGCTACGCGTCGACGGGGTATGACCAGGCCTATCTGCACGACTCCGCCGGCAACGACCTGGGGACGGTCCGCAGCTGGGGGGGCGCCATCGACCACGCCTCCGGCGGACACATCGAGGCGAGGGGCTTCGACCTGATGCTGCTGTACGGCCTTGAAGGGGGGACGAACACCCTGGACCTGGAGGCGGTCGACTACGTGTTCGCCCAGATCGGCCTGTGGGGCTAGCATTCCGCCGGGGCGCCCTGCCGAGCGTTGGAGGCGCCGGCGCCGCTCGTCGCGAGCGCGTCCCCGAAAGCAGAAGCACCAGCAACGAATCGTGCCGATCAAGAGGGACTCGTATCGGGACTGCCCTGGCGCCAAACTGTTAGAGAGTTTCCTCCTGGACCAACGCAGCCTCCCGGAACTCCCTGCAGCGTCCAAGGATCTTTCTCCACTTACCGCATCACGGGCTGCATCGTGGAGCTTCCGATCCACTGGCTCTGCGGAGTGACGACTCCTCGGCTTCTCCGACACCCCGTGCCTCCATCCGCCGCCTCGCGGGCCGCTGGGACTCTCGCATCCCAGGGATCAGCTGCCGGAGAGCCGCTCCGGCAGGCAAGAGAGGCCCGAATGCAGAGCATCGATCCGGGCGAAGATCGCCCGCGGTTCCAAGAGGACTTCCTTACCACGGGCGGCAACGCCGCTGACGAGCACCGGACCAAGCAGTGAACGGCGCCCGGGCTCTTGGGGATGTTCGCCAGGCCCCGCGAACAGGGAGACGGACTCCCATCAGTGGCCGACATTCTCCACATCCTAGCTGAGCGGGCAGACTGCCTGCGGCCTTCGGCGCCAACTGATGGGTTGACGCCGCGTCGGTCGCGTACAGGCGACTAGCCCTAACGCAGGCCAGAACGGCGGCGATCCGCGTTTTTGAGGGAAGTTTCGATCCTCCATCGGTCGCTCCTCTTGCGGACTACCGTCAGATGCCGAGCGTGTCTTCTAGCGGAAATCTCTGCGGCGACGCTTGACCCCGCCCGCTGTCTTGCTGATAATCTCCATCCAATCTGTAACTTTTCTCACTTTTCAGTCGTCCCAAGAGGTAGAGCATGAGTATTCGCTTTGGCGCCGGTGTACTAATCGCCACGCTGTTGTCCACCGCTCCGGCGTGGGCCAGTGTCACGATTGACGCCTACGAGTTTGATCTCACTCAGTTCGATGGGGCGGCCGTTACCTACCGGTCAGATGGTGGTGTAACCTTCGACGGGAAGCTGTGGGACAACCACGTCGGCGTCGATGGCGTCACGACGGGCGAACTGGCCTCCGGCCAGTTCGGTGGCGATCCCGGCGATCAGCTCTCACTCAACAGCAGGGGAGCGGCTGGGCCAGACTGGTTCCAGCTGGACTACGCCGGCGCCGGGCTCACGATCGGCGGTTCGGACAGGGACACCTTCGTGGTCTACGAGATCACCAGCTCGAGTGCAGGCGTTGATACCGAGGGCACAAGCTGGCGCATCAGCTTCAACGGCGGCGCCTTCATCGACGCCAGTTCGGGTGTAGCGAAATTCCTTCAGTTCACCCCCGCGGCCGAGAACGTGAATCAGATTGCGTTCGACCTGACCTCGTTCGGATTCACCGCCGGCGACCTGCTTAAGAGCGTGCGGTTCGAGAACAAGGACACCGGATCCAGCACGTCCGATCCAGATTTTATCTTCACCGCTCTAGAGGGTTCTGTGGCGCCCGTGCCCGAAGCCACGAGCATTATTGCCTGGGGCGGGCTGCTAGGCGCCGTTGGGCTGATCCTACGCAAGAAGCGCTAAGTCGCGATCAGAAGCTCTAAAACGAGAAGGCGAGGCCCACGTCGGTGGGCCTCGCCTTTTTCGTTGCTCCCGCCGTGGACTTAGCTTTGGCTCCGTGGCCGCGTCCGGGCAGGCGTGGTCGGGGCAATTCACTGCTGCACCAGGCTGGACCTTTCGGGCGTCCTCCGGGCACCGGTCGGCCGGGGCTGTACCCGACAAGCGATTCAGGCGGCTGGCGCACTCCGCGCGCCAACCAGAGGGCAAACTGCCGCAGCTTCACGGAGCGTTGAACACAACCTCCGGCCGACCGGACCAACCGGCTGTAGGCGCCGGCAACGGCACGCGGGGACAACGAGGGGGTCGTCGCGACCCCCAACTACATCAAGAAGACGGGCGCGGCTTTTGTCCGCCGGGCCGAGGGGTTCGCCAAATTCTCGAACAATTCGGGCGGCGGGGTCGATTCGATCGACTTCTGCGACTCCGCCGGGGTCGACATCTTTAACGCACGCCGGTCGTCGGCCCACATGTCGGGCGCGGGGTGCCTGAACGTCGCAACGGACTTCGCACGGGTGCGGGCGTTTAGCGACCTGGGGAGCGACCTCGCAGTGCTGAACGACTGGGCCGGCGCCGACGCGCTCGAGGTCGGCGGCAGCGTCGCGTCGCTGACCTGCCCGGGGGGCACGATTGAAACCCAGCGGTCCGGCAAGGTCGTCGCCTACGGCCTCAGCGGGGGACAAGACACCGCGCTGCTCACCGCCTACGACGGAGTCTTCCAGCTGCTTGGCGACTGGGCCTAGTCCGCCCGACGGCTGACCTGCGGCGGTCCGGAGGGCAGGCCGGTAGCGTTAATTCAGTGCCGGCCTTGATGGACGAAGAGGCCTCACGGCGCCGTCGGCGGTCGCTACCCAACTAGCTCGATGTGTTACAAGCACGAGGCCAAGCCGCGATCACCCCCCAAGCGACGCGTGGGCAGAGGTCACCTCAGCGGGTCTAGCCATCTCTGCGCTAGGGTCTCACAGTCCGCTTGAGATACGCAGCCACGCGATCAGCCGCGGCGTATGATCGGCGCGGGGCGATCCAGGCAAGGTAATTCGTGCTTAGCCCGCCCGAGCCACTCTACTGGCTACGCCGCGTCATCACGCGTCCCACTCGATCGCGTTCCGCGGGGCGACGTCGGACTCGAAAACGAACCTAAGCAGTCGCCGAACAAGTCGAGCGGCCTTTGCGGTACACGGCACCCGCGACCCCGACGAACATCAGCGACCAAAACGCGAGCGTCGACGCTTCGGGAACAGGAGCAGAGTCGCCCGTCCAGAAAGAGACGTGAGAAATGTCCGTTTTCGTCGTGTCGTCGCGGGTGAGAAGATTTAATCCGTCCTCCAGGACGTATAGGGAGAACCCCTTTCCTGCCTTGACGCTGTAGTAGGTGACCGACTCAGGACCGGTGTACTTGAAGTACGCCGTCTCGAGACTTGTCAGGGCCGCCTCCGTGGTGACCGCCATAGTTCCGGCCATGTCCGAGAAGAACATAAAACCGTTGGCCATATTGAACACAAACGCTGAGTCTACGTCCGTTTTCTTGAACAGCGTATCGGGCTTGATCAGATCAGGGTCTTTGGCAGCGTTGTAAGCGTCGATTACGGCTTCGATGTCCGACAACTTGTCTTGAGAGTTATCGTCATCGGTGCCCACGAGGGGCAGGGTGCCCACCAGGATCGACGCCTCCGACTGCATGCCGGTCAAAGCGACCAGCGCAAGTGTCATCAATAGCAGCCCGCTACGGCGCCTGAGTCTTTCTGCGAGTGAGTGTGACATTTTCGAATCCTCCCATCCAGGAACGCGCGGCAGCCCAAGATCGATCACGACAACGTGATAGACATTTTCGGCGGCCTACCGCAAACTACAAGCAACGACGGTTATCCGAAGCAAGCGGTTGGGGGCATTTTTCTTGAAGTTTGTCGAGCCCAGGAACCTGGCCCCGCCAAACGCCGATGTTTCCCGTTTGTTCTCGGTCACGGGTTCTTCTCAACGGGGGATTGCGGGTGGCCCCCGACGCGGCTTTCCCGGCCGCCTCGGTCCGATTCGATGGACGTAGGCCTCGCCCGTGCCCGGCGGTACCGGCGGCGAGTCTTCGCAAGGAGGTGCGCGTCGCGCTTTGCGGCGAGCTCGCAAGACCGCGCGACACGCCCGTCCCTCCCGATCTGGCCCACCCCCGAGGCTTTGGCTTACCAACTCGCAGTGCCGGGACCCCCCTTGAACGGGCCGACGACCGTGCTGGTGATCCAGCCGCCGTAGAAGCCACCGGCCTGGGGCATGACGCGTTCTCCGTCGACGTAGCAGGCGTCCATCATCCCGGCGTAGAAGGCGACCCGCCCTGCGATTGCCCCGAACCGCGTCGCAGGCGCCGGGTAGCCCCACGCGGCCCTGGGCGCTACTTGGTCGCGCACGCACACGTCAAAGTAAACCGCCCTACCCTTCCACTCGCAGAAGCTTTGGTCGGCGTTCGGAACGAGCAGCCCTCGGACCAGCTCCTCCATCGGCAAGTAGTAGCTGGGGGGGTGGCTGGTCTCCAGCACGCGCACGGCGTCCATCGTCTCCAGGATCACCTCGCCGGCAAACTCGACGCGAACCGCCTGCCTCACCCGCTCTAACCGGGGGGGCCGCGGATAGTCCCAAACCGACTCTTGGCCGGGGCCTGGCTCGATGCGTTCGGTCTTCATGGCGTCGGAACCCGAGCGAGACGCGTCGGTAGAACGGTGCGCTGGTGTGGGCCAGCCGGTCCGCCAACGCTACCTCCGGCGTCCGGCAATTCATCATACTGCCCGGATGGCGTCACTAATTCGTCAGTCTAGATAGTAACCCTCGCTAGACAACTCATTCCAGCCGCAGCGGCTTGCGGCTGGCCCGGCGGTGGCGGCGAGGACGAGGTCCCCACCTCCCTGGTGACCCCCGCGAGACCGCGGTCAGCACAGCCCGAGGTCGGCCCGCTGCCGTCGACAGAACTGCTCGAGCCGGCAAGAACGGCCAAGTTTCCCGCTCCGGCGGCTCTCTTCTTGCAAACTGCTTGAACCTTCAGGTAGCCGCAATTATCCTCAAGGCACGGCTTGGGCTGTGGAGAGGCGGCCGGTCGGCGAACAACGCGCCGCCGTGCGTCCCGATCCTTTAGCTCAGGCGATGCCGCGGTCTCGCGACTATCGCCGTGCCGCCGGCCCGATCTGGGAGGGGGGGCCGGCGGCGAGCGGCGTGGCTCGTTTCCAAGACAACTTCCGTTGGTGGCGCCGGACGCTCGAACAAGCAGCGTTCGTCGACACCCACGCCAACCCGTCGTCGAGCTGGCCTAGTGCGTCTGGCTGGGCGGCCGGCCCCCCCCAAACCGCCCCGCGTCCTGCCTCCGAGCGACGAACCCAAGAATTCCATGACGCAGCATCACCGACCGAGCGCCGCACCGACTCCGCCGGGTCGCCCCCAAACCACCCCCAACGCCCCCCGGCTCGCCTCCAAACGGGCGGTCTACTCGATCGCCGCCGGCGCCGCGGTCGGCGTCGTGCCGCCGCCGGCGGACGGGGCGGTCGTCTACTCGGGCGTGCAGGACCTCAGCATCGGCCAGGGGCTGGCGCAAGACCTCGACATCAACAGCGACGCCGTAACGGACATCTTGCTGAAGAACTACGTCTTCTTCGGCGGCAACTACCAGGGGGCGAGCGTCAACGGCTACCCGGGCAAGCTCGTCGGGTTTGAGGGCGCGCTCGCCTATGCATCGGCGCTGGCCAGCGGCAGCCTGGTCGACGCCACGACGGTCGGCCCCGCGTTCTTTGGGTCGATGGCCTACGGCGCCGCCAACCCAAGCGCCGAGTTCAATGACGTCAGCGGCGTCTTCCTCGGACTCAGCTTCCCGATCGGGGGCAACGAGCCAGAGTTTCTGCACTACGGCTGGGTCCGGGTCTCGGTCAATAACGCCAATGGCACGTTCGTTATCAACGATTGGGCCTACCAAGACGCCGCTAACACGGGGATCCTCACCGGCGAAACCGGTCCGCTCGGCGTCCCGGGCGACTTCAACGAGGACGGCGCCGTCGACGCGGCCGACTACACGGTCTGGCGCGACAATCTGGGGGTCGAGACCAGCCTGCCGAACGGCGTCGACACCGGCGGCCCCGTGGGCCAGGCGGACTACGACTTGTGGGTTGCCGGCTTCGGCGGGCCTGCCCCGGCCGCGGCCTCGGCCGGCGCCGCGGTCCCCGAACCCTCGACGCTTGGCCTGCTCGCGGCGGGATGCCTCGGAGTAGCCGCGCTCCGACGCAGGCAGAAGCGCGAGGACTGATCCCCCGCGGGCGTCGCCTCGCCGATCGCGTCCTATTCCCGCCGCCTAGCGGCTGAGACGTTTCGGTCGGGCCGCCTCGGCCGGGCGGGAGCGGAAGGCGCCGCGGCGCACCGGCGTCGAGCGGGAAGAGCATCGCCCGCCTCGCTTGCGGCGTCCACAGCGGCGCCCATCTCAACCACGAGAGTCTTCGGCGCGGGCCGCTGCCGGCTAGGCGTGGCCCACCGCCGCGCCCATCGGCTCCGGCTCCGGCACCGGCGGCTCCCACACACGAGTCGGCAGCGGATTGGGATCTCACCCTAACGAGGGCGTCGCACCTCGCTCACGCGGTCAGCTTGCCCTCCCAGGGGGCGTCCCACTGGTCGGTCGACCGCGCGCCCACGTGGGGTCTTAGAGCAGCAGATGCCCGGCCGGGCTTCTTGTCCCGGATGAAACCCGGCCGGCGAGCGATCTTGCGGGTGCTCGTGTGGTTGAGGGCGCCACGCTTTCTGCATCTCTCAACGGCGCCACGAGCTGGAATTCCTGCGCCGCGCAGACGACCACTGCAGGCCCCCGCAAAGCCCGGAGCACGCCCGGAAACTCCGGTTCATCGGGGGTGAGGGGCAAGACGCCCGACACTGCATTTCCGAGCTCTCACGAGCGTGACCGGCCATGCAGTGATCGGGTGCAGACAGCTACGATGCATACCCATGGCGCGAAAAAATCCGTGGGCCGCTCCAGAGAGCGACCCACGGATGGCGTTATTCTGCTGGCGTCGGCGGAGCCCAGGCCCGCCAGGCGCCGGGCCTAGACGCGGGCGTTGCGACGAAGCCGCACGAAGCCAAAGAAGCCACCGGCCAAGACCGACCAAGCGATCAAGCTCCCTGCTTCTGGCACGTACTCGACCTTGAGGTTGTCAATGCCAACCGGGTTGGTGTCGTTGTCGGTAAAGATCAGCTTCGTCGTGTAGAACGGCAAGACCAGCGGTCCGCCGATGACGTCCGTGAACCAAGCCGGGTTCAATCCACCCGCGTTGCTGGAGAACACGACGATATTGGGGCCCGGACCCGGAATGCGGATGGTGAAGTCGGTGCCGCCAGAATCCTGAAACAAGGCGTCAAGACTCAGAATCGAAGAAATCGGCTTATTGAAAACGATCTCAACCGCGCGGTCCTGGGGGTCGGCCCCCCCGTCATCGCTGTAAAGATACTGGTCACCGGCGCCGGCCGGGCCGCCGCCGGCCACGATCGATCCGGTTTGTGAACCCACCTTTGCGACCAACGACCCAACCGTTGCGAGCTCGTCACCAGACACCTTGGCGCCCGGAACCGCGCTCTCAAAATCAACAGTCGCGATCGAGGCGAACGTGGGGACGCACGTGGCGAAGACCACTAAACCAGCGGCGCAAATCGTTGCTAAACGCATCCAAAACCCCTTTCGAGTATCCGAGTTCTACAATGAAGATTGACGTGATCGTGACATCGTCGCTCCATCGCGATTCGGTCTCCGATCCGTAAGCCCCCGCATTGTACTTGGCACGCGGGGGAGTGCAACGCGAGATCTGGTGTTTTCCAGTGCGCGTTGGCGCACGCCATCGCCGACCCAGACGGCTCCACGCAATGCCCACCGCCGCGAGGCCCCGCTCTCCTCCCGCCTGGGCGCGGGCTTCGGAGCAAGTCGCGGTCCGTCTCGGCCGAAGCCCAGGACCGGCAGGGCCCCACACCGACCCGCTGACCGGCCGCTGGGCCGGGGCGGACGCCGCGACGGCCAAGTCGCACTGGACCCGCTCCGGTGGCGGGCGAGATCGCACCCCCGGATGAGGGTCGCAAGGGAGTGGGATAGTACACTAGGTTGGTGGGAACTCTTGCACGTCAACCAGCGCCAGGGCCGTTTGGCCGTATGCACCAGCCGCTTCGCTTCGCGTTCTTGTTGTCAGCGCTGCTTGGCGCCGTCCCCGACGCCGCTGGCTTCTTTGCCAACGGCAGCTGGCCGGCCACGGCGGTCGATGGTCCGACCCCCGCTAGCGGCGTTCCGATCACGCTCACCTGGAGCATCGTGGCCGATGGCGTGCCCATACCCAGCCTGGGGCCGAGCCCCGGCCGCGCCAACAACCTCGCCGCCGTGTTCGACGGCCTGATCGGAGGCAGCGGCGTGCCGGATGTTGTCGACAAGCCCTGGTTCGCCTTGATCGAAGACTCGTTCGATCGCTGGGCCGAGCTAAGCGGCGTCACGCTGCTCTACGAGCCCAACGACGACGGCCAGCCGCTTGGCGCCGCCCCCGGCGTGCCGGGGGTGCGGGGCGACATCCGCCTGGCGGGCGCCTCGATCGACGGCGTCGGGACCGCCCTCGGGCAGTCCGGCTACTTGCCCGATGGCGACATCACGCTGGATACCAGCGAGGCGGCGTACTTCGGCGACCCGACGGACGACTACCTCCGTTTCCGCCACACCCTGATGCACGAGATCGGGCACAGCCTGGGGCTGGGCCACACCGAGTCGTTCAACGCCTTGGTGCTGATGAGCCCCACCGCCAGCACGGCGTTCGACGGCCCACAGTTCGACGACCTCCGCGGCGCCCACCAGCTCTACGGCGACGCCTACGAGAAGCAGGCCGCGGCCGGCAACAACGCCCCGGGCTCGGCGACGCCGCTGGGCGCATTGGCCATCGGCGGGTCGCTGCAGATCGGTGGGGACGTGCCCGCCAGTTCTGCCCCAATCGGCCCCCAGCAAACCGACTTCGTCAGCATCACCAACCAATCGGACGAGGACTACTTCGCGTTCACGATTGCCGAGCCCGCCTCGGTCGACCTGACCCTGACGCCGGTCGGCCGCACCTACAGCGAACGCTCGAACCCCAGCGACCTCTATACCACAGTCAACTCGGCTCGGCAGAGCGACCTGAGCCTGCAACTCTATCGTGCGGCGGGGGGGACCCCCGTCTTGCTGGCGACCGCCGCGGCCGCGGGGCTTGGCGTAGCGGAATCGCTGCTCGGGGTCGAGTTGTCGCTGCCCGGCGAGTACCTGGTGCGTGTGGCGGGCGGCGCCGACAGCGTGCAGTTCTATTCTCTTGCGATCGCCGCCGAGGCGGTGGTCATCGATCCGCCCACGCTCGTGGGCGACTTCAACCAAGACGGCTTGGTCGACGCCGCAGACTACTCGGTGTGGCGCGACCTGTTGGGGACGAGCACGCCGCTCGCCAACGCCCCAGACTCCCCCGGCATCGTCGACCAGGCGGACTACCAGAGCTGGCGTACGGCGTTCGGCGGACGGCTTGAGGCGGCCGGCGTGACGCCGGTTCCCGAGCCGGCGTCGGTGACGTTTTGCATCGTTGTTGCAGCGCTAACTTATGTGCGGCGAACCGCTTGGCTTTAGGGCAGCAGATGTCTTGTAGGACCGGCAATGGCCAACTACGATCGACTTCGTTCGCGGCGTTCAAGTCTCAGGCGGAGTTCTGACGCGCCAACCCTTGCTTTACGATCCCCCCCCTGTTTGGTACCTGAGGAATTCCGCCAATGAGCCCGCACCAAGATCGTGACGCCGCGGCGTCACACAAGACTTCTAGCCGCCGCGTTGCTTACACGCTCGCCGCCGGCGCCGCCGCGGGTGGTCTCGCCGCCGACTCGGATGGGGCGGTTGTCTACTCGGGTCCACAAGACCTTCCGGTCGCCCAGTTCGGCGCCCTGGACCTGAACCTCGATGGCGACGCATACACCGATGTTCTCTTGAAGAACTACGTCCTGGGCGCAGGCAATTACCAGGGCGCGACCGTGAACGGTTACCCCGGGAAACTGGTGGGCTTTAACAACGGCCTCGCCTACGTCTCTGCGCTCTCCGCGGGCAGCTTGATCGACGGGTCCACGTTGGGTACGGGCTTCTTCGGGTCGCTCGCCTACGGGGCCGCCAATCCGAATGCAGAGTTCAATAGCGTTAGCGGCGCCTACATCGGATTGAGTTTCCCGATCGGCGGCAATGCTCCCCAGTTCGCGCACTACGGCTGGGTCCGCGTGAGCATCGACAACGCCGCCGGGACCTTCGTGATCAACGATTGGGCGTACGACGACGTCCCCGGGCAGGGGATCCTCGCGGGCCAGGTGCCCGAGCCCGGTTCACTCGGCCTGTTGGCCGCCGGCGCCCTGGGCGTCGCGGCGCTGAAGCGACGCCGCTCGGCCGCGCAGGCCTGAGCGCTGCGACTGTGCACAGACGCGTTGGCGACCTTTCTTGGCGACGCTCCAAGAGCGGCCGGCGGGCCCGCGTCTGGTTTGTGAAACCTGTTCTCGAAAGGAGTCGACCGATCGTGCACGCACCCCAGCAATCGAATGCCCTGCCGAACGCCATCCCCTCCGGCGGCGCCGCCAACGCCCGACGCCTGGCCTACGCGCTGGCCGCCGGCGCGGCCGCGGGGTCGGCCGACGCCGCCGTGGTGTGGTCGGGCGTGCAGGACTTGAGCATCGGCCAGGGGCTGGCCCAGGACCTCAACCTCGACGGCGACGCGTTTACCGACGTGCTGCTGAAGAACTACGTCTTCTTCGGCGGCAACTACCAGGGCGCCACGGTCAACGGCGCCCCGGGCCAGCTGGCGGCGTTTCGGGGCGCCCTGATCTACGCCTCGGCGCTGGGGAGCGGCGCCATGATCGACGCATCGGTCGTCGGCCCCACCTTCTTTGGGTCGCTCGCCTACGGCGCCGCCAACCCGGCCGCCGAGTTCAACGACGTCGAAGGCGCCTTCCTGGGGCTGAGCTTCCCGATCGGCGGCAACGCACAAGCCAATATCCACTACGGCTGGCTGCGCGTCTCGGTCAACAACGCCGCCGGCACGTTTGTGGTGAACGACTGGGCGTACGACGACGATCCCGGCGTCGGGATCCTCACCGGCGACACCGGACCGGCCGGGACGCCGGGCGACTTCAACGAAGACGGCCTTGTCGACGCCGCCGACTACTCGGTGTGGCGCGACAACCTCGGCGCCCAGGTCGGGCTGCCCAACGGCGTCGACAACGGCGGCCCCGTGGGCCAGGCCGACTACGACCTGTGGGCCGCCGGTTTCGGCGGCCCCGCCGCGGGCGAGGCAGCGGCCGGCGCCGCGGTCCCCGAGCCCTCGACGCTCGGGCTGCTCGCCGCGGGCGTGCTGGGGGTCGCCGCGTTGCGCCGCAAACGGGGGCGCCCCGGCTGATGCGGTTCGAACGCAATCGAGGAAGCGACGCCCCCGACCGCGTGCTGCTGGTCGGTTGGGACGCGGCCGACTGGCAGATGATCCAGCCGCTGGTTGAGCGGGGGTTGATGCCGACGCTCGCGTCGCTGATGCGCGAGGGCGCCTGGGGCAACCTGGCCAGCATCCAGCCGATGCTCTCGCCGATGCTGTGGAACAGCATCGCCACCGGCAAACGCGCCTCGAAGCACGGCGTCTACGGGTTCACCGAGCCCGACCCCGACCACGGCGGGGTCCGCCCCTCCTCGAGCACCACCCGCAAGTGCAAGGCGCTGTGGAATATCGCCACGCAGTGCGGCCTGAAGTCGAACGTGGTGGGCTGGTACGCGTCGCACCCGGCCGAACCGATCGACGGCGTGATGGTGTCCAACCAGTTCGAGGTGTTCCGGCCGCAGGGGGACGGCGTCTCGCCCCCGGCCCCCCAAAGCGTGCACCCGCCGGAGCTGCTCGAGAGCCTCGCGGAGCTGCGGGTCCGGCCCGCCGAGATCGACGCGGCCGCGATCCTCCCCTTTATCCCCGACGCGGCGCGTCTGGTCGGCCAGGACGCGCACCGCGTCGGCAAGCTCCAACAGCTGCTGGCGCAGACCGCCACGGTGCACGCGGCCGCCACCCGGCTGATGACCGACACCGACTGGGACTTCTCGGCGGTCTACTACGAGGGGATCGACCGCTTCGGGCACGAGTTCATGGAGTTCCATCCCCCGAAGATGGACGCGGTGTCGCAGGCCGACTTTGAGGCCTACCGCCACTGCATGGCCGGCGTCTACCGGTTCCACGACATGATGCTCCAGACGCTGCTGACCCTGGCCGGCGACCGCACGGCCGTGGTGCTGATGTCGGACCACGGCTACTACAGCAATCACCTGCGGCCCGACCCGCGGCCCGGCAAGGCGGGGCCGGTCGAGTGGCACCGGCCGTTCGGCGTGCTCGCCGCGAAGGGGCCGGGCGTACGCCCGGGCTCGCGGCTGTTCGGGGCGTCGATCCTCGACGTGGCGCCGACCGTGCTGCGGCTGCTGGGCCTCCCCGCCGGCTACGACATGCCGGGCCGAGAGCTCGCCGAGGCGCTCGTCTGCCCGCCGGGCCCCGAGCGGGTCAACTCCTGGGAGCAGATCGACGGACCGTGCGGCATGCACCCGGCCGACCTGCGGGTCGACCCCGTCGAGGCCCGCGAGGCGATGCAGCAACTGGTCGCGTTGGGGTACATCGACGCGCCCAGCGAAGACACCGAGGCCTCGGTGCGGGACACGATCGCGCAGAACCAGCTGGTGCTGGCCCAATCGATGGTCGACGCAGGCGAGTTCCAAGAGGCGCTCGCGGTGATCGACGCCATCGACCCCACGCTCCGAGAGACAACGCCGGGGCAGTTGCTACGCGCCTCGTGCCTGCTGGCCCTCGGCGATCGGGCCGCGGCCAGGCAGACGCTGGCGCCGCTCGCCGACTCGGGCGAAGACGCCCCGCGCATGCACATGATGCTGGGGACGCTGGAGCTGGCCGACGGCGACACCGAGCAGGCCCTGGCCCACTTCCAGCAGGTCGCCGCCGCCAGCCCTCGGCTTCCGGGGCTGCACACCAAGCTGGGGGGCGTCTACCTCACCGTGGGGCGGTACGACCAAGCCATCGAGGCCTACGAGAGGGCGCTCGAGATCGACCCCGAGAGCCCGCCGGCGCTCGAGGGCCTCGCGCGGGCCAGGCTCGAGACCGGCCGGCCCCAGGAGGCCCTCGACCTGGCGCTGTGTGCGGCCGAGTTTGTGCACCAGTTCCCCAGGGCCCACCTGACGATCGGCAGGGCGATGATCGCGTTGGGCGACTACCCCGGCGCCGCCGAGGCGCTGGAGTTGTGCGTCCGTCAGGCGCCCAAGCTGGCCGACGCACACCGCGCGCTCGCCGCGGTTTACCGCGAGCTGGGAGACTCGGCCCGGGCGGTCGAGTCCGAACTGCGCGCCTCTCGGGTGCTCGCTTGAACCAACCACAGGAGAACCCTATGCCGCTCCAGAACGCCCCGTCCGCCGAGCGGCGCCCGTGGCTGCCCGCCGCCTTTGCCTGCGTGGCGGCCTCGGTGATCTGTTGCGCCGCCGCCGGCTGCGGCGGGCCGGACGAGCCGCAGAATCAGGTCCCCGAGAACCCCGCGCCGCTGCCCGACCCCAGTGAACGGATCGAGGGCTAACCCGTCCGTCTCGACCAACCCGAGGAATCCCAGATGCGTGGCGCCATATTGCCAGTGATTACGGTCTGCAATGCGGCGCTGGGGACCGGCGTGCCTGCCCGCCGTCGGGGTCCGTCCCCCCGCCCCGGCTTTACGCTGGTAGAGCTGCTGGTGGTGATCGCGATCATCGGCATCCTTGTAGCGATGCTGCTCCCCGCGGTGCAGTCGGCCCGCGAGGCCTCGCGTCGGTCCTCATGCGCAAACAACATCCGCCAGCTGGGGATCGCGGCGCTCAACTTCGAGTCGGGCAACCGGCGCCTGCCCCCCGGCTTCTTGGGCAGCAAGAACTACGCGTTCCCCAACGCGAACGCCGAGGGGGCCGGCAAGTTCAATCAGTGGGTAGGAGTGCTGGCCCAGCTGCTCCCGTACGTCGAGGCCGGCGCCGTGCACGACCGACTCACCACCGACTACGGCATCGGCGCCGACCAGTACGACCTGAACTACTGGACCAGCCCCAACGCCTGGGCCGCCGGCCAGAGCCGGATCACCAACTTCCGCTGCCCGACGGTCCCGGACGAGCTCCCGGTAGACGCCGTGGTCGACAAGGTCTACGTCAAGGACGGCGGCGGCTCTAGCAGCCCGGTGCCGGTGGCTACCTTCGAGAGCCCCAGCGGCGCCAACTATCAGCAGAAGTCCGCCGTGTGGCCCGTCCCCACCGGGTCGGTCCTGGGGCTCACCAGCTATCAGGGGGTCTGGGGCGTGTACGGCGAGGTTGGGCCGAACGCCCGCGTGGTGTCGGCCGACGGCACGGTGTTTAGCGTCGACCGCGACCTGCTGGGTGTATTCAGCATCCGCTCGAAGACACGCATGGGTCAGGTGACCGACGGCACATCAAAGACGCTGATGTTTGGCGAGGCGCCGGGAACGATCGGCTCGAACTTCATCGACGGCGTCTCCGGCAACCGCACCGGTGGGTTCTCGCAGGGGGTGGCCTGGATCGGCTCCTGCCTGTTGCCCACCTACCTGGGGCTCGACCTGGGCCGCGAGACGCAGTTCGCGGCCGCGGGCGACAACCCGCAGTACAACACCAAGTGGTCGTACTTCGGGTCGATGCACCCCGGCGTGGTGCAGTTCACGTTCGTCGACGGTTCGACGCGTTCGCTGACCCGCGAGATCGACGTCGACCTCTTCAAGGCCCTCTCGTCGATGCGCGGCGGCGAGCTCGTCAGCGAAGACCAGCTCTAGAACGCAACCAGTCGCAGGCCCGCTGCTGGTAGGCCCGGGCTAGTAGGTCTGGGCTAGTAGACGCGACGTCGCTCACGCTTGCTTGCGGCAGCGGTAGAGGCCGGCGTCGACAACGGCCGCCATCGCGGCCACGTCCAGCGGCACGCCGAGCAGCGTCTGAATCGCGAGGGCCGCCTCCGCCGGCGTCTGCAACAACGCGCGGTGCTCTAGCTCCAGCAGCCGGGTGTCGGGGCGCTGCGACAAAAACGACGCCGCCCGCGCCAGCTGCTGCGCAAACACCCCCTTGAGGCGATCGGGCGCGATCGCCGCGCCGGTCGTCCCGGCGCGGGCGATCATCTTCTGCTGCGACTGGAGCACCTCGTCGAGGTCGCGTCGCACCAAGATCGCCCGGCAAGGCACGCCGGCAGGGAGGTGAACGACCAGCGGGGCGACAATCTTGACGGCCGAACCGCCGGCCTCCGCCAGCCAGCGCGCGTCCGCGGCGAGGCGTTTGACGGCCTCGTGTTCGTAGTACCCCCGAGGGTTGTCCTCGTCCACCGGTCGGGCGCCGTCGCTGTGCACGGGGAGCCCCCCCGCGGCCAGCATCTGCATCACCATCGAGGTGCCGGACCGCGGGAGTCCGGTGACGATCGTGACAAATCCGGTGGGCGGGTCGATGCGAAGTGTCGTCATGGGTCGTTATTCGTGAGCAGCAAAGAGGTCCGCGGTAGCAGTCCCCGATCCGCGTTAGCGCGTTATACCTTGGATGTGCGTGGGCGTCCCCCCGGTCGCCGTGGAGACCGCACCGGACCCCCGACGGCGCCAACGGCCAAGAGAACCGCTGCGTTAAACTCCGGGGCCACTCCCACTCTCGCTGGGGCTGCTTATCGACCTTAGCTTACGCCGCTTTGCTTATTCGGGCGAAATCTTGTTCTCGGGACCCGGGCTGGTCGCGCCGAAGCCGGCGAGCTTTGCTTGGAGCGCGGCGATCGACACGCCGGATTCTTCACTCCGGTGCGTGTAGGCCGAGTGCGGTGGGCGCGGCGCCTTGGTCATCGGTCGCCGCAGACCCACCGCCGGCGAAACAGCAGCGGGCCCCCACCTGCCACCCGCCCGACCCGCGAAAGACCGTGCCGAGCTTTCGTTCCGACAGCACGTTGGCCAAGGGCCCTCGCACCATCACCGCTGCGGGCGCCGGCTTGGCGGACCGCGCGAGCCCGCATCGATCACCGCAATGCCCTCGGTGAGACCCAGAGGCTCCCACGAATCCGGCAAGAACCAGTACAATCGGCCCGTCGCCCGAGCAGGCGTTGGCCTGAAAGGGATGGGCGAACACGGCCGACACCCAACGAGCGCACCGCCGCTCGACCGCCACGCTCGAAGACGACCTATTTGCCCAAGGACCCAAGATGGTGATCATCGAGCGGACGGTTGGGGAGTCCATCCGCGTACAGGGCGCCCTCATCCACATCGAGCAGATCGTCGGCGACGCCGTGCGTCTGGGGGTGGAGGCAGACCGGAGCATTTCGGTGCACCGTGGCGAGGTTTACGATGCGATCCAGCGGAGCATCGCCCCTGCCGGTCCTGAGGGATGAGGCGCGTGGCGGCGTTCGCGCCAGCAGACAGGCAGGAAACAAGCATGCAGCGGCCGGACTCGTTTCGCGCGGGCCGTGTCTGCCCCGTGTCCTAGGCCCGCAGCGAAGCCACCTCGGCGACGATCGACAGCGTTGGTCGCGTCGTGAAGAACGCCGACTTCAGCTTCCAGACGCCCCCGCCCGGCCCCTTTTTTCAGAGCTTTGATTGCTGCTGCGATCCAGCGAACGCATAGAACCCTCCCCGCCATTCGGGCGACGACCCCATCCGCTCGGCCACGTCTGCCGACGGGTGGCCGATGTGACGCATCACCGCCGCGAGCTGGCCCGCGTCGGCGCGGAGCTCGTCGTGGAGCACGCACTCGTCAAGGTACTTCAGCAGCGCATGACTCCCCTCGGAGTGCCCCGGCCGAGCGAGGGTCGCCAGCAGCACACGCAGCTCCAGTTCGACCACAAGGTCGAGCCAGCGCGGGTCAAAGCAATCCGCGAACCGGCGCCAAAGCAACGCGTTGGCGCCGTTGGGCATACGAGCAGAAAAGGCGCCCATGGCCAGCTGCTGGATTACGTACGTGCAATAGTCGCTGCGCGAAGCGCGGTCGGTTTGGCGCAGGTAGGGGTGGAACGCGTCGTAGACTTCCGCAGGGTCCCAGCTCTGAAACGCGACATGGACAACGAGAGGAACGTAGGGAGGGAACAGGTCTGGCAACGCCGCCACCAGCGCGTTCCGCAGCGCCGGTCCACCGCAGGCCATGCGCTCGACGAGATGCCCTGGGCGTCGGGCGCCTTAAAACCGTCCCACTCGACCGGCATGGCCTCGCGTCGATCGAAGGCCTCCAACAAGAAGGCCTCGACCGCCGATTCCTGCTCGCGCCCACGCAGCGCTCCGAACAAACGCGCTAGTTCCGCGGCGTGTTGCTTGTACACCCCGCGGTACGGGGGGCCGGCCGAGGTGATCGCCGCGAGACGGTCGCGCGCCTCGCCGATCACTTCGTCGCTGCTGCGTTCCGGGAGCGGGTCGTGTGGGCCGGCGGTCCGCACCGCCACGAGTTCACCACGTTCGTCCGCCTTGAAGCGGAGGCCTTGGACCGCGGGCGGGCGACACGGACCGAGAGGGGACCGTTTCGATGCGGCGTAAGCCCATGTATTTCCAACAGGCAGGCAAGCTCCATGCAGATGTCTGCTGACACCCACTCCTTGTCGATATTCCAATGGGGCTCGCCGGCGTCGTCGAGGTCGAGGTAGAGGTGCTGCTGGAGTGCCGCGACGATCCGGATCAGAGCGTCATGCGAGAGTTGGCTGGGATCGGCGGGCGTTTGTCGCGGCGTGGCGGTCGGCTCGACGGCAAAGTCGGGGCCCGCAGCAGCCAACGAGCTGCCGACATCGGTCTCGGCCAGAGCGATCAAGGGGGATACCGCAAGCCCACACACCGCGGCCTCGGCCGTTCCGCCGGTCCCTTCAGCATCCCACTCGACGACAATCTGCTTCAGCCTTGTATCGCTCGCAAAGGCGTCTTGCACGACGCCCCCGGCTACGCTCAGGATCACGTGCATGGCGCCCTGGGTGTCAGAAGGTTGAGAAACCCAGCCCGCAGAGAGCTAGCTATTGAGAGCCGGCCGCTCAGGGGTCAGTCGGTCGGCGGCGGAGACCGCTCACGGGCGGCAAGGCCATCAAAGCGACGACCGTCGCCGGGCAACGTTTTGGCGAGACGCCTGCTCCCGCTCCTGGGGCCTCGGAGCAAGACTGATTACGGGGGCTTGCCGATGTGACGGCGCTCGACGGTCGTGCAGTTTGGGGCATGGTGGAGAGTGCGTCGTTCTGCTTCACCTCTGCGGGATCCTGGCTTCTTCGAGCCGCTGAGGCGAGCTGCACCGCCGCGCCGTGGGGTTGGCCGTTCGGTGCTGACGTGATGAGCACCGACAGCCGTGGTGGAGCGACATGAAGCCGCGTTGAACTACTAGCCTGTGCATCTTGCTCGCAACCTCAACAGAGCCGACGTGTTACTTGCCGTAGCGTTTGTACAAGCCGCGCCGTCCCCTGGGGTTACGACCTCGCGCGATTACGAGTTGGAGAACAACCGAGTTGGTTTGTGCCTCTGGCCAGGCAGCAAGGAAGCGAATGCACGAACCTCCGCACCCGAGCAGCCAACCGCCGATGTTCAGATCTCGCCGCCGAAGGCGGACCACGCTTGCAAAGCCTCGCCCTCGTCGAGCAACTCTTCACTCCACACTTCTTCGTCATCGGTCCACGCCAACGTATCGACTTCGCACCGGGCGATGGGGTAGAGGATCAACGAGTCGTCCAGCCGCCGGGGGGCGTCATCAGCTTGCTGAGTCATCGCCGCGAACACTAGGTCACGGGGTTCGTTTGCCGCCATCGGCCGGTCCCGTAAGAACGCGGCGAGGGCTGCCGAGGGGAGCGATGCCGGAAGCGAAGACGCTGCGGCAGAGGGAGACGCCTCCGCCAACGACGCCAAGGCAGGCGCCGCCGTGGCCGGCGCCGACTGACCGAGGCGGTCGCGCCACACGCTGTAGTCGGCGGCGTCTACTTGGCCGTCGTTGTTGCCGTCCGCTTGCAATCCGATGCCGCTGGTCGCGCCGAAGTGGGTCTTCCAGAAGGCGTAGTCGAGCTGATCGACTGTGCCGCTGCGGTCGTAGTCGCCCGGCAGCGTGGGCGCCGTCGCGGCGACCGCGAAGTTCTGATTGAACAACTGGTTCGAGCCGTTGAGCGTGAGCCGCAGCGAGCCGGGCGCCAGCGTGTTGGCGAGCACCGCCAGCGAGCCGTTATTCGCGTCGCCGCGGACCGCCGCCAGGTCGACGATGTCGTCGCCGTTGAGGTCGGCCGCGAGCACCTGCTTGACGCCGCTGGCGACCAGTGAGGCGAAGCTCGCCAGCCCCGTGCTCTCCGGGAAGCTGTAGACGCCGCCGTTGTTCCGCAACAGCACCACGTCGTTGTCGAGCGAGCGCCCCACCACCAGGTCGGCGTCGCCGTCCTGGTCGATATCGACGACCGACACCGACCTCGGGCCCTGGGCGACGGGGATCGGCGTCAGGCCGGTCAGCACGCCGGCGCCGTTGTTGATCAGGCGAAAGACGCTGTTCGCGCCGATGCTGGCGCCCACCACGTCAGGCGCGGTGCTCCCGCCGATGTGGGCGATGGTCACCGACGCCGGCCCTGCGCCAACCGGCACGGCCGCGAGCGCCGTAAAGCTCGTCCCGCCGTTGTTTCGGAGCACCTGCACGGAGTGACCGTCGAAGTTGCCGATGACAACGTCCGGGTAGAGGTCGCCCGTGAGGTCCCCCACCGCCAGCGATAGTGGGCCTGAGGCCCCCATCGCGACGTCGGCCAGCGGCGTGAAGCTGGGCGAAGTCAGGCCACTGTTGAGCAAGAACCTCACCCGGTCGTTCGGCTGGGCGCCGACGTCAAGCGTCACCACCAAGTCGTCGTCACCGTCGCGATCGAGGTCCGCTACCGAAACGTGGGCCCGGGCGAACAGCAGGGCCGAAGCGGGATTCAGTGGGTCTTGTCGCAGCGCGACCTCCTGCGGGGCCCGCGTGAACCCGCCGGCGCCGTCGCCGAGCAAGAACACGACGTACGCGTACGACCAGTGAACCACCGCGATGTCTGGGTAAGAGTCGTTATTGAAGTCGCCGACGGCGATCCCCGCCGGCTGGTCGCCGACGGCATACTCGGTCCTCACGCCGTAGCCGCCGTCTGCTTTACGGAGCCGCACCGAGACCTTGTCCGACCCGCCGTCGACGCTCACTAGGTCGGGGCCGCTGACGCCATCGAGGTCTACGGCTTGCAGGCCCAGCGGGTTGGGGCCGGTGTTCAGCGTCTGCGTCGAGAAGGCGTTCCCCTGCAGGCCGGCGAGCGACTCGCCCGGCGTGGTCACCAGCCGCACGACGTAGTTGGTCGCCCCCAGGCCGGTGAACGAGTAGGCGCCCGTGGCGGTGGTGGTGCGGACCGGCTCCGAGGGTTCCCGCACGCCGTTGTCGTTCACGTCCAAGTAGACCTGTCGGTTCGCCAGCTCCTCCCCGGAGTCAGGCACGCCGTTTCCGTTGAGGTCCTCGAACACAAAGCCGCTGACCTGGCTCGAGCCCTGCCCGCTGAGCGTGTTGTAGACCAGGAAGTCGGCGCCGACATACACCTGATCGGGCGCGAGATCCACGCTCCACTCGTTCTGCTGCGAGGGCGCCGGGGAGGTGACGGTCTGGCTGGCCAGCGTATTGAGCCGCACCTCGTACACGCCCGGCGCGGCGAGGTTCTCGAAACGGTACTCGCCCAGCGGGCCGGTAACCCGGGTGATGTCTCCCGCCGTGAACGTGTTGGAGTGGTCGAGGTCGAGGTAGACGCTTACCCCGGCGAGGCCCGACTCGCTCGGGTCACGGAGGCCGTTGTTGTTCGTGTCCGAGTAGACGATCCCGCGGATCTCACCCGGGGCGCTGCGGGCGCTGAAGTCCGCCCCCGTAATCTCCGTGCCCACCTGCAGCGTCTTGCGGTCTAGCCCCGCCCCGTCGCGAACGAACTGCGTCAGCGCGTTCTCGTCTCCCCCCGCAATCACGTAGAGGAACCCACCGGTCGCCAGTGCGTCAACGCCATTCTCAAGGTTCTCCACCGGGCCGCCGAACGCGTCGGGGACGCCGTCGGCGAGCGCGTGGAGAAACGTTAAGCGACCGGACGATGCGTTGCGGCTAAACACCGCCACCGCACCGACCAACAAGGGGTCTTCGGGGGAACCGTAGTTTCGCTTGCCGGTAACGTAGACCCGGCTACCGTCCGCACTGATCGTCACCGACGACGCGTCTTGAACCCCTCGTACCACGCCTCCTGCGTTGTCGATGTCCCCTTCCGAGAGCGTTTCGAGGAACGTCAGCGCCCCCAAAGTGTCCCGTGCGAAAACCGTCGCCGAGCCGTCTGTCGCCGCCGATACGTACGCGAACCGTCCGTCCGAGCTAATCGCGATGTCGTTGGCCCCGTCGAGCCCGCTGACCCCCGACTGGCCGTTGCGGAGCACGGACGTGTAGTTGAGGTAGAAAGGCGCCGCGGCGAGGTTGAAGGTCGTCAGGGTATCGAGGCTATCTGCGGTCTCGCCCACCACGTACACCTGGCCGCCGTAGGCCGCCACGCCGCGTCCACCGGTTCCGAACGGAGAGACGCCGGCGCCGTTGCTCAGCACCCGTCGGAACCGCAGCTCTGGGCTGAACCCCGCTAGGCGTTCGAAGATCAACAGCGAGCCGCCATTCAGGGCGGAGGGGCCGGAGTTCGACACGTAAACACGCGTCCCATCGGGGCTAACGGCAAGCCCGGTCGAGCCGTCGAGTCGTGACACGGTGGCGCCACGCACGTCGCCGTTGCGGACCACGTCCACCTCGGTCAGGTCGCCCGTCATCGTGTTGACCGAGAACACAGCGAGGGCGCCGCTCGATGAGAGGGCGTAGAGGTACACACTGCCGAGCGCCGCGGCCGGCGCGACCACGATCTTCACCACGTCTTGCAGAATATTCACGGCGCCGACCAGCGAAGCCGACGTCGTTACGCCCAGCGGCGTTAGCACGCCGGTAGACGAATCCCGCTTAAACCGCTGAATCTTGGATTCGCCCGCGCCGGCGACATAGATGAACCGACCATCCGCCGTTGCCGCAATCGAGCTGGCGCCGCTGAGTCCGAGCCCGACGTCGGACGCGTCGAGCAGTTGAGCGGCATACGCGGTTTCGCTGTACGTCCGCGTCCACCCCGGCTGGTTCACTTCTGCTACGGTGTAGTCGCCCGGCTTAAGCAGCGTGAACGTGTAGTTGCCCGCAGTATCGGTGACGGTCGAGGGTTCGCCCGCGTCGAGGGCGCCGTTCTGGTTGAGGTCGAGGTAGAGCGTCCACCCCGACAAGCCCGGCTCACCCGGGTCCTGCACGCCGTTCTCGTTCTGATCCTGGAACTTGCGTCCAGCGATCGAGCCGTGGTAACGCTCGACGGCGCCGATATCAGGAATCGAGCTGCCATTGTTGTCGCCGTCGCGCGAGCGGGCGTAGCCGCGCTGGTCGGTGGTGAGCGCCGAAGCGACGCCGGCGTCGATGGCGGGGCTGTCCGCGGCGGGGAGGTGCGTGAGCGTGTAGCCGCCGTTGTCCGCTAGCGGGCCGAGCCGGGCGTCGATGTCGGCGCCGTCCGGACCGACCTGGTCGGACGCCACGCCGTCGACGAGGCCCGTTGAGGCGCCGTCGCTGCCGATCAGGTTGTTACCGAGCGATGTGAACTGACCCACCACGTCGGTTCCGCTATGGGCGGCCGTGTTGCCGGCGACGATGGAGTTCTTGAGCGACACGGCGCCGCTGTCCGCGTTGAAGACGCCGCCCCCATCGTAGTTGAGGCTGTAGCGCTGGGCGAAGACGCCGGCGCCGTCGTCCGGTCCGCTCCCATCCCAGAGTACGGTGACGTTTCCACGACCATCGATGGCGATGTCGCGGATGTACTGTTCCCCCGAGGCGAAGGGTTCGCTTTGGTTCACAACAATCGACTCTCCCGACCACTCTCCCAACGCGCCGAGGACTCCGATGTAGACATCCGTTGATAAGGACTCTGCATTGTACTCCGACCAAGCCGCTATGAAGCGGCCGTCAGGAAGAGTCGACACCGCCGGCCATTGGAGCGAACCCTCGCTTGCAAGGAGCAGGCGTTCGCCGCCGATCGGCTCACCGTTCCTGTCGAACATCCGCGCGACGACGCCAACGCCCGAAGAAAGCCACACCGCCAGAAAGCCGTTACCGTTGGTGGAGACCGTGGCGAGGTTCTGATAGCCAGAGATGGTCGAGTTAAGGGGCATATCGCCGCTGATTGCCGTCCCATCCGCGTTGAACACCCTCGCAAGAACGCCGCCATCCGGGTCGCGGGCATCGGCGCTCCGCCAGCTGACAACGAACTCACCACTGGGCCAAGTTGCAACCCTTGGATACCCTTGCTCTCCGGAAATATAAGCATTAATCGGGAACTCACCACCGACGGCGCCGCCTGCCTGAGAAAACCGCTGACCGAAGACGCCAGTCCCGCTTCCTTCGTTTGTGTCATCGTGCCAGACCGCAACGAACTGCCCCTGCTGGTCTGCGGCGATGGCAACTCCCGTCTGATAGCCGTTCTGATACACATTGACGATGTACTCACCGGCAATCACCGTGCCCGCTGCGTTGAACACCTTGCCGCGGAGCCCCCAACCTGCTTGGTCGGCGCCCCACCCCGCAAAGAACACGGCAAAGTTGCCATTGGGAAGCACCACGGCATCACTATCAAGCCGCTCACTAATGTGCCCGTCACTGACCTGAAACTGCCCGCCGACCGCGTTGCCAAACGCGTCGTAACGCTGCGCGAATACGTCTTGATCCTGAAGAGAAAACGCTGTCGTCCAAGTTACGACCGTCTCCCCGGCCGCATTCACCGCCAACTTGCCGCGGCTCTGCGTGCCGGACGTGGACGAGTTGACGCGGAACTCGTCACCCTGTCGCGACAGAAGCTCGCCAGCCATTTGCCCCAAAGCCGTGTTTTCAGCAACCGTCGAGCTCTCCACGATCGCCGTGGCCCCGTCGGCATTGAACAGCCCGCCCCCTTGGTTCGCCGCGTCGTTGCCCGAGAGGGTCACATTGGTCGCGGTGAGCGTGCCGGCGTTGTAGACGCCGCCGCCGTCGCCGCCGATTTCTTTGGCGCCAGCGAAAAGACGTTGAGCGAAGATTCCCTGAGAATCGCCGGGGCCGACGCCATCCCAGGTTACGATCACCCTGCCAGCATCATCGACGCCGATGTCCGTCCAGGAAACAAGCCCAAGCACGCTTGCGGTTGAGCTCAGCACGACAGGGGGAGACAAGAAAGAGCCGTCGGCTCCCAGGAGTCGCGCGAAGGCATTGAATGGCGGTCCGTTGTCGTCAGGGTCTGTTAGCCCTGAGATCACGTACGAGCCGTCGGCGAGCGCGGCAACTCGTGCCGTGTTGCCATAGGACGTGCTGCTACCAGCGATGAGAAACTCGCTGCCGATACGTCCGCCTTGCCGATCAAATAGTTGGCCGAAGGCGCCAACTCCGATGGAATCCCACGTAACCAGAAAACCATGGGGGCCCGTCGCTACATTAGGCAGATTCTGCTCACCTGGAAAGCTGGTATTGATCCGCAGCTCAGGACCCACAGGGTTCCCCGCCGCGTCAAACAGTCTTCCTAATACGCCATAATCCGGATCAACGGGGTCGGTAGACGTGTAAACGACCACCGACTGCCCATCGTCCCAGAAAGCAATCTCTGGCGATGCTTGAATTCCCTGCGTCGTCGCATTGACGGTGATCTCGCCTGTAAGGGGGACGCCTGAAGGGTTGAAACGGCGCATCACGACTCGACTCTCGCTCCCATCTACTCCGTCGTTGGAATACCATACGGCGGTGTAGTTGCCCGAGGGATCACTCGCGATTTGCGGCTGCTGCTGAACCCCCGAAAGGCTGGTATTCACCAAGATCTCGCCCGAAATCGGATCCCCCGAGGGACTGAAAGTCGCGGCGTAGATCTCCGTGTCAGTGAATGCTGCGTTGTATACCTCATAGACCACCGCAAAACTGCCGTCGGGAGAAACGGTAGTGTCTCCGCGCTGGCTGTTTGCGGCGACGCTTGCCTGGTAGTTCGTGCCGACAGGATGCCCGGCCGCATCATATCGTTGGACAACTAGGCTTGTTCCCGCGTAGGGGCCTGTGCCGCTGGTCCAAGCCACAACTTGATCACCGCTTGAGTTGACGGACACCTTTGGCACCCATTGAACACCGGCTGTAGCGTCGTTGATTCTAAAGACGTCTCCAATAAGCTCCATTGTGTTGATTAGATATTCGCCGTGCGCTGCGTTGCCCGAAACTGTCGACGCGTGCAGGTCGGTAGCTGCGATGTCAGAGTTGTAGACGCCCCCGCCATCTCGTACGGCGGAGTTCGCTTGAACCGCACTTGCAGCAATTGTCGCCGAGCCGGCGTTCCATACGCCGCCGCCGTCACGGCCGGCGTGGTTGCCGGAGATGGACGACGTTTCCACGACCATTGACGCCCCGGCCGCCACAGCGACGCCCCCCCCATCGGCCGACGTTCGGTTGCCGATGACCGTGGAGTTACGGAGCGTCAGCAACCCGTCCTCCACGAAGACGCCGCCGCCGGGGTTGTCCAGCACGCGGCCCCCGGTGACGGTGATGCCGTCGAGCGTCAGCGAGGGGAGCGGGAACCCGGCGGCCTGAACGACCTGGAACACCCGCTCGCCGATCCCCGTGTCGCCCCCGGCGTCGATGACGACCTCGCCGGCGCCGTCGCGGAGCAGTGTGACGTTGCCGCGGATGTCCAGGTCGCCCGTGGCCGAGTCGTTGTCGTCGGCGCCGCCGACGGTCAACGGGTACGTCCCCGGTTTGAGCAGCACGATGTAGTTCTGCAGCGGGTTGTTCGCCGCGTCTTGCAGGATGGCCCGCAGTGTGACGTTGCCCGCCGCGTCGGCGATCTCGCTGTCCAACGGGTTAGCGTCGGGGGCGTCGTAGAAGACATTCGGGGCGTACGTGCCGGTCGAGGTGACGGTGAACGAACCGACCACGTGCTCGGTCGAGCCGATGCCGCTAGTGTCGGCTACGGCGCCCCCAACCAGCACGATGTCGTAGACGCCCAGGTCGACCGCGTCCCAGCTCCCCCCGGGGGGTATGATCTGATAGGTGACGTCGAAGGAGGCCGCATCGACCGTGGGCGCCGTTGATCCCCGTGTCGCCAAGAGGTCTACTCCGCCGCTGCCGCGCCTGCGGACCACGAAGTCCCCGTCGTTCACCGAAGCAGCCGCGACCAGCGGCGTGAGGTTGCCGGCCAGGTTGTTGGGCTTCGAGAGCGTCGCGGTGAACTGGTAGCTCGTGCCGCCGATCGAGGTGACGTCGGTCGTGCTGACCGCGGCCTGCGGCGGTAGCTGGGCGAAGGCCCCAAACGCGCTCAGCCGGCGGCCGCTGGTGGTGAGCCCTTGCAGCGACGCCAGCGGGTCGCCACCGGACAAAATGGCCCGTCGGACTTCTGCCATCGTGGCGTTGGGGGCGGCCGACCACACGAGCGCCGCCACCCCCGCCACGTGCGGGGCGGCCATGCTGGTGCCGGTGCGGGTGTTGTAAACCTGCTGGGTTGGCTGTGCCTGATCAATAAAGAGGTCGGTGCTCCAGACGCTCTGTCCCGGCGCGGCCAGGTCCACCGTCTGGTCGCCGTAGTTGCTGAACGCAGAAAGCTGGTCGCCGCGGTCGGTAGCGGCGACGGTCAGCATGTTGTCTAGCCCGTACACGGCCGGGAAGAACGGCAAGACGTCAATGTCCTGGCCACGCCCAAAAACGTCGCCGTTGCCCGCGGCGGCGACGAACAAGATGCCTGCCTCGCCGGCGGCGTCGATCGCCGCGATCAGGCCGGGCGAGTCGATCCCGACTCCCCCCCAACTAGCGTTGATGACGCGGATGTTGACGTCGTACTGGTTACGCAGCACCGTGGCGTAGTTCACCGCGGCGATCGCGTCCGCCACCGAGCCGGTGTTGTTCTGGTCGAGCAGCTTCAGCGGCAAGATCGAGGCGGCCCAGTTCACGCCGGTCACGCCGATAGCGTTGTTCCCTACCGCCCCCAACGTGCCGGCGACGTGCGTGCCGTGGCCGTGGTCGTCCAGCGGGTCGGCGTCGTTGTTGGCGAAGTCCCAGCCGTGGCTGATCGGCGTAGCGCCGTCCGGCCCGAGCACCCCCGTGGTGTTGGTCCAGACGTTGGCCGCGAGGTCGGGGTGCGTGTAGTCGATCCCGGAGTCGATCACCGCGACCACCACGTCGCGCGAGCCGGTGGTGATGTCCCAGGCGGCGACCGCATCGATGTCGGCGCCCCCCAGACCGCCGCTCTGGCCGACGTTGTACAGCGCGTACTGCTCGAGGCCGGTGAAGCGGGGGTCGTTAGGCTCGGCGGCGCCGCCGAGCGAGGCGTCGAGGTGGAAAGACGCGATGGCGGGGTTGGCGGCCAGGGCGTCGCGCGTCGCGGCGGCGTCGCCGCTGGTTTCGATCAGCAGCTGCCCCGGCAGGCCAAGACCGCGGACCGATTGCACGGCTACCCCGCCAAGCAGACCCGCGGCGCCGGCCGCGCCGCCGGACTGCGCCGCTGCCTCGGGGGTCAGCCGGGCGACCCAGCGGACCGTCGGCGTAGACGCAAGAGCGCCGCCATCGATCGCCGCCAGCGGGGCGGTCGTCGCCGCGCCGAACCAGCCCAGCGACGGCCGCAAGTAGTCGGGCAGCAGCGGGTCGCCCGTCAGGAGCAACCGGTGCTCGAGCGTCTCCACACGCAGTCGCCGCGCAGAAACGGCGCGTAGCACCCTCCACGTTCTCCCCATCGGACGCCCCCCAAAAAGATGAACTACGCCAGACGTCGGGACCTGCCAGGTAGGTCGCACCCGTCTGCGCAGCCCCGGCATCTTAGCCTCCATGCGGCTTTTTCTCCACTGTTATCGCGGGTGAAGATTCCGCCCACGGGACCGGGCGGATACGATCTTGGGGACGTCGCTTCCTCGGTCTTCCACCCCCCTGCCCCGTGCCAGCCGAACTCCCGCCCGACGTCGAGCAACTGTTGTACGCCGTTTTGGCCGTGCAGCTTGGGCTAGTAGCGCCCGAGACCTTGCGTCAGCTGACTTCGCAGGACGAAACGGATAGCGACCAGACGCTCGGACAGCGGCTTGTGCAATCCGGCTCGCTACGGGCGGACGAGCACGACTTATTGACAGAGATCGCGTCGGTGGCCCACCTGAGGGCCGGAGCGTCGCTTGATCGCGTGCTGGCGTCCTGCCCTACCCTCGGTTCCCTCAAGATTGCGTTGAACGAATCGCAGGGGGGATCCGACCGAGAAAGCGCGCCGACAGTTCTGTTCGAGCAGTCGGACCACGACACATCCGTCGTCTCAGGGGAACGGGGCGGCGGGCTGGTTCGTCAAACGGCCGCGGGCGAGCGTTTCGTCAAGCTCAAGCCGCACGCCGCCGGTGGGCTGGGCGAGGTTTCGGTGGCGCGCGATGAACAGGTGCGTCGCGAGGTCGCTCTTAAGGAGCTTCAAGAGAAGTACGCCGACGACCCGGAGAAGCGACGGAGGTTTCTCGTCGAAGGGGAGATCACCGGCGCCCTGGAGCACCCCGGCGTCGTGCCGGTGTACGCACTTGGGGTCGATCCGCTGGGGAGGCCCTTCTACGCGATGCGC
The DNA here is from genome assembly GCF_007750855.1 of Pirellulimonas nuda. Taxonomy (GTDB): domain Bacteria; phylum Planctomycetota; class Planctomycetia; order Pirellulales; family Lacipirellulaceae; genus Pirellulimonas; species Pirellulimonas nuda. The sequence goes on from NZ_CP036291.1 coordinate 3,543,413, forward strand.
TTTATCCGCGGTGAGAGCCTCCGCGGCGCCGCCAAGACGTTAGCGCGCGGCTGGCCGCGGAGCAGCAGGTTCGACCGCGGCAACCTCGACTTCCGGCGATTGCTCACGCGGTTCGTCGAGGTCTGCAACGCGGTGCAGTACGCCCACAGCCGTGGGGTATTGCACCGCGACCTGAAGCCGGACAACGTCATGCTGGGCAAGCACGGCGAGACGTACGTGGTTGATTGGGGCATGGCCAGGATCATGTCCGAGCCAGAGGAGACCCTAGCGCCGGTGAGCGAGCAGAAGGTGCGGGCCACGTACTCCGGCGATTCGGCGACCCAGATGGGCAGCGTGATGGGGACCCTCGAGTTCATGAGCCCGGAGCAGGCCGCCGGAGATATCGCGGCGCTCGGGCCGCCGGCCGACGTGTTCTCGCTCGGGGCGACGCTCTACTACTTGTTGACGGAGAAGGCGCCGATCCGCGGAGAGACGATCAACGAGAAGCTCCGCCGTGCGCAGGCGGCCGAGTTCACGCCGGCACGCGAACTCGCGCGCGAGATCCCCCCTCCCCTGGCAGCCGTGTGCGACCGAGCGATGGCGAGGCGTCCCGCGGACCGGTACCCGAGCGCACGGGCCCTGGCGGACGATGTGGAGGCATGGCTAGCGGACGCCCCGCTTATCGCCCACGCCGACTCTCCGACCGAACGGGCCAGCCGGTTCTTGCGGCGTCACTGGAAATGGGTCACGCCCGTCGTGGTCGGAACGCTCGCCGCGGCGTTGATCGCGGGGCTGGCGTCGATCGCGATCGACGCGGCGCGCCGCGAGGCCGTTCGGTTGGCTGAGTCCGAGTCCGCGGCAAGGCGGCTCGCCGAACAGCGGCTTGGTGTGGCCCGGGACTCGGTCGATGCGTGGCTGACCGGGGCTAGCGAGACGATGCGCTATTTCCCCAGCGCCGTGCAGGCCCGGCGAACGATGCTCCAGCAGGCCGCCGAAGCGTACCGCGGCTTCGCCGCAGAGTCGGGCGATGACGCGGGGATCGCACTCGAGCGTGGCCGCAGCCTGATCCGGCTCGGATCGATCTATCGGACGCTGCGTGAGAATGCCGCGGCAGCAGATTCGTTTACAGAAGCGGTCGAGGCTCTTGCGGCAGTCGATCGTAGCTCAGAGGTCGGCCATGCAGCGCAGATCGAAACGGCGCGGGCCGAGGGGCTGCTGGCCAGCGTCCAAGCAGAGGCGGGCGACTGGGTTGCTGCGTCGAGCACCTTCCAAGGGGCGATCGCACGGATCACCGCCCAAACCCGCGATTCGACCGATGGCGATCGACAGGCGCTGTTAGCGGAGTGTGAAATCCTCGCTTCGTTCGGCGCCGCCGCGGCCCTCACAGGCGATATGAAAGAGGCGACGAAACGCTTGAATGCCGCGCGCGATGCGGCGCTCTCCCTATCCGCCGAGGGCGCCGGAGATCTCAGGCCGCGTGAGCTGCTGGCGGCCGCGGAGCTGAACCTTGGACAGATCGAGCTGCTGGAGGGGGACGCCCCGGTCGCCGAACGCCGGTTCCGGGAAGCGCTCGCGTTCTTTCAAGCCGCCCGCATCATCGATCCGCGGCAGCTACGCTACGGGCAGTCGGCGGCCGACGCATCGCTCTACCTTGCCGCGGCGCGAAGGCGTCTGGGGGATCTGGCCGGAGAGGCGGACGCGTCTCAGCAAGCAATCGACGCTTACCTGGCGCTGCTGGCTCAGCAGCCGGGCTCGCCCGTGCTAGAAGAGCGGCTGATGCTCGCCCGTATCGACCTCGGCCAGTTGCGGTTGGACCTGGCCGACCCGGACGGCGCCGAGGCTGCCCTCGCCATGGCTAGCGAAACATCCGAGTTGCTGCTCGGCAGTGGAGCGCGGGGCCCGCAGGTGCTCGAGGCGCGTGCCGCCGTGCTAGACGCCATGGCAGAACTACGACTACTCAAAGGGGAGCATCAAGCCGCCCTGGAATCAGCAGAGGCGGCCACAGCGGTCTTGAGCGCCTTGATCGATTCCTTACCGGACACTCCCCAGTACCGATTGCGGTTAGCGGTGTCGCTCGGTAACGCGGCCCGCGCCCTGGAAATCCAGGCAGACCTTGAGGGTGCACGCAAGCGGCTAACGACGGCGCTAGATTTGCTGGCGCCCCTCTGCGTGGGGCCCGACAGGTCGGCGGATGCGATCTCGGTGTCCGCGGCGATGAACGGTCGTCTAGCCACGCTGCTGGCGGGAGAAGAGCCTGCCTCGTCGGCCGAACGGTTAGAAGACGCCCAGCAACAGTGGAGTGAGGCAGTGATCGGCGCGGTTGAGGCGCGGATTTTCCAGCAAGCAACCCTGTTCATGCTCACCCGCCCAGACGCCACCCTGTCACACTACACAACGGCGCTCCGCTGGGCCGAATCGGCCGTTGCCAGCGCGCCGCACCACCCTCGAGGCCAGATCCTGCTGGCCTGGGCGAAGCAGGCCACCGGGGGCCCGCTCGATCAAGCGTCGATCATCGGCGGCAGCCCACTGGAGACCGCCAGCAAAGGCTACTTGAATTCCTTGCGGCTGGCGGTGTCTCACCCATCCGATGCACTTCGGGCCCAGAGTGAAGCCCGTGTCGCTGCTGAGGCCATCCCCGGTGACTGGCTGCTGTCGCCGCTAGCGAAGATGGTCGATGCCCGCCTAGCAGCAACCGCCGACCCACCCCCAACAAACAGTCAAGAATCGCCCCACGAGTGACTCCAGCTCATCCGCCTTGCTGGCGGCGCCGATGGTAACGATTAGGCAGAGTTTTCCGGACTGGGGCGGCGATCACTACCGTCGTGTTGTTTTGCTGGGGGGACGATGGGAGCGGGGCGTTTCATATCGCTGGTGCTGCCGATCTTTGTGCTGGCGTCGGTGAATGCGGCATCTGGGCACGACGGCTACGCGTCCTATGGCGACGTTGTGTGGGCGAGCGATCGCGCCGAGCAGGCGCAGTTCCAGGCGCCGCTTCTGCCGCAGGCCGACCTGGGCATCGTCCCGCAGGCGCCGCAAGCATCGTCTGCTCAGCTCCGCTTAGCGTCGGTCGAGGGGCTGACCCCGCTCGGGGTCAATTTTGCGACCGCCGGCGACGCCAAGTTCCGCGGCGCTACCGACGCCGGCGACCTCCTCGGGCTCGCCCCAGGCGTCGTGAACCTGGGCGTTCAGCACCGCAACCCCATTGTGACCGATCCCCGCGTGCGTGGCAGCCGCGTGGGCGCTTTGGCCGCCTCGGGTTCCTACTGGGTGCCGGCCCGGATCGATCTCGACACGGCCGTCAGCAAGATCGACTCCCGCTGGATCGACGATGTGCTGGTGGTCGCGGGCCCCTACTCCGCGCTCCACGGGCCGGGGTTTGAGTTTGTGGACATCGAGCTGGCCAAGGCGCCGCGCTACAGCGGCGGCTACGAGTCGCACGGCGTCACGGGACTCGACTACAAGGCCAACGGCCAGCAGTGGCACGGACGGCAGGCGTTTGAGGGGGGGTCCGACGTGTGGGGATTCCGGGTTGGCTACAACCACCGCACCGGCAGCGACTACACCACCGGCAATGGCGAGCAGGTCGCGGCCAGCTACAACGCGCGAAGCTGGAACGTGGCCCTCGGCGCGAATCTGACGGAGAGCACGACGGTGGACCTCCACCTGCTGAGGCTCGATCAGACGGACGTCGAGCTCCCCGGCCAGGCCTTCGACATCAGCTATTTGGTGACCGATGGGTACGAAGTGGGGCTGGTGCTGGAAGATCGGCCGCGGGCCGATCGGCTGCTGGTCGAAGCGTGGTACAACCGCACGCGTTTCGACGGCAACGCACAGAACCCGAGCAAACGCGCCCAGTTCCCCTACCTCGATTTCATCGAGTTCGTGGGCTTCACGAACGTCGACTCGATGTCGACCGGCTACCGGGCCGCCGGTGTTTGGGACGGTGAAGAGGGCGAGACGCTGACGCTCGGCGCCGATCTACGCTACATCCGGCAGGAGCTCAACGAGATCACCAGCGGTCAGCAGGGGTTCTTCGCGTGGGACGACGCCAATTCCCCGATCCCCCGCAGCGATTCGGCTAACCCCGGTTTGTTCGCCGAATACGCGGCGCATAGCGAATCAGGGACCCGCGTGAAGCTCGGAGGGCGGCTCGACTTGGTCGCGATGGATGTGCTGGCCGACGCGGCGTCGCTGGCCAACGTCGGCATCGTGCAGACCTCGGCCGCTGCGATCCTCGGCACGTCTGATTTTGACCAAGACGAGCTGCTCGGCCTGTGCTACCTGGCCGTCGATCAAGAACTGGGGGATGGCTTCTGGGTCGGCTCAAGCGTCGGCTACGCCGAGCGGGCGCCCAACCTCACCGAGCGGTACGCGATCGAGCCCTTCATGTTCTTGCTGCAGAACGGCCTCAACACGGTCACGGGCAATCCGTTGCTCGATAAGGAGCGGCGTCTCCAGGTGGATCTCCGCGCCTCCAAGCAGGCCGAGTTCGTTCGCGGCGACGTGACGCTGTTCCACGCCTGGGCGTGGGACTACATCACCTTCCAGGCGTTATCTACGGTGACCGGCCCGCCGCAGGGCGATATCCAGCAGGTCAACCTCAACTACGTCAATACCAAGCTGGCGACGCTGTGGGGCGCCGAGGCGCGGGGCGAGTGTGACCTCACCGGCACCTGCACGGGGTTCTCGACCCTGCGGTATGTCGAGGGGACCGACCAAAACCGCGACGGCTCGTACGCCACCCGCCAAGCCACCGCGACCACCCCATCGGAGAACTTTGCGGGGCTTTCGCGTGGTTTCTTTAGCGGGCTGACGGGTGACGACAACGAGCCGCTCCCCGGCATCCTGCCCTTTGAAAGCCGGATCGGGCTGCGGCTGCACGAGGCCGATCCCGCCCCCTGGTGGCTGGTGGAGGTCTCTGCGCGGTTGGTGGATGCTCAACACCGTGTGGCGCGGAGCCTGCTTGAATCGACGACGCCCGCGTTCGTGACGTTCGACCTGCGTAGTTCTTGGCGGCCGCGAGAGCGCGTCGTGCTGGTCGCCGGCGTCGAGAACTTCACCGACCGCAACTACCGCGAGGCGCTCGACTTTCGATCGACCGGCGGCGGGCCTAGCGTATTCCGCCCGGGGGTGACGGCGTACGTCGGGGGCGAGCTTGCCTACTGATTTGGGACTGACTGCGCGCGCGTTGTAGTTGGGTAGCGACGTGAAGAATCGATCACGGATAGCGCCAACTATTCTGCGACCGCACGAAGGGTAAGCAGAGCAGCTCCTTCGCTAGCCCGCTCGATCGCCCCGATATCGACTAGGCCGAGCTGAATGGCGAGCGCTGCGTCCAGTAGTGCTTGGGATTCGGGCGGTGATTGCGTAGGCACGGTTCGGCGGGTGATGTTCCGTTAGCGGCGAAGTGCGTACTGCAAGCTGGCTTCGAGCTTCCCAGCGCGGCGTCGCACCGGCTCCCAGCCGTCGAAGGGGTTATCGAGCAGTTGATGGACCGGGCGCGGTGTTGGGTGTTGCGTGTTGCGTGTTGCGTGTTGCGTTCGCTCTTGGGACGCTGGGCCAGGGCGAGCACGAGGTTGGGGTCGATGTCGGGTAGGACGTACGCCGCTGCACGGCGTGCGGGGCGATCGCGCGTGGGGGCGACGAGCGGCGGGCACGCCGCCCGCCAGCGAGGCGAGGCTCGCGGAATGATCGAGGGCGCCCGTGACCCCGCCGTCCGCGGTGATGATCGTGACGCTGTCGCTGACCTTGGCGTCCAACCAAGCGGCCTGCTCGTCCGGCGCCCCCGCCGACTGCGACCCCCTTGAAGCGATTGCCATGGCCGCCTGGCCCAAGGCCCTGCTGGACCCAAACCTCCTCAGCGGGGCCCGCGCCCCTCCCGACCTCGATCGCGCTCGTCGCAACGAGAAAGTTTACACGTCGACCAGCACTTCCCGGAGCGATCGGAGCCCGCGTCTGAGCAGGCCCGCTACGGCGGCCGGGGTGCGGTCCATGGCGACCACGATCTCGTCCAGGCTCGCCCCCTGCAGGTGCCGGAGGGTGACCGCGGTTCGCTGCGCCTCAGGGAGCCGGCCGACCGCCGCCTGCAGCCGCACCGCTGCCTCGGCCCGCAGCACGGTGCGGCTGGCGGTGGCGTGGCGTCCGCGTCCGGGGGTCAGCCACGCGAGCTGGGTCTCCCCGGGGGTCGGCTCGCAGTGCTGCTCACGCCGGTGGTCCCGCTTCGCCGCCCGGTTAGCGCGGGCCGCGTTCAAGACGTTCCGCTCCAAGATCCGGGTGAGCCACGCCCGCAGCTCCGGCTCGGTCCCCCCCCGGAACTCACCGATCGAGCGGTACGCCTCCAGCTCGGTCTTCTGGACGACGTCCGAGGGGGCCTCGCGGCGACGCAACGCGCCGCCCACCTTGCGGTCCGCGAGCCGAACCAGCTCGGGGTGAAACCGACGCAGCAGCTGGTCGATCGCGTGCTCGTCTCCCCCCTTAGCGGCGGCGATCGCTTGCTCGAGCTGGGCGTCGGGATCCATAAGCGGGAACGGTTCGCAGCGCCTGACATGTTGGGGGGCCGATCCCCCATTCTGTCCGGCGCGGGTGGCGGCGGCAATCGTCTCGCCCGACCGCCCCCTCCCCGAGCCGACGAGTCCGCGGCGAATTTTCGGGTTTCTTGCGGTCCCCACGCGCCGGGATGGCGCCCAGCAGGTAGAGCAAGACGCGACGCCCCGCAGAGGACGTCGACCCGATCAGGCCGCCCCGGCCCGCGCGGAACGCGACCGGCCGGCCGACCCGGGTCCTTCTCCGACAAGCCCCCCCACACCGAGCAAGGCCATGAATCATTCGCACACCACGCACCCTCTCCCGCCAGCTCTCTACCACGGCCCGCTGGCCACCGTTGGAGGCGTCTCCCCAAAAAGGCCCGCCTCGGAGGAGGGCGCCCGGGTCGGGGCAGCGGCCGCCGCGTCGGACCCATCTGCCGCTCGCCGACCGCACGCGATCGAGCGGCAGATGGGTCGCGCCTGCCGAAAAACGCTCCTCCGCGCCGCATGGACCTGCCTCCAGTTGACGGTTTTGCTGCCGCTGATGCCGGTCATCCTGTTGGCTTGGCTCTGCTACTTCGCGACCCGTGGGGGGGAAACCGACCCTTTGCAGAACGACGTCTCGCCGGCCGAGGCGGGCCGCGAGCGGTTCGAGCCCCCGCAGGTGGGCGTGCTCTGAGGAGGGCGACCCGGCCGCGGGCTGCCCCTCGCCGGTCTCCGGCCGGTCCTCCGCGGCCCGCGGCGTCGCCCAACCGGGCCCGCGGCCGATCCTCGGTTTTCCGTGTTTTCGGCGGGCGGCTGGTGTTACTATGCGTAGCACCGATACGCCCCTTCCCACCACGCAACGCCGACGCCGCAACGATGCGCCACGCAAACACCGCTAGGCTTGGGGTGAGCGTGCGGGACCAGACGACCGGACCGGTGCTGGGCCTGCTGCTGCTCGTGCTCTTGGCTGCACCGACCCCTGCCGAACCGGCCCGGTTCTGGATCGCCACGTCGGCCGAGGCGCCCGCCGGCCCCGGGTCGCCCTCCGTGCCGGCCCCCTGGGGGGCGCCGCGGCTGTTCTACCTCTGGGCGCAGCCCGCGACCGTCGCCGAAGGTGCGTACGATCCGCTCCAGAACCCGTTCGACGTGCTGCAGCGTTTCTCGCTCAACCTAGTCGCCCCCGACCCCGAAGTGATTTTCACGCAAGCTTCGATCACGGTTCACAACCCGCAGATCGGCCCGAACGCGCGCCGCTTCGAGTTCGTCAACGACGCGGGAACCGGGCTGGCGCTGACCACCCCGCAGCGGCGGCTGGCGGGAGACGCCTACCCGCTCCAAGGGGCGCAGGGCTACTCGATCTTCAGCAACGACACGATCGACATCGGGCCGCTGTGCGACCCGGGGGACGGTCTCTGCACACCGTCCCTGGGGGGCGCCCCGGCCTGGCTCATCGCCACCCTCAGCCTCCAGCTTGAACCCGGTTCGCCCGACGCGGCGCTGTTCCTGCAAATCGGCGAGCTGGGGATGAACCACCTCGGGGCGGGCTCGGCGCAGACGATGGTGGTGTTTGGGGACGGGGCCGGTCCGGTCTACCGGGCCGGGCCCGCCGGCGCCAGCGACCGCGGCGTCACGCTCCCGGGCGACACCCCCGACCTGCTGCTCCGCACAACGCCGGCGCCGGGGGACTACAACCTAGACGGGTTCGTCGACGCGGCCGACTACTCGGTGTGGCGCGACTCCCTCACGCAGGCCGGGGCGGGCCTGGCCGCCGACGGCGACGGAAGCGGCGTGATCGACGCCGGCGACTACGACGTCTGGCGGGACAACTTCGGCGTGCCGGCCGGCGCCACGCTCGCGAGACCCGTTCCCGAACCGGCCGCCGGGCTGCTGCTCGCCCTGGCCGTGGCGTACCTCTGCGTCTCGCGGCGGTCGCGCCACCGCGGAGCGTGGTGTGGCCCCGTAGTCCTCTCGGCCCTGACGCTGCTGCCGCCGGCGCCGGCCGACGCGGCGCAGATCGTCGCGCGGTGGACCGGCCCGAGCGGCGGCGTCTGGTCCAACCCGGGGAACTGGGACGCCAACCAAACCCCGGCAAACGGCGTCGACACCTACGCCGTCGTGATCCCGACTGATCTGACCGTGAATCTGGACGTTGGCGTGCCAAGCCCGGTCGAGATCGACGCGTTGAATCTGGCCGGCAACGCGAATCTCTCCATCGCCGCGGGCCAGAAGTTGTCGGTGCTGGGGGGCACGCTGCTCGAGGGGACGCTCGCGCTCAACGGCGGAGGCGCCGAATTCAACGCGTTGGGGGGCGGGGTCGGCTTTGGGAGCAACGCACGGGTCAGCGTTGTGGGGGGGGCAACCGCCTCGCTCAGCGCCACGGGCTACGCGCTGGTGACCAACCCTGGCAGCGCCACGCTGCTCTCGGCGGCGGGCGCCGGCTCGCGGCTGGGGCTGCCGTCGTTGGGGTCGATCACGTCAATCGCCACCAGCGGGACGCAGACCATCGAGGCCGCCGGCGGGGGCGTGCTCGACCTCTCGGGGGTCACCACCATCCAGAAGAACAACGGTGGGACCCTGAGGTTCCGCGTCGCGGGCGCCGGCAGCAGCCTCGACCTCAGCGCCCTGCAGTCGATCAGCGGCAGCACGCTGATGGACGTCTCGGGGAGCGGGCTGCTCACCCTCGCCGGCCTCAGCGAGACGACCGGGATGAGCGTCGCGGTCGACGGCGGCAGCACCCTCAACCTGCCGGCGCTCGCCGCCTACCGGTACGCGAGCATGACGGTCGCCGCGGGGGGGACCGTCAACGCCCCGGGGGTCACCGACATCACCGGAGCCCAGCTCAGCCTCACGCCGCAGACCTCCGTCAACCTCGGCACGCTGGCGGTGATCGACGACGCCCGCATCGCGGTCAGCGGCGGCCGGGTGTTCAACCAAGTGAGCGCCACGGGCTACGCGCTGGTGACCAACCCGGGCAGCGCTACGCTGCTCTCGGCGTCCGGCGCCGGCTCGCGGCTGGGGCTGCCGTCGCTGGATTCGATCACGTCGGTCGCCACCAGCGGGACGCAGACCATCGAGGCCGCCGGCGGGGGCGTGCTCGACCTCTCGGGGGTCACCACCATCCAGAAGAACAACGGCGGGACCCTGAAATTCCGCGTCGCGGGCGCCGGCAGCAGCCTCGACCTCAGCGCCCTGCAGTCGATCAGCGGCAGCACGCTGATGGACGTCTCGGGGAGCGGGCTGCTCACCCTCGCCGGCCTCAGCGAGACGACCGGGATGAGCGTTGCGGTCGACGGCGGCAGCACCCTCAACCTGCCGGCGCTCGCCGCCTACCGGTACGCGAGCATGACGGTCGCCGCGGGGGGGACCGTCAACGCCCCGGGGGTCACCGACATCACCGGAGCCCAGCTCAGCCTCACGCCGCAGACCTCCGTCAACCTCGGCACGCTGGCGGTGATCGACGACGCCCGCATCGCGGTCAGCGGCGGCCGGGTGTTCAACCAAGTGAGCGCCACGGGCTACGCGCTGGTGACCAACCCGGGCAGCGCTACGCTGCTCTCGGCGTCCGGCGCCGGCTCGCGGCTGGGGCTGCCGTCGCTGGATTCGATCACGTCGGTCGCCACTAGCGGGACGCAGACCATCGAGGCCGCCGGCGGGGGCGTGCTCGACCTCTCGGGGGTCACCACCATCCAGAAGAACAACGGCGGGACCCTGAGGTTCCGCGTCGCGGGCGCCGGCAGCAGCCTCGACCTCAGCGCCCTGCAGTCGATCAGCGGCAGCACGCTGATGGACGTCTCGGGGAGCGGGCTGCTCACCCTCGCCGGCCTCAGCGAGACGACCGGGATGAGCGTCGCGGTCGACGGCGGCAGCACCCTCAACCTGCCGGCGCTGGCCGCCTACCGGTACGCGAGCATGACGGTCGCCGCGGGGGGGACCGTCAACGCCCTGGGGGTCACCGACATCACCGGAGCCCAGCTCAGCCTCACGCCGCAGACCTCCGTCAACCTCGGCACGCTGGCGGTGATCGACGACGCCCGCATCGCGGTCAGCGGCGGCCGGGTGTTCAACCAAGTGAGCGCCACGGGCTACGCGCTGGTGACCAACCCGGGCAGCGCTACGCTGCTCTCGGCGTCCGGCGCCGGCTCGCGGCTGGGGCTGCCGTCGCTGGATTCGATCACGTCGGTCGCCACCAGCGGGACGCAGACCATCGAGGCCGCCGGCGGGGGCGTGCTCGACCTCTCGGGGGTCACCACCATCCAGAAGAACAACGGTGGGACCCTGAGGTTTCAGGCCCGCACCGGCGGCCGGTTGTCGCTCGGTGGCCTCGTCGCAAGCGGCTCGGTGCGGATCGAGGCGGACGGGCTCGATTCGGGGATCGAGGTCGCCGGCGACCTCGTGCTGGGCGCCTCGGCAAGCCTGCTGGTCGACAACCAAGCGACGCTCCGCGTGGGGGGGGACGTCTCCTACCCCGCGATCGAGTTCGATTACGACGGCGGAGTGTTGAACCTGGTCGGCGGCGGCGCCCAGCAGCTCGAGGTGGGGGGCGCGGACCTGCTGGTGGGCGGGGCGACGGCCGGCAACTTTGGACTCGGACGCCTGCTGGTCGGCTCGCCCGGTCAAGGGACAGGAGTGACGCTCGTCGACGCGGTCGACAACGGCAACCGCGGCGGCGCCGGCGGCCAGGACGAGTCGCTCTACCTGTACGGCGTCGGTGGCCCGAACGGTTTGGTGGTCTACCCCGACTCGGTGCTGACCCTCAACGGATTAAATGTCTACGCCTGGGACCCCTCGGCCGGCGGCGGCGCCGGCGCGCAGGTCCACCTCAACAGCCTGTTCGCACCCGGACAAAACCGGATCCCGTACTTTGGCGGGGGGTACCTGCAGCTTACGGCGGACGTCGTGAACTCCTGGCTCGAGGATGGGGGCGGGGCGTGGTCGAGCGCCGCGAGCTGGACCGCCGGCCTCGCGCCCAACGGCCCCAACGACGAGGCGATCCTTTCCGCGGCGCTGGTGAGCGGCCCGGCCACGATCGTCCTGGACCTCGACGCGACTGTCGCCTCGGTCAGGTTCGACAACGCCACGTACGGCTACACGATCGGCGCCGACGGCGTCCACCGCCTGACGCTCACCGGCGCGGCGCAGCTGAACGCCGTCGCGGGGACCCACGCGATCTCAGCGCCGATCGCTGGAACGGCCGGGCTCCACAAGACCGGCGCCGGTCGTCTCACCCTCTCGGGCGCCAGCGACTACAGCGGCCCGACGCGCATCTCGGCGGGCGTGCTGGCGGTCGCCTCGGCCGGGGGCCTGGGGGCGAGCCGGTCGATTAACGTCGCCGCCGCCTCGACGCTCGACCTCAGCGGGCTGGGAGGCTACACGCTACCATCGGGGGGAAGGCTCGACGGCCAGGGGACGGTCGTGGTCCGCAAGGGCGCCCAGGCGGCGACCCTCACGATCCCGCAGACGGGCGTGCTGGGGGGGAGCCTGACCCTGCTGGGCGACGTCGCAAACGCCGGCCGGCTGGCGCCTGGCGCCTCGCCCGGCATCGTGACGGTTGTCGGCGACTACACGCAGCTTGCCGGCAGCACGCTCGAGATCGAGTTCGGCGGGCTTACCCCCAGCGTAGAACACGACCTCGTCATCGTGACCGGCGCGGCCGACCTCAACGGGTCGCTCGCCGTGCCGCTCTACAACGGCTACACCCCCAATTTCTCGTCGGGGGTCGCGTTGGAGTACATCACGGCCTTGACCGCCGCGGGGGGCGTGAGCGGACGGTTTGTCGACGCCGACTCGCCGAACTCCAGCTATGGGGTCATCGTCATCTACGGGTCCCACACCGTCGAGGTCGCTTTGACGCCGGGGACCGGCTTCCAGTCGCTGCTGGCCGACATGAACGGAAACGGGTTCCTTGACCCGGGCGATTGGGCCGGGTTCGCCCACGCCCTACGCGACCCCGACGGTTACGACGACGGCTTCTTCCAACCGGGCCGCCACATCGCCGTCGGCGATCTGGACCGGAACGGGCGCCTTGATTTCGACGACGTTGGCCGCTTCGCGACGTACTATGCTGCGGGCGGGGGCGCCTCGTACGCGGAGGTGCTCGCGGGGATTTCGGGCCGGTTGGCCGTCCCCGAGCCGGTGTCCGCCGTGCTCCTCGTGACCGTCGCGGCCCCGTGGCTGGCGGCCCCGACGCGGCGTCGCAGGCTCCGGATTGGCGCCCCCAACCGCGGCGCCGTCGGAACGGGGCGCCTACGATGAACGCTCCCCGGCGGCCCCACGTCCGGCCCTCGCCCGACGCACCTCCACCGGCGCTGAGCGGGTTTACGCTGGTCGAGCTGCTGGTGGTGATCGCGATCGTCGGCGTCCTGACCGCGCTGCTCCTGCCCGCGGTCCAGTCGGCCCGCGGGTCGGCCCGTCGCAGCAGCTGCGCCAACCACCTCCGGCAGCTGGGGCTCGCGGTCCACGCCTACGAATCCCAACACGGCGCGTTCCCGGCCGGCGCACAGCTGCACGACCAAGAGAAACTCCCCGGCGTCAGCTGGCGGGTGCTGATCTTGCCCCACATGGAAGAGGGGGCCCTCTACGAACAGATCGGGCCGACCCCCGACGGCGGCGCCCTCGATTGGTCGGCCCAGACCGTCGTGATCGCCCCGCTGGTGTGCCCGAGCACCCCGGCGCAGCAAGACAACCCGCTGCTGCTCAAGGAGTCGAAGTACTACGGGGTCGCCGGGGCCCTGAGATCCGGCGGGTACCTCGACCTCGAGGACGCGCAGTGCGGCGACCTGAGCGCCAACGGTTTCTTCTTCCCGGGGAGCCGGACCCGCGTCGCGCAGATCGAGGACGGGACGTCGCACACGCTGGCCATCGGTGAACGCGACACGACCTTCCACGACTGGATGACCGGGGCCAACTGGCGGGACGCGCCCCCCACACGGGTCTGCAGCTTCGCGGCGAGCAACATCCGCTACCCGGTCAACGCCGACCGCGCCGAATGGGGCTACTTCGTCGGCGACTTCTCGGTCCCCCCGGGGGCCGAGAAGACGATACTGCTGAACGACCTGAACTTCGCGAGCCTCCACCCCGGCGGCGCCCAGTTCTGCTTGGGCGACGCGGGCGTCCAGTTCCTGTCGGAGGAGATCGATTTCACCGTTTACGAAGACATGGCGACGATCGCCGGCGGTGAGGTCAGGGGTCGGCCGTAGACGCCCCTTCTGTATCGGACGCCTGGGCCGAGCCGGGCGGCCGGAGGGTCAACGGCGGGTTGCCGGTGAGCTGGCAGGCCATCAGGTACGCCGACTCTGGGTCGTGCGGCCAGCGGCCCTCCAACTCCTGCTTCAGCTCCGCGACGCGGGCCAGGTTCGCCTGCGCCGATGCGAAGCCCAGCACCTTGGTCAACGCCCACTCCGACTCCAGCCAATCCAGCTGCAGAGCCGGCTCCGCCGGGGCCTGCATCGCCAGCCGCTGGTTCAGCCCCCGCGCCCGAGCGAGCAGGTCCGCCGCCCCCTCCCGATCGTCCGCCAGAGCGAGGCGCGCCAGCCGCGTGTAGCAGACCGCCAACGCGTGATCGATTTGGGCGGGATCCTGCGCCTCTGGACGGAATAAAGCGAGCGACTGGGTCGCCGCCTCGTAGTGCCCTCGCGCGGCGTCCGCATCCCCTAGTGCGTCTGCGAGCTGCGCCTTGGCGAGTTGCAACAGCGTGGCCTCCCGGCGGCCCGCGGCCGGGACGGGTCCTCCGCCCGGCTCGATCGGGGCAAGCGATCGCAGCAAGTCGGCCGCCAGATCGCGTCGCAGCGGCTGGGCCGGCGACGGCGGCCAGAACTCCCAGGGGTTGGCCCTCCCTTCCCAAGCGTCGAGCCGGTCGCGGAGCGCCTTGGTCGTATCGTCGGCGGCCCGCACCGCCTGGTCCTTCTGACGGATCAGGCGGTTCCGCTCGGCGTAGCGGGTCTGCAGTTCCAGACGCTGGCCGCGGAACACGACCGCCGCCAACGGCCCCGCAACCGCGAGCAGCACAACCAGCCCACCCGCGAGTGCGGCGGCGGGGTTCCGCTTCACCCATCGCCAGAGCCGCTCGCGCCGCGACGTGGGGCGGGCCAAGATCGCCACACCGGTCAGGTGACGCCGCAGCTCTTGGGCAACCTGCTGCGCCGTCTGGTACCGCTTTTGAGGGTCTTTCTCAAGGCACTTCAGCGTGATCGTTTCCAGGTCCCTGGGGATGTGCGAAGCGAGCTTCCGGGGTCCCGGGGCCTCGTCGTGGATGATCTGGTGCATGATCATCCGGGCGTTTCCGCGGAACGGCAGCTCCCCGGTGAGCAGGCGGAAGAGCGTCACGCCGAGGGAATAGACGTCGCTACGCCTGTCGGCTGCATGGCTCTCCCCCTTGGCCTGCTCGGGGGACATGTAGGCCGGAGTCCCCAAGACCTGCCCGTCGACGGTGACGGTCACCTCGCCGGCCTCCCGCCGCGCCAACCCAAAATCCAGCAGGTGGGGCTCGTCGGCCCCGTCGATCATGATGTTGCCGGGCTTCAGGTCGCGGTGGATCACCCCTTTCTCGTGCGCGTGGTGGAGCGCCTCGGCGATCTTCACGGCCAGCGCGGCCGCGTCGCGCGCCGGCGGCCGCTGCGCCGTGAGCCAGTCGTCGAGCGTGACGCCCCGAATCAGGTCGCTGACGATGTAGATGGTGTCGCCGTCACGCCCCACCTCATGGACGCCCACGATATTGGGGTGCTGCAGCTGGGCGGCCGCCCGCGCTTCGCGCAAAAACTTCTCGGACTCATCCGCGTCCATCATCCCCTGACGTGGGATCTTGACCGCCACCCCCCGGTCGAGCTCGGTGTCGCGTGCTTTCCAGACCGAACCGAAGCCGCCGACCCCGAGCCGTTCGAGCAATTCGAACCGTCCGACCCGGGTTACCGCGGGCGCCTCGCGCGTGGCCTGCGGCCCCCCCACCAGACAGAACCGGCTGCCGCACGACGCGCAGACCAGGTCCACAAAGGACGCGTCAACCGCCACCCGTTTGGGCGACTGGCAGTGCGGGCAGCGCACCTCGAGCGTGTTGCCGCCGTCGGCCTGCGTGGCGAGCGCCAGCGTGCTGCGCCGCCCCATCCGCTCGACGTGGTGCTCCTCTGAAAAGTAGTCTCGCAACTGGTCGGCAAACGCTGGGTGGGCCGCGATCAGCGTGTCAGGTTCGGGGCGTTCCCCCGCGTCAAGCCGTCGCAGGTACTCCGCTAGAACCTCGTCCAGGCTCGTCTCGGGGCCGCTTCCGTCGGTGGGTCCAATCATCCGCAGGCGTCTGGGGTGCACGTAAGTGGGACGCGTTGGCGGGGGCGCAGCGGGATCGGCCGGTGCTGCCGCGACAGCTTAACCCGGTGACGGGTCAAAAAAAACTCACCCCACGCGCGGTCCGGCCACGCCCGGACGGCGCCTCTCCCTAAGACGGGGAAGCCCAATGGGGCGCCCCCAAGGTTCGACCGCCTTCTGGAGAGAACGATGAAACAATGTAGGAACTGGTCTGATTCGCGGCTCAAGCTGCACGCCGGCGTGGCCCTGTGGACCGCGTTGCCGCTGCTGGCCGGCTGTGCGGTCGCCGACGCGACCGCACCCGCGGCGGATCACGCGGACTCGGGTGGGGACGCCCCGAGCGCGTGGGTCGTGACCGACGAGGTGAAGAAGGCCGCGGCGCAGGCGCTGCAGGAAGAACGCCAAGAAGAAGCCGATTTCGAGCAGAGGTTGCTGCAACACCGCGACCGCGACACCATCGTGGAGCAGTTGTGCGAGGTCGTGAAGCACGGCAAGGCCCACTTCATCACTGCGTATCAAGCGGCGCTGGGGACGCTGGATGTCCGTGACGCGAACGGGCTTACCCCGCTGACGGTGGCCGCGATGGCTGGCCGCTTGGACTCGGTCGACGCGCTGCTCCGCCTGGGGGCGGACCCGGACTTCGCCAGCCAGGTGGGGGAGGACGCCCGGTTCTCGCCGCTGCACGCGGCCGCCGGCGCCGGGAGCATCGCCTGCGCCAAGCGGCTCTTGGACGCGGGCGCCGACCCTGACGCACGCGGCCCGGGGGGGCAAACGCCCGCCGACTGGTTGCAGAGCAACGGCTGGGCGCCGGCCGACGCCCCGGGACCCCTGGCGGCGCAGCTCGACCGGCTCCTTGCCGAGCGGGACGAGAACCAGGACGTGCTGAGCCCCGCGCGCACGCCGGAGCAAGAGAATCAGAGGATCCACGCGGCGCTGGCCGGACGAGCACTCGACTGGCGGCAGCGGCTTGAGCTTTTTCGGCGCATGAACCTTGAGCGTCCCAACAACCCCCAGGCGACCCGCGAGATCGCGCGTGTGCTCATCGAACGGGAGTTCTACGCGATGGCGCTCGAAATGCTCGGCGAGCGCCTGGCGGCCGACCCGCAAGACGCCCAGGCGTGGGCGCTGAAGGGCGAGGCCTGCTACCGCACCAAGCGGCTCCCCGACGCGCTGCATTCCTACGACGCCGCGCTGGGCCTGCAGCCCAACAACGGCGACTGGCTCCGCAAACGCGCCGGCGTCCACCGTGCGTTGGGATCCGCCGCCAGCGCCCACGCCGACCTGGACGCGGCGCAGGAGCACGGCGCCGACCCAGCTTCAACGCTCAACACGCGCGGGCTCGTGTACGAGCTTCAGGAGCGTACCGGGGACGCGCTGTCCGCCTACCGGGCAGCGATCGAGGCGGACCCACGTCTGACCTACCCCTATTACAACTTGGCGAGACTCAGCAAGCAGCGTGGCGCGTTAGACGAAGCGATCGAGCAGTGCCTGCTTAGCGTCGCGGCCAACCCCCTCAACGCATTCGCCCACAGCCGTTTGGCCCTTTACCTCAGCCAGGCCGATCGCCTGCCCGAGGCGGTCGCCGCCAATCACCGCGCGCTGCGCGTGGCGCCCGGCGCGCGGTCCGCGAAGCAGCCGCACTACAACCTGGGGGTGCTGCTGGCCCAGAACCACCAACCGCTGGAAACACTCGAGCATATGACCGAAGTCTTGGCGACCGACCCCGGCTTCTTCCACGCCTATAAGTTCCGTGCGGAGGCCCTCAAGGAGCTCGGGGACGCATCGGGCGCCTACGAAGACCTCAAGATGCACGAGCAACTGACGCTGATCGACCAGATTCAAACCCGGCTCGGTTTGGCGTCGGTCCACACGCCGATCCCCGATGGGCGCCCGATCGTGGTCGGCGCAAGTCAGCAGTGGGGCGCGTCGGACGTGCGCGGAGAAGCGGGCGCCGCTTGGTCGTCCGCCGGCGGCCGTCCCGTGACGCTCGCCCGGCTGATGCTCTGCAATGCTGCGGTCAACGACGACGACTTCCGTGTGCTGGCCGCGCTGGCCGCGGGCGCCGACGCCGAGACGACGTCCCCGAAAGGTCTTACCCCGCTGCTCCTCGCCGCCGGCCGAAGCAACAACCCGCTGGTGATCAAGCGCCTGATCGCTGCCGGCGCCGACCAGACGCAGACCACCCCCGACGGGCAGAACGTCGTCGCGTTGCTGGCCCGGAGGGCGGAGACGTCGGGCGACGGGGCGGGGCTGTTCGACGCCGAGGCCTTGGCGCGGCCCGACGCCGCGGCGGATCTCGAGTCGATCGTGGATCGCGCGATCGAGGCGTCCATCGATCAAGACCTCAAGGCAATCTCCGGGCTTGTCGAGGAGGAACGCGCCCGCCGGGCCGAGAACGCCGCGGACGAGCGGGAGATCCGTGAGATGGAAGCCCAGATCGCGGCAGCCGCCGGCGGGGGCTACGACGACTACCGCCAGTACAGCCTCGAGATGGGCGAACGCTACGAACGCTACGAGCAAGATAGCGATCTGCGGAGGCAGCTCAGCAGCCGGGCCTCTTCCGCGGCCTCGGGCCAGGCCCTCACGGTCAGCGTGGGGGCGATCCGCAAGGCGAAAGCGATTTATGCGGGTAGCCCGGAGCGGTACGAGGAGTTCCGCCAGAGGTTGAGGGCGACGATGGAGTACTTCAAGCCGCGTTAGTCGCGCGAACTCTCGGTGAAATCCGGTCTGCCGGCGGCGCCTTGGAGGGCGCCGCCGGAAATAGGCGGACCCGCACGGTCGGGAGCCCTGCTTGTTTCGCGCTTGCGGGGTTCTCGGACCGGCTCTTCGCTGTGGCCAACTAACAAACCAGCGCCAACGGTGGGAGGCGTGGCGAAACGTTCGACTGCTCCGGGTTGCTGTGCCTGCCGGGTCGCCGCGACGGCAGGACGTCGTCGGGACGGGAGCTCCTCCGCGTCGGCCCATCGTTCACCGGGGCCCCAGCATGGCACGTACGGTTGCTTGCGCTTCTGCCACTGCATCCTTTCGTGATTGGGGACGAGGCGGGTAGCGCTGCGGTGGGGGGGTGGCTGCCCGCGGCCGGCGCCTAACCCGCCCGCGAGCCAAGCCGATGCGAGGGGTCGACAGGCTGACGCGGGGAGGTTTCTGGCAATGCAGAGCGTCCCGAACGCGCGTCGAGCCTTCGGCGCCGGCCTCTACGATCTGCGAATCTCGATATTCCGGCCGACGTCGACACAGGTCCCTCCCCTGCCCCGGCGGGGCCGTCGTGTCCCGCTACGGCGTCGTCCGACCGCTCGAGATCTCGAGCCTCACACTGGGAGCAATTCGCCCGTCGCTACGCCGACGATGATCCTTCGCACCTCGTCCTTGGAGATCCCAAGCCGCGCGGCCATCGCGACGAGCACCGACTGCTCGCGCACCGAAAGCTTGCCGTCGGCCAACGCCACCGCAACCATCAGGATAAAACCGTCACGGCTGGCGGCATCTGCCGGGGCCGGGTCGCGTTGGGCCTCGGCGAAGAGTTTTTGCATGCGGGGCTTGGTGATCCCGTGCTTCTTGCCCCAACGCACCAGCAGGCGGTTCTCCCGCTTGCCGAGTCCGTCCCCGACGGCGAGCTTGATCAGGTTGGAGAACATCCGCTCGTCGCGCGCGGCGGGCAGCGGCACGGTTGGCGTGCCGCTGGCTTGGGCCAGCCGCTCGTGCTGGTAGTGATCGACGGCTTCTCGGGCGTGGGTCTGGGCCCGCCGGCTGCCGCGGATCAGCCACCAGGCCCCCGCCGCCACCAGCGCCAACGGCGGACCAAGCGCCCATGGGTGGTGGACCATCGCCGAGACCGCCACCACCAGCAAAGAGAGGGCTGCCCCCATCAAAACGCTTAATAGCAGCATCCCCCACCGAGCGATCTGGCCGAGGACCGGCACGTGGTACAGCAGGTTGGAAAACCGCTCCAGCAAGCCGTAGACGCCCAGCACCACCACGGCCGCGCCGCCCAGCCGTGCGAGCCAGGTCTCCTTGGCAGAACGCGACTTGAGGACGCCGAGCGCGTGCCGCCGATCCCCGTTGACAAGGTGGTGCAGCACGCCGTCGTTCTTCATCAGGTCGGCGGGCAGGTAACGTTCGTACAGCAGGGCGGACAGGCGCCCAGGGGACACATCGAACTGCTTGCCGCGCGCCCGCCGGCCGTCCATCTTTCCAAAGTAGGTCGCAACGGGCGCGTTGGGGACGCCCGTGTAGTCCAAACGTTCGTCCCCAAGCCTGGGATGAGCCAGGTTTCCGCGGACCAAGCACGCGCGCGCCTGCAGCAGGCCCGCCTGTCGGCCCGCCTGGGTAAGCGGGAGGTCGACCCCCGAAATCGGGACTTTGTCATCCACCAGTTGGACGGCGTCTGGATGGACTTCTAGGTCGCCTACCAGGTACTTGGTGGGGAAGAGGGCGCCGCCGCGCAGCGTCTGTTTGACGCCCTGGTTGCGAGCGTTGTCTGGGACCGACGGGCCCCAGCTCAGCTTCCAGTCTGAGTCGCCGCTCTTGTGCCAGGAGCAGACCGATGCGGCCCGGTCGACGCAGAGGTAGCTGGCGAACGGCTTAACGTAGCGCCCCTCGATCGGGACCTGGGTGTCGACCTCGCCGGTCAGTGAAAAGGTGTCCACCGCGGCGGCGTCCGCCGCCGATTGCACCACCGGCGCGTCGCGGGCCGCCCGGTAGAAATCGAACCGCCCCTCGTTCTCCCAGAGCGCCAGCACACCCGCGACGACAATCGCCGAACCGGTCGCGACCACTTCCCACCGACCGTTCGGTCTCTCTCTTGCCACCAGGAGGGTCTCCAAGGGGGACGATAAGAGGGTGCGCCTCTTACAATAGGCGATAGGATCGCAACGGCCGAACGCGACCTGTCCGGTCCCATCGGTTGGATCGGGCCCCAGCGCCCAACAACCATCGGCCGGGGCGTTGGCTAGTGGGATCGAAGACCAGCCGCATTGTAGACGCACCGGCCGCCGGCGCCATCAACACGGTCCGACCCCAGGTCGCAGCCCAGCCGCCGCCCGTCGTGCCGCCTGCCAGGCGAACGGGCTGCCTGCCGCTCGCGGTCAGAACCTCGCGAGTCGATGACGATCGTCTCGTGCAGGCGAACAGCGTCGCCAGGCTGATCGTCGCGCAGCGCGTCTTGGATTGCCGCGAGCCGTCCTGGACGCCGCCCGCTGCGCCGCCATCCAGATCACCACTTGGGAAACCTGTAGCGGCAGGCGTTCGCGGACCCGGCTGCACGTCGAGTGACCCGTCGTCGACTCGGTCTGCGTAACGCCAAAGAACTCTCGCAGGCTGAGTCTGTCGGCGCCCGGCCACGCGATGTCGCTCTGCGAACCGATCCGTTCGAAGCAACCGACCATCAGCATCCGAAAGATAGGACACCGGCGGGACCGATGGCGGCCCGGGGCGCCCGCCGGCTCATCCTACCGCTCGCAAATTTTCTGGACCTCGCGGTCGAAGCCCGCCTCAGCCAAGAGTCGGTTCGGCCGCTTGCAGAACGCGCGAACCTGGCTCTTGGCCGGCCGCTGGGCCCTCACCAGCAACACCTCCTGCCCGTCTCAAGCACGCCGTCCCGTCCCCATCGCCTCCCTCCTGCTTACCTCATGCTTCCGTCGGCGACGCAGCCTTGCGCTAAGGCGCTGGTGCGGGGAGTGGTGATCTTCTTCCGGCTTTTAGGCGAGTCGACTCCTTCGAGTGACGTAGGTTTGTAGTGGGGCGCCCCATTCAACGCGGGCCGGCGTTTCGCTTAGTTTTGTCCTGAACCGAAGGTGAGATAGGCCGCCGAGGCAGCGGGTTTCCCAGCTAGTTCACCGCGCCCGTCAATGCAGGTCGGGAGACACGTCGCTCAGGCAGGTGAGGCGCCATGGACCTTTGGAAGACCCAGCTCCGGCGGGCGGCGGCGCTGTTCGAAGCGTGCGACGGCCAGCAGCCGATCGCCATGCAATTGACCTGGCGGCCGCTCGGGTCCCCGCTCGGCGCCGCTCCGCAGCAACTAGACGCCCGCCTGTGTGAGAAGCCGCTGCACTTTCTCAGGCGGTTTGGCGCGGGGTGGGGTCCGCGACTCTCCCATCCGGCCGCCTGGCCTCCCGGTCTCGACAAGCCCGGGCTGCTGCGGGTGGACCTGTTCGCCCAGGAGCAGGGCGCCGCCGGGAAAGTGGCGCTGGTCACCGCGCTGGAGGCCTCGCTCAGATCCGCTCAGGCTCTCAGCGGAGCCCCCGGCGACCTGCTGCTGTGGCTGGGATACACCAACCTCCCGCAGGCGAAGCCGGAGGCGTGGCTCGCCGTGCTTTGGTCGCTTGCTTGGCGTCACGCCACGGGCCCCGGCCTCGCCGCAGACCGCTGCTTTTATCCCTCGGGCGATCAGGGCGACTGCTTCAGACTCCTTCCGGGGCAATCGCCCGAAGAGGTCCCTCCCTTGTCCGCCGCCATCACCCAAGACGCGTTGTGGCGTTCCTACCTGGGGCATCTCGCCCGGGCGAGCCTCCGAGCGATCGACGTGCTGCTGCAATGAGTGGCACAGCAGCGGTAGTCGCCCCTCCCGCCACGCTTCACGAGGGGCCTGTTAAATCCGCTCGTGCGGACCAACGCGATCGAGGCCGAGCGGCTGTCGGCCGACGCACGGGTGGTCGTTGGGCAGGGCCGCGGCCGGTACGGCAGCAGCGGTGAGGCGTTCCTCTGGGACGCGGCGACGTCGGCTGGCAGCCCTTCGCTAGCCCGCATCTCACGGGACGGAGTTCCCGTTCGGCAGCCGCGAAGGCCCTATACGCGATTCACTTGCCCTTGGTGGCCTTCGTCGCGATGAACGTGGGGATGTACTCGGAGATTGGCCAGTCCGACCAGCAGTCTTCAAACAACCCCGTGATGGCTAGACCCGCGTCGATCTGCCCACCGACCTGATCCGTCAGGGTATGGCCAAAACAGAACGGCTCATCGTCGTCACGAAACGCCTGCCGCTGCTCGGAAGAAAGACTGGTCAGATCAGAATAGGGGATTCTGTGACAGACTTTGAATTCGCCCTTTTCCAACAGTTGATCGTCGAACAGGTAGACAATCGGACTGACGATACCTGAAAGCAGGTTGGCTCCTGGCTTCATGACTCGCGCCGCTTCCTTCCACACCGGCAGTACGTTGGGAACAAAGCAGTTGGAGCACGGATGAACGATCAAGTCGAAAGACGCGTTTGCGAAAGCGGAAAGGTCAGCCATGTCGCCTAGAACCAACTTGATCGCCAAGCCTTCACGGTCGGCCACGAGTTGATCCTGCGCCAATTGAGCTGGCGAATTGTCGAGCACCGTGACATGGGCTCCAGCCGCCGCGAGGATGGGCGCTTGCTGTCCTCCGCTACCAGCAAGGCAAAGAACCTCGATAGAACTTGCGCGGAAATCGGGAAACCACGTGTTTGGGACAGATTTCTCCGGCGTGAGAACGATCCGCCAGTCATCCTTTCGGGCCCGCTCGATTTCCTCCGGTGAAACAGGAATCGTCCAGCGGTTTCTTTTCCGAACCTGGCTGTTCCAAGCCGCACGGTTGTAGGCGACGATGTCATCCGCTGGATCGAGGTTCTGGCTCATTGGTTTCAGCGTCCAAGTTGGATGGATCTGATGGGCGATTCTCAGAAGGAATAACGCTGCCAATTGCCCGGCGGCGACCAGCAATTGTCTATTCGTACCCGCCCGGACGCGCCGCTCGGGTGCACTTGATTGTTGGCCGTTATAACCGAGTCGGATCAGAGCGGAGCCCCGATGACGCCTTCGCCCGGGAAACTGCGTGGTTGAGCTCAGTTCTGAGACGCGACCCGGATATGTCCGCTGAGGTAAGTTCATCAGCGTGTCGCCTTGGAATCGATCGCTGCCAAGTGCTCGTGGTCCGTGCCGCAACATCCACCGATCAGGCAGAGTCCACGGAGTCGCCCCGTCGAATTTTGCGTCGAGCTCTACGGCGAGCATGCTCGGGTCGCCACGGCAGAGGACAGGATCGTCACCCAACTCGACCGGGCCGTGAATCTCGGTCGCGAAAAGCCCGTCGGCGACGCCCGCAACCCGGTGGCGGCCCAGGACGACTTGCTGGACTGGTCCGACGCCCCGCGGTGGCGTACGGCGATTGGGACCCACGAACCTCTTTCTGCGCTGCGGGTTCGGCTGGGGGTTTGAGCGGTTCTTACGCCTAGCGGGCCCGCTGCCCACCGGCGGCAGCCGAGCCGGGGCAGGCGCCGAGGCGGGGAGGCATCGCTAGAGTCGGCGAGGCGAAATCGTCCAGGCTCAAATTTGTTGTTAACAACAAACTTGCCCTCCTCCGGGGGCTAAAAAAAGGGCTCCCCTCAAGCGTGCCCCCCCCTCCCCCGCCGGCCGCGCGGACGCAGCAGCGTCCGAAGCGGCCCGCCGGGATTGGAACCGACCGGATCACCCGGCCCTGATCGTGGCGCCCTGCCCTCTGCCTGCCGACCGCTACCGCCGCCGCTGCACCCGTCGCCTCGGCGCCGGCCTCGACAAGGCCCGCTTCTGCTGCGCGAGCCTGCAACAGGCAAAGACTCCCCCTATCGCGAGCACGACGACCGTCGGCCAGAACGCGGTGGTGAGCAGCACGGACAGAACAACGCACGCCCAGAACACAACCGCCCGCGGGGGCGGCCGCGTCCAGAACTCGGGGCGCGAGGCCCCTTGGCTTTCGCTACCCGTCAAGGGTTGCCTCCTTGGCTAAAGGGTTGAAACAGTAAGCTCGCTCGCCAGCAGGCTGAGCGACAGGTCGGCGTCGACCGGCTGCCCTCGCAGCCAGCGGACCAGCTGCGAGAGCATCAAGCCCGCCGCAATGCTGGCGGCGTAGATCGTCGACCTCGCCGTGCAGGCGCCCGCCTGGGCCTCGCGCTGCGGAAATAGCGATTGGGAGTAGTGCGCGCGGCTGGCGCCGTCACACGCGGCAAGCACCCGCAGGGTCTCGCCCCGCATCCGCCCGTCGGCCCAGAAGCCGACCAGGCCGCCGCCCCCCCGCCAGATGGCCGCGCGGGCGTCGATGGAATCGACGCAGCAGAAGGCCGCGTCCCCCAGCCGGGTCGCCGGGCGCCAGCGGTCCTGCACGGCGTCGACGTTGACTTCTGGATCGATCGCCAGCACCGCGTCGCGGCAGGCATCCACCTTCCGGCGGCCGATGTCGCCGCGGGCGTACCCCTGGGTGGTCACGTTGCTCGCGTCGACCTTGTCAAAATCCACCAGCCGCAGCCGGCGCACGCCGAGCGACGCCAGCTGCACCGCGACCTGCCTGCCGACGGCGCCGACGCCGACCACGGAAACATCCAGTGCCGCCAGCCTTGCTTGCGGCACCAGCTGCGCCTGCCGCACGAAGCGGTCTTCCTCGGGTTCTGTAAACATCGGGCTCCTTGGGCTTGGTTAGTCTGGGGGGCAGCTCCAGAGCGCTTCCGCGGCCTCGGGGTCGATCCCGAACAGCCGCTCACCCAGCCCCTCCAGGTCATCCCAGTCGGGCTCGGGCTCGACGCAGGCGGCGTACTGGGCGAGCCACGCGGCGTGGTCGCTGCCAGAAAACGGCTCGTCCCACGCGACCCGCACGGGGAGCCGCTGGCTGGCGCCCGGGCCGGCGCTGACCCCCAGCCGGGCGTACCAGCTCCCGCCGCGGGCCAGGATCGCCATCACGGCCCAGTCGGCCGGCCCGAACACCCGGGCAAACGTCTCTTCGTCGGTGCCGCTGGGGTGGGGCGAGGCGCCGGGGTGGGTGTGGAACCAGATCCGGCCGAACTGTTGGGGGCTAAGCCCGGCGTCGGCCTGCTGGTCGAAGTAGTCTGCCACCGCGGCGTCGTCAAACGCTACGCTCACCGCGCTGCACGCCTGCCGGACCGGCGTTACGTCCCGCACCAAGAGCAGGTCCTGGGGGTCCGAGACGCCGAAGCAGCCGATCTCGGTCGGGCCCGCGTCACGCAAGAACCTGAGCTTGGCCCACGCGTGGGGCGTCAGCCGCAGCGACCGCCGCCGCTGCGGCTGGGGGCGCCTCGTCTTCTGACTCTTTCTCTGCAGTACACGCATCACAAACTCCGTCGGTTAGGCATTGGTAGCAGCAGGTCCTCTCGCAGTCGCTACAGGATTCCAGACACGCCCGGCAGTGTGGCTCGCCGCAGCCCGAGCACTCCCCGCGGCAGCCGTGGCAGAGGCCCTCGCCGCAGCCCTCGCAGGCGCCCGAGCAGCCGTCGCACACCTCGGCGTCGCAGCGTCCGCACAGCGACCGGTCCTCGTCGTCGACCAGCACGCCGCAGTCGCTGCAGGGGGTCCCGTGCCAGCGGTCGAGGTCGACGTAAGCGCTCGACGCGTTGTAGGTCTGCAGGATCTGGCGGACGATCAGCACGTAGTCGTACAGCCGCCCCTCGAGGGCGGCCGCCTGCAGCACGGGGCCCCCCTCCCCTTCGCACAGCCGGTCCTCGACGACGTGCGGGTGGGTGACGCTGGCGTTGGACCCCGGGGCGTGCGGCTCCATCGCGATGACCAGCAGCTGGGGCTGGTCGCCGCCGAGCGTGCTCCAATCGAGCGACAGCAAGAACGGGCCGAGAGCGACCCCCTCGAGCGTGATCGGTCCGGTCGCGACCAGCAGCCGCCGCTGCGGGAGGTTGATCTCGAGCTGCGGGAACTCTTCGTCGATGGCGAGCAGGTCGCGGTAGAGGCCCCCGAGCGTTGGCGCCTGGCACACCCGCCGCTCGCGGCACAGGCGCTCGGCCTGTGAGGTGGCCGTGACGGCCAGGTCGCGCAGCGCCCGCTCGAGCCGCGGGCGGAGCCGCCTCGAAGCCGCGCGGTAGTGATGGCGGCAGGCGTGCCGCATCATGCGCGTGAGCCGCGCGACGGCGTCGAGCGGCAGCGGCTCCGCGGGCAGCGGCAGGACGTCTTGGCGGCGGGCGTAGGTCTCGGCGATCGCCGAGGCGGCCCGCCACAACATCTTCTGGCGTGGGTTCATCGGATGGCCGCTTCGCGGCGGGGCTGGGGGCTAGGGGCTGGGTAGGCAGTGGCCAGCAAGCAGGCATCCGTGCCCGCCGCTGACCGCTAATGACTAATACCTAAGACCTAACGCCTTCCTTAGGCCCCTTCGATCTTCACCGGCGTGAAGCTGATGCGGTCCCCTTCTTCGAGGACCTGGTCCGCCGGCGCCGGCAAGCGGTTGACGCGGATCAGGTAGTTCTCGGGCCGCGGGTCGCGGACCTGCCGCTCGAACAGCTTGCGGACCGACGTGCCGGGCTCGATGTGCACGTAGTCGGCGAAGCCGGCGCCGTCGTTGTTGATGACGAGGATTTTCACTATTGGACTCGGGGGTTGGGGGATTGCCGCGGACGCGGTGTGTCGCTGCGCGACGGGGCTGGGGACGGGGACGGGGGGCTAGGGGTTGGCGACTGGGAAAGGCGTCGACTCGGCACCCATCACTCATCACTCATCACTCATCACTCATCACTCATCACTCACAACTCACAACTCACAACTCACAACTCACAACTCCGGCGTAGCGGGCTTGCCAGGCGTCGTCCCAGTCGAGGTAGCTCTCGTGGGCGATGTCGGCGGCGAGCGGGTTCACATCCTCGAAGTCGTAGGCCTCGTCGAGGACGACCTGCGGCTCGGGGTCGTGGCAGACGTCCAGCGGGGCGGCCAGCGAGAAGCCGAGCCGATCGATCGTGCGGCGTGACTCGCCCGTGGCGTGGGAGACGGCGGACAGCAGCTGGCGGTGGGACATGACGGACCTCCGGTTGGGGAACATGAACAGGGGGAGACTCAGAAGCGATGACGCCGCTTAGAGGCGGCTTCGCAGCAGCCAATCGCGTTCGGCCTGGAGGGCCTCACTTCGATGGGTAAACGGGCCCAAGAGCGGGCCGTCCACAGGAGACAGGTCGGCCAGCCAGCCGCCGAGGGGGTCGGGCTCGACGTGGCTGGCCCGGGCGATGGAGACGCGGCCCAGAGTGGCCAAGTCGAGCGTCTCGTCGTACAGCGTGGTGATCGTCCCCTGAGGTCCGACCACCAAGTGCAACGCTTCCACTAAGAGCCACGCCGCATCACGCGGCGGCGGGGACGGTCGACCAGCAGCGACTCCAGGGACTGGGCGACCCGCCCCAACCCCTCGGCCGCCTGCTCGCGGAGCGAAGTGTGGGTCCGCAGCCCCTCGGGCCGCACGCCGGCCAGCACGGCCTCGGCCTCTTCGACCAGCTCATCCAGCTCGCCAGAAGTGCTGAGCCGCAGGCAGCGGAACCGCTCGAAGAACGCCTGCAGGTTCTCGACCGCCGAGTCGCGGAACACCTTCGGCTTGCCGTCGGCCTGGCCCTCCAGCCGCTCGGCCAGGTGGCTCACCAGCCGCTGCAGCTCTTCGCCAAACGCCTGCTCGGCCAGCGCGACCGCTTCTTCGAAGCGTGCCCGCGTGCGCTCGCACTCCCGCTGGTACAGCTCGGGTGACAAACGACGCAGGTACTCAGGCGGCTCGACCGATGGAAAGTCCCACTCGACGGCGAACAGCCCCGCCAGGCGCTCCGGGTAGTCGCCCGACTCAAACAGTTCTCCTAGGCGGCGGCGGGCCGAGTCCCGCAGCTCGCCATAGACCTCGTCCAGCTCCTGCACCGCTTCACGCAGCTCTTCGCGGTAGCCTTCGAACCGATGCTGCAGCGTCTCGACATCGCCGCGACGCACCAGCCGGACCCCCGGCTCGGGGAACGGCAGCGAGACCCCCTTCCAGTAGGCGACCGCTTGGCTGCGGACCGCGGAAACGCCGCGGTACTTGGGGTGCCGGGTGTCGAGCAGCTTCTTGCCGGCCGACAGAGAGTCGCCGGCGGCGCCGAACGCCTCGGCCGCCAGCGCCTTCTGGTCGGCCGAGAGGGTCTTCTTGGCGCCGAACCAGGTGAACGACAATCGTACCGCGGCCGTCTCCAGACGCAGCCGCTCTGGGGGCGAGGGAGGGGGCGCCTCGACGTGGTTGGGAGGCGGGGCTTCGAGTAGTACAGACATAGAGACTCCTTGGTGATGGGTGATCCTCGGGTGGTGGCTGGGGGAAGCTGATCGCTGAAAGCTCAGAACCAACAGCTGACGGCTAGTCAGGGCGTCAGCCCGCGACGTTCCAAGAAGCTGGCGAGCTCCATGCAGACTTCCGCTGACGCCCACTGCTTGTGGCAGTCCCAGTGGTGCTCTCCCGCGTCGTCGGAGTCACCCTGGAGCTGCTGGATGGCTTCCCACTGATCGAGATTGAAGATGGCGTTTAAGCACCCGCCCGGCGGCGGATTGCCGCCCGCACGATCCCAGAAAAGGCGGCCGCCGACGCATTACTTGTTGCCGCCGCAGCGCTGGGTGGCGTAGGCTACCTGTTGACCTTGCACTGTCGCCAGTTTGCTAACGCCCATGAACTCCCTCGCATCGACGCGTTGCTCAATGCGGAGGGCTTCGGGCGCCTGCTGATCTGTACTCCTGCTGAATTCTTCGGGTCCCGCGACGATGCCATCGAATCCGGTTCTTGACGAACTGCATGAAACGCGTCGCAAGCTTCTCGCGGACGCGGGTGGCACCCTTGAGGGGCTTGCTCGCCGCTGGGGCGGACCCAAATCACAAGAACAACTCGGACGAATCCCCCATTGATACCGCCGCGACTATCGGTGATGGCACGCTTAGAACAAGAATGGCGAAGGGCTAGCGAATCGCTCAACCGGAGCTGCATCTGGACTTCCCGATAGTGCGTCGGCTTCATCGCCCGAAGCGGCTTTGGGTGGCCCGGAAACCTGCAGCGGTGGACATCTCTTCCCTCAGATCCGGCACCGGCCAAATTGCCGCTGATGGACCAGCCGACGTGCGTGCTGGCCGGCGCCAACTCGCAGCGGTGTCCCGACCCGGCTGACACCGCCCGCAGTTCGGCATCGAACTTGGCCATGCCGGCTGATGCGATCGCGGTCCGTTGGCCATTCGGCACTCCGACGGAGGAGAGCTGCACCGCCGCAGGTTCGAGGATGGCGTCCGAGCGGGAGGTGATACACCTAAGCGACCGTACGGTCCGCTCGATATGCAGCGGTGTAGGGACCTCAGGAGCGTCGAGGCGATCCAAGGGCACTTGACCAAGCCGCCTAACAAATGGCCGCTTAGCAGCCCGTTGAAAAATACCACTCCCCCGACCAACCCCTTGGCGCTAAACTGCGTCGCCGACGAAAGCGTGACTTGAGCAGGAGCGAAGCGATGGGGATGGGAAGGCGAGAGCGGGATCGGCAGGACGTGTTGTTCGTGACGGCAGAGCAGCTGCCCAAGAGTCAGGGGCACGCGTTCTACAAGCGGCTCAATAGGCTGCTTTCCGAGGCGGGCTTCGACCGCGAGGTCGAGAAGCTGTGCGAGCCGTACTACCAGCCGACCGGCACGCGTGGGCGGCCGTCGGTCCCGCCGGGAGTCTACTTCCGGATGTTGATGGTGGGTTACTTCGAGGGGATCGGTTCACAGCGGGGCATCGCGTGGCGGTGCGCCGACAGCCTCAGCCTGCGGGAGTTCCTGGGCGTTCCGCTGACCGAGGCGACCCCCGATCACTCGACGCTCAGCCGGGTCCGCGACCGCCTGCCGCTGGAAGTCCACCAGGAAGTGTTCCGACTGGTGCTGCAACTGGCGGCGCAGCAGGGGCTGCTAAAAGGCAAGACGGTAGCGGTCGATTCGACTACCCTTGAAGCCGATGCGGCGATGAAGAGTCCGCCTTCGGCGGATGCGGCGCGACACAGGCGAGGACTGGAAGGCGTACGTCATTGGCTTGATGAAGAAGGAAGGAGTGATCGAAAAAGAAGACGAGCCGAGCGACGACGAGGTCCGCCGCTTCGATAAGAAGCGGAAGAACAAGAAGGTCTCGAACGCCGAGTGGGTCAGCACGACCGACCCGAGCGCACGGATCACCAAGCTCAAGGACGGCCGCACGCATTTGGCGTACAAGGCGGAGCACGTGGTCGATATCGATACGGAGCTGATCTTGGCGGCAGAGGTCTATCACGGCGACCACAGCGACACGAAGACCCTCTGCGACAGTGTGATGGAGGCGCAGACGCACCTGTCAGAGGCTGGGCTGGAAGCGCAGATCGAAGAAGCGGTTGCCGACAAGGGCTACCACGCTGCCGAGCAGCTGGAACTGGTCACGTCGGTCGGGGTGCGGACGTATGTGCCGGAGCCCAAGCGCCGCGGCGAGTCGCGTCTGAGCGCCAAGCCAGTCGAGCAGCAGCGCGCGGTGAAGGGTAACCGCCGGCGGACCAAGACCGCCAAGAACAAACGGCTCCAGCGGCTGAGGAGTGAACGGGTCGAGCGCAGCTTCGCCCACGTGTGCGACACCGGCGGGTCACGCCGCACATGGCTGCGGGGGATCGACAAGGTGAGGAAGCGGTTACTGACGTCGGCGCTGGTGCGGAACCTGGGCCTGGTAATGCGGAAGCTGTTCGGGATCGGCACGCCGAGGGGCCTGCAGGGCGAAGGTGGCTCCGCCGGGCTTATGCAGCTCGCCTGGCTTCTCATCGCGGCGATGAAGAACTTGTGGGACACACATGCTCGCCTGGGAGCCCGGCCTACAGAGTCACGCCTCCAACTGCTCACAGTTGGCGGGCCGCAGGAGTATGCGCTTAGATCAACGGGCTGCTAGCCGCCGGGGCTGACGGTACAGCGGGTGGGCGAGCGAAAGTAGGCGCCGACGCTCGGACGAGCCAAGGACGCTGGCGCCCCCGGTCGGCCTACAGCGGCTGGTTCTACCGCGCGTGTTCAGTGGAACGTCCTTAACACGACGAGCGGCTCGGTTCCGTCCCACTGCCAGCGCGTGGCGAGGTAGCAGTACTCGTCCGGGAACGCCGTGAGGTCGAAGGACTCCTCGGCTGGGTCCGCTAAGTGCGGTCGGATTTCCGACTTCCAGAAGTCGAACGCCTCTGCCACCGGGACCCACTGCGGTGGGGCCGCCGTCTCGGCGACGACGAACTGGACTGGACCGAGGCGGAGGAGGTCGCGAATCTCGCCCTCATTCAGGTCGGCCTCGCGCTCAGTAGCGACCGTCTCATTCTCATCGTTCCAGACCTCGCGGAGTGGTAAGGCCGTGATGACGAGGTTGTAGCCGGTTCGTTTCGGCACAGCGGGAGCGCGGTAGAACGACACGCATCACCGCGGTCGCGGCGAGTGATGCTCGACTTGGAAAAACGGCCGACCCGCGACTCCGGTGCATGCGATTGTTACCTCACGATTTCTTGCGTGGACTTGATTATAGCATGTTCGCAATTGGATTCGACCGACGATCCGGCCAATTCGGGAACTCGGGCTTGGTCGGAAACAAGTGAATGAATTGCGGTACTAGTTGAATACCCTCATTCGTCAGCCGACAAGCAGTGAAGGTAGGATAAGCAGGTGTCTCGAAATCGCCGCCGCCTCCGAGTAGTAGCGGTTGTCGCTCAAGCAAATCAATCAGGTCTTTATATCGCGATGAAATCTGCTGGCACAATTCGCCGTCATCATCGTAGAGACCGCTGACGTGTCCGCGATTCGAAAGGCGACTGATGCAATCCTTCGTTGAAATGTCACCAGTGTAGAACAGGGACAATGTCAAAACCTGATCCGAGCAAGATGTCCAACGGTCTTGGTCGAGAGTGCAGCCGCGAAAGTATGCAGCGAGCAACAAAGATCGATCAACCAAGGACAGGTTCATTTTTGCGGCGAATCGTTGGTTTGCGTGAGGTAACGACGGGCATAACCGAGACGCAGTAAACGATTCACCACTTCAAAAAACTCAACTCCGCGTCTTCGGTTCATGCCATGGTTCTGTTGCGATCACTGGTCGACGCTAAACAGCACCGATCGATTGGCAGTCGCCGCCCGACTGAAAAGATCGCGAAGCGCGGAAAAGTACGACCAAGTATACTCGAAATCCTCATCCGACAATGGCATGCCGTAGTCTTCTTGGTCGATAGCATCGTAGCGAGATCGGAATTCGGATTCGCTGAGCGGTGCGATTGCCTCGGAGACCTGTTTGACGTTCGGGACATCGACGAAAGAGACAACGTAATCATCCCCGACGTACATCTGTGAACCGTTGAGGACACACCAATGGAATGGCGTTGAGTCATCTTCCGAGAGCGTGCCGTCTGTGAGGCAGCGGTGTATGGCGTCCCATGCCTTGTCAGTTTCGCACAGCCACTCCGTGTCCCATTGTTCTTCGATGTCCTCTTGGATGAACTCGATGACGTCGCCCTGTGATTCAACGAGTGCAAGCAACTGGTTGCGTTGCTCGTCAGTCAGGGCAAAGTGGACACCACGGCAGGCCATCGTTATTCCTTTAGCAACAGAACAATAAATGTACAGAAGCAATTCTGCCTAACCCAATATGCAGACACGCTCAGTGTCGCCGTAAATCCGGTCGTCCGCAAGCTTTTTCGCCTGACGATCCGACCGGTCCGCTGCATATGCAGAAACGGCCTGGATGCTCAGCCAAGTCGCAGCGGTGGAAATCGCTTCGTTCCGATCAGGCACCGGCCAAGTTGCCCGAAATGCATCAGTTGATGCGCGTACTGCCCGGCGCCAACTCGCAGCGGTGTCCCGACCCGGCTGACACCGCCCGCAGTTCGGCATCGAGCTTGGCCGTGCTGGCTGATGCGATCGCGGTCAGTTGTCGAGTCGGCACTCCGACGGAGGAGAGCTGCACCGCCGCGGGTTCAAGGAGGGCCCGAAACCGCGAGAATGGCCCAAGTTCGAGGGGTGGCTGCGTCGCAGAACCAGCCCAGAACGTCCCCACGCTACGCTCGTGTCGTTCTTCCTTGGCGGTGCGCGGTGTGGCGCCGCCGTTGGAGAATCGATGAGGCAATAATTAGGAGAATCGTCGCCGTCTTGGGTTCTGGAACGGCAACACTCTCCGAAAGACCGGCGGGCAGCAACACGGCGCCGAAATTCGACCGCCAAGTCTGGTACTGTTCGCCACCAATCAATCCTCCATCGACATCGTTGGGGAGCGTACCCGCCGGCGCCCCGAGGTTGTCGCGCCACACGGTGTAGTCCGCCGCGTCGACTACCCATCGTTGTTGTAGTCGCCGGCGAGGGTGGCGGGACTAGCGAGGGTGTTGGCGACGAAGATGCCTTGGGACCCGTCGGTGAAGCCGGCTCGAAAAGCGACCTGGCCAGCGTCGTTGAAGCTGGTGGGTCGGCCGTCTTCGCCGCCGGAGTTGGTGACCAGCGAGAGGTCGGAGATGGTGCGCAAGTCCGGGCTGAGCGGGTCGTTGCTGACATCGAAGAGGTTGCCCTCGCGGACGATTAGTTGCAGCAGGCCATCGAGGTCGGTCGCCCAGATGCCGGAATTGTTCGCACCGGTCACCCCCGCGCCGGTAAGAAAACCGAGGAACGCCGTCTGTCCCAAGCCGTTGAGCACGGGTTTGCTGTTGAAGGCTTCGAGGCTGTTGAAGATCACGCCGGGGGCCGCACCCGGGGCTTGGCTGCCCTCGCGGGCAACCAGGGCCAAGCCCGACCCGCCCGCCTCGGACCAGATGCCTTCGTTGTTTGCGTGAGTCACTCCCGCGCCGGTGAGGCCGCCGATGAACGCGGTCTGCCCCACGCTGTTGAGCAAAGGACTCTCAAAGCTGATGAAGCTCACGCCGGCGGTCGTGCCCGGGGCATGGCTGCCCTTACGGGCGACCAGGGCTAGGCCCGATCCACCTCCCTCGGACCAAATGCCAGTGTCGTTCGCGCCGGTGACCTCCACGCCGGTGAGGCCGCCGATGAACGCGGTCTGCCCTCTGTCGTTGAGCGCAGGGATGCTGGAGGTGAAGTCTCCGAAGTTTACGTCGGCGATCATACCCGGAGCTTGGCTGCCCTCGCGGGCAACTGGGGCTAGGCCCGACTCGACCCCCTCGGACCAGATGCTGCTGTCGTTCGCGCTGGTAACCCCCGTGCCGGTAAGGCCGCTGACGAACGCGGTCTGCCCGGCGCCGTTGAGGGCGGGGATGCTGATATTTACGAAATTCACGCCGGCGGCCATTCCCGGGGCTTGGCTGCCTGCGCGTGCGACGAGTGCCAGGCCTAACCCGCCGCCATCAGACCAGATGCCCAAATTGTTCACGCGGGTCATTCCCGGGCCAGAGATCACGCCGTGAAACGCGGTCTGCCCTGCACCATTGAGCATTGGTTCGTTGAAAGAGTTGAACTTGACGCCGGCAGCCGTGCCCGGCGCTTGGCCGCCCTCGCGGGCGATCAGGGCTAGGCCCGACCCACCCCCCTCAGACCAGATGCCGCGGTCGTCCGCCGTCGTCACCCCCGCGCCGTTGAGGAAACCGCGGAACGAGGTCTGCCCCCCGCTATTGAGCACGGGGGTGTTGAAGCTTCCGAAGCTCACGGCCCCGGTCGTGCCCGGGGCTGGATTGCCCTTGCGGGCAACCAGGGCCAGGCCCGATCCGCCCCCCTCGGACCAGATGCCGCTGGCATTCAAGCCATTCACCCCCACGCCGATGAGTTCGCCCCTGAACGCGGTCTGCCCCGCGCTGTTGATCACGGGGGCGCTGTCCAAGTCGCTGAAGTGCACGCCGGTCCCCAGCCCCGGGCCCAGCGGGCCATCGGTGCCGGCCAGGGCGCGAGTCTCAAAGATGAGCTGGGCCGAGGCGACTGGAGGCATTCCAGGGAGAAATCCACCGGCAGCCACGATAAGGGGAAGCATCACGGTACGATTCATCCGCGGCTACTCCGTATCACGCTGAAGGGTTCCTGAGGTTGCTCGAGTATAGCCGAGCGACCCGCACGCGTGGGTAACGCCGGCGTAAAGTTCTTGGGTAGAAATCACGAGAAGGGCGTGGGCCCAGCCCGCGTAGGATGCATGATCTTCGGCGGCCTGGAGGCTCAGCCAAAGTCACGGGGGCGGACAGCCAGGGCGATCGCACCATAACTCACCTCCCGCACAGGACTTCCAGCCGATACTGGTCGCTCCATGCGGCCGCGAGGCGTTTGTTCTTGACGCCCAGCTTGCGTGAGGTGTTGTTCTTGAGCAGGCTCAGCGCTGTCCTGCGCAGCAGGCTGAAGTTGGCGTCGGCGTGGCCTTTGCGGATGCGGCATTGGTCTTCGCCGAAGGTGACGTCTAGTTGCCAGTGCAACGCGTTCTCGATCGCCCAGTGGCCACGGACCGCGTCGGCGAACTTTTGGCCGCTGAGGTAGCGGCTGGCGATGTAGTAGCGGGTGTCGTGCGTCTGCGTTCCGTCGGCGTGGGTCGTGATGCGGCACGCCAGGCCGATCGCCTTGAGCCCGCGCCACTTGCTCCCCTCGTCGAACCCGTCCGGAAGCTTCGCTAAGTAGTAGTAGCGATCGTCCTGCCGGCCGTGCCCCTTCTCGTGCGACTCGGAGCGGCGGCAATCGATGCCGCTGCAATCGTCTTCGAGGTGGGCGGCGAAGAAGCCCTTGATCGCTGTGTGCAGCTTGGGCTGGTTCCCCTTGACCGCCAGCACGTAGTCCCCCCCTCCCACGACGATCTGCTCGGCGATCTCCCGCTGGCAGCCCATCGCATCGATCGTCACCAAACACCCCTGGATTTCTAGGATATCCAGCAGCTTGGGAATGGCCGTGATCTCGTTGCTCTTCGCGTCGGTGACCACCTGCCCCAGCGCGATGTGATTGGCCGACGCCCACGCGCTGACCATGTGGATCGGCGCCTTGCTGCTCGCCGCGTCGAAGCTCCTCCGTAAGGTCTTGCCGTCGATCGCGATCACCTGCCCTTCGGTCACCTCGTGCAACGCCGTGATGAAGCTCAGCAGGCACTTCTCGAACTCCGCCGGCTTGATCGCCGCGAAGACCGCGTTGAAGCGGTCGTGCGAGGGGACCCCACTGCTCATGTCCAAGAATCTCGCCAGCCAATCCTTCTTCTCCCGCGACCAGTCGGCGATCGCCACGAAGTCGTCCGCCCCGCTCAGCACCGCGCACAACGCCATCGCCACGATGTTCACCAGCGGGTAGGTCACCTCACGCCGACGCGGGTCGGTGAGGCCCTCGAAATGCTCCGCAATCCGCACGCTCGCCTTGGCGCCCATGCCCATCCCTCCAGGTCCCGCCGGCCGCCAGGCAACACCTGCTGCCATTCCAAACGCCGGCTTGCCTAGAGGGTCGCATATTGCCTAGCTTGGCGCAATCGCCGTGGGCGGACAGCACTTCGATCAGATCTGGCTCCGCCGAAGTCGCAGCGAGTTGTCCACTCACGGCGCGTTGGACAGTCGCCATATCCGCAGAAGTCTTCCTTCGGCAACGACACTGCTGCACTTCTGCCGTCGCTCCCAGGCGATCAGGCTGATGCGCCTACGGTCAGCTGGGCAGTCGGCAACCCGGCGGAAGAGAGCTGCACCGACGCGGGTTGCGCCGGATCATAGACGGCGTCGGATGCGGCATCCGCCCAGCGAGGGTGAGTCCCGCACACCCGCAAGCACCCCAGACTACTGGTCCATCCGGGTTTCTTGTGGGTAGAAGGATTCCGACCTCCGCTCCTGCTCCAACAAAGGGGGCGCCCCTCCGTCGCCGCTCTCGCATCGGCCGCAGTAGGGGTGACGGCCGATGCGAGAGCGACGACGAAGGGGCTAGCGACCGCTCTGATGCGAAAAACCCTGTGCGCAAAGTCCCGCGAGCCCCTTCCTCCTTCACCGTCGCATCGGCCTCGCCCCGCTCCCCAGGGCCGATGCGACGGGGAAGGAGGGAGGGGCGGCCCCTTTCTTCGAGCCCGAGCTGAGGCTTTCTACCCACAAGAAACCCGGATGGACCAGACTACTTTGGTAGCCTAGCGTTCTGCTACTATGCTCAGGGTCTACTATGCGGTAGCCCACGACAACGCACGATAAACGGCCCTCACTCCAATGACATTACCTGCCACCGTGACGAAACTGAAAAGATCGCTTTCCGAGAACGCACGTGAAATTCGAGCGATCTTGGTCGTGGCTTGCCTCACTCTTGCGTGCGGCGTGGCGCGAAGTGCATCGCTACCTTTGCCGCATTATATCGTAAGTGACTACCACGGAGACCAGATACGACGATATGACGCCGTCACTGGGAACTACATAGACACGCTAGCCGAGATTCCGAACGCTGCCGAAATGGTGGTCGGCCCTGACGGCTTTCTCTATGTGAGCGATTTTCAAGGACGGAGGATTCACAGAGTAAATATGGATACAGGTGCATCAACGGTCTTCATCGAGGGAGGAACTCTCGCGAATCCTAGAGGCATCATCTTCGGTCCGAATGGGAACCTATTCGCCCGAGGATCCGATCAGATTAATGAGTACGATAGCGGTACCGGCGCTTTCCTTGGAGCATTCACTTCAGGCCCGGCAATGGAGGCGCCGATTGCCTTTCGCTTTGGACCCGACGGGACCCTATACGTCGTTCGAGGCTACTCTCCAGGCGACCACACGGTAGTGAAGTTTGATTCTACTGGTCAATACGTCGCGGAGTTCGGCGCCGCTTACATCCACAAGCCTCAGAATATTGTGCTTGGGCCAGATGGCGATCTATATGTTGCCAACCAGCAGTCGCCCACAGATCTGGACATTGTGCAATTCGATGGACGGACGGGCGCGTTCATTAGGACCGTCGTTAGCGATCCTCTAATGAGCAATCCACTTGGGCTCTACTTTCGCAATGATGGCAGCCTGCTCGTGGCCAGCGGTGATCAAAGGATTCGAACGTACGACGTTCAGACAGGTGCTTATACCGGTGATTTCGTCAATGATCCACAACTGGTGTTTGCGTCAAGCCTTTTACTAGTCCCAGAACCGAGCGGCGTCGCGATTCTTCTCATTGGATTGGGTGTGGTGATCAGACGTCGCCGTTAGATTTGGGCGCCATTGTTGGCCTGCATCGGATTCATCGACCGCGGGCCCGAACGACATTCTGCCGGGCGCCTTTGTCGCCCGCCAAGTCGGTGCAGGCTTCGGCGTTTCACGCCGTCGTTGAACAGCGTAGGCTGGGACCATCCTGACCGCTCCAGAAGAAGAATGGTCGCATCTGTAGAATCTCTGGCGAAGGCCGTATGTCTTTCTTCTCAAAACCGCCGAGGATTCCTCCCCAGAAGGCGATCGGTATCGGGGTGGTTTGCATATCCCTTGGGACACTACTGGGCTCGAATCCAGTTTCGGGGGTGCTGATCGGTGGAGGGATCGGAGCCGTCGCGATGGGATTCTGGGACTTCCTCCGTCTTAGCTGTATGACTTGGTTTCGCACATCACGGTCGGCTAAGCTGTGGAAAGAAACGGAAAGCTGTAATCACGCAGAGGCCGCATCTGAAGACTTGTAGCGTCGGCGACCAGTCGGACCGTTGAGATTCGTATGGGAGATCGATTGGCAAGTGACGCCGCTCGGTAATTCCAACGTTTACAGCCTGGTCAGCTGCCGGTAGAAACTGCTTCGGCATCTTCGTTCGTCGCAGTCTTGGATGGCCCCAGAAACTGCGGCCGGTTGGACATCACCTCCTTCAGATTCGGCTCGGACCAAGCTGCCGGAAACGGACCAGTCGACCCGCGTGCGGGCCAGCATCAACTCGCAGCGGTGTGCCGACCCGGCACACACCGCCCGCAGGTCGGAATCGACCTCGATCGTGCTGGCTGATGCGCCCTCGGTCAGCTAGCCGGTCGGCACCCCGAAGGAGGTGAGCTGCACCGACGCGGGGTTGGCGACCTCCCGAAAGTGCAGAGTGGTTTCAGGACCGACGCAGTTTGGCGGGAGCGCTTCGCCACCAAGAGCGACGCCCCCTACCGCGGAGGCTTCTTTCTGATGAACCTAGTGGCTACCCGGAGTGTCATGCGGTTCCTCGACAACTCAAATCAGGAGGAACGCGATGATCGTTAGAAAATACGAAAGCCGGGATTTGGAAGCTGTTCTTTCTTCATGGGAGCAGGCAGCGCGGCTGGCCCACCCATTTTTAGCCGAGGAGTTTCTGGCTCAAGAACGCAAGAATCTTCCAGAGTTGTATTTGCCTAACGCAGAAACATGGGTGGCCGAGATTGACGGAGCCGCTGTGGGTTTTGTGGCCCTTATTGGCAACGAGATCGGCGGATTATTCTTGCTTCCTTCTCACCACGGGAAAGGGATTGGCCGAGCACTCGTTGACAAAGCCAGGGAAGTGCGTGGCACGCTTGAAGTCGAGGTGTTCTCAAGGAACTCAATAGGCCGACGCTTCTACGCAAATTGCGGCTTCGAAGAGATCGGCGAGAGCATCCACGAGCCGACGAGGCAGAAGGTGCTCCGCCTACGATGTTCTGCCGGCGATTAGGAACGGCCTGTCATGGTCACGTCGTTCAACGCCGACTTCCGAGCAATTCTTCGTGCATTAGAAGTTACCCACCAGAGGCTCCAAACCTGCCTCGGCCTCATCGCAGCCTGTTCGAATGTCCTCGAGACTGCTGTTGGTGGAGATCACTTCCCTCAGATCCGGCTCCGGCCAAGCTGTCTCGGAGATGGCCCAGTCGACGCGCGTGCAGCCCAGCACGAACTCGCAGCGGTGTCCTGCCGCGTCTTGCACCGCCCGCAGGTAGCCATCGACCTTGGCCGTGCTGCCTGTTGCGCCCACGCTCCGTTGGCCAGTCGGCACTCCGAGGGAGGTGAGCTGCACCTCCGCGAGTTGCGCCCGACGGGAACTCGCCGCGGATGGTCCAGCCGCCTTCAGTTCCACCGCCATTTTCTGTACCGCGGCTACTGCTATCAGCAACAGTAGACCAGCGGCCGGTTCGGGCACCGATGTCAATAATGCCGGGGCGGTTGCGCCGAAGTTGGCCACCCACACGTCGTAGTCGCCCTGAGAGAACGCTACCCCGAGACCGTCTCGCCAGACCGTATAGTCCGCTGCATTGACGACGCCGTCAGCGTTGTAGTCGCCGGCGAGACCGCCCGTCGCCTGCAACAGGAGGCTCGTGCCGGTCACGACGAGGTTGAACTGGCTCGCCGACGGCCCGACCAAGGCCAGGCCCTGATCGACGAGGCTTGTGGCGGTCAGCACCTCGAACTGTTGACCCGCCGCCGGGGTGAAGTCGCCGGCCAACGCGACGCTGAGCAGCCCGTCGATCGTGGCCGCGCCGCCGACGGCGACCGTGTCGAACTGGTCGGGGCCTTCGATTCCTAAGATCAGCGCCGATGTTGCCGACATTTCAAGATCGTCGCCGAAGATATTCGATCCGAGCAGCGTCGCGGCGCCCCCCGGCCCGTTCACCAAGTCACCGTTGACCGTGCTGTTGATCAGGTTGATGTCGCCGTTGTTGGTGACGCCCCCCGCGAAGCTCAGCACGGCGTTGATCGCGTTCAGCTCGCCATCGTTCACAAGGCCGCCGGAGGTGACGTCGATTGTCATGCCGCTGGTGACGTCGACCGTCTCGTCTGCGGCGATCGTAAGGTCGCCGCCGGTCACCTCGAGCACGCCGCTGGAGAGAATCAATTCGCCTGGGTTGACGATCTGGCCGGCCGACAGAGTACCGCCCGCCAGGACGAGTGGCGCCTCGACGGTGGCGGCGCCGTCGATCGTGAAAGATCGATTTGCGGAGAGCGGCGTCGCGACGTCGAGTTCGGCCAGCCGAACGGCGTTGAGTGTCTGGTCGCTGCGGAGACGGATCGATCCGCTGTTGAACTCAACGCCGCCCGTGCCGGTCACGGGAAGATCGGCCGCGTCAACCGCCCCGCCGTCGAGCACGAGAGCACCGCCGCTCGTGACGGTGATCGTCTCGTCGCTCACCAGCGCCATGTCCGCGTCGAGCGTTACGACGCCCGGCAGCGGCCGGTCGATCGCGGTCTGGGAGTTGGTGATCGTGATCGCCGACAGCAGGTGGATCGTGCCACCTGTCCACGTGACTGGGCTCAGGTACTGGGTGCTAACGGAGCGGTCGATGGCGTTCGCCTTGAGCAGGCCGCCGGTGATCAACAGCTCGGCGGAGTTCGCGAGCGGCCGAACGTTGCCGGGGGTGTCGAGCGTGCCGCCGGCGATGTGCAGCGTGGCGTTGCTGCTGTAGGTGACGCCACTAGTGCCGGCGACGCTACCGTTCGCAGCAATCCGAAGCGTGCCGCCATCGGCGACGACTTCTGTGGGCCCGGTGTAGTCGCTGTCTCCGGAAAGCACTTGGGTTCCGGCTAGACGCTTCACGAAGTTCCCAGCACCCGTGATCGCTCCGGCGAAGTCAAAGACCCCCGAAGACGGTTCCACCGCGAAGCCGGAGCCGGCGCCCGTGACGACGGTTCCCGTGCCGGTTGTGCCGCCGGTGGCGTCGCCGTTGACGTTGTTTGCCACGACGAGGGTCGCCCCTGCGGCGATGAAGGTCGGGGTTCTTGGCAGGCCCGAAGTCCCCGCGAGTTCTAGCGTCCCCCCGTCGATGCGGGTGGGGCCGGTGTAGTCGTGCTGGGTAGACTGGTCGAAGACGATCGTCCCCGCTCCCTGCTTGGTGTAGCCCCCGGTGCCGGTGAGGTCGGCGCTGAAGGTGCGCGAGCCGCTGTCGATCCGGTCGGTGAACGTCCCGCCGGCGATCCGCACCGTGGTTGCGTTGTTCGTGCTGACGATCTGCCCGCCCGCCGAGTTGTTGAGGCTGGTGAACTCCCAGGTCCCGCTGCCGCCGAGCTCGAGCGTGTCGTCGGCGCCCTGGAGGGTGACGTCGTCGAAGCTCTTGCTGCCGCCCTGCAGTTGCACCACGCCTGCTCCGCCGATTCCGATACTCAGCGGGCCGGTGAACGTGCTTGGCGAGTTGCTGGCGTTGGTGACGCGGATCGTCCCGGAGCGGAAGTTGATCACGCCACCTGGCGACTTGCTCAGGTTGCTTGCGGCTAGGTAGCCGCCGTCGAGCGTGAACTCGCCCGCGTTATTCACCTGGAACGCGCCGGCGTT
Source organism: Pirellulimonas nuda (assembly GCF_007750855.1). Lineage (GTDB taxonomy): Bacteria > Planctomycetota > Planctomycetia > Pirellulales > Lacipirellulaceae > Pirellulimonas > Pirellulimonas nuda. The sequence continues at coordinate 3,586,009 of NZ_CP036291.1, forward strand.
GCTGGTCGTTGTGCCGATCGATCCGGACAGCTCCAGGCGCCCACTAGCGACGGTGATCGAGCCGTCCAAATCGGGGCTGGACCCTGAGACGACCCACTTGCCGGCGCCCTCTTTGACGACGCTGGTGACGGCTGCGCCGGCCCCGGGGCTGATCGTGCCGGCGAGGGTGTTGTCGAGCGTGCTGACGCCGCCGAGGCGGAGGAACTGTCCGTTGACCGGGTTGGTGACGGGGCCGGTGAGCACCAGCGCCCCGGTCCCGGACGCCTCAATCACGCCGCTGTCGTTGTTGTTGCCGGACAACCGGATCGCGCGGTCGCTCGTGTGTCCAGAACCGGTGTAGCGGAGTGCGGCGCGATCCGTTCCCCCGCCGTCGGTGAGCCCTAGGAGGATGGCGCTGTCGACCATCGGCGCTTGCCCGAGCGCGTTGGCCGGACCGCCCACGTTTGCGATCGAATCGAATTCGAGGATTGCCGCATTGACCCCCACTGAGCCGGTGAACGTGTTGGCGCCGGTGACGCGCACCACGCCGGTGTGGTTGGCCAAGTCCGAGTTGAATCCGGCGACCAGTTGGACGCGGCCGGCCCCGTCGGAGATGACGCCGCTCACCGCCACCGAGGGGACGATCGTGTCGTTACGCGAGGTGAGCATCAGCGTGGTGATGCCCGTCGCCTGCGCAGTGGACACGTCGCCGTTGACGGTGATCGATCCGCCGGTCGTTGCGACGTTGAACCGTTGGGTGCTGTCGGGATCGGGATGCAGCAGCACGTCGGCGTCCAGCACCAGGTCGCCGCCCCCGTTGTCTGTGAGTAGGGCGTTGCCCGCGCTGAGCCCGAGTTCCAAGAGTCCGTTGGTGAAGGTGTAGGCGCCGTCGACTCCGTTCGTCGCGAGCCGGTTGATCGTCCTCGTCGCACCGCCCAGGTCGATGGTCTGCGGCCCCGCGACCGAGGCGGCCGTGAGGATGATGTTGTCTGGCTCGGCGGGGAACTGGTTTAGCGACCAGTTAGTGTCGAGGTTCGGCGTCGTGACGATGGCGTCCCACAGGTCGCTGCCGGCGCCCAGGTCCCATTCGAAGTCGAGGGCCAGGGCCGGGACGGTTAGCAACCAGCCTGCGAGCGCGAAGACGACGGACGAGAGTCGGATCGGCTTGCGCATGATGGGTGCCTTGTAGTGATTCTCAATGGTACGAAGCGGACGTCGCGATCGACTGGGTCCGCATTCTGGAGGGCTGGGGACGCTGTAGCAACCCGATTCCGGTCAGAATGCCTGATTAGACACGCAGCCGCTCCTATCCGCGTCTCAAATGCTACGCACCGTGGGGCATGCCGCATTCTGAGAGCAAGAGAGCCTATCGAAGGACGTCTTCAGTCGCGGAATTGGGCCAGGGCGTCAGTCGCTGCACCAACCGACCTCGGTTGCATCGCCCGTTCGCAGATAGGGCTTCTGCGAACCCGCAGCGGTGTCCATGGCCGGACAAGACCTCGGCGAGCTAGCGTCAGGCGGAACTCGCCGAAACTGGTCCACCGAATGGCACTTAGTTCTTGCTAACTCCTTTGAGGATATCGAGTTTGGTTTCGGCGCGGGACTTCATCAGGAGGTCGTAGGGGGCCTTTCGCTTTTTCTTCCGTCGGGGCTCGAAGCGATCGGGTCGGTTGGCGACCCGGTGGGTCGCGACGGCGTCGAGCAACTCTTGGTAGAAGTGCAGCGTGAACGATTGGGTGGCCCGACCTGCGCGATCAAGGGTTGGAAGGCTTCGAGCGTTTGCAACGCCCCTTTGAAGCTGAGGGTCCGAGGCAGCACGCCGTGCTTCGCGGCGGCCTGCGCCATGACCGTCCGGATCAGGTTGTAGGCCAGCAAGTGGGTCCATGCCTCCTTACGGACCAGCTCGGGCGTCTTGCAACGCAGGACGTCCATCTGCATCGTGGTCTTGATCGTGCGCAGGTCGAGCTCTTGGTTCCAGCGAGCCCGGTACAGCTCGGCCAGGTCTTCCTTGGGATACTGCTTTGGGTCGAGCAGGGTCGTGACAACGATGATCACCTTGGTGCGGAAACCGGGTTGCTTGACACTTACACGCAGTTCGCGAACCGTCAGATACCTTGGCATCGCTAGTTGCGCCTTGCGACCAACCCCACGGATGTGGGGCTTGGGCCAACGCACCAAGTGGTCGTCCTTTCCGAGTCGCTGGCCCTTACGGAAGTCCGCTTTCCGCAAGGCCTTGTTGAGTCGAGTGACCATGGCCACGCCGCGTTGCTGCGTCTCGTAAAGACACCGCCAATTGCCGAGCAGGCAATCGCCAGGAGCACGTCGCCCTCGACGAGCACGTCCCACAGACGCCGAAGCAGCGTGACCTCTCCCGTTCCCTTGCCGGCGTAAGGGCAGAAGCCCAGGTTCAGAACGGCTCCCGAGCACAGCGACGAGATCACGCCCAGCCGGGCGATCGGGAAGCCGGCTCCTGGCTTCGATCGGCTCGTCTGCGGGTACTCGGCCTGGTTGGCCGCCGTGTCGGGCATCGTAACGGTCGATCCATCGAACATCCGAACCCGCCGCCCCTTCCAGAGCCATTCGGGCTTGATCTGGGCGTCGAGCGAACGCCCCGTCTCGCGGACCGCTTCGGAGAAGAACGCCTCGGGCAGCCGCTTGCGGGCTTGGCAGTAGCCGCCAGTTTCGGCCGAGCAACGGCTCTCGCCGTTAGCGATGCGATGAACGAGCAACCTCGCCACCGCGGCGCGGCACGAGTGGTCAGCACTGAGCACCTGGCCAAGGAAGACCCACAGCGTCACCATCGGCGTGTAAATCCGAACAATCCAACCGCCCTCGATCGTGCTCAGTGCGGCTGATAGCGTCTCTGCGCTAAGCACGTCGCCGAACGGCAGGCCGTCGCACGGCGATTGCGCCAAGCTAGGCAATATGCGACCCTCTAGGCAAGCCGGCGTTTGGAATGGCAGCAGGTGTTGCCTGGCGGCCGGCGGGACCTGGAGGGATGGGCATGGGCGCCAAGGCGAGCGTGCGGATTGCGGAGCATTTCGAGGGCCTCACCGACCCGCGTCGGCGTGAGGTGACCTACCCGCTGGTGAACATCGTGGCGATGGCGTTGTGCGCGGTGCTGAGCGGGGCGGACGACTTCGTGGCGATCGCCGACTGGTCGCGGGAGAAGAAGGATTGGCTGGCGAGATTCTTGGACATGAGCAGTGGGGTCCCCTCGCACGACCGCTTCAACGCGGTCTTCGCGGCGATCAAGCCGGCGGAGTTCGAGAAGTGCCTGCTGAGCTTCATCACGGCGTTGCACGAGGTGACCGAAGGGCAGGTGATCGCGATCGACGGCAAGACCTTACGGAGGAGCTTCGACGCGGCGAGCAGCAAGGCGCCGATCCACATGGTCAGCGCGTGGGCGTCGGCCAATCACATCGCGCTGGGGCAGGTGGTCACCGACGCGAAGAGCAACGAGATCACGGCCATTCCCAAGCTGCTGGATATCCTAGAAATCCAGGGGTGTTTGGTGACGATCGATGCGATGGGCTGCCAGCGGGAGATCGCCGAGCAGATCGTCGTGGGAGGGGGGGACTACGTGCTGGCGGTCAAGGGGAACCAGCCCAAGCTGCACACAGCGATCAAGGGCTTCTTCGCCGCCCACCTCGAAGACGATTGCAGCGGCATCGATTGCCGCCGCTCCGAGTCGCACGAGAAGGGGCACGGCCGGCAGGACGATCGCTACTACTACTTAGCGAAGCTTCCGGACGGGTTCGACGAGGGGAGCAAGTGGCGCGGGCTCAAGGCGATCGGCCTGGCGTGCCGCATCACGACCCACGCCGACGGAACGCAGACGCACGACACCCGCTACTACATCGCCAGCCGCTACCTCAGCGGCCAAAAGTTCGCCGACGCGGTCCGTGGCCACTGGGCGATCGAGAACGCGTTGCACTGGCAACTAGACGTCACCTTCGGCGAAGACCAATGCCGCATCCGCAAAGGCCACGCCGACGCCAACTTCAGCCTGCTGCGCAGGACAGCGCTGAGCCTGCTCAAGAACAACACCTCACGCAAGCTGGGCGTCAAGAACAAACGCCTCGCGGCCGCATGGAGCGACCAGTATCGGCTGGAAGTCCTGTGCGGGAGGTGAGTTATGGTGCGATCGCCCTGCAGGCCGTCGTCCTGCAAGAACTGACGACGCAGAAAGCTGATCTGGCTACGACAGCGTCCGTTGGTAACACTTCGCATCGGGGGCCTCCTTGCCGTGGATGGGTTGTCTGACAACTCCCCTCTAGGCGAGCGAGGCCCTTCTTCGTAGGTCAATTCATACCAACGACTTACGGCTAACTACGTGCCATTCGTTGGTCCACCCGACGCGACTTGGCGAGTTCGCCAACTTGCACAGGACGACGCCTCCTGTGCACGTTAGCGGTGGCCGCGGCTGCTATGACTGGACTTCAAACTGACGCGAGATGAGCTTCCAGTGTGTATAGCCGCAAGTCCCACTTAACGGGTTGCTCTCCATCACCATCGAGACCGAACCAGTCCCGACATCTGCGGTCCCGATTTCGGACTTCAAAGCTGTCAGCAATACCTTGTTTTGCTTGCCTGCGTTCGTCCTCTGTGGATGCCATCATGAAGTCGATATACGGAACCATGTGCTTCTCATAGCCCTTCGGCTTGCAGGGCGGAAGGTCCAATGACTCACCCCACAAGAATGCACTCACCGCCACGGCATACGGTTTCCAGATTCCCGAGTTGGGGAAGAACTTCGCGGCATGAGGGCTTAAAGCCGCTTTCGCAAGAAGCCTTATTGCGTCGTGGCCTGCTTCAACCAGGAGGCCAAAGTGCACAAGGTTGGGTGAGTTGAGAACTGCTACACTCGGCTTCCCCTCTCTCTCCAGTGCTGCAAGTGCCATATCATTTTCAGCGGCCATCTCGACGACTAACTCTCTGACGCCATCGGCCAACAGTTGTCGTTTCGCCTCGTCGCCGTCGCGAAGTTGATGCAGGGCACTGACAATCGCAGCCCTTACCTGGGACTCGTTCGTATGAGCTATTGGACGCATGGCGGGTGCAGCGGTTGAATGATCTAGGCTCGGATATTGTACCGAACTAGCAGACTGGCTGCCTACGAAGGCATCTTCGGCACCGATTAGTGCGTCGCCGGTAAGTACAAAGGAGTGACCCTCCTGGGCATCGAAGCGTCGCCCCCAAAGTCGCGTCGGTGGACATCACTTCGCTCGGGTCTGGCGAGGGTCCAGTTGCCCGAGATGGACCAGATTCGGCAACTCGGCGCCTCGAGCTATCTGCGGAGGTCTTGCCCGAGCTGGGACACCGCTGCGACCTGGCGGTGCCGGACAACCGCTGCGGATGAGGCATCCGCTGCAGAACTCCATCGACAGCGAACTGCACGAGTGAGCTGCACCGCTGCAAGTTGTTCCGGAGGGGAATCCGCCGGTGTTTGTCCATCCGCTAGCAATTGGAAAAGCTCGTAGCTTCGTGTCGGTCGATATGCCTGCACGGCTTGTCCCACAACCATTGCCCGGCGAGCCGAAGCCCTAGCGCCGTGGCGGTTTGCTCAACGGGCGCCTTTCGATTTGCCGTGCGCCGCAACGTCGGCGTTTTCGGGTGGTAGTCGCGCTGATTAGCAATCGCAGAGCTGCGTCCGGTAAGGGGACTTAGCGAGGGAGGGCGGCGTTATCGCACCTCGCTCCATCGGATGATCCGCACGCCGCTCGGCCGCCCCCCCTTGTAGAGGTCGTAGACCTGATCCGGGCAGAGGGCGCGGTGGTAGAGCCGCACGTCATCCACCATTCCGTCAAAGAACGCCGCGGCGTCTTCGATGACCCCCTCTCCGATCTTGAACGCTTCGGCGTTGGCGCCGTACCCAGCGACCCTCGATCCTCCAGAGGCGACCTCGCGACCGTCAACATACAGGGTGAGGGAGTCGCCGGTCCCTACGGCCGCGAGATGCTTCCACTCCCCCGGGAACAGCACGTTGCTCGCGGCAACCGAGCCCGCAGCGCGTGTCCGTAGCTCGACCCGGTAGGCCGTGTCGAGCACGCCAACCTCGATCAGGCCGGGCTGGCCGAAAAAAGGTTGGCCAGGCGCCATGTTCCGCGGCTTGATCCAGCCGGCCATGGTGAATTCGTCTGCCCCATTGAGCAGGCCCTGGCCCGAATCGATCGCGTCGTCCAGCCCGTCCAGCTGGACCGCGGCGCCCGTCTTGGGCGAGAACGCGCCGTCGCGCCCCAGCCGGGGCGTTCCGACGAACTCGGCGTCGGCGCCGCGACCGCTCGAGTCTACGGCGTCCGGCCCGCTCGTCTCGTCGAGTTTCCAGTGTGCAACCAGCCCGTACAGTTGGGCGATGCGGGCCGAAGAGAGCTTCGCGGGGTAGACCCGGAAATCGCGCATGGCCCCTTGCCACCTCTCCGAGCTCCCCGTGCGGGCGCCGAAGGAGAGCGTCCCGGAGGGCTGGGCGACCATCTTCGCGCTGTTCACTCCACTCGCCTCAAGCTCGCCGTCCACCCAAACCTCAAAGGAACTGTCGGAGGCGTCAAACACCGCCGCGACGTGGCGCCAGCGGCCCGCCGTTTCGAAGGCGCTGGTGGTGCGGAAAGGCTGGGCGTTGCTGGGGGGCGACGCGCCCAGGTCGAACACGATCGTGCCGTCGGTCTGCCGGCGAGCCTCCCAGTCGCCGTTGACGCCGAACAACCGGCCGATGGACCGCGGGACCGCGGCGCTCTTCATCCAGAACGCGACAGTCCCGGTAGAGGGTGGCGAGAAGGGGGCGGTTGTCGCCGCCTCGCCGCGCACCCCATCGAAGGCGACGGCGTTCCTCCCCAAGCAGTCGGTCGTCCACGCGGCGCTCCCCCACAGCTTCGCGTCGTTGCCCGCGGTTGAGCCGTCTGCCGCCGTCAACCCGATCCCCTCGTCGAACTTCCAATGGCCCGCCAGCGCTTCGGCGGGGCTCCCCGCCTGAAAGTGGGCGAGCACTTCCGCCTGCGTCAGCGCCCGGTTGTACAACGCGACCTCGTCGACGCGTCCGTCGAACTCGCGTGCGTTGCTGTTGGTGTTGCCGTCGTGGAAGCGGGTGTCGGCGGCCGCCCCGGCGATCACCGCCGGGTTGTGGTTCCACAGGCGTCCGACGCCGCTGCGTTGGCCGAAGCTGGCCCCGTTCAGGTATCCGATCAGGACGCCGCTTAGATCCGAGTCGTCCCCGCGCATCACCAGCACGACGTGGTAGACCGCGCCCGTCGTCACCCCCCCGTAGACGGGGATGAAGACCGGATTGGGGGCGCCCCAGGGCGCGGCGCCTCCGCCGCCGTCGTCGTTGGCTTGGTTCCAGCCGGCGACGTAGAGGTCGGTGCCGTCGAGGTAGATGCTCAGCCCGCGGATACTTCCCCCCTGCTCGTAGAGGACCTGCCGGCCTGAAAGGCTCTCTGCTTGGAACCAGAGCTCGATCGTCTTCTGTGTAAACGGGCCGGAGCGGTTGACGCCATTCACATTCCCGAGACCGATACGTCCTCCGCTAAAGCTGACCGACGCGCCTTCTTCTCCCGCGAGCGGTGGCGCTCCCTTGGCGTGCCCCCCCGAGTAGCTTGCGTTGGCGGCCGAGCCGAGCGACCCGCTGTTGATCGCGGTGCTCCCGCCGGATTCGTCCAGCTTCCAGTAGGCGATCGGGGCGCTGTCCAACACCACCTTCGAATAGGCGGCCTCTGCTTGGCGCTGGGTCGGGCAGGCCAGCACGCAGACGATCGCCAGCACGCCGCAGCGACCCTTCGATAGAATCGGCGCTTCGGCAAGACCCGCCTTGTCGGGATGTCGCCCGCCTTCGGGCCGGCCGCCGGTGACCTGCGTTTCGCGAGAGGACGATCGGCATGCGACGGCAACCCGCAGGCCATACGCCCGGCCGTTGCTCGATCTCCTGCCGCACCCCCTTCGAAATCCGAATCCCGCGGCTGCTGTTCTAGCTTCCAACACTTGCCCCTAGGACGCTCGCTTGAATGGGGATGGAAGGGGGCCAAGATGACCCCCGCTGACGGTAGATAGGTCACCTAGGCGACATGTCCAGCTGGGGCAGCAAATCGGCGGCAGGACGCAGGTTGCCTCGTGGTATTGGGAGGCGAGAAGTTGTAGCACATACGCGTGAGCCCAGTGCGATAAGGCGCCAAAACCCGGCCGTGTCCGGGGGCCGCGGCCGGCCCCTTGGGCAGTCCAACGACGCATCGCGTCTAGCGGCTGTTGGGGGGGCCTGGCGGCGCCCACTCTGGGAGGGCCTGTGTTGTCCTCCGCCGCCATCGGTGGGCAACCAAAAGGCGAGCTAGGCCCCAGGGCCGAGCTGCAGAGGTCCGATCTCAGCGAGGACACCGCTGCGGCTTGGGGCCAACCCTGACCGCCCAGGGTGAGGTGCCCTCGAGCTCGGGCGGCCGGTCGGAGAGCCGACGGAGGAGAGCTGCACCGACGCGGGTTGCGCCGGATCGTAGACGGGGTCGGATGCGGCATCCGCCCAGCGAGGGTGAGTCCCGCACACCCGCAAGCACCCCAGACTACTTTGGTAGCCTAGCGTTCTGCTACTATGCTCAGGGTCTACTATGCGGTACCCCACGACAACGCACGATAAACGGCCCTCACTCCGATGACATTACCTGCCACCGTGACGAAACTGAAAAGATCGCTTTCCGAGAACGCACTTGAAATTCGAGCGATCTTGGTCGTGGCTTGCCTCACTCTTGCGTGCGGCGTGGCGCGAAGTGCATCGCTACCTTTGCCGCATTTTATCGTAAGTGACTACCACGGAGACCAGATACGACGATATGACGCCGTCACTGGGAACTACATAGACACGCTAGCCGAGATTCCGAACGCTGCCGAAATGGTGGTCGGCCCTGACGGCTTTCTCTATGTGAGCGATTTTCAAGGACGAAGGATTCACAGAGTAAATATGGATACAGGTGCATCAACGGTCTTCATCGAGGGAGGAACTCTCGCGAATCCTAGAGGCATCATCTTCGGTCCGAATGGGAACCTATTCGCCCGAGGATCCGATCAGATTAATGAGTACGATAGCGGTACCGGCGCTTTCCTTGGAGCATTCACTTCAGGCCCGGCAATGGAGGCGCCGATTGCCTTTCGCTTTGGACCCGACGGGACCCTATACGTCGTTCGAGGCTACTCTCCAGGCGACCACACGGTAGTGAAGTTTGATTCTACTGGTCAATACGTCGCGGAGTTCGGCGCCGCTTACATCCACAAGCCTCAGAATATTGTGCTTGGGCCAGATGGCGATCTATATGTTGCCAACCAGCAGTCGCCCACAGATCTGGACATTGTGCAATTCGATGGACGGACGGGCGCGTTCATTAGGACCGTCGTTAGCGATCCTCTAATGAGCAATCCACTTGGGCTCTACTTTCGCAATGATGGAAGCCTGCTCGTGGCCAGCGGTGATCAAAGGATTCGAACGTACGACGTTCAGACAGGTGCTTATACCGGTGATTTCGTCAATGATCCACAACTGGTGTTTGCGTCAAGCCTTTTACTAGTCCCAGAACCGAGCGGCGTCGCGATTCTTCTCATTGGATTGGGTGTGGTGTTCAGACGCCGCCGTTAGATTTGGGCGCCATTGTTGGGTCCATCCGGGTTTCTAGTGGGTAGGAGACCTCAGCTCGGGCTCGAAGAAAGGGGCCGCCCCTCCCTCCTTCCCCGTCGCACCGGCCATGGGGAGCGGGGCGAGGCCGATGCGACGGTGAAGGAGGAAGGGGCTCGGGAGACGTTGCGCATAGGGTTTTTCGCATCAGAGCGGTCGCTAGCCCCTTCGTCGTCGCTCTCGCATCGGCCGTCACCCCTACTGCGGTCGATGCGAGAGCGGCGGCGGAGGGGCGCCCCCCTTTGTTGGAGCAGGAGCGGAGGTCGGACCGCTACTACCCACAAGAAACCCGGATGGACCCATTGTTGGCCTGCATCGGATTCATCGACCGCGGGCCCGAACGACATTCTGCCGGGCGCCTTTGTCGCCCCCCCAAAGCGGGGCAGGCTTCGTGCCTTCGGCGTTTCCCGCCGACGTTGGACAGCGCGGGCTGGGACCATCCTGGCCGCTACAGAAGAAGACTTGTCGTATCTGTAGAATCTCTGGCGAAGGCCGTATGTCATTCTTCACGAGACCGCCGAGGATTCCTCCCCAGAAGGCGATCGGTATCGGGGTGGTTTGCATATCCCTTGGGACACTACTGGGCTCGAATCCAGTTTCGGGGGCGCTGATCGGCGGAGGAATCGGAGCCGTCGTGATGGGGTTCTGGGACTTTCTGCGTCTCAGCTGTATGGCCTGGTTCCGCACGTCACGCTCTGCTAAGCCGTGGAAAGAAGCGGGAAGCTGTAATCACGCAGAGACCACATCTGAAGGCTTGTATCGTCGGCGACCAGTCGGACCGTTGAGATTCGTATGGGAGACCGATTGGCAAGTGACGCCGCTCGGTAATTCCAACGTTTACAGCCTGGTCAGCTGCCGGTAGAAACTGCTTCGGCATCTTCGTTCGTCGCAGTTTTGGATGGCCCCAGAAACTGCGGCCGGTTGGACATCACCTCCTTCAGATTCGGCTCGGACCAAGCTGCCGGAAACGGGCCAGTCGACGCGCGTGCGGGCCAGCATCAACTCGCAGCGGTGTGCCGACCCGGCACACACCGCCCGCAGGTCGGAATCGACCTTGATCGTGCTGGCTGTTGCGGCCTCGGTCGGTTGGCCAGTGGGCACTCCGAGGGAGGTGAGCTGCACCTCCGCGGGGTTGGCGACCTCCCGAAAGTGCAGAGTAGTTTCAGGACCGACACAGTTTGGCGGGAGCGCTTCGCCACCAAGAGCGACGCCCCCTACCGCGGAGGCTTCTTTCTGATGAACCTAGTGGCTACCCGGAGTGTCATGCGGTTCCTCGACAACTCAAATCAGGAAGAACGCGATGATCGTTAGGAAATTCGAAAGCCGGGATTTGGAAGCTGTTCTTTCTTCATGGGAGCAGGCAGCGCGACTGGCCCACCCATTTTTAGCCGAGGAGTTTCTGGCTCAAGAACGCAAGAATCTTCCAGAGTTGTATTTGCCTAACGCGGAAACATGGGTGGCCGAGATTGACGGAGCCGCTGTGGGTTTTGTGGCCCTTATTGGCAACGAGATCGGCGGATTATTCTTGCTTCCTTCTCACCACGGGAAAGGGATTGGCCGAGCACTCGTTGACAAAGCCAGGGAAGTGCGTGGCACGCTTGAAGTCGAGGTGTTCTCAAGGAACTCAATAGGCCGACGCTTCTACGCAAATTGCGGCTTCGAAGAGATCGGCGAGAGCATCCACGAGCCGACGAGGCAGAAGGTGCTCCGCCTACGATGTTCTGCCAGCGATTAGGTACGGCCTGTCTTGGTCACGTCGTTCAACGCCGACTTCCGAGCAATTCTTCGTGCATTAGAAGTTACCCACCAGAGGCTCCAAACCTGCCTCGGCCTCATCGCTCGCAGCCTGTTCGAATGTCCTCGAGACTGCTGTTGGTGGACATCACTTCCCTCAGATCCGGCTCCGGCCAAGCTGTCTCGGAGATGGCCCAGTCGACGCGCGTGCAGCCCAGCACGATCTCGCAGCGGTGTCCTGCCGCGTCTTGCACCGCCCGCAGGTAGCCATCGACCTTGGCCGTGCTGCCTGTTGCGCCCTCGCTCAGTTGGCCAGTCGGCACTCCGAGGGAGGTGAGCTGCACCTCCGCGAGTTTGAGGATGGACCGAGACCGCGAGGTTGGTCCAACCGAACGCAGTTTAATCTGGAGCTAAATCGCATCGGTCACTCACCAAATCTGAGTTACCGCGTACCGGGATCATCGGGCCTTTGGCTTTTGACGCCGTCGAGGTGGCTTGAACTGATCGATATCGCGTTCACCAGAGAGCAGGAAGTCAAGAAACGGTTTATCCTGGAAGCGACACGTTTGCGAGATCGACAACAAGCGAAGATAATCGTCCGCACCGGATTGTCCGAAAAAACATCCAGAAATCTTCTGCTGCACCGAGAGGTGACGTAGGGAACGTTCCGCCATGTTGTTGTTCCACGGGATTCCATCCTCAATGAGAAAGCGGAAAAGTGATTCTCGATACCGTCGAAATCGTTTCTTGTACTTCTCGCCCAATTCCGAACCGCTGTCCTGGCCCTCGATCACATCTCGATAAAACTGGTCAACAGCCTTCATGTGCTTCTTCAGGTACCTTGACTTTAAACCATGCTTGCCAACATCCTCAAAGATAGGGACGAACATGTCGCGTATCTTGCTGAGGAACAACTCGTAGTCTTGGTTGAACGGATTCTTCCAAAGATCCTCATTCAAATCGCGAATCAAATGCACAAGGCAACGCTGCTGCTTGCAGGTAAGACAGTCATACCCACCATAGAAGTCGGAGACCACAACACCTTCATATTGCTTGAGCAGCCCTTCAACAACAGATATCTGCCGGCTCTCACTAAACCTGAGAAGAACGTGTTGTCCGTCTGTTACTACCCAAGCGTAGCAGTCGACTCCGCGAACATTGATTTTTGTTTCATCCACATGCAAATGACGACTTGCAAGAAGTTGCGATTCGAGAAGTTCCTCGGTTGCGGCGTACTCGTCTGCGATGTCGCCAACAAACCCGGAAACACTGCTGGCAGCCACATGCTCTGAAATCAAGGTGTCCAGCAAATCCGAAATCACCCGTATCGGCAAACGAAGAACGATGCGGAAATGCACGGCCCAGCATTTGATCGATCGACCGAAAATGTGGGCACGAAGTCGCTTGATCGCAGGCGGTGGATAGTAGTAGGTACATTCGGGGCAAAACGCCTGGTGCCCCACGTACTTGACAACGAATCGCTTGCATCCATTCTTAGTTCGGCCTAGCTCGATAAGCGAATGTTCAGAAGTCTTTCTCGACCGTTTCAAGCCCGCCCGTTTGCAGCTCAGGCATGTGCGCTTTCGAGGAACGTGGATGATTTTGTTGGCGCGTCCGGACGGTTTTCTACGGGATGTGGCCCGCCGTTTCTTTTTGGGCGTATCTTGCTTGCTTTGAATCTTCGCCGTCTCGGGCCGGATTGTGATTCGTTGGTCTTGGTACTTGAGATGAGCTGACTTCAAGATCCGATCAAACGTTTCGTGAATCTCCAGACCAGATTTCGTTGAGTTGCGTTTCGATGTTGTGGGAACATCAACATCGGGGCGTTCGTGGGCCGCCATCGACAGGCAGCGAAGTTCATCAGCAACAATCCGCACTGCATCACAGTCCTCTCGGTTATAGGTCAACAGCCGCTGCTTGTATTCGTCATTCCCGGTGTCTTCCCAGAGAAATCGCCAGGCCAGGCTTTGGATGCCCGTTGAATTGGCTGCCGACCAAGACACGCCGAGGAATTTGCCGAGATCTTTGAGTCGGTTTGAGTAGGTCGGAAAGTAAATTTTCCCAAAAATCATAGAGTTCACGTTAGTTAGCCTTCCAATCAAGGCGTCGCATTTGAGGCCGTGCCCTTCTTGGACTCTTTGAAACGCACGTTTCTCGTAACTGCCGTAGTGATAGAGACGCGCGTCTTGCGGAAGCGACTGGATGGTATCGATGCACTCTTGGAAAATGCGTGGTTCATCTGCTCTTGTGTCCGCCCAGAACGATCTCGTCGTCACCTCGTTGCCCTTCCTGATTAGGAGTCCAATCAAGTAGTCAAAACCTTGCTCTGGAATTCCCTCGATGTCCAGGTAGATTTCGACAGGTTGCTCGTGCAGTTTCGGTGCGTCATGCAGGTAGATCTTCTTCGTTCGAAGTGCTAGTGCTTGTAGCTCGATGTTGAATGAGGGTTGTGCAGCTGGCGATCGCTTCCTTGCACGCCGTGGCCGAAATAGGTATGAGAGCTGATTGACAGTAAGTACGCCGCGGCGGGCATACTTTTTCAACAACTTCGGCGTCATGCGATCCAAAAGGGTGAGATTATCGGTCTCGACTGCCTCTAGCCTGCAACGATCGCGAAACACACATGTTGAACATGCTTCACAGAGAATCAATGGAGGCTCAGTCGCGTCGGCGCGAGATAGCTCTCGGAGGTCATCGACGATGGAGCGTACCTGTGGAAAAAGCGACGCGACCTTCACCCTCTTAGGCTTACCGCCAAGAGAAGCCAAGACACCGTGCTCAGGGAGAATCGTCTCTGATTGTCCGATCACGTATGCTGCAAAGGCTAGTGCAAACCTGTGTTTCTTTGTGAAGCTCTGGGCACCTACCACAAGATGTGGCTCGCTGCTTTCGCGTCTTCTTGTGCTGTACTTTCGCGTGATCGCGTCACATGCGGCCACGAGATCCCCGGCTAAAACGCGTGGCGATGATTCGGCACCGGCAACACCGGCGATTCGTTGGGTGATATCACCTTCGATGCTGGCAAGATATGTCTTGCGAATTGCGTCTGCACGCCTTTCCAAAACCAGATCAAGGTCATGAGCCGTACCTTGCGGTTCACCGTGAAGCAGGTAGTAGGCTTTTCGCTTACATTCGACGTAGGAAACAACGATCTTAGTGCAGATGGGCTGGTTCATACTGTGACTCGGTGATCTAGAGGGAAGAAGCTTTGCCTTTGGTATGATGACGGTCCTATTCCCTGTCAATTTGTTGTTTTGTGGGCTCACTTCCGACGCGTAGGGTACACCGACGCAAGTTTGGACCTGTCGCTCGTGATGGCGGTTGCAACATCTTCGGCGGCTTGGAGGCTCAGCTAAGTCGCTGAGGTGGACATCACCCGCTTCGGATCCGTCGCCGGCCAGCTTGGCGGAGTTGGACCAGCTTCCGCGGCTCGGCACCCGGAGCGATCTGCGGAGGTCTTGGCCGAGCCGGGACACCGCTGCGAGTTGGCGGAGCCGGCCAGCCGCTGCGGATTGGGCACACTCGGCCAGTTGGGCATTCTGGCTCGCGAGGGAAGTGAGCTGCACCTCTGCAGGTTGCGCCGGAGCGTAGTCGGAATCGACTGATCCAACCGACGGCAACCTGATGTTGAAGATGAAACAGACTGCGGTCGGTGTTTCACGCCGAGGGCGGTTGGCCAAGGTCCGCTGATCGAATCGGCCCGTTGACCGATGGCGGCTACAATTAGCACCTATCGGCCAAGGCCATACTTCAACGGGGATTGCCGACCTGTCGTTCTAGCACCCATGCTCTCGGACGTGAAAAAAGCCTAGCGGTTCACCATCCGGAGACTCAACGCGCTCCTCCGCAGCAACATGACCAGTCGCCTGCCGATCGAAGGCCGGGTTCTCCGCCAAGAAACGCTTGCAGCCCGCGGCGGCAAGCCGCATAATCCGGGAAGCCGTAGCGTCATGGACCATGTTTGTCGCCCGTCCGCCCGTATTAGTTGAGGATATTGCGATGGGGATCCGAAGTATGCGCGGAGCGTGGTCTCGCTACGCCCACCAAGCCCCGTGCTTGGGCTGTCGGCTGCTGGACCGTCCGCAGAGCTTGTCTCGATGCTTGCTTCTGATTACTGCTCATCTTGTATTCGGCCAGTCCACGATCGCCGAACAGGCCAGCATGATTTTTGTGGGAGAGTTTAGTTCCGCCGTCCCAGGCACGACCACCGGGAGCGGCTCGGCCGGCGTGGCCGAGAATTGGCGCGGCCGCGTCGATATCGAGGTCATCGACCCCGAGACGGGAGAGGCGATCTTTACCTACCACCTCCCCGAACCGGGCGACGACCTCTACTTCGGGCTTAATCCCTTGTTCTTCGGCGTACCGGGAATGCGCTCGGTTGCGATGTCGACCTTTGAGAACATGAATGAAGTGGGGTTCTCATCCCACTCGACCTTCAACGGCGGCTTTGTCAGCTCGACGAGCCAGATGTACCTCTCCAATCAAGAAGACATCATCGGCATCGAGGGGTTTCAGCACGACTACCTGCCGATGGTCTTTGAGGGGACCGGCCTCGATGCTCCGATCATTGAGGTCACCGCCACCGACCGGATCGACTTCAACAACGTCACGGAGCTGTTTGCCGACGAGGTTAGCCTGACCGGCACGGCGTCGCCTCTTGACCCGCTGCCAGAGACGCCAGTGATGAACTTCCGTGAGGGGTCGGCGATTTATGCGGGTCAGCTCCGGATCAACGCATTCGTGCCGACGGATTTCTTGTTCGACAACGGCCGGATCGAAACGCTCGGCGTGCATGTTGCTTCCGCTGACTCGGTGCTCGGCGCCGGTCTGACCAACGTGGTGTGGGGGAACGACTCGCTGGTCAACATCGATCAGTTCTTGCTCGTCGGCGTCGATGTTGGTCCAACTGCGCAAGCGGGCGTCGCGCGGGTGACGGTCCTAGAAAACACGCTGGTCGCGGCCAACAACGCTTACGTCAACGTTGGTGAGTTCAACCGCGGCGAACTGTTCGTCCAGCAGGGGGCAGAGCTGCGGGCCCGCGAGGTCGCCGTGGGGGTCCACGACGAGGGGCTGGTCTCCATCGACTCGATGGGGAAGGTCCTCAGCGGCGACGCGTACCTCGCACGTGTCGCCGGATCGACCGGCACAATCAACGTCGAGCAGGGGGGCGAGTGGGAGACGGGCAACCTGGTCATCGGCGAGTACGATACGGGCTACGCGTTTATCCGCGACGGGGGGACCCTGAAGGTCAATAGCGTGGGAGTGCTTGGCTTCAGCGAAAACGCCCGCGGCGTGCTCAACCTGATCGGCCCGACGGCCAAACTGGACCTGGGCCAGAGCGGTTCGCTACAGATCGGAGGCGAGGGTCGGGGAGAGCTGAACCTCAGCCAGGGGGCGACCATCACGTCTCTCGGCGCGGTCATGCTGGGGGCCAACGCTACCGGCAGTGGCGTCGTCACTATTGAGGGACAGGACTCGCGCTGGATCTTGAGCGATGACCTCGTCGTGGGCCAGGAGGGCGAAGGAACATTGATGATCGCCGAGGGAGGCCGTATTGAAACGCAGTCGCCGATTGAGATCGGCCTGCACGAGTCTTCCAACGGGGTGATCGTGCTGGACGGCGCCGAGTCGGCCCTCATCTCGAGCGGTGACCTGATCCTGGCCGGAGAGGGCGTCGGTCGCCTGGAGGTCGTCAACGGCGCGCAACTCACGATCCAAGCGGTGATGATCGGCCAAGGCGAGACGGCAGAAGCGCAAGGAGAGCTCAAGGTCCACGGCGCCGGCTCCTCGGCCGAAACGACCGGCGCGTTTGTCGTTGGCGGCGGGTCCAAGGGGCTTCTCTTCGTGGAAGACGGCGCCCTTCTCGCCAATAATGGCGATGTCGTCGTCGGGCAGAGTGTCGGCATTGGGGCGGAAGTGATGGTTTCATCGACGGGCGACCCCGCCCGATGGGAGATCGGGGGCGACGCAAGCTTCGGCCTGAACTCCAAAGCGCGCGTGCGGGTCGAGCAAGCGGGCCATCTCCAGGTCGCTGGCGCCCTGAACCTCGGCCAGGGTCAGGGGGGTGATGGTCTGCTCGAGATCGTGGGAGAACGCGCGAACGTCGCCGCGGATGATCTCCGCATCGGAAACGTTGGGACAGGCGAGGTCACCGTGAAAGAGGGCGGCCGGCTGGTGACACAGGGGCGCGGCGTCGTTAGTTCCTCAGCGCCCGGCCCGATGGAGCTTCACGGCACGATTAGTATCGTGGACCCCGGTTCGCGGTGGGAGATTGGCGAAGACCTCACCGTCGGCGCGGAGACATCCCAAAAGGGCGAGTTTAACATCGCGTACGGCGGAACGGTTACGACCGGAGGAGACGCGGTGATCGCTCGTGACAGCGGCAGCAGCGGCGAAGCGACAATCGACGGCGAGGTTCCCACCCCGGCCCCTACCCTCTGGACGCTTGGTGGAGACCTCACGATCGGAGGGGGAGGGCAAGGACGACTGGACGTCGTCTTTGGGGGACGGTTTGTGGGTTCGTCGTCGACCGACATCGTCATCGGCGCGATGGCCGGCAGCGAGGGCGTCCTCAACGTCCGGGGTAACGCTAGTGGCCAGCTTACTGCGGCGACCCACGGCGGCAACATGAAGGTGGGGGGGAGCGGCTCGGGAGCGCTCTTCGTCAGCCAGAATTCCACGCTGACGACCGGCGGCGACGCCGTCATTTCCGAGACGAGCGGCGCGGACGGTTACGTTCGCCTCTTCTCTGAGGGCGCCAAGTGGGAGATCACCGGCGACCTCAAGATCGGGGCGGGCCAGAGCGCGACATTAGCGGTTCAGGACAAGGCGCAGCTGGTTGTCATGAAGGACTTCTCGATTCTAGAGGGTCAGGGGACGATCGACGTGACGGTGTCCGGGGGCGCCTCGGCTACGATGGGCGCCTTCCAAGCAACAGTTGCCTCTCAGATCAACATCGATGGCGCGGAGACCCTGTGGTCCGCCGAGTCGGTCGCGGTCGAGGGGGGCGCGAAGATGCGCGTGACGGGTGGCGCAACTATGCGGATCCGCCCTGAACCCCACGCCGGCCTGGATGTTAATGAAGGCGGCGTCCTCACGGTGCTTGGGTCGCCGGGCGCCACCACGACCGTTGAGATGAACGGAGCGGACGGGTTCGATGTGTTGAGCGTATCTGGGCTCGCCGAGTTTGGCGACTACACCCGTTTCGACAACAATCTGACCCTCGTCCTCGTCAACTCGGGGGGGAGGCTCAACCTATCCGGAGAGCAGTCTCACTTCTTAGCGCAGAATGCAAAAATCACCGCGGGGGGAGTCCTCTCGGTCTCGGGCGTGCGCGAGTTCGGAATGGTCGGCTCGCTAGATGTTTTTGGCGGCCAAGCCCTGCTCGATAACATGAGCGACCTCGGGGCTGGCGTCCGGGTTGCCGGGGGGTTTGGCGCCCCCACCGGCACGCTCGTCGTTTCCGGCCAGACGACTACCGGGCCCACGGTGATCGGCGCCGGTTCGTCCGGCGTCGCCACGGTCAGTAGCGGTGCGACCTGGACGGTTGGCAACGAGAACGTCGGGGGGCGGCTGGAGATCGGTGGAGCGAGTCCGGACGGCACGGAGCAAGGCTCCGGGTTTCTTCAACTCGACTCTGGATCAACTGTGAACGTGCTGGGCGACGTGATCATTCGCTCCGGCAGCGCGTGGGGCGGTAGCGGAACGATCATCGCGAACAACTTTCGCAACGACGGCAAGGGGATCCCGGGGCAATCGCCCGGGATCATCACGATTGACGCTAACTACTCGCAGTCGGTGACGGGCTCGCTGGAACTGGAGATCGGGGGCCTGACCCCCGGCGCCCAGCACGATCAGGTCGTCTTCCTGGGAGACGTCGACCTTGGGGGGGATGTAATCCTTAGGTTTATCAACGGCTTCGCCCCCCAGACCGACGATGTGTTCTCCCTACTCCGCACCAACCCTGCGGCCTTGGTCGGCTGGAACCCGAGCACGGTCCAGATCGAGGGTCTCGCGCCTGGCTTTGAGTATTCGATCGATGTAACCGACGACGGCGTCGGCGTAATCGCCCTGAACGACGGCGTGGCGATCGGCCTGGCCGGAGACTACAACTCGGATGGCGCCGTTGATGCGGCCGACTACACCGTCTGGCGCGACGGGCTTGGCGTCCGGTTCGGGCAATCGGACTACGACGTTTGGCGGATCCATTTCGGGGAATCTATCCAACTTGGACAGGCGGCGCCGATTTCGACGCCCGAGCCGTCGGCGATCGTTCTGGCGGCGTTGGTCGCGGTTTGCGGCGCGAGCTGGAAGGGGGGCCGTCGCCCGTAGCGAATCGCCGATGTTCTGCCTGCAACAAAACAATCAGCGGTGGCCTGTTGCCTTGGAGACGATGAGATCGACCCGCGGTGAGAGAGCCGACTACTCCGAGCCTTCTCGATCCCCTTGTCTCGTGTGCGCGGCCAGCAATCAGCCGATGGGCCGGAAAGACACTTCCGAGACGCTCCGTCAGATCGTCGTCCGACCCGCGAAGCAGATCCTTGGCGCGGGTCTGCTTGAAGATAGGGAACAATTGTTCGACGAGGCGGGCTTGCTGGGAGACGGCCGTACTCCCGAATTGAGCAGCGATGAACCAGACTGATTACAATCGCAATCCGCAGCAAGTGCATGCGGTTGCACCATCTTTGGCGGTCTGGAAACTCATCGAAACCGTCGAGGTGGACATCATTGCCCTGAGAGCCGGCTCCGGCGAAGTCGCAACGTGTGAACCAACCGCGGTCCGTTGGGCCGTCGCCATAGCTGCAGAGGTCGTCCTTCGGCGAGGAGACCTCTGCGAGCTTGCAGGTGCTCCCAGTAGCTGAGGCTGATGCTCCCTTGGCCAGTTGGCCCCCGAGGGAGGTGAGCTGCACCGCTGCAAGTTGAACCGGAGGGGAATCCGCTGGTGTTGGCCCACCCGCTGCCCGAAGTCTGTGCGCTAACGCAGTTTGGTTGGCGGAAGGCGCAATCGCGGTGGAGGCGTAACGAGTTCGTCCGTTCTTGCCGAACTCAGCTGTTCGCATTCGATGTCTCCTGCGTCGCTTGCAGAGCGATCCTGCTACGCAACTCGGTCAGGTCATACGGCGTATCCAGGTCGACGTGCCCCTCGTCCAAAGGAATGCGAAAGTGCTCGGACTGCTCGATCAGTTGTCGGGCTCCACAATCTCCTGACAGCCGGCGCAGATTCGCGAAGTGTTGCTGAGAGAATGCGGCTGGCACGCCGTCGGCTCCATTGGGGTATTGCGAAGCCGCGATCGAGTAGCCGTCGGCAGCAACGGCTTCAATGAGCAAAGCGAGGTGGTTGACCGAAACAAAGGGCTGGTCGCACAAGGTGATGAGAATGAAGTCGGCACGGCCCGCTAGCTGGCGGCAACCCGCCGCAATGCTGCTGCCGATGCCCTGCTGCCAACATGGATTGATGAGTAGCTCCGTGGGCGAGTCCGATAGAACGGTGCGAATCTCCTTGGCGTTCGCACCGAGAACCGTGAGCACTGGAACGCAGCGGGCGGCGACTAGTTTCTCGATGGCGCGAACCACGAGGGGCTTGCCGTCAAGTTCAACGAGCTGCTTCGGTCGCCCCAAGCGACTGGACTGGCCGGCCGCCAGGACGATGCCAGCGACGTGGTGGCTATTCATGGTCCCAGGCGAAGGCCTGCTTCGTTTGCGGAGTTCGGGAGTCGATCAACCGATGCGCCACCGGATGGTGAATGGGGCCGTTACGCTGGGCGAGCGGCCTACCGCTCCGACGACGGTCAACAGCGATTATTTCGGCGACAATCGAGACGGCAACTTCCCCTGGATTGGAAGCTCCGATGTCGAGCCCGACCGGCGTGTGGAGCTTGTCGAGTTGCACTAGCGGCGGCAAATTGCCGGCGGCATGAATGTGTTTGATCAACTCGCCGGTTCGCGACTTGGGTCCCAGCAGGCCGACGTAGGAAAGCTGCAGCCCACAAAGCCACGGGACTATCTCGGCATCCTTTTTCAAATGGTGGGTCATTAACACCGCTGCTGTCTGGGGTGTGGCTGGAAGTTGCCTGCGGGCCTCTTCTCTTGCGCCCAGCACAAGCCGATCCACCGTGGGAAACCGGGACCTGGTAAGATTGCCTGGGCGGTCGTCGATCACGGACACGCACCAGCCGAGATCGCCGGCGATCATGGCCAGCGGGATGGCATCGTCGCCAGCTCCGAAAATCCAAAGCGGTTTGGGCGGTGAGAGCAATTCGATAAAGACCCGAGTTCCACTCTCCCCGGGGTCGTCACCCGAACGGGTAAGCTGGCAACAAACCGGCCTGCTGGTCGCACGCGTTTGCCCGAACCAATAGCGAAGCTCTTCGACAATGTACGAATTCGCGAACAGCCCAGATAAGCTTAGGTCGATGTCGGCGAATCGTTGCCCGAGTTGCAAACTGGAAAACTTACCGCCGCTGGTCTGATAGACAGTGCCGACAACCTGTGGAAGACGCGTCTCAAACACCTCTTGCAAGCGTCGTATCGGACAGCGGTCGTCACGGGTGACCGGTTCCACCAGCACGTAGATGACGCCGCTGCAGCCCAGGCCGTACCGGGCGTTGAGATCCATCGCTTCGCTGCGCGTATCGAAGCAGATCAGTCTCGGCCCCCGCTTACAGATGGTTGCCGCTTGTCGGCAAAGATCGCGTTCCAAGCAGCCGCCACTGATGGCGCCGATGTGACCCCCATCGGGCAAAACCAACATCCGCGCTCCCGGCCGCCGATAGGCCGAGCCATCGACGTCGACCACGGTTGCTAGGTGCAGCGGTTCGTCGGTGGACGCGACGGCGTGGAGTATCTGCCGGAGCTCGTTCATTGCTCTAGTTGGGTTCCTATCGGGAGCCGACGGATGCGTTTGCCACAGGCGTCGTAGATGGCCGAACAGACGGCAGAGGCTACTCCGGGGACGCCCACCTCACCGGCGCCGCCCATCTTGTCGTCGCTGTCGACAATGTGGACTTCGATCATGGGCGCCTCGTGCATCCGCACCACCAGGAAGTCGTCGAAGTTGCTCTGTTCGACTAGGCCGTCTTTAAAGGTGATCTCGCCGTTGAGAATGGACGACAGCGCGAAGTGGGCTCCGCTTTCCATTTGAGCAACCACCTGGTCGGGGTTGACCACCGGACCGCAATCGATGGCCACGACGATGCGGTGAATCTTCGGCACGCCGCCTTCGACTGAGGCCTCTACGACATGCGCGGCGAAACCTTCAAAGGACTCGTGTACCGAGATGCCGCGGCCGATTCCTTCTGGCGATGGCTGCCCCCAGCCAGCCTTCTCGGCGACGGTGTTCAAGACACGGAGCAAACGAGGCTGATCCCGAAGCAATTCCTGCCGCAACTCCAGCGGATCGCGTTTAAGATTCTCCGCACACTCGTCGAAGAAGCTCTCCTTGGCGAAGGCGGTGTTGGAATGCCCAACGGAACGCCACCATTGCACGGGCGCCGGCAGGCGGACCGTCTGCAGTTCGATCTGCTTGTTCGGAATGGCGTACGGCAATCGGGTAGCACCTTCGGTGCAGGTTGGATCGAGGCCGTCGACGACCATCATCGGCTCGAACGTCGTGCCGATGAGAGTAGACTGTCCCACAATTCGATGCCGCCAGGCGTCGATACGACCGTTCTTGAAGGTGGCGGACACAGCGTTGACGTACATGGGCCGGTACCATCCGCCGCGGATATCGTCTTCCCGCGACCAGACGGTCTTGATCGGTGCAGAGTTGCCCTCCCGCTTGGCCGCGAGCGCGACGTCGACCGCTTCGACCAGGAAGTCAGAGGCGGGATTAGCTCTTCGACCGAAGCCCCCGCCGAGATAGCAGTTTTCGATTCGGACCGATTCTACCGGCACTCCCAAGCGGCCTGCCACCTGCAGGCGATCGACGCCCAGCATCTGCGAACCGGTGACCAAGTCCGCGCCGCCATCGTCCCGCAAAGTTACCAGGCAGCTGAGCGGCTCCATCGGCGCGTGCGCCTGGAAGGGAACTTCATAGGTGGCGTGAAACGTCCGATTGTCGCCCAGCGACTGCTCGACGTTGCCTTCACGCTCGACAACGCGGGCTTCCTGCCTTGCCATCTCGCGGTATTGCATCCACAGTTTTTCAGAATCGAGCATCGCGGCGGCGCCAGGATCCCATTCGATCTTAAGCGCCCGGCGGCCCTTCAGGGACGACCAGTAGCCGTCGGCGACTACAGCGATCCCCGAATCCACCTGGATTACCGCCTTCACGCCCGCCACTTGGGTTGCTTTGGTGGCGTCGAAATTCACCAAAGTGCCGCCGAAGTAAGGGCAGCGCTCTACCATCGCGGTGAGCATTCCGTCGACTCTCTTGTCGAAACTAAAAAGAGCGGTTCCGCGAACCTTCGTGGCCGAATCGACGCGGTGAGTGTGTCTACCGATGCGTGTGAAATCCTTCGGATCCTTCAGGCGCACTTCTTCCGGTACTTTTAGTTTTGCCGCGTCGGCAGCGAGTTCCCCGTAGGTTAGTTTCTTACCAGTGACGTTGTTGACGATGTGACCCTCAACGGCGGAACACAGCCTACGGTCAACGCTCCAGCGTTCGGCCGCCGCTCCGATGAGCATCTCCCGCGCGGTGGCGCCAGCCTTGCGCATAGGATCGCGGGCTGAATAGATACTGCTGCTGCCGCCGGTCATTTGGACGCCGTAGTCTACGTGACTATAGTCCGGGTGGGCCGGTGCATGCACCACGCTGACCTCGGCGGGGTCGATTTCCAGTTCTTCGCAGACTGCAATGGCCAGCCCTGTATGGATGCCTTGCCCCATCTCGTCGTGCATGGCAATGATCGTCACCACACCTTCTGCGGTGATCTTTACGAAGGCATTCGGGGCAAAATCTCCTGCGGCTTCGGAGGACGCCGCAGCGGTCTGCGCGTGGACGATGCTGCTCTCGCCAAACGACACGGCCAGCGCCAGCCCACTACCGGAAGCAATCGCCTGCTGGAGGAACGAGCGCCGCGAGACACCGTGCGGGACGAGGTCCACCGTCACCGCGGGCGTTGGCGGAATTCGCTGCTGGGGTCCAGCCATGATCTGGGCGAAGGCGGCTTGAAACCTTCTTTCGATGCTCAAAGCACTACCTCCTTGCCCACGGCGGCCGCAGCGACCTTTATGGCTTCGCGGATGCGCCCGTAGGTTCCACAACGGCACAGGTTGCCAGCCATGGCGGCGTTGATGTCTTCGTCATCCGGATTGGGGATTTCCTTCAGCAGTGCCGCCGCCGACATGCACTGCCCTGGCTGGCACCATCCACATTGCACGACATCTTTCTCTATCCAGGC
The DNA here is from genome assembly GCF_007750855.1 of Pirellulimonas nuda. GTDB lineage: Bacteria > Planctomycetota > Planctomycetia > Pirellulales > Lacipirellulaceae > Pirellulimonas > Pirellulimonas nuda. Next base: position 3,610,699 of record NZ_CP036291.1, read on the forward strand.
GTCTATCACGGCTTTGCCGCGAGGGTCGTTCTCCAAGTATTCGATCGTCGTGATCCGTCTGCCTTCGGCAAACTTGATGGGGAAGGCGCAGGCCCGCGTCGCCTCATCATCAACGTGCAACGTGCAGGCCCCGCAGAGAGCCCTTCCGCAGCCAAACTTCGTTCCCGTGAGCCCCAGGTCTTCTCGCAAGACCCATAGGAGCGGTCTATCCGGCTCGGCTTCAACCGACTGCAGCTCTCCGTTGAGCTGAAAGGTGACTTTCATGGCAGGATTCACGCACGGTGTAGTTGTGATCGGGTCGTCCGGCAACGATGAAGATCAGATCAGAATGTCGTTGCTCCCTTGGGTGGCAGGGCAGCACCCGTTGTAAACCAATCTTTTAGAGCCCTGATGAACCCTTCGTGGCTGAGCGGCGGATTCGAGCGGCCGCTCCCCGCTTGCCAGCCCCAGAGCACCAAGGCATCGACTCTCATGTGATGCAGGAGATCTTCCAACGATCTATTGCCGTTGCGATTCTTGTCGATCAGCATGGCAGCCAGATCGTGATCGTCGAGTCCCTCCCAGCCCATCGAAGGCGGAGCCAATTGCCAATGCGGCGCACCGGGGATATTCGGCACTGCTTGATTCTCTGTGCGATGGCAGGCGCTGCAGTACAGGCCAGGCACGCCGTGATCTTCCGGCCCGCGTTGCACGTTCATCCCGTGGAGATGACGATCGTTGCCGACATGCGGCCGATCGCCGCTTGGATGGCAGTTCATGCAGCGCGGATGTCGCAGGACGCTAGCCACTTTGGCAAAGGCGACGAGTGACTTCTCTTTCTGCATTTGCTCCGGGGTGCGCGTCGGCGGACCGGGAGCCGGCAGGCTCTCTTCCTGGGCGGGACCTGTCGCGGACAGAAGTGCAATGGCCCCAACCGCGGCGAGACACAGGGCAAGTCTACCCAAGGTATTCATTGGTTTCTCCTACTGCTGCGACTCGTCACCACCGCGATTCCTAGGATTGGCGGGGTCCTGATTGTAGCATTATGTCCGACGATTTCTGCTTCACCGATTTCAGTTGCTCACGCGAACAACGTGGCATTCGGAGGCGCCCAACCGACCACGCTTTTTGTTCGCCGTTGCTGGGCTGCGCTTTCTGTGTCTCGAATGGGCTCGTGGCGTTTTCGACAGTGGGGTAACTCGGATTGGGTTGCTCGTTGAACTAATCGGCCCAGTCGGGCTTTGCTAAGAAACCTCCATCGCCTGCGCACATTGGGTCGACTGATTCGATAGCCGTGCACTGGCTACGCAAAACCGTGATACTCGCTTGGTCGTCGCAAGGGCATCGGCCGCCGACCTCGTTGTCAAATACGCCGCCAGTTCGTCTCAGGTCGACGGCTTCTCGCAATTCCGGCAAGGGACCAGACTTTGGTTCTTTGAAAAACGTCGTTAGGCGTGCGACTGTGTCCCATGCAGGAATTGCCGCCACAGCAATGGCCGCCCGCTCGGACAAGTGCCCGGGAGTCGTATTTGGCAAAGGGCACGCGAAAGGAGTTTGGCAGGCAGAGCTAAGACGGGCTTGCTGAACGCGGCTACGGCGGTTGAACTGAAGATCATGAAATGGCGACGCGGCGCCGTAGTCCGCCAATTCAGGCCTCCTTTCTCCTCTGCCATGGCGTCTGCCTTGGGCTACTTTTGCGGGCTCGCCGCCGTGGAACCGCGAAATTTGCGGCGTTGCACGCCCTTCGCCACGTAGCCCACGTCGCCCTCCTGCTGGGCAGCTTCTTCGATGGTCGGCTTCACCTGCAGGATGAGCTCGGGACCGAAAGCGTAAAAGGCTCTCATTGCTTGCAGTTGGCTGTCATAGGTACCCTGTTGGTACAAGTCGATCATGGCGTCTAGCGCTTCCTCTTCGTGGCGCGCCGTCTGAGCTAGACTCGCGGCTGCCCGCGAACTCACCTGCGGGTCGGTTTCGCGAAGCAGTTGCAGCAGCAGGGCAGATTCGTCGACGTGCAGCTCATGCTGTTCGAGCCACCCGAGCAGCAACAGCTGGTCCCGGCAGTCGCCCGAGCGGGCGTAGTCGGCAAGGACCTCACTAGCCCGTACATTGTGCCGGATGGCAAGTATCACCGCAGCGGCCGCTGCACGTGCTTGCGCATCTTCGTCGTCGAGCAATGATTCGAGTCTTGGGATAACAGGTGAAGCGTGATCGTGCAGGATGAGCAGGCGTTCCACCGCAGCCCTGCGTCGATCAGCATCGTCCGACGAAAGCACGGCCACCAGTGGCTTGATGGCTGATTCACTCCAGGCGTAGAACGGAAACCGCGCGGGATCAATACGGCCTAGGGCCGTTCTTGCCGACGAGCTTTTTCGCCAAACCACCGCCGTGCGCAGGCGCTGTGCGGCGGCCCGGCGTCGATCAGGATCGTCCGTAGCAAGCGTGGCCACCGGTGGCTCGACGGCAGTTTCACCCCGGGTGGTAAACGGGTACCGCCAGGGGTCGATGCGGCCTAGGCGGTAGCGCATCGGACGTGTGTCGAGCTGGCGGTTCGCTGGATCAGATATCCGCTCAAGCATGGGAATCGCGGCCGCCGCGTCCGGACCGTAACATCCTATCATACCGATTGCGGCTTGAGCGATGGTAGGGCCACCCCATGCACTCCACCTCAAGAAGCGGTGGTCATCTATGACTTGCAGCAACACAGGGATGGCTTGATCCGCTGATACCCCGATGTCATCTAGTGAACGAATTGCCGCGTCGAAGAGATCCAAGTCCGTGTCGCTATGGATAAGCTGCAGCACGGCTTGCTGCACTTCGGGGGTGCTAATCCGCAGCTTGTGGAGTTGCGTCACTGCCCCCGCACGCACGGAATCCGGCGCTTCGGAATCGCTAATAATGTTGACCAGTAGCTCCTGGCCGCTGGCGGTCGTCGGATCGAATTGGCTCAGCCGGCTGGTCTGTTCGCGGGACAGGAGAGAGAACGTCAGTCGGCGCAGGCGAGCGATTTCAGGGGGGTCTTTGAGCATGCTCATGAACTGGATCTGTCCGAAGGTGGAGCCCGCGTCGATCTTGGATAGCTCGCTGGCCCGGGAACGGGCCGCCTGGATTTCCGCCTGGGTGAACGGTTCCCCCCGAGCGCGCTGCTCATTCTGTTGTTGTTCGGCGTGGAGAATCTCCTGCCACTGCGATTCTCGCAACCGCAGCTCAGCGGCCTCACCCGTTACCACGGTCCCGGCGAACGGGCCAAGGCTGCACAGCAGCGCCCACGCCGTTGCTTTGCGAACTAGCAGGTTCATCACTTCACGTCCTTCCAACTAGACTTTTGAAATTCGGACGACGGGCGCATTGTGCCCGACCCAACGATTCCCATGTTCATCAACAGAAAGACGCGAAGCAGACAGACGGATGACAGCCGGTTGCGTAAAGCCGCATCCTGACGTCAGCCGCCGATCCCTACAAGATCACTCTCAATCGCTGCTAGTTTCATGGTCTCTCACGCAACTCGGGAACGGTTGTAGCCTCCACTCGCACTAGCGACATTTGCTAGTCCTGATCGAGCTATTTTGAGCCCACTCAGCGGAGCTCAATACCGTTTCTTGTCCGTTAGGTCTCCTACCTACTCAGGCACGTCGAGCGTTGGGTTCTCGTTGAAGAACGACATCGGCACGAGCTTGAAGCCCATGCCGGCCGTCGGCATGATCGGCCACTCCTCGGGGCGCGGCACGTGGGTGAGGCCCATCGTGTACCAGACGACCAAGTCGCGGTCCTCGAGCGACTGGTTGTCGGAGATCCATTCTGGCATCCCTTCGCTGGCGGGGTTCTGGTTGGGGTGCGGGCCGGCCGCGTACACCTCCTCGGGGCGGTAGGCGGTGGCCCAGAAGTGGTGGTCGACGAACCGCGCCCGCTTCCGCGTCGCGGAGTCCGGGTGGATGTAGGGAACGGAGTTGTCGCCGGGCACCAGCAGGTAGGAGGGGTAGTGCCCCAGCGCGGTCTTCACACTGGGGTTGTAGATCTTCCAGTGGCGGTGGCTGTCGAGGTTGATGTCCCGCTGCGCCTGACGCTCGGACACGAGCGGGGTCTTCTCGACCTGGAACGCGTTGAGCTGGGGGTTGTCCGGCCCGGCGGGGAAGCTGGAGACGTTCACCTCCGCCACGCTGTTCTGCGGGCCGTCGATGTCGAAGTCGAGCCGGACGCTGAAGAAGTGCTGGTGATTGGGGGCGATCACCTGGTGGTCGACAAGGGTGCCGACGCGTTCGTCCCCTTCGACCGCCTTGCCCTCGGCGGCCGCGATGCACGTCTCGCACAGGGCCTGCGGCGCCCCCTTGGCCAGCAGGATCCCAGAGGCCTCGGCGCGGACCTCCAACACGCCGTCCTGGTGGAAGATCCATTTGAGGATGTAGTCGTAGTTGCCCACCGTCACCGTGTGCAGGACGACCAGCTCCCGGCTCCGCCGGACGTAGCGTAGTCCGGCGTCTTCGTCGCAGTGCTTCCACAGGATGCCGCCGTCCCGCTCGAAGAAGGCGACCGCGTTGCGGCGCAGCTCGGGGACGCCGGTCTCGTTCGCCAAGACGGCGTCCACAAACACCGCGTTGCCCGGCGCGTCCAGCCCTTCTTGAAGCTCGTTGCACAGGCGACCCATGCCGTACTCCCCCTCGTCAAAGGCGGCCCGCCAGTACCAGTTGGGGTCAGGGTCGCCGTAGGGGACGATCATCTCGGAGTGCGACGCGCGGTACAGGATGGGGCGGAGCTTGCCGCCGTCCTCGAACCCGATCGTGTACAGGACCAATCCTTCCCGCGGGTGCATGGCGTAGCGGAACCGCCAGTTCTGCCAGCGGACCTCGTGGCCGTTGATCGCGAAGCTCGGGCCCTCGGGCTGCTCGATCGACAACGGCTTGAGCCCGGTCCGCGGCGCGCCGAGCGACGCCGCGTCGAACTCGGGGGCCTTCTTGGCGATCGGGCGGACACCGGTGTCAAGCACCTGAATGACCTTGCCCAGCTCGACGTCCACCACCGCCACGACGCCCTCGATCGGGCGGGCGTAGGGGTTCTTGCCCTCCCCGCGGTAGAACGCGATCGCTCGGCAGAGGCGGGCGCCGGGCACGGCGCCCTCGGCCGGCAGCACGCCGGCGGCCCAGGTATCCACGTGCACCTTCGAGACGTCGGTGACGCCCCGCTTGGCCATCGCCGCACACCAATCGGGATCTGCCTTGACGATCTCCGGCACCCCGTAGAACTCTTCGACGAGCACGTGCGGCTGGCTCCCTGTGATCTCCGTCCACGAGGTGACGGTGTTGGTAGCGAGGTCGATCACGGCCTCCGCTTTCACACGGTTCGCTCGGTCGAGCACCACGGCGAAGGCCTCGCGCTTGAGCGGGGCGCCGGGGGCCCAGTCGCGCACCGACTCCTTGGAGGGCTCGCGGAGCACGAGCGTGGGAACGAACACACCGTCGGCGAATCGGCCCGCCGACCGCAGCGCCTCGACGGCGGCTTGAACCTCGCCATGGGTCAAAGGGTCGAGCGGATGGTCCGGGGACCGCTTCTTCCAAGCGTCGTCTTTGACCGTTGCGTTGCCATCGGGCTGCGGCGCGGCGTGTCCGGTCGGCGCCGCAAGCATCAGGGAGGCCAGGACGGCCAACGTCGATTTCTTCATCGTGTCGTTTCCTTGTTAGGTTCGGAGCGGAAGCGAAAACACAGGACGAATGAAAAACCGTTTGGATAGAGTGGGTTCGCCTGACGAGGTCTAAGCTTGGGATAAACCTGTACGACAACGTCAACGAGGAGCAAGAGTTCCGCCCTACGTGCAGCGGTAGCCGTCCTATCCGGCTTTCTTGATCAATGGATTCCGGAAAAAGCTCACCAAGAGAACAGCGCCGACCAAGACGAAGTTGATGATGTGATCGATGTTCATGGGGGGTTGGATGAACTCGCCCTCAGCAGCCCGCTTGATGGCGTCGTAGTACGGGCCCATGACGCTCCAGATCAACAAGAAGATGTTCGCCACGCTTTCCAATAGCCCAAACGCCGCGGAGAACACCTCGTGCCGGTAGAACAAGACCCCAGCCAGAAAGCACCCACCGTAGTAGCCGTACTTAAGCATCGGCGCGCCGTCGAGCGCCGACACGCGAATACTCGTTCCACCAAAGACATCGAGGAGCAGGAACAGCGGCGTGGCCAGGTAGTACCACTCCACCATCTTGTCCCTGCTGCTTGCTTGCCGGTCTGCGAACATGGGCGATCCGAAACTGCGGAAGAGAAACTTCAACCAGCTAGCAAAAGACATTGGTCGCGTAGGCGCAGCTCAATCTGATGGGTGCCGAATGCGAAGCCTCGCAGCATCTCATCCAACAGATCTGACTCATCCGGTTATCCTTCCCGTCGATTGCCTGCGCCGGGACGAGACGGCCTTCCCTAAGGCGGGGTTCGCACGAATCAGCTATCGGGCGCCCAACACTTGTACGGGAGGTGACCTTGTGCGCAATCTTTGCGCTCCGTTCCGGGTTACTGCGGTGCCGGAGCAGTTTACTTTTACTAATTGTGGGAGCTGGGATAGTTCTCTTAGCCCCCAATCGGTTAGGCGAGTTTTGGACACGCCAAGTGACCGAAGCCGAGTCAGCCCCGCTAAATCCTTCATCCCCTCATCCGTAACTTCGGTCCAATCTAAGTTCAGCGTCTGCAACTGCGAGAATTTTGCCAGTCCTTTTAGTCCGCGGTCGGACATGTTGGTTCCGCTCAGATTCAATGATTCCAACTGCACGAGCCCGGCGAGCTCGTTTATTCCCTTGCCCGTCACCTGAGTACCGGCGAGAGATAGCGACTGCAGCTGCTCAAGCGTCGCTAGCTCTTTCACCCCATTGTCAGTCACGTTGAGGCGACCGGGACTCTTGACCATACGTTGCCCATCTCGCACCGCCACGCGACCGCTCAGATTCAACGACTGCAACCGCACGAGCCCGGCTAGCTCTTTTATTCCCTGGTCGGTCACCTTGGTGTAGGCTAGATTCAGCCATTGCAGCTCCTTCAGTTTGGCTATCTCTTTCATTCCCTGGTCGGACACCTGGGTATTGGCTAGATTCAGCCATTGCAGCTCTTTCAATCCGGCTAGCTCTTTCAATCCCTCGTCGGCCACCCGGGTTCTACTGAGGTCCAGCCACTGCAACCCAATCAGCCCTGTGAGTGCTTTCATCCCCTCGTCTGTAACGTTCTCACACCCAGACAGGTTTAGCGAATTCAACTGCGATAGCGCGGCCATCTCCTTGAGCCCATTGTCCGTCACCGGACTAACTATCCTCAACGGGTGACCAACCGGCATCCAAGCCCGGGTGTGAGCAATATTCAGTGAATTCAGTCGAGAGAGTCCAGCAACTACCTTCATTCCTCTGTCCGTTATTCGGACGTCCGTAAGGTCCAGCGACTGCAACTGAGTTAATGCGGCAAGCTCATTTATCCCCTCGTCGGTCAGTCCGGATGACTCGATTTTCAAGAACTTCAGCTGCCTGAGATTGGCCAATGACTTAAGACCCGCATTGGTTGCCCGTGAATTCTCGAGTATTAGCGACTGCAATTGAGTCAGCCCGGCTATCTCTTTTAGCCCCGCATCAGGCCAACCGACAAGACGCAGTCCGAATGGAACCTGCGGTGGGGGAAGACTATCGAGCTTTTCGGAGGAGACACTGAGGAAAAAGAATAGTGGCACGTCTCCCGTCGAACTAAAACGTCCGCCGGCACTAGTCCACGCGGCGATGACCTCGGGAGATGGCATCGCCGGCTTGCTCCCAGCGTCCGCCGATTCGGCGTTGGCTGCTGGAGTGCTGGCGGCCTGGGGCTCGACCCCTAGTGCGATCGGCGCAGCGAGCGAGAAGGCCGCTAAGGACGCCAGCGGGACCAACCGGCTTACCTTTAGGTTGGGCGAATTTGTAGGCATGGTTTCTTCGCTACTTGGTTGATGGGGGGGGGTCGAACGACGCCTCTGGATCACCTACGCCGGCCGCTATACGCCACACACTCCGCCGCAAAACGCAACAGCTTCAGGTACTTGAAGGTCACCGTCAGGATGCAGACCAGAAAGGCCAATACCGCAAAGATGCTCAGGACCGGCACGAGCATCCCGAACAGGAGCACGATGCACATGGCAGCGATGGCTATTACTGCGCTGCCTTCATTGACGAGGTGTTCCTGGCTGATCGACTTGCCCACCGCGCGGAGAAAGAGCACGAATAGGATGAATGTAGCGATCCACAGAATGCGGGGCGCGATGGCGGCGACCACCGACGACAGCGACGCGGCGGCCCCGAAAGGGAGCGATATGTAGGCCAGATCGCAGGCCACGGCGGCTAGGAGCAAACCCTTGGCGCCGACTTCGCCGGCGGTAGCCAGGCACCATATCCGGCCTGCCATCGACAGCAGCATCCCGATGCCTCCGCCCAAGAGTGCGACTACGATCATTGCCGGAGCGGCAAACGGCGCCAGGATCCCCAGGAACACCGACGCCACGACGATCAGTGTGCCCCAAAAGACCAGATTTATGCCGTTAGCCAGGCCAGCCGTCGGGCGGCCATTGCTTGGTCGCTTCGCGGCTTTGGCCGCCGCCACGTCTGGCTTCGTCGTCCGCTCGAGAAGGGACGCAGACGCCGGCTGAGGTTCGCTGAGCGCCTCGTCCAGCAAGTCGCCGAAGTCGTCGCCCAACTCCGCATGGCCTCCCTCAGGGTCGGGCAGCCCCAGCTCGGGCGGGTCCAGGCCGGTGAAGCCCAAGCCGTAGGCTTCCGCGCCGATCGACGAGCTCGGCTCGACCGGCGCCGCGACCGGCTCTGGTATGGGAATGATGAATGTTCGACCGCACTTGGAGCACTTTCCCTTTTTCCCGGCCGCGGATTCCGGCGCGGAGAGACGTAGGCCGCAAGGGCACTGGACCTTTATCGTCATCGCTTTATTCCCCCACTTATGAACGACCGAGCTGGCTACGCTGAGGCAGACCCCGACCGTCGGACGGCTGCGGCCAGGTGCTCAAGCCTCGCCTCCCTACCAGGGCTGGGAAAGACTTAGGGAACGTGCATCGGAAAGCACCCTCCGCGCGCGACTGACTGCCCACCAGCGAATGACAACCGAACGCGGCCCCCCTCTATCGATTGGCCGGAAAAGAAGCCCCCAACTTCGGCCTTGTCCGTAAGCCGGTCTGGCATCGGTCTGGCGCCGGAGGTTGGGGGCTTTGTAGTGGCCACTAGGTTCGACGGCGACACACGGCCGGCAAGCCGCGTCTTGCCAGGCATAGCGCAGCCTGTAACTACGTGCGTATTTGGCACGTTGTGTGTCCCCGAAAAACTCAGCAAAATAAGTTTCCGCAGAAATCCTTGTCCGCTTGGTCGCTACAGCGACACGACTCCGCTAGTGCTAATGCTGCCTCCAGAGTTGGCTTGGAAAGGCGAGCTCACCGTCCATCCGCTGACGGTCACCGAGACTTCGGCTCGACCTGGCGCCCCAATGTCTGCATCAAAGGTTACGAGGTGACGGGTTGGGCAACGCCGCTGCCCCCGCGAAGCGGAGCAGCTGCTTGAAGCGTAGTAGCAAGCGACGGCGGGGCAGCGTGCCGCAAACTGGGCGGGGGTGACGTACCCTGGGTAACTGTGCATCGGGACAATGCCGGGGTTGAGCCCCGCATACCAGGGGCCATTCGTGTTGAAGTAGATCCTGCCGCCTCAAGTACTGAGCTCGGTTTCGCATACACCTGCCGGGTTGCGACGGTCGCCGCTGTCCCATCCGCCGCGTGCGAGGAAGCTCGCATCGCTATCGAGCACAAACGCGGCCACGTACGCCACGTACCCGATCTCTCCAACTGAGTCTCGATTGTCGAAGCGTACGTTGTCGCTGTAGCCTACGCCATCCGCTTCGGGCGTGCCCTGCATCATGTTGCTGCTGAGGTCAACGATCGAGCTCGCGGCCATGTCGTACAGGCTGAAGGTTTCCTCAAAGTCGGGCAGTGACTGCCAGTCATCCTTGGCGATGATGGTGGACAGATACCCCGCGGCCGCCTGAAGCGAGCTGCGTCGGGCCAGGCCCACTGCATCGGTCGGCTTGAAGAAGTTGTTGTTGTGCTCGTCCAGGGTGAAGTTGAGAACGATCTCGCTGCCGTGGGCGGAGGCTACGAGGAGCAGACCCCGCAGCGTTATCAGCGGCGGAAACCAATGCCACATGCCTGCGGCGCTCAGCATGGCCGTACTGGGACAGGCGAAACAGGGCTGCGGCGTTCTCCGGAAGACACTGCTGCAAGGCGACGCCGCAGCGTTAGCCAGGACCCAACCGCCACGCAGAACATGAGCCAAGCCGCGGGTTCGGGCACCGGCTGACTGTTCGATGCGATTTGAATCGGCGTTAGTCCTGTGATCTGTGCGACAAGAAATGTCGTTCCTGCGGATGAAACGTGGGTATAGCCAATGAGCGCCTCGTCCCAATCGCTCAGGTTTAGCACCGTTGGGAGGGTTGGCTTGTTAAACAGTTCAAGCGCGCTCAGCGAGACAATCACCGCAGAGTCCGTGACGTTGGACCCCAACCCCAATGGAAAGACAGGCTGCGAGGCAAACAAATAGTCTAGTTCGACCGATCCGCCTAGCTCATGGAGCGGCTCGTCGTTGCCTACCAGCACATCGGATTTGAGAGGTAGTGCGGAGAATGTCGGATCATTGCCGCTCGTTGCGTTTACCGTCATGGCTACCGTATGGAAAGGTTGGGCATGAGTGTAAGCGGAAACATTCTCGCCGATCGCCGTACCAGCAGTGGATAGATCGTAACGCAGCTCACCCGTCACATTGTCATTCAACTGCACCGCAGAAAGCACGCCGTCGGGATCGATGATCTCGACTACCTTGGCCTGAATCACCCAGGCCTTCACTTCTGGCTCCGGGGCTGGCGGAGGGTCCACGGGAGGGCGCCCCGCCGTGGTGTCGCCGTAGTGGTCGCGCCAGTCGGCGTACCCTTCCGGCGTGTGCGTCGTCCCCAGACCATCACGCCACACAGTGTAGTCAGCAGCGTCTACGGCGCCGTTTTGGTTGAAGTCGCCCGTCAAATCTCCGTAGAACCTAGCAAGAAACACGTCGTCGCGTCCACTATTGGGCGCGGCCAGATCGCCGCGCGTGTCACCAGCCACGTAGACTAGTCCCGCTGCGTCTACGGTTACCGCATTAACCTTGTCGAGGTCGGCTGTACCAAACTGCCGCGACCAGAGCCGGTGGCCGCTGGTGTCGAACTTTAGCAGAAACGCGTCATTCTGGCTTGCAGGATTGCCTCCGATTGCTCCCGCATTGGCGCCCTCCAACCCTCCGTGCGTGCTTCCTGCGACGTATACCCCGCCCGCAGTATCGACAGAAAGCCCGTAGGGGGTGTCAAGAAGTACGGATCCAAATTGCCGCTCCCACAGCGGCGTCCCTTCCGGATCGAGTTTCACTAGGAACCCATCGGCTCCGCCAACCGCCTCTTCAGCCAACAGCCCAGAGGTCGTGCCAGTTACGTACACATTGCCAAGTACGTCGGTCGCGACCGCGCGGCCAATGTCAGACGCGAGCGTTCCAAACTGGTGCGACCACAATAGGGCCCCGTCCACGCTGTACTTGGCAACAAACGCGTCGGAACCGCCCGCGTTGGCGCCACCTAAATCGCCACGTGTCGAGCCGGCAATGTAAAGCGAACCCAACAGGTCGGTCGCTACCGCATACCCCAGGTCGTTCGCTTCGGTCCCGAGCCATCGTGTCCACTGCTCGCCCCCCTGGGGATCGTGCTTTACCAGAAAGGCGTCATTATCGTCGCCCGTCCTGGATTCATTTCTCCCGTAGCCGGTGGTATACACGTTTCCAACGACATCCGTTGCCACTCCGAAAGCGTCCTGATCAAAGCGTCGCGTCCAAAGCAGGACACCGTTTGAGCTGTACTTGTTTAGTAGGCCGCCTTGGCCGACGGAGATTCTGCCCGCTTGGTAGACGTTTCCAGCCGCGTCGGTGGCGACAGCTTTGGTGTCTTCGTGGCCGCCGAAGTCGGCAGTGCGACTCCATTGGAGATCGCCGGCAGAATTGTACTTGAGCAGGAGTGTGTCTCTATTGAACCCAGTCTCGGGATCCTGCGGAGGCGAAGTCGAACCAGTGACGTACACGTTGCCGAAGGCGTCCGCGGACACGCCACTCCCGACATCGTCTTGAGGCGACCCCCACTGCTGGATCCACTCAAGGGTTTGGCCCATCGCCGACGGACACACAAGCGGAAGCAGGCAGCACAGACCCAGCGCGCGGATGGATTTCATGCGAGAATCGCGGTAGAGCTTGGGACAGCAGGGGGAGGATTTGCTACTCGGGACGCGTCAATGTGAGGCAACAGCTTGAACTCCTCTATGGATGACCCCTACGATCGGCTGCGAAATCTAACCGCGCAAGTCGTTTTTTTCGCCGATTCCTCGTCTATTTCTTCGGGGCCAGGGTAGCCAGAGCGAATACGCACGCAAATTCCTCGAGAATTCGGCTATGATCCGGGCTGAACTGGCGAGGTACCGGGTAGGGGGAGAAGATGCGTGCATCGAATTGGCCTCAGCCGCCCAGCGACTGGCTACGCCGCGTCGGACAGGGAGATCAGACCGCGGCCAGCCAGGTATTAGACTTCTATCGCGGGCAGCTCAGAAAGGTTGTCGCTGCTCGGCTTGACCCGCGGCTGGCTGCGCGATTCGATCCAATCGACGTAGGCACAGCGTGGTGGCCGAAGCGTGTCCCGAGCTTTCTGGTGGGTGCGGCAGAAAAAGGCTGTGTTCGCATGCCTGCACCGTCTGGCCCTCGACCACTTGGTGTTGCTGCGGCGCTATCATATCGAGACCCAGAAGCGCTCGGTGAAACGTGAGGCGGCGGTGTTTGCCAACTTGTCGGACGATTCTCAGATGTCGCTCTTTGATCGGCTCGCCGTCTCCGCGCTCGACCGGCTGACCCACCACTGCTCGATCCTCGAATTCACCGGCGAGCACGACAAACTGCAGACGCCCGCCGCCGGAGCGGAAGGAAGTACCCTAGCTTCGACCGCGGCGTACGTTGGTCGACAACCCGTGAGGCGAACGTGCGGAGGCCTGCTGTCATGTCCGCATGAACCTCGCACGACATTTCTTGGTCGCAGTTCACGCGAATTCCTGCGAACTTTCGCGTGTCGTCCCGGCGGACCTTCGCGGCGACGGTTCCGCTCCGATGACGTGCATCGGATGAGAATTCACGGCAAGTAGCGCTGCCGGTCATCGCCTCCGAAAAATCACCAGATCGCCCACAGACACAAGAATTCTGGTTAGAATCGGCAGCGTTCCGCTCGGTTCGTAGTTAGGAGGAGTGCTATGACGACCACCGCTTGGCCCGACCCTTCCAGCGACTGCCTGCAACAAGCCCGAAACGGCGACCGAGACGCGGCCAGCCGCATTCTGGAGATGTACCGCGGACAGCTCAAACGAGTTGTCGCTGCTCGGCTCGATTCTCGGCTGGCGGCGCGATTGGATCCCTCGGACGTCGTTCACGACGTGATGATGACCGCCTGCCATTCCCTGCCCAGCTGGATCGGCAAGCAAAAGGCCGTCTACGCATGTTTGCATCGTCTGACGCGGGACCGGATTTCGGCCCTGTACCGCGAGCACGTGACATTGCAAAAGCGGTCGGTCAATCGCGAAGCGGTAGCATTCGACGAATTCGCCGACGACTCAGTGATGCTCCTTTGTCAGCGTCTGGGAGCGAACGTGGAAACCCCCAGTCAAGCGGCTGTCAAGCGCGAAAGTCAAACCCTCGTTCGCGAGGCGTTGTCGCAGCTACGCGTAAGCGATCGGGAAGTGCTCGTGATGAGAACTCTGGAAGGCACCCCGGCGAATGAAGTCGCGCAGATCCTGGGCGTCTCGGAAGCCGCAGTCCACATGCGTCAAATGCGCGCCCTTGATAAGATGCGTGTGCTTCTCGGTAAGTTGCAGTACCGGCAGGTCGGTGCCCGTCATGGATCGTAGCGCAAAAAGCGAGTCAGAACGTTCCGTCGACAAGAAACTGGCCGAGATTCTCGGGTTGCTCAACGACGAACTGCTGCAAGATCCGCAGCTCAGCGATGATGAAGCATTATCTCGCTTCCCCGAGTACGCGGAACGGTTGCGACGCTATCTCCCGATGCTTCGCTCCATAGCGGCGCTTCCGGTTTCCGAACCAAGCCTCGTCGTCGCCCCTCCGAACTCTGTTTCGTCTCCCGATTCCCAAGTGCGCTTGCTGGGAGACTTTCGCATCCTGTACGAGTTGGGCCGAGGCGGGATGGGGACCGTCTTCGCTGCAGAACAGCTGTCGGTAGGCCGCAGAGTGGCGCTCAAAATCCTCCCTTTTGCGTCCTTGGCCCACGACAAGGCTCTGCAGAGGTTTCACAACGAGGTTCGCGCTGCAGCCGCTCTGGATCACCCGCATATCGTGTCGGTCTTTTCTGCCGGGGAAGAACGCGGTATTCACTATTACTCGATGCAGCTTATCAATGGACAAACGCTCGCTCACCTGATCTTTCAGCTGAGCAGCCAGCAAGTTTGTCGAAAGGCGCCCGACAATGAATTGTCCGCGTTAGACCGGTCGATCATCTTGGGCGGCCCCCAAGGCGTTCCTCTAGAAGGTGGCGAATTGATCGGCGATTCGAGACGCCTCGCGAACGATTCCACGAAAACAGAAGAGCAGGCCAAGCTAAGTACGGTCATCGACCCGTTGAGCAATGCTGCCCGGTATCGACAGGGCGCGCGATTCGGGATCCAGGCCGCTGAGGCCCTGCAGCACGCCCATGACGAGGGCATACTTCATCGCGATGTTAAGCCGAGCAACCTCCTGCTCGATGCTAAAAATAGGATTTATGTCACAGACTTTGGTCTCGCACGAATCGAGGCGGATGCCGGTGTGACAACAACCGGCGATATCTTAGGTACGCTTCGCTACATGGCCCCCGAACAGGCATTGGCGCGTAAGGTTGTCGTTGACCAACGGGCCGACGTCTACTCGCTGGGCGCAACGCTGTACGAGTTACTCGCTCTGCAACCAGTCTTTGGTGACAGCAAGCGTGCGGATCTGTTGCATAAGATTGCGTTTGAAGAGCCGCGGCCGCTGCGCACCATCAACGGCGATATCCCCAGAGACCTGGAGACAATTGTCCAAAAAACTTTGGAGAAGAGCGCCAACGATCGGTATCAGACAGCCCAGGAACTCGCCGACGATCTCCGCCGATTTGTCAATCGGGAACCAATTCGAGCAACGCCGCCAACCCCGATCCACCGCCTCGCGAAGTGGTCGCGGCGACATCTTGCAATTATTTGGGCAACCTGTGCCGCTTCGTTACTGATCGCGGCAGGCTCGCTGATAGCTGCAGCTCAGATCTCTCAGTACTCCAAGGTGGCCAAGACGCAGAACACTTTGGCTCAGCAGGCCGCGTTCACCGCCAGAGGCGAGGCCCGCATCGCTCAGTTGGCTCTCGCCGCTGAAGCCTCTGCTCGCCAGGATGCGGAATCAAATCTCTATCGGTCGCATATTCGGGAAGCTCAGGACGCCTTGCGGGTTGGGAACGTCAGCCGTGCCGAGACCTTGCTGCTGAAACACCTGCCTGCGCCGAACGGCGTCGATCATCGAGGTTGGGAGTGGCGCTACTTGCTAGGCAAGTTGAACGGCGGTTCCGAAGCTGTGGACGAGCATCCTGAGAGCGTTAACAGCGTTTGCTTTAGCCCGGACGGCGCCTTGTTTGCAGCGCTTAGCGCCTCGCGTGTCCGGCTGTGGCGGTCGAATCCGCGAACGCTCATTCGAGAGATTCACATCCCGTACGGCATGTTGACAGGCGCGGCATTCAGCCCGAGCGGTGAGTGTCTCGCCATCGCTTCCCGTGACGGACTTCTTCGGTTGTGGGCTGTCGACGCGAGTGGTCTGCTAAACGTCGTTCGCCCTACGCAGCTTGACCGCGCCTATCATGAAAACATTCCCTCCTGGAGTCCCAATGGCGAAAGAATTGCCACGACAGTCTATGACGGAGTTGTTATCTGGGACGCCATCGAGGCGGCGGAGGAGAAACGTATCAACAGGGCGACCGGCTGGGGCATAAGAACCGCCCGCTCAAGGGTCGACGCTGTCGCGTGGCGACCGGATGGACAACAGCTGGCGGTGGGAATCCATGGCGAATCATATCTCCTGATCGTCGACTTGGAGACCGAGCGGGTACGCGTGAAGTCTGAGCCCCACGGCTTCGATTTGTGGAGTCTCGATTGGATGAAGGACGGCAAACGCATCTTGACCGGTTCGTTCGATCATCACGCCAAGATCATCGATGCGGAGACGGGCTACACGATTCAGGATTTCCTGAACCCGTCTCACGTGATTCAAGCAAGGCTCTCGCCGGATGAGCGTCGCGTGGCATGCGCAACCACGGGACAAGTCATCGCAATTTGGAACGCCGAGGATGGTACGCTCGATTCCCTACTCGCGGGACATCGCGATCGTGTTGTCGCGGTGGACTGGAGCCCCGATGGCCGTCAACTGTTGTCAGGAGGAGAAGACGGCGTCCTGCGGGCGTGGTCAGTTGGGCGTCGGGACGCGGCTCGCGATCTCACTGTAAAGGACGTCGCGTCTGATTTTGACAGAGGCTTGGCATGCCGTCAGAAGTTGTCAGGCGGACTGGAGGTTTACAGTCTGTCAACCGGCGAGATTTGTTACTCACTTCAGGGGGAAGGCGCATCTTGGAGTCCGAACGGCGAGACCCTGGCCGTTCAGGCTGGAGGTACAATCAGGGTGCTCGATGCCGCGACAGGTGCGGAGCGCAATTCTTATGACGACGCCGTGGGGGATCTCTCCGCCTTAAGCTGGAGCGGCGACGGGACTGCCCTACTATCTCGCGACGAAAGCGACTTGCACATCTGGAACGCGGAATCCGGGATCGAAGCTACAACAATTAGCGCACCTGGTTTGGTAACTTTCAGTTGGTCGCCGCGCGATCGACTCCTGGCGCTGCTCGTTGACCGGGAAGTGCAGATTTGGGATACACAGCAAGGAATCCTTCTCGCTCGGTTCAGCGACGAACAACTCCATGACGGTTTCCAGAATGTCGATTGGTCGCCGGACGGTAGACGCATCGCAACCTCGGGCTGGGCCGGACGGATTCGCGTGTGGGAGGCACGCAGTGGTAGGCTATTGCGGGAATTGGAAGGGCATATTCCGAATCAGTTCATTCGGACTGTCGCCTGGAGCGTCGATGGCAAACTGATCGCCAGTGGGGGGTGGGATCAGTGCGTCAAGGTCTGGGATTCAATCAATGGTCGAGAGATCTATTCCTTGCATGGCCATGGAACGGCGATTAGGAGCGTGGCGTTCTCGCCTGATGTCCAACGACTCTGCAGTTCAGATTTCTCAGATTCGGTAAAGCTTTGGGACTTAACGAACGGCGAAGCGATTTGTGAGTTGAATAAGGGAACCATCGAAGGTGGGAGACGGCTGCGATGGTCTCAAGACGGACTTACCGTTTGGGTGGACAAAGACGGCATGCGGCCAATGGCTTTGGATGCATCGAACGGCTATCAGCTTGACGACTCTGGCGAATCCAAGCACTTGATCGCCGCAAATGCTTCGGGCGTTGCGACGCGTCTCGCACTGTCTCGAAGATACGAGGAGTCCGACAACGCATTGCGGCGAGCCAAAAAGCATATTGGCGCCATCCCGGTACTGCGCTATAAACGAGCACTCGTCCTGCTCGAACAGTCGGAATACGAACGAGCCGAGAAGGACTTGGAAATCGCATGCAGCGACGAAGACTGTCCTGAGGCGCGTGCGCAACTTGCATGGCTGTTGGCGAATCGCGATGACAACGTGCCGCGCTCGCCGGAGCGAGCGGAGAAAGTCGCTCAGCAACTTGCAACGGAATGGCCGCAGGTTGGCGAATTCTGGACGCTGCTTGGGCTCGCCCAATACCGAAATGCGAAGTTTGCAGAGTCGATCAATACGCTCGATCATGCGATCGAACTGGGGTGGCACGGCTCATCAGTCTCAAACCTCATCAAGGCGATGGCGAGCATGAAACTCGGTCAGGAACGCGAAGCTGTTAATGCGTTGGACGAAGCCTTGGAGACATGGGATATGCAGTTGTTTTACAATGCGTCGACGCTCCCCTCTACGGCTTTTGCGAATAAAATTCGCCTCGAGGCCCAGGAACTCATCGAGCGGAGTTTGGAATAATTCTTTACGCATTGCGAACCGCTCAAGAATAGCTCCCATTATTTCGGTCCATCCGGGTATCTTGTGGGTAGAAGGATTCCGACCTCCGCTCCTGCTCCAACAAAGGGGGCGCCCCTCCGTCGCCGCTCTCGCATCGGCCGCAGTAGGGGTGACGGCCGATGCGAGAGCGACGACGAAGGGGCTAGCAACCGCTCTGATGCGAAAAACCCTGTGCGCAAAGTCCCGCGAGCCCCTTCCTCCTTCACCGTCGCATCGGCCTCGCCCCGCTCCCCAGGGCCGATGCGACGGGGAAGGAGGGAGGGGCGGCCCCTTTCTTCGAGCCCGAGCTGAGG
Source organism: Pirellulimonas nuda (assembly GCF_007750855.1). Lineage (GTDB taxonomy): Bacteria > Planctomycetota > Planctomycetia > Pirellulales > Lacipirellulaceae > Pirellulimonas > Pirellulimonas nuda. The sequence goes on from NZ_CP036291.1 coordinate 3,629,213, forward strand.
CTTTCTACCCACAAGAAACCCGGATGGACCAAAAGAGGTGAGCTGCACCGCCGCGGGTCGCGCAATCCTAGAATCTGCCGAGGTTGGTCCATCCGCCGTTGGTTCGAGAAACCGCGAAGAGCCATCGGCGGGCGTCACCTCCGCGACTTGACAACTTCCTCACCTACTGGCAGTCGAGTACCCATCGCATACCGAACCTCAAAGATGTCCTACGCCTGACTGAGCGCGCGGCCCGACTCTCGGGTTGATGGTCATGATACTTTCGACTCGCGGCGGATCAGGAGTCAGGATCGACGCCTTATTCGACTAACGCCGGCGGCTAGAACGCGGTTCGGTATTGACGAACCACTTGCCACCAGCGGCCTCACCCAATGCCTTCAGTTTGGCGATACCTGCTGGGGTGACGCCAGTGTTATGGACGTGCAGCGACACGCGGCGTCCTTTTTCGTCCGCCGGTGATGATGGGGCCACGAGGGGCGCCAGTTGCAGCAGGCCCGCGTCCGTGATCGAGGTATCATTTAAGTAAAGGATTCTCAAATCCAGCTGTGCAAGGTCGAGAAGCAAATCATCCGTCACGTCCGATCCGCTAAGATCGAGGATGTGCAGCTGTGGAGCACCACGCAGATCCCCCAGGCCTTCATTGGGTAGCAAATGTCTGCTCAGGTCCAGATGATTGACCGTTCGCAGCGAGGCAATCTCGCGAACAACGTTCGCGGTAATTGGCGACACTGCACCGCCCGCCGAACTGCGGAGCTCGTAGATCCGACCATCTCGCGTCAGCAAAGCCTCCAGTCCGTAGGGCGACCATCGCGCTTCGGCGGCAGAGCGGGCACGTTCAAACACCAACGACTTGCGGCGCGCACTGGTCCACGCTCCGCAGGCTATCGACGCGGCCAGCACCAGCAGCAGCATCCGGCTCAGCTTCCAACGCAGCGTTGGGACCTTTGGTGGACGCGTACCCGTTTTTCGGTCTGCTCCCTGTAAATAGGCACTGATGCTTGCAACCGCAAACGCCACTCCCGCAACCATCAGGACAATAACGAGTGAGATCAACCTGGACCAAGCTTGACCGATTGCGCCCTGATTCGTCTCATTGGGGGTGAGCCATAGATCAGTCAGCCCTAGCTCGACGGCATCGTCGCCAACGCTCCAAAGGACGCTCACCCCCACGACGACAAGCAGTGCGGCCGCAACGCTGGCGCCGAGCACGATGGGGCGAACCCGGCCGCGCGGTTGTGACGGGTTTCTCACGAATCCACCCAGAAACGCACCCAACGCCGAAGCTGCACCGCACAATGAAAGCGCAACGCTGAAGGCGATCAGGTCGTCTGCGAGGATGGGAAGCATAAACCGTGGGCTCGTTTTCTGAGTTTCTCGTTAGTATATGTTACCGCCCCGCGCTATTGCGCCCTTCGGGTTGAGCCTCTAGTCTTGGCGTGAGGGACGCCCCAGAGCCCAATCCAAAGTGCTCGAACTGCGAGCGGTTGGAACGGATTGTATCCGAGCAGGCCCGGCGTATCGACCGACTGGAGAAACGTGTCGAGGAGGGGCGCTTCGGGCGGGCAAGCGCCAGGCGGCGCCAATCCGCAAGGAGGAGCCCGCCCAGCAGGAATGGCGGGCAAAGCCCTAAATGCATCTTCGGCCCCAGGCAACCGATAAACGTCAAAGAAAGTCCCAAGAGGGCATGCAAGACGGGGTGCATGATGCGCGTTTCGGGTTTATTTGTTTGCACTTGGCCTTCTGAATAGGGCAACGCCTCGGCGTCGAAGGTACAACCCTGGGGGGATACAAAGGGCAGCAGCAACGATCCATAGTTTGGCAAGAAACGCGGGCATCTGGTCACTTGCTGGTCCACCAAATACGGCCACAAGCACTAACCAGAACGAAATTGCGACTGCCGCCACGCCGTACAAAGCAAGGTAAATTCCATAACAGCGCAATTCGCCTATTCGTTTCTGCCATCCACAATACAGGACAATTGCTGCCCCTTGGCACACCACCACGATTTGACTAAGCAAGATCAGCAAGAACGTGATGGCGGACCAATCAGAGGAGAGGAGACAAGTGACCGGCATTATTGCCAATACTGCCAAAGAGACAGACAGGGTCCCACTAGGAAACAGGCCAAGGAATCGCGAGCGGTTCACTATAATTGAGTATCGGTCGAGGGCCATTTGACACCACGTCCCAGTAGATATTGCTCGAGCACCGTAGGTCCAATGGTTTGACCCAGCTACTCGCTTTGCCAGCTTCGCCGCTTCAAGTTTATACAACTCGTAGTAGACGATTGGAAGTAAATGCTCTGCAGCCGAAGGATCTCCATGCTCAGTATGCGACCAGATTCGAGTACCGCCCGCGATTCGGGTAATTATAGCAGAAGTCGGACACGATCTTCCGCGCAACCTGCTAGGAAATCAGTAGCTGAGTCGAGGCTTCGAGATTGTTTGCCGCCACGAGGGCAGGTCAGTTCTAAGCAAAAGCTATGCAAGAACGCCAACAAGGCGATGGCTGTATGCTGCTTGATCATCATTTCGCGACGCGGCGGGATGATTGGCGAGACGCCCACGTGCTGCGGGCGAAGTCGGTATCAACAGGCAGATCGCTTCGTGCTGGAGCTGGAAATGACCGTCAGCAATTCGGAACATTCGTTAGTGCAGGCGGTTGCATCAACCTAGCTGAGTTCGGGCTCCGGCTAACTTGCTGAGGTGGACATCACCTCCCTCAGATCCGGCTCCAGCCAAGTGGCCGGAGGCGGACCGACCGCCGCGGGGGTCGTCCGGCAAGAATCCGCAGCGGTGGCGATGACCTCTGCGAGAACGGGCATACTGCATCGTGGCGGGGGATGGCCTCGCCAATCGAATGCGACGCCACGGTCGCGTTTGGTTGAGTGTTATTCCAGCAACCCGCGTTTCTTCAACGCCGATTTCAGCCGGTTGAGCGTCGGGTGCTTCTTGGCAAGATGAGCGGAGTGCTGTCGCGCGAGCTGTTCGCCGCTGTCGCCCGCCAGCGCTTCCCGCAGCTCGTCGAGCACCTCGGCCGCCGCTTCGTAGTTGGCCAACCCGCGAGCGGCGACGAGTTCCTCAGCTTGGCGGAGCCATTTTTTCGGTTCGTCAACCATCTGCCTCATCCGTACCTCCCGCTCCTGAGCCAGCTTGGCCGCTTTACGCTTCTCAGCGGCAACGAGTCGCTTCTGTTCTCGTTCGTACTCAGCCTGGCGGAGCTGGGCGGCTCGATCGAGCAATGTCTGGTAGTTTCGGCTTGTGACGACGGTCGGCCAGGCCGAAGGGGTCGTTGCACCCAGGATGCGAGCAATCGTTGCCGATTTGATCGCGGCGGAGTCCTCCGAGAGCAATTCGCGAAGCAGTGCCTTTACCTCTTCCTCGCTCTGGGACTCAACCCACCGCTGGATGCGATGCTCTGCGGAAGCCTCGTCGGGGGCTTCTGCAGAACCCTCCGCCGCAGCGTCCAACAAAGACGCTTCGAGGCCAAAGAATTCCAGGAAGGGCTGAGCCTCGCCGGCAAGCTCGGCGAGCCCGCAAGGCACGGGAGGCTCTTTGGCATCGACGGGATCAGGTTGTCCGTCGGTCGCCGCAGCGAGCCAGAACAGGTAGAGCACCCTGAGGTCGCCGGCCATCAGCCGAGTGCGGAGCTCGACCATCGCCCGCATGCAGGGTTCGAACTCCCACAACTCTTCGAGTTCGCCCGCTTCATGGTACGGGCTCAGGGTCAGAACGCCCCCGCTGCCACGCCGGTCCGGCGCCCACGAGACTCCCTCGCCGCCGATGTAGTTCGACCAGACGTCCTCCGCAAACGGCATTCCCACCGGCAGCCGGAAAGCGACCGTTCGAACCCCAAAGTTGGCGTAGTGGAGGTGTACGTCGTAGCCCCTCCGGAGCATTCCGTTCACGTCACCATGAAAGTCTCCAAAATGGTACTCATTCTGAAATGACCAGCGCGAGATCTCAGCCCGAGTTGATTGTTCTCGGGCGTAGGCCAACTCGCGGTCGGTGAGCGGCCGGTCTACCGCTTGAAACTCGATGAGCTGGTACTCGCTCACGCGTGGACCTCCTGCCGGGATGTCGGCATCCTAGTGTCAGGGCGGGGAGTTCAATCGCTTCTTGCGAAAAGCCTGTCAAACAACGCGCGACCCCTGGCCAACCCTTCAGGCGTCATGACCACGGACTTCGATTTGGAGACAGGGTCGAACAGGAGGCCCTTCTCATGAAGACGGTTGAGGGCGTCCCAATCATGGCCTTTCCAGGCGCGGGCCCCAAACTCGTCTTCCTGGTGAGCTGTCAACGTGAGGAGTGCGAGGACAGCATCATCGATTCTGTCGCTGTCATATGGCATGCGGCGTCCCTCCAATTGGGCAACGAGGGGGAAGTCCGAAGCCAATTCTATCACCCGGCGTCCATTGAAAAAGCTCGCCGATAGCCGAGAGTCCCAGACGCGGAAACCTGCGTCGGCCCGACACTTCGACGCTGACGCTATAAAAGGACGATGACCGTCGGAAGGAAGGCGAGACGCACTTTGTCGGCCGGCCGATCTTCCTAGAAATAGATGGCCACCCCTAGTTGTCCGAAGGGTCCAGCCGCTTCACCCGCCGACGCCGGCCCTGCCTGGGGGCCGCCGCCGCCGACCGATAAACCCCCGGCGTGTCCGCACTGAGGCAGCGGCCGCTGGCCCAGCCCCGCAGCCGGGCGACCGACTCGGCCGCGGTCGAGGCGATGGGCACGACGTGCCTGGCCGCCTCGACCAGCGGCAGGTCGAGCAGCCGCGCCAGCCGGCAGCACGAGCGGACCTCGGCGCCGGTCCAGTCGTCGTCCGCGGGACGGCGCTGGCCGGGGGCGATGCCGAGCGACGAGCGGTGGATCTTCCAGATCGCGTCCTTCTGCTGCCTCCCGGGGAGGTCGAGGAAGAACACCGCGTCGAACCGCTCGGCCCGCGTCAGCTCGGGCGGCAGCCGCGAGACGTCGTTGGCGGTCGCCACCACGAACACGTCCGACTCGTGGTCCGCCAGCCAGCTCAACAGCGAACCGAACAGCCGCGACTGCACCCCGGAGTCGCCGGCCTGGCCCCCGTTTTGGCCGCCGACGCCGGACAGGGCCTTGTCGAGCTCATCGACGAACAGCACGCAGGGCGCCATCGCGTCGATCGACGCCAGTGCCCCGCGCGTCCGCTCCTCGGTCTGGCCCACCAGCGAGCCCATCAGCCGCCCCACATCCAGCACCAAGGTCGGCCGGCCCGTCTCGGCGCCGATCGCCTTGGCGATGGCGCTCTTGCCGGTGCCGGGGATGCCCAACAGCAACACCCCTTGGGGGCGGATGCTGGCGCCTGACTTGCTGTCGCTGGGCCGGGGACGCAGCGCCCGGCGACAAAACCCCTTCAGCGACTCGAGCCCGCCGAGCTGGTCGAACGAGCCGCCGCCCCGGTGGAGCGTCACCAGCCCCCCCTGGGCGAGCGTCTGGGCCTTGAGCGACCACAGCGTCTCGGGGGTGAGCCGCCGCTGGCGCACCAGGCTCAGCGCGAACGCCCCCTCGGCCTCGTACCGCGACAGGCCGCTGGCCGCATCAATGAGCTGCTCGAAGCCGGGCCCCTTGGGGAGTTCTCCGCGCTCGGTGGCGACGCCGCGGGCGATCTCCGCCAGCTGCTTCCTGTCGGGCAGGGCGTGCTCGATCACCACGAACAACCGTTCCAGCTCGGGCGGCAGCTGCACCACCGGGGCGATCACGACCACGAACGTCGAACGCCGGCGTCCTACTTCGACCTGGCGGGTGACGGCCTGCACGACTTCTACCGAGCCGAGGTAGCGGTGGAAGTTGGGCAGCACCAGCAGCGTGGCGCCCGCGTCTCGGGGGGCGTGGTCCAACAGCCGCACGGCAGAGACCGGGTCCGAGGCGGTCGCCGGGACGGCAGAGACCGTGCCCCACGCGCCCAGCTCGACGTCCCAGCCCCACGCCCGCCAGCCCTCGGCGCGGCACAGCGTGGCGATCTCTTCGAGGGCGTCGGGGTGTTCGTGGCTGGTGATCCACAGCCCCGAGAAGCACGCCCGCACGTGCTCCTGGAGGGTTTCGGCGAGCGACATACTGGCTCCTTGGCTAGAACAAGAAATGGAGAGCGGCTGAAGTGGTTAGGACGGGTTCGTGTGGCCTCCAGCAGAAAGGTGGTTTTGGACCGTTAGGGGTTGCTGAAAGAAAGCAGATGTGAGCTGCTCCGACTGCCGGACGCCCAGCGCCGCCTCCAGCAGCCGGCTGGCTTCCTGGCAGGCGGCGCCGGCGTAGCCGCGGGTCTCGATGCGGGCCTCGCCCTGGGGCGAGACGATGATCTCGATCGTCTTCATGCGGCGCCCTCCATCTGGACCACCAGGCGGATCGAGCCATCGGCGATGGGCTCTTCGTGCACCGCGTGCCCGCTCCGCCGGGCGACCAGCGTGGCCCGCTCGACGGCGTAGCCCTGCAGGAACCGGTCGAGCTGCCGCGGGTCGCCCCAGCGACCGCCGTAGTGGTCGTATCGGAGCGTGCCGGTGGGGAGCTCGCACACGACCGGGTAACGCCACGCGGGGAGCGCGACCGCCAGGCCTGTCGCCTCGCTGGTGAACAGCCGGTGCGTCCCTTCGGTGGGTGGTGGGAGCCGCAGCCGCCGGCAGGCGGCCGTGACCGACTCCCGGCAGCGGACCTCGGTCTGGATCGTGACGATGTGACTCATGCGTTCTCCTCGGGGTGGGGGGATACGGAGGGCGAGCCCGGGCCGCCGGGCCGCCGGCGGGTCCGGCAGGCGCTCGACCGGGCCGTCGCTGGGAGGCCGCTGCGCGGCAGCAGCCCGCGGGCGTGGCCGGGGGGCTAATCCTTCGTCAAGTACTTATGGCGCAGTTTGGGCGATTGTTTAGCGCGGCCCGCGACGCTGCGCCGCCCGGCCGCCGCGGTTGCGGGGGCCAAGGCCCCGCCAACACGGGCGCCGGTCCGCGACGCGTCCCCGCCGCGGGCGACAAGGCGACTGCTCGCTCCGCGGCCCAGGCGTAGTTATCATGCCTGGACCACGACGCTCCGGAGCACTCACACGATGGGCAGGCGGCTCAACGATCACGACCGAGAACTCGCGGCGGTCCGGCGGATCCGCCGCATGCTCGCCGAGGGGAGCGAGCGTGCCGAGGTCCTCGCGTACTACTCCCCCCGCGACTCGCGCCGGGTGCGGCGTGGGCTGGAACAGATCGAGGCAGAGCTTGATGCGATTGTTCGGAACCTTGCCGCGGAGAAGCCCTGCTAGGCCGCTGGCGTTCGTCGTGTTGCTGCTGGTCCCCGGAGTCTGCGACGCCCAGCTGCGGGTCGTCGACTGGAACACCGGCGGGGGCGCCCGCGCGGGGGTCGCGACCGTGTTCGAGGCGATCGGCCAAGAGTCGGTCGGGGGGGTCGCCAAGCCGATCGACGTGCTCAGCCTGCAGGAGCAGACGAACGCAGCCGCCACCGCGACGTTCGTCAGTGTGCTCAACGGCCTCTACGGCGCCGGGACGTACGCAGCGGCCCCGATCCCCGCGAGCGCCCAGTCCACCGGCGCCGGCCTGCCGGGGCTGGTCTACAACACGCAAACGGTCGCGCTGATCGCGACCCAGGCGTTCGGCGTCGTCAACACCAGCAACCAGACCCGCTCGACGCTGCGGTACCAGCTGAGGCCCGTCGGCTACGACGCCTCGGCCGACTTCTACCTCTACAGCAACCACTACAAGGCCTCGACCGGCGGTTCCAATGAAGCCCGCCGCCTGATCGAGGCCGCGGCCCTGCGTGCGGACCTCGACGCACTGGGCCAAGGGGCCTCCGCGATCCTCAGCGGGGACTTCAACATCCAGAGCAGCAGCGAGGCGATGTACCAGGAGCTGCTCTCGGCCGGCCCGGGCCAGGCGTTCGATCCTATCGACACGCCGGGCAACTGGAACAACTCCGCGGCCTTCAAGCAGGTCCACACCCAGTCCCCCGCCGCCAGCCAGCAGTACCCGGGGCAGGTCACCGGCGGCGTCGACGACCGGTTCGATTTTCAGCTGGTGACCGGCGAGCTGCTCGACGGCGAGGGGCTCGACTACCTGCCGGGGAGCTACCACACGTTCGGCAACAACGGCACGCACCTGCTCAACGGGAGCATCGCCACCGGCAGCGGCGCCACAGCGGATGTGCTCTCGGCCCTGGAGGGCGCCAGCGACCATCTGCCGGTCGTCGCCGACTACCAGGTCCCCGCGGTGCTGGGCTACGCGCTGGACGCCCCGGCGGCTTCCTACGCCCTGGGGCAGGCCGCCAGCCTGTCGCTCTGGGTGCAGAACCTCGCGGACGTGGTGGCCGCGGTAGGCGCGGACGAGCTCGACTGGGTGGTGTCGCTGTCGGGGAACCTGACCGGCGGCGGCGGCGGCTCACTTATGGCCGACGGGACCTCCGCGATGCTCTCGCTGGCCCTCGACACGAGTTCGGTGGGGATGCAGTCCGGGATCGTGACCCTCAGCAGCACGAGCCCCGGCGTCGCCAACGGTTTGGTGCAGATCCCGCTGATGTGGGAGGTCGCCTCTGCGGTGATTGGGGACTACAACGGCAACGGCGTCGTCGAGCTGGGGGACTACGCGACCTGGAAGTCCGCTTTCGGCTCGACAATGGATCTCGCGGCGGATGGCAACTCCGACGGCGTGGTCGATGCGGCCGATTACACGGTCTGGCGAGACGCGTTGGCCGGTGCGTCAGTTGGGAACGCAGTGGGGGCGAGCGTGCCTGAACCTTCGTGCCTGTTGCTCGGGCTGATCGTGGGGTCGTTGGCTGCTTCTTGGAGAAGGCCGTGCGTCTGCTGCTGAACGCCGTGGTCCTCGTGCTCGCCCTGCTCCCTGCCCCGTGCGGGGCGTGGAACGGCCCGGGCCACAACGTCATCGACCTGATCGCCTGGGAGCAGCTCGACGAGGCCACCCAGGCGTCCGCGGTGGCGCTGCTCAAGGCCCACCCACGCTACGAGCAGCACTTCCTCGGCCGGATGCCGGAGAACGTCTGGAGCGGCAGCCCGGCCGAGCAGGAGCAGTGGTTGTTCGCCCACGCGGGGGCCTGGCCCGACTTGGTGCGGGGCCGCTCGGACGTCGTGACCGACGACGACGTGCGGAGGTACAACCGCCCGACCTGGCACTACATCAACCTGCCGGTGTTCCTCACCCCAGCAGACCGAGACGTGCTGGCGGCGGGGCTGAAGGTCAACCGCTCGACCGACATCCCCGACGACCGCGACGCGTACTCGATAAACGTCGTCCAGGCGATCGGCAACGCGCTGCGGATCGTGCGGGACGAAGAAGCCCCGACGCAGGACCGGGCGGTCCACCTCTGCTGGGTGCTGCACCTCGTGGGCGACGCCCACCAGCCAAGCGGGGCCACTACTGCACGGCGGATGAGGGAAGGCCGTGCGGGGTCTGCGGCGGCTAAGCCGCGTGGCGCCGCGGCGGCAGGAGCGAGCGGCCGTCGCCCAAACGCCCGCGTGGCGAGAGGCCCCGCATCCCCGGGTCCTCCATCCCCGAGTGGGCGGCGGCGGTGATCTGTCAGTTCCCCGAGCGGTACGACGGCGTACGCGACCAGCGATTACGGCGGAACCGCCAGGCCTCTTCCGCGGTCGCCGCCGGCGCCATCCGCAAGGCGGGGCCGAGACGACGGTCGGCGGCGGGCGCCGAGGTCTGCCACCTGCCGGCGTACCTGGCGAAAGAAGACCCAGACGCGCCGGCGACGGGGGTGGAAGGTGAACCGCTCGCCCGGGCTGCCCGAAAACCGCGACGGCGTACGCGACCAACGTTGCTCCAGACGGTGGGCGCGGGCCCACGCGGGGCGCCCGTCTGTCGCGCTGCCGCGGCGGCCGGCGTGGGTCGGTGCTCGGAAGCCGGTACGTTTTTGGGCCCAGCCCTGGCGGGGCCCACCCGTATCCTGCCCGCCGCCGCAAACGGGCCCCGCCGTGAGCGGGCCCTCCCTTGAGCGGGATCGGCCGCGAGAACAACCCGGTGCGGCGTTCGGTGAACCAACCGCCGAGGGCCCGGGCCGACAGCGGGCTTGCGACTGACGCCGGCGATGGACGGCGCCGCCCCTCCAGCCCGTCGCCGCCGCGCCACGGCTGGCAGGACCCTTCGGCCCACTCCCACGGGTGAGAAGCCCCAGGGCCTAGTTTCTCACCCTGATAATCTATCGCGGGGTTCTGTCCGTGGGGCGGCTCCATAAGCCCGCCCGGTTCGCCCCCTGTTCAAATTGGGTTGGCTTGGCACGATAGATGCACAGCCTGGGGCACACACCCCTGTTCGACTTATCCGGGAAGACATCGATGAGACATCATCTTACGACCGCCGCCTCGTTGGCCGTGATCTGCTCGCTTACTGCCGGGAGCGCGTTGGGGGCGTTCGGCGTAACGAACCCCGGAACCGGGCAGCCCCTGATCGGGATCGCGACGCCCACCGGCGCCAATCTCGACCTGAACCAGCGGCAGGTCTCCCAGTTCTGGTCGGAAGGCGCCGTCACGCTGACCAACCAATCCGTCGACCGCAACGGCGCCAACGGCACTTACACCTTCGGGGACGTCGTGACGCCGGTGAGTCTCAGCGGCGAGTACTTCAGCTACTTGTTCCACTTCGACCCCGCCATCTCGAGCGGGGTCGCCCGGGTCATCAACGCCGTGATCACGTTCCCGCATCCGATTGTTGGGATTAGTTTTTCGCAGCCGACCCTCGCCGGCACCGATCCAATCGGCCTCTACTCCGCGGTCTGGCAGACCGGCAACGCGGCTCTCAATCGGGGCCTCGATACTGGCGACAAGTTCACCGTCAGCGGGAACACCGTGACGATCAACCTCTCGCAGACCGACCAGACCGGGATGGACGAGATCCGCTTCTTCACGGCGACCCCCGAGATCGCGTCGCTCGGGAGCTGGGCGATGCTAGGGCTCGCCGGCGCGTACATGGTCCGCCGCCGCCGATCGGCTGCTTAAGCGAGCCGGTTGTCTCAGCTGGGCTCGTCGTCGGGCTCCGCCCGAGGCTGCCGCCGGGCTGAACGTCCCTGTTGGCGGCCGCGTGGGTGGCCGGCGGGGACGAGACGGGCACGCCCCTCATCGACGCTTCGCTTGGGGGGGACCGGGGTGAAGGCGCCGCGGGCCGCTCCGGTTGGCCGGCCGACGCCGGCTGCCACCGAGGACTAGAACCCCGCGCCGGCCCGCAGGCCGAGCCATGGGGCGCCGACGACGCCCGTCACCCTCTCCAGCAGACGCACGGCCGCCTTGAGCGGTACGGCCACCAACGCGACCCGCGCCCGCGGCTTGGCCGTCAGGCCTTTGACACGTCCGCCCGCCGGGCCCTGCTGGTCGCGGCCGGCGCCCCCCCAAAGCGAAGCCGGTCCGCGGCGCGCAGCCGAGCGGGACGAGCCGTTACGCCGGAGGCCGAGCCAGGGTGGAACAGGAGGTCTTCGGCCCGGTCGAGGCCCAACACGGCCCGAGGGACAACGGCCGGGCGGCCCGCGCGGCCGGCGGCGCCCCCCCTAAATCGTCACCCCGTCACGCGCGGCCGCGGCAGACTGGCGTGCCCGGCCAGCGGAGCCCCGGCGAGCGGCCCCTCAAACGCCCGCGCCCGAGCCTCGCGGCTGCCCCGCGTGCCGGCCGGTGCGTCCTCGTCGCGGCCGCGTGGCCGGTCTTGGGGTCGGTCGCCGCCGTCGTCGTCGCCTCGCCCCCCGCTGCGCCACCCCTGGTCGAGCTCGGCCGCGAGCAACAGCAGCGCCCGGTCGCGGGGCGTCGCCCGGCAGGCCGGCGACGACCGCTCCCCGCCGTCGCGCCGGTCGGCCCCGAACGCCGGCCAGCGGCCGGCCGGCGGGGCGGCCCCCACGGGGGTGCTCGCGAGGGGGGAGGCGCTGGCCGACGCGGCGGCCGGGCCGGGGCCCTCGATGGACGTCCCCAGGTGGTCGCGCCACACCGCGTAGTCCGCGGCGTCGACCACCCCGTCGCCGTTGCCGTCGGACCGCAGGCCCAGGCCCGAGGTCGCCCCGAAGCCCGCGCGCCAGGCCGCGTAGTCGTCGTGATCGACGGCCGCGTCGGCGTTGTAGTCTCCGGGAAGCGTCGAGAAGGCCAGCTCGTACCGGCCCGCCAACGAGTTGCCGGCCGCGTCCAAGACCGACCCGACCGGCAGCACCAGCCGGTAGACCCCCGCCGGCAGCCGGCCCTCCGCGAACCCCGGGAAACCTATCCGCACCGCCGTCTGCTCGCCCCCCGACGGGAGCGTCGCGACGCCCAGCGCCTCCGCCGGCAGCATCGCGCCGCTGGAGGCGTCCTCGATGGAGAACGGAGCCGACGCCGAGAACAGCACCCCGGGCGCGTCGAACACCAGGTCGATCTGGTCCTGCTCCGCGGCCGCGGTAAACGCCCCCGAGGCGACCCCGATCGGCAGGTCGAACCCGGCCCGATCGAGCCACAAGGCGAAGCCCGCGTCCCACGTGTCGGCGTGGACCTCGACCCCCGTGACGCGGCCCCAATCGAAGGGGCCCCCCGCGTCGGCCCGCCAACCGGTAGGCGGGGCCTGGTCCGACTGGATCGGGATCGTCACCGGCAGCCACGCCCCCCGGGCGTCGTTCCACGGCTGGCCCGGGTTGCCGTCCTGGAAGTAGTGGAACTCCCGCGTGGCGCCCTCCGCGTCGAAGAACCGGAGCCACCCGTCCTGGAAGCCGACGGGGCTCGGGTTCTCGGCGTAGAGGCTGAAGCGGAACTCCGAGGCGTCGCGCAGGTCCCACTGCGCGCCCCACGCCGGCGCGTAGCGGAGGTAAGTGTCGAACCCGCCGGTAGTGTCGAACCGAACCGAACCGGCCCCCAGCACCGTGCGTGACGGGTCGTCGCTGGTCGACGCCGCGGCGCCGTCTGCCCAGGCCAGCCAGGAGCCGGCGTTGAGCTCCGTCATGTCGGCGAGCGGCCGGAGCTCGAGCGTGGGGATGCTCACCTCGAAGGCGCCGATCACCCCCGGAGCGACCCCCTTGCCCGCGGTATCCATCACCTGGCCGGCGACGATCTCGATCGTGTACACCCCGTTGTCGCCGGCGTCCCAGAGCCCGCCGGGGGCGGCCACGAAGTACGCGACCGCGCGGCTCGGCCCGTTGGCGTTCAGGTCGAGGCCGGCCAGCGCCGCGACCTGCAAGTAGCCGTTGGGGCCGCGGACGCGGATGTCGCCGTAGTTGATCGTGGTGATATCGATCGCTAGGTCGTCTGCGTACGCAACCGTAAACCCATGGGTGGTCTCCCCGCCGCTGGTGACCCCGCCCCCGTCGCTCGCCGCGGTCGGCGGCAGCGCGTCTTCGACGGGGGTCGTCAGCAGGTCCCAGGCGTTGATGTGGACGTAGTCGTCCCCCGTGAGCCGCTCTACCGTGAGGCGGAAGAACCGGGCCGAGACGCTCTGCCCGAACGGCCGCGTCGAGGTCTGGTCGGCCGGGATGCCGGTGGTCGGCACAAGCAGCCGGTGGCTCCCGACGCCGCCATCGAGGTCGGCCAGCGTGTCGGCCGCCTCGAGCCGCCACTGGTAGGCCGGGTCGCCCCCGGCGTGGCTGATGCGAACCGCGGCGCCGTCGACCTGCTGGGCCTGATCGAACGCGAGCGTGACGACCGCCGGGTTGAGGTTGGCCGAGCGGTAGAGGCTGGCGGCGACGCCGTCGAACAGGTCCGCGGGGCTACCGATGTCCCACGGCGTGGCGCCGACGCTAGCCTGCCCCGCAGCGAGCAGCGCCGCGACGTCGAGCCGGCCGGCGTCGGAGACGTCGACCCGGAACGTCCCTAGCCCCGCGGCAGGCAGGTACGCCCCCTGTGCGTCCCGCACCTCGCCGGGCCTGAGCGTGACGGTGTAGACGCCGCTGTCCGCGGCCTCCCAGGCGCCCCCTGGCGCCTCGATCCGGTACTGCACGGTGCGGGCGGACCCCGCGGTGGTGGACCGCGACTCGCCCACCGCGGACAGGCTAGCGAGCTGGGAGAACCCATTGGGCCCCTGGACGAGCACGTCGGCGCCGTCGAGCGATAAGGGGTCGATCGATCCCGCGTCGTAGTAGCGGAGCGAGAACAGGTAGTGGTCGGCGCCCCCGACCCTCTGCGTCGGCGCGGCGAGGACCGCCTCGTCGTCCCGCGCCAGCCCGCTGCCGGGGCGGTAGGCGTTGAAGTCGTAGATGTACTTGTACCAGTTGTTCGCCCTGCCGTCGGTCGCCTCCCCTCCCTCGCGCGGCACGTGCCCAAAGAACCAGTTCAGGTAGCCGCGTTGCCAGTCGCCAACGTCGTAGTCGCCCCACGCGTCGCGGCTGGTCGCCTCGGCGGCGTACGCCTGATTCGGGAAGTTCGCGACGAAATCGTCGGCGTAGCTAGCCAAGGTCCGCGTGTTCGCGTAGTCGTAGTCCGAAGCGCCGTTGAACGGGTAGTGGACGCTCCCGACCCCGTACGCCGCGGTGTTGGACTGGGCGACGTTGGCCGTGAACAGGTCCCACGGCGTCGCGGGGTTGGCGATGTCCCAGCCGCCGTACGCGCGGCTGATGTGGTTCTCGGTGCGGTGGCCCAGGTTGTGGACCATCTCCGCGACGCCCCGCTCGTAGTTGAAGCCGAAGCCGGCGACCGCGTGGTCCACCTCGAACTCGGGGAAGCTGGGCCCGTTGACGAAGAAGGACGCCGGCCCCGCCATCCAGGCCTCGCCGAGCAGGTTGAAGTAGTGGTCGCCGAACATCCAGATCTCGTCGATGTCGTAGGCGTTGACCAGTTCGGCCAGCCCCTGCTGCTCGGCGATGGCGTAGAAGTCGGCCGAGGCGCTCGACCACCCCGAGTTGGAGGTCCGGTTCGCGACGTACTGGTCGGCCGTGTAACGCGTGCCGTCGGTGAAGACCGGGAACTCGTTCAGGTCGCGCCACGCGACGATCTCGTAGTCGATGGCGCCGCCGCTGGCGGTTTCGACGTCGTGGATGAAGCCGGCCGCGAGCGCGTGGGGGTCGTTCCATCCAAACACGTCCCGCAGCAGCCGGTTGTCGAGCGAAGGGACGGTCGGGTCGTAGTTGAGCACCACGACCCTGACCGACTGCACCGGGTTGTCCGCCGCCGGCTCGAACACGGGGGGGACGAACGTCCCGAAGCTGAGCACCCGGCGTTCCTCGAGCCTCTCGAACCGGGGCCGGCAGGCGCCCGCCGACGGCGGCCTGCGATCGGTGCGGCTGGGTCGCTTCATCCTCGCCTCGGGATCGGGGTTGGTCGGGTTGGACTCGCTGCTGGCCAAGCCCGCCACGCCTCGACCGCCGCCGCGGCCAGGGGGCCACTGCGGCGGGTGTTCTGGGCCCGTCGGTGTGGGTTGGGCCGAGTGGGTTGGGCCGAGTGGGTTAGGCGGAAGCGGCGGGCACGGGCGGTCCAGCTTACCCCTGCCACGACACAAAAAAAACAGGCCCAGATCGCCTGCCGCGGACCGGCTCGCAGGGCGAGGGTCTCTGGGCCAACGACGCCCGCCCCAGACCGCTGGACCGCGCCGGCCCCCCTGCCCCGGCGGGCCCCGCCCTGCCCCGCCCGCCCCGCGATCCAACCACGCACGCGTCAGGCCCGCCGCCGCGGCGACTCGGGCCCGGGCGGAGCGGGGCCACGCGCCGCGGGCCGCCGACCGATCCGGTGGGTGGTTCACGACGCGACCTCCTTGTGCAGGTCCGCCAACGCGACCGCGCGGATCCGTTCGTCCAGGTCCAACGACTCTGCGCCGGCGTGCACCACGTGCAGCCGGTCGAGCTGGAGGTCCGCCATCACCCGCCGCATCGAGCGGGTGATCCGCGGGCGCTGGGCGTGCTGGACCGCGAAGCCCCAACGCCGTTGCCCCCGCACGATCAGCAGGTCGAGCTCCGCGCCGGCGTGCGTCCTCCAGTAGAAGCTCTCGGACGGCGCGGCGTGCAGCAAAGCGATCACCTGCCCGATCACGAAGCCCCGCCAGGAAGCGCCGGCCGCCCCGTGTTCTAGGAGTTGTTCTAGCGTCTGGATGCCGAGCATCGCGTGCAGCAGCCCGCTGTCGCGGACGTACACCCGCGGGGCGCTGACCTGCCGCTTCGACACCCCCAGCTGGCGCCACGCCTTGAGCACGCGCACCGCGAACGCATCGGCCAGGGTCGTCAGGTCGTAGCCGACGGCGTAGTCCGACGCCCTCACGCGCCGGGCGATCTCCGAAGCGTTCCAGACGTCGCCGTGGAGCAGGGCGATCTGACCCCAGACGCTGCGCAGCCGGGTGATGTCGGAGCGGTCGATCATCAGGTCCGCGGCGCGCGGCAGCAGCAGCGCCGCAACCTCGCGGCGACAACGCAGGCTCTCGTGGTCCGAGGCGGCCTCGTACGACCCGGGGAGCCCCCCGCGCAGCCAGAGCCGCTGCGGGTTCTCGGCGCCGACCTCCCAGCACGCCAGGCCGTCGTACCACTCCCAGGCGAGCGCGCCGGGGGCGAGATCGTCGATCCGCCCTAGTTCGCAAGCGCTGGTGCTCGCCACGATCACGAACCGCGCGGGACAAGGCCGGCGGGCGAGCAGGCGGCCAACCACCCCCGCCAGTTCTCGGCTCAGGCTGACTTCGTTCAGCACGACCACCCCTGCGAGCGGGCCGAGCGTCGCCTCGGGCTCGCGCAGACGGGCCACGTCGGCCGGCATGAGCCCGTCGAACCAGTGGACCCGCAGCCCTCCCCAATCCTGGGACAGGCGCTGGACGACGTCGCGTTTGCCGGCCCGCCAGGGGCCGACGACCGCCAGCCCGGCGTGGCTGTCCAGGCTGGCGTCGATCCGGGCGAGTCGATGGGACGGGTCGATCATTTTTAATATTGACAAAACTACGTTCCAGATTGGATATTCAAGTTATAACTCATGCGTGTGAGGCATGCGCGGGGTTTTTCCCGGTTTTTTCAAGCTCTCCCTACCCAGCAGGGAACCCATGGTTTCGCCCCCGAACGACCCGGCCGACCCACCGCCGCCCCCCGTGGAGGCTCACGCCGTTGTTCCACGGAATGACCGGCCGGCGCCAGGCCCAGCGCCCTCGTTCGACGTTAGCGGGGCCGACGGCATCGATCCGTCTCTGGCAGGCGGCGGATCGACACCCGCCGCGGCGTCGGCGCCGCCGGGCCCCGCGGCGCCGACGGCCTCCACCGGGGCGGACAACGACGCCCCGCCGCCCGACCCGCCCCCCGATTTGGCCGCGATCCGCGCGGCCGCCCAGCTCGAGTTCCCGGGCCAGAGCGTGGTCACCCCCGACCCGATTTTGCTCGAGCAGCTCCGTGCGGAGCTGCGGGCCTCCGAGCAGCGGGTCGAGCAATGGGAAACCGAGCGTCAAGCGATCGTCGATGCGAACGGGCGCCAGCAGGAAGCCGCTGCTTCCGCCGAGGCTCAGCGTCGCGCCGCGGAGGCCGAACAGGCCGGCGCGGCGAAGGCCACAGCCGACGACGCGACGCCCCAGTCCACCCACAACCAAGCCGACCACGTCGACGGGGCGTCGCCGCCGGCGGCTGCAGACAACACGGCCGACATTCAGAGCGACGAAGACTTTGAAGACGACGAAGACGACGAAGACTACGCCGAAGAGCTCGACTTCGAGACCGCCTTCAGCAAACTGCGGGAACTCCTGTGGGATTTTGACGACTCGGACCCCGATTTCAGAATAACCGCCGCCCATGGCGGGCAGATCTGGCGCGGCCTGGGCCCTGATTGGGGACTGGCGCCAACCTCGGAAGCGGAATTCCGTGCGTGGGCGGACAGGTACCGGCCGGTTGTAAAATTGGTCGTGAAGATCCAGCACGAGCGGGACTCTCAACCCCAACTAAAACGACGGATCAATTGGGCGGCGGACCCCGTGCCGCGTGACCATCAGCAGCAGCCGCTAACCAACGACGTTCATCTGCGCGCAGAGCGAACGTACTTCCAAGGGTTCAAGCCAACGCTGCCCTACGGACCGCAACCGTGGAAAAAGCAGCCGTTCGCCCGTGGCGGCGCAAACGTAACGCTGCCCTACGCGGTCGGCGAGTGGGAGGTCTTCGTGATCCTGTACCGCGTACCAACTTTCTACTCGGCGCCTACCCAGATACGGACCTACACCGACGATTCGGCCAAGGAGTATTTTCGCGCGTGGGGCCTCGAAGAGGCGCCGGAAGAGGTTTTATTAATCTGCCGCGCGCTGCTGTGCCACGACGAAGCGGGCATCGATCGACTGGCCGGCTGGCTCCGGAGGAACCCCGAGCACCGGGTCCAGTCTGCTGGGACGACCCCGCCGACGTGCGACTCGTACACCGGGATCTCGTTCATCCAGGCCCTGACGCTCGCCACGCAGATACTCGACGCGGAGGACCTCCGGCGGGCGCAGCTGGAGGAGCTCCTGCCCGCCGGCGCGACCGGCACGCAGCGGCTCGCAGCCGAGTCTTACCTGAACTGCCGGGCGGACGAAGCGACGTTCCGCGACTCGTTGAGTCCGGCGGACCTGCTCGACCCCAAGACTCAAAAAGCGTTGCAGTCGCTGTCGGTCTGCACCGAGCGGGCGCTACGCAGTCTCGACCGCGCGCGTGCGGCCGACGCCAAACCACCGGCCGGCGGAGTCGTCCGGCCGGCCGCCGCGCCGCGTCCGGGCAAGACGGGGCTCCCGTTCCAGTCGACGCCGGCCGCGCTTCGCAGGAACCCCAACCCCTAGCGACCAACGTCGGCCGCGTCCTACCCCTCAACCCCTCTTAACCCAACCGGAGAGCAGCCCATGCCCTGGCGAACGCGCCGCAACGGCGCCCGGTATTTCTACGAGAGCATCCGCGTCAACGGCGCGACGCGCGACGTCTACTGGGGGGCCGGGCCGGAGGCCCAGCAGCGGGCGGCCGAGATCGAGGCCCAAAAGCTTCATCGCCGCCGCGCCACGGAGCTGACCCGCACGCTGCGAGCGCGCAGCGCCGCGGTGCGCAGGGCCAACCAACAGCTCAAGAACCAAGTCACCCAGGCCGCGTTGGCCGCCGGGTTCCAGAAACGCCACGGCCGTTGGAGGACACGATAGTGACAGCCGATCTTAGCTACGGCCTCGGGCCTCACAGTTCCACGACGCACGCCGAGCTGCACGCCGAGCTCGACGCGTGCGAAGCGGCCCGTCCGTCCCCCGAGCCGGCGCCGGCTACGCAGGAGGCCGCCGCCGACCCGGCGGGGGCTCCCCCGTGCGCCGGCTGGGACGCCGCGCCGCTGTTTGGCCCCCCGCCGTGGCCGCGGCTGCCGGGCGCTGAAGCCCTGCTTGCAGACTGCCCCCCCTGCCCCGACGGGCAGGACGAATGGACGAGCGCGGCCCTGATCGAGCGGCTGCGGTCGCGCGAGCAGCAGCCGCCCCAGCAGGGCCCCGGCGGGCCGTCGCCCTCGCAGCTCCCGACCGAGCGGTGGACGCGGGGCGAGAACGACGGCCCCGAGCCCAACCCCGAGGCGCTCCGTTGGGGGAGCTGGCCGACCACGGCGGCCGAAGAGGCCGCGTTCGCGGCCGCCTACGGCGACGTCTGGCGGGAGCAACGCGGCCTCGAAGCGGCGCTGTCCGAGTGCCGTCGGTGCGACCAGTCGGGCATCGACTACTTCGCGGCGGGGGGCGACCCCCACCTGGCCGGCGCGCGGCTGGCCGCGGTGCGGCGGCAACCCGATCAGTCGCCCGATTACTTGCCGCCCGATCAGGCGGATTCCGAAGAGGTCCAGCACCTCTCGGACGCCCACGCGGCTGGGGACCCGCTGGCACTCGGTCAGGCCGTGGAATTCCTCAAACGCAACCCGCGCTACCGCTCCCACGCCCCCGTCGGCCCCTCGCTCCCGGGCGCCGTGGTGCGGCGCGGCAGCGCCGGCGGCGTGCTCGACTCCGCGTCGCGGGTGCTGGCGTTCCAAGAGCGGGCCGCCGAGATGTATGAGGGTGAGAGTCCCTTGATGCAAACGGCGCTCGAACACGTGCTCGCCGCGGAGGCGGCCCACGCCGACACGTCCGCGTTGCTCGCCGACGCCGAACTCCCGATCCAGCAGAAGCTCAGGTGCCAACTCGACAGCAACCGCAACACGACCGAGGCGCTGAAGCAGCTCGACTTGATGTCGAGGATCGAGCAGCGCCGCAGCGCGCAGCGCGAGCGCCAATCGTCCCATTGATCCGGGCCGACGCAGCGCCGCTGCGAGGCACAGCAGCGACGGGTTCGGCTCAACAGACGGGGGCGCCTGCCCCGCGGGCGAACCGGCGGCGCCCCCGCCGGTGAGGCGCCCTCCCCGCACGCAACCCAGAAATGACAATCCGCCAACCTGTCGGGCAACGCCCCACGCCGGCTCCCGACCCACAAGAAATGACAATCCGCGCATCTGTCGGGCAACGCCCGTCGTGGACCGCGCCGCGGTGCTGTTTGAAAGGTGGAGCAACCCGAACCGGGGCGCCCAAGACGCACCGCCAATCGCCAACTTAGCGTAGCCGCCCGCGTGGCTGCCCTCGCCCGAACTCTTCCGCCGGGCCGCTGTTTGACAACCCGAGAGGCGCCCCGGCGGACAGCGCGTCAATGGCCGCGCCGGGGCAACGCAGCACGCAGACGCACCACCGGCCGCCTCGGCTCGCGCGTTCCCCGATCGCCACGCTAGAATGCTTCCCAGGGGTGGCGATCGGGTGCGAGGATCGCTGCGATAGATCGGCGGGGCGTTTGGAAGCGCGTCGCTGATGGGAGACCACTGGGAAGACCGCCGCGCCGGGCGATGGTCGCGCCTCAACACGTACGATGAGTTGTACGGGTCGACGGTGTGTGGGGTGGGCCTGGGCGATATCGGCAAGCGGATCGCGCTGACCTGCTCCGCACTCGGCATGACGGTCGTCGCGTCGACACGCCAGCCCGATGGCCGCACGCCGCCCGGCGTCGAGGTGGTTGTGGGGCTGGACGCGCTGAGCGGGGTCCTCCCCGGTTGCGACCACGTGGTTGTGCGTCTTCCTTCGGCGCCCGCCACGCGGGGTCTTTTCAACCGCGAGCTGCTGGAATGCATGAAGCCCGGCGCCCGCTTCTACGACGTGGGGCGAGGCGATGTCGTGGAAGCATCGGCGCTCGTCGACGCCCTGCAAACCGGCCGCATCGGCGCCGCGGGACTCGACGTGTTCGCGGCCGAGCCGCCGGCGTCGACGAGTCCCCTGTGGCGATCCCCAACGTGATCATCACCCCGCACCCGGCGGGACGCTTAATCCGCGAGGCGGACCGACTGACGGGCGTCTTCGTCGACAACCTGAAGCGGTTCCTGGCGGGCGCCCCCGTGGTGAGCGCGGTCATCCCGAGCTAGGCGCCCGCCGCCAAGGCGCTCCATCCGCTCGGCGCTGAAACGTCGGTGGCCGGGATCGCTCGGGATGGCGCCGACCTCCCTCCCCGCGTGAACGACAAGGACCTGAAGACTCAGCAGGAGATATCGCTCGGCTAACAGCCGGGCGTACGATCGTAATCGGGCCCGTCTAATGGATGGTCCGCCAGGTAGACGTTGCGTTTTGTTAAAAAAAGGTGCATTACTTATACTGTGAGTACAAATCCGAAGCAAAAAATAACGCAGCTGCTCAACCAGCACCGGCCCGGAACCCTCTACCTCGCGGGCTGGCTAGAACGCAACGGCGTTCCCCGCGAGCTGCAGCACAGCTACCTGCGGAGCGGCTGGCTGGAGTCACTAGGCGCCGGCGCGTTCCGACGCACCGGAGACGAGTTGTCGTGGCTGGGCGCCATCGCAACCCTACAATCCCAGGCAGAGGCCCGCATCTACCCCGGCGCCCTCACCGCCCTCACCTTGCAAGGCTACGCCCACTACGCCCGGCTCGGCAAGCAGCGCGTCTACTTGTTCTCGCCGCCGCGTACGACGCTACCGGCGTGGTTCCGCAACTATGATTGGGGGGCGCTGATCCGCCACACCAAGACTTCTTTGCTGCGCTCGGGGCTATTGTCAGAACTCGTGTTCTCTCCCGGTCGCTAAGCGGCGTCCTGCACGATACCGTCTTTGAAGATTCGTCCTTCGATGACGAGGGTGATCTTGTCGTGGCTGCTGAGCCTTCGCCACTTGCGGGCGGCGGATTGGGCGAGCTTGAACATCATCGCCAGGCTGGTCCGCCGGGTTCCGCTCCCCTTGGTCTTGCGGTGCCGGAGGCGGATGGTGGCGAACGTGGATTCAATTGGATTGGTTGTGCGCAGGTGCTGCCAATGTTCGGCGGGGAAGGCGTAGAACGCCAGCAGCTCTTGCCGGTCTTTGCGTAGGCAGTCGCAGGCCCCCGGGTACTTGGCCGCGTACTTCTCCAAGAAGTTGTCGAAGGCTTTGTCGGCGTCGGCCTTCGTCTCGGCCTGCCAGATCTCGTGCAGGTCCCCCTTGGCCTTCGGCTGAACGCTCTTGGGCATCTTGTTGAGCACGTTGGCCGTTTTATGCACCCAGCACCTCTGCTCGATGGTCTCAGGGAATACCTTTCTCAAAGCCGCCCAGAAGCCCAAGGCGCCGTCCCCCACGGCGATCTTCGGCGACGCCGCGAGCCCCCGCTTCTTCAGGCCCAAGAGCAGCTCCGACCAGCTCTGCTCGCTCTCGCGGTAGCCATCCTCGACGGCGATCAGCTCCTTCTTGCCGTCCGCCGTCGCCCCCATCAGCACCAGGAAGCACTGCTTCCGATTCGCTTCGTCCTCGAGCCGCACCTTGGCGTGGATCCCATCGGCCCAGACGTACACGTACCGCTTGTCCGACAGGTCCCGCTGGCTCCAGGCGCCGTACTCGTCCGACCACTGCTCCTTGAGCCGCACGACGACGTTGGCGCTGAGCCCCTTGGCCTTCTCGCCGACCAACGCCTGCAGCGCCTCGCCGAAGTCGCTCGTTGAAATCCCTTTGAGGTAGAGCCAAGGGATCAGCTCCTCGATGGCGTCGGTGCGACGCAGGTAGGCCGGCAGCACCTTCGGGGAGAATGTCACCCGTCCGGCCGGATCAGGCGTGTTGTCTCGCACCCGACCCTGCTGCACGGGGATCCTCCCCGCTCCGGTAAGGATCTCTCGGGAGGGAAGGCTTCCGTTCTTCACCACTAGCCGGCGGCCCGCTTCGTCCCGCCGGCCCTCGTGGGCCGCGACGAACGTCTCTACTTCTGAATCGATGGCCGCCTGCAGCATCCGCCGCGCCCCCTCGCGGATCAGCTCGTCCAGCGGACTGGCTGTGTCGAACTGCTCTCGGAACGCGACTACCTCCGGGTCGAGTGCCGGCTCTGCTGGACTGCCTGCGATCGCTCCGCTAACCTTGCTCATGGCGTCTCCTTGTGCCCGCGTCGGGCCGCTGAAGTGGTGATAGACCTCAGCAGGATACGCCGCTTTTTTTACCCTTCAAGAACACGAGTTCTGACAATAGCTCCGCCTCGCTCGGAGGCACGCGGGTTGCTGTGTCGCTTTCGAGCCACGCGCCGAGCGATTCTCACAGCGGGACCGCTTCGCGCCGGCGCAGCTCCAGCCGCTCATCGGCCGGCAGCATCTGAGAGTCTGACGGAGGAAGGATTTCGGGACAACTCGGGGGCCACCGGGACGCAAGGGATGGTCGCACATGCGTCCAAGTCGGAGGACAGCCAACATCGGGTTGCGAGGCAAGCTCTAGAGCGGCTCCGGCTCCCACGCTGGGATACCTTCTCGCTGGAGCTGCTGGTTGTAGGACTCATGAAACGGCCACGTCGGTGAGAGAGGGACGGACTCGTTGATGAGCATGGGGCGCGTCTCGCGCCACCACTTGTCGTAGGCTTCGCGCATCGCCTCGGCGACTTCCGGGAACTCAAGGATGACGTTGTGTTTCTGGCGCGGATCGGCATGCATGTCGTAGAGCGCCTTGTTCTTCTCGAAACGGAAACGATCGTCGCGAACAGCGAAATTCCCCCATTGGTGGTCGTTGGGCTCCTCCCCGGGGTCCCAGCGGCCGGCATGAGTTATCAGGTAGCGTTGGGGCCATGCGGCCTCGCTCCCGTCAATCAGGGAGACGAGGCTGCGTCCTTCCACCAGGCCGGGAGGTAGCTCGGCTCCGGCGATCTCTGCCAGGGTTGGAAGAAGGTCGATGTGCGCCGCCGGAACGCCGATATCACGGTTGCTCTCGATCTTTCTGGGCCAGCGAACGAAGAACGGAACCCGAACCCCTCCTTCAGAAACGGAGCCCTTGTAGCCGTTCATTCCTCCGTTGAACGCGACCATCGCATTCCCGGCGGCATCCTCGCCGACCTTCGTTCCTTGTTTGTCGGCCCCCGCTTGAACGGTTCCATTGTCGGACATGAAGATTATCAGCGTGTCGTCAAGCAGCCCCCAGGATTCGAGGCGAGCGAGCATCTCGCCAAGGTTCTCGTCGATGTTCTCGACCATCCCGTAAAACCCGGCGTGATCGGGCGACATGCCGCGCTCCCGAAAGTAGCTCGCGTTCTTTGCCGGTGCGATAAACGGTCCGTGAGGCGCATTGGTTGCGATGTAAGCGAAGAAAGGGTTACCGTCTTGCTCCTGCCGACGGATCCACCCAAGAGCGGCGCGAAAGAACACGTCGGTGCAGTATCCCTTGGTCTTCACGAAACTTCCGTTGTGGCGGATCACTGGATCAAAGTAGCTGTTCCCAGGCGCATCGGCGCAGCTACCCGCGTAGTCCATGCCGATGACTGCTCCGCCATGAATAAACGCCTCGTCGAACCCACGGTTTTGCGGCTGATAGGCTTCTTCGTCGCCGAGATGCCACTTGCCGAAGATTCCGGTTGCATACCCCGCCTTCTTGAGCGTCTCTGGAAGCGTTGCTGCGTTAAGCGGGATCCGCTCGCGTTCGTACTTGGTGTGGGTCACACCGCTCCGCATTGGATGACGCCCGGTCATGAGCGCGGCTCGGGTCGGAGAGCACGTCGGGCTGACCAAGAATCGCGAGAACCGAGTGCTCTCATCGTACAGCCGGTCCATGTGAGGGGTCCTCAGCCAGGGGTGCCCGTGTCGTCCAAGCTGTGCGTAGCCCTGGTCGTCGGTGATCACGATGAGGATATTCGGGCGCGAGCCGGCAAGACCGTGAGTCACTTCGCCGATGGCTTGGTATGCCAGGCCGGAACAGATTGCCGCCATGAGCATTCGAATGATCACACGGCCGTCGGGCGGCTGGTTTGGTAGCGGAGCCATGAGTCCTCGCCGAGACGCTGTGCCCGACTTGATTGCCAAAGAAGAGGTGACCGGGACCTGCCCAGTTCGAGGAATTAGATGCATTTCGAACGACGAGAGTTTATCGCTAATTGTACTACGCGGGCGAGTTGCCTGACCAGTTGTCCTTACGCGCTTGGCACGGGGCTGCTTCGTTCCCTAGAAACAGTCCGGCGCCTTCCTCTGGCCGAGAAATCTGACCTGATCTGCCGACTGGGACGCGCATGAAGGGGATCCAGGCTCAAGTTGCTCCGAAAGTCGTGGGCTCAAGTAATACGCCTTCTACTCTGAACTAGCGCGCCTTCTATTGCCTATTGCGCCCTCCCATCTTACCCATCATACTGCGGCGATCCCCTTTAGCATGGAGGTCGCGATGCGGATCAAGGACCATCTCCCGATTGAGGAGCTTGAGCGTCTAGCGCGGGCAGAGAAGGACATCGGCCGGTTCCAGCGGCTGCGGATCGTGCTGCTTGGTTTGGAGGGCTGGACCGCCCCGGCGATCGCCACGGCGGTGGGGCTGTCGCGTCGCATCTGCCAGCGGTGGGCCGCCCGCTACAACGCCGAGGGCCTGGCGGGGCTCGACGATCGGCGGGGGCGCGAGCCGCGGCTGCCGATCGACGCCGAGCAAGAGGCCGCGTTCCGCCAGCGGATTGAAGCCGGGCCGGTTGAAGGGGACGAGGTCTGCTCGCTGCGCGGCAAGGACTTTCAGCGGATCTTGGCGGCAGAGTTCAACCTGCTCCGGTCGCTGCCGTCGGTCTATGGGCTGCTGCACCGCTTGGGGTACAGCTGCCTGCGTCCTCGGCCGCGGCATCGCAAGGCAGATCCAGCGCGGGTCGAAGCGTTCAAGCAAGCGTGGCCCGAGCGCCTCGACAAGATCGCCGCGGAGCACCCGGGCAAGCGGCTGCGGGTCTACTTCCAGGACGAGTCGCGGTTCGGCCAGCAGGGGACCAACACCAACGTCTGGGCCGAGAAGGGCTCGCGGCCAACGGCGGTGCGTCAGACCGAATACGAGTACCTGTGGGTGATCGGCGCCGTGTGCCCCGAGACTGGGCACGCCGAGGGGCTCCTCAGCCCGCAGCTGAACACGCAGATCATCAATTCGTTCTTGGAGCTGTTCGCCAAGACCATCCCCGAGGGAGAGCACGCCGTGATGATCTGGGACGGCGCAGGCTTCCACACAGCGGGGGCCCTGTGAGGTGGTGCGGATTCCACGGACAGGTCAGTCTCTTATTTTGAGCGGTCGAGGTGGGTTTCGAACTGGGCGGGAGTGAGGTAGCCGAGGGCGGAGTGTTTTCGTTCGTGATTGTAGTAGGCGATGTACCCCCCGATCTCCCGGAACGCGATGGTGTGGTTTGCGTATTCGGTCATTTCGAGCTCCGTCTTGAAGGTTCCGAAGCAGGATTCCATGAAGGCGTTGTCGTAGCAGTTATCCGCCCGGCTCATGCTCTGTCGCATAGCAGCGCGGCGTAGCACCCCGCGGTACTCGGCGCCGGCGTACTGGCCGCCACGGTCGGTATGGTGAATCATTCCGGGGCCGGGCTGCCTCGATCGAATGGCTTCCTTCAAGGCGGCCAGCACGAGGGTCTCGGTCATGTCGCAGGCCAGTTGCCAACCGACGATCCGCCGCGAGAAGCGATCCATCAATGTGGCCAAGTAGCTGAACGGCCGTCCATCCACGGGGATGTACGTGATGTCTCCAACCCATAGGTGATCGATCCCATCGGCCTCTTCTCCTTCCAAGAGCAAGTTGGGACTGTATCCCAAACGATGGCGGCTCTCGGTCGTGCGCGGTTTGTACGACTTCGGCTGAATCGCCTTCAGGCCCTGTGATTGCAGTAGTTTCGCGACTCTGCGGCGACTGCAAGATCGTCCCATATCGCTCAACTCGCTGGCGATCCGACGGGTTCCATATCGGCGACGATGCCGCTGGAAGATCGTGCGTACTAGCGGCGCTAACTCCAGGTCCTCCTTCTCGTGTGGCGTTGAGTTGGCTCCCTTCCAAGCATAAAAGGCGCTGCGACTGACGTTCAGGAACCGGCACACCTGACTGGCCCCTGCGACCTCCTCTTGCAGGATCGCTTCGACCGCCGCGTAGACTTCCGCTATCCGTTGCGGCCGAAAATAGCCAACGCTTTTTTTATCGGGTATGGATGGAGTGGTTGTGTCTGTCCCGGCAACGTGGTCCGATGATGAGACCGGGTTCGGGACGGAATGTCGGACTTCTAATCTAGTGACGCGATGGGCCATTCATTCCGGGGCCGGCCGAGAGATCCTATGGGCCACGAGCCCGCTTTTTTAACTGGCCGCCCCCACGGCCCACCCGGATGGGCTTCGAGCCCGAAGAGGTAGTTGCCGAACGGCCCGGCTCGTCCGTCACGCTTGATGAGGGCATCGCCATGAAGCGGTTCATCGGGCTCGACGTCCACAAGGCGGTCGTCGAGGTGTGCGTCATCGACGAGAAGGGGGAGCGGGTCTTTCGCCGCCGGATCGATTGTACGCGGGAGGCCTTGCTCCGGTTCGCCGAGGAGCTCACCGGCGAGGACAGTGTGGCGTTGGAAGTGACGACCAACGCTTGGGCCGTGGCAGACCTTGCTCCGGCCGTTTGTCGGTCGGGTTGTTGTCAGCAACCCGATGAAGACCAAGGCGATCGCCGAGGCGAAGGTCAAGACCGATAAGGTTGACGCCGAAGTGCTGGCGCAGCTCCTGCGGTGCGACTACCTGCCCAGTGTTTGGGTGCCGGATGACGTGACGAGGACGCTCCGCCAACTCACCGGCCGGCGCGAGCGGCTCGTAACCGAGCGAACGCGGCTGAAGAACCGCATCCAGAGCGTTCTGGCCAGCATCCTTGTACCGGTTCCGGTGAAGACGCTGTTCTGCCAGGTCGGATTGCGGTGGCTGGCGGGCTGTGGCTTGCCTGCAGAACTACGAGCGCTCGTCGAATCGGACCTGCGGCTGATCGCTGTTGTCGATCAGGAGATCGATGCCTTAGAGGCGACGCTTCGCCAACAGGCGTGGGGCCTGCCGCGCGTCCGGCTGCTGATGACGGTCCCGGGGATGGACTACTGCGTCGCTCTTTCACTGATCGCCGCCCTCGGAGACTTGTCTCGGTTCGAGGACGGTGAGCACGCCGCCAGCTACCTCGGCCTAACACCCTCGGTCAAGCAGTCGGCGGCCACGTGCCACTATGGTCCGATCACGGTGAGCGGACGGTGAAACCCACAGCCCGAAACGCCACGAGCGCCACCGCTACCAGCCGAGCATCTCGAGGTCGCCGTCGCCAGTTTGCTGGGTGTACTCTAGCCGGTCGCACAGCGCGATGAGGTCGTCTTCGTCCGCGCCGGCTTCGCCGTGATTGAAGGTGCGCGACAGCTCGCCAATCAGCATCGAGAGCTCCCATTCGCTCACCGAGATCCGCTTGATTGCCTGGCTCTTCGACCACCGCTTTAGTGCGTTCTCCAGACGCTCGAACGGGTAGCCGTGCTTCAGGATCAGGGCGCGTTCTTCGGGCAGCAGCTGGAGCTTGTGGCAGAGGTCATTCATAGCGTTTGCGTTCTTTGCGGCGGACCTCGTCGATCTTCCAGACGTGTTTCGGGTTCGCCGCCAGCCAGTGGTCGGGGAGCAGGTCGTCGAGCCCGTCGCTGGTCACGGGCTGGCCTCGCCTCGTCTGCGCGAACGCCTCGCTTTCCCTCCGGTAGGGCAGCTGCGTGAACAGCTCTCGCAGCCACGCGAACGGCTCCACCCCGTTCGCCTTGGCGCTGCTCACCAGCGAGTACATCGCCGCCGCGCCCCGGCCGCCATTTTCGCTTCCGACGAATAAAAAGTTCTTCCTGCCGATTGCCGGAAGCTTAACCAGCCTCTCGGCAGTGTTGTTGTCATACGCCAGGTAGCCCTGCTCGGTGTAGCGGCAGAGCGCCTCCCATTGGTTCTGGGTGTAGGTAAACGCTGCGCGAATCGGGCTCTTGGGCAAGACCCGTTGGTCCTCGCTCTCGCGATCGAGCCACGCCTTGAACTGGTCGAGGATCGGCGTGGCGTGCGCCCGCCGCCCTGCGGCCACTGCGTCGAAGTCACGCTCCCCTTGCGGGTTCTTCTCGGGGCACGCCCCCCGCAGCTGCTTCTCGACCTGCGACAGCCGAGCGATGAACGACAGCGCCGTGTTGGCGCGGACCGGGTCGTTGTCCTGCGCCTGATGCCAGTACCGCCGCGCGTGGACCCAACAGGCCACTTCTTGCACTTGCTGCCCCGCGTAGATGCAGTCGTAGCCCGAGTAGGCGTCTGCTTGAAGGTAGCCCTGGAATCCTTGCAGGAACTTCCTGGGTCCGTCGCGTTCTCGGCTCGTGGTGAAGTCGTATACCGCGTAGGGGTGAAGCCAGTCCCCCAGGTAGGGCCAGAACTTGCAGGTCCGCGTCACCCCACGGCCCGGCTCGAGCATCTTGATCGAGGTGTCGTCGGTGTGGATCACTTGCGACTGGAGGACCAAGTGCTTCATCCGCATCACCAGCGGCAGCGCCAGCTGCGCTAGCGCCGCCTGCCAGCCGCACAGCGTGCTGCGGCGGATCGTCTTGCCGAGCCGCGCGTGGATGTCTTCTTGCCGGTAGAGGGGCACGTGATCCCCGAACTTGCTCAGCACCGTGTGGGCGCACAGCCCGGGGCCGGGCAGACCCTTCTCGATCGGCTGCGGCGGCTTATCGGCGATCGCCACGTGCTCCTGGCAGCCACGGCAGGCGTACTTCACCCGGTCGTGCTGGACGACCTTCAGGCGGGCCGGGACCAGCTCGAGCTGCTCGCTGCTCTCGACGCCGATCTCTTCACGCTGGGCGCCGCAGCCGGGGCAGGCCCGCTCGGCCTCAGGGAGCTCGTGACGCACGACCTCGCGCTGGAGGTGGTCGGGCAACTTGCCGACGCGGCCGGGGGACTTGCGGCGACGCCCTGGGGGCCCCTCTTCGATCAGGTCGCCGGGGGGCTGCTCGAGCTGAGCGGCTATCTCGCGGAGCTCGTCCAGCGAGAACAGCAGCAGCTGGTCGGGGTCGATCCGCTCTTGCCGCGATCCGCGGATCCGCTCCAGCAGCAGCTTGATCTGGTGCTCGAGCGACGCGACCAGCCGCTGCTTCTGTGCGAGCTGGTCGGTGAACTGCTCTGCGGTCGCCTCGAGCTGCGCGAGCCGCTCTTTCAGACGCTGGTTCTCTTGTTGCAGTTGGGCAACGTTCATGCCGACGTTATACCCACGCGCCGCGCGAACGCAATCGCATCTTTCAACTCGCCAGCGAGAACCGCTTGCGGCGGGCGCTCTTCAGGTCGATACCCCGCAGCAGCATGGTCAGCTCTTCGCTGCGGATCTCGGCCGACCGCTGGTCGGCGGCCATCTGCGGCAGCTGAAACGTGCCCGCTTCCAGACGTCTGTACCACAGCGCCAAGCCGTCGCCGTCCCAGTACAAGATCTTCAGCTTGTCGCGCCGTCGGTTGACGAACAGGAAGAGGGATCCCGAGAGGGGGTCTTGCTCCAACACCCCGGTCACCAAGCCCTGCAGGCCGTCGAACCCTTTTCGCATGTCGGTCGGGCCATTGGCGACGAAGACCCGCGTGCCGGCCGCAACGCTCAGCATGGCGCTCCTCCCTCGATCACGCCAAGCACGGCGCCCAGCTGTCGCGGCGCGATGTCGGCCGGGAAGCGGAGCGTGAAACCGCCCGGCGTCGTCAGCTCCAGACGGTCGGCGGACAACCCGCCGGGTGGCTCGACCACGTCGACTGGGATCAGCTCCACCCGCGCCGGCTCGGAGTCCAGCTGCTGGAGCGATCGCCGCCACGCATAGAACGACGCGGTTGAGATCCCCTCGCGCTCACAGAACGCACGCACCGAAAGCCCGCTCGACCCGAACTCCTCAAACGCCAACCGCCAGAACGACTCTTTCTCCGCCGAACGCTGCTGCTTCGCCATCGCATGCCTCTGGAGCTCGAGAAAATGAACTCCTCCAGCTTACTGGCGGCCGCAAGATGTACTTCACCGTCCGCTCACCGATCACGAAGCGCGGGAACTCCCACGCTCGGTGGTTGCTTACCCAGGCGGCCCAGAATATGGCCCGGCAGCCGGGTCCGCTGGGGGTCTTCTTCCGCCGACTCGCGAAACGGAAGTGCTGGAATGTGGCGGTCTGCGCGACCGCTCGGAAGCTGGTCGGCGTCGCATGGCTGATGCTCAAGAACAACGAGCCCTACCGCTACGCGAACCCGACGACCACCCAGAGGAACCTCTCTCGCCTCCGGGTCGCCGTGACCGGCGAGCTGCGGAAGCCTGAGCACAAAGGCCGCCGGCCGGGGGTCAAGAACGGCGCCAACCCTCCTTCTCGCTTGGAACCGTCGCTGCAGCGCGTATGCGAGCAGGAAGGGTTGCCGCCGGTTAACGGATTCGAGCAGCTGCCGGCCGGCGAACAACAGGTGCTGCGGACGCTGGGCGTCATCGACTTCGTCCAGCAGATCAACCAAGATCGGCGGTCACCGCGAAAATCTCCCACTCGTGCCAGGAACTAAGCGATCACCTTCCAGCAACACAAATCAATGATCGGAGCGACGCTCGCAATGCATCTGGCGGACGGCTACGCCGGCAATCTTTTGGCGTTCACGCAGACCAGGGGTGCTCATTGCCGCCCCCTGGACCCCTGGCTAGCCACTTCTCCTGTTCTGCGCTGCCGCGTTGAGCTTCACTCCGTCGTCGAGACGTCCTGTCCGAATCTCAATCCCGAACGTGATAACACCTTGCCGAGGAGTTGACCGATCCAGAGGTAGGACATCCCGTTCTCGTTCAACGCGACGCAGTTCGAGTTCCAGCTCCCGCACGCGGGCCTCCAACGAGCTGGCGACCGGTCCGCTCTGTTGGAGTTGCTCGGCCTTCCAGCGGTAAAGCACGTTCGCGCCGGAGAGGCCCAGACGATCAGAAATCGAGCTCGCGGTATGGCCATCGAGCAGCATCTGCACCGCTTCTTCCTTGAACTCCTTCGTGAACCTACGGCGGGCCGGCTTCGTTGGCTTCTGCTTCTTACCAGGCATCAAGGGACTCCTGAGGGTGGGCCCATTTTAAGGACTTCACCTGTCCGTGGAATCCGCACCACCTCACTGCGTGTGCCGGAGAACGTAACGCTGGTGAAGCTGCCCCCCTACAGCCCCGAGCTCAACCCGATCGAGAACCTCTGGCACTACCTCAAGAGCCACTTCTGGAGCAACCGCGCCTACGCCGACTACGACGCCCTCGAAGCGGCCGCCATGGCCGCATGGCGTGTCGCCGTCCTCGACCAGGACCTCGTCCGTTCGGTCTGCGCAGCTCCCTACCTCGATCGCGCTACTTCAAAATAGAAAGCGTAGTAGGTTCGAAAAGTCTTCAATTGAAAATCACAGCGGGCCCGGCCGAGCCATCGACTCAACCTAGACTCGCCGCTAGAGACGTGCGGATCGAGACAGTGCCTCATCGACGAGGGTGGGCCAATCGGCGGGTTGGTCCTCTGCCGGAAGGTCACTGAAATCCAGCTCGATAGGGTCGATTTCGATGAACCTTTCGCTTCGGGCGTCCGCGGCCTGTGCGGCGAGCAATAGCAGCAGGGGGTCTTGCCCCGCGGCTGCGACCGCCGCGGGCTGCCGAGCCGCTTCAGGATTGAAACCAGCGATCGGCATCGACAGTGCCGCGACCGTGGGGGGGACCTCCCACACAGTTGCTTCGACCTGCGGCGTTACGGGTGGTGCGGCAAGGACCTCGAGCGGCGTTTCGGCGAGCCCGGCGACCGCGGGCGGAACCTGACCGAAGTATGTCCGCCAGATCTCGAAGTCGGTATGGTTCACCGCCAGGTCGCCGTTGCCGTCGGCGCCGCTAAAAGGAGCCGCGACCGAATCGCCGAGTTGGTCGCGCCACACGGTGTAGTCTGCGGAGTCAACGAAGCCGTCGCGGTTGTAGTCGCCAGGCAACGTGGGGGCGACGATCGCGCCGGTAGAGAATGTCTCGGCCACGCCGATCGTCGCGCTCGCGGCGTACAGGGGCATCTCGGGGCCGCTGTTTGCTTCGGCGCGGACGTACAACCCCATCGCCTTGGAGTAGAGGGCGAACTGCCCGCCCGGCAGGTTCACCCAGCGAAACTTCGCGTCGTCGGTGACGGCGGTAGTATTGGCGTCGCCGCGCGCCAGGTCGGGCTCCGTGTAAAGGTAGCCGTACCGCTGCGAATCGGCCTTGACCAGGTAGCCGTTGGGCGCCCGCAGGGCGATGTACCCGCCGCCGGCGTCGATCACCTGGAACTGCGCGGTGCTGCTGTTTGTGTTGGCGACCAGAGGCGCGAAGCTCGCCGGCAGCGATGCGTCCGCACGGACGTACTTTTGATTGAGCGCAGCGCGGAGATTGATCGTCTGGCCGATCGGCGCCGACCCCGCGTCAGGGACGGCGGTGACCTCCGGCAGGCTGAAGAACGTGACCGTGTGCAGCAGCAACGCCGAGTTGTAGTCGAAGAAGTCGCCGTCGTTGATGTCCGTCACGTGGTTGCCGGCGATCACCAAGTTATCGAAGTGGAAGAACCGCAGGTACGACGACTGGTTGTTCGCGGCGTTCTGCTCGCCCCACAGGATGCTGTCGGCCCGTGGTGCGTCGTGAACCGTGATGTTGCGGAACGCCTTGTCTTGCAGGTAGCTGACGGTGTTTGTGGAACTGTCGAAATCTTCGTCCCAGACACGCAGATTGAAGATGATGCTGTCTTCTCCCCACACGTCTAGGTTTTCCCACAGCCCGCCACCGTGGTAGTCAAGGCGATCGAGCCTCAAGCGGCTATTGAAGACGCCATGGTTTTTGCCAAAGTTGGCGCCCGCGGGGCGGTCCGAAGCGAGCACGACGTGGTCGTAGACCTTGCCGCCCGCGTTTTGCGTGTTGAAGTCTCCCCAGCCGAACTGGAAGGTGGGCCCGTTGATCAGGTTGAACGTGGTGGAGTGATGTATCTCGTAGTCTTCATGCACGTACGTCACGTCGTCGTCGTTGTACATGAAGACGCCCTCGTAGTACGTGAAGCCGCCGTTCCGCTGGTAGGTTCCGCCGCCGTAGCCGACGTCTTTGTGCCCAATAATGCGGGCGTTGGCGCCGCTGTTGACGGTCCCCATGCGGGCGCCGATGTTGGTGAACCCTTCGAGCGAGGCCACGTAGGTGGCGGAGCCATCAAAATAGGCTCGCGCCTCCCACGGAGGATTGAGGTTCCACGCGTTTCCTGCCGCGGAGTCCATCCCCGCCCAAGGCGTGCGGCCAGGATCGGACCACTGGTAGTCGGTGTTGCTGAGGTAGACGTCAAACATCTCGTCGCTGTAGATCGCGCGACCCCACACCTTGATCGGGTAGTTCGAGTTGTTGTAGACGAAGCTGCCGTGCAGGTAGGCGTCTCCGGGGGCGTAGAACTCGCGGACCAAGCTGTTTTCTCCGGCGCCGAAGAAGCGCCAGTAATCGTCCGGCAAGTGGATTCCCGCGCCCAGCACCAAGAGCTGGCTGTTAAAGAACTCGACGTACTCGTCCTCGGGCGCCGACGCGGGCGCCAGGTGGACCGGGTTGACGAACACATAGAGCGGCGCTTCGTAAACGTTTTCGCTGCGTCCCGACGAGGCGGACCATGCCTCTTTGTTGATCGCGATCCGGTAGTGGCGGGTAAACTCGGCTCCGGAGGGAAGCGTTACGTCGATTGTTTGCGGATCGACCTGCACCACCGACAGCGGCGCGGGACCTATTTCTAGGTCGTTGAGGCTAATCGTGCTCGTAGGAGCTCCGGGGAGCAGCGTCACTCGCACGACGATGTCTTCGCTCGCGTCGATGTTCGTCCAGTGGCGGCTGTGGAGCGTCCGGGTCGAGTTCCGTTCGATCGGCCCGTAGTTGCCATACCCGTAGGGCCGATGGCCGCCGCTGTTTGCTGGGTCGTCTTGATCCAGGTAATTGCGAATCTGCGGTCTAGTCTCGTACACCGGCGAACTGAGGAGGCCCCCCCCTGAAGCCGCTCGCACCTCCACCGCAAAGTACGACGATATCTGCGTCGCTTTGCCCTGCGAGGGATCGGCTGGGGTCTGGTCCTGCAACTCGCTGAAGGTAACGCCCCCGATCGTGTAGCTTTCCGGGTTGCGGATGCCGGGGACTTCTGGGGAGACCTCGAGCGTATCGGTCGATCCAACGACACGGATTGCTGAGCTGGCCTCGGATACGCCCCCGCTGCCAATGGCGCTCACGCGGTACTCGTGGGTCAGCGACCGGTCATATCCGTGGACCGTGTGGGTTGAGGCGTTCGCCAACGCGACCGTCGCGAACGGGGTCCACGCGCCGCTGTCCAGTTTTTGCTCGATGAGGAACCCTGTGTCTGTTGTGCTGTTGTCGGTCCAGAAAAACTGGATCGAGTTGTAGGGCGCCTGGCTGAGGAAGTGGAGTCGCGAGGGCGCCACTAGGCCGGAGGCCTCTTCGGCCGATTCAGCGTTGCGAAGCTCAAACCAATTGAGGTTCATCAGAGCGCCGCTGCCGCCCGCAAAGGAAAGTGTGACAACGTGGGCGCCGGCGGCAGCAAAGTTGAGCACCGTCGAGACCTCCTGCCAGCGCTGGGCGCCCCCTGTCGATCCGACCTGCACGCTGCCGATGGAGGCGCCGCCGGAAGCGACGTTGATCGTCCCGCCGCTGGTCGCCGAGGCAAAACGGAACGTGGCAACGTGAGGCCCCGCCTGATCGACCTGGACGGTATAGCTCGCTGAGTCGCCGTTGTCGATCGCGGTGAGGTTCTGGCCCCCACCGACGTCGGACGTGGGTTCGCTCGTGACCCCGACCTGCGTGGTGAAGCCTTCCGCTTCGACCCGACCCGACTGAGGCGTGGGGGGCGCATCGGCGGTTAGCTCAATCCAGTTCAGATTGTAGAGGTACCCGGCGCCGCCGCTAAACTGGAGGGTCAGGTCTTGCACGCCCGGCGAGACAAACTGCACCGGAACCGACGCTTGACGCCAAACCTGCCAGCCACCGGTGGGCGGGATGGCCATGGTGGCGAGTGTTTGTCCGCCTGAAACCACGGCGATGGTTCCACCACTCCCGCCCGATGCGTAGCGGAAGGTCGCCGTGTAAACGCCGGACTGGGTGACGTTGAGGCTGTAAGTTGCGCTATCGTCGTGGTTGATGAAGGCGACGTTCTGCCCGCCGCCTACATCGGTGGTCGCCTGATTCTGGACGCCCACCTGACTAGTAAAATCCTCGGCCTCGATCAGGCCGGGAACCGAAACTGCTAGCAATCGCCGTTCTTCGAGGCTTTCGAAACGTAGTCTGCGTTGACCGCCTTGCGCGGCGGCGCCTCGTTTAGTCAAGAAACTCATGGCTGTTCCTTTGCCACAATGCGATCAGGCATCAACGGGCCCCTGAGCGATCGATGGCCGTCTCCATTCGAGTGGGTCCGACAAGAGCTTTCGCGCGCAGTTGACACCATCTTCTGGTTCGCGCACGGCTTGCCCAACGGGGCCAGCGTGCTCGCGACGCTGCCCGTTTGCGCGGCCCGCCACGACCTCGGCGATGAGGCGATCAATCGTCGCGAGGTAATGCTGCCCTCGCTGACCCAGCGATTCGGCTCCGGAGGGGGCGATCGAGCGTCGCGCCCCTGACGCCGGTATAGGGGGTTCGAGCAAGAGAGCAGCAAAGTCGGGCTCGCGGTCGATCGACGCGTCAAACGCCTGATCTAACGCTTCGTATCGGGGTGTCGAGTCCCGGGCCGCCACAATCGCGGGCGCGGCGCCCGAGGAGACTAATTGCAATCCATTGAAGCCGCCGTTGTTAGCGACGCCGGCAATCGAGAAATCGATGGTTCCGGCGGCCGAGGCCGGCGCCGATCGGAAGACGACGAACTCCACCCCCTCGGCGAACGCACCGTTCCCGCCAACCTGAGTATCGAAGCTGGTCGTGAGCGTTTGGCCACCGAGCGTGAAGGCGGTCTCTTGATTGAGCTTGTCCCCCTGTCCGTAGAGGTAGAGGTCGTAGCTGGCGCCGGCTTCCAGACCAGACAACGTGAACGAATTGGAGCCGGTGGTGAACAGATAGTCCTGCATCAGCGGGTTGTATGCGTCGCCCGGACCGCGCTCACCTTCCGTATCCGATCCGGTGTCGAACTGGCTGATCGTGCTGAACGAAAGCGAGACGGTCGTGGCTTGCCCGGTTGCGTCGTTCAACCCCCCAGTGCCCGGCGCCGCGGTATTGAGCACCTTGTTCCACGTGGTCCCGGGGACAGGCGCCGCGGCCGCGCCGGAGTAGGTCGGCCCCCCCCCGAAGTCGATGTTCACCATGAGCGCCGGCGCCGGCGGAGGGAGCACAACCTCGCCCAGATGATCTCGCCAAGCGCTGTAGTCGGCGGCGTCGATCACGCCGTCGCCGTTGCCATCGGCGGCCAGGTTGGTCGTCGAGCCAAACGACTTGCGCCACACCTGGTAGTCGGACTGGTCAACTAGCCCGCTGGCGTCGTAGTCAAACGGAGCGCCCCCCGCCGGGCGGGCCAGGGCCAGGAGGTGGCTCGGACCGCTGCGTCGGCCGATCGAGTCTTCTAATTCCGCAACGAACAGGTTCAGTCCCGCACCGGCAGAGAAACGCAGCACGACCGGCACGTCCGCCACGCCCGCCGGCCCGAGGACCACGACCTGCTCGGTCTTCGCCAGCACGTTGTCCGCGGCGAACGGGTCCGACGC
Source organism: Pirellulimonas nuda (assembly GCF_007750855.1). Classification (GTDB taxonomy): domain Bacteria; phylum Planctomycetota; class Planctomycetia; order Pirellulales; family Lacipirellulaceae; genus Pirellulimonas; species Pirellulimonas nuda. The sequence continues at coordinate 3,667,009 of NZ_CP036291.1, forward strand.
CGGCGACTGTGAGGAGGCTTCCCATTGTTGGAGCACGACGCGGGCTCCGGCGGGTCCGGTGAGTCGAATCGTCTGACCGGCAGGCGCCACGACGTTTGGCAATTCACCGATACCGATCATCGAGACGCCGGGCGCCTCGAGGGCGCCGTTGAGTGACTCGGAAAAAGAGGCGGTCGTGCTGCCCGAAGCACCCGCCAAGCGGCTGACGGTCGACGTTCCGTCGCTGAACATCACGGTCAGGGTGGCGCCGGCGAGTTCTAGCCCAGAGACGTTCGCCGCGGCCGCGATCGCGCCGACCGGGTCGATGTCGGCCGAGAATCCGAACGTCTCGCCGACGCCGAAGTCGTCAAAATTGAAGTTCAGCGCCGAGAAGCCTCCCCCGAACGGCGTATCGAACGAGAAACCGAGGTAGCCCGTTTGGTTGGCGCCGGAATTGGGCGTGAACGTCTTGCCGACAAGGTCGGCAACCGCTCCGTTCGGATCGAACACCATGCTGGCCAGCAGCGCGGTCGAAAGGTCGATGCGAACGCTGTCTAGTTCCTGTCCGCTCCGCGATGTGTTCTTGAGCATAAAGGCGTTGGTGGCCGCTGTGCTCGAGGTTGATTGGCTGCCCCCGCCATTGACCACTAGGTTCGCCGACGCCGCGCGGTCCGTGATCTCGCGCACCACGCCCAAGTGGTTCCACGTGACCGGCATCGCGTTGGCGCCGGTAGGGTCGGACGACCACAGCCCCAACGCCATGCTCCCCGCAAGCCAAGCCTGCGGAATAGGGACGGCCGGTCCCACGGGGGTCAGCGCCCCGACGCTGCTCAGCCGGTAGGCGGCCTGCACGGTTTGGGCCAATGGGTCCACCGTTAGAAACAACGCGACGTTGTCTGGCGTGGGGAGTGTGAACGGGTCGAGCGCCACGACCGTGAGGGCGCCCGCCACTTCGACAAGCACTTGGATCGACCCGCCCGAATCGCCCGAGAGGATCAGCGCCACGTAGTTGTCTTGGTCGCCCGTGCCCAGGTAGAACCCTTGCTCTTGTCCTGGACTGGGGACGCCCACGCCGTCATTGGGGGCGAGGATTTCAGTGACCGCGGTAAAGGGGGTCGTTTCTTGCGCCACATGAAACCCGAACTGCAGCGCCTGCTGGATGTTGTTCGCGGCGCCGCGGGCCGTGCCTGGCTGAGCGCTATCGATATTGAACACCCCGGCCGCGCCGATCGGCGTTACGAGCGCCGGATCGAACGTGTCAAGGTAGTTCGTCGCGCCGTTCGTCATGGAACCGGTCAGGCCGAGGTCGAGCAGCTTGCCGGCCGGGGTCGCTTCGTTCGCCCATGCGTAGTACGTGCCGATCGGATTGCCGGCGCCGTTGGTCGCGTCGATCGCGAACGGGTCATCGATGTCGACGATCAGGTCGTTGTCGTCGTCGGGGTCGTTCAGGTCGGAGGTGAAGTCGAGGTCGTAGTCGGTCGGCACGCTCGCGGCGTTGTTGGGGTTGGTGCCGTTGTCGATCTCGTCCTGATTGAGGTAGCCGTCCCCATCGAGGTCGTCCGGGTTGCCGCCTGCGCCGTCGTTCGGCTCGAGCACCCGGATCGCATCGCCATCGAGCGACGTCACCCAGATCGTTCCCGCGAGCGGGCCGGCGCCGACCGTCGTTACGTCGAGCGACCGCGGCCCCAGCCCGTTCGCCAGCACTTCGTTCACCAGCAGTTGTCCGCTGATGGGGTCGTGCTTCACCCGGGTGAGGTTGCCGTTGAGACTGATGGTGAGGATGTCCCCCTTAAGCTGGCCGCCGAAGTTATTCGCCGTATACTCCGCGATGCCGTTGGTAGAGCCGTTGAAGGTGCGGAGCGCCCCGTCCGAGCCCGGCTCTAGCATGGGGAACTCGCCGGGGTTCTCCAGCGAGACCGGAGCACCGTCCACGGTGGTGATGACCGGCGATTGGGGGTTGCTGGTGTTGAAGGTGTTGTTGGCGTTGGCGCGCGTTGGGTTGACATGCCCGGCGAAAAACCCGAGCGCCGGAATGTAGTGCAGTTGGTCGGGCGCCGAGACGCCGTCGCCGCTCCCCGGCACAGTGGCGTTGGTGGGCAGGCCCTGACCGTCGACCGCTACGTTCACACCGAAGCCGTTGTTGGGGCCGTTGTCGGTGGCGTACACCCGGCCGTCTTCGGTCACCAACACGTCGAATGGGTTGCGGTAACCGGGCGAGTAGATTGAAACGGGCCCGCCGGGCACCAGACGCGACTGATTCTTGCCGGAGTTGCCGCCGACATGGTCGTTGACGTCGATCGGTACGCCGAAGGCGTCCACGACGCCAGTGTTGGCGCGGTCCTCGTCGTCTAGCGAAGGAATGTCGTAAGTGGTCTCGCCAATCGCGTCGAGGTCGATCGCGATGATCGCCGCGCTGAGGGCCATCTCGGGCAGGTCACGGAAACTGTTCGATGGCCCCCCGCGGTTGGTGTTGCCGCCGATCGAGTGCAGCAGCGTGTTGGTGAGGGCGCCGTTCTCATCGCGCAGCCAGGCAAGCCCGTTGCTGGCGTGGTCCGCCTTCGAGCGCGGCAGTCCGCGCACCACGTCGTGACGGATCCACTGACCTTCTTCCTTAGTGATGCGGGCGATCTGGCCGCTCTTGCTGTCGATGCTGCTGCTGTAGAAGCGGGGGTCGCTGTTGGAGACGTAGATCACCGGCGACTCGGCCGTGCCGCCGACCAGGATCCCCGTGATGAGCCGCCCCGCCACACCCGGCGCTGCCGCGCCATCATCGTTGAAATTTGGGATGTCACGCACAACGCTGATCGTTTCGCTGGCGGCGACGGAGTAATCGTTCGGCCCGTTCCGGACAATGTCCAGCACGCGGATAAAGCCGTCGGTCTGCGCGACGTATAGCCTGCCGTCCGGTCCGAACTGCAGTGATGTGGGGGAGTCGAGCGTGGCGGAACCCGGGTCAAGCGTCGATTTGCCGAATCCAACTACCTGTGGATCGACCCCCTGTGCGGACAGAGCCACGCTGATCGTGGGGTTCAGCCCCGAATGCGGAATCGTGAGCGTCCCCGCGGCGGCGCCGAGCGCCAGAGGCGTGTACACCACGTTCACGAGCGTGGTTTCGCCCGGCGCCAGCGTGATCGGCCCCCCCTGGGCGAACTGGAACGCGAATCCGCCGCTAACAGTCGCCTGCGCCGGGTCGATCATCACCAGCGGGTCGCCCGGGTCGCCGATGTTGCGGAGAGTAAGCGACTCCGACTCTGACTGCCCAAGCACCACGTCGCCGAACGCAACAGACGCGCGGCTGGCAGACAGCTCATTGGGCGTTTGATCGAGCGTGATGATCTCGAACCCTTTGACCGCCGGGTTCTGCACCACGCGCTGGAAATCGATGTTGATGACGTTGTCCGCGTCGATCGTGAAAATCTCTGCGACGCCGCGGTTGAGCGCGTTGCCGGCCGCGACAAACGGATCGTAGTCGTTCAGCAGCAATTGCCCTTCGATGCTCACGTCGAATACCCGCCCGCCGGCCCCGATCGAGCCGAAGGTCTCGGCGAAGTAGAGCCTCACCTCGTACTGGCCGGGCGTGACCGGGAAGGCCCAGCTCATTTCCGGCGCCGCCGTGCCATCGTATCGCTCGGTCTCGAAGAGCGCGGCTGGTGTGCCGGCTGGGACCGAGCCGGCGAGCGTGATGTTCGTGCCGCCGCCGAACAACGCCCCGGTATTGACGTACTGCGCGCTGTCCCCCTCCCAGACGGGGTCGCCCGCCAGTTGCCCTCCCCCCGCGTTGACGCGGTAGACGACGTCGCCCGCCAACATCACCCGGGTTTCGAGCGGCTCGAACCCGCGCAGACTCCGGTACGCCGTCGTGCGAGAAACCCGGCGGCCATCGGCATGCCTGCTCAGCAGTCGCTTCATGTTCAAAGGTCCGCCAAGACTGAGAAGAACAACAGACAGAGATCAGGGACGAGCGGGCATGGTAGGGCCAAACCCCGTGCGGACAAAAGCCGGGAGTCGGCACGCCTGGCTGCCCCAAGGCGTACCGACTCCCACCATGGAAACCATGGCGTAGCTCGCGGCTGTTAGCGCCTGCGACGAACGGCGACAGCCGTCGCCGCTGCCGCGCTGATCGCCAGCAGCACCGACGAGGGCTCGGGGACCGCCGCGGCCTCGAACGCGGCCAGAGCGCCCAGGGCGTTCCCGGCGGCCAGGAAATCCGCCTTGAACAGGCGGAAATCGTTGCTATCGACGTCTAGGTCGCCGTCCAAGTCGCCCAGAAAATAGGCGTCGATCTTGGGCGCCGTCACCGGCTTGTAGGAGTTGGCTAAGAATGTGGCGTAGTCGGACAGGTTCACGACCCCGTCGAGATTGAAGTCGCTACGCAGGACCGGATCGCCGGTGTAGGTCACCGCGGCGAATCCGGTACCGCCCCCCTGGAGGGTGAACTCAAGCGAGAGGTCTTGGAAGGGCGCCCTCGTCCAGACCGTGCCGAGCGAGAAGCCGGTAGCGTCGATCGCCATCGGCGTCCCGCCGCTCTGCGACACCTGTCCATCGGTGGTTGATGTGGTCGTCCACCCGGCGATCGGGGCGAGGCCGCTGGGGTCGAGCGCCAGGGCGCCCGACGTGATGCTGAACGCGGTCAAGCTCTGGGCGTTGCCGGTGTCGTTGAACAGCGTGACCACGCCGCTGCTGCGGTCGATGCTAACCTTGGGACCGTTGAACGGCGCCGGCTTGGCGACGAAGGACGCATCGATCTCTGCAGGCGTCAGGGCGGTGTTATAGACGTTGAACTCGTCGTAGAAGCCGTCGAACAGCGCATTGTTGAACTGAGAGCGACCGATCCACTGATTGACCGGCAGCAGGGACCCGAAGTTGGCCACGTCGTCCAGCGGCAGCATGTCGGCGATTTTGCCGGAACCAACCGCTACATTGTTGAGGTACAGTTTGACCGTCCCGGCCGGGCCGGCTGAAGTGTCGTTGCCGTCGATCGTGACCACCACGTGGGATTGGACCCCAACCGGCACGGGCCCCGCCGGGGTTTGATTGATGGCGATCGCGGTGTTGGACGAGCTTTCGCGCGAGGCGAACTGCAGTCCGGCGCCGCCATTGGCGGCGAGAGACAGGTACTCGCCGTTGCCGCCGTTGGAGATGTTCTCCCCGCCGATGCTGGTGCCGAAGTCCCAGATGCGGGCAAAGTTGCGGTTCTGATCGACGGTGATCCAGGCCTCGAAAGTAGCCGCGTTATTGGTCGCGAACACCGAGTTAGAGAACCCGTTCGGCAGGTCGATGTAGGCGCCAACATCGATGCCCGACGGGTCGCTGGCGCCCGGTTGGTCCGAGTTGGCGCCGTTATTACGCGACAAATCGACCTTGCCCCCGGCGATCACCCCGTAGGTGCCGGCGGGATCGATCAGCGTACCGTTGACGCCGCCAATGCTGTCGATGATCCCGCCGACGCTGCGCGTTGCGTTGTTGAATGTGTAGGAATGCACCTTGTCGGCGGAAGCCTCTCCAGGGAGCAGGCCTCCGAGTGTTATGAAGCCGACCGCGAGCAGGAATCTGGACATGATAGGAACCTTCAATAGGAGAAAGATTGAGATGGAGCGGGCCCGACCGACTTAACCGCAGCGGCCGTTGGTAGGCGTCCGGAGCCGCCACCCCAGGCTCACCGCCCCCGCCAAGAGCAGCCACACGCAGCCGGGTTCGGGCACCGTGTTGCCCCCAATCGCAGCGTTTACGAAGCTCACCGTACCAACCATGTTGGCAGAGGCCTGCGTGTCGTAATAGTTGAAGGTGAGCGTGCCGTCGGCGCTGGCGGAGGTGAACGCCGGGCCAAGGTTGAGCGACTGTCCTGCCGCGATCGAGGACGCGGGCTTGTCGCCCGAACCGAGGTAGAACTCGGCGAGCAGGCTGTTCGAGGTGCCGAACGCCTCGTCCCACCCGGTCGCCGTCCCGCCGGCGTCGCCAAAGCCGTTCTTCCACTGGTCGTACTGCGCGGCGCCCACCGTTCCGCCGATTGGGTCGTTCTCTAGATTGCCGGCCGACGGGAGGTTGAGGCTGTCGCGCCATACGGTGTAGTCGGCCGCATCGACCGCGCCGTCGTCGTTGTAGTCGCCGTCGGCAGCGCCCGCGGTCGCGTCAAAGTTTTGATCGGACAAGCTGTTCCAGCCCGACTTGGACAGTGTCCCGGCGGAAGTCTCGATGACGTAAACGTCAAACTGTACGGGGATTTGGTTGTTATTTTGGATCGTTACCGTGCCGTTGGTCGTGTTGACTTCCAGATTGAGCGGCACCGGGGGCGCCAAGAACGTGCCGACAATCTGCAAGCCGTTGAAGGCGCTAAACCCGCCGCCGGTTGGGTTGACGTGCGATATCTGAATTTGACCGCTGGGCCCGGAGTTGACCGCGGTGAACCTGACGTACTCGATGTTCTCGGCAAGGAGGCCGTCGTTGGCCAGCATTCCGCCCGCGTCGGTGTCGTAGGTGGTGGTCTTCTCAATGCCATTAACGGTGAACTTAGACGCCTGGTTGCTGGTGAGCGACGTGAAGGTGTCGCCCTGGCCGTAGGCGTACAAGTCATAGGTAGCGTTGGGAGTCAGGCCAGAGATGGTTGCGGTGCGACCCGTGCCGCCGCCATTGAACCAGATGTAATCGTTCATCAAGTTGAGAAACTGGGGGGGGTCGCCGGTTCCCACTTCTTGGGCTGGGGGGATCTTGATGAACGTGCCGCCCCCTCCAGCCGTAGTGTGCCGGTAGCTAACGCTGGTGGGGGTGTTGAGTGAGTCGAACAAGGGGTTCGTGGTACCCGCGTCACCGAGCGGGTCGTTGATGCCGTTCCATAGCGCAGCGGCTCCGGCCGGGTCCGCACCGTAGGCGGCAAGGCCGACAAAGTTGCCAGCACCGCTGGCGTTGGGGCCTCCGCCGAAGTCGATGTTAAGCACCGATTGGGCGCTCGACAGGCCCGGTAGGGCTACGAGCGCTAGGGTCAGGGCGTACGGTCTAAAGATCATGAAAAGGCTCCTTCTCGTCGAACTAGACGAGGCAGTGAGAAAGTTGATTAGGGAGTAGCGACGACACCCACCATGGGGCCGGAGAGTACAAGTCTGAAGACCAGAAAGTGCGGATAAGCCGCGGACGCGTTAGGCGAGGGCCGCACCGCACGGCGGTGCGGCCTTGACTATCGTTGTTCAATCAATCACACGCTGGACGCCCGCAACCGACGGCGCCCGATGCCAGCGAGGCAGCAGCCCAACAGAGCGATCGAAGAGGGTTCGGGGATCGCCGAAACGGGCAGGATGCCCGCTTCGGTCGGGTCGGCGCCGACGCCGTAGCGAATCTCGTCGAACACGCCCCACGCGCCGTTGCGGAGAGTGGTGATCCGCAAAAAGCTTGTGGCGTCGAACGTGTGCGTGGCGGAAATGGTGGTCGTGTCGGTCGCGGTCGCGATGGCCACGCTGGTGAGCTCGGCTTCCGTGACGCCCCCCGCCTTGATCGAGTCGAAGCCAGCCGCGTTCAGCGCCCACACGGTGGCGAGTGTCGAGGCGCCAGTGGCGCCGCCAACATCAGTAACCTTGCTCACAATCAACAGAGGGTCGGTGTACGTTGCCGGGTCAGTGAAGTAGTCCGCAGGGTAGCTTCCCAGAGCCTCCCCTCCTCCGGACAAGCTCATACCCGCCTGAGGTGTCGCACCAAACGCCTCAGCGAGCGTGCGGAAACGGGCGGCGCCAAAGCCGTCAGTCGCTCCGTTTGCCGTATTGATTTCGCCGATCGTCTGGTTCACGGGAGGAACGCCCTGCGGTCGGCTGAAGAGGTAGCTGCCCCACAGCGTCGTATTGGCTACCGCGTCGATCCCACGGTGCAGGAGCGGCCCGTCGAACCCGCTGTTCGCTGTAGCGTCGGTCACCTGAACGGCGCCCCCCGACGTCGCCAGGTCAGAAAACGTCAACCCCGTCTGAACCGAGAAACCCGCACCGGTTCTTGCACGACTCTCAAAAGTCCACTCCCCCGCATCGAGCCCCGTCGAGCCAGCCGTGCTGACGCCTGTGGCTGTCGCAGTCGCAGAGTTGAAGCTTTCTTCAACGATCAAAGCCGCAATGCTCTGAGAGCCACACAACGCAACGGCCAAGGCCGCCGCAGGAAATACGCTTCTGCACATCATTAGAAACACCCCTCAGAAGAAGAAAAAAACAACACACACTACTACGCCCAACTCCCTCCCTCGCCGCTACGACAGCTCCCTCAGGCCGCTACCTCCCCACCGCTACTTCGCCCCCGTCGCGGGAGCCCAGCGCCCGGAAGACAACGATGTCGATGTCGTAGCCGATCGTATCGACCGAGCCGTCGCACATGGTGAACTGGAAGCCGCCGGGGTGGGTGCTGCCGAAACTCTGCGTTTCGACAATATTCTTGGTCTGTTGGGCAGTGCCGGGAGTGATGCCGTCTGCCTGAGGCAAGAAGAGACCCGAGTTGGGCGCCTCATCGCCGTCGGCCAGCGGCGGCCACCATGTGTGTCGGACGGTGTCGATGTCGAAGCCGATCTCCCACGTCTGGTCGTTGGCGACCCACTCGCCGGAGTCGTACTGGCTGACCGGGATATACTTTTCTCCAACGAACATGGTCTTCGAGGTGCCGTCGGTGATCCGCGCCAGCTTGAGCTGCGAGTAGGCCATCACCACGCCGTTGGGACGCTTGTTCGGTAGATTGGCCAGCGACATAAAGTCACGCAGCCAACCGTTGGCTGGTTCCGCGCTAGTGACGTTCGCCGGTCCCCCGTTGGGCCACTGCGACGGCGTCAAGGAGCCGCCGTTGCCGGCGTAGTCAAGCCGTGCGGCGACCGATGGGTTGTTCAGGTTCTTCAGGTTCGTGTTGCTCTTGACCGTGAACGGGTACAAGGCAGAACCCTGACGGCTAGGACAAACCAAGCCCGGGATTGGCGTCTCGGACCGAGCGGTGGCCTGACCTTTCTGGTCGCGCGTGATCGTGTTCGGATCGCCGTCCGACCCGATCTGGCGGACAGCGCCCTCCTCAATGAAGTCGAGGATGTTGAAGCACCAGCTGCCGGGCTGGCCCTTGCCGTAGCCTCGGTCGGCGTCCCCACCCCAGTTCCATCCCCAGCCGCCACTGGGCAGGTACTTGTGCGTGATCTCATGGTTGGCGGCCGCCAGCCCCAGCTGCTTGAGATTGTTTTTGCACTGCGTACGCCGAGCAGCCTCGCGGGCCGCTTGCACCGCGGGCAGCAAGAGCGCCACCAGGATGCCGATGATGGCGATCACCACTAGGAGCTCCACGAGCGTAAAACCAGCCGTGACACGCGTCTGTTTGGGCAAGGACGAATCCATAGTCGGGGGCGCTCTTTCTATCGCCGCTCTACGGGGAATAGCCCGAAGAGGCGGCCGATTGACGAGAATGCGGAAAAGATAAACCAAAACACGAAAACGCGTGACTATCCTTTTTTAACAAGGATCGAAAGGGGCGTCAAGCATTTTCAGCATCAGAGTTAGAAATTGCGATTGGCTCTTGCTGTTTCCCCTAGCACTTCAGCCCGTGCTGCGGCCACCGCACGATTGCGTGGGGCGCTCGACACCGTTCGGTTGTCCGATCGCTTCGGCGCCAACCCGCTGAGAGCAGCGGCCAACCAGGGACCGTAGGGGCGGCCACGCGTGGCGTCTGAGCTTCCAAGCCATCGTGCCCGGAAAGCGCCCGTCTGAGCCGAGCGATCGGAGGCGGCAGAGGGATTGGGACGCGGGTGCCGCCTCGGTCGCGGGGGCCACGCGGACCGTCGTCCGGTCATGGACCATTTACGCAATCTATAGATCCAGTGTCGAATAGCCGACAGAGGTCGCGTTTGCGTTAAGGATCGAAGTACGCGTGAGTGCGATAAGCTTCGCGGGACAAGGCCTCCTCTAGCCGGACGTAGGCGCGGCGCAATCGTGGAACGTCTCTTCAATTCCCATGGTCCTTCGGCCAGGCGGCAGGTATCAAGCATGAGGGGGCGTCGGCTTCGTTTTGAGCCGCTGGAAGGTCGGCGGGTCTTGGCCAGCGGGGTGAACGTTTCTTTTGAAGCCGGACCTTCGGCTGCTGGTCCCGCCTCCGCGCTCGACCCGGGCAGACACTGGCATCAGGTCACGACGGCCAACGCCGCCGGAACCGAGCCACTGCTGAGCTCTACCGGCGTTGGGCTTGCGTTCTCAGCCACTCCACTGCGAAGGTCAAGACGCCCAACGGCAAGAGGGCCGGCTGCTGACCTGACATGGCGGACGTCACTCTCAACTTCCGCAGTCAATCGAACGTTGAAGCATTGTTCAGCTCGTGACTGACGCAGAGCGTAGGCGTCGACAGACCGCTCGCCTCCTGCCGTCCGACCGGCCGCCGCCAAGCGGACCCGCTCCGCCCGCTACGCAGGGCCATTGCAAACGGCGCCTGAAAACGGGTCTTGCTCACTCTTGGTGAACGCTTGGGCTCGGCTTGCGTATTGGAGTATCCGCAGGACTTTCTGCATTGATGCCATGCACGGCCAGACCTTTTTGAGTCGCGTGCCGTGCGTTTGGCAGATGCATTGCCGGAACCAGAGACGCTTGTCTGCCGCAGCGTGCAGATTGATGACGGCGTGGCGACGCTGCTCGTGGAGAGTCGCCGGCAGACGGCTCATTGCCCCTTCTGTGGCGAACTTTCCCGACGCATCCATAGCCGGTACGTCCGGAAGTTGACGGACCTGCCATGGCACGGGCTGCAGGTTCGGCTTCAGTGGCGCAGCCAGAAGTTGTTCTGCCGGAACGCTGGGCGTCATTAGCGGGTTTTCTCCCAGCGTCTCCCGAAAGTCGCTCAGCCGCACGCTCGTCAGGCGACGCGATCGGAGGAGGCGATCCGGGCGATCGCCATGGCCTACGGTGGTCTGCCAGGCGCCCGACTGGCCAACCGCCTCGACATGGCGACCAGCGGCGATAGCCTACTCCGACTCTTGCGTCGGGCGGGACACGAGAAGCCAGCTTGTCCGCAGGTGTTGGGCGTAGACGATTTCGTCTTCAGGAAGAGAGCGAGCTACGGAACTATTCTGTGCGACCTAGTTCGCCGACGCGGGTTGCGACTCCGGGCCCAACGACCGGTTCGCCCGCGACGAGCACGGCATCCGCACGCTGATCCCTCCCAAGCTTGGCCGCCCTACCGACGAGCCGGCGACCGGACACTGCCGGCCACTGATGCGAACCCGTTTCGATCGAGCCGTCTATCGGAACCGAGTGCAGGTCGAGACGGTGATGTCGATGATCCAACCGAGGCAAGGTTCGCGCTCAGGGGGCGCAAGTACTCGAGCGGGCGCCGCGACCTCCGATTAATGGCGCTCACGCACAACGTCATGATTCCTGTAGCCGTCAAGGATTTCTACAAAGCCAATCGAACCCCGCCTCGGCGTCGTTCCCGTCCGAGACCGCCTCCACCGCGTCGTGGTCGAGGTCGTACAGCAGCGTGATGCGGCGTTGCCCGTTGGAGAACGCCTTCTCCTCGATGCCGATCCGCGGCAGCGGCCCATTGCACTTCCACGACACCCCCCGGCTGCAAGATGTTTCAGGTCTGGTCTCGCGTGGTCCGCAGCGGCCCAATGGCGCCCTTGACCGTCTGCTTCGCCAGCAGCACGTCGATCGCCAGCCGCTCGATCAGCAGCGCGAACCGGCTCGACCCCTCGGCCCACGGCACGCGCACTTGGCGGACGCCGTGCTCGGGGCACCGATCCCGCGGGGTCGACGCGATCAGGTAGGTCTTGAACTGACAGCTGTCCAAGTGACGCCATCTCCGCTCGGGAGCGTGGTCATCGCACGCAAGCTACAGGCCGCACTCGGGGCAGCCCGCCGCGGCGGGCGTTTCCTCCGGGTGCTCCGCCACTCTCCAGGGCGGCTCCTGCCCAAGCGGGTGTTGGTCCAAATCCTTGTCTTGCATGGGCTCTCCTTTCTACGGAAAATCGAGGTCTACCCGCTGGAACCCCGGATGGACCAGGAAAAGGGATCGGCAGCAGGTTTGGTTGATGGGGAACGATTGAGTGGAAAGGTTGGTCGGTCTGTGCTTGAATGCGTGGCTGGAGGGCCTGATGCCTACACTTGGAGCCAACATCGCGAAGGTAGAATCTGGAGTCGACACCGCGAAAACGAGACCGACCCGAAAGCGCTCCGAAGCTGCCTTCCTGGCCCTTGCCCCTTGTTCCTGCTGGGACTTTTTCCCCTTTTCTAAGCGAGACTAGATTTGTGAAAACGGCAAAGAAAATATTGGCGGTTACGCTCGTTGCAATAGCGATGGCTTCCCCTGCTCTCGGTCAGGATTCGCCTGTTGATGGCCAGAAGAAGCCAGGCACAAGACGCCCCAGGAGCGAGGCCAAACGACTCCTTAATACCGACAGAGAGCCCAATCTTGAGAGCGCAGAGTTTGTCCCGTTGTTCAATGGCCGAGACCTGGCTGGCTGGAAAGTCATGCAAGGAACCATGATTTTTGAGGCTAAAGGGGGCGAGATCGTCGGAACGGTTGGCAGAGGTTCAAGCACCTTCTTGTGCACGGAGCGGGGCTATCAGGATTTTATTTTTACTTGCGAGATGAAGTGGGAGGAGGACGGAAACACGGGTGTTCAGGTCCGATCAAGGATGCGCAAAGATGCGAGACGCAGCACAGTAATCGGACCCCAGGCTGAATTGGAAGACTTGGCCAAGAAAGGCCGGGGTTGGTCTGGCGGAATCTATGGGCAGAACTGTGGAGGGTGGTTTTACCCCCTAAATGCTCCTGAGCATAAGGCATTGAAGGACGTCATCGATCGTGACGGATGGAATCGACTTACTGTCAAGGTAACGGGAAACGCATTCAAGACGTGGGTGAATGGAATGCCGGCGGCAAACTGGGTCGATGAGGAGAACGAGTTTCCAAACGGGTTCATTGGTTTGCAGCTACACGCTGGACAGCAAGGAATCATCCATTGGCGAAATCTTAAGATTGCGGAGTTATGACAGACTGGCGAATCGCGTCTCAGGGCGGGAATGGCTCGTCGCACAGCAGCAATCGCCAAGAGCTAGATTCCCATCGGATAGTATCGATTGAGCGGTGAGCAGCTCGTATCAATAGCAGCTCGTATCAATAGCAGATCGTATCAATAGCAGCCGTGCCCATTTAGAAGCCGTACCGATGAGAAAAATCTGCTTTGGATCCCTCGTCGTCTCATCCGCTCTTTCGCTCACGCCTTGCCTCGCTCAGGGCCCGGGTCCCTTTGCGGGAGGCGGCGCGTTCTCTGGCGAAATGACCGACACCAGCGCAACAGTGCTCGTTAGGTTGACCGCGACCGTAGACCAGCTGGCGGACGGGACCATCCCGGGACGGGAGGGTGAGGCCAGGCTGCGCTACGCAGCCGAAGCGGATCTGGCGGACGCCAAGTTGACCGCTTGGAAGAAGGCGCTGCCGGGGAACAACTGGTCGCTGAAGTTCCAGCTCAACGGTTTGGCCCCGGCGACGCGTCAGTTCTACCGCGTCGAAATGCGCGAGAACGCTGGCGCTCCTGTCACGCGGTCTGATGTGCACTCCTTCATGACGGCGCCTCCTTCGAGCGAACGGGCGCCTGTCCATTTTCAAGTGACGACGTGCCAAGATGTCAGAGGCGCTTCGACCTATTCGGCCATGGCGGAGCAGCAGCCGGATTTCTGCATCTCGGCGGGCGACACGGTCTACTACGACGGGTCGGCTTTGGCAAGGACCGTCCCGACGGCCTGGCAGGCCTACGAGAAAATGTTCGGGCTACCAGAGATGAAGGCCTACCACCGCGATGTAGGGACCTACTTCATGAAGGATGATCACGATTACCGCTTCAACGACGCGGACCCTTACATGAAGGGGAGATGGGTGAGTCCGATGAAAGCGGGTGCGGGGGCGGTCCTCACCCAGACGCGAGGGAACAAACGGCTGGACGTGGCGTGGCTTTCGCACGAGCAGGGAATCGAGGTTTTCAAGCAGGTCTTCCCGCTGGGCGATCGGACGGATCGGACCGTGAAGTGGGGGAAAGGCATCCAGGTCTGGATGTTGGAGGGTCGAGATTTTCGATCTCCCAACAGCCAGACGGACGGACCCGACAAGTCGATCTGGGGCGCCGAGCAGACCGCGTGGTTGAAGCAAACGCTGCTGGCCAGCGACGCCGACCACCGGGTCGTGATTTCACCGACTCCGATCATCGGACCGGACCGAGCGATGAAAGGAGACAATCACGCAAATCTCAATGGGTTCTGGTACGAGGCCCAGGCCTTCCTTGACTGGGTTAAGGACAATGGGCTAGACAACATCATCATCATTTGTGGTGATCGACATTGGCAGTATTTCTCCGTCGACGAGCGTAATGGCCGGAACATCCCGGAATTCTGCTGCGGTCCGACCAGCGACGATCACACCCAACAAGTGCCGCCGCCTTACAAGGGAGTCCGACGGCCCTACGGCGCCAGGCGGGGGGGGTTCTTGGGGGTAAGGTTTGACCCCGCGGACCGTTCGCTGGCTTGTCAGTTCTACTCGATGACCGGCGAACCCTTGTTTAAGAAGGTCTTCACGCCCTGAGTTCGGCTTGTGGTAAAACCACCGATGCACAACGAAGTATCCGAACACGTGACGGCGCAGCCATCGGGAAGGAAGGGCGGTGAGGCGCCAGGTGCGACGCACCGGCGGCTGCCGCAAGCAGCCCCGTTCGTCGATAGGCGCCAAGCTAGTGTACTGCATCAATCAGACGTGACCTTATCGAGCGTAGCCCTGGCGCGTCGTACTTTGGCGAGGATCTCCTCTGCGGTCGCCGTCCATCTCAGGCCCTTCGCGTGGTTGTTGTGATCTTCGACGTACTGCTTGATCGCTTTGATCAACTGAGGCACGCTGCGGAATGTGCCGCGGCGGAGCCGCTTGTTGGTCAGCTCGGCGAAGAACCTCTCAACCAGGTTCAGCCAGCTGCTGCTGGTGGGGATGAAGTGCATGTGGAATCGCGGGTGACGCTTCAACCAGCTTTGTACCTTGGGGTGCTTGTGCGTCGCGTAATTGTCGGCGATCAGGTGCAGATCGAGCCCCGCCGGGGTCCGCGCGTCGATCTCCTTGAGGAAGGCGATCCACTCCTGATGACGATGCCGCTTCATGCACTTGTCGATCACGACTCCTTCGGCGACGTTCAGCGCCGCGAACAGTGTCGTCGTGCCGTGCCGCTTGTAGTCGTGTGTCATTGTCCCGCAGCGGCCGGGGTGGATCGGCAGCCCCCTCTGCGTCCGGTCGAGCGCCTGGACCTGCGTCTTCTCGTCGACCGACAGCACGATCGCGTGCTCCGGCGGGTTGAGGTACAAGCCGACCACGTCGTGCACCTTCTCGGCGAAGTCAGGGTCGTTCGACACCTTAAAGGTCTTGACCCGGTGCGGCTGCAGGCCGTGCGCCCGCCACACGCGGGCGACCCGCGCGTCGCTCACCCCCAGCTCCGCCGCGAGCGAGCGGGTGCTCCAGTGCGTGGCGTGCTTCGGTTTGGTCTGGGTCGTGGCTTCGAGGATCCGCCGCGTCAGCGAGTCACGCTCGGGGCTGGGGCGGCCGGGCCGCGGGGCGTCCTTCTCGATCGCCGCCAGCCGACCCTCTGCGAACCGCTTCCGCCACACCCCAACCGGCCGACGCGCCATGCCGACCTCGTGAGAGATCTCCAAGTTGGTCTTCCCGGCCGCGGCCAGCAGCACCACCTGGGCCCGCTTCACCAGCCGCATCGGCGTGCTGCGCCCGCGGCTCCACTTCATCAGTGTCTTTCGCTCGTCGTCCGTCAACGTGATCGCAACCGCTACCCGCATGACCAAGGCTCCGTCCGGTGAGATGTGAGGCCTCATCATGCTACGCCGGGGGATCACTTTATGTTCACGCAATAATGACGCAGTACACTAGCTTGATCGCGAACGCCCTGCTTTTGTCGCCGGCCATCGCGCTTCCCGCCAGGCCTGCACCGCCGCGGAGTCCTGCTCCTTGCCCCCCTGCTTGGGCTCCTAAAAAGAGAACCCCAGGGCGTGCAGTATCCGTCCCACGTGCGTCGAGTGGCGCCAGATCGCCGAACGTCTGCCGGATCGACTGCGCGGCCCTTGGCAGTGTCCACACGTCGGTATCTAGGCCGGCCTTGCGGGGACCGGCCCGCGACACCCGGCGCGGCCGGGCACGCTGCTGCTCCGACAGACGGCTCGCGCGGACGTGCAGCGGCCCGGCCGCCAAAGCCCGGACCCCCTCGCCGCCGCCACGTCGTCGGCTCTCCAGCCCTCGCCGAGCAGAACCGCCGGCCGCGGCCGACGGGCCCCCAGAACGTCGGCAGATCTCTTGGGTCGCATGCCTCGCAGTTGACGCCGTCACGACGTGCTTGTCCGGTTGGTGATACACGCGTTATTAGGTCACGTATTCCTCGCCTCTCACCGTCGAAACCAGTTATGAACCAATCCACCCTGGTCCGGTCACGACGTCAATTCCTTCAGTCAACCGCGATACTCGGGGCTTCCACCGCACTGGCGTCCTATTCAAAGCCTCTCCGCGCGGCGGCGCCAAGTCGCAGATTGCCATCGAGCGAACGGGTGAACTTGGCCGCAGTTGGTATTGGGAATCGTGGTGCATCGGATCTCCAGTCGCTGGTCAAGACAGGGCTCTGCAACGTCGTTGCACTCTGTGACGTGGACCTCGACGGCGCCCATACGCAGGGCCAGCAAAAGGCCCATCCGGACGTAAAGCGTTTCACCGACTTCAGGAGAATGTTCGATCAGATGGCCGGTGAGATCGACGCCGTGTTGATTGCGACCGCGGACCATTCCCACTTCGCGATCGCCTCGCTCGCCATGTCGCTCGGGAAACATGTCTATGTCGAAAAGCCCCTTGCACACACATTCGGCCAATGCCAACGGCTGATCGACTTGGCTGAGCGAACCAAGGTGGTTACCCAAATGGGCAACCAGGGACATTCAGAAGGGAATTACTTTCAATTCAAGGCATGGACCGAAGCTGGCGTGATCAAGGACGTTACTCGCATCACCGCACATATGACCTTGAGGCGCCGCTGGCACGGTTGGGGGGAGGCGATTGCCGGATTTCCAACCGAGCCGCTTCCGCGAGGCCTGCACTGGGACACCTGGATCGCGACCGCGCCCGCGCACCCGTTCAGTCGAAAACTGCACCCTGCAGAGTGGCGGTCTTGGTTTGATTACGGGAGCGGGGCATTCGGCGACTGGGGGCCTCACATCCTCGACACGAGTCATCGTTTCCTAGAACTCGGCTTGCCGGATAAGATCACGGCGGTCAAACGGGAAGGTGCGAACCAGTTCGTGTACCCACAGGCGTCTACGATTCGCTTTGATTTTCCCCGGCGCGGCGACAGGCCGGCATGCAAAGTCACCTGGTACGACGGCACAAACAACAAGCCGGAGATCGAGTCCGAGTATATCGAGACGGTTACGGACAAGAAGACCGGAAAGACGGCCACCCGGCGCGCCGATGTCGCGCGTCCCGGAAAGGTGATTTACGGCAAGGACTTGACGTTCAAGGGTGGCAGCCACGGTGCGACTCTGTCCTTGCTTGGCAAGGCAGGTGAACCCGCAAGCGACCTGAGGCTGCCAGAATTCACGCGGGACCACTCCAACCACTATGAGAATTTCCTGTTGGCTTGTAAGGGTGAAGAGGAGTCGCGATCGCCGTTCAGCGTTAGCGGCCCGCTGACGCAGGTCTTCAATCTGGGCGTGATCGCACAACGGCTCGGGGGTGAACTCGTGTTTGATCGTGAACTGAGACGGATCACCAACAACGAAGTTGCCCAGGCATTACTCGACCCGCCGCCTCGCAAGGGCTGGGAGTCGCTCTAGAGCGACTTTGGACGGCGCGATTGTCGCCGCCCGACGCGTTATCGGACTGCGGCGCCCGTCGCTGCATCGGGCTCCCCTGTCGGCTCCAATTCGGTTACCGCGTCGACGCGCGTGCCGATTACAACCAACACGTCGGATCTCAAGGTCGAGCTGTTTGAGTTGAGAAGGCCACTACGATCGGGAGCGGGCGGTCCGCACGGCGACGCCCCGTCGCGCACTGCTGCGAACAAGCCTGGGTCGCCACGGCAGAGGACATTATCGTCACCAAACTCGACTGGTCCGTGGATCTCGTTCGCGAAAAGGGCATTGGCGACGCCATCATCCCGCTTACCACCGTGAGGCAGCCGCTCTCGGAGATCGCCGACCTAGCGATGAGCGCCATGCAGTACCGGCTCGCGCACCCGCAGTCGACTCCGGGGGCGTTTCTCGCGAAGCCGAAGCTGATGATAAGGAGGTCCTCCGAAGGATTGGTGCACGCCGATGTGCTCGACAACCGCGACGCCCCCAACGCGTAGGGCCCCGCGTAGCGTCGGTTCGCCCTGGTCCAGACGCACGGCGACTAGATGCATCGCCCCAGGCGCGGACCAAGGACGCCCGCCGGCGGACGGGGACGCCCGTCCGTCCGCCGAGACACTTCCCCGCTGGTCCTACGTGGGCGAGCGGACCACCACCGGCGCTCGACCGATCACGCAGTAGGGGCATGGTGTCGAAGAATGCGTGCGCCAACAACCGGACAAGCCTGCCGGGGCGGCCTCGATCGCGACGCATGAGACCCGATGGTCGCCGCGGCGCCGTGCGGGTCAGCGGTCCCCCCCGCGTCCCGGGGTGGGCGTCTCAGCGGTGCGGCGGGAGCTCGAGCCGCCGGTCCCGGCGGGCCTGGTCGCACCGCGCGAACAACGCTTGGCAGCCGGAGCGCTCGACGTGGGGGACGACCACGCACTTCGGGGAGCGGCGCATGCGGCCCGCCAGCTCCTCGGGGGTCAGGTCCGACGCCTGGGGCCAGTAGCGGTTGGCGTCCTCCAGGGTCGACGCCCCAAACACCACCACGTCAAGCTCGGCCCAGATGCAGGCCGACATGCACATCGGGCAGGGCTCGCACGTGCTGTAAAGGATGTGGCCGGCGAGCGAGAGCCGCCGGAGCTTGCGGGTCGCCAAGCGGACGGCGTTCATCTCGGCGTGGTCGGTCGGGTCGCAGCGCTCGATGACGGTGTCGTAGGCCTGGGCGACGAACTCACCGCTCTGGAGGTCGTAGATCGACGCCCCAAAGGGGGAGGGATAATCGGTGGCGAGCGAGGTCGACGTGAACTTCAGCAGCGCCGCCA
Source organism: Pirellulimonas nuda (assembly GCF_007750855.1). Taxonomy (GTDB): domain Bacteria; phylum Planctomycetota; class Planctomycetia; order Pirellulales; family Lacipirellulaceae; genus Pirellulimonas; species Pirellulimonas nuda. Next base: position 3,686,138 of record NZ_CP036291.1, read on the forward strand.
TCCGCTCGCGGTGCGTTGCGTCGTCGGGCGTGTTCATCGCGGTTGGTCCCCACGTGCGTGGATGGTTCGGTTGGACCGCCAGCAGAAGAGCGCATCCTACCCGAGCGGCCGCGGGCCGGCGACTGCTACGCCAGAACCAGAAGCGGGCCTAGGAGGCCGCGGCAGCGGCCTCAGGACCAATGGGCCGACCGGGGTTTGCGAGCCGGTCGTTGACCCACGCGATCGCCTCGGGCAGTTCGGCGATGGTGTCGATCAGCAGCTGCGCGCCGGCTTTGGCCAGGCGCCGACGCGCGGCCTCGAGCAGCGGCTCGCGCTGGGGGTCGCCCAGCCGCTGGTAGGCCTCGCGGCTCAAGCCGACCTCGTTGCCCGAGGCGACTACCCCGACGCTCCAAGCCCCGGCGTTGCGACCGGCCGCGACGCCGGCCGGCGTGTCGTCCACCTTCACCACGGCTTGCATCGGGTAGACCCCCAGCCGCTTGGCGTTCTCCATGCACAGCCAGGGCGCCGGGCGTCCCGGCCCGACGTCGTCGGCCGTCAGCATCACGTCGGGGGCGTACCCCTCGAACCTTGCGCGCTCGGCCACCGGCGCCAGCAGGCCGCGGGTGTAGCCGGTGCTGGAGCCGATCTTGATCCCCTGGGCCCGGCAGGCGTCGACCGCTTCCCGGCACCCCGGAATCAACCCAGAACACCCAACGATGCTCTCGGGCTGGCGGACGAGGAACCGCTCGTAGAGCCGGTCGATATCGGCCTCGTTCGCGTCGCGGCCGTGGGCCCGGCGCCAGCGCTGGGCGACCGCGGGTTGCCCGACCAGCGCCTGCAGGTGGTCGCGTTTGGCGCGCCCCATCGGCCGGCGGGCCTCCTGCTCGGTCACCGGCACGCCGGCCTGCTCCAGTGCCTCCAGGATCGCAAGGATCGGGGCGCGGCTGCCGAAGTCGACGGTCGTGCCGGCCCAGTCCAGCACGACGGCCTCCACGCGCCGCGGCGCGTCCGCCAGCGAGGGTTGGGGAACGATGATCATGGGCTTGCCTGCTTAGCGAGTGTGTGCGGCGGATGCGTACTGGGCCCACGACGCCGGGTCGCGCCGCTGGGCCATCTGCTCGGCCAGCCCGAACGACAGCGTCATGCCGCAGCCCCCCGTGGCGATGACAATCGCGACCCCTTCGGCCGGCTGATGGACGAACTGCACGTCGCCCGAAGGCTGCACCGCGTACACGCCGTGCCAGCGGGCGGCCAGCGACCAGTCGGGCAGGTCGATCAGGGCGTTGAGCTCTCGGAGCATCAGTCGGGTGATCTCTTCTTTGTCGAATGGGTCGATCGCGGCGCCGTACTCGTGCGAGTCTCCCAGCACCACCTCTCCCTGCCCGTTCTGCGCCGCCATGACGTGGATGCCGTAGCGGTCGAGCTCCGGCGTCTCGGCGGCGATCCGCTGGCGGAGCGCGGGCAGGCCGGGGCAGGCCTCGAAGGTCGGGTAGTGGCGGAGCGTCAACCCGCTCGCGATCATCGGGCCCATCCGCCAACCCGCGGGCTGGGGAGCGGTCCGCATCATCTGCAGCTTGCAGCGGCCCAGCCGGTGGGCGGCGAACACGTCGGGGTAGAGCGTCTGGAAGTCGGCGCCGCTGGCGACGGTCACCCGGTCGAACTCCCACCTGCGGCCGGTGGACGACCGCACCCGGGGGAGATCGACCTCAACGATGGTCGTCTCTGGTTCGAACACCACGCCGTGCCGCTCGGCGAGCCAGCGGGGGGCGACGGCCAGCGCCTCGCGTGGGTCGACCCCCATCTCGGTGTCGCTGAAGAGTCCGCCCCGCAGGCCCTCGGACCGCACGGCCGGGCAGAGCGCTCGCACCCGCTCTGCGCTGAGCAACCGGCACGCGTACCCCCACCGCGGCGCCAGTTCCGCAAACTCCGAGAGCACTCGCCATTCGTCGCGACGCGTGGCGACGTGCAGCGACCCCGACGGGCCGCTCCAAACGCCGGTCTCTCCAACGAACTCGCTCCACAAAGAACGGCTCAGCAGGGCGGTCTCCAGCCGCTGGGCCGGCTGCCCGATCGGCCAGATCATGCCGAAGTTGCGGACCGACGCCCCTTCGGCGCGGCCGCCGCGTTCGAACAGCGTTACGCTGGCGCCGCGGACCGCCTCACGCCAGGCGTGCGCGACCCCGACGATCCCCGCGCCGATCACTGCGACTCTTTCGCCCATCTGGGAGGTGCTCCGGTTTGACGGCTTGTGGGCCGGGTGCGGCGGTCGGCTAGGCCGGGGCGGGTGCGCCCAGCGCCGCACGGCGGACGTGTTCCAAGAAGTGCGTCAGCGGCGGGGTCTCGAGGCCGGCGACCTTCGCCAGGTCGTCCCAGCGCCGCACCGCCAGGCACGCGCGGCAGTGCGGCCCCGCGCGGAACGCGCTGCACTCGTCGGCGGACATCGGTCCCCCCTGCAGGGTGAGGCTAACCTTCGACGGCTCGCTCAGCGAGTCCCAGTAGCCCGGCTCGGCGGCGCACAGGTACCGTTTGGACGCCACGTGCATCCGCACCGGCTCGAGCACCGCCGGCGGGAAACGCGCGGCCAGCCACGCGGCGCCGAGGTACTCGTGGGCGTCGTCGACGCCGCGGTCGGGGGCGTCGTCCGGCAGGTCATGCAGCAGGTGCCCGATGTCGTGCAGCAGCGCCGCGGCGATCAGCTCGCTGGAGGCGCCCTGCCGCTCGGCCAGGTCGGCCGCCTGCAACGCGTGCTCGAGCTGCGTCACCCCTTCGCCGCCGTAGAGCGAGCCGCCCCGCGATTCGAACAGGGCGCCGATTTCTTCGTCGATGCACTTCGTCTTGCCGTCTACCATGCCTCGTCACCCGCTCGCTTGGTGGAACACACGCCGCGCGACCGCGCGGCCCCCGCGTCGATGGCGGCAAGCCTAGCAGCGCGCGGGCGGCCGGCAAGCGCAACGCGTTGCGCAAAACATTTGACGCACTGCGGTTCACACGATCTTAACCAAGCCCCGCTACACTGCCGCGGGCGCATAGGCTGGCGCCTCCGGAACCGCGCCGCGGCCAGGCCGGGAGGCGATAGACGACGAGTCGTACAACGCGGCCCCGAAGCAGTGCTGAACGAATGCCCGATCCGACGCGCGTCGCCCTGCTGATCGACACCGCGACCAGCTGGGGCGCCGGGCTGATCGAGGGGATCACCGACTACGGCCAGCAAGACCGCAACTGGGTGTTCTTCGTCGAGCCGCGCGGCAAGTACGACCGCATGACGCTCCCCGACGGCTGGGCCGGCCACGGCGTGATCGCGCGGATCACCCACCAGGAGCTGGCCGATCAGCTCATCGAGGCCCAGACCCCCGCGGTCAATGTCTCGTGGTACCCCTTCGGCGAGCAGCAGATCCCACGCTGCACCTGCGATGAAGTCGCCGCCGCGAAGATGGCGGCCGACTACTTCTTCCGCAAGGGCTTCCGTCAGTTTGCGTACTGCGGCTCGTCGCTCCGGCCCCTCTACCACGACCGCTTCGGCGACGCGTTTGTGGCGATGGTCCAGCAGGCGGGCTTTGCCTGCCCGCGGTACTCCCCGGGCGACCAGCCGGCCCGCGGGTGGGACCGGCAGCGCGACGCCCTGGCGGGCTGGCTCCGGTCGTTGCCGCGGCCCGTCGCGGTGCTCACGTTCGACGACCTGCAGGGCCGACAGGTCACCGAGGCCTGCGCCCAGGCCGGCATCTTGGTGCCCCAGGACGCGTCGGTGCTCGGCGGAGAGCACGACGCGTTGAGCAGCCGGATCTCGCGCCCGCCTCTCTCCGGCATCGATCACTCGCCGCAAGAGGTGGGCCGACAGGCGGCCGCCATGCTCGACCGCCTGATGCGGGGCCAGCCCCTCCCCGACCGGGCGCTGCTGGTCCCCCCACGGCGGATCGTGGTGCGGCAGTCGACCGACCGCGTGGCGGTGCCGGACGACCTGCTGGCCAGCGCGCTCCGCTACATCCGGGCCCACTTTCAGGAAGCGATCAAGATCGCCGACATCCTGCGCGAGGTGCCGCTGAGCCGGCGTTCGTTGGAAAAGGGCTTCCGCGAGCACCTGGGCCGCACGCCGCGCGACGAGATCCGCCGCGTGCGCGTCGAAGAGGCGGTGCGGCTGCTGTGCGATACGCCGATGCCGGTGACGAAGATCGCCGCGGCGTGCGGCTACGACCGGCCGGAGCTGCTGACCCGCGCCTTCCGACGCGAGCTGGGCCGCACCCCGTCGGACTTCCGTAAACGCAGCGGCGCAGGGGCCACCGCGTAGCGCTGCGGCCCCGGAAGCCTCTTCCTGCTGCGCGGCGCATTTGACGCTGTGCGCCGCGCGGCAGACGGTCGCACGCAAGTAACACAGTGCCTGCGCGCCTTCTTCACAATCGTCCCCTAACTTGATCACCAATCCGGCCCGGCGGCCGCCGCGTTGACGCCGGCGGCGTTCGGCGCCGCGCCGGGCCTGGGAACAACGGGCTTGAAACTCGCGGCGACTCGGCGTCGCCACGCAATCTGGATGAAACTCGAGGGGATCGATTGATGAAGCGACACCTGTGGACGTACAGCGCCGCGGCCGTGCTGATGGGCGCGTTGCAACCCCACGCCTTGGGCGTGGTGCTGTTTGAAGAGAACTTCGACGGCCTGCTGCCGACGCTCGGCGGCAGCGTCAACGAACGCGTTGGCACGGCGCTTGTTACGCGGGTCGCCTCGGACCCCGACTCCACGCCGCTCTCGGGCGTCTGGAGCGCCTCGGCCGCCGGCTGGACCGTGGACAACGGGCTGAACGAGTACGACGGCGTCCCGACGCTCACCCCCGGCGTGGCCGGTTTGGGGGTCGACGACTACGGGGTCGACGAGTGGCAGGGGTGGAGCTTCCCCCGCAAGGACTTCTGGGTCGCGGCGGCGGGAGACCAACGCCGATCGGAGTTCGGCGCCCTCTCGGGGGCCTCGGGGACTATCGCTGTGGTCGACCCCGACGAGTACTACGACTTGGGAGACCCCGACAACGCCGTGAACGGCGGCTACTACAGCAGCGCCCTGCGCAGCAGCACCTTCCCGGTGGTAGCGGGGGGCTTCTACGGCCTCGGCTTCGACTCGAGCTGGCGGGACGAGGCGTTCGACGACGCGACCCCCACGCTCACCGACCAGAACAACCAAGCGGTCGAGGTGATCGCCTCGTTTGACGTCGGGGGGAGCGTGCAGGTCGTGAAGTGGAACTCCGACTCCACCGCCGGCAACCCGTTCTTCAAGGACGACGCCCCGGACGAGCCGTTCCTCAGCGACGGCTCGAACTACTTCTTCGAGGCCCCCGCCGGGGCTTCGTCGGCGTCGCTTAGCTTCCGCATCGCCAACGCCGGCAACGACTGGTGGTGGGCGGTCGACAACATCCAGGTCGACGACCTCTCCGGCGGCGCCGGGACGGTCTTCGCCGAGGACTTTGAGTCCTCCGTGACCCTGGGCGACAGCGTGAACGAACGCCTTGGCGCCGGCGCCAAGGTCACCTCGGCGCCCGGCAGCGTCTCGACCGTGCTGGGGGTCGACTACCCGACGTCGTCCCGCCCGGAGTCGTTTACCCACACGCCGCCGGCTCAGTGGAACGTCGACAACGCCGGCACGCCCGGTGTGGGCGACGACAACCTTGGCGCCCTGGAGTGGGAGCAGTGGAGCTTCGTGACGCCGGAGTTCTTTCAGTTCGCCGGCGGCAGCGGCCGTGAAGAGTTTGCCAAGGGGACGGGCGTGTTCGCCGTGGCCGACGGCGACAACTGGGACGACCTCGCCAGCCCCGGCCAGAACGGCGACCTGTTGACCCTGCTCAAGACGCCCCTGATCAGCCTCGCGGGGCTGGCCGACGGAGAGCTCGTGAAGGTCGCCTTCGACTCCAGTTGGCGTCCTGAAGACGACCAGGTAGCGGTGCTCACCGCGCTCTTGGACGGCGCCGCCGTTGAGCTCCTCCGCTGGGAGAGCGGCTCGGCCTCGCCCTTCTTCCACGCCCGCAACACGAACGAGTCGGTGGCGATCTTCTTCGATCCCGCCGGCGCCTCGGAGCTTCAGTTGACCTTCGACTACGCCGGCAACAACGACTGGTGGTGGGCGATCGACAACGTCAGCGTCACGAGCTCCGCCACGGTCCCGGAGCCTTCGACCGCGATGCTGTTCGGGGCCGTGATCGCCGCCGGCGGGCTGCTGCGTCGCAAGCGCAAGTAGACCGCGCAGCCGATCGGCGACCCGGATGGCTCCCCGCTCGCCGAGCGAGCGGGGGGCCTGTTCGCCGGCGGGTCGGGCCCGGGGCGCGCACCCACTGGTTCACGGCCTTTCATACATCGCACTACCGTTCTTGTTCATCTCTGGGGAGTCTACGCAAGCATGGCTGTCTCACGCGACTTCATTCGGCGTCTCTGCTGCTCGCTCGCGGCGGCGTCGCTGGCCACGGGACCGGCCGGGGCGGCCGACCTGTTCTCGGAAAACTTCGACGGCCTGACGCTCAAGCCGGTCGTCACCTTCGAATCAGAGCTCCGCGACCGCGCCGCGTGGCAAGAAGTAGGCCCCAACGGCCCGGCCGGCTGGACCGAGGTCAACCTCACCACGGTCAACCCCGAGAGCCCGGGGAGCGGCGTGGCCGAGTTCGCGGGCTGGCGGTTTGTGGACAAGGCCTGGTGGGTCCTCACGGCGGGCGACCAGGGCCGCAACCAGTTTCTCAGCGGCAGCGGCGTCATTGCGGTGGCGGACCCCGACGAGTGGGACGACTTCGGCGACCCCGCGGGGAGCGAGGCCGACCTCGACCCCGCCAACGGCGTGTTCGATTCGACGCTGGTGACCCCTTCGATCTCGCTGTCGGGCATCGCGGCCAACCAAGCCAAGCTCTTCTTCCACTCCTCCTGGCAGCCCGAGGACCAGCAGACCGGCATGCTCACCGCGGTCTACAACCGGGGCGCCGGCAACGAGACCACGATCCCCCTGCTCCGCTTCTCATCCGTTGACAGCGATCCAGACTTTAAGCCCATCGCGCTGAACGAGAGCGTCACTCTCGACTTGCAGAACCCCGCCGGCGCCGCCAACGTCGAGATCCAGTTCCGCCTGCAGGGCAACAACGACTGGTGGTGGGCGGTCGACAACGTGAGCGTGTTCACCGGCGCCGCCCCCGGAGAGGACGGCGTGCTGCGGGCGATCGTCGACCGCGGCACCGGGGAGGTGAAGATCGTCAACCGCACCGGGAGCAGCGTCGACCTCCGCGGCTACTCCCTCCGCTCGCAGGCGGGGGTGTTTGACGAAGCGGGCGCGGCGTTCTTGTCCGCCGGTGACCCGGGTTGGCTGCAGGCCACCCAGCCCGGCGGAACGATCAACGACCTGAGCGAGGTGCACCTAGGCAGCGACCCCTTCGGCACGACCGCCGAGATCAACCTCGGCGACGTCTGGCAGGGCTTCTACCGCGAGCTTTCCGACGTGACCTTCGACTATCTCCTGGAGGGCAACGACAGCCCCATCCGCGGCATCGTCGAGTTTGTCGGCAACCCGGATCAGGCGTACCCGTTCCTGGACCTCGACTTCAGCGGCGCGGTCGACATCAACGACTGGGAGACCTTCAAGCTGGGCTTTGGCAGCGGCCTGACGGGGCTCACCGAGGCGGTCCGCTACGCCAAGGGCGACCTCGACAACGACGGGCTCCACACGCTGGGCGACTTCCTCGAGTTCCAGCGCACCTACGACTTCGTCAACGGCCAAGGGGCGCTGGCCGCCGCGATCGCCGGCGGTTCGACCAACGTTCCCGAACCGGCCTCTTGGGCGGCCCTGTTGGCGATCTGCTTCACGGCTGCGACGGTCCGCCTCCGCGGGCGCCCGGCGGCGATGGCCATTGTGGTCGGCGCCGCGCTCGTGGGGGTCTCCGCCACCGACGCCGACGCCCAGCTCGTCCTGCTGAGCGAAGACTTTGAGGGCATCCCCCTGGGCCCCAACGTAGAAGAAGCCGTGGCTGGGTCCGAGGTTTGGAGCGGGGTTGGGCCCGCCGGCTGGATCGTCGACGACTCGGGGATGCCCAACAACGACGACCCCGACCTCGACGGCGTCACCGAGTGGTCCGGTTGGGCGTTTGCAGACAAGGACTGGTGGGTCGAAGCGGCCGGCGATCAGGACCGCAGCCAGTTCACCCGAGGCCAAGGGACGGTGATGATCGCCGACCCCGACGAGTGGGAAGACGCCGCCACCGACCCCGGCACGACCGCCCCGTTCAATCTCTACGACGCCCGCACGCTCACCCCGGTGATCTCGATCCCCGCCGGCGTGCCCGCCGGTCGGATTAAGTTCGCCTTTGACTCGGCCTGGCGGCCGGAGGGGATGGACGACGGCGCGGTCAACAACACCAACAACCAGACCGCCGTGATCCGCGCCATCTACGACGCCGGCACGCCCAGCCAACGCGCCGTCGAGGTGCTGCGCTGGGACTCCGACGAAGAGAGCGACTTTTATAAGCAGGACGCCACCAACGAACGGGTCACTATCGACGACCTGCGGTTCGACGGCGCCGCCAGCACCCTGCAGCTCGAGTTCAACCTCAACAACGCCTGGAACGACTGGTTCTGGGCGCTCGACAACCTGCTGATCTCGGTGCCTACCGACCCCGCGACCCTGCGGATCAACACCGCCAACGGGCTCGCGTACTTGGTCGGCGACGACGTGATCAGCAGCGCGATCACCGGCATCAACATCACCAGCGACACCGGGCTGCTCCGCTCGATGGCGGGCGGTGGGCTGTCGGCCTCGGTCGCTGAGACCGCGGACGGCCCCGACGCCGACTCGATCCCAGGCAGCAGCAGCGGCGAGCGGTGGGAACGGCTCGCCTCGACCGACCGGCAGTTCGCCGAAGCGTTCTTGTTCGGCAGCTCCCAGTTCGACAACACCCGCAGCGAGCTGCTGGGGGGGCTGATCAACGCCGCGACGTTCGACCAAGCGGCGGCCGAAGCGGCCGGCGACATCAAGTTCTCTTACTCCCTGGCGTCGGGCGACATCGTGCAAGGGGTCGTCCAGTACTACTACGAAGCGATCGGCCTGCCGGGCGACTTCAACGGCGACGGCAGCGTTGACGCGGCCGACTACACGGTGTGGCGCGACGCGCTGGGAACCACCGCCAGCCTCGGCGGCAACGGCGACGAGACTGGCGGCAGCGCGAACCTGGTGGACGCCGCGGACTACGCCCTCTGGAAGCAGAGCTTCGGCGCCTCGCTGTCCGTCGGCCCCGCCGCGACCGCAGCGGCGGGCGTCCCCGAGCCCTCCTCGCTGCTGGTGTGCCTGCTGGCCGGGGCAGCGGGCGCCGCGTCGCTGGCCCGCCGCGGCGGACGGGGCCTGCTGCTGGGCCTTGCCGCGATGCTGGCCACGGCTGGGGGCGCCAGCGCGGCCTTGCCCCCTTCGCCTTTCCTGGACCGCGACTACCGCTTCGGCGACCTCGACAACGGCGGCACGGCCGGCCAGCCGGTGACGCAGACCGACGGCAGCGGGAACCTGGTGACCTACGACAGCGCGGGGCAGCTAGGCCAGAACCAACTGATCGACCTGATCGCCGTCAGCCCCACCAGCCGCAAGCCGACCTACGTCAGCACGGCGGACCGACCCGACGGCGCCGGCGGCATCGGCTTGCAGCTCAACCCGCTGACGTTCGACCGCCAGTACCTCCGCACCGGTTTCGGCGAGGCGCTCAACTTCCCGGAGCAGTCCCCCTCGTCCGCCGCGTCGCTCATCAACCAGGGGGGATCGCTCAACTACTTCCGCATCAACGACCGCGGGTTTGAGCTGTGGGCCAAGCCCACCGCCGTCGCCGGCGAGCAGCACATCGTCATGGACAGCCAGCAGCACGGCGTGCTGATCGACTCGAGCGGCCACTACGCGATGCGGTACGGCAGCCGGTTCGAGGTCGAGACCACCCAGCTCCCCGGCCCCGACGGCGAGCTGGGCACCGAGGACGACGTGCTGGACGTCTCCGACCCGATCGTGACCCCCGCCGACTACTCCACCGGCGTGCTGGCCACCGCGAACCAGTGGAGCCACCTGTCGGTGGTCCGCCCCTTCGGGCCCGGCCAGGGTTCGATCTTCTACGTCAACGGCGTCGCCGAGGCCGTGGCGTTCGGCGGCTACGCGGTGGAAACCATCGTCAACATCGGCGAAGGCGAGGTCTTCACCAACATCGACGCGCTCGACGTGAGCCCGTTGACCGTCGGCCGCGCGACCAGCCCAACGTCGCTCGAACTGCCGTTGGCCGAGAGCTTCTTCTTTCGGGGGGTCGTGGACGACCTCAAGATGTTCGTCATCGGCCTGAACGACAACGACAACCTGGTCGGCGGAGGGGTGAACGTGCTCAACGACTACGGCGAGTACATCTTCCAACGCGACAACGGCTACGCCCAGGCCTTCGCGCCCGCCATCGACGGCGACCTGAACGGCGACATGAGCGTCACCCTGGCCGACGCGAGCCTATTCGCCTCCAACTGGCTGTCCGAGAAGCGTTTGTCGGCGATCAACCCGGCCACCGAGCTGGAGCAGAGCCGCCTGGTGGGCGACCTGAGCACGCGGGTGCTGGGCGACTTCAACTACGACGGCATCGTCAACCTGGGCGACTGGGCGATCCTCAACAACGCCAGCCCCGCGGCCGGGGCGGCGGCGTTGAGGCTGATCGCGGGTCATTCGGTCCCCGAACCCGCCTCGCTGCTGACGGCGCTATCGGTCGGGGCCTTCGCGTTGCTCGCGCGCCGCGCCCGTCGCGGCGGCGAGTGACCTAGCCCGCGGCCGCCTGCTTACCCGGCCGCTAAGGGCCGGCGCCATCCCCCGGGCCCGCCAGGCCCAACCACCGCCTCCCGTCAAGAAACAAAGGAGTAACCGCATGGATCGCCAAACCCGCCGTGTCCGTGACCCCCGTGCAGCGTTCACGCTCGTAGAGCTGCTGGTGGTGATTGCTATCATCGGCATCCTCGTCGCCCTGCTGCTGCCGGCGGTGCAGGCGGCTCGGGAGGCGGCCCGCCGGTCGCAGTGCTCAAACAATCTCAAGCAGATCGGCCTGGCGGTGATGAATTACGAGTCGTCCAGGAGCAGGCTCCCGCCGGGCGCCTACCTGGGCGAAGGGAGCTCGTGGTCGGCGTTCATCCTCCCCTACCTAGAAGAGGGTGCGTCGTTCGACGGCCTCTCGATCGGCGAAGACGACCAGGGCAACTTCCAGTGGGGCTCGCCCGGGGGCGCCGAGTACGCCTCGGTCGCCGCGCTCGGCGACAAGTACCGCAACGTGCAGCTTGTCGAGACCGTTTTCTCGGTTTATCGCTGCCCGTCGATGGCTCTGCCTGAACACCTCTACGACCTCTCGGCCGACAGCTACCTCGTGATGCGGCGCGTGCCGGCATCGTACCTGGGCATCGCCAGCGGCTTGGCCCAGAATCAGTTCCCCAGCTTCTGGCTGCGGGTCAAGAAGAAGCCGAGCGCCCAGCCCCTGTGGGAGGGCGCCGACGGCGTGCTGGTTGGGGTCCACCACCAGCAGGACACCCGCACCGGTCGGATCGCCCTGCGGAAGATCACCGACGGCACGAGCAAGACCGGCATGATCGGCGAGGCGGTCAGCGACGTCGAGACGATCGGTTCGCTCGGGCGGACCCCCGAGGACAAACGCGGCGACCGCAAGGACCACTGGCACGGCGGCAGCGACGACATCGACACCTCGATCGGCAGCGACAGCTACAGCGACATGTCGGAGTTCCTCGGCTCAACCGGCGTGGGCGTCAACCTGCAGGGCACGCCACAGGAGAACCAGCAGGTGTGCCGGTCGGCCGACTCGGTCACCTGCCAGGCGCTGCAGCTCTCGCTCGGCAGCGAGCACGCCGGCATCGTGCAGGTGCTGTACGTCGACGGGCACGTTGAAGCGATCGACGAGAACATCGACGCGGCGCCGTGGAGCGACCTGGGGACCCGCGCGGGTCAATCGTTCAACAACGGCGGCGCCGACCGTCGCTAAACGGCCCGCCCCCTCCAGGTCCCCGGCCGTCGCGCCACGCTCCCCTCCCGATCCCCTTGTGCGATGATGATCTCTCCAAAGCGAGCGGGCGCCGCGGCCCTGGTCGCCCTCTGGGCGTCGCTGGCCGCGGCCGACAACCGCGTGCTCATCCTGGGCATCGACGGCGCAGGGGGGGGCTACACCCGCGACTACCCGACCCCCAACCTCGACGCCCTGACCGCCCAGGGCGCCGCCCGCTACGACTTCCTGAACGAGGGGGCGCTCACACCCAGCCCCCCCAGCGGCTACGGCGCCAGCGGCGTGAACTGGTCGACGATCCTCACGGGGGTGGGCGGCCCGACGCACGGCGTGTCCGACAACAGCTTCGCCGGCAACCGCTTCGGGGCCTTCCCCTCGCTGTTCCACTACATCAAGCAGCGCGACCCCGAGGCCTACACCGCGTCGATCACGGGGTGGGACCCGATCAACGCCCGTGTGGTGGACGACAACGACACGGACTTCGAGTTCGGGGGCGTGGCCGACCCCCTCATCCGCGACGCGCTGGTCGACCTGCTCCGCCGGGAGGACCCCACCGCGGTCTTCGCGCAGTTCGATCAGGTCGACGCGGCGGGGCACGGCTTTGGGTGGGGCTCACTCGAGTACAAGAACGCGCTGATCGCGGTCGACGGGCTGATCGGCGACGTCATGGCGGCGCTGGGCGCACGCCCCGGCGTGGGTCAAAGCCACTCTGCCTCGCAGGGGCCCGTCAACTGGGAAACGCCCTTCATCGTCAGCGGCCCCAGCGTCCTCAACGGCGAGCCGCTGCTGCAAGGGAGCCTGCGAGACGTCGCCGCGACGGCGCTGTGGAGTTTGGGGATCGATCCCTTCGCGCTTGGTCTGGAGGGGACCGTCCGCGGCCTGAGGGTCGCGCCCCCCAACGGAGTCGTCGGCGACATCAATCAGGACAACGTCGTGGCCGGCAACGGGCTGGGACCCGCCGAATCCGACGACGTGCGGGCGCTGCTCGACCACTGGTTGGTTGAGGCCGGGGGCGACGCCACGACCCGCTACGCCCGCGGCGACCTGAACCTCGACGGCGTCACCGATCTGGCCGACTGGGCGCTCTTGAACAAGCTCGACCCGGCGATGGGCCTCGCGGCGCAGCGGGCGCTACAAGGCCGGGCCGTCCCCGAGCCGTGCTCGTCGCTGCTGCTGGGCGCCGTGATCGCCCTCTCCGGCCCGCTGGTGCGCCCGCGGCGGCGGAGCGCACGCCCGCGCGGGGGCGCTCCGAGTGCGGACGGCATAAGATGGGCGGGACGCGTTGTTCTGCCCCGCGCGACGCGGCCGCACAGCCGCTCGCCGGCCCCCACGCGGCCCCGGACGCCGATCACGTCCCCCCTCGCCCTGTTAGACCCCAGGAGTATCCCTTCGATGTACCGTTCGCTTTGCTGTTTGATGCTGCTGCCGTCCGTCGCGCTGGCCGCCGAGCCCGACCGCTCCCGGGTGGGCTACGCAGAGGGCCAGATGGTCACCCCGGTGAACCAGCTAGTCACCCCGATCGGCAAACAGGTCGAGCTCCCCGGCCTGCGACCGCAGGCGCTGGCGCTCTCGCCGGACGGCGGGCTGCTGCTCACCTCGGGCAAGACGAGCGAGCTGATCGTGATCGATCCGGCTTCCGGCCAGATCAAGCAGCGGGTCGCCATGCCCGCCGAAGTGTCGCCCGACGCCAAGGTCGCGGGCGGGGTCGACGTCGACGGCATGCTCAGCTACGCCGGCCTGGCGTTCTCGCCCTCCGGAGACCGCGTCTACCTCAGCAACGTCGGCGGCAGCGTCAAGCTGTTCGGCGTGTCCGGCGACGGCGTCGTTAGCCCGCTCGGCGCCTGGTCGCTCCCCAAGGCGAACGCCCCGCGCCGCGGCGCCGAGGTCCCCGCCGGCATCGCGGTCACGCCGGACGGCTCGCGGCTGTACGTGTGCGGTAACCTCTCGAACCGGCTGCTGGAGCTCGACGCCGAGTCGGGCGAGGTGCTACGGACCTTCGAAGTCGGCGTTGCGCCGTTGGACGTTGTCTTGGTCGGCGACAAAGCGTACGTGAGCAACTGGGGGGGACGCCGGCCCGGCAAAGACGACCCCACCGGTCCGGCCGGACGGGGCACGCGGGTGCGGGTCGACCCTGTTCGGCACGTCGCCAGCGAGGGCTCCGTGAGCGTGATCGACCTCACGCGGGGCGCCGTCGTGGTTGAGGTGCTGACGGGGCTGCACGCCAGCGGTCTGGCCGCCTCGCCAGACGGCAGGCACGTGGTGTGCTGCAACGCCAACAGCGACCACCTCAGCGTGATCGACACGGCCAGCGACTCGGTGGTCGCCACGCTCTGGGCCAAGCCCAACGCGGCCGACCTGCTGGGGGCGTCGCCCAATGCGGCGGCGTTCGATGAGGCGGGCCAGCGGCTGTACGTCGCCAACGGGTCGCAGAACGCGGTCGCGGTGTTCGAGTTCAACGCCGACGACCCGAAGCTGTCGGAGCTCGGAGGGATGGCGCCGGTCGGCTGGTACCCGGGCGCCATCCTCTACGACGCCGCCCGCAAGCAGTTAATCGTGGCCAACATCAAGGGCCTGCCGCGCGAGCCCAAACCCTACGCAGAAGAGACCAAGGGCTTCAACGCCCACCACTACCACGGGTCGGTGACGCTGGCGCCGGTCCCTAGCGACCGGGCGCTGCCCAAACTCTCGGAGCGTGTCGCCGCCAACATGCGGGCGCCGCGGATCACCGAGGCGCTGCTCCCCCCCAGGCCCGACCAGCCCCCGCGGGCCATCCCCCAGCGGATCGGCGAGCCGAGCCTGATCGAGCACGTGGTGTACATCATCAAAGAGAACCGCACTTACGACCAGGTGCTCAGCGACATCGAGCGAGGCAACGGAGACCCGTCGCTCTGCATCTTCCCCCGCAACGTCACCCCCAACCACCACAAGCTGGCCGACGAGTTTGTGCTGCTGGACAACACCTACTGCTGCGGCATCTGCAGCGCAGACGGGCACCAGTGGACCGCCACCGCGTACTCCACCGACTACATGGAGAAGAGCTTCGCCGGCTTCCCACGCAGCTACCCAGACGGGATGGGGACCGACGAGGACGACGCGCTGGCCTACTCTCCGGCCGGCTTCCTGTGGGACAACGCCCTGGCCCACGGACGCTCCGTCCGCAACTACGGCGAGTTCATGGGGCCCAGCGTCCGCTGGGCCGACGCCGACCGCCCGGGGGAGCCCGACTTCACCGCCTGCTACCAGGCGTGGAAGCAGGGCACGCCCGACGTGGTGTTCGAGAGCTGGCCCAGCGTCGAGAGCCTGCGGGCCATCTCGCCGCTCGACTACGTCGGTTGGAACATGAGCGTCCCCGACCAGTTCCGCGCCGACTACGTGATCAACGAGCTCAAAGAGTTCCAGCGCAAGAGTGAGCACCCGCGGATGACCCTCATCTGCCTGCCCCAAGACCACTGCAGCGGCACAAGCCCCGGTTGCCCCACGCCGGCCGCATGCATGGCGGACAACGACCTGGCGCTGGGGCGGATCATCGAGGCGTACAGCCGCTCCAAGTTCTGGCCGAAGATGGCGATCTTTGTCATCGAGGACGACCCGCAGGCCGGTTGGGACCACGTGAGCGGCTACCGCACGATCGCCTTCGTCGCCAGCCCGTACGCCAAGCGGGGCGCCGTCGTAAGCACGCAGTACAACACCACCAGCGTGATCCGCACGATGGAGCAGATTCTTGGTCTCCCCCCGATGAACCAGTTCGACGCCAGCGCCACGCCGATGTTCGACTGCTTCACCGACGAGCCCGACACGACCCCCTACGCCGCGGCGGGCGCCCAGGTGGCGCTCGATCAGATGAACCCCGATCCCCACGCGATCTCCGACCCGCAGCTCCGCGAGGACGCCCTGGTCTCGGCGTCGCTCAACTTCCGCGAGGTCGACCGCGCCCCCGAAGACGTGCTTAACCGCATCCTCTGGCGGGCCGTGCGCGGCACGCAGGACCCGTACCCCGAGTGGGCGATCAGCCACGTCGACGACGATGACGACGATGACGATGACGACGACGATGACTGAAGCCCGCGCCGCCGCTTCAGAGCAAGCGGCTGGCCGCGCCACCCAACGCAGCAAAGGACAGAGATGAGAGCAGCCTTCCTAGTGGCCCTGGGGCTTGGACTCTTCGCGCCGTCGTACACCCACGCGGCCGAGCAGCAGGATTCTCCCCTGGCGGTCGTTCGGATCGGGCTTGCCGGCTGCCACCAGCAGACCCAGCCGGCGCCCGCCTTCTGGCGGTACGTCACCGCCAAGCCCGACCTGATGCTTTGGCTCGGCAACAATGTCTACACCGACACGCCGGACGACCTGGCGGTGATCGAGGAGGGGCACGCGGCGCTGGCGTCGCTCCCGGCGTTCGAGCAGCTGCGCCGCGCCGTGCCGATGGCCGCAACCTGGGACGATCACGACTACGGCCTGAACAACTGCGGGAAAGACTACGCGCTCAAGGAGCCCAGCAAACAACACTTCCGTCGGTTCTGGGGCCTGGAGGACTGCGTCCCAGCGGACCGCGACGGCGTGTACCACGCCCGCTATTTTGGCGAGGGAGACCAGCGGCTGCAGGTGCTGCTGCTCGACGGCCGCTACAACCGCGACGCCCCAGGAGACGACGCCGACACGCTGGGCGAGCGTCAGTGGTCGTGGCTGGAGGAAGAACTGCGGCGGCCGGCGCGGTTGCGGCTGATCGTCTCGGGCTATCAAGTCTTGCTCGACAAGGATGCGCACTTCGAGACGTGGTCGAAGTTTCCGCGGGCGCGGCGGCGGCTCTTCGACCTAATCCGCGCCAGCGGCGCCGAAGGGGTTGTTTTTCTCGCCGGCGATCAGCACTACGGCGAGGCGAGCCGGCTGCCGGAGGCGATTGGGTACGACGCGATCGAACTGATGTTCTGCGGGGTGAACCAGCAGGAACCGCACGTGCTAAACCGCGGGCGCGTAACGCCGGTCGCCCACGCCAAGAATGCCTACGCGCTGCTGGACCTCCAGTGGAGGGCCAGCGAAACAGACGAACCCCATCTCCTGTTCCGCGTCTTCGACGCCGACCGTGATGCTGCGGAGTTGACCTACAGGGTGAACTTCAGCGAGCTGCGCAACTAGGCCACGGGACGCGTCGCACGAATCCATCAACCAGCAGGCAGCCTCCGTTGTCGAATGCATCCGATTGGCGCGGGCGCGCCCTCAAGGCCCTGCCCGCCGGGGGGAACGGCGAGTTCAACCTCACCGAGGAACTCACCACAGTGGTCGCGCGCGGCCAGGGGTGCCGCCTCTGGACGGCCGACGGACGGCGGATGCTCGACTTCTCGATGGGATGGGGTTCGGTGCTGGTCGGGCACGCCGATCCGCGCATCACCGAGCCCGTCGCAAATCGGCTGGCCCTGGGGACCAACTTCGCCACGGTCACCGACGCGTCGCTGGAGCTGGCCGAGGCGCTGATCGGGCTGAGCCCCGCCAGCGAGCGGGTCCGCTTCTGCGCCTCCGGCACCGAGGCGACCATGTACTGCCTGCGCCTCGCCCGGGCGTACACCGGCCGCGACGCGGTGCTGCGGTTTGAGGGGGCGTACCACGGGGCGCACGACGTCGGGGTGACCAGCATGTTCCCCTCGCGGGGGCTCGATTTCCCGCTCGCCGAGCCTTCCAGCGACGGCCTCACCGCGCATCTGCAGGGGGGCGTGCTGGTGGCGCCCTTTAACGACCTGGAGGAGACCGCCAAGATCCTCCGCGGAAGCGCAGAGCGTGTGGCAGCGGTGATCGTTGAGCCGCTGCAGCGCTGCCTTCCCCCCGACCCCGGCTTCCTCGAGGGACTCCGCGAGCTGACCCGCGAGCTGGGGGTGCTGCTGGTGTTCGACGAGGTGGTGACCGGCTTCCGGCTGGCGCTCGGGGGCGCCCAGGCGTACTACGGCGTCGTCCCCGACCTGGTCGCCTACGGCAAGGCGCTCGGCGGCGGGCTGCCGATTGGCGTCTACGGCGGCCGGGCCGACATCATGGACCTGGTGTGCGAAGACCGTCACGGACGCTCAACTTACGTATGGACCGCCTCGACGCTGGGTGGGAACCCGATCTCCGCCGTCTCCGCCCTGGCGACGCTCGACGTGCTCAAGAGCCCGGGGGTCTACCAGACGCTCCACGGCCTGGGGGGGCGCCTCCGAGACGGCATGCGGCGCGTGCTCCGCGACCGGGGCCTGGACGCGCGGGTGCTGGGGGACGGGCCGCTCGCCCAGGTCGCCTTTACCTCCAGCGAGCCGCGCGACTACCGAACGAGCCAGCACCGTGACAAGCGGCTGGCCCGCGCGTTGATGCTGGAGATGTTCCGCAGCGGCGTGTTCCTCAACCCGATGGGGACCAAGCTCTACCTGTCGCTCGCCCACGACGAGCAGGCCTGCGACACGCTGCTCGACCGGTTCGACGCCGCGTTGTCAACCGTCATGGCCACTATCTCACACGAGGCCCACAGCAGCGTAGGCTGAGCACAATGGGCCGAACTGGCAGGCAACTCCGTGGAGAGCCGCAGATCGCCGTCGACAAACGCCGATTCGATTGCGAACCGTCTATCGACGCTTCTCGGCGTTCATCCGCCGATTCGTCTCTTGTACTCTTCGACCCTCCTGCTCAAAACTCAGCGTCCCACGCCCGCCCGAGCAGCCCGAGCAGCGTGGGCGGGTCGAAGCGCCTGGGGTTGTTCGCCATCCGCTCTTGGTTGACGCTGCCGGCGATCGCCGCCAACGCCTCCTCGGGGACGCCGGCTTCGCGGAGGCTCCGCGGCAGGCCGAGCTCGCCCAGCAGCGCCCAGACCGCCCGCGGCAGCTCGGCGGGCGCACAACCCAGCAGCGCGGCGCCGCACGCCGCACGCCGCCGCACGTACGCGGGCCCACGCGGGTCGACGCAGTCGTCGTTTCCCGTCCGCGCGTTCGCGTCGCCGAACCAGCCGAGCGTCAGCGCCACCGCGTGGCCGTGGGCGATCCCGTAGCGGGACGTCAAACTGTAGGAAACCGCATGGGCCGCGGTCGTCTTGCCGAGGTTGATCGCCTGCCCGGCAAGGAACGCGCCGGCCATCATCCGGGTGCGGGACGCCCCGTCCCCCCGTGTCACGCTGGCGTGCAGCGCAGAGGCCACGAGCCGCCCCGCGGCCCCGGCGTAGCGGTACGACCGGGCCGTCCCCCCAACCGCCCACAGCGACTCGACGGCCTGCGCTAGGGCGTCGAGCCCCGAGACCGCCGCCAGGCGGGCCGGCATCGCGGCGACCAGCGTGGGGTCGAGGATCACGCAGCCCGGTCGCATCTGGGGGCAGGCGTACGACTTCTTGATCCCCGCGTCGTACGCCACGGCAAACTGGGTCGCTTCGCTCCCCGACCCCGACGTGGTGGGCGCCGCAATCAACGCAGGCGCCGGGTGCAGTGAGTCCGCCCGGGCCGACGCGGCGACCCCCGCCCAAGTCCCCGCGGCCGCTAGCTTGGCGATGTCCAGGCACGACCCTCCCCCGACCGCCACGACCGCCTCGGCACGCAGCTCGGCCGCGGCACGCGCCGCGGCCACTGCCTGAGAGAGCTTCGGGTTGGGGCAGAAATCTTCGAACCGCTGCACCACGGCGCCCGCGAGCTGGCGCTCGATCCGGCCCCAAGCCCGGGCGGCGTCTGCGGCGCCGCTGTCGACCACCAGCAGCACGCGCGTCGCCCCGATTTGGTGGAGCAGCAGCCCCAGCTCGTCGAGCGAGTAGGCGACGCGTTGGCCGCTCCCGGCGATCAGCGTGTGGGCTTCTTCCCCACAGGCACTGGCGAAGGGCGAGGTTGGCGAGTGAACGTTCATGGCGGTCGGCCGAGCGCGGTGGGAGTTGTGCGCATTCTCCCATTAGATTGTGAAGCTTTCGTGAGTCGGTCGCTCCCTTGCTTGGGCGCCGACGGGCGGCCCCCTAGGATCAGCCTCGTCGGATCGCGCGGGCCGATGGACTCCCGCTTGGCACATCCCAGTCGCAACGAAGCCCAACCGCAACAATGCCCCCGCGAATCTCGGTCCGACTCGAACAAGCGTCGCCCGCCGTCTTCTCGGCCTACTGCATCGCGGCGTCGTTTGGCGTCTATTTCTGCATGTACGCGTTCCGCAAGCCGTTCACGGCGGGGACGTTCTCCGGGGTCGAGCTGTACGGACTGGACTACAAGACGGTGCTGGTGGTCAGCCAGGTGCTGGGCTACACGCTGTCAAAGTTTATCGGCATCCGCTTCATCGCCGAGGCCCGGCCCGGCAGGCGTGCCGCGAGCATCGTGGCGCTGATCGCGGCGGCCCACGCGGCGCTGCTGCTGTTTGGCGTCGTGCCGAGCCCGTACAACTTTGTGTTTCTGTTCCTCAACGGCTTGCCGCTGGGGATGGTGTTCGGGCTGGTGCTCGGTTTCCTGGAAGGGCGCCGCGTGACCGAGGCCCTGTCGGCGGGGCTGTGCGCCAGCTTCATCGTCTCGTCGGGCGCCGTGAAGACGGTGGGCCAGGCCCTGCTGCTTTGGGGCGGGGTCTCGGAGTACTGGATGCCGTTCGTTACCGGCTTGGTCTTTTGGCCTCCGCTGCTGGTGTGTGTTTGGCTGCTCGCCCAGATCCCGGCCCCCACGCAAGCCGACGTGGCGCTGCGTGCGGAGCGAACGCCCATTGATCGCGTTGCACGGAGGGCGCTGCTGCGCCGGCACGGCGTGGGGCTGCTGCTGTTGGTCGCGGTGTTTACGCTGCTGACGATCCTGCGGAGCGTCCGCGACGACTTTGCGGTCGAGGTCTGGTCGGCGCTCGGCTACGACAAGACCCCGAGCGTCTTCACGATCTCAGAAACGCTGGTGATGTTTGCGGCGATCGCCATCAACGGGCTCGCCTTCCTGATACCCGACAACCGCACGGCGTTCTTCACGGCCATCTACACGATCCTCGCCGGGTTCGTCGTGATCGGCCTGGTGACGCTGCTATACCTGGGGGGCGGGGTGGATGGGTTTACCTACATGGTTGTCGTGGGGATCGGCGCCTACGTCCCCTACGTGGCCTTCCACACGACGCTGTTCGAGCGGATGATCGCCTTGTTCCGCGACCGGGCTAACCTGGGCTACCTGATGTACCTGGCCGACGCGTTCGGCTACCTGGGCTACGTGCTGGTGCTGCTGGCCAAGGACGTCGCGAGCTTCGAGGCCAACTACCTGCGGCTGCTGATCGGCGCCTCGCTGGCAGTCAGCCTGGCGTCGCTAGTGATGATGGGCCTGGCCTACTTCTACTTCCGTCGCCAGACCGACGCCGCGCGGTTCGAGCAACCAGCGCTCGCCGCGGCCCACGGCTCGTAGCGGGCCGGCTACGGGTTGCTCTGGCCGCCGGCCAACTCGATCCGCAGCTCCAGCACCTGCCGGCGCGGCCGGTCGATGCCCAGCAGCACGCCGGGCCGGCCGGGGTCCCAGGCGAACCCTTGGCCGGTAAGCGGCGCGGCGATCGTGCGGCGGAGCACCAGCTCGGCGCCGGCCGCAGGCAGTTCGAGCTCGTACAATTCGCCCCGATCGTGCCCCGTGCAGTAGAGTCGCCCGTTGGCGCCCCACGCCCCGCCCGAGCAGCTGTGCGGCTCGAAACGCCCGAGCACCTCGGCCGGAAACACCCACCCCCCGGTACGCCGCCACCGGCGGTCGAAGCGCACCAGCGAGGTCCACCGCGCGTCGCGGGCGTGCGGATCGTCGTTGACCGGCGCGGTGTAGTGGGCGAACACGCCCCACCAGGCGCCGTCGTGCGAGTCGATCCAGGTGAGCGAGCCCGCGGCGATCCCCAGGCTGTGGGACTCGACGTGCTCGAGCGTCTGAGCGTCCCACACCTCAACCGAGCTTGTCTCGGGGTAGCGAGGGAAGTTCGAGTGGGCGCAGTACAGCTTCCCGTCGAGCACCACGCCGGAGTTGAGGTGCTCTAGCGGCATTGATTCCGAGGCCGTCCAGTGACGCAGCACCGCGCCCGTCGACCTGGCGTGTTGGGCCACCCGGCGGTTGCCGATCGCAAAGAAGCAGTGCGGATCGACCGCTACCGCTTGCGTCGCCACGGGCGCGTCGTAGCGTCGCAGAACCGCGGCGTCTTGCGCCACGACCGCCGGGACAAGGAGAGCTGCGATCAGCGTCAGCGGTAGGCCTTGGGGGGCTGTCTCGAAGGTCATCGCCGGGCGACTCTGGGGGTAAACGACGGGCGTGGCAGGCGGCATTGTGGGTGCTTGATTCTGGACGCGCACTGTGAAGAACGTGGGAAGCCGCCCGCCGTGGGTCGGGTCGGCCGGAGTCGGAGCATGCATGCTCTGCGTCGCACGGTGTGTTGCGGACAGGCTCGCTCGATCCCAAGCCAACCCTGCATCCCGCCGCGGGCGCTACCGCTGCAAGCAGTAGCCTTGGGTGATCGATTGGGGCGTTCCGGCACTACCGGCCGGGGGCTAAAAAAAAGGGCTCCCCTCAAGCGTGCTCCCCCCTCCCCCGCCGGCCGCCCGGACGCAGCAGCGTCCGAAGCGGCCCGCCGGGAGTGGGGCGCCGCCCCGACCGCTACCGCCGCCGCTGCACCCGTCGCCTCGGCGCCGGCCTCGACAAGGCCCGCTTCTGCTGCGCGAGCCTGCAACAGGCAAAGACTCCCCCTACCGCGAGCACGACGACGGTCGGCCAGAACGCGGTGGTGAACAGCACGGCCAGAACAACGCACGCCCAGAACACGACCCCCCGCGGGGGCGGCCGCGTCCAGAACTCGGGGCGCGGGGCCCCTTGGTTTTCGTTACCCGACAAGGGTTGCCTCCTTGGCTCGGTGGGTTGAAACAATAAGCTCGCTCGCCAGCAGGTTGAGCGACAGGTCGGCGTCCAGCGGCTGCCCTCGCAGCCAGCGGACCAGCTGCGAGAGCATCAGCCCCGCGGTCATGCCGGCGGCGTAGATCGTCGACCTTGCCGTGCAGGCGCCCGCCTGGGCCTCGTGCTGCGGAAACAGCGATTGGGAGTAGTGCGCGCGGCTGGCGGCGTCACACGCACTAAGCACCCGCAGGGTCTCGCCCCGCATCCGCCCGTCGGCCCAGAAGCCGACCAGTCCGCCGCCCCCACGCCAGATGGCCGAGCGGGCGTCGATGGAGTCGACGCAGCAGAAGGCCGCGTCCCCGAGTGGGATCGCTGGACGCCAACGGTTCAGTACCGCATCCACATCAATCTCTGGATCAATCGCCAGCACCGCGTCGCGGCAGGCGTCAACCTTCCGCCGTCCGACATCGCCGCGGACGTACCCCTGCGTCGTGACGTTGCTCGCGTCGACCTCGTCGAAATCGACTAGCCTCAGCCGACGCACGCCAAGCGAGGCGAGCTGCATCGCGACCTGCCTTCCAACGGCGCCAACGCCGACCACGGCTACGTCGAGTGACGCGAGCCTCGCTTGTGGCACAAGCTGTGCTTGCCGCACGAAGCGGACTTCTAACTGTGTCGTACTCATAGCGTCGGGACCCTGTTGTTAGTCGGTAGGACAGCTCCAGAGGGACCGGGCGACACCCAGGTCGAGCCCGAACAGCCGCTCACCGAACGCGTCGACCTCATCCCATTCGTCTTCCTGCTCGACGCAGGTCTCGTACTCCTTGAGCCACGTGGCGTGGTCGCTGCCGGTAAACGGCTCGTCCCACGCAACCCGCACGGGGAGCTGCTGCGTGGCGCCCGGGCCGGCGTGCACTCCCAGACGGGCGTACCAGCGCCCGCCACGGGCCAGAATCGCCATCACGGCCCAGCCGGCCGGCCCAAACACCCGGGCGAACGTTTCTTCGTCGGTGCCGCTGGGCGCTGGCGAGCTCCCCGGGTGTGTGTGGAACCAGACCCGGCCGAACTGCTGGGGGCTAAGCCCGGCGTCGGCCTGCTGGTCGAAGTAGTCGGCCACCGCGGCGTCGTCAAACGCTACGGTGACCGAGCTACAGACCTGGTTTACCAGCACCACGTCCCGCACCAGCAGCAGGTCCTCGGGGTCCGTAACGCCAAAACAGCCGATCTCGGTCGGCCCGGCGTCACGCAGGAACCGGAGCTTGGCCCACGCATAGGGCGTAAGCCGCAGCGACCTGCGGGGCTGCTCCTGCCTCTGCTTCCGCAGTGGCTTCCTTGTCCTCGGTACACGCATCACAGACTCCGTCGGTTAGGCATTGGTGGCAGTAGATCTTGGAACAGTCGCTGCAGGGCTCCAGGCAAGAGCGGCAGTTGTTGTCGTCGCAGCCCGTGCAAGCATCGCAACAGCCGTGGCACAGACTGTCACCGCAGCCTTCGCAGCTCTGCACGCACTCGTCGCAAAGCTGTGCGTCGCAGCGGCCGCACAGGCCACGCTCATCGGCGTCCACACTGGCGCCGCAGTCGATGCAGGGGACGCCGTGCCAGCGGTCGAGGCAGACGTACGCACTCGACTCGTTATAGGTCTGGAGGATCTGGCGGAGGATCAGCACGAAGTCGTGCAGCCTCCCTTCCGCGCTGGCGGCCTGCAGCACGTGCGTCCCTTCCCCTTCACACAGCCGGTCGTCCACCACATGCGGGTGGGTGACGCCCGGGTTGGAGTCGGGCGGGTTGGGGTGCAGGGCCATCACTTCGTAGTTGGGCTGTTCGGCGCCAAGCAACTGCCAATGGACAGCGATCATGAATGGGCCCAGGCTGACCTCTTCCAGCTCAATGGGATCGGTCGCGACTAGCAGCAACTGCCGCTTGAAGTCGATCTCGAGACGACGGGACTCGTCGTCGATCGCCCGCAGGTCCCAGAAAAGGGTGCCGGTTAGTGGCGGCTGGGTACACCGCCTCTCTGCACGCAGCCGCTCGGCCTGGGTCGTGGCCACGACAAAGCCGCACTCGCATCGCTCCTCAGCGACATGTCTGGCATATTCGAACTCGCAGTTCTGAGTCGGCTCCACTCCCAGCTCTGCTGCGGTGGGGCGACCGCTGCGACTTCGTGATTCTTCGAACCGCACAAAGTTTGACCAACACAAGCAGATTTCCCTTCCGACCCTATCTCGCGGCGGTGCAGCTCACCTCCTTCGCGAGCCTGAATGGCCAATCGGCCGAGCGTGCCTCATCCGCGGCGGTTGGCCGGCTCCGCCAACTCGCAGCCGTGTCCCAGCTCGGCGAAGACCTCCGCAGATCGCTCCAGGCGCCCAGCCGCCGAAGCTGGTCCAGTTTTGGCGGCTTGACGGGGGTAGAATCTGAGAGAAGTGATGTCCACCGACCGCAGGTGCGAAACGGCCGGCTGGCCCCTGCTGCGTCTAGCGCAAATGCAGGCGGTGTCCCTGCCGACCGAAGACTTCAGCGACTTACCAGCGGACACGCGCCGGACCCCCAAACCGCTGGACGGGCTGCATCGACGGCAAGCGTTCGTCGGCGCCCAGATCGCTGAGCGCGGCTCACGTCTGCTGCGCGTGTCTTGGGGAACGACGTGGGAATCACCCCGCATGCTCCCCTGCTGAATGGCTATTTGCGACAACCAACTCGCGCGGCGTCGAACGACGGAAGGAGGAGGTGGGGGTGGCCGGAGATAAGGGGATGGGCGGCGCTGCACGCAGCGGACAGTGAAGGGGATATACTACATTCTCGGCGGAGTCGAACGTGCGTTCTTCTCCTTGCTTCTCCCCACTCCCGCCAGGTCGGTGACAGGTCGAACCATGCGAATCAACGCCCCACTAGGTTTGCGGACAGGCCCGCTGATTGTTGCTGGCCTGATGGTGTTTGCGGTGGCGGCAACGGCGCGCGGACAGGCGCCCGAGGCAGGACCCGCTCCCGATGCGTCGCAAGCAGTGGTCGCCACCCCAGAGGGCAAGACGCCCGGCGTTTGCTTCTACCCCGGGCTCGACCGCTACACCCGCCGGGTGACCACGCGCTCCGCAGAAGCGCAGCGTTGGTTCGATCAGGGGATCCAGTTGCTCTACGGTTTCAATCACGACGAGGCGATCCGCTCGTTCGAGCAGGCCAGCCGGATCGATCCGGCGTGCGCCATGGCGTGGTGGGGCGCCGCGTACGCGCGTGGCATGCACATCAACAACCCCGAGATGAGCGAGGACCAGAGCCGCCTGGCGTACGAGGCGGCCCAGAAGGCGCTCGCCTTGCTCGACGACGAGTCGCCCGTAGAGCGGGCCCTGGTGCGCGCCGTAGCGCAGCGCTATGCGATGCCGGCGCCGGAGGACCGAGCCGAACTCGATCAGGCCTACGCGGACGCGATGGAGATGGCGTGGCGCAAGTTCCCGGATGACGCAGACGTAGGGGCCCTGTACGCGGAGTCGCTGATGGACCTGCAGCCGTGGGACCTGTGGACCCCGCAAGCCGCGCCCAAGGGACGCGCGCTGGAGGTGCTCGCGGTGCTCGAGCGGACGATGTCCAAATCCCCCAATCACCCCGGCGCCAATCACTTCTACATCCACGCGATCGAGGCTTCCCCCTGGCCGGAGCGGGGCACGCAGGCCGCAGAGCGGCTCGCGACGTTAGCCCCCGGCTCGGGGCACCTGGTGCACATGCCGTCGCACATCTATATCCGCACCGGACGGTACGCGGACGCGGTAACTGCAAACGAGCGCGCCCTGCGCGCGGACGAGGCCTACCTAAAGCTCGCCCCACCGCCCGAGTTCTACAACGTCTATTACCTGCACAACGCGCATTTCCTGGCGTACTCCGCGATGATGGAAGGGCGCTACCAGACGGCCATCGACGCCGCACGCAAGATCGAATCCCAGATCCCTGCCAGCTTCCTCAAGCAGTACGTCGCCATCGCGGATGGCTTCATGCCCACCACGCTGCACGTGCAGATCCGTTTCGGCAAGTGGGAGGACGTGCTTGCAGAGCCAGAACCCCCGTCGTGGCGATTATTCAGCCTAGCGGAGTGGCGCTGCGCCCGCTGCGTGGCGCTCGCGGTGTTGGGCAGGACCGAACAAGCGCACGAGGAGCTCGTGAAATTCGACGCGGTGGCCGCGCAGATCACGGACGAATGGCTGATGGGGAACAACCAGGCCGCGGATGTGCTCGCGGTCGCCCGTGCGATGGCCGCGGGCGAGCTGGCGTTCCATGAGGGGGACAAAGAACGCGCGTTCGAGCTGCTCCGGCAGGGGGTCGTGCTCGAGGAGTCGCTCAGCTACGACGAGCCCCCCGGCTGGATGCAGCCGGTGCGCCACGCGCTGGGGGCGCTGCTGCTGGCAGACGCCCGGCACGCGGAGGCGGAGGGGGTCTACCGTTCCGACCTGGCGCGGCACCCCAACAACGCCTGGGCCTTGCTGGGCCTGCAGCAGTCGCTGGGCCTGCAGGGGAAGACCGCCGAAGCCGACGCGCTCGCGGAGTCGGTGCGCCAGGCGTGGGCGCGAGCGGACGTTCAGCCGATCGCTAGTTGCTACTGCCACCCCGACGCGTTGCTGCTCCACAAGTAGCGGGGCTTGAAGTTGGGGACAGAAGCCCGGAATAGACGCGGGGACAGGCATGAAGGCGGTAGTAATGTATGGGAGCGGATGCCGAGTCGCAGATGTCGCCACACCGTCTTCTATTGATATGATCTCGCAGTTAACGAGATTGGACGAAGACGAGCAAGTTTCGTCAGACGCCACACTCGCATCGGTGCCGCCCACCTGCTTTGGATTGCCGACTGGCCAAGGGACCGAGGGCGCTGCCGCCAGCACGAATAAGGTCGATGCCGAACAGCGGGGGGCGTCAGCCGGGTCGGAACACCGCTACGAGTTGCCGCACTCGAGGGCGGCGGCCACGCACGACTTGATGTGGCTTTCCAGGATGATCTGCCCGACCTTGCCGAGCGCGCCGTTCGCGGCGGCAATCTGCGTGAGGATCTCGACGCAGTAGGCGTCTTCGTCCATCATCCGGTGCACCGCCGCCACCTGCCCGGAGATTCGCCGCAGGCGGTTGGCGAGCTTTGACTTTTCGTCTTCGGAAAGCACCGGGCGCAGCCCGGCGGGCGCCGGCTTGATGGAGTGTCTTGGAACCACCCATCTTACCGGCCACGCACGGGCCGTGCCACCAGAACGCGGCCCTGAGGCCGCCGAGGCGTCGCCGTTAGGCCGCCATCGCTTGACAAGCCTCGGCGCACTTGCGGCACGCCTCGGCGCACTTCTGGCAATGGTCGTGCTCGTGTGCCGCACATTCGTCTGCACACCACTTGCAGACTTGGGCGCACAGGCGGCAGTAGTCTGAAGCGAACTTGGCGTCGATCGTCATCGCCTGGACACACAGCGTGCAGATCGCGGCGCACTCCAAGCAGCACTTGGGGCAGGCGTTCTTGCTTTTCTTGCCGAGCATCGCGACGACGTTCGCTAGGCAAGCGGTCGCGCACGCCTGGCAGGCCTCGACACATTCTGATTGAGAAGCGTTCATAGCCATGGGGGTCTCCTTGAGAACTGTATGGGTTTGCCAACGATGCGTCCTCAACGCTGCAAACCCCATACCCCAGACAGGTATTCTCTGCGCGGTGCTACATCCTCCCCTTCATCTTGGGCGCCGCCTCGTATCGGGCGGGTGTGCCGAACCGCCTGACGATCTCTGCGAACACCGCCCCCTTCTCCACCGGCTCGTCAGATTCCATCACGATACGGTAGAGGTCGTCGGGCAGCACGCGGAGCGTAGTCATCAGCCCCATCACGCTCATCGGCCACATCGCCCGCATCCCCTGCACCTCGCGGCGGTTCCAGATGGTCTGCATGAATTCGTCGGACATCTTCATCCCCTGCATCTTCTGGGGATAGCCGGGGGTGCGGAAGCCCGGGTCTTCTTTGGTTAGATCGCCCGACGGATGAACGTCCAGGTTGGCCAGGTACCGGTCAACGGTCGTGTCTCGCACGCGCGGCCCCACCTGCCTGGTCATGTGGTTCATCATGTGATGCACCATGTGGCAGTGCAGCATCCAGTCGCCCGGGTTGTTGGCGATGAACTCAAAGTCGGTTGCCTGGGCGATGCCGATCAGCGAGGTGTTGCGTGGGACCCAGGCGCTTTTCGGGACGCGGGCGCCCTCGTGCCCGGTGATCCAGAACGTGTGCCCGTGCAGGTGGATCGGGTGGTGCTGCATCGGGGCGAAGTTCATGATGCGTACGCGCACCCGCTCGCCGTGCTTGCACACAAGCGGCGTCGTGAACGGGCCGCTGCGGCCGTTGATCGTGTGCCAGTTCCAGTCCATCCGCCACGAGTCGGCAATCGTCTGGCTCGGCTCGATAAAGAAGTTCTGGAAGATCAAACCGAAGTCGCGGTCTACCGGCGGGTCGAACGGCTTCTTCGGGTGGATGATGAAGAAGCCGACACTGCCGTTCGCTTCCTGCATGGGGATGTGCGAGTGGTAGAAGAAGGTCCCTTCTTCGTGGACGTCGAACTCATACGCAAATGACTGGCCCGGCTCGATCAAGTTCTGCGTCAGCTCCGAGGCGCCGTCCCACTGCACAGGCAGGTCCAACCCGTGCCAGTGGGTGGAGGTCGCCTCGGGGAGCTCGTTGGTAACGATGATCCGCACCCGGTCTCCCTGCGTGACCTCAATGGTCGGGCCCGGCATGCTGCCGTTGTAACCGTAGACATTCATCTTGTAGCCCGGCAGGAACTCGCGCTCGACCGCCATCGGCCGGAGGTGGAACTCCTTGGCGCCCCGGACCATTTTCCAGGGCAGCTTCTCGAGGTCGGGCGCCACGAAGGGCGCCGGCGCCGCGTCTGGGCTGCGGAACCCGGGCATCAACTTGCCCAGGTAGTAGTCGGAGTCTGGGCTGTTGCCGCGGCCCGGCTTGAAACGCGAGTAGCCGTCGTACACGTCGCTGACGTCGGTGGGCGGCCCCGCTTGGGGCTCGCCGATCGGCTTGGGGAGCTCGCCACCGTGCTTCATGCCGGGCATTGAATCCATGCCTGGCCCCATGCCCTGCATGGGGGGCTGTTGCGCCGCGGCATGGCCGCCGACCAACCCTCCCAGCAGCGAGCCCCCCGCCGCGATAGCGGAAGTCTTGAGGAACCGGCGACGTTCGTTCTGGTCGTGCGGCTTGCTCATTCTGACTCCTCGTTCCAACTATGGCCCCTAGCGGGGCTTCGGCACGGCGTCGATGTGCCCCGGCGGGGCGATCCCTTGAGCGGCCCTCAATCCGTCGTGCAGCAGGAAGCCGTAGATCAAGACTTCCTGCGTACGGGCGTGCATCAAATTATCGACCTGAGTGAGCCGGGCGTCAAAGTAGTCGTGCTGCGCCATCAGCACCTCAGGCCAATCGACACGGTTCTCTTTGTAGCTCTGCAGGAGTTCGGCGTACGCCGCCTTGAGTTCGGGCAGGATCAGCCGCTCATACTCGAATGCGTGCTGCAGAGACGTCACGTACTGCTGGTAGGTCGTCGCTAATCGATCGCGGAGTTCAAGCTCAACGCGGTCGATCTCGCGACGCTGCCGCGCGTAATCGCTGCGGGCCTGCTGCACGGTCCCCTGGTTGCGGTCGTACAGCGGGACCTCGATCTGCAGGCCAGCCGCGGCTACTGCCTCTTGGCTCTCGAAGTTGTAACCCGCCCCCCCTTTCACCACGAGGTCGGGGACCCATTGGACAAGCTCGCGGCTGACGGTCGCCTGGTCGACCGACAGCTTGGCCCGCGCGGCCGCCAGCTCGGGGCTCTCGGCGATCAGCCGTTGCAGCGCCTCCTCGTAGGTAAGCACCGGGCACTCGGGCATCAGCTCGCCGACCACGGCGCCCCCCGGCAGCGGCGCGCCGACCAAGGCGGCAAGCCTGCGGAAATGCTCTTGGTAGGCGTTCTCGGCAGAAAGCACGTCCAGCCGGGTGCGTTGCAGCGCCACGTTCGTGCGTCGCACTTCGGGGCGCCGCGCCTGGCCCATGTTGTACGACTCTTGCGAGGTGAGCGCGGAGTCTTCGGCCGTCTTCTGCAGCTCGCGGCGGATGGCGAGCGTCGCTTGCGCAGCCAGCGCCTGGTAGAAGTGGATGCGGATATCATTGCAAACACGAAATTGTTGAGTTACCGCTAGGTGTTCCGCCACATGAGCCCGCCGCTGGTACTTCTCTCGGCT
This sequence comes from Pirellulimonas nuda, assembly GCF_007750855.1. GTDB lineage: Bacteria > Planctomycetota > Planctomycetia > Pirellulales > Lacipirellulaceae > Pirellulimonas > Pirellulimonas nuda. The sequence goes on from NZ_CP036291.1 coordinate 3,717,114, forward strand.
CAGACGCAGCTTGCCGGCGGTGACGATCCGTTGTTGGGCGATCGCGCCCTGAAACTCGCCCGGCGTGTTGGCGACGCGGTCGTTCTTGACAAAGATCTGGTCTGCTTCGTACGACAACATCGGGTTGGGGTAGAGCCCCGCCTGCAGGGCCTTGGCCAGCTCACCGGAGATGTGCAGCCTTGCTTGAACCAGCGTGGGGTTGTTGCTGGCGGCGAGCGAGAGCAGCGAGTCCAGCGCGTACGCCGAGGTAGCGATGGACGGCTCGGGATAGTCGAGCCCCGCGATGTCATTCAGCGGCGCCGGGATGGCGGGGGGCCGGGTATACTCGTGGCCCCCGCCCTTAGGCATAAGTGCGGCCGGCGGCAGGCGTAGCAGTTGTTGCGCGGCTGCAAACGCGGGTGCTGCTAGCAGCAATGCCGCCGCGATTAGCTTGGTCATCCGTTGCACTGGCATTAACGCGTCCGCGACAGAGATCGTACTTAGGGTTCCCTGCGTTCGTCATCGACAGACTACCCCATAGGGGTACATGCGGTTGGTAGGGGTGGGCAGACGCTATCTGCCAAGCGAGGAAAGGAATGCGGGCCAGGCAAGCTATGATCGCGGGCGCTGATTGCAGCTTCGCCGCTCGCAACCGCAACGCACTGCCAATTGCCGAGGCGCGTCGCATCAAGCGCGTCGAACCTGGTGTTAGATTAGCCGTGATTGCGCGGCATTCTTCAAGACAAACACCCAGCATTGGGCGGTCTAGCGATCTGCACCGGCGTATGGCTTGTCAGCATTTTCAAGACGCATCCCTAATCCCGCGGAGGTGCAGCTCTCCTCCGTCGGAGTGCCAATTGGCCAACCGGCCAAGACAGCATCGGCCGGCGCGGCTTGGAGCGTCGGCAGGCTTGCGGCGGTGTCCCAATTCGGCCAAGACCTCCGCAGATACATTAGGGCGCCCAGCCGCCGAGAGTGGCTCACTCGCAGCGGCTTCGTCGGAGCCAAATCTGAGCGAAGGGATGTCCACCGACGCGAGTTAGCCGGCGCCCGAAGTGAGCGAGGTTGATGCAACTTCGGCAAGTTTGCCGGTCGCGTTTGGCTGCTCAGGAGGGTCCCAACCCTACGCGCTTAGCGGGCGTTTCATCCGCCCTCCTCGCGTCTTTCTTGGAGTTTGGCTTTCAGCTCCGCGAACTCATCAACGGTCACCAAGGGCTCTTCAACGCCCGCCCGACGCCGAATCTCTTCTCCCAGCAACGCGCTGCCCCGGCGGCTCTTAACCCGCCGCAGCAGCGTCCGCGGCAGCTTCGCGCCGGCAACCTCAGCAAACAAGTCGTTCGCCCCGGGGCTCTTCTTCTCCGGCCCGTTGCCGACGCGCACCGAGCCCCCCTTGCTGTGCTTGACGACGATCCGACGGATGTTCCCCGCCAAGAACTCCGTCCGCCACTTCGGCAGCCCCCACCAGCCGATGCGCGTCGTCCACCGCTCGTCGTCGATGGTCAACTCCTCGCTGTGCAGCCAGCCATCGAGCGCGGCAACCACCAGCAGGGGACCGAAGAGCAACAAGATCCAGCACGCGATCGCCGCCACGATCCAGAACAACGTCGCCCCCCAATCCGCGTGCGTGTAGATCGCATAGCCGATACCGCCGAGCACACCGTTCCAGCCCAACGCCCACAGCGTTGTGGACCACGCGTAGCCTCGGCTCCGTCCGGCCGGCGCCACGTAACGCACTGCGCTCCCGCCCAACGGATCCACCCGAATCCCTTCCGCTACCAGTATCTCGTCGAGCGTTGACGTCTCGTCGAATGCATCGGGTTCTGGCGGCTCTTCAACGACCACGCCGTCCTGCGAGTCCTCCGTCAGAAACACCGGCACGACGAACGACTCCGCGAAGTCCGGCCCCGCCAGCTTCGCCCGCGCCATCAGCCGCCATGTCACTAGCCGGTCCTCGCTTCGTGACGTCGATTCGGCCGACGACGGGATAGTAAAATCCACCGGCAGCACCACCCGCCCCGCATCACGCTTCGGCGTCACCGTCAGCTCACACTCCCACGACACCTCGTCCCGTTCGCGGGTCTCGCGGTCTTTGCGGATCGTCGTCTTGGTGCAGAACAGCCGCAGGGTCCCCTCGTCCGCGTCCAGCAGTGACCGTGGCCCTAGCACCTCGCCGACCAGTTTTCCGCCAACGACGCCCGAAGGGCCCGCCATCCGAAACACCGCGTCCCCAAACCGCGCCCAACGCAACAGGCTCATCAGGATGCCGTAAGCGAAAAGCGCAGACAGCAAGCAGAACACGGCCGTAACCCAAAACAACAGGTTCGACTCGCTATCGCCGAACGCTCGGATGCATAGGAAAGCCGCCGTGAATCCGCCGATCGCCAGCCCGCCACCGAACAATTCGCCCAAGTTGAACCGCCTCTCCGACCGCAGCCGGCCCGACCGCCAGTCCGCGTTCCACAGCCACGGCTCGCCCGGGTGCTTCTCTTGCAGCGCCGGGTCGATCCCCGCCTGCCATTTCCGGGAGTGGTAGGTGAAGACCAGCCGGGCCCCCGCACCGATCATCAGAAACGACAGCCCCATCGCCAAGTCTTCGACCCGCAGGCTGCGGTCGAGCACCGCCTCGCTCGGCGATCGCGGGTTCACATAGCAAACCGTCGCCCCACCTGCTTGCTTGACCCCTTCAAGCTCGACGGACTTCCGTCTGTCACGCCGGTCGAAGGGCCCCTTCAGCGTCGGCAGCAGCACCCGTGTGCCGGTGTATTGCTGGCCGTCCCACTCGTATTCGTAACTGGCGACTACGCGCCGCCACGTCGAGTTCTCCCCGCGTTCCTCCACCGTCGACACCGACCGCAACACCGCCGGCGTCTCAACCCAGTCAAGCACACGCAACCACTGCCAAACCGGCGTTGCCGCCACCCACAGCAGCGCCACACCAATCAGTGTCAGCACGACCCTCCAAAACCATTTCCCCTGACGCGGCTTAGCGATAGCGAGGTTCCTCAGTAAGAAAGGGCTGGGCATTCAACTTGGGCTCCTGTTCGCTCCAAGATAATCAATCTTGCCCACGCCCTCATCAAGCCAACGAGATTCCTGCTTAGCTCTGTTCCGCGGCCGGAAGCGCTATCCGAAAGGGCTGCTAGCGGCGCTCCTCAGGATGCAGCCGCCCAGCGTAGCCCCGCTGGGATAGAAGCTGGGGCCCCTCGTCACTCCAACCGCAGGCGCCCGTGCAGGAGCCTACTGCCCGTCAACAACGACCTCGGGAGCGGCGGCCGCCTCGGGCATGTGGTACGGGAGGCGCCAAGTTTGGTCCCCTGCTCGGTTGGTGAAGTACAGCCGTGACTCGGACATCGAATCCGGGTTGCCGTCGGCCCAAAAGCCGTAGAAATCTGGGTGCGCGTTCCTCGGTCGCCGCACGTATCCATGGTTCATGCGGCTGTCTTTGGTAACGCTCAACGCTTTCGTCCACGATTGCCCCTTGTCGCGGCTCGTCCAAACGGCGATCTCTCCACCCGTCCCGTGCTGCTGTGGTCCTTCTTCCGTTGGCGCGATAACACGCCAGGTTCCATCGGGCTCAAGATAGAGCGAGCCCATGTCATAGTTGTGGGACGAAGTCGTGATGTCCCGAAAGGTCCACTCCAAGCCCGTCCAATGAGCGATCGACCACATGCGAGGCGCACCAACCGGGCCCGGCCGGTGATCGCTGCTTGTAAGATAGAGGATCACCGGATTGCCGCTGGCGTCGAAGCCGATGTCCTTCAAGTAGACCAGCCGCTTTTCGGAACGATAGTCGCGCACTAAGGCTGAGCATTGCGGGTCGGTCAACGGCGGTTCTACGTGCTCCCCCCCGGCGGTTCGCCAGGTGTCGCCCTGATCTTCGGTTTGCAAGAAATACAGGTTTGTGCGTTTGTCAGGGTCGCCGCCGGGGTGCATGTTGAACGCCGTGATCACGCGTCCGCTTTGCTCGTTGCTGACCTGGTAGTGCCCTCCCATGCCCGCAAGCTTTCGGTCTTGGCTCCAGTTCCCGCCCTTCGAGTCGCTTACGCTCCAGTAGAGTTCGCGTACGCCGGTGTACTTCGTGAAGAGAAAGACGAAGCCGCCGCCGTCGATCCACCAAGGCTGAGGGTAGGTGAACTCGCGCTCGGACAGGTGCTCAAATGACTCGATATCGTAGGGCCTACGCGAGCGGTAGAGGTGGCCGGGTCTCCCGCGGGCGCGCCCGCTTACGAAGACCCAGAGACGGCCCGTCTCGTCGATCTGCATGCATGGGTTGTCGTGCGGATCGTTAACCCCGCCCTTGTCGTGAACCACGACGGGCCTCGGCACGGTTCTTGACCGATGATCGTAGTAAGAGGCCATCGCGAGGAGATGGCGTTGGCTCGGCTCGGTCGTTCCGCCGTAGACAAAGAACGTTTTTTGAACCGCCGGGGCATAGACAGCGAGCGGACGGTGCTTCGCGGTGTAGGCGCCCAGCCCCCCGGAATACTTCGATCCGAACTCGGACCGTTGCCCCAGATCGAACCAGATCCCCTTGTACCCATCCATGGTGCGTACGACGGCTTGTTTACCGGATTCGACCTCCGCGCCGATTACGCTTGGTGTGAGCAAGAAGGCCGCGTGGAAGGCGGACGCAAGTACTCGGAGCGGGATGGGCATGTTATCTTCTCAACTGCAAGTTCGCCTGCTTGACGCCAACGCCGCCGGGTAGAGGCCGCACGCAGCCCACCGGCAAACCCTTGATCCTAGCACGCCCGCACTCCGAACGGGCCTCGCCAACGACCGGAGACGTGGCTCGCCTCGGCCGGCTAAAGCATCAAGACCCGCTCTACTTCAGAGACCGTCGCATCGTGGCGGACGCCGCAACTCTCGGTTTGTACCCGCTACCTTACTCGAATCTGCTCCGGCCAGGTCGCGGCGCTTGGACCCGCCGACCCGGTCTACGCTCCGGGGCAGCCCGCGTCGGTGCAGCTCACCTGCTTCGGGGCGCCAACTGGCCACACGGTCAATAGTGCGTCCGCCTGAGGGGCTGAGTGCGTCAGCAACTTTGCTGAGTGTCCTCGCGGAAAGAAGACCTCTGCGGCTCCGGCGGCTGTCCGACGCGCCGCGACTTCCCCGGAGCCAAGTCTGAAGGAAGTGATGTCCACCGCTGCGGACTGCGGGGGATACTCGCCACCGCAGAGAACGACGCTGACGGCCGAGCTCCTCGTGCCGGGGAGCGTTAGACGGAAACGGCCTGTCACGCCGCGAGAAGCTTGATTCGGGCGCAACCTACGGCTACGTTGCGACTTACGCGGACCGACGTCCTGTGCGTTAGGATGCAAACCGCAGGCTACCGCGAGATAAGCGGATTTACCTAAGAACAAGTTCTCCGACTGGATTCCAACTGGCAAGACCGACACCTACATACACGCAACGAGACATGTTTTGCCATGACAAAGTTCGCAGACCATGACGCCTATATCGCCGCGGCGCCAGAATCATTTCAGCCGCTGTTGGTTCAACTTCGTGCTCAAGTCGCCAAAGCTCTTCCTGACGCAGAGGAGATAATCGCTTACGACATGCCCGGGTTCGGGTTTGGAGAATCGATCATCGTCGGCTACGCAGCATTCAGCAAGCAGTGTGGCCTCTACGTGAGCAAAGACGCCATCACCGCCCATGCCGATGATATTGCCACCGCCGGGCTCAAGGCTACCAAGACCGGAGTCACTTTCTCTCCGCGCAAGCCCATCCCCGACGGACTGGTTGGCAAGCTCGCGCTGGCGTCGCGAGAATCGCTTGGACGATGACCGGGACGGTCCGCCCCGCGGCGGGAAACCACCGGCCGCAGTTGACCGGCGACGCCCGTGAGTAGAATGTTGTGGTCGGTGGGTAGCCCACTCCCGCGGGCGAACGGCAACCGAGCCTTTTCCGCTATGTCTCATTCCCCAACAGCATCCGCGTTATGTCTCCCACGACGACAACAACAGCAAGACGGCGGTGCTTGCTCATCGCAACCGCAGCCCCCGCGTTTCTCGCGGTGCTCGCATCGCTGTGGCCGCTCGAAAGGATCGCCCTTGTGTTAACGTGTACGTTGCTCGGGCTCTGTACTTTCGTGCCATTCCTCTTCGGTCGGTCGCGACGTCACTGGTTCGCTGGAGTTACGACAATCGCGGTTCTGTTGTCCGTCGCGACTTCAAATTGGCCGTTGCGGGCCGCGTACGCACTTTCTCGATCATCGTTCGACCGCGTTGCTTCAGAAGTCCGCGCTGGTGAGCTTCCCAAAACCCCCTGCTCAATCGGGTTCTTTCGCATCCGCAAGGCCGAGGTGCACCACAACGGTATCGTGTGTCTGTGGACGAACGATGATCCGTCCGGTCCGACTGGATTCGTCGAAACGGGAACAGATGACCTGCCGTTCAATCTGTGGTCGCATGTTTCGTTGGACAACTCATGGCAATTCATCTCGGAAGATTGACGCCAAACGCAGACCTAACGAAGGCGTTGCGCGCGAGCGGGCGGGCAGCAACGCCTGACCGGAAGATACGTCTCACCCGCCCGCCGCACAAACGCTTTCGTTCGGCCGGCGGCGCAGGCGCCCTCATGCCGCGGCGGAGGCTGCCGAGGTACCCACACCGCTGCAGATCGGGCAAGTCATCCATTCGCCGAAGATGGACCTACCTCGCGGTGCCGGGCCATCGTCGGACCCGCGTCGGTGCAGCTCGCCTGCCTCGGCCCGCCGACCGGCCAACGGACGGAGAGTGCGCCAACCGACACCGCTGCCGATGGCGCCAAGCCGCTGAGGTGGTGCAGGCCTCGGCAGAACGCCTTGTCTCGGGGGTAAGCCGCTGCTGACGCACGAGGCTCAGCGCAAAAGCGCCTTCGGCCTCGTACCGCGACAGGCCGCTGGCCGCGTCGAGCAGCCGCTCGAAGTCTGGCCCCTCGGGTAGTTCGCCCGGCTGGTTGGCGACGCCGCGGGCGATCTCCGCGAGCTGCCCTCTGTCGGGCAGTGCTTGCTTGAGCACCGCGAACAGGCGTTCGAGCTCCGGGGGGAGCTGGACGAGGGGGGCAAGCACCACCACAAAGGTCAAACGCCGCCTCCCTTCTTCGACATGCCGGGCGACCCCTTGCACGACCTCGACCGAACTTAAGTAGTGGTGGAAGTTGGGGAGCGCCAGCAGCGTGGTGCCGGCGTCTTGGGGGGCGTGGTCTAAGAGCCGAACCGCATAGACAGGATCGGAGGCGGGCGACGGGAAGTCCACCGGCCGGCCCCCGCGGACCCCGTCTAGCAGCCCCCGTCGGTGCACCGCGTACGGGTCGACCCCCGGGAGCTTCACGCCTTGGAGCAGAGACGGCGGCTCCGCCGAGAGCCCGCAGCCGTGCACGGCGACGAACAGTTTTCCCTCGGTCCCTTCCAGCGTCAGCCCGCGTGGCGCGGAGTTGTCCCCCACCATCTTCATGCCGGTGGGGTAGTGGTTCTCGAAGTTGAACGTGATGATCGCGTCGTAGAAGCCGCCACGCGGCGGCGTGCCGGTCGCCTCGACGCGCGTGGGGCCCGTGGCGTCGAGCCCCAGGATCATGTGCGCCAGGTCGATGACGTGGGCGCCGCGGTCGGTGATCTCTCCGCCCCCGTAGCGGCGGTGGAACCGCCAGAAGAAGTGGCAGCGCTTCTCGTTGTAGGGGACAGGGGGGTGTGCCCTGACTCAGCCGGGCGCCGAGGCGGCCCGCTACAACATCTTTTGGCGTGGATTCATGGGGAGTGCCGCTTTGGGGCGGGGCTGGAGACTGAGTAGGCAATGGCCAGCGAGGCGAGCATCCGTGCCCGCCCGCTTTCGCTGACCGCTGAAAGCTGATCGCTGACGTCTTCTAGGCCCCTTCGACCTTCACCGGTTTGAAACTGATGCGGCCGCCTTCCTCAAAGACCTGATCCGCCGGCGCCGGCGGCCGGTTGACGCGGACCTGGTAGTTCTTGGGCCGCGGGTCGCCGGGGAGCAAGGGGTACGGGTAACCTCCGTGAACCATTAGACTAATCGGTATACCCCTCCAGCCTTTGCCGGCCTTGCAGAAAGTCGATCTCGCATGTTTGGCCGACTCGTTACCCAGATACTGCACCCGCGGATCGACGACGAGAAGCTGCGCGAAGTTCTGGCCCAAGCACGCGAGCGGATGCCGCCTCCGGTGATCTGGCTGTTCGGCAAGACCCAGTCGGGCAAGACCTCGCTGATCCGCACACTCACGGGTCGCTCGGACGCAGAGATTGGGAACGGGTTCCGGGCGTGCACCAAGACGGCGCGGATGTACGCGTTCCCCAACGAAACGCTCTGCTTAATCCGCTTCCTGGACACCCGCGGATTAGGGGAAGTGAACTACGACCCGACCGAAGACCTGGCGTGGCTGGCGGAACAATCGCACCTGATGATTGTGGTGATGAAGGCGCTCGACCCCGCCCAGAAGACCGTGCTGGAGTCGCTGGAAAAGGTCCGCCAGCGCCAGCCACGCACCCCGCTGGTGGTGGCGCAGACCTGCCTGCACGAAGGCTATCCCCCCGGTCTGGCGACGCACCCCTCCCCTTACCCGTACGATGAAAGCCCCATCCCCGAGACGGCGCCCGTGGACGTGCGGCGTGCGCTCGTCCATCAGCGCGAGTGGTTCCTGCGGCACAAGGGCGCGAGCGCGCCCCACTTCGTGGCGCTGGATTTCACGCAGCCCGAAGACGGCTACACGCCGATCGACTACGGGATCGACGCCCTCTGGCGGGCCATCGAAGACGTGCTGCCCCACGGCCTACAGAGCCTGCTGCGCAGCGACGCTCAGGCGATGCGCCAGTTGCACGACATCCACTTCGAGAAAGCGCGACCGCAGATTATCGCCCACTCCGTGGCGGCCGGCATGGCGGCGGCCGTGCCGTTTCCGATCGTCGACATCGCGGGGAGCCTGGCGGTGGTCGGCAAGATGTTCCACGCGTTGTCGGGACTGTACAAACAGCCGCTGTCGGCCGGGTTGGTGTCGGAGCTGGTGGGCTGCCTGGGGATCGGGTTCACGCTGCGGATCGCGGGGCGTGAGGCGATCAAGACGGTCCCGTTCGCCGGATCGCTGGTGGCGGTGGCTTCGGGCGTCTACATGGCGGCCTGCACCTACGCGCTGGGCCTGACCCTCTGCTACTACTTTAGCCACGCGCAGCAGGGCGCCGTGCCCGACTCGGCGGCGCTCCGCAACGTCTACGGCGCGGCCTATCAGGAAGGGATCGAGAAGTTCCGCGACTACCTGAAGAGCTCTGAAAAACCGACATGAACCGACGATGGATCGCGCTGGGCGCCGTGCTGGCCGGGGTGTTGCTCGCCCCCTACCTGGCGCTGCTGGGGTTGGGATTCGTTTGGCTAAACGAGCATGGTTGGCTGATGACGTGGCTGATCGTTGCGGCGATCAGCAGCCTCGCGGCCACCCTGCTGCACTGGAGCCTGCGCGGCAATCGCCTGTCGCGGCCCCGGTGGCGCGTCGAGCCCGACCCAGAATGGACCGATACCGATCGGCAGGCCTGGAGCCAGGTGCAACACATCGCGCACCAGGCCGGCGGTCGCGCCTTGACGCTGGGCCGCCTCGACGAGCTACAGGCGCTGGGTGACGAGCTGTTCACGGCCGTTGCCCGCGCCTACTTTCCCCGGGCGCGCGAGCCGCTGCTGCAAGTCACCGTGCCGGACACGCTGGCCATCGTCGAGCTCGCGGCCCACGACCTGCGAGCCATCGCGGAAAACCTGCCGGGATCGCGCGCCCTGTCGCTAGGGCAGGTGCGCCGGCTTCAATCGACCGGGTCCGCGGCGTGGGCCGCCTACGAGCTGGGCTACCGTGTCTACCGCGTGGCGAGGTCTATCTACAACCCGCTGGGGGCTTTGGTAAACGAGGCGGGAGGCGTCGGCACGCGGCGGTCGATGGATTGGTTGCGGAAGGACTTTCAGCGACGCGCACAGACCTACAGCGTCGAACTCGCTGGCAAGTACGCCATCGAGCTGTACAGCGGAAGGATCCAACTGCGCAGCGCGCACGTGCAGCAGTATGTGACTCAGCGTTCGCGACGCGATTCGGCCGCCTCGGCCGCCAAGCAGCGGGGCCTGCTGGCGGAGCCGCTGCGTGTGCTGGTGCTGGGTCAGGTTAAGGCGGGCAAGTCGAGCCTGATCAACGCGCTCTTCGGGCAGTTGCGGGCCGCGGTCGACGTGGTCCCCTGCACGAGGAGCGTCGAGCCGTTCGTGCTGCAACGCGAAGGTCAAACCGAAGCGATCGTGCTCGACACCGCCGGTTACGAGGACGCCTCCGCGGCGGGGGCGCTGCTCGGCGACCTGGTTGTGGAATCGCAACAGGCCGACTTGATCCTGCTGGCCGTGTCCGCGAGCCAGGCAGCGCGGGCGCCCGACCAATTGATCCTGCGGGCGATCCGGCAGAGCTTCGAGGGGGCCACCACTCGCCAGCCTCCCCCCTGCATCGTCGCACTGACGCACATCGACCGGCTCAGGCCGCCGCAAGCGTGGGCGCCCCCCTACGACCTTACCAGCGACGACCCCAAAGCGCGATCCATCCGCGAGGTGATGGCGGTGGTGGCCGAGGAGCTGGCGTTGCCGCTCGAGTCGATCGCGCCGGTCTGCTTGTTTCCGGACCGGCTTTACAACGTCACCGACGGCTTGATGCCGCTGCTGGTGCAGGCGTTCTCCGAGGCCGAGCGGAGCCGCGTGGCCCGAGTCCTCACGGCCCACCAAACTGAAACCCAGTGGTCCAACCTTTGGCGACAAGCCATCCAGAGCGGCCGCCTGTCGCTGACCACGCTCGGCGACTTGTACCGCCCAAAATAGATCGCCCAATCTGATCCGCCCGAACGAAGGCGCGCCGGGCCGAAATCGCGGCCGCCCGGTCTCGGACCGGACGCCGGTCCCGCAGCCGGTCGGGACGCCGACGCCGGACAGCACGCTCTGGGCTTGTTAGACGATCGCGTCGAACTCGCTGGACGAGCTCCGCCTCAAGTGGCGGAACCGCTGGAAGAACGCCTGCAGGTTTTCGACCGCCGAGTCGAGAAACACCTCGGGCTTGCCGTCGGCCTGTCCGTTGAGCCGTTCGGCCCGGTGGCTTACCAGCCGCTGCAGCTAAGGTCTTCTCGGCCAGGGGAACCGCTTCTTCGAAGCCGGCGCGGGTCTGTTCGCGCTCCCGCTGGCACAGCTCCGACCCCGACGACCGGCCGAAGCCGGCGGTAGGCTAGTCAAGGTCTTGCAAGAACACGTTCTCGGCCAGCGGGAACTGATGCGAGCGGCTCTCTAGGAAGTGCATGAAGTAACCGGCCGTGTTGGGTAGTGCTATCAGATCGCCCACCGCAACGCCCGCGAGGAAGTCAAGTTTCCGGAGCAGGATGGCTTCCGACTCGGTGCAATACGCGCCGGTCAAATAGCCCTGCCCAAATTCGGCGTGGTGGGCGCGGGCGGCGCCCACGGCAGGGACGAGGATCGGATCGACCAAGAAATCGTCGCTGCCGGTACGGCACTGCGTGCGGTTCATCGCAAGTCCAACTAGCAAATCGCCGGACTCGTTGCGGCGGCGATGAACAACCCGGGCCACCGTCATGCCGCAGCCCTCAAGCAGGGCCCGGCCGGGCTCGCATCGGAGCTGAACGCGCCGCTCTGCGAGCGCCGACGCCACCGTCTGGCCATTCGACAGCGGCGACGCCAAGACGGCATCAAGCCAGTGGTCCGAGACTAGTTCTTGGTAGAACGGATAAACATTCGGCTCGCCGAGCAAGCGACCGCCGTCCACGGTGAGCCCCAGCGTGTGCCCGCGAAAGGTAGCCTCGGCGTACTCGCCCTGAAGCGTCTGCCGGTGCCGACGCCAAAACGCCTCCCACTGATCGCGGTGCTGGAGGTAGCAGATCGGGATCCCGCCGCCGATGTCCAAGAAGGAGCAGGGGTGACCCAACCGCCGCGCCCGATCGATCAGCACCAAGGATTGCTCGATGCCGCTGACGCGCTGCGCCGGGTCGTAGCCATCGAGATGAAAATGGACGCCTCGGATCGCGAGCCGCTCGGGGGGGTTCTGCTCCGCGACGGCCGCGGCTTCTTCGAGCGGAAAGCCAAAACGGCTGACGAGCCGCCCGCCGGGGCGCCGAAACCCGCTGACGCGCAGCGCGACCGAGGGGGGGTGGCCGTTGGCCAAGTTGTACAGCAGGCGGAGTTCGTCGTGGTTGTCCAGCGCGATCGTGACCCGGTGCTGCAGGCACAGGTTCACAAGCGGGGCCTCCTTGATCGCTGCGGTGCAGATCAGCCGTTCCGGGGGCGCCCCGGCGTCGAGAGCCTGCCGCAATTCTTCGAGGCTCGCGGTATCGACGCCGGCTTGGCGCTCGACACAGGCTTCGACGAACCCGAGGCACTTGTTGGCCTTGCGAGCGAAGAACACCTCCAGGTCGATCGACCGCCTCGCGCCCACGCCGCGGAGTCGCGCCAGGTTCTCTTCAAAGGTCGCGCGGCAGAGAAGGTTGAGCGGCGATCCCCATTGTTCCACCCAGGACGGGAGCCGCGGGTCAGAGAGTGTCTCCACCATCCAGGGCTTCAAGGCGCCGTCCAGGGGCGCGACCCCCCGGAGGTTGCGCCTCAACGCTTCGGCGGACGGGCCCCGTTCGCCTGCCACGCCAACATCAGGGCCTGCGGTCATAGATCCAACGCGGGTAGACGCCTGACGAGGTCGACCGCCCACCGGGCGGTCTCTGGATGAAGCTCTCGGTTGAGGGTGTCCGCTCCGAGGATCCAGCCCTCGGTCGCACGCCCGAACACACGGAGGCGATCGCCCGACGGCAGCGCCGCCCCCACGGGTCGTCCTTGACGATCGACCTTGACCCCGCCCGTTTCCGCCGCGAGCGCAAGATAGCCGTTTGCGAGCAGCTTGCCCAACGGCCCCCGCTGCGCGTTCTGCTCCGGCCCCGCGATAACCGCATGGACCAGCACGCTGGCGTCGAAGCGGTGCGCGCCCCGTTCTACGCGCCAGCCCCGCTCCTGCCTCGTGACGGCGGGCGCCGGCAAGAACCCGAGGTCCAGACGCCCAGAGCCCACCAGGGCCAGCAGGCGTCGAACGTTCTCCGCCGGGGGACCGAACGCCACCCGCTCCATAATCACCGCAAACTGCTTCCACGACGCGCAGCTCGACGATCGCAGCCCACCGTAGCTGACCAGGCGAACGAGTTGCGGATAGCAGCGCCTCCATACTTCGCCCAGCGCGCTTGCCGGGTCAGGAGGGCGACGCCCGCCGGCGATCGCGCAGGATTGCTCCCAGCACGCCAACGCGTCTTCCGGCGCGGCGGCTTGGCGATCGAGCCAGGACCGTGCGGCGCCCCCCTCGAGCGGTTCTCGGTCGCCCCGCGCCCAGGCCGCGAAGCTGTCCGCGACGCTCAGGAGCACCGGCCGGATATCCACGAGGAAGTCGAGCGAGCCGTGCATCGTCTCTAGTGACGCGAGCCGATCGCAAACGCGTCGCCAGCCGTCCCACTCTCCCCACGCCTGGGCGACGGCGTAATCGGGCTTCGCGTACATCGGTCGACCGGACCTGGAGAACGGCGCGATGACGACCGGCTCGCGGCCGCTGGCCCGGTAGCGCCAGACGGCGCCCTCTGGCTCGAATCGGCCCCCCTGCCCTTCGGTGAGCGCCAGGATGGCGTCGATCGCGGTCAGGGCGAACCCGCGGACAGCGACACGTTGGCCGACCCATCCCTCTGCGTGACGAGCGATCGACGCGAGCGGCCACACTCCACCGCGCGGCCGCGCGTGGGCGTCGCACCCGTGGCCGGTCGTGACGACCGCCTCGTCGAAGCCGAGCCGTCTGCCGCCCGCGACGATCTCTACCCGCGACGGCAGCGGCGCAACCGCCGCCACCCGTTGTTGCTCCACCCGGCAGGTGATCCCCGGGGGGAGCTGCTTGACCAGGGTTGCAAAGCAATCCGACAAGTACGCGCCGACCAGCGACCGTGGTGCGTACACACCGTCCGTGACCTGTGTGTGTCCGCGGCGGTGACACCAGTCGACGAAACCTAAGCGGCTGGGTCGATCGGCGGAGCTGCATGACCAGGCCGAGACCCGCTTGGCGGGGAAATTCATCCGCAGCCAGGGGGGCTGGCTCGGCGCGTAGACCGCTCCGGCGCCGGGCGCCTCGGCCGGATCGAAGAAGGTGACGTCCACGGGCTTCCTGCCCGACGCCGAACCGTACGCCGCGGCGACCGCCTCGAGCGCATGCAGCCCGCGCGGGCCGGCGCCAACGATCGCGATCCGGTAGGGCGCCGTCGCCGCGCTGCTTGGGGGACGTCGCCGGTGACCGGCCAGGGGCGTGAGCGCCGTCATCGTCACCGAGGGGGGTCGGGGAGTTGATCTTCTGCGAGCGCCTTTAGGAGGGTGGGTCTGACCGCCAGCGCACGCTCCACCCATTGGTCGTCGTAAACGGTATCCAGGTAGCGGGCGCCCGAATCGTGGAGGATCGCGACACACGTTTGTCCCGCCAACTCGGCCTGATGCGATCGGATCGCCTGGAGGACCCCGCCCCCCGAGCCCCCAGCTAGGTACGCCTCGGTGGCCGCGAGTCGTCGGCAGCCGACCACGCAGTCCAGATCGCTCACTCGGATGACCGCGTCGGGCCGGCAGTCGCGGGCCAGAGGGGGCTCGCACCCCGCGCCGAAGCCGGAGATAGAGCGTTCTCCCCGCTTGCCGCCGAAGAGCACGCTGCCGATCGCGTCGACCCCGACCACCCGCGTGCGCGGACTTGCGGCGGCGAACGCGTTGATGAACCCGTTGAGCGTCCCGGTGCTGCTGGTGGCGACGTACACCCGGCCGACGCGTCGGCCGAGCGCGGCGAGTACCTCCGCCGCTGTCCCCGCCTCATGCGAGCGGCAGTTCTCCTGGTTTGCGTACTGGTTGGGCCAGTAGGACCCGGGGATGGTTGCGAGCAGCTCCTGGACGCAGGCGAGTCGCGCGGTAAGGAAGTCCCCTCCGACCGGCGACTCCACCAGTCGAACCTCCGCCCCCAGCGCCCGCATGATCGCCAGGTTCTGCCGCTGCGACCGGGGATCGACGACACAGATAAAGCGGAGCTTGTGGTAGGCGCAGGCCTGGGCCAGGCCGATGCCCATGTTTCCAGACGACGACTCGATAACGGTCGCCCTGGAGTCAATCCGACCAGTAGCGAGCGCCTCCTCAATCATCGCCTTCGCCGGTCGATCTTTGGCGCTCCCCCCCGGGTTGGCCGCCTCGAGCTTCGCATAGAGCTTGATGTTGGAGGCCTCAAGAAACCGTCGTAGACGGACAAGCGGGGTCTGCCCGACGGCCTGGAGGATCCCATCGGCCGGCTTGCGTTGCGCCAGTCGCGGTGAGACGTGTGCCGAGCCCGCTCGGGGGCGGCTTCGAATGTCAATCAGTCTATTGTGCACCGCGTATTGCTCCGCAAATGGCCGGGTATCGCCGACCCACACAAGGCCCGTGGTGCGGAGCGCGACGCCGCCGGGCTACGAAGCAAATCTTGCGCCGCTACCGATCGGAATCGGAAAGCTGATTGGCCAACCGCCGCGATTGCGGGCTTGTCGAGTGCTCCAGCCGCCGCGTCAACAACGCCGCAGCGCACCACGCCAGGAGCGCCCAGCCGGCCCCCAGCAGCCATCCGGCGATCACGTCCGTCGGCCAGTGAACGGCCAAGTAGACGCGGCTCAGCCCAACCAGCAACGTAACGCCAACGGCGACCGCCAGGATGAACAGCTTGGCGTACCGCCCGCGTTGCACGCGCGCAAGCATGGCCCCGAGGGTCAGGTACACCGTCGCGGCCGTCATCGTGTGGCCGCTGGGGAAGCTCTTCGTGTAGACGTGCGATCCGTGCGGAGCGAGCTGTGGCCGCGGGCGATCGTAGCTCGCCTTGAGAAACATGCAGAGCGCTACCCCGCTGACGATCACCACGCCAACGTACCCTGCCAGAGCGCTCCTCCCAGAAAGCAGCAGCATGATCACCACGCTGGCCGACAGCAGCACGCAGATGGTCATCCCTCCCATCGCTGTGCAGTCGCGCATGACTTCCTCGACCCAGCGCGGACCGATCGGGTCGCTAACGTCGTCCGCGTTACGCAGCGCAAGCAGCACACCGCGATCGAACGTATCGAACGACCCTCGCGCCACACGGCCCGCCAACACGAGGTAGGCCGACAGCAGGCCGACGGCGGCGGCGGCGGCCGTCGTTGCGATCCAAAGGCGGGCGTCGGGCTTCATCCAGTCGGCGAGGCAGGGGTGACGAGAACCAGGCGGTGCGTGCGGGGGCGGTGCAGTATAGTCATGTCGGATGTTTGGCGGAGAGACCCGCCTGCTTGCAGAACCAGCCGGCGTAGGGCGTGTCGCCAACCCGCCGGCGGTTGTAGTCGGGGGCCCCGTCCTCCCACCACACCGGGCCTCGCTCGCCGAGCCCTACCTTCGCGGCATGCACCCGGAGTCGGGCTCGGCGTGTCGCCTGCTCGTCCCTGATCGCGCGCCGCACCGCCCTGCGGGCCGACATGAGTTCTTCGACCAGCTCCCCTCTTTCTGCTTCGGTTAGGCCGGGCCGGCTTGCTCGCCACAGCACCTGATTGATCACGAAGTAGCGGCCATCAGGGGTTTTTACAGCAGAATTGCTCATGAGTCGTCCTTCGCGAGCGGCCGGGGTAGATCGTCGTCGGCGCGTCGTGCTCCGGAACAGCGGTTGCTGCGCCAACGAACGTCTACGGAGGACTCCTAGCAGTTCTTGCGCCGTCCCAGACGCCACCTTCCCGCGAGCGACAATGACTCCATCCCACCGCTACCACCCAGGGGATCAGGCGAAATGCGAATGGGGCTCGGGCGACGGCCACCCCGTCGTCCGCAGCCGCTTCACAAACAAGGTTGCACGCAGGAGCGATGGCTCCGGGGTTGAGCGTTGGCGGAACGACGCCGACCCGGCCTACTCTATCGGTCGCGGGTGGCAATACTGTGCTGAACCCCGGCAGCGAAGGGGAGCCCGAGCGGTGAACTCCAGCGACGGTGCAGCATGATTGTTACGAGCGTTGAATCGGGCTGGGAGGTGGTCTTCCAACGATCACATGGGCTACTGGCCGGCCAACTGGCGACGAACTTTCGACTCGACTTTAGGCCGCACTTTTGGACACAGACGCTCGAGACGATTCTTTCGCACGACGACAACAAGCAGCCGTTCGATGCGCGCCACTACGTAACGGACCTGGGCGCCCCAAGAGACTTCACGCTCGTGTCGATGGCGTCGCCAGACCGCGTCGCAGAGGCCGAACGGCGGATCATCGACAATCATCGCAAGCACCGCTGGTGCGGGCTCTTGATGTCGATGCACGTCCAGCACCTGTACGGCGCCGCGGAGGGGATCTCGGCCGAAATGAAGGCCTTGCTCAAAGCAGAGGCGGCTCGTCGCCGGCGGGTTTTGCGGCAACTCAACCGCAAGGCCCAGCAGCTCGAAGACGCGTACCAGTTGCTGCGTTGGTGCGACCGCTGCTCGCTTATCCTCGCCCGCAATCGGATCCCCGACATGGGACGACGCATCGAGGTCACGCACGATCTGGGTCGCCAGCGCTACGACCTTTGGCGTCGCGAGGACGACACGGTGTGCGTCGAACCCTGGCCCTTTGCACCCGACGCGTTCGACGTCGAGCTAGAACTCCGTCGCGCAACCACGCTGGCCTTTAAGAACGACGCGGACCTCCTCCAACACCTCGACGGAGCAGAGATCGAAGCCCGCACATGGACCTTCCGCAGATAACCCGCCAGTAGCATTCTTGGCGTGCTGTCTGCTCGGAACGGGGCGGACAGGTCGTACGCCAAGCTCGCCAAGTGCTCGGCCGATGCGGCGCTGCGCGACATCCGCGAACCGTTCGAGCGGGGCGTTCTGGTCCCACACCCCGGCCGCGGCCGCAGCGCCAGCTACCGTCTGGCCCCGCCCGAGAACATCGGGGGAGCCGAGGTTGGCGGCCAGGGAGCCCGCCCGGGCGAACATGGGATCGCGACGCGTGCAGTTGGAGGCGTACCACACCTGCGACCACGACGCCGGTGCGGCCTTCACGTCGCATCTGCCAGTAGCCGGCCGCCGCTTTGGCGCCGAGGGGAGCGGATCACAGCGTTCCAGACGAGTATCGTGTCGATCGAAGAGGTTCAACGCGAGGCCTCCCACGGTTCACGCCAACGCAACCGGAAGAAAATCACCATGAACTGGACCTTCATCAAGAAAGACGCAAAACGCGTCTTCCCCGTACCCTACAGGAAATGACTTCGGGGATGGGATCCTAGTTTTGTCCTTTTGTCCCCCTTCCCCGGCGAGCAAAAATCGGACAAAACCCCGCCGCCATCGCCGAATCGGCGCAATTCTCGCGCATCGGCGTTCGCGTCCCCCGCCGGGTGGACGCCACAGAGTCGTATTGTCCCGTGCTGGTGGACAGAAGACCCCATCGATCGGACACCTCCTGGACAAAAGGGACGCAAGACTGCTTTGCCGCAACCCAGGCGCGTACCCCGAGCTTTGGGCCGACACCGACTCACGCCTAGATTGTCTGCAACGGGGTGGCTATTTGCGAGCGAAATCTTGGGCGATGGCTAAGAGGACAAAACAGGCGGCCGTCACGCTGGTTGCCGGTTGATCCGCCGGAAGAACGTTCCTCACGTTCGCACTTCCGGCGATCCAGCCGCGGCGCCCCGGTAATGCCACTCGCCGACTCGGACCAACCTTGCAAGTCGCGGCCATCTGGTTGATTGGCCCAGTGCTTCTCGGCAATGAGTCTCCCCCAAAGGCCACGCAAGCGCAGCATAGGGCTTATCGCGCGCGCAACCGTCGGCGGGCGCTGGCGCGCCGGCGCCCTTAAGCGTTCGTAATTCCGCACTACTCCGACAGCTAGTCCAACTGACGATCAGTTCGGCTCGAATCGCGGCTCTCGGGATCCGAACCGCGGAACGTCAGGTGATGCCAGAAACTCGAAGAACCTTGCTAAGTGCATGCGAAAGCTACGATTTGTTTGGCTGAGCCTCATTGTTGCGTCCGCGCTGCCGGTCGGGACGGCGGCGGGACAAGATGCCGGGGCGACGACGGTCGAAGCAGAAGGCTCGCCAACGAACGTTGTACCCCTCGGGGCCGAATCCGCACCAACGGCTCCGCAACTAATTCGACCGGCCGAGATCACGTCTCAGGCGACGGTGGTTTCGACCAGGCTAGACGTGATCGAGAGTGAGCTTCGCCCGAATCCGGAGATCGCCTGAATCGCTATGGATTTCTTCGATGACGGCCAGGCGATGGCCGAACTGCGCGGTGACTTGACCGCGCTCGACGCCGACACCGTGACGGCTCGGCGTCTGGAAGACCAAGGGCGCGAGTGGCGACTGATTGCCGAGAAGTTTGGCCGATGGGAGCACCTGATCGTCAAAGAAGTCAAGAACTAGACACTCTCGGGAACCACCGCCCGCGTCGAGATCTTGGTCGGAACGGCCTATGACAGCAATCCTCGTGAGGTGCTGGAGATCCTGCTCCGAACGGCCCGGGAACACGAATTTCTACTCGAAGAGCCTGAGCCATTCGCGATGATGTTCGGCTTTGGCGAATCGGCGCTCAACTTTCGAATGTTTTGCCACACCCATATGGACAAACGCGGGATCGAAACCAGCGATCTACACATCTCCATCCTGGACGCATTGGGCGAAGCCGGAATTGAGATACCAACTTGGAGATCGCTGAGCAGGTGGGCATGGCGCGTCGGCCGGTCGGGGTGTGGCGGAAGCGGTTCGCCGAGGTTCGGCTGGCGGCGATCGAGAAGGACGCCCCGCGGCCCGGCCGCCCCTGCCCCGAGCGTGACTCGCTGACGCGACGGATCCTCGAAGCCACGACCCAGACCAAGCCGAAGCAGGCCACGCACTGGAGCACCCGCTCGCTTGCGGCGGAACTGGGGGTGAGCGACGCGCGGGTTGCCCGTGTGTGGCGGGCGCACGGCCTGCAGCCGCACCGGGTCAAGACCTTCAAGGTGTCCAACGACCCCGACTTCGCCGAGAAGGTGCACGACGTGGTCGGGCTGTACCTCAACCCGCCGGAGCACGCGATCGTGCTGTCGGTCGACGAGAAGACGCAGGTCCAGGCGCTCGACCGGACGCAGAGGGGGCTGCCGATCCATCCCGCCTCGGCGGATTTGCAACCCGGCCGCTGCGGGACAATGACACACGACTACAAGCGGCACGGCACGACGACGCTGTTCGCGGCGCTGAACGTCGCCGAAGGAGTCGTGATCGACAAGTGCATGAAGCGGCATCGTCATCAGGAGTGGATCGCCTTCCTCAAGGAGATCGACGCGCGGACCCCGGCGGGGCTCGATCTGCACCTGATTGCCGACCTCCGTCCACAAGAGAACCGGCGCGACGCACAAGCACCCCAATATGCAAAGCTGGCTGAAGCGTCACCCGCGATTCCACATGCACTTCATCCCCACCAGCAGGCAGCTGGCTGAACCTGGTTGAGAGGTTCTTCGCCGAGCTGACCAACAAGCGGCTCCGCCGCGGCACATTCCGCAGCGTGCCTCAGTTGATCGAAAAGCGATCAAGCAGTACGTCGAAGATCACAACAACCACGCGAAGGGCCTGAGATGGACGGCGACCGCAGAGGAGATCCTCGCCAAAGTACGACGCGCCAGGGCTACGCTCGATAAGGTCACGTCTGATTGATGCAGTACACTAGCTGGCTTTCGGCCCCTCTTTTTTCAGACCCGCCCCGCGGCCTCGTCCTCGGGGAGACGCTCGACCTCCGCGTGATACAAACCCATCGCTACCCCCTGGGCGCAGGGAACCAACAACGGCGGCATTCTACACGGTGGGAACTGAGGGAGTTATTTTGAGCGGCTCCTTACGACTACCGACTTCGCTGGAACAAGGCGCCCTATATGCCCGGCGAGCTGCGCGTCGTGGCCTATCAGAATGGCTCTCCGATAGGAGAGGACGTGGTTCGCACCGCAGGAAGGCCGGCGAAAATTGTCCTGTCGGCCGACCGGGCCGTGTTGTCGTCTAGTGGAGAAGACCTCGCCTACATCACGATTCAAGCGTATGACGACGTCGGCGTGCCGTGCCCCCTCGCCGACAATCTGGTGCGGGTGGACGTTGCGGGGGCAGGAAGTCTTTTCGCTACGGGCAACGGAGCCCCTATCTCGATGCGGTCTTTCCATGAGCATGCGGTGCCGCTGTTCGGCGGCAAGGCCGTAGCGATCGTACGCGCCGACAGGGGCCAAAGGGGTGACATACAGGTGAGAGCCGAATCCGACCAACTCGAGGGCTGTCAAATCGATCTCAAATCCATGCCCGTTGCGGACTGAGCTACTCAGCCGTAAGCCCCGTCACAAACGAGGGGTAATGTCGGGCTCAACCGGCGTTTGGGGCGCTCTATTCGTGCTCAAGTCCGGCAGAAGCAGAGGTCGGCGGTTGTGCATTCGACGGGGCGCACCGGCCGGGACGCGATCCGGTTCAAGCACGTCGCGGCCCGTCGTGCCGCTGGAAACGGATCGTGGTATCGGGTAGAAGACGTGACCCGTCTACGGGCACGCCGAAACGATCGGACCTACAAGAGATGCGATTGGAAACGAGCCGCTCCTCCTTTTAAAGCAACCGATAGCCAAAGCCGATGGACACGTAGGTTGCTGGACAAGCCGGATGAGTTTCGGTGTCGAGGCGCTAGGCGTTTGCGCAGTCACGTCACTTTTCTACTGCTCAGGAGACGACGATGCTTCCATCAATAGCGCGGCAGACGTTCGTGGTGGCTACCGAAACGGCGGTGCTGGCCGTGGCCCTCGCGGCCGGACACGCGTGGGCACAGATTCCCGCTGACAGCTTGTTCGGCGGCCCGCTGCGGTGGGCTTCGACGGGCCCACTTGTCCAGCCCGTGTCGGATGAGCGCCATCCGATCCTCGCCGTGAAAGACCCGTCGGTCGTCTACCACGACGGCAAGTGGCACGTTTACGCGACGACCGCAGTCGACCGCGGCGGGTGGAGCATCGTCTACCTGAGCTTCGAGGACTGGGAGCGGGCGGCCGACGCGAAGCCCTACTACCTCGACCAGTCTCCGGGGCTAGGCGGCTACCACTGCGCTCCGCAGGTGTTTTACTTCCGCCCCCACAAGAAATGGTACCTGGTCTACCAATCGCAGCACCCCCAGTATTCAACGACGGACGATCTGTCGAAGCCAGGAACGTGGACCGCGCCGAAGGACTTGCTGCCGGCGCGGACCGAGGGGATGCCACGCCTGCCGATCGACTACTGGGTCATCTGCGACCAGACGCACGCCTACCTCTTCTTCACCGGCGACAACGGCCGCATGTACCGCAGCCGCACCAAGATTGACGACTTCCCCAGCGGCCTTAGTAATCCCGTGGTGGCGATCGATGAGACGCGCGAGCTGCTCTTTGAGGGGAGCATGACCTACAAGATCAAAGGCATGGACAAGTACCTAACCCTAGTGGAGGGACTGGGCCCCAGCCGCTACTACCGGGCGTTCACCGCCGAGCGTCTCGACGGCGCGTGGACCCCCGTGCCGGGCGCAGACAGCTTCCGGAACCCGTTCGCCGGCGTGGCCAACGTCAGCTTTAAGGAGGGCGCCGCCGACTGGACCGACGACATCAGCCACGGTGAATTGCTCCGCGACGGATACGACGAGACCCTCACGGTCGACCTTGACAATCTACGGATGCTGTTCCAGGGACGCGACCCGGCGGTCAACACGGGCTACCACGAGCTTCCCTATAAGCTCGGAATCATCGAGCGGATCACCGCCGACGAGCAGGACGACGCCCGCGAACCGCAGGCCCGGGAAAAATCGCCCCGGCGTGAGGCGACCCGGCCGAGGCGCCCCGAAGGGGGCCTTGGCGGCCCGATCGTCGTCGGGCCCGACGACAAACCCTCGTTCGACGATCCGCCGGCCGACTACAAGAAGGTCCGTGCCGAGATTCCCCACGGCAAGCTCGAGATGATCCAGTACGAATCGGGGTCGGTCGGGACGACCCGCAAGATGAACGTCTACACGCCGCCGGGATACTCGGACGATCGGCGGTACCCGGTGCTCTACCTGCTGCACGGCATCGGCGGCGACGAGACCGAGTGGCAGCGGTTCTGCCAACCGGAGACGATCCTCGACAACCTGATCGCCGACGGCTTGGCCGAGCCGATGATCGTCGTCATGCCGAACGGACGGGCTCAGGAGAACGACCGTGCGGTGGGGAACGTGTTCGCTTCGGCGCCGGCATTCGCTCGCTTCGAAGCGGACCTGCTCGACGACGTCATCCCAACCATCGAGTCGCGTTACTCGGTAGCGGCCGATCGAGAGCACCGCGCCCTCGCCGGGCTTTCGATGGGTGGAGGACAGGCCCTCAACTTCGGCCTGGGCAACCTGGACGTGTTCGCCTGGGTCGGCGGATTCTCCTCCGCTCCCAACACGCAGCCGCCCGCGGAACTCGTACCGGACCCCGCCGCGGCCCGCGAGCAACTCAAGCTCCTATGGCTTGCCTGCGGAGATCAGGACGGCCTAATCCGCATCAGCCAGGGCGTCCATGGTTACCTGAAAGAGCACGATGTGCCGCACGTGTGGCATGTCGACTCCCACGGTCACGACCCGACGGAATGGGGCGCCAACCTCTACTTGTTCGCCCAGCGGATCTTTAAGTAAGCGGGACCTGAAGGAGCTCCGAGCTCGGCGCGGTCTCGGTGTTGCCGAGAGAATGGCGTCGTTCATGCGGCGGCCTACAATGCGCAAGGCTACTACGTCGCGGCTCACCGCAGCACCGACAGCCCGCTCGAACCGAACTCCGCAATCGCCAATCGCCAGCACAACTTCTTCTCCGCCGAGCGCCGCTGCTTCGCCGTCGCATGCCTCACGAGCTGAAGGTAACGAACTCCTCCACCTTCCTTGCGGCGGCAAGATGTACTTCACCGTCCGCTTACCAACCGCCGCGACTCAATCCAACCGCGAACTGCTTTCGAAGCCTCCGCTAGACCTGGGTTGTCAAGCCGGCATTTGCTGCATGCAAGAAGCCAACAATAAACGAGTTCTTCTGAGGATGCGGATAGCGCGCCACAAATGAGAACGGTCGTACGAGTGCGGGCGCTCAGACCCACCCTGTCGATGAGCGAGAAAAGCCATCCTTCGCCGCCTCGCAACCTGTGCGCTCGGTCCGCGTTCTGCCACTCCCCCTCAGAGCGGCCATACTGGCGCGAGCGCGCGGGGGGGCGGCCTCTGAGAGCTTGTTTCGGTCCTGCACTTCGAAGGGCTGGTCACCATGTCGCGTAAGCACCGCTCGCGGCGCATACGACTATGGCCCCGAGACCCGCACGTACAACTTCCACATTCTCCGTGTCGGAACGCTCGAAGACCGGCGGATGCTGGCGGGCGTAGAAGTTCCCTAGCCCATTGCGGCGCGAACTACTGATGCCAAGCATCAAGGCTGCAGGATCTGCCCCGCGTCCAAGAGCGTCTGCTTCAGTTCCGAGTAGTCGAGTTGCTGCACGTCGCAGCGATGGTCGATCGCCAGCGACGCGATCGCGCCCGCCGATTGGCCGAGAACCATGTACACGGGCTCCATCCGGATCGAGCTGTACGCGACATGCGAAGCCGATACGCATACCGGCACCAACAGATTTGGGCATTCGTCCCGCTTGGGCGTGATGCTGCGGTAGCTGATGGGGTACGAGACGGACTTGCCGGCCAGCCCCCCCTCGTAGCGGAGCTTGGCGTCGTGGTCCAGCACGCGCGAGAACTGGTGTGAATCGAGCATGTACGTCCCCACGCCGATGGACTCGGACGCCGGTTCCGAGTCGACGCGCCGGCAGTTCTTTTCGGACATCACGTACTCGCCAACCATGCGTCGCGCTTCGCGCACGTAGAGCTGGTAGGGGAAGTGCCCGTTGTCCGGAAACTCGTCCCGGGGCAGCCCCCACGGCTTCATCTCGGCGCGGATGTGCGGCGGAACGCGTTGGTCGTGCGCTAGGAACCAGAGCATGCCCAGGGCGAAGTCGCGGTGGCGTTGGCCGATGCGTTGGCGTGTGGCGTAGTCCCCCTCGGGGTACTCGTAGTTTGCGCCGATAAGGTTCAGCTTGTTGGTGTCGGTTTTCCGGTTGGGCATGGGGGTGAGCGTGATGATCTCTTGTAGCTGCGTCTCGGGGCTGATCTGCAGCATGCGCGCCAGCACCTCGTACAACGCCGGGTCGTACGCCGCGGGGCGCTCGATCGCGACGCGATTCGCGGGGTCGTCGGTCAGCGTCAGGCGGTAGCAATAGGCCTGCACACGGCGCGGGTCGGCTTCTCCGTCCTTGGCCCAGACGCGCGGTTCGATGTACGGCAGCAGGCCCGAGGCGGGGTCGCCCTCGACCACGTAAGGGTCAACCGATTTCCCTTCGCGGCCGATCACCGGGTTGAGTCGCACGCCGTTGAGCGACTCGCCGTACTGGCTGTTCGCTTCCCGGCCCACGGTGTAGGAGACGCCGGCCAGGGCCATCAGGTCCCCCTCGTACGTGGCGTCGATGAACACCTGCGCGGCGAACCCGCGTCCGCTTTCCATCTTGATGCGACGGATCCGACCGTCGCCTTTCTCGACCCCCCGCTCCAAATCTAGACGCTCGTTCAGTGCGAGCTCGACCCCCGCATCACGCAGCATCGCTCGCTGAATCTTCTCGCCGACGTGCGATTCGTAGACCCACTGGATCTTCAACGCATCGTTCTTGCCGGTGAAGGTGCGTTTCTGGCTCGCGACGAAGAACGCCTCGCGTTCTTGGCAACGCCAGGCGTCGGGGTTCTCGTACCAGGCGTACAGTTGGCCGTAGAACTCGCGGGCGATCCCGCCAATCAGCGTGTTGCGGTTGATGTCCGTAGCGGTTAGCCCCGACGTGGTCATGCCTCCGACGTGAGCGTTTGTCGAGACCAGCACGACCCGCTTGCCCATGCGGGCGGCCTGGATCGCGGCGCTAACGCCCGAAGCGGTCTCCCCGTAGACACAAACCTCATACGGCGCCTGCGCGCGGCAGACGGGCGCCGCTAGCAACGTCACTGCGAAGAACGACAAGCAATTGGTCATCAGATAATTCATGAGAAGTGGTCGGCGCAGGTTGGAGGCTCAGTCTTGCAATACGAGGCATCGTCGAGGGCTACTCACCCCCTTATCTTCTTCAGACTCTTTCACCGCTCACTGGTCTCGCGACCGACAGTCGCGAGCTCCTTGCCTGCGGTTGGCCGGAATCGACGGGGCGCGATGTTCCCCAGCGCCGCGATCAGAAGCCGAGCGAGATGCCTGACCGCCGCGGAGCTGCCATTGTCTCGCGGTCCCTACGCACTCCGGCGCTCTTACGCTGAGCATCTTCGTCGCGGCTACATCGAACGTGGTGGAATAGCCCGCCGTCTTACGCTTACACGGTGCATGGCGGGTGGAAGCAACGTGCGACGCTCGAGGCAAGTCACCGCTGGCTGGGCGTCCCCAAGCGGCAACGGCCCTGCGGACGAGCGCTGGCTCCCCCGAACTTAGAACTACTCCTACAGCGGAGGCTCGGTGAGCCGGGCGTCGATTCAAGTTACTTTCGGAAGTTGAGGCCAATGGCGAGAACCAACGAGCGAGTCTGGGCGATCGGATGCTTCTGAGGCGGGCTCTGTCTCCCGATGCCCAGCAGAGTGGACTGGTCGGATTGCGTCGCTCGCGACTTCGGCCGCAACCAAAATCGGGCTCGGTCCTTGATTGCTCCCGGACGGACGCGCTTCCAGGTGGTCCATAGCTGGTTTGGGTATTGCGGTGCGTGCCGCTTTGACGCCCTGCCCCACGCCTGCGAGGTTTAAGAGGCCGAAAAACTCGTCCCTGGCCGCGGCCGTAGGTTCGGGCGCCAACAAGGATGCTACTGGCGGCGGCTGAAGCGCGGGCGTCCAGGACGCGCCGACGTTGTCGCGCCAGACCGAGTAGTCCGCCGCGTCGACGGCGCCATCGAGGTTGCCGTCCGCACGCAGGTCGGCGCCGCCAAAGGCCGACCTCCACAGCCCGTAGTCGGCCTGGCCGACGGCGCCGTCGCCGTCGTAGTCGCCCGCCAACAGCACGGCGTCGTCCGGCGTATCGTTGAGCACGTGCACGCTGAGCGTCCCCAGGCTAGAGAGCCGGACGACGTCGGCCTGCAGCCCCCCGCTGATCTGCACGCCGCTGAGCTGGTCGCGCGGCACTTCCCGCAGTTCGCCGTTCCTGTCGATCAAGACCGATCCGGCGTTTGCGGAGACCTGGATCTGGTCGGCGGCCTGGGTCCCCGTGATGTAGAGCACGCCGTCCGCCACAAACGCGAAGTCGCCGACACGGGTTTCGTAGAGGCCCGCGCCGATGGTCCGGGCCGACTCGACCATCGCGTCGTAAGGGGAGTCGGCGATCGTGACGAACCCGAGGTTGCTGTTGTTGTTGTTGCTGTTGAGCTTGCCGCTCGTGGGGAAGTCCCAGTACTGCAGCCAGTGCACGCCCACGTACCGATCGCTCTCCAGCGCGCTGCGGACGTAGGCGGCGTACCGGTCGGCCCGGTCGGCCTGGTCGGCGGCGGTCCGCAGCCCGTCCGACCACAGGCCGGTGTCGTTGGCGCTGTAGTGGAACTCGCCCGAGATCAGCGGGACGTCCCCTTCGAGCCCTGCCGGCAGGACCGAGACGTCTGCGCCGTAGCGGTTGATGCTCACCACGTCGGCGTGGCGCATCGCGGCCTGCGCCGCCGAGAACCGCGCCGCGCCCGTGAACCTGGCGCCCAGGTAGAGGTGGTTGGGCGCCACGGCGTGCATCGCGGCCGCGCTTGTCGCGAAGTACGTCTCTGCGTAGAGCGCGTCAAACTCCACCAGGTCCGCCGCGGACCGGCCAGCGTCTGGGACGACGCCGCGCTGCGTCAAGAAGTCGTTCCACGAAGCGTAGGGGGTGAGCCACTGAGCGTTCAGCGCCCCGATGGTGGTGTACCTGGCCATCAATTGGTCGCGGAACGCGGCCTTGGCCGGCTGGCTCGAGACCGCGGCCAGCGTCTGCAGGCCTAGGTCCGTGTCGCCGGTGAGCCCGCCGCGGGTCCAGTCGAGCTCGTTGTGGATAAAGTAGCCCAGGTTCCAGGGGTCGTTCAGGCTCTTTCCGCTTTCTTGCAACAGCCGCGCCTCGACGTTAACGCGGTACGCGGGATCGAAGTAGTCGGCGAACCGCCCGTCGCCGTTGATCTGCGACGGGTTCTCGGGGAACAGCACGATCGTGTAAGCGGTCTTGGCCTGCAGATAGACGTCCTCGTCCGACCAGGCGCCGATCGTGTTCATGCCCCAGCTCCGCAGCCTCTGATGGGCGACCTCTTGCGAGTCGGCCTCCCAGCCGGCGCCGTACTTCGACAACGCGTTGGCGGCAAAGAAGTTCATCGATAGCGGGCGCTGACCCTGATAGTCTCCGCTGGTGACGGTGCTCGTCTCGAAGCTCAAGAATTCTGCCGCGGGATCGCCCTGCTGCGGGAGCTGGGCGAAGTAGTCTTCCCTGCCCGTGACGGGGGTTCGGACAGCCACCCCCGCGGTCCCCTCGCGGTCGGGGTCGCTCACGCCGGTGATGCCGTTCGAGAAGAACAAGCGACCCTCCGGATCGACGAGCCACCACTTGTCGGCGACCTTCTCGACGCGGAAGAACCCGGTCGCGTCGAGCTGCGGTCCGGCCAGCCAACCGCCGTACTGGTTGAGGTCGCCGGGCGAAGGGTTGGCGGCAAGGTCGAAGGCCTCGTCCACCGCGGCCTGGGCGAGCTCTTGAGCGCTGTGAACCTTTTCATCCCACTCGAGGTAGCGGTACTGCCCAAACTCGTCGATGAACGGGAAGAACCCGTCGGGGAACAACCCGCCCCCCAGGGGCGACGGGGGCGTTTCCTGCACCCCGAAGATGGTCTTGGGGGGAGGCAACAGCGCAAGCGCGTCCTGACTGGTGACGGCGGACCAGGAGTCCCCTACGCGGAGCTCGTCGAACTGGGCCGAGCCGTCGCTGCCAAAGCGCGAGAAGGCGACCCGGTCGAACGCCAGGTCGTAGAGAGGGAGCTGCGCGTCGGGCGCCGTCTCGGGCAGACCGGCCGAGGGGTTTTGCCAGACGCTGATCGCGTCGCCCCCCGGGGCGAAGTCGACGCGCACCACAAACAGGTTAACCCCCGCGCTGAGCGGGCCGAGGTCGACCGCCGCGCCGCTTGGCCCGACGATCGCCTGGAAGTGCGTGTTGTTGGGCGAGTACAGAACGCGGAACACACGATCGGCCGACGTGACCCCGCCGTTGTACAGCGAGAACGTCGACGCCGGGGGCGACGCCCCCTCTACCTGCATCAAGAACGACAAGTACAGCGGCGCGTCATTCTGCGATCGCTCGATCAAACCGCTCGGCCCTGCGTAGTTCGCCAGCGGGCCGTTGTTGGTTGTGAGCAGCTCACGCGAGGCGACGGTGCTCCCCTCCAGAGCCACGCGGCCCGCGCCCGACTGTCCAAAGCCGGGATAGCTGAGGCCACCGGCGGGCACGCTTGCGGTTCCGGCCACGCTCCAGGGTCCGTCATAGGCGGTCACGTACGACCACGCCCCGGCAAGTGCGCCCCCCGCATCGTCCAGCAGCGCAAACCCTTCGGCAGAAATGGGCGCCCTCGGCAGCAGAGCAAGCGCGTCCTGGCTGGTGACGGCGGACCAGGAGTCCCCTAGGCGGAGCTCGTCGAACTGGGCCGAGCCGGCGCCGCCGAATCTCGAGAAGGCGACCCGGTCGAACGCCAGCTCGTAGAGGGGGAGCTGCGCGTCGGGCGCCGTCTCGGGCTGACCGGCCGAGGGGTTCTGCCAGACGCTGATCGCGTCGCCCCCCGGGGCGAAGTCAACGCGCACCACGAACAGGTTGATCCCCGCGCTGAGCGGGCCGAGGTCGACCGCCGCGCCGCTCGGCCCGACGATCGCCTGGAAGTGCGTGTTGCTGGGCGAGTACAGAACGCGGAACACACGGTCGGCCGATGTGACCCCGCCGTTGTAAAGCGAGAACGTCGACGCGGGGGGCGACGCCCCCTCTACCTGCATCAAGAACGACAGGTACAGCGGCGCGTCGTTCTGCGAACGCGATACGTCGCCGCTGGCGTCGATGTAGTTCGCCAGCGGGTCCGACGGGCCCGGGGCAATCGCGCGCGCCACCGTGGTCGATCCCGTGAGCACCACCCGGTTGGCGCCCGCCTCGCCGATGCCGGCGTAAGCCAGGCTCCCCGCCACGGCGGTCGCTCCGCTGGCGCCGCTCCACGCGCCGCTGAACCCCGGCGCCGCTGGCGCCGCGCCGTTCACGGCGCTCCCGCTCGCGTAGTGGTCCGCGTCGAACCCGTCCCAGGCGAGGGGGGTCGCGGTCAGCGGCAAGCGCTCTTCGAGCCTTTCGAACGCGTAGGTCTTCGGACGACGGAGCATCGGCAAGAGTCGCGTTGCTAGACAAGAATGCGAAAGCAGCCCCTAGCCTACTTACGTACCGAGCGATCCGTCTACCGGATTGCATCACAGAAAAAGCTGCAAAGGCGCCGATACCCGAACGTCAAAAAGAATCTTGGCAATCTTTCTGGATTGATGCGAAATCCCACACGCCCGCCGGGTTTACTAGATGCGTCCCTTGGTCTTTATTTGGTCTTCGGGACGCTCCGCTGCTCATCACGAGACCTCTTATCTGATAAGGCTTGCTAATGCTCATCTTGAAAACCATCCGATCGCGGTTCGTGACTAGCCACCCGGCGCCTGCCGCCGCGCATTTCTGCGGCGCTCCATCGCTGCGACCGGCCGCGCTGCTCGTAGCGCCGATGGCGACCATCCTGCTGTGGGGTTGCGGCGCCCCGCCTGCACAGGGCGCCCTGATCGCGACCGACCACTTCCTCTCGGGCAGCGCCCCGGCGAGCGGCGAGTACGCCGTGACGCAACTGCGTCGGTCCACGGCGAATGGCGCGGGCCAGGACCCAACTATCGAGGGATTCTCAGGCGCCTGGACAGGCAACGTAACAAGCGGATCCCTCGCCGTGGCCCAGTGGACCGCCGAGTCGGCGTCCACGGGATCGAGCGTTGGTTACCAGCAAGGGGGACGGGCCCGCTTCGGGGGCTCCGAAGCCACCAACGCCCTGCAAAGACGCGTGCAGCGTGAGCTGGCGCCCTACACTCCCAGCAGCACCTACTATGTCTCGCTGATCACCCAGATCGCGACCGGCGACACGGCCGGCGCCCTTGGTTTTGTCGGCGCCGGGTTCACCAACAGCGACGCTTCGGTAACGCAGGCCGACGCCAATATCGTCGGCGGCGCCGGCCTGAGAGGCTTTCTGCTCGGGGCCGCGTCCTCAGACGGCCTGACCACCGATTTTGTAGTTCGGCACGTCGGCTCTTCGGGATCGCTGCAGGACGAGCTGCTCGCCGGCGCCATTGAGTCGATCATCCCAACTCAAACCATCGTCCGGATCGACTTCAACGACGACCCGGGCAACGCCGCCGGCAACTCGAAGCTGACGGTTTGGCACAACCCGACCGACACCTCCTCGGAGCTTGCCGCCACTGCGTCCGCGGCGCCGCTGGTGTTCCGCTCGTTTGCGTTGAGCACCGAATCCGACATCACCCACCTGACGCTTACGGGCGTCAACTACTCAAAGGCCGCCAGCTTCGACGAGCCTCGGTTTGCCACGACTTGGGAGAGCGCCCTGGCGATCCCAGAGCCGTCGTCATGGGCGATCCTCGCCGTGGGGTGCGCCGCATTGGCCGCCCGACGGGGGCGCCGGCAGAAACAGGCCACTTAGACTCCCGCTGACTTGCGCCACCCGTAATCCCGCCTCACCGAGGGGACACGTCTATGAATATCCTTTCAAGATCCCGCGTCGCCGCCGCGGTGTTGCTGCTCTCGGCACTCCCAGCCGGCGACGCGTCGGCGGTGCTCATTGCAACCGACCACTTCCTCGCCGCCGTGCCGGGCGACCCGCTGCTGGGCGAGTACAACATCACGACCTCAGTGAATCAGCTCCGTCGGGGAACCGCCAACGGCGGCGGTCAGGACCCCACGGTTGCGGGGTTTACGGGGGCGTGGTCCGGTAACGTGACTTCGGGCTCCTTGGGTGTTGCTCAGTGGACGGCGACTGCAAACGGTCTGGCCGCGAACTTGTTCTACCACGAGGGTGAGCGCGCACGCTTTTCAGGGGTCGACAACCTCCAACGCCGTGTTCAACGCGAGCTCTCGGCCTACACGCCGAGCGACACCTACTACTTCTCCATGATGTCGCAGGTGCTGACGGACGACGTCGACCTCGACGGCTTTGTGGGGATCGGGTTCACCAACACGGGGGCCACCCCCGCGCTCACCGACGCCAACCTGATCGGCGGCGCCGACCTACGCGGCTTCTTGATCGGCCCGGCCGGGGACGGCGCCGCGGGCACCGACTACGTGATCCGGCACGTCGGCTCGTCCGGCGCCGTGCAGGACGACATCATTTTGGACGATATCGTGCAGAACGACGCAGAAGGGTCGCCGTTCTTGCGTCGCACGATTGTCAAGCTTGAGTTCAACGACGACCCCACCAACCCAAGCGGCAACTCCAAGCTGACCATCTGGCAGGACCCGGGGGTCGTCACGTCCGAGGCGGCCGCGTCGTTGTCGATCACCCCCATCGAGCTACGCACCTTCGCCCTGAGCACCAACGCCGACCTTACGCACCTGACGTTCACGGGGATCGACTACTCGCGTGCGGCGAGCTTCGACGAGCCCAGGCTGGCGACCACTTGGGAAGACGCAGTCCCCACCAAGCCGGGTGATTTCAACGAAGACGGACACGTAGACGCCGCCGACTACACCGCGTGGCGCGACCGGCTAGGCGTCGGCTACGTGCAAGCCGACTACGACGTGTGGGTAGCGAACTTTGAGACGACGGGCCTGGCCGTGGCGGCGCCCGCTACGGTGCCCGAGCCCGCGGGGGCCGCGGCCTTGCTGTTGGGCCTGGCCGGGCTGCTCTGCGGGCGCCGCGCCCCGCAGGGCGACTAATCCATGGCGTACGGCTTCACAAGGATGGCGGCCAAGCGATGACACAGCAGAACGCCGAAGAGCGATCGACGCCGCACGACACATTCATCACGGAGTTCGCCCGCAACTCGCGGCAGCTCTACGCCTACATCCGCACCCAAACCCCCAACCGCCACGACGCGGACGACGTCTATCAGAGCACGAGCCTCGTCATGTGGAGAAAGCTGGACACCTACCGTGCCGACACCAGCTTCTTCGCCTGGGGCCGTCAGATCGCGTTCTACGAAGTCAAGAAGCTGAGAGAGCGTACCGGGCGGGGCACGTTGCTCTCGGACGACGCGCTCAGCGCCCTTGATGCGGCCTTCAACGCCCGCACGGACGACTCGCCGCGGCGCCTGGAGGCGCTGGCGGGGTGCTTAGAGAAACTAGCGCCGGCGTCTCGGCGGCTGATCGACCAACGCTACTTTCACGACCGCAGCCCCGCGACGATCGCCGAAGAGCTGGGCCAGTCGGCATCGTCCGTCTACCGTTCCCTCGCCCGCACGCACCACTGGTTGATGACGTGCATCCAGCAGACCCTCGCAGGAGCCCGCAATGGAAGCTGACCGCGCTCCGGACGAGGAACTGCTCGCAACGCTCATCAAGATGTCGGCGGGCGATGCGGCCCCCGAGCAGTACGCCGCACTCGACAAGTTGGTGTGCGAGCAACCCGCCGCCTGCGAGCAGGTCGTGACCGGGCTGATCCACCTGGCGGACCTGGAGTGGGAGTCGGTCGCGCAAGGCCCCGGCGTTGCCGTGCCGGACGGGTCGTCCGCTCCGGACCCCATGGCCGAGCAGGGGACGACGCCGCTGGATCGCGCGAGCCTCGGTCTCGTGAGCACGGCTCCGAGGGGCCCGGTCGCCAGCGGCCCGCGCGATCACGGCAAAACTTGGAGGGCCAGGCTTGGCGCCGCGGCCGCTTTCGTAGCCGGCATAGCCGCCGCGGTGCTGCTGATGCATCCGCCCGCGGACCAACCGGTTGACTTCATCACCGGGCCTCCGGGGGACGGGCTTTTGGCGGTTGACTCAGAGCCGCTTCCTCCGATAGCGACGCTGGTTCGCAACACCAGCTACGTGCTCGAATCACGCGCCGGCACGCCGATGTGGGCCGGCGCGTCGCTCCGGGCCGGCGCCTCGGTGGCGTTGTTCGACGGGGTGGCCGAGATCGAGTTCGAGAACGGCGCCTCGGTCCTGCTGAAAGGCCCCGCGGCGCTCGAGATCGACGCCTCGGGCAGCCCGGTCCTCAAGTACGGCGGCTTGGTGACGCGGCACGTGCCCAACGGTCCCTGGCGTATCCGCGTCCCGCTGGCGGAGCTCTGGGCGCCGGCCGGCGCGATGATCGGCGTCGACGCGTTTGGCGAGGAGGCCGTAGTGCACGCGTTCGAGGGAGACACCCTGGTGCGGCCCCTGTCCGACGACCTCTCCGCAGTGACTCTGACAGCGGGGAACGCGTTCCGACTGCGGCGCGACGCCCACTCCGAGATCTGTCTGCTTGAGGTCGCCGTCCGGCCCGACGCGTTCGATTTCGAGGCGCGGATGGATGATGGGCGCCTCGACCTCTCGTCGGGTTACGCCGACACGGTCCTGCGGTCGCGGCCGATCGCCTACTGGCGTTTCGATTCGATCGATTCGGGGACCGTGGCCGACGACTCGGGGGGGAACCACCCGCTGCAGTTGATCGGCGAAGGGGTCGACGTGGTGCGTGGCCCCGGCAACAGCTTCGTTTCCTTTACGGTCCGCAAGAACCGGGGCTGCTTCGTCTCCGCGGCGCCCCTCGACGAGATCGCGGGGACGGACTATTCCGTTGAGTTCTGGTTTAAGCCCCGCCACTACCACCGCGGCGCCGTGGCGTCGTTGGTCGAGCACGCCACGGACCAGCGCGGGGCGGTCGAGCGGCACGGGTTGATTATCGAAACCCACTCGGCGTCGCCGGCCTCTCCGGTCCCTCCGTCGCTCGAGGGGGTGGAGACCAGCCCGAAGGCGGTCCGCTTCCTCCACCGCAGCCCCCCCGGCGAGCTCCTCTCCGGCGTCGCTTGTTTCTCGAAGACGCCCTACCGTCTCAACGACTGGCAGCACCTCGCGGCGGTCAAGTCGAGCGACGCGTTGCGGCTGTACCTGGACGGGAAGCTCGTCTGCGAAGAGAGCGACTCGACGACCCTCCCCGAGGGGCTGTCGATCGTCGTAGGCCAGCTCTTTTCTTTTGGTTCGGTCCGCCCGTTTGTCGGTGAGCTCGACGAGCTTGCGTTCTACGATCACGCGTTGACCGAGCAAGAGATTGCGGAGCGGATGCTGGGGGTTGAAACGACTCTCGCGCCCGCCGGAAAAGACGCCGACCCCAGTGTAGGAGCCGGACGATGAGAACGACTACCTATCTTTTGGCGGCGACACAAAGCCTAGCCGTGTGCGCGGTCCTCGTGGGCGCGGTCGCCGAGCGCGCCTCAGCCGCTCAGGCGCGGCCCGGCGCCACGCCGGACCGCTACGACGTGGTGGTGGTGGGCGCCGGCACCGGCGGGGTGGCCGCGGCGATGCAGGCGGCCCGGCTTGGCGCCTCAGTGCTGCTGCTTGAAGCGACCGACTGGATCGGCGGTCAGATGTCGGCGGCGGGGGTGACCAGCATGGACGAGGGCTACCCGCCCCGCGACCACCTCCGCGAACGCGGGGTCTACGGCGAGTTCTGGCGGCGGACGTCCGCCTTCTACAAGGCGATCGGAAAATCGAACGACACCTGCGCCGTCAGCGAAGACCACTTCGCCGTCGAGCCCAACGTCGCCCAGCGGATCCTCTACCAGATGATCGCAGACACCCGGCTCACCCCGTTGGCGGGGGGCTCGCACGCCACGCTGGACGTGCTGCTACGGGCCGACGTGACGGGGCTTGTCCGCGACGGCCACACGGTGACGGGAGTCGAGTTTGAGCTCCACGCAAAGGGCGAGACCACAAGGCGGACCGTTTCCTCGCAGGTGGTTATCGACGCCACCGAGTACGGCGACCTGATTCCCATGGCCGGCGCGGCGTACCGGGTGGGGACCCTATTGTCGACCCGCGACGCTCTCGACGAGCTGGCCGACCACCCGGTCCAGCCGATCACGTGGACGGCGGTCATCAAGCAGTACCCCGGCGGCGTGCCGACCGACCTGCAGGTGAACACGCCCCCCCCCGGCTACGACCCGGCCCCGATCAGCCCGATCGTGTCTCTTGAAGGAGACGGCTCCAGCAGGCATCCGTGGAATTGGGAGCGCATGCTGAAGTACCGGGGCATGCCGGACTCCACCAGCCCCTTCAGTGCCCACAACGGCTCGGGACGATCCCTGACCCGCACGCACGTCAACCTCGCCTGCAATGACCAACCGTTTCAGGTCGGCGACATCGAAGACCCGCAGAGCCGCGCCGGGGCCGAGGCCCGGGCGCTCCAGCGGACGCTCGCCGTGCTCTACTACGCCCGGCACGTGATGGGGGTCATAGACTGGTCGGTCGCCAATGACGTCGGCTACGACAGCCCCTACAACCGCGAGCGCGTCGACGCACTCGTGAAGCGGCGTCCCGACCTGGCGCCGTACCGTGAGGTCCTGCGCCACTTCCCCGTGATGCCCTACGTGCGGGAGAGCCGGCGGATCGTCGGGGCCGACACGTTGACAGCGACCCAGCTCCGACGCAAGAAGCCGTTCGCGCCGGTCCACTTCCCGACCGCCGTCGCGATCGGCGATTACCCGGTCGATGTGCACGGCGAGGGCCGCGACCGTGGTCGGCAGGTCGAGCTGGACCTCGACGAGCAGATCGACCTCCCGGAGCGGTGGATCCAGTGGGGCTACGGGCCTTTCCAGGCGCCGTTCGAGGCGTTCATCCCCGAACGTGTTGATGGCTTTATGCCGGCAGAGAAGAACCTGTCTCAGTCGCGGTTGGCCAGCGGCGCTACCCGGCTCCAACCCGTGACGATGCTTACCGGGCAGGCAGCCGGCGCGATCGCGGCCATCGCGGTCCAGAGGGGCGTGCAGCCGCGCGACGTTCCTCCGATCGTGGTGCAGAACGAACTGCTCAATGCGGGCAGCACCCTCTCGCTGCGTCGCCACGAGGACGTCCCCCACGGCGTCGAGCTGTGGAAGGCGATTCAGCTTGCCAGCCTGTACGAAGTTTACGAGGTCGAGGACGACCGCTTCCGAGAAACCGCGAAGGTTTCGGAAGAGGCCGCCAGGATCGCGTTCGGGCGTCTAGAAGAGGCAGGCCTGGCGGCTTCGCCAGAGGGCGCCCACAACGACGTCTTGAGAGCAAGAACCCGCGGCGCGCTGGTTCGAGCCGTCGCCCGCGCGATCACCACCTCGTCCAGCAACGGGCGATCGGCCGCCCAAGCCGTCCAAACGAGCGACGCCAAAGCCGCCACTCATCCAACGAGACTGACGCAATGACAACGACTCTGATTGGCGGTCGGCCTGCCGCCGCCGTGTCGCTACGCCGCCCGGTCGGGCGCCATCGCGGCTTTACCCTAGTCGAGCTGCTGGTCGTGATCGCCATCATCGGCGTGCTGGTCGCAATGCTCTTGCCCGCGGTCCAGTCGGCGCGCGAGGCGGCTCGGCGTTCGCAGTGCCTGAATAACCTCAAGCAGCAGGGCCTAGCCGCGCAGAACCACATGTCGACCCACGGCGGGCTGTTGCCGCCGGGCTACCTGCGTGAGAAGGGCACCTTCATCAAGCGGGGACTGTTCACCGAGCTGCTGCCGTTCATGGAAGAAGGGATCACTCACGACCTGATCCAGTACGACAACAACGACCCCTCGAACGCCTTCCTCGACCCGGCCAGGGACGCCGTGGTAAAGGCCTACGTCTGCCCGAGTTGGCCCGACACGATCGTCATCACCGACGGCACGCCCTCTCAGATCGGCGCCCTTACGACCTACGCGGGGAGCGGCGGCGCCATCACAAGCAACGACCCCACACTGCTGGTCGGAGGCGAGTACCCCAACAACGGGGCGTTCGCACTCAAGCAGGTGGGGACCAAGATCATTGGTCACCAGCGTGCAGAACGGGAGATTACCGACGGCCTCAGCAAGACCTTCCTGACCGGCGAGTTTGTTCACCGAGACTGCGCGCTGGGCGCCAGCTGCGCCGACCCACCGGGCAACGTCCGCCCCTGGTACCTGAGCGGCTATCAAGCGGGGATAGGATCGATCCCGCTGGTGTACTCCTTCAAAGAGCTTGAGTACACGCCCAACAGCACCGGGCTTACGCGATCGCTGCACGGTTGGAACCGCATGCCCATGAGCAGCTACCACCCCGGCGTCGCTCTATTCTCGAACATCGACGGGAGTGTCGTCGTCGTTGCCGACGACATCGACGCGGTGGTCTACCACGCACGAGCAACGGTCAACGGGGCAGAGACGGATGGCTAAGACAGGATGGATCGCCCGCGTAGCGTGGCTCCCCGCGGCCGCGTTGATCGCCGCAACCCTGGGCTGCGGCGCCGGGCCCGAGATGGCGCCCGTCGAGGGGACGGTAACGCTCGATGGCAAGCCGCTGGAGTTCGGCCTTGTGATGCTGCACCCGTTGAAGGGCCAGGTCGCACAAGGGCTCATCGGGGCCGGCGGCGCGTTCTCCCTGTCTACTTTTGAGCCGGGAGACGGCGTGCCGTTTGGCGCCTACAGGGTGAGCGTGCTGTGCTACGAGGGTCATGACCCCAGCAAGGCGTCCGCGGCTAAGGGCCCGGAAGAGGGCTTTCTGTTGGGCAGGTCGCTGATCCCACTCCGCTACAGCCGGGCGACCTCAAGCGGGCTCACCGTCGACGTCGGGCCCGACGGGGTCCGCGACCTAACACTCGCCTTGAGCAGCCGCAAATAGCCGCAGCCGAAGTAAGCCGGAGCCGTCACACCCATGGTTAGTCCCGCGAGAGCCCTGCTCCTGCTCGTATTGGCGTGCGCCATCACGGCGGCGGACGCCCGAGAGGTCGAGAGCGACATCGTCGTTTACGGCGGGACCAGCGCCGGGGTCGCGGCCGCCGTTCAGGCAAAACGGATGGGGAAGACCGTGGCCCTGGTCTGCCCGGAACAGCGGCTCGGGGGCATGTCGAGCGGCGGCCTCGGCTTTACCGACGCCGGCAGCGTTGCCGTGATCGGCGGGGTGGCCCGCGAGTTCTATCACCGCGTCTGGCGGCACTACCAAGACGACTCTGCGTGGCGGTGGCAGCCACGCGACGCGTTCAACAACCGCGGCCAGGGGGTCGCCGCGATCGAACGCAGCACCCAAACCATGTGGGTCTTCGAACCGCGCGTGGCCGCACAGGTCTTCGAGGACCTGGTGGCCGAGCACGGCGTCCAGGTCTACCGCGACGAGTGGCTCGACCGCACGCCCGGCGTCGGCGTCTCGCTCAGCAACGGCCGGATCCAAAGCATCGCCACGTTGGCCGGATCGCGCTACTCGGCTGGGGTGTTCATCGACGCGTCGTACGAGGGCGACCTCATCGCCGCGGCCGGCGTACGCTGCCACGTGGGTCGCGAGAGCAGCGCCGCGTATGACGAGCCGCACAACGGCGTCCAGCGCGACGCGATCCACCACCCCCACAACTTCGCCGTGCTGGCCAGCCCCGTCGACGCGCACCGCATCCCGGGCGATCCTTCGAGCGGCCTGCTGCCGCGGATCTGCAGCGATCCGCCGGGCGCCAACGGCGAGGGAGATCATCGCATCCAGGCCTACTGCTACCGCCTGTGCCTGACGGACCACCCAGAGAACCGCCTGCCGATCGAGAGGCCCGCCCGGTACGACCCGGGCCAGTACGAGTTGTTGCTACGCGTCTTCGAGACCGGATGGCGGGGCTTCTTCCACAAGTACGACCCGATCCCCAACCGGAAGACCGACGTCAACAACCACGGCCCGTTTAGCATGGACAACATCGGGTTCAACTACGAGTACCCCGAGGCGACCTACCAACGCCGCGCCGAGATGCTGGCCGAGCACCGCGACTACCAGCAGGGGCTGCTCTACTTCGTGTCGCACGACCCGCGCGTCCCGGAAGACATCCGCTCCCAAGCACGGCAATGGGGGCTCGCCAAAGACGAGTTCCCCGAACAAGAGGGCTGGAGCTCGCAGCTCTACATCCGAGAAGCCAGACGGATGGTCGGGCGGTACGTCATGACCGAGCACGACGTGACCGGGGCACGGCCCGTGCCGGAGCCCGTCGGCATGGGCTCCTACACGCTCGACTCCCACAACGTGCAGCGCTACGTCGACGAGAACGGCAAAGTGCAGAACGAAGGCGACATCGGCGTTCACGTGCCGCCGTACGGAATCGCCTACGGCGCGCTGACGCCTAGGGAAGAGGAGTGCAAGAACCTGCTGGCGCCGGTATGCCTCTCCGCCAGCCACATCGCCTACGGTTCGATCCGCATGGAGCCGGTGTTTATGGTCCTGGGGCAATCCGCCGCAACCGCCGCGGCGCTTGCGCTAGACGACGACTGCGGGGTGCAGGAAGTCGATTACCAGCGGCTCAAGTCCCGGCTCGTCGCCGATGGACAGGTGCTAAGCTATGCAAAGAAACAAGCAAGGCCCGCGCACCCTCGCGGGGCCAGGTCTCCCACCGAGGGTGCAAAACTTGCAAAGTAGCCAACCCAGAAACCACCAGACGCGACCGTAAATTGAAGGGACGTCGCGTTGCCGGTAGCGGCGTGG
Organism: Pirellulimonas nuda; assembly: GCF_007750855.1. Taxonomy (GTDB): domain Bacteria; phylum Planctomycetota; class Planctomycetia; order Pirellulales; family Lacipirellulaceae; genus Pirellulimonas; species Pirellulimonas nuda. The sequence continues at coordinate 3,757,752 of NZ_CP036291.1, forward strand.
TGGGCGTCAGCTTTAGTGAGTGTTTCGGGGAGGATGTGGCCTCGGCACTTTGGCACGACCGTTGCGATCCACTTAGGCGTTGGAAGTCCTCTGGCCCGGTGGTAGCTTCGGCTTGGTGACGCGGCCAACCGGATGGCTGGAGAGAGGCCTCCGCGCTGTGTGTGGCGGGCCAGGCGACCTGCAGCAGCAGGCGGCGGACCTCGGGGACCGTCAGCGGGATCTGCTCGCTCGGATGGCGCCTCTTTCGAGGAGGGTTGGCCTCCGTTCTCGGGACGACCAAGCAGCGCGTGGGCGAACTTCGAGAGCGTGATGTGACGGCGCCAGTCGTCCAAGCTCCGCACCCCGTACTCGTCCGGTCTGCCACTCTGCCTGCTGGAAGCGCTCTCCAATTGCCGACCGCGATCCGGCAATCGCGACGAGCGTCTTCAGCAGCTTGCCCTTTGAAACGCGTGTAAGAAAGCATGCCCGATCGGCCGGATCGCTGAGCCACTCGCGCACCAGACTGCACTTCTGGAAGCCCGCTTCGGCAAGGTGACCGAACGGCCGGCACGCCCACTGGTAGAGCTTCTCCCCCTTGGAGCCCGCACCTGTGCCTCGCATCGGTACTCTCGGGCTTGCGGGGTCGCCGCTTGCCCTTCTCCCTTAGCATCGAGACGACAGGTTCGGCGGGAGCCCACTTGGGGCATCACGGCCACGGTCTCGTGCGTCTCCGCCGACGCGGGGGATTCGCGTAGCAGCATCTGGCAAGGCTCCTCCATCGCCGGGGCGCCGCGCGATGGCCCCGACACGCTACGCAGCGCGTCGGTCCGCCGCGATCGCCAGCGCCGCGCAGGCGGTCCGCATCCCTAGCGATGCCGGTTCAGGAACCTGGCCGCCGACGTTGATGGTAAACGTGGCGCCGTCGTAGTGGGGACCAGCCACAGCGCCGCTGGCGTCGAGGCGTTCAGGTGGGGCGCCCCCGGGGGCATGCAGGGTGGGGGACCCGGCCGGCGGCCAGTACGAGAGCGTCGGGCTCGGCGTGTCGGCAAGCGACGACGCGGTGGTGGGGTACGCCCACAACGGCAAACTCGAGGCCTTCACCCGGGAAGCCCAGGGGGCTTGCAGGGGATCGGCGACTCGCCCCTCTGCGGGACGTAGGTCCACCTCTGCGAGTTTCGAACCTACCGAAACCGACGAAAACAACGAAGCCGACGCGGTCTCGCGGTGGACATTCTGTTATCCAGAGGGGTACTCCCTACGCACCAGACCTGCCCAGCTTTAGAGCGAATCACAACGCTGCGTCGATCTACGCTTTGGGGGGCCTAAGCGATGCTCAGGCACTTGGAGTTTCCGCGGTGACCGTGGTCGGTGAGTAAGATAGTTCTGTCAGATAAATTAACACGAGGGTGGCAATGATCCATCGCAATCTGTTCTCTCTCACTCTGCTCTCGGCCGCTGGGTTGTTCTTATCGGCGACAGGGGTCGCCCCTGCCGTCGATGCCGCCGACCGCAGGCCGAACGTTCTGCTGATCTGCGTGGATGACCTGCGGCCTGAGCTCGGCTGCTACGGCGTTGACTATATCCACTCACCGAATATCGATCGGCTCGCCGCCCGCGGGCGGGTCTTCCACCGACACTATGTCCAGGCGCCCACTTGCGGGGCGTCGCGGGCAGCGTTATTGACCGGCCGGTATGGCGGACGCACCAACTCTGCCTTGTTCGAACGCGCAGCGCGGTCGGCCGAGGAGCCGGGGTCGGTTTCACCGTCGATGCCGGCGTGGTTTCGCAAGCACGGCTACACGACGGTTGCGGTCGGCAAGGTGTCGCATCACCCGGGCGGCAAGGGAGGGGACCGCTGGAACGACCCATCAAAGTCCGAGATGCCCGACGCTTGGGACGCTTGCGTCGCCCCGTCCGGACCGTGGAAAGACCCCCGCGGATGGATGCACGGGCTCGCCCATGGCGAGATTCGTGGCGAAGCGAAGCCGGGGGGCGGTGTTGAGATGGACGTCATGCAGTCGGTCGAGGGCCCAGACTCGATCTACCCGGACGGGATCGCGATCGACGAAGCCTTAGCTCGTCTGGAAAGGCTCGCGACCGACGAACAGCCATTCTTCTTGGCGGTCGGGGTGCTGCGTCCACACCTGCCTTTCGGAGCGCCGGCCGAGTACCTCGCTCGGTATGCCGACGTCGAGCTACCGGCGACGCCGCACCCGAGCAAGCCACCGGGGCGGACCACCTGGCACCGCTCGGGCGAGTTCATGCAGTACGACCGAGACGGTCGTGACCCGAACACCGACGCCCAGTTCGCTGTCGCCGTGCGAAAGCACTACGCGGCGTGCGTGTCGTACGCCGACGCGCAGGTGGGACGCTTGCTGGACGCGCTCGAACGGACGGGCTCGGCAGACGAGACGCTTATTGTCCTCTGGGGAGACCACGGTTGGCATCTGGGGGAGCACGCCATCTGGGGCAAGCACGCCCTGTTTGAGGAGTCGCTCCGTTCGCCGTTGATCGTCGCCTACCCCGGCCTGCCCAGGCCGGGAGAGTCGACCGACGCGATTGTAGAATCCATCGATCTATTCCCCACGCTGTGCGAGCTAGCCCGGTTGCCGATGCCCGGGTTCGTCCACGGAGCGTCGTTAACACCTATTTTAGAAGACCCAACATCGGCAGGGAGTCCCGCGGTGAGCTACAGTCCCAACGCGGAGACGATACGTACGAACAGGCGCCGCTTGGTGCTCCACCACGACGGCTATTGCGAGCTTTACGACCACACCACGCCCGAGGGCGAGACGAAGAATGTGGCCGAAGAGAGAGCAGGCGTCGTCCGACGTCTGACCCGTCAACTGGCGAGTCGGTTGCTGGCTGAGTGATGCAGCAGTTCTTCGCAAAGCAGTCAAAGCAATCCCGACGGCTTGCCGCTCGTCCGAGCGTCCCTCACGGCGCCTACCGAGGGCTTGCCGCCGGGCGCCCGCATCCCTGAACTGTTGGGCGTTAGGGCTGTCTAGACGGCAGCCACTAGGCAAGTTTCGGCAAACGCCAATCTCGCAGTGGCGTAACGCGCCTGGGTCGTCCCGGTCGCTGGCGAGCCGAACGAGGTTGCAGCATCTTCGACGGCTGGGCGCCTCGAGCTTCCTGAGGAGGTCTCGGCCAAGTTGGGACACCGCTGCGAGTTGGCGGAGCCGGCAAACCGCCCCGGATGATGCGACTTCGGTCGGCTAGCCGGTCGGCAGCCCGAAGGAGGAGAGCCGCACCGCGGCGAGTTCTTGAGGGCGGCCGTTGAGGTAGTGGGTGTCCAACCTCGGCCACGTGTCTGACGCGATACTGCGCCCAGCACGACGCCACTTTCTTCTGCCGAGAAGCTAGCGCGGCTGCACTGTTGAAGAATCAACTGCGGGATGCGCGCTACCAAGGCTGTGGCGGATTTAGGCGTCATAGAAGGAAGCAATCCGAGCGGTCACGAAGCCCAGCACGGTGCGCCAAGCCTGCTCGACTTCGGGCGACCATTTCGGGTCAAAATCTGCGGCCGTTGCGACAATTGCGTCTAGCCAGAGCGGGTACCATTCAGGCTTGACGTCTCTGTGAAACCGATCGTGGCTGCGGCCAGTCTCAGTGAGCTGGGCAAGGCCTTCGGGGGTGCCCGCGACAGCGTCCCCGCAGAGCTTCAAAGACGATTCGAGCATGCCCCGCTGGCGGTCCATGTCGGTAAAGCGAAACTTTGCCGCGATCTCGTCGCTAGAAGCGAGCAGACGCTGGTAGAAGGCCCGCACGAAGCGTTCGGACTGAAGACATCGGTCCAAGCTCAGTGCAAACACGTCTTTTGCATACATGGTCCGACCGATGGGGTTCAATGCCGATCAGCCAAAGGGAGCAAGCGTACCGTATCAGCCGCGGAAGGCCTAGGAGGAGGACGGGCCACTGCCGATGACCAAACGCACGGTAGCGGCATTTCGGCGTCAATTCAAGCGTGCAGATTAGCGGCCTTCCCGGTGAGGTCTGGCGGCCGAGATCCGCTGTATTTGCATCACTCGCAGCGGATGCCAGCCTAGCCAACGTCACGTCGGTGGACATCACTTCGTTCAGAAGCGGCTCCGGCCAAGTTGCCGGAGATGGATCGGTCTCGGCGATTGGGAAGCGGCCCTCGTATCCGCGTGCAAGACTACGCGTTTAAAAGGAGGTCCTTCACCACGTGGGCCGGCTCGACACCGGTGAGCCCCACGTCCAGCCCGCGGAATCGGTACGTGAACCTCTGGAAGTCGATGCCCAGGCAGTGCAGGAGCGTCGCGTGCATGTCGCGTAGGTGCACCGGCTTGTCGACGATGTTGTAGCTAAAGTCGTCGGTCCGGCCGTACTCCAGCCCGCCACGCACGCCGCCGCCCGCCATCCAGATCGTGAAACACCGGCCATGGTGGTCGCGGCCCGCGCCCGGGCTGTCGAACGCGCCCTGCGAGAAGACCGTGCGCCCAAACTCCGTGGCGAACAGCACCAGCGTGTCGTCCAGCAGGCCGCGTTGATCGAGGTCGTTGACCAGGGCGGCCGTCGGCTGGTCGATGTCCTGGCACTGGCGGGGAAGCTGGCGGGCGAGCGCGATGTGCTGGTCCCAGCCCCGGTGGAACAACTGCACGAACCGGACGCCTCTTTCCAGCAGCCTGCGCGCGAGCAGGCAGTTCGCGGCGTAGCTTCCGGGTCGGGCCGCGTCCGGACCGTAGCTCTCGATCGTCGCCGCCGACTCTCCGCTCAGGTCGGTCAGTTCCGGAACGGACATCTGCATACGAAACGCCATCTCGTACGCGTCGATGCGAGCGAGCGTCTCGGCGTCGGCGGTACGCTGGGCGGCGAGGTGGTTCATCCTCTCCAGGTCGTCCAGCAGCGCCCGCCGCTGGCCGCGGGACACGCCGGGGGGGTTGCTGAGATAGAGCACCGGGTTGGCGCCGGGCCGCAGCCCCACCCCCTGATGCGTCGAGGGCAAGAACCCGCTCCCCCAGAGCCGGGAGAAGATCGGTTGCCCCGGGTTCTTGCCGGAGCCCTGCGAGGTCATCGTGATAAACGTCGGCAGGTCGCGGTTGCCGCTCCCCAGCCCGTAGCTGATCCACGCGCCCATGCTGGGGTAGCCGGGCTGCTGGTTCCCGGTGTTGACGAACGTGACGGCCGGGTCGTGGTTGATCGCCTCGGTGTGCATCGACTTGATGATGGCGATCCTGTCGGCGATCCCTTGGGTGTGGGGCAGCAGGTTGCTGATCCAGGTCTGGTGCGCGCCGCAATACTTGCCGGGCGCCATGGGCTGAGTCACGGGGTACGACGATTGGCCGCTCGTCATCCCGGTCAAGCGCTGATCGCCCCTGACGCCCGCCGGCAACTCGGTTCCGTGGAACCTGGTCAGCGTCGGCTTGTGGTCGAACAGGTCGACCTGCGACATCCCGCCCGACTGCAACAAGCACACCACCCGCTTGGCGCGCGGCGCCACGTGCGGGACGACCGACGCCGCCACGCAGTACGCCGACGCCTCGTCGGCGGCCAGCATCGTCCCCAGCGCCATCGCGCCGACTCCCCGAGCGGCGTCTCCCAGGAACGCTCGCCGCGTCGCCTGCTGCGCGTGTTGGTCGAGTGGGTCGGCTGGCATGGCATTAGTTCCGTGTAACCGCTTCGCTGAGGTTCAGCATGAGCGAGGCTACCTGGGTCCAAGCGGCGTGCTCGGCCCGCTCGATCGACGGAGTGCGGGGCGACTCGCCGACCCAGAGCAGCGCTTGGGCCGCGGTAGGATCGCCAGCGTATCGCACCCGTTCCCGCCCGAGAGTCTGGGACAGGATCGCGACCTCTGCTTCGCTCGCGGGCCGAGACACACAAGCCAACATGCCCCACCGCAGGCGAGCGTCGTCGCTCGGGTCGCTGGCGATCATCTGCTCCGCAAACGCCCGAGCCGCCTCGACGAACTGCGGGTCGTTCAGCAGCACCAGGGCCTGGAGCGGTGTGTTGGTCGTCGGCCGATCGACAACACAGGTCTCTCGGCTGGGGGCGTCGAACGCCGCCAGGTTCGGCGGCGGGACGGTCCGTTTCCAGTACGTGTAGAGCGATCGGCGGTACAGCTTCTCGCCGTGGTCTTGAACGAACGTCTGTGCGGTGGCGGGCGTGCTCCCGTAGTGGCTCACCTCCCGCCACAAATCGCCCGGCGCGTACGGATTCACGCTCGGCCCGCCGAGCCGGTGTGACAACAGGCCGCTCGTGGCCAGCGCCAGGTCGCGGACCAGCTCGGCCTGCAGCCGGAAGCGTGGTCCACGGGCCAGCAACTCGTTCAGTGGGTCCCGCGTCTGAAGCTCCTCACTGGCAATAGAGCTCTGGCGGTACGCGGCAGAGCTCACGATGTTGCGGACCAGGCGTTTGACGTCCCAGCCGCTCTCCACGAAATCGACCGCCAGCCAATCGAGCAGTTCCTGGTGGGTCGGATAGGATCCCTGCAGCCCGAAGTCGGCCGGCGTGCGGACCAGGCCGGCGCCGAAGAACTGCTTCCACACTCGGTTGACGGCCACCCGGGCGGTTAGCGGATGACCCGGCGCCACCAGCCACCGGGCGAGGCCCAGCCGGTTGTCCGGCAGCTCCGGGCCGAACGCGGGCAACGCCTCGGGGACGCCCGGGGTTACTTGCTCGCCCGGCTGCGCGTAGCTGCCGCGTTCGAGCACGTGGGTCGCCCGGGGCTGCTCGGCCTCGGCCATGATCATGGTGGAGAACTCTTCCGTCAGCACGCCGAGCCGCTCGCGGGCGTTTTCTAGCGCGATCCGCGTGGGGCGCGTCGCCGGCGCATGCTGTGCGAAGTACTCCGCCACCCCCTGCTGCTGCTCCGCGCCGCGCAGGTGCGGCGGCGTGTTGAGCGTGGCGATCAGCTCGGGCGGCAGGCTGCTGCCGTCGTCAACGCCCGTGATGACATCGAGCTGCATCTTGCCGGCGACCCGGTTGCCGCCGGCGCCAAAATTGAGCTGCACGGTCAGGTAGGGCGTGTCGGTCGCGCCGACGGGGCGATCGAAGGTGTACGTCAGGTGCTGCGGCTCACCCGCGATGATCTGGGGCGACCAGCCGTTCTGGTAGCGCGGATCGAGGACATTCTCCGGCCGGTAGCCTTCGCGCCAACTGCTGGCCGTCACCTGTTGGGCGACGATCAAGCGGTGGAGGTTTACTTGGTCGCCGGGGACCCGGTCTGCGCTCATTGATAGCGCGGTCACTGTGAACGTCTTGGCGGCGTCTCCCTCGTCTAGCCTGCCGTGGCCAAGCATCCCGTCGTTGCGGTCGTCGGGAAGAAAACGCACGCGGAGCCCGGTGACCGGCTCGGCGATCGCCGGCAGCCCGAGCAACACGTCGTAGGCGGCAAACCCGGGCGCCGAACCGATGCGAACCGTCCGTTCACCCTCGATCTCGAAACCGCTGCTCGCATTGGGCGTGCTGATGGCGAGCGCGCGGGTCGGATGGACCGACAGCCCGGCGCCGCGTTCTTCCAGAACGGCCTGCTGCCGGGCCTCCCAGGCGGAGACCTCACCCTCGATTGGGTTGGCCAGCTTCTCCTCAAGGCGGGCAATCTCACGTCGCAAGGAGTCTTCTTCTCCCGTTTGCAAGACCGTCTTCGCTCGGAAGTAGGGGCGCGGATTGACGCCACCGTCGCCGTCCAGGCCCTGATCGCTGATCGTATTAAAGAAGGCGAACAGCCGATAATAGTCCCGCTGGGTAATCGGGTCGTACTTGTGGTCGTGGCACTGGGCGCAGCCGAGCGTCAAACCCATGACCGCCTCGCCGAGGGTCTTCACGCGATCGGCGTTGTAATTGGCGAGGTTTTCCGCCGGGATGGTTCCTCCTTCGTGCGTCACCATGTTGTTCCTCTGCATGCCGGTAGCGATGAGCTGCGCCGGAGTGGGGTCGTCCAGCAGGTCGCCGGCGAGCTGCTCGGTGAGGAACCGGTCGTACGGCAGGTTGGTATTGAACGCGTGGATGACCCAGTCGCGCCACAACCACAGGTGCCGTCCGCCGTCGATCGAGAAGCCGTTGGTGTCGGCGTAGCGCACACAGTCGAGCCAGTCGAGGGCCATCCGCTCGCCAAAGTGGGGGCTCTGCAGCAGTCGGTCCACCAGCCGCCCGTAGGCGTTGGGCGACGCATCGGCGACAAACGCCCGCACCTGCTCGGCCGAAGGGGGCAGGCCCGTAAGATCGAGGTGCAGCCGCCGAACCAGGGTGTAAGGGTCGGCCGGGTCGTTGGGCGAGAGCCCCTGGGCCTCCATACGGGCCAGCACAAACCGATCGATTTCCCCGGCAGGCCAACGCTTCAGGCGGACCTCCGCGGGCGCCACGCGCTGTGGGTCGACAAACGCCCAGTGCTTCTGGTAGGCCGCCCCTTCCGCGATCCATTTCCTTAGAACCTCTCGCTCAGAGGGCGACAGCTTCTGCTTGGCTTCTCGGGGGGGCATGACACGCTCGTCATCGGCGAACACGCGCTCGACCAGAGAACTCGCGTCCGTATCTCCGGGCGTGATCGCCCCGTGCGCGATCGCCGCACCGCGGTCGTCCAACCGCAGGCCCGCCTGCCGGGCGTAGGCGTCGGGCCCATGGCACCGGAAGCAGCGATCGGAAAGCAGCGGCAACACCTCGCGCTGAAAATCGACGCCCAGCGCTGCTTGGGGACCCAAAACAAGCGCCACGCAAAGCAGCAGCCGGCGAAATCGCATGGTGGATCGTGGCAGAGTCGAGGAGGATCGCAGCAAGCCGGCCTGCATGATGACTCGTGACAAGCGGCAGGGAAGCACGAGACAGGGTTATCTAAATCATAGCCTAGAGTCGACCGGCAGCCTCGGCCACGGGCGTTTGACCACGTTAGATGGCGGATCGGCGGGCGCGACGCATGCCAGATGCTGGCCCACGCGGTCCGCTCGCCCACAGGAGCCGACCGCGGCCCGCTAGAGTCGCCACGGCGAGCGCATCGACGGGCTCAACAGGGCGTTCACCGCGTCGCTATCGGAAAGCTCCGTCGCCGGGTCCCAGGCGAACGGTTTCCCCGTGACCATCGCTAGGTTGATCAGGTGGCACGCGCTCGCGGTGCGGTGCCCCGCCTCGGCGCCGGCGGCCACCGGCCGGCCCCCGCGGACCGCGTCGAGAAACCCCCGTCGGTGCACCGCGTACGGGTCGACCCGCGGGAGCTCCACGCCTTGGAGCAGAGACGGCGGCTCCGCCGAGAGCCCGCAGCCGTGAACGGCGACGAACAGTTTTCCCTCGGTCCCTTCCAGCGTCAGCCCGCGTGGCGCGGAGTTGTCCCCCACCATCTTCATGCCGGTGGGGTAGTGGTTCTCGAAGTTGAACGTGATGAACGCGTCGTAGAAGCCGCCACGCGGCGGCGTGCCGGTCGCCTCGACGCGGGTCGGGCCCGTGGCGTCGAGCCCCAGGATCATGTGCGCCAGGTCGATGACGTGGGCGCCGCGGTCGGTGATCTCTCCGCCCCCGTAGCGGCGGTGGAACCGCCAGAAGAAGTGGCAGCGCTTCTCATTGTAGGGGGACACGGGGGTGTGCCCCAGCCAGAAGTCGTAGTCCAGCCCCGCGGGGGGATCGGCGTCCGGCGGGGGGGTGGTGAAGTGCTCTACTTCTTGCAGGTGCGCGTCGAGGTTCGGCAGGTGGATCCGCACCGTGTGGACCTCGCCGAGCCGTCCCTGGTCGACTAGCTGCTTGGCGGCCGAGGCGCCGGGGTTCGACCGCTCCATCGACCCGGTCTGCAGCACCACCCCCGCGTCTGCGACCGCTTTGCACAACGCACGCCCCTCGCCTATCGAGTTGGTCAGCGGCTTCTCGCAGTAGAGGTGCTTGCCTGCGCGGGCCGCGGCGATGCCGACCAGCGCGTGCCAGTGGTCGGGGGTGGCGACAAACACCACGTCGACGTCGGGCCGGCCGACCACCTCGCGGAAGTCGCCGCTGGCCAGCGCGTCGGGGAACCGGGCGGACGCGCCCTTGAGGTGGCCGGCGTCGACGTCGCACACCGCCACCACGCGCACGTCGGGCTGCTGCGCCAACCAGTCGAGGTGCATGCCCCCCATGCCCCCGGTCCCCACGCACGCCACCCCTAGCCGGTCGCTAGGGGCGCCGGCCCACAGCCGGGTCGCCGGGACGGCCGCCGCGGCGCCCGCGATCGCGGCGGCCCGCCTCAAGAACTCCCGCCGGTTTCCGGCCCGATCCAGGTCATTGGTGTGCATGGCGACTCTCGGTCAAGACGAGGAGAAGGAAAAGGGGGCAGGCCCGGTGGAGCATTCAACACGTCGTCACTGAGCACGCGTGGATGGACCCGTCATGCCTCGAGCGCTTCGAGGCAGGTCTGCCACTGGATCATGTCGTTGTGCGAATGGGTGAAGCCGATGCTGCGCTCGTAGTCGACGGTCGCCCGCGGGCGGAACGCCACGATGTACGTCCGCCGCCAACGCTCCGAATCGTTCCCGGGAGAGCCGTGGATGATCCGCTCGTTGTGGACGCTCACCGATCCGCGCTTCACCGGCAGCGTCACCACGCGGTCGTCGTCGGTCAGCTCGATCGAGAGCGTGTGCCCCGTGTCGCGGGCGCCGTCCCCCGCCTTGCCGGTGAACACCGGGCGGTGCGGGCGTAGGGCCGGCTCGCGGTGCGAGCCCGGAACGACCAGCAGGCAGCCGTTGTCGCTGTCCGCGTCGTCGAGCGCCAACGAACAGGTGGCCGTCAGCGTGTTCAAGTGGGGGGTCGACGGCCAGTACCCCAGGTCTTGGTGCCAAGCAAACTTGGCCCCCGACCTCTTGGGGCGCTTCGCCAGGAACTGGTCGTAGTCCAGCGTCGCGTCGCCGCCCAGCAATTGCCGGGAGATCGAGGCGGCCCGCCGCTCGTAGACGTTCCCCTTGAGCTCGCCCCGGTACCCGCGGGGGAGCACCGCGTTCACCAGCTCGAAGTCTTCGAACTTGCGGTCGTACGGCCCGCTCATGTCGCAGAAGTCGCGGTTCATGCCCGCTACCTCCCCGCGGATGAACGCGTCGTACAACGACTCGAGCGGCGCCAGCTCGGCCTCGCTGACCACGTCGTCCAGCACCACGTAGCCGTCCTCGTGGAACGCGGCTATCTGCTCGGGGGTGAGCCGGTACTCATCCCCCTGAACCTGTCCGGCGGGGACCTGTTTGTCGATCGTCGTCATCCGTCCCTGCGTCCCGTCGAAGAAGCATGCCCCCTGGGCGGCCGATCCGCTCAGGCTCCCTCCGTTGTAGCCGCCACGGGCCCGCCGGTCTCCGCGGATCGACCCGGTTTCTGGTACTATTGGACCAAGGGGCATCGGCCGAGCCGCGATGACCCCTGACCAATAGGCGCAGGCGATCCGCTGCACTTTTTGGTCATTTCGGCTGGGTCATTGGTAGAAGTGCCGCAGCGGGTGGGTTGGATTCGACGGCTCACCGACGTTCATCATCGCTTGATCCTATCGGTCATGCCGGTCTATCGAGAAACCATCGAAACCCCGCCCGGGCAGTCGTTGCGGCTGCTACGGTGGGAGAAGTCGTTGGCGGGCATCCGGGTCTGCACCGGCCCGCATCGGTCGGCCGCCATCGTCGGCAGCGGCAATCGTTGGCATGCGCACAAGGCGTTCGAGCTGACCTTGGTGCAGACCGGGCAAGGGGTGCGGTTTTGTGGCGACCACATCGGCGCCGTCGACCCTCCCGAGTTGGTGCTGATCGGCGGCGATTTGCCCCACTACTGGAGCGGGCTCGACGCGTCGTCGGGCAGCAGCGTGCAGTTTGAGGCCGGGCCGCGCTCAACGCTCGCAGCCTTCCCCGAGCAGTCCGCGCTGCGGCCCCTCTGGGAGGGGGCGCGGCACGGTCTGCTGTTCTCGAAACAGGACTCGGCCGTCATCGGCCAGCGTCTCGCGCGGATGCCCGCCCTCTCCCCGCTGGGGCGGCTGGCCGAGCTGATGGGGGTCCTGGAGCAGCTGCGCGTCGCCCGGCCGCGCGCCCACAGCCTGAGCAGCAAGCCGTTCACGCTGGGCCTGCACGCCCCCCACTCCGACACGATCTCACGCGCCATCGCGTTGCTCGTCGACCACTTCGAGGAGCCGCTGAGCGTAGACGACGTGGCCGAGGCGGTCGGCCTGTCGCGCACCACGCTCTGCCGCTACTTCCGCCGCTACACGGGCCGCAGCATGGTTGCGTTCCTCAACGAGGTCCGAATCGACCAGGCGCAGCGGATGCTGGTGCAAACAGACCTATCGATCGCCCAGGTGGCCATTCAGGCCGGGTTCACCAATCTTTCCCATTTCAACCGCCGCTTCCGCCGGGCGCTGGGCGCCACGCCGCGCGAGCACCGCCGCAGCCGAGGCAGCCGCTAGAGTTTCAGGAGGGCGTCGCTAACGGAGCGACGCGAAATTTTCAGCGTGGGTGAAACAATTCAAGACCCGCGGAACTCTGTCGATAGACGCCGGACCGAACAGCCTTTGTTGCCGCCCCGTCGGGTTCTGACAATAGCTCCCTAGAGCGCTGCACTCTTCGCATGCCCCTCCCACCGCCGCTGCCTTGCCTTAAGGGGGCCCAATTCTCGACGCCAATGGCAGCCCCCATCCGAACACCTATCGGTAGACCTCCAGCCGCAGGCGCCGACTATCTTAGAACCCCTAACACAGCCTCGCCGGAGCCTTGCTCTGCAGGGGTTTGCGGTCGATTTGGAGGGTTGTGTTCGAGTCTCTCAACCTTGCCCGACACAGCCTGCCAAACCCGTTGGCAACCGCGCTCGCAAGCAGGCGGAGCGGAATTCTCAGGAACGTTCATGCGTCCCCTCATCGGCCCGTTTGGCTACCCACACTAGGCAACCAAGCACGCCGCAAATCACGACAGGCATGCCGAGTAACAGGAGAATACTGGCCAAATAGCCGGAAGCCAGCGCCCCGCCTTGCCCACTGTTGAGTGCTACCGCCTCCTTGCAACTGGGACACGCTTCCGCAGGCAAGGACGTAAGAGCTACAACCGCTGCTACGCGGGCGCCAACCAGCACGGCGCTCGAAGCCCGGCAAAGCCCATGTAAACCATTCATCCCGAGACATCCTCGACCCTACCGCCGTGCACACACTCACAACTTTTTCGCACGAGCATCAACATCAAGACCAAGGGCCTTGCCGCCGGGGGTTCTACGCCCCATACGGCTCATCGACCAACTCGACCAGCCGCTTCTTGAGCCTTTTCACCTGCAGATCATCACCGACGGCGTCGAAAACACCTCGGACATCGCCCTGCTTGTCGACCACTATCACATAGGTGTTATGACTTTGGTGATGCACCGCTACCCCCATGCCAAGCCCCACCCTCTTTATGTAGTCAAGCTCGCCTCGGCAAAAAAGCCATCGATGAGCGTCTGCATCATACGAGTCGGCGTACCGATTTAGATCACCGACCGGCCTTGTCGAACAATCGCTAGAAACGCTGCGTAGATCGGTTCCGGACGGAGTTCCTTCTATTCAGACCGACGGAGCGAACTATGACGCAGCCTGCTAGCAAGCCGAGGAAGCTCGCCTACAAGGTAACGAACTGGCGGGACTACAACGAGTCGTTGGTAAGGCGGGGCGACATCACCTTCTGGTTTGATGACGCGGTGATCGACGCCTGGGAGCACGAGAACGACCGGAAGAAGGTCGGCCGGCCGTTCCTCTATAGCGATGTGGCGGTCGAAACGCTGCTGATGATCCGTGAGCTATTCCGCTTGCCGTACCGGCAGACGGAAGGCTTCGGCCGGGCTCTCGCGAAGCTGATGCAGGCCGAGGTGGCGATCCCCGACTACACCTCGCTGCAGAAGCGAGCGGCCAAGCTGGGGGTCTCGATCGACGTGCGTGAGACCAAGGGCCCGATCGACGTGGTGGTCGACAGCACGGGGCTCAAGGTCTACGGCGAGGGGGAGTGGAAAGTGAAGAAGCACGGGGTCGGCAAGCGTCGCACTTGGCGGAAGGTTCACCTGGCCGTCGATCCGGCCACCCACACCATCGTCGCCCAGGTCGTGACGGGCGCCGACACCCACGACGGCGATGCGGTCGAGCCGCTGTTGGAGCAAGTCGAAGCCGAAGTCCAGACGTTTTACGGCGACGGCGCCTACGACCAGTGGAAAGTGCGTAACTACCTCCAAGGGGAGTCGATCCACCAAGTGATCCCGCCGCGCAAGAACGCCAAGATCAAGCAGCACGGCAACGCGTCGGCCGAGCCGCTGGAGCGCGACGAGTGCCTTCGGCAGATCCGCCGCGACGGCAAGAAAGCGTGGAAAGAATCGATCGGCTACCACCGACGCAGCCTAGCCGAGACCGCCATGTTTCGATTCAAAACCAACTTCGGCGACCGCCTGAAGAACCGGACGCTCCCCAATCAGGCGACCGAGGTCGCACTCCGATGCAAACTGCTCAACGTATTCGTCACCTTTGGCATGCCGTTGTTCGCATGGGGTTAGTCAACAAGGCCTCACCGACCTTATCGTTCTCGGGGTCACAGGTAATACTTACCCACGTCACGTCTTGCAGCGCCCCGTCGTTGTGAAGGTCCTTGATCCGCTGATTCAGCTGGGCGCACGCCCCCGGGCATCCTGTGAAAAAGAAGCTGGCTACCCACACCTTCCCACGCAGCTCCTGCGACCGAAGAGGCACGCCTTCTCGCTCGGTCACTTCAAAGTCTCTAAGCGGAGGTCCGGAATCTAGCACGCCGATGGAGTCTACGGGCGTCCACCCCCGCGATTCTATCTGCCACCATCGAAAGCCGAAGTAGCAGGCGATACACAACGTTAGCGCTGACAGCACAAGAGGCGTCACGCTTCCTTGAGAGATCGTCTCCCGCGATTGAGGGCTTTGATTGCTTCTCATATTGATTGCACTCTCCTGCTTTGGTGGCGCCTGCTTTACCCGTCCCTACAAGTGGTAAGCCCTATCCGCTGCTTGTTTCAAATGACGTAGATGAGAAAGAACATGATCAACCACACGCCGTCTACGAAGTGCCAGTAATTGGCGACGTTCGAAAGGCCGACGCGCCGCTGCGAGTCGAGTCGAATCGTCAGGAAACATGCGATCATAATGAGTCCCACCGCGAGGTGGGCCGCGTGGGCGCCGGTGAGCAGGTAGTAAATACTGGCCCACGTGTAACCGCCCGAAAGGACAACGGGAAGGCTCGGCCAGCGGTGACGTACATTCAACGAAGCCATCTCCGCGGCCAGGTCATCAATTGCAATCGCACGATCATCGGCATCGGGTTGGCCGCGGACCGCCGCCTCAACAGGCATGAGCTGCTCGCTCCTAATGCGATCGACGACCTCCAATCGCTGACGAACGATATCGGACGAATCGGCAGCGAGCAGTTGGGTGCGCACCTCTTCCAGCCGCGCACTCGCCGCGCCCAGGTAACCTACGCTCGCATCATCGAAGACCTTCGCAGGCAGGAGCGTTGGCCACAGCTGATGAATGCGCTGGGTGAAGCAGCACCGCGTGGTCGATCATCGACAGGACCGATTGAGTCACCTTACTTCCCCTTCGAGGGCCGGCGGCAGCAAGAGGGCGACTACCCTCTGGAAACTGTCCGGCGCACCGGGGGCAGCCCCGCGGCTGGCAGGCGCACGTCGCAAGGATGGCGTCGCGTCTTTAGCAAGGAAGTGGTAATCGCTTCATCGCGTCGATGCCCCCAGCGCTCGCGGCATGAGGTCCAAGGGTTCAGAGCCGAGCGTTCTGCCATTGGAATACGGCAGAACTGCGGCCCGCAATGCGGTTCGCAACTAAACTACCACCGGCTGAAGCCGGTGGGTTTGGACGTTCCGTGAGATTCGGACTGAAGTCCTCAACTCACGATGGTGGGGTAACTTGGAATCGGTCGTCACCATCGCTTGGTTCGGCGCCGTCCTGCCCGCGGATGTACGCCGCGATAGCCTCGTCGGTCACGTTACCGCTGGTCGCCACGAAGTAGCCCCGCGCCCACAGATGCCGACCCCAGAACCGCCTCTCAATGTGCTTGAACTCCATCATCAGCTTCCGCGACGTCTTCCCCTTGATGGACTGCATAATCTTGCTCGGCGAGAGTGTCGGCGGGCACGACAGCAATACGTGCACGTGATCGAGCGACACCGACCCCTGCAGAATCTCGATGTCATTGGTCCGGCAGACCTCACGCACCAAGTCCCGAACCCGTGTGCCTACTGCACCCGAAAGGACCTGCTTCCGGTACTTCGTCACCCACACGAAGTGATACTTGATGTCATAGCGGCTATGCGCACCCGTGCGGTAGTTCTCCATCCACCCAATATATGAACCTAAAGGCTTCGCCTGAAGGCGAGGGTTTCAGACCCATCGCAGGGACAATGACCGCTGGAACGGGCCAAGCCGGGTCGTTCACTCCTAACAGTAGCGGGCCGGAATCGACCCGTGAAACCCGCCCCCGCGATGCGGCGCCGCTGAGCGCCGCTCCCCGCTTCCACGGGGACCGAGGTCGCGGCGACCGAGCTTCTCATCGAGCAGGGTGTTGCCGTGCAGAGCACGGTCGACGCCCAAAGTGCTTGGAGCCGGGCGGGAGGCCGACCTGCGGCGCGCCCCCGGTGCTCATCCCCACCACCCCGCGCGTTGTCGCATCGGCAGTACTACCGTAGACTACCGGTCAATCCCCGCGACCCTCAGAGCCTTCCGCATGATGCAGAATTCTTCAGCTGCCGCCGGCGACCGCAGAGGCTTCACGCTCGTCGAATTGCTGGTCGTGATCGCGATCATTGGGATCCTAGTGGCCCTGGTGCTGCCGGCGGTCCAGTCGGCCCGCGAGGCGGCGCGGCGTACCCAGTGCGTGAATCGGCTCAAGCAGCTGGCGTTGGCGGGGCTCAATTACCACGACTCAAAGAAGGAATTCCCGCCGGGCATCTGCGTGCCGGTCGGGAGCGGGTCGGGCGCCATTTTTCCTTCGAGCTGCCCCGGCGGCTCGGCCGCCAGCTGCCCCCCCCAGGCGATCCCGGGCAAGTGGGGTTCTTGGCTGACGTGGCTGATGCCCTACTGCGAAGAAGGGTCCCTCTTCTCACGCCTGGACTTGAGCCAGCGGGAGTACGCGTACTGCACGGGCCCTGCTTCGCCCGGGGCGACCCAGATCGAAGGTTTTGTTTGCCCGTCCGACGAGATCGAGTCTCGCACCGTCAACTACAACAACTATTACTTCGGCATCAACAGCTACTTCGCCAACGCGGGAACGAAGGCGTGGCCGGTGTTCCAGGCTTCTTTTGACGGGGTGATGCACTACAATAGCCGGACCAGTTCCCGCATGATCACCGACGGCCTCTCGCACACGGTCTTCGCTGGCGAGCGTTACAGCTTTGACTCAAGCTGGGGCTCCGGGACGCCGCTAGCCGACTACCGCGGCTGGGCCTGGACCAACTACAACTCCGGGCAGGACGTCCTGGGCGACACGGCCTGGCCAATCAACTCGAAGCGTTCGGTCATCGGTCTGGACGCGCGGAAGACTAATTTTGGGAGCGGCCACCCCGGGGGCGCCAACTTTGCGATGTGTGACGGTTCGGTGCGTCTCATGTCGCATGGCAACGCGGGCGACCTGGTGGTGTTGCAGCGGCTCTCCATGCGGTCTGACGGAGAGGTCGCCGCGATCGAATGACGTGCCCCGATCCCGCTACGGACCTTCTGAACGACGCATGACGAGCCTGCAGCGAACACTGGTGCTGATCGCCACCCTCCCGCTGACGGTCGGCTGCGGCGGCCCCCCCCCTCCGCCAATCGTGCCGGCCGGCGGGGTCGTGACGCTCAATGGCCAGCCGCTCCCGATGGCCCAGGTCCGTTTCATCCCGCAGATCGATCAGGGGGCGGGCTACATCGCCACGGGAGTGACGGACCAAGAGGGTCGCTACGAGCTGACGTGTGACGGCGAGCCGGGCGCCTGTGCCGCGGCGACGAGCATTACCGTAAGCGAAGGCGATGCTCCCCCTGAATTGATGGGAGAGAACGCCCAGCGAGAATTGGCCGTCTATCGCAAGTCGCTCAAGAACCGCCCGATCCCCACCGGCTACGCCAGCCCCGTGAGTTCGCCGCTCACGGCGGAGGTTACGGCCGATCAAGCGCAGTACGACCTCGAACTGACCCGTTGAGCGGCGCCGCTGGGCGCCGCGAAGTCCGCCGGCCCCACCGAGCACGGGCCTTCCACCGAGCACAGGCCCCACGTGCTCGGCGGCGCTAAACAAAAAGCGTCGGGGGTGTTGCCGCCCACGATGCCCTGCGCTGTGCTCGCCGGGTTTATTCGCTCGGCTCGTGTCGTCCTTCACGCCACTGTAGTCCCTCCGTCCCTCACGCCACACGGCGGATAGGCGGAAGGCCGCCTCCGCCGCTCGAAGATGGCCCAGGCCCGGCATCGGCGGCGAGAACATAACCTGAAGCTGCGGCAGCCGACGTTGCCGCTGGAGTTCCCGGAGGGCGTTGCCAACGGAGCGACGGAAGAGTCTCACTGCGGGTGGAACAATTCATTGGCAAACTGCCATTCCATGGATTCCTCCTCCCGACCCAAGTGTCGGGCGTGGTCCCGTCATTGAACCAGTTGCTTGCCCGTCGTAGCTGCGAATTCTAACCCCCGCAGATCCCGCAAGCCTTCCCTTCCTCCGCCGTGCAGTAATCGCCACGCTTGGTCGTACCGTATGACTGGCAGCTCGCGTTGTGGCGGACCCCGCTGCTGGTGTTGAGCCAGAACCCGGTCGGCTGCCCGCGATCGGCCGCCGCCGCGGCCTTCGGGGGCCCTTGGACCGGGGTGATGGCCTCTGGAGCAACGAGACTACCCTGCGGCCTGACAACGCCAGGCCGGCTCGCCTGTGCGCCCCTGGGCGGCGCCAGCTGGCCGTTGAGCTGGGCCGCGATCCGGTACCCCGCGGCAACGGCCCGCTGTTTGCCGAGCCTCCCGGCGTCCGCGTAGTAGTCATCGGGCGGGTTCACCGAGCCGAGGTCGCGCCGCTTGCCCTCTGCAGCGGCGACCATCGAGCGGATGTGTTCGGTATAAACCCCCGAGCTGGCTAGGTGGTGGCACTCTCTGAGCCAGTCCGCGGTGCTGGAGACCTTCAACGCTTCGGCGCCCGCTTCGGCGCCGGTCGACAGCTCGAAGGCTTCCTTGCGGATGCGGTTGTAGTCGGCCCGCGGCAGGATCGACGCGTCCCACACGGAGTGCAAGTTCTGCTTGCCCTTGGTCGGGATCTGATTGCCGCCACGGTCCCCCCCCGGAAACCTTACTTGCGAGAACAACGCCGCCGCGTGGCAGGGCTGGTGGGCGTCGCCGATCAGGTGCAGCACCCAGCAGAGGTGAACCGCACGATCGTGCGTCGCGGCGTCCTCGTCCCGCACAATCCGAAGTGAGTTGCCGATCGCCTGGACCACGTTCATCGCGAACGCGTCCCGGTCCGCGGGAATGTCGGTGGACCGGTTCACCTTCAGACCGGGCTCTAACACTGCTCGGTCATTCGGGGTCAGGAATACCGGCAGGTTGATGTAGTGCCAGGTAGGGCGGTTATACCTCCGCACGTCATCGTCGGTGACGACGTCCGAGCGGCCACGCACGAGGTCAGGCCAAGTCCCGGCGTGGGCGAACAGCCACTGGTCCTGCTCGGCCGGGCTGCCGCTCCAAACGTTCTCTGGCATCTTGCCGAGGAAGTGCTGCTCATAGCGTGGGTGGGCCTTCAGCAACGCCACCGCGGACGCCTGGGTAACGTCGTCCAGCTGCTCCCACGCGATCAGGTCGATCACGTTGTGGCCGGGCCCGTTCCAGCCGAGGCACGAGGCGGGTTGCAGGGTGAGCCCCAGTAGCACGGCCTTCAGCAGCAGACGCATGTCCTTCCCCAGGAAGTGGCCAACGACCCTACGATCAGCCCGAGCAACAGGCACGAAGGCTCAGGCACGCTCGCACCTGCTACGCCGGTGGCCGACCCCCCGGCCAACGCGTCTCGCCAGACCGAGAAGTCCGCCGCATCGACCACGCCGTCAGAGTTGCCATCCGCCGCGAGGTCCATTGTCGAGCCGAAAGCGGACTTCCAGGTCGCGTAATCGCCCAGCTCAACGACGCCATTGCCGTTGTAGTCCCCGATCACCGCGGAGGCGACCTCCCAAATCAGCGGGATCTGGGCGAAGCCATTGGCGACGCCTTGGCTCGTGCTGCTGATGGTCACGATGCCCGACTGCATTCCCACGAAACTCGTGTCGAGAGCCAGCGAGAGCATCGCGGAGGTCCCGTCGGATAGTAATGATCCGCTTGCCGCACCGCTCAGTCCCCCAGAGAGTGACACGGCCCAGTCGAGCTCGTCGGCGCCAATCGAAGCCACTACATCGGCGATGTTCTGCACCGTGAGCGACAGGCTAGCTGCCTGCCCCAAGGAGTACGAAGCCGCGGGGGCATCCAGCGCGTAACCCAGCACGGCGGGGACCTGGTAGTCCACCACGACCGGCAGGTGGTCGCTGGCGCCCTCCAGGGCCGACAGCACGCTGGGCGTGGCGCCGCTGCCAGAGGTGATGCTCCCGTTGAGCTGGTGCGTGCCGTTGTTCCCGAACGTGCGGTAGCTCCCCGTCAGGTAGTCGAGCCCCTCGCCGTCGAGCAGCTCGCCGGTGACCAACTGAAAATCAAAGCGGTCGTCGACGCCGCCGGTGATCTGCCCGGGGTACTGCTGCGAGTCGGCCGGGGACTGGGTGTGAACCTGCTTGAAAGCCGAAGAGTTGTTCCAGTCGCCGGGCTTGGCGATCGGGTCGAACGCCTGGCCCGGCCCTGACGAGAGCAGCTTCTGGTACATCGCCTCGCTACTGCTCTGGATGTTGAAGTCCCCGCTCAAGATCGCGGAGGTTCCTTGCCCGAGAGCGTCGAGGTTCGCACGCAGGGCCGTCGCCTCGATCAGGCGGCGGGCTTCGTTGGAGCTGCCGGTCGAGGCCTTGTAGTGGTTGCTGTACAGGTAGAAGTCTGCCGAAGCGTCGTAGCCGACGGGCCGAAGCTGATACCGCAGCGTTGAGCGGGTCTGGTTGCTGGTATTGACTTCGCCGAACGCCTGCGTGGCGATCAGCTCGACCGTTTGTGTGTTGTAGACCATCCCGGGGAGCCCGGCGCCGGTCGACCCAGCGCTCGCGGGAATTGGGGCCGCGGCATAGGTCCCGGCGCCGTAGAGGCTGTTCAGCACGCTCACGAAAGAAGCCGTCGCGGCCGCGTTGGTCTGCTCTTGCAGGCTGAGCACGTCGATCGGCTTGGCGACCCCCCCCACCGACTCCTGGCCAATCGCCGCGAACACGGTCGACACTCCGGCACGGGCGCCCCCGCCGGTATTCCAGTCGACAATCCGCAGCTGTGCGTCACTGTCGCCGGCGGCGAGCAGCAGGGCAACGATGCAAAGCGGTTTGGAAAGGACTACCCGCGTCAAGAATCCCACCGCTCGCATTGAGTTGCGCCTCTTTCTACTTCTTATAGTTCAGTCAACGCCGTAGCCGGCACGCAGGTCGGGCCCGCTGGCTCCGCAGAACATATCGCCCCGCCCGCTACCCGCGGCCAGCAGGCAGCGGGTCCTCCGGAACTCCGCAAGGCGACTGTCGTGTCGGTCGTGCCGCCGCTGGATTGCCTGCGCGGCACGCGCCGCTGGGCTTGGGGCATGATAACCAGGCGCGGGGCCGAGGGCGAGCAATCGGCCGAATTCAGCAGGAGGATGCGGTTTGACGCGACGCCATTTCACACGTCGCCCAACCTGCGCTTCGCTGCTGGTGATCTTTCCGTGACTCGCCGTGAAAATGCCCGAACTTGACGCCTGAGAACAAGCCTGCGTGTTTCCCGTCGAGCTCCAGCCCGCTCGGCGGTCGGGACACCACAGCGTTCAGCCGGGACCGGAGCAACTCGCTCCCGCCACGACTCTGATCGCAAGCTGTGCGTGTGAGGCGCGGGCTTTGTGGCCGGGGCCGAAAACCGTCACCACCATCGAAACGCGTGGGTCGCCAGTCGGGGAACGTTTGCGACATCAACGCCGGCAGCAGCGGCTATTTGACTTCGATCGTAACCTGCTGGTCGCCGGGCGCCACCTCTTGGCGGAGCGGAGACGTGCCGACGGTGGTGTAATCAGGCCCGAACCGCACCTTCACACCCCTCCCGTCTGCCGACGCAGCGAGCCGTTGATCGGAGAGCGTCACGATGTGGCTTCCGACCATGGCCCCAGGATGGGCGCCCTTGCCCCGCTCGCGGTACTCCAGCTGGAACCGTCCCTCGGAATCGGTCAGGCCGGATGAGGCCGGACCCTCAACCCCCTGGGCCGGCACAAACTGAACCATCACCTCGGGCGCGGGGGCGCCATCCACCAGCAGCTGACCACTAACTTGGCCGACGTTTAACCCCCTGCTGCATCCCGCCGCGAGCAGCAGGGACGCGAGCAGCATCGCGGGGTGCACCCCCCTGCTACTGCGCATCGATGACCTCCTCGCCCGCCCGGGTCGAAAGGCTTTGAAGCGTGACTAGGTCGATGTCTTCCGCCAAGAAAGTCGCAGAGCCGTCGCAATTGACGAACCCAGAGACCCCCGGATGGCCGCTGCCCCAACCGTTGAAGCGGCGGTCTTGAGAAAAGAAGCTGTTGCTTGAACTCTGAAAATCCTCGGCCAAGAGGTTGATGCCGACTGCTGAGGAGCAGAACAGCGCCGCCATCCCCTTGGTCCCCCCCATCCATGCCCACGGAGATACCTCGTGCATCTTCATCCCGCTGTTGTTAGAAGTCCACGTGTCGAAGAAAGGGTCCGCGTGATACTTCTCACCGATCAGAAACGTCTTCGACGAGCCATCGGTGATGTTCCGCATCCTGATAGGCTTAAGATTCTGATGGTTCTGCACCAGGCTGTGCGGTGCTTTCAGGGTGGCATCGGGCCCCGTCAAGAAATAGACGCCGTTGGGCTTGATCGCGAACTGCGAGTTCTTGAGGTAGTAGGAACCGGTGCCGTAGTTGCCCGCGTAGCTTGTGGGTGAGTAGTAGCCCGGCGCGTTCCCGGAAGCGCTGCCGGAGGGAAATGCCGATGGCGCGGTCCGAAACTGAATCAGCTTGGACTCAAACTGGTCGGACGGGCAGACAAGGACTCCGATCTCGGTCGCCGCCAACGAGATCGCTGGGTCGTTGGAAACATTCGCGAGAGAGGTCTCAAAATCCCACCGCGAGTAGACCGTCTGCTCTTCGAGGTAGGGGAGCAGCTCGATCAAGAACGTGCTCTTTGTGTAGTTGTTCGTCGGCCGCATCTCTTGACCGATCGGGAATGAGCCGGCCGTGTCGTGGTGGTTGATCGACGCAAGCCCCAACTGCTTGAGTTGGCTCAGGCACTGGGTGCGCCGAGCTGCTTCGCGGGCGCTCTGCACGGCCGGCAACAGCAACGCCACGAGGATGCCGATAATGGCGATGACGACAAGCAACTCAACCAGAGTGAAGCCTTGTCGAGATCGCCACGCCGTGAGCGTGGATGTCATAGAAACTCGGAAGATCTAAGGTACACTGAGCAACCGCACAATCGAACTGGGCGGGGCGCCAGAGCGGGGCTCGCGAAGCTCATCGTCTAGGTGGGAACGCTACGATCCAGGTGGGACAACCATGCAGCCTCACTCCAAAGACGCCGCCGCGTCTCGTGGCCTTGCAAGCAATGCACTCTCCGGCAGCCTGCGTCGCCACCTAGGAGGTTACCTGTCTCCTGCCTGAAAAGCAATCACCAAGAGCAGACTATTTGGCGTGTTCTCCGACGGCGGGTCATCCGCGCGACCCGTGAGACTTCCCGTCCTAACCGAGCCTATCTCACGACGCCGTTGGATACGGTCCGTCTCGTCAACAAGCTCCTCCCAAAACCGTCGTACAGCGGCGCGTGACGATCCTCGGCCCTCGGGTAGCACATCACCTCGCGACGGCCGTCGTTCGCTGCGTCGCTGCGGGTCTTGGCTAGTGTCTCCACCCCCCCTGCCCTTTCCTTTGCAATCTTCCGCGTTCTACATCCGCGTGGGCAGGCGCGCCCGGGCCGCAGCTTTGGGCGTCGACGCCGCGCATGGTTGCCCGGCATTGCGGCTGGGTCAGAGAACGTAATGCGGGCGAAACTCCGCCCGCACAATAGCTACGCGCGGGAGCAACGTCGCTCAGGTGATCATGTCCCACCCAGTGTAATCGCCCATTGCACCGTACTGCATGCAGTGCTCACCGCTATACCCTCGCGAGTCGGCCGCGACGCTTCTTGCCGTGAATAATGCAACAGCAAGGCAGAACGGCGGCCATCCGCAAAAAGAGCCGGCGGCGATTAAGATTCCGTGAAACTTCCCGAATTTTACTTCCCCGCCGGTGCATTCGTCGTTAGTCTACCGGCATCAGCTGAGGGTGCGATGTGCACGCCCTCTCCCCGCCTCGCCCCGGTTCACCCCTCCAGGGTTGCCGGTGCCCCCCCTAACCTGGAGAAAGTCTAATGCTTGGGAAATTGAGTTGTGCTGCGCTGTGCGCAGCGCTCGTATCGTTCGCCGGCGGCGCCGCGGCCGACCACATCTGGATCAACGAGTTCCATTACGACAACGACGGTGCAGACGCCAACGAGTTCGTTGAAGTCGCCGTCCGGTCCGGCCCCGCGTTCAATCCCGCTGATTTCTCGGTGCAGCCCTACAACGGCAACGGCGGTGCCACGTACGGCACAGCTCAGCCCCTCTCGGCATTCACCGTCGGCGCTACTTCCCCGATCGCAGGAAGTGTCGAGTCGGTCACGTTCTACAGCTTCGTCTTCACCGGCACCGACTCGAACGGGCTTCAGAACGGCGCGCCCGACGGCCTCGCACTCGTTAATACGGTCACGCCGTCAGTCGTTGAGTTCCTCAGCTACGAAGGCTCGTTCATGGCGACGAATGGACCCGCCATGGGCGCGACTTCGGTCGATATTGGCGTCTCAGAGACAGACGACGGCGTCCTGACCTCGCTTGGGCTGGTCGGCGCCGGATCCTCTGCCGCCGACTTCACTTGGGCGCTGATTGCGGACGGCTCTGCGACGCCTGGCGCCGTCAATACCGGTCAAACCTTAGGCCCGGCTGCAGTACCCGAACCCGCCAGCATCGCCCTGATGGCCCTCTGCGTCGCCGGCGTTGTGGGGATGCGATATCGCCTTGGCTAACGGCGAGAGGTCCTAGCGATCGTTTGCAGCCGCGGGTCGCCAGCCCCGCGGCTGCTTTAAAGGAGAAAGGTCATCCCGCAACTTCGTATACTGCAGTTCCGCTCGGTTCAAATAGCACGATAGGAAGATTCTATTATGAGGCTCGCTCAGCTTATTGGGTGCCTATCGGCCACCCTTGCGTTTGCAACCCCAGTTTGCGCCGTCGAACTCGCAAGGGCGGTAACCCCGACGCTCTCAGGCGAAACGAACGTCACAGGTTTCTCGATCGGAACTCCGACGGGGTTCCTCGCCCCGGTTTATACCTACTGGGTCGATTTCGCGGGCTCGGGCGACACCTTTGGCTACTCAGCACGTTTTAACGTTGACAACCCGAGTACCGACCCCATCGAGATCGATCCGGCATTTGCCTTGCTCGACGATACTGCCGGAACATTTCCGACGGACATGGTCGGGATCGTCAAGTCAACCGATTTTGATAATTTCTTTGGCATCAGCGACACCGTAAACCCCGACACCAATGGACCGGCCACGGGAGGCACGGCTGTCACGGAGACCGCTCTGTTCACGGCGACATGGAGCTTTGACGTGTCCGCGGCGGTGGGCGGGCTGACGATTGGAATTGACCTAGCCGCGATGGGAGACTTTGAAGCCACGGGGAGCACGGCGGATATGTTCGCCTTCTCATACTCGTTCGACGGTGCAAACTTTGTTGATTTCTTGCCGACGGTTGTTAGAGAAGACATCGACAATGCTTCCTATACCCTCGAAGCCGGCACGGTAGTGCTGCTCAACGACCCCGTAGAGGCCGACTCCACGCTGCTGACCAACGAGTTCCGTACGTTCAGCAGCTCAATTGGAGCGGCTCAATCGTCGACCCTTTCGGTCCGCTTTACGGGCCAAACTGATGCTGCGGCTGAGGGCCTGGCGTTTCGAAACCTCACGGTTTCTGACAACGACATCAGCGCCGGCACGGTGGGCGACTACAACAACGACGGCGTTGTCGACGCCGCCGACTACACCGTTTGGCGCGATAACCTGGGCCTGGATGGCTCTGGACTTTCCAACCGCGACCCCTCGCAAACAGGCCCCGTTGACGGCGCCGACTACAGTTTCTGGAAAGGCACTTTTGGCCAGCCCGCGGTCGCCGCCATCGCCGGATCGTCGGTCCCCGAGCCCAGCACGCTGTTGATCGCCCTATCGGCCGGTCTGGCGCTCGTCGGCTCTCGTCGGTTTGCAGCTTGCTGAGACCGCCTTTCTATTGAACTGCTACCGCGAGCGGGCGCCGGGCCTCTAACCCGACGCCCGCTTCTTTGCTTGCTAGGCCTGTTTGGTTGTTGGTTCACTGCATCAGTCAGACATAGCCTTCTCGACCGTCGCATTGACGCGTATTGGGGAGGATCCCACCTGTGGTGGACGTCCGTCTCAGTCCTTTCCCGTCTCATGATCGTTGACGTGCTTCTTCATCGTCTCGATCGACTTCGGCACGCCGCGGAGTGTGCCGCCCCGGAGCCGCTCGTTGGTCAGTTCGGGATCTGGCGGGTTGATCTGGCCGAAAGCCACCGGTGAGTCGTCGACCATAGCACAGACGGTCAGCCACCCCCGACAACCCAGCTCGGAACTCCTGCGGTCCCTCGGGATGCATTGCCCACACCCGCGTCTGTTCGGCGGCGTATCCCTGTGGCCCTAGGTTGCGGGCGGCGTCGCGATAGACCTCGGCATCGAGTTCGGCGTCGGCTGACATGTAATCTCTGAGCGTCATCGTGTCTGGTGAACGTCTCGCGGACCGCCGCTCACGTTCAACCGCCTGTTCCGCGCTTTTCGTCTTCGCCATGTCGTCCTGTAGTACGCCCTGTCGCCCTGCAGGACAAATGGGACCTGAATTTGGAAGCTATTGCTCAACCATGTTGCCGAGCGCACCGACCACTGTTATCGAACCTGCAGCCGCTCGCTGCTAGTGCACTGCGTCACTATTGCGTGAACATAAAGTGATCCCCCGGCGTAGCATGATGAGGCCTCACATCTCACCGGACGGAGCCTTGGCCATGCGGGTAGCGGTTGCGATCACGTTGACGGACGACGAGCGGAAGACACTGATGAAGTGGAGCCGCGGGCGCAGCACGCCGATGCGGCTGGTGAAGCGGGCCCAGGTGGTGCTGTTGGCCGCGGCCGGGAAGACCAACTTGGAGATCGCTGAGCAGGTGGGCATGGCGCGTCGGCCGGTCGGGTTGTGGCGGAAGCGGTTCGCCGAGGGTCGGCTGGCGGCGATCGAGAAGGACGCCCCGCGGCCAGGCCGCCCCAGCCCCGAGCGTGACTCGCTGACGCGACGGATCCTCGAAGCCACGACCCAGACCAAGCCGAAGCAGGCCACGCACTGGAGCACCCGCTCGCTTGCGGCGGAGCTGGGGGTGAGCGACGCGCGGGTCGCCCGCGTGTGGCGGGCGCACGGCCTGCAGCCGCACCGCGTCAAGACCTTTAAGGTGTCGAACGACCCTGACTTCGCCGAGAAGGTGCACGACGTGGTCGGCTTATACCTCAACCCGCCGGAGCACGCGATCGTGCTGTCGGTCGACGAGAAGACGCAGGTCCAGGCGCTCAACCGGACGCAGAGGGGGCTGCCGATCCATCCCGCCTCGGCGGGACACTAAACTACCACCGGCTGAAGCCGGTGGGTTTGGACGTTCCGTGAGATTCGGACTGAAGTCCTCAACTCACGATGGTGGAGTAACTTGGAATCGGTCGTCACCATCGCTTGGTTCGGTGCCGTCCTGCCCGCGGATGTACGCCGCAATAGCCTCGTCGGTCACGTTACCGCTGGTCGCCACGAAGTAGCCCCGCGCCCACAGATGCCGACCCCAGAACCGCCTCTCAATGTGCTTGAACTCCATCATCAGCTTCCGCGACGTCTTCCCCTTGATGGACTGCATAATCTTGCTCGGCGAGAGTGTCGGCGGGCACGACAGCAATACGTGCACGTGATCGAGCGACACCGACCCCTGCAGAATCTCGATGTCATTGGTCCGGCAGACCTCACGCACCAAGTCCCGAACCCGTGTGCCTACTGCACCCGAAAGGACCTGCTTCCGGTACTTCGTCACCCACACGAAGTGATACTTGATGTCATAGCGGCTATGCGCACCCGTGCGGTAGTTCTCCATCCACCCAATATATGAACCTAAAGGCTTCGCCTGAAGGCGAGGGTTTCAGACCCATCGCAGGGACAATGACACACGACTACAAGCGGCACGGCACGACGACGCTGTTCGCGGCGCTGAACGTCGCCGAAGGAGTCGTGATCGACAAGTGCATGAAGCGGCATCGTCATCAGGAGTGGATCGCCTTCCTTAAGGAGATCGACGCGCGGACCCCGGCGGGGCTCGATCTGCACCTGATCGCCGCCCCCCGTCCACAAGAGAACCGGCGCGACGCACAAGCACCCCAATATGCAAAGCTGGCTGAAGCGTCACCCGCGATTCCACATGCACTTCATCCCCACCAGCAGCAGCTGGCTGAACCTGGTTGAGAGGTTCTTCGCCGAGCTGACCAACAAGCGGCTCCGCCGCGGCACATTCCGCAGCGTGCCTCAGTTGATCAAAGCGATCAAGCAGTACGTCGAAGATCACAACAACCACGCGAAGGGCCTGAGATGGACGGCGACCGCAGAGGAGATCCTCGCCAAAGTACGACGCGCCAGGGCTACGCTCGATAAGGTCACGTCTGATTGATGCAGTACACTAGCTTGAAAGGGATGGTTACTTGGTCTGCAGTGATTGCAGCGGTGGGCCGCTGTCGGGCCAAGTTCGCATTCGCGGAGCGGATTAGCATCCACCGGCCGGCCGTATACCGAGCCGCGTTGGAATTACGAGGACCGTTTCGCTCGGCCGGTCTGTTGCAGTGCGTGGTTATTCGGCAGCCCGAGCCGACGTTGCGCTCGCCTTTGTTCCAGCCCGGACATCACCAAGGCGCGAACTGAATCGGGTAGGCAAGCAAGTTGCCAGGCCCACTCCTCGTTAGCGGGCATGCCGGCGGCTTCTACCGCCTTCGCACCGTAAATCACCGGCCCCAAACAGTGATCGGCGAAGTGGGCGGTTGCCACTGCGTGACCCGCCGCCCGCGCGACCGCAACAGCCGCTGTGACGGTCGTCTCTCGCGCCGCAGCGTGCGCAGCAACTGCCGCTCGCTGTGCTACGCCGGTTTTAATCTCGCCCCGAACCCACGATCTTCCAATTTCGATTGCGTGCTGCGGCCTAGAATCCAAACTGTGACGCCGAAACATTGGCAACAAATGTTCCGCGCAATCAAGGGCCCAGCCCGCAAGCAGCCGGTGGTCGATGAGTGCTAGTGGCCCGCCACGATGGGCCGCGATGAAACGCTTGTCGCGCATCAAACTCCGCCTGCAGGAAAACTCGGCTGTAGGAAGTTTCTAGCTATCACCTGTAGGCGGCAAACGTGCGGCCTGTCACGCGGTCAGCTACTTGTCATAGTTCAAGTTCTAGCTGATGATTGCTTCGTCGTCACCCCGCTTTCTGCGTTATAGGACGCCCCCGCGTAGCGCTCCTCGAGGCCGACGGCGAGGTCCGTCGGCTGGGCGCCGGACGCCGCATTTTTCGCGATTTTCTTGGGTGGCGGACGCATCAACCGCGGCGGCCCAGAGGTCCGGCTAAGTCGCAGCGGTGGACATCACTTCGTTCAGGTCTGGCTCCGGCCAAGCGGCTGACAATTGACCGGCTTCGGCGGCTCGGCGCCTAGAGCGATCTGCGGAGGTCTTGGCAGTGTGGGGACACCGCTGCGAGATGGCCGAGCCGATGGTTGATTGATCCGTTGACTTCGCTCCTGGAGCAACCCGCGCCGGCACCTTAGAACCGCAGCGCACACGGTCGCCCTCCAACTACGCCGCTCCGCCTTCTCGCTCATCGCCTCCTCCTTCCTGGGACAGGCCCAGGATTCTAGCAAGGAAGGAAGGCGACGCTAAGAAATCTGTGCTGCGTCCCACGGCGCACGCAAGATATCGATCTGGTTCTGGACGGCGCGATTGTCGCCGCCTGACGCGCGATCGGCCCGCGACGCCCATCGCTGCATCTGGGGCCCCGATCGGTCTTGAATTGGTCACCGCTTCGAGGCGCGAGTTGCCCACCACCAACACGTCGGACCTCAAGGTCGAGCTGTTCGAGTGGAGGGAAGACCCTCTCGATCGCGAGCGGCTCGCACGTCGGCGCCCGCAATCTGATGGCGGCCCAGTACGACTTGCTGGACTGGTCCTACGCCCAGCGGTGGTGTACGGCGATTGGGACCCACGAGTCCCTTGCGGCGCTGCGGGTTCGGCTGGTGGTTTGAGCGGTTCTCTCGCCTAGCGGGCCCGCTGCCCACCGGCGGCCGCCGAGCCGGGGCAGGCGGCGAGGCATCGCTAGAGTCGGCGAGGCGCGGCGAAATCGTCCAGGCTCAACTATGTTGTTAACAACAAACTTACCCTCCTCTGATGGCTAAAAAAAAAGCCTCCCCTCAAGCGTGCTCCCCCCTCCCCCGCCGGCCGCGCGGACGCAGCAGCGCCCGCGACGGCCCGCCGGGATTGGAACCGACCGGATCACCGAGCCCTGATCGTGGCGCCCTGCCCTCTGCCTGCCGACCGCTACCGCCGCCGCTGCACCCGTCGCCTCGGCGCCGGCCTCGACAAGGCCCGCTTCTGCTGCGCGAGCCTGCAACAGGCAAAGACTCCCCCTACCGCGAGCACGACGACGGTCGGCCAGAACGCGGTGGTGAACAGCACGGCCAGAACAACGCACGCCCAGAACACGACCCCCCGCGGGGGCGGCCGCGTCCAGAACTCGGGGCGCGGGGCCCCTTGGTTTTCATTACCCAACAAGGGTTGCCTCCTTGGCTCGAGGGGTTGCAACAATAAGCTCGCTCGCCAGCAGGTTGAGCGACAGGTCGGCGTCCAGCGGCTGCTGGCGCAGCCAACGGACGAATTGGGAGAGCATCAGCCCCGCGGTCATGCCGGCGGCGTAGATCGTCGACCGCGCCGTGCAGGCGCCCGCCTGGGCCTCGTGCTGCGGGAAGAGCGTGGCCGTGTAGTGCGCGCGGCTGGCGCCGTCACACGCAGTAAGCACCCGCAGGGTCTCGCCCCGCATCCGCCCGTCGGCCCAGAAGCCGACCAGTCCGCCGCCCCCCCGCCAGATGGCCGCGCGGGCGTCGATGGAGTCGACGCAGCAGAAGGCCGCGTCCCCCAGCCGGGTCGCCGGGCGCCAGCGGTCCTGCACGGCGTCGACGTTGACCTCTGGATCGATCGCCAGCACCGCGTCGCGGCACGCATCCACCTTCCGGCGGCCGACATCGCCGCGGGCGTACCCCTGCGTCGTGACGTTGCTCGCGTCGACCTTGTCAAAATCCACCAGCCGCAGCCGGCGCACGCCGAGCGACGCCAGCTGCAGGGCGACCTGTCTGCCGACGGCGCCGACGCCGACCACGGTAACATCCAGTGCCGCCAGCCTTGCTTGCGGCACCAGCTGCGTCTGCCGCACGAAGCGGTCTTCCTCGGCTTCTGTAAACATCGGGCTCCTTGGGCTTGGTTAGTCTGGGGGGCAGCTCCAGAGCGCCTCCGCGGCCTCCGGGTCGATCCCGAAGAGCCGCTCACCCAGCCCCTCCAGATCATCCCAGTCGGGCTCGGGCTCGACGCAGGCGGCGTACTGGGCGAGCCACGCCGCGTGGTCGCTGCCGCCGAACGGCTCGTCCCACGCGACCCGCACGGGGAGCCGCTGGCTGGCGCCCGGGCCGGCGCTGACCCCCAGCCGGGCGTACCAGCCCCCGCCGCGGGCCAGGATCGCCATCACGGCCCAATCGGCCGGCCCGAACACCCGGGCGAACGTCGCCTCGTCGGTCCCGCTCGGGTGGGGCGAGGCGCCGGGGTGGGTGTGGAACCAGATCCGGCCGAACTGTTGGGGGCTAAGCCCGGCGTCGGCCTGCTGGTCGAAGTAGTCGGCCACCGCGGCGTCGTCGAACGCTACGCTCACCGCGCTGCACGCCTGCCGGACCGGCGTTACGTCCCGCACCAAGAGCAGGTCCTCGGGGTCCGAGACGCCGAAGCAGCCGATCTCGGTCGGGCCCGCGTCACGCAGGAACCTGAGCTTGGCCCACGCGTGGGGCGTCAGCCGCAGCGACCGTCGGGGCCGTGTCCTTGCTCTCTTGGTCTGACTCTTTCTCTGCAGTACACGCATCACAAACTCCGTCGGTTAGGCATTGGTAGCAGCAGGTCCTCTCGCAGTCGCTACAGGATTCCAGACACGCCCGGCAGTGGTGCTCGCCGCAGCCCGAGCACTCCCCGCGGCAGCCGTGGCAGAGGCCCTCGCCGCAGCCCTCGCAGGCGCCCGAGCAGCCGTCGCACACCTCGGCGTCGCAGCGTCCGCACAGCGACCGGTCCTCGTCGTCGACCAGCACGCCGCAGTCGCTGCAGGGGGTCCCGTGCCAGCGGTCGAGGTCGACGTACGCGCTCGACGCGTTGTAGGTCTGCAGGATCTGGCGGACGATCAGCACGTAGTCGTACAGCCGCCCCTCGAGGGCGGCCGCCTGCAGCACGGGGCCCCCCTCCCCTTCGCACAGCCGGTCCTCAACGACGTGCGGGTGGGTGACGCTCTGGTTGGACCCCGGGGCGTGCGGCTCCATCGCGATGACCAGCAGCTGGGGCTGGTCGCCGCCGAGCGTGCCCCAATCGAGCGACAGCAAGAACGGGCCGAGAGCGACCCCCTCGAGCGTGATCGGTCCGGTCGCGACCAGCAGCCGCCGCTGCGGGAGGTTGATCTCGAGCTGCGGGAACTCTTCGTCGATGGCGAGCAGGTCGCGGTAGAGGCCCCCGAGCGTTGGCGCCTGGCACACCCGCCGCTCTCGGCACAGGCGATCGGCCTGTGAGGTGGCCGTGACGGCCAGGTCGCGCAGCGCCCGCTCGAGCCGCGGGCGGAGCCGCCTCGAAGCCGCGCCGTAGTGATGGCGGCAGGCGTGCCGCATCATGCGCGTGAGCCGCGCGACGGCGTCGATCGGCAGCGGCTCCGCGGGCAGCGGCAGGACGTCTTGGCGGCGGGCGTACTCCTCGGCGATCGCCGAGGCGGCCCGCCACAACATCTTCTGGCGTGGGTTCATGGGATGGCCGCTTCGCGGCGGGGCTGGGGGCTAGGGGCTGGGTAGGCAGTGGCCAGCAAGCAGGCATCCGTGCCCGCCGCTGACCGCTAAGGACTAATACCTAAGACCTAACGCCTTCCTTAGGCCCCTTCGATCTTCACCGGCGTGAAGCTGATGCGGTCTCCTTCTTGGAGGACCTGGTCGGCCGGCGCCGGCAAGCGGTTGACGCGGATCAGGTAGTTCTCGGGCCGCGGGTCGCGAACCTGCCGCTCGAACAGCTTGCGGACCGACGTGCCCGGCTCGATGTGCACGTAGTCGGCGAAGCCGGCGCCGTCGTTGTTGATGACGAGGATTTTCACTATTGGACTCGGGGGTTGGGGGATTGCCGCGGACGGGGTGTGTCGCTGCGCGACGGGGCTGGGGACGGGGGGCTAGGGGTTGGGGACTGGGAATGGCGTCGACTCATCACTCATCACTCATCACTCATCACTTCGCTGTAGCGGGCTTGCCAGGCGTCGTCCCAGTCGAGGTAGCTCTCGTGGGCGATGTCGGCGGCGAGCGGGTTCACTTCTTCGAAGTCGTACGCCTCGTCGAGGACGACCTGCGGCTCGGGGTCGTGGCAGACGTCCAGCGGGGCGGCCAGCGAGAAGCCGAGCCGGTCGATCGTGCGGCGGGACTCGCCCGTGGCGTGGGAGACGGCGGACAGCAGCTGGCGGTGGGACATGACGGACCTTTTGTTTGGGAGTGGGGGTTGGGGGGGTCGGTAGTGCGGAGGGAGATCCGCACGGTGCGCAGCGGCGCCGTTGGCGCCGGGCGTGTCGTGCAGTGCAGCTGGGCGCTACCTAGAGGCGGCTTCGCAGCAGCCAATCGCGTTCGGCCTGGAGGGCCTCACTGCGATGGGCGAACGGGCCCAAGAGCGGGCCGTCCACAGGAGAAAGATCTGCCAGCCAATGACCGAGCGGGTCGGGCTCGACGTTGCTGGCCCGGTTGATGGAGACGCGGCCCAGAGTGGCCAAGTCGAGCGTCTCGTCGTACAGCGTGGTGATCGTCCCCTGAGGTCCGACCACCAGGTGCAACGCTTCCACTAGGCGCCACGCCGCATCACGCGGCGGCGGGGGCGGTCGACCAGCAGCGACTCCAGGGACTGGGCGACCCGCCCCAACCCTTCGGCCGCCTGCCCACGGAGCGACGTGTGGTTCCGCAGCCCCTCGGGCCGCACGCCGGCCAGCACTGCCTCGGCCTCTTCGACCAGCTCATCCAGCTCGCCAGAAGTGCTGAGCCGCAGGCAGCGGAACCGCTCGAAGAACGCCTGCAGGTTCTCGACCGCCGAGTCGCGGAACACCTTCGGCTTGCCGTCGGCCTGGCCCTCCAGCCGCTCGGCCAGGTGGCTCACCAGCCGCTGCAGCTCTTCGCCAAACGCCTGCTCGGCGAGGGCGACCGCTTCTTCGAAGCGTGCCCGCGTGCGCTCGCACTCCCGCTGGTACAGCTCGGGTGACAAACGACGCAGGTACTCCGGGGGCTCGACCGACGGAAAATCCCACTCAACCGCAAAGAGCCCGCCGAGCCGTTCCGGGTAGTCGCCCGACTCGAACAGCTCTCCCAGTCGGCGGCGGGCCGAGTCCCGCAGCTCGCCATAGACCTCGTCCAGTTCCTGCACGGCTTCATTCAGCTCTTCGCGGTAGCCCTCGAACCGATGCTGCAGCGTCTCGACGTCGCCGCGACGCACGAGGCGGACCCCCGGCTCGGGGAACGGCAGCGAGACCCCTTTCCAGTAGGCGACGGCTTGGCTGCGCACCGCGGAAACGCCGCGGTACTTGGGGTGCCGGGTGTCGAGCAGCTTCTTGCCGGCTGACAGAGAATCGCCGGCGGCGCCAAACGCCTCGGCCGCCTGGGCTTTTTGGCCCGCCGAGAGGGTCTTCTTGGCGCCGAACCAGGTGAACGACAATCGTACGGCCGCGGTCTCCAGCCGCAGCCGCTCTGGGGGTGAAGGAGGGGGCGCCTCGCGGTGGTTGGGAGGCGGGGCTTCGAGTAGTACAGACATGGAGACTCCTTCGTGGTTGGTGAACGGTGGAAGCTGATCGCTAAGAGCTAAAAGCTCCTTCACGGGGTGAGCCCCTTCAGCTCAAGCAGCACCGCGAGTTCGGCGCCCAGGTCGGCCCCCGACCACCGCTTGTCGGGGTTCCAGAACGGCTCGTCCCGTGCGTCGCGGTCGAGGTAGAGCCGCTCCTGCACCCAGCGCGCCAGATGCTCGAGCTCCGCGCGATCGAGTTCGCCCGGGTCGCGGACGCCGCGTTTTGCGGCGGGGGTCAGCAGCTCGCCGTGGCCGCTCTGTTCGATGGTGTGCTCCAGGTCGCTCCCCCACAACGCGTGGATGCCAGCGGCCTCCATCGACTGCACGGACGGCTGCTGCGTTTCGGCGGCCTGAGCGTCCCAATCAACGATCAGGGCGCGGACGCCCGGGGAGTTGGCGTACGCCTCTTGCACGACGCCGCCAATGACGCTGAGGACGACGGTGATGTCCAATCTGCCTCCTTAGGGATATTCGCCCGTTAGTTGTTAGACGGGTCGCTACGCAGCGCGCGGCGACGCTTGGCGGTGGGCGCCGGTTGGCGATAAACGCCCGGCGAGTCGGCCGAGAGGCAGCGGCCGCTGGCCCAGCCCCGCAGCCGGGCGACCGACTCGGCCGCCGTCGAGGCGATGGGCACCACGTGCCTGGCCGCCTCGACCAGCGGCAGGTCGAGCAGCCGCGCCAGCCGGCAGCACGAGCGGACCTCGGCGCCGGTCCAGTCGTCATCCGCGGGACGGCGCTGGCCGGGGGCGATGCCTAGCGACGTGCGGTGGATCTTCCAGATCGCGTCTTTCTGCTGCCTCCCGGGGAGGTCGAGGAAGAACACCGCGTCGAACCGCTCGGCCCGCGTCAGCTCGGGCGGCAGCCGCGAGACGTCGTTGGCGGTCGCTACGACGAACACGTCCGACTCGTGGTCCGCCAGCCAGCTCAACAGCGAGCCGAACAGCCGCGACTGCACCCCGGAGTCGCCGGTCGAGCCCCCGTTTTGGCCGCCGACGCCGGACAGGGCCTTGTCGAGCTCATCGACGAACAGCACGCAGGGCGCCATCGCGTCGATCGACGCCAGTGCCCCGCGCGTCCGCTCCTCGGTCTGGCCGACCAGTGAGCCCATCAGCCGCCCCACGTCCAGCACCAAAGTCGGACGCCCCGTCTCGGCGCCGATCGCCTTGGCGATGGCGCTCTTGCCGGTGCCGGGGATGCCCAACAGCAACACCCCTTGAGGGCGGATGCTGGCGCCTGACTTGCTGTCGCTGGGCCGGGGACGCAGCGCCCGGCGACAAAACCCCTTCAGCGACTCGAGCCCGCCGAGCTGGTCGAAGGAGCCGCCGCCCCGGTGGAGCGTCACCAGGCCCCCCTGGGCGAGCGTCTGGGCCTTGAGCGACCACAGCGTCTCGGGGGTGAGCCGCCGCTGGCGCACGAGGCTCAGCGCGAACGCCCCCTCGGCCTCGTACCGCGACAGGCCGCTGGCCGCATCTATAAGCTGCTCGAAGCCGGGCCCCTTGGGCAGCTCTCCGCGCTCGGTGGCGACGCCGCGGGCGATCTCTGCCAGCTGCTTCCTGTCGGGCAGGGCGTGCTCGATCACGACGAACAACCGTTCCAGCTCGGGCGGCAGCTGCACCACCGGGGCGATCACGACCACGAACGTCGATCGCCGGCGCCCTTCTTCGACCTGGCGGGTGACGGCCTGCACGACTTCTACCGAGCTGAGGTAGCGGTGGAAGTTGGGCAGCACCAGCAGCGTGGCGCCCGCGTCTCGGGGGGCGTGGTCCAGCAGCCGCACTGCAGAGACCGGGTCCGAGGCGGTCGCCGGGACGGCGGAGACCGTGCCCCACGCGCCCAGCTCGACGTCCCAGCCCCACGCCCGCCAGTTCTCGGCGCGGCACAGCGTAGCGATCTCTTCGAGGGCGTCGGGGTGTTCGTGGCTGGTGATCCACAGCCCCGAGAAGCACGCCCGCACGTGCTCCTGGAGGGTTTCGGAGAGCGACATACTGGCTCCTTGGCTAGAACAAGAAATGGCGAGCGGCTGAAGTGGTTAGGACGGGTTCGTGTAGCCTCCAGCAGAAAGGTGGGTCGGGACACTCACGGGTTGCTGGAAGAAGGCAGGGGTGAGCTGCTCCGACTGCCGGACGCCCAGGGCCGCCTCCAGCAGCCGGCTGGCTTCCTGGCAGGCGGCGCCGGCGTAGCCGCGGGTCTCGATGCGGGCCTCGCCCTGGGGCGAGACGATGATTTCGATCGTCTTCATGCGGCGCCCTCCATCTGGACCACCAAGCGGATCGAGCCATCGGCGATGGGCTCTTCGTGCACCGCGTGCCCGCTCCGCCGGGCGACGAGCGTGGCCCGCTCGACGGCGTAGCCCTGCAGGAACCGGTCGAGCTGCCGCGGGTCGCCCCAGCGGCCGCCGTAGTGGTCGTAGCGGAGCGTGCCGGTGGGGAGCTCGCACACCACGGGGTAACGCCACGCGGGGAGCGTGACCGCCAGGCCGGTCGCCTCGCTGGTGAACAGCCGGTGCGTCCCTTCGGTGGGGGGCGGGAGCTGGAGCCGCCGGCAGGCGGCCGTGACCGACTCCCGGCAGCGGACCTCGGTCTGAATCGTGACGATGTGACTCATGCGTTCTCCTCGGGATGGTGGTGGAGACGGGGAGAGAGACGTTGGGTGGAATCACCGCGCAAGAGCTCTGGAAATGGAGAACCGCTTCGAAGCGACTCCCGCACGACGAGTGCTACGAGCTCCTGGTTGCCGTCGTCTTGGCGTTGGCCGAGCAGCAAGATCGCGACGACGCCGAGCGTCAGCAAGACGATCAGGACGACCCCTGCGCCACGCACCGCGAGGGCGAGGGCCGACTCGGTGCGACGCTGCTGGGCGATCTGCCGCCGCTCCGACTCCAGGTCGTTCCAGCCGCCGGAGAGCTCTCGGCGTTCGGCCTGCAGGTCGCTGTGGACCGCGACGATCTGCCGGGTCGCCTCGGCCGACTCACGCGTCACGCTCGCCATCGCCTCGTTCTGCGCCGCTTGACGGTCGGCCGCCTCGCGGGCGACCTGGGTGACGCGGTCGTCTTCGCAGCCGACGCTCGCCAGCAGCAGCATTAAACTCAGAAGCAGCATCCTTGGGGTTCGGTTCACGGGGCCTCCTCGGGTTCAAGATCAGGTTCAGCAGTCGCTCGAGGGCCCGCCGCAGGCGGGTCTCTCGCACGAGGCGTAACGCTAGCAGCACAACTGCTAGCGAGAGCGCCCAGACAATCGCGTTGGACAAACAGGCCTCCTTGGATCGCGGGAGGGGCTAAGAAGACGGCAGGCAGCCGTTCGGGGAGACGGGAGAGTGGGTCACGCAGAGAGAGGAGAGCGGCGAGATCGACTCCGATGGCTAAACCCCGCTCAAGTACTTATTGCGCAAATCCGGCGATTCTTTAGTGGGCTAGGCGTTGTTCGGCCGCCGCACGGCAACGCCCCGTGGCGTCGGCCGGCGGCTCGAACGCCACGTTCGTCGCTGCGGTGGTGACCACGTCGTTGGCCAGCGAGAGCACGCCGCGGCCGGACGAAGCAAGCCGGCCGCCGCTCGCCGGACGGTCCTTCGGCAAGTAGACCCCGCCGGTTGGGGGGCGTAGCGGACGCGCACCACCGGGCTGTGAGTGGTATTCGAAAAAGGTTCTTGCTCACTCTTGGTGAACGCTTGGGCTCGTTGCGAGGTGTTTGTTGGTCGTCGGAAGAGTCTGCGAGTCCACGGTGGCCGGCGGAGAATGCCCACCCACGCTCGGCGAAGCTCTCCTACGCCGCATTAAGAAAGCGGATCCGCAGCAGGTCGAAGCCCGCGCGGCCGTACATCTGGCGTTTGATCATCTTGAGTCGGTTGACATGGCCTTCCGTTTGACCGTTGCTCCACGGAGAAGTGAAGGCCATTGGCGCCGCGGCCAAGTCCCGGGATAGTCCATGGCGAACCGTTGGATCTCACGAGGCGCTGTCGCGCGCGGGGCCCGGTTCAGCCAGTCGTCGAACGCCTCGCCATCCTGAGTGCGCATCGCTTCCAGAAACAACCGGGCCAAGTCGATCGCTTCTGACCAGCTTTCGCCGAGTTGCGAAATTCGGAGCACGACTGATCCGCCTTCTGGCGTTCGGTCCTTCGGCGGCTGGACAAGAAGCCACGCCAGCTGGTCGGCGGACAGCCCCTTGGTGGCGCCGCCGCAACTGGCGGCGACCGCCGCTTGGCGGTCTCGGTTCGCGTTCCGCCATGGCGCTATCCTATCGCAGACGGCATCGTACGATCCTGGGTAACCCAGCGAGCGGATCTCGTTGTACAGCATCCGCCCGTTGTAACAGCCTTGTTCCCATCGCTGCTTCATGTGTTCGAGAAATGCGTCGGTAAGCCGCGTTCGCGCCGGTACGACACGCTCCGGGAAGGAGTCCGCCTCCACATATCCGCGAACAGTCACCGCGTGGATGCCAAGCAGACGGCCTATCTGCCGGTTGTCGAGCCCCTCACGGTGGAGCCGTCGCGATTCTTCGTAGCGATGTAGACGCTGTTGCCGGCGCGCCTTGCTGAGCTGCTCCTTGATCGCTTGTGGGTTCGTCGCGGTCGATGAGTCGCCTTGATCGGGCGCCGACTCGCTGAAGGCGACAGCTCGCCACTCGCGAGAGCATCTCCCCAGCCAACGCACCAAGGCTTCGCGTAGGTTGCAGAGCAGATGCCAACGATCGGCGACCTGCAGCGCATGGGGGGCCCCTTCGCTAGCCCCTTGCCGGTAGTACTCCCCCCTGTCCCGATTGATAATCTTCACCCCTGAATGCTTCGATAGCCAGGCACTCAGCGACTCTTTACTCCGCTCCGGAAGCAGATCAATCGGTCGGCGACGAACCAAGTCGCAAAGAATAGTTCCATAGGTCGCCCTCTTCCTGAAGGCGAAATCGTCTACGCCCAACACCTGCGGACAAGCTGGCTTCTCGTGTCCCGCCCGACGCAAGAGTCGGAGCAGGCTATCGCCGCTGGTCGCCATGCCGAGGCGGTTGGCCAGTCGGGCGCCTGGCAGACCACCGCAGGCCATGGCGATCGCCCGCAGCGCCTCCTCCGATCGCGTCGTCTGACGAGCATGCGGCTGAGCGACTTTCGGGAGACGCTCGGTGAAAACCCGCTGCTGGCGCCCAGCGTTCCGGCAGAACAGCTTCCGGCTGCGCCACACAAGCCGAACCTGCAGCCCGTGCCAAGGCAGGTCCTTCAAGTTCCGGACGCAACCGTTCACACCCCGTGCAGGAGCGACGGCGGGTCCCTGCGGTGGAGTTGTGCGGTGATCGCTTGGGTGAGGTAGGTTAACGGGTTGCGGGTTTGTTGTCGGCAGGTCTCGATGACGGTGAGCATCCGCTCGACGAAGCGGCTGCCGGCGGCGCTCTGGGTCCCGAACGAGAGCTTGCGCCAGATCACCGCGTGCCGCAGGGCCCGCTCGCTCGAGTTGTTGGTCGGCTCGACCCCCTCGACATCGACGAAGCTCCACAGCCACGCGCGGTTCTTGTGGAGCCCCTCGCACATCCCCATCAGGCGTGGGTTGCCGCTGAAGGCGCCCCGCAGCAGCAGGGCCTCGACCTCACGGCGGAACGGCGCCATCTTCTGCCGCAGGCCGCGGCGGGTGAGCGTGCCGTCCCGCACTCGGCGCCACCAACAGAACAGCGCCTCGGTCGGCCGCATCAGGTCGCGCCCCAACCGTTGGGCCTGGGGGTCGGGCGAGTCGATCAGCGCCTGAAAGTCCCGCTGAAGGTGCGCCCAACACCACTGCACGCGCTGGAGCATGAGGTACATCCCGCCTTCGGCGGACCTTCGGCTTCGCCCGGTCGCAGCCCACTACCCCTCGATAGTTCTCCCCCAACAGTTCGGTGATCGCATCGGCCTTGCGGTTGGGGCGGATCGTGTAGCAGGTGAACTCTCGGGCGACGCACGTCCACAGCCAGCTCTTGATGTCGGCCTGCTTGGACGGCGACTCGTCCATGTTCACCACCGGCTGGGCCGCGAGCCGTCCCCGGAGCTCTTCCCACGGCGCCGCCAGCGACGCGCTGGCCTGGTTCTGCAATTTCACCACCCAGCCCGCCGAGCAGGGCTGCCCCAAGACCTGTTCAAGGAACAACGCCGTGCGCCGCTTGCTCTGCCGGTAGCAGCCCATCAGCAGCCCAGCCAACGCCACGAAGTTCGGCCCCGCCTGACCGACCGGCACGCCGGCCGGCAGCGGGGCGCAGGTCGAGGTCCCGCAGCGGCCACACCTCAGCCGATGGCGCCGGTGCTCGGTGACAATCGGCCTGATCGGCGGCAGCTCCCACACCTGATGCCGCAGCGGATCGGGGTCTTCCCCCGCCAGGGACGCTCCGCACCCGCGGCACTCGGCCGGCTTGTGCGTCTGGACGTCGTCGCACTGATCGGTCGGCCGCAGCGGCCGCGTGTGCTTCTTGTGCCCCAGCTGCCCGCCCCGCTTCTTCTTGCTCTTGGGCTTCTCGGACGGCGGTTTGGCGTGGGGGTGCTCGCTCGATGGCGGCAGCGACGAGTTCCGCGGCGTCTTGCTCAGCCGCTCTTCGAGCTGCGCGATCTTCGCCTCAAGCACGGCGATCCGCGCTTCGTAGTGGTCGATCACATGCCGCAGCAACGCCCGGAAATCCGGCGGCAACGCGGACATCTGCTCAGGCGTAATGGGTGGCATGCCCTACAGCGTGCGCTAACTCGCCGACCGGCGCGAAGAGCCGTTATGCGACGGGGTGTGAACGGTTACCTACCTAACACAGGTTGTTAGATTCGGGCAACCAGTTTGAGTCATCAATCAATCACTGGCTCCAGCGAGCAATCGCATGGAAAGGGGGACGGCTCGCTCGTAGTTCGTGCGACTCATTGGCACGGTGTTCAGGTCGTGATTCAACTCGGCGAGGTCAATTCCCTTGAGGCCGCCGCGGCTGTAAAGCCAATGGTCGGCCATACGGATCAGCTCGGTGACCGACCCGGTCATGCTCCGGTCTACACCCATTGCATAACTGACGTCTCGGCACTGGTCGAAAAGCCCCGTTGCCTGCTCGCTAGCGAAGCCCTCGTCGAGCAGTAGCCTGAACAGTCCGTCTCGGAAGAGGTCGTCGAGCTGGCGGAGTTCGGCGCGGGTGACGGCCAGCCGCGTGAAGCAGAGCAAAGACTTTTCGGCTGCGAACAGGACGCACTTCTTGCGGTCGAAGAAAAACAGGTGGGCGTACCAGTCGCCAAGAATCGATTTGGCCGCCCCCGTCTTAGCTAGGTCGGCCGGCTTGAGTCCCATCTCTTTCCGCAGCCTGGCGGTGCAGCGAATTTGCGTCATCGTTCGAGGGACTCCTCTCCGGTCTCTTCCTCAAGCGCCTCGTGGGTGAACATCCAGCGGACGATTTCATGGATTTTCGTGCTGCTGGGACCGTTGAGCGCATTGCCATACTTGGGGTCGTAGTGCTGGCAGTAGTCCGCCGCCAGCTTGTACCCTTCGGCGGGATGCGGGCGACGGCTGAGGGCGATCGTAAGCCCCTTTTCAATCAGCAGCAGTTGCCAATTGTCGACGATACGAATGCGACCCCACCGGTCGGTGCGGTAGTCGTCTTGGTAAGCGACGAGCTTGGCGTGCAGCAGCTCAGCCGCCTCGGGATTGATCGTCGGTTCCACCCGGTCGAGGTCGGTGAGAAGCGCACGCGCTTCGCGAAAGAGTTTGCCGGCCTCGCCTTTGGTTTTCCCCTTGCGAGAAGTCGCCCGGTCGGCGACCCAAATGGCAAATGGTTGTAGGCGCCCGGGCGTCTGGAACCACTTCTTGAGCACGGTGAGTCGGGTGAGATTGGCGGAGCCGGTCTCGCTGATGTCGTCAGCAATTTTGAGCAGTTTTTCTGGGGCTGTCGTTCGCATGACAAGGCGGTCGCAAGTTCGTCGCTAGTTCGCAAGGCAATGTATTTATGGGTGTAGTCTACTGACGAGCTGCTTGGTGCAACAAGGCAGACGGTCTGCTGCTCGGATGAGTTTGCCATGAAGAGAGGCCTGCGACGGCGTAAGAAGGTAAAACCTTGGCCTTGTTGACTAACCCCATGCGAACAACGGCATGCCAAAGGTGACGAATACGTTGAGCAGTTTGCATCGGAGTGCGACCTCGGTCGCCTGATTGGGGAGCGTCCGGTTCTTCAGGCGGTCGCCGAAGTTGGTTTTGAATCGAAACATGGCGGTCTCGGCTAGGCTGCGTCGGTGGTAGCCGATCGATTCTTTCCACGCTTTCTTGCCGTCGCGGCGGATCTGCCGAAGGCACTCGTCGCGCTCCAGCGGCTCGGCCGACGCGTT
This sequence comes from Pirellulimonas nuda, assembly GCF_007750855.1. Taxonomy (GTDB): domain Bacteria; phylum Planctomycetota; class Planctomycetia; order Pirellulales; family Lacipirellulaceae; genus Pirellulimonas; species Pirellulimonas nuda. Next base: position 3,801,284 of record NZ_CP036291.1, read on the forward strand.
GCCGTGCTGCTTGATCTTGGCGTTCTTGCGCGGCGGGATCACTTGGTGGATCGACTCCCCTTGGAGGTAGTTACGCACTTTCCACTGGTCGTAGGCGCCGTCGCCGTAAAACGTCTGGACTTCGGCTTCGACTTGCTCCAACAGCGGCTCGACCGCATCGCCGTCGTGGGTGTCGGCGCCCGTCACGACCTGGGCGACGATGGTGTGGGTGGCCGGATCGACGGCCAGGTGAACCTTCCGCCAAGTGCGACGCTTGCCGACCCCGTGCTTCTTCACTTTCCACTCCCCCTCGCCGTAGACCTTGAGCCCCGTGCTGTCGACCACCACGTCGATCGGGCCCTTGGTCTCACGCACGTCGATCGAGACCCCCAGCTTGGCCGCTCGCTTCTGCAGCGAGGTGTAGTCGGGGATCGCCACCTCGGCCTGCATCAGCTTCGCGAGAGCCCGGCCGAAGCCTTCCGTCTGCCGGTACGGCAAGCGGAATAGCTCACGGATCATCAGCAGCGTTTCGACCGCCACATCGCTATAGAGGAACGGCCGGCCGACCTTCTTCCGGTCGTTCTCGTGCTCCCAGGCGTCGATCACCGCGTCATCAAACCAGAAGGTGATGTCGCCCCGCCTTACCAACGACTCGTTGTAGTCCCGCCAGTTCGTTACCTTGTAGGCGAGCTTCCTCGGCTTGCTAGCAGGCTGCGTCATCGTTCGCTCCGTCGGTCTGAATAGAAGGAACTCCGTCCGGAACCGATCTACGCAGCGTTTCTAGCGATTGTTCGACAAGGCCTAAAACCTTCGCAAAACCTCTCCTTGCCCAGAGTGGGCGATCGTCTCACCGTGTCAGTTTACAGCGGCGGCTCAGAACTCGGTCGCCGCACTGGCCAGTTGCTCGGCAGCGACGCCAAAGATCCAGCTATGCGCCAGGTCGCTGACTTTCGCCACGAGCAGGGCGATTGCGCCACGCTGGGTAGTCTGCGAGACTTACGGCGAGTCGAACATGGTTTCGTTGGGAGCGCCGCTTGCGTCATGTTTGCGTTCTTGTCGGAGGGATTGTTGTGGCCAAGGTTTCCGAGGCAGGGATCGCGAGGCATTTCGAGGGGCTAACCGATCCGCGTCGGCGTGAGCCGATCTACCCGTTGGTGAACGTTGTGGTGATGGCGTTGTGCGCGGTCCTAAGCGGGGCGGACGACTTCGTGTCGATCGCCGCGTGGTCGAGGGAGAAGAGAGGGTGGCTGGCGAAGTTCTTGGACCTGTCGGCGGGCGTGCCTTCGCACGACCGCTTCAACGCGGTCTTCGCGGCCCTCAACCCGGCCGAGTTCGAGAAGTGCTTCTTGAGCTGGGTCACCGCGCTGCATGAGGTCACCGACGGCCAGGTGATCGCGATCGATGGTAAGACGCTGCGGCGCAGCTTCGACGCAGCGAGCAGCAAGGCGGCGATCCACATGGTGAGCGCCTGGGCGACCGCCAATCATATCGCCCTGGGGCAGGTCGTCACCGACGCCAAGAGCAACGAGATCACAGCCATCCCAAGGCTGCTTGAGATGCTGGAAATCAAGGGGTGTTTGGTGACCATCGACGCGATGGGGTGTCAACGGGAGATCGCCGAGCGGATCGTCGAAGAGGGCGGCGACTACGTGCTGGCGACCAAGGGGAACCAGCCGAACTTGTGCGAAGCGATCGATGCGTTCTTCACCGCGCAACTGGAAGACGACTGCCGGAACGTGGCGTGCCGACGGCACGAGTCGCACGAGAAAGGGCACGGCCGCGAGGAAGACCGTTACTACTACCTGACGAAGCTGCCGGAGGGGTTTCCCGAGCGTGAGAAGTGGCGTGGGCTCAAGGCGATCGGCATGGCGGTCCGCATCACCACCCATGGCGACGGCGCACAGACATTCGACACGCGCTACTACATCACCAGCCGCTACGTGAGCGGCAAGAGGTTCGCCGAGGCGGTGCGCGGCCACTGGGGGATCGAGAACTCACTCCACTGGCAGCTCGACGTGACGTTCGGCGAAGACCAATGCCGCGTCCGCAAGGGACACGCCGACGCCAACCTCAGCCTGCTGCGCAGAACGGCGCTGAGCCTGCTCAAGAACAACACCTCCCGAAAGCTCGGCGTAAAGAACAAACGCCTCACCGCGGCATGGAGCGATCAGTACCGACTCGAAGTGCTCTGCGGGGCATGAGTTAACGTGCAATCGCCCTGTGAAGGTCCCGAAGCAGGATTCCATGAAGGCGTTGTCGTAGCAGTCTCCGGCGCGGCTCATGCTCTGACGCATCTCGGCGCGTCGCAGCACGGCCCGGTACTCGGCGCCCGCGTACTGGCCGCCCCGATCGGTGTGGTGGATCAGCCCAGCGCCCGGGCCGCGTTGAGCGAGGGTCGCCAAGCCCATAGCCCCCCAGAACCGGATCGCCGGCTGCTCATGCGCGAGCAAACCAACAAGTTCCTCCTCGTTGGCCTGCTCCCCCTGGCCAGCCATCTCGGCCGCAGTGTACAGCGCTTCCAGCGGGAAGTTGGTGCGGCGGACCCAGCCGTAGAGCGGTTCGTCGCCGTGCTCCCGAGTGGTGAACGGGAACAGCCCCAGGTCTTTGCTGTCGCGGAGGTGGCGGCTTACCACGCCACGCAGCTCGCTTAGCTTCTCCGAATAGGCCGGATCGTCGGCGATGTTTGTCATCTCCCACGGGTCGGCCTCAAGGTCAAAAAGCATCTCGGTCGGGCTGGGCTCAAAGATCGCCTTGTGCCGTGGGTCATTCAGGGCGTCGGCGTAGTACGCCTTGTCCCACGCCATGAATGCGGGGACGCCCCACTGGTAGCTCTGCCTCAAGGCGTCGGGTCGGTGAGGCGCGTAGGCGCGGATGTAATGAAACCGCCCGTCGCTGGCGTTGCGGTAGGGGGCGAAGTGCTGGCTCTGGTTGGTGCGGAATTCAAGCTGGTAAGTTTTAGAAGCACTAACAAAACCGGAGGTCAATCGCTAGCTTTGCATCCGCAATGGGCGCCGTAGGAGTGCGGCGTCGTTCTGCATTTTGTGGCCGCTAGCATCACGCGATCTGCACAGCAGGAGAGTCGGGATCCCGTTCTCTTTATTGGAGGTGCATGATGGCCGGACCGTTGGTTCCTGACGAGTTGTGGATGAAGATTGAGCCGCTGATCCCCGAGCGACCCGAACGACCCCAAGGGGGTCGGCCGCCGGTGGATGACCGTGCCGCGCTTACCGGCATCGTGTTCGTGCTCAAGACGGGCATCCCCTGGGAGATGCTCCCGCAGGAGATGGGCTGCGGCATGACCTGCTGGCGGCGGGCCCGCGACTGGCAAGAGGCCGGCCTGTGGGACCGCCTCCACGAGCTGCTGCTGGCCGAGCTGAACGCAGCTAACAAGATCGACTGGTCGCGTGTGGCGGTCGATAGCGGCACGGTTCGCGCTGTGGGGGGTGGCGAAAAGACCGGTCCCAACCCTACCGACCGCCGGAAGCCCGGCAGTAAGCACCACGTCGCCACCGACGGCAATGGCGTGCCGCTGCAGACCGAGCTTTCGGCCGCCAACTCGCACGACGGCAAGCACATGGTCCCGCTGATCGCGGAGATCCCTCCGGTCCGCGGCAAGGTGGGGCATCCGCGATCGCGGCCCGACGCGGCGTTCGCCGACCGGGCCTACGACGACGACGCCAATCGGTTGCTGCTGGAGTGGTTCGGGATCGAGCCCTACATCGCCCGCCGGGGCGACGAGCATGGCAGCGGACTGGGCGTCTACCGCTGGGTCGTTGAAAGGACCATCGCTTGGCTGCATAACTTTAAACGCTTAAGGGTCCGCTTCGACCGACGCGAGGACATCCACGAAGGCTTCCTCAACCTCGGCAAATGCCTCGTCTGCTGGAATGTGTTGAAAGGGGAGTTTTGTTAGGGCTTCTTAGGCTCGGCATCAGGTCCCAGCATGTCGTGGCCCTGCATGTAGTCCGGCGCCTTAACGCCCGCAAGCGACAGCACAGTCGGCGCTAGGTCCTCGAAACCAATCAACCGATCGCTCGCCTCGCCCATCGGCAGGCCAACGCGGTCGCGCCATTTCTCGGGAACCCAAACGATCATCGGCACTCGGAAGCCCGTGATATACGGGAACGCCTTCTCCCGCGGCTGCACGCCGCCGTGGTCGGAGAAGAAGAACACGATCGTCTCTTCCTTCAGCCCGCGTGCTTCAAGGTCGTCGAGGAACTGCTTAACCCACTGATCGACTTCGTTGATTCCTTCCTGGTGCAACGCGATGTCCGATCGCACCTCCAGTAGGTCCGGCAAGAACGGCGGGACAAAAATTTCGTCCAGCGGCAAACCTTCAAATTCTCGCCGGCCCTCGAGCGTGAAGCTGCGGACACGGACCATGTGGACCGACGCTTGATTGAATACGGCAAAGAACGGTTGCCCCGGCTTGCGCTTGCCGTTGTTGTAGGTGGCTTTGCCGCCGCTGACGTCCCATGCGGCGTCGATCCCCCGGCGTTTATCGGGCCGAGCGGTGTTGTAGTCGGTCTTGCTGTTGTTGGTGGTGTAGTAACCCGACTCACGGAGCAGCCCGGGGAAAAATACTGCTCTACCGGCACTCGCCAATCAGCCCGGTGCCAGTCGGTGCCGTACGTGGTGGCCGGGCAGCCAGAAATGATTGTCGACCTGGCCGGCGAGCAGTGCGGAGCCGTCGAGGAGGCGTGCGTAAACCTCACCCCTTCGGCCGCGAGGCAGTCGATCGTCGGCGTTTGGGCTAACGCGCTTCCGTAGCAGCCAAACTCACGCTGGCTGGTATCCTCGATGGTAAGCCACAGGATATTCGGCCGGTCTTGCTCGGCGGCTTGAACGCAGGGCGAGGCGAGTATGGCCAGCCACGCTGCAACACCGACGACGACTAAGCATTGAGCGTGGGGAGGATGATCGAACTTTTAAGTGCGCATCAAGAATGACCTGTCCGTCAATTCCGCACCACCTCAGCTTTTCGTCAGTCAAAAGAAAGGCGCACGTTTCCGAACCGAGCAGAATCGCCTGGACAACCTAGACAGCTGCCCCCACGCACGCGCCAAGGCCTCCCACGTCGATTTTGAGCACAGCTAGCGTGAAGTATTTGACCCCCGGAACCCCCAGCGCTCCAAACGGCCGCTTGGCGACCGCTCACCGCGCGGTTGCCCTGGTCCCTACGGGAGCTCACTCTCGGGGACGGACTCTTGCCCGGTAAGCGTTATCAGGCCTCGAGAGACGCTCAGCATTCCGGACTCTTCGTGGAGCTCACCGACCTGCAAGTAGCAGCGGCGATTGGCGATCGGCTGCTCGGGATACGGTTTTGAGTAGTCGCGGTGCGGCTCGCAGTGATAGAACACCAGCGCGCGGTCGCCGAGGACAGCGACCGACGGGTGACGTCCGAAGGATCGATCGGTGGCGTGTGTTCCGGGAACGTCCAACAGCACGCCTGCGTGCCGCCATGCTCCGTCGGCGTCTAGCCGATAGGCTGCGATCGGGGGCCCGGCGGGGTCGGTCAGCAACCATGTCTGGCCACGCCATTGAAACGGGAATGGGGCTTCTTGATAGCCGTACCCGGTGACGCGACGGTCGTTCACGTCTCCCACGGCGGGCCCGAGCGTATTCCAGGTCATCAAGTCGGTCGATTCGGCGACGTAAGTCGTCACCCCTTTGGGCGTCCTCGGGGAAAGGTCGCGATAGTAGAGCCGCCATCGCCCCGGCAACCGGATTAGACCGGCGTCAATCGCCTCGGGGCCTGCAACCGCGAGGTCAGCGTATTGCCAGTCCAGTGGGCTCTTCGGGTCGGCCACGTAGTGACGGATCCCCTCGGGTTCCCCGCCCCAAAAGCCCTCTGACGTACCCCGATACGTGACGAACATGTGCAGCGAGTCGCCGTGCCGAACAACCGCCGGCGCCCAGTAAGTGTGCTCCGCGTCGGGAACGTCGTCATGCCCATCAAATCGGCAGTACCCGGCGAACTTCCACTCGTGTAGGTCCTTGCTCCGGGCGACCCCGATCGGACAGCCCGCGGCGACGCCGCCCGCGGCACGCAGCGCACGGCGCCCAGTGTAGAAGATGAGCCACTCATCGGCTTCACGGTCGTAGAACACCTCGGGATCACACGACCCATGGTAATTGGGGTCGGAGAACAGCGGCTTGGGAAACACCTCGCCGCGGGTGGCGTGCGCGAACAAGCCGAGCGCCGTAGCGCCGAGGATGAAGATCGAACAGTAGCGAACAGAGCGTACCTGCTCCGCCTGAACCGAGTCTGCCGTCATTGTCGAAGCTCGCTGCAGTCAGTTGAACATCGTTCTGAGAAGGCCCGATTGGCCAAGGATCCGTGAGCGCCGCCCTAGCGGTCTTGTCGGTATTCCGTGCGGGGCCGCAGACGGGGCGACTCTCGCGGGTCTGCTGGCGATCCCGATGTCGTCCAATCCAACTTAGCGCTGCGGCTCACCGACGAGGCAGATAGGAGGCAGCACTCTCCGTCAAGATTGGTAGGAAGTCGATGCCGACTCCGCGTTTGGACCGGCTCGATGGATAGTTCGGAAGTCGTCACTACTTGCTCAACGCGTCGTGGGGAGATGAGCGCTCTGGCTGGAGCGCCGTGGAGGGCGGCAAACCCGTGCTGCCTTTACGGCTGGAATCTCGCTGGGGCGGGGAGGACGTTGCTCTGTTCCGCCCATTCGCTCCAGAGCTGCGACAGTCGATCTACGTCCGGGCGGCGTGACGATGACAGGTCGTTGGACTCCGTGCGGTCGTTCGTTATGTCGTAGAGTTCCCAATCGCTGCCAACTCCGTTCCGGACGAGCTTCAGATCGCCGGTACGGATGGCGGCGTTCCCCTCGTGCTCCCAGAAGATCGAGCGGTCCGCTGCTTGGTTGGGCATTTGGATGACAGGCGCAAGACTGATTCCTGCGGGGGGGGAGACGTGCCTGTCGCGGATCGTGTCGGGCCATGTCGTTTTGGCCAAGTCGATCAGGGTCGGGGCGATGTCGATCATGTGGGCGGGTTGACGGCGCCACCCCTTCGACTTGATTCCAACCGGCCAGTGAACAATCAGCGGAGTCGCGATCCCACCCTCGTGGTTGTGGTGTTTGTAGAGCCGGAAGGGCGTGTTCTGAAGGTGAGCCCAGCTCTGTCCGCAGAACCATGCGGAATCGGCCGTCGTGGGGTTCCCCTTTGTGCGTCCCGATGGGCCGGCCTCGGCGTTGCCCCCGTTGTCGCTGCAGAAGATGACAACGGTGTTGTCGAGGGCGCCCCGATCCTCAAGTCCTTTCAGCAAGTTTCCAATCGATTGGTCCATCCTGGCGACAACTGCCGCATAAACCGACATCAGATGGTCGAAGCGATCCTTCTCTTCGTCGGACAGACTGACCCAACGCGAGATCTCATCGGGCAGGGGCGCCGGCTGCCATGATGCGTCGATCAGCCCCGAGCGTCGCTGCCGCCCGAGTCGTTCTTGCGCGAGTTGCTCCCAACCGCGGCGATAATTCCCACGGAAGCGGTCGATATCGATGGCGTCCGCTTGCAACGGGAAGTGGGGCGCGGTGTGGGCCTGATAGAGCAAGAATGGCGCGCCCTCCGAGAGGGCCTCATCGACAAACTTCAGACCGTAGTCCGTCCAGAGATCGGTGGCGTACCAGTTTTCCGGCAAGCGGGGGTCGACGTTCGCGATGCGTTCGCCATCAAGGAACAGTTGGCACTTGCTAGATTCGCAGGGATAGTAAACGCCACCGGCGGCCAAGTTGAGGCTGCGGCGAAAGCCACGGTCGGTTGGCCTCTGCCCCGGCCGATGCCCCACGTGCCACTTGCCGGTCATCGCCGTGAAGTAACCCGCCTCGCGGAGCACCTCGGCAAAGGTGGCGCAATCCTGACGCAAGTGCCCCCGGTAGCCAGGTAAGCGATCATCAGCGGTCATGTGGCCGATCCCCGCTCGGTGAGAGTAATGGCCGGTAAGCAGCGAGGCACGCGTCGGACAGCAACGCCCCGTGTTGTAGAACTGTGAGAAGCAGAGCCCGCCGGCTGCTAGTCGGTCGAGACTCGGCGTTGGGATTTCGGACCCGTAGGGGCCGATGTCGGAGAACCCCATGTCGTCTGCAAGAATGACGACGAAGTTGGGGCGCGGCTCGGCTACGGCAGAGCAGACACACAACAGCACCCAAAGCAGGGCTGATGCGGACGGGGGATAGCGTGTTGACATGCTAGTGTACTGCATCAATCAGACGTGACCTTATCGAGCGTAGCCCTGGCGCGTCGTACTTTGGCGAGGATCTCCTCTGCGGTCGCCGTCCATCTCAGGCCCTTCGCGTGGTTGTTGTGATCTTCGACGTACTGCTTGATCGCTTTGATCAACTGAGGCACGCTGCGGAATGTGCCGCGGCGGAGCCGCTTGTTGGTCAGCTCGGCGAAGAACCTCTCAACCAGGTTCAGCCAGCTGCTGCTGGTGGGGATGAAGTGCATGTGGAATCGCGGGTGACGCTTCAACCAGCTTTGTACCTTGGGGTGCTTGTGCGTCGCGTAATTGTCGGCGATCAGGTGCAGATCGAGCCCCGCCGGGGTCCGCGCGTCGATCTCCTTGAGGAAGGCGATCCACTCCTGATGACGATGCCGCTTCATGCACTTGTCGATCACGACTCCTTCGGCGACGTTCAGCGCCGCGAACAGTGTCGTCGTGCCGTGCCGCTTGTAGTCGTGTGTCATTGTCCCGCAGCGGCCGGGGTGGATCGGCAGCCCCCTCTGCGTCCGGTCGAGCGCCTGGACCTGCGTCTTCTCGTCGACCGACAGCACGATCGCGTGCTCCGGCGGGTTGAGGTACAAGCCGACCACGTCGTGCACCTTCTCGGCGAAGTCAGGGTCGTTCGACACCTTAAAGGTCTTGACCCGATGCGGCTGCAGGCCGTGCGCCCGCCACACGCGGGCGACCCGCGCGTCGCTCACCCCCAGCTCCGCCGCGAGCGAGCGGGTGCTCCAGTGCGTGGCGTGCTTCGGTTTGGTCTGGGTCGTGGCTTCGAGGATCCGCCGCGTCAGGACATCACGCTCGGGGCTGGGGCGGCCGGGCCGCGGGGCGTCCTTCTCGATCGCCGCCAGCCGACCCTCTGCGAACCGCTTCCGCCACACCCCAACCGGCCGACGCGCCATGCCGACCTCGTGAGAGATCTCCAAGTTGGTCTTCCCGGCCGCGGCCAGCAGCACCACCTGGGCCCGCTTCACCAGCCGCATCGGCGTGCTGCGCCCGCGGCTCCACTTCATCAGTGTCTTTCGCTCGTCGTCCGTCAACGTGATCGCAACCGCTACCCGCATGACCAAGGCTCCGTCCGGTGAGATGTGAGGCCTCATCATGCTACGCCGGGGGATCACTTTATGTTCACGCAATAATGACGCAGTACACTAGTTCCGACGTCGGGGCGTTGCGTTTTCGGGGAATGAGCGACGCCGATAATTTTAAACTGCGGCGAGGCTTCACAGCCTCATTCGGCATCAGCGTCTATCGGTCTCAGGGCGAGGCACCGCATTGGTGGGCGGGGCGCCATTGCCATGGAACCAGCACGGCCACGGCCAGCACGAGGGCCGACGGCTCGGGAACCGAAAAGAGCGCCGCGAAGGCGTCTTCCCCGTGTGTTGCTATGTAGGCGTCCTTGAATAAGCGGAAGTCGATGCGATCGACGACGCCCGAGCCGTCGAAGTCTCCGCTGCTCCAAGCCGCCGCAGGGTCCAGACCGGTCGTGTCCGCAAGCAGGGACTGCGCCAGGAGGGGCCAATCCGACCGGGTGACCATGCCGTCACCGTCCAAGTCGCCGATCGCTCGCCCGTTCAAGGCGACGTACGATGCGAAGAATATCTTCAAGTCGTCGCGCGTCACACGGCGATCGAGATTCAGGTCGCCCCGCTGGAGCGCCTGGTGGAACGTCATTGTCGAGAAATCGGCGTCGAAGTAATCCTTCATCAAGTTGTAATCGGTGAAGTCGACCATGCCGTCTCGGTTCACGTCGGCTGCGTCGGCCTGAATCGCAAGCCAATCTTCCATGTAGCGCTCGTTGTACGAGTCGAGCGAACTCCCCTCATCCACCATCGCATAGATGTAGAGCCAGTTGATGTGGAAGGGACTGTAGCCATCGCGCGTGACGTTCATGCCGCGCATCGACAGCGGCTGCGAGAACCCGAGTGTCCCGATCGCGACGTCGTGCTGCCTGAACAGTTGATGCATGTCTTCCAGGTGGTCCGGATTGGACCAAGGTTGCGACTCGATAAAGTCGGTCCACTCCCGGCGGCTTACTTGCGTGTTGAACGCCTGTTGAAGATAGCCATCGACATGAAGGTTCGGGTCGTAGCCATAGGCTGTGGCGAAGGTCTGGCCAACGGCGGTTACGCCGATCGGATCGTCCAGCGCGGCTTGGTAACGCCAGACCGGCGAGAACTCGGTGACGATCAGGTCCTTCGTGGCGCCAGCGAGCTCTTGCCGCGCAAAGCTGAGCATGCTGTTCGCTTCGTCGAGCGTGCTAAAGTGGGCGTGAACGTCCATCCCTGCTACCGCGGCGTTGTCTCGCGCAAGCTGGAACATCTCTCGGACGACATCGAGCGACTGGTTCGAGCTGCGGTCAAGCCGGTTCAGCGATCCAACGAAGTAGCGAGGCTCGGTCGCTTGCTGTGCGCCGTATGCATTGCGGAGGTGTTCGAGCAGCCGCTCCGTGAACCGGACGTAGGGCACGGACTGGCCGTCGCTTTGTAGGTCGAGCTGGAGCGTCTCGAACATCGGCTCGTTGCCCAGGACAATCGAGTTGACCGGCCGCCCGATGGCTACGAGCGTCTGAGCGGCACGGTCGAAGAGCGTCGCCTCGCGGGGAGAGCCCGGCGCCGGCACCCGCTCGCCGGCGTTCTTGAAGTTCCATTTAAAGGACACGAGCAACTGCTGTCCCGAGTCGGCCGAACGGCGGAGCCCGACGATGTCGGGGTCGGAAAGCAGGTTGCCGACGCCCTCTTTGCCCAAGATGTCGATGAACCCTCGGGACCAAGTGGTCTTGCTAGCAAGCAGCTCGGCCGTGCTCGCGTTGCGAGGGAGTTCGTTGAAGTTGGCGCCCAGGATCTGAGCGCGAGCGGGCAGCGCGATCAACGCCGCGAGGATGAGCGGCGCCAACAGCGGATTGGGTCGCGAGGCCCCGACGCGTTGCATCGGGAGGTTCAGGGGTGTCTGGGTAATCAATAGGTTTGCTCGTTTCGGGTCACTTGCTGCGCCAGCAAGCGAATTGTTCGACAGCGAAAGGAGTTCCGGGACAGATGACGAGGAGCAATCGGTGGGGGCCCGGGCCAGAACCGGCCCAGACCCCGCCCGTCGCCCCACACGACTCTCTCACCGACGGCCGTGCCGCCGCAACAGTCCCGCAACGGCGCTGCCCGCCAGCAGAAGTAAGATTGCCGAGGGCTCGGGCACGGGAACGTTGTACTCGAACGATCGCAGGCCGTACTGATTGTTGCCGCCGTCGGTTGCGCCGTTGGAGAACTCAAGCGATGAACCCGCGGGAGTGGCCGCCTGGTTTCCGAGCGTCAGCGTTTGCAAACCGCCGGCGCCCGGTATCCAGGTGATCGCGCCAGCGGCAAAGCCGATGGAGCCGGCGCCCGCGGCGGACGGGTCGGCCGTGAAGCCGCTGATCACGATGGTCGAAGCAAGCCCACCCGCCGACGCTCCAGCGCTCGCTACGGTAATCGCGGTCAGGCCACCGAAACCTGTTGCAGGGAGGTCAAGCTTGATGGACTCTGCGTTGGCGCCGTTATTGTTGATCGACCGGGTGAAGCCGACGCTTGGTCCGTCCGCGGCGGGCTGCCCGACCCCCAGGCCGTTGTTCGGGTTGGCGCCGCCGTCGTAGGCGAGTTGTGATCCAGCCAAGCCGTCTAGCATGGCCGTTAGCGTGAAGCCGCTGACCGACTTCGTATTGCCATTGAACTGGGCAGGCGTGCCGATAATTTCTTCGGTGTTAATCAACGCGGCATGGGCGCCCGATGGCGCCGCTACGAGAGCGGCGATGGTCAACATAGCGATTGGAACCAGAAGCGATCTCATTAGACTGAACCTCCAAAGCTGTGAAACCGAGAAGCAACAGAAGCGACAAGGCGTCTACTTTCATGTTTTAAGAACGTCTACGCCCTCTCTGGAGGCAAAGAAGCGCCGCGCAAGCGAGCAGCAGCGAAGCGGGCTCTGGAACCGGGCTTCCGTCGATCCCTCCCCCAACAGCCGGCTGGCCGAAGTTGTTCTTCCAGGACGAGTAGTCGGCGGCGCTTACCACGCCCGTGTTGGCCGGGTCGCGGTTCTGGAGCATCGCGGCGCTGAGGCCCAGGTTGTCGCGCCACACGGTGTAGTCGGCGGCGTCGACAAAGCCGTCCCCGTTGTAGTCGCCCACCGTGCCCGACGGCTCCGACTGGAAGTACTCGATGAAGGCGCCCCCGACTCGCACGGTCTCGCCCGTCGAGGCGAGGTCGAACTCTAGCACCAAGTCCCGTGTATCCAGGGCGGTGTCGTAGAACGTGCCGAGCGGAACCTGCATCGCCCCGGGGGCGATGGTGGAACTGCCGAACGCAAAGGCCTCCGCCTTTAGACTGGTGCTCGTGGCGTTGCTGGCCGCTTGATCCCATCCGGGGCTTGTGGCGGAGCCGTCTCCCTGGGGAAAGACGCCGCTGCCCCCCAGGCCGGTGTAGCCCGTGGTCAGCAACCCGTTGCCGGCGCTGAGGACCTGCACAAAATCGATCTCGCGCGGGAGGGCGCCCCGCGTCAGGAACACATCGCCGGTTCTTGTATCAACCCGCAGAGAGACCTCCGAAATGTCTTCGACAAGCTCGATGGCTCGGAATCCGTACTGGTTGTTCCCGCCGGTGGTGCTGCCGTTGGAGAACGTCAGCGACCCGCCCGCGGCGACCGATGCCGCGTTCCCCAAAGTGAGCGTCGCGGCGTTCGCCCCGAGCGGGTTGCCGACGTCCGAAGTGGGGTTGGTCCAGGTCAGCGTGCCGGACAAGAAGTCAATCGTGCCGGTCCCGGTGGCCATCGGGTCGCTGGCGAACCCGCTGATCGAGACCACCGACGCGGTTGCGTTGGACACCACGATCTTGGCCAGCCCACTGAAACCGGCCAAAGGCAGGTCGAGGCGGATCGACTCGGCGTTTGTGCCGTTGTTGTTGATCGAGCGGGTAAAGCCAACGGACGGTCCCAACCCCGCCGGCTGACCCACGCCGAGCCCCGCGCCAAGATTGAATGACCCGTCCAGGGCGAGCTGCGAAGCCGGGGAGCCGTCGAGCTGCGCCGTCAGCACGAAGCTCCCCACCGAAGCGAGCGAGTTGCCGTTGTACTGAGCGAGCCCGACTGCCGGGTCGGTCGGGCTGACGCCGGTGAAGTCGCCGTTGGTGAGCAGAGTCACCGCGGAGCAAGGGGCGGCAATCGCCATTGCCACAAGCAGTGCGATCCCCCGCGGAGTCTGGACACACCGGCTCGGCACAAGCGATCGGCCAGAGCAAGACCGCAGCAGCACGAGGCCGACGCCGGCCAGGGCGACCAGAGTTAGCGTGATCGCACCGGGCTCGGGGACGCTCGAAACCGCGGCCAACGCTTCGAAGCTCTCGGCGCCGAAGGCGGCGATGAAGTTGTCCTTGAAGAAGCGGAAGTCTGCGCGATCCGTCAGCCCGTCGCCGGTCAGGTCGCCGGCCAAGTACTGCCCGATACCGCTGGTCGGAGACTGGGCGTTGACGAGCCCACCGAGCACCGTGGGCCAGTCGCCGGCGTCGAGCGCGCCGCTGCTGTCGTAATCCCCCAAGACGGCCGGCGCCGTGTAGTTGACCAACGCATTGATGACGCCCCCTCCAACCAGGTTGACCTGCGCTGATACGTCGCGGAATGGTGACGGCACGTAGATGTCTCCCAAACTGACCGAGCTTCCCGCGGAGATGTTCGTGGCCAGGGTCGCCGAAGCGGTCGCGCCCGGGCCCGATCCGGTGTCGAAACCGGCGCTGCCGCCCACCAGACTGTAGGACTCCACATTGACCGCGGACGAGGTCGGGTTGCTAAGCGTCACGGCGCCCGAGGTCTGGTTGATGTTGAGCGTGAGAACCGGTTTAGCGGGGACCGACAGAGAGAGCGTGGCAGGTTCGACCCAGAAGCCGACGTCACCGTCGTTGCTTCCAAACGTTCCGATCATCTGCACTGCCTCATCTGCCTTAAAGGGATTGCCTACGTCAGTCGTATCGCTCAGTCCCCCGAAACTACCGGACGCACTACTGATGAGTCCTGCCTGATACGTATTATTTCCGAACCAGTTGAATGTGCTGCTGGCGCCACGGACGTCGGTGGATTGCACGACTCCAAGCTGCGCCGTGTCGTCTTGCACTGCGAGGCTGAAGCCCTTGGCGCCGTTCCAGGTCGCCGCGACCGAGACAAGATTGCCAGCGGTCAGCGGCCCAAAGCTGCTGTAGATGGCGGCGGCGTTGTCGAGTAGGTCGAGGTCGTTGGCGACCAACGACGACGCAAGCGCGGCGCCGGTCGGCCCGGCGCTAACCGCCGACTTGATTGCTAGCGTGGGAACGCCGTCGATCAACCACAAGCCCACGCCGTTGCTCGTGCCGCCGATTTCTTGGATCAGGCGGGTCTCACCGAGGGCGAGGTCCGCCACCGTGGGAGTGAATGTGGCGTTGAAGGCGAAGCCCGCCGTGTAGCCATTCGGCGAGTTGCTTATTGCGTTGCCCAGGCCGACGTTGGCGGTCGTTCCCGAGAAGATGAAGTTCAGGTTGCCAAACCCCGTGGAGAGCCCCGTAAGGTTGTCCGCCCGACAGGTCGCGGGCAAAGCCGCCAACAAGAGCAGGGCAAGCAGGCGGGATGAACCGAGAGTCGTGGGTGAGTTATTCATCAAGCAGCAGGGGGTTGAGCAGGGATCAAGATAAGGGCTTGAATGGGACGCAAACGCTCTGCGGGGACCGACAGGCTTGGTCATCACAGGTTGTCGTTCACCACTTCTTCTCCAGCGACGGTGGAGAGGGCCGCCCATAGGACCGAGTCTGTTTCCGAAGGAACGGCTGTCACGCTGCCGTCGAGCCTCGCGGTCTGGATCACGCCGCCGGAGTGCAAACTGGCGAACGCGCGTTCGCATAGCAGCGTCTTGTCGCTAGCCGGCCGTGGCTGGATCGAGCTTTGACACTGCAGAAAGTCGGGCAAGCCGAACACCAGCGGCGCGATGGCGTTGCGATACGCGGCGTCGCCGTAGCTGGCGTCGAAGGCGTCGGCCATCACGCTGCGGGCCCGCCAGTCGCCCCAGGAGCCGTAGTGGGGGGCGCCGGCCGTGTCGGTGCGGGTGTGGTACTCGGCGATTGCGGTCGTCTTGGACGTGCCGTCGGCGACCTGCCTGAGCTTCGTGACGGTGACGCCAGCGGGCTTGGAAACCACTCGGAACGCGCCGCGGCGGATCGTGAAATCGCCGTTGGCGAGCGTCGGGTCCCGCTTGGGGACGTTGCCGTTCGACAGGTTGAGTACGTTGACCGGCCTGCTCCAGAACCTGGTTCCGCTTGTCCTGCCCCACTGCTGACCCGAAATTGCGACGTACGACGAACGCGCGGGCTCAACATCGGTTGCGGCGGTCACCTCGGCCGGGCTATTGAAGTTGGTGTGGCTGTAGGTGTCCGGGCCCGGGTCGGAGGGGCACAGGAAGATCGGCAGCTCATTGTCGGTGAGGTGGACGTTCTGCGGGTCCGACAGCGGCAGGTCGGGGCTGAACGCATCGGCCACCTGCGATTCTTCCAAGTAGGGCAGGATCGCTACCCCCCAGGTGGAATCGGCGGCGAAGATGCTGCCGATGCTCACCGCCGGCGAATGCACCTCCATGCCCGCGGGGAGTTCCCCCAGCGCCGACTCGTAGTTCAGCACCCCGATCATCTGCTGACGCAACTGGCTGCCGCATTGACTGCGACGGGCTGCCTCCCGGGCGGCCTGCACGGCCGGCAGCAGCAGCGCCACCAAGATGCCGATAATCGCGATCACGACAAGAAGTTCAACGAGCGTGAATCCGAACGGCCCCGGTGCCTTGGCGTGCCTAGCTGAGACAAGCGATCGCATTTGCTTTTGGAGCTCCTTCCCCGAGCGCGGGCGACAATCGCCGACGGCTCCGGGCCGCAAGGGACGGGTGATTGAGACACGGCCGACGAGACAAGCATGGGATCGCGGAACCTCGGCGCCGGCCATCGCCCCGAAGCCCACCGAGGAGCCGATCCGCCCGCGGGTTTCTAGTACAGGTTTGCGATCGTCCCCTCCTCGATTACAAAAAAATCGCGGCTTTTTCTGGAGGGACGTCGTTTGGTAGAACAAGCCGCAGTATTGTCGAGGTTTTCGTTAGATTGGTGTAATCCATTGGGCGCGCGACGCGAACTAGTAGTAGCCTCGCGAACAACCAATTCCGAATGATCCGCTCTGTGACCGGCTGTCTGCGGCGTCCCGTCGGCGGCGGACGGGAGCTCCAGGTGCGAACCGGGCACGGCCGCGGCCGCCGAGCTGGTTCGTGGTCGGGGGGGCTTTCTTGGTTGGGGTAACGGGTGCAGCACGAAGCAGATGTGAAGATGGCGAGCCTCGCCCGTCTGTGGGCGGATGCCGAGCCCGCGGTGCGTGCGTACGTGGGCGCCGAATTGCGTAACCCGCACGACACCGACGATGTCGTGCAAGAAGTGGGAAGAGCCGTGACCCAGTCAATCGACCGCTACGATCCCGACCGACCCTTCAGCAATTGGATTTTCGGCGTTGCGCGGCTGCAGGTGCTTCAGTTTTATCGGCGCCGCTCCATCGAACGGACCACCTTCAGCTCGGAGCTGGTGGATCAGTTGGCCAGCGCGTACCAGGCGTTGACACCGACGATATCCGCCAGGCGTGAGGCTCTCGACGCGTGCGTCGAATCGCTCGCCCCCCGGCAACGCGAAGTCCTGCGGTGCTACTACGCAGATCAGACGCCCCACGCGGAGATTGGAGAGCGACTCGGAATGTCGAAGGCGGCGGTGAGCGTGATGCTGCATCGTTTGCGGATAGCGCTGCGTGATTGTGTCCGACGACGCCTTGGCAACCAGGAAGCCGCAACATGAGTGACGTCTACAAGGAACTCGAACAATTCTTCCTCTCCGATCGCGAGCAAGACCCTTCTGCGGTCCAGCGGCTCGAAGCATGGCTGCTGGCCGACACGGCTCGGGTACAGGAATTCGCGGAGCTGCTGCTTCAAGAACAGCAATTGCGTGATCGCGCGGTGAGCGTTCCAAGGGCGGCAGCTGCCGATGATCGCCGCAGCGCCGCGGCCCGATGGCCGAGCTATTCCGCTTGGGCGCAGTTTGCGATCGCCGCGTCGATTTTGGCGGCGGCGACAGTGGGCTTCCTCGGCATCCCGGAGCGGAACGCGGTTGGCCCTGAACCGAGCCCCCCACTGCAAGCCGCGGCACGAGAGGTCTCGCCGACCCTTGCCTATCTGGGCAGGGCAAGGGGCTGCGACTGGAACGGCGAGCCGCTGAGCGAGGGTACCCAGTTGAGGGCCGGGGCGTCACTAGAGCTGGTCGAGGGCATCGCCGAGGTTATCTTCGAGAACGGCGCCCGAGTCGCGACGCGAGGCCCGTGTCAGTTGACCATCGACGGCCCAACCGCCTGCTCGCTCAGTGTCGGGAGCGCCTCGGTGCATGTCCCCGAGACCGCGTTCGGCTTTAAGGTCACCACCCCGAGCGGGATCGTTATCGACCTCGGCACCGACTTCGGCGTCGCCGTAGATCAGCAGGGCGCGTCGGAGGTGCATGTCTTCAAGGGCGAGGTCGCCTTTCAAGCGCTGACCGCGGCCGGTGGTTTTCATGAGCGGGCCGTGCGGCTGACCGAATCCCAGGCCTGCAAGCACACTCTCGGCGGGGTTACGCTCGAGGAGTTCAAGGCGAACGAGGCGCGCTTTCTCTGGCGGAAGCAGGACCCACTTCCCGAATCCGAACTGCCGCCGCTGCCAGTTCGTGACGACCTGGTGCTGTGGCTTGCCGCCGATCGCGCGGTCGAAGTCGATGCGGAGGGGCGCGTCGAGCGTTGGCGCGACCTTTTGTCGGGCGACAATCTCGCCGCGGAAGACGCCCTCCAGTTGAACCCCAAGAACCGGCCCGGGCTGGCGCCCAAGGGGCTAAACGGGCGCCCGGCGATCCGCTTCGGCGGGTCCGATTCCTTTCTTCTGACGCCGCCGATTAGCAGCACCAATGAACAGACCGCTGTGGTGGTGGCGGCGCTCCGAGAATCGTACCCCAACTTCCAGTCGCTGATCAACTACAACGGCCCGCCGCAGCGGATCGTCGGAAGCGTCGGGGGTCGCGTGCGTCCCGCCGTGTTTGAGATTTGTCTCCGTGACCGCGACAGCGACAAGCGATTCGCGGTGTGCGGCGAGCTTTTCGGGGGCTTCCGGGATGGGGCGCCCAAGTCGGCCGAGACCGTTGACAAGGAGGTCGTCGAGGTGCTCAACGCGCTGCCGGTCGATCACCCGAAGATCATCGTGTTTCGCTACAGCCTCAGTAAAGAGCGGATGTCGCTGTTCATCAACGGCAACCTCAGGGCGTCGGATCGGGCGTCGCTTCCGATCGCCATCGCCTCGCGGAAGATCATCGGCCGGCACCCCGTGTTGGAGGACAACGTCGGTGGATTTCGCGGAGATATCGGAGAGCTGTTGCTCTTCAACCGCGCGCTGACGGACGCCGAGGTGGCGGATGTTTCGGAGTATCTCTGCCTTCGCTTTGGGTTAGCCCAGCGGTAGCGGCCCCTATGCGTTGATTCCTCGACTTCTCCTCTGCCGATCAGACCCCTAATGCAAAAGCTACTCTCGATCTTGGCCTGGGCGGCGTTCGCTGCATACGCCGCCGCGGCCCCGAAGGCTGCCTCGCCACATGCCGAGACCGTGCCGGGCCGGTGGAGCATCGACCGCGTCCGAGCCTGGAGCGATGCACGGCCTTGGCCAGTGGGAGCAAACTTTGTCCCGTCCACGGCGATCAATCAACTTGAGATGTGGCAGGCAGAGACGTTCGACCCTGAGACGATCGATCGTGAGCTGGGCTGGGCTTCCTCGACCGGCATGAACGCGATGCGGGTCTTTTTGCACGACATCCCGTGGCGAGAAGACAAGCAAGGGTTTATCGAACGGATCGAGCAGTACCTTACAATCGCTGACCGTCACGGCATCAAAACCCTGTTTGTTTTCTTCGACGGCGTGTGGAATCCCCAGCCGCGGGCGGGGCGCCAGCCTCCGCCGCGTCCCCACGTGCACAACTCTGGCTGGGTACAATCGCCCGGCGTCGCGATCCTCCGCGACCCCGGCCGACACGCCGAGCTGGAGGGATACGTAAAGGGGGTGCTCACCCGTTTCGCGGACGACCCGCGTATCCTTGGTTGGGACCTCTTCAACGAGCCCGACAACAGCAACGGCCGCAAGTTTGCGGAAGAGATGCCTCCCGACGAAAAGCACGAGCGCGCATGCGATCTGTTGCTTGCCACGTTCCGTTGGGCGCGCGAGGTGGCGCCAAGCCAGCCGCTCACGGTGGGCGTTTGGGGCGGGTTCGATTGGCTCGATGACCCCGAACCAATTGAGTCGATATCGCTGAACAACTCCGACGTAGTGAGCTTCCACACGTACGATGCGGCGAACGGGGCTCGGGAAACGATCCGCCGGATGGCGGAGGCGACCGACAGGCCGCTGTGGTGTACGGAGTATATGGCTCGGGGGCCGAACTCAACGTTCGAGGGGGTGCTGCCGGTGCTCCAGCAGCACCGTGTGGGGGCATTCAATTGGGGCCTTGTCGATGGGAAGACCCAGACGATTTACCCGTGGGACTCGTGGACGACACCCTACGACGCCGAACCGGCTTTGTGGTTTCATGACGTGTTTCGTCGTGACGGCACCCCCTACCGATCGGAAGAGACCGACCTTGTACGCCGCTTGACCGCGGCGACAAACCGCCCCGACGAGGCCCCTCCCGCGGAGGCGATGAGCAAGGCCGACATACGCAAAGGCATCGAGGCTCACGACCGAGCCCTGTTCATCAAGGCGGGCTGGATACGAGACCCCTACATCGTTGTGGGACCGGATGGCGACTTCTACTTGACCGGGACGACATCGCTCCGCGAAGACCCGCGTCAGCAGAGCGATCCTTATAATACGGGGCTCGGCGAAGCGAGTTTGGTTGGATGGAAGGCGCGAGTGTGGCGCAGCAGCGACTTGGCGGATTGGGAGGAGATTGACCCCCCGTTCACGCTCCGCGACGGTGTCTGGGCAAAGACGCGGCCGAACCGGTTTAAGGAGATCCCCGAGCGAGATTGGCGTCTCTGGGCGCCCGAGCTGCACTGGACCGGCGACCGCTGGGCCCTCGTCCAGACGAGTCCTGCCCCGGTGCGGGGAGCGAACCTTTCTCTCTCGGCCGGCAAGGAGCTCAAGGGGCCGTGGCAAAATCCGATGGGGCAAGAGATCGGCACACGGCACGACCCCTCACTCTACAAGGACGATGATGGCCAATGGTGGCTGATCTACGGAGCGACGCTGATCGCACCTCTGAAGCCCGACTTTAGTGGGCTCGCCGGCGATCCTGTCGCGATCGGCCCGTCTGGGAACGTCGATAAAATGGGACACGAAGGGTGCTTCATCCGTAAGTTTGGCGGCAAGTACGTGCTCTTCGGCACGGGTTGGTCGACGGGACGGATGCGCCAGGGCAGCTACAACCTGTACTACGCCGTGGCCGACAAGATCACGGGGCCTTACGGCCCGAGAAAATTCGCTGGGCGATTCCTCGGCCACGGGACCTTGTTCCAGGACCGCGCGGGCCAGTGGTGGTGCACCGCATTCTATAACGCTAACGTTCCGCCGCTCGGTGGGTCCGGCATCGTCAGCCGCGACCTCAGCGCCACAGCCCAGACCATCAATCAGCTCGGCACGACGATTGTCCCGATGGAGATCGACTTCGACGATCAGGGGGAGCCCCGAATCCGTTCGAAGGACCCCCGCTACGCGATCCCCGGTCCGGACGAGGGCCAAGAGTTCCACGCCACTGTGGCAGAGGAGTACGAGGCGCGATGAACTGGTTACACACAGCTACCTTGGGCCTCTTCGCATCGACATGCGCGGTAGGCGCGATTGCCGGCAAGGACAAGCCGAACGTTCTGCTGATCCTAGTGGACGACCTCAAGCCGACGCTGGGTGCGTACGGCGATGATCGCGCCCATTCGCCAAATCTCGATCGCCTGGCCGAGCGTGGGACCCGCTTTGACTTGGCGTACTGCAATCAAGCGGTATGCGCGCCGTCGCGGAACAATTTGCTTGTTGGGATGCGATCGACGTCGCTCGGCATCTACGGCCTGTCGGAGAACTTCCGCATCGCCGAGCCCGGGGCGGAAACCCTGCCACAGTACTTGCGGCGTTACGGCTATCACGCGGCCGCGGTGGGCAAGGTGTTTCACGTGGGTCACGGCAACACCGATGACGCCGCATCGTGGAGCGTGCCGCTGCATCCGGAGAAGGTTGTCGATTACGCGCTGCCCGAGAGCACCGGCGGCAAATTGACACGCGAAGAGGCTTACTTCAGCAATCAGCATTTGGGCGCCATCAGGAATTTGCCTCGCGGCGCAGCCTGGGAACGAGCCGATGTGCCCGATGAGGCGTACTCGGACGGAAGGATCGCCGTCGAAGGGATACGTCGCTTGCGGGCCTATCGCGAGACGGGCCAGTCGTTCTTCTTGGCGCTGGGATTCACCAAGCCACATCTCCCGTTTTGCGCCCCCGAGAAGTACTGGGCGATCTACGACGAAGTCGAGTTCCCCACGCCGGCATCAGCAGATTTTCCTTCCGGCGCCCCGCCCTATGCCGGAAAGCCCAAGCACGGCGAGCTCAATCAGTATGTGCCGGTGCCCAAGAACCCTCCGATGTCCGCGTCGTTGCGACGCACTCTGACCCAGGGATACTATGCGTCGATGAGCTATATGGACGCGCAAGTCGGCCGTGTGCTCGACGAGTTGAAAAATCTGGGAATGGCGGACAACACGGTTGTCGTGTTGTGGGGAGATCACGGATACCACCTCGGAGACCATGGCGTGTGGACCAAGCACACCAACTACGAGCAGGCCAACCGCATCCCGCTGATCTTTGCCGGACCCGGCATTCGGGCAGGCGCGGTGAGCGAGGCACTGGTCGAGACGGTTGACATCTATCCGACCATCGCAGCCCTTGTCGGTGAGCCGCAACTCGACACGCCGCAACAACTCGACGGCCGAAGTCTCGCGGCGATTCTGCGTGGGGAAGAGAAGTCGGTCCGCGACCACGCCTATCACGCATTTCCGCGAGGCGCCGACCGGCTGGGGCGGGCCCTCCGAACCGATCGCTACCGACTGGTCGAATGGAAGCGATATAGCGAATCAACCGATGACGCCGTCTACGAACTCTACGACTATGTCGAAAACCCCGACGAGACGGTCAATCTTGCGTCGCAACGCCCCGCGGTCGTCGATCAGATAAAACGTATGCTGGCGCAGCACCCGCCGGCACGTCCGCCACTTCAATCACAGACCGCCGCCCGTCCGCCCGCATCGGCGCCCGGTAAGCGGTAGCGATGACTTATCGCGCCGGAACCGTCGGTTTGCTCCGCCAGCTTGGCGTCGATGGGGCGACACGTCACGACGCGGTTCGCCCTATTGGGGGCCCAAACACGTTCATGCGTCGGCCCTCGGCATGAGATTCGCGCAACAGCATCAAGGCGTCCTTCGAATGAACCCTATGCAGCGGCCAGATACGACGGCCCTTCTAGCTACGCTCGGGCCTCGATTCAGGCCACGGCGCGGCTATCTCGCGACGCTTTTGGCGATCGCGATTCTTTCGCCAGCCCCCCTCGCGTGGGGCCTGACTGTGTATATCAGCAGCCATGTCGGTCCCACGGTGAAGCGGTGGGGCTGGGACATCAAGCAAGGTCCCAACCGCTTCAGCACGCCGGCAAAAGCGTCGGCCGGCTACGTCGATGTCTCGGCCAACCTGCTGCGGATTCCTATCGAGCCGACCTACCACAACCCGGACGGTTCGGTGAATGTTGCGCTCTACCAGCCCGACATCACCGCGATCAAGAGTGTGCTCGCCGTGAATCCCGAAGTGGAGGTGTTCGCAAGCGTCAAGCTCCGCGGTCAGGACACATTCCCGGAGTGGCTTGGCGCGGCGACTCCCGGCTGGCCGGAGCGGTAGGGGAGTATTTTTTCCAACCAAGTCTTGATGCCCAACCCCGAACGGTACGCAGCACTGGTGGCGAGTTTCGTCGATATGCTCCACCAAGAGGGGATCCGCATCGACTATCTGGGGCTCAACAACGAGACCGAGAACGCGGTGCCCGCCATTCGCTACGTCGCGACGGTCGATGGACTCGGCGCTGGGCTTGACGCGAAGAGCGTGCCGTCGGCGTTTCGGCAATGGCGTCTTGTTGGGCCGGACGCCTTCGGCTTGAACGCCGCGGAGTCGTACCTCGACGACCTTGCGCAGCAGGGCCGGCTGGACACGATCGACATCATCGGCAATCACTTCTACCCGCAGCACAGCAGCGGCAGTGAAACGTCCTGGACCACGCTGGCCACCGCCTACGGCAAGGAAATGTGGCACACCGAGGTGCATATGCCGGTGGGCAACGACGACGCGGGGATCACGGAGCAGGCGATTCGGGACACGCTGAGCGTCCTATTCGCCAGCAACAAACGCGGCGTCGATAGCTTTGTTTGGTGGGGCTACAACACCGACGTCGACGCCCTTGGTCAGCGCGTCAAGGCCGAGCTGATCGACTCGATGATCGACGCTCACCCGGTCGAAACCAGCCCCGGGTTCACGGCGAAAGGCGACCCGCCGGGCGAGCCGTTGTTTCAGGCTTACGCGCGCGGTAATAGTGTCTCGCTCTGGATCGTGAATCCCTCAGAGATTGCGCCCGAAGATTTGGTCGATCTCTCAGGGCGACGGGTCCGTACGGTTGGCTCGTCAATCACGGCACAGTTCTGGGATGCGTTTGCTGGCGGCGCCGGTGCGCCGATCCCGGTCTCGGCCACCGTCCGTCGGCGCGGATGGCGTCTCGATCGACCTGGAGGGCGTCTCTGCCAAGAGCGTCGGCGTCCTCCACTTCGATCTGCTCGATCCGGAAGACCTAAATGGCGACGGGGCCGTAGATGGCGAGGACTGGCCCGTCTTGTTAAACAATCTGACACGTGACCTGACCGGGCTCAAACCCAGCGTTTGGAACTACTACGGCGATATCGACGGGGACGGCCACGTCGGACGCGATGATTTCCGGTTACTGAAGAACGCCTTCTTGGCGAATCATTCCGCCACCGAGTTACAGTCGATCCTGGCGTCCGTCCCTGAGCCAACCGGGGTTAGCCTCGCGGCGGTCGTCGGATTCCTAGTAGTAGCCAGACATCGGGCAGTAGCGTGACGCTGGAATTTGCGCCAGCGCAGTCGCCACAGACGCGATTCAACGCGCACTTCAATTGGGCCTTCGATCCGACCTCGGATGGGGTTCCTCGACTATGCCTTCACTTACTCGTGATTCCTCAGCAGAGATCGCGGGTGAATATGGTGAGTGTTTGGGGGGTAGACTTCAGATCCGGTTCGACAGCGTTGCTCAGCTGAGCTCAGATGGAAGAAGGGGTAACGGGACGGGGGTGCGAAAAAGACGCGGCCACGGAATGGCTATATCGAACAACTAATCGCGATCGGCATGCTAAAAGTGACGACCGCATTGAGCAGCTTGCTGCGTAGCGCTGCCTCGGCCTTCTGATTGAAGATAGTGCGGTTCTTGAGGCGGTCGCCGAAACTGGCTTTCAGCCGGTGAATGGCGGTCTCGACCAGGCTGCGGCGGTGGTAGCCGATCGTTTCTTTCCACGCCTTAAGGCCCTCGCGGCGGATCTGCCGCACGCACTCGTCTCGCGGCAGCGTGTCGGCCGATGCGTTGCCGTGCTGCTTAAACTTGGCATTCTTGCGCGGCGGACCGGAGGCTCAGCCAAGTCGCAGCGGTGGACATCACCTCCCTCAGATCCGGCTCCGGCCAGGTGGCCGGACGCGGACCGGCCGCCGCGGGGGTCGTCCGGCAAGAATCCGCAGCGGTGGCGACGACCTCTGAGGAAAGGTTCTCGATTCGATCGCGAGGATACCGCCTCAGCAATGGCGGGTCAGAAAGGGCTGAGAGCGGCACGACGCGCGTCAAACCAAACCCGCGTCGGCACGACCCTTTGGCGCTGGCACGCCAACAGGGTGATGACCATCGGAAGGGAGGTGAGACGTACTTTTGGTGGATGGCCGAGGATCCCAGAGAAGATGGCCTCGGCTAGTTGTCCGAAGGATCCAGCCGTTTCACCCGGCGTGTCCGCACTCAAGCCGCGGCCCCTGTTCCAGGCTGGCCGACCGCGCCGGCCCCCCTGCCCCAGCGGGCCCCGCCCTGCCCCGCCTTGCGATCCAACCACGCACGCCAAGCCGCGGCGCCGCCTCCCTGTTTCGTCCGACCCATGGGTGCGGCCCCACCCCCGTCGGCCCGCGGCCGCGTCCCCCGGCGGCCGAAGCGAATCGGCCGGGCCCTGGGACGAGCGGCTGGGGCACTTGACAAAACGCTTTCTTTTTCTGCACCCCCCCGGTAGAATCGAGGCAGCCGCGTCAACGGCGGCCGCTTTCTGCAGCGGTCGAGTCCGAAAGGGCAATGGAATGTCGCGCGGCCCGGAACGTCGTTCGGAGCGGCCCGCTGGTTCCTAGAGCCGGGCGCGGTCGCCCCGCTTCGGATCGCGGAGCACGGAAGTGGCCCCCCGATCCCCTACCACGGATCCCCTGCCAGGAAGGCCACGCATGGGTTGGAAAACCCGCGGAAACCGCCGCTATTTTCAGCAAAACGTCCGCGTCGACGGCAAGCCCCGCACCCTCTATTGGGGCAGCGGCCCCGAGGCCCAGGCGGCCGCCGACGCGGCCGAAGCCCGCAAGCAAGAACGGGCCCGCCGCCAGGCCCTGGTCCGCGCCCTGCGGCAGATCGACGCCGACCTCCAGCAGGCCGACAACGCCGCCCGGCCCCAGATCGAGGCGGCCGCGACCGCCGCCGGATTCCACTACCAGAACCGCCGTTGGAGCAAGAAACGCAGTGTCCAGTAACCCCCATCCCGAAGAACCGGCGCCGGCCGAGCCCCCGCGGCCCCCCCAAGGGGCCGACGCCGCCGGCGCCGTAGAAGCCATGGTCCAAGCCGCGCTCTGCCCGAGCGCCCCAACGGGCGCGGCGCCCGAGCCGGCCCCCGCCGGCGGACCGCCAGCGGCGTCGCCCCCCCAGGCCGCCGCGGAGGCCCCCCTCGATGACGCCGCCGGCGCCGCCATCGATTCGGACCTCCGGGCCGCGGTCGCGGCGGCGAAGGCGCCCTATGAGGCGCCGATCGAAGCGGCGCAGGCAGAAGTAGAACGGCTCGGCGCCGCGCTTGCCGCCGGGCTCGCGAGGACGAACGAGCAGCGCTCCACGACCAGGGACGCCCCGGCCGCGCCCACCGCGGCGGGCGCCTCCGCCGGCGCCTCGGCCGACGCCGCCCCGACGTCCGAGGCCGACGGCGCCCTCTACGACGACGGCGACCACGGGGGCGAGGCGTACGAGTGCGAGGCGGAGTATGACCCGTTGACGTTCGAGGAATACATCGAGTCCACCGAGGACGGCGAGCCGGACTGCTGGCCGTACGACGAGGCCAAAGCCCACTGGAAGTGGCTCGGCCCGGGGTGGGGGAAGTTCCCCCGCAACGGCCCGGCCAAGGCCGAGTGGTGGGGGGTGTACGGCCTGCTTTCGCGCACCAAGCAGCGCCTCCAAGAAGCGAACGAGGAGCGGGCGAGGCTCGAGTACCAGCGGGAGTGGGCCGCCGAACGCGCCGCCGACACGACGCCGCGTGACGCCCGGGGGCGCCGGCTCACGCAGGACCCGCACCTGCTGCACGAGCGGGAGCTGATCGACGCCGCCGAACGTGCGTCGGTCGGACACTCAGAGCTGCACGCCGCCGTCATGCGTCGCATGGGGGGGTGCCCGGACGGGGTCCGCGAACAGGCAGCGGCGGAATGGCGGGCCCGCATGGACCCAACCCGTCAGCGGACCGTCGCGGAGCTGGATGAGTCAGACGAGCTGATGATGATCTGCGGCGCCATCGACGGCGACGACCCCGGGGCGCTCGAACGGCTTGCGGCGTACCTCCGCCGCTACCCGCGGCTGCGACCGACGCAGCTCGCCCCCGAGGCGCCCCGCACCAATCGCCGCGGCTGCTCAAGCCTTACCGAGGCGCTCGACTTGGCGGCCCGGATGCTCCACGAGGAGGAGCAGGACGAGTCCACCGACGCGACCGACCACCGCTGCCTCGCGGGCCTGCTGCCCCCCGGCGCCGGGGTCGCCCTCCAGCTGGCGGCGGAGGCCGTGCTCAAGACCCAGCGGGCCGTGCGCGATGCCGAGTTCGGCCTGGAGGGCGACGACTGGAAGAGCCCGACGGTCCAGAAGTGCATCGATAGCCTTAGCCGCCGGGCGTCGGGGGCGCTGCGGGACTACGAGGCCGCGATGCGGATCGACGCCGTGCAGCGGACGACCTGGCCCAAGCTCGGCCCCGCTGCCCCGACGGCGGCTGCCGTGGCCCCCCTGTACCCGCTGCGTCGCGACGCCCCGGCGGCTGCCCCGGCGGCCCGACCGGCCGAGCGGCCGGCGGCCCAACCCGCCGCGCCGTTTGCGTCGTTTGCCGACCTGTTCGCCAACGTCGGCCAACAGGACTAACGCGTGGCGGGTCTTCCCGCTCGCCAGCTGTTTGACAACCCAATTCGGCGCCCCGGCGGTCAGAGCGTAAGCGGCCGCGCCGGGGCAGGCATGCGTCGCCCCGATCCGCCCGGCCGGCGGCCCCGGGAACGCACAAAGCATGGCGCGGGGGTGCGCAGCCGCCGCCAACGCGCGCAAACCCACGCGCGGGGGTGCGCAGCCGGCGGCGACGCCCAGCACCATGCGCTCCCGTTTCGTCATGGAGCGTCCTCAAGCGCTCTTCAAGCGCCATCTAGAATCCCAATCCCGCGGTGGATCTGTACGATCTCCCCATGGTGGGGAGGAGCGCACGGCAGAGATCCGTCGCGCGAGCCGGCCGTGTGCGGACGATGCCTCGGCCGCGGTGGCGAGCTGCGACTTGCGAACCAGCCCGCGGTCGATCGCCTGCTCGCCTGCTCGCCTGCTCGCCTGCTCGACGGCTCGCGCTAGGCGCTCCTCGGCGATCGTGCCGTCGGCGGCGGCATCCATGAGCGCGCGGAGCGGCGTGGTGACGGAGAGCCCTTGGCGCCCCTCGACTTCGGTTGATCGAAGATTGCCGCGATGGAGCACGCCCCCCTTGCCCGTCGTTGTGCGAAACGTCACCGGGCCGGTGAGATGCGTGGCCCGAGCGCCTCGACAAGATCGCCGCGGAGCACCCAGGCAAGCGGCTGCGGGTCTACTTCCAGGACGAGTCGCGGTTCGGCCAGCAGGGGACCAACACCAACGTCTGGGCCGAGAAGGGCCCGCGGCCAACGGCGGTGCGTCAGACCCAGTACAAGTACCTGAGGGGCATCGGCGCCGTGTGCCCGCAGCGTTTACTGGAGCTCGGCAAGACACGCCGGGGGGCTCCTCAGCCCGCAGCTGAACCCGCAAATCATCCATTCGTTCTTGGAGCTGCTCGCCAAGACCCTTCCCGAGGGAGGGCGCGCCGTGATGATCTGGGACGGCGCTGCCGAAACTAGACCCACGGGCGCCCAGCGGACGCCGTTGCGTGTGCCGGAGAACGTGACGCTGGTGAGGCTGCCCCCCTACTGCCCCGAGCTCAACCCGACCCAGAACCTCTGGCGCCACCTCAAGAGTCGCTTCTGGAACAACCGCGCCTACGCCGATTAGGACGCCCTCGCGACGCCGCGTCGCGGGTGCTGGCGTTCCAAGAGCGGGTCGCCGAGATGTATGAGGGCGAGAGTCCTTTGATGCAGACGGCGCTCGAACACGTGCTCGCCGCGGAGGCGGCCCACGCCGAGACGTCCGCGTTGCTCGCCGACGCCGAACTCCCGATCCACGAAAAGCTCAGGCGCCAACTCGACAGCAACCGCAACACGACCGAGGCGCTGAAGCAGCTCAACTTGATGTCGAGGATCGAGCAGCGCCGCTGCGAGGCCCAGCAGCGACAAGTTCGGCTCAACAGACGTGGGCGCCTGCCCACGTGGACGAACCGGCGGCGCCCCCGCCGGCGAGCCGCCCCTCGCACCAAACCCGAAATGACAATCCGCCAACCTGTCGGGCAACGCCCCACGCCGGCTCCCGACCCACAAGAAATGACAATCCGCGCATCTGTCGGGCAACGCCGGCCACGCCGGCGCCCGGCGCAGCGCGGCGGGCTCGACGTGACCGGCTGGCTGGCATGGTTCGTCGGTTGCCTGGACCGCACGCTCGGCAGCAGCGACGAGCGTCTGGCAGGCGTGCTGCACAAGGCCCGCCTCTGGCGGCGGCTGCAAGCCCGGCCGGTCAACCAGCGCCAACGCGCCGTCGTCAACCGGATGCTCGACGGCTTCGAAGGTTTCTTGAGCACCTCGCAGTACACCAGGCTCGCCGGGTGCTCGGCCGATACGGCGCTGCGCGACATCCGCGGGCTGCTCGGGCGGGGCGTTCTGGTCCAGAAGCCCGGCCGCGCCCGCAGCGCCAGCTACCGCCTGGCGCCGCCCGACAACGTCGGTGACGCGTAGGTTGGCGGCCAAGAATCCCGCCCGGGCGAACCAGGGCCCACAACGCATCGGCTGCGCGGCGCGGTCTACCGTGGACACATCGTCGAGGGAGTGTGATCGCCCGAAGCCGGTGGCGCGACTCGCGGTCAGCTCCCAGCAGGACGGTGATGCGCCGTCCCCTCTCGAGCGTGGAGGGCGTGCATGGGCCGCGGGCGAAACCCGGCCCTTTTCCGCCGGCCCCAGCAGACCCGCGGCGGCCTGCCCGCCACCCTGGACGCTCGCACGCCTCGGGCGACTGCCAAACCCCTCGCAACGAGCCCGAAGGCGTCGTCAGGCGCCGTTCACCCAGGCCGCGGCCCGCTAGCTCTCGAGGTCGAAGTGCGCCTCGGGGGCGCCCGTTGGCGGGACTTCGAACTCCAAGGCGCCGTTGGCGTACTTCTTCGGCACCCGTTCCGGAGGCGTAGGCGTGAACTCGTTCACGACGCCCGTTTGAACGGCGGTGCTGATCGAGACCCGGTACTTACCGGGGGGAACCCCCTGGGCCCGGCCGCCGGCCTCACTCAGCTCGTACCCGCCCTGCGCATCGGTCATGCCGATAAAGGCGCGGCGGCCCTCCCCCTCCAGCGGGTAGAAGACCACCTGGGCTTCGGCCAGCGGCTTCCCATCCAATTGGACCCGGCCGGCGGCCTGAACAAGCTGCTCGCCCCCGCGGCACCCAACCAAGTGCGACACGGCGACCACGGCAACCACAACCACGGCGCCAGCCCTCATCTTTCTACCTTCGACTGCCAGTGAGTTGCCCAACGATCCGACGTCAACCCTCGCGGCGGAGTTAGCCGCGTCCGCCGGTACTAACCTGGTCGGCGAGGTTCTCGCCGTCTTCGCCGGCGATGCTCCCCAGACATGAAAAGACGTGCAGGTCCATATCGAAACCCAGGAAGTCCACGGAACCGTCGCACATCGCCCCGTTCATGCCGGCCGGATGGAACGAGTACCAAGCCGACATGCAGGCGCGGCGAGACCTTCCCGAGATCGGAGTGAACTGCGCTTGGCTATTGTTCTCTTCGCCGAACGCCACGCACGCCTGATAGTCGCCCACCAGGGTGCGCGGCTGCGCGGTTGGCTGGCCGAGCAGGTAATTGCCCCATGTGTAGGCCCACAGCGGACGCCGCGGCTCGTACTCGTTCGCTGCCTCGGCGACCAGCAGGGTATGACTCAAGCCATCCACGATGTTCTTGAACTTCTCGCGGCGGAGCGAGTTGCTGTTGTCTAGGGCGACCGCGTGGAGCGGGCCACGCCACCCCCAGATGCAGCCCGTGCCCTTGGGGCGGGTCCGTTCGGGCAGGTTCTCCATGAGGTACCAGGTCACAAACCCGTCGCCGCGTCCCGCGTTCCCCTTGTAGGACGCGGTCATAAACTGGATGTTCGTGCCGACGCCGCTCTCGGGGGTCTGCAACGCCATCGGCATGTCCGACGGGCAGGTGTACAGCGGCACGGGGGTCTCCCGGAAACGCTTGGCGCCCGGGTCGGTCGTGCTCGTTATCTTGACATCCGGGTCGTACAGGGAAGAGAGCACCGCGTCCTCCGAGAAGGGCATAATCTCGCGTGTCCATCCCGTGAAGTAGTCGGCCGATCCGATGTTGTTGCCGATGCTCATCACGTTGCCGGCCGGCAGGCCCCCCTTGGTGTCGTGATGGTTGTGCAGCGCGAGCGCCATTTGCTTGAGGTTGTTGGTGCACTGACTCCGCCGGGCTGCTTCCCGGGCCGCCTGAACGGCCGGCAGGAGCAGGGCCACCAGTATGCCGATGATGGCGATCACCACCAGCAGCTCCACCAACGTGAAGCCGGACCGACGCGGTGGCTGCTTGATCGACTCAACGGGTCGGCGCGAAACTCTTGAGCTGACCATAGTCCTCGATTCCCTGTGGTTGCCGGGCGAAACATGCACTGCGGCGGGTTTATCTTCTTCAGCCGCCAACCCTGTCCTGCACCGAAGCCTGTGCTGCTCTCAAGCCTGTGCTGCTTTCAAGCCTGGGAGTCCGGACCGATCGATCGAGTCAGACTCTCCCTCCCCCCAACCCGCGTCGATCGTCGTCCATTCGTTGTGTGGGTTGCGGCATGGCGCCGTTGCGCCACCCGATACCGGTCGCGGAGCCCCCCCTCGCTCCGCCTGAGCTGGGCTCGCCAACGGCCAAGGCGTGTCTTGAAGAAGGCGCACGGCCCCAACCCCCGAAAAGACGACAAGATCCGCTACCTCGTGGCGCCAGCTCAGCTTCGCGCTTTGCGGAGTACGCCCATCAAACACGACAAGTGGCCGTCGCTCAACGTCTTCGCTTGCAAAGTCACGTCGTTCCGTTGCAAGCTCGGGCCGAAAAGCAGCGGCGATCCCGCAGAACCCTACGCCCCCCGTCCCCGCGGGAATACCTCTGCGAT
Organism: Pirellulimonas nuda; assembly: GCF_007750855.1. Classification (GTDB taxonomy): domain Bacteria; phylum Planctomycetota; class Planctomycetia; order Pirellulales; family Lacipirellulaceae; genus Pirellulimonas; species Pirellulimonas nuda. Next base: position 3,833,407 of record NZ_CP036291.1, read on the forward strand.
CGTGCAGGAAATCACCCGGGTCCACTCCGGCGGAAGCGTTCAGCCCTTTCTACTCGAACGGGCGGCACGCCGTCCGTCAACTCTTTGCCGACCAGACCGACGCAAACCGCTCGACGCACGGCGTCTTGGCAGCCCGCCCCAGAACGCTGCCGCGTCTGGAACCCATTGCCGCGGATGACTCTAAGGTCGCCGCGGATCGTCTTGCCAATGGCTTAGCCGATTGGTCTTACCCCCCCAGAACGTGAGCCATCCTGAATGCGAGAAACCGCCCGCCGGCTTCCGGCGGCGTCCATGAACGCGTCGCGCGGCCGGCAACCCCGCCGCGGCGATTGCTTTCGCTACGGCCCGACTGCCTCGTGAGGCTTCTCGGCGTAGGGGGAGACTGCTACTTTGGCCCTGTAGCGCGGCCCGGCCGTCAGCGTCTGGGCCGGCCGCTCGCCCTAGTCGCGTCCCAAGGCAGCACGAGGGGGATGGGGATGGACGGTCAAACGCTCGAGGCGTTCCTCGCGCTCCCGGTGCACCCCCGCGAAACCTGGCAGGGGGGCGTCGCTCGTCTGGCGGACTGGTTGGACGCCCCCCCCGAGGAGGCGCCCGGCCAGATGGGGCTGATCGTGTGGCAGAGCGTGCCGAGCGGGCTGGTGCACGCCAAGCCGATCCTGCCCGACGCCGACGGCGGCTTGGAAGAGTTCTTTGAGACGATGCTGGAACTCTCCGACGTGTACAAGCCCCCCTGCCGGCCGGCGCGGATCGAGTGCAACGACCCGTCGCTCGCGGAAGAACTAAGTCGGCGCTTAGACGGGTCGGGGACCGCCGTGCGCTGCCTCGCCACGATGGGGGAGTGGAACGCGGTCGTCCGGGAGATGGCCGATCACCTGCGGTCGTCCCTCCCCCCGTCGCCGCCGTCGTTGCCGTCGCTCAGGGAGGCGGGATGCAGCGACGAGCAGGTCCGCGAGTTCGCCGCCTCGGCGGCCGAGTTCTACCGGGCCGCGCCGTGGCGCCTGCTAGACGACACCGACCTGATCCAGATCGAGACCCCCAAGCCGCCGCGGCTGATGAAACAGGCCGTGGTGCTGGGCGCCGCGGCGCAGAGCTACGGCCTGGGCCTCTACCGGGATGAGGAGGACCACTACGCGTTGATGGCGCAGCGGACCGACCCGCGGCGGATGAGCCTGTTCAGCATGCTCTACGAGAGCCCGGCCGACGTGGCGTCCGCGGACCCCGCGCTGTGGCAAGAGCTGGGACTCACGCCGGAGACGGGCGAGGCGTTTCCCGACGCCGTCTTCTTCGCGCCGGACGGGATGCGCCGGCCGACGCCTCGTGAGGTCGACTGCTTGACGATCGTGCTCCGGGGGATCGCCCAGACGTCCGAAGAAGAGCTGGACGCCGGCCGTTGGACGAAGTGGGTGCGTGTCTCCGGCAAACGCCGGAAGTGCGTGCTCTCGATCCCCAACCTGCTCAACCCTCCCGACCGCGCCGAATGGCTGCGGCGCGGCAAGACCCCCGACCGGCGCAGCCACGAGATCCACTTCCGGCAGGTGCAAGAGTTCATCGAATCGGTCGGTCAAGGGATGGACGTCGACGCGTTGAACGCCGCGATCCATGCGCAGTTCAGTGGCCGCAGACCGGACGACTACGTGCTGCCCCGCAACACGCCCGCGGAGCGCGCAGAGGCCCTCTACCAAGACGCCCTGGGGAGCTTTGGCAGGCGGCGCGTGCTGTTGGCCCGCGAGGCGTTTGCCGAAGACCCGAGCCACGTCGAGGCCGGCATCCTCATCGCCGAGTCGACGTGGGGGGTCGAGGAGCGGATCGAGCGGTTCCGGCTGGCCAAACAGGCCGCGGCCGATGCGCTGGGCGGCGCCATGCAGGAGCTGGCGGGCCGGTTCTGGGGCTTCCACGAGACGCGGCCCTACATGCGGTCCTGCCAGGGCCTGGCCGAGGCCTTCGCGGACGCGGGGCGGCCGGACGAAGCCATCGCCCAGCACCGCGAGATGCTCCGGCTCAACCCCGACGACAACCAGGGCGTGCGCTACGCGGTTGTCCCGCTCCTGCTCGGACTGGGGCGGGACGCCGAGGCCTCCGAGGTGCTCGACCAGTACCCCGAAGAATCGGCCCTGTGGTTGCACTCGCGGGCGCTGGTTGAGTTCCGCCGCAGCGGAGGGTCCGCGCGGGCGAGCAAGGCGATCCGGGCGGCGTTCAAGAGCAACGCGCACCTCAAGCAGTTGCTGGAGTTGGAGCAACCGCCGCTCTTTCCAGATTCATACGCCCCCGGCAGCCCCGAAGAGGCGGCCGTCTGCATCGAGCAGCTGCGGGGCGTTTGGGAGGATACCCGGGGGTTCCCGGAATGGATGGCCAAGGAGTATTACGCGTGGGAACGTGACCGGGCCGATCTCAAACGCGGGCAGAAGCGCCGCGTCAAGAAGAAGGCCCAGCGCACGTGGCGGCTGAAGGAATAGGAGCCGTCACACGCCGGCCCATGCGCCGCAGACGACGGTTGGTCCGTCGACTTCTCTTCAAGGCCAGGGGAGGCGGCGCGTGCGTGGCGGTTTCACCGATGCTAGAGTCGGGTCGGCATGAAGGTCTCAGATGGACGCCGAGTTCTGGCGCCTCGTCCAGCGGGCCATGCTACTGCCGCCTCACGTACGGGGCAGCATTGGGCACGAGCTCTTTGAGCGCGCCGTCTACCTCATGACGCAAGGGCTGCGCATGCGGTTCCCCGAGTCGTCGAACGACGAGTTCGACCAGATGCGGCGCGAACGATTGACGCGGCGACGCGATCTGGACTCTCGGCTTGACGAGCTCTTCGCGGCTGAGCAGATCGACGACGTAGGCGACGAACTTCCGCATTTAAGAACAAGGTCGCCCCTTTGCACCAAAGTCCCTGCCGGAGCGCCGTCGCAATCGCCTCTCCTACAAGCACCAGCCGCCGCGACCCAGGGTGCTACACTTTCTCAACCATCCGCTGTGTGCGTCGGTTCCTAGACTAATCCGCCCCCCTGCTCGAACCCGCCCCTTCTGTTCCAACCCGCACACCTGTCCTAACCCGCACAATGCATCAGCATCCAATCGTCGCGTCTTGCCGCTGGCTGTCTCTCGTGACGCTGTTGGCTGCGTGGGTGGCGCCGGGCATGGCGGAGCCGCTGAGGGAGAACGCTGCGGAGCCGCAGGCGCCCGACCTTGCGACCCGTAAGTTTGGGCACGACTGGCCGACATTTCTTGGGCCCCACGGTGACGGGAAGTCGAAGGAGACGGGCCTCGACTTTGACTGGCCGGACGCAGGGCCGTCGATTGCGTGGCAGGCGCCGCTAGGGGTGGGTTACGGCGGGCCATCGATTAGCCGTGGGCGGTTGTTTCACTTCGACCGCCACGGCGACCATGACCGGCTCACCTGCCGGGTGGCCGAAACGGGCGAGTTGCTGTGGAGCGCCGCGTACCCGACGGGCTACGCGGACTTGCTCGAGTACAACAACGGCCCGCGGTGCTCACCGGTCGTGGACGGGGACCGGGTCTATACGTTCAGTTCAGAAGGGTTCCTGCGATGCGCGCGCGTGACCGACGGCGATCTGATGTGGCAGATAGACACGGCCAAGCAGTTCAATGTCGTCAAGAACTTCTTCGGCGTCGGCAGCACTCCGTTGGTGTTTGGCGACTACCTGATCGTAAACGTAGGCGGCGGCCCCCCGGGCGGACCATCGGATGTTTACGCAGCGAGGGGCGAGGAACGCGCCAGCGGCTCTGGGGTCGTGGCGTTTGACAAGCTGCGGGGCACGGTTGCCTGGAAGTGCGCGGACGAGCTGGCCAGCTACGCGAGCCCCGTCGCCGCCGAAATCGACGGCCGGCCTTGGTGTTTCGTGTTCGCCCGCGGCGGCTTGGTGGCGCTGAATCCGCTGACAGGCCAGATCGACTTCCAGTACCCGTGGCGGGCGCAGATGTTGGAGAGCGTGAACGCCTCGTCGCCGGTCGTCGTTGGCGACGAGGTGTTTATCTCGGAGACCTATGGCCCCGGCAGTTCGCTGCTGCGGGTGCGGCCGGGGGCCTTCGATGTCGTTTGGAAAGACGATCCGCGGACGCGCCGCAAGTCGATGCAACTGCATTGGAATACCGCCATCCAGCACGACGGGTACCTCTACGGGAGCAGCGGCCGACACAGCAACGGGGCGGAACTCCGCTGTATTGAGTGGTCGACCGGCAATGTCCGGTGGAACGCGGGATTGTTGGGGCGGTGTTCTCTGCTGTACGCCGACGGCCACCTGATCAACCTTTCGGAGCTAGGCACGCTGCAGGTGCTGAAGGCCAATCCGGAGCGGTACGAATTGATGCAGTCCGTGTTGCTGCAAGACGCCGACGGCGAGGAGCTGCTCAAGCCCCCCGCCTGGACCGCGCCGGTCTTGGCCCGCGGGATGCTCTACGTGCGCGGCGAGGACCGCTTGGTTTGCATCGATCTGGCGAAGCAGCGGGCCCAGTCGCCCTAGCCGCCGACCGCGATTCTCGTTGCGATCGCTCACACCGCGCACCTCCGCGCATAAACCTATGTTCGCCGACCCCCAGCACCGCCTGATCGCCTTCACGCGGCTGCTTGCCGTCTCGGTCCTGTGCTGCCTGGCGTTCTCCTGGCGGCTCTGGGTGTCCAGGCCCCACTACCCGCTGGTTCCCCTGTTTGAGTTTGTCCCCGCCCTAGCGTTCCCCTTCGACTACGTGCTCCTAGGCTGGCTGGTCGTGTTGCTGCTGGGCGTCGTCTACCAACCGCGCTGCCGGTTGCTGATCACGCTGGTTCTGGGGACGTTTGGGCTGTTGTTCGTGCAGGATCAGAGTCGGCTCTGGCCGTCGTTCTATCAGTTCAGTTTCCTCTTCCTGCTGCTGGCTTCAAACCGCCGCGTTGACGGCGCCGCAGGCGACCAGCGCGTCCTCGCAAGCATGCGGTTCGTCTTTGCGATGGTCTTCTTTTGGGGCGGCGTGCAGAAACTCAACCCGTATTTCTTCTATGAAGAGTTCCCCTGGTTCGTCGAACCAGTGACCCGACTCTGGCCGCTGGCGACGCCCGTTCTGCCGCACATCGCGGTCGCCGCCGCCCTCTTCGAGATGACGATCGGCGTGGGGCTGCTGACGCGGCGCCTGCGTGGCGCTGCGCTGGGGGGGGCGGTGCTGATGAACCTGCTCATCTTCTTCTGCATCGGTCCGCTCCGCGACAACTGGAACAACAGCTCGTGGATGTGGGGCATGACGGTCGCCGCGCAGACGTGGGTGCTCTTCTTCCGAGCCCCCCCCTTCAGCTTCCGGACCATGTTCGCCGCGCCGGCCCTGCACAACGTCCCGCAATGGCTTGCGGTGATCTTGATCGGCTTCCTGCCGGTGTTGAACAACATCAACCGTTGGGACTCGGCGTTGTCGTTCAACGTCTACTCCGGCAACGTCGACTACGCAGAGATCCACATGCGCCCAGGCGTGGTTGATCGCCTGCCCGACGAAATTGCCGCCCTGGTCCACGTGCGTTTCGGCGGGGCCGTGCTCGTTCCGAACGAGTGGAGCCGGCGCGTGTTTCACGCCAATACGTACCCGGAGACGAGGGTATTCAAGGCCCTTTTCCGCGCGGTCTGCGACTACCTTCCGGAAGGGTCCGCCGCGTTGTACGTCCGGGAGAAGGCGGGGTGGTTCTTCCCCAAGAGGATCGACCGCTACGAGCTCAACGGCGCCCGGGGCGTAGAGTTGAGCGATGCTGGCGTTTCGCCCCCCGACGCGTAGCATTAGTGGCGACAACCGCTACGGATACGGCGTTTCACTCCGTCGCCTGGCTCAACGATTCCAACGTTCCATCAGTCCCCGCGGAAACAGCGTCGCACGCCGCGCGAGGGTAGGGACTTCGGGCCACGGCCGAGTGATGGATGATCTGACAGTGCTCGCGTCAGCCCTCGTTTGGGTGCAGGGCCGATGCGACGGGGAAGGAAGGAAGGGCGGCCCCCGCTTCGTCGTGCCCGAGTTGAGGACTTCCACCCACAAGAGGCCCGGATGCACCAATGGCTTCCCGGCACGGCTCGGGCCCCGTGCGGCTCGGCCCCGGAGTGATGTTCGGCGAGCCTGAATGCCCGCTACGCTACTTGCTTTGCGCTGGATGATGGCGAGAATCGGTATTGTTGCCTCTCTTCTCTTTCGGGCACAGGATCGCGGAATGCGTCACAGCCCCACCATCTCTCAAGAGCAGGCCGTCCCGGCGGCCGGCCACGCCGCAAACGCAGTGCATCCCGTAGCAGCGGCGCTGCGTAGATCGCCCGCCTCCCGCATCGCGGGCGCCCTGCCACTGGTCGTGCTCCTTGTAGGGATGGCGTCTGCGGGGACGTGCCGCGCGGCCGACCCGGACCCGTCGGCTGGCGGCGTAAACTTCGGCGTCGACATTCTCCCGTTGCTCTCGGACCGCTGCTTCTTGTGCCATGGGCCAGACGAAGCGGGACGCGAGGCGGACCTTCGGCTCGACGCCGCCCAGCACGCCCTCGCGGACCGAGGGGGTTACCGAGCCATCGCGCCGGGCGACGCCGGCGCGTCGGAGGTGATCAAACGCGTGACGGCCGCCGAGGACGACGACCTGCGGATGCCCCCGCGTGGTTCGGGCAAGGACCCGCTGACCGCGGAGCAGGTGCAACTGATACGTCGCTGGATCAACTCCGGCGCCAACTGGCAGAAGCACTGGTCCTTCGAGCGGGTCGAGCGGCCCGCGACTCCCGACGCGTCGCCCGATGATTGGGGCCAGAACCCGATCGACCGCTTCGTCCTCGCCGGCTTGGCGGCCGACGGGCTGCGGCCCGCACCCGAGGCGCCCAGAGCGGCACTGCTCCGCCGAGCGTCGCTGGCGTTGACAGGCCTGCCGCCGACGACAGAAGCGCTCGACCGCTACCTCGCCGACGCAGGCCCCGACGCGTACGAGCTCGCTGTCGACCGCCTGCTCGCTTCGCCCCACTACGGCGAGCGCATGGCCTACACCTGGCTCGAGCTGGCCCGCTACGCCGATTCGGACGGCTACCAGCAGGACGAGAACCGCGACAACTGGCCGTGGCGCGACTGGGTGGTCGACGCCTACAACCGCAACATGCCGTTCGATCGGTTCACGATCGAGCAGTTCGCGGGCGACCTGCTGCCCGAAGCGACTCCGGAGCAAGTGATCGCTACCTGCTTCCACCGCAACCACCTGACCAACGGCGAAGGGGGGCGCGATCGAGAAGAATCCCGCGTCGATTACGTCTTGGACCGGGTCAACACGATGGGGACGGCGTGGCTGGGGCTGACACTGGGTTGCTGCCAGTGTCACACGCACAAGTACGACCCCATCACGCAGCACGAGTACTACGCCCTCACCGCGTTCTTCAACTCGATCGACGAGAACGGCCACGCCGGCAAGCAGGCGGCCCCGTACTTCGCCCTCAAGCTCCCCGACGACTCGCCGTACCGCCAGAATCGTTTGCGGCCGCTGCTCGACGCGGTCAACGGAGCTGGGAAGGAGATCCGCCGAGCGGAGCAAGAGGCCGCCGAGCAGTTCCAGGACTGGCTCGCGCAGACATCGGCGGCGGTCAACCAGAGCGACAGCTCGCCGGTCCAGTGGCGTCCGCTGCACGCGGCCGAGCTTACCGCCACCGAACCGAAGCTCTCGTTGACGCAAGAGCAGGATCAAGCGATCTTCGTCGGCCACGAGGACAACCCAGACAAGGTCAACTTCTACGTCGCCGCCGAGGCGCCGCTGCCGTCGGTCACGGCGCTGCGTATCGAAGCGCTGCCGCACCCCTCGCACACGGCCGGGGGGCTGGCGCGATCGAACAGCGGCAACTTTGTGCTCACCGGCGTCGAGATGCGGCTGCGGCGCCCCGGCAAGAAGGACTCGTTGCCGCTGAAGATCGCCTCGGCGGAAGCAGACTTCGAGCAAGACGGCTACGGCGCCGCAGCGACCATCGACGACCGCACCGAGACCGGGTGGGCCGTGTGGAGCGGCGACATCGGACGCCCGCGCACGCTGCTGTTGCGTCTGGAGCAGCCCGCAGAGCTGCCCGAAGGGACGCTCCTGGTGGTGAGGCTGAAGCACGAATCGGGGAACGCGAAGCACTACCTCGGCCGCTTTCGGCTGGCGGCGACCGACGCCCCCACCCCCTCGCTCGACATCCTCCGCAACAAACCGCTGGTATACCTCCGCGGCGAAGGCGCCGCAGAGCGTCTCTCCAAGCCGCGGCGTGACGAACTCTTCGCCCACTTCCTCGACCACCACGGAAGGGTCGGCATCGCGAGGGGCAGGCAGACCGTCGCCCGGCTGAAGCTGGAAGAGGCCCGCAAGGACGCCTCGGTCAACGTGATGGTGCTGCGTGAACGCAAAGAGCCCCGCACCACTTGGGTGCTGGAACGCGGGGTGTGGAACCAGCACGGCGACGTGGTTTCGGCAGACATCCCGGAGGCGCTCGGCGCCCTGCCGGAGCAGGCCCCGCGCGATCGGCTGGCGCTCGCCCACTGGCTGGTCAGCCGCGACAACCCGCTCACCGCGCGCGTCGCGGTCAATCGCTACTGGCAGAACCTGCTCGGCGCGGGGCTGGTGCGCACGCCGGAAGACTTCGGCCTCCAGGGGGAACGCCCCACCCACCCCGAGCTGCTCGATTGGCTCGCCGCGGAGTTCATGGAATCGGGATGGGACGTCAAACACATGCAGCGGCTGATCGTCACCAGCCGCACGTTCCGCCAGTCGTCGCGGCTGCGTCCGGAGCTGATGGATCGCGACCCCGCCAACCGGCTGCTGGCGCGCGGCCCGCGCCACCGGCTGGCCTCCGCGTTGCTGCGCGACCAGGCGCTGGCGGTATCGGGCCTGCTCGCCGAGCAGGCGGGGGGAGAGCCCGTCTACCCGTACCAGCCGGATGGGGTTTGGTACGACGCGAGTCAAGGCAAGTTCCAGTACGTGACCGGCGAAGGAGACGACCTCTACCGCCGCAGCCTGTACGGCTTCTGGCGGCGCAACGCCCCCCCGCCCGCGATGTTCGACGCCGCCGACCGCCGGACCTGCATCGCGAGCGTCGTCCGCACCAACTCCCCCATGCACGCGCTCAACCTGCTGAACGACCCCACCTACGTCGAGGCCGCCCGCGCGCTCGCCCAGCAGGCGCTCGCCCACGGCGGCCCCGCACCGGCCGACCAGATCGACTGGGCGTTCGCCCGCGTGTTGGCCCGCGGCCCCGACCCCTTCGAAGCAGACGTGTTGCAGCGCCGGCATGAGGCCTACCTCCACCGGTTCCAGGCAGAGCCCGCCAAGGCCCAACAGCTCATCGCCATCGGCCGGTCCCCGGTCGATGACGCGGCAGACCCGGTGCGGCTGGCGGCCCTGACCGCGACGATGAACGTGCTGCTCAACCTCGACGAGACGCTGAACCTGGAATAACGATGACCTTCCCCAGCCACAACCCGAACGACCCGCTGGCGATCCATCGGCGCCAGGTCTTGCAGTGGGGCGGCTACGGGCTGGGCGCCATGGCGCTTCAGTCCCTGCTGTCGAAGGAGGCCGGCGGCGCCCCGCTCGGCTCGACCGGCGGCCTGCACTACCGGGCCACGACCAAGAGGGTCATCTTCTTGACGCAGTCGGGCGCGCCGTCGCAGATCGAGCTGTTCGACCCCAAGCCGCAACTGGTCGCCCGCTCCGGTCAGGAACTCCCCGGCTCGGTCAGCATGGGCCAGCGGCTCACGACGATGACCGCCGGCCAGTCGCGGATGGCGGTCATGCCCGCCGTGACCACGTTCAAGCCGTACGGCGAGTCGGGCATCGAGCTGGGCGACTGGATCCCCCACATCGCCGGCATCGCAGACGACATCTGCGTCGTGCGTTCGATGCAGACCGACTTCATCAACCACGCCCCTGCCCTCACGTTCATGCTCACCGGCAGCCAGCTCCCGGGCCGGCCCAGCCTGGGCGCCTGGTCGAGCTTCGGCCTCGGCACGCTCAACGCAAACCTTCCGGAGTTCGCCGTGCTGGTCAGCAAGACGGGCAACTCCGGCGACCAACCCCTGTACGACTACTACTGGGGCGCCGGCTTCTTGCCCTCCAGGCACCAAGCGGCCAAGCTCCGCGGCGGCGCCGAACCGGTGCTCTACCTCAAGAACCCCGCCGGCATCGACCGCCAGACCCGCCGGCTCCAGCTCGACGCCCTGGCCGAGCTGAACCAGCACAAGCACGACGCCTGGAGCGACCCAGAGATCACGACCCGGATCGCCCAGTACGAGATGGCCTACAAGATGCAGCGGTCCGTCCCGGAGCTGGCCGACCTCTCCCAGGAGCCTCAGTCCACCTTCGACCTGTACGGCGAAGAGGCCAAGGAGCCCGGCACGTACGCCTTCAACTGCTTGATGGCCCGCCGCATGGTGGAACGCGACGTCCGCTTCGTGCAGGTCTTCCTCGGAGACTGGGACCACCACGTCAAGATGCGGACCCGCTCGCCCGCCCGAGCGGCTACCTCCGACCGGCCCTCGGCCGCCCTGGTGAGAGACCTCAAGCAACGCGGCATGCTCGACGACACCCTGGTGGTCTGGGCCGGTGAGTTCGGGCGCGGCGTCACGGCTCAGACGAAGTCGTCCGACCCGCTCTCGGACCCCAATGTAGGCCGCGACCACCACCCCCGCTGCTTCTCGCTGTGGATGGCCGGCGGCGGGCTCAAGCGGGGACACGTGCACGGCGCCACCGACGACTACTGCTACAACGTGGTGGAAAACCCGGTGCACATCCACGACCTGCAGGCCACCATCCTCCGCCTGATGGGGGTCGACCACGAGCGGCTCACCTACCGCTTCATGGGACGCGACTTCCGCCTGACCGACGTCCACGGCCGCGTGGTGCACGACATCATCGCTTGAAGCCGCGCCGCCCTCCGTCGGCCCCGCGCCAACGCGGCCGATGGTTTTGTCCTTTTGTCCGGTGTCTGGCGGCATGTTTTTCGTCGGCTCGCGGGTAACCGAGGGGGGCGGCTGCTGTGGCGTAACGACTTACGTCGACCGACGCGCCTGCCGGCCGCGTTGGGCGGGACAAAACCCTCCGACCGGCGTACACAATTCCCCCCAATCGGACACCTCGGGGACGAAACCGTGCGCAGCGGGCGCCGCCGGACCGGCCGCGCCGTCCGCGCGCACCGCCCCCGGCTCGGCTTCCTCCGGCGGAGGTCGATTGCTACGCGATTATCCCGCCGGGGGTGGCTATTTGCGAGCGCGTTCTAGAAAGACCGCCGGCATTGACGGCGGCTGGGCGCCCATCGGGTTCGTCGAATGTAAGCAGCGAACGCACGCCGCCGCGACGCCTGCTGAGGTCCTGCGCCGTTGCGAACGCCCGGACGCGACGCTGGAGGGGGGCTCCGGCTGTCCCGGGGGATGGGTCAAGAATGAGTCCACCATCCTAAAACGAACCACGAAGCACACGAAGAACGTCAACAGGGATGACCCATGACCCAGTGACACTGACCACAGGAGGCGCGCATGCCTAAGGTCGACATCGCCATCGACGATCGTCCGAAGGCGATCCCTTCGTACGTCCTTCGTGCCCCGTCGTGACCTTCGTGGTCAGTCTCGATTTGGTGGCGAAGCTCCTGAGCCGATCCTACGGGACGTCGAACGTAACCCCCCCGATAGACGCGTACTTTCCTTGCACCCGCAAATCAATCTCGATGACGTCCCCCTGCTGGGGGCGGCCGATGTCGAAGAGGTAGAGGTCTCCGTCCAGGTCCTTGCTCTCGGTCGCGACACTCGCCTCGACGCCATTGATGCGGATTCGGATCTCAGCAGGCACCGTTTCCGGCAGGTCCGCGTTGTCCGTAAACACGCCCAGCCGAAACCCGGTTGGGGGGAGGTCGTCGCCGAGGGCGAGACTGCAGATCTCAATCTCAGAACCAGGCGCTGCGTCCTGCGGGTTCCCTTCATCCGCGGGATAGGTCAGCACGCCCGATTTGACGGCGCCAGAACCCCCGTTGTCGGGCGCCCGCGGGTCGACCATGTCCAAGTACTCTTGGCGTCCCCCCACGGAAAAAACACCTCGCGACGCGGCAAGCCCGTCGGGGAACTCCGGGCTACCGCGGAGGAAGCCTGGCTTCTCAAACAGCATCTTCTCGTAGGCCGGAGCGTAACCCTTCCGATCGACGACCTCTCGGACATTGAAAAAATAGTACCCCGCTGATCCGAAAACGTCGTCGCCGTCTACATCGAGCGGTTTCGATAGAGCCGGTGATCGCAGGTGCATGCCCTCGCCCTCGACGACGCCCACGTACTGAATGGTCGTCGGCAGCCGGCGCATGAAGCGGTCTTGGTCGATCTGTCCGATCACGGCGGCGCGGTTGCTGGCGACGAAAGCGGCTTGGCCCGCTGATAGGCTAAGGGGCTCACCGGCCTGGTCCGCTCCGCCCGCCTCACTCCGCGACGCGACCGTGACCCCCCCTTCAAACACGTGCACATGGAGCTCGTCAATCTTTGGCGACGCCTCAACGCCGAACTCGGTGCCAAGGTCGACAATCGTGGCGAGCGAGGTCTCTACCGTGAAACCGGAGGCCTCGGGTGGAACCCTCCCGACCAGCTTCCCCTGCACCAGCCGAACGCGATTCTTGCCCTGCAAGTCGATTTCCAGCGGGGCCTCCAAGATCGCGTGCGCGCCGCTGTCCAACCGGAGCTGCACCAGCCCGGCCGTCAACTTGTAACGCCCCGACTTGATCCGCGCCCCGGCGCCGGAGGGTTGGGGGTCCTGCCTGCCGGGCCGAAGGGGGGCGTTGGCCCCGCCGGGGGCTGTCGGCTCGTCTGCGTCGCCAACCGCAAACCATTGTGCGTCGACCGAATCACTGATGGTCGCCACGGGCCGCCTGGCGGCCGCAATAGGCAGGCCCCCTGGCTCTTTGGGGAGAACCACAAACCTCAGCATCAGCAGCAGCAGGGCCGCGGTGGACCAAGCCGCCACGGAAACCGCCCAGGTCGATCTTGAACGCGGCGCCGAGGGGCTTGATGATTCTGCAAGATGGAGCGACTGCGCGGCGTTCTGCAACGCCAGCGTACGCGCTTCTCTTTCTTCGCGCGCGCGCTGCTCGATCCGCTCCGCTTCTTCGAGCAACTCAAGCATGACTTCTGGGTCGACGTCCGACCCGATCGCGCTGCTTCGATTCGCGTTGCTCGCGCCCCATAGGCGCAGGATGTCTGTCTGCGTGACGTAGCGAAGGTAGACCTGTTGAGCCTTCGGGTTGGACGCGAGCAGGGACTCGAGCTTCGCGATCCCTTCCTCGGGAGAACCCGTCAACAGGGCCTGGGTTAGCGCCTCGTGCACCTGATCGAAGAGCGCTCTTTCCTCCATTGACTGCGCCATTGCTATGCCTTGCCTTCAGCCTGGATACGTCGGACGATACATTCATGCAGCGCAGCGCGGCTCCGGTACAGGGCCTTTTGTGCGGCGGCGAGCGTCATGCCACACGACCTTGCAACCTCGTCCATGCGTGTGGGACCCCCGTAGACGCGGGCCAGCAGCGCTTGGCTCTTCTTGCTCAGGCGCTTCAAGCAAGACTCGAGCGATTGAGAGTAAAGGTCCAGCTCCTTCTCGCAGTTCGAGTAACTCAACTCCAACGCGGCGAGCAGCTCGGTCGAGAACACGAGCTTCTCTCTCCCTAGCTTCTTTCGATAAGACAACACCTGATAGTAGGCGATGCTCCTTGCCCAGGTATCGAAAGACTTGCTGGGGTCGTAGTTGTCAAACTGCTGCCACAGGCGGAGCTTGGTCTCTTGCAGCAGCTCGTCGGCGTCGGCGAAATTCGGCACAACCGAGAGCACGAACGCGGCGAGCCGACGCTCACAGCCCGCCAGCAACGAAACAAAACGGGTCGCGTTGTCGGCTGGCCCGGGTGGTTGCGACATGGCCTCCTCAGGCTGTGGTCGGCGTCGTTCTTGCAATCGCAAGCAAAGCATAGGGATGAGAGGACCCGGCCGTCGACCCCGAGCAAAGAGGCAACGCCCAGCGGCCGGCGCCGATCAGACCTGCCGGACCAAACCGCGTGAGCCCAGCAGCCCTACCAGCCGCCGCGCCGGCCCCACCCACAGCTCAAGGGACCCTGCAAAATAGCCAGTTCGCCCCGCAGGGGTCAAGTCGCTGCCGGGGACAGAAGTTTCTTTCGACTTCTTCGAAGAATAATGTCCGGGTCTGAATCGAAGCGGCCTAATACTCATGGCCGATGCGGTCCGCTCTGGCGGATTCGTTGCGGCTGAGGGGCCTCACACTCGAGCCCGTCGTTCGGGGGCTGGTGTCGTGGCTCAAGGTGCTTTTGGCTATTCAGAGCGCTCGTTCAGGAGTGGGATCGTTGACGCCACCGTGGCGCTTAGATGCCGCGCGCCGAACCGGCTGCTGAGAGGGCGACGGCGGAAGAACCTACGTGGTCGCTCCGGAGCGGAGGCGCCGGCTTCCCTACGGACGACACCCTACAACAGAACTTGATTGACCTTGCTTGCGAGCGGAAGCTTGGCGAATCGGCCCTCGCGGCGACGCCCGCACCGCGCAATTCATTTGACCCCAACGGAACTTTGAGTTTTTTGTGGAGCTTGAGTCTTCGACTTGTTGGAGTGCACATCGTGCTGCTCGAGGCCGCCGAGCCGTTTCGGCGCATCTCGAAGAGTAACCGTGCCTTTTGTGGTCTTTTCCTCTGCAACTTGTTGCTTTTCCTTTTGAAGATGAGGGTGAATCTAATGAAGAGATTGGTGTACCGGCTCGGTCTACTGACCGCCACGCTTGGCATGCTGGCGACCGCTTCCCAGGCGTCCGCGGCGATTATCGCTAACGCCGCAGCAGACTACGTCGCCGCCGCGGGCAGCCCTACGGCTGCTCTGTTGGCGCCGCCGACCGGCTGGAGCTACCTTGGCTCTGACGCGGTCAACGGCGGAACCGAAACGGCGCTAACGGCCGGCGCGGTGGGCAACCAGGGCGCGGCCTATCAAGGTTTCGTCGGCGTCTCGACCGCAGGAACGGCGGCCGTCTACGGCACCAACACGGCCGACCCAGCAGAGTTCGAGATCTTTAGCAATGGCGACGCCAACGGCGGCGTTGTAGGCGCCGACCTGCTGCTGCACCCGGGTCAAGGCGGGAACGCCGATGAGTACGTGATCGTCCGCTATACGATCTCGGCTGCCGACGCCCTTGGCGCCGCCCCCGGCGCCGGCGTCATCTCGGGCAGCTTCCGAGACCTGATTGTGGGTGGAGGCGCGGCCGCGCAGTCGATTTCTGCCGCCGTATACCATAACAGCGCCTCTCTCTTCAGTGTCGCTGGCGGAACCGCCGCTCAGAATACACCGGGAGTTTTGACGCAAGCTGCTGGGTCGTTCAACCTGACAGGCCTCACGTTCGCAGAAAACGATACAATCGACTTTGTGGTCGGCATCAACGGCCATTTCGGCGCCGATGAAACGGCGCTCCAAGCGACTATTTCAACAGTACCCGAGCCCGCCTCGTTGGCGCTGCTTGCGATCGGCTGCATCGGTTTGGTGGCCCGTCGACGCTAATGGCGGATGGACGCTCAATCTTGATGGGGCCACGTTCTGCGGCAGCGGGGCGTGGCCCCCATCACTTGGAAGCAGATCACTTGGAAGCAGATCACTTGGAAGCAGATCACTTGGAAGCAGATCACTTGGAAGCAGAGCCCGTAGACGCAGAGCCCGTGGGCGGAGCGGAGCGGCGCCTGCCGCTAAGCGGGAGGTTCTCGCCGGGGGAGTAGTCCCGGAGAAATTTCATGACACTCATTCGAGACCGGAGTCCTTCATGGACGGAACAAACAAAAGGCGTTGTATGAAGTCGATCGCCCCTGGTTGTGGAGCCTCTGGCCGTGTGCGCGGCCTCGGCTTCACGCTCGTTGAGCTGCTGGTCGTCATCGCGATCATCGGCATCCTGGTCGCCATGCTGCTTCCCGCGGTCCAGTCGGCGCGGGAGTCGGCGCGGCGGGCGATGTGCACGAACCATCTCAAGCAGATCGGGATCGCGCTGCACAACTGCCACGACGTTCACCAGAAGTTCCCCCAGGCCGGCGGCTACTTCCCCCGCGTAACCTCCACTCCCTCGGCGGTTGGGCCCGCGGTGTTGAGCTCCGCCCAGTACTTCCTGCTCCCGTTCATGGAGGAATCGGTCCTGTACGAAACCATCGGCAACGAGACCCCCTCCGCGAGCAAGAGCACGCAGAACACCGCCACGCTCTTCTTGGCGAACAACCCGTACGGGGTGCCGCCGGCGGGCTACCTGTGCCCTTCGGACCAGAGCTCGGACACGCCGGGCATCAATTCATGGTCGAACGGCAATCAGTTTGGCACCACCAGCTACGTCGCCAACGTTCAGGCGCTTGGCAACTACTACCAATCGAACAAGACGGCGCTGCAGCCGTTTAAGGACTCGTACATGAAGTTCGCGAAGGCAACCGACGGCTCCAGCAAGACCGTGGTGTTCGCCGAGCGGTACTATGTCTGCCCGACCCCTTCGGAGCAGGCCAACGGCCGCACGGCCTGGCTGGGAACGCTCCCCACCCCCAACGACCCGGTGTTCTCTTGGTGCATCAAGGAGGGCTCGGTAGTGAGGCCGCTGATCGAGCCGCCGCAGATCTCGCCAGACCCGATCGATTGCAACAAGAACACCACTCAAACCGCCCACCCCGGCGCCATGAACATCCTCATGATGGACGGCAGCGTGCAGACCGTGGGGGGCGACGTTGAGGATGACGAGTGGTCGTTCATGATCCTGCCCCAGGACGGCGGCGACAACAGTGTGCTGAACCTGTACAGCAACTGCCCAGAGGCAGCGGCCGCCGGCAGCGGCGGGCCGGTGCTCTAGCCCGTCTCGACCCAGAACAGCAGGCCGCACCGGGCGTCTCGCAATCCCGCAGGAACGTCAAGCAGTGGAACAAGAGGTCTAGATGAAGAGAAACAGAATGGCGCTCGCGCTCGCCGCGGTGTTGCTGGTGTGCGGCGGGTGCTCCGAGAAACCCATCGTTCCTTCCAACCGGACGAGGGTCTCGGGGGTCGTGCTGCTGGACGGTCAACCGCTCAAGGGGGGGACGGTTGGCTTCACGCTTGCCACGCCCCCGCACTCGAGGGGGTCCACCGGGATCCGCTCCGATGGCACGTTCACCATTACCGCGGCGCCCAAGGGAGAGTGCCTGGTTACGGTGGAGACAGAATCGCTCCTGCTCGGATCGGAGTCGAGCTACGTCAAGATTCCACGCGAGTACTCCGACCCCAAGAAGTCTGGCCTGAAAGCGACGATCACCCCTGAAGGGGGCGAATTCACGTTTGAGTTGAAGTCGAAGCGCTAGCCGTTGCAGGCGAGTCTGGGCTAGCGGCACGGTACGCCGGAGCGGGAGAGCGCGTCGGTGGCGGCGACAGCCGCAGCGCAGCCTCACGGCGGGCGTCGTCTGCTCATCTCTTTGATACTTTTCGATTGAGGCAGGAGCGATAGTTATGAATACTTTTGCAGTCCGAGTTGGCCTGCTGGTCGCCATGTTTTGCGTCCAAGGGGTTGTGTCCCGCACCGACGCAATGGTGATCGCCGACGCCGCGGCGGACTACGTCGCTGCCGCCGGCGGCCCCACCACCGCGTTGACCACGCCGCCTCCTGGCTGGAGCTACCTGGGCGCCGATGCGGCCAACGGCGGCGCCGAGGTGACGCTTACCGCGGGTCAAGTCGGGAACGTGGACCCTGCCTATCAAGGCTTCGTCGGCGTTTCTGGCTTCGGAACGGCGGCCGTCTATGGCACGAACACCGCGGACCCAGCGGAGTTCGAGATTTTTAGCAATGGCGACGCCAACGGCGCGGTTGTCGGTACGGACCTGCTGCTCCACCCAGGCCAAGCTGGTAATGCCGATCAGTTTGTCATCGCTCGCTACACGATTTCCGCCGCCGACGTCGCGAATTCTGCTGGTTTGACTGGCGTCATCTCTGGCAGCTTCCGGGAACTGGTCGTTGGGGGGGGCGCGGCCGCCCAGTCGGTGAGCGTCGAAATTTTTCAGAACGGGGCCTCCCTCTTCTCTGCTCTTGGCGGAACAACAGCTCAGGGAACGCCAGGAATATTGGAGCAATCTGCTGGAAGTTTCAACCTGACGGGCCTGACGTTTGCCCAGAACGATACGATCGACTTTGTGGTAGGGATCAACGGGCACTTTGGCGCCGACGAGGCGGCGCTTCGTGCGACGATCTCACTTGTGCCCGAGAACGAGGTAGACGTTTCGGCCTCCCTGGAGATCGATCGCGACACGGGCTCGATAGCGATCAAGACGTCCGTGGGCGTGACTCCGTTGAATATCCTTGGCTACAAGATCTCCTCGCCGTCGCGGTCTTTGGACCGCGGCGCGTGGCGGTCGATCGCAGGAAACTACGATGTCGGCAACCCCGGCCCCAATCAGCTCGACCCCAACGACGCGTGGACGGAGCTGACCGCGGACCCGGGCGACGGTTCGGAGCTCAGTGAGCTAGAAACCGACGGCGGCGACGGGGCGTTTCTCGCGGCGTCGCTGGACATCGACCTCGGCAGCGGAGACGGGTCGACCACGTTCGGACCTTGGCTTCAGAACCCGGTAGAAGACGTTCGGGCGGAACTGCTCCTTAGCGGCGGCGCCGTGCTGTCGATCCCGGTCAGCTTCGTCGGGAACAACGGCGCAGCGTTCGAGCGATCGGACCTCGACTTCGACGGCGACATCGATACCGACGACTGGATGGTCTATCGCGACGGCCTGGACACCGACCTTGCTGGCTTGCTGCCGGCGTTGGCCTATCAGGCGGGCGACCTGGACGGCGACTTCGACAACGACGTCGAGGACTTCGCGATCTTCAAGGCCGATTTCGAGAACGCGAACCCCGGGATGACGCTCGCGAGCGCGCTCGCCGTGCCGGAGCCGGCCGGGGCGTCTTGCCTGCTGGTGGGGGCGGCGGCCTTGCTGTTGCTCAGCAGGCGGAAGGGCGATTGCGACCCCTGCAATCAACACGACGAAGTTAACCTAGAGAGGAGTTCAGCCGTGCGACAACGAAGAAGGCTTCTGGCGGCCCGGGTGCTGCCCTCCTGCCTGGCGGCAGGCATCGCGATTGGCGCCGCCTCCAGCAGTTCGGCCCAAGTGATCGCCGACGCCGCGGCGGACTACGTTACCGCCGCCGGCGGCCCTACCGGCGTGTTAACGACGCCGCCGACAGGCTGGAGTTACCTCGGCGCCACTGCGGCCAATGGCGGGACGGAGGTGGCGCTTACCGCTGGTCAAGTCGGCAACGTGGGCGCCGCCTACCAAGGTTTCGTAGGCGTTTCTACCGCGGGAACGGCGGCCGTTTATGGCACGAACACCGCCGGCTCGGCGGAGTTCGAAATCTTCGGCAATGGAGAGGCCAACGGCGCGGTGGTGGGCGCCGACCTGCTCCTCCACCCGGGTCAAGGAGGCAACGCCGATGCGTTCGTCATCGCCCGCTACACGATTTCCGCGGCCGATGTGCTAAATGCTGCCGCGGGCTCGGGCGCCATCTCAGGCAGCTTCCGAGACCTGATTGTTGGCGGAGGCGCGGCCGCCCAGTCGATTTCTGCCGCCGTGTATCAGAACAACACCTCTCTCTTCAGTACGGCCGGCGGAACCGTCGCCCAGGGCACGCCGGGGATACTGACGCAAGCCGCCGGCACGTTCGACCTGACAGGCCTCACGTTTGCGGAGAACGATACGATCGACTTTGAGGTCGGGATCAACGGTCACTTCGGCGCCGACGAGACGGCGCTCCGGGCGACGATCACGCTCGGACCGCCGATCAACGTGCTTAAGATCGTCGCGAACCCCCTGACCGGCGCGCTATCGTTGCAGAACCCCAACGCGAATGTTGACTACGACATCGACTTCTACACGATCAAGAGCGACGCCATGGCGCTGTCGTTCGACGGGTGGAACAGCCTGCAGGACCAGAACCGGTCCGGGTTTCCTGCCGGCGACGGGTCCGGCAACGGCTGGGAGCAGTCGGGCGGCAGCGACGACGGAACCCTGACCGAGGCCTACCTGACCGGCAGCTCCACCGTCGAGGCCGGCGCGTCCATCCCGTTGGGGTTGGCGTTCGACCCGTCGGTGTTCGGCGCCGCGAACGACGGGGATCTTACCTTCGAGTACCGCCTGGCCGGGACCGGTCAGGTTATCACCGGGACCGTCGAGTACGACAGCTCGGTCCTTCCAGGCGACTTTAACGCAGACGGATTGGTCAACGCAGCGGACTACACGGTCTGGCGTGACAACCTCGGCGCAGCGGACGAATCGTCCCTAAACGGCGCCGGCAGCAACTCGGGCGGCGTCGATCAAGCCGACTACGCACTGTGGAAGAGCAGCTTTGGGCAGCCGGCGGCCTCGGCCGTCGGATCGGCCGCAACCGCGGCGGTGCCCGAACCCGGCGCGATCGCGCTCGGCCTGTTCTGCCTGTTGGCGGCCGCCACGCTGGCGGCGCGTGGTCGTGCGGGCGGCGCCGCGTCTGGGCGATCTCTCGCGGCCCTCGGCGTTGGCGTGCTGGTGGCCCTGTCGGCCGGCCCGCTGCAGGCGGGGGTGACGAACGACCGCCTCCTGCTGTTCGGCGAAGGCGCGGCCGGCGCCGGCGGGGCGGTTCCCGAGAATGGGGCCCCGGGCGTCGTTGTCGGCGCCAACGTCTCCAACCCGGCCGCGGGGGACACGGTCGACAACCAGGGCCCCAGCGGTGCGTACCTGGGACTCAACCAGGACGGGTCGCCCCAGTACGTGAACGTCAACTCCGGGCCGCTCGCCAGGGGGGGAACCAGCCCGGGCGACGTCGGCATCCGTTTTGACGGCACGGACGACAGGCTTACGGGGCTGCCCCTGAACCGGCCGGACGAGCTCGCCGACCTCGTGTTGCTCGCCAGCGGCTCCACCTACCCGATCAACTACGACGGGATCGCCGCGCGGGGCCTCCAGCTCTGGGTCTACCCCGACGCTTCGGCACTCGGTTCGGTCGGCGCCCCGACCAGCTTTCAAAGCGTGGTGTTCGATACGCTCCAGAGCGGCGGGCCGGCGATTACCGCAGAGGGAAAGTGGACGCAGACCAATGCCGGGCGGATCAACGGCTCGAACGCCATTCCAGCCACGGTCGCTGTCCCCGCGGGTAACACGTGGTACCACGTGATGCAACAAGTCTACGCGCACGGCGCAGCGGGGAGCCCCAAGGTCGTCCCTGGCAGCGGCGCCGCCCAAGCGTTCACCAGCGTGCTCTACGTCGATGGCGTCGCGGTATCCGCCAACAACGGCAACATCGCCCTAGGGGGGACCAACAACTACACGACCGAGCTCGTGGTGGGCGCCTCGCAGGTGGCGAACGACGGCATCAACCCGCTCTACGGAAACTACTTCTCGGGGGCCGTCGACAACCTCAGCATGTATGTCTACGGCGACAACGAGACCGGAACGCCCGGCGTTCTTTCGGACGGCGAGGACTGGGGAGACTTCGACCTGTTCTCCGACAACGCCTGGATCGCCAACGCGATCGCCCAGATTCCCGGTGGTGAGCTCAAGCAGGGCGACGTCAACCGCGACGGCGACATCGACCAGCTCGACGTCGATAGCTTCGTGCTCGGCTGGGGCAGCGAGAACCACATTGCCGGCGCCACGAACACCCTGATCGTTGGCGACTGGAACACGTGGCTCGACGGCGACATGAATCACGACGGCGTCACCGACCTGTTCGACGCCTACATCCTCCATGAATCCTTGCGCACCACGCCGCTGGGTGGTCTTGACTTCGCGCTCCTGGTGAACCCGGTGCCGGAGCCGGCGTCGCTGGTTCTCATCGGCGTGGCCGTCAGCGGGGTGCTTGCCGTCTGCCGCACGAACCGAAGTACGGGCCAGGACGCCCGCGAGCAACGCGTCGCACAGCGTGGCTGCTGTGAAACGGGCTGCTGAAGCAGCCGCTCGTTTGCGTGTGTGACGACCGGCGACCGCTTGCCGCGCCGGCGGCTCCCCCCGCGTCCGCCGCCCGTCCGAAGCCGGCCACCCAAGCCGGCGCCATCCATGCAACGCACGACCCTGCCATCGGACCAAACGAGAATGAAGGCCTACCACGCAATCCTGGTGTTTGTCGGCGTCCTTGGCTCAGCAAGCGCGCTGCGGGCCACGGACCTGATGGAGGCGCCCGGCGTCGATAGTTTCTCCAGCGACTACCAGAACCCAACCCTGTTCGCCCTTGCCCCGGGCAGCAATTTCGTGTCGGGCCAGGTCGGACGGATCGTCGATGAGTTCACCGACTCGGGCGCCCTGCTGGAGAACGGCGCCGACGCGGGCACCGATGGCGACTACTTCAGGTTGATCGTGCCCGGCGGCTACAGGCTCGAGCAGATCTTCGTCAATCGATACAACGACTTCGGCCGTGGCTTCGCGGCCTACGCGCCGGGCGACGCCTTCGCTCCCCCCGTCGACCTGGGCGGCGGCAACGTGTTCTACCCGTTCGCGGACGCCGCTCTGTTCGACGGCGCCACCGACTTCGAGCCCCTGCCCCCCAACCCGTTGTTCCGAGGGGGTCACCTCCCGGTCGACCCCGGGGACGGCGGGTTCAACGTCGACTTCCTCCCCGCCGGTTCCTACGCGTTGTTGATTCAAGAGAACCAGATCTCGACGGTGGACTACGAGTTGCATTTTGTCGTAACCGCGGTTCCAGAGCCGGCCTCGGCCCCTCTTGCGCTGCTGCTCTTGCTCGGCGCGTGCGCGCGACGCAGGCGGAGCGCCCGGCAAACGCGTCAAGCAGCAAGCGCCGAGCCTGCGGCGCGGCACTCACTTTCATAGCAGCAGGTACACGATGGCACTGCCCCTACTAGCCCCAGCCGCGATCCCCGACCGCCGGTCCAGGCGCTGCCTGCCGCCGCTGCTCTGCATCGCCGCTGTGTTGTCGCCCGGATACTGCAGCGCCCAGACGCTGGTCAACGACTTGAACGGCACGCTCTCGCTGGGGGGCGCCATTTCGAGCGGCGTCTCGGGCATCGTCGGCCAGATCGCGTTCGCGCCGGGGGACGCCTCCCACGTCTACGTCGGCACGTTCGGAGGCGGCATCACCCGGTTTGACTACAACCCCGCCTCGCCAACGTTCCTGTCCAACCCGCTCACCGCGGCGCCAACCGCCACGACCTCTTCTGGCGGCGTGATTGGCACCGGGGGGACCAACGGCAACGGTGGGTTCAACGGGACCTTGGGGCTAGCCTTCCACCAGGACCCGGTGCTGGGGACCGTCATGTACCTGGCCCCGGCCGTGCGGTTCAAGGCTTCCGACATGGAGCCCCTGCTGCAGCCGATCGTCCGTCTGAACGACGCCGACGGCGATGGCGTCTTCGGCAACGGCGCCGACCTGAACCAGACCATCGTGTCGGACATCGCCGTGACGAGCGTCCACCAGGTCAATCAGCTCCAGGTCCGCGGCAATACGCTCTACGTAAACATCGGCGTGCGCACGCAGAACGGGGGCCAGACCGCCGCGCAGAACATGGCGATCGGCGGCACCGGCGTCGATCAAAGCAACCCTGGAGAGACCGCTTACACGGGAACGCTCAGCTTCATCGAAGACCTCACGGCCCTCTCGTCGGACACAACCACCACCAACATCTCCGGTTTTACTATTGTGGACGTCACGGGCGACGGCGTCGTCAACGACCTCGACGTGCGGGCCGACGTCCAGCCCTTTACGAGCACCGACCCAAGCAAGCTGCGCGTCTTCTCGACCGGGTTTCGCAACAACTACGGCCTGGGGATCGATGACTCGGGCGAGATCTGGGTCAGCTACAACCAGAATGAGAACCCAACCCTGCCGGATGAGCTCCATCGCAGCGTAACGTTCCAGTCGGACCACGGCTTCTTCAAGGGGAACAATATCGTGGGGGACTGGAAGGTCTCTGGCGATGAGCACCCTTCGCTGCAGATGGACGCGTCGCAACTCGCGATCGACGCGGGATACTTCAACCCCGCGAACAGCGCTACCGCCTTCCAGACGGTGGGGAACCACGTCGCGGCGGGGGGCCTCGATTTCTTCCGGGGCGACGTCGCGGACCCCGACCTGGCGGGCGACGTGCTGATGGCCCGCAACTCCGGGAGCGGGCGAGACGTCTTGTACATCGACCGCGAAACCGGGGCCACCACCGTGGTGCTCGAGGGCCTGACCGCGGCGTTGGAGGTCGCTCGGGACCCCTTCGGCAACTTCCTCGCCGGCGGCAATGGAGTCATCTCCTTGCTGCTGGTCGACTCGGGCAGCGTCTTTGGCGACCTCGACGGCGACCAGCAGGTGCTGGCTTCGGACTGGATGATCTTCCGCACCTACCTGGATACGGACGTTTCGCTGCTCACCCTGGAGCAGGCCGCGCTGCGTGGCGACCTCGACGCGGACCTCGATATCGATGTTCACGACTTCGCGCTGTTCAAGACGGCCTTCGAACAAGCCAACGGGCCCGGCAGCTTCGCATCGCTTGGCGTGCCCGAGCCCAACAGCCTTGGCCTAGCGCTGCTGTCGCTGACCGGGATCATGCTTCGCAAGACGCGTCGCGGCGCCCGCGAGCGCCGTCGCGCGGCCAGCATGCAGCCCCCACCCCCTGCCCCGCGCCGTTCTGCCCCTACGCCGCTTTCGCCTTGAGTCTGCTTCCTTTGAATCTGTGGTCTCTCAATGAAATGTGAAAGAACAATGATGCCCCGCGATCGACGCCGCTTCCCGATGGTCCTCACGCTTGCGCTGCTTGCCCAGGGGTTCGCCCCCGCCGCGATGGCGGCCGAACAGCCCGGCGGAGCCATTACCTTCGGGTCACTGCTGCAAGAAATGGTCAGCCGCGACGAGGTGGCGCGGTTCCCCCGGCACGATTTTCGGTTGAAGCAAGACAGCAGCTACAACCGCGTCTCGACCAAGCCGGAGCCCCCAAGAAACGAGCCGAAGGGCTGGTTCGCCAACCACGACTTCAACTCCAGCGACAGGGACAAGAACTTCATTCGGATCGAAGAGAATGGAGGCAGGAAAGAGTGGGTGTTGATGGAGGACACGGGGCCAGGGGCGATCGTACGGACCTGGATGCCCTGGAAGGGGCAAAGCAAGCCCACCAGCTCGACCATCATCCGCTTCTACCTCGACGGCCAGGACGAGCCGGCCATCGAAGGAAACGAGTTTGAGCTCTTCCAGGGCGCCGGCATCGCGCCGTTCCCGCTCGCCCACCAATCGCTCCGGTCGGCGGTGTCGTTTCTGCCCATCCCCTACGCCAAGGGCTGCAAGGTAACCGTTTCGGAGCGCCCGTTCTTCTACCAGTTCACCTACCGCAAGTATCAAGAGGGCGCGCCGGTCACGACCTTCCGCATGGAAGACCTGGCGGCCAACGCCACTCTGATCCGCGACACCTGCGCCACGCTGCTCGCCCCGACCACCAGCGCTGCGTCCCCGGCCGAGCCGAAGCTGGCCGGCAAGCTCGAGTCTGGCCAAGAGATGTCCCTCAAACTGACCGAAGGAACGGCCGCGGTGCGCGGGTTGTCGGTCTGGCTCGGCGGCTACGACGACCCGAACGTGACGCGGTCGGTCGTCCTGAAGATGGAGTTCGACGGCAAGCAAACGGTGTGGTGCCCGCTGAGCGAGTTCTTCGGCACGGGGGTCGGCCTGAACCCGTTCCAGGGGTGGTACCGCACCGTCGCCAACGACGGCACGATGTCGAGCCGGTGGGTGATGCCGTACCGCGAATCGGGCGCTATTTCAATCGTCAACCTGGGCGCAGAACCGGTCGAGTTCGAGCTGAAGGCCTCGATCGGCGATTGGCAATGGGACGACCGGTCCCTGTACTTCCACGCCGCGTGGCGTGGGCAGTACCCGGTGCCGACCCGCCCCTTCTCGGACTGGAACTACGTGACGCTCAAGGGACGCGGCGTCTTCGTCGGCGACACGCTGACGGTGCTCAATCCGGTCGAGACTTGGTGGGGGGAGGGTGACGAAAGGATTTTCGTCGACGGCGAGGGCTTCCCGTCCATCTTTGGGACGGGCACCGAAGACTACTACGCCTATTCCTGGGGGGGGCGCAGCACCGACTTCTACGAGCACCCCTTCCACGCTCAGCCGCGGTGCAACGTGTACAACAAGCTGAACCGAAAATCGACGGACGAGCGCAATACGCAGGGGTTCAGCACCGAGACCCGCACGCGCGCCCTGGACACGATGCCGTTTGACGAATCGCTGCAACTCGACATGGAAGTCTGGTCGGGGACAGACTGCAACATGGGGTACGCCGCAGGGACGTATTGGTACGGCGACGCGCAGACCGTCTCCAACCAAGAGCCCGATCCGGACGGCGCCTTGGCGGTCCCGCCGCTGCCAGAGGAGATGCGCTGAACCGATGCGCAGGCGACAAGCGAGTTTACGACCGAGATACGAAACAGGGATAGACGACCGCAACCATGTTCAGATTCCATGAGACGGCCACGCGCATCCAGCGCGTAGGCAAATGCGTCGTGCTCGCCGCCCTCCTGGCGGCGGCGACGGACAACATGACCCTCGCCCAAACGGTCACGTTTGATTCGCTTCTCGACGACATGCTCGACCGCGATGCGTTGGCGGTGCATCCCAATGCGAACGCCAGTTTTACTCTCAAGCAGCGCAGCAGCTACGACCGCGGGTCCGTGGCGCCAGACCAGGCAGGGTGGTTCGCGAACAGCGACTGGTCGAACTACATCCGATCGGAGGTCAACCAGGGGAGGACCGAGTGGGTGCTACTGGATGAAACGGGCCCCGGCGCGGTCACACGGATCTGGGTCGGCGGACGACCCGAGCAAGCCGCCACGCTCCGGTTCTACCTCGACGGCAGCAGCACCCCTTTCTGGTCGGGCACGGCAGAAGACTTGGTCGGCAAGAACTCGGCCATGGGCGCCTACCTGTCTTGGCGATCGGTAGACGCGGACCTCACCCCCGCGGGCAACTCGCCGGGGCAAAACCTTTACGCGCCGATCCCCTACTCCAGCGGCCTGAAGATCACGTTCGACCACACGCCCGGCGGCACCTCGAACGGCCTGTGGTACAACATCAACTACCGCACCTACGAGCCCGGCGCCGCCGTCACCAGTTTCGACCCCAGCGAACCCACCGAAGCCGCCACCGCGGCCAAGCTGGCGGCCGTAAACTCACAACTGATGAGCCCGGACACGGCGCCGCGCGGCGCCGGACTCCAGCAGCACAGCACAACGGGCGCCCTGGGCAATGGCCAGGCCCTGAGCCAGGCCCTGACGGGCGCCAGCGCCGTCAAGCGGCTGAAACTCAACCTGCAAGCGGCCGACATGGCGGCCGCGATCAAAGACACGGAGCTGCAAATCTCGTTCGACGGCCGGACGACCGTGCGGGTCCCGGTCGGGCAGTTCTTCGGCTCGGGAACCAATCAGATCAACGAGGTTCAGGACTGGTACCGCACCGTCAACCCAACCTCCGGCGACATGACCTCCTACTGGACGATGCCTTTCCAAAACGCGGCAGACATCCGCGTGGTGAACAATGGCAGCCAGAACGTCACGGTGGGACTGGAGGTCGAGACCGGCGATTGGAACTGGACGGACGATTCCATGTACTTCCACTCCAACTATCGGAAGACAGACAGCCCCCTCGTTGGCGGCAACCACGAGGACTGGAACTTTGTATCGATCCTTGGTGAAGGCGTCTATGTGGGAGACACCTTCCAGATCACGACCGGCGAAGACAATAGTCCTGTTTGGTGGGGCGAAGGCGACGAGAAGATCTACGTCGATGGAGAGGCCTTTCCTTCGCACTTCGGCACCGGCACCGAAGACTACTACGGTTACGCCTGGGGAGGCAGGCACCCCGAGACCTTCAACCACGCCTTTGTTACTCAACCCGAGAGCGGGGCGAACAGAGCCGTTGGCACAACCGTCAATGGCCGCGTCCGCGCACTGGACACCATCCCCTTCGACGAGAGCCTGCACTTCGACATGGAGTTTTGGAGCAACGCCGGCGGAGACTACGACCTGTCGGTCGCCACCATGTGGTACGGCAAGCCGGGCGCGTTTGCTGTCGGCTATGAGAAGTTGGGCGACCTCAACTTCAACGGGACGCTTGACGTGCAAGACTGGGTCCTGTTCCGCAACGGCTTTGACACCGACCTAGCGGGATTGACCAAGGGCGACGCCTACCTTCGGGGCGACCTCGATCTTGACGGCGACGCCGACGTCGATGACTTCTCTCTGTTCAAACAAGCCTACGAGGCGGAAAACGGCGCGGGCTCCCTCGCCGCCGTCTGGGTGCCAGAACCGGGAGCGCTCCAATTGGCGGCGTTTGCGTCGCTGTCCCTGGCGATGAAGCACCTGGGCCGTGGCTCGCACCTCCACTCCAAGGACGTAAACAGTAATGACCGTCCGGCGCGTCTGGCCGTCCCGACTCCTGATCCCTACTAGCAACGAATCCAAGCCCAACACGGTTTCTCTGTTCCTTCGTTCAATGGAGCTTACTATGAAGACAAGACTGCTGTTAACGTCGTGCATTCTGGGCGCGATTGTGAGCAACACGCTGCCCATCGCTTCGGCCATCGTGATCGCTGATGCGGCAGGCGACTACGTGGCGGCTGCCGGTGGGAACACGGCCATCCCAACCGCCCTGCCAACGGGGTGGAGCTACTGGGGATCGTCGGCAACCAGCGGCGGGACGGAATTGGCGCTTGAGGTAAAGATAGTCGGCAACGCAGGCAACACAGGGTTTGGGGGCGCCGGTCAGTTCGGCACGCCGGCAGTCCTTGGTACGCATACAGAAGACCCCCTGAATGCGGATTATCAGTTTGAGATTTTTAGCGACGGATTTGATGGCAACCCGCCGAATGTTCCGGTAGGGAACCAAGGCGTGGTTGGCGTCGATCTGCTCCTTCATCCCGGCCCTACCGTTGACTTAAACGGCGTGGTTATCGCTCGATACACGATTCAGGCAGGTGATTTAGCGGCGGGCAATTCTGCTACCATTGCCGGTAGCTTCCGCGATCTCGCTGGAAGGAACACTGTAGTGGGCGGCAATCCCTCGGAGTCGGTAATGGTCGAAGTACTGCACAACGGAAGCTCGCTTTTTAGCGCCACCGGCGGGGAAACTGCGGGAACCAATGGCTATTTATTGCAAGCTAACGGTACGTTCAATCTGACTGGAATTTCGCTTACCGTAGGCGACACCATTGATTTTGCCGTCAACAACAACGGTAACTTTACGGGTGACGAAACCGCATTGCAGGCAACCATCGACGTGGGGGGAGGCGCGGGCGCAATCCCCGGCGACTTCAACGGCGACAGCATGGTCAACGCGGCGGACTACACCGTGTGGCGAGACAACCTCGGTGCCAATGAGAACGTCCTGCCGCCCGGCACAGGCGACGGGTCTGGGACGGTCGACGTGGGCGACTACACGACTTGGACGAACAGCTTCGGGCAACCGGCGATTGGGGCCATCGGATCGGCCGCGGTCCCGGAGCCTGGCAGCCTTGCCCTCCTGCTCTTCGGTTCTGTGGCGGCGTGCGGGGCAGCACGCCGACGCAGGATCGGCGCTGCCTAGCAGGAAAATCCGTCGCCGGCGTCGGATCGGCGTTCAATGACCGACCAAGGGGACGCCAGCAGTCCGTTTGACGGCGAACCGTTAGGCCAACGTGGCGAGGGCGGCTTAACTGGCAGACCGCAGCCACGCGGGGGTTCGTCTGCATTTAACGGACCGAAGAAGCGAACCTCGAAGGGGTGCACCGACCCCATGTTGGCGACCGTCGACTCCCATTTTTCGTCGGCGACCACGGCCACGTGCGTCAGGTCGCCCAGGTGGGTAAACACGTCGCCGATCTGCTTGCCGAAAGCGGTGAGATCAACCTCGGCGAGATTGCGGACTACCTTGAGGAACTTAAGCGTTCCGGGCCGCTCTGACGCGGCAACGAACCGCGGGACGACCTTCTGAACGTCGCTTTGCTTGATCGCCGCAGCCAGATGCGCACCTCGCGTCCGCGGTCGCCGGCGAGCTGCACCCCGCCGACCCCGTTGATCCCCTACAGGCGCGGCTTGAGCACGTCGTCGGCGTAGCGCGTGAGATCGCCGATCGACGCGTCCCCCGCCAGCACGATCCCCAGGATCGGCGCCGCGTCGGGGTCGAACTTCTCCACCACGGGCGCCTCGGCGTCGGTGGGCAGTTCCGACTGCGTTGCGGCCACCTTGTCGCGGACGTCTGGCGCCGCCACGTCGATGTCGCGGTCTAGGTCGAACTCCAAGAAGACCTGCGACACCCCTTCACGCGACTCGCTCCGCATCGACTTAGGAACCGCTCAAAAACAACTCCCTCATTTCACCACACTGCGTGCGCGGTGTAGTTGAGTGAGGGCAAGAGGGCGTCTCGGATGATTGGTTCGTTGCGGAGGAAGTCGTTGCTCGCCTTGACGCCTGCTTGGTACTTGCGTCGAGCTACTTCGACAACCACACGCAGGCCGGCCGCGGTCGTCGTGCGGGCCAGCGCCGCGCGGATCGTCTCGACCGAGCGGATCAGCACCGCACGCAGCGAGCGGGAGAGGTGGCAGAACAAGCGGTGGTCGATCGGGTTGTACTTCGAGCAGTACGGCGGCAAGTGCGCCACGCGGATGTCGCGGTTCAGCAGGCCGGCGACCCCGCACAGCCGCTCGCGGAACAGCCCCACCCGGTTGCCGTTGCTGCCGCCCGAGTCGGCCAGCACTAGCACCCCCGAGGCGTGCCAGTACCGCTTCTTCCCCAGCCGTATCCACCAGCGTCGGACCGCGTCGGCCGCCAGCTCGCCGGTGTCCGCTCCTTGGGCTAGCAGCACCAGCGCCTCGTTCGCCGCCAAGTCGTACACGCCGTACGGGATCACCTTGCCCGACCCTGCGCTGGGGAAGTCGTGGTCCAACGCTTTGACCTGGCCGTCGGTCCACGCCCGCCCGGGGCGGAAGAAGTCCCCCAGAAGCTCTTTCTTCTTGGTGTCGATGCTCAGCACGGGCCACCCCTTGGCTAGGTACTCGGCCTTCAGTCCGGCGATCCGCTCGAACTGAGCGTTGCGGTCGGGAGACTCGCCCAGGCACTTCGTTTTCACGGCCTGCCGGTGCGACAGCCCCAGCTCCTCACGCAGCAGCCGCGCCACCGTGTTGGGCGACATCTCGACACCCGACTCCGCCAGCTCGATGGCCAGCTCACGCGCCGTGCGGTTGGTCCACAGCCGGTCGGGCTCGACCGGCGAGCCGGCCGTGTGGACCTCGACCACCTGCCGCAATGCGTCGATCGCCTCGCAGCTAGCTGGCTTTCGGCCCCCCTTTTTTTCGGACCCGCCCCGCGGCCTCGTCCTCGGGGAGACGCTCGACCTCCTCCTCGGCAAAACGAATCGTCCCACGGTCGCACCCGAACAGCTCCGAAATGTAGGTCTTGCCGCCACGCCCCAGCTTCTCGGCCTCCACCGCCGCGTACCGCCGCCGGTCCTTTTCGGAGAGCGAGCCATAGAAGTTGACCATCCGCCGCTCGACATCCGCGTGATACAAACCCATCGCTACACCCTCCGTGTCGGGAACCAACAACGGCGGCATTCTACGCGATGGGAATTGAGGGAGTTATTTTTGAGCCGTTCCTAGGGGCGATGGGGGTGACGTCGGCGAGCGTCATGCCTATGCGGATTTCATCAAAGATCGACGTCATGGGGTCGGCGATGGAGATCAGGCTAAAGCCGGACTGGTCGAGGTCGACGCTCAGGGTTGAAAAAGGCGTCTCCGGCAGCGCAAGACCGGGGTCCGTGACCTGGTAGAGCGTCATGGTGTCGGTGGTTCCAAGGGCCGCGAAGTCGATCTTGCCCACGATGAAGGAGATTGTGTCGCCGACAAGGATCGGATCGCCGATGATGGCGGTGGTCAAGCCGTCGGCAGCGTCGTAGGCCACGCCTTGGATCGACATGGCGTCAAACGCCGATGCCGGAGGTCCTCCGAGGAATCCGACCCCAAAGGCGTTCCCGGCGTTGGCGGGAGCGCTGTTGGAGGACGCGTCCGCGAAGGCGGCATCACCGAAGATGAGCGTTCCGTAGGTGTTCACAGGAAACCCGCCGGCCCCGCCGACAAGCGAAGTGGGGTCCATCAGAACGCTGAACCAGATGGTGGAGTTGTCGGCCGTCAATTGCGTCTGAGCCGCCGCGGTTATCGAGCGGTTGATGACGCCCCTGCCGTTCCGGTCCTGTCGGTCGACCGATCCACCGACGACCTGCAGGCTGCCGAATCCCAGGCCGACGCCGATGTTGGTGTTCGCGGCGCCGGCGCCGGCGCCCGTGTCGCCGGTCCAAGCCCCATCGAACCCGACGCCGCCGTCCAGACCAACTACGTTGGCGCCGAGCGTGTAGTCGAATCCTTCATAGACCACGAGGTCCGCTTCGGCCGAGGCGGCGAAGTAGCCGGTGGTGAAGCACAGGGCTGCGCAGGCGGCAGCTCGCGACAAGGCAGGTCTGCTTGTCGATTCTCGCAGGTGGACAGGTTTCACAAGGCTAGCCTTAAGTCGGGGATGGTTAGAACGAAGGGTTTTCAGGTCGGGCGTTCGCCGGTGCGGGTCAGGCGGCGGAAATGCGTCGGTACGTCCGCAGGCCGACAAGCCCCCCCAGCGCGAGCAGCACGAGACTGCTGGGTTCGGGGATCGGCCGGGCGGGCGTTACGTCGGCCAAGGTGGCGCCGAAACGGATCTCATCAAAGACCGAGGTCATGGGGTCCGCGATCGAGACCAGGTTGAAGCCCGACTGATCCAGGTCAACACTCAAGGTTGCAAACGCGGCCGCCGGCAGAGCCAGGCCGGGGTCGGTGACGTTGTAGAGCGTCAAGGTGTCACTGGAACCATTGGCTGCAAAGTCGATCTTGCCGACGATGAACGATGTCGTGTCGCCGACCGCAAGCGGGCCGTCGGTTGAGAGGGTTCCCCCCGCGTAGGCAACGCCTTGGACTTCGATAAGGGAGAAATCGGTCCCCGCACCCGTGCCTACAAACCCAACCCCCAGCGCGTTGCCGGTATTGGCTGGGGCGCTGTTGGAAGAAGCGTCGGCGAAAGCGGTGTCGCCGAAGACGAGCGTTGCGTAGGTGTTGCCGGCAAATCCGCCATCTCCGCCGATAATGGCGGTTCGGTCCATCAGGAGGCTAAACCAGACGGTGGAGCCATCGGGAGTAAACTGCGAAAGTGGGCCCGCGGCAATCGTACGGTTGATGACGCCCCTGCCGGCCCGATTCTGTCGGTCGACCGATCCGCCGGCCACTTCCAGGGCGCCAAAACTCAGGCCCGTTCCGATTTTGGTGTTCGTTGTGCCGGCGCCGGCCGATTCGACGCCGGTCCACGCCCCATCGAACCCCACGCCGCCATTCTGACCCACGACATTGGCGCCCTCCGTGTAGTCGAACGACTCGTAAACGACCGCGGCGGCATCGACCGAGCAGGCCATGGCGAGCGCTGCGCAGAGCGCGCCTAGAGCGAGTGGCGAGTTCATAAGTAGATTCTCCGAGGTGCTAACTTTCACGAGACTAGTCCTAGGTCAAAGGTGCGTAACGAAGTTTGATGGGCTCGGTTCTTCTTGCCGACGATGGAGCAAACGTTCGATAAAGCCGAAGGCGCGAGCTCCTTGCAGGCCATTGGCTATGTCAAATAACGAATGCGATTGGCGTCCCATTGGTCAGGGAGGCGTCCTTGCACTAGCAGCGTAGCGCGGCCTACCCGACCGACGGACCCCTCACACCCGTCTCGGAATCGAGGTTGGCCAAGGCATTGCCGCTCTCGCCGGGACGTTCGCTGACTCAGGGCCGTTTCGCGGATGGCAAGCCGTGTTTCGGCAGCCGTGCGACGGGTATTACAGGGGGGGCTGCGCCTCTCGCCGTCGTCGTGCCCCCACGTGTTGGGGACCCGGCCGCAGAACCCGAGAGTAACCCCGCCGCGGCGGACGGGCGATTCGTTGCACCTCCAGCGGTCCGTGACCTTGTTGGCCGGGTTCGCCGGGGCGCTAGCAGCCTTCGCCATCGCTTCGCTCCTTCCTCGCAGCCTATCTTTGCGGGGATACGGGACCGGGTTGGTCCGCAAAGCTGTCGTGGCCAATCGGACATTCTTCACACAAGGTAGATTCCCATCATCTGAGGATCAAATACAATCAAACTTGCGGAAACCTATCAGATTGCGTTTTGCTCTCACCGACCCGTGGACGAATGGGTCAGAAAGGCAAAAAAACTCCTAACCGTGCGGCGCTTTAGCATGCAGAGCACCACGAAGCGGATCGCCGTGCCGATTGATTTGCAGTACGCCTACCCCTGGCACCATGAGACGTACCAGGGCATCCGCCAGTACGCCGACGAGTCAGGCTAGTCGAGCAGCGTAGACCCCCATCATTTCTCGCAGATCGAACCGCTCGATTTCTCGAGATGCGACGGGGTAGTTGGCCGGATCGACCTGGAGGTCTTGCAGGCGGCTCAGAAGGCCGGCATTCCCGTGGTATCGCTGGTATCGCTCCCCGGCTTCGACGATTTGCCGAGCGTGAAGCACGACATCCGCTCCGCGGCCCGCATGGCGGGGCAGCACCTGATTTCTTGCGGCTATCGTCGGCTGGCGTTTCTTGGGCATGAAGGGGCCGCAATAAACGCCCTGCTCCTGGAGTCGTTCGCCGAGCCCCTCAGGGCTGATGGCTTGCCTGAACCGG
Organism: Pirellulimonas nuda; assembly: GCF_007750855.1. GTDB lineage: Bacteria > Planctomycetota > Planctomycetia > Pirellulales > Lacipirellulaceae > Pirellulimonas > Pirellulimonas nuda. The sequence goes on from NZ_CP036291.1 coordinate 3,868,037, forward strand.
CCGTGTGCCTGCACGACCAGTACCTCGAAGACGAGTTGAAGCCGGCCGCGAGAACCCTCCGGAACCTGTTCGAGTGGCTGGAGGCCCTGGAGAAACCAGTGGGCATCCTTGTGCGGTCGCTGTTTGTCGCAAGGTTCATCGCGAAAAGCGCCGAAGACCAGGGGCTTCGCGTTCCGGAAGACGTGGGAGTCGTCGTCATGGATGGGGATCGAACGATTGTCCGCAGCGTTTCGCCCACGCTCTCTTCGATTGACTTCGACTTCCTCCGGCACGGGTATCTGGCCGCGGCGTTGCTCGACGAGCTGATGGCGGATCGTTCCGCCGAACCGAGGCATCGGTTCATCGCCCCCAAGCGGCTCATTGTGCGCGAGTCGACCAGCGTGTTCGTCTGCAATGACCCCAAGGTCCGGGAGGCCATGCAGTTTATTGCCGAGCACGTCCGCCGCAACGTGACGCCCGATGCGGTGGCAGGGCATCTGTGTGTGTCCCGGAGCACGCTCGAACGGCGGTTCCAAGAGGTCTTGGGAAAGACGGTCTTCAACGAGATCCGCCGGCTACGCGTTGAGAGCATGCAGCGGATGCTTGCCGAGACCGACAAGCCCATCGCCGCCGAGTGCGGCTTCACCGAAGCGAACAACTTCTCACGCTACTTCCGCAAAGAAACCGGCGAGACCCCCACCGCCTACCGCAAGCGGGCGGAATCGCGGGGAGCGGAGTGATCCACGCGCGACGGCGAGCTTGGCAGGGGCGGGGCCTGCCCGGCAAACGCCGCCAGCGTTAGTCCCGCTTGGCCGGCGCTCACTCCACGCGGCGGCCCCGCCGCCAGGCGTGGGCCAGCTCCTCGGCCAGCAGGCCCAGGCTGTCATCCAGGGGCTCGGTGGAACGATCAGGATCGTCGGCCGAGAACCGCTCAAAGCCGCCGGTCGGGGACGCGTCGTCGGCGGGCGTGAACGTGGGGAGGTCGCGATGCCGAGCGGCGGCTAGTCGTCCCGCGAGCAGATCGTAGCGAGAAAAGGCCGCGTCAATGGACCGCGCGGTCGTGGCCGCCGGCCGTGGATGGCCCGGCAGCGAGCGGCCCGGCAGCGAGCGATAGACGGCAGACGAGGGGACGTCGCCAAACGCAAGGATCTGGGTCGTAGCCGAAGAGGCGGCAACGAGGCCGGCCTCGGGCGGGTCCAACGCGCCGGGCAATTTCGGGGTGGCGATACTCAACTGGGGCGCCGGCGCCGCGTGCTGGGCGCTTGGCTCGGGCGTCATGGCGGCCAGCGCGGCTAGCGCGCTGAACTGGTCGCGCCACACGGTGTAGTCGGCCGAGTCAACCACGCCGTCGCCGTTGCCGTCCGCGGCCAGTTGCGTCGTCGACCCAAAGCTTTGCGACCACACCACGTAGTCGGCCTGGTCCACCTGCCCGCTGGAATCGTAGTCGCCAAGAACCGTGGCGACGAAGTCGGCCGCCGTCAATGCGGACCAGGTTTGGCTGGCGGGAACGTAGGCGCGCGCCTTCACGGTGGTCGTGGCCGCTATCGCGACCGCGCCCTGATAGGTCTGCGCCGATGGGCTGATCGCCCCGCCGATTTGTCGCGGGTCGCTGCCGTCGGTGGTGTAGTAGATCGCGAGCCCCGGCGCGGAGATGCTCAATAGTTGCCCCGCCGGGATCTCGCCGCCGTACGGGCTGAAGGCCGGCGCCCTGATCGTGGGATAGAGGTCGTCGCCGATGAGCTGGTTCAAGACCGTGCCCGTGCGAGTCAGGAAGTAGCCCCGCTGCGGGTCGAGCAGCGTGCTGAGCTCGCCCAGCCAGTCGTTTCGGTTGAACGCGGGCTCCCGCTTCGAGTCGCCCCACCGGGCCGCCTCGGCCACGATGGCGGGGTCCACTTCGTCTACGCGGGACTGCATCCGGGCCATACTCGGCCCCGCGGTCATCGGTCCGTCGTCGAAGAAGTAGTTTCGAATGCGGTCACCGAACGCCACCCGGTACTCTTTGCTCGCCAGCAGGTCCTGGTGAAGGTACTGCGGGTTGAAGTGATCGTAGTTGTCTTGGTTCCCTTGATTGAACGGGCCGGTGCGATCGATGCTGTCCGTGTTGTTGGCGCCCAGCGAGTGCTCGGCGTCGTGCATAAAGAACTGGAATCCCTGGTCGGGGTTTTCGCGGCTTCGGATGCCGAACCAGTTGTTGGACCTGTTGTCGCCGAAGAACCGAGAGATCCCGTTGTCGTACGCGCCGGTGTAAAAAATAATGGCCATGTAGTCGATCAGGTTGTCCAGATCGAGCAGCACGGGCAGGGCGGGGTTGCGGCTGCCGTCGGGGTTGAGCCCCTGCATCGTGAAGTAGTTGTTGGCGTTGGCGACCGGGTTGTCCGCCAGGTCTTGGGCGTAGTCGAACAACGCCCGCCAGGCTAGATCGTTGCCGTCGGCAACCTCGGTGATGCGGGTCACGCTGGGGTCGGCCTTTACGACGTCGTAGTCGTCCTCATCGCCGCCCAGGTACGATTCTCCGTAGTACTTCTCGATCCGCTCCTGGGTCATGAAAATGCCCCAGTAGACGCCGTTCACGTACAGGTGGTGATAGCGGCTGCGTGTGTAGGGCTGGCCCAGGTCTGCTTGCAGGTCTCGCGAGAACACGTCGCGTACAAACGTGTTCTGGCTGTTCCCCTGGTACGACCACGAGTAGTTCTGCGCCGTACGGAAATCGAGCACGTCGAACTTGTCGACCCCCTCGTCGCCAAAGAGCGGGTACTCGAGCTTCGACTCGCCGTACTCGCTGCGGAAATAGAACCGGAACGCGTGCTTCGGGTTGTTGTCCGTTCGGCTGGCGCCGCCGCGGATCCGCAACCCGGCGTCTATCTGGAAACCCGCCTCGCTGCCGTCGGGGTAGATGATCTCCAACGAGGCGGGCCGCTCCCAGTCGCGGCCGCGGTTGGTCGCGTTGACGATGATCCCGGTCTGGCTGTCGAACAGATTCTCTAGATCGGTGGTGATCGACACGGTCGACAGCGACTTGAGCGAGTCGATCACGGCCTGATTGCCGTACAGCGCCAGGATCTCTGGATCCATCCCGTAGTCGATGTCTTGGCCGTTCACGTTGGACGACGGCCAGCCCGGACCGGGCGCCTGTCCCGAAGGTTGCTGCTGGATGACATCGTTGACGAAGATATACGTCCGCGTCTGCGTGGCGGACGGCTCGAAGTCGGGGAAGAAGGCCGCGGCGCGTATCACCCGCGTCGATGAGACGCTAATCGGCGACTGGTAGAGCACGCCGTTGGTGACGTTGAGATTGCCGTTAACGGCCGGCGTCGAGCCGTCGGTCGTGTAGACGATCGTGGCCCCCGGCGTGCCGCTGACAATCGACAGGAACTGGGTCGACTCGTAGAAGCCGCTGGCGAGGTCGAACTCCGGCTCCTGGGCGAAGCCCAAGATGCTGTTGTTAGAGTTGCCGTAGCCGGGCGTTGGTTGGGCGAAATACCCCACCGCCTCGGGGTTGGTGATGTTCGACCGCCGCGAAACCAGCCGCGGCTCGATGAGCATGTCGCTGCTGTCTTCCTGGTTCAGCGCATGGATGGCCAGCACGTTGACCCCGGTCGTCAGGTGCGGGATGGCCGCATCGACGTTGAACGCCGCGAACTGCTCCGCAAGTCCGTCGTTGTGACTCGCGGAGGCGGCCGAGGCGTAGTTCAGGGTTTCGGGTTCATTGGCCGAGGCGATCTTGACGCCGTTCAGGTACGCCACGAATCCGTCGTCGTACCGCATCTCAAGGCTGAGCGAACCGATGTCGGTCAACGAGTTGAGCGTGAACGGGACCCGCAGGTACAGGCTGGTGGTGCCCGACGGGATGGAGGTGGCGATCTCGTCGGTAAAGTTCGTGTTGTTGCCCGGGTTGTTCTCGTACCCGTAGCCCGTGGGCCCCGCGAGGGGCCACGCGGCGTCGTTGAAGCCGGGCGACGTCCAGGAGACGCCCAGCGCGCCATTGGAGGGGACCAACCCCCGCGCGTTCGCTCCGTCCGCCAGCACCACGGAGGTCGGACCGGCAGGCTGCATCTCGCGGCCGTAGGAGACGTCGGTCACCTGCGGCGGAAACTCCGGCGAGAATTGGTCGATGATCGTAGAGCCGTCCGTATCGACCAGCGCCAGGTACTCGCCATCGGCGCCCAACTTGAAATCGGTGTGCAGCTCGTCGCCGGCCAAGACCGTGTCTTTGCCGGAAGCAAACACCACAAGGAAGGCGCCCGCGTCCAGTTGATGCCCGGACGGGAAGGACCAGCGGTTCAGGTCGCTGGGGTCGTCCGTCAGATGGAGGCCCGTGAGGTCAACGGGCTGGGCGCCAGAATTATAGATCTCGATCCAGTCGGAATCGTCGCCGTCGGCGTCGTTCAGCCCGCCGTCGTTGCTGGCCAGGAACTCGGTGATGCGTAGCATCGACGCATCCAGCGCCAACCGCGGTTCCAAACGTTGGATCGAGCCGCGGAAGCTGGTGTCGGATCTCTTTCGTCGCACGCGCCACGTCTCCCATCTTGGTGCTTACCGAACGGTGACCGCACGTGTGCGGGAAAAGGTGGGGTCTCCGCCAAACTGCTTGGCCGGGGTTTCCCCTGCGGCTAAACCCAGAACAGGCTCAGACTCGCGAATCTACCGATTGTATCAATGCCGCTCCCCTTATGTCTATCGCGAGCAAGACTTTTTGACGCGGCTTCGGGTGGCCGAATAGGCCGCGGTTCGTGGCCGGCAGGGGAGCCCTCGCTACGCCGCCCCGCGGCCTTGGCTGGGCAGGCCAGAGCGGTCCCGGCAAAATGCCCGCACTTTTTTCGGGGCCAACCGGCTTCTCGCGGGGTCCGTCCCAACCGCGCCGGCGGTCCTAATCCTTGGGTCGCACGAACCGTAGCAGATAGTTCTCCTCAAAGGAGTCCACCTCAATCTCGTCCTTGAACTCAAACCCAGCGTCGACGATCTCACTGCGGAAGACCCCCTTGCCGGCGCGTACGTGGCCCAGCACGAACTCGCTTGACTTGCCGGGGATGCGTTCGAAATCAATGAGCACCAGGCGTCCCCCCGGCTTGAGCGAACGGTAGATCGAGGCCAGCGAGCGCTGCGGGCTTTCGAAGTGGTGGTAGGTGTCGCAGATGAACACAAGGTCGACCGATTCGGGGGGCAGGCATACCGAGTCGTCGGCGCCCAGCACCGTGGTCACGTTGCGAAGCCCCGCGGCCAACGCCCGCTCGTCGATGTGCTCCAAGAACTTCGGGGCGATATCAACGCTGTACACGCGGCCGCTGGGGCCCGCGGCCTTTGCGAAGAGCTGGCTGTAGAAGCCCGTCCCCGCGCCGACGTCCGCGACCCGCTCTCCGGGCCGGACGTCGCAGGCAGCCAACACCTCGCGACGCGCCGAGAAGACCTCGCGGCTTTCTACCTCGAACCGTCCGATCCAGTCGTCTACGTTGAGGTCGGGGTCCTTGAAGGTGGCGTTGATCCCTTTGGGGATCGCAACGGCCGGCTGCTGGGCGCTGACGCCAGCGCCCAGAAGGAGCATCAGGCAGGCCAGCAGCGTCTGGGTCGGTCGGCTCATGGGTGGGTGACGCGTGAGGGTGTTGGTTTCAGAACGCGAGGGTCGAGTTCGCTTTGTGTTAAACGAGCTTATAGGGGGCTCGGTTCTGGGAGAAGCCACGCAGAGCGAAGAAGAGCGATGTCTGCCATCAGGTGTGCATCTGCAGCCGGCTTACCGCGGCGTGGCGTGGCGGGCGAACAGGGCCTCCAACGCGTCGACGCTTACCGGCTTGACTAGATGGTCGTCGAACCCGGCGTCGATGGTCATCTGGCGGTCTTCTTCCAGCCCGCAGCCGGTGACAGCGACGAGCGTCATCGAGGCGCCCCACGTCTGCGAGCGGATCTGCCTGGCTGCTTCGCAGCCCCCCATCCGCGGCATCAGCAGGTCCATCAGCACGATGTCTGGGCAGAACTCGGCCGCCGACTGCACCGCTGCTACGCCATCGCCCACCGAGCGGACCTCGTTGCCCATGCGTTCGATTAGCCGCGTGAGCATAAACGCTGCGGCGCGGTTGTCGTCGACCACCAGGACGCGGAGCTGAGGCGTCGGCGTCGCGGGCGTCGCTGCGGCTGGCTCGGCCGCGGCCGGCTCGGCCGTGGTGACGGCCGGAATGCGTACGCGAAACTCGGTCCCCTTGCCCTGGCCCTCGCTGGTGACCTCGATGACGCCGCCGTGAAGCTCTACCAACTGCTTCGAGAGCGTGAGTCCGACGCCGAGCCCCGCGTATTCTTGCTCGTGGTGCTCGATGCGGGTGAACATCTCGAAGATCCGCTCGAGGTCCTCGGCCGGGATGCCCAGGCCCGTGTCGCGCACGGTGAACAGCACGTCCTGCGCTTCAACGCGGGCGGAGAGCCAGATGTGCCCTCCCTGTGGCGTGTACTTGGCGGCGTTGTTGAGCAGGTTGGTGAGGACCTGCGACAGACGGTTTGGGTCGACGTCGAGCACCACCTCTTCGGGCGGCAGATCGACGCCCAGCTCGTGCCCGAAGCCGTCGATGAACGGCCGCGCGGCTTCCACGGCCGCCTGGACGAGGCCGCTGAGACGGCTGGGGCGCCGCCGCAAGCGAAACAGGCCGCGGGTGACCCGCGACACGTCCAGCAGGTCGTCTACCAGCGACACGAGTTGCTCGGTCTGCCGCTCGACGACGGGCAGCACCTCGTCGAGGGTCGCCGGTTCGTACTTTCGCGAACGCATCAGCTCGAGCCCCGTCCGGATGGGCGCCAACGGGTTGCGTAGCTCGTGGGCGAGGGTCGCCAAGAACTCGTTCTTGCGGCGGTCGGCCGCCCGCAACACCTCCAAGGCGCAGCGGCGCTCGGTGTCGTCGCGGAACACCAGCACGACGCCCGTAATGGCGCCGTCCTCGCCACGGATGGGCGCCCCCGAGTCGTCGATGGGCGCCTCGCGGCCGTCCGCGCCGATCAGCACGGTGCTGTTGGCGAGGCCGACCACGGTCCCCTCCCGCAGCACCTTGGCGACCGGGTTCTCGACCGGGTGGCGGGTGTGTTCGTTGACGATGCGGAAGACCTCCTCCAAGGGCCGCCCCTTCGCGTTGGCGAGGTCCCAGCCGGTGAGCGAGGCCGCGACCGCGTTCATAAACGAGACCGCACCGTCGGCGTCGGTGACGATGACCGCATCGCCGATGCTGCTCAGGGTGACCTGCCACTGGGCGCGTTGCTGCCGCTCGGCCTCCCGGGCGCGGTGGGCCTCCGCGGTGGCGGCCTCGGCCGCGGCGCGGGCCGCTTCTTCTTGCAGGAGCTTGCGAGCGTTCTCCTCCGACTGAAGCCGTTCGGTGAGGTCGCGGGTGACCTTGCAGAAGCCGCACAACGCGCCCGACTCGTCCCGCAGCGCGGTGATAACGACGTTGGCCCAGAACCGCGAGCCGTCTTTTCGGACACGCCAACCCTCGTCCTCGATGCGTCCGGCGGCTTGGGCGCGGCGGAGTTCTTCGCCGGGCCAATCGCGCTGACGGGCCTCCTCCGGGTAGAAGCGAGAGAAGTGTTCGCCGATGATCTCGTGTGCGGCGTAGCCCTTGATCCGCGCGGCGCCGCTGTTCCACGTGGTGATCAGGCCGTCCGGATCGAGCATGAAGATGGCGTAGTCCTGCACGCTCTCGATCATCAGGCGGAGCCGTTCCTCACTGATCCGCAGCTCTTCTTCTGCCTGTCGGCGGTCGGTGAGGTCGCGGGTGATCTTGAGGAACCCGTGCGGGCCCTGCCCGTCCTGCAGGGCGGTGATGACCACGTTGGCCCAGAAGCGCGTGCCGTCCTTGCGGACGCGCCAGCCCTCGTCCTCAAAGCGGCCCGTTTCGGCCGCCACCGCGAGCTCGTGGGCGGGCCAATCGGCGGAGATGGATTCCTGAGGATAGAAGCGAGAGAAGTGCTGGCCGATGATCTCGTCGGCGCGGTAGCCCTTGATCCGTTCGGCGCCGGCGTTCCACGTGACGACCGTTCCCTCTCGGTCGAGCAGGAAGATCGCGTAGTCGCGAACGCCGGCCACAAGCTGGGTGAGCTGGTCCTCGCTGCGGCGCAGTTGGTTCTCGGCGCGGTCCTGCCCCGCCTGCGCCGCGTGGAGCGACCGCGTCGTCGACGCGGTCGGCCCGCTGCGACCAAGGATCCTTTTCCAAAACGCAGGCATGTCCTCTCCGGCTCAAGGCTGTCGACCGCTCCCGTCGTCCATTCGGGCTGAGCCATTATGGCAGATCCAAGCACCGCTGTCCCAGGCAGCGGAGCGGCTGGTGGGCTCCCGGCTGCCAACTCGGCCGAGCGCCGACCGCAACCGCTCGGCGACCATGCAGCCAATCATGCCGGGCAGGCCGATATCGAGCATGATTAGCGTGGGGCGGAACTCCGCTGTCAGCCGCAGCGCCTCGGGTCCGCTGTGCGCAACGGCCGCCTCGTGGCCCTGCGCCCAAAACATCTTGCCGAGTGTCTTCGCGGCGTCGACCCCGCGGATCGGGCCCGCAGGTGCTGATTCAGGAGCACGGCGTCGGGCGTCTGTTCCGGGAGAGGCACGTTCGATTCTGTACGCAGCGGTGGGAGTCGCGTAGGGTGGTGCGGATCAGCTTCCTGTCGCCAATCGCCAGGTTGCGTTTTTCGATCCGCACGAGTGGCGACGTTCTCAGAACACGCGCCGTGCGGAACCCGCCTCCTGAGAGGTGAGCGGTTGCACTACTGATCGCGGTAATGACTCCGGACCACCCTCCCGCCCAACGCCCGTGCAAGCCGCCGCCCAGCCCGCGATTCTACGCCATGCAGCTACGGACGCTCGTCGTATCGAGACTCGCGCTCTTGTCCGCCTCCCTATCGGCGGCTGCCGCTGTGGCGGCGGCCGAACACCGCAGCGTGCTGCTGATCTGCGTCGACGATCTCCGGCCTGAGCTGCGGTGCTACGGCGCCCAGCACATGCTGACGCCGAACATCGACCGCCTCTCGGATAGCGGGGTGACGTTCGACCGCTGCTACGTGCAGGTCGCCGTGTGCAACCCGTCGCGGGCGAGCACCTGGACCGGGTTGCGCCCCGACCGGTTGAACGTCTACACGCTGCGGACGCACTTCCGCGAGACCGTGCCAGACGCCGTGACGTTGCCGCAGCACCTGCGGGCGCACGGCTACACGTGCGAGAGCCTCGGGAAGATCTTTCACAACCCGTGGCCCGACCCCCGTTCGTGGGATAGGCCGCACGCGTGGGGGAAGGGGAGCTACACCAACTACACGCCGGAGCAGGAAGAGTTCCGCCGCGGCGTGGAGCGGGGCCTCCCCGACGACGCGTGGCAGAAGGGCAACCTGCGCGGCGTCATCACCAATGCCCCCGATATCGCGGACGAAGACCACCGCGACGGGGCGATGACCCTGCTGGCGATCGATTGTCTGCGGGTCCACAAAGAAGCCGGCGAGCCGTTCCTGCTTGCCGTGGGCTTCACGCTGCCCCACCTCCCCTGGGCGCCCCCCAAGTCGTGGTGGGATCGGTACGATCGCGACGCGCTCCCGCTGCCGGAGAACCCCACTCCGCCCGAAGGGGCGCCGGAGGTAGCCGTGGGCACAAGCTACGAGTTGTCGCACTACGCCGACATGGTTGAGATGCCGACTCCCTACTCAGGAACCCTGTCCGAATCGCAGACGCGGCGGCTGCGCCACGCGTATTTTGCGTCTGTCTCGTTTATCGACGCGCAGGTCGGCAAGCTGTTGGACACGCTCGACGAACTAGGCATGGCGGACGATACCATTGTGGTCTTGTGGAGTGACCACGGGTACAAGCTCGGCGAGCACAACGGGTGGAGCAAGATGACCAACTACGAGATCGACACGCGCATCCCCATGATCATCCGCGACCCGCACGCTGAGGCGAACGGCCAGCGGTGCGGACGCCTGGTCGAGTCTCTCGACCTCTACCCGACTCTCTGCGAGCTCACCGGCGTTCCGACGCCCGCCGACCTCGACGGTCGCAGCGCCGCGCCGCTGCTCGACGACTGCGGGGCGACGCATCTCGACGCCGCGTTCAGCCAGTTCGTCCGGGGTGCACGGATCGGCAATGCGATGCGGACCGATCGATGGCGCTACGTAGAGTGGCGGCGGCTGGACGACGCCGGTCTTGAATCCCGCGAGCTCTACGATCAACAGAACGATCCGCAAGAAAACAAGAACGTCGTCGAAGAGCACCCCGACGTGGCGGACCGATTGGCGATTCGTATGCAACAGACGCTTGTCCCGGGCCCGGTCGACTTGAAAGCGACGATGCATTCGGACACGGGGGGCCGCCGCGCCGCGATACGCTGGAGGAACCGGCGCCAAGGCGAGGTCCGAGTCACGTGGGTGAACCCAATGGGGCAGCGTATGCAAGCGATCGATCTAGAGGCGGGCGAACAGCGCGACTACAACACGTTCGTTGGGGGCCTCTTCGCGGTCGAAAGCCTAGACGGCCGCTACCACGAGTATGTGCGTGTGGGGGAGGACGACGCCGAGATCGAGCTCGGCGGTGATGGCGCGGACACTCCGTCGGCGTCGCATCGGCGACCCGTCGTCGATGGCAGTTCACAAGACAAGAGGAAGCAAAAGACAGAGACGGATGGTGATTGACCACGGAATGCACGGATGACCGCGGACAAGGAACGAACGGAAGTGGGCTGCCCAGCTTGTAACGCTTGACGGAGCCCACCGCAATCGCGCACTGCATTACCTATCCGTGCTTTCCGTGGTTCTTTTCGTAGGCTTGCGTCCGTCTCCGCGCGTTCGGCGCCTCTCTGGTTCCCCCGGTGGCTATAATTGTGGGGTAGGTCAGCCGGCCTGCGCGGCGTCGGCTATCGCACGCGTCCCAAGAGCTAACAACCGGAACGAAAGGATGAGTCAGCGAGCGTTGGTTTTGACGGTGCTCCTCTACTGTATGGCGCTCGGCGTTCCCTGGACGGCATGGGGGGGGACGCGTGTTGAGCAAGATCTGAACGCAGGCTGGCGGTTCCGCCTAGGCGACTTCCCCGCCGCCAAGGCGCCGGGCTTTGACGATGGACAGTGGCGGACGCTCGACGTGCCGCACGACTGGGCGTTCGAGGCCGGCTACGCCGAGGACAACCCGCAGGGGGCTTCGGGGGGCTACGGCGCGGGGGGGATCGGTTGGTATCGGCGCGACTTCGACCTGCCCGTAGCCTGGCGAGGCCGCCGGGTGCGACTCGAGTTTGACGCGGTCTACATGAACAGCGAGGTCTGGATCAACGGCCAGCCGCTCGGCAAGCGGCCGTACGGCTATATCAGCTTCGGCTACGACCTGACGCCCTACCTCAGGCCGGGCCGCAACGTCGTGGCGGTGCGGGTCGACAACTCACTGGAGCCCAGCGCCCGCTGGTACCACGGATGCGGCATCTACGCGCCGGTCCGATTGGTCGTGACCGACGAGGTGCGTGTAGCGCCCAGCGGCGTGCATATCACGACCCCCAGCATCAGCGGCAAGCTGGCCAAGGTGCATGTTGCGACGGAAATCTCCAATGCGTCGGACGCGGCGTCGCGGTGCGAGCTTGTCACCACGCTGCTGGACCCCAACGGCGAAGTGGTCGCCACGCAGCGGGATCGAGTCGCGCTCGCGCAGGGCACGACCACAATCGAGCAAGCCTTGAATGTCCCGAAGCCGCAGCGTTGGGATGTCGATTCCCCTGCGCTCTACACCGCGCGGAGCGAGGTGGTCCTAGAGGGCGATGACGGCGACAGCGTCGAGACACGCTTCGGCATCCGCGAGATCGACTGGAAGCCCGACACCGGCTTCTGGCTGAACGGCCGGAACGTAAAACTCAAGGGGGTGTGCGAGCACCTGGAAGGGGGCCCGGTCGGCGCCGCCTGGCCGGACGAGCTGATCCGCTGGAAACTCGAACTGCTCAAGAGTATGGGCTGCAACGCCATCCGCACGTCGCACAACCCGCAGGTGCCGCGGTTCTACGACCTGTGCGACGAGCTGGGGCTGCTGGTGATGGACGAGGCCTTCGACGGCTGGGGGCGGAAGGCGACGCACGACTACGGCGCCCAGGCGTTCGACGCGTGGTGGGAGCGAGACCTGCGCGACTTCTTGAGACGCGACCGAAACCACCCGTCGATCATTATCTGGAGCATGGGCAACGAAACGCGTGGCAGCGTGGCTGCCGACCTGGTGCGGGTGTGTCATGAGATGGACCCGACGCGCCCGGTCACTTCCGGGCACTCCGGCTCGGAGTTCATGGACGTCTACGGCGTCAACGGCGCCAGCGAGCGGCAAGACTTCTTCACGAAGAAGCGGCCCAACAAAGCGTTCATCGCCACCGAATGCCCCCACACCTGGCAGGTCCGCGATTTCTACCGTTCACAGACCTGGTACCGCGACGGTTACACCACGTCGGGCAAGGGCGCCTTCCCGATCCCCGACCTCACGCCGACCGAAATATTTAGCTACGAAGGCCTCTCGCCCGAGGAGCGAACCAACCGCAAGCAGCACTTCAATTCGTCGTACGACAACGCCACGGTTCGGATCACTGCGCGGCAGAGTTGGCAGCTCACACGCGACCTGCGGTGGTTCACCGGCAGCTTCCGTTGGACCGGCTTCGACTACCCGGGCGAAGCCGGCTACGTGCACGGCGGCTGGCCCTTCCGCGCGTTCATGGGGGGCCCCTTGGACATGGCGGGTTTCCCCAAGGACCTCTACTACTTCTACCAATCGCAGTGGACCGACACGCCGATGGTGCACCTGTTGCCGCACTGGACGCACCCCAAGATGAAACCGGGGACCAAGATCCCCGTGTGGGCGTACTCGAACGCCGAAGAAGTAGAGCTGCTGGTCAACGGCGAGTCGCTCGGCCGCCAACGGCCGGGGCGAGAGTGGGACAAGATGCAGTGCGAATGGATGGTCCCGTGGCGCCCCGGGACGATCGAAGCGGTTGCGTACCGCAACGGCAAAGAAGTCGCCCGCACCGCGCGCCGCACCGCCGGCGTGCCGACGCAGCTACGGATCGAATCCGACACGACCGACCTTGCCGCGGACGGCAAAGACGTTGCTGTGCTTACCGTCGCCTTGGCGGACGAAGCAGGAACGCGGAACCCGTACGGCGAGAACCGCGTGTCGTTCTACGTCGAGGGCCCAGCGCGGCTGCTGTCGATCGAGAGCGGCAGCCCGATTGACGTCGATCCGAACTGGAACGCCATCGATCGGCGGGCGTTCTTCGGATTGAACCGGGCCTTCTTGCAATCGACGGGCGAAGGGGAGGGGGACGTTTCGGTGCTCGTGGCGGCCATCCTGGGCGAACCGGGCCAGCCCACCAGCGATCAAGTCGACATCGATTGCCGCCGCGTCGCGCTACGCGGCAACGCGAAGGCCGACGATTGGCAGATCCACTACACGCTCGACGGATCGCGGCCGACGCTGCAAAGCCCTGCGTACGCGCGGCCCTTCGCGGTGCAGCTCGGCACGACGGTCAGGGCGGCCGTATTTGTCGAGGGCGAGCGGCTGTTCGACATGCAGCAGCGGTTCGCCAAGGACGAGGGCCTGTACTGGGGCGACCCCGAGGCGAAGCCATCGTCCGGCGGCGACCAGGCAGAAGACGCCACGCTCGTCGGCGCCGAGAAGCGTAGCTCGGGCGCCGGCTTTAACGGCGCGGGGTACGCCGACTTCGCCGGCGGCGAGGGCCATGTCGAGTGGTATCAAGAAAACGACGGCGACGGCGGGCCGGTGCAACTCGTCTTCCGCTACGCGGTGCAAGACCCTCAGGGGGGCCGCACGATGGCCCTGTATGTTAACGGCGAGAAAGTCAAAGACATTCGATTTAAGAACACCGGCGACTGGAACAAACACTGGCAGACGCTGACGGTAGACGCCCGCCTGGCCCGCGGCGCCAACCGCATCCGTCTGGCGACCACCGGCGAAGGGGGCGTGAACGTGGACGAGCTGCGGGTGGAGTCGCCGTAGGGCGGCGCGTCCGGTTCATCCTTTACGGCGCTTCCGGGGCACAGCAGCGGCTGCTCGCCCGTGGCTGGGGAGGATCGATGTTTGTTGTACCCGCGGCGGCTATCCGGGTCCGGACTGCCCACGCTTGATGCGGCAAAGCCGCTGGAACGCGCCGTACGCGCGGTCGAAGTCGTCCAGGGGGAACCGCTCCAAGATGTGCGCCGCGTCGAGGTAGCTGGCGCCGTAGCGGCGGCAATAATCGGCCACCGCCGCCTCGGTGAATCGCACCCGCCGGCCCGTGAGGTAGCGGGAGATCTTGGCGGCGTCGCGGTCGGTCTGGAAGAAGCGGCAGCGCCAGGCGAGGCGGAACGGCGTGTACCACGCCAGCGGCAGGTGCGACGCGACCGCCACCGTGTGTCCCAGCCGCAGCAATCGGGCGACCCCCTTGAGTTCTGCCGGCCGATGCACCTCCTCCACGAGCACGAAGCGGCGCGAGCCGTCCAGCGCCGCGGGGGTAGGGTGGGGACCGAGCACGGTGCTGGGCATCCCGCGGAACCGCGGGTGCTCGCGCTCGAGGAACCGCATCGCGGTCGACTTTCCGCTGCCGCTCACGCCGGCGAAGACCAGCAGCCGCACGCCGTGCAGCGTCGAGGCGCGCAGGCCGAGGAAGTCGTCGAACGGCTCGTTGTCGGACAGGGTGCTCACGACGCGGCCGTTGCTTCGGCTCCGGCGGTGTAGAACTCGTCCACGGCCAGCCCCGTGGTTTCGGCCACCAGTTCGTGGTCGACGAACGTGTCGTGCAGCAACTGCACCTCCCAATGCACGTAGAGGCCGTGTGTGTCGGAGACAGCGTTCGGCGGGTAGAGGACGTCGAACATCGGCGCGAAACAAAACTCGTCGCACAAGTATTGCTCGACCGGAGTCTGCTTGCGAATCAACGCGATCCGCTTGTGAAACAGCACCAGAGCGCGGGACGGTTCGCTGAAGGACACGGTCCGCTCGTTCGACCCGCTCCCCCGCTTGTACTCCCCCTTCTCCAGGTTGCACGCCACCACGCGTACGACGACGTTCCGCAGGTCGACGTGCGCGCGGCCCCGCACCAGCTCGTTCATCCTGACCACCGTCGCTCGCGAGATCCGGCCGGGGCGACGGGCGAACTCAAACCTCATGTACTTGCGGAGCTGATTCCGCATCGCGAACCACACGGCCGCGCCCGCGCCGCCGCTGAGCATCAGCGAGTTGACCAGTGGGGACTGCGCGTCGCCATCGCTGTCGCGGTGGCTGTAGAAGTAGGCCTGGCCATCGGGCGCCATCTGGTCGTGCCAGCCGACCAGTGTGTTCACGGCCATGATCACCAGCGCGACCAGACCCAGCCCGAGGGTGTTGATCTTGTTGGGCAGCGGGATCGCCGCAAAGTTGCGCGCCAAGCAGAAGCAGTCCTTGGGATCGACAATCGACTTGGCGTCGTCGTCTACGGCGGGCCGACGCAGCAGCTCGTGCGCCAACGCGCCCTGCAGCGCGGTGTCCCACAACACGCCGTCGTCTACCTTCACCCGGCCGTGCAGGCGGACATCGATCATCTTCCCTTGGTACGTAAAGCAGTCGCGGAACGCCTCCGTGGGGATCGCGAGCTCCGTGACGCGCTGCCGCAGCACGACCTTCTGCCGGTACAGCACCTTCTCATCGTTGACGGCCCGTTTGTCGTGTACGGCTACCTCCGCAAGGATACAGAACTCCGCGGAGTGACCGGAGTGCTTGCTCAGGTCGGCCTCGATCGTGGCGAGCACCATGCCGGGCCGGGTGCGGGTGTCGAGCGTCAGCCGCACGCCCTTCTTGGCGTCGGACCAGACGCCGGTTGCCGGGTTGAAGGGTGTGTCGCTCACGTGCGCGCCTAGCAGTGCCGAGTGGCAGTACAGTTCGGGTCTGAGCTTCCCCCGATCCCTGTCCGGGCCGCGATGAGAGGATCGGGAGGGCTAGATTCTACTCCCCCGAGCGGACGACGCAGAGGGGTCGGCCGAGGCGCCGCCTGACTGGGGCCCGGCACGCAGCGCGGCCGGCCCCGGCTGCGCGCGTGCT
This sequence comes from Pirellulimonas nuda, assembly GCF_007750855.1. Lineage (GTDB taxonomy): Bacteria > Planctomycetota > Planctomycetia > Pirellulales > Lacipirellulaceae > Pirellulimonas > Pirellulimonas nuda. Next base: position 3,884,034 of record NZ_CP036291.1, read on the forward strand.
GCGGCCTTATCCGGCCAAAGGGGTCTCCCTGGCAGAACCCGCCGATACTCAAGGCAGGCTTCATCCGGCCTCGCCGTGGACGGACCCGTCCTACACCCCGCCGGGGGCGGGCATGTGCTTGGCGATGTAGGCGGGCTCCCCCATCCGCTCGAGCAAGTCGAGCTGCAATTCCAGCCAGCTCATGTGCTGCTCTTCCTCCAAGGCGACCCGCTCAAAGAGCTGCCGCGTGCCGATGTCTCCGTCGGTCGCAGCCTCTATGGACGCTCTTGTGTAGAACTCGATGGCGTCCTTCTCGTCGGCAAGATCGGACGCGAACATCTCCTTCAGCGATCGGGCCTGGAGCGGGGTCTTCGCCAGTTTGAGCTGGGGCTCGCCGTTGAAGAACAAGATGCGAACCATGAACGCCTCAGAGTGGCCAAGCTCTTCTTGGAGCTCGACTCGCATCTGCGTCGCCAACAGACTCAGGCCCCAGTCGTCAAGAACACCGGCGTGCAACTGGTACTGATGGGTAGCGGTCAACTCCATCGCGAGAGCCGTCTGAAGGTTCTCGATCGTGCGTGCGTTGGTCATCGTGTGTCCCTGAAAGGGTTGCAACGGTTCTAGTGCTTCGTCCGCTACGGTCGCGGTGCGGCGCCGGTTTCCGACTCGGGGTCGCCCGCGGGCAGGATCGATTCGCCTGCACGCGAAGGGAGGTGGGGGATCGCAATCTCGGGGAACGGACCCTCAAGCGATCCGAGGAAGGCCACCAGGTCGGCAACCTGAGCGTCGTCCAGGTCCTCGCCCAACTGCACGGCCCCCATCAAACGCACCGTTTCTTCCAGCGTGGCCGCCGAGCCGTTGTGAAGGTAGGGCGCCGTGAGGGTGATGTTGCGGAGGGTCGGCGTCTTGAACCGGTAGCGGTCCGCTTCGTCGCCGGTCGCCAGCTCGCGGCCGCGGTCTTCGGTAAGGCGGTGCCGCTGGACGAATAGGTCGTCGGCCATCGTCGGAAACTCATTGAACTCGCCGCCAAACAGCGGGGCGGCGTGGCACGACGCGCAGCCGACCTGTTCGAAGTGCTGCATGCCGCGGGCCTCTTGTTGGGTGAGCGCCGAGGTCTCGCCGGCGGCGTAGCGGTCGTAGCGGCTGCCGGGCGTGATCAGCGTCCGTTCAAACGCGGCGATGGCTTTGGTCGTGTTCTCGATCGAGACGGGGTCGTCTCCGCCGAAGGTCTTCCGGAACGCTTCGACGTAGCCGGGGACCAAGCGCAGTCGCGACACGACGAGGTCGTGGGAGGACATCCCCATCTCGGGCGAAGCCAGCATCGGCCCGCCGGCCTGCTCTTCGAGCGTCACGGCGCGGCCGTCCCAGAACTGCGTAGGCATGAAGGCGGCGTTCCAGACGGTCGGCGAGTTGCGGGTCCCGGTCCGGCCGAGGACCCCCATCGAGGTCGTTCGCCCGTCGTCTCCTCCCTCCATCACGTTGTGGCAAGAGTTGCAAGACACCGTCCCGGTAAGGGAAATCCTTGGTTCGAAGAAGAGCTGCTTGCCGAGCTCCGTGAGGTCGTTGGACGCCGGCACTTCTCCGGGTGGCTCGGCGGATGCCGGCAGCGCCGACCAGCCGTCGGGGAGCTGGCTGGGTGGGGCGTTGGGGGCCGCGGGCGCTCCCGCGGCCGACGAGGCGCGCTTCGTTAGTCCGGTAAAATCACCGAAGCTCATATACAGCTTGGCAAACGGCGGCTTGATGCCCACCGCGGCGGCCAGCACCTGCGCGGCGTCGCCCCCCCGCAGCGCTTGATTAAGCCGAGAGATCGCTTCCCGGTTGGCGCGAATCAAGGATTCGAGCTGCTGCAATTGCTCGTCCCGAGGGCCTGCGCCCTCGACGTGGAAGTTGGTTTGTTCGACACGCGCCCAGACCGACGCCGCAGCAGCCGCTTGTTGGCGGAGGCGTTCGAACGCGGCCGCGTCGAGACGGCTGGCGTCCGCGTCCTTGGCCGGTTTGACGATCGCCTCCATCACGGCGTGATAGTCGCTGAGCACGTCGAGCGGGTAGTCGACGTCCGATGCTCTGCGGCGGGCGGCAAGCTGTTCCCGCAGCGGTTCGAGGGTCGCGTGGGCCTTGAGGAGTTCTCCGGCCTGCGCCAGTCGGATAGACTCAGAGACCACCTGTTCGGCGCCGTCGAAGAGACTCGGGCGATCGCCGCTCGTAGCTTCGACGGGTCCTTCCCTCATCGCCACGAGCCACTCGCGGAGCCGCGTCAGGGCCTCGAGGCTCGGCTTCTGAAGCCCCTGGTTCGTTAGGGCCAAGGCGGGGATGTAGACCCGATCAAACTCGGCGGACTGCTTGAGCAGCCGCTGCTTCGCCTGCGGCTGGGTTTCGGTCCGTGGCGTTGGCTTGCTTTCTCGGATAGCGCCGGAGGTCGGATGAGACAATTGGGCCTCCGCAAAGCCTCTCGCGACAAAACCCGACACCACCTTGGCGTGCTCCTGGATCAGGGCGATCGTCTCCGGGTCGGTGGAGGTTTCGGTCGCCTCGATCCCTCCTGGGATCTCGGCGATCTCAAGGTCTACCAGGTCCGCTTTCTCGAACAGCGCCGCCATGAGCGGGTCCCAACGCCTCACCGGCCTCCCCTGTTCCATCCGCCGGTGCATCGCCGCGACATGGGTACGGATCTGGGCGGCGACTTCGGCGTCGGCCGAGGTAGTCTGCGTCCGAACGCCATCGGGCAACTCGGTGACGCTCCGCTCGATCGAGCCGTGGTTGAGGAGCAAGAAGTGGAAGCCGGCTTGGTCGGCCGCCATCGAGGCGTCGCGCCCCATCCCGCGCCCCATGACACCCCCTGGCGGCCCACCGCGGGCGGGCCCCTGGGCGGGCGCCGTCATCGGCAGAGCAAACGCCATTAGCACCGCGGGCCAGACCTTGAGGCGACGTTGATTCTTAGAGACTCGCATTTCAAGCCCGTCCTTTTGGCATGCCGTGCCAGTAGAGCGTCGGCGGGGCGAATTCTTTCTGCTTCAGCAAGCTGAAACGCTCCTGCGACTGGTCAAAGAGGGAGGTTACTCGGGGTTTGTTGTCGTAGTCGAACTCGGCCAGCCGGAGGCTGTCGCAGCCCGCGACAACCTGCCCGGCGGCGCGGCCACGGACTTCGGCCGCAACACGCCGGCCGCTCATTCGCGACCCCGCGGCAGCGGGGGGAGCTGCTCAAGGGCTGCACAACGATGTGGCTCTCTTCTGCGGTCGTGTCCACATGTCACGATGTTACGACATGTCGGGGCAAAAAAACACGCGTCACTTTGACGCACCGGCTTGAGCGCGGTCCCCGCTGCAGTCGAGTGGCGGTGGCGGGCTCGCCGCGCCGGCTCGCTCGCGGCCCGGTGAACCCGGGTCGGATGGGTTGGTGGAGCTCTTGCGGGTGTCGCTGAGCTCTTGCCTACTGCCTGTGTCAACGTCTCCGAAGGGCCAGGACGGCGCGGGGCCGGGGCCGCCGCCGCGGCGAATTGATCGGCTCGCTGCCGCACCCCGGTTGTGGAGGTCGCGCTACTCGGTTGGCCCGTCCGCATCTGCTGCCGCGGGTCTGGTCGTGGTTTCCGTGATGACCGTCCCGCGGCGAGCAAAGGAGAGCCCCTGCTGCGCCTTGGTGTCGATCATCACCGATTCGATAATCGGCTGCGACACCGGCAGCTCGGAATACCATTCGACAAGAAAGTTGGCCCCGCTGCCGCCGGAGGCGTCGTCGCGGGCGACGACCACCTCGGTCGTCCCCAGGGCCGGCAAGCGGACCGGCGTGTCGAGATACGACTCGACCTGTTCACCCTTCGTGTTGAAGTAGCGGACCGACTTGACGATGATCTCGCTATTCAAGCTGGTGTTCCGCACACTCAGTGTGATCGTCAGCAAGTACGGATCGCCGTCGCCGTGGTAGATATGCGAGTAGGCCGGCACGTAGACAACTTGGCCCTGCACCGGATTGGCGGCCAGGTGGTTTGAGTCGCCTCGCCCCGGCTCGTCCGGCAGCAGTTCGTTGGGCGTGCTGGGCCTCAGCGTCTGCTCAAACGCGTCGAGCCGGCGTTCTAGGTAGTAGGCGTAGACTCCAAGCACCACCAAGAACGCCAGCAGGCATACGATTGCGGCGCCCCAATTGCTTCGCCGCGCGGCCGCACCCTCGGGTTTATCTTGCCGCTTGGGCATCGGACTGCTCCGCATACTTGAGGACGACTCGCCTAAAACAGCACGGCGACCTTGCTGGCACGCCGAGCATCATCGTACCAGCATCATCGTACCAGCATCATCGACGCTTGCCGTGGGTGGCCTTGCTGGAGCGTACCGGCCTCAAGGTCAGGTCACTCACTTCGAGGCCGAAATCCAAGAACCGGGTCAGCGGTAGGCGCCGGCCATAATGTCGTCACTACGTTCTGCGCCAACCTTAGATCGGACCGCTCGGGCGTAGGCGCGCGGGCCCTCTAGTGCCGTTTGACGACACGGAAGGGGTCAAGCCACGGCGACCGATCTGAGCCGACCGTCGAGCGTGGGTGAGCAACTCCGCTTGATCAAACGCGTCGAGGGCGGGCTCGCCAAGAGCCGGCCCCGCAGCGCCCACGCCCGGCGCGAAGCGAGCAAGGTGATCGGCAAGACCGTGCGAAAAGAGTAGGGCCCCCCCATCAAAGCGATGCCAGTTCATTGTTCCTCATCTCGGCGCCGTAGTACGTCTTGTACTTTGCTTTGCGTTCTAGGTCTTTGATGACGACCTCCGAGAAATCGACTCCGGTGTGCTGCTCAGCGCACCCAAGGCCGCCGGGGCTGAAGACGTTGATCTCCATCAGCTTGTCGTCAACAATGTCGAGCCCCACCAGGAACATGCCGTCGCACACCAGTTTGGGTCGGACCATCTCGACCAGTTCGAGCATCTGATCGGTAACTTCCGCAGCCACGCTCTCGCCGCCGGAGTGCATGTTGCTGCGCGCGTCGCCCGACTTATTGACGCGGCGGAAGGCCGCGTACTTGCCTTCGTGGCAGAGTGCGCGCCCGTTCATTACGAACATCCGCACGTCCCCTTCGGTGGCGCCCGGCAGGTACTCCTGCACAATGCAATAGCCGTCGCGCGTCACCGCCTCGATCATCTGGTTGAGGTTGGCCTTCTCTAGGTTGTCAACGAGGAAGACGCTCTGGCCGCCGGAGCCCTGCAGCGGTTTGATGACCGCCTTTCCGTTCTCGCCCGAGATAAACTCCTTGATCTCTTCGATGTTTCGGCTGATGCAGGTCTTGGGGCGGACCTGTTCCGGGAAGTGCTGGAAGTACGTCTTGTTGAGGGCGTTGGCGAGGTTCTCGGGGTCGTTGACGACCAGGACGCCGCGCGCCGCGGCCAGTTGCCCGAAGAGGATCCCCGAGGTCTGCGCCCAGGTCCGCTCGCTCGCGTCTTCTGCCGGATCGTTACGCAGGCACAGCACGTCCAGCTCATCCACGCAGACGCGGTCGATAGGTTCGCCCTCTCCCCGTAGGTCTGCGAGGTAGTCCTCCAGCGACTCGTGCGAGTCGCCCTTCACGCTGCGGGCGTGCGCATGGATCGATCCGTCGGGAGCGTAGACAAAGTCTCCCACACCCAGCGTGAAGGACCGATGACCCAGCCTTGTGGCGGTCATCGCCAGACGGGTCGTCGTAAACTCGGCGCGTTCGGTCGCCATGTCGTTGACAACAAATCCAATCTTCATCTGTCCATCTCCAGGAGTTCGCGGACCGAGCGGCCACGACACGCGTCGAGCCGTTGGCGCAATTCGGGTAGGTCCCACAGACGCGGCAGCACCGCCGGGGGGGTCACGATGCCGCGGCGTTGCAGTTCTTCCAGATGGCGTAGGTGGGCAAGGGCGACCTTGCCTACCAACAGAGGCTCTAGGTCTCCCTCGTTCGCCAAGAACTCAAGGAGGTCTCTTAGGCCCCGCAGGTAGATGGCGTCCTTGGTCATGCCCCCCCCGCGGTAGACTCGCAGCGTCATCAGGAACGCGGAACGGGGGGCGAATCCGTGCCGCTTGTGCAGCCGAGTGAACGTTTCGGTGAAGGGGCGGCCGTCGGACATCATCCTCACGGCGACCACTCGGCCGGCGAGCACCCGCACCCGCGACGAGGTCAGCCCCCCCGAGAGGTGCTCCAGCAGCACCGCGATCCCTTCCTGCAGCTCTTCGTAGCCCGCCAGCCCCACCGAAAGCAGCCGCAGCGGCTGACGCCGACCGTTGAAGTACGTGAGCAGGTGCGTGCCGACCTCGTGGTGGAGCAACGCGTCGATACGGCGGGGCGTGATGCGCGCGTTCTCGGAGATGAGCAGCGTTCCGCGGGTGACCATTACCCCCGACGGGATGTCGGCGTCGGTCGACACGGACGCTTCGAACTCGGGGAGGCGTTTGCGATAGTAGGCGATCTCTTGCTGAGCCCGTTTCACCACCTCGTCTAGGCTGAGGTCGCCGCCACCCGCAGCGGCGCCTTCGGCCGGGTCGACGTGGTCTAGCAGTTCGTGGGCGAGGGCCGCCAGTGCGTCGTCGACCTCCCCGTACAGTTGCAGGCACGCGTAGCGGAAGGCCGGGGTGTTCAAGTCGCGCAAAGCCGAGATCTGCCGGTCGAGCTCGACCTGCTTCTCGCGGAACAGGTGGGATAGAGTAGGATCGGCCACGGAATCCGCCTCGACGCTGAACAGCGCCCGCTTGAGCGTGATAGGGTCGTACGGCAGCGGGCGGTAGGCGAACGCCGGCTCTTGGGCGTACCCGCCTTCGGCGAATTGAGCCCACGCCTTGACCGAGTTGGTGGGGGTCGCCTGCAGCAGGAAGTCAAACGACTCGCCCACCGCGCAGAGCCTTTGATCGACGCTCCGCAGCGACTTGACCAGCGTCCTCGAGCCGTACGATTGGAAGTGCGGCGCGGCCTCCGGCGTAGCCGGCCGGGCGAACTGGGCGACCGTCTTGCGGAGCGCCGTCGCCAGCTCGGAGCGCAGACGATGGAGCACGATGGGGAACACGGTTTGAGTCGCGCTGTCGCGGTAGATCGGGCGAACTTCCAGTCCAAGGACGGTCCGCGCTTCGCCGGGGCCGGCCGAGATCGGCTCGAGGCCCGCCGGGGCCACCCGCTGCTGGGGGGTCACCTTCACCAAGGACTGACGCCCCGAGATGGTCACTTGCGTCAGCGCCTGGACCAGGGCGGCGACCGGCTCGGAGTCCTCGTCCCCCGGTGTGCAGACCACGCTGAACACCGGCTGGAGCAAGGGGAGAGGCTCCTCATCAGAAAGACCGGAGCTGTTAACCCTGGCGGCCCACAACTCGAGCTGCAGGAAGCGTCCCTGGACGTCTTGCATCGCGGATTCTAGCCGTTTGCACAGCGAGACTATTCCGCGGTGGTACTGCGGGTCCGACGGCGCAATCAAGTACGAGGCTTCCGAAGCGAGCAACTGCTCGGTGCCCGCATCGCGCCCGCCCGACGGCATGCGGTAGACGAACAGGAACGGCAGCGGCCGGTCGACCACCAAGCGGCCCCCTTCGGGCAGCGACCTCGAGACCCGTTGGTTCTCGCGCAGCCGCCCGCTAGCGAGGTCGCCGAGCTGCTCCCAGTGCTCGTGGTCAGACGGCGGGGTTGCTGCGCTCACGTTGCCCCCACACGGAGCAGCTCCGACCGCACGCCGGGCAGGGTCGATTTCAGGGCGCCGAAGATGGCGTCAACCTCGCGTAGATCCGCTTCGCCCGACCACTCGTCCATGAAGAACTTCTTGAACTCGATGGCGATCGAGCAGACGGAGGTTGGAAAGGTCTCATGGATCCAAGCGCTGAAGTGACCCCCCTTGAACCGCACGTTCTCTCGGACGTCTAGCAGCCCGTTGATCTAAGCGCATACTCCTGTGGCCCGCCAACTGTGAGCAGTTGGAGGCGTGACTCTGTAGGCCGGGCTCCCAGGCGAGCATGTGTGTCCCACAAGTTCTTCATCGCTGCGATGAGAAGCCAGGCGAGCTGCATAAGCCCGGCGGAGCCACCTTCGCCCTGCAGGCCCCTCGGCGTGCCGATCCCGAACAGCTTCCGCATTACCAGGCCCAGGTTCCGCACCAGCGCCGACGTCAGTAACCGCTTCCTCACCTTGTCGATCCCCCGCAGCCATGTGCGGCGTGACCCGCCGGTGTCGCACACGTGGGCGAAGCTGCGCTCGACCCGTTCACTCCTCAGCCGCTGGAGCCGTTTGTTCTTGGCGGTCTTGGTCCGCCGGCGGTTACCCTTCACCGCGCGCTGCTGCTCGACTGGCTTGGCGCTCAGACGCGACTCGCCGCGGCGCTTGGGCTCCGGCACATACGTCCGCACCCCGACCGACGTGACCAGTTCCAGCTGCTCGGCAGCGTGGTAGCCCTTGTCGGCAACCGCTTCTTCGATCTGCGCTTCCAGCCCAGCCTCTGACAGGTGCGTCTGCGCCTCCATCACGCTGTCGCAGAGGGTCTTCGTGTCGCTGTGGTCGCCGTGATAGACCTCTGCCGCCAAGATCAGCTCCGTATCGATATCGACCACGTGCTCCGCCTTGTACGCCAAATGCGTGCGGCCGTCCTTGAGCTTGGTGATCCGTGCGCTCGGGTCGGTCGTGCTGACCCACTCGGCGTTCGAGACCTTCTTGTTCTTCCGCTTCTTATCGAAGCGGCGGACCTCTTCGTCGCTCGGCTCGTCTCCTTTTTCGATCACTCCTTCCTTCTTCATCAAGCCAATGACGTACGCCTTCCAGTCCTCGCCCGCCCCTTCGCAACCCGGGCGCCGCATCCGCCGAAGGCGGACTCTTCATCGCCGCATCGGCTTCAAGGGTAGTCGAATCGACCGCTACCGTCTTGCCTTTTAGCAGCCCCTGCTGCGCCGCCAGTTGCAGCACCAGCCGGAACACTTCCTGATGGACTTCTAGCGGCAGGCGATCGCGGACCCGGCTGAGCGTCGAGTGATCGGGGGTCGCCTCGGTCAGCGGAACGCCCAGGAACTCCCGCAGGCTGAGGCTGTCGGCGCACCGCCACGCGATGCCCCGCTGTGAACCGATCCCCTCGAAGTAACCCACCATCAACATCCGGAAGTAGACTCCCGGCGGGACCGACGGCCGCCCACGCGTGCCGGTCGGCTGGTAGTACGGCTCGCACAGCTTCTCGACCTCGCGGTCGAAGCCCGCCTCGGAAAGCAGCCTATTGAGCCGCTTGTAGAACGCGTGCCCCTGACTCTTGGGCAGCTGCTGGGCCGTCACGAACAACACGTCCTGCCGATCCCGCTCTCGCCTTCCCATCCCCATCGCTTCGCTCCTGCTCAAGTCACGCTTTCGTCGGCGACGCAGTTTAGCGCCAAGGGGTTGGTCGGGGGAGTGGTATTTTTCAACGGGCTGTTAGATCCAGCTCCGGCCAAGTGGCCGGAATTGGCCCAGATCTGGCGAGTTAGCGACCCGGCTCATCCTCAGAGGTCGCTCCGCGTTGGCGACGCCTCCGCGGGTGATCTGTGAGCCGCCGCCTTGGCAAGAGTCTATGCTTGAGGGAACCTCCGCCGGCAGCAGGGGCACTCGCCATCAAACCCTTGCGACAGCGCGGCGAACGCCGTCGGCTGTGGTAGCGACATGATCGCCTATCTGCTCCGCGTCGTTGGAGATTGGCTGGCCATTATTCTCGATCATTGAACCCGCGCTACAGACACCCACGACACTGGATCCTAAGAGTTGATGCGGACAAGCTTCGCGCCCATCAGCCTTGTAGTGGACCGCCGTAAATTACGTTGGCCATTCGGCACTCCGACGGAGGAGAGCTGCACCGCTGCGGGTTGCGCCAAAGAGGAATCCGCTGATGTTGGTCCACCCGCTGCGGCAAGAGAGTTGGCCGAACTGCCCGAGGAGTCCCCGCCAAGAAGAGACCGCCGCCTAAGGAACGGCTCAAAAATAACTCCCTCAATTCCCATCGCGTAGAATGCCGCCGTTGTTGGTTCCCGACACGGAGGGTGTAGCGATGGGTTTGTATCACGCGGATGTCGAGCGGCGGATGGTCAACTTCTATGGCTCGCTCTCCGAAAAGGACCGGCGGCGGTACGCGGCGGTGGAGGCCGAGAAGCTGGGGCGTGGCGGCAAGACCTACATTTCGGAGCTGTTCGGGTGCGACCGTGGGACGATTCGTTTTGCCGAGGAGGAGGTCGAGCGTCTCCCCGAGGACGAGGCCGCGGGGCGGGTCCGAAAAAAAGGGGGGCCGAAAGCCAGCTAGCTGCGAGGCGATCGACGCATTGCGGCAGGTGGTCGAGGTCCACACGGCCGGCTCGCCGGTCGAGCCCGACCGGCTGTGGACCAACCGCACGGCGCGTGAGCTGGCCATCGAGCTGGCGGAGTCGGGTGTCGAGATGTCGCCCAACACGGTGGCGCGGCTGCTGCGTGAGGAGCTGGGGCTGTCGCACCGGCAGGCCGTGAAAACGAAGTGCCTGGGCGAGTCTCCCGACCGCAACGCTCAGTTCGAGCGGATCGCCGGACTGAAGGCCGAGTACCTAGCCAAGGGGTGGCCCGTGCTGAGCATCGACACCAAGAAGAAAGAGCTTCTGGGGGACTTCTTCCGCCCCGGGCGGGCGTGGACCGACGGCCAGGTCAAAGCGTTGGACCACGACTTCCCCAGCGCAGGGTCGGGCAAGGTGATCCCGTACGGCGTGTACGACTTGGCGGCGAACGAGGCGCTGGTGCTGCTAGCCCAAGGAGCGGACACCGGCGAGCTGGCGGCCGACGCGGTCCGACGCTGGTGGATACGGCTGGGGAAGAAGCGGTACTGGCACGCCTCGGGGGTGCTAGTGCTGGCCGACTCGGGCGGCAGCAACGGCAACCGGGTGGGGCTGTTCCGCGAGCGGCTGTGCGGGGTCGCCGGCCTGCTGAACCGCGACATCCGCGTGGCGCACTTGCCGCCGTACTGCTCGAAGTACAACCCGATCGACCACCGCTTGTTCTGCCACCTCTCCCGCTCGCTGCGTGCGGTGCTGATCCGCTCGGTCGAGACGATCCGCGCGGCGCTGGCCCGCACGACGACCGCGGCCGGCCTGCGTGTGGTTGTCGAAGTAGCTCGACGCAAGTACCAAGCAGGCGTCAAGGCGAGCAACGACTTCCTCCGCAACGAACCAATCATCCGAGACGCCCTCTTGCCCTCACTCAACTACACCGCGCACGCAGTGTGGTGAAATGAGGGAGTTGTTTTTGAGCGGTTCCCTAGCTCCGGCATCGCCGGCGACTTCAACAACGACAGCTTCGTCAACGCGGCCGACTACACCGTGTGGCGTGACAACCTGGGGGCCCCGACCGACGAGTCACTAAACGGCAATGGAGACCAAATGGACGGGGTAACGGAAGATGACTACGACGTGTGGACGAGCAACTTCGGCCCCCCGATCAACGCTCTAAGCGTGTCGGCCTCGGCAGCCGTGCCGGAGCCCGGCGCCGTGGTGTTGGCCGGCCTTGTGTTGATTGGCTGCGCGGCTGCGGGTCGTTTCCGCGGCTAGGGGCCTGTTCCGCGTCGTCGTGGCGCCCGCCGTAGTTCAGGACCGTTGCAACTCTAGGACTTGGAAACGTATGCGAGTAATGGATATGAGCCGCCAACAACGGCGCCCCCTGGGCTTCACGCTTGTGGAACTGTTGGTCGTGATCGCCATCATCGGCATACTGGTGGCGCTCTTGTTGCCGGCCGTTCAGGCGGCGCGCGAGGCGGCTCGGCGTTCGCAGTGCTCCAACAACCTGCGGCAATTGGGGCTGGCGCTGCTCGGGTACGAGATTGCTCACAAGAGCTTTCCCGCCGGCGCGCTTACCACGCCGCGAACCTCCTTCGCTTCGTTCTTGTTGCCCAATCTAGAAGAAGGCAACCGGCTCCAGGGGTACGATTCTTCGATAGGTTGGAACAATCAGACGAGGGTGGTTCAGGAGCAGATGTTCGCCTACATCGCGGTGTATCACTGCCCCAGCGATGAATCGCTGCAAAAACTGTCCGGCGCCGCCATCACCAACGGCACCGTACCGCCGCGGTACAAGGGCAACTACGGTCCTAACTACGGGAGCAGCACTTTTGCCGCCGCGGCCGAATGGGCGCCATTCGGCAACAACTACGCGGTGGAGGCGAGGGAGATCACCGACGGACTCTCCCACACCCTGGCAATGATGGAGATGCTGCAGGCTCCGTCGTCCGCGAACACACCCGTCGACCGGCGTGGCGACCTATGGAATCAGGACCCGGGCAACTATTCCATCACGACGTTTCTTACCCCCAATAGCTCCGCGGGGGACAGAACCTTGTGCGTCGACCTGCCCAACGAGGGCATGCCTTGCATCACGACCGGCGGCGGCGTCGACTCCTACATCGCATCCCGCAGCCGACACCCAGGAGTGGTGCAGGTCTTGATGATGGATGGCTCGACACACGCCATACCCGACGGTGTTGATATCGACGTATGGCGGGCGTTGTCCACACGCGCCAACGAAGAAGTCGTCGCCGTGCCGTAGAACGCGTCACGATCAGCCTTGCTGCGTCGCGTGCCCGAGGGGCGCAAGGCTAATCGTGCCCAAGGAGATGGAGGCCACGGCCTAAAGCTTTTGCCGCCATCAGCCCCTGCCGCTCATCGATGCTGCACCTGCCGCGAGAGGACCGGCCCGACGAAGGACTGGCCCGACGATCGACCGCTTGGCGCACTGCCGAACGCCTATCGGATCAACATCGGCAGGTCCGGGCGTAGGGCAAAAAAGTGGAATCATCGGCGAGTAGTGACACGAACTGCCCTGCAGAGAAGCACATGCTACGTGGAATCTTGATCGCCCTAACGGCGATTGCTCTTATCGGATGCGGCGGCCCCAAAGATGGTCGACTAAAGATCACCGGGGAAGTCACCTTTGACGGCGAGCCTCTCAAAGACGGCTATCTGACCCTCCAGCCGCTGGGCGACGGGCCTTCGGCTGGCGCCAGGATCCAAGACGGTCGGTTCACCATCGACGCCGAGAGAGGCCCGAAGCCCGGCGAGTACCGGGTCAGCATCGAAGCCATGCGCGAAACCGGCAAGATGATTTCTATCGACTCCGCGTTCCCCGAGGAGAAACAACCGCAGACAGTGCAGTACCTCCCCAAACGCTACAACGAGCGAAGCGAGCTGACCCAGGAGCTCTCCCCCGAAAGCAAACACTTCGTGTGGAACCTCACCTCGAAAGATCCCGGCGGAAAGTAGCTGGACGCATTTCTTCGTAGCTACTGGCGGTTGGTTGGTGTGGCTTGCTATGTGACGGTCTACCCACCAATCCACCTCTGCTTCCGCATACCGCCCGGGTTCAAAGCATGAAAGTCGGCCGCTCTTCGTCTGCCGACAAGCGGCCTACGGAGGACGGAGCGGACTCTTCCCAACTTCTTGTTTCTCCTGCCGGTGCAATCTGAGTGTGACAGCGCCATGATGAAGCACAGCCGTCGTATCGCGGCGCTCGTACTCTGCCTGGGTGGGTTGACCGGCGGGGCGGCCGCCCAAGGGTCGGCGCCCAGTATTATTCATATCTTGGCGGACGACTTGGGCTGGGGCAGCGTGGGGTTCAACAACGGCCTCACGTACATCCAGACGCCGAACCTCGACGCGCTGGCGGCCGGAGGGATGATCCTCAACCGCTCGTACGCCTCGACGGTCTGCTCGCCCAGCCGCGCCAGCCTGTTGACCGGCGCCCACAACGGGCACGCGATCAACGACCGCAACATCAACCTCTTCGCGGGCCTGCGTGCGGAGGATGTCACCACCGGCGAGGTCATGAAGTCTGCGGGCTACAGCACCGCGATGATCGGCAAGCTGGGCTGGGGGGCGACGGGCGAGCGGGACCTCTTCGGCGACGACCCCCAGCCGACGTTCTATGGCAACGACCCGCAAGGCGATCTGCCCAACAACCAAGGCTATGACCGCTTTTACGGCCACCTGAATCACGGCTCTGCCCACGACTACTACTACAGTTGGGTGTGGGAGACCAACGCCAACGGCGATATGGTTCTGACGGCGAACGACGGGGGACCGGGGGGCGAGCCCGAATACCTCACCGACTTGATCCACCGAGAGTCTGAGCGGTACATCCGCGACATAGCGACGGGCGAGGACCCCTTCTACCTTCAACTGAACTACACCGCGGTCCACTTCGAATTGACCCACGTGGCCACGGCCCCTGAGTTCCGCAACATCGACGGCGACGTCATCGGCCCGGCGTGCAGGGGCGTCTATGCGAACGACCCAAACCTCGACGGCATCGAGAAGGACTACGCCGCCACGATCACCCGCATGGACACGTCGGTCGGCGCCATCATCGAACGGCTCAAGGACCCCAACGGCGACGGGCTCGAGGACGACTCGGTGCTCGACAACACCCTGATCATCTTTACCTCGGACAACGGCGCGGGGCCCGCGGGGGGGATGGGCGAGAACCGGATCAACACCCCGGAGATCCAGGGCGTGCTGCGCGGCGGCAAACGCGACCTGTACGAGGGGGGCATCCGGATGCCCACGTTCGCGTATTGGAACGGCACGATCGCCCCGGGCGCCGAATCGGACCTGCTGAACGACCTGGCCGACTTCCAGGCCACCGCGGCCGACCTGGGGGGCGTGCTGCCGCGCGTCGGCATCGATGGGGTGTCGATCCTCCCGACGCTCACCGGCGAGGGGGAGCAGCGCCTACGCAAGGGCTTGCTGTTTGAGAACGACCAACCCAGTTGGCTGAGCGAGCCGGACACGGACTGGACGATCATCGTCGGCGACATGAAGCTCATCCGCCGACGCGACGGGGTGAACGAGCTGTACAACCTGGCCACGGACGTCGGCGAAGCCAACCCGTTGGACCTGGCGGCCAACGCGGCCCTGGTCGCCGAGCTCGAGGCGCTCGCGTTCGCCGAGGGGGCGGCCAAACCGGACGCGTACGGCACTAGCTACCGCGACTGGGTAGGTGGCGACGGCGACCGCGTCACCAACGCGGCGAGCTGGGAGGTCACCTCGGCGGGGGGGCCGGGCGGCACGCCCAACGACACCTGGTCCGCGCTGCTTGCAGGCGCGGCCTCTGGCGACGCGACGGCGTTCGCCGACGGACCTATCGAGACGCTGGGCGTCGAGGTGGCCGGGGTCAATGGCAACACCCAGACACTGATCGTCGAGTCTGGCGGCTCGCTAAGCGGACGCAACGAGGTGCGCGTCAACACGGGGGGACGCGTCGTGCTGCAGAACGCCGCGCTCCACTCGGCACGCTGGATCGACGTGCTGCCCGGCGGGGAGTTGGCCGGACAGGGCGCCATGAGCGGGAACCTCTACAACCGGGGCGTCGTAGCGCCGGGTCAGCCGGTCGGCGTCAGCGCCCCGCCTCCTCCGCCCCCGCCCCCGCCCGACGACTTCACCGACGCCCCCGCCACGCTGCTGGCCTTCAACTTTAGCGGGGCGCAGGACAACAACGCCGGGTCGAGCACGCTTGGTTCTCCGCTCACCCGTACCTCGACGCTCGATCCGTCGCTCGCCGTTGTCCAGGGGTTTCAGAACGGCTCGGGCGTCGGCTTCCGGGAGCCCAACGGCGGCGGGACCAACAAGGGCAACGAGTGGAACACCAACGGTTTCGAGACGTTCGCGCTCGACGACGCGATCGCCGCCAACGATTACATGGGGTTCGTCGTCGCGCCGGCGCCAGGCCTGGAGATGCTGCTGGACGAGGTGTCCTTTACCTTCTGGCGAAACGGGCAGAACGCGCCGTCGGAGTACGCCATCCTTACGAGCATCGACGGGTTCGCCAGCAGCGAAGCGCTCGTCACCACCAGCATTCAACACGCCAACCAAGGCGGACCGAACCTGGCGAACCCCGCCACACTAACCGCCGACTACACCGGCGGCGACTGGGTCACTTCACTCGATGTGCGTCTCTACGCCTGGCAGGATCGCGACCCTGTCTCCACCGGCCACACCCACTTCGTGGCGGCCAACCTCTCCGGCCACTTCCGCCTCGGCGGGGGCCAGGAGCCGGAACCGGTGCTCAACCTCACCGGCGCGCTCGCCCTGGACGGCGATTTCTATCAACTCGCGGGGAGCGAGATCCAGATTGATCTCGGCGGCGTCGACAACACCGACCCGCTGGACGAGACCTTCGATCAGCTCAACGTCACCCAGAACGTTACGCTCGCCGGCGCCCTGGCCCTGTCCATCGTCGAGGGCTACACGCCGCAACTGAGCGATGAGATCGCCATCATCACCAGCAGCGGCCTGACCGGGCATTTTGAATCCGTCAGCGGGGTCGACGCCGCGTGGGCCGGCCTGGCGCTCGCGGTCCTCTACACCCCGACCGACGTCCTGGTCCGGGTCGCGCTGATGGGCGACGTCGACTTCGACGGCGTCGTGAACAACGCGGACGTGGCCATCTCGTTAGCCGGCTTCACTGGCTCGGGCGTTACCGGCCAGACCTATATCGACGGCGATCTGGACGGTGACGGCGATGTGGACGACGTCGACCTCGATATCCTGTACGCCAACTTCACCGGCGCCCTGCAAGGCGACTTCAACGGCGACGGCACGGTCGACGCCGCCGACTATACCGTGTGGCGCGACAACCTGGGCGCCGTGGTAGGCGTGCTCCCGGGCGTCTCTTACGCGAGCGACACCAATGGTACGGTCGACGCCGAAGAGTACGCCGCTTGGAAGACAAATTTCGGCGCCAGCAGCGGCGCCCTCGGCGGTCTGAACGCCTCGCCCAACGTTCCCGAGCCGGCCTCGGCGGCCCTGCTGATCGCCTGCATAGCTGGCGGTCTGATGGCCGGGCCGATACGGCGCGAAGCAACGCCCGGCCGGTCTCCTAGCCGTCCCTGAGCGGAAGGGCAGCTTGCACACAGACCGCTGTCGCGGGTTAGCGCAGGTTCAGCGTGAGTGGGCCCTGCCATCCACTCACCGGGGTACGGCGGCCCCGGCAGAGCCGATGTCGGCTTTCCCCATGGCGCCGACGACTGCCTCTAGGGCCCCGCTTGCTGCGCCGGCCCAGCCAAGAACAATAGAGCGTGGCCGATCGGCCTACCTCTTCATCTGATTCCAGCCTCTCGCGCAGGACCGGCTACCCGCCATGCCCCACCGCCGCCCAGCTATGTGTGTGCTTGTTCTTGCCGCGGCCTGGGCGTGGGGCGCGACGCCGCCGGTCTTCGCGGGGGACCTCGATGTCTTGGGGGACGAGCGCGGGGGCCTCTTGCACCGGTACCTGATGGCGGAGCTCGACAGCCGCTTTGAGCAGCAGCGTGCGGAGCGCGAGCAAGCGCTGCGTTCGCCGGCCGCGTTGCGGGCCTATCAGGCGAAGCTGAAAGCAAGCTTCGCGGCGGCCATCGGCGGGCTGCCCGCCAAGACCCCTTTGAACCCGCTCGTCACCGGGCGGATCGACCGAGGCGTGTACGTCATTGAGCGGGTGGCGTTCGAGAGCCGCCCGCACCACCACGTCACGGCCAACTTCTACCTGCCGAAGCGTGACGGGCCGGTCCCGGGCGTGTTGGTCCCGTGCGGCCACACGCAGAACGGCAAGGCGAGCCCCGCGTACCAGCAGTTGTGCATGTTGCTTGCGCAGCACGGCATCGCCGCGCTCATCGTCGACCCGATCTGTCAGGGGGAACGCCTGCAGGTGGTCGACTCGGGCCGCGAGCTGCTCCCGCTATCGGCCACCACGGGGCACTCGCTGCTGGACAACGGCTTGATGATGCTGGGGTTGGATGCGGCTGTTTGGGAGCTCTGGGACAACGTCCGCGCCGTCGACTACCTGGTCATTCGCAAAGAGGTCGACCCCGCCCGGATCGGCCTGACCGGCAACTCCGGGGGCGGCACGCAGTCGCTCTACCTGATGGCGATGGAACCGCGCATCGGCCCCGCGGCGCCGTCCTGCTTTCTGTGCTCGCAGCAATCGATCCTCCACAGCCCCATCGGCGAGCAGGACGGCTGTCAGCAGCTATCGGGCGACACGGCGGGGGGGCTTGAGCATGTCAGCTTCGCCGTCATGCGGGCGCCCCGCCCCACGCGGCTGCTTGCCGCCGAGCACGACTTCTTTCCGATCCACGCCACGCGCGAGTCGTTCGGCTACTTGGAACGTGTCTACCAAGTGCTCGACGAGCCGGAACGCGTCGACCTGTTTGTCGCCGCCGATGAACACGGCTTCAGCAAGCCCCGGCGTGAGGCGGCGGTGCAATGGATGAAGCGCTGGTTGCTGGGGGACGACGCCCCCGTGGTCGAACCGGAGTCCGAGGTCTTGCCCGACGAAGAGCTCTACGTCACGGCCACCGGGCAGGCGGTCTCTCACTTTGCCGACGAACAGACCGTCACAGACGTCTTGCTCGGCAGCGCCGAGCGGCTGGCGCCCCAACGGCAAGACCTCTGGCGGGCGCCGCGCCTCGCCGACCAGCAACAGAAGCTGACAAAGCTCCTCGGGCTGCGCCCCGTCGGATCGGTCTCTCTAGTCGAGCGTGGGGAGGTCGATCACGACGGACGCCGGATCACGAAAGTGCTTATCGAACGCCCGCACGAGCCCCCCGTCCCGGGGCTGCTTTTTCTGCCCAGCGACCTAGAAGCAGGCGCAAGGCGCCCCGGTGTGGTCTACGTGCACGGCGACGGCAAGCAGGCAGACGCGGCGCCGGCAGGGGCGATCGACGCGCTCGCAGATCGGGGCCGGGTAGTGCTGGCGATCGACGTGCGCGGCGTCGGCGAAACCGTTGACTTGGCCCACCAAAACAAGCGTCGTTACGGGGGCAGCTCGAACTACAGCGCCGGGATGCTGTCGCTCCACCTCGGCAGGCCGCTGCTCGGTCAGCGGGTCGAAGACGTGCTGGCGGCCGTCGAGGCGCTGCGGGGGGTCGAGCAGGTCGATCGCGGCCCGATCGATCTGGTAGGGATCGGGGTAGGCGGCCCGGTTGCGTTGCACGCCGCGCTGCTGAGCGACCGCGTGGGGCGCGTCTCGACACGCGACGCGATCGACAGCTTCGCCCGGGATGTTGTCGCCCGAGCAGACCAGTACGACCTGATCGACCACGTCGTGCCGGGCGCGCTGCATTGGTACGACCTGCCCGACATCCGGCGTGCGCTCGGCGAGCGCTATTCGCCCGAGGCGCCGTGACGCGACGGCCGGAGGCCCCGGCGACTGACGTATCGCCTGCCGCTCCCCGGCGGCACGGTAGCCGAAACGCGTCCGCTTGCGAGATTCGCTGCAAAAACACCGGGGGATTTCTGCCGCGATCCGGCGGGCAGCTCGACTCCGCCGCGGGATTTCAGTAGAACAACACGAGGATTGACGCGGTCCGCGGCAATCGCAACCCACTTATCTGACGAGGTGCTGGTCCGATGTGGAACGGCGAACCTTTGAGACGAGATCTTGTTCGCGCCGGCAGCGAGAGCCGCGGTCGATGGCGACCCGCGATTGCCTCGCTGCTGGGGCTCGCGTTGTTCTGCGCTGGCCCGCTGCTGGCGGCTGACCCGGCAGCCCCGAGCGCTACCGCTTCCGACGGCCAGAGCGGGCCGCTCTCGTACGAGTCAGACATCCGCCCGATCTTGAAGGCGCACTGCTTCTACTGCCACGGCGAGGACGAGACGATCGAGGGGGGCGTAGACCTCCGACAGGTGCGACGGATGATCGCGTCGCACGCGATCGACGAGGCCGATCCGCTGGGATCTTCGCTGCTGAGCATGGTGCAGTCCGGGGCGATGCCGCTAGACGGCAAGCCGCTGGAACCGCACGACGTCGACCTGATCCGTCGCTGGCTCGCCCAGGGGCATCGGACCGCACGGCCGGAGCCAGAGGAGCTGCCCGACTTCTACATCACCGAAGAAGAGCAGCAGCACTGGGCGTTCCAGCCGGTGGAGGCCCGGCAGCCCCCGGCCGGCCTGGCCGAGCACCCCGTTGACGCCTTCGTGCAGGAGCGGCTGCGGACCGTCGGGATCGCTCCCGCCCCGCCGGCCGACCGGGTGACGCTGATCCGCCGCGCCACGCTCGACCTGCTCGGCGTGCCGCCGACCCCCGAGGCGGTCGACCGGTTCCTGAACGACCAACAGCCCGGCGCTTGGGCCCGGGCCATCGACCGCCTGCTGGACGACCCGGCGTACGGCCCGCGGTGGGGGCGGCATTGGCTGGACGTGGTTGGCTACGCCGACTCCAACGGCGGGCTGCGAGACTCGCCCCGCGAGCACGCCTGGCACTACCGCGACTACGTCATCGACTCCTACAACAGCGACAAGCCGTTCAACGAGTTCCTGCTGGAGCAGATTGCCGGAGACGAGCTCGTCGGCGTCGACCAAACCGACGCCGGCAAACCGATCGAAGACGCGACGCGTTGGGACCCCTTGGCCGCCACCGGGTTCTGGGCGATGCCCCCCGACTCCAGCGCCGACAGCGGCGTTGACGCGGCGGTGGTGCGCGAAGAAGCATTGGCCGACCGGGTGCGGGTAGTCGGCACGGCGCTGTTGGGGATGACGGTCCAGTGCGCCCAGTGCCACGACCACCGCTTCGATCCGATCTCTCACCGCGACTACTTCCGGCTGCGGGCGCTAATCGACCCGGTCTACAACGTGCAGGCCTGGCGGAAGCCCGACCAACGCCTGATCGCCGCCTACACCCCCGAGGAGATCGCCAGCAATGACGTGATCGAACAGCGGGCGATCAAAGTGGACCAAGAGTGCGAGGCGCTCATCGCGCGCGAGTACGCCAAGTACCTCGAAGAACGCATGGCGCCCATCAAGGACGAGCGGGTCAAAGAGCAGGTCCGAGTCGCCTGGAACAAGAGCCCGGACAAGCGCAGCGAAGACGAGCAGCGCCTGCTCAAGGAGCACGACTGTGATTTTCGGCCGTCCACCCACCTGCGCTCGGTGCCGGGCCGCAAGGAACAAGAAGCACAGCGCGTCGCGCTGCTCGAACAGGCAGAGTCGATCCGCGCGACCAAGCTCTCCCGTGTGTTCATGGCGGCGACCGAGGTCCCCGGCCAGGTTCCCAAGACGCGTCGGCACCACCGCGGCAACCCCGCCGACCCCCGAGAAGAGGTGCTCCCCGGCGACCTCACGGTGATCCGCGACCGGCCCAAGCTGCCCGCCAATGACCCGGAGCTCCCGACCACGGGCCGGCGGCTCGCCTACGCCCGCTGGCTGACCAGCGGCAAGCACCCGCTGGTCGCACGGGTTCTGGTCAACCGGTTCTGGCAGCACCACTTCGGCGCGGGCCTGGTCGCCGCCACGGACGACTTCGGCATGCGGACGCCGCGGCCGGCCTACGGCGACCTGCTCGACTACTTGGCGGACCGGTTCGTTCGTGACGGCTGGTCGCTCAAAGAGTTCCATCGCTTGGTGATGACGTCGCACGTGTACCAACAGTCCGCCACAAACCCGGCCGCGGAGGCGATCGACGCGGGCAACCGGCTGCTGGCGCGTGCCTCGCTGCGCCGGCTGGAGGCAGAAGCGGTCCGTGACTGTGTGCTGGCCGTCAGCGGACAGCTCGACGGCGCCCTCGGCGGCCGACCGGCGACCGTCGCCCGCGACCCGCGTGGCGGGATCGTGCTGGGCAAGGAGCTCGTCAACGCCAGCAACAAAGTCGTCCACACCGTCCTGCCGATCGACGACGCGCACCGGCGCAGCGTCTATGTGCAAGCCATCCGCGAGCGCCCGCTCAGCGTGCTGGCCGCCTTTGACATGCCAACGATGACCCCCAACTGCACACAGCGGGCCGTAACCACGGTCGCCCCGCAGTCTCTGATGATGTTGAACGACCGTTTTGTCGTCGACGAGAGCGACGCGGCGGCCGACCGCTTGATCGCCGAACACGACGGGTCCGTCCCGGAGCAGGTCCGCCAGCTATGGCGGCTGGCCTACGGCGCCCCTCCCACCGGCCCGGAGCTCGAAGACGCCGTCGTCTTTGTCGAAGCGCTCGGTCGGCAGCAGGCGTCGGTTGAATCGGAGCGATCGCCGGAGCGGCGCGCGCTGTCGGCCCTCTGCCAGGTAGTCTTCGCCTCGAACCGGTTCCTCTACATCCCCTGAACGCTCGCCCGTCGGCTTGCCGACGGGCGGCGCCGTTCACCCCACCGGCCCCCCCTGCTGCCATGCACCGTCGAACATTCCTCAGCCGGATCTCGGCCGCGTCGATCGCGCTACCCTGGCTGCTGGAGCGGGACGGGTTGCTGGCCGCCGAGGCGGGCCGCACGCCGGTCAAGCCGGCGTTCGACGCGATCTACGACCTGACGCCCAAGGCGCCGCCGCACGGCGCCCGTGCGACGGCGATGATCGACTTGTTCCAGTTCGGCGGGCCGAGCCAGATGGACCTGTTTGATCCGAAGCCGCTGCTCACCAAGCGCCACGCGGAGCGGTTCCCAGGCGAGGTCAGCGTAGGGAACACCGCCGGCAACTCCGGCCTCGTGTTTGGCAGCCCCTGGCGGTTCGGCCGGCACGGCCAGTGCGGCATGGACGTTTCGGAGTTGCTGCCCGAAACCGCCAAGATCGTCGACGACCTGTGCCACCTGCGGGGGATGCAGTTCGGCACCAACGCGCACGACCGCGGCGCCTACCTGGCCAATACCTGTGGCCCGACGCCGGGGCGGCCGGTGCTGGGGAGCTGGCTGACGTTTGCCCTGGGGAGCGAGAACGATTCGCTGCCGGCCTACGTGTCGTTGACGGCTAAGGGGGGCCTGCCGTACTTGAACGAAGCCAACTGGCACGCGGGCTACCTGCCGAACATCTATCAGGGGACCCAGGTCCGCAACGCGGAGCCGCGGGTGCTGAACCTCGACCCCCCGCCCCACCTGGCGGGCCAGGCCCAGCAGTCGCAACTGGCCCTGCTGCAGAAGCTCAACCAATCCCACTACCAGCAGCACCCCGCCGAGCTCGACCTGCAGGCCCGGATCGCGTCGTACGGGCTCGCGGCCCGCATGCAGCAGAAGGCCAAGGAGGCGTTCAACCTGGCCGACGAGCCGGAGCACATCCGCAGGCTCTACGGCTTAGACAACCCCGACACCTCCGAGTACGGCGAGCGCTGCTTGATCGCCAGGCGGCTGGTCGAACGGGGGGTCCGCTTTGTCCAACTGCTGCACGACGGCAACGGCGACATCGACTGGGACAGCCACGGCAGGATCATCAAGGGCCTGCCGCAGGCCTGCCTGCGGACCGACCGCGGGACCGCCGCGCTGGTGATCGATCTCAAGCAACGCGGGCTGCTCGACACGACCATCGTGCGATGGGGGGGCGAGATGGGGCGGCTGCCCACCGCCGAAGGGGCGAGCGATCACGCCGCCTGGGGACGCGACCACAACGGCAAGGCGGGGTGCATGTGGATGGCCGGCGGCGGGTTCCGAGCCGGCCTCATCCACGGCGAAACCGACGAGTGGGGTCACGAGGCGGTCGACGGCATTGTGACCGCCGAAGACTGGCACGCCACGGTCCTCCACCAGTTCGGCCTCGACCACGAGGCGCTCACCTACAAGGCCGACGGGCAGTCCTACACGCTGACCGACGGCAAGCCGGCCAGGGTGCTGCACGAGTTGTTGGCGTGAGGGGCGTTTGTACCGGGAGCGGCAAGCGGCGAACCCGGTCGCGCCGCCCCCCCCGTTCACGGCGCGGCAAGGCCAAGGGCGGCCCGTGGGTTAGCCCCCGCCATGCGTCGGGCGTCGTTGCGTGGGATCCCCGCTTCCCGCACCAGGTTCTCGAGCGCCGTGGGGAGCGGGCAGGCCGAGCCCATCAGGCGCTGCCCATCGCTCGACCACGTGGCCAGGTTGTTATCGACGACAACCTCGAGGTCACCCAGCGTAAACCGCCCCGCGCCCTTCCCGGCGGCAGAGATGGCGTCGCTGACGAGGATCGCGCGCTCGACACCAACCGTCTTCAGGTAGTTGCGCAGCGCAAACCAGGGAACGTGGATCCCGTCGGCGATGAAGCAGGTCCACAGGCTTGGCGCCAGGCTTAGCACGCGCTGCACGATGTTGTCGTGGCGAGCCAGCGTCAGCGGGCAGCCGTTCCCCAGGTGGGTGAACATCGAGAGCCCTTGATCGATCGCCCCCCGCAACTGGTCGAGGGTGGCGTCGCTGTGCCCCGCGGAGACCACGATCTGCCGGTCCGCCAACCAACGCGTCGTCGCGTGCCCCGCGTCCCGCTCGGGGGCGAGGGTGACCAGCTTCACCAGGCCCCCCCCCGCCTCGATGAGCGGCTGCATAACGTCTGGAGAGGCGTCCCGCGTTTGGGCCGCGGGGTGGGTCCCGACGTAGCCGGGCTGCTGGCTGATACAGGGCCCCTCAACGTGGATCCCGTGGATCACACGCGCCGCGACCGGCGACGCCGCGACGGCGCCGGCGATCCGTGCGATCCGGCCGCGCATCCGCTCGGGGCTGGCCGTGATGACGGTCGCCAAGATCGAGGCGACGCCGTCGCGCTGCAACTCCAAGCAGGCGGCTGCGATGTCCTCAACGCCGATGCTATCGGAGTTGAAGTCGACGCCGGCGTAGCCGTTCACCTGGATATCGAACTGGTCAGGCATCGCGCCGAGTCCCTCAAGGTGTTGTGTGCGGGGCGGCGTGGCCGCCAGCAGTCCGCACGAGTCTCATAGCCCACTTTGCAGGTACAGACGCCAAGCCGTTCTGACCGCCAACCCGATCGACACAAGGGTCACCACCAGCGCAAACGGGATCGTCGCCAGACGGCCCCGGCCCGACAGCTTCGTTGCAAGCCACAGCAGCACAAACGCCAGCAGCGGCCCGCCGAGAACGGTGAGCGCCTGCGCCAGCACCACGAGCTGAACCACGCTGAACGTAGTGACGGTCGAGGCCATGGCGGCGGCCATCCCCGCGGCCAACGCCAGGCAGGTCAGCAGCTTGGGCGCCCTGCCGTCGAACGACGCGCCCCAACCCAGCGAGTCGGACAGCACGACCCCGCCGATCAGGGCGTTGCCAAGAAACGAGCTGAACGCGGCGCAGAAGATGCCCAGCGAGAAGAGCGCCGCGGCGTACTCGCCGAAGAGCGGCTCGAGCTGCCTGGCGACGTCGCCGGCCGACCGCAGCGCCTCGGGCGCCAGCTTGCCGTGCAGGGCCGCGGCGCTGGTCGCCATCACAACGGCCGTCGTAGCGCCCAACAGGGCGATGCCGCGCAGCGCGTCGCCGACGCCGGCCCGTGCGTCCTGGCTGGTCCACTTCTTCTCGCGGACCAGGTAGGGTTGAAAGAACGCCGCCGCCACCGAGAGGGTCGTCGCGATCAGCGCCTGCACCCCCCAGAACGGGTCGACCACCTCGCCGTCGGACAGGCGCGGCAGCAGCGACTCCCCCCTGCCCTGCGGGAGGCTGGGGATCAGCCCCCGGAGCATCCCTGCGATCGACGGTTGCGCGAGCACGAGATTGATGACGAAGCCGACGACCATCGTCAGGACCAGCGCCCCCATGAAGCGCTCAAGCCAGCGGTAGGTTTGCTTGAATCCGTACAAGGCGGCCACGATCAACAGGTTCATCGCCGCGAGGATCGCCACGGAAGCCACGCCCGACCCGCTGCCGCGCGCGGGCGCGTCTGCGACGGAGCCGGTCAGCCCCTCCAGCGAGGCCAGCACCGCGATGTTGTTCGACGCCTGAAAGCAGGCGACCACCAAGAACAGCGTCACCCCGACCAGCACAGAGGCCGGTCGGCCAAAACGACGCGCGACTTCTTCGCACGGCGTCGCCTGAACCGAGACGCCGACCAGGGTCCCCAGGGTCGACATCCCCATCATCAGCAGCGTCGCCGCGGCGATCACCCACAGGAATTGGTAGCCGTACTGGCACCCGACCTTCGAGCTCGACAGGACGCTCCCCGGGCCCAGCACGATGGAGACGATGATGATCGCGGGCCCGAACTTCAGCAGTGCGTTGGGGAGTCTCACGCGCGCGTCTCCCCGCTGGGCAAGGGCGCCACCGGCCGGCGTTGCTCGAAGCAGCTCATGGGTTCGTCCGAATGCTGGTGTAGATGGGGTTCTTCGGGGCCGGCGCCGCGGCCGGCCCCCGCGTTACTCCCCTTCTGCGGCCGACTGGGCCCGCTGGAGGATGGTCTCGATCTTCACCGGCGCTTGCAGACGCCGGCTCTCGTCGGCCGCCTCCATGAACGCAAGGATGCCGGTCGTCTCTTCTGGGCTCACCGGCGCCCGGCGAGTGACGAAGAACTCTGCGATCTGCTCCACCAGCGGATCGTACCCCGAGAACCCGGAGGAGTGGTTGATGCCGTTCTCGCCGTAGGCGGTAAACGCGTAGCCCGCGCGTCCCTGCTTCAGGCCCCGGTAGACGCCGACGCGGCCATCGCTCCAGGTTCCGACCGACACGTCATGGCCGCCGGCCGCGACGCGGGTCACTTCCAGGCACTCTGGGCCCAGCAGCGCGTAGAGCGACTCGACGCCGTGGATCCCGTACCAGAAGAGATCGGGGTGGTGCGGCTCGAGCGCCATGGGGGCGGCCACCTCTACCCCCACCAGCCGGCCCACGGCGTCGCTGTCTTGCAGGGACGCTACGTTCTGGCAGTAGCGCAGCGCGGACGAAGAGAAGATGGGGGTGTTCGTACGACCAGCGATCTCACGGATCGCCAGGAAGCCCGCCACGCTGTCGGACGCCGGCTTGTCGATAAACACCGGCTTCCCCACGGCGATGGTGCGGAACTGCGGCAGGTGGGTCCGCCCGTCGACGCTTTCTAGCAGGATTGCATCGACCGAGGCGGCGAGCTCCGAGAGGTCCTGGGTGATCTCTACCCCCATCCCGTGTAGCTGATCCACGTACCCGGCAACGCGGTCCCGGCTGCTCGGGATGTCGGGGCTCCCCCCCGGGAACGCGGCCGTCACTTCTACCCGTGCGCAGGCGCCCACCGCCGCGGGGTCGTTCATGATCTGGGCGAACGCGACCGCGTGCGACGTGTCGCAGCCGACAATGCCCACGCGCAGCACGTCCGGCTCGGGAGGCTCCCCGCTGCAGGCCGGCGCGGGAAGCAAGCCAAACGTGATGAGCAAGCAGGCTGCGAGTCGCCGGTCGAGTGCGGGGGGACGCATGGCGTCGCTCCTGGTTCTAAGAAAAGGTGGTCGATAGTGTTGGGCCGCGCCTCGACGGGCGTGGCCGGCGGCGTGTTGCGGCGTCAGGCGCTCGTCCATACATTAACCTGCGAACGCCGGGCACGCCGCCCGTCCAATCCCGGAACGCGCGATGATCGTCCATAAGCTCCCTACCGCACAAGCAGCCGGAACGGCGGCGGCCGGCCGTGCGGCCGACCTGCTGAGGGCCGCCCTGGCGTCGCCGGGGCACGCCAACCTGTTGGTCGCCACGGGGGCGTCGCAGCTCGGATTGTTGTCTGCACTCGCCGCCGAGCAGGGGATCGACTGGCGTCGCGTCGTCGGGTTTCACCTCGACGAGTATATCGGCATCGGCTTCACGCACAGCGCGTCGTTCCGCAACTACCTCTGGAGCCGCTTCCTCTCGAAGCTGCCCATGCCGATGGCGGCCTTCCACTACATTGAGCCGGAGCCCGACCCCCAGGCCGAGTGCCAACGCCTGGCAGGGGTCCTGGCCGCCCACCCGATCGACTTGGCGCTAATCGGGATCGGGGAGAACGGGCACCTAGCGTTCAACGACCCCCCGGCCGACTTCCAGACGCAGCGCCCCTACTTGTGCGTCGAGCTCGACGAGGCCTGCCGGCTGCAGCAGCACCGCGAGGGGTGGTTCGAGACGCTTGAAGAAGTGCCGACACGCGCGATCACGATGAGCGTGCGGCAGATCCTCGCGAGCCGGCGGCTCGTTTGCACGGCGCCCGACCAACGCAAGGCAGCGGCCGTGCGAGACGCGTTGACCGGACCGATCACGCCGGACGTCCCCGCATCGATCTTGCAGACCCGTGCCGACGCAGAGCTGTTCCTGGACGAAGGGAGCGCCTCGCTGCTGCCGGCCGACCCCCACGACCCCGGCCCTACCGATCCGGACGCCGGTGCGGCACTGCCTCGGCCGCCTATTCATCCAACCGACGAGTGACAGCAACGGGGCCGACTCACTCGGCTCGACGAGCGATTCCCGCCGCCGGCTTCCTACAAGGATTCAAGCATGCGTCCGACAGCCGACGCGACGCATCCAACGACGCCCGGGCGCAGGAAGAAGTGGAGAAGGATCGCAGCCGCCCTGGCGGTTGTGCTTGCCGTAGGCGCCTGGGGCGCGCGGACAGCGATCCTGCACCTCAGCGCCGCGCGCAGCGCCTATGCTCCGTTGGCGCCCGGCAACTACAAGGTCCCTGCCGAGCGCAGCCTGCCGTGGCGTGAGCAGTCGGAGTTGACCACGCAAATCCTTGAGGGCTGGGCCAGCCACCCGCTGGGCGACTGGAAGACCGAGGGCAAGATCGCCGCCCCCAGAGCGCTGTTGGCGCGCATGGCGACGCGCCGCGACCTCGACGCGGCCAATTCCTACTTGATGCAGCAAGAGCCGTGGGGCAACGCCGGCTCTACGTGGGGCCTTCACCCCGAGGGGGACTTCGACTTTACGATGGCCGCCCTCGTCCCCATCTTGTTCCTGTACGGCGATCAGCCAGCGGTGCTGTACCCGCAGGCGCGCGACCGGCTCCTCAACACCCTGCTGCCCCTAGAGGGGGGCGAGGCGTTGGAGAAGGTGCCCCGGACCCTTGGCTTGGTCCCCGACACCGAGAACCACCTGTTGATGACCGAAGGGTCGCGCTACTTGAAGAACCGCTGGCTGGCGCTCAACGGCAGCGATCTGGCCAAGCACGACAACCTCGCCAACGGCCTAGAGAAGTGGCTGCTGAAATTGATCAAAGGGATGCAGGCCGCCGGCCTCTACGAGTTTAATTCCATCCCCTACGAGGGCTACACGCTCATCGCCCTGCTCAACCTCGAGGCGTTTGGCTCGCAGGCGGTTCAGTCTGCCGCCCGCCAACTGCTCGATCAACTCAACTGGAACTACGCGATTGGCAGCCTCGGCCTCCGCAGGTTCCCGCCGTTCCGGCGGCAGTACGAACACGCGGACGACACCTCGCTGAACGGCGACCGGCACGTCGCCTTGATGGCGGCGTGGACGAGCCTCCTGCCCGACGGCCCGTCAGAAGCGAAGCTGCCCGGCAGCCGTCACATCGCCATCTGGGCGTGCTGGGCGCCCTACCGGCTGCCCGACAAGACGGCGCAATGGCTGCTCGGCACGCCCACCGACTACTTCGCCCGCATCGGCCACGGCCGCGACGGGTCGCCCGAGCTCTATTCCGGCGGCCCGGGTTACCTACTCAGCGCCGGCGGAGTAAACCGCGGAGAACGCTCGCTGCTGGTGGCGCGCCCCATCACGCTGCTGCTCGACGACGGCGCTACGGACCTCTCGCAACTGCTGCACCTGGCCGGCCCCGGCGGAGACTTCCGCCACTGGAACAACACCGGCGTGTGGAAGAACGTTGCGGTGGCAGCGGGTCCGGTTCATGTCCCGGACGGGTGGCAACCCGCCGCGACGACAGAGCTTTGGTCGGTCTTTCAATGCAGCCAAAGCCTCTGCGCAGCAGTCCACTCACGCCCCGACCTCGGCGTGGTCCACCTGATCGAGTCTTCCGACCCCGACGAGGTGCTGGCCTCTTTGACCGAGCACAACAGCGACGCAGAGCGATTGCGGCACTCCCTGCTGACCTCCGATGGCGCTGCCGTCTCGTACGACCCCCATGCCCCGCAAGACCTTTGGGTGATCACCCACATCGACAACCAACCCGTCGATCGTCGGTTCGACACCTGGCCGCGGCTCGACATGACGACCGATTGAACGCGGGGAGGCCGAACTGGGCCCGGGCAGGAGCGGGAGGCAGGCCAGCGCCGTGTTTTACCCCCGCCGGCGGCTAGCCCCCCCTGCGGAACGGGTTTTGCAAAATCCACGACACGCGCGGCGCCAGGCCGGGTTCGATATACTACCCAGAGCAGGTCTGCCGCTCCTTTTCCCACCGGGTGCACGCGATGCAACTGATTCTACCAGTGACCTTGTCCTCGCTGCTGCTGGCCGGCGTAGCGGGCGCCCAGGAACCGCTGTTCTCGGGCCCGCAGGTCGGCGAAACGTTGGCGCCGTTCGAGGCCCAGCAAGCGTTTGGCGCGGCAGAGAAGGTGGACGTGCTGGCAGGCACGGGGGAAGCGCCCCTGCTGGTGGTGTTCGTGCACCAAGTAACCCGGCCCTCCATCGGGCTGACGAGGCTGCTGATGGAGTACGCCGCGAGCAAGGCAGACGAGGGCCTTGAGACGCGGTTGGTCTTCCTGACGGACGACGTTACCGAAGCTACCGCGTTTCTCAGCCGGGCCCGGCACGCGCTCCCCAAGGGCGCCACGCCGCTGATCTCGACCGACGGCGTCGAGGGACCGGGCGCTTACGGGCTGAACCGCAAGATGACCCTCACCGTGCTGGTCGCCTCCGACGGCGTCGTGACCGCGAACTTCCCGCTGATCCAACCGAGCGTCCAGGCCGACGGGCCGAAGATCGGCCACGCGATCGTGCAGGCTCTAGGCGGCGGCGAGGCGCCGACGCTGGCGGACATGGGGTACAAAGAGCCACAAATGGCGATGGGCCGGGGGAGACAACAAGCCGAGCAGGACGCCCTGTACCGCCAGCTCATGGCGCCGGTGATCCAGAAGACGGCTACCCCGGAAGAAGTCGCGAAGGCCGCGGCCGCGGTGGAGGACCTCGCCGCGAAAGACCCCGGGTTCCGGCAACGCGTGTACAACGCATCGCGTCTGATCTCCCAGGGTCCGCGGCTCGATCAGTACGGCACCAAGGAGGCCCAGCAGTACCTCAAGAAGTGGGCCAAGGAGCTGGCGCCGAGCGATGCAGAGTCAGACGACGCAAGGCAAGACAACAAAGCAGAGCAAGAGAACGACGCGGCGCCCGACAGCGAAGCTGAGGGCGCCGGACCGCACCAGGACCAGGACGGGTAAACATGCGCACCACCCGCTGGCTGCTCGGCGTCTGCCTTGTCTGTGCGCCCGCAAGCGGCGCCCAGGGGATCGACTTCGACACCGACGTGGCGCCGCTGTTCTCCAAGGCCGGCTGCAACGCGGCGAGCTGCCACGGCAGCGCCGCGGGGCAGGCCGGGTTCCGGTTGTCGCTGTTCGGCGGGGACCCCGCGTTCGACTTCCGATCGATCGTCAGCGAGCTGGAAGGACGCCGCGTGAACCACGCAGCCCCGCTCCAGAGCCTGCTGCTCGCCAAACCAACCGGCGGGCTCGACCACGGCGGCGGCGAGGTGCTCGACCCCGACGGCCCGGCCGCGCGGGTGATCTCCCAGTGGATCGAAGCGGGCGCCCACAGGAAGGAGCTGCGTCGGCTCGAGCGGTTGATCGTCTCCCCCGCCTCGTTCTCGGTCGACTCGGCGCCGGCGTCGCTGCGGGTCCGCGTGACGGCCGTGTTCAGCGACGCTCAGCGACGCGACGTGTCCGACACCGCGGTCTACGAGAGCCACAACGACGCGGCGCTGGCGGTCGACGGGGCGGGGGGCGTGAGGGTCAACCTCGCCGGGCAGCACACCGCGGTCGTCCGGTTCGGCGGCCAGGCGGTTAGCTTTTCGGTTTCGTCGCCCCTGGGCGCCGAGCCGCCGGTCCTGCCCGCTTCGGCCAGCGCGAACTGGGTAGACGAAGAGGTCAACGCCAAGCTCCTCGCCCTGCGGTTGGCGCCGGCCGGGCCCTGCGGCGACCGCCAGTTCATCCGGCGTGTGACGCTCGATCTGGCCGGCCGCCTCCCCGAGCCGGCCGAGGTAGAGCGGTTTGTGGCCGACGCCTCCGCCACGAAACGCGCCGAACTGATCGACGCGCTGCTGGAGTCGGACGGGTTCACCGAGTACTGGACCCATCGGCTGGCGACCCAGCTCCGCGTGCAAAACCCGGGGGGCGACCCCGAGGCAGCCGAGGCGCTCTACCGTTGGCTGCGCGAGCAAGTGGCCGCCGACCAAGGGTGGGATGCGATCGCCCGGTCGCTCATCCTTTCCCAGGGAGACACCCACCAGAACGGCGCGGCGGTCGTTCACCGCTTCTTCCCCACCGCGCGCGAAGAGGCGGAGTACGTAAGCGAGACGCTGATGGGGGTCCGGCTCCGCTGCGCCAACTGCCACAACCACCCGCTCGACCGCTGGACCCAGGACGACTACCACGGGCTGGCCGCGGTGTTTGCCGGGGTCGACCGCGGCCGCGTCGTGCGGTTCACGGGGCGGGGCGAGATCACCCACCCGCGGACCGGCGGGCCCGCCGCGGCGCGGATCCCCGGCGACCGCTTCCTGGCCGGCGGCGCCGACGGGCGGCAGGAGTTCGCCGACTGGCTGACCTCGCCGGCGAACCCCTACTTTGCCGAGGCGATGGCCGGCCGGGTGTGGGAGGCGCTGATGGGACGCGGGCTAGTGAGCCCCGTCGACGACCTACGCGTCACCAACCCGCCGTCCCACCCGGAGCTGTTGCAGCGGCTCTCAACGCACTTCGCCGACGACGGCTACCGGCTCCGCCCCCTGGTGCGCCTGATCTGCAACTCGGCCGCGTACAACCGCGGCGACGCGCCGGCCTCCGACGCCGGCGCCGCGGACGATCGTTTCTACTCGCACGCCCTGGCCAAGCCGCTGTCGGCCGAAGTGCTGGCCGATGCGATCAGCGACGTCACCGGCGTGGCCGACGACTACGCCGGCGCGGCCCGAGCGATCAACGTCGTCGACCGCACCGTCTCGGCGCCCGCGCTAGAGGCCCTCGGCCAGTGCCTGCCGGGCGAGCCCTGCTCCTCGGCCGAGGGGGGAGAACGGGGGATCGCCGCCCAACTGCGGCTGATGAACGGCGACCTAATGAACGCCAAGATCGCCGCCCCCGCCGGCCGGCTGCACACGCTCATCGGCCGGGGGGACACGACCCCGCGGATCGTCGAGGCGTTCTACCTTCATGCATTGAGCCGTCCGCCGAACCCAGTAGAGCTGGCCGATTGGGCGGACCGGATCGACACGACCACGGACCCGCAAGAGCGGACCGGCCGCCTTGAAGACTTCCTCTGGGCCCTGCTGAACAGCCATGAGTTTTCTGCCAACCACTAGCCGTCCGGCCCCCCCGCACGCCCCTCTGGGGAGACGCGACTTCATGCAAGTCGGCGGGCTCTCTGCCCTCGGGCTGGGGCTGGGGAGCTACTGCGGCCGCGCCCAGGCAGCCGCTGCCTCCGCGCGGGCCAAGGCCTGTATCCTCATCTGGCTCGACGGCGGGCCGAGCCACCTCGAAACGCTCGACCCCAAGCCGCAGGCCACCCGAGAGGTGCGCGGCCCGTTCCAGGCGATCTCGACCTCGGTCCCCGGGATCCAACTCAGCGAGCTGATGCCGTTGACCGCCGCGTCGATGCAGCACACGGCGATCATCCGCTCGATGACCTCGCCGCTGGGCGAGCACAACTTCGGGACCCACTACTTGCTCACCGGCTACAAGCCGACCCCGGCGCTCAACTACCCCGCAATCGGCTCGGTGGTGTCGCACCTGCGGCGCGGGCCGGGAGAGCTCCCTTCGCACGTGGCGGTTCCCGACCTGCGGGTCGGCGGCGGAAAGTTCATCGCCCCCGGCTACCTGCCCGCCAGCGTGGCGCCGTTCGAGGTCGGGGGAGACCCGGCCAGCCCCGGCTTCCGCGTGCGGGACCTCGACCCGTTCCCCGGACTGGTGGACGAGCGGCTTGCGCGGCGCCGCGACTACCTGCAGATGCTCAACGGGGCGCAGCACGCCGCCGACCGCACGCCGCCGACGGACGCCGCTTTCGAGCAGGCCTTCCGCTTGATGACGTCGCCGGCGGCCAAGAAGGCGTTCGACCTGTCGGCCGAGAGCGCCAGCACGCACCGCCGGTACGGCGACAAGTCGATCGGCAAGTGCTGCCTGATGGCGCGTCGGCTGGTCGAGGCGGGCGTGCCGTTCGTCACGGTGAACAACCGCGGCTGGGACACCCACAACGACCTGGTGACGCGTCTCAAGGAGGGGTACACCGGCGCCAGAACCCCGGTCGGGCTGGTGCCGTCGCTCGACATGGCTTACTCCGCGCTCATCACCGACCTCGCCGACCGGCGCCTGCTGGACGACACGCTGGTGGTAGTGATGGGTGAGTTCGGACGCAC
Source organism: Pirellulimonas nuda (assembly GCF_007750855.1). GTDB lineage: Bacteria > Planctomycetota > Planctomycetia > Pirellulales > Lacipirellulaceae > Pirellulimonas > Pirellulimonas nuda. The sequence continues at coordinate 3,918,050 of NZ_CP036291.1, forward strand.
CCCGAAGCTCAACACCCAGGCCGGGCGCGACCACTGGCCGCGCGTGTTTAGTGTGATGCTCGCGGGGGGGGGCGTCGCGGGGGGGCAGGTGATTGGTTCGAGCGACGACATGGGGGAGAGCCCCAGCACGCGGCCCGTCACCCCCGCCGACCTGGCGACGACCATCTACCGCCTGCTCGGCATCGACCCGGCGACGACCCTCTACACCGGCGACGGGCGCCCGGTGCGCGTCAGCGCCCAGGGCGAGACGATCAGCGAGCTGTTTGGATGAGCCGACTCTCGACCCCCCACGCCGCCAGGCTCGCCGGCGCCCTGTTGGGCGCCCTGGCGGTCGGAGCGGGCATCGGCCAGTCGCCCGCTGCGCGCGCCCAGCCGCCCATCACGGCGCTCGCGTTTGCGCCCGGCGGCGAGCTGGTGGTTGCCGGCTCCCAGGCCGGGATCCGCGTGGCGGCCTGGCCCACGCTCCAGACCGACAGCGAGCGGGGCGTCGGCGTCGATCAGCCGCACGACCTCCGGTTCTCACCCAACGGCCGGCGGTTGCTCGTCGTCGGGGGCGCCGCGGGGCAGTTCGGCCAGTGGGAGCTGGTGTCGTGGCCCGGCTTCGAGCCCATCGCCAGTGCGATTGCGCACGGCGACACCATCTATTCGGCGGCGTGGCTCTCGGACGACCGCTTCGTCACCGCCGCCGCGGACAACGACCTGATCGAGTGGCGCCAAACCGGCCGCGGCGTTCAACAAGTTGCCAAGTTACAGGGGCACTCCCGCCGTGTGCTGTGCGTCGAGTCCAGCGGTCTGAACCTGCTGGCGTCGGCCGGCGTCGATCAAGTCTTGCGGGTGTGGGAATCGGATGACGGGCGTGTGGCGGATCGCCCGCTCCGCAACCTCGACAACCACACCGGCGTCGTCTGCGACCTCGCCGCGCGGCCCGGCGACCACGGGGTCCCCTACCTCGCCTCGGCGAGCGTCGACAAGACCGTCCGGCTTTGGCAGCCCTCCATCGGCCGGCTGGTGCGCTTTGCGCGGCTGCCGGTCGAGCCCTGCTCGATCGCCTGGCGCCCCGACGGCGAGCGGCTGGCCGTGGGCTGCGCCGACGGGAAGCTGAGGATCATCAACCCCAACAGCGTCCAGGTCGAACAAACCCTCGACGCGCTCGACGGGTGGGCGTTCGAGGTCGCCGCGGCGGCCGACGGCAGCTTCGCCGTCGGCGGCACGGGGGGCGTCGTACGGCGGGTGGTCCCAGAGGACCGCCCCTGAGAGGCGCTCAGCCGCTGTCGTTGCGCCGCTGTCCTAAAACCGCGGGCGACCGCGTCGATCAGGCCCACGCGGGCTGGTATCATGGCGGGCTGCCCGACCCCCTCTTCTCGCAGCCGGCGGCACTCATGTTGTTCCGATCGTTTCAGGCAGTCGCCCTCACGCTCTTGCTCCTGCAGCACGCGGGGGCGTCAGAAGACTCGTACCGCATGCCCGACTACGGCGACCACGCGCCGCCGGCCGCTCGCCCCCCGGCGGACGTGCGTGCGCTATTGGCGGGCAGCGACGATGCGCCCCAGCGCGACGCGCCGCTCAAGCTGCTGCTGGTCGCGGGGGTCAAAGACCACGGTCCGGGAGAGCACGACTACCCCGCTTGGCAAAAGGTCTGGGCCCGGCTGCTTGCCAAAGCGCCCCGCACGGAGGTCTCGACCGCGTGGGAGTTCCCGCTCCCCGAAGAAGCCGACGCGGCGGACGTGATGGTGTTCTACCAGAAGGGGGACTGGAACGATCGCCGCGCCGCGCTGATCGACGCGTTCCTCGCCCGCGGCGGCGGGCTGGCGATCATCCACTACGCGGTGAACGGCAACCAAGCGGCCCCCGAGTTCGCCAAACGCATCGGCTTGGCTTCCGAGACCGGCAAGATCGGCTACCGGCACGGCCCGCTCGACATCGACTTCGGGCCCGGGGCCGGCCACCCCATCGCGCGCAATCTTAACCGCGTCGCTTGGCACGACGAAACCTACTGGCGGCTGAGCGGCGACCCGCGCAGCATCAATCTGCTCGGCACGAGCATCGAAGAGGGAGAGTCCACCCCGCAGTTCTGGACCACCCAGCAGGGTCCGGGCCGTGTGTTTGTGTCGGTGCCGGGCCACTACATGTGGACGTTCGACGACCCCGCGTTCCGGCTGCTGCTGATGCGCGGCATCGCCTGGGCGGGGGGGCGCAACGTCGACCGGTTCAACGACCTGGTCACGCTCGACGCGCGGATCGGCCAATAGCGCGCGACCGCGCCGGCCCTCGGCGTTACCCGCCCGCGGCCTTCGCGCGGTAGCCCATTGCTAGCAGGCAGTCGACCACCGCGTCGCGATGGTCCCCTTGGAGGACAAGCTCGCCGTCGCTGATCCCGCCGCCGGCGCCCAGGCTGGTGCGGAACCGGCTCAGCAGCCGCTTCAGTTCGGGCGGCTCGGCCCGCAGGCCGCTGACGATGGTCGCCCACTTTCCGCGGCGTCGCTCGCGGCGGACGCGGGGGCTCTGGTCCGCCGGCGCCGGAGACCCCTGGGGGGCAACCGTCTCGGGCGCGCAGCGGCACTCCCGCTGCTCGAGGCCGCAGCGATCGCACACCACGGGGCGCTCCAGGGGCGTGCCGTCGAAGAGTCCGGGCATGGCGTCGCTGTGTGGATGGGCGGCCCATCGGTTCGCCGCCCTTCGCCGCTGGGCTCGGGGGGCGTAGAATGGGGGCCCCGCCTCCGGCAGCCCCCGCTTGCTGGCCACCGAGAATAACCCCCTCGAACGCGCCCCGTGAAGCCCTCCCGCGTCGCCAACCCGCAACCCACGCCCGCCGCCCCCCAGGCCGTGGCCGACCCCCCCTACGCCTGGGTGATGCTGCCGCTGGCGGTCTTGATGCAAATCGGCACCAGCCCCGGGCAGACGTTCGGCGTGGCGTTGTTCAACGAGCCGATCCGCGAGTCGCTCGGGCTCAGCCACACGCAGCTCACCGGTTCGTACCTGGTCGCCAGCCTGTTGGCCTCCGTCCCGTTAATGTGGATCGGCCGGCGGATGGACCGGCACGGCATGCGGATGGCCTCACTGGCGTTGGTCGCCGCGGTCGGGCTTTCCTGCTTGGCGATCTCGCGGGTCCAGGGGGTGGTCGGGCTAACCGTTGGATTCTTCCTGCTGCGTGCGTTCGGCCAAGGGGGGCTGTCGCTCGCCGCCGGCAACACGCTGGGGATGTGGTTCCAGAAGCGGCTTGGCGTGGCGTCGGGGATCGCCGGCGTGGGGATGAGTGCGTCGATCGCGGTCGTGCCGATGGGCTACTACGCGCTCATCCAATGGCTTGGCTGGCGCGACGCCTACGCCGCGGTTGGCTTGATCCTGTTCGCTACCCTGCTGCCGCTGCTGGCGTGCTTCTACCGCAACAACGCGGCGGTCGCCGCCGAAGCCGAGTCCAACCAGGCCGCGTCCCCCCGGCCCGGCTCGCTCTCGTTCGCTCAAGCGGTCCGCACGCCGGCCTACTGGGTCGCGTCGATGTGTTCTGCGTTGGTGGGGATGATTTGCACCGCGGTGTTCTTCAACCTGGTGCCGCTGTTCCAGCACAACGGGTTCTCGCCGGCGCAGGCGGCCGGGGTCTTTCCCACGGTCGCCCTGGCGATGGCGGTGATGCAGCTCAACGGCGGCGTGCTTGCCGACCGGCTCCCGCTGCGGCTGCTGATGGCCGTGGCCGTGGCCACGCTCGGCGGCGGCGCGCTGGCGATCGGCGCCGCAAAGAGCGTCGCTGCCGCCCAGGTGGGCGCCGCGCTGCTGGGCGCCGGCCAGGGCCTGATGGCGGTGACCGGCAACACGCTGTGGCCGCGGTACTTCGGGCGCCGCGAGCTCGGCGCGATCCGCAGCAGCGTCTGGACCGCCACCGTGGCCGCGTGCAGCGCGGGCCCGTTCGTCATGGGCGCCACGTTCGACCTGACCGGCGGCTACGGCCCTTCGCTGTGGCTCTTCGCCGCGATGGCGGCGGTCGCCGCCGCGGCGTCGCTTGCTTGGGGCGGCCCGCCCCACGCGGCGCCGGCTCGCGTCACGCGTTGCAGCGACCCGGCGCTCGCCGTGAAGTAGCCGCCCCCGCTTTGTGCTGATCGATCCGGCTTCCTTGCCGATGCGGCTGGTCGCTCCTGCGGTCGCCGCAGCGCGTTTCAGATGGAATCGGGGCGGCTCCTGCCGAGCCCCCGGCGGAGGCCGGCCATTGACTATCGGCAGCCCTCCAGTACCGTCGGTGGTGCGAGCGGGCGTTGCGGGAGTCGCACCTACCAGGATCATGCCCGCCACGGGGCGGCTCGTCCGATGCTGCCGCGGGGTCGCCGCGGGTCTACCAATGCAAGAAGGGGCTCATGCCAGCCGTCGTTGTCCGAGAAGCGAGCGCTCGCCGCGATGTTGAGCGGTTCGTCCGATATCCATACGACCTGCACCGCGGCCAAGGCCGATGGGTCCCGCCGCTCCGCAGCGAGGTCAGGGACCTGTTAAGCCCCCGCCGGAACCCCTACTTCGATCACGCCGAAGCAGCGTTCTTCCTGGCGGAGCGAGACGGCCAATCGGTGGGGCGGGTGTCGGCGCAGGTGTGCCAGCTAGCGCAACGGCACCAGTGCCCAGACACGGGCCACTTTGGGCTCTTCGAGTGCGAGAACCACGAAGAGACGGCCCACGCCCTCGTTGCGGCGGCCGAGGGCTGGTTGACCCGCCGCGGGATGAAGCGTGTGCTCGGCCCCTTGAGCCTTTCCATCAACGACGAGGTGGGGGTGCTGGTCGATGGCTTCCACCGGCCGCCGTCGATCATGATGGGTCACCACCCCCCCTACTACGACTCGCTGCTGACGAGCGCGGGGTTCGAGAAAGAAATGGATGTCTACGCCTACTGGCTCGACATCAGCCGGCCGTACACCCGGGGCGTGCAGCGCGTCGTAGAGAGGGCCAAACGGGCCAACGACGTCCACGTGCGACCGATCGCCAAGCAGCGGTATCAGGAAGAGGTGCGACAAGCGCTCGCGCTCTTCCGCGAGGCGTGGAGCGAGAACTGGGGCTACGTTCCCCCGACCGAGGCCGAGGTCGCCCTGCTGACGCGGTCGCTGGCGCGCGTGCTGGCTCGGGGCGCCTTTATGCTCGCGACCATCGGCGACGAAGTCGTCGGCTTCATCGTCGCCTTGCCCGATATTAATGAGATAACAGCCGACCTCGACGGCCGGCTCTTTCCCACCGGCTGGTATCGATTGCTGTGGCGGCTCAAGACGGCGCGGTTCAAGTCCGCGCGTGTCCCACTGATGGGGATCAGCAAGCGCTATCAGACGACGCTCAAGGGGGCAGAGATCGCCCTGCTCCTGATCGACCGCTGCCGCGAGTCGTTATTGCCACGTGGGGTCCAGCACTGCGAGATGTCCTGGATCCTAGAGAACAACGGGCCGATGCGGTCTATCTTGGAAGCGTCCGGATCGAGCCGCGACAAGACCTACCGCGTCTACTCGAAGCCCCTGGCAGTCGCAGAGGTTGGCGCGAACGACCGGCAGCTCTAAAGGCCGCCGACGACGCCGTCGCCCATCACCGCACCCGGCTCGGCGCGTCCACCAATCGGTTGCCCGAGCGGTCGTAGACGGCGTACTCGAAGCCGGGCTGAAGCGAGTACCCGCCGACGCGGCCCTCTTTGTCGATCGCGATAAAGCCGACCTGCAGCGTCGCCCAGTCGGGGTTCTTGCTGACGACGCGCTCCGCAGCAAGCCGGCAGGCCTGCTGCGGGGTGTGCCCCTGCCGCATCAGCTCGACGACCAAGAAGCTGCCGACCGCGCGGATGACCGCTTCGCCGACGCCCGTGGCCGTGGCGGCGCCCACCTCGTCGTCGACGTAGAGCCCGGCGCCGATGATCGGCGAGTCGCCGACCCGTCCGTGCATCTTCCACGCCAGGCCGCTGGTGGTGCAGGCGCCCGCCAGGTCGCCGCTGTCGTCCATCGCGACGATCCCGATCGTGTCGTGGTTCTCGACATTGATCGCACGCTCGCGGACCGCATCTGGGGCGTTGGCCTTCCATTTCTGCCACTGGGCGCGTGCCGCTGGCGTGAGCAGCTCTCGCCGCGCAAAACCGTTGGCCACAGCAAACTCAAGGGCGCCTTCGCCGACGAGCATCACGTGCGGCGTCTTCTCCATCACCAGCCGAGCGACCGACACCGGGTTCTCGATCTGCGACAAGAACGCCACCGACCCGCAGTCGCCGCGGCTGTCCATGATGCAGGCGTCGAGCGTCACGTTCCCGTCGCGGTCGGGGAGCCCGCCGAGCCCCACGCTGTGGTTGTCGGGGTCCGACTCGCTGTCGCGGGCGCCCGCCTCGACCGCGTCGAGCGCGGCGCCCCCCGCGGAGAGGACCTCCCACGCCGCTTCGTTCGCGGGCATGCCGTGCCGCCACGTCGAAACAACCAGCGGCCTGCGTGGCGGCTCGGCGGGCGTCTCGCCCAATGCGCACCCCCCGCCGCTCCACGGCAGCGCGGCGAGGACGAGCAGCCGCGCCCAGCGCAGGCATGCCGGGGCGACTTGATACCAGTGACTTCGTCGTGGCGTGAGCAAAGAGATTCCCCGAAGGTGCAGAGCGGACGCCAACCCAGGGCTTCGCGTAGGGCCCGAGAACCTGCTGGGATTGGGCTGGCTGGTTCTTGCCGCACTATAACATCGCGAGCCACCCGACGTAGGCGGGCCCTGGTTTCCAACCGTCCAGGTTGGTCGGCCTGCGTAGCGGCCCGAGTAGCAGCATCGATCAAATAGGCTTGCCGTCTTGAGTCCGACGGCGCCGCCTCACCAAGCGTCGCACTGGTTGTCGTAGCAGCGGGAATCGACTTCCCGGCCTTTCCAGCAGAGGTAGGCGCGTCCGGCTGGAAAGACAAAGCCAACGCCAACTGGCCAATGGCGCGGCGTTTGCTTGCTGCTACGGGACACGGCGTGCGGACCCAGGGCAGCGACGCCCACGCACGCTTTTGTCACCCAGACTTTTTTGCAAGGAGTCTTCTCATGGCGGCTACCACCTACTACACCGACGAAGACATGACCGCTTGGGAGCGGGTCAAGAAGGCCTTCGCCAACGACTGGGAACAAACCAAGTCAGACTTCGGCGTCGACGGCGCCCGCGACATGAACCAGGACGTCGACGACACCCTCAAACAGGCAAGCGGCGCCGACGACGCTTTTGAGAACCGCGAGCAGGCCTTCCGGTTTGGCTACACCGCCAAGCGACGCTACGAGAGCGAGTCCCCGGAGTGGAACGACGACCTCGATCGCCGCCTGCAGAAAGAATACGACGGCGATTACCGCGCGGACCGGGACTACATCCGGCACGCGTATCAGTACGGAGGCTAGAGGCTGCGGAAACCGGTCGCGGGCGGCCGAACGGCTGCCCACATCCGGCGCCCAGCAGCCGTCTGCGTGACGCACGGCGACGCCGCTGCCCCCGCCGGGGCAGCGGCCGTCGCTTTGTGCGGCTCTGGGCTGGGGCGTGGGGGCTGACGCTCGAAAGGAAGACGCGCGGCACGCGGACTTGTCAAAAGCTAGACCTCGATTAATTTGGTCTACTAGCGTCAAGGACGCCGTTCCCCGTCTTGGGGCGCATCGTTGAGGCGATGTCCCCCGCACCCCTCTTGTCTGCGTACGCGATGCCCTCTCCTCTTCGAACTTCCCGACGGCAATCTCCTGCCGTTGACGTTTCGTGGTTTCTCGCCCTTACGATCTGCTGCGCCAACCAGGCCGGCGCGGCGCCCGCGGCCCCGCGGCCCAACGTGCTGCTGATTGTGGCGGACGACCTGGGGTATTCCGACCTGGGCTGCTACGGCGGCGAGATCGACACCCCGCACATCGATCGGCTAGCGGCCCAGGGGCTGCGGTTCACGGACTACTACGTCAACCCGATGTGCGTCGTCACCCGCACCAGCCTGATGACGGGGCACACGCACGCCCAGTCGGACGGCTACCGTCACTCCCTGCCCATCGCCCGCGTGATGCGCGACGCGGGCTACCAGACTTCGCTGACGGGCAAGTGGCACCAACCGGGCAACCCGCTGGACGCCGGCTTTGACGCCTTCTACGGCTTCCTCGACGGGCAGATCAATTCTTGGACAGGCGCCGAAGCGGGCGCCCCACAGATCCAAACCGGCCGCGGCGCGCCCGAGCCCACACCGGCCGGATGGTACTCGACCGACGCGTTCACCGACCACGCAATCCAGCAGATCGACGCGGCGCTCGGCCAGGGGCGACCGTTCTTCTCGTACGTGGCCTACAACGCGCCCCACAGCCCGCTGCACGCCCCCCGCGCGAACGTAGAAAAGTACCCGCAGCGCTACCGCGCCGGCTGGGAGACGCTCCGGGAAGCCAGGTTCCAGCGGCAGCGGGCGATGGGGCTCGTCGACGATCGCTACCGGCTGACCGAGCCCGAGGCCGAGGTGCGGCGTTGGGACGAGATGCCACCAGATGACCAGCACACCGAGGCCCGCCGGATGGCCGCGTACGCCGGCATGGTCGACCGGTTGGACGAGAACATCGGCCGGTTGCTCGCCCACCTCGCCGAGCGCGGCGTGCACGACAACACGCTGGTCGTGTTCATGTCTGACAACGGCGGCGACTACGGCAACGGCGACATCCACACCTACCACCAGCAGGTCCCGTGGGACAAAGACTCGCTGCCATTCAGCGCCACCGGCTGGGCGATGCTCAAGAACACGCCGTTCCGCTGGTACAAGTCGTCCGCCAGCAACGGCGGCGTCCGCGTGCCGCTGGTCGTCCGCTGGCCGGACGGGATCTCACTCCCCCCTGGATCGTTCGTGCGTCAGCGGCTGCACGTGACCGACCTCTACCCAACGTTCTTGGAGCTAGCCGGCGCTCAGTACCCCGCCAGCGACGCGGGCCGGAAGCTCAAACCGCTGTACGGCGGCTCCGCCGTGCGGCTGTTTAGCGACCCGGGGCTGGGCGAGAGGGCGATCCACGACGAGGTGTTCTGGTCGTTCCTCACTACCACCGGACAGCGGGGCCTGATGTCGGGCGGGTGGAAGATCGTGAGCCTCAACGACAGCCCCTGGATGCTCTTCAATGTCGCAGAGGACCCGGCCGAGTCGCACGACCTGGCCGCCGAGCAGCCGCAGCGCCTCGCGGCCCTGAGCCGGCGTTGGGCGCGGTTCGCCGCGGAAGAAACCAACCTCAAGCCGCGCGACCGCGGGCCGCTGCGGACCGAGCGCCAGGGCTGGGGGATGCACCGCGCGCGGATGGTGCTGCCGCAGCTCGTCGACCTCTCGCCCAGGGAGGCCGCGATGGACGTCCCGCTCGATACCGGGCTCGCGCTGGAGTTCTCCGGACCGGTCGAGTTCTCGGGCGCCGACGCCGAATCGCTGCGGCTGTACGCAGTAGACGACCCCGAGAACGCCGTCTGGAAGTCGACGTCAGCGCCCGAATCGTTGTCGCAGGACAAGCAGCGGATCGAGTTCAACAACCTGCCCAAGCTCAAGCCCGCCACCACGTACTTCTTGCTCTCCGACCCGGGCTGGATCAAGGTGGGCGGCCAGCCGAGCGGCCCGCTGAACGACGGCGCCTACTGGTGGCGGTTCCGCACCGCCCAGAGCGCTGTGGAAGCCGCAGGGCGCTAGTCGCAAGTGAAACCCTCAGCGGCTACAGTGGGGGGGTGAGCCGGGCCGCAGGATGCCTTGGCGTGCTGCCTCTTCCAACCAAACTTACCGGGGCTCGGATCGTCGCCCCGCGGCAACCACGCCGCTACCGACAGGAAATCGGGATGGCCCTAAGTCGTACTGGCGTGCTGATCGTCGCGGTCGCGTTGTCGCTCTCGGCGCCGGGGCAAGACAACCCGGGCGTGCGGGCCGTTAGCTTCGAACGCGACGTGCTCCCCCTGCTCGAGGCCCGTTGCAACAAGTGTCACCACGCCGAGCAGCAACGGGGCGGATTAGACCTGACCCGCCGGGAGACGATCCTCCGCGGCGGCGACTCGCTCGGCGCCGCGGTCGTGCCGGGGCGCCCAGACCGCAGCCCGTTGATCGGCGTGCTCACCGGCGCGCTCGAACCGAGCATGCCGGAAGACGACGACCCGCTGGCTGCCGCAGAGGTCGACCTGCTCCGGCAGTGGGTTGCCGAAGGCGCGACCGACGACTCTACGCGGTTCCCGCCCGACGACGTCGCCTTCTTTGAACGCGAGATCCGCCCGGTTCTGGTCGAGCGATGCTTCAAGTGCCACGCCGGCGAAGACCCGGAGCACGGGCTGAACCTGGCCTCGCGGCACGGCGTGCTCGCCGGCGGGGCGCGTGGCCCGGCAGCGGCCCCCGGAGATCCTGAGGCGAGCCTGCTGATGGAGGCCATCCGCCACACGGGCGAGCTCCAGATGCCGCGCGGCGGCGACCCCCTCAGCGCCGCCCAGATCGCGGCGTTCGGAACGTGGATCGACCGGGGACTGCCGTGGCCGTCGGACGAACGGGTGCTCGCACGGGAGCGGCGTTTCTCCATCAGCCAGGCGGACCGCGAGCACTGGGCCTTCCGCCCGCTGCCGCCCGCCCTGCCCGCGGGCTGGAGCGTCGACCGGTCGCTCCGGGCGCATCACGACCGGCTGGGGATCGCGCCGGCGTCCGCGGCCGATCGCCGCCGGCTGCTCCGGCGTGTGACGTACGACCTGATCGGCTACCCGCCAACGCCGGAGGAGATCGAAGCGTTTGTCGACGACCGCGGGCCCGACGCCTACCAACGGGTGGTCGACCGCTTGCTCGCATCGCCGCACTACGGGTGGTGGTGGGGCCGGCACTGGCTCGACTACACACGCAGCGGCGCCAACGGTCAGAGCAACCGCGGCCCGGCGTTCGACGCCGCCCGTTACGAGGCCTGGGTGACCCGCTGCTTCAACGAAGATCGACCGTGGAACTGGTTCGCCCGCGCGCACGTAGCGGGCGACCTGATGCCCGGCTACGACGGGGCCGACTACTCCATCGAGCAGGCCCTGGCGGCCGCGGCGCCCCTCAACGGGCCGCGCACCTTCGAGGAGGCCAGCACCGAGACGTTCGTGCTGATGGACAAGCTGGACGAAGAGGTCGAGTTCCTCGGTCGCTCGTTGATGGGGATCAGCCTGGAGTGCGCCCGTTGCCACGACCACAAGTTCGATCCGGTTTCGCAACGCGACTACTACGCGTTGCTGGGCTTCTTCCAGAGCAGTTGGTACGAGCCGGTCCCGGTCCACACCTCGACACGACGCGACGCGGCCGCCGCGGTGGCGACGCGCCGAGAGCTGCTGGCCGAGAGGGCGAGGCTCAACGGTTACCTGCGCACCGCGGCGCAGAAGATCAGCATCGCGGGCGGGGGGCAGATCAAGAAGTGGCAGCGATCGCGCATCGCGGTGCTTGCGCCGGTGGACCGTCGGCTGATCGAGATCGAGCAGCAGGTCTTGCGGGCCGAGCAGCAGGCGGCCGAGGCCACGGGAGACGCGAAGCTGGCGGCCGACTACGCCCTCGCGATCCGGGACAACCAGACGCGCCTAGCCCGGTACGCCCCTCCCGACTTCCCCGCGGGAGGGGGCGCGATCCTGGGCAAGTACGCCCACGTGATCGGCGGCCACAAGCAGACCCGCGGGCTCCTGCCCCGCGCCCTAGCCGTCGGCCTAGACGACGCGGCCGGCGAGCTAGAAGAGCAGGACCGGTACTGGAAGCAGGAGCGGGCCCGCTGGAGCGAGCGTGGCCGCTTCGGCGGTCACCGACGGACCGACCCCGAGGTCGCCGAGCTGGCTGCGGCCTACGACCGTGTGGAAGCGATCGAGGACGAGCTGGCCAACGATCCGAGCCGCCCCTGGCTGCCGCCTAAACCGTCGCACCTCATCGTGTGCTGCGAAGGCGGCCTGCGACGCGCCGAGGAGCTGCCCCCGCTCGACAAGAAGGCCAAGGCGGCGGGGCTCCGCTTCAATTCAAACAGCCCCGATCGCGTGTGGCTCCACCCCTACTTCATGGGCGACTCCCGCCTGCTGCTGCGCGGCGACGTGCTCTACCCCGACACGGTCGTGCCGCGCGGAACGCCCGAGTTTCTCGGGAGCATGCGCGCCCTCCCGGAAGGGAGCGGTCGGCTGCAGCTGGCCGAGTGGCTCACCGAGCCCGGCTCCCAGCAGGCCGCCCTGGTCGCTCGCACCGCGGCGAACCGCGCCTGGCAGAACCTCTTCGGCGAGGCGCTGTGCCGGACGCCGAAGGACCTGGGACGCCTGGGCGACGCCCCCGAGATGCCCGAGCTGGTCGACGGCCTGGCGAAGCGCTTCGCCCAGCGGGGCTGGTCCGTGAAGTCGCTGGTCCGTGAGATCGTCACGAGCGCCGCCTACCAGCGCTCTTCGGTCGCCGACGACCAGGCGGTCTCCCGCGACCCGGAGAACCGCTTCTTCGCCAGAGGGCCCGTGCGGCGTCTGCAGTACGAGGCGATCGCCAACACGATGGCGTGGCACAAGACGGGCAGTCGGCCGGCGACCCCCGCGCTCCGCGACGCCGCGCTGCCGGCCGCGGCGGAATACTTCGTGCAGTTCGACGGCCCCTCGACGTACGAGCTGATCGACCGGCGCAACGCCTCGATCGCGGCGACGCAGGCACTGTTCCTGATGAACCAACAGGCCGCGGTGCGGGGCGTCGCCAAGAGCCTCGTAGCGCGCCTGGGGCTCGGCGAGTCTGACGATCTGGACAGCGTGCTGGCCGCGCTCTACACCCAGTGCTATCAGCGGCTCCCGACAGAGGCCGAGCGTGCGTCTGCCCGCGGCTTCGTCCAGCGGCGCCGCGAGCAGGTTGGCGCGGCCAGGGTGCGCGAAGAGGTCCAGGAGTACGCCGGGCTGCTGCTGTGTTCCAATGAGGCCTTCTTTGTGGAGTAGCGCTATGACGATGCCCCGTCGACAATTCCTGACGCGTGCCGCGGCGACCTCGGGCCTGCTCGCCACCGCCGGCGGCTGGCCCGAGGCCTCCGCCTCGCCCCTCCCCACGCCGCACCACCCGGGACGGGTCAAGAGCGTCATCTTTTACTACTGCCGGGGGGGCCCCTCGCAGGCGCACACGTTCGACCGGCCGCAACGCGTCGAAGACCCGTCGCTCTACCCCTACCGTTTCTCTCGGTGCGGGCAGTCGGGCCTCGAGATCAGCGACCTGTTCCCCAGCCTGCAGACGCTCGCCGACGACTTGTGCGTGATCCGATCGGGGTACGGCGCCGTGGCGACGCACAACGAAGGGGGCATCTTCGCCTTCACGGGCGCCAGCAAAGTGGGGGCGAGCCTGGGGGCGTGGATGCTGCACGGCATGGGCAGCGGCAACCCGAGCCTGCCCGGCCACGTGCTGCTCACCGGACGCGCGCCGGGCGACACGTGGGCGGCCAGCGACGGCGCCGTGCACGGGGGGCCCCGGGCCGTCGGCGCCGGGGGCCTGCCGCCGTCGCTGCAAGCGCAGGTGATCCAGGACCCGGCCGACCCCGTGGCCAACCTCGAAAGCCCAGACCCCGCCGCCAGCCAGTCGCGCTGGCTGGCGGAGCTGCGTGCCCTGAACCGTGGGTTCGCCGAGCGCCACGCGGGCGTGGCCGAGCTAGACGCACGTACCGAGTCCTTCTTTACCGCGCAGCGCATGCAGCGCTCGGCGCCCGAAGCGTTCGACCTCTCTCAAGAGGCCGAGAGCCCAGCCACGAGGGCACTCTACGGCCTCGATCCGCTGCCAACACGGAGCACGGGCGCCAAGCTGCTGCTTGCGCGGCGGCTGGTGGAGCGCGGCGTGAGGTTCGTGCTGGTGCCCTCGATGAACGTGCCCAGCCTTGAGGGGGGCAGCGGCGACTGGGACACGCACACGCCCACAAGCGTGCGGGGCGTGATCCCCAACCTGGCGCTCGCCTGCGACCTCCCGCTGGCCGGGCTGATCACGGACCTCAAGCAGCGTGGTCTGCTCGACCAGACGCTGGTGGTTTGGGGCGGAGAGATGGGCCGCGGCGGCCCCGGCCACATGAACCACAACGGCAGCGCGTTCTGCTGGTGGATGGCCGGCGGCGGCGTCCGCGGAGGGAGCGCCTTGGGCGCGACGGACGAGCGCGGATTCACGTCCGTCGAGAGCCCGGTGCACGTCCGCGACCTGCACGCCACGATCTTGTGGGCGTGCGGGCTCGATGTCCACCGCATGAGCCACAAAGGGGTCGGCTTCGACTCGGCCTGCAAGGTCGCCCACGGGGTGTTCGCCTGACGGCGGCGCCGGCCGCGTCTGTCGCTCGTAGCGCGGCGCGCCCTCCGAGCCGGCGAACCGCTACTCGGGGCGTATCCGGTACAGCAGGGCGTACAGCGTCGGCACCATGATCATCGTCAGCAGCGTGCCGACGATCAGGCCGAAGAAGATCGTCACCGCTAGCGCCACCCAGAAAACGTCCTGCAGCATCGGCAGCACCCCCAGCACGGTGGTGCCCGCCGCGTTCACGACGGGGTTCAACCGCGCGACGGCCGCCTCGACCACCGCGTTGTAGGGCGCCAACCCGCGGCCGAGGTTCGCGTTTACCTCGTCCAGCAGCACGACGGCGTTGACGATGATCGGGGCGTACGACGTGTAGGGGTCCTCGGCGCTGACCGGCAGGTAGAAACGCGGCGGCCCCTTGCCGACGAAGGCGCTCATGCATGCGCCACTACGGCCCTACCGATGGCTGTCTCGCAGCACGTCCACCTTTCGTAGCAAGAGGCGGCGGCGCGCTGATTGGACCGGGGTCATTGACGACCTGCGGCGCCCTCTCCAAAGAACGCGATCAAGTAGTCGGTGGGGGTCTTGTGCTGGACGTCCGGCGCGCCGGGGTACTGCACCTCACAAGCGACACCCAGCTGGTCGCACCGCTGCTTGAACTTGACGCCGAACGCGGCCGAGTGGGTCGGGTCCTTCTCCGGCTTCCCGCCGCTCGGAGGGTTGCTGAACCACAGGTAGGCGGGGGGGTCTCGGGCGTCCAACAGCCCGTACGGAGAGTATTCCTCGATCCACTCGGAGAGGCTCTCCCGCTCGGCCAGGAACTGCTGGAAGCTTTCCTTGGCGAACGCGTGGGCGCCGTAACTGCTGTTCGGGATCCACGCCTTCATCTGTTGGGGATCGAGCGTGGTCTGGGGCCGGTTGAGCGCCACGCACGCCAGCCGCGTCGACTCGCGGGCAACGGGGTCTGGGCTCTGCGGCTGGGCGAGGTCGTCGTGGCAGGCGAGCCACAGGCTTGAGCAGCCGCCGGCGGACCCGCCGGCCGCGGCGATCCGCGATTTGTCAACGTTCCACGGCTCTGCTTGGCTGCGGATGAACTGCAGCGCGCGGGCCGCGTCCTCCAGCGGCGCCCTGACGGGGGGCTGCAAGTCGCCGGCGTGCTTGATCAACCGGTAGTGGATCGAAGCGACCGAGACGCCGGCGTCCAGCAGGGCCTGGGTGTCTACCAGTTTGTGGATCGTCTGTTTGCTGCTCCCTCCGTTCCAGCCCCCGCCGTGGATGACCATCACCAGCGGGGTGGGCCCGTCCGACGACGCCTTCCAGAAGTCGAGCGTGTTCCGGCGGTGCGGTCCGTAGCGGACGCCGGTGAGCGTCGGGGGGGGCACCGACGCGTCGTAGCTCAGTTCTTCTAGTTGCTGGCGCTGAGCCGGCGCCGGAGAGGCCTCCTGCCCGAACGCCGACGTCGCAGACGCCGCAACCCACACCCCAGCCGCCCAGATACACGTCCGATTACACATTGCATGTTCCTTGAAATGGTTGTCTGCCTGGGACCAACGCCCGTCTCGCTACCTCGCCTCGGCGCCAGCTCTCTCCGAAACCGCGGGGCCGCCCGCCCCTACGGCGCGTGTCACCAAGAGTTCATGAGGTCTGCCTAACGCGACGGCGCAGGCGCCTCGGCAGGGGCGCGTCGGCGGCGACGCGTCGGCGGGGTGGATTCCTGCGGGCCGGCGGCGGTCAGGCACGCGGGGTTGGGCTTGTCGGGGAGCGTGGCTTTCCAGTCGAGCGCCAGCTTGGTCAGACGCTCGACGATCTCGGGGTGCTGCGCGGCCACGTCCGTCGCCTCGGCGCGGTCGTCGCTGAGGCGGTGCAGCTCGACGCGCTGCGCGTCGTCGGTCAGCACCAGCTTCCAGTCGCCGTCGCGCACCGCGAGCCGCGGCCACCAGTCCGGCTCCGTCTGGTTGCCCCGCCACTGCCAGAAGACAGGCCGGCTGCGCGTGGGGGCCTCGCCCCGCAGGGCCGCCAGCAGGTTCTCGCCGTCGCCCTGGTAGCCGGCTGGCAGCTCCGCGCCGGCCGCGGCGCACAGGGTCGGCAGCAGGTCGACGGCGGTCAGCACCGTCGTGTCGTTGGTGGTCCCCGCGGGGGCGTGCCCCGGCCAGCGGACCAGCAGCGGCGTTCGCACGCCCCCCTCGAACAAGCTCCGCTTGCGGCCCCGCAGCCCGCCGGTGGTGCCGACGCTGTAGTAGGTATCGAGGCCCGTGACCTGGGCGTCCGCGTCGAAGCTGGCGGGGCCCGCGTTGGCCGCGGACGATTCGGGCCCGTTGTCGCTGGAGAACATGACCAGCGTGCTGTCGGCGACCCCCGCGGCCTCGAGGGCGTCGAGGATGGCGCCCACGGCGTTGTCGCCGTCCGTGATAACCGCCGCGTACACCTGCCGGCGCTGGTCGAGGTTCTTCCAGCGTTGCATCGCTTCTGGGGTCGGCGCGTGCGGCGTGTGGCTCTCGTGGAGCCACACGTTCACAAAGAAGGGGGCGTCCTTGTTCTCTGCGATGAACGCCGACGCGTCTTTGGCCGTGTCGCGCAGCGCCGCCGGCTTCCCCCAGCCTGCGCCGCCGTTGAACACCGCGGCGGCGTCGTAGCCGTAGGCCTCGGGCTTGGGGGCGCCCCAGGTTTGTGCGTTGGTCAGGTGCCACTTGCCGAAGTGCCCGGTGCGGTAGCCGGCCTGCTTGAGCAGGCGCGGCAGCATCGGCGCCTGCGGGTCGAGCCAATCGGGCATGCCCCGGGCGTGGTTTTGCGCGGGGGTCGCAAAATGCTGGTGCACCGAGAACCGCGCCGGGTACATGCCGGTCATCAACGCCGTCCGGCTCGGCGAACATACCGGGTTGAGCACGTTGAACTGCTGGAAGTCGATCCCTTCGCGGGCGATGCGATCGAGGTTGGGGGTCGCCAGCCAGTCGGCGCCGTGGCACGACAGGTCGCCCCAGCCCCAATCGTCGGCGTAGATCATGACGATGTTCGGCCGGCCGCCCTCCGGCGGCGCCGCGGCGTCCAACAGCGAGGGGGCCGCCCCCCACGCGAGACCGGCGATGAGCGTGAGAACGAGGGACTTGTGCATCGGGCAGACCTTTAGAAGAGCGGACCAGTCGCGTCGCCGCCGATCATAAGCGGCCGTGGGCGGCTTCGCAAATTCGCGGCGCCTGGCGCCACGAACTCGGCCCCTCTGTCTAGATGACTTCGACGCTGCGGAGCTCGACCCAACCGGTCTGCCCCGACCTGGAGCGGACCTTGAGCCAGCCGCCACGCTGCTTGGCTACTTCCACGCGTTGGCCCTCGCTCAGCGCCACGCCGGCGACGGGGAAGTGGTCGCCATCGCCCTCGCGGAGCGCCGCCGCAGGAGCGGTGACGACCGCGGTAAGCGAGTCTGCTCCCCCACGGTTGGACGCGTACAGGCCCGCCGAAGCGATGGCCACCACGGCCGCCGCTGTGGCGATGGTCTTCCACGCGTAGCGCAAACCGTGCAGCCGCAACCCGATGACCAGCCAGAACGCCAACCAGCCGGCGACCGCCGCGGCCACGAGCCCGCGCGGGCCGGCGTGGCCCCACAGCCACCCGCCGGCCGCCGCTGCGGCGCTTGCTAGCCCGCCGCCGCCGGGGGTTGGCGCCTCGGCCCCGGCCGGGCCGAGCGACTGCGTCGCGTGCCGCAGATTGAGCTGCGCCACACGGTTGGTTGGATGGATGCGTAGCGCCCGCGTGTAGTTGGCGATCGACGCGCCCGGTTGCCCGCTCTGCAGGTAGGCGTTGGCCAGGTTCACGTACAAGCGGCTGTTCTCGACGCCCGCATCGACCAACAACTGGTACTTCTCTGCGGCGTGGGCGAAGGCCTGCTTTGCCTCTGCGGAGTCGTCGCCGGACAGCCCCATGGCGTTCTGGTACAACCGCGTCGCCTCCGACAGCACGGCTTGGCTCTGCTGGGCCGTGTGCAAAGGCGTGCCGCCGGTCGGGGCGGCGCTTGCGGACGCCGCGCCCCCGGCGATCACCGCGGCCAGGGCCAGCACGCTTGCGGCGCGGGCCGCGCGACGGGGCGTTGCTTGGGGGCGCTCGCGGCGTTGCTGGAACTGCGCCAGCACTGCGAGGGCTTCGCGTTTCACGTCGTCCAGCGACGCCCGTGGGGTCACTCCGCCGGCGTCGGCCTGTCGCGCCGCGTAGAAGACCCTCTCGCAACGCACCGCCAGCTTGTGCTGGCCCGAGGCGCGGAGCGCCCCGACAACCGCGGCCGCGTCTTGAAGCTCGGGGTTCAATCTTAGGCGACGCGCCAGGCAGGCCCGCAGCACCGTGCAGACCTCGCCGGGCGTTTGGGCCGCTTGGATGCGGGCCTGCGCCCGATGGGCGCCAACCCCCAGCCGCTCCATCAGCCGCGACACCCGGGCCCGGTTGCGTCGCACCCAGAAGGCGCCCGCTGCCAGCGGGGGCGCCGCCAGCAGCAGCGTGAGCACCCCCGCGCCCGGCTGGTAGGGCGCCTCGCTTCGAAGGAGGTCTTCGCCGGCAAAGTTGTCCAGCAGCGGGGCCAATGCCGCCGGCGTCCCTTCCGCGCCAGAGGCGCCGGCCCCAGCGCCACTGCCGACGATGGCGTCGAGCGCTAGCGTGTCGGCCGGGTCGACGTGGATCGGGATCGGCTCGCTGCGCACCGTGACGAACTCGCCCTGCTGGGGATCGAAGAAGGTAAACGGGATAGCGGGAACCTGGGCGACCCCTTCTCTGCGTGGCCGGATGGTGGTGGAGAACACCTTGCGGTCCCCCTGCACGAAGCCGGCCAGCGGCTCGCTGGGGACCTTGAAGTCCGCGGTCAGCCCCGCCAACTCGGCCAGCGGCGGGGCCTGCACCAGTTCCATGGGGCCGGTCCCCGCGACGCCGATGAGCAGCTCGATCGGGTCGCCCGCCTTGACCGACGCCGGGCGGGCCTCGGTGACGATGTGGTACCGGCCCACGGCGCCGCGGTAGTCGCTGGGGCGCCCCGCGGTGGGGATGGCGCGTACCTCGATCGGCTCAACCACGGCCTCGGCCACGATGGGCCGCGCGGCCTCGACCGCCAGCCGCCGGCCGAAGGGGGACGGGAAGTCGTCTCCGCCAAAGGCGCCGCCGAACCCGCCGGGCATTGGCATGTCGCCGAAGATCGACGCGAACGGGTCGCGGGCCGCGCCCAGCGAGGTGGGGTACTCCACAATCACACGCACGTCTTGGGCGTCGATCTGGCCCGGGCTCTTCGGGTAGATGGTCGCGTCGACCTCGTAGAGGTAGTAGCTGTGCTCGACCCCGTCGCGGTCCTTCCGCAGCACCTCGCGCCCCTCGGGCCGCTCGCGGTTGCTGTCCAGCTCCCGCATCCGGTCCTCGAACGCGCCCCAGCCCGACCGCGGCGAGATCGTCCGCCACATGTCGCCGGCCGACAGCGTGACGCCGCGATCGGAGTCACGGAAGGGCCGCACCCAGATCTTGAGCGTCAGGTCGAGCGCCTGCCCGACATAGATTTGGTTCTCCTTCCCCGCCACCTCGACGAACAACAAGTCGCCGGTCTCGCTCTTCGACGCAACAAACTCGATCGGCCGCGTCTCGAGCCGCGTGCCGTCCGCGACGACCGAGATCGGCGGGACGCGGAAGGCGCCGGCCCGCTGGGGGGTCAGCTCGTAGGCGTACGTCAGCGACGTGCTCTTGGTCATCCTGCCGTTGATGGTGGTGATCTGCGTGTTGCGCGCCGGCGCGCCGGCCGCGCGTACCTCCACGCCATCCACACGGGGCACGACCGGCGGCTCGACGTCCGAGGCGTTGCTGACCTGCACCTGCACGACGACCGGCATGCCAACGTAGGTGTCTCTCGTCGAAACGCCGACACGCACCTCGGCGGCCGACGCGCCCAGCGCGCCAGAAACCACCAGAGCCGATAGCAGCAGGGTACGCCGCGCGTTGGTAGAGAACGTTTGCATCAGAATTGCGTTGGGTTGGGGTCCTCGTGGCCGGCGATCGATCACCAGTCGCGGTCCACAGGGATGTGCTGGTTGCGCTCGGCGGCTTGGCGGCGGAGGCGGCGGACCATGTCGCGGTCGCGGATGGCCTGCAGCATCTTGGCCGCTTCTTCCTGGGTCATCTCTCCTTCTTGCAGCACCTCTCCCGTTTGCTGCTGAGCCGATGCGGGGGGCTCGGGCTCGCCCGCGGCCGAGAGCTCTCCCTTGGGGGTCTCGCCGGCCTGCTGCTGGGGGTCCTGGTCCGACGCTGCGCCGGCGGCCTGGTCTTCGCCACGCTCGCTCGCGTCACGCTGAGAACCGGGGTCGCCGTGCGGCGGCTGATCGGGCGATGGCTTGCCGTCTTCTTTGGGCCGCTCGGACGCGTCTGCGTCCTGCCGCTGATCGCCCTGCTGCTGCGACGCTTCTGCGTCCTGCTGCTCTGGCTGCTGCGATTCCTCTTGCGGTGGGTCCCCCTGCTGGGACTGGCCTTCTTGTGGCTGGCTCTCTTGAGACTGACTCTGTTGCTGCTGGCCCTCCTGCGAGCCGTCTTGCTGCTGCTGGTCTTGCTGTTCGCCGCTCTGCTGGTCTTGCTGCTGTTGGTCCGATTGCTGCTGGTCTTGCTCCTGCTGATCTTGTCTGTCGCCGGACGACTGCTGCTGGTCCTGCTGGTTCTGGTCTTGTTGTTGGTCTTGTTGCTGTTCTTGTTGTTGCTGCTGTTCCTCTTGCTCCTGACGCAGCGTCTGGATCAACTGCGCGGCCAGCTCGATGTTGGCGCGCGCCTCGGGGTCGGCAGATTCGATCTCTAAGGCGCTGCGGTAGTGCCGGATGGCCGACTCCAATCGGCCGATGGCGGCCGGGGGGTCCTTCTCTGCTAGCTGCACCGCAGAGGCGTAGTCGCAGTTGCCGAGGTTGAAGCGCGCCTTGGCGGCGATGGCGTTGTCGTCCGACGCCGCCACGGCGCGGAACTGCTCGGCGGCGGCGCCAACGTCTCCCTCGCGGTACCGGGCCACCGCGTGGTTGTAGGTCAGCGTGTCGGACGGGGGGCCCAGCTCCTGCAACTGCTCGAAGGCCGCCATCGCGCCGTCGACGTCCCCTTCGCGCAGCAGCGCGTTGGCGGCGTTCATCCGCCCGGCCAGCTCGACATCGGCCGCCGTCGCACAATGCCCTACCGCGCAGGAGGCGCCCAGCAGCACAAGTCGGAGGCAATTTGTCTTCTGCAGGTTCATCATGCCGCGGTCGAGTGTTGGGTGGCGTTGGTGGAAGGGGAGCGCGGCTGCTTGCCCGCCGTGGCGGCGCCCTGCCGAACCACGCGGCGTGTGGGCCAGGCCGCGACCGCGACCTCGCACAACAGCAGCCCCAGCGCCGGGACGAGCAGCCACTGGAAGCGGGCCTCGTACTGGTCGATCGTTGCCGTCTCGAACTCGGTTTGCTCTACGTCTGCGATGTAGCCGTGGTAGACGTCGGCCATGTTCACCTGCTTCGTGCCGGCCGGGATGTACGCGCCGCCGGTTTCCACCGCCACTTGGCGGAGGATGTCGCCGTGCAGCTTGCTCCACACCGGCTCGCCGGCGTGCTGCAGGTAGGCCCCGCCCCGGTCGGACGCCAGCGGGATGCGGGCCCCCTGGTCCATGTCTCCCAGGCCCACGGTGAAGACGCGTACGCCCGTGTCGCGGTTGGCCTGCCGGGCGACCGCCACCGGGTCGCTCTCTTGGTCCTCTCCGTCGGTGAAGATCACCATCGCCTTGTGGGCGTTGAGCTTCGTCACGAACGATTGGGACGCCGCCTCGATCGCGCCCGCCAACCGCGATCCGCCACGCAGCACGCTGTGGGGCCCCACCGCGTCGAGCGCCTGCTTGAAGTCGTCGTAGTGGGTCGTCAGCGGGATCTGCCGCTTGGCGTCTCCGGCGAACACCACCAGCCCCACGCGGTCGCCCGCCATCTCATCGACCGCGTCCTTGATCTGCTGCTTCGCCCGCACTAGCCGGTTCGGCGACGCGTCCTCGGCCAGCATCGACCGCGAGACGTCCAGCACAAACATCACCTCGATGCCCCGCTGGGGGACCTCGCGCGACACCCGGCCCCAACGCACGTCTACCAGCGCCAGCGCCATTAGCGCCATCGCCGCGGTGACCAGCACGGCGCCCACCACGGCGCGGCGCCCCCCCGACGTGGGCAGGGCGCGGCCCACCAGGTTGGCCGTCGCGAAGCGTCGCCTCGCCCGGCGGCGGGCCTGGGCCGCGTACCCGATTGCGGCGAGCGACAGCACGGGGAGCCACAACCAAACGAGCTGAGCCGGGTTTCCGATCTGGATGTCCATGATGATCTTGTGGGGTGGTCGCGGTCAGGCGAGCTCGCGGAACAGGGTGCTGGCGAGGATCACGCGGGCCCAGAGCAGCCCCAGCGCCACCAGCGCCAGCGGCGGGAGCGTCAGGGCGCCCCACGGGGTGGGCTGGATGGCCAGCTCGCGGTAGTCCACGAAGTGCTGCTCCTCGATCTTGGTCTTCTCGAGCAGGTCGATCTCGCGGTACACCTCGGTGAGCGACTCGGTGTCGGTGGCGCGGAAGTACTTGCCCTCCGTGGCCGAGGCGATCGCCCGCAACGCGCCCTCGTCGAGGTTGACTTCGGCCCACTCGATTTGCTCGCGGCCGGTGAACGGGTTGGCTACCGGCACCGGCGCGCGGCCGCGTGTGCCGACGCCGATCGTGTAGATCTTCACGCCCAGCTTCTTGGCCAGCTCGGCGGCCTGGGTGGGGTCGACCTCCCCGGCGTTGTTCTCGCCGTCGGTCAGCAGCACCAGCACCTTGCTCTTCACCTTCTCTTGCTGCCGGTCGTCGAGCGAGGTGAGCTTCTCCACCGCCAGGCTGATCGCGTCGCCGATCGCGGTGCCGTCTTCGCCGCGTTGGGTCGCGATCTCTTGCTGGTTGAGCTGAGCCGTGACAAACGCGTGGTCCAGGGTCGGGGGCGCCGCCGCGTCGGCGTAGCCGGCGAAGGTAACCAGGCCTACCAGGTCGCCCACGCGCCCCGGCAGGCTAGCGTCGTCCGCGGGGTCGTCGTCCCCCTCGATGAACCGGCCCGCCACGCTCTTGATAGCGGTCAAGCGGTCGACGGGCGATCCGTCGAGCTGGAAGTCGAGCGCCCGCATGCTCCCCGAACGGTCGACGACCATCTCGATGGCGATCCCGTCTGCGTCTACCACGGTCTGCTCGCGTCCTTCCCGCGGCCGCGCCAGGGCGACGATGGTCACCGCGACCGCGGCGAGCGTCAACGCGGCCGGCAGCCAAGCCAGCCGTTGCCGCCAGGTGGGCCGCAGCGCTTGCAGGTGCTCAGTGGAGCTGAACGGCGCGGCGGTCTGCCGCGCGCCCGACCACAGCCGCCACGCCACCAACGGCAGCAGCAACAGCAGCGTGAACATCCAAGGGCTAGAGAACATCTGATGTCTCCCGGGCGGCTGCACGGCGCCGTTCGCATTCCAGCACGAATGCGCTGGCGTCCTCAAAGGCTTGTAGAAGCTGCGGGCCGCCCACCCCGCCGCGGGCGAACTTGACGTCGTCGGCCGCCGACACCAGCGAGGCAAGCCGGCGGCGGGGCGTCTGGCCCAACTCGGCCCCATGGGCCGCGGCGGCGAGCAGCTCTGCGCTGGTGCGGGCGCGTGTCGGCGTGCCGAACTCCAGCTCGAAGTACTCGCGGACCACCTCGATTAGCTCGTCGTAGATCATCTCGGCGCCGGCCCGGTCGTCCGCAGGGAGCTGCCGCAGGTCGTCGATCTGGCCGAGCGCCCACGCCGAGGGCGACGGCCCGCGCCGACGCTTGGCCAGCAGCACCGCCGTGAGGGCGAGCGTCGCGGCGACGCCGGCGCCCGCCAGGGTCCACACCAACCACCGACCGGAAGGCTCGCTCGGCGCGGCCAGGTCGACCGCGTCCTTGATGTCGCGGAACTTGGTCGGATCGGCACGATCCTCGAGCACACTGGTGATTTGCACCGCGATCGGTTCGCTGCGGATCGTCTCAAAGGTGGCGCCCGGCTCGCCCGTCGCCACCTGGGCGTCGAGCGCGGGGACCTGTTGGGGCCCCGTCTCCAGCGTTTCGAGCGTCGCCCGCAGCACCCACAGGCGGCCCTGCGCGTCACCCTCGGCGGGGAGGTCGCGGAGCAACCGGCGGCCGCGGACCTCGAACGCGCCGAGCCGCTCTGGCAGCCGGGGCAGTTCGACCAGCGTGCCGCGCGGCGCCCTGACCTCCAGCTCCAGCCGTACCGGCTCGGCGACCTGCGCCGCCTGCTTGTCGACGCTCACACGCAGGGTAACCGGGCCGCGACGCACCACAGACTGCTGAGGGGCGGCCTCAGCGGCCCCACCCTCGGCGGCCCCAACCTCAGCGGCCCCAGCATACGCCGTCGGCAGCAGGCACAGCAGCACGGCGGCCGCCATTGGTTGTGCAAACATCATCGTCGGTTCTCCCGGCGGTGGAAGAAACGCCGCAGCGGCTCGACGAAGTCTTCTCCCGTGTAGACGTGGATCGGGTCGAGGCTCAGCCGGCGAAACAACGCGTCCCGCTGCTCCATACAGCGGCGGGCCTGCTGCTCGTACGCCCGGCGGTTGGCGCGGCTGAAGGTGTCGAGCGTCACCGTCTGGCCGGTCTCTGCGTCGCGCAGCCGCACCAGGCCGACGTTGGGCATCGTCAGCTCGCGCCGGTCGGCCACCACCACGGGGATGATGTCGTGCTTGCCGCGGGCCGCCTTGAGCGCCCGCTCGTAGCCGGCGTCCTGAAAATCGCTGATCACGAACACCACCGTGCGCCGCGACATCGTGCGGTTGAGGTGGTCCAACGCCTTGGAAAGGCTGGTGCCGGCGCCCACGGGGTCGCAGTACAGCAGCTCGCGGATCAGCCGCAGCACGTGGCGGGCGCCCTTGCGCGGGGGGACGAACTTCTCAACCCCGTCGGTGAACAGCGTCAGCCCCACGCGGTCGTTGCCCTTGATCGCAGAGAACGCCAGCGTGGCGCTGAGCTCGGCCACCTGCTCACGCTTGGTCTGCCAGTGCGAGCCGATCCCCTGCGAGGCGCTCTGGTCCACCAGCAGCATCACCGCCATCTCGCGCTCTTCTCGGAAGAGCTTCACGAACGGGTGACCGGTGCGGGCGGTGACGTTCCAATCGATGGTCCGCACGTCGTCGCCAAACTGGTACGGACGCACCTCCTCGAACTCAACGCCGCTGCCGCGGAACGCCGAGTCCCACTGCCCGGCCAGGAGCTCGTCGACGATGTGCGTCGTATGGATCTGGATCCGGCGGATCTTCTTGATGATTTCGCGTGGCAGCATTCGTTGCAGGATGGGAAGGCAGGATCGGACGGCGGACCGGCGCACGCGCCACGTCGCTACGGCACGCCCCTACGGCACGGGGATCGCGTCTAAAATGGCGCGGACGAGGTCGTCCGACGTCTTCTCTTCTGCCTCGGCCTCGTAGGTCAGCACCACCCGGTGCCGCAGCACGTCGAGCGCGATCTCCTTAACATCGGACGGCAGCACGTGCCCCCGGCCGTGGAGGAAGGCGTTCGCTTTGGCGGCCAGGGTCAGGCTGATGGTCGCCCGCGGCGAGGCGCCGTACTGGATGAACTCGTCGAGCGCCAGCCCGTACGACCTGGGCTCGCGGGTAGCGATCACCAGGTCGACGATGTACTCCTGCACCCGGCGATCGACGTAGATGGCGTCCACCAACGCCCGGGCGGCCATGATCTCCGCCGGGCTGGTGACCGCCTTGGTGGCGATCTTCGGGCGGGTCGACGACATCCTTTCGAGGATCTCGAGCTCCTGGTCGCGGTTGGGGTAGCCCACCACCACCTTCAGCATGAAGCGGTCCATCTGCGCCTCGGGCAGCGGGTAGGTCCCCTCTTGCTCAACCGGGTTCTGCGTCGCCATCACCAAGAAGGGCTCGTCGAGCGGGTAGGTGTGGCTGCCGATGGTTACCTGCCGCTCCTGCATCGCCTCCAGCAGTGCGCTCTGCACCTTGGCCGGCGCGCGGTTGATCTCGTCCGCCAGGATGATGTTGGAGAAGATCGGCCCCTTCTGCACCACAAACTTTTGGTCCTGCGGGCGGTAGATGAGCGTCCCGATCAGGTCGGCCGGCAGCAGGTCGGGGGTGAACTGCAGCCTTTGAAAGCCGGTCTGCACCCCCTTGGCCAGGCAGGCCACCGCCGTCGTCTTGGCCAGGCCGGGCACGCCCTCGATCAGCAGGTGGCCGTTGGCGAGCAGCCCGACCAGCATGCGGTGGATGAGCACTTCTTGCCCAACGATCGTGTTGCCGACCTCTGCGATAAGTCGGCGGAACGGCTCGCTGTGCGCCTCGATCTGCTGCGAGAGCGCTTCGATTTTTTCATGCGTGACGGTAGTCGCGGAGGTCATCTTCGATGTGTCCTGGGGCGTTCTAATGCAGACGCCGGGTACGGCGGCGCTTGGGGAGACGGCGGTGCGAGCGCGCGGAACCGCGGTCGCAGTGGAGACCCCGGGTCGGGGGTACAGCCCCGCCCGGGCGCCTCGGTTTTCCTGCCGTCGCGAGGCTCAGAACCGACTGACGCCTCGTTCAATCTGACTACGCAGGCTTTGCCGAGAAGGTTCTGAGGGCCGCGCCCGCGGCCGTTGCCAAGGCCCTCGGGCGCCGGAAACCGGGGCTTTTGGCCCGGCAATTTTCCGTCGGCGAGGATGAAGACGGTGTCCGGCGTCTAGCGGCCCGCGGCGGCTACGCCCCCTTGCTGCCCGATCGCCGTCTCTGCGGTCAGCGCCGCTGCGAGCGCGACGCCCCAGCGCGCAGGACGGGCCGATCGATGACGCCTACCGCTCGTAGGTGAACTCTAGCGTTCCTTCCGCGAGCGTGGCGCCTCGGATGGCCGCCAACAGGCCGGCCCGGTCGGCCGTGTCGGCCGGCAGGTCCACCTCTTGCGACAAAGCGAAGACCGTCAGGCAGTACGTCTTGACGCCGGGGCCCTTGGAGCACATCGGGTCGTACGCGTGGCGACGCTTGTCGTTGAGCCCCCACACGCCAACCTTCGAGGACCCCCGCGCAAGCTCGGTCGTCTCGGCCGGGATGTTAAACACCACCCAGTACGACTTCTCCTGGTCGGGGGCCGTATGCCAGAGGCTCAGCGCGAACGCCTTGGTCCCCTGCGGAGCACGCCCCCACCGAACGGCGGGGGGGACCCCGGCGCCGTCGCAGGTGCAGTCGATCTTAATACGGCCGTCGGCATCTACGTCGGAGCTGCTGACCTGAAGCTCCGAGAGCGCACCGGGCCGCTGCTGCTGCGCCCCTTGGGCCGGCGGGCCCGGCGCCCTTCCCACGGGGCGCGGCCGGCGTGGGGGGGCCGGCGGTTCGGGGCGACGCCCGCCCCCACCGGCGCCGGGCCCGTGGGGCGTGTACGTCTGCTTGGTCTTGCGACCGTTTGTGTCGACAAACTCGAACGCAGCCGATCCATCTGCGGCGAGCGTGTAGCCCACCGTGCCTTGGCGGCCATCCAACTGGTAGGTCAGGAGGAAGCCCCCCTGCTCGCTCTCGACGAACTGGGTGATCTTCGCGCCCCGCAGGGGCTCGAGCGCGGGCCGCAACGGGTTGGCCCGGGGCTGGGGGTCGACCTGGCCGTCGCGCTCGGTCACCTCCCCATGGAAGCCGCCGTTCAGGTAGGGGTACGCCCGTGTGGCGTGATAGTGGTAGCCGAGCCGCGGGTCGTCGTGGCCGTTGAACCGGTCGAGCCCCTCGACCGGCGAGCCATCCGGCTCCGTGTAGCCGTAGATCGGGTAGCCATCTAGCGCAACGGCGATCGGCGTCCCCTCGCCGACGGCGTTCTGCAGGTGCACGGGCGCCAGGTGGTAGTGGTAGTCGTCCGCGCGTCCGCAGTGCCCGCCGAACTCGTCGAGCTCACCGAACAAGTAGGCGTCCTCGCCCCGGTTGTTCAGCGGATTGAAGATCGGGACGCCGTTGGCCGCCAGCGCGATGGCCCCCCGCAAGAACTCTCCCTTGGTGGTCTTTGGGCTCTGTGCGGGCACGGGGTTCAGCGGGATCCGCCAGGCGTTCTCGCCCACGTACGTCTGTGGCAGCGGCACCTGCTGCTGCCACGCGGTGATGCCCACCATCATGCGGTGGTCCGGGATGCCGGAGGACTCCACAAAGAGGAAGTCGTGGTCCGAGCGGACCCGCACCTTGCCCGAGAAGGGCTCGAACATCTTGGCCAACCCGGGCTGCTGCTGCGCGGGCTGCTGCTGCGGCTGGGCGTTTAGCTGCATGATCTGCTGTGTCCTTTCGGGCGACGGCGGGTGTGGGTGTCCTTCGTGGGCTTGGGCACGGCACGCCCCCAACGCAAGCAGGCAGACGAATGAAACGATTCTCATGGTCGAGCTCGGTTACCAAGGTGGGGTGTTCTGGTCGAAACGTCCGCGGGCTAGCGAGGCGGCGGGCGCCGCCCGTCGCCCCCACGGCGGGGCGGGTTCTGGGGAACGACGTCGTTCAGCCCACGAAAGTCGGCGCGTGCTTTCCCGTCCGGCGGCGACGCGACGACCGTCCGCAGCAACACCAGATTGTCGAGCGCCAAGTCGTCCGACCAAATGAACGCGGCGCCCTGGAAGTCGTGCTCGAAATACGGGGCTTTGGGGTCGACCTGCGCCTCGGTAAACTCTCGCGCGTTGGGCCACTGGCTGTCGTCAAAGCCGACCGCGTACCAGTCCTTCGGAACAGCAATGCTCTCGACCCTGGGGTTCTTCGTGTCGGCGCCGACCGGCCCCCACGAGAACTTCTTCGCCTTCCAGGCCGCGTTAGAGACGGTTCCGTCGCCGAACTTGAGGATGAACCCGGCGTCTCCGATGCTGGTGTTGGCGTACTCCATGCCGGTCTCGGGGTCGGCGTTGTCCCGCGCCATGACCGCGATCGTCATGGGGTAGGCGGGCAGGATATCGACCGACACCACGTTGTGGGGGATGAACCGGATCGAGTCGACCGCCACCAGCTCGCCGTTGATGTAGAGCTTGAACCAGTTGTCGGCGTACACGTTCGCCCGCACGGTGTCGTCCATCGACGGCTTGCGGACCCCCGCCGGAGAAGCCTGCTGCTCTTGGGCGACCCCCAGCGCCAAACCAACAACCGCCGTCAGCCCCAAGCCGATCCCAAGCAAAGCGACCTTCATAACCCCTCTCCGTTTGCAGCCGGCCGTGGCGACCCCGATGCCGAGGAAGACCGCGCCAGGTCCTAAGACGAAAGTGTTTCCGGCGCGCCCGCGGCGCCAGATCTACGCCATTTATTGCGCCCCGATTGCCCCAAGTGGACAAGATTTCCTGCGATTGCGGCTTTTCTTGTCCACCCAGGCTTATCCCGCCACAATAAGAGGCAAGGAGCAGATACCCGCAGTGCTGGATGAAGCCATAGAGCCCACCGACCCCCCCGTGCCGCCCGCTGCGCTGTTCGAGATCTTGGTGCGCGAGAACGCGGGCTCGCTGATGGCGTTCTTGCGCGCCGCGGTGGACGATCGCGCGGCCGCGGAAGACCTGTTCCAAGAGACCATGCTGGTCGCTTGGCAGAAAATCGGCGTCTACGACCGCAACATGCCGTTCGGCGCCTGGCTGCGGGGGATCGCTAGGAACTTGGTGCTGGCCCACTACCGCTCGGCCGTGCGCCGGGTGACGTTCTCCAACGACCAACTCGAGCACCTCGAGCTGCGGCTCTCCCAGATCGATCGGCAGCCGGGCGACTGCTTCGACGAAAGGATCGCCGCGCTCACCCTCTGCGTTGAGCGCCTGGGCCCGCTGTACCGAGAACCTGTCGAACTGCACTACCGGCAGCGTCGCTCGGCGGAGTGGATCGCCGAGCGCCTCGCGACAACCAAGACCGCCATCCAGAAGAGGCTTCAGAGGGCCCGCCTGCACCTGGCCGATTGCCTCGGGCGCAAGGGGGTCCTGCCCCAGCCGGGTCAAGCAACATGAGTCCCGACAACAACGACGCGCAGCCGAGCGACCCCGAGCGTCAAGCAGACGAGCGGCTGGTCCACGCCCTGCTGCTCCACGTGTACGACGAGCGGTCCGCCGAGCGCCGCGAGCAGAGCGTGCAGCGCGCCATACGGGCGATCGGTGGTCCGTCGCAGCCCGCGGGGCCCATCGGCCTAAGCGAAGCAAGCAGGCGCCCGGTGCGATTCCCGCCCGCGGCGCGTGGGCTTACGGCGGCCGCGGCGGTGGTGCTGGCGGCGTTCGGCTTCTGGACGATCGCCATCGGCCCCTCGTCGGCCGTTGCGTCGATCGATCAGATCATCACGGCGCTAAGCCGCGCCGGCGACCGCACGTACCACATCCGCATGCAAGTGCTTCCCGATCGGCGCGGGGGGCCCCCGCCCGGCGCCCGCCGTCCGACGCAGCAACCGGGGCTCGACGACGCCACGCTCTACCTGCGGGGCAGAGGCCAATACGTGCTCGCCCGGCGGGACCCCAACGGAGGAATGATCTTCGACGGCTTCGACGGCCGACAGAGTTGGCGCGTCGGCAAAGGCGTCGTCGCCGAGACGCGTAGGGGGCTAGGGGCGGGGGGCATCCCCCTGCCCCCGCTGATGGCCGGGGCGCCGTTCACCGATCTTCCCGGAACCCTGGAGGAGATTCGCACCAACTACACCCTCGAGCGCGAGGGCCTCGAACCGCTCCCGGGCGCCGAGCGTCCGCTGACCTACGTCCGCGCGCGGCGCAACTCGCGCTGGATCAAAGGTCCAGAGACGATCGAGATCTGGGCGGACCCCGAGACCGCGATGCCCAGCCGCATCCTGTTCGACGACGCCCAGGTTCCAGACGTCCAGGGCCCCTGCCGGATCACGCTCGACCTGGTCAGCGAGCAGCCGCTAGCGTCCGACTGGTTCGGCCCCGCGCCGCACGCCGAGAAAGCAGAGCCGAGGGAGGCAGCGCCCTCTTCTCGGTGAGGCGCGTGGCGACGCAGGTTAGCGATGGCCGGTCGCTGGCGTCTAATGTGGGCGCGTCCTTGCGTCGGCAACGACACGGTTCACGTTGCTGCGTTGCAGGATCACAAGGGTCTCCCCCGTAAACAGTCCGCCGACGTTGCCGTCTTCGCCCTTCTGATACCTGAGCCCCCCTGTTTTCGCCTCGCAAATAGCCACCTCTTCTGGGAGAATACAGCCGTGAGCGACCTCTCGGATGGGAGGCCGGGCGGGAACCGCTGCGCGCAGACCAAGGGGCAGGCGATGACAAATTGGGTGCGCAGGGTTTTGTCCCGGAGGTGTCCGATCGAGGGGAGTTTTGTCCGCGCGAGGCGTGCGATTCGTGGGCCGAGAGCCGGCTCTGCAGCGGGCGACAGCGAAAGAACGCGAGAAACCCGAGGGTTGGCCGGCCGTGGGGAGGGTTTTGTCCGATTTTTCACGCCCCGCACAGCGGACAAAAGGACAATACTCGTCGGCCCCGTCGGACCCCCACGCGGGCCGCGCCCTTGGCTGCCGGCCGCTGCGTTGGGGCGGCCGTTGATGGGGCGCGGCGGTGATAGTCTAATGAGCGTTTGCGGCCCCGTAGGGGCGTCTGCTTTCCTACCCTCCTCATCAAGATCGGATGCCAAGCATGTCGGTTTCTAAGGCAATCGTTGCGCTGGTCGCGTTGTTGGCGCTGTGTACGTTCTCCGGCGAGTCGGCGGCCCAGCCCAAGCTCAAGGCGCTGATCGTCGACGGGCAGAACAACCACGCGGTGTGGCCCAAGTCGACCATCATGATGAAGCAGTACCTGGAGGAGACGGGGCTGTTCGACGTCGACATCCAGCGCACGCGATTTACTTGGAATGCGTCACGCGAAGAGGCGTTCCTCCCGCTGGCCGGCGCGGGCGAGACGCAGGACCTGAAGAACCCGAAGACCGACCCCGACTTCAGCCCGCGTTTTGAGGACTACGACGTGGTGGTGTCCAACTTCGGCTGGAAGGCGGCCGACTGGCCCCAAGAGACCCAGCAAAGGCTAGAAGACTATGTCGCGGGGGGGGGCGGGTTTGTGTCGGTTCATGCCGCGGACAACTCGTTCCCGCAATGGAAGGAATACAACCGCATGATCGGCCTCGGGGGCTGGGGCAACCGCAACGAGAAGGACGGCCCCTACGTCTACTACACCGATGAAGGGGTGCTGGTGCGCGACGATTCGCCCGGCGGCAGCGGCGCCCACGGCCCCGCGCACTCGGTGCCTGTCACGGTGCGGGTCGACGATCACCCGATCACCCAGGGCATGCCCGACGTGTGGCTCACCACCAAGGACGAGTGCTACGCGAAGCTGCGCGGCCCGGCCGAGAACATGACGGTGCTGGCGACCGGCAAAGACATGTCGGGCAGGGCGCCCACCAAGCGTCACGAGCCGATCCTGATGGTGGTGGAGTACGGCTCCGGACGCGTGTTCCATACCACGCTGGGGCACGACGACTACTCGTGCGAGGGGGTGGGCTTCATCGTCTCCCTGACCCGCGGGGTCGAGTGGGCCGCGACGGGCAAAGTCACCCAGCCGGTGCCGGCCGATTTCCCGACCGCCGACAACGCCACCAAGCGGGCGTTCGAATTGAGAAAGTAGATTGTTCGGCGTGCTGCGTTTGGGCGCCGTCGCCCAGGCCGATCGCCTTGCGGAGCGATGCGATTGAGCTTGGCAAGGCTCCTACCGCAACGGAATCAGGAGCGGCCGCGCCGAGCCCACATTCCTACTCGGGCAACGCGAACGCAATGAAAGCGTCGCCCGCCTTGGTGCCCTGCTTACCTGCGCCGCCCGCGGCGATGACGATGAACTGCCGGCCACCCACGTCGTAGGTCGCCGGCGTGGCGTAGCCGCCTGCGGGGAGCTGCGTTTCCCAGAGCGTTTCGCCGGTTGACTTGTCGAACGCGCGGAAGCGCTCGTCTTTGGTACCCGCGATGAACACGAGGCCCCCCGCGGTGACGATCGTGCCGCCGAACGACTCGGTCCCCGTTTTCGGAACGCCGCGCGCCGTCAGCTCTGGGTACTCCCCCAGGGCGACGCGCCAAGCGATCTCGCCACGGACTAGATCCACGGCGATCAGCTCGCCCCAAGGGGGCGCCACGGCCGGGTAGCCCTCGTGATCGCGGAGCTGACGGTAGCCCCGGTGAGCGTACGGGCCGTACCGGTCGGCCCCCTCGCCCCGATCAATGAGCGTCATCACGTTCGGGCAATTGGTGACGTTCACGTACAGCAGGCCAGACGCCCGGTCGTAGGAAGCCCCCGACCAATTGGCGCCGCCGTGGAAGCCGGGCAGGACGACCGTCCCTTCGAGGCTCGGCGGTAGGAAGGGGTCGCCGTGGCGAAGGCCGGCTAGTTGATCCAGCACCGAGCGGCGGTTCTCCGGGCCGATGTTCGTCACGGTCGACTCGTCGAACCGGGTCGTTACGAGCGCCGGGGGCCTGGCCGGTATCGGTTGCGTCGGCCAAGCGGCTTCACCCGGCACGTCGGAAGCCGCCGCAGGCGTTTCGACGATGTCGAACAGCGGCCGGCCCGTCGCGCGATCGAAGACGTACACGTAGCCGGTCTTGGTCACCTGCACGGCGGCGTCGATCGAGCCGCCATCCTCGCGCGGGATAGTCACCAGATTGGGGGGCGTCGGCAGGTCGTGGTCGCACAGGTCGTGCCGCACGGTCTGGAAGTGCCAGACGCGCTCGCCCGATCGAGCGTCGAGCGCGATCGTGCAGTTGGCGAAGAGGTTCTCCCCTTTCCGGTCGCCGCCGTAGAAGTCGAACGACGCAGACCCGAGTCCGGCAAAGACGAGGCCGCGCTCGTCGTCAACCGTCAGGCCGCTCCAAGCATTGGCGCCGCCGCGGTCGCGCCAAGAATCTCCTTCCCAAGTTTCGGCGCCGAACTCCCCCGGTTGCGGCACGGTGCGGAACCGCCACGCCTCGCGGCCGGTCCGCACGTCGAAGGCGAGCACGTCTCCCGGGGCGGCGATGCCGGGCCCCTCGCCGCAAGAGCAGCCGACGATCACGGCATCGCGCCAGACGGCCGGCGCCGACGTGGGGCCGTACCCGAGTTTCGCGACGCGCTTGTTCATGCCTCGACGCAGGTCGACCATGCCGCCGGCGCCAAACGCGGGATCGAGCCGACCGGTCCGGGCGTCGACCGAGAAGAGCCGTCCATCCGCGACGCCGTGCAAGACCCGCCGCGCCCCGTTGGGGGCGCCGTCGGACCAGTAGGCGCAGCCGCGGTTTACGCCGCCCGAGGTGGGCGCATGGGGCCACGGCAGCTCGCTAGGGTCGAACCGCCAGCGCTCCTGGCCCGTCGCCGCATCAAGGGCCACGAGCACGCGATTGCCGGTGGTGACGTACATGACGCCATCAACAATGATGGGCGTGCACTCGATCGTCGGCCCGACGCCGTCCTTGGCCTCGCCCGTGTGGAAGGTCCACGCGGTTTCGAGCCGCGCCACGTTCGAGCGGTCGATCTGGTCGAGGTGCGAGTGCCGGGTCGCCGCGGCGTCGCCCCCAACGACCGGCCAGTCGGCGGCGCCAGCGGCTGTGACCCCCGAGACCAGAATTGACCAAACAACCAAGCGTCGTCTGCGGTTCATCCGTAGCCTTGTGACCAAGAGGAGTTTGACGCGTCCCAGGCAAAGCGGCCGTGCCGCCCGGCGAGTTCTTGCAACCGATAGCGTGGGTTCTGGAGACCGCCCGCCGCCGTTGGGTGACCAGGCTTAGGTTGCTCTAATCACTACCACGACTCGCGTTTAGCGTACTGTTATACTAACCGCGTCGTCTATCGACGGCTTAATGCATTCCAGCCGGGTGGATACCAATGAAGCTCCCACTGATGCGCGTATGTTTTGCGGCGGCTTTCCTGGTTGGGGTCGCTGGCGCCCGTACGGCAGCCGCGCAGGAACTGATCATCAACGGCGGATTTGACTCAGGTGACCTGACGGGGTGGGCCTTCACGCCGACCGCCGCCGCAGAGCCGACGATCGCGGGGGGAGTCTCCGCGTTCATGGGAAGCAACGCCTTCCGCGTCAACGCGGGAAGCAACCTCTCGGGCGTCGAGGCCGGCGGGACCCTGTCGCAGACAATCGCGCTGGTTGCCGGGCAGTCGTACCAGGTCTCGGCCGGGAAGCTGGCGATCGCCAGCGTCAACGGCAGCCCCAACGCCGACGGCGGCACGATCACGCTCTCGCTCGGCGGCGCCCTGCTGCACACGTTCGACGTGGGATTGCTGGCGGCAGACGAGGTGCAGACTGATTCGTACAGTGCTCCGTTCCTGGCACTAGCAACGGGGCCAGCAGAGTTCGAGCTGCTGTTCACGCGGCCCTTTCCAAACTTCGCGGTGACGCCGGCGGTGTATCACTACGCCGATGGATTGTCGGTGACGCGATTGGTTCCCGAGCCGGCGGCCGCGGCGCTGGCGGGGATCGTGGGGATTATCTGGCTCCCAACTCGGCGTCGGGCCTAGAGGGGCCCTGACGAAGGAAAATCTCCGCCGACGCGGGCCCGATGGCAGCCGCTGACCAGGCGACGATTGCCCACGGCGCTACCGCTGCGAGGATTTGTCAGATTTTTTGCCACCGATTTGCGGCAAGCCACATCTCTAGGTACTATGGCGCTACGATTGTCGCCGGCCGCGTCGAACCCATGCTCGACAAACCCGATGCAATGCTAATGGACACCATTTGAACAAGGGAAACAACTGATGCGTGCCTTTTACCTCCGACCGCATTATGCGGGACTCTTGCTGCCGCTTGCCGCGCTACTTCCGCTGCTCGCTCAGACCGCCGTCGCGGTCCCGATTAACTATGGCGACTTCTCTGGCACAACCGTCGATTACCTCGACGTGACCGAGGACTCGAGCACCGGGGACACCCTGCCGCTGTTCGGCGCCCCCAACATCTCCGGCGATTCGCTCGACTTCGACCCGGTCGGCTTTTCGGCCAACTCAGCCGGCGGCGGCGCCCCTGATCAGACCACCGGTCAGCTCGCGTTTATGATCCGCGCCAAGGCCGGCAAGGCGATCGAGAGCCTATCGCTCTCCGAGGCAGGCGACACCAGTCTGGCCCGATCGATTGTCTCGAGCGACGACGCGTCGACCAGTGTCACCGCCATCGTCTCGGTGCAGATCCTCGATGTCGACTTCCTCCCGCTCACGACCGCGATCTCTACGGGGGGGATGATGACGTTCACTCCCTCGGCGGGCGACTACCTGCTCAGCACCGACGGCGCCGGCAATCCCACCTACAACACGTCGTGGACCGGCAGCTTCTTTCTGGAGCTCGGCCCGATCCTAGCCGCCAACAGCATTACCGGCTTGGCGACCAAGGTCAGCATCTCGGTCGACAACGCCCTGACCGCCACCTCTGCGCTAAACTCCTCGGCGCTGATCGCCAAGAAGGACTTCGACGGCGTGGTGATCACGGTTAACCCTGGCCCCGACAACGTGGTCCCCGAACCGACTTCGTGCGTGCTGGCCGCCTTGGGTCTGCTGACCACGCTTGGCTGCTGCCGGCGAGGTCGCTAAGAGCGACGATCTTCATCACAATCAATCCCCCCAGCGGGGCGGCCAGGGCCGCCCCGCTTGGCGTTTCGGGCGCGGCAAAAGCGCGGCTCGGCGGCCCTTGAGCTCTCCCGGGAGCAGGCACGGCAATGACAGGTTGTCGCCGCTTCGATCGCTGTGGCCTCATTTCGTTGGTTTAGCCTACTATGAACAAGTCTAGGCTTTCCAGTAGATTCTGAACCCGAACCATGCAAATAGCTCCCCCGTCCGCAGAACCCGATCTAGCCGCTGTGCTGGTGCGTCTTGCCCGTGAACGCGGGGCGAGGGTCGAGCGCTTACGGGCCGAGAAACTGCTCGCAGAGGCGGGCGCCGCCTGGCCAGGCGACCCCCGTCTGTTGTGGATGAAATGGCTTGCCACCGGCGCCACGAGCCTGGGGCTGCGGGCCAAGGCCATGCGAATGACCGTCGACGACGCCCTGCGGCTAGCCCAGGACGGGGCGCTCGTGGTGGCTGCGTCGCAGGGGGATCAGCTCGTCAGCCTAGTGTTGGGCTTTGACGGCGGGCACGCCGAGGTGGCCGCAGAGGGCTCGAACGACAGCCGCCGACTTACCCCGACGCAGCTTACCAGCGAATTGGGCGCCCCCATCGAGCAAGAACCGGACAAGTGGGTCTGGATGGTTGTTACGGACGTCGAGTTGGGGCACGACCACGGGGGCCGGTTGCACCGCAACCCCGTCAACAGGCTGCTGGATTTGATGCGGCCGGAGCGGTCAGACATCTGGGTGGTGGTGGTCTTCGCTTTCTCCGTCGGCGTGCTGAGCCTCGCCACGCCGATCGCGGTCGAGTCGCTGGTGAATATGGTCGCGTTCGGGCGGATGCTGCAACCGCTGCTCGTGCTGTCGATCATGCTCTTCGGATTCCTAGCGTTTTCCGGGCTGCTGCGGGCGTTGCAGACGTTCGTCGTCGAGATCATCCAACAGCGACTCTTTGTCCGTGTGGCTGCGGACTTGGCCTATCGGCTCCCACGCATCAAGCCTTCGTCGCTGCATGGGGAGTACGGGCCCGAGTTGACCAACCGCTTCTTCGACGTGGTGACGCTGCAAAAGGTCGTCGCACAGCTCCTGCTTGATGGCGTAACGATCCTGCTCACCACGCTCGTCGGCATGACGGTCCTGGCGTTCTACCACCCGTTCCTACTGGGCTTCGACGTGGTGCTCTTGGCGTTGGTGACGATCGGCGTCTTCTTGATGGGCCGGGGCGCCTTCTCAACCGCCATCCAAGAATCTATCCAAAAGTACCGCTTGGCCGCATGGCTTGACGACCTCGCCCGCTGCTCCTCGGCGTTCAAGTCGTCCGGCGGCGCCGAGTTCGCGCTCGACCGCGCGAATTACCTCACCGCTGGGTACTTGGAGTGCCGTCGGGGCCACTTCAAAGTCCTCTTCCGGCAACTGCTTTTCATCTTCGGCCTGCAGGCCGTCGCCGGGACGGTGCTGCTGGGCTGCGGCGGCTGGCTGGTGATCCGCGAGCAGCTCACCCTCGGACAGTTGATCGCGGCGGAGCTGATCGTCGCGACGATCCTCAGCGCGCTCAACAAGCTGGGTAAGCACATCGAGGGATTCTGCGACCTGGTGGCGTCGGTGGACAAGCTTGGTCACCTGTTCGATCTGGAGATGGAACCTCAAGACGGCCAGCTCGCTCTAACGCCCGGCTCTGGGGTGCGTGTGCGGATCACAAGCGCATCTGACGGCTTTGACGGAGCCCGGCAAGAGGTTCGGAGCTTGGCGCTCGAGTCAGGCGAACGCGTCGCACTACTCGACCCGGCCGGCGCCGGGGGGAGTCCGCTTATCGACATGCTCTACGGCCTGAGCAAGCCCGAAGGGGGGCACGTTGAGATTGAGCACGCCGACCCACGCGACCTGCATCCCGAGACGCTCCGTACCGCGGTTGCGATGGTGCGGAGCGTCGACGTGTTCGAGGGGACATTGGCCGAGAACATCCACCTCGGCCGCCCCGACGTGAGCATGACCGACGTCCGCTGGGCCTTACAGGGGGTGCGGATGCTCGACACGGTGCTGCGCCTCCCGGAAGGGCTCGACACGCCGCTGAACGGCGCCGGCGGCCCGTTCATCCCTTCGCAATTGATGATGCTGATGCTGGCCCGCGCGGTGGTCGGCCGGCCGCGGATGGTGCTGGTAGACGGCGCCCTCGACGGGTTAGGGGACCAACAACTGGAGGTTGCAATCGATCTGCTGACCGACCCCGCCCGCGGCTGGACCCTACTGGCGACCACCGGCCGACGAACGATCGCAGAGCGGTTTGATCGCGTGATCGACCTTGCAGCCGAAGACGCTGACGCGGCCAATCTCCGGCCGACATCCAACGGGGAGGCGCCTCAGTGACCCTACCCACAAAACACCCAAAATCGCCGCCGCTGACCGAAACGGCCTACAGCGAGATCGACTTTCCGTCTCTGCGGCTCACCCGCAGCTCTCGGTTGGCGCGGCGTCTTGCGCGGTGGCTGCTCTTTTCCATTGCCGTCGCGATGATCGCGATGATTTTTGCCCCGTGGCAGCAGTCCGTCCGCGGCGACGGCTCGGTGGTCGCCTTCGACCCGGTCAACCGGACCCAGTCCGTGCAGTCGCCCGTGAAAGGGGTAATCGACGAGATCGGCGAGGGGATCTTCGAGAACGCCGAGGTGAAGAAGGGGCAGCTCGTGTATCGGATCGTCGATCAAGACCCCCAGTACCTCAGCCGGATTAATCAACAGGTCGAGAACACGAAGCAGCAGATCGTCGCCGCCCAGCAGCGGCTGGAGCGCACCGAGGACCAACTGACCGCGAACCAACAGGTCATCAAGGCCAAGCAGGACGAGCTCGCGTCTACCCGCTCCGGGCAGATAGAAGCCATGGCCGCGGCCGACGCCTACGTGCTGATGGCGGAAAACAAGCTGGCGGCCGAACGCGCGGGGCTGGTGGCAGCGGAAGGTGAGGTGTGGCAGACCGAGTTGGAGTACAACCGAAAGAAGTCGCTCAGCGAGCAAGGCTTCGAATCGGGGAAGAACTTCCAAGAAGCCGAACTCAAGTACCGCCAAGCGATGGCCAAGCTGAAGCAGGCCGAACAGTACGTCGGCGCCGCGGAGAACGAGGTCGAGGGGAAGAAGAAGGACCGTGAGTCGAAGCGGCAAGAATGGGAAGGGAAGATTAATAAGGTCGATTCGGAACTGGCCAAGAGCCAGAGCGACGTCGCCAAGAGCCGGGGCGACATCGCCAAGACCAACGAAGAGATCGGCAAGATCCAGAACGAGCTGACCAAGCTCGAAACCCAATACGCACGCCAACAGACGCAAGAGGTGCGAGCCCCCCGCGATGGCTTCATCATGCGGCTGCTTGCTTACGATCGTTCAGCGATCGTCAAGCAGGGCGACACCCTGTTCACCATCGTGCCAAAAACCGACAAGCCCGCCGTGCAGTTGTGGGTTGACGGCAACGACCAGCCGCTGATCTCCCCCGGCCGGCACGTGCGACTGCAGTTCGAGGGCTGGCCAGCCGCTCAGTTCTCCGGGTGGCCAAGCGTGGCGGTCGGAACTTTTGGGGGCGAGGTTGCTTTTGTCGATCCCACGGACGACGACATGGGAAAATTTCGGGTAGTGGTGGTCCCCGACGACCAGAGCGACCCCTGGCCCAAGTACCCGTACCTGCGGCAAGGCGTACGGGCCAAGGGATGGGTTCTGCTCAACCGCGTGCCGCTTGGTTACGAGGTCTGGCGTCGGCTGAACGGGTTCCCGCCGTCGCTGAAGTCGAGCGCCGACGCCGAAAAGGCCGACAGTTCGAAGCCTCCAAAGGTCAAAATCTAGCATAACCTCGCAGCTTAACGCCCTGCGATGCGACCTTGACGGTTGTGGCGGTCCTACTGGTGACGCCCATCACGCGCAGTCGATACCTCCAGAGGCGCCCCCCCGCACGGGACCACTGCGCCCTCCGCCGCGTGCTAGCAACGGATTGAAGTTTCGGTGTCGCCTGGCAAGTCTATCCTCGCCGTCCTAGCGCTGGCGGTCGCGGCCGTGGGCTGCCGATCGGGTAGGGCGCCGCGCGTGGTTGATTCGCCCCCGCCGCCCCCTGTTGTCGCACTGTCGCCGACGGTCGAGCTGGCCGCTTACAAGCAGACCGCCGCGGAGGCTCCCTCGGACGAGGCTCCCGAAGCGCTGCGGCTGCCGCCGATCGCCCAGCCCGATCCGGCCGGAGAGCCTGGCCCGACCGCCGAGCCAGAGCCCATCGCGGCGCCGGAAACGCTGCCAAACCCCGCCGCGCGGCCCCTGGAACTGGGGCAGGTCATTAGCTCGGTCCGAAGCTCGTTCCCGCTGATCCAGCAGGCGGCCGCCGGGCGGGTGATCGCCTCGGGCGAAACGCTCTCGGCCTCGGGGGCGTTCGATCACAAACTGGACGCCGACAGCGTGTCGCAGCCGCTCGACTTCTACAAGAACTACCGCAACGGCATCGGCGTCAAACGGGACACCACCTGGGGGGGCCAGACGTTCGCCGGCTACCGCATCGGCCGCGGCGAGTTCGAGCCGTGGTACTTGGAACGCGAGACCAACAAGGGGGGCGAGTTCAAGCTCGGCTTTATGGCGCCGATCGGTCGTGACCGCTGGATCGATGAGAACCGCTCTGCGCTGTGGCAGGCGCAGCTCGAACAACGACGCGTTGAGCCGGAGATCCTCGCACAAGTGATCTTCTCCGTGCGAGAGGGGAGCGTCGCGTACTGGGGATGGGTAGCGGCGGGGGCCAATTACCGCATCGCCGAGGGGCTGCTTCAGCTCGCCGAGGAGCGCAACCAAGGCCTCGAAGCCCAGGTTGAGGCGCAGGAAAAGGCGCCGATCGACCTGGTCGACAACCGCCGCATCATCGTTTCGCGCGAGGCCAAACAGATCGATGCCCGCCGTAAGCTCGAGCAGTCCGCGGTCAAGCTTTCGCTCTACTACCGCGCGGCGGACGGCGCCCCGCTGGTCGCAGACGACGCGTTGCTGCCCGCGGCGTTCCCGGAGGTTCCCCGGGTCGATCCAGGGAACGACCCGCTCCCACTGACGCCCGGCGATACGGAGCTGGCGCTGCGGCAGCGGCCCGAGCTGGTTGAGCTTCAGACCGTCCGCCAGCAGCTCAACGTCGCGCTCAGGCAGGCCAACAACGAGACGTGGCCCGACCTCGACGCCGGGCTGATCTCTTCGCAAGACGTGGGCGAGCCTACCAGCTCGAAGCGCGACAAGTCGCAGCTCAAGCTCGAGGCGGTCGTCACCATGTCGGTCCCGCTCGAGCGGCGCAAGGCGCTCGGCAAGATCCGCAGCCTGCAGGGCAAGCTCGCCCAAGTAGCCGCCAAGAACCGCTACGCTTCCGACAAGATCGTGGCCGAAGTACAAGTCGCCCGCGCCGCGCTCAAAGCGGCCAGCGAGCGTGTGGTGCGCGCAACCGAGAGCTTCGAGCTGGCGGGCAAGATGCAACAGGCAGAGCGGGAGCTGTTCTCCAACGGGCAGAGCACGCTCTTCAACCTGAACATCCGCGAGCAACAAGCCGCAGAGGCGGCCGCCGACCGGGTCGACGCGCTCTTGGAGTACTACATCGCTCGCGCCGATTACGCCGCGGCGTTGGGGGAAGACGCCCCCGCATTGTAGGGGCCGCCGCTGGCGGTCCCTGGCCCGTTGCCCTCGCCCGACGAGGGGGGCTCGGCGGCATCCCACGGCCGCCTGGCGGACAGGAGACGCGGAACCTTCTGTCAGGTCCGGGGTTAGAGACCGGTGCGCTGCGCGCGTGGGCCACGACCCCATGGCAATCTAGGGGGTTTAGCAAAGGCGAAGCGGGCGGCGCAAGAGGTCGCGTTTTCTTCTCAAACCGGATAAGGATCGATGCCATGCGAGGCGCCCCGAGGTTGATCTTTGCGTTGGCGTGTTGTCTGGCGGCTACGGCCGTCGACACGGTGGTTGGGCAGGACTGGCCCCAGTGGCGGGGCGCCAACCGGGACGCCCGGGCGACGGGGATCGCAACGCCGACGGAGTGGCCCGAGCAACTGACTAAGAAGTGGAGCATTCCGGTCGGTGTCGGCGTGGCTTCGCCGTCGCTGGTGGGAGACAAGCTGTACGTCTTTGCCCGGCAGGAAGGCAACGAGATCCTCCGCTGCCTGGACGCTGCAACGGGAGACGAGATCTGGAAGGTCGAGAACGAGGCGACCGCGATCCGTGGTCCCGCCGCCGGCTTCGACGGGCCCCGCTCCTCTCCCACCGTGGCAGACGGGAAGGTGGTCATACTCGGGGCCCAGGGGCTGCTCACGTGCCTCGACGCAGCCACCGGGGCCTCGATCTGGAGTAACGACGACAACGTGGGCAACGTGCCCCGGTTTGCGACCTCCAGTTCCCCGATCGTGCTCGACGGGCTAGTAATCACCGAATTTGGCGAGGACCGAGAGGGGGGCATCGCGGCCTACGACCTTAGCACCGGCAAAGAGAGTTGGAAGTGGACCGACAGCGGCGCCTCGTACGGCTCGTCTGTCCAGATGACCATCGATGGCGTCGAGGCCATCGTCGCCCCGATGTCTGACAAGCTGGTTGTGCTCGCCGCTGCAGACGGCAAGGTGCTGTGGCAGATGCCCTACACGCAGGGGCGATACAACGCGGCCACGCCGATCGTCAGCGACGGAACTCTCATCGTCGCCGGTCCGAATAGCGGCATGACCGCCTTAGAGCTCACCAAGCAGGGAGACGAAGTCACCGAGGACCAGGCCTGGAAAAACTCCGACAACACCGTCATCTACAACACTCCCGTGCTTAAGGACGGGAAGTTGTACGGCATCTCCAACCTCAACAGCCTCTTCTGCATCAATGTTGAGGGGGGCCAGACCGCTTGGAACGCGCCGCTCGGCGGAGACGCCCCGGCGCGGCCTCAGGCCCCGCCTGCCGAAGCGGGGCAGCAAGAACAGGGCCGGCGTGGCGGGGGCGGCCGCGGCGGACGACGCGGCGGCGGCGGAGGCGGGGGCTACGGCTCAGTTGTCGATGTCGGCGGGGCGCTGCTCGCGCTCATCCCGAGCGGCCAGCTAACCGTGTTCGCCCCGGGCGACGAGTACACCGCAATCGCTACCTACAAGGTGGCCGACGCCGGGGCCTACGCCTATCCCGTCCCATCCAAGCACGGCTTGTTCATCAAGGACCAAGAATCGGTTACGCTCTGGGCGACCCACTAGCGCAAGCCGCGCCGTAGAGATGCCAAGTGCAACCGCGCCAGATCCTGGGGGGACGGGTCCGTGTCCCCCTGGGATGGCGCCGCGGCCGCTAGGGCAGCGTCCGCCTCCGGTGCTTGCACGCGGCTACTTGCGGCGGCGTGCCTCGCGTCGATCCGCCTGCACCTTCGCGAGCAACGTCGTTCCCTCGAGCTCCGACTGATCTGCCAATTCCGTCAGCAGCTCTGCGTAGCCCTCGCCGCCGATGAGCCGCGCCGCGGCAAGCGCCTGCACCCGCAGCCCTAGGTCGACGTACGCATCTGATGCTACGTCGGCAACCGCGCTGGCCAGCAGTTCGCGCGTCTCAGGCGCGACATCGGCCGCGGGCTCGCTTGAGGGGCGGCCATCGGCGTCAATGGCCGCTAAGCCCAGCGGCGATTGCCGCACCCCGCTAAAGAACCGTCTCAGCGCTACCAGCGCGGCCTCAGCAATCTCTTTGTTGCGGGAACGGGCCAACATGGCGAGGGGC
This sequence comes from Pirellulimonas nuda, assembly GCF_007750855.1. GTDB lineage: Bacteria > Planctomycetota > Planctomycetia > Pirellulales > Lacipirellulaceae > Pirellulimonas > Pirellulimonas nuda. Next base: position 3,962,378 of record NZ_CP036291.1, read on the forward strand.
GGCAAGAGCGTGCTGTCGGCAGAGAGCCCGACCGCCTCGGCGGCGCTGGCCACCAGCGGGTCGCGATCGTCCGCCAGGATTTTGCGCAGCTCGCCGCGTGCGTCGGCATCGCCGACCGCCGCCAAGCCGGTCAGCGCAGCGGCCCGCCAACGCCGGTCGGGGCGCGTCGCGAGGATCTCTGAGAGGTCACGTGTGGTGCGTGGGTCGTCGAGCGCCACGAGCACGAGCGTCGCCGCGGCGGTGTGGTCTTGGTCGGAGAGGTGCTCGGCGGCCAGCGCGTAGCCATCGTCCACGCCGTGCCGGGCAAGCAGCCTGGCGATGCGGAGCTTGAAGGGCAGGTAGGATTCCGACTTGAGCAGCGGCCGCATTGCGTCTGCCGACGACGGCGAGTCGACCAACTCGAGCGCCGTCAGCGCCTCCCCCTTCAGCCGGAAGTCGGCGCCGCGTAGCCACCCGACCAGCAGCGGCGCCGCACGCTTCTCGCCCAGCACCCCGAGAGCCCGCGCGATTGCGCCTCGTTCGGCGGCGGACAGGCTTGGCTGCTCAGCGGCCGCCATTAGGAGTGTGCTCATCTGCTTGCTCTGCATCCCGCCCAACGCGTCAACCTCTGCCTCGATGGATTGGCCCGCGGCCAGCGAACGCTCAAGCCGCTCCAGCCAAACCCGCTCCGCCAGCGGCAGGTCGCCCATCGTCTCCCTGAGCGCAGGCCGCGGCATCAGCCGAATCGCGGCCTGGGCATAGGCCGCCTCGCCGGCCGGGGCGAGGTCGAGCGGCAAGGCCGCGGTCGCGTCCATCACGGGGGTCAGGCCGAGGGAGTGACGCAGGGCAGCCCCCGATCGCGAGAGCGCCGTGGCGGCCGCCTGCCGCTCGGCCTGTGTCGCGGCGTCGGTAAGCTGATCGATCAAGTACGCGCGGACGCCATCCGCTTCAACCGTCGTGCCGGGCAACCGGCCCAGCGCATCGATCGATGCGGTTCGGATCGTTGTGCGGGCTTCGTCGGAGCGGAGCACCGCGTACAGCGCGTCGGCAACACCGCCTGGCGGCTGCGGATTGTCGGGCGAGGGCCCGACCGTCAGCATCTTGGCGAGGAGATCCAGCGCCGCCCCGCGGACAGCCGATTGCGGGCTCTCGACCAGCCGCGCCAGCGCTTCGTAGACGCGGCCGTCACTGGCGCACCAGTCGGCCCGCAAAGACAGGCTGGTGAGCAACGCAACCGTGGCGACGCCGTCCGTCTTCGCCAACCGGTCGATCAGCAGCCTGGCGCGCTCGCTCCGCGACCGGGAGTCCGCTACTTGAATGAGCGTCTCCACGACGCCGACCAGCGGGTCGTCCGCGCCGGACAACAGCGGCACGCGCTGGGCGAACGTTGTGGCGCCCGGCGTCGCCGAGACGCATCCGTACGAGGCGATCCCCCCGCCCAGGTCGAATCCACGCTGCTGAGAGAGGATCAACATGCGCAGCTCTCCTTCCTTCAGCGGCGGCGCGGCCGAGGCGTCTTCGGCCGGCAGGCCCAGGTCCGACGCGGTCATCGACAACGCCTCGCGCTGAAAGAGCCCCTTGAGCACCCGCACCGGCTGAAAGCGGTACTCGCGCAGCGCGATGTCGGTCTTGGCGCCCTCGACCACCGTAACGCTGCTGACCCGCGTCACGCGGGCTGCCATCACGAGGTGCGCCTGCCCAATCCCCGGCTCGAGGCTCCACCCCTGAAAGTCAGAGGAGGCGTCGTGGCCCGCCGCGGCGCCGAGACTTCCGAGAGTCAACAACGCAAGGCAAGCAGCAAGCGTGTGCAAGCGAAGAGAACGGCTCATGGCCAGCGCCTGGGTTCCGGTTTTAGGATGGACAGCAGTACAAGGGAATCGCTGCGCCGTAAGGGTCCGCGGCGGGCGACTTGGCGGCGGCGGCTTCCAGGTGCGACCCAGAAGCAGCACTCTGCCCCAGGCCCCCGGCGAACGCGGACGCCAACACCAGCGTCACACACCCACATGTGAGCAAACGCCCCAGGCGACGCGTCATACGCGGCTGTACGCCTCGGTCGGCGATCATCGCGATCCTGCTCCTGAGCAACCGCGCACCGTCACGCTCGCACGGCCGTCCGAACGAAACGCCGAAAGACGAGGGCAGCGGCGGGTTCCCCGACATCCAGTCGACGACCGACAGCAACGCCCGCGCGTACGACTTTCGAGAAACGCCCGTCCGCTCGAGCGCCAGCGCATCGCAGCACGCTTCGGCGGCCGCAGAGGCTTGGCGACGCGCGAACCACACCGCCGGGTTCCACCAGAACAGCGTCGCTACGGCCGTCGTGGCGAGCGCCACCCAGTGGTCTCGCCGGACGTAGTGGCCCAGCTCGTGCGCCAGGATGCCCCGCAGCGCTTCGTCGTCGATCGTGTCGATCAGCGGCCGCGGCAAGACGATCACCGGCCGGCCAGGCTCGGCCCACAGCATCGGCGGCAGCGACGCGTCGACCAGTCGCAGCCCCACCTCGGTCTGCAATCGAAATCGTCGCGACGCCTCCTGAAGCAGCCGGGCCGCTCGCGCCGGCGCCTCCTGGTCACTCCGCAGCAGGCGCCGAACACGCACGAACCGCCGAGCGATGCCGAACCAGAGCACGCACGTCATCAGCAGGCTAGCTCCAAGCAGCACGAGGAGTGTCCCCTCTCCCATCGACCCAAAGGGGCCGTTCGATGGAGCCGCGCTGCCGACGGGCGGGGGCGCACTATACGCTGTCCCAACAGGGTAGCAACCGCAGCGCGCCGCGGCGGCGTACTGCGCCTCGCCGTACTGCGCTGCATCAGGCGGCGCGGCCGTGTTGTCCCCAGCAAACCAATCCGCACGCCAAATCCCCGGCGGCGCCGCCAGCAGCAGCAATACCAGCAGCCACAACGTGTGGGAGGCCGCGGGCCGACGGCCGAGCCACGGCGTGCGACCAAGTAGCCAAACCGCCCCACCCGCCGCGGCCGCCACGGCTTGTTGGACGGCGAAGTCGTTGAGTGTGCCGGGCATCGGCTTGACCCCCTCGTCGCGGATGTTCTCTAGTCGCGGATGTTCTCGATAAGCTTCTCGATCGCCGCCCGATCCTTCTTGGTCAGCGTCGCTTGCTCAACAAGCGATAACAGCAAGGGCGTCAGCGATCCGCCGAAATGGCTGTGGGCCATCTGCTTGAGCCGGCTGCCGACGTACTGGCGACGGGTGAAGGCGGCGTGGAAGCGGTGCGCGAACGCCGATTTGTCGACCCTCACGTACCCCTTCTCAATCAGCCGATCGAGGAAGCTCTTCACCCCGGCGTGCAGAGAGTGCTCGTGCCGGCCGTACACCGCCAGCACCACCTCGCGGATCGTCTCGCCCGCGTCCCGCTCCCACAGCACCTCCATGACCGCCAGCTCGGCGCCGGTCAGGTCGTCGTTGGGGACGCTCTCGGGCTTCATCGTGGCGGCCGTCTACGGGGGGATCAATCGACTCTCGGGGCACATCAGGCAATCTGCATGAGATTGTAAGGCATCTCGCATGAGAGTCAAGCGACGCACGCCAGAATCGCACGCCCGCGGGAGTCGCTTCCGGGCGTCTCCGCCCGATACTAAGATTGAGGCCCCGCGCACCATCGTGCGACGGCGCAGGCGAACCCCGGCGGAGGGAACAAGGTGGCGAAGAAGACGCCCAAGAAGCAGGTGAAAGCGGCCAAGAAAGCGTCCCTAGTCCCGGCCGACGCGTCCGCGCAAGAAGCCGCGCCGAAACTGCTGTCCGGGGGCAACCCACAGATCGCCAAGGGGTACGGCGATGCTCCGGTGCAGGCCTACCTGGCGGCCATGCCGGGTTGGAAGCAGCGGGTCGGGCGCCGGCTCGACGCGCTCGTCGTGCGCGTTGTCCCCGAAGTAAACAAGGCAGTGAAGTGGAACACCCCCCTCTACGGTGTTGAGGGCCAGGGCTGGTTCCTCGCTTTTCACTGCATCACGAAGTACGTGAAAGTTAGCTTCTTCCGCGGGGCGTCGCTGTGTCCGGTCCCTCCCGTGGCGTCTAAGATGAAGGACGTACGATATTTTCATGTCCACGAAGACGACGAGATCGACGAAACGCAGCTCGCCGATTGGATCAAGCAAGCCAGCAAGCTCCCCGGCGAAACGATGTGACGGCGGCGACACGATCGCGGCGCACTCGATCGCCCGGTCGAGTTTCCGTAGCAGACGAAAGAAGCCATGGCAGAGCAAACCCCTTCGCAATTGATCGACGCAAGAATCAAAGCGCTAGACGATTGGCGGGGCGAGACGCTCGCCCGGGTCCGCAAGCTCATCAAGCGGGCCGATCCCGAGGTGGCCGAAACGGTCAAGTGGCGGAAGCCGTCGAACGGGATGCTCGGGGTCCCGGTGTGGGAGCACGCCGGCATCCTCTGCACCGGAGAGGCGTACAAGAGCTTTGTGAAGCTGACCTTCGCCAAGGGCGCGTCGCTCGCGGACCCGTCGCGCCTGTTTAACGCCAGCCTCGAGGGGAACGCCCGGCGCGCCATCGACCTGCGAGAGGGGGACGCGATCGCAGAGAAGCCGTTCACGGCGCTCATCCGCGCCGCCGTAGCGCTCAACACGGCGGCGCCCGCCGCCCCCCGGCCCGCTCGCGCCGCAAAGAAACCCAAGAACGCCTAAGGGTTGAGGCGAAGTGTCCCCTAGCCGGCAACGTCGCTTGGCGCGCTCCTGAAAGGAACGAGGTACCAGTTCTTCGCCAGCACGAGCCCCTTCCGGACGTCGTCGGTGAGCAGCATCGCACACGGGATGAGGAACAGCGAGACGATCGTGCCGAACATGACCCCGAACGCCAACGACACGGCCATCGGGATCAAGAACTGGGCCTGCAGCGAGTCGTCGAAGAGGAGCGGCATCAGCCCAACAAACGTGGTGATTGACGTCAGCATGATCGGGCGGAACCGCCTGGCCCCCGCTTCGAGCGCCGCTTGGCGTAGCCCGGACCCGGCCTTGCGCTGGCGGTTCACGTAGTCGACCATCACCAGCGTGTCGTTCACCGACACGCCGGCCAGCGCCAACAGACCGAACACCGACAGGTACGACGGAGTGATGTCAAGAAGCATGTGCCCCAGCAGTGCGCCCATGGTCGCGAAGGGGACCGCCAGCAGCACAAAGAACGGCTGGAACACCGAATTGAGCGCAATCGAGAGCAGCGCGAACAAGGCAAACCCCAACGCGACCGCGCCGAGGATAAACTGCTGTTTGGTTTGTTCGGCCTCCGCGACGTACCCGACGTACTGGAAGGTGAGGCCGTGCGGGATGCACAGCTCATCGATCTTAGGGGTAATCTCTCGGGCGATCCCCAGGAGGTCGACCTTCTGGTCGACGGGCTGGGCGCCGCACCGCAGGACCTCCGCGCCGTTCTTCCGCTGCACGGATGAAGGGGCCTTGGTGAACGCGATGCTAGCGACGGTCGACAGCGGGACGTCCGCGCCCCGGGGAGTGCGGATCCGCATGCGGTCGAGCGTGTGCAGCGACTCGCGTTGGTCTCGCGGCAGGCGGACCATGACGCGGATGTCGTCCACCCCACGCTGGAGGCGCTGCGCCTCTTCGCCGAAGAACGCCTGGCGGATGTGTTGGGCCAGCAATTGCTGCGTAAGGCCCAGCTCGGCCGCCAGCGGCTTGAGCGTGATCTCGAGCTCGTCCTGACCGTAGTTGACGTTGGCCCAGGTCGAGCTCAACTGTTCGTACCCTTGCAGCAATACTCGGATGTCGCGGGCCACCTCGGCCTTCTCGGGCGACATCGGCCCGCGCAGCTCGATGTTCAGGTTCTGGTTGTCGACGTCTCGGTCGTTGCGGATGCTCGAATCGGACTTCACGCGGAACTCGGACGCCTCGGGGATAGGGCCGACCAGCTCGGTCCAGCGGGTCACCAGCTCGCCGTAGCTGGCGCCGGGGACGGTGCGCTCCGAGGGGGGCAGCACCTCGAACGACATGGCGCCCCGCGACTTGTCGAAGCCGCGGTGGATGCGGGCGGCGCCGGTGATCTTGGAGTAGTCCCGCACGAGCGACTCGCCCGTCCCGGGATCGACGTACTCTTTGCGCATCTGCAACAGCGCATCCTCGATCTGGTCCATGTACCTGGCCGTCACCGCCAGGGGCGTGTCGTCCGGCATGTCGAGCTCTGTCGAGATCCGCCCGCGATCGACCGACGGGAAGGCGATAAACTCCATCCGCCCGCTCAGGCAGTAGCCCACCATCAGCAGCGCGCACGCGATGAACATCGCGCACACCGTGGCGCGGTAGCGCACCGCCAGGTTGAGCACGGGCTGGTAGCCGTGCTCGATCAGGTACTCCAATCCCTCGGCGATACCGGTCTGAACCCGCGTAATGATGTTGTCTCTCGGCACGGGGCGGAGGTGCTTTAGGTGCGCCGGCAGAATGAGTTTCGACTCGATCAGCGAGAACAGCAGCACCGGCCCCACGATGGGGGGCACCTGCCGAGAATAGTCGCCCCAAGTGCCGTCGAAGAACATCAACGGGATGAACGCCACGATGGTGGTCAGCGCGCCGAAAGTAACCGGCGTCGCGACTTCTTGCGTCCCCTCGATCGCGGCGTCCAGGGGCGTCATGCCGGCCTTCATCTTCAGGTAGACGTTCTCGCCAGTCACAATCGCGTCGTCGACGACGATGCCAACGACAATGATGAACCCGAACAGGCTCATGACGTTGGCGGTCACGCCAAACCACGGCATCAACAGGACCCCCCCGGCGAAGCCGACCGGGATCCCCATCACGATCCAGAACGCCAGCGCCGGCCGGAGGAACAACCCCAGCAACAGCATCACCAGCACGCTCCCCTGCAGCAGCGAACCGACCAGCGTATTCAGGCGATCGCGTATGGAGATCGATTCGTCGTCCCAGATGTACAGGTTGATCCCCTGCGGGAACCGCGAACGCATCGAGCCGACGTACTCGCGGACGCGGTCGGAGATCTCGATCGCGCTCTCCTTGCCGGTCCGCATCACCTCAACGAATAGCGCGGGCTGGCCGTTGAACTCGACGAGCTTCTCCCCCTCCTCGAACCCGTCGACGATCGTGGCCACCTCGCCCAGCAAGACATCGGAGCCGTTGGCGGCGCGGATCGGCAGGTCGCCGAACTCCCGGGCCGAGTACGCCTGGCCGCGTGTGCGGACGATGAAGGTCCCGCTGGCGCTGTCGATGGCGCCGGCCGGCAGGTCGATGGAGAACTGGCGGACCGCCTGGGCGAGGTCCTCGAAATTGAGCCCGAAAGAAAGCAGCTTCTTGGTGTCCGCTTCGATCGCGATCTCGTACCGGCTGTCCCCCTGCACCTGCGCCCGGCTCACCCCGCGCAGGGCGAGCACGTCTTCCTGCACCCTGCGGGCGACCTCGCGCAACTGGTGCGGATTGATGTCTCCGGTCACCGCGATGCTCAGCACCTCCCAGAAGTTCGACGACTCGGGGATGAAGATCCGCGGGCTCTCGGTCTCGTCGGGGAAGGTCGTGATCGTGTCGATCCGCGCGCTGACGTCGTCCATCAGCTCCCGCAGGTCGGCGCCCGATTCGGCGTCGATAAAGAAACGGGCCTGGCCGCGAGAGCCCTCCGAGTTGAGCTGCTTGATGCCCTCGACCCCCTCGAGCGCTTCCTCGATAGGGATCAAGATGGCGCGCTCGACGTCCTTGGCCGTGCCCCCGCGGTAGTCCATCTCAACGACCACGGTTTCGAAGCTGCGCTCCGGCGACACCTCCAACGGGATCTGGAACAGGGCCGTGTACACGCCGGCGACCAAGATCGACAGCATCAAGAAGTTCGCGGCGATGCCGTTGATGGTAAACCAGCGAATCATGGCGGCCCGTTAGTTCGCTGCGCTCTCGGAGTCGACCTTTGCCGTGTCGGCGATCGCCTCCGAGGAAGTGGGGCCTTCAATAATCTCAACCGGCGTCCCCTCGGGGGTGTACACCAACGGGGTCGTAGCCAGCCACACGTCGCTGGGGACGCTCGCGCGGTCGACAATCACGTGCTGGGCGTCGGACCAGATCGCGTGGACGGTGGTCGGCAGCAGCGTTTGGTCCGACCGGCGCACCAGCACGATCTGGTCGAGCTGACGCACAGCGGCGCGCGGCAGCGCGACGACGTCGCGGAGCACCACCCCGGTGATCGATGCGGTCACCGGCTGTCCGATGCGCAGCGGCGGGTCGCCCGACTCGCGTCCGAAGGGGTCGTCGATGCGGGCGATAGCGAACAGGTCGCGCGAGTCCGGATCGAGCACCCCTTCGGTGCGGACGATCTTGGCCCGCCACTGCCGATCCGACGCCTGGCTGATGCCGTCGCGTAGCATGACCTCAACGGGGGGATCGTCGGAAAACTCGGGCAGCACCAAGAACTCGCGCTGCCTCGCTGAGACCGGCAGGCGGACTTCCGCAAAATCGACCGCGAAGATCTCGCCGAGCGGGTTGTTGGTGTCGGCCATCTGGCCCAGGCCGATGCCCTTCGACTGGACCCGCCCGTCGAAGGGCGCCAGCACGCGGGTGCGCTCTAGGTTGAGCTGGGCCAGATCGAGATCGGTCTGGGCCATCTTAACACCGGCTTCGGCCTGCTCGCGGGTGGCCGACGCGGCGTCGACCTCCGCGCGGGACACGGCGTTCGAGCTGACCAGCCTGAGCTTGCGGTCCTCCACCAGCTTGGCGAGCCTCAAGGCGGACCTGGCGCTCTCGAGCCGGGACTTGGCCAATGCTTCCGCGGTGCGGTAGTCGCGTGCGTCGATCTCCAGCAGCACGTCGTCTTTGGAGAAATAGGCGCCCACCTCGAACGCGGGGCTTACTTTCACCACGACTCCGCGGACCTGGGAGGTCAGCGTCACGCGGTTGTGGGCCTGCACCACGGCGTTGGTTTCGACCACGATCGGGTAGTCGATCGGCTCCACCCCCACCACGCGGGTCCGCAGCGTCCGGGTCTCCTTGGCCTGCGGCGGCGGTTGCTCGATCTTCTGCGACAGCTCCGAGAAGCCCCACCAGCCGGCTGCAAGGATGGCGATCGGCAGCAACGCGCGCAACAACAGCGACGCCACGTTCCGAGGCGTGTCGACCGGTGATTCCATACGCGCCGTCGGCTTCGCGATGTTAAGAACGTCCAAATAGACGAAGGGAGACTTACAAGGTTTCTATCCTAACTAATATTGGAACCCCGGGCTTCCCGCCAAGGGGCCGAATTGCAGGCCACGGCCCCCAGAATATCTTCCCAGCACGCCGCCGGCCGCCCCAGTCTCTAGATCCCCGCAGCGGAAGCCCGCAGGCCGACTTTGACGGGTGTACCGGTAGTATCAGCCGGCGCCGGGGCCTAAACGGGGCGAATGGCAACCGACGCCAACCGGGATCTGCCGCTGATGCCGAATAAAACGATGTTTCCGGTGGCGCCGCGCGCCCTCCGGCGACCGCCCTGGCCTCTGTGTTCAGCCCCCTGCGTCCATGTCTTTCCAGAATCCCCTATCGGACCGGCTGGGCGCAGGCCCGTGGCGACGAGGCGTGTGCGGCGTCTGCCTCGCGATCGCGCTGGCGGCGGCGGGCTGTACGGGGCCCCGCGAGTGGATCGCCAACGGCTTCAAGGTCGGACCGAACTACTGCCCCCCCGGCGTGGCGGTGTCCGAGAACTGGATCGACGCCGACGACAAACGGATCCTCGACCAGCCGGCCGACCTCGTTGCCTGGTGGGCCCAGTTCGAAGACCCGGTGCTCAACGAGCTCGTCGCAACCGCCTACGATCAGAACCTCACGCTCCGTGAGGCCGGTGCGCGGATCCTCGAAGCGCGGATGCTGCGCCAAGTGGCCGTCGGCAACCTGTTCCCGCAGACGCAAACAATGTCCGGGGAGTACTCCCGCAACAAGTCGCCCGGCGACGGCCCGGGGACTTACTTTAGCAACTGGAACGGGTCGTTCGCGTTCGCGTGGGAGCTCGATTTCTGGGGTCGCTACCGACGCGCGGTCGCGGTGGCGGACGCAGACCTGGACGCCTCGGTGTTCGACTACGGCGACGTGGTCGTCACGCTGATCGCCGATGTCGCCGCGACGTACGTCGACATCCGCACTCAGCAGACCCAGCTAGCGCTGGTGCGGGAGAACGTAGCGAATCAGCGCGAAACCTACGAGCTTACCGAGAGGCGGTTCCTCGCCGGCGACGCGAACGATGTCGACGTGCAGCAGGCCAAGTCGAGCCTCGCGCAGACCGAGTCGCTGGTGCCGCAACTCGAGATCAGCGTGCGGCTCTCGCAGAACCAACTTTGCCTGCTGCTCGGCATGCCTATCGAGGATATCTTGCCCCTGCTGGGTGAGGGAGAGATCCCCGAGGTTTCCACGGAAATCGCCGTCGGCATCCCGGCGGTGGTTCTGCTGCGTCGCCCCGACGTTCGGCGTGCCGAACGCAACCTGGCGGCCCAGAGCGAGCTGATTGGCATCGCCGCCTCCGAGCTCTACCCGCACATCAGCATTACAGGGAACGCCGGAGTTACCGCGGCGCGACTGGGCGACCTCTTCACCCCCGAGGCCTCGTTCGCTTCGATCGGTCCATCGTTCCGTTGGAACATCCTCAACTACGGACGCATCACCGGCAATATCGGGGTGCAAGAAGCGCGGTTCCAGCAGTTGTTGGCCAGCTACCGGCAAACCGTGCTGGTGGCGAACTTCGAGGCGGAAAACGCCATCAAGCAGTTCCTCGGGTTGCAGGAGGTGCTGAAGTTCCGCCTGCAAGCCGCTGAGGCCGCCGACCGGACCAACGAGCTGATCAACAACTTGCTGGAAGAAGGAGACGCGGACATCAACCGTGTGTTCACCGTGCAGAACTTCAAGACCCAGCAGGAAGTGGCGGCGGCGCTGGCTAAGGGGCAGGTGGCGCAGAGCACCATCTCCATCTACCGCGCGTTGGGCGGCGGCTGGCCCTCGCCCTACCTGGGCCAGGCCGATATCGGCCCGGTTCGCCCGGCGGAGACGCCGGAGACCGTAGAAGCCCCCGCTGAAGAGCTGCCCTCCCCCGAAGCCCCACTCGCGCAGCCCGACGCCCTCTCTGCGCTAGATTGATACAGCGTCTCGCTTGAAACGAACGCCGGTGCTTCTTGCGTGGCGTCGGCCCGCGGGCGTCCAATCGCCCCGCTCGTGGACCCGGCCGAGTCTAGCCTCGCGCCACCGACCGCGACGCTAAGGGTTGGCTTCAGCAGCGCGGTGAACGCCACCGACCCGTCTTCACTGATGACGGGATTTGCAGAGTCAGCGAACAACGCGCCGTCCGCAGCGCTCACTTCCCGGGCCCTCCGTTCTTTCAGTCTCCCTCGATTCAAACCCGACGCCGGATCACGAACGCCGCCGCCAGACTAGCGAGCACGAGCGACGCCGGCTCCGGCACGGCCACCAAACGCCGCTGGGTGCTGTAGGCGACTACGGTGTTGGTTCCGGCGAGATACGCCGGCAGCAGTGAGTCCTGCCCTTCGTAGGGGTCCGCGGTGTAGACGGTGCCGACCGACGGGGGTAGTCCGTCAAACGAGGCCTTGAAGAAGAACGAGTCTCGCACCTCGAGAGAGACTCCTAGGTCAAGCAGATTCACCCCGTAGTTGGGCACGACGAACGTCGCATCCGCAGAGACGATGCTCGCCGGATCACCGCTGGCGAAGCCGGGGTGCGACGGGTCTTGAACCACGTTCTCAAGCGTGAGGGTCATCGGAGAGAACCCATTGGGCGCTCCCGTGAGCAGTTGGAAGTGGCCCAGCATTGGATGCACCCCGGTCCCGGAGAAATAGCCATCCACCATCTGGATCGTACTGCCCACCTGGGCCAAACGCGTGAAGATGCTGGGGCCCATCGCGGTGACGTCGTCGGCCAGAACGGCGAAGTCGTTGGGGTTGAAGGCGGAGTTCGCGGGGAGAATGACGTCCTGGATCGGGAACATCGGCAGCGAGGTCGTACCGGCCACAACCGGATCGGCGTACACCGCCGCCGTCGCGGTCGAAAGGGTCACCCAAATGATCAGCAGTCTGGCGGAGCGCAAAGACATTGTTCAAACCTCACAAGTCATTGGTGGATTGGTGCGTTGCGGGGAGATCGTGCCTCAAACGGAGAACTGACTCCCTCGACTACGGACTGCGAGGATAGGGAACGCAGCCAGGCCGGCCGTCGCCAGCGACGACGGCTCGGGAACGACGGTAAAGAAGTCGCCACCGCCTCCGGTGGTTGACCAGGTGTACGGGATATCGAGCGAGAATCCGTCGATTTGCGTCGGGTCGGTGCGAGGAACAAAGGGCTCTGCCACGATGGCGGTCATCTCAAATTGGCCCCCGACCACGCCCGAGAACACGCCGGTGCCGCTGCCGACGATCGGCACGAATGTCGCGATAAAGACCCCGGTTAGGTTCGTCGCATCAACGGGCGTTAGCGTCACTTGGCCGGCGTAGTCCATCGCGATATCGCCGCTGGGCGTAGAGAACACTACGGCCGCTAGATTGCTGAAGTCACCAACAATCGGCGGCCCCGGGTTTGTAATCATGAGTCCGCCAACATCACCCGAGGTGAGCTCGTACGGCAGCGACAGGCCACCGAATGAGAAAGTGCCGGTCCCGCTAAGGTCCGCAAAGTCGGTGGGAACAGCCGACAAGAATGCGCCGGTGCCGCTACCAACGACCGAGACCGGCACCGGTGTCTGGGCGTGGCCGACGCAGGCAATCGTGGACATTGAAGCAATAGCAATCGTGAACCACACAGTTTTCGCCGGGCGGGATTTCATGAGTTGATTCTCCAGGTAAGAACGGAACAGGGTGGAATCGCTGCGCAAGGTCGGCAGGGCGCGTACGCCCCCGCGCACTGCATCAAGAAGGCGATCGCTGAGACGTGTTTGCGCATTCAGAAAGGCGGCGCCGAGCCGCAAAGACTGCTCCGGCGGCGCCAACCAGCAGCAGCACGGCCGCGCTAGGCTCCGGCACAATGCCGGTGATGCGGACCGTTCCCCCGGGGAGCGCCTGGCCGATCACCGGGTCGTTGACCGGATCGATGGTCGCCCCCAGGCGCACCCGCACCAACGGGCTAGAGCCGGCGATCCCCGTAAACAAGGTCCCGACCGGGTAGGGCAACCCCAAGACGTTCGAATCAAGGGTGTAAGGGTCGACCGTGTAAAGCGTCGTGCCGTCGGCCAAGACCTGCGCGAAAGGCCCCCCGATAACCTTGTACGCCGAAGTAAGGCTGCCGTCGCCCGGGTCCTGGGTGATGCTTGAGAACGTCCCGACAAACGGTCCCAGACCTGGGATTGCGTCAGCCCCAAAGACAAGCGTGAAGGGGACTGGGGTCGGGCCGGGCAGCTCGCCCGTGGCGTTGCCGTCAAACAGTTCGTCTTGGATCGTGTCTCCCACCTGGGCCTGCCAAACCTGACGGAAGACGCCCGACGAGGTCACCGGCAGATCGATGTTGTCGGTGGTCGGGTTAAACGGCGAGCCCGGGAAAAGCCTGGTCGTAAATGTGTTTTCGTACTTGTAAGTGGCGGTCCCTGCGGCGATGGGCTGGGCAAGAGCGCCCGGAGCGAGCAGGAGCCAGACGCCGAGAAGGGCGAGAGAAAACGGGATGGCGCGGTTCATGAGCGGTCTCTGGGTGAAGGTTCAAGGATCAAGGGTCAAGCTTCCACCGGCGAACGCCGGCCCGCCGACAAGAAATCGGCTGAAATGCCGGCTCGAAAGCCCTCGCGGCCCAGGCAGCGTTTGGCGCCCCATTTGCTTTCAGGCGTAAACTAGACGTGTTTCGAGCTGGGTCAATCATCAATTTGATTACCTCCACCGAGGGTCCTCGCGGGAACGGTCGAGGGCGATCCGGCAAACCTCGAGCACCAGCATCGTCCGATCGCTGACAGACAAGCAGCCGAACATGGCCTGCAGGTGCGAACGCACCGTGGGCAACGCGATGTGCAGCTCGTTGGCGATGGCGCGGTCGCTACGCCCGTCCAACACACCCCGCAGCACCGCTTCTTGCCTCCGTGAGATGCCGGTCGCCCGTGTCACGCGACCCCACTCTACGGCGGTAAACAGGCTCGGCGGAGCCAGATGGTCGGATTCCGGCAGGCTCACGGAGGCTCCTGTAGCGATTTTCTTGAACATGGCGGCTCCCCAGCGCGTGATCGGATACCTGCTTATTGGCGAACGCCCTGCAAAACCCGACATGGATTCCTAGAAAGAGGCGCGGGGTCTATGGGCGATCAGCGCTCGAATTGAGTTGCACCCCCCGATCGAGGTGGCTACGCTACGGCGGTGCGGCCGCCGCGGGGAGGCGGCCCTACAGGCTCCGATAGGTAATCGCCCATGCCGGGGGCTTCCGATGATCGTCCGCTGGCTTGGCTCGACGGCCTTCCGGTAGAAGACCGCGACGCGGCGCCGCTCATCTACGATGCTTGTTTCGATAGGCTGGTCGCCACCGCTCGGCGGGCCCTGGCCGCGACGCCGCGGCGCGACATCGACGAAGAAGACATCGCCAGCAGCGTGCTGTCTAGTTTTTTTCGCGGGATCGACGACGGACGCTTCAGCGGCCAGCTCTCTCGGGCCCAACTGTGGGGGCTGCTGCTCACGATCGCACGCCGCAAGGTAGCGAGGCTGCACCGCAGGCGATTCACGCTGCGACGCGGCGGGGGCAAAGAACGGGGCGAGTGCGACCTTGGCCCGGCAGACGCCTCCGGCACGATTCTCGATCGGCTGGCAGCGGTCGAGCGGTGCCCGATGACGCTCGCTGCGGTCCGCGAGACGCTGCGGATGCTGCTCGATGGGCTGGCCGACCCGCTCGCAGAGCGGGTATTGATGCTACGCCTGGCGGGGGAGACCCACGGCGCTATCGCCACGCACCTGGGCTGCGCTGAGCGGACCGTTGAACGAAAGATGAAGAAGGTGCAACACGTTTGGTTGATCGTCAATCGGGAGTGAGCACACGCGTGACCGACCTCGGCGAGAGTTCCTTTGACCGGCTCGACCAGGCCTGCGACGCCTACGAAGCAGCGTGGTCGTCGGGGGCGCCCCCCGATATGCTCGGCTTCCTTGCTCAACAGGGCTGGCGGCCGGATGCTGCCGACCAATCGCTCTGTCACGAGCTGGTCTGCATCGACTTCGAACACCGTTGGCGGCGGGGTCGGGGCATCGGGAAGGCGGGCGCAGAACGTTGCGCAGTTGAGCCACCCGAACATCGTCTCGGTCTGCGAGGTCGGACGCGACGGCGACACGCTCTACATCGTCAGTGAGCTGGTGTGGGGGCCAACGTTGGCCGACTGGCTGACGGGCCAACAGCTCACCACCCGCGAGGCGGCCCAACTGTGCATGAAGAGTGCCGGCGCGTCGGAGCACGCGCACGGCAGGGGCTTGAACCACCGCGACCTCAAGCCGGGCAACATCACGCTGAGGCACCCACACGCCATTAAGCTTCAGGGGCGCCAGCTACTGATGATCCTGTCGCACGACCTGCGGTTTGTCCACTTGCGGTCCGTTTTCTCAAGAACAATGTTGGGCGCCCACTCACGGCGAGCTTTATCCCCGACAACCGAGCGGTTCTAATACGGGGGTGACCCGCCCTGCGCTGTGAGACGAGTCGATGGCCCAGCCGTTCCCGCATATCCACCGGCGACCGCCGCGCATCCTCGCGGGGCTCGTGCTGTTGGTCATCGTGCGGCACGCTGCGGGCGAGGCGCCGAGCCCGGAACAGGTCGAGTTCTTCGAGCGGCGTATCCGGCCGGTGTTGGTCGAGCACTGCTACGAGTGCCACGCGTCCGATAGCGTTGTCTTGCAGGGCGGTCTGCGCCTCGACACGGCCGTGGGGCTGCAAGCCGGCGGCGTTTCTGGGCCCTCCATCGATCCCGCCAACCCGGCCGCAAGCGTGCTGCTAGCCGCGTTGCGGTACGAATCGCTTCAGATGCCCCCCGCCGGTCGGCTGCCCGACGCGGTGATCGCTGACTTTGAAACCTGGGTCGCCGCCGGGGCGCCCGATCCGCGCACGGGCGGCGCAGCCGACACCGAGCAGGCCCCATCGGCAGCCAACCACTGGGCCTTCCAGCGGGTCGCTCCGCCCGAGCCGCCGCCGACCGACGACCGGTGGCGACGCACGCCTATCGACGCGTTCGTGCTGGCGCGGCAGGTTGATGCGGGCGTGCCCCACGCCCCCGAGGCTTCGCCTCGGGACCTGCTGCGGAGGGTCGCGTTCGACCTGACCGGCCTTCCTCCGACCGCGGAAGAGGCAGAGCAGTTCGAGGCAGACCCCAGCGACGTGGCCTACGAAGCGGCCGTCGACTCGCTGCTGGCCTCGCCGCGGTTCGGCGAACGCTGGGGGCGGCACTGGCTGGACGTGGCGCGCTACGCAGACACCAAGGGCTACGTCTTCCAAGAAGACCGCAACTACCCCAACGCCTACCGCTACCGCGACTGGGTGATCGCCAGTTTCAATCAGGACCTGGCCTACGACCGCTTCCTCGTGGCGCAGATCGCCGCGGATCAGACCGACGACGACTCCGATGCAGCCGCGATGGGGTTCTTGACCCTCGGCCGTAGGTTCCTCAACAACTCGCACGACATCATCGACGATCGCATCGACGTGGTGACGCGTGGCACGATGGGCCTCACGGTGGCCTGCGCCCGCTGCCACGACCACAAGTACGACCCCATCCCTACCGCCGACTACTACTCGTTGTACGGGGTGTTCGCCAGCAGCGAAGAGAAGCCGGTCGACAACGCCCCCAACGCGCTGTTTGACCGCGACAAGCCTGTCGAGCCGGCAGTCTTCTTGCGCGGCAACCCGGGGATGCGCGGCGAGCCCACGCCGCGGCGGTTCCTCTCCTGCCTCGCCGGCGACGACGCGGCCCCGTTCGCGCACGGCAGCGGTCGCCGGGAGATGGCCGAGGCCATCGCCAATCCCGACAACCCGCTGACCGCCCGCGTGTGGGCCAACCGCGTGTGGGGCTGGCTGTTCGGGCGGGGGCTGTCGGCGACCGCCAGCGACTTTGGCCTGCGGGGTGACCCGCCAACGCACCCGGAACTGCTCGACTACTTGGCGGATTCGCTGACCAACGATGGCTGGTCGACCAAGCGGCTGATCCGTCGCATCGTGCTGTCGAGCACCTACCGGCAGAGCGCCGTCGGCGCGCCCGGCGCGGCGCAGGCCGACCCCGAGAACCGCCTGCTAACCCGGATGAACCGCCGCCGGCTCGACCTTGAGCAGACCCGAGACGCGGTGCTGGCGGTGAGCGGCCGCCTCGACTTGACGATGGAGGGCCCTTCGCAGCCGATCGCGGAGCAGCCCGGCACGACGCGTCGCGCCGTGTACGGGTTTGTTGAGCGGCAGAACCTGCCGGCCTATTTCCGCACCTTCGACTTCGCCAGCCCCGACGCGTCGTCCGCCGGTCGCGCGGTCACCACGTCGCCCCAGCAGGCGCTCTACTTCCTGAACAGCCCGCTGATGCTGACCAGCGCCTCGGCGCTGGCCGAGCGGAGCCTCGATTCCGCCACCTCAACCGACGACCGGCAGCGCGCCGTGCGGATGTTCCGTCTCGCCCTGGGCAGGTCGCCTCTGCCGGCGGAGCTCGACGCCTTGCTGTCGTTCGTGCACGACCCGGCCGCCGGCATGCCCGGCGCGGGCCCCGATTGGCGGTTCGGCTGGGGGAGGGGCGCCGCCGAGGGGGACGCAGTCGATTTCCAAGAGCTGCCTCACTTCACGGGCGACCGCTGGCAGGCGGGCGACAAGCTACCCGACGCGTCGCTGGGCTGGGTGTCGCTGCAGGCGGGCGGGGGCCACCCGGGCGACCCCGCGCACCCAGCAGTGCGCCGGTGGGTGGCGCCCGCGGCGGGCCGGCTCGCCATCGACGGTGAGTTGAAGCACCCTTCCGACCAGGGAGACGGCGTCCGCGGGCGGCTGGTCAGCTCTCGGCAGGGGGTGCTCGGAGAGTGGGTCGCCACGCACAGCCAGTCCCGCACCGACGCGCAGATCCAGGTCGCGGCGGGAGAGACCATCGACTTCGTCACCGACTGCCGAGCCAACGAGAACAGCGACTCCTTCCAATGGGGAGTCACGCTGCGGCTCGACGGCGCCGGGTCGCAAAGACGCTGGGACTCGACGTCCGGGTTTCGCGGCCCGACGCCCCCGCCGCTAGACTGCTGGGGCCGGCTCGCCCAGACGCTGTTGATGAGCAACGAGTTCTTGTTCCTCGACTAATTAAGCCACTGCTACGAAACGAACCACGGATCACACGGATCACACGGATTTGATGAAGGCGGTCAGCTTTCGGCTTGGTTGAGACGCATTCACGAGCCGAAAGCTGATCGCTGAAAGCTAAGAGCCCAATCCGTGCCATCCGTGCTATCCGTGGTCAAACCTTAGCCACGCGCGAAACCATGAACCCACACGGCCCCGACAACGCGCTCCTCGGCCGGCGCGAGATGCTCACGCGATGCGGCATGGGGCTGGGGGCGATGACCCTCGGGTCGATGTTGGCCGAGCCTGCCGCTGCCGCCGCGAGCCCGGCAGATTGGCTGGCGCCCAGGCCGCCGCAGTTCGCCGCGCGGGCCAAGCACGTCATCCACTTGTTTATGAACGGCGGGCCGTCGCACCTCGACACGTTCGACCCCAAGCCGGCGCTGGTGAAGTACGCCGGCAAACCGCTCGAAGGGGGCGCGCCGTCGACCGAGCGCCCCACCGGCGCCCCCCTCCCCTCCCCCTTTAAGTTCCGCCGCCACGGGGAGAGCGGCATTGAGGTCAGCGAGCTCTTCCCGAATGTCGCCAAGCGGATCGACGATATCGCCGTCATCCGCTCGATGTACGCCGACGTCCCCAACCACGAGCCTTCGCTGCTGCTGATGAATTGCGGCGACGCACGCCAGGTGCGCCCCAGCTTCGGGTCGTGGGTCACCTACGGGCTCGGCGCCCAGAACCAGAACCTCCCCGCGTTTGTCGTGCTCTGCCCCGGGGGGTTCCCGATCCAGGAAACCCAGAACTGGCAGTCCGGGTTCCTCCCCGGGGTCTACCAAGGGAGCTACGTCGACCCCAGCAACGCGTCGATCGAGCAGATGATCGAGCACATCCGCAACGACGCCGCCCCCGCCCCCAGCCAGATTGCGCAGTTGGCCCTGATCCGCCGGCTCGACGCCCATCGCCGCGCGGCCGCCGGGGGCGACCCCAACCTCGAGTCCCGCATCCAGTCGCTCGAGCTCGGCTTCCGCATGCAGTCCGAAGCGACCGACGCCTTCGACCTCAGCGGCGAGCCCCAGCACATCCGCGACCTGTACGGCCCCGGCGTGCAGGGTCGGCAGATGCTGCTCGCCCGCCGGCTGGTGGAGCGCGGCGTGCGGACCGTGCAGGTGTGGCACGGCGCGGGCCAACCCTGGGACAGCCACGACGACCTGGAGATCCAGCACCGCCGCTTGGCGGGAGAGTGCGACCAGGCCATCGGGGCCTTGCTGCACGACCTCAAACAACGCGGGCTGCTGGACGAAACGCTGGTGCTGTGGGGGGGCGAGTTCGGCCGCACGCCGACGGTCGAGCTCCCCAAGGAGGGCTCGAACGCCGGCAAAATCAACGGACGCGACCACAACCACTACGGCTTCACCGTGTGGATGGCGGGCGGCGGCGTCCGTGGCGGGCAGGTATACGGCGCCACCGACGAGCTCGGCTTCAAGGCGGTCGAAGACCGCGTCCACGTGCACGACCTGCACGCCACCATGCTGAGGCTGCTGGGCTTCGACCACACCCAGCTCACCTACCGGCACGCCGGCCGCGACTTTCGATTGACCGACGTGCATGGCCGGGTGATCGACCGGCTGATCGCTTAGCGCCGGCTAGGACCGGGGGCGAGGGTCAAGCTCCGGCTGGCTCAGGCAGCGGCCTGAAGCGATCTACGCCCCGCGCGGCTCCGCTTCACCCACACGGCGAGCAGCCCGCCGGCGGCCAAAACGCAGAAGCGAGTCGCAACGCCCGCTTCCGGGATAGCGGCGAGGTCGCCTCCGGGCTGGGGCTCCGGCTCTGTGACGGTGCGATAGGTCACTCTTATGGTTGCGTCGAGCGACGCGAACATGTTGTTCGGCCCCACCGGCAGCCGCGGGATGGTGGTTTCGTTGTAGGGGGTCTCTGCCCTCACGGCAGACGTGTGGTAGATCCAGTCTCCCCCGGCCGTTGTGATCTCGGCGTAGCCCCCCCAGCCGATCCGCGTTGGAGCGTAGATGTGTCCCAACGACATGGCGTTGCCCGAGATATCGGCCCAGGCCATCTGAGTCGCCGGCATCGGGCTGAAGAATGCGAAGTCGTTTCCGATCGTCACTCCCTCGCCTACGACAGAGCCGAAGGTCGTAGGCAGCGTGTAGGGATTCCCGCCGGAGTCCAATGCCTGCCAGACCATGGGCGAGTCAGCCTGGAACTGTGGAACCCAAAACTCTTCGCTTCCGTGACCGGGCAGCTCCTTCCAGGACGTGAACCGCAGGGTCCCGTCTGAGGTGTTCACCTCGCCCGTCCACAACGGTCCTCCGTTGGTCTGGGGGTTCGCCGAGCCACGATCGTAGTATTCGATCCCGACGAGGTCGGCCTGTGCGGGAATCCCCACGCGCCAGCACGCCAAAAGGGCGAAGAGAAGGATTTGCAAGAATCGAATCATCGCGGCGGAGAAGCTCAACGAAATGAGAAAGGATCATCGGCCAAATCTTGGCGGGCAGCGTTTCCTCAGACCAGTAAGTAAAACTTGACGCCAGTGCTAGTGGAACACGCGAAACCCGGGAAGTCCACTGCTTTTCTGCCTAATATGACTCGCAACGCCCCTAGAACGATCTTCAGCGGAGCCGATCGAGCATGCGTTTTTTTCATTTTTTTGGTTTAGAGTATTGTGGTGAGCCGCATCAGCCAGTACATTCCCTATACGCGGCTTACCGCCTGCGTAATCGCTACGCTTGGCAGCATTGCTGTTCCGCTGTTCTGATCTTACACCGATGGGGCTAGTGTCTAATGACTACGTCATCCCTTTGTCCGCGATTCGCGGGCCCAACGCCGCTGCTGTCGGCGCTGCTTCTCATGCTGCCTTTGAGCGCCTTTGCGGCGCCGATCAACCACGGCAACTTCTCTGGTACGACGGTCGACTACCTCGACGTCACCGAAGACACCAACTCCGGCGACACCCAGCCGCTGTTTGGCGCCCCCAACATCTCGGGCGACTCGCTCGACTTTGATCCGGTTGGCTTCTCGGCCAATTCGTCCGGCGGCGGGGCTCCTGACCAAACCGACGGGCAACTCAAGTTCATGATCCGCGCCAAGGCGGGCAAGGCGATCCAGAGCATCTCGCTCACCGAGGCCGGCGACACCAGCCTCGCCCGCTCGATCGTCTCCAACGAAGACGCCTTCACCCAAGTCACCGCGAACATCTTCATCGACGTCCTCGAGGTCAACTTCCTGCCGGTCAGCACCACGCTGAACGCCAACGGCGTGATGACCTTTACGCCCTCGGGCGGCGACTACCTGCTGAGCACCGACGGCGCGGGCAACCCGACCTACAACACTTCGTGGACGGGCAATTTCTTCTACGAACTCGGTCCGTTGCTCGCCGCCAATGGCATCACAGGCTTGGTGACCAAGGTCGGGATTAATCTCGACAATACGCTCACCGCCAGCTCCGGCCCGAACTCCTCGGCGCTCATCGCCAAGAAGGACTTCGACGGGGTCGTGATTACCGTCAACCCCGGCCCGGACAACGTTGTCCCCGAGCCCTCGGCCTGCGTGCTTGCCGCGTTCGGGCTGTTGGCCGCCTTCGGCGCCCGCCGCTTGCGTGGCTAGCCGGAGCAACCGAGCGACTGCTCGGCAATCGAAAACCTCACCCAAACGGGGCGGCCTTGGCCGCCCCGTTTGGCGTTGGTGGGTCGCCATCCATCGCGCGGTAGCAGGCGGATCGGCGCTGCAGGCCTCTGGCGCCGACTCGCCGCCCGTCGACGCTCGGCGGTCGGGCCGGAAGTCAGCGTCTCGCCCCAAGCCGCAGGGCAAGGCGCCGCCGCGGAGAACACGATCGCCGCCGTAGCGCGTCGTGTTCTCCGCGAGACGTCCACGATCCCGCTACTTCGCAACCTTGAGCACGTACGCGAACTCCGAGGGCCGCTCTTTCGGGAGCTGGACCGTCAGCCCCTTGGCGTTGCGGGTCCACTTGAGCACTTCGTCGGAGCCCAGCATCGTGATCGAGGCGATCTCCTCGGGGAAATACTCGCCTCCGCTGGCCAGCGATCGGACGGTGACGCGGTTGTCTTCCGGCCACGCCAGGCCGGTGACGTAGAGGACGCCGTCGCGGGTGGTGAACCTCAGGTCCTCCGCGGTAAACGGCTTGTCCTGGGCCTCGGACACGTGCCCCGTCGACACCGACGTCGGCCCCTCGCCGTAGGTCTTCCAGTAGGTGGTGTCGTAAATTGCTTCGCCGTTGATCTTCAGCCACCCGCCGATCGCACGCAGGATCGCCTGATCTTCTTCTGGGATGACGCCGTCGGCGCGGGGCCCCACGTTCAACAGCAGGCAGCCGTTCTTGCTGACGATGTCCACCAGGTCGTCCACCAACCGGTCGGGCGTCTTGTAGCGTTGGTTCTTGGTGTAGCCCCACGAGCTCTCACTCACCGCGGTGTCGGTCTGCCAGAAGGGCTTCCGGATGGCCGCCATCTTGGAACGCTCCTTGTCCAGCACCGCGGCGCCTTCGGGGAAGGCGTTGAACTTGTAGTTGATGATCCCGACGCCGTCCGGCCAGGCAGACGACCGGTTGTAGTAGTAGGCGGCGAACCGCTTCAGGTACTCGGCGTACGAGTTGTCTTCGTACGAGGCGTCCTGCTTCGGCGTGATTCCGAAGTCGAACCAGAAGACGTCCGGCTGGTACTTGTCCACCAGCTCGCACGATCTGGCCAGCCAGTCGTCCTTGAACTGCTGGTCTTGAGGGGTGAAATGCTTCTTGTAGTCCCACGCGTCCTCTGCGTACAGGAACGGCATCGGCCGTCCGTACAGGTCCGCGTACTGGGGATCCGCGTTGTCGTACGACTCGTCGCGGACGTAGAACATCCAGTTGAACGCCCGGTGGCTGCTGACGCCAAACTTCATCCCTTCGTTGCGGACCGCCTTCGACAGTTCTGCGATGACGTCCCGCTTCGGCCCCATCTGGGTAGCGTCCCAGCGGGTAAACGAGCAGTCGTACATCGGGAAGCCGTCGTGATGCTCCGCGACGGGGATGACGTACCGCGCGCCGGTCTCCTTGAACAGCTTGGCCCAGGCCTCGGCGTCGAAACGCTCGGCCTTGAACTGTGGGATGAAGTCCTTGTAGCCGTGCGTCTTCTGCGGACCGTAGACAGCGAGGTGGTGCTGGAAGAAGTCGTCGCCGCGTCTTTCTTGCTTGATGTACATCTGGCGCGGGTACCATTCGCTCCCGAACGCGGGAACGCTGTAGGCGCCCCAGTGGATGAAGATGCCGAACTTGGCGTCCTTGTACCACTGGGGGATCTCGTACCCTTCCAGCGACGACCACTCGGCGCGGAAGGGCCCTTCGGCGATGCCGGCGTCGATCTTGGCCAGCGACGGCTCGACAAGCGGGTGCGGCTGGGTCGGGTCGCGGGGCGCCTGGGCGAACGCATGGACGCCACTTAGATGGGTCCCGAAGAGGGCGACAATCGTTAGGACGCAGTCACGGCGGAAGTGCATGAGGAGTCTCGATTGAGGAGAGGAAGAACGTAATGGCAGATTGTCTGCAACAAGTGTAGTCACGGCGACGCGGCGCTCAACCACCCAAGGCCAATCGAGGCGGCGCCGGCTCGTCGACTTCTGCGAATTGCCGCCGAGCGCGAAATTGGACGCCGCGCAGCACGCTCGCGACCCGCGCGTGGCAATCGGGGTGGCTGAACGGGGGGGGCCTACGGGACGGGTCGGGCGTCGAGATCGTCTGCCTCTTGCGGCTTGAGGCCCGCCGCCTCAACCGGGGTAGACGTCGCCGCCTTCCCGGCGCCGCGTTGCATGAGGCGTTTCAGGTCGCCCAGGTGCGTCTGGTAGACGTCGCGTGGCGTGCAATCGTGCTGCTTGCAAAGCGCAACCGCCATGCCAACGGCCTCCCCCATCATGCCGCAGGTGCGCATCACGCGCACCGCTCCCAGGGCTTCATGGTTGACGCTGATATTGCGGCCCGCCATGAACAGGTTGCCGACGTTGCGGCTGTACAGGCAGCGGTAGGGCGCCCAGTAGGGGCCGGTGTAGGGGCCGAACTCGGCCTTCGAGATGAACGGGTCGGACCCGCCTTGGTCAAACTTGGGGTCGGCGAGGTGGAGGTCCAGCTTCCAGGTGCACGGGAAGCAGGCGTCCGGGTAGGGGGTCGCCTGGCGAAAATCCTCCCCCGAGAGAACGACGTCGCCCAGCAACCGACGCGACTCTCGTTTACCGGCAACGAACGCGGCCCACTTGAGGCGGTGCGTGGGGTACTTCTGGTCAACGTTCTTGAGCGTGTCCCACGCGCCGTACATCGCCCGCAGGTTCTGGTCGCGGACCTCTTCCATGTCGAGGATCGGGTCCTTGTCGAACCCGCTCTCCCAGAACCAGCCCCCAAGCTTGGCGAGGTCGGGCTTCGCTTGGTCGCCGTCCCGTCCCGGGAAGGGTCGGCTGCTCAGGTCCACGGCCCACGGGCAGCGGGGAAACGGCGCCGGCTCGTCCGAGGGGGTGAAGTTGAGCGACAGCGGGTCGTCGTCCTCGCACAGGCACTGGAGCTGGTGCTCGTTCTTTTCAACCGCGTCCACGTTCCAGAGATTGCTGGCGCCGAGGTGCCCCGTCTGGGTTATCTCGTAGTCGGCGCCCACGAGCGCGCCGAGCACGGCGTCGCCCGTGGAGTCGAGGAACCACCTGCCGCGGACCCGCGTGCGCTTCCCGGATCGCGTGTCCTGGGAGACGACCGATAGGATGCGGCCCTCGGGCGAGACGCTGGCGGCGTTGACGCGCTGCTCGAGCATCAGCGTCAGGTTGGGCTCGGCCCGGGCCAGGTCGAGCTTCCGCTGGTCGTCGTAGACAGCGGCGTCTTTGGCGTTGCCGTCGGCCGGGCCCTTGTCGCGGACCAGCTCAGCCACGACGTCGCCGATACGCGGGTAGGGTTCGTGGTTGGTCTTCCCTTCGGGCCAGACGCGCACCTCGCTGCTGCCGTTGCCCCCCAAGACGGGCCGATCTTGGATGAGCGCCACGCGAACGCCCAATCGGGCCGCGGTGATCGCGGCGCTCGTGCCGGCAATGCCCCCGCCGACGACCACCAGGTCGTACTCCCCGCCATCGGCGGGCGCCGCGTCCCAGCCCAGGTGCTTGCTGCGGAGCTTGGCGAGCGCCTCGCCGCCATCCGGCGGGATGTAACCCGTGTCCTTGGCCAACAAGATCGCGTCGCACCGCCCCTCGAAGCCGGTCAGGTCGTGCAGCACCACCCTCACGTCCTTGCTCAACTGCACCTCCCCACCATCCTGCCAATGCCACTGGGCCCCTTCGGTACCGAACGTCGTCTCAAGCGGCTGCCCATTGAGCACGACTTGGAACTTCCCAGGCGCGCCCGGGGCGCTCCAGGGGGCGACCCAATCGCGGGTCCGGACCCACACGCGGTAGACGCCGGAGCGCGGCAACGTGGTGCTTGTCACCGCGTCGGGAACCGGTTCGCCCAGCCCGTGGGCAAGCACGTAGGGCGAGCCCATCAGGTCCATGAACTGCTGGTCCACCAGCCACCCGCCAAGCTCAGGGAACGCCTCGGTCTCGAGGAGCACTAATTCTTGCGACTGTGCCGGGTGGGCAAGAAACAGCGAGCCTAAAACGGTCGCTAGTGCGGCAAGTATTCGCATGCAAAGTTCCTCAAGGGCGTGGCTCACGCCGCCGGATGTGTTCGAAACGAGGCTCAAACTCTGGACTAGCCAGCACGCGGCGGACCGCCGCCGCTACTGGTGGGCGCGCACGCGTCCGGACGCCCCGGGCGACCGACGCACAGATTCTACCATCGGCCGGCCGGGCCAGCACGGCGCCCCGAAACGCGCTTACCTCCGCTGGCGGTACGGCCCCTACGCGGAGCCGCCGCCGGCCCGTCAATTCTACACCTTGACGTACACTACTTGATGGGTACGATCAATCTGCATCTCGACATGCACGTTTTGTCGGGGGTCCGAACAGTCGACTGAGTGAGGAGCTACGGTCATGCGGTACAGAGGGTTGTGGATCGGATTCGCGAGCGTGGTTGTGCTCTCTTTCGCGGTGCTGGGGTACTACGGGTTCGAGATCTACCGCCTCGCCCCCCCGATCCCCGAGCGGGTCGCCACGCCCGAGGGCAACGTGCTCTGGACCGGCCAGGACATCAAGGACGGGCAGAACGTGTGGCAGTCGATCGGCGGCCAACAGCTCGGCAGCATCTGGGGGCACGGCGCCTACGTGGCGCCCGACTGGTCAGCCGATTGGCTGCACCGCGAGTGCCTGTGGCTGCTGAACCACTGGTCGCAGCAGACACACGGCCAGCCCTTCGCCGAGCTTGATCCCGAGACGCGGGCGCCGCTGCTGGTCCGGCTCCGTGAGGAGCTCCGCACCAATACCTACGATCCAGAGACCGGCGACACGCTGGTGTCGGCCGACCGCGCGCAGGCGGCCAAGGCCATCGGCGGCTACTACGCCGCCCTGTTTGGGGACGCCGCCCAGTTCCCAGACGACGTGAAGGACCTGGCCGACGGGCGGATGACGCCGCCGGAGCTCCGCGGCGCCTACGCGATCCCGGCCAACACCATCCGCGACCCAGAGCGGCAAGAGAAGATGAACGCCTTCTTCTTCTGGACCGCTTGGGCGTGCGCTGCCGAGCGTCCCCAGGAGGGCGGAGGCGCGCCGATCGACCTGGAGGCTGCCGCAACGTCGGCCGGCGGCCCCGTCACGTACACCAACAACTGGCCCTCGGAGCACCTGGTCGGCAACACGCCCAGCGGGCCGATCATCGTGTGGTCGGTGCTAAGCTTTGTGCTGCTGCTGGCCGGCATCGGCGCCCTGGCTTGGTACTACGCCGTCATCAATCACCACGCGGGAGAGGACGAACCTGACCTCCCCCGGCACGACCCGCTGCTGGCGCTGACGCCAACCCCCTCGATGAAGGCGACCGAGAAGTACTTCTGGGTCGTCATCGCGTTGATCTTGGTGCAGGTAGGCCTAGGGGCCGTTACGGCGCACTACGGCGTCGAGGGCGAAGGCTTCTACGGCATCCCGCTGGCCGAGTGGCTCCCGTACTCGGTCACACGCACCTGGCACACGCAGCTCGCGGTCTTCTGGATCGCCACCGCGTGGCTGGCGACCGGGCTGTTCATCGCCCCGGCCGTTTCCGGCCACGAGCCGCGATGGCAACGCGCCGGGGTCAACCTGCTGTTCGTCTGCCTGCTGGCGATCGTGGTGGGGTCGTTGTTCGGGACCTGGTACGGCACCCGCCAGCAGATGGGGTACGAAATGAACTTCTGGTTCGGGCACCAGGGGTACGAGTACGTTGAGCTGGGCCGCTTCTGGCAGTACTTCCTGCTGATCGGGCTGTTCTTGTGGCTGGGTCTGATGTGCCGCGCCTTGTGGCCCGCCTTCCGACAACCGGGCGAGCACAAGCACCTGCTAGCGATGTTCGTGGTCGCATCGGCGGCCATCGCGTTGTTCTACGCCGCCGGCATCATGTGGCATCGTCAAACCAACCTGGCCATCGCCGAGTACTGGCGGTGGTGGGTGGTCCACCTGTGGGTCGAGGGCTTCTTTGAGGTATTCGCCACGGTGGTGATCGCCTTCCTGTTTACCAGGATGGGCCTGCTGCGGACCGCCACCGCCACGGCCGCCGTGCTCTTCTCCAGCACCATCTTCCTGTTCGGCGGCATCATCGGCACTTTCCACCACCTGTACTTCACCGGCACGCCGACGCCCATCCTGGCGCTCGGGGCGACGTTCAGCGCGCTGGAGGTCGTGCCGCTGGTGCTGATCGGCTTCGAAGCCTACGAGAACCTTTCGCTCGCCCGCGCCCGCAAGTGGGTGGCCGCCTACAAGTGGCCCATCTACTTCTTCGTCGCTGTCGCGTTCTGGAACCTGGTGGGCGCCGGGCTGTTCGGCTTCCTGATCAATCCCCCCATCGCGCTGTACTACATGCAGGGGCTCAACACCACGGCCGTGCACGGGCACACGGCGTTGTTCGGCGTGTACGGCATGCTGGGCATCGGGCTGACGCTGTTCTGCCTGAAGGGCTTGGCGGCGCGGAACGCCTGGCGCACCCGGACGCTGGCCCTCAGCTTCTGGGCGATGAACATCGGCCTGGCCCTGATGGTGCTGATCTCGGTGCTGCCGGTCGGGCTGCTGCAGACCTGGGCGAGCGTCGACCGCGGACTATGGTACGCCCGCTCCGCTGAGTTCATGCAGTCCGACGGGATGGACACGCTCCGCTGGCTGCGCGTGGTCGGAGACACGATCTTTGCATTGGGCATCGTCGGTCTTGGCTGGTTTGTGGTCGGCCTGAAAACGGGCTGGTCTATCACGCCCGAAGAAGACGCGATCTTTGAGACCTCGGCCCTGGCGCCGGCCGCCGCAGACTAGCAGACACCACCGAACGACTTGGCCCGAAACCCCGCCGTTATGCAAAATCCGCCGAAACCGCCGCTGCTGTTCGCCTGCTCTGGGTGCTCCAACGCCGGGCAGCTCGCAGACCAACTGGCCCGTGAGCTCGACCGGCGCGGGATCGCCGAGATGTCGTGCCTGGCCGGGCTGGGCGCGTCGAAGCCGCATTTCCTCAAGAAGCTCTCGCAACGAGAGGTCTGGGTCATCGACGGCTGCGCGATCGCGTGCGGCCTCGGCGTGTTCGCGGTTTTGGGAGAACACACCGACGTCCACATCCGCCTGCACGAGCTGGGGGTCCGCAAGAACGCGCCCCTGCCCGCCGGGCGGCAGCTCGAAGAGCTGATCGACGCGGCGCTGCGTCAAGCGGCGCAGCAGAAGCAGGAGCACACGACCGCGCGAGCGGGCAACGAGGATCGCAACCACACCAACCCTTAGGAGAGACGCCGGCATGGAACTAGCACGCGAACCGATCATTATTCAGGGTGGGATGGGGGTTGCCGTGTCCGCTTGGCCACTGGCCAAGGCGGTTGCGCAAACCGGCCAACTGGGCGTGGTGTCGGGCACGGCGCTCGACGTGGTGTTGGCGCGCCGGCTGCAACGGGGCGACCCGGGCGGCCACCTCCGGCGGGCCCTCGCCGAGTTCCCCCTGCCGGACATCGCCCAACGCGTCCTCGATCGCTACTTCGTGCCGGGAGGAACGCCGGCAGACGCGCCGTTCGTTCCGCTCAGGCTGCTAGACGAGTCCCCCTCGCAGGACCAGCAGGAGCTGATCGTCGTGGCCAACTTTGTGGAGGTGTACCTGGCCAAGGAAGACCACGACGGGCTGGTGGGCATCAACTACCTAGAGAAGATCCAGCTCCCCACGCTCCCCTCGTTGTTCGGCGCTCTGATTGCTGGGGTCGACTACGTGCTGATGGGGGCCGGGATCCCGACGGCTATCCCCGGCATCCTCGATCGGCTCTGCGAGGGCAAGCCCGTGGAGCTCGCCCTCAGGGTAGAAGGCGCCGAGCGGGACGACCGCTTCCGCTGCTGCTTCGACCCCGACACGTTCACCGGGGGCCAGACGCCGTGGCTCCGGCGGCCCAAGTTCTTGCCGATCGTCGCGTCGGCGACGCTCGCCACGATGCTGACCCGCAAGGCCAGCGGCGCGGTCGACGGCTTTGTTGTCGAGGGCCCCACGGCCGGCGGACACAATGCGCCCCCCCGTGGGCAGCCGAGCTTCAACAACCGTGGAGAACCGGTGTACGGAGAACGCGACGTTGTCGACTTGGCGGCGATGCGCTCGCTGGGGCGCCCGTTCTGGCTAGCGGGGTCGTACGGCTCTCCGGAGCGGGTGGTCGACGCCCTAGAGGCAGGCGCCGCGGGCGTTCAGGTGGGGACCGCGTTTGCGTTCTGCAACGAGTCGGGGATGAGTGAATCGATCCGCCGCGCAGTGATCCAGGGGAGCAAGTCGGGCGCGTTGGACGTGTGCACCGACCCGGTCGCGTCGCCGACCGGCTTCCCGTTCAAGGTGCTGTCGCTGCTGGGCAGCCTGTCGGAAGCCGCGGCGTACCAACTCCGCAAGCGGCGTTGCGACCTGGGGTTCCTCCGTCAGGCCTTCCGCAAACCCAATGGCGGCCTGGGCTGGCGTTGCCCGGCCGAGCCCGTCGCCGCCTACGTGCACAAGGGGGGCCAACAAGCGGACACGACCGGCCGGAAGTGCGTATGCAATGCCCTGATGGCCAACGTCGGCCTGGGGCAGGTCCGCGCCGATGGCGGCCGCGAGCTCCCGCTGGTCACCAGCGGCGACGAGGTCCGGCATCTGGCGCAGTTCCTAAGAGGCTCCGACGCCTTGGCGTACTCCGCTCGCGATGTGGTGAGCTACCTGCTGTCGCTTGTAGGGGCGCGCCGAACCTCGGTCCCCTGCTGAGGGCGGCGCGCATCCGCACGCGAGCCGCGCGCACCGTTGCGGTCGGGGCAGCCGACCAAGGCCGGCGTGGGGGGCTACTCGAGCGTGATCGTCTCGTCCAGGTTCAGGATCAGGTGGGCTACCGCCGTGTAGGCGGCGTGCTCCGAGGCGTCGAGGGATTGATCGCGCGGCGACTGGCCGTGGGCGAGCAACGCCAGTGCGTCCGTTTGGCGCTCGGCGAAGTGCCCCTTGAAGAAGCCGAGGTTGTCCCGCAACACCTGCAGGGTCGCGGGAGACGCGTGGTAGGCGGTAGCCAAGCGGTAGCCGTACGCCAGCCGCTCGTCGGGCGATCGGCCCGACTCGGTCATCATCCGCTGGGCGAGGCGGCGCGCCGCCTCGATGAACGTTTCGTCGTTCATCAACGCCAGCGCTTGCAGCGGGGTGTTGGTCAGGCGCCGCCGCACGTTGCAGACCTCGCGTCCCGAAGCGTCGAAGATCGTCTGGAGCGGGGGATTCACGGCACGCCTCCAGTAGGTGTACATGCTCTTGCGATAGAGATTGTCTCCCGTGTCCTGCACGTAGCGGTCGCTGGCCGACGCGCCGACCGCTTCCCACAGCCCGCCGGGCTGGTACGGCTTGACCGGCGGTCCGCCGACGTCCGTCCGCAGCAGGCCCGCGGCGCCGAGCGCGACGTCGCGCACCGCGAAGCCATCGATGCGGTACCTGGGCCCCCGCGCCAGCAGCCGGTTCTCCGGGTCTTTCTCGTGCAACGCCGGGGTCACGCGAGACGACTGCCGGAACACGCTGCTGCGGGCGATCAGCCGGTAGAACTGCTTAACGTCCCAACCAGAGTCGATGAACTCCACCGCCAGCCAGTCGAGTAGTTCCGGGTGGCTGGGGCGTTCGCCCTGCGAACCGAAGTCCTCGGTCGTCTTCACCAACCCGATGCCGAACATGTGCTGCCACATCCGGTTCGCAACCACCCGGGCCGTGATGGGGTTGTCGCGGCTGACGATCCACTCGGCGAGCTCCAGGCGGTCGCGGGGCGCCTCGTGGTCCCCCAACAGCGCCGCGATCACCGTGCGCGGCAACGCCTCGGACAGGTCTGGCGCGTCGTACTGGCCGCGGCTCAACAAGTAGGTGGGTCGCCGGTCGTCGCGTTCGTTCATCACCATCACCGGCACCCTAGCGAACCCCGCGCGGTCGATCGCCCGGCTCGCCCCGTCGTGCTCGCCGATTGCCGCCAGCAGCGGCGGATCGATCTTCGCGTAGTGGTCGTCTACCTCCTTCCGCTGCGCGTCGGTCCACGTGGCCTGCGGCTTCCGCAGCGTCTGGTTGAGCGACTTGGTCAGCGTCATCGACATCGGCAGCGTCGAGAAGTACGCCCGTAGCCGGCCGATGGTGTGATTGGCGTAGATCGAGTTCTGCTCGATCACGAGCGTGAGGGTCGCCTGAACGTCCTTCTTGATCGGCTCTTTGAGTTGCAGTTGCAGCCTCACCGGTCGGGAGGGATCGGCCCCGTTGACGGCCCAGCCGCTCTTAGCGTCGCTGTCGATGGCTTTCGACGCGGGGTAGCCGGGCTGCTCGTAGTCTGCCTGGACCCGCGCGATCTCGAGCTTCGTCCCCGCCGGCTCGCCCTGGTAGGCGACACGCGCCGACAGGTTGGTCACCACAAAGTTGCCGTTGTCGCCGGCGCCCAGGGTTGGGTTCTGGCCCAGGTGGCTGCTGGGGAGCACGTCGATCCGCAGGCCCGTGATCGCCTCGCCGGCGGTGTTGACGTCGATCTCGTAAGCAACCGCCTGGCTGCCATACCTGCCGAACTCGTAGCTCCCATCGGGCATGGGGGCCGCCTCTTCACGGCGCTCGCCGCGGACCACCGTCACCCGCTTTGCCGGTTCGACCGGGAACCACTCGTTCTTGTCCGAGGGCCCGTCCGCGGCCATCCGGCGGACCCACGCGGCGCGCCGGTCCGGCAAGCCCTTGCGCGCCGACTCAAGCCCCCGCTCCGCGGCGGCCAAACGATCGGCCAGCGGCGCTGGGATCGGCCGCAGCGGCGAGCCGCTCTGCATCAACGGATCCGCGTCGACCCCCTTGCCGATGCCCCGCTCGCCGATGTTGTCGAAGTACGCGTACAACTGGTAGAACTCGCGCTGCGAGATAGGGTCGTACTTGTGGTCGTGACAACGCGCGCAGCCAGTGGTGAGTCCGAGCCACACCGCGGAGGTGGTTTCGACCCGGTCGATCACGTTCTCAACAAAGAACTCTTCTTCCAGCGCGCCCCCCTCGCCGTTCTGCCGGTGGTTGCGGTTGAAGGCGGTCGCCAGACGCTGGCTGGGGGTGGGGTTGGGGAGCATGTCGCCCGCCAACTGCTCGATCGTGAACCGATCGAACGGCATGTTGTCTCGGTACGCGG
Source organism: Pirellulimonas nuda (assembly GCF_007750855.1). Classification (GTDB taxonomy): domain Bacteria; phylum Planctomycetota; class Planctomycetia; order Pirellulales; family Lacipirellulaceae; genus Pirellulimonas; species Pirellulimonas nuda. The sequence continues at coordinate 3,995,223 of NZ_CP036291.1, forward strand.
CGATCACCCAGTCGCGCCAGGGCCAGTTCGACCGCGGGGCGTCGTTCTGGTAGCCGTCCGAATCGGCGAAGCGCGACGCGTCGAGCCAAACCAGCGTCATCCGTTCTGCGTAGGCGTCGGACGCCAGCAGCCGATCGACCAGCCGCTCGTAGGCGCCCGGCTCCTCGTCTGCCAGAAACTGGTCCGTCTCGGCCGGCGTGGGCGCGAGCCCGGTGAGCGCCAGAGTGGCCCGCCGCGCGAGCACCTCGGGCTCGGCCTCGGGAGAGATCGCGAGCCCCTCCTGCGCAAGCCTGGCTTGGATAAACGCGTCGATCGGGGTGCGAGTGGGTCTGCCGTCGAGTTCTTCGGGCGTTGGCGTTGGCGGCCTCTGCGGCGGTAGGTAGGCCCAGTGAGACTGGTACTCGGCGCCCTCGGCGATCCACTGCCGCAGCAAGCCTTTCTGTGCTTCGCTGAGCGACCGGTTGGAGCCGACCGGCGGCATTGGGTGCTCGTTGCTGAAGACCCGCGCCACCAGCTCGCTCTCGTCGGGCCTCCCGGGCCGGATCGCCGCCGCGGCCTGCCCGGCCGTGTGCAGGGCCAGGCCTGCTTGCCGGGCCCCCGCGTCGGGGCCGTGGCAGTGGAAGCAGTTCTCCGACAGGATCGGACGGATGTCGCGGTTAAACGAAAGCCTGGCCTGCGCCGCCGCCGGCGACGGCGCCAGCGCGCCCATCCACGACACACAAAGTGCCGCGACGATGCAGCAACCCGCGGGAGCGTCTTGCTTGTTTGGCGATTGCTTCATGACCAACGATTGCGGGTTCTTGCGGACGCTGGTTGCTTGTCGGGCCCGACGCGCCAGTGTCGGGCGCACGCCTGGGCGCCACCGCGCTAAGCCAGGATGTCTTTCACCACGTGACCGTGCACGTCGGTCAACCGGAACTGGCGGCCCTGGAACTTGTAAGTGAGCCGCTCGTGATCGATCCCCATCTGGTGCAGCAGCGTGGCGTGCAGGTCGTGAACGTGCACGCCGTTCTCGACGACGTTGTAGCTAAAGTCGTCGGTCGCACCGTAGGTGACGCCGCGCTTGATGCCGCCGCCGGCCGCCCACAGCGAGAAGCAACGCGGGTGGTGGTCGCGACCGTAGTTGTCGTGGGTCAACGCCCCCTGGCAGTACGAGGTGCGTCCGAACTCGCCCCCCCACACCACCAAGGTGTCGTCGAGCAACCCGCGCGACTTCAGGTCCTTGATGAGCGCCGCGGAGGGCTGGTCGGTGTCGTGGCACTGCCCCGGAAGCTGTTCGGGCAGCGTGAAGTGCTGGTCCCATCCCATATGGAACAACTGGATGAACCGCACGTCGCGTTCGGCCAGCCGCCGCGCCATCAGGCAGTTGTACGCGTACGACCCACGCTGCTGGACGTTCGGGCCGTACATGTCTAGCACGTGCTGCGGCTCGTCCGAGAAGTCGGTCAGCTCGGGGACCGACGTCTGCATCCGGTAGGCCAGCTCGTACTGCTTGATCCGGGTGTTGATCTCGGGGTCGCCGAACTCTGCGAGCTTCTCTTCGTTGAGCCTCGCCAGGTCGTCCAGCATCCGCCGCTGCGCGGCGGACGACCAGCCGGCCGGGTTCGAGAGGAACAACACGGGGTCACCCACGCTCATGAACTTCACGCCGGCGTACTGGGTCGGCAAGAACCCGGCGCCCCACAGGCGGTCGTACAGCGGCTGGCAATTCGGGCGGCCGGTGCCGCGCGAGACCATCGCGACGAAGCCGGGCAGGTCGTCGTTCTCCGACCCCAACCCATACGACAGCCAAGAGCCAATGCTCGGCCGCCCGGGGATCTGCGATCCGGTCTGAAAGAACGTGATCGCCGGGTCGTGGTTGATCGCCTCGGTGTGCATCGAGCGGATCAGGCAGAACTCTTGCGACACCTCGCGGGTATAGGGGAGCAGCTCGGAAATCTCCGTCCCCGAGTGAGGATCGCGGCGGAACTTGTACTTGGTGCCGGCGATCGGGAATCGCTTCTGATTCATCGTCATCCCGGTGACCCGCTGGTTCATCTCGACGTGGTCGCCAAGCTCTTCCCCAAAGTACCGGTTCAGCAGCGGCTTGCGGTCGAACAGGTCCTGCTGCGACGGCGCCCCGCTCTGAAACAGGTAGATCATCCGCTTTGCCTTGGGCGCAAAGTGCGGACGCGGGGGCCCCGGCGAACCAGACGCCCCCGGCGCGGCAGCCAGGGCGCAGCCCCCCCACTGATCAGCGCTGAGCAGCGAGGCCAACGCGGCCGCGCCGATCCCCCGCGAGGCTTTTCCGAAGAAGTGCCGACGATTCAGCGCCAGCTTGCTTTCCAGGGCGATGGGTTCTCGCATTGCGAAGCCTCGGCCTAGCTGGCGAAGGGAAGACGAGGGACAAACGCCGCCCGAGCGGGGATCGCGCAGAAGAGCCCACGCGAGGCGGGTTGATCCCCATTCTACCGAGACGCCACGAGCCAATCCAGAGAACCCGGCGATGGCGTCTTAAACGCCGGCGAACGAACTGCGCAAAACCGGCAAGCGCTTGCCAGCCCCCCACGGCGCGCCTCACACGCGTCTATTGCTTAACAAGCGCAACGGCCTCGGCCGCCGCCCGCCGGACGGGGGCAAAATCGCCGTCGGCGTACAACGAAGGTTTCACCATCCAGCTCCCGCCGCAGGCCACCACACGGTCGAACGCCAGATAGTCGCGGACGTTGTCCGGCCCGATGCCGCCGGTCGGCATAAACCGCACCTGCCGGTAGGGCGCCGCGATCGCCTTGAGCGTCGCCAGCCCGCCGAACGCCTCGGCCGGGAAGAACTTGACGACCTCGAGCCCGTGCTCGATCGCTTGCTCGATGTCGCTGGGAGTGCAGACCCCCGGGCACACGCAGATGCCCGCTTGCTGGGCGTGCCGAACTACCTTGGGATTGAACCCGGGCGAGACGATAAACGTAGCGCCGGCTTCCTGCGCCTGGTCGACCTGCCGCGTGGTGAGCACGGTGCCCGCCCCCACCAACAGGTCGCCCCGCTGGGCCATAATGCGGATCGACTCGAGCGCTGCATCGGTGCGGAACGTCACCTCGGCCACCGGCAGCCCCCCCGCTACGAGCGCTTCGGCGAGCGGCTCGGCCTGCTTGGCGTCGTCCAGGGCGATGACGGGCGCCAGCTTGTGCCGGCCGAGTTGTTCAAACACCGCGTCGCTCATGCGTGGTTCCTTACAGCCTTCGTAGGGTGAGGCCGCCATCGATCGGCAGCACGGCGCCGGTAGCGTAGGTGAGTTTTCCGGTCGCCAGCACGACGACGGCGCGACCAACATCTTCCGGCACGCCCCACCGCGGTTCGACGGTCAGGCCTTCGGCCAGCAGCTTATCGTACTTGTCCGTGACGCCCGCCGTCATGTCGGTGCGGATGACGCCCGGCCGCACCTCGAAAACCGGCACGCCAAACTCGCCGAGCCGGGCCGCCCACAACTGCGTCGCCATCCCGACGCCCGCCTTCGAGATGCAGTAGTCGCCCCGGTTGACGGACGCCTCGGTCGCGCTGACGCTCGACACGTTGACGATGGCGGCCTGAAACCCTTGGTCGGCCTTCCGCTGCTCGATCATCCACCGGGCGACCGCCTGCGTGAGGAAGTAGGGCCCGCGCAGATTGATCCGCATCAGGCGGTCGAAGCTCTCCGGCGTCGCGTCCAGCAGGTCGGCCCGCACGTCGGGCGCCACCCCCGCGTTGTTCACCAGCACGTCCAGCCGGCCGAAGCGGCCGCGGATCGCATCGAGCATCGCCCCGTGGTCCGCCAGCTCGCCGATGTCGGCCCGGCAATACAGCACCTGGGCGCCCAACGATCGCAACTCCGCGATGGGCTCGGCGACGTCCGGCTCGGGCCGCCGGCCGTTGATCACGACGTCCAAACCTTCGGCCGCCAGGGCGCGCGCTACCCCGAAGCCGATGCCGCGGCTCCCCCCAGTGACCAACGCGACGCGTCTGTCTGCCTTGCTCATCGGCGCGCCCTACTTGCTCGGCCCGAAGAAGGTGTAATACGGCTCGCCCTTGGCGAGGCGCCCGACGCACAGCGCCGCCTCGCGGAGGTGGTAGTCGCCCCACATGCAGGCCTCGCCCACCGGGGCCGTGCGACCCGCCGGCACGTGGTCCCAGCCGTTCGGCTGGTGGTAGACGGTGTGCAACAGCAGCCCTTCGTGCTTGCCGTCGGTGGCCAGGTAGGGCTCATCCAGCAGCGTCCGCAACGCTGTGAGCCCCGCCTGGCGGTAGCGGGCGGCGGCCTCGGTCTCGCCCCGCGCGTCGAGCAAACTGCCAAGCCTCAACAGCCCCTGGCACCCGATCGCCGCCGCAGAGCTGTCGACCGGCTCGATGTCGTTAAACGGGTCGGCCGGCCGATCTAGATAGTCGCCCATCCGGGCCAGCCCCGGCGCCCCGGTGTCCCAGTAGGGGACGCCGCAGGTGGGAGTCTCGTCGATGTAGTAGTCGCAGACGGCTCCGGCCGCCTTGAGGAACACCCCTTCAACCGCCGCGCGGCCCCCGTGCGGCTCCAGCTCTTCGTCGGGCCGGGTCGCCAACCACTCAAGCTGCTCGGGGTAACCGACCATCGCCCACGCCAGGCCGCGGGTCCACGTGGTGAACGGGGAGTAACCCTGCTGGGTCGACGGGGCCCGGTAGTCGCCGTTGTTGGTGTTGAACAACGACTCGTGCGCCGTGCGGCCGCGGATGTCGTACGTGTCTCGGTCTTCGCCGTACCAAATGTTGTAGGTCGCGGTGACCTTGGCGTGCTGGATGATCCGCCCGATCAGGCTGATGCGCCCGTCGCGCTCGCCCATCAGCGCATGGCCCAACTGGTGGGCCATGGACAGCGCCCGGCACGAGCGGATGGTGTCTACGAACAACGATTGCGGGCCGTTGAACGAGTAGATGTACCCGTCGCCGCTGCTGGTCGGCGACCACCGCGCCGCTTGAACCGAGCCCGAGGCCTTGAGCGCCAGCTCGTAGAAATGGCGTTGCCACGGGTCTTCTTCGATGCGGCCCTCGTTCATCAGCCGCAGCAGGGCGCCGTAGGTGCTGACGTTGTTGAAGCCGTGATCGTGCACGCCGAAATGCGTCACGTGGGGGGCCATCGCGGCGACGGTCCGCTCGCGCCCCAGGCCGAGATACCGCTGCTCGCCCGTCGCGTCAAACTGCAAGATCAGGCTGCCGTACTGGAACCCTTGCGTCCATTCGGTCCAGCCCTGCGCTTGGTACGCCCCGTCGACGGTGAAGACCGGCGACGCGGTCCCCGCGGCCCAGCGCCCCTCAATGCGGTCGAGCCTGTCGGCCGAGGCGGCCCACATCCGCGTGAGCGCGGGCAGCAGGTCGCGCGGGGTCAACTGCAAGTCGATATCAATCATTCGTGTCGCGCGTGGAGGAGCATCGTCGGAAGAAGGGGAATCCCATGCCGGAAACCGGCCGATTGTACACGAGCGGCGTCGAAGGGTTTAGGCCTTGCCCGGCGCGTGCTGCGCGCGAGACTCTGGGACCTGCGAACCAACCGGCGGCGGCGCTTCCTATCGGCGCCTCTCAACCACGACGCCCCACGCCTCCATGGAACGGAGCACCGGCTCGAGCGTCTTGCCGAGCGGGGTCAGCGAGTACTCGACCTTGGGGGGGATCTCGCCGAAGTCCTTACGCGCAACAACCCCGTCGGCCTCGAGCTCGCGGAGCTGCTTCGACAGCGTTCTCGCCGAGATGCCGCCGAGCGAGCGCGTCAGTTCTCCGAACCGCATGGTCCCGGTCAGCAAGAAATGGATGATCAACACCTTCCAGCGGCCGCCGATCACCCTCAGCGTTGTCTCTACCGGGCACGCCACCCCCTTCTGCTTGCTTTTGGCCCCTGCTCCCATGCTTCAGTATCCTATGCGTAACTACTAACTATTTCGCCCATACTTGCAATGTGTTCGATTGGCTCCTAGAAATCAAGACGCCACCGTGGCGGAACCGACCCTCCTGCAAGGACAAGACCATGAGCGGATTCCAATACCATCGTCTCGACAAGTCGGACGCGGCCGTCTTGCTCGTCGATCATCAATCCGGGCTGTGCAACGTCGTCGGCGACTTCTCGCCGGACGACTTCAAGAACAACGTGCTGGCCATCGCCGACGCGGCCAAGTACTTCGAGCTGCCGACCATCCTCACGACCAGTTTCGAGTCGGGCCCCAATGGCCCGCTGGTCCCCGAGCTGAAGGAGCGCTTCCCCGACGCCCCCTACATCGCCCGCCCCGGGCAGATCAACGCCTGGGACAACGAAGACTTCGTCAAGGCGGTCAAAGCCACCGGCAAGAAGCAGCTAATCATCGCCGGCGTCGTCACCGAAGTGTGCGTCGCGTTCCCGGCGCTCTCGGCCCTTGAAGAAGGCTACGAGGTGTTCGTGATTACCGACGCCTCCGGCACCTTCAACCAGACGACCCGCGACGCCGCTTGGTCGCGGATGGAGGCCGCCGGGGCGCAGCTCATGAGTTGGTTCGGGATGGCTTGCGAACTCCACCGCGACTGGCGGAACGATATGGAGGGTTTGGGCGAGTTGTTCTCGAACCACCTGCCGTCCTACCGCAACCTAATCACCAGCTACAACGCCCCGAGGTAGCGCGGCCGAAAGGCCCGAGCCCCGCCGCGATCGGCGCGCCGCAGCGCTGTCGACCGCGTCCCGCCCTGGCCCGGGCGGCCCGCCCCCGCTGCGCTGACCACAGTTCGAGCCTATCCCCGCCCCACTAGCTGTCGAGGCAAACACCATGAAACGCGTAAAGAGCTTTGTTCGCGATGTCCCACAGCATTGGGTGGGAGACGGCTTCCCCGTGCGGAGCCTGTTCTCGTACGCGGGCGGCAACGCGTACGATCCCTTCTTGCTGCTGGACTACGCCGGGCCGCACGACTTCGAGCCCGGCCAGGCCAAGCGGGGCGTGGGCGAGCACCCGCACCGCGGGTTTGAAACCGTCACCATCCTCTACCAGGGCGAGCTGGAGCACCGCGACTCGAGCGGCAGCCACGGGTTGATAGGCCCGGGCGACGTGCAATGGATGACCGCCGCGTCTGGGATCGTCCACGAGGAATTCCACAGCCGCCGGTTCGCAACCCAAGGGGGCACGCTGGAGATGATCCAGCTCTGGGTCAACCTGCCCGCAAAGGGCAAGCAGACGCCGCCCAAATACCAAGACTTGCGGGACGCTCAGTTCCCTAGGGTCGACTTGCCCGATCAAGCAGGCACGGCCCGCGTGATCGCCGGCGAGCTTCTCGGCCATCGCGGCCCTGCCGAGACGTTTACGCCCATCAACCTCTGGGACGTCCAACTGAACGCGCACGCCGCCACGGAGCTGCCGGTAGCCGGCGACCACACCGCGTTGCTGGTTGTCCAAAGCGGCGTCGTGGCCCTCGCAGAGGGCGCCGTTAAAGCCGGCGAGTTGGCCAAGTTCGAGCGCGAAGCGGGCGGACTGCGTCTGCAAACAGAATCGGCCGCACGCGTGCTTGTACTCACAGGCGAGCCATTGAACGAACCGGTCGTAGGCCAGGGGCCGTTCGTGATGAACACGCGCGAAGAAATCCAGCAGGCCGTGCGCGACTACCAGGTGGGCGCGATGGGGCGGTTGTCGTAGACCGGAGGGGGCGGCGATCGGGCGCCGCAACACAGATCGGTAGCGAAGCGGCGATGCGGGCTTCGTGCGGCGGGGAGGGGTTCACCGTCACGGGCGCCGATCGCGGGCAGCGCAGGACGAATCTGCTCCGATGGGCAAAAAAAACTTCGCCCCGATTTCAAAAAAGGGCGGTACGCGCCCCGGCTATTTGCAACGGGCCGGTCGTAGTCCGTGCGACAACGCCGCCAAACGCGGTAAAGTCGGTCGCATCGTCAATTTACTGATTGCCAGCCTCCAAGCGGACCGGCATACTACCGGACGAGTCAAGTTAGTATTTTCTTTTTTTCTCCTTCTCTACTTTCTTGCGGAGCGATCTCATGACTAGTACTCGTCTGTTGTCCCTTGCCTTAGCGGGGGCAATTTGTGCGCCGGCCTCGGCAGCGATGTGGACGCCGACCAATTACGGCGTCGGCGCCGACGCAGAAGTCCGCGAGTTTCAACCGACGAACAACCTCGGCGCCAGCACCGAGATCGCTTCGCGGGTTAGGAACAATGAGATCGCGGGTTCTCCAAACGACGGCAACGACCGAAACAGCTCGATCTACGTGAAGATCGACCTGACCGATCGCGTGATGCCGTCGGACGGCCACACCGCCTTCCGCATGACCTACCGCAACAACTCTCTCAACGGTTCGCGGATCCAAGACTACATCACGCCGAACTCATTGGTCCGCACCGGGATGGCGTTCTACGGACTCAACACCTCCCTCACCTGGGATGAGAGTACCATCACCTACCTCAACGCGCCGGGCATCACCGCCGACTTTGACGTCGGCACCAAGGACTTCAACAGCGATCTGACGCTGCTCGGCACCGCGGCTTTCCCGGAGATTGGCACGCAGAATCACTTGCCGGTCGGCGGCGCGTTGGTCCTGGCCAACGCTCGGCTCGACCAATTTGTCAAGGACGCTCTAGCGGCCGGAAAGACGGAAGTTACGATCGTCGCTTCCACCATCCACAACGGTGAGGCGCCGTTTCCCAACTGGTTGAACTTCAACTACCTGTTCAATCCCAAAGAGCAGACGATGCTCAACAGCGACAACTACGACGCCGGCGACGGCCTAGGGAACATCGGCAACCTGTACGGCCGGGACAACAGCGCAGGCGCCTTCTCGCCCGCCCTGCTGCTGGCCGTTCCCGAGCCGAGCTCGGTGCTGCTTGGGGTGATCGCCCTGGCCGGGATTGTTGCCGCGCGGCGTCAAGGTTTGGGCGCGCAGAGCTGAATCCGTAGCCACGCGTGTGTTGGGCCGACCAGCGTTCGCTTCGGTCGCCGCTCCAATGAAGGACAAAGGGTGTCGTCTCTACTGCGACATCTTGGCAGGGAGCGACCCGATCGAATGATTGTTCGCTGATAGCAGCAACTCAATCACGGTCGAGTGTCCCTACCAGAAGTTGGCGGGCGTTTGGCGGCTTCTTTGATGCCGCCGAGCGCCCGCCTTTTTTTCATTGGCGGTGTCCGGTCGGCGCTCGCGCTAGGGATCGCCCCAGCGGCCCCAAAACTAGCCGGCACACGTCAGCTCCTCTCGCATGCAAACGGAAGTCGCCTGCCGGGCGCCAGGCTGCCCCACGCTCCGTCCGTCCGCCGCGATTGTGGTGGTTTTCTAGTCGCAAATGGCCACTCCCGCCGCGACAATAGGGGACGACTTCGCTCGCCCCTCGCCTACGGACCGGCGGTCCGTCAGCATGGGGTGCGCGCGCAAGGCGCGGCGCCCGAGGTGTCCGCCCGACCCAACCGAGGTGTCCGATCCATGGGGGTTTTTGTCCGCGCGGCCCGACTCGCTAGGCGTGCCGGGGCCGTTTTGACCAACGACCTGGCGCTCGAGGCAGGCAAAACCAGCGGGTTATTGGGCCGGAGGGGGGGTTTTGTCCGATTTTCGTCTGCCCCGGACACCGGACAAAAGGACAAAAACACTAGTCAGCAGCGGTTATGCTGACGGGCCCCGCGCCGCACGGGGCGGCGACCCAACACGACTCCATCACCGGGAACTACTCCGCCATGCGTGCTACTAGCTACACGGCACTCCTCGTGCCCGCCGGACTACTCGCTCTGCTTGGGTCGGCCGCCGCGCCGTTGCTCGCCGCTGAGAAACCCCCTGTCGACCTGCGGGTGATGAGCTTCAACATCCGCTACGGCGCCGCAAACGACGGCGAGAACCACTGGGAGAAACGCAAGGGACTGGTCGCGGACACGATCCGGACCTACGACCCCGACCTGCTGGGGACCCAGGAGACGCTCGGCTTTCAGAAGGAGTTTCTCGAACACGAACTACCAAGCTACACGGGCATCGGCGTGGGACGCGACGACGGCGGCCCGTCCGGCGAGATGACGGCCATGTTCTACAAGACGGATCGGTTCGAACCGGTCGCGGAGGGACACTTCTGGCTGAGCGAGACCCCGGAGGTCCCCGGCAGCAAGTCGTGGGACACCAGCCTGACGCGGATGTGTTCGTGGGTGAAGCTCCGCGACCGGCGTGACCTGTCGCTACCGCCGATCTTGTGGCTCAACACCCACTTCGACCATGTGGGCAAAGAGGCCCGAGAACAGGCCGCGAAGCTGCTGGTCGCTAAGTCGGGCGTTTTGGGCGCGGGCTGCGACGTCGTCATCACGGGGGACTTCAACTCCGCGGTCAGCAGCCCCCCGTACCTGGCGCTGTTCGCAGCGCGTGAGCGTGAGGGGGGACCTTCTCTGTTTATCGACACGTACGTCGCTGCGCGCCCCGACGGGGAGCCGGGTCAGGCTACCTTCAACAGCTTCCGCGGCGCGGTGGTTGAGGGCGCCCGCATCGACTGGATCGCGGTCCGCGGGGGCTGGCAGACGCTCCACGCCGCGATCGACCGGACGCAACCAGACGGGCGCAACCCCTCCGACCACTACCCCGTGCAAGCGTTGCTGCGACGCGAGGCGCAGCAGTAGCGCAGCCCCGACCAAGGCTTCTGGGCGACGGTCGTGTCGACCCTCAAGTCAACTCTGTTTCCCAACGAGATTCGCCATGTCCATCAGTCGCCGCACCTTCGCCAAGGGCGCCCTCGCAACGGCGGCCGCCCTGCCCGCCCGTAGCCTGATCGCCGCCGAAACCGCGGCGCCGCCCGCCGACCGACGTGGCAACCCGATCGCCGTTTCTACTTACTCGTTCTGGCGTTTCAAGGACGACTCGAAGCTTTCGATGGAGCGCTGTATCGACGAGGCGGCGCGGATGGGGTTCGACGCGGTCGAGCTGCTGCACATCCAGATGGAAAGCGAAGAGCGCGGCTACCTGCAACGCCTCAAGCAGCGGGCCCTGATCAACGGGGTGTCGCTGTGCGGGCTCAGCACGCACCAAGGGTTCGTCTCTCCCGATAAACAAGTGCGACAGAAGAATATCGACCACACCATTCACACCATCGAACTCGCCTACCAGCTCGGCATCCCAACCATGCGGGTCAACACCGGGCGTTGGGGCACCAGCGGAGACTTCGACGAGTTGATGGCCAACCGAGGCGTCGAGCCGCGGCTAGCGGGCTACTCGGACGACGACGCCTTCGGGTGGGTCACCGACTCCTTTGAAAAGTGCTTGCCCGCGGCGGAGCGGTGCGGCGTGACGCTGGGGCTGGAGAACCACTGGGGGTTAGGGATTTCGCCAGAGGGTGTGCTGCGGATCGTCGACGCGGTCGACTCGCCCTGGCTGCAGGTCACCACCGACACGGGGAACTTTCTGGAAGACCCGTACGACCGGCTCGAGCAGATGGCGCCGAAGACCGTGTTCGTACAGGCCAAGACCTACTGCGGGGGTGGGCTGTGGTACTCGCTCGACCTCGACTACCCACGGATCGCAGAGATCTTCCGCCGCAACCACTACCGGGGCTACGTGTCGCTGGAGTTCGAAGGAGAAGAAGACTGGCAGACCGCGATCCCCAAGAGCCTGGCGTTGCTACGGTCGGCTTTCGCCGGAAGCTGAAGGGCACGCCACTCCGAGTGCAATTCGCTACACGGCAAGACCTAGCGGGGGACCTATCATGCGCGGGTGCGGCGCCAACGACAGACCAGTGCGGACGCAATCGTACCGAGCAACACGAGGCCGCTCGGCTCCGGCACCCCGGCGCCGGAGGCGACGCCGGACTTAGCGGCCCAGGCGGCGTCCATCATGCCATCGAGTTCTGCAATGTCTGCTTGCTCACCAAATTGAGACCGCCACAGAGCGATATCGGCGCCGCCGTCGAGGTGGCCGTCCCGCAGGCTTGTGTAGTCGGCTGCGTCGACAGCGCCGTCACCGTTCATGTCCGCGGAAGGGCCCGTCCGGGCCAACCAACGGACGTTGTATTGAAAGAAATCGGCGCTCCCGGGGGGCGGGGTCGTGACGCCACGGAGCAACATCCAAGGGCCGCGTTGTGCGGCAAGCAGGTGCACACTGGAATCGTCGCCCGATTGCCCACTGAACTCCCACACGTTGTGCGAAAGCCCAAGCGGAACGAACCGGCCTTCGAGCCCCAACAAGTTTAATGCCTGATCGACATCGAGCGCACCAATGGAATCAGAAACGGTGGACAGCGAACGGTTCAAGCCGGTGATCTCGGCGCGGGTGAACTCGGCAAAGCGGCGGCCCTCGTCAAAGCCGGTGGCGAGGTCGTACTCCCCTTTCAGGCGGTAACGCACGTCAACGCCGGCGAAGCCGCCCGTCTGATGGATCACGCTGTGCGCCGGCAACACACGATACTCTTGAAGAAAGATCGGATGATCAGCGTAGGCCCCGGCGGTCGCCAAGATTGTCGCGCACAGCGCAATCGGGCCAGCACTTAGATAAGCAAACATGAGAAGTGGCCTCCATGGTTCAGCCCGTCGCTATGGTAGACCTTGCGAGGCTCAGTCCGCAAGAGAATTGCATAGAAACTTCGACAGAGCGTCTGGCGTTTGCCGCGAACGTCACCCCGCTTTCCCGAGTTTTCTCCCGGGCTCCGACAAACCATTCAAGTAGATCCCGCTGCTCTAAGCTCTGCTATACTGCAATCGGGACCCAACCGACCGCCAATCGTTGCGCCATGCCAATCCAACGGAAACGGATCAGGAAGCCGGCCTGCGCTCTCTCCGGCTCGGCAGCCGCATCAGAGCATGCACTTCGCCGCAACCATCGCGCCCGTTGGGCAGTCGCGGGTCGAAGCCTCGTTACTGCTTGGCTGACCGCGGTCAGCGTGACCGGCGCCACCGCAGTTGAAAGGCCTCCAGCCGCGGACCGAGAGGAGTTCTTTGAGTCTCAGGTGCGACCGTTGCTAGCCGAACGTTGCTACGCGTGCCACAGCGCCAAGTCCTCGAAGGTGCGCGGGGGCCTGCGGGTCGATCACACCGACCTGATGCTGGCCGGGGGCGAGTCAGGCGTCGCGATCGTTCCCGGCGCTCCCGACGAGAGCCTGTTGATTGACGCGGTCAACCACGGCTCGCTCAGGATGCCGCCGGACGGGAAACTCACTTCGGAAGAGATCGCCGTGCTGACGCGATGGGTCGCCGAAGGAGCCTACTGGCCGGCAAGCGAGATTGCTGATGCGGTGATGCCCACCGAGGAGTTCGACCTGCAGTCTCGTCGGTCGAGCCACTGGGCGTGGCAACCAGTAGCTTCGCCAGAACCGCCGAAGGTGGCGGATCGCGGCTGGCCGAAGGGCGACATCGATCGGTTCGTGCTCGCAAAGATGGAGGCCGCTGGACTGACGCCGGCGCCGGCCAAAGACAAGTATGCTTTGCTCCGTCGTCTTTACTTTGACCTGATCGGACTTCCGCCAACTCGGCAGCAAGTCGAGACCTTCGCCGGCGACGACTCACCTGAGTCGTTCGAGCGTGTCGTCGACGGTCTGTTGGATTCTCCCCGCTTCGGAGAGCGTTGGGGAAGGCACTGGCTCGACCTGGTCCGCTACGCCGAGTCGCGCGGTCACGAGTTCGACTACGACGCCCCCAACGCCTACCAATACCGCGATTACGTGATCCGGGCGTTCAATCAGGACGTACCGTACGACCAATTCGTCCGTGAACACATCGCCGGTGACTTACTCAAGCAGCCGCGCTTGAACCCGGACCAGGGCTACAACGAGTCGATCCTTGGAACGGGCTTCTGGCACCTTGGGGAGTGGGTGCACTCTCCTGTCGATACAAGGAAGGACGAGGCGACACGGTTCGACAACATGGTCGACGTGATGTCGAAGACGTTCCTGGGCATGACGGTCGCTTGCGCCCGCTGCCACGACCACAAGTTCGACGCGATCTCGAGCCGCGACTACTACGCGCTCACCGGGTTCCTGCAGAGTTCGGACTACCGTCAGGTGCGTTTCGAGTCGCTTGAACACAATCGCAAGGTCGCTCTCAAGCTTGCCGCGATTGACCGAAAGTTCCAAGACTCGTTGCGGCAGTCGATCGACGGCGAATTGAGTTCCAGGGAAGATGTTGGCGGGCGTGCGGCCCTAACGCGGTCGACCGCGGACCCGCCAACCGCCACGGCCGCGAACGATCCGCATAACGTGCGGGTCCTCTTCGACTATGCGGTTGCCGCGCCGCACGAATTTATGCAGGACGGATTCACCTTTGGCCAGGCGATCCGCCAGGCGGGCGACCTCTATCTGCATCACGACGGAAGGCATTTGGAGCTGCGCGTCGCCCAGCAGGCCAGCGCCGCGGCCGACCCCTTCTGGGAAATCTTGCGCAATGACAGCCAACCCTCCGTGAACGGCAGCGGCGCCCTCGACCCAGCTACATGGAGCGGGCGAACGTTGCGGACACCCACCGTCATGCTCGACACCGGAAGAGTGGCGTGCCTCGTGCGCGGGGGCGGGCAGGCGTTTGCTTGCGTGAACTCGCACCGCTTACTGCACGGCCCGTTACACGGACAGAATCTTGTCAAGTTCGCCTCGCCGACGGACGAGGACCAGCGAGAGACGGAAGAACTTCATTGGGTGCGTCTCGACCTCACTCTTCACGCCGGGTCGCGGGTCTGCTTTGAGTTCGCCCCTAACGCCGACTGCGGGCTCGAGGTCCTGCGGATTGTTGAGGTTGCCGGCGACGATTCGTTGCCCGCTCCCGGCGCCCGGCCGGTCAACTTACTGCGATTGAGCGAACGCTTGTCCGCGAGCGCTGATACGAATCTACAGATCGGTGCGCCGCTCTCTCTGGTAACCGCCGATCCCGATCAGGAAATTGAGACAGCAGTCGCCGCACAGACCGCCCGTCTGATCCGTCAGTGGAACCGTGAAAGGGAATCCCTCCAAGCGGAGGTGCAACAGCATTCTCGACTCGCGATCGCCATGATGGAGTGTTCGGCGGAGGACGACCGGCGCCTAATCCGAGGCGATTCGGCCAGCCCTGCAGAGACCGTGCCGCGGCGGTTCCTCGAAACAATCGACGGGCCCGGCCCGTTGGTTGCGGGTGGCGGGAGCGGCCGCTTGGCCCTCGCTGACCGCGTGAACGCTCCCGACAACCCGCTCACCAGTCGGGTCATAGTTAACCGGATCTGGCAGCACCTGATCGGCGAAGGCATCGTACCGACGCCGGACAACTTTGGCGTCCTGGGCGAGGCCCCTACCAACCCAGAGCTGTTGGATTTCCTGGCCGGAGAGTTTGACCGAAACGGCAAGTCTGTCAAATCGATGATCCGGTCCATTGTGTTGTCGAGCACCTACCGTACGTCGTCGCAGGTCGACGCAAAATCGGCCGAGAGAGACCCAGATAACGACTGGCTCTCGCACTTGCCTCCAAAGCGGCTTGACGCGGAATCTATCCGTGACTCGCTGCTGTTGATCGCGGGAAAGTTGGACGCGACTCCCTACGGTCCCTCCGTGCCGGTCCACCTCACTAGCTTCATGCAAGGCCGAGGCCGTCCCAAGAAGAACGGCCCGATGGATGGAGCGGGGCGCAGGTCGGTCTACCTGGAGGTGCGGCGGAACTTCCTGTCGCCGTTGGGTGCGGCGTTTGACGCCCCGACCCCTTTCAGCACTATGGGCCGACGGACGCGGTCCAACGTTCCCGCACAGGCTCTCACTCTGCTCAACGACCCGTTTGTGCAGGACCGCGCGCGTGACTGGGCAGAGAAGACGCTGAGCGGGGAGGCGACGACCGTCGACGGCCTGACCAAGGCGTTCTACTATTCCGGTTTTGGGCGCCCCCCGTCGGCCGATGAGCTGCGTCTGATCGCGCGGTTTGTGCAAGACGAGGCGCAGCAGCGCCGATCCGACAGCCGCGACGTAGTGGTCTGGACCAGTGTCGCCCACGCGCTGATCAACACCAAAGAGTTCCTGTTCCTCCAATGAATCGCTCATACCCGCCCCCCATGCCGTCTCGTCGAGAGATGCTCACGCGCTGCGCCAACGGCTTTGGCGCTATGTCGCTCGCGGCCTTGCTGGCCGACCGCAGCTTCGCCGGGACCGATGCGTCCGGCCCCCACTTCAAGCCCCGAGTGCGGAGCGTCATCTTCCTCTACATGGACGGCGGGCCCTCTCAGGTTGACACCTTTGATCCAAAGCCGATGCTGGACAAGTACAACGGGAGGGACCCCGCCAGCTTGTTCAAGGTGACGCCCACCCAGTTCAACAACAACGGCAAAGTGCTGGCAAGCCCGTGGCGATTTAAGCGGCATGGCGCCTCCGGCGCTCCGGTGAGCGCGTTGTTTCCGCACATCGCCGGCGTTGTTGACGAACTTTGCGTGGTCCGGTCGATGGCCACCGAGTTCCCCGAACACACCTCGGCCAATTATTTCTTGCATTCGGGCAGCGGCCTCCAGGGCCGCCCCAGCATGGGCGCTTGGTTAAACTATGGGCTGGGAAGCGAGTGCCAGGACCTGCCCGGATTCGTGGTGATCAACGGCGGGTTGATCCCGCCGGGCGGGATCGATTGCTTCGGCAGCGGATTCCTTCCGGCCAGTTTTCAAGGCTCTATCTTGAAGCCCTCGGGTCACGCGGTCGTCAATATCACCCCACGCGAACCCGATCCAAGCGAGCAGTTGCGCAAGCTCTCGCTTGCACGCGGGCTCGACGACCTTGCCCCCCCGTCGGTGCGCCAGAACGACGCGGTCGAGTCTGCTATCCGCAACTACGAACTGGCGTTCCGGATGCAGAGCGCTGTGCCGAGCTTGGCCGACCTGAACTCGGAATCGCGTGAGACGCACCGCTTGTACGGCCTCGATTCTCGCAACGAAGCGACCCGCACCTACGCAGCCGAATGCCTGTTGGCGCGACGCCTGGTTGAGCGCGGCGTTCGGTTTGTTGAGCTGACGTGTCCATCGACGTCCAGCGATCGGTGGGACCAGCACAGCAGTCTCAAGCAGGGCCACGAACTGAACGCGGCCGCGGTCGACCAGCCGATCGCTGGCCTGATCATCGATCTGAAACAACGCGGGCTGCTGGACGAGACCTTGGTCGTCTGGGCCGGCGAGTTCGGCAGGACCCCTTTCGCCCAGGGCGACGACGGACGCGACCACAACCCCGAAGGCTTCACGGTCTGGCTCGCCGGCGGAGGCGTGCGGGCGGGGACGAGCTTCGGGGCGACGGACGAGTGGGGCTACCGCGCCATCGAGAACCGCCTCGAGATCCACGACCTGCACGCCACGATCCTGCATCTGCTCGGGGTCGACCACACCCGCTCCACCTACCGCTTTGGGGGAAGGGACATGCGGCTCACGGACGTGAAGGGGAATGTCGTGCACGGCATTCTCGCGTGAGCGCTCGGCGGGGCTTTCGCGGGTTTTGTCCTTTTGTCCGGTGTCTGGCGTCATTTTTTTCGTCGGCTCGCGGGTAACCGAGGGTGGCCGGCCCTGTGGCGTAACGACTTACGTCGACGGCCGCGTCTGCCGGGCCCTCCGGGCGGGACAAAACCGCCCGATCAGCGGACACTACCCCCCTCCAATCGGACACCTCGGGGACAAAATGATGCGCCTCGGGCGCCTCAGGACCGAGGGCGCGGTCCGCGCGCACCGGTCCCGGCTCAGCCTCCCCCGGGGGAAGCCGATTGCTGCTCGATTATCCCGGCGCCGGTGGCTATTTGCGAGCGAGTTCTAGGAGAATAGCCGCACGAGCAGCGAAGGCGGATCGCACGGGGATTGGCGGCGTTAAGTCGCTGAAGGGCGCTCGGGTTCACCCTGCTGGAGAGCCAGCCTTGGAGCCCCGGGGTTCACCTCCCGCGCAAGCGCACTGGCGTCGCTGCGGGGGAGTCCGCTGGCGCGGTGCGCCCATGCCACGCTCCGTCGCTGACTGTGCGGTTCTGCTGGCGCGCCAGACGGCGGCTGGACAGCGTCCGCCGATCACCCGCTATACTCACGCGCACGAAATGCTGCCAGCACGCGACGTGCATAGATTGGCGGCGGCCCACCGTAGCGTCTGCATCCCCTGCCCCGAGAACCCAGGAACCAACGTGCACGTCGACCCCACTGGCGATGCAGACCTGAGCCCGGCCGACGCGCCGCGGCGCGGCCGTCTATCCGACGACTGGCTGGCGATTATTTGCGCCGCGGTCGTGCTGGCCGTGTCGTTTGCGGCCGCGCTGGCGGGGTCGACCGTTGAGACGAGTGGGTCGGGGGTCGCGGAGGTGAACGCCGTAAGCCCGCTGGCGGGCTGGATCGGCAAGCCGGCGGGTTGGACCGAGTCGCCGGCCGGCGCCTTCGCCAAGCCGACCGACGCAGGGGGGCGCGACTGGGCGCCGCTGGTCGGCACGCTGGGGGCGTTTCTGGTGCTGGCGGCGCTGCTCTCGGCCGCCACCGGCCTCCGCGACGGCTGGCGAGCAGGCGTGAGGTTCCTGGCCGGATTCGTGCCAGTATTTCTGCTGGCGACCCTCAGCTACACGCTCGCCTCGCAGAGCTTGGTGAAGGCCTACAACCTGGAGTACGCGCTGTGGGCGCTAATGGTGGGGCTGATCATCTCGAACACCGTGGGCGCCCCCGCGTGGTTTCGTCCCGCGGTCGTCACCGAGTTCTATATCAAGACGGGGCTGGTGCTGCTGGGGGCCGAGGTGCTGATGTCGCGCCTGATGGTGCTGGGGGTCCCCGGGATCATTGTCGCCTGGGTCGTGACCCCCATCGTCTTGATCAGCACCTACGTGTTCGGGCAGAAGGTGCTGAAGATGGAGTCGCGCTCGCTCAACATGGTGATCTCGGCAGACATGTCGGTCTGCGGCGTCTCGGCCGCGATCGCCGCCGCGGCGGCGTGCAAGGCCAAGAAGGAAGAGCTCTCGCTGGCGATCGGCATGTCGCTGTCGTTCACCGTGCTCATGATGGTGGTGATGCCGCTGGTGATCGAGGCGGTGGGGATGGACGAGGCGGTGGCGGGCGCCTGGCTCGGCGGCACGATCGACTCGACCGGCGCGGTGGCGGCGGCCGGCGCCATGCTGGGCGACCGCGCGCTCGAGGTGGCCGCCACGGTGAAGATGATCCAGAACATCTTGATCGGCGTCTCCGCCTTCGGCATCGCGACCTACTGGGTGACGTTTGTCGAGAAGAACCCCGAGGGGACGCGGCCGGGGATCTCCGAGGTCTGGCGGCGCTTCCCGCGGTTCGTGCTGGGCTTCATCGCCGCGTCGATCGTGTTCTCGCTGTTGCACAGCTTGATGGCGGGGGGCCCCGAGCTGGTCGACGCCATGATCGATGGGTCGACCGCTACGCTCCGCGGGTGGCTGTTCTGCCTGGCGTTCGTCAGCATCGGACTGGAGACCAAGTTCAGCGCGCTGACCCCCTACCTGCGCGGAGGCAAGCCGCTTGCGCTCTACCTCTGCGGGCAGTCGCTGAACCTGGTGCTGACGCTGGCGATGGCCTACCTGATGTTCGGCGTGTTGTTCCGAGACTTCATCAAGTAGCGGCCGCGCCATGACGCCACGCCCCCGTTCGCTCGCAGCGTTTGCGGCCTGTGCGCTGGGCGTGCTGCTGCTGTGGTGCGTGGCGCTGCCGTGGCTTTCGGCGCGTCCCGCGGTGCGCGACCGCTTGCGGTTCTTGGAGCGGCGCGGCGTCGACGCGAGCGCGATGTACTACACCGAGCTCGACGCGATGGACGCCATCCTCGATCGGTACGAAGGCCGAGAGGTGCGTCGACGAGGCGGGCCGCCGCGACGCTAAGCGGCGCCCGCGGCCGGGCGTTACAGGTCGTCGGTGCTGGTCAGCTCGCCGCCGGCGCGCGTGACGAAGTTCTCGATGACGGCCAGGTCGGTGTCTTTTGCGACCGCCAAGCTGCTGCCGTCGCAGAGCGTGACGTTGATGACCCCGGGGTGGTCGCCGCCGAACCACACGTGGCAACTGGAGGTGCCGGATTCGCACCCGGTCCCGGGGTACTGGAACGGCGACTGGCCGATGCTCCCCCCCTCGCGCTTGTTGAAATCGACGCCGCGTCCGCCGCCGGGCAGCGCCGCCTTGACCCGCTCCAGCGAGCCCAGGCCGAGGATCGCGCCGGGGTTGTCGTTGCCGTCGTAGATAGAGGCCCGCGCGGACATCCAGTAGGAGTTCTCTCCTACCATGAAGGTCTTGGACGTGCCGTCGGTGATCTTGGTTAGGGTGGTGCGCGAGTCGTAGCGGTTGCCCGATCGCTTCTTGGGCAGGATGATCGCGCCGTCGAAGACGTGGTCGAATCCGCCGTCTCCCGAGCGGAACGTGCTAGAAATGCATGCGTAGTCGCCGCGGATGCCGCGGGTCGTGCCTCCTCCTTTCACCTCGCCCCCCGAGGGGGTCTTTACCTCTGCCATCACCTCCGATCGGAGGTAGTTCAGCGGACTGTCGTGGCTACGCGAAGGACAAAGGTAGGGCGTGACCGGCGTCTCGCGGACGGCCGCTACCTGGTCCTTGAAATCCTTCTGGAAGTCGGCCAGGTCGCGTATCGCGGCCTCCTCTAGGTAGGGCAGCACCACGCCCGCCCAGGTGAACCCGCCGTCCCACATCCGGCTCGGCGGGAGCTCCAGCGCGGTGTCGTGGTGCATATGGACCGCCAGCCCGATCTGCCGCAGGTTGTTCAGGCAGGTCGAGCGGCGGGCAGCCTCGCGGGCCGCCTGAACGGCCGGCAGCAGCAGCGCCACCAGGATGCCGATGATCGCGATCACGACCAGCAGTTCGACCAGCGTGAAACCCCAATCGGCGCGACCGTTGCCTCTACTCTTAGCACTCATCTCGATCATTCCCTTTTTTAGCGGGCCACTTGCTGGTCATTAGCTCGCCGATCGCGCCGGACGGCGCCGCAAAAGCACGCAGAGCGCCGCCGCGCACAGCGTCCAGGCAGCGGGCTCCGGGACTTCCGAGCCGGAAACCGCTCCAGCCACGCTCGGCTGTCCGAACTGCGACTTCCACAGGTTGTAGTGGTCCGTGCCGACCACCCCGAGCCCGTTGTCGTTCGGCAGGCTGGCGGCGCCCAGGTTGTCGCGCCACGTGGTGTAGTCGGCGGCGTCGACAAATCCGTCCTCGTTGAAGTCGCCCGGCGTGCTCGAGGGTGTAAAGGCCTCGTAGATCACCGCGCCGGTTGTAGCGGCGTCTTGCCCCATCATCAGGAAGTTGAACCGCAGGTCCTTGACGCCGCCGGTGAACAACGCTCCCAGGTTGTAGGAGGCGCCGGGCGCGAGCGTGACGAACCCCTCGGTGTCTACTTCGGCGAGTTGATTGGGTCCGTTGTCGAGCACCTCCAGCCACACGTCGTCCGTGGCGTTCTGCTCGTCGAGGCTGTTCCAGCCGCTGGTTGAGAGCGAGCCGCCGGCAGAAAGAATTTCGTAGGCGTCGATCTGGACCGTGGTTGCCGACGTATTGCGGAGGTAAGCGTCGCCGGCGCCGGTGGGGTCGACCTGCAGGAGCAGGTTGTTCACCTTGGTGCCGGTGTACTGCACGATGCCGGGGATCTCAGCGCCGTCCGAGGCCCGCCGGTAGCGGAACTGCAGGTCATCGGCGTCGCTGCCGAACGCGCCCCCGAGGGCGTTGTAAACGTTGCCGAGCGGGATGGCGCTGCCGAAATTGGCGTCGGCGCCGATCTTTAGCTCGCCGATGTTGTTGACAGTCTGCGCCTGCTCGATCCAATCCGACCCGAGCTGCCCCCCTTCCTTAAGGCTGGTCCAAGCGGCCGGGTTGGCGCTGAGCAGCCCGCCGTTGGATCCGATGAAGTAGCCGTCCAACTGGATCGCGGTGCTGCCGGGGTGCGTCATTGCGACCGCGCCGGTGTTGCGGTCGACCTGCAGGACGAGCACCTCGGAGACGGAGGCGTTCATCGCCACGCGTCCGCCGCCGATCGGGGCTTGGGAGACAATGATCGCTTCGTTAAACGCCAAGTTTGCGTTGTTGCTGGTGACCGAAGCAAAATTGCCCAGGAAGGTGGTGGCTTCGAGGAAGGTCCACGAACTGCCGGCCGAGGGGGAGAAGCCGTCGAAATTCAGTGTGAGGTTGCCCCCAAGCGTGGCCGAGGACCCGGCCGAGAACTTGCCGGACGAGCCGACCCCGGTGATCTCGACCTCGTAGTTGCTAGAGCCGGTGAAGGTGACCGTGCCGGTAGTTGAGACGGCCGCGTTGGGAAAGATCTGGAGCCGCGAGCGGATGGTGGCGGAATCGCCGGTGAGCGTGGCGGCGGCTCCGCTGGCGGCGCCGACCGTGATGCGATTGGCGGAGTTGTTGCCCTGGGCGATCGGGCCGGTGGCGGCGAGCGTGCCCCCCGGCAGCACGTCGACCATGCCCACGCCGCTGGTGCTGCCGACCGTGATCCCGCCGTTGGTTGACGAGCCCTGCATCACGTTAAGCACGCCGCCGCTTTGAACCTCTAGCCGGCCCGAGGTGCCGCCGGCCGACCCGAGGATGATCCGCCCCGGAGAGATCCCGTTGTCGGCATTGACGAAGGCGGTTCCGCCGTTCTCGATGATGGCGCGCTCGCCGGCGCCCTGGCTGAAGTCGGGGATAAAGTTGAGGTTCAGGCCCCCCGGTCCGTCCCACCAGTTGTCGTCGATGTTCCAGTCGCCGTCGGGACCCGCGGGCGCCGGGAGGGGCGAGATGTTCGATCCCGGATCGCGGAAGTAGTAGTCCGTCTGCCCCCACGCGTTCGAGCCGAGGCCCAGCAGCACAACGACGCCGCTACCCGCCACGAGCAGTATGGATCGAATCCGGGCAGAGATATTTAAGTAGGTTCTGATTGCCATCGAAACTGCCGTCTTATTCTGGTTGGGTTGGGTATTGAAGCCGTGCGGAGCGTCTGACGTTACCGTTCAGACGCTTGAGACGTGGCCACTTCCACGGAGGCCGAGCGGCGGCGCCGTCGGGCCGCCACCGACGCGGCGGCCAACCCGATCATGGCGAGCGTCGCCGAACCGGGTTCGGGAACGGGCGCCGACAAGAAGCCGAAGTCGATGCCCTCGGTGGGCCCCGTGTAGTTCTTCTTCCACTGGTCGAAGTCGCGGAAGTCGACAAAGAAGTCGCTGGTCAGGTCGCCCTGGCTACGCATGGTGACCGGCTGCCGGAAGTGGTCCGCGATGATCTGCAGGTCTGTCAGGTCGACGCCGTTAATGCCGTCGACGTCTCCTAGAAGCGGGGGCAACTCGTCGGTGCCGACGATGATCAGCCCAATGTCGCGCACCGACGGGGCGGAGCCGTCGGCGAAGAGGTAGCGGCCGTCGGCGTAGTAGTCCGTTGCGTCGGTGTTGTACCGCAGCTCACCCACGCTGTTGCCCAGGACGCCGGAGTTCTCGCTGAACTCGATCCCGTAGCCGGTCGTGCCGGCGTTCCTGGCGGGGAGGCTGAAGATGTTGCCCTCGGTGAAGTCGATCTGCAGCCAGTTCGTGGAGTCGACCACGGTGGACTCAAAGATCGATTGGTGCACCAGGGCGCCGGGGTTCCAGTTGCTGAGCACGTCGTCGACCTCGTAGATCCGCAACTGGAGGCCTGCGCTCTGTTGCCCGCCCACCAGGGAAAAGATGATCTGCCCAACGTTGATGTCCTGGCCCAACTTGAAGGTCTGGCGCAGGTTGCGTTGACCCTGCTCCGTGGTGACCGCGACGCCGGCGCCGCCGTTGCTGGCGGCGTCGACGTAGGGATTGAACGTGTAGACGTCTGCTTCGGTGGGCAGCGGCAGCACGGCGGGGTCGGCGGTAAACGTGACCGCGGCCTGGGCCACACACCCGGTGACCAACAACGCGGCGCAGGCGTTCACGCCGCGTTTCCAGTTGCTGGGCGACATGAGTCTCTTGATGGTCATAACTTGATCCTCGTTAGAAGTTTTCATACTGGCGTCCGGCGCTCTATCAATTGCAACTAGTGAGCCCTACACGCCGTCGGAAGCCGCGTTGGCAAAAGAACAGTCCCGCCACAGCGGCCAGGCAGGCGGTCGACGGTTCCGGGACCGCCGTTGCAAAGCTGAGGTCGATCCCTGCAAGGGACCCTCCCTCGGCCAGCAGGCCCGTCTTCCACAGACGGAAGTCGGCTAGGTCGACGATATTGTCGGAGTTCAGATCGCCGTCGGTGTACGAGAGCCCCGTGTTGCGGTAGTTCGTGCGGATCGGGGTGAGGTCGTCGAGGTCGACCGTGCCGTTGAGGTTGGTGTCGCCCGTCTTGACGTTGAAGACCAGCCGCAACGTGTCTTCGGCCGAGTTCTCTCGGGCCGTGGTCCGCCACTCGGGCGAGCCGGTTGCGGCGCCGGCCAGCATGAACGTCACAAAGCCGTTGGTGTCCGCGGCGAGGAACGCTCCGAGCGGCAGGTCGGTCGTGTTCGAGGTGAGGTCGGGGCCTTTCGCGGGGTGGTTGATGACGCCCAGCAGCGTGGTTTCGTTTGGATCGATCCCCAGGTTGTACCCGTCGGTCGTCGCCACCGAGGTGTCAACGCCCAGCCCCCTGGAGTAGGAGAGCGTACTCTCGGTCCAGTCCGCCTCGCCGTAGGTGCCGTCGGGCACGTTGTCGGTGTTGGTGACTGCGTCGTTCAATCCGTAGACGCTGACCACCCCGGCGCTGTCTCGACCGTTGGGCATCTGCGTCGATAGCGTTGCGAACGGGAACAGGATCGGGTTGATCCCCGAGATGTCGAACTTGTAGTACCCGATCTTCTTCCTGGTGGTCGTTCCGCCGTCGAAAAAGTTGCGGATCTCGTTGAAATCGCTGCGGTCGTTGGTCGTCGTCGGCCCGCGCGACGTGTCGTTCGATGTGTTCGCGTCGTCCGTGTTGGTCAGGAAGATCTGAGCGTCTGCCCCGTTGGTTGAAAGGGCCAGTGCGGCGGTCGCGACAAGCAGGCAGACGGGCAGCGTCCGAGAACTCGTGTGTGCAGATGCTTTCATCGAGAGGGCTCTTGGTTGTGGCAGCGGACCGCTGCAGAGTGACGGGAAGCGACGCGCCGGCCCAATGCGAAGATGGCCGACGCAAGCGACTGAATAGGGGCTACAGGCCGGACCCGCCGCGTACGAAGTGCAGGCCTAAACCGTTCGGAACCGAGGGGCGAGGAGTAGGTCCTTCGACAATCTCGTAGGCGTTGCTACCGGCAACGCCACGTCGATTCGCAATATAGCTGCACGCAAAAATCTGCGCGCCCCTTAGACCGCAATCGACAGGACGATATTTGCACCGCACCAAGTTGCACGCCCCGTGATTGCAAGACCGACGGGCCCTACGTTGCGAGCAGAAAGGCCCGCAACGGCGCGTTGCGCAGTTTCAATCAATGCGCAGGCGCACGCGACGCGCTGACGGGGCCAGCGCATCGCAGCGCCGCCTATCTCTTTGCGATCTCGAACACGAAGCCAGAAGCGGTTCCGAACCGGCCCCCTTGCGAAGCGCCAAAAAGATGCGTGGGGCGCCCGTGCTGGAAGAGCAACTGGGGGCGTTCCAGGCGGCCGTAGCGCTTGAGATTTCTGGGCGCCGGCGGCTGGCTCACGTAGTGCGACAACCCGTAGAACGCGACTCTGGGTTCCGACCATTGGACCCCGTCGGGCGACTCGAGGTAGAGCCCCACGTCGTGATTGAAGACCCCCATGTCTCGGGCGATCATCTTGTAGACGCCCGCCTCGCGCCAGATGAACGCGTCTTCGCACTGACGGTTCGCGCCGCGGCCGGAAAAATCGACCATTGGGTTTGCCGGATGGCGGGCATAGGGCCCGTGCAGGTCGGGCGCGGTGGCCAACCCGTACTTGCGGTTGCCTCGCACGGGGGGGCTGTCGCGGAGGTAGTCGGCCGTGTTCCACGACTTGTAGTAGAGCCAGCTCTCACCGCTGGGATGCTGGATGTAAGAGGGGTTGGTGGTGCAATGATCGTCCCAGGCGCCATCGGGGCCCGGCTCTAGCAGGGGGCTGTCGGAACGCGTCCACGGGCCGGCGAGCGTCGGGGCGGTCGCCAGGCCGATCCGTTTGGTGTCCGTCTTGCCGTTCGAGTTGCCCATATAAAACAGGCAATAGTCATCTCCCACCCGCTTCACATGAGGGTTATGGCAGGTCGTAGCGTCCCAGTAGCCAGGGCCGCGCGGCGTGAGCGCGACATCGAGGGTCCGATAGGGTCCCTCGGGCGCATCGGCCACGGCGTGGGCGATCTCGCAGCACGTGATCCACCCCCCCATCCCCTTGCTCGCCGGCCAACGCGAGTAGAACACATGGATCCTGCCGTCGTCGTCCGCGATGGGGGCGTTGCACCACACGAAGTAGCCCTCCTCCTCGAGGACCCGCCCGACGGGTCGCAGGCGTCGGCAAAAGTCGGAGATCGCCTCTTCGGGGATGGAGTCGGCCGCGGACTCGGCCAGGCACACGGGCGACGCCCACAGCGCAAGAGGCAGCGCCGCCGCGGTGCTTAAGAAGTCTCTACGTTCCATGCGTGGCTCCTGTATGGCGAAGGTTCAAGGCATGCGCTGTAGGCCTTCGTGGCGAACCACCCAAGACCCGTCGTTCGGGAAGCCGGGCGCGTGTCCGAGCGGCTCGCTGCCGTCCCAGCCGGCGGCCATCATCGCCGCCGCTGCGAGCAGACCGCCGTTTGCAGGCAGGTAGATAGGCAGCCGATCTGCCTGGCGGCAATGCCCGTTCGCGAGGTAGTGGTTCTTGGGAGTGTCGCGCAGCAGTGAGTCGATCGCCGCGCCGCGCTGCCCGGTGCGCGCCGCGGTCATCGCCATCATGGGGTAGTCCCACCCCCAGGTCTGGGGCCACTGCCACTGCGCGTCCACGTCCTTCAGGGTGCGCCGCATGATCCTCGGATCGATCAGCCCCACATCCGGAAGCACCCCCAGCGCGGCCAGCATCGAAGGATGATCGTGACGCAGCGTGAACGGGGCGTTCTCGATCGCCGTGTAAACGCCGTCGCGCACGTTTGGCGGTGCGATCCCTTCGGCCACATCGGACCATCGTTGGTTGATCGGCTCCCCGAGCCGCTCCTGCCAGGCGTTGGCCGTTCGCAGGGCCCAACGCCAGTAGGCTAGCTCGAAGGTGGGGTTAAGCACGCCCGACTGGCCGCGGCCGTCGTAGCATTCCTGCGCGGGAATCAGCACTGGCCCCAGCACGTACCGCTTTCCAAGGCCGTCGTAGCGGGCGTAGTCGGCCATGAATTCGGCGGTCTCGGCGACGATCTGTCGGTACTGCTCCAGTGTCTGCCGCGTCGGCTTGCGACGATACGCGAGCTCGGCGAAGTAGATGGGGTGGGGCTGCTGCCAGATCAGCAGTTCGCCTACCTCGCTGGGGCTGCTCACCCCGTCGGGGCCCGTCATCTTCGGCCACCGCACCCCCTTGTACGACTGTCGCGCCGCGATGGCGCGGGCCGCGGGGAGGATCTGCTGGTACCATCCCAGGCTGCGCTCAAGCAGCTCGAAACGCCCCCACAGAGCGAAGTGCGCCGCGTGCCACCAGTGCATCTCGAGGTGGGCCTTCCCGAACCAGCTATTGCACGCCAGCCCCGTTTCCTGCGGCGGCATCGAGCCCGCGCAGTGGATGGCCGTGAGGTACTGCGACAACACGATCCGTCGCTCGAGCTCACGCCACCGCGGGTCACTGCTGGCGGATAGGTCCATCGCCCCGCCGTTGGTCCAGAACTTCTGCCAGTGCCCCCTAGCTTCCCTCCGCACCGCGGCAAAGTCGGGCGCCGATGGCGGCTGGGTCGCATCCGCCACGAAACTCACTACGCACTCCAGCGGCTCGCCTGACCCACTCGCTCCCTCGACAACGATCGTGTGCGGCGCGTCCGCCAGTCGGCACGACCCGTTGGTATGGATGTCAACCGCGTAGCGGGTTGAGTCCATCTCACGGAGCACGCGCACAACGCCGTCGCGCAACTGCAGCTCAGTGCGGTGAGTCTCGGGCGCCGACCAATCGTCGACCGTTGGGCCCCACACTCCCGCTGGGTACGCAAATCTGATCTCGATGGCGGCGCGTTGCGCGCCGACCAGCGGCGACGCTACCGAGAACGCTACGGCCTCCAGCGAAGGGTGCGCGAGCGTCTGCACTCGCACCGTCTTGCCTTCAAACTGGAACTTGCTGGTCGCCTCGCCCGACCAAAGCGACTGCCTTTGCGTTGCCTGCTCGAGCTTCGCCGCGTCCTGCAAACAAGCCCCCTGCTCGTCCAGCAGACGCAGTCCGATACGCGCCAGGTTAAAGCGGTGCGGATTGGCGCGCAGCGCCTTGGCCGCGTCGCTCTCCATGTCGGTGGCGTAGCTCACGAAACGTCCGTCGACCGGGTAGTCTCGCAGCGTCTGTGCGTACCGGTACCGGTCGGCGTCCGGAAACGCGTGCCAGCTCCACTGCGCCATCGTCCCTAGCGGCAGGTCGCCGGGCCGTTCGCCGGGGAAGGTCTGCAGGCCGGTGATGTCGAACGTGAACGCAAACTCTCCGTTGCCGACCGACAACGGACACTCCGGAGCGTACGCGTCGAGTCTAGGATCGTGACGCTCTACCAGCCGGCGCCGGTCGATCGAAGGGGGTTCGGCATCGGCCGCCGCTGCTAGGCCGTGGAAAGCGCTGACGACGGCTAGCAGAACGAGTATTCGCGGACGCATAGGACAAGCAGCGGTTGCGGGTACATTACCGGCGCTGGCGACGCCGCGTGCGAGAGAGGCTTGTTGGCGAATATAGCGGAAGCTATGCGGCCGGGGGCGGACACGACCCGAGGCGTCTATCGACTCGGAGAACACACACGGCGGCGCCACAGCGAAGTGTGACGCCGCCGTTTGTTGACGGTGGAGTTCGAAACCGACGTGCTCTACATCGACTTGCGGCGTCGCACGGCGACCGCCGCCGCACCACACAAGCCAAGCAGCGCCAACGAGGCGGGCTCGGGGACCGCTTGACCCTGGACGTGCTCGATCTTGAACCGGCCAAAGTCAATCACATCGGCCGTGGTGGTGTTGTTCGAGAAGCGAAAGAACAGTTGCTCGAACTTGGTCGCGATCGGACCCGTGCCGAAAGCCGCGACGCCGTTGGGGTCGTCCGTGATGGAGTGCGTGGAGATCACGCCCCCCGCGTCGGCGATTGAGAACGCGACGTCCATCACGTCGGCGGCGCTGCGGGTTAGTGCGAGGGTCATCGTGTACTGCGTGTCCAATACATTGACAATCTGCGCGCCGCCGCTGGTCGACGTGTAGGCCCCGCTGCTGCCCAGCAGGCTGCTGTTGGCTTGGTCGGTGCGCTTGCCGACGGACGCGTTGTTGGAGGCCGTGGCGCCGGTGGTAAGCGCGATCTGCACCGCGTAGCCGGTGGAATCGGTCCAGGGGGCGCCGCTGCCGCCGCCGTCGCTGTTGGTGTCCGACGCCACCTGTGGATCGGTCGGGTCATTGAACAGACCGAACCGGAAGCTGGTGGAGCTGTTGTCGTAGAGCGCGACGCGCGGTGTGAAATCGATCGTCGCGATCAACTGGTCGCCCACGGCCAGCTCGATCTCGGCTCCGTCCGCCGCGAAGTGGGTCCACAGCTTCTGACTGCCGCTCGAAGTGGTCTGATTGAAAGCCAGCGATCCGGCGCCCATGGTCACGCCGCCGGCGTGCGACGCCCAAACGGCAGACTCGTTGGGCAGGCTGGTCTCGCCGCGGCTGCCGTCTGCAAACGTGTCGTCCAGAATGACGGCGGCCGACGAAATCGCCGGCATTAGCGCGATAACGCCCGAAAACACGAGGGATCGTCGAATCACAAGTACACCTCCCAAGATAAGAAGAGAAAGACAAGGTCGGCGTTCTGTCCAAAACACCGACACACAACGAGGCAGCTTGCTCAGGTTAACCCGCCCCCGGCAGCATGAATACGAACTTCCTTGCAATGCAGGGTCCAGATCTCGCAACCAGGGGATCATTTGCCTGTGCGCCTTCGCTGGACCGATTCGAACGAGAGAATAGCGACCGTCATCTCGCGATCAGACGCACGCGTGCTCGAACCGCTTCTCGTCACGCCGGCCCTGTGGTTCTCCGATGCGTTGCTGCGGCGAACTCGTCACAAAGCGAAGGGGGCAAGCAGCCTGCGTGATTCGAGCACTGCTTTGCAAGGAAAGCTACTTGGGAGGAGTTCGCGTTACGTTTAGCATTGCTGAAAGAGGCGTTCGCCCATACTTGTCACTAATCACGCGTGTTGCTCTTCCGTCGTAGTTAGATCGATCGTGGCAACCCGCGAGCTTCCGATCCGAAGGCGCAATCGCCTTCCGGAGAACGCGGCGGCTGCCAAACCGTCTCTCGACCCGAACCGGCTTCGCCTGCACCTCGCCGAATCGCGCGAGGCGTGTGCGGGCAGCACAAACATGGTGATTAGAGGAGCCGACCCCCGCGTCGGCGGTCACGAAACCAAGGAATTGATTATGGCGAGAGTCGCAACGAAGTCACGACGCGCCTCGGCGTTCACACTCGTCGAGCTGCTGGTAGTCATCGCCATCATCGGGATCCTGGTCGCCTTGCTGCTGCCCGCTGTGCAGTCTGCCCGCGAGGCGGCACGAAGGGCGCAGTGCCTCAACCAGATGAAGCAGCTCGGCCTGGCTACGCACGGATATCACGACACAAGGAAAGAACTTCCCCCCTCGCGCATCAACGACGGTCTGGCTACCTGGGCGTGGCTGATCCTTCCCTCCATGGAAGAACAGCCCCTGTACGACCTGTGGGATTTCAAGGCGGGAGATTTCTACGACCTGCCTCTGCAGGTGCGGCTGATGACGCTTCCGGGGCTCGTTTGCCCCTCGCAAGAGCACGAGAGCCTTACCGTCAAGGTGACGCCGGGCGACACGCACTCCCACTCCGAGGCCGAGTACGACGGCGCCCTGACCGACTACGCGCCTGCCTCGATCTCTACGTGCGTTAGCCTCACTTCCAGCTCGAACGAGAACGCGAAGCGGGCGGACGGCGCGATTGTTCCCGGAGATTTCAAGCGCAACAACGGCAATTACCCCCGCACGATCCAAGACTTCTGGTCGCGCACGTCGCTTAAGAAGGTTGTCGACGGGACGTCTAAGACGCTCATGGTTGGCCACGCGAGCAAGAAGACCGCCGAGTCGAAGCACGCGTTCGGGGGCGATGTCGAGCCCGGAATTCGCGCCGGCGAGCTGGCGCCCTTCTCCCAAGGGCCAGACGAGCACGGGTTTGGGGGCCCACACCCCGGCGTCGTGCTGTTCACCATGGTCGACGCCAGCGTTCAAACCGTGAGCCTAGACATCGACCCGGCTGTCGTCGACCGGATGGTCACACGGGCCGGAGAAGACCTGTACGTGCTCGACCAACCCGCATCGGGATCGTGCGCTCCGGTAATCGTCAACCCGTTCTAGCCCCCCTCCTTCTGCCGCGTCACCTGTCCGTCGAACCAAACCGCCAAGATCGTGGCGGCCACAACGTTGGTCGCCCCACACGCCGAAGCCCATCACGTTCCTCCTCTCACTGAACCATGAAAGCGATGGCCCTGCTGCAAACCAACGGTGCTCGGCTGCTTGGAATCTTGTTGCTGTGCGGCGTCGCTGGCTGCGGCGGGTCGGGGCGGGTCGAAGTTTCTGGCAAGGCGCAACGAACCGACGGCGCCCCCGTCGTTGGGGCCCGCGTCATCCTCCGCTCGGCGGCGACCGGCGCCTCCGCCAACGGAGTGACGGACAAAGAAGGCAAGTTCTCCCTCGGGGGCATGCGCAAAGGAGACGGCATCCCACCAGGGGAGTACGGCGTCGCAGTCAGCGAGGACCTCGGAAGCTGGGACTCGCCCCGCGCCCGTTCCATCCACGCCAAGTACGCCAGCCCGAACACGTCGGAGCTGACGTTAGTCGTTCGTTCAGCGATGACTTACGACTTGGAACTCGAACCACCGGCCGACACCAAGAAGCGCTGACATGCGTCGGCGACGCGTTGTCGGCGCCCCCCCTTTTCACTCATCAACCACTCACTCATCAATCACGTTTACCTCATCCTCTTTCATCCTTGGGAGACCTTTCATGAGCCTTCGATACTCCATCTACCACGCGTTGCTGGCCGGGATGGCGCTAGCCGCACTCGTGGCGCCGGCCGCGGCCGAAGTTAGCTTCAAGGGGGTCCCAAGCTCGGCCGCAAACGGCGACTACAACGGCGACGGCGTCGTCGACGCGGCCGACTACACGTTCTGGCGCGACCGGCTTGGGAGCGCGACCCCCCTGCCGAACGACAACGGTCTGGGAACGCCGATCGGACAGGCCCACTACGACCTGTGGAAGACTGGCTTCGGGAGCACCGGCGGTAGCGGCAGCTCCTTCGCCTTTGAGGACGCGGCCAACTGGAACCCCAGAACGTACACAACCGCGCCGACCGTCGGCCCGGAGACCGCGCCCCCAGGCCCGGACAGCATCTGGTTCGCCGCCGGTGTGGGCCAGGACGCCACGCTGGTGTCGACGGACGAACGCACCGGCGAGAACGGCAGCCTGAAGATGGGGACGTTCGCGTTTGGCGGAGAGTCCAACTCGGTCGACACGAATGAGAAGTTTACCTGGGTGCTCAACAACAGCGTGACCCTGACCGCCAAGGAACGCAACACCACTACCGGCGAGGTCGCCAACGATCCGGGGACACGCGCCGCGCGGATCGGCCGCGACAACTTCAACCCGCTTGGCACCACGTCGGGCGGAACCACGGAAACCGCCGCGTGGGGCATTCTTCTGCAGAAGTCGGGAAGCCTGAAGTACGACACGGACGTCCCGGCAGGCTCCTCCAACCTGGATTTCTCACGGGACAAGTCCGATTCGGCGGGCGCCCTCTATGAGATCAGCGGCTCTGCCGAGCTGAACCTCGCCGGCAGGGTCCGCATCGGCGACCGCGATAGCGGCGGCGGCGTCCGCACGACCCCCGGCGCAATCTTCCGAGTCCGCGGCTCGGGCGCCACGGTCAACGTAGACGACTTCCACATCGACAGCCGCCTGGGGCTGTGGGACCACGACAACGACGTCGATTCCGACAACCCCAACGGCGTCACGCAGATCAACCTGGGCAAGTTCGTCACCGAGTTCGTGCTCGACGCCAATGGCGCTTCGAGCATTGTCGTCGCAGACAACCTGCAGCTCGGCGCCTCCGAAGACATCGATGGGAACCGCGAGTTCGGCTACGCCTTCCTACGGATCAAGCTGTCCGAGCCAACCACGGCCGGCAGCGGCGTCGTTGGATCGGGAGACGAGATCGTGCTGTTCCAGGCCGACCGGCTCTCGTCCGGCATCGACGCGGACAACGACCCGCAGAACACCGTCGAGATCGAAGAAGGCCGATTCTTTGATCCCGACCGTGCGGGACCCAACTCGAGCGGAACGACCACGCTACCGCACGGTGGGCTCTGGGACGGCGGCACGGTGCGTACCGACTACGCCGGGGCCCAGTACCAGTGGACGATCAACTACTTTGATTCGTCCGACGACGCCGTGGTGATCGACGCGGTGACCCTGAGCAACCTGAACATCGTCGGCACGCCGGGCGACCTCTCCGGCAACGGATCGTTGGGGGTCGAGGACCGCAACCTCCTGCTCGGCGCCATCGCCGCTCCGCCAAGCATCGCGATCGCCACGGCCCAGAACCTGTTCGACCTGAACGCAGACGAGGTGGTCGACAGCCTCGACCTGACGCTGTTCGACACGTACTTCCCGTTGGGCGGCGCGTTTGCCGCGTCGCAGGTTCCGGAGCCAAGCTCCGCCGCGCTGCTGTGCCTCGCCGGCCTGCTGTGGGGGGCCCGTCGGCGCGTGTGACCCAAGCGACTGCGTGTTGCGTTTGGCGGCGACACACGCGGCTCACCCGTGGGGCAGCGGGAGGGCCGTGTGTGAAGCCCGGCGGCTCCAAGGCGTCTGCGGCACAACCCACGACCACCGAGCGACTTGGCCTAGCGGCCAACCATCCTGCCTCGCTCAACGCCAAGCGATCTACACCCCCGCCAACCGCGTTGGCGCCGCCCCGAAATCACGCCCGCGAAAACTGACAAATGCGTGTCCCGACTCCGGGAGGCGCTGCCCTTGATTGAGCACGGATCACGACGATCGTCGAACGAACGGCCGACCCGCTATGACACTTCCAAGCCTTCTGATGATCGGGACCGGTGAATACACCACCGGCTTCACGCGCAACGGAGCAAGCGGGTCCGATAAATCGGCTGGCGTCGTCGCGCTCACCTGCTTTCATCTGCGGCAACGGGGGAGGCTTGGACGCCTGAGCATGGCTGGGTGCAACGGCACGAAGTTCCCCGCCATCCGTCGGCACCTGCAGAGCGTGGTCGGAGATGCGTACCGCGACCTCGCCGTCGAGTTCCAGGGCTTCCCTGCTTGCGACGTCCAAGCAAACCCGAGCGCCTACAAGGCGGCGCTAGACGGGTTGAACCCCGGAGACATCGTTACCGTATTCACGCCGGACGACACCCACTTCGAGATCGCCAGAGAAGCCGTTGAGCGCGGCATGCACGTGCTCGTCGCGAAGCCGATCGTCAAGAACCTGAAGGAGCACCTACAGCTCGCCATCGCCGCGAAACGCAGCGATGTGCTGGTCGCTATGGAGGTGCACAAGCGCTGGGACCCCATCTACGCCGACGCCCGCGACCGGATTCGCGAGCTAGGCCGGTTCAGCTTCTTCAGCTCTTACATGAGTCAACCGAAGAGCCAGCTCGGCACCTTTCGCGCCTGGGCGGGCAAGTCGAGCGACATCAGCTTCTATCTGAACGCCCATCACGTCGACTTCAATAACTGGGTCGTGGAGCACTGCGCGCGACCGACGTCGGTCGCCGCGATCGCTTCGACCGGCGTCGCTGCGTCGCAGGGGATCGGCACCGAGGACACCATCACCCTCTGCGTGGAGTGGGAAAACTTTGGGGACGGGTCCCGGGCGACAGCGCTCTACACGTCGTCTTGGATTGCGCCTCAGAGCGACGTGCACTCGCAACAGCGCTTTTTCTACATGGGGCAGAAGGGGGAGCTCAACATCGATCAGGCTCACCGCGGCTACGCCCTGGCGACCGACGGCGCCGGCTACTCCTCGCCGAACCCCCTCTTCATGAAGTATGCGCCCGACGCACACGGCCGATTCGCCGGACAGTCGGGGTACGGGTATCGCAGCATCGAGGCGTTTGTAGACGCGGTCCACCTCATCCGTGAGGGCAAAGAGACAACCGAGGACTTCAACGGCCGCCTAGCGACCATCCACGACACGGCCCAAGTGACCGCGGTGCTGGACGCGGGGCGCCGGAGCCTGGACGACGGGGGCCGTCGCTTCGCCATTGAATACGGCGCCGACGGCCGCGTGTTGCGGATTGCGCCCTCTGCCGCAGTGTCGAAAGCCGGAGGCCCGCACTGGAGCGGCAACGGCGTCCCCCCTGCCCACCCCATCGTCGCGACCGACCTCGCCACACTCGCTTCGGCTCCGGAGCGCTAGTCACGTTCAACTGGTTGGCCTCCGATCTGCTCTTAGCAATCTGGGCGACGCCATCGTCGCGGTAGACGCGTCAACGAATCTTCTTCCAACAACGTGAGTAGCGGGATGAATTGCGTCGATCCGACCCAACACGACGTGCGGCACACCGGCCCTAACTCTGCACCCACCCGCAGGGGGCCCGCCGTGGGAGGATTTTTCGGGCCACGGCGCGTGGTTCGGACCGCGCGCGACAGCGGTCGCCTGGTTGCTGGGTGCGCGGCGTTGCTGTGCGGTCTGTCGCTGGGTGGGGCCTCCGCGCAGGCGCAGCTGCCGTTCTTTCCCGGCGCGGAAGGCTACGGCGGCGCCTTTTCCGGAGTCGCCCCCGCGGCGGGCTGGCTCTCCAACGCCACCGTCTACCACGTCACCAACCTGAACGACGACGGCGCCGGCTCGTTCCGCGGCGCCTTCACGCAGAACAGCGCGAACAAGATCATCGTGTTCGATGTCGCGGGGACGATCAACATCGGCGCCAACGTCGACATCAAGAACCTCTCGAACTACTACATCGCGGGGCAGACAGCTCCCGGTCCGGTGACGATCTACGGGAACACGGTCCAGTTGACCCACAGCGGCGGCAAGGAGAACCGCAACGTCGTGCTGCGGTACCTTTCGTTCCGTAAGGGCGACGCAGACGGCAGCGACACCATCACCTTTGCCGGCGGAGGGCTGGGAACCAACCTGATCCTCGACCACGTCTCTGCGTCTTGGTCGGAAGACGAGGTCTTGTCCGTCGCCAACAACAACACCAACGTCACCGTCCAGTACTCAATGATCAACGACGCGCTGGTCAGCGGCCACGCCTACGGGTCGCTGATACGCCCGCGGATCAGCTCCGAAGTGACTTTCCACCACAACCTGTACGCCAACAACGCAAGCCGTCAGGCGCGATTCGGCACGTACAACGGCGAAACCCTCACGGCAGACTTCCGCAACAACGTGGTGTACAACTTCCGCGATCGCGCCAGCTACACTGGCGGCAGCTCCGAGGACGATCAAGAGCAAACCGACGTGAACTATGTCGGCAACTACATCGTGGCCGGGCCGGGCACGCAGGCGGCCGGCAACATCGCGTACTCGGTCGACAAGAACGTCGACACCCGCGTCTTCCAGTCGGGCAACTTCATCGACCCCGACGAGGCCCCAGGGGGCGCCCCGGCCGACGGCGTGCTGGACGGCGCCGACACCGGCTGGGGCATGTTCACTGTCAACAACCCCACCGATCAGACCTTCACACAGATGGCGTCGCCGTTTGACACGCCGGCCGTAGCCACCCAGTCGGCGCCCGACGCGTACGCGCAGGTCCGCGACTACGTGGGCAACTGGTGGTGGAACCGCGACGCGATCGATTCCCGCGTCATCGGCAACCTCGTCAACTTCACCGGCCCGCCGATCGGCGCGTCGGGGCCCAACGCGGGCGAATTGAGCGCGTTGCTGGCCGCCCCTCAAGTGAATCACCCCGCCGGTTACGACACCGACGGCGACGCCATGCCCGACGCGTGGGAGACCGCCCACGGCCTCAACCCGAACCTAGCAAGCGATTGGAACCTCGACTTCGACAACGACGGGTATATCAATCTGCTCGAGTTCATCAACGAGAAGGGCGAGTTCCCGGCCCCCACGCCGATTGTGTTCGACGGCGCCGCGAGCGGCCGCTACGCCGACATCATGAACTGGAGGACGGACGACGGGGGCGTCACCGACGGCAGCAACTGGCAGCCGTCACGTTTCGACGCCGCCGTCATCCATAGCGGCGCCGTCGTGGTCGACTCGGTAGGACAGCACGCCGGCGCCCTGCTGATCGCCCCCGATTCGTCCGACAACGCGTCGCTAAGCATCACGGCGGGTTGGCTGATGGTAGACCAGCGGATCGAGGTCGGATCGTCCTCCGGGGTGGGACGCCTCACGCTCACTCCCGGCGGGATGCTGGTGGCGCCGGTCACCGAGATCGGCGCCAGCGGAGAACTGACCGGCGAAGGCGAGCTTATCGGCGACCTCGTCAACGGAGGGCTGGTGTCGCCCGGCGACTCGCCCGGCATCTTGATGGTGGATGGCGACTACACCCAAACCGCCGGCGGCCGATTGCTGATGGAGCTCTCCTCGGAGTCGGTCTTCGACCACTTGCTCGTCGAGGGCGCCGTCTCGACCGATGGCGCGTTGGAGGTTGTCCTCTTGGAGGGCTACACTCCGAGCGAGGGAGCTGTGTTCGACCTGCTGGACTGGGTGGGCGCCAAGTCGGGCGCGTTCCAGTCGCTCCTGCTGCCTTCGCTCCCGGCGTCGCTCGCCTGGGACGTTTCACTGCTGGAGAGCCACGGCGTCCTGAGCGTCGCGGCCGCCGCCCCGCTGCTCGCCGGCGACTACAACAACGACGGCGCCGTCGACGCGGCCGACTACGCCGTGTGGCGGGACAACCTGGGCGCCCCCGCCGGCACGCTGCAGAACGACCCCAATAGCAGCGCCATCGGACAAGCACAGTACGACACGTGGAAAGCAAATTTTGGCCTACCCGCGGGCAGCGGCCAAGGCAGCGCCGCGAACACCCCGGTGCCCGAGCCCTCGGCCGGCATCCTTCTGATGATGGGAGTAGCGCTCGGGTGCACCGCAGGCCTGTCGCTCAGCAGGGGGCGGCGCGCGCGTTAACGGCGCATGGCAGCGCGGCCGTAGAAGCGCGACTTCGGTCCGGCGACTGGCGCCGCGAGGCGCATGCGACAAGACGCTGCGTCGCCTAATGCCATGCGGCCTCGGAGGGGCCCGATAGGATAACGCAACGTCTCTCTCGGCCATCAGAGGAGGAGCCACTACGCACGCACGGATGGTACCAAGCGATGAGGCTCCCTGTTTGGGCCCGCACTAGCGGCCCGCTCGCCCGGCATGGCGCCGCTTGCCCCAAGGGAACGATCCGCCGCGGGGCGTTCGAACAGCTCGAAGAACGGGCCATGCTGTCGGTCGTGCGGATCGCTTCCTGGAACACCCTCAACGGCCCCAACGACGCCGAGGGCCAGGCAGCGTTTGCGACGGTGCTGGGCGCCACCGGCGAGGCGTCCCTGGCCGGCAACGCCAGCGTCGACCTCTCGGGCTGGCTGCTGGACGACGAAGACGCCGCCAACTGGTCGCCGATCCCGGCCCGCGTCGTGCTCGCTATTGGCTTAGGTGGCGGTGTTGTTCGACAGCGCGTTCACCCTCGACGCGACGTTCCGTGCGGCGTGGCAGGCGCCGACGGCCGCACTCGTGATCGGCATCGGCTGGGGCAACCTCGCCCACTCCCCCAACGCCACTGACAAGGTGCTCTAGTTCCGCGACGCACAGGCATGCAGATCGACCTCGTGAACCCTTCGCGCCGCCCGCCCCCCAGATCGCCGTTCTCTTCAAGCGTTTCTAAAGCGATTGAGACAGAGGACCAGCAATCCGAAATCGCCAACGACGCCGATGCACTCTTTGCGCTGCTCACATCAGAAGGCCCGACTGCCTCCGCGGATTGAACCGTCGTGGAAGCTTGGTCACCGCCGCATCGTGTTCGCGAACGAGCGGTTGTGCCACAGACCTGCTTGGTTCTCTCCTGCAATGTTCCCGTTCTTGCAACCACGAGAACAAGAAACCCCGAGAGCGTCGTGGCGGGACGCGCATCGGGCTTCACCCCTGCCAGCATTCGTGCCGCTAGGCGTGGTTGTCTCATTTCGGGGCAGAAAGCGAATTGCGGCGTTTCGGCTTTGCCCTGCATACTGACGGTCGGGGAGCAGTGCTGTCGGTGCGACGGCGCCGCGCCTCCGCCGTTTGCGCCTGCCAGACGCCGTGCGTGTCCGCCGAAAGAACCGCGAGATAAGATGTCACTCCCTCGTCTGTTGATGGTCGGCACGGGCGAGTACACGACGGGCTATGTCCGCGACGGGGCGAGCGGTTCGGACAAGAGCGCAGGCGTGGTGGCGCTTACCTGCTTCGACCTGCGTGACCGGGGGCGGCTGGGTGACCTGAGCATGGCGGGCGCCAACGGCGCCAAGTTCCCCGCCATCCGCCGCCACCTGCAGGATCTGGTCGGCGACAAGTACAGCGGCCTCGACGTGTCGTTCCGCAGCTTCCCCGCGGACGACACGCCCCGCGACCCGCTGGCCTACCTGGCGGCGCTCGACGCGTTGGAGCCGGGCGACCTGGTGACGGTCTTCACGCCGGACGACACGCACTTCGAGATCGCCATGCGGGCGGTCGAGCGGGGCATGCACGTGCTGGTCGCCAAGCCGATCGTGAAGAACCTGCGGGAACACCTCCTGCTCGCGGCCGCCGCCCGCCGCCACGGGGTGCTGGTGGCGATGGAGGTGCACAAGCGATGGGACCCGCTCTACGCCGACGCCCGCGACCGCATCCGCGAGCTGGGCGCCTTCAGCTTCTTTAGCTCGTACATGAGCCAGCCGAAGAGCCAGCTCGGCACGTTCCGGGCGTGGGCGGGCAAGTCGAGCGACATCAGCTTCTACCTGAACGCGCACCACGTCGACTTCAACAACTGGGTCGTCGAGCACTGCGCGCGGCCGTTGGCGGTCTCCGCCATCGCGTCGACCGGCGTGGCGGCGGCGGCGGGGCTCGACACCGAAGACACGATCACGCTCTGCGTCGAGTGGGAGAACCTGGCGGACCGCTCCCGCGCGTCGGCCCTGTACACCTCGTCGTGGATTGCGCCGCAGAGCGACGTCCACTCGCAGCAGCGGTTCTTCTACATGGGGCACAAGGGGGAGCTGAACATCGACCAGGCCCACCGGGGCTACGCGCTGGCGACCGACACGGCGGGCTACGCCTCTCCCAACCCGCTGTTCATGAAGTACGCCCCCGACGCACGGGGGCGGTTCGCCGGCCAGCACGGCTACGGCTACCGCAGCATCGAGGCGTTCGTCGAGGCGGCCCAGGCGGTCCGCACGGGCAAAGCGGCCTGCGACGACTTCAACGGCCGCTTGGCCACGGTCCACGACACGACGCGTGTGACGGCCATCCTCGACGCCGGCCGCCGGAGCCTCGACGCCGGGGGGCAGCGGTTCGAACTCGAGTACGACGCCGCCGGGCAGGTCTGGGCCATCAACACGCCCACGCCGGCCGGCCCGGAAGGACCCCATTGGACCAGCCGCGCCCCAAGCGGTGGGAAGGCCGTGATCGGTCAGGCGTGAGGGCTGCTAGAAGGCCCGGTGGTGGACAGGGGTGTTGGCACACAACACGGGGGCCACACACCTATCTACCAGTCGCGTGGGACAAGCACACCACCCAGTCGCGACCGCGCGCAAATACAGAAGTTCGACCAGCAGAAAGGCCGAACCGCGCTTCCTCTGAGCGCGTGTTGCGATGGCGATGAGTTTGCTGGGCTGCAACATGAATGAACTCAGTTACGTTGAAACCGCTAGACGAGAAGGGCCATCTCAATGGCGGACGATGAGTTGCAGCAGAAGCCGCGCACGCGGGCCGAGCGTATGACAATCTGTCGGCCGCTCTAGCGGTGCGCATGTTGCCAGATTGTTTCAACGGTAAAGACGCCGAGGGATCGGATTGCGTAATTGGATACGCCGATTGCAGAAATGGGGACGCAATCGTAGCTACTACGACGGGCTCGTTCATTGCTGTTGCTCCCAAGCGCGAATAAAATGGCGTCTGGAGTGACATGGCTGAGGCGGCCTATCCCAGTCGAACGTCGCCCGCGCCCTAGATCGATTTCTGCTGGTGGTCTATGACAGCTAGGGGCTGTCGAGTGCTCATCGCCCGGCTTGCCCCGATCGTTCGCCTAGGCGACGGTCGAACTCTTCAACGACGTCCGGCGTTTGGTCCCCCTGCCTGCCTGCCAAGCCAACCGCCGCGTCCGGCGGTCAAGCCGCCAAGCAACTCATGGTGCGTCGCGCATGAAGCAATCAATCAACGCCGTGCGATATGCTCGGCGGGGGCGGAACCTGAGGATGGAGCCGCTAGAAGACCGACGGCTCCTCGCCCTCGCATCGCTAACAGCGGCGGCCGACACGTTCACGCGGTCTGGGGTCAACGCGGGCGGCGCATCAACGCTCGACGTGCTCGACGCAAACGGCCCGGGCGACCGGATGGCCTACGTGCGGTTCGACTTGTCGCAACTCAACATCGACGCCATCTCAAACGCGACGCTCTCGCTCTACAAAGCCGGCGGTACGCGCAACGACACCATCGTGCCCGACCGCTTTGACGTTTATGGCCTGACCAACGCCCCCGGCGCAACCCCGCAGAACTGGAGCGAGTCGACACTGGCCGAAGGGGGCCTCGGGGCCGAGTACGCCCACACCGGCGGCGACGGCGTCGACCCTTCCTTGGTGTTCAGCCTAGACCAGGAGAGCGGCGCCGCGGTAACCGAGAGCGTAACGAACGCCCAGGGCGCGCCGCAGACGATCACCGGTCAGGATTTGGTCGCTTTTCTGAACAGCCGTGTCGACGACAATGGGCTCGTCACCTTCATTACCCGGGTAGACGCGGGCGCCGTGCGGGGCTGGGGGTACTCGTCGCGTGAGGACGCCGACCCGGCGGTTCGGCCGACGCTGACCATCGAGTACGACGAGGACGCCGCGCCCCCCGCAACGCCTCAGTTCTATCGGCAGGTCGAGAAACTTAATCGCGGGGTTGTCGTGGTGCGCCCCACCTCCAACACGGCGTATGTAGGTTGGAGGATGCTGGGAGACGACCCCCAGGACGTAGCGTTCAACCTGTACCGTTCCGCAAGCAGCGGCGCCCCGGTCAAACTCAATGCGTCGCCACTCACGCAATCGACCAACTTTGTCGACTCTACCGCGAACCTGAACGTGGCCAACAGCTACTTTGTTCGCGCCGTGGTCGGGGGTCAGGAGCTCGCACCGAGCGAGTCGTACACGCTCGCAGCCGCGTCGACGGTCGAGCAGCACCTAACGATTCCGCTCCAGATCCCGGCCGGAGGGACAACCCCCAGCGGAGAGAGTTTTACCTACAACGCCAACGACGCTTCCGTGGGCGACCTCAACGGAGACGGCCAATACGAAGTGATCCTCAAGTGGGACCCATCGAACTCAAAGGACAACTCGCAGTCGGGCTACACCGGCAACACCTACGTCGACGCCTACACGCTCGAAGGCGAGCTGATGTGGCGGATCGACCTGGGGCGCAACATCCGCTCCGGCGCCCACTACACCCAGATGGCGGTCTACGATTTCGATGGCGACGGGCGTGCCGAGATTGTATTGAAGACCGCCCCGGGCACGATCGATGGCCAGGGCAACGCCGTGCTCCTGGGAGGCGACTCGGTAGCGGACGACTTTCGCAACTCAAGCGGATACGTTCTGAGCGGACCGGAGTACCTGACCGTGTTCGACGGTCTCACCGGCGCTGAGCTCGACTCCATCCCGTTCGCTCCGGTGCGAGGAAGTGTATCTGGGTGGGGCGATACTTACGGCAACCGCGTCGATCGGTTCACGGTCGGGGTCGCCTACTTCGACGGCACACGCCCCAGCGTCGTCTTCGGACGGGGCTACTACGGGCCGCAGTCGGGGCGACAGTCGCGCAACGAGGTGGCCGCATACGATTGGCGGGACGGACATTTGACCCAGCGGTGGATATTTCAGGCCGCCACCAACGGGGCGAACCCCGACTACATTGGCCAGGGGGCCCACTCACTGACCATCGGCGACGTCGACGGCGACGGCTTCGATGAAGTGATCTACGGCGCTTCGGCGATCGACCACGACGGCACGGGTCTGTACACGACCGGCTTGGGGCACGGCGACGCGCTGCACATGTCGGACATGGATCCGACGCGGCCCGGCCTTGAAGTGTTCATGGTGCACGAGTCTCGCGGCGAGTACGAGAGCGAAGGACGCGACGCGGGGGGTGAGCTCCGCGACGCAGCGACCGGCGCGTTGCTGTTCCAGATCCCCTCGAACAACGACGTCGGACGGGGCGTGGCGATGGACATCGACCCGAACCACCTCGGGTACGAGTTCTGGGCGTCCACCGACGAGGGGACGCGGATGATCTACAACGTGTCGGGCGAGGCGCTCTACGAGACCCCCGGCGGCATGATGTACAACTTTGGCGTTTGGTGGGACGGCGACCTGTCACGCGAACTTCTCGATGGGACGACCATCTCCAAGTGGAACAACCCGGGCCGCACAAACCTGGTCTCGTCTGGGAGCAGCGGGATCAACAGCACCGCAGGGCTGTCCAGCAACAATGGCACCAAGAGCACCCCAAGCCTGTCGGCCGACATCCTGGGCGACTGGCGCGAGGAAGTCATCTGGCGTCGGAGCGACAACTCTGCATTGGAAATCTGGACCACCACCATCGTGACGCAGACGCGCCTCACTACGCTGATGCACGACACGCAGTACCGCGAGGCGATCGCTTGGCAGAACGACGGGTACAACCAACCCCCCCACCCGAGTTTTTACCTCGGGGCCGGGATGCAGACGCCGCCACAGCCGCTGATCTACTTCGGCGGAGAGCTGCGGGGCGACTACAACAACGACGGGTCCGTCGATGCAGCCGACTACACCGTCTGGCGAGACTCGCTGGGGAGCGTCGGCAACCCGCCGGCCGATGGCTACCACAACGGGGTGGTGGATCAGAGCGACTACGGCGTGTGGCGAGAGAACTTCGGCGCCGTGGCGCCGGCCGCGAACGGTACCCGCGCCGCTGAGTCTGTTGCCGCCGCAGGTTTGATTACGGATCAAGCAAACGCCCCCGAGCCGCCAACGAGAGGCCTATCCCCGGTTGGCTATGCGGCTGCTCCGACGGCGGCCCCGGCTCTGGCAAGCGGAGCCGCAGGGCGAACCCAGCGGGCTCCGCTGGCCTCGGCGATGGCATCGCCTGCGCCCGACCACGCGCCGCTGTTGCTGTTGTTATCAGCAGAAGAGCAATACGCGGCGAACTCTTGCGTGTTGGCTGCCCCCATCACGCAAGACGCAGTCGACTCGTCGGATCTCGACGACGTACTGCAGTTAGTATTCGAGACTTGGGACAGCGTCGCACCGCTTGAGAGGCCCCGATGAACTACCGTCGCCATTCCGCTCTTCGCGGCCTGATCGTTCTTATCGTGCTTTGCCAGCCGCTCGTTGGCCGGGCCCAGCAACAACAGGGGGCGCTGCCCGCGTCGCCCGCTTGGCCCGAGGTAACTCAGACCGCCCGCCCTTGGACGCGTTGGTGGTGGCACGGCTCCGCGGTCGATGCGCCCAACCTCACCCGGCTGCTCGAAGCGTACCACGCCGCCGGTCTGGGTGGGGTCGAGATCACCTGCATCTACGGCGTGAAGGGGAACGAGCAGCGCA
Source organism: Pirellulimonas nuda (assembly GCF_007750855.1). Lineage (GTDB taxonomy): Bacteria > Planctomycetota > Planctomycetia > Pirellulales > Lacipirellulaceae > Pirellulimonas > Pirellulimonas nuda. Next base: position 4,039,876 of record NZ_CP036291.1, read on the forward strand.
ACCGCGCATACCTATCGGAAGCGTGGGTCGAGGCCGTAAAGCACACGCTCCAAGAAGCCAAACGGCTAGGGATGGGGGTCGACCTCCCCGCGGGCTCGGGCTGGCGGATGGGGGGGCCGAGTGTGCTGCCGAAGGACGCAAACTCGCGGGTCGAGATCGCTAGTGAAACAGTTGCGGCCGGCGATGCCTACACCAAACAGTTTAGCCGGTCGACGCCGCAATCCGCGTTGGCGATCAGCAAAGACGGGCGGCGGATTGACCTCTCCGATCAAATCACCGGCAGCGCCCTCGAGTGGCGGGCGCCAGACGGAGACTGGACCGTCTACACGCTCGCCTACCGTTGGTCGGGAGACCGCGTCAAGCGGCCCGGCCCCGGCGGCGAAGGGCTCAACATCAATCCGTTCTCCGCCCCTTCGGTTGAGCACTTCCTAGCCTACTTTGGCAAGACGCTCGACCAACTGCCGGGCCTCCGCGCGCAGTTCCACGACTCGTTCGAGTACGACGGCAACTGGCAGCCGGAGTTCCTGGAAGCTTTCGCTGCCCGGCGCGGCTATCGGCTCGAGGACCAACTGCCGGCCCTGGCGGGAGATGGCCCGCAGGACACGGTGGAGCGCGTCAAGAGCGACTACCGTGAGACGCTGGCAGACCTGGTGCTCGAGAACCTCGTCGAGCCGTGGGCCGCCTGGGCTCATCGCCACGGCCAGCTCGCCCGCAACCAGTCGCACGGCTCCCCCGCGAACTGGCTCGACCTTTATGCGGCCGTCGATATCCCCGAGACCGAGAGCTTCGGGCGGTTGCAGGGGGGCGACGCCGACCCGCTGGTCCTGAAGTTCGCTTCGTCGGCCGCCAACGTGGCGGGCAAGAAGCTGGTCTCTTCCGAGTCGGCCACGTGGCTCGACGAGCACTTCAACGTGACGCTCGCGCAGCTCAAGCAGATCGTCGACCGCTTGATGCTGGCGGGGGTGAACCACGTCTTCTACCACGGCACGGCCTACTCGCCTGCGGACGCCCCCTGGCCCGGTTGGCTGTTCTATGCCTCGACGCAGCTCAACCCGCAGAACCCCATCTGGCGCGACTTCCCGACGCTCAACACGTACGTCACCCGCTGCCAGTCGGTGCTGCAAGACAGCAGTCCCGACAACGACGTGCTGCTGTACTGGCCGCTGCACGACGCTTGGCACACCACGAAGGGGTTGAGGATGGAAGTGCGCGTTCACAACGGGGGCGACTGGTTCTACGGCCGGCCGTTGGGGGACGCCGCGGTGCTGTTGGACGAGCACGGCTACGCGTTCGACTATGTGTCCGACCGCGGGCTGGCGAGCTGCGCAGCGCGCGGCCGGCGCATCAAGGCGCCGGGCGGAACGTATTCCGCGGTTGTCGTGCCCCGCGCCCAGCACATGCCGTTGGCGACGCTGATGCGTCTCGCCGAGTTGGCAGACGGGGGAGCGACCGTGCTGTTTTGGGGCGGTCTGCCGACCAGCCAGCCCGGCATGGCGGGCGCCCAGCCGAACGCCGAATGGGACGCCGTGTCGCAGAAGATCCGCGCGCTTGCGGCAAAGGGCCGCGTACGTATTGGCGACGACGTGCCAGCGATGCTCCGGGCGGCCGGGGTTCGCAATGAACATCAACTCCGAGACCTCGGCCTCGTCTTTTTGCGGAAGAAGTGGAACGGCAGTTCGGTTTACTTTCTCAGGAACAAGCGAGACACGCGATTCGATGGCTGGGCGCCGTTGGCGGCGTCGTTTACTTCGGCCGCAATCATGGACCCCATGTCGGGGAAGGTCGGCTTAGCGCAGGTTCAAGGCACTGCAAAGAGGGGTTCCTCGCTACGTTTACAACTGGCGGCCGGTCAATCGGTTCTCGTCTGCGCCAGCAACAATGATCTCAAAACGGATGAATGGCCCTACCGACAGCCGGCAGGCGCATCGTCGACGCTCGCTGGGCCTTGGCGGGTGAGGTTTCTCACGGGGGGACCCAACCTTCCTGAAGGATTCGAGTCCGATGGTCCGAAGCCTTGGACCGAGGCCCCCGACCAATCCGCTCAGAGCTTTGCGGGCACGGTAAGTTACGCTGCTTCATTCGATGCGCCCCAGAGTGCTGGCCCGAGAATCCTACTCGACCTGGGTGAAGTCCTCGGCAGCGCCCGCGTGCGGGTAAATGGCGAAGAAGTCGCCACGCTGATAGCGCCGCCGTTTGAGGTCGAGCTGAACGAGCTTCTGCCAAGAGGAAACAAGCTGGAAGTGGAGGTAACCGGCGTGGCCGCGAATCGAATCCGCGACCTCGACCGACGCGGCGTCGTGTGGCGGGTGTTTGAGGACATCAATCTGGTGAACATCGACTACAAGCCGTTTGACGCCTCGGTCTGGCCGGTCCGCCCACTGGGGCTCACCGGCCCGGTGACGCTTACCCCATTGCGAGCGACGCAGCAGTGACGGGCGCCGGGTCGCCGTCGCTAGCGGTCGACTGGCGCTTCGTTCTGCAACCGGATCGCCTCGCCGTCACCCACCAGCCGGATGTTGGGGGCCGGGGGCGTGTTCATGCCGTCTCCCAGGTAGAAGCCCGGGTAGCAGGGCCGGTTGTAGACCACGTTCTGCCACACCAGCCCCAGTCGGTATTGGGGGTCGTGCAGCAAGGTCCTCAAGCGGATGTCGGTGGGGATTGTCGTGGTGTAGAGCCGCAGGGCGTTGCCGTCCGGAGCAGTGAGCAGCAGCTCTTCCCGCCAGTCGCCGATCAGGTCGCCCGCCAGGTTTGGTCGCCCCGTAGACGACACGCCGTTGAGCTCTGCGAGTGGTCGATCTTGCTTAGAACTCCAATCCCACTTGAACACTTGGGTCGGCCAGCCATCGGCCCGATCGCCCCCCCGTCGCCCCGGTCCGCCACGCCACGCCGGACGCCCAACGGCCAGCAGCTCGCGCAGCGGGTCGCCGTCCCACCAGAGTGACCACCCGCCGGCGCGCGGCGCGGGGCCAATCGATTTTCCGTCCGAGTCTCGCAGCCCCCCTGGCCCACCCCACGCTTCGAACCCGCGGTGCGTGGGGTCGATGTCGGCAGCCATCCCGCCCCCTACGTCCACCGTCGGGCTGTGGCTCCAGAGGATCTTGCCGGTCCGCGCGTCGCGCATCGCGGCGCCCGGGGTTTGGAACTGCTCGGCGTGCTCTTCGTTCTCTTGCACCGAGAAGACCTCCATCCCGGGGCGGTCGGGGTACATGTCGGTGATAAACATCGCGTCCCCATGACGCAGTCCGGTGGAGTAGAGCCCCCGCCCGTCGTCGTCGACCACCATCGCCTGGTAGACGATCTCGTCCTTGCCGTCGTCGTCGACGTCGGCCACAGAAAGGGAGTGTCCCCCCATGCCCGAGTAAGGAGAGGCGTCTGTGTACGGGGCGCGGCCGACGCCCGTGTCGAACGTCCAGCGGAGGGTCAGCTCGCCGTCCCGCCAGTCCCAAGCGGCCATCACGATCCGTCCATAGACCCCGCGGCACATCACCACGCTGGGACGTTGGCCGTCGACGTAGGCCACGCACGCCAGGAAGCGGTCGCAGCGGTTTCCGTAGCTGTCGTTGCCGGCGTTGCCGCCGATCCCCCCCCAGCCGTTGATCGGGTCGCGTCCCGGCACGTAGCCCACCGTCTTGAGCGCGGCGCCGGTCCGCCCGTCGAAGATCGTGAAGTACTCCGGTCCGTCGAGCACGCGTCCGTCCCGCTGTGACCCCGGCTGCAGGGTGCGCCAGTCTTTCTCACCGTCGCCGATCACTACCCCCACGCCGTCGGTGGCGCCGTCGGCCGTCTTGCAAGCCACTTCTGCGCGGCCGTCGCCGTCCAGGTCGTACACCATGAACTGCGTGTAGTGCTCTCCCTCGCGGATGTTCCTGCCCAGGTCGATGCGCCACAGCCGCGTGCCGTCGAGCCGGTACGCGTCGAGGACCGGGGTCCCCGTCACGCCCGTCGATCCGTTGTCGCGACCCCGCGAGGACTGGTGCAGCACGACGTCGAGCCGCCCGTCGCCGTCGAGGTCGGCCGCTGAGGCGTCACCCGGTCGGTACCCGGCGATGGGGTCGATGGGGATCTCTAGGAACCCTTGCTGCCAGACCGCCACCGCTTTGCAGGGCGCTAGCTCGCGGCCATCGAGCACCGGCCGCACTGCGTAGGACAACGACGCGTCGTTGGGGGCAGCTGCGTCGACCAGGTTGGTGGCGCCCGCTACCGGCCCGTCGTTGACGCGTTGGGCGTCGCCCCCGCTGGTCTGCCGATACACGTTGAACGCCACCCCTTCGGGGTCGGTCCCCAGCAGCCGCCAACCAACGTAGACGCCCGCGTTGGGTTGACGGACCGCCACGACCCCGCGCGTCAGGTTCTCCATCTGACGCTGCGCGCCGACGGGCGTCGGCGCTAGCGCCAAGAGGATCAGAAGCGCAATGTGCCGGCGTTGCATAACGACTGACTCGGGGGAACGGGGGGAAGCGCTGCCGCCGCGGGGCTGGTCGCTGCCTCACTTCTTCTCGTCCAGCTCCAGCACCAGCACCGACCGCGGCGGCGCCTCGACCACAAGCTCCCCGTCTGCCAGCGAAGCCCCGTCAAACTCCCGGGGCGTGAGCCGGTCGGGCGACTCGAACGTGTTGTGCGCGTCGAGCCGCTGGGCGGTGAGCACCCTCCCACGCACGGCGCCCGCGTCGACCCCGGAGAGCCGGCAGCGGAGCTTCACCGGCGCCTTGGCGTCGACGTTCACGATCGATACGTGCACCTTGCCGGCGTCGTCCCGCGACGCCGAGACGCTCAGCGCCGGCATCGACTCGCCCCCAAAAGCGTAGTCGGGCGACGTGAGTTCGAGCGGGAGCCGCGTGGCGTCGTGGTGGACCTTGAACATCTCGAACACGTGGTAGGTGGGGGTGCGGAGCATCTTGTCCCCCTCGGTGAGGATCATGGCCTGCAGCACGTTCACCACCTGGGCGATGTTGGCCATGTGGATGCGGTCGTTGTGCTCGTGGAACATGTGCAACGACATCCCCGCCAGCAGCGCGTCGCGCAGCGAGTTCTGCTGGTAGAGGCCGTAGTCGGGCGCGCCGGGCTCCGTGCGGTACCAGGCGCCCCACTCGTCGACGAACAGGCCGATCCGTTTCTTGGGGTCGACGCGGTCCATCTCTTCCTCGGTCACGCGGATAGCGTGCTCGATGCCCAGCGACTCTTTGAGGATCGCGAACCACTTCTCTTCCCCGAAGCCGGTGGCCGGGAGCTTGTCGCCCCACGGCGCGGCGAGCGTGTACTGGTGCAGCGAAAGCCCCTGCGTCCGCCCCCCTACCCGCTGCATCACCACGCGGCTCCAGTTGCGGTCCGCCCCGTTCGGGCCGCAGGCGATCCGCACCAGGCGGTTGCCGCTGTACTCGTGGCAGAAGGTGGCGTACCGGCGGTATAGGTCGCTGTAGTACTCGGGCGTCATCTGGCCGCCGCAGCCCCAGTTCTCGTTCCCGATCCCGAAGTATTTCACTTTCCACGGCTTCTCGCGGCCGTTGGCGCGGCGGAGGTTGGCAAGCTGGCTGTCGCCATCGAACGTCATGTACTCGATCCAGTCCCGCATCTCCTCGGGCGTGCCGCTCCCCACGTTGCCGGCGATGTACGGGTCGGCGCCCAGCAGCTCGCACAGGTCGAGGAACTCGTGCGTGCCGAACGCGTTCGTGTCGATCACCTTGCCCCAGTGCAGGTTGACCCGCTTGGGCCGCTGGTCCAGCGGCCCGATGCCGTCGCGCCAGTGGTAGTCGTCCGCGAAGCAGCCGCCGGGCCAGCGGAGGTTCGGGATGTCGATCGCCTTGAGCGCCTCGACGATGTCGGTGCGGTAGCCATGCGTGTTGGGGACCGCGGAGTCTTCCCCCACCCAGATGCCGTCGTAGATGCACCGACCGAGGTGCTCGGCGAAGTGTCCGTACAGGTGGCGGCTGATCTTGCCGCCGTCTTGATCGCCGTGGATCTCCCCGACCGCGTCGCCGGCCCGCACGCCGCTGGCGACGCAAAGCGCGAGCAGCCCGGCCAGACACAGGGTGGATCGATGAATCAAAGGAGAACGAGGGTCTCTTGCGATTGACATGGGTGGTCTCGTAACTCAGTGGAGCAAACAACAGGGCAACTTTCCCGCAGAGCCGAAGGCGCGGGGCCCTCGCGGTTCGACGAGTGCTTCACACTATATCCCAGCCGGTTCACTACCGACCGTGTCGCTGAGTCGCGCCTGCATGACGCACGTTCTCGCGATGCCGTCGTCGCCCCTTGTTTTCCCTGCCGCGGCGGCGGTCGGCCCCGCGCGCGTCGGCCGTGGCGGGACCGAAAAGAAGGCCGCTTTGCAAGCGTGGCGCGCACGCGCCTGTACCACGGCGCCGCAGCCAACGACCGGTCGACCGCGCCGCCGACCCGCTCGTCGGGTTTTGTCCTTTTGTCCCATGCCCCGATTGGTTTTTTGGCCTCATGGCTGCTTGAGTCGCGGGCGCCCTGCTTGCGCCGCAACGACTTACGACGACGCTCGGGGGGCGTCGGCCGCTCGGCAGCGGACAAAACGACCCGCAGAGCGGACACCAGCCCCCCTCTAGCGGACACCTCAGGGACAAAATCCTGCGCCCCCTCCGGCCGCGGGGTGTGCGCGCAGCGTCCCCGCACGGCCCCCGGCAAGAGAGGTCGGAATCGCTGCTGATTATCGCGGCGAGGGTGGCTAAAAGCGAGGCAAAACCGCCAACAAACGCCCCGTCATCGTGAGCGGTAGGACGGGACCGGCGCTAGGCCGCGCCGGCAGACGCGCGGCGGTCGGCGGCGGCCGCGTCGCGGCTGCGGCTGAAGGGGATCCCGAAGCCGATCAACGTGCCGACGGCGATCATCACCAGCGTGATCGGCTTGAGCTGACGCCAATGGGCCAAGAAGAACCCGAAACTCCCGTCCGCCACAAACGGCGCGAAACGCCATTCGGCGAACAGCCCAAGCCCGAGCGCCAGCACCCCGCAGACAACGCCCAGGTACCCGGACCGCGACTGAAACAGCCCCGCCCCGCACCCCAGCAGCCCGCCCGGCAGCACCAGCCCGTAAAACCCCTGGCCCGCAAGCCAGAAGAACCCGGCATAGCCCAAAGCGCCGCCGACGAGGGCGCCGAGCAGAACGAGGCAGTCTTGCTTCCATCGCATGGGGGGCGCCTCGTTTTTTCTCTACTGGAAGGGCTTGGTGTCGTGAAATAGAACGTCACCGCCGGAAACCCGAGCCGTCGGCCGCAGCAACTACCAGAGCGGCAAACAATCTGATCACGACCCCCCCGCCGGCGCCACTCATGTCTCGTCGGCGTCTGAGGCGGAACCGAGGTTTGTGCTGTGCGGCGTCGATACGCGGACGCGACGCCACCCGCAGGCGCCAAGATAGACGTTCGTTGCGCCAAAGACGAGCACCAAGAACGCGACAAGGCCGCGGTCGATCGGTTCGGGCGACACGTAGACTTCGCCCAGGCCGCTCACGAGGCCGAAGAGCATTAGGGCCGCCAGAAGCAGATTGCAGACGCCCAGTAGTCGTTTCAACCCCGACCTCTGGCGATACCAGCAGAGCCATTCGGCGACCGCGTAGGCGCCCACCGGCGGCACGGTGAGGACAGCACTAACGAACGCATAGGGGTCGTCGCCAGCCGCGATCGCGCTGGCGCTAGCGGCAAGAATCAAGAGCGCGGTGACAAAGTTGATGGCCAGCAGCAGCGTGTCGATCAACGCACGGCCGGGGGTCGGGTTGCGCGTGCCCGAGCCGACCGGCGCCTGGTCGGGAGAGGCGTCTTGGACCATGGCCGCCTGTCAGAAGGGGATGCCGGCAGCGCGCCCGCGCGCCCCTCAGGCGCTCTCGCAGAGCGGGATGATGGGGCTGGTCGATTCTACTAGCTGCTTGATCGTCACCCCTTTGAACGCCTTCTCGACCGCGGCGTACGCCTTGTCCAACTCGGCGTGCAGTGGGCAGAGCGCCTTGTGCGTCTTCAGGCCGAGCGGGCAGGAGCGGATGCGCTGGACCGGCGAGACCGCGTTGACCACGTCTAGGATCGTCAGCTTGCCTGTCGGCTTGCTCAGCTCGTACCCCCCCCCGGGGCCGGGGCGCGAACGCACCAGGCCGGCGCCCGCCAGCTCTTGCAGCACGCGTGTCAGGTAGCGCCGCGGCACCTTGGTTTGCTCTGCCAGGTGGTCTGCCGACACAGGCGACTCCGGCTGGCTCCCCATGCACGCAACAGCCCGCAAGGCGTACTCGGCTGTCTTGGAAAGCATGGTTTTGAGCCTCTTGGTACTAGCACGTCGGCCGCAGGCATGGGGCACGCCGGCCGCGGGCATGGGGGCCCGCCCGTCTATTCTACACCCGGCGATGCAGCAATTCAGCATAGGCGCCCGCCCCGGCGCCGACAACCGCAAAGCGGCGGGGTCGGCCGGCGGAGGCGAGGGAAAAATCCGCTGCAACGTGCACGTTGACGTGCAGGTTGCGATTGTATACCTTTGCGTACACATTGCAGGCCCCTCCATTATCCGCCCCGCAGCCCACTCCCCCACCCGCCCCCAAGAGAGAACCTCGATGCTGAGCGACAAGACGATCCAGATCATCAAGGAGATCACCCCCGCCGTGGCGGCCAACGCCGAGGCGATCACCGTGCGGTTCTACGAGCGCATGTTCGCCGGGAACCCCGAGGTCAAGGTCTTCTTCAACCAGGCGCACCAGCACAGCGGCGGCCAACAGCGGGCGCTCGCCGGGGCGATCTGCGCCTACTTCACCCACATCGACAACCTCGAGGTCTTGCTGCCGGCGGTCGAGCTGATCGCCCAGAAGCACTGCTCGTTGGGCATCCAGCCAGAACACTACCCGATCGTCGGCAAGCACCTGCTGGACGCCATCGGCGACGTGATGGGGGACGCGGCCACGCCGGAGATTGTCGAAGCAGTGGCCGAGGCCTACGGCCTGCTGGCCGAGGTTTGCATCGGGCGTGAGAAAGACATCTACCAGCAGCAGGCGGCGGCCGAGGGGGGCTGGAACGGCTTCCGCGACTTTGTCGTCGACCGCAAGGTCGCCGAGAGCGAGATCGTGACCTCCTTCTACCTGAAGCCGGCCGACGGCGGCGCGTTGGCGGCCTTCGCGCCGGGCCAGTACATCACGGTCCGCCTCGAACACCCCACCACGCCGACCTCCCCGCGGAACTACAGCCTGTCCGACAACCCGGGCAACGGCCACTACCGGATCACGGTCAAGCGAGAGCCGGCCCTGGCGGCCGAGGCCCCCGGCGGTCTGATCTCGAACTACCTGCACGACCACGTGAACATCGGCGACACGATCCAGGTCGGCCCCCCTTGCGGCGAGTTCACCATCGACCCGAGCGAAGCGAACCCGCAGCCAATCGTGTTCATCGCCGGGGGCATCGGGGTGACCCCGCTGCTGTCGATGGCCAAGAGCCTGGTGGCCGCGAAGACGCCGGCGCCGATCTACTTCCTGCAGGCGGCCCGGAACAGCGCCGTGCACGCCCTGGCGGGGGAGGTCCGCGGCCTGGCCGGCAGCGGTTGCGACGTGAAGACCCAGGTGGTGTACGACGCCCCGCTGGAGGGCGACCTGAACTCCGGCAAGTGCGACGGCCACGGGTTGGTGACGGCCGAGCTGCTGCGTTCTTGGGCGCCCATCGCCGAGGCGCGGTTCTACTTCTGCGGACCGAGCCCGTTCATGGCGTCGGTCGCCGACAGCCTGAAAGAGCTGGGGGTGGACGACTCGCGGGTCAACTACGAGTTCTTCGGCCCCAAGCAGCAGTTGCAGACCGTCGCCGCGTAACGCCAGGCCGCCAGCCAAACAAGTTCCTCTACCTCAAAGGGAGCCCCCTATGCAAACGATCGACCCCCAAGCCACCGTGGGCGAGCTCGTGCGAGCCGTCCCCGGCCGCGCACGCGTGTTTGAGTCGCTGAAGATTGACTACTGCTGCGGCGGCAAGGTGCCGCTGGCCGAGGCGTGCGCCAAGATGCAAGTCGCCCCCGAGGCGGTGCTGGACGCGCTCGGCCAAGTCGATGGGGCGGAGCGGACGCCGCTGGTAGACGCGGACTGCATGGGCCTGACCGAGCTGGCCGACCACATCGAGCAGACGCACCACGCCTACCTGCGCGAAGAACTGCCGCGGCTCGACTTCTTGACCGAGAAGGTCTCCCGCGTGCACGGCGACAAGGACCCCCGCCTGGCGACGGTGCGCGAGGCCTTCCTGGCGCTCAAGAACGAGCTCGAGCCCCACATGATGAAAGAAGAGGTCATCCTCTTCCCGCTAATCCGCGAGCTGGAAGCGTCCGCCGACCAACCGCAGCAGCACGGCTGCGGCGTCGCGGGGCCGATCCGACAGATGGAGCACGAGCACGACCTCGCCGGCGACGCGCTAGCGATCTTGCGCGAAGCGACCGACGGATTTGCGCCGCCGGAGTGGGCCTGCAACACCTATCGCGCCATGCTGGACTCGCTCGACCAGCTCGAAGCAGACATGCATCAACACATCCACAAGGAGAACAACGTGCTGTTCCCCAAGGCGCTGGCGATGGGCGCCTAACGCCCTCGGTAGGGAAGCCTAAGAGGGACGGTCCGCGGGCATGCGGTTGCGGACGATCTTGGTCGTGGGGTCTCCCGGCATGATCGTGTCGCACCACACGTCGTTCTCGAAGCGGTACTGCACCTGGATCGCCTGGGCGGCGCCCGCGGCGAACGCCTGCTTGGCGTCGGCCAGCGTGGCCGCCGCGTCGCCCGTGGTGGTGCGTAGCTGCACGTGCAGGACCTCGGCGCCGTCGCGCAGGTCGTCGAACAACTGCTCTACCAGGTCGGCGGGCCACTCGGCCTGCAAGAGCTCTGGGATGGCGTCGTCGTCGCTGCTCATGTCACCTTACGGGGTAGGCCGGATGAACGCGGGCATCAGCAGGATAGCATTCTCTGGCGCCGGGCAAACGTAGCGGCACACACCGCAGCCGGCGCAGGCCGCTTCGTTGACGGTCGGCTTGCCGTGGGCGACGGCGATCGCCCCCTCCACGGGGCAGCGCTCGCTGCACGTGGTGCAGGTGGTGCCGTGGTGGGCCAGGCAGAGGTGCTCGGTCACCTTGGCGGTCCCCATGACAACCGGGACCGCGCGGGTCAGCACACCCGGCTCACACGCAGCGATGCAGGGCAGGTCCTCGCACATCAGGCACGCCGCGACGTCGGGCTCGATGACCGGCGTGCCGGCAACCGACCCCAGACGCTGGGGCGCCTTGCGGATCGCTTGGTAGGGGCAGGCCGTGATGCAGTCGCCGCAGCGGGTGCAGCCGGCCAGGAAGCGGCCTTCTTCGATGGCGCCCGGGGGCCGGAACACCGGGATCGACCGCGACCGCGGGAGGCCTGCGAGGTTGCTCGCCGGGACGGGCTCGATCGCGATGCCGCCAATGCTCTTGGGCGCCGGCCGGTCGGATGCCTCCGCCTTGGGGTACCGCATCACCAGCGGCGGGAACTCGGGGGGCCGGACGAGCTTCCAGAACTTCCCCTGGATAAAGTCGCGGCGGCCGCGTGAGGGCCTGGTTGGGGCGAACAGACGCCCGAAAAACACAACCGGCAACCGGAGGGCGACCGCGATCCAGCGGAGGGGCGCCGAGCCGCGGGGTCGCTCCGCGGCGGCCCTGCCCTCCGACCCGCCGCGTTGGCTCGACCTGTTGTCCATCCTACTCCGCCACGACTTCCAGCGGCGGCAGCATCGGGACCACGGCCGCCGGGATCGCTTGGTCGAGGACCGCCGACGGGGCGTGGCACTGCGTGCAGTTGGTGCGCCACGGGTGGGTCGACTCCATGCCGGCCCAGCCGTTCGGCCCGCCGTGGCAGGCGGTGCAGTTCTGCCGCATCCACTGGGAATGCGGGATGGTCGGCGGCGCGCCGGGGAAGGCCCGTTTGCCCGCCTTGGGTGCGGGGAGCCCGACGAACGAGGACTGCACGCCGGTGTCGGCGCCCTTGAACGGCTCCGGGGGGGGCGGGGCGTGGCACTGCGTGCAGTTCGCGAGGAACGGGTGCGACATCACGCTCGCCTTGAGCCCCGCCAACCGCATCCCCTGCGAGTGGCACGCGTAGCAGGCCGCATCGGTGGTGTTCTGCACGGCGTGCGGGATGACCGGCGGCGCGCCGTTGTAGGCCCGCCGCGACGCCCGGATCTTGCCCGACTCGGCCTTCTCCGCTTCGCTCGGATGGACCTCGGCGAAGAGGTCGTACGCGGGCTGCGGCAACATCTTGGCAGAGGCCTGGAAGCCGGCGGTCGGCCCCATGGCGGCGCCGGGGATCTGCCCGTAGGTAACCGCCGGGACAACCTTGTTCTCGGCCGAGACCGATGCGTGGTGCTCGCCCCCCGGAAGCCACGACGCCTCGAGCGCCCCTGCCCCGGACAGCCCCGCCGGCTTCGGCACGCCGTCGCTGAGTCCAACAAAGTACCCCACGACCGCGATGCCGATCACGCACGCCAGCAGGATCGGCGTCAAGCGTTTGATCATGTTCGCGCCCCGGACTGCTTCATGACGCGCACGGCGCACTTCTTGTAGTCGGGCTGCTTCGAGAACGGGTCGTGCGCTTCGAGCGTGCAGTTGTTGATCAGCTTGGTTTCATCGAAGAAGGGGACGAACACGGTCCCGCGCGGCGGGCGGCCGCGGCCGTCGATCCACACCGGCAGCTCCGCCGTTCCGCGTCGCGACTCGATCACCACCGTCTCTCCCTGGCGGATGTTGGCGGCGCGGGCGTCTTCTGGGTTCATCTCCACGTAGGCGGTGGGCATCGCGCGGCTTAGCGGCGCCACCCGGCGGGTCATCGTGCCGGAGTGCCAGTGCTCTAGCACACGCCCGGTGCAGAGCCAGAACGGGTACTCCCCGTCGGGCATCTCCGGCGGCGGCTGGTACTCGTGGAACCAGATCTGCGCCCGGCCGTCCTTGGACGAGGAGTGGTAGAAGTCGAACTCTTCCCCTTCGGCGACAAACGGGTCGTCGAACCCCGAGAAGCGGTAGCGGGTCTCGCGCCACGACCCGTCGGGCTGCTCGACCACGGGCCAACGCAGGCCGCGGGCTTTGACGTACTCGTCGTACGGCGCAAGGTTCTTGTGCTTCATGGTGGTGAAGCCGCGGTACTCCTCGAACAGGTGTTTATCGACGTTCGTGTCGTAGTAGTGCTCGTACTCCCAGACCGGCAGTTCATCGCCGGCGTCGTCGCGTACGGCGAAGATAAACTCGCCGTCTTTGTCCTTCATCCCCTCGTGGCCGAGCTCCAGCAGCTTGTGGGCGATGGCGATCGTCATCCAGCAGTCGTCGCGCGCCTGGCCGGGGGGATCGACCATCTTGAACCACTGCTGGGTGCGGCGTTCGCTGTTGCCGAACATGCCGTTCTTCTCTACCCACATCGCGGCGGGCAGGATCAGGTCCGCCAGCCGCGTCGTCGCGGTCGGGTAGACATCGGAGACGATGAGGAACTTGTCTTCCAGGCCCTGCTTGTCGTTGAACAACGCGTTCAGGTTGGGGAGCGTCTGCCCCGGATTGGTGACCTGAACGAACATCGTGTCGATGTCGCCCCCTTCGGCGGTCGGCTTGGTGAACTGCTCGAACATCTTCACCGTGTGGTAGCCCGGCGTGGCGTTGATGCTGCCCGGGCGGAGGTTCCACAGCTCCTCGCACTGCTGGCGGTGCTCGGCGTTTTCGACCAACCTCCCGCCGGGCAGCGCGTGGGCGAGCGTGCCGACCTCGCGCACCGTGCCGCAGGCCGAGGGCTGGCCGGTGAGGCTGGTGGGTGCGTCGCCCGGTCGCCCGAAGTGGCCGCTGAGCAGGTGCACCCCGTGCACCAGCGAGTTGATCGCGGTGCCCATCGTGTGCTGGTTCATCCCCATGCACCACAGCGACGTGATGCGGATCTCGCGGTCGGCGAACAGGTCGGCCAGCATGCGGATCTTGGCGGCGGGCACGCCCGACAGCGCCTCGACATGCTCGGGGGTGTACTTGGCGATCCGCTTGCGGAAATCGGCCTCGCTGATCGCCTCGCCGTGGAGCGTCGGGGCGTCGGCCTCGGCGCCGCGGAAGTTGCAGTGCTTCTCCACAAAGGCCTTGTCGTAGTTCTCGTTGGCGACCAACAGGTGCATGACGCCCAACGAGATCGCGACGTCGCCGTGGGGCTTCATCTCCAGGTACTCGTCCGCGGCGTCGGTGGTGCGGGTCCGACGCGTGCCGATATCGATCAGCATCACCTTCTCGCCGCGCGACCGGCGGTCGGTGACCCGCGAGAACAGCACCGGGTGCATCTCCGCCGGGTTGTTGCCCCAGGTGATCACCACGTCGCACTCGTCGAGGTCCTGGTAGCAGCCGGCCGGCTCGTCCACTCCGTAGGTGGCCAGGAAGCCGGTCACCGCCGACGCCATGCACAGCCGGGCGTTCGGGTCGATCTGGTTGTTCCCCAGCCCCCCCTTCATCAGCTTCTGCGCGGCGTAGCCCTCGGGGATGGTCCACTGCCCCGAGCCGTAGAAGGCGAACCGCTCGGGCGCCTTCATGATCCGCTCGGCGATGATGGTGATCGCCTCGTCCCAGGAGACCTCCGTCAGCCGCCCCTCTTTGCGCAGCAGCGGCTGGGTCAGGCGGTCTTCGCCGTAGAGGATGCCCCCGACGTGGTAGCCCTTGACGCACAGCAGGCCCTTGTTGACGTCGGCCGCCTTGTCGCCGGCGATCGCCACCACGCGGCCCGACTCAACGCCCACCTGCACGTGGCAACCGGTGCCGCAGAAGCGGCACGGCGCCTTGTTCCAGCGGACGTCGTCGCCGTCTGGCAGGTGGTCCTCGGCGGCCAGCACCGGCAGCGACAGGCTCGTGCCGCTGGCGACCAGGGATCCCGCCGCGGCCATCGCGGACGACTTCAAGAAGGTACGGCGCTGTGCGTCCATAGCGGATCTGCTTACGGCTGAGCTGGTTTCGATGAGGGGGTCGGTTCGTCGTCGAACCCGACGAAGGCGATCTGCAGGTCGGCTACGCCGGGCAGGCCTCGCACCCAGGCGTTGATCTCAATATCCTGTTCCCGCGACTCGGAGTCTATCACGATCGCGAGCCGATTAGAACTTTTCTGCCCGACGTCGATTGACGGGTGATTGGCGAGGCGTGTTATCGTATCATCCATCTGGTCTTGGCCGCCGCCGAAGACCACCACTAGTCCACTGATCGGCACGCGTGCGTCGCTCACAAGTAGGGGTGGCGTGTATCCTGCACTTAGTTGTATACTATTCGGGCCGCCAGCCAAACCCCATCTCCGAGCAGCAAAGCATGACGCGCCGTGCGACCCCTCTCCTCGCCCGAGCGGCCCGCGCGATCGCGTTGATGGTTGTCGCGGCCGCGGCGCTGCCCGGGTGCCGCCCTTCCGATGGCGAGGCGCGCCACGCCCACCCGGCTCCGCCGGCGCCCGCCTCGGTCGCGGCCTACCAGGTCAACATCCGCCGGCCCTCGGGGCCGCCGCTGATCGAGCTCGCCGGCGCCGACCCGCAGGGACGCGCCGCCAGCGTCGCCTGCTCGACGTGCCACAGCGTCCGCAAGCCGAACCTCGAGAACAAGACCGCCGCGTCGCTGGACGAGTTCCACCAGGGGCTCACGGTCAACCACGGCGCCTTGGCCTGCTACGCGTGCCACTCCCCCGACAACGCAGACACGCTGCGGCTAGCCGACGGCACCACGGTCGAGTACGTCGACGTGATGACGCTGTGCTCGCAGTGCCACAGCAAGCAAGCCGAGTCGTTCGCCCACGGCGCCCACGGCGGCATGAATGGGTTCTGGGACCTGTCGCGGGGCCCGCAGACCAAGAACAACTGCATCGACTGCCACGACCCCCACGCCCCCAAGTACCCGAAGATGGTCGTCGACTTCAAGCCGCACGACCGTTTCTTGGACGCCAGCGAGGAGCCGCATGACCGACACTAACCACCCGTCCAGGCCGGACCTGCCGACGCTGCCGATCATCGAGAACTTCTCTCGCCGGGCGGCGATCAAGGGGGGCTTTGCGACGCTGGGGGCGGCCGCCTTTGTAGCGGCGATCTCGCCGCTGCGCCACGCGGCGCAGAACACGTCCGCCGGCGAGTTCATGCAGAACCACTACACCGAGCTCACGCCAGAGCAGAAGGCCGACGTCATCGCCCGCCTGGAGGAAGAAGCCAAAGAGAAGTACGGCGCCGAGGTGACCATCGGCGACGACCGGCCGATCCCGGGCACCAAGTTCGTCTACGCCATCAACCTGAGCGTCTGCAACGGCAACGGCAAGTGCGTTGAGGCGTGCCACAAAGAAAACAACCACGATCGCGCCACCAACCAGTCGTACATCCGCGTCATCGAGATGCCCAAGGGGACGATGGACATGGAGCAGGGGTCGACGACCTACACGGGCGCGGTCCCTAAGGACGACAAGTTCTACTTGCCCGTGCAGTGCCAGCAGTGCGACGAGCCCCCGTGCGTCGACGTCTGCCCGGTCAAGGCGACCTGGAAGGAAGACGACGGCATCGTGGTGGTGGACTACAACTGGTGCATCGGCTGCCGGTACTGCGAGGCGGCCTGCCCCTACCACGCCAGGCGGTTCAATTGGAAGCAGCCCGAGGTGCCCGCCGAAGAGGTCAACCCCGACCAGAGCTACCTGAGCAACCGCATCCGTCCGGTGGGGGTCGTCGAGAAGTGCACCTACTGCCTGCACCGCACCCGCCGCGGCAAGCTGCCGGCCTGCCTCGAGGCCTGCCCCACGGGGGCGCGTGTCTTTGGCAACATCCTCGACCCGGAGTCGAACATCCGCTGGCTGCTCGAGAACAAACGCGTCTATATCCTCAAGGAAGAGCTCGGCACCAAGCCGGCGTTCTTCTACTACTTCGACTAATCGCTCCCGCAACCGCCGATCCGCAGGGGACCGGCGCCCGGCCGAACCGGCGCGAACCAGCATGACCACCTCCACCGCACCGGCCGACAAGCCTTCGTACATCGCGAGCTACCCGAGGTTCCTCGCCCGCTCGCTGTGGCAGGCGACCGAGGGCTCGCTCGGTTTCTACGCCTGGATGACGCTGCTGACCGCGTTGTTCTTGGTCGGCGCGAACGCCTGGGCCAACCAGGTGGCCGGCGGCATGATCGGCACCCACATGACCGATCAGGTGAGCTGGGGGCTCTACATCGCCAACTTCACCTTCATGGTCGGCCTGGCGGCGGGCGGGGTGATGATGGTGATCCCGGCCTACCTCTACCACGACCGCAAGATGCACGACGTGGTCATCATCGGCGAGCTGCTGGCGATCGCCGCGATCGTCATGTGCCTGATGTTCGTCGTCGCCGACCTCGGACGCCCCGACCGGTTCTGGCACATGATGCCGGGCCTCGGGAAGTTCAACTTCCCCATCTCGATGCTCACCTGGGACGTCATCGTCCTGAACGGCTACCTGCTGCTCAACCTGCACATCTGCGGCTACCTGCTCTACATGCGGTTCCTGGGCCGCGAGCCCAACCCCGTTTGGTACGTGCCGTTTGTGATGCTCTCGATCGTCTGGGCCATCTCCATCCACACCGTAACGGCCTTCTTGTACTGCGGCCTAGGCGGGAGGCCGTTCTGGAACACGGCGCTGCTCGCCCCGCGTTTCCTGGCGTCGGCCTTCGTCTCCGGGCCGGCGTTCATCATCGTCACCATGGTGCTGATGAAGAAACTCACACGAGTCCAGGGGCTCGATCAGCCCATCGCCACGCTCACCAAGATCGTGCGCGTGACGATCCTCATCAACCTGCTGATGGTGGCGTCGGAACTGTTCACCGAGTTCTACACCGGCGGCGCGCACGTCAGCGCGGCCAAGTACCTGTTCTTCGGCCTGCACGGCAAGACCGGCCTGGTGCCCTGGACCTGGACCGCCATCGGGTTGAACGTCACCGCGGCCTGCCTGTTCCTGTGGCCCGGCCTGCTGGCGCCGCGGCTGCGTTGGCTGCTGGTGTCCGCCTGTGTGATGGCGTTCGTGGGGACCTGGATCGAAAAGGGGATGGGGCTGATCATCCCCGGCTTTATCCCCAGCACGCTGCACCAGATCGTGGAGTACGCCCCCAGCTTGCTGGAGTGGAAGGTCACCGTCGGGATCTGGGCGTTCGGTCTGATGGTCTTCACGATCGCGATCAAGACGGCGCTGCCGACGCTCAGGCAGGCCGACCAAGACTGAAGCAGGACGCCCTTCACGACCCTCCGCGCCGCTCAGCCGTCACGCGCACTAGGCGTCTGACCGACGGCCGCACGCTCCTGCGCGGCAGGCTGCCGCCTCCTGGCCGGCCCGCCATTGGGAGGCTGATTCGCTCCGCGGCGCCCACTGTCCCCAACAATGGTTCGGCAACGAGCACATTCTGCTAGAGTGCAACTTGATCGGACGCCGCCCAGCAAGAACGACCCGCTACGATGCAACGAGCCCCATGACCGACCACGCCGCCCCGCCTGCCATCGCCGACATCAACCCGGAGCAGTTGCCGGTGGCGGAGCACGAGCTTCACGGCTGGACTCACTTTGCGGGGCTGTACGCGGGCGAGCACGTGGCGGCGACCGAGTTTGTCATCGGCGCCACCTTTGTCGCGATGGGCGCCTCGACCAAAGACATCCTTGTGGGGCTGCTGATCGGCAACATCCTCGCGATTCTAAGCTGGACGCTGATCACGACGCCGATCGCCGTTCAGACGCGGCTGAGTCTCTATACGTATCTGCACAAGATCGCCGGAGACTCGATGAGCGATCTTTACAACTGGGCCAACGTGCTGATCTTCACCGTGATCTCAGCGGCCATGATCACCGTTTCTTGCACGGCCGTTCGCCTGCTGCTGGGGATCCCTGCGCAGCTAGAGTGGTACCCTACCGACGGTCTGTTCGTGCTGGTCGTGCTGGCGGTGGGGATGATCGTCGTGCTGGTGGCCATGTATGGCTTCAACGCCGTCGCCGCGTTTTCAGGCCTGTGCGGTCCGTGGCTTGTGGTGATGTTTATCAGCGGCGCGTTTGTCCTTTTTCCGGCGCTCGCCAACGCGGTGCTCGGCAGAACGCAGCTAACGGGCTTCGACGACTTCATCGCGATCGGCGACCACTCCATCTGGACCGGCGTGAACAGCGAGGGCAAGCCCGGCATCGGCTTGCTGGAGGTGATTGGGTTCGCCTGGGCGGCCAACACGATCACCCACTTCGGACTGATCGACATGGCGCTGCTGCGTTACGCCAAACGGACCGTGTACGGGCTGTGCACCAGCGCGGGCATGCTGTTCGGTCACTACATCGCCTGGATCGCCGCGGGAATCATGGGCGCCGGCACGGCGGTGCTGATGAAGTCCGCCATCGTCGAGCTCGACCCGGGCGACGTCGCGTACCGGGCGTTGGGCCTGTCGGGCTACGTGATCGTCATTATCGCCGGATGGACAACCGCCAACGCAAATCTGTACCGGGCCGGATTGGCGGCGCAAGCGATCTTCCACAAGCATTCGCGGATGCGCGTCACGCTCGCCGTCGGCGTGGTGACGGTTGTGATCGCGTGCTTCCCGTTCGTGTACAAGCAGATCTTGCCGCTGCTGACCTAAGCGGGCCTGTTGGTGGTTCCGGTGGGCGGGATTGTCTTCGCAGAGCACTTCCTATTCCCGCGCATCGGGCTTACCCGATACTGGGCGAAGTACCGCGGCCTAAAGCACAGCACCCCGGCGGTGGCCTCCTGGGCGGCGGGGCTGGCGTTCGGGTTCGGGCTGAACTACCTGCAGGTCATGTCGTTCTTTTACCTCTTCCTGCCGACCTGGGCGTTCACGATTGTCCTCTACACGATCCTGGCGAGCCGCTACGGTGCGAGAGAACGCTACCCGGCCGAGGAGGGGGCCGAGCGTGCACGCAGCGAAGCGATCAAGGACTACCAAAGGCAACAAGCCCTCGCCCAAAGCCCGCCGGTCCACGACCGCTCGGCCCTGACCTACATCTTGCGGGGCACGAAGTGGCTCGCCCTGGCGGCCACCTTGATACTGGCGCTGGTAGTTATGTTCCGCAGCCCCGACATGCCCGCCTACCAGCGGAACGCAGACGTGTTCTACCCATGGGGCTTTGCCCTCACGATCATCTACTTCGCCTCCGCCTATTGGGTGTTGCAGCGCACGACACGACTAAACAAGGCAAAAGCATGAAGACGCTGATAGCGTTGAACCAGCAGAACCTCTCGCGGCTTCCCAGCGACATCGCCCGACCGACCTACGACCGCGGCCGGTTGACCACGGGGATCGTGCACGTTGGCGTGGGGGGGTTCCATCGCTCTCACGAAGCGTACTATACCGACCTGCTGCTAGAGTCCGGAGACGCCCCGCGATGGGGGATCTGCGGCGTTGGCCTGCGTGATTCCGACCGCAGGATGGCCACGATCCTGAAGCAGCAAGACTACCTCTACACATTGATCGTCAAACGCCCGGACGGCGCCGTCGAGACCAGGGTGATCGGATCCATCGTTGATTTCCTGATGGGGTGCGACGATCCAGCGGCGGTCATCGACCGCATGGCCCATCCAGAGACGAAGATCGTTTCACTGACGATCACCGAAGGGGGCTACGGCGCCGACGCCGCGACGGGTGAGTTCGACGCGACCCACCCAGACGCCCGGCACGACATCGACCATCCGCTTCAGCCCCGACAGGTGTTTGGGTACTTGACCGCCGCGTTGCGGAAGCGCCGCGAGCAGGGGCTGCCGGCGTTCACGGTTCAATCTTGTGACAACATCCAGCACAACGGCGATCTAACACGGAAGATGCTGCTGGGCTTTGCGCGTCTGCAAGATGCAGAGTTGGCCGAGTGGATCGAGAGAGAAGCATGCTTTCCCAACGCGATGGTCGATCGCATCACGCCGGTCACGGTCCAGTCCGACATCGACTATCTGCGGTCGGAGCACAACATCGATGACCAGTGGCCGGTGGTCTGCGAGCCCTTTTGCCAGTGGATCATCGAGGACCGCTTCTCGGCGGGCCGTCCCGATTGGCAGAACGTGGGAGTCCATTTTGTTCCCGATGTCACGCCGTACGAGAAGATGAAGCTGCGGCTGCTCAATGCGGGCCATTCGGTGCTGGGGATTCTTGGCAGCGTGTTCGGCTACCAGACCATCGACGAGTGTGTGGGCGACGACCTCTTTCGAGAGTACCTCCAGCGGTTCTACGACCTAGAGGCAACCCCCGTTCTGGACGCCGTGGAAGGGGTCGACCTAGACGACTACAAGGCGACGCTGCTCGGGCGGTTTGGCAATCCGAACATACGGGACAACCTTGCCAGGATTTGCCTAGAGAGTTCGAGCAAGTTGCCCGTCTTCTTGATCCCCACCATCCGAGAAAACCTCGCCAGGGGCGGCAGCGTCCGCTACGCGGCGCTCGTGATCGCGGCGTGGTGCTACTACAGCGACAAGCACGCCGATCGCCACGGCCAGCCTCTGGTAGTGACGGACGCGTTGAAGGACTGTTTGCACGATGCAGCGAAGGCGACCCGCGAAGACCGCTTGTCGTTCTTGAGAATCAAACTCGTGTTCGGCGACCTCGCCAACGACGAGCGGTTCGCGAAGACCTACACTGACATGATCGACCGCGTGTATCGTACGGCCGATGTCACCGAGCACATGCAGGCCCTGATGCGTGATGAAGACTGACCGGACAGATACTGGGTTGGGGCGGCGACACACGAGCCACCTAGCCGCCCGCTACACCAGCCGGCCCCCGGTTCGCTAGAGGCGCCCCCCCTACTTGGCCATCGTGACGAGCACGATCGAGTCGGCTGTGGCCGTCAGCGCGTGCGGCTCGCTGGGGGGGAGGTGCAGCAGGTTGCCCGGCGCCATTGTGTGGGTTTGCCCCATCGCCGTGAACTCGACCCGGCCCGTGACGCACTGCACCACGATCTCCTTGGGCGCCTTGTGCTCGGCGATCGTTTTACCCGCCGGGAGCGCCAACCGCATGACCTTGAACGCATCGTTCTGCAGCAGCAGCTTCGGCTTGGGTTCGGGCTGGGCGCCCGTGTCGAACAAGTCGATCAGCCGTCCAGCGTCGTTGATATCCGTCATCTCGATTTCCTTCTTGCACTAGGCGATTGCGATCATCCCTGCGGCGGTCGCCACCGTGGCGGCCACCAGGGCCCATCCGATCCGTTTGATCTGTTGTGCGGGGGGAGGCCAGAACACCAGCCAAGCACTTACCCCCAGCATCGGCGCCGAGACGACCGCCGGCGTTCGACCGGCAAGCGTCAGCCCCGCCGCCAGGCCCGCCAGCGCGACGATCCAAGCCCCGCGGGCGGCCCTCGACCGCGTCTTCTTCTGCGCCAGCACGCTCCCCATCGCTACGGTGGTCGCGGCGAAGCCGATCAACCACGCGGCCCACGTGGCGATGCTCTGCGAGATCGACCAGTCCCCCGACAGCAGGATCGGCACGCAGGGCGCGGACAAGCCGGCGACGCACCACAACCGGGCCCCCTGCGTGCGGTGGCCGCCGGCCGCCGCCAGCGCCAGGCCGCTCGCCGCCAGCAGCAGGCACCCCAACATCGCCACGCGCGTTGCGGGGGACCCCTGCAGCAGGGCCACCGACCCGCAAGCAGACGCCGCGGTCAGCAGGAGCAAGAGCCGCCGCCGGGCCGCGGGCGCGGCTTGTTGCGCCCGCTGGCCGCGACGCCCCCAAGCCACCAGCAGCGGCTCGTGAGCCAAGAAGCCGGCCGCCGACGCCAGCGCGACGCAGGCGCCCTCGATCGAGAGGCCCGCCATCCAGATCGACGTGAGCAGCGGGATCCCTAGGATCGCGTAGGCGCCATGCTCCCTTGGCTCCAGCTTCGCCCGGGGAATGGGGGGCACGCTCAGCAGCGAATGTGAAACCGAGGTCGCGCTCATACGACTCCCCCCGGCGCCGCCCTGCCGATCGGCGAAGACTCCATCGCGGCGACCACGCGTCGCGCCGCTTCTTGTCCGCTCGCGATGCAGCCGGGCGCCCCCACCCCGTTCAGCGCGCTGCCGGCCAATGCGAGCGTGGGGCGCGCAAGCAACCGCTGGTTGATCTGGGCGACGCGGTCCAGGTGTCCCAGGTGGTACTGGGGCATGGCGTGGTTTTGGCGGGTGACGTGGCTGAGGATCGGGCCCCCCCGGATCCGCAGTAGCGCGGCCAGCTCTTGGCAGGCAAGCTCCACCAGCCCGCTGTCGGGCGAGTCGAGCAGGCCGGGCTGCAGCGCGCCGCCAATGAACACCCGCATCAGAACGGCGCCCTCGGGCGCGCGTCCCGCGTATTTCTCGCTCGAGAAGCTGCACGAGAGGATTCGGCGGCCTTCGATGCGGGGCGCCACAAACCCGAACGCGTTGATCGGCCGGCGGATCTGGTCGCGCCCGAAGGCGAGTGACACCACCGCGCAGCTGGCGTACTCGATCTGCGAGAGCAGCCGCGTGATCGTGGGATCAACCCGCCGCACGATCGCGGCCGCCTGCGGCGCCGGGCACGCTACCACCACCGCGTCTGCGTCGAGCCGGCCCCCGTCGCCGTACGACAGCCGCCAGCCGTCGCCGTCGTGATCGAGCGCATGAACAGGCGCGTTGTGGCAGACCGCGTCCGCCGGGAGGCTGGCGCCCAGCGCGTCGATCAGTCGCGACATCCCGCCCCGCAGCGTCATGAACTGGCTGTAGCGGGCGCCCCCGTGCTCCTCGCGTGCCTGCCCCCGCTGCCGACGCTCGGCCATCATCGCTCGGATGAGGCTTCCGTGCTTGCGCTCCATCTCCAAGAACCTAGGCATCGTCGCCGCGACGCTCAACCGCGCGGGGTCCGCCGTGTAGATGCCCCCCACCAGCGGCTGAACGAGCCGTTCGAACATCTCCCTCCCAAACCGACGCGTCACGAACGACTCCAGCGATTCGTCGTCGCCGCCCCGTTTGCGCGGCGCCAGCAGCTCGCAGGCGCTGCGCAGCTTGCCCAGCGGGCTCAGCACCCTCGTCGAGAGCAGCGGCCAGACCCGCGAAGGAGCCATCACCACGAACCCCGGCGGGATCGGCTCGAGCCTGCCGCGGCTCACCACCATCGCGCCGTGGCCGTTCGGGTTGGTGCGGATCAGTTCGTCGGTCAGGCCGAGGTCGTGGCACAGATCGACCGCGTGCGGCGGGTTGGTGATGAAGTTGTCCGCTGCCCCCTCGATGAGGAACCCGCTCTCGCGGTGCGTGCGGATCACGCCCCCGAGACGCGGGCCCGACTCCAGCAGACGGACGTCGAGCCCCGGTGCGAGCCGACGGAGCCGGTGCGCGGCGGCTAGCCCTGAGACGCCTCCACCGATCACGGCGACGCGTCGCTGCCCGGTGAAACGATCCATCACGCCGTGCCCTGGTACGCGGGGGGAATATAAACGCAGTCGGGCTCTTCGGCCATCATGTCGCCGGTCGCGCCAAACGCCCGGGCGCGCGACCCGCCGCACACGTTGCGGAACTCGCACACGCCGCACTTGCCCCGCAACTGCCGAGGGTCGCGCAGCGTCTTGAACGTCGGCGAACGCTGATAGACCTCGACGAGGCTGTCCGCAGGGAAGCGGCCGCAGCGCACCGGCAGGAATCCGGTGGGAAAGACCTCGCCGGTGTGGCTGACAAACATCACCCCTTTACCGTCGTTCACGCCGGCCGGGATGAACCCACGCGGCGCGGTAGGCGCCCCCCGATTCGAGGCGTTCTGGATCACGTACCGGCGGTAGTGGGGCGCTTCGGTAGTCTTCACCATGTACGATCGCCGCCGCGACTCTTGCAGCAGCAGCCCGAACGCCTCCTCACACTCCTGGGCGTCGAGCCGCTGCATCCCCGCGGCGCGCCCGACCGGGATGAGGAAAAAGACCGACCACAGGGCGATCCCCAGCGTGTCGCACAGCCCGGCTATCGCCCCGATCTGGCCGACGTTGGCGGGCGTCAGCGTGGTGTTGACTTGCGACTGGACCCCCTCTTGCCGGGCGATGCGCAGCGCCTCCAGGCTGCGGTCGAAGCTGCCGGCCACGCCGCGGTTGGCGTCGTGGGTCGCCGCGTCGGCGCCGTCGATGCTGATGGCCATCCGCGAGATCCCGGCACGCCGCAGGCGGCTGATGGAGTCGCGGTTGATCAGTGGCGTGGCGCTGGGCGTGATCGATACCTCGATGCCCGACTCCACGGCGTGCTCGATCAGTTGGAAGATGTCCCGCCGCTTCAGGGGGTCGCCCCCGGTCAGCACCAGCATCGGCGGCGAAGGGAACCTCGTCAGCTCGTCGATCAACCGCTTCGATTGCTGGGTGGAGAGCTCGCGCGGGTCGGGGCGGCTCTGGGCGCACGCGCGGCAATGCAAGCAGACCAGGTCGCACGCCCGGGTCAGCTCGTAGAACACGAGCATGGGGCTGTGATCGAACGACGCACGCGACCTCAGGTGCGTAGGGCGGGTGGCGTCTCGGGGTCCGGCGTGCATCGCGGCGGCTCTGATTCGGTGGCTAAGCTCCTGATCACCTTATCGTATCTGCACCCCAATGTATAGAATACAAACCGCCGTTCGTGCCGCGTCAAACGGTCACGCCCGAAGTGGCCGCTACTTGCTGGGCCGGCGGAGCGCCTCGAGCGCCGCTGGAAGATCGGGGTCCGCCAGCCCCCACTCGCCGCGTCCTTCCTTCTCGATGCGGAAGTTGGCGACCCGCAGGATCGTGGGGACGTCGGCGTCCCACACCTTTGCGCGCCCGTCCGCGGCGGGCGCGGCGTAGGGACGCACCAAGCGGAAACCGATGTCCTGCGCCTCGTCGTTGGCGTACCACCACGGGCTGGTCGGGGTGTTGGGGTCGTAGAGCTTCAGCTCCTCGTCGTCCGCCGCCCGGCGGGCCGCGCTGCGGCTGCGCTCGGCGTCCAGCAGCGCCGAACCGCCGCGCAGCGTCCTGGGGGAGAGCTTGGTGGGCCACTGCACCGCTTGGTCGGAGGGGGTTGGGCCCGGGGGCAGCGCGGCGTAGCCCTCTGGGGTGTAGGCGTCTAACACCCACTCGCAGGCGTTGCCGTGCATGTCGTACAGGCCCCACGCGTTGGGCCGCTTCTGCCCCACGGGGTGCGTCGCCTCGTCGGAGTTGCCGGCGTGCCAGGCGTGCTGGTTGAGCTGCTCGGCCCCGTCGCCGAACGCGTACGCCGCGCCCGAGCCGGCCCGGCAGGCGTGCTCCCACTCGGCCTCGGTCGGCAGCCGGTAGAACCGCTCGTTCACCAGGCTGATCCACTTGGAGTACTGCTTGGCCGAGAACTGCGTCATCGACACCGCGGGGAGCTGAGGGTCCTCGCCCGCGGCGAACGTGAAGCTCGGCTCGTACAGCTTCGAGGGCGCCGTGATCGCGTCGACACGGTTCTCGTCGGTCACGGGACGGGTCCCCGCGTCGTTGAACTTCTCGAACGCCGCGCACAGGTTCATGAACGGGCGGTACTCGGCCCAGGAGACCTCACGCGCCGCGATCCAGAACGGCGGGAGGGTCACCCGCCGCTGCGGGCCCTCGTCGTCGGCGCGGCCCGGCTCGGAGTCGGGGCTGCCAAGCAGCAGCTCTCCCCCCGGCACGGGGATCATCTCGAACCGCACGTCGGCGCCAGGCACCTGTTCCCAGTACGGGACCAGGAACACCCCGTCGTGCTCGACGAAGGGTCCTTCGGACGGCCGTTCCGCCGCGACGCCCGGCGGCAGCTCCGCCTCGGCCGAGTACGCCGGCGCCGCGGCCAGCAACCCGGCCGCCAGTAGCATTACGCGCGCTAGCATGCTCATGCGAACTTGGTGACCCCCGGGATCGCGACCGGCGGCGACTCGATGTCGGTCCAGGCGTACTGGGCGGGGCCGAGCTTCTGTTCGCTGGCCGCCACCTGGTCCCACGTGAGCGTCTTGCCCGTGTAGGCCGCCATCCGGCCCATGATCGAGATCTGCGTGCTGTTGATCATGTAGTCGCCGTTGTGGATCGGGTCGCCGTCGCGGATGCTGCGGAACAGTTCCTCGTGCTCGACGCGGTACATGCTGGGCTTGGGGCCGTCGTACTTCCAGGCGCTGGGGCCGTCGATGCGGCCCGCCAGCACCTCGGCCGTGCCCTTGGTGCCAAGCACCCGTTCCTCGACCCGCGTGGTGCAGCCGTCCTGCTGGCGGCAGGTGAAGTAGACGTGCTGCCCCTGGGGGTAGGTGAAGAAGACCGAGAAGTGGTCGAACACGTGGCCGTACTTCGGGTCGGTGCGTTGCTGGCGTCCGCCGAGCGCCATCGCCTCAACGGGGCTGGCGTCGCCCAGCAGCCAAGCGGTCTTGTCGAGGCTGTGGATCGCCTGCTCGCAGATGATGTCGCCGCTGAGCCACGTGTAGTACAGCCAGTTGCGCACCTGCTCTTCCATCTGGCTCCACGGGGGCGCCCCCGGCTTCGGGGTGCGGCGCCACAGCGTGCCGGCGTTGTAGCTCGACTCGATCGCCACGATGTCGCCGATGGCGCCGTCTTGGAGCCGCTTGACCGTCTCGCGGACCCCCGGGTCGTACCGCCAGCAGAGGCCCGAAACAACCGCCAGCTTCTTCTTCCTCGCCTCGTCGCAAGCGGCCGCTACGCGGCGTAGGCTGGGGATGTCGGTCGCCACCGGCTTCTCGACGAAGCAGTGCTTGCCCTGCGCCACGGCGTACTCGAACTGCTCTGCGCGGAAGTGGGGCGGCGTGCACAGCAGCACGACGTCGACGCCGCTGTCGATCACCTGCTTGTACGCGTCAAAGCCGCTGAACACCCGGTCGCCCGAGACCTTGATCCGATCGGCGACCGACTCCTCGAACCCCAATGCCTCGAGCATGTCCTGCGCCCGGTCGACGAACGTGTCGCCCACGGCCACCAGCTCGGAGTTCTTGTCTGCGACCAACGCGTCGACCGCGGCGCCGGTCCCGCGCCCGCCGCAGCCCACCAGCCCGATGCGGAGCGTCTCGTCGACCCCCGTGTGGACGCCGGCGGTCGCGCCGACGGCGCGTGGCGCAGCCCAGGCCGCGGTTGCGAGGGCGGACGACGCGACCGCGGCGCCCTTGAGGAACACGCGACGGTCGGGCGAGCTTGTATGAGATGTATCAGTCATGTTCAACCTGCTTGAGTGTTTTTTTCGTAGCCGTTGGGTGATGGGTGTTGGCCTAGCCGACGACGATCCCTAGGCCAGGGCCAGCACCTTGTTCATCCGCTGAGCGATGTCCGCCAGCCGCTCGCGTCCACCTCCCTCAACCTCTGCGGTACACCAGCCCGTGAAGCCGATCTCCGCCAGCGCCTGCCGCACCGCCGGCCAGTTGACGTCGCCGTCGCCGATCTTGCAGAAGCCGCTTGAGGCGCCCCAGTCCTTCACGTCGAGCTTGACGATGCGCGGACCGAGCGTGCGGACCCACTCTTCGCTGGGGGCGAACTTCCGGACGTTGCCGATGTCGAAGTAGGCGCCCACCCAGGGGCTGTCGATCTCGTCGAGGTAGTCGCGCGCCTCGTCCGGGTTCTCGCAGAAGCCGTTCCAGACGTTCTCGATCAGCACCCGCACCCCCAGCCGGCTGGCCAGCGGCAGCGTGAGGCGGATCTGCTCGATCGAGCGACGCCACACGTCGTCGTGCGTTTCGTCCGCGCCGCCCACGTTGCCCGGCACCAGCAGCACCGACGAGCCGCCGTACGCGTGGCAGTCGCGCAGCGACTGTTCGAAGAACTCCCGTCCCTGGTCGCGCACCTTGGGGTCGGGCGACGAGAGGCGGACGTCCCAATGCTTCATGTCCACCAGCCCGTGCACCGGCATGCCGGTCGCTTCGCTGGCGGCGCGTACTTCGGCGGCGCTCGGCCCCTCCGGGCTGACCAGTTCCATGCCGTCGTAGCCCAGTTCTTTGCACAGGCGGAAGCGATCGAGCGTCGTTGTTTCGGCGGGGCCCTCGATCGCGATCATCCCCCACTTCACCGACTTGAAGATGCGCCCCTTGTTGCTGTCGGCGGCCGGCGCCGTCGGGGCCGCCGCCACGCGCCGCGGCACCACCGTCCAGCCGGCGCCCAGCAGCGAGGCCGCCGACAGACGCTGGACGAACCCCCGCCGCGACACGGCGGGGCCGGTCGGTTCTGTTGGCGGATGGACGGGCGTGCTCGTTCCGATCGGGCTGGGCATGTTCAGTTCTCGGCTGGTCTGCGAAAAGCGGCGCGCCTCCGCCAAGAAGCGCACATTCATATTACCACAACCGCTGCCCGGGAACCGGGCTGGACGGGTCGCAAGCAGCCAGGAAGGCGCCGCTCTTCGACGTGCCCCTTTCGACCACACCGGCCGGGTGCGGCCGGCCGCGGAACGGCCGATCGGTATCGACACCGCAAGGCGCCGGTGTATGCTGACGGCTTCGCCTGGGAGCGCCGCGCTTCCCGGCCAACCTCCTCGACGCCCACGCGCCGGTTCAATGGGCTTACGGCGCCCCTGCATTGGAGAGTTCGAAACTGCGGCGGCAGATCGCCTGGGAGGCGGCCCGCTTGATGTACGACCGGCAAGAGTCCGAGTACTTCCGAGCCAAGCAGAAGGCGGCCCGGCGCTACTGCCGCGGCTGGACCAGCCCGGCCGACCTGCCCAGCAACGCCGAGATCCGCGACCAGATCCAGTTGTTCGCCCGCCTGCACGAGGGGGATCAACGGACCGTCAATCTGCAGACGATGCGTCTGGCCGTGCTGCAGATGATGCGATTGATGGCGCGGTTCCGCCCGCGGCTGATCGGCAGCGTGCTGACGGGCCACGTCCGGCAGGGGTCGGACATCGACCTGCACCTCTTCTCCAACAGCATGCAGGCGGTGACCGGTGTGCTCGACCAGCAGGGCCTGGTCTACGACGTCGAGCGGAAGCAGGTCCGCAAGAACGGCCAAGAGCAGGTCTTCCGGCACGTGCACGTCGCCGCGGAGCACCCGCTGGAGCTGACGGTCTACGGCGCGGCTGAGGCGAACTTCGTCTTCAAGAGCTCGATCACCGGCAAGGCGATCGAGCGCGTCAGCATCGCCGAGCTGGAGCAGCTATTGCAACTAGAGTACCCGAACCTCGACCTCGAGCACGCGCTCGCTGAGGCCCAGGGGCGGGTCGATCGCTTTCAGCTCTTCGAGGTGTTGTTGCTCCCTTTGGAGAACGTGATGCAGGCGCGCCAGCACCACCCCGAAGGAGACGCCCTGTACCACAGCCTGCAGGTCTTCGACCTGGCTTGCGACGTGCTTCCGTACGACGAGGAGTTCCTCACCGCGGCGTTGCTGCACGACGTGGGCAAGGGGATCGATCGCTCCGACCACGTGGCGGCCGGCCTCGAGGCGCTCGAAGGGGTCATCTCAGACCGCACCCATTGGCTGATCGAGAACCACATGCTCGCGCACTGCATCGCGGATGGATCGATCGGCAAACGCAGGTTGCGGCGTCTGAAAGAGTCGGAGAGCTTTGACGAACTCGTGCTGCTGGGCGAGTGCGACCGGGCCGGCCGGCAGCCGGGCGTTGAGGCGCCAGAGCTGGAGGAAGCGATCGCGTACCTCCGCGACCTCAGCGCCATGTGCGGCTGAGCGGCACGTTTGCGGAAAGGCCGCCCGTGCGAACACGCGTTGACGTTTTTTCGCTCGAAGGCGCCCGCAATGCGTTTTCGCGACCGGCGGCGTCGATGCCGGTAGCCTACAATCGGGGGTTGACGTCGCCGCTAGCCCCCCAAAGCCCGACCCCACCCAGACATGCCCCAGTCCAGCCCCACGCTCCCCCGGCCGCTCACAGGGATCGTCCCCCCACTGCTGACGCCGCTAGCCGATCGCGACCAGATCGACGCCGCCGGCCTTCAGCGGCTCATCGAGCACGTGCTGGCCGGCGGCGTCAGCGGCCTGTTCCTGCTGGGCACCACGGGGGAAGCCGTGTCGCTCTCCCCGGCGGCGCGGCGCGAGTTGGTACGCCTGGCGATCGGCTACGTCGATGGCCGCGTCCCCGTGCTGGTCGGGGTGACGGACAACTCCGTCGCAGAGACGATCGCGATGGCGCAGCACGCGGCGCAGGCGGGCGCCGCGGCCGTGGTGGCGACCACCCCCTTCTTCATCCCGCTGGAGCAGCACGAGCTGGCGTCGTACATCCGCGCGGTCGTCGCAGAGTGCCCGCTGCCGCTCTTCCTGTACAACATGCCGCGGCTCACCAAGACCTGGTTCGAGACCGACACAGTCGCGGAGCTGATGGAGATTGAATCGATCGTTGGGCTGAAGGACAGCTCGGGCGACCTGCGGTACCTGGCCACGGTGTGCAAGCTCGCCCGTCGCCGGGCCGATTGGTCGGTGCTGGTGGGCCCGGAGGACCTGCTTGTCGAGGCGGTCGGGCTGGGGGCGCACGGCTGCGTCGGCGGCGGCGGCAACGTCTGGCCCCGGCTGCTGGTAGACCTCTACCGAGCCGCGGCCGCCGGAGACGAACCGCTCACGCGCGCGTTGCAGGCCCGCCACGCCGCGCTGTGCGAAGTTTTTTCGAGCGGCGGCTACGCCGCCGGCGCGATCCGCGGCATCAAGTGCGCCGCCGAGCTGGTGGGGCTATGCTCGGGCCGGATGGCAGAGCCGCTGGCGCCCTGCACCGCTGCGCAGCGAGAGCAGGTTGAGCGGGTGCTGAACGACGCGGGGCTGCTCTCGCCCCGGCCCATAGCCGCCGCCGACTAAGTCGACCTGTCCTCGTCCCCCCTGGCGGCGGGCCGCCGGCAGCGAAACGGCGTTCAGGCCCCGCAATCGATCCGGTAGAAGTCGGCCGCGTTCCGATAGAACAGCCCGTCGCGTTCGGGCTGCGACAGCGCCGCGGCCCATTCCGATACGACCTCGACCCAGCGGTGGTAGGGGCTCGCCAACAGGCTCACCGGCCAGTCGGAGCCAAACATCAACCGCCCCGGCCCGAAGGCCTCCAGCGCAGCGTCGAGGTAGGGCCTGAGCTGCTCGGGCGACCATTGCTCCCAGTCGGCCTCGGTGACCATCCCCGAGACCTTGCAGCAGACGTTCGGCCGCTCGGCGAGGTGATTCAGCCCCGTGCGCCACACCTCGATCTCTCCCTCGGCGATCGCCGGCTTGCCGAGGTGATCGAGCACGAACCTCCCTTCGGGGTGACGGTCGACCAGGCGGATCGCCGCCGGCAGATGCCGGGCGAAGATCAGGATGTCGTAGCTGTAGCCGGCCGCCAGCGCCTGGCGGACGCCCCGGTTGAAGTCTTCCCGATCGAGGAAGCCGTCGTCCGGCTCGTCTTGCACGACGTGGCGCAGCCCCTTGAGCACGGCATGGTCCGCCCAGCGCTCCAGGCGCCGCGCAAGCGAGGGGTCGGCCAGGGGCGCCCAACCGACCACGCCCCGGATCATCCCCGGCTGCTCCGCCAGGCTGATGAGCCAGTCCGTCTCTTCTACCGTCTGGCGGGCCTGGACCGCGACCGACGCCTCAACGCCGGCGGCCGCCGCGGCGGCCTCTAGGTCGCTCAGCGCGAAGTCGCGTGCGATCGACTCCATCCCCTTGCCGATCCATCCGTACTCGCGGGGGCTGTACTGCCACAGGTGGTGGTGCGAATCGAGGATCATGACGATTCCAGGATCATGTTGGCGTATTGGGTGGTGTCGCCGGTGCGGATCAGGCCGATCGCGTAAGGGACGCGGCGCTTGAACTCGACGTGCGGCTCGTGGTGGACCGCTACGCCCGACAGGGCGTCCGCGAACGCCGCGGTGGTGGGCGCGTCGTTGTTCTCGAGGAACTCTTGCGCCATCCACGCGTGCCCAACCTGAAAGTTTGCGCGGATAGCGCTGAGCACCTGCAGCACGGTCGGCACGTCGTCTACCAAGCTGATATCAACCGTCTCGATCATCGGCCAGCAGGGGAAGCCGCGATCGGAGATCACCAGCGTGTTGGTATGGCGCACACGCCGCAGCAGCGACGCGATCGCGGGGTTGAGTATTCCGGTCTTAATCATGGCGGCGGCTCGCTGGTTTATCGGCCGACAGGCGCATCGGCGGCGAGGTAGGGATAGTCACTGGAGATCAGGCCGAGTTGCTTCGCCTCGCGCCAGAAGGCGTCGTCGAGCGGGGTGGTGGCGAAGTGCAGGTTCTGAGCGACACGGTCGGGATCGGTGGTGTTGAGCGCTACCGCCTCGACCCCCAACGGCGAGAGCCCGAACTGGATGCAGGCGTGCGCCGGCGCCACCGCGTGGGCCTCGCACAGCCGCTTGAACGCGTCGCGCCACTCGAAAAGCTGCGCTTCTGCGTCGCGCTGCACCCGCCGGTAGTCGAAGTACTGCCCGCCGACCAAGAACCCCGCGTTGAAGACGCCCGAGTTGATCACCCGCACGCCTGAATCCGACAGGCCGCGGATAAAGTCGAGCGCCTCGGGGGCGTGCGTGTAGGCGGTCACGCAGTTGGCCAGCATCACCCAGTCGACGTCGACCCGGGCGGTGATCTGCTGCACCACACGCCAGTCCTTTGAGCCGATACCGAGCGTCGTCCCGGGCTCCGATCGGCGCAGGTCGCTCAGCGCGGCGTAGGCGTCCAGCACGTCTGTCCAGCGCCGGTCGCGGTCCGCTGCGTCGGAGGC
The DNA here is from genome assembly GCF_007750855.1 of Pirellulimonas nuda. Classification (GTDB taxonomy): domain Bacteria; phylum Planctomycetota; class Planctomycetia; order Pirellulales; family Lacipirellulaceae; genus Pirellulimonas; species Pirellulimonas nuda. Next base: position 4,073,368 of record NZ_CP036291.1, read on the forward strand.
AGCCGCCAGATACTCGTCCGGGTCGTGCACCGACATCATGCGCGGCCGGTAGGGCTCGCCGAGCAGCTCGACCCCCTGACGCCAGCACTCGAGGATCCCCTCGCCGCTGATCCGCTGTTGGGCGTCAAACTCCAGGTCGACCCAGGCGCCCGGCTCGAAGGTTGGTTCGGGCCCACGGAGCGGCACGCGGTACCAGCCCAGCTTGTTTCCGACAGCCACCCGCTCCGGCGGCACGCCCAGCCGCCGCAGGCACACGCCCAGTTGCTCGAGCGCCAGCCCGGCGCCGTACTTCCCTGCCGTATCGATGACCACCGGACCCGACTCGTTGTCGCCTCCGCCCCCCTGGTCGAACCAGGCGCGGACTAGATCGAGCTTGCGCTCGTCCGGGAGCGCCTCGTACAGGTTCCCCAATGCGCTCGACCCGAAGACCACGCGGGGGAACTGGTCCATCGTTGGCCGGCGGCCATCGTCGCGCGATCTGTCAGGCATGACTTCGTGTGCCGCAATGCGAACAGGGGCGTGAAAAGCGTTCGTCGAGTAGCGGAGTACGACGAGCCGGGCGGGCGCCGCCCGCGGCGGGTCGATCCCGACGGTGCACAACTTACCTTTTCGTGCCGCCCCCCGTCCATGGAGTGGATCGATGGGCGATTCGCCTGCGGGTATCGCCTAGCGTTCCGCCGCCTGCCGGTTCGCAACGGGCCGCATCCCACGGGCCGTATAAGCGTTGCAGAGCTCGCCCTGCCAGTTGCCGTGACGCAGCGTCACCAGGCCGCTTTCCGGACCGTCATGAGCTGTTCGTGCGGCTCGTCGGTGTCGCCCACTTCTTCTTTGAGGGCGAGCAGACGCTGCTTGAGGTCGGCGGCCACATCGGCGTAGCGGGGGTCGTCGATCACGTTGTTGTCTTCGGTGGGGTCCCCCCGCAGGTCGTAGAGCTCCCAGTAGGCCGGGGTCGGCGTCGGCAGCGCCCCGCGTGCGTCAAGCGGCAGGCCGTAGAAGAAGACCAGCTTGTAGTCGTCGGTGCGGATGCCGTAATGGGCCGGCACGTCGTGGTGCGTCATGTGCATCCAGTAGCGGTAGTACGCCTGGTCGCGCCAATCCTCGATGGCCTCGCCCGAAAGCATCGGGGCGAAGCTGCGGCCGTCGAGCTGTGCGCCGGCGGCATCGTCACCAGCAAGATCGTCGCCGGCAGGGTCGGCGCCGGCGAGATCGAGGATAGTGGGCAAGTAGTCCACGTTGGAGATCAGCTCGTGGCGCACCGCGCCGCCGGACGGGACCCCGGCGCCCCAGACGATCAGCGGCATGCGCATCGATTCTTCGTAGATCCACCGCTTGTCGATGTAGTCGTGCTCGCCCAGCATGAACCCCTGGTCCGCCGTGTAGATGACGATCGTGTTGTCGAGCTGCCCCAGATCCTTTAACGCCCGCAGTAACCGCGCGATGTTGTCGTCGACCCCGCGGACGCAGCGCAGGTACTTCTTCAGGTAGCGCTGGTACGACTCGGCCGTGTACGCCTGGTCGTCTAGCGACTGGGGCGTGTCCATGTGCTGCCCCATGTTCCTCCGGGTGTTCCGGCGAGAAACGCTGGTGCCGTACGGCGGCCTGCCCACAGGCCCGTGGCCGCCGCGGTGGGTAAGGTTTGCCGGCTCGGGGATCTCGACGTCGTCGTACAGCCAGTCGTAGCGCTCGGCGTTCTCAAAGTTGTCGTGGGGCGCCTTGAAGTGGTGCATCAGGAAGAAGGGGCGGTCGGACTTCCGCTTGCGCAACCAAGCGATCGACTCGTCCGTGATCGCGTCGGAAGAGTGGATCGAGTCGTACGAGGCGTCCGACGGCCGGCGGGTGTTGTGGGGCCATGCCTTGGGGCCGCGCACGAAGAACGTGGGGTTGAAGTACTTGCCCTGACCGTCCAGCACACAGTAATGGTCGAACGCCGCGGGCTCCGCCCCCAGGTGCCATTTGCCGATCATCGCGGTCTCGTAGCCCGCCTCACGCATCCGCAGCGCCAGCGTCTGCCGCTCGGCGGGCAGCTCGCCGACCAGCGTACGCAGGCCGTTCTTGTGAGAGTACTGCCCCGTCATCAGCGTGGCGCGGCTGGGGACACAGATCGAGTTGCTGCAGAAGCAGCGGTCGAATCGGACCCCCTCGGAGGCCAGCCGGTCGAGCGTCGGCGTCGGATCAAGCGGGGCAAACCGCCCGCCGTAGGCGCCGATCGCGTGGGCCGCGTGGTCGTCCGACATGATGAATAAGATATTGACGGGCGGCTTGTCTGCGGCGGCGACGCTCCCGGCGAACAACACCAGCAGCGCACCCGTGGCGCTCAGCACACTCCGCCGAACCTTTCCCGCCAACAGAGGATGTCGGCAGACGGCAGAAGAGACGAGGCGCAGCACGCGGAAAAGAAATGAGGAATGAGTCATTTACTTGGCGCTTTTCGGACTAGAGGAGCGAAGGCTGCATTCAACTACGCCAGACCCGTTGGGTCAATCGAACAGACGCGGGCCCACCGCATTGGGCGCTGCGGTGGCAATGCTCGGCGCGGGAATCCCAAGCCGCGCCCAGGCGTCGATCGACTGATCTCTGCCCAGCCGGGCTGACGGGGTGGTTTCGGAGTAACTTCCGCTCCCTACCCGCGGAATAGCGCCCTATCGGCGAGGGACAAGTGGGCTTTCCTGCCAGAAGACCACTCCCAGCGGCCCCCGCGGATGACCGCCACAAGCGATTGCAATAATAGGCCGCTTCCGACTAAGATTGGGGGATTCTCTCTTCTACTCGGGAGCGCGCCGTCCCGTGCCACGATTCCGCCAATACCACCGCCTCGCGGCCCTAGCGGCATGCTACGCCGTAGTCGCCGGCGCCGCGCAACTGTCGGCCGCCGAGCCTTCGATGGACGCCGCGGTCGGTTTGGTCGAGAACTACTGCCTCGACTGCCACAACTCGTTCGAGGCGACCGCCGGATTGGACCTCGAGGGGTTCTCGGAAACGGTACCCCAGGTTCGCGCGGGCTCGGACGCCGCGGCTTGGGAGAAGATGGTCCGCCGTTTGCGGTCCCGCCAGATGCCCCCGACCGGAGCGGCCCGTCCCGAAGAAGAAGAGTACCGACAGGCCCTGTCGGCGATGCAGTCGCTTCTCGACCAAGCCGCGGCCGCCCACCCGCAGCCGGGGCGGACCGATTCGATCCGTCGCTTGAACCGCACGGAGTACCACAACGCGATCCGAGACCTGCTGGCGCTCGATACCGACGTCAACGCGATCTTGCCGGCCGACGAGTCGGGCCACGGGTTCGACAACGTCACGGTCGGAGACTTGTCGCCGGCGCTGCTCAGCCGGTACATCACCGCCGCGGAGCGGATCAGCCGACTCGCGGTGGGGGGCGCCGTCCACGGGCCGACCGGCGTCAACGTCCGCATCCCTGCCGACCTCACGCAAGACTCCCACGTCCAGGGGCTGCCGCTGGGGACACGCGGCGGAACCGTGTTCGACTACCAGTTCCCTGCGGCCGGAGAGTATGAGATCCAACTCCGTTTGACCCGCGACCGCGACGAGCACGTCGAGGGGCTGCGCGGCTCGCACGACATCGACGTGCTCATCGACCGGAAGCTCCTGCACCGTTTTACGGTGTCGCCGAAGGACGAAAGAGCCGACGCGCGGGTCGAAGACGGCCTCCGCAAGCGGTTCTGGATCGGTGCCGGGCCGCACCAGGTAGGCGCCGCCTTCCCGCAGAAGGGGGCCTCGCTGTCTGAGATCAAACGTCAGCCGTTCGAGGCCAGCTTCAACCGCCACCGGCACCCGCGTCGGACGCCGGCCCTCTTTGAGGTGTCGATCGTTGGCCCGCTCGACGGTTCGGGCGCAGCGGACAGCGCTAACGCGTCGTCCGGCGCCGCGGGCGACACGCCGAGCCGGCAGCGGCTGCTGTCGTGCACCCCCACGACCGCGGCCGAAGCCCCCGACTGCGCCCGGGAGATTCTGCGGCCCCTGATGCGTCGCGCCTACCGGCGCCCGGTTACCGATGACGACTTGGTTGTGCCGATGGAGTTTTTTGAGCAGGGCTACGCCGAGGGCGGATTTGAAGCCGGCATCGAATCGGCGCTCGCCGCGGTGCTGGTGAACCCCTACTTCCTGCTGCGTGCCGAATCGCAGCCCAGCGGGCTCGTCAGCGGCGAGGCCTACCGCATCTCGGACCTGGAGTTAGCGTCGCGGCTTTCGTTCTTCTTGTGGAGCAGCGTGCCGGACGACACGTTGCTGACCCTCGCCGAGCAGAACCGCCTGCACGAGCCCGAGGTGCTGCGAGAGCAGACCCGGCGGATGTTGGAAGACGAGCGTTCTCAGTCGCTCGTCACCAACTTTGCGGCCCAGTGGCTGTACCTCCGTAACCTCGACTCCTTCCGCCCCGACATGCGGCTGTTTCCCGACTTCGACGACAACCTCCGTCAGGCCATGCGGAAGGAGACGGAGCTGCTGTTTGACCACGTGATGCGTGCCGACCGCAGCGTGCTGGAACTAATCGATACCGATACAGCGTTCCTGAACGAGCGGCTGGCGCGGCACTACGGGGTTCGGGGCGTCGTCGGCAGTCAGTTCCGTCCCGTTAAGTTGAAAGAAGGCGACGGCCCGCGCGGCGGCCTGCTCCGCAACGCCAGCGTCTTGGCCGTCACGTCGTACGCCACGCGCACCTCCCCAACCGTGCGCGGCAACTGGATCTTGGGCAACATCCTGGGGAGCCCCCTCCCGCCGCCGCCCCCGAACGTGCCTAGCCTGAAGGACAAGCAGGAATCCGTAGCGGTGTCGATCCGCGAACGCCTGGCCGAGCACCGGGCCAACCCCGCCTGCGCAAGCTGTCACGACGTGATGGACCCGGTTGGCTTCTCGCTGGAGAACTTCGACGCCGTCGGGCGGTGGCGCGTGATCGACGAGGGAGAGAAGATCGACCCTTCGGGTGAACTTCCAGACGGCGCCCCGATAAGCGACTTTACCGATCTCGAAGAAAGTATCCTGGAGCGGCCCGAGATGTTTGTTGGGGCGCTCACCGAGAAGCTGCTCACGTTCGCGCTGGGCCGCGGCGTCGAGACGTACGACGGGCCCGCGGTGCGGAAGGTAGTCCGCCAGGCCGAGGCAGAGGACTACCGGTTCTCTTCCTTGATTACGGCGGTCGTTTCCAGCGTCCCTTTTCAGATGAGGATGGCGGAATGAATTTCATGAGCAAATCGCTTTCGAGAAGGACGCTGCTACGCGGCGCCGGCGCCGCGTTTGCGCTGCCGCTGCTCGACGCAATGATCCCCGCGGGGCGTGCGCTTGCGGCCACGGCCGCTAGCCCCTCGAAGCTCCGCCGCTTGGGCTATGTGTACATCCCGATGGGGTTCAACCCGGCGCCGTGGACCCCCAAGGGGGAGACGCTCGACAACCTGCCCTTCACGCTGCAGCCGCTTGAGAAGATCAAAGACCAGGTGACCGTGGTCTCCGGCATGGAGCTGAAGAACGCCTACCCGGGCTCCCACGCCACGTCAAACGCCGCGTTCTTGAGCGCCGCCACCGCCCGCCGCACCGAGAGCTCCGACTACTACCTGGGGACCACGGTCGACCAGATCGCGGCGCAGCACATCGGCCAGGACACGCAGCTCCCCTCGCTCGAGCTCGCGATGGACCTGCTGAACAATGTCGGCCAGTGCGACAACGGCTACGCCTGCGTCTACCAGAACAACCTCTCTTGGTCGTCCCCCACCACGCCGCTGCCGGCCGAGGCCCACCCGCGGCTGGTGTTTGAGACGCTGTTCGGCGAAGGGGGTTCGCCCGAGGCCCGCCGCGGCGCCCTGGCGCGCCGGGCCAGCCTGCTCGACTCCGTGACCGACGAGATGCGTCGCTTCCAGGCGGGCCTGGGCGCAGGCGACCGCAACAAGGTAGAGGCCTACTTCGAGAGCATCCGCGAGGTCGAGCGGCGTATCCAACGCGCCGAGGCCAACGTCGCCGACAACCCGCTGCCCGACCTCGACCGCCCGGTCGGCGTGCCGGCCGAGTACGCCGAGCACGCCCGGCTGATGTTCGACCTGCAGCGGCTGGCGTTCCAGGGCAACATCACACGCGTGGCCTCGTTCCAGCTCGCCCGCGAGGCGAGCACCCGCACCTACCCAGAAGCGGGCGTGCCCGACCCCCACCACCCCGTTTCGCACCACGGGAAGAACCCGGAGAAGCTCGAGAAGCTAGCCAAGATCAACCGCTTCCACGTCTCGCTGTTCGCCGAGTTCTTGGAAAAGATGGCCGCCACCCCCGAGGGGGACGGCACGCTGCTCGACCACTCGCTGCTGCTGTACGGCAGCGGGATGGGGGACTCCGACGCGCACGACCACACCGACCTGCCGATCCTGGTCGCCGGCGGCGCCGCGGGCAACATGCGCGGCGGCCGACACGTCACCTACGACAAGCACACGCCGCTCTCGAACCTGCACCTCACGCTGCTCAACAAGGCGGGCGCCAACCTCGACCGCTTCGCCGACAGCAGCGGGCGCGCCGACGAGCTGTTTGGCCCGCTTTCGATCTAGCGGTTTTGGGGAAGCCGATTGGAAAAGTTGGTTTGCCCTGAGCCGCTTTAGTCACTCAAACGGACGGAAGGAACCACGGATAGCACGGAACGGCACGGATAAGGAGACATAGCTGTGCTGCTTTGATTTGGCTCGCGCCCTATTTACGGTTGATTCTGCTTTCGTCTGCTCTTATCCGTGATCATCCGTGTTTTCCGTGGTCAAACGTCTTCCATTGCTTTGCGCCATTCGCTTGAACCCTGCCGGCGCCACGACTAGCCGATTGACCCTTCTACGAGGCCGCGCATTGTCTAGAGCTCGACTAGTTCTCCGATGGGTAGCCGTCTTCTGCCTGGCCTGGCCGGCTAGCGGCCTATTTGCCGCTAGCGGCGCGTCGGACGTCGCCCGCGTCGCCAACCAACCCGAGGCCGGCTCTCCGCTGGCCGACGCCGCGGAAGCCGGCGATTGGCCCCTTGTCCGCCGATTGCTGGATCAAGGCGCCGACGTCCGGCAGGCTCAGCCAGACGGGATGATCGCGCTGCACTGGGCGGCGCTGCACGGCCGCACGGAACTCTTGCAACCATTGGTCGATGCGGGCGCCGACGTCAACGCGACCACCCAGTACCAAGTCACGCCGCTCTCGATCGCCTGCACGCACCCCAGCAGCGACGCCGTTGCGGTTCTGTTGGCGGCCGGCGCCAAGGCCGACTTCACCGCGCCGGGGGGCGAGACGCCGCTCATGATCGCCGCCCGGGCCGGCGCCGCGGATTCGATCAAGCGGCTGCTGGCTCACGGCGTGGCGATCGACGCCGCCGACAAGAGCGGTCAAACCGCGTTGATGTGGGCCGCGGCCGAGGGCAATGTCGAAGCGGTCGACGCGCTCATCGAAGCGGGCGCCGACCTCAAGGCCGCCAGCGACGGGGGATTCACCGCGATGATGTTCGCTGCCCGCGACGGCCGCCCGGGAGTCGTGCGGCGGCTGATCGCCGCCGGCGTCGACGTGAACGCCGCCATCGCCGAGAAGCCGGCGGGGGAAAGGGCGCCACGCAAGGGCGCCTCGGCGCTCATCTTCGCTGTTGAGAGCGGGCACTACGAACTGGCGATGGAGCTGGTGGCCGCGGGCGCCGACCCGAACGACCAGCGCAACGGCTTTGCGCCGCTCCACATCCTCAGTTGGGTGCGCAAGCCGGACAGCGGCGACAGCCCCAGCGGCGATCCCCCCCCGCGCGGGTCGGGCAGCCTCACCGACCTCCAGTTTGTCCACGCGCTGGTCGCCGCCGGCGCCGACGTTAACGCACGCCTCGAAAACGGCAACGGCGGCCGCGCGCAGCTCACGCCCCGCGGCGCAACGCCGCTGCTGTACGCGTCCCGCACCGCCGACCTGCCGTTGATGAAGACGCTGGTCGAGCTGGGCGGCGACCCATCGATCCCCAACGCCGACGGCTGCACCACGATGATGGCCGCGGCCGGTGTGGGGGTCCGTTCGGTCGACGAAGAAGCCGGCACAGAGCCCGAGGTGCTCGAAACGGTGGCGTACTTGGCGGGCCTGGGTCTGGGCGTGAACACGGTCGACAAGAACAACGAAACCGCCATGCACGGCGCCGCGTACCGCTGCTTCCCGCTGGTGGTGGCGCAGCTTGCAGAGCTGGGCGCCGATCCGCAGGTCTGGGACCACAAGAACAAGTGGGGCTGGACGCCGATGAAGATCGCCGAAGGGTACCGCCCCGGTTCCTTCAAGCCGTCGCCCGAGACCGTGCGCGCTGTCGAAGCCGCGAAGTTGCGCAAGGTGACCTCCGCGTCGCGCCAGCGCGATCCGGCGAGGTAGCGCCACCCGATCGGGCCTGCCAATTGCAGCGGCTGGTGCCTATTCGGGCGAGACCGGGTAGCCCAGCCGCTCGAGTTCTCTGATCAGCCGCCGGCTGCGCAGCGTGTTGAAGATCAGCCGCGGGTGGAAGTCGGGGCTCTGATGCCAGAAACGGACGCCGCTGGGGTAGACCCAGCCGATGACGGGCGCCCGGTGCAGGCAGACCGACTCGACGCCGTGCTTCGGGATGACCTTCTCGGTGCGGTAGCGGAACACAAGCCGGTCCGGGTAGATCGTCAGCCGATAAAGGGGCGTATTGAAGCCGCCGTTCCGCAGTTGCCCGACAAAGGTCGGCGCCTCGGGGCTGGGTTGGATCGGCGTGCTGCTCATATCGTTTTGCGCCGCGGCGGCGGGGTCTGCTCGGTGCTGGTTCTTGTTCTATCGTAGCCTACGCCGGCGCCCGGCCAGCACTGAGCAGACCCCCGCGGCCCGGCTAAGCTAGGGGGGGCGGCCGATCCGCCCCCGATGCGCCGGCCCAGCGGCGCTGGTCCGTGCGTCGTCAGGAATCAGGCCGTGAAGACCCAGGTGCTGCGAGTAGCCGGCAAGCCTCCCGAGGACGACGTGTTCCTGCGGGCCGCGGCGGTGCTGCGGGCCGGCGGGCTGGTCGCGTTTCCTACGGAGACCGTGTACGGCCTTGGCGCCAACGCCCTGTGCGCAGACTCTGTTAACCGGATCTTCACCGCCAAGGGGCGCCCCGCCCACAACCCGTTGATCGTGCACGTGGCGGGCGTCGCCGGAGCGGCGCGGGTGGCCGCGGGTTGGCCCGCCAACGCGGCGCTGCTGGCCGAGCGGTTCTGGCCCGGGCCGCTGACGCTGGTGCTGCCCAAACACGCGGACGTTCCCGGCGTGGTCACCGGCGGAGGGCCGACGGTCGCCGTGCGCGCGCCGGCCCACCCGGCGGCGCAGGCGCTGCTGCGTGCGGCGGGGCTCCCCATCGCGGCGCCCAGCGCCAACCGCTCCAACGGGCTCTCGCCGACCCAGGCCGAGCACGTCCGCCGCGGACTGGAGGGCCGCATCGAGATGATCCTCGACGGCGGCCCCACGCCGGGCGGCATCGAGTCGACCATCATCGACCTCACCTCCGATCCGCCGCGCCTGCTGCGCCCGGGGCTGATCACGCCGGCGGAGATCGAGGCCGTCGTCGGCCCCATCCAGCGGTCGGCGCCAACGCCCCACGCCGAGGGCCCCCTCCCCTCCCCCGGCATGCTCCAGCGGCACTACTCCCCCCGGGCGCCGCTGGAGTGCGTGCACGCGGGGGGCGCCCGACTGGCGGACCAGTGGCTCCGCGCCGGCCTGCGCGTCGGCTGGTTGCGCCGCGCGCCCGGCCCCCCGCCGCACCCCCCGACACACGCAGCCCCGGGGCTGGTAGTCATCGACATGCCCCCCGACGCCCCCCCCTACGCCGCACGGCTGTTCGCGGCGCTGCACGAGCTGGACGACGCCGGCGTCGACCGCATCGTGGTCGACGCCCCCCCCGACTCCGACGCGTGGCTCGGCGTGCGCGACCGACTGCGCCGCGCCAGCGCCCCTACGCCCCGCTGAGCGTCGGCAAGATCTCGCGGAGCGCCTCCAGGATCATCTCCACCGCGACCGCCGCGAGCACGATCCCCATCACCCGCACCAGCAGGCTCGAGCCCGCCTCGCCCAGCACCGCGTAAATCCGGCTCGCCTGCAGCAGCGCCGTCAGCGTGATCGCCAGCACCCCCAGCAACAGCAGCGTTGTGAGCGTCTGCTCGGCGATCGTGTACTCGCGGTTGTCGGTCAGCACCACCGCCGCGAGGATCGACCCCGGGCTGGCGATCGACGGCACCGCCAGCGGGAACACCGCCACATCGCGTCCCTCTTCCCGCGTCCCGTCGGCGCTGACCGCGCCCGAGCCGAACACCATCTGCAAGCCGAACAAGAAGAAAATGATCCCCCCGGCGAGCTGAAACGAGGCCAGCGGCACGCCGATCGACACCAGCAGCAACTGCCCCACCAGGATGAACGACACCAGGATCGCCGCCGAATAGCCGATCGCCCGCCAAGCGATCCTCGCCCGCTGCTCGGGCGACGCGGCCGCCGTGAGCCCGACGAAGATCGTCAGCGTGCCGATCGGATCGATCGTGGTCAGGAAGGTCAAGAAGTCGGCTACCATTTTCTCCCAGCAATGTCTGCGTCCCGCGCGATCCAACCGGCGCGGCAATCGCCGGCGCCCCGTCCAACTCGGCCGCCCCCACCCCCGCGGCGAAGGGGCCCGCCGCGAGGGGGACAGCCTATGCGGGCGGGCCCGGCGGGGCAATCTGACGCCCGCATCGCCGCTCGTTGAGACGCCACCCGGGTTGTGTCCTTTTGTCCCCCTGCCGGGCCAACGGTTTTCGGACAAAACCCCACCCTCACCACGTCGACGGCCCAACGGGCAACGACTTACGTCAACCTCCCTCGCCCGCGCCGCCGTCAGAGCGGACAAACCGCGCCCCGCAGCGGACACCCCGGGCCCCCAGCGGACACAAGCAGGACAAAACCCCGCGCCCCCCGCCGCCCGCCCGGCCCGCGGTGCCGGCGCGCAGCGGCGCCCACTCGGCCACCCCAACGGGGAGGCCGATCGCGGGTCTATTTTCCTAGATGGGGTGGCTAAAAGCGAGCGAAAAGTTGACGGGTGCGTGTAGGCCGGTCGCCAGCCGAAGACCGACCGACTGATCCTCACCCCTACTGCTTCTGCTCCTCGCGCAGCAGCTCAACCTGCGCGTTCAAGCGGCCGACTCTTGCCTTCATCACGTCGGTCGGGGCGCCATCTCCGTTCTCGGCGAGGGCCGACACCCCCTCTTCTAGCCGCACGGCGAGACGCAGTTGCGACCGGCGGATGGCGATGCGTTCCTGGGGCGTCGTGGCGGCGTCTAACCGGGCCTCGAGCAGTTCGCTTTCGGCAGCGATCAGCGTTTCGAGAGAGCCCTCCCCTTGCTCGTGGTTGCTCCTGGCCAGATCGACAAGCTCTTGCAGCGTCTGCTGCCGCTGGTTGAGCAGGGCGGCGAGCGACGGGCCTCCGGCGCCCGGTTGCTGTTGGGCAAGCACAAACGAAGCCGCCGCGACGACCACGGCGGACAGCAGGACCGCCCCTTTTTGTTTCGACATCCGGTGGGTTCCTTCTGGGATCGCGGAGCAACACTACCCGTCTCTGCTAGTGGCCTCAAGCGTGGGCGGGCCGCCAACCGGCCCCGCCATTCTACCCGCGGGCGCCGCCGGCCGCCGGCTTATTTGCAGGGGGCATCCGGCCGGGGGCCATGCTCCCTACGCGTACGGGCGGGGTGCTACAATCGGGGCGCTGCTCTTCGAGCGTGTCGCTTCTAGATCGTGTCGCTTTCCGATCGTGCCTGGGTCTCCAAGGAACCGTCATGACTGCGCTGTTGGTTCGGATTGCACGCGTGGCCGCTGGGGGGCCAGCGATGCAGGGCGCCGCCTGGTTGTTGGCAGTCTTGATGGCGGCCCCCGCAGCGGCGGCGGACGAGGTAGGGGGGGCCGAGCCCCCGGCGCCTCTGGTGCTGGGCGTTGTGCACGACTCCGAGGGCGCCCCGGTCGCTGGGGCGCGGCTGTGGCTCGTCGGGGGCAACTACGGCGCCCCCGAGTTGCTGGGCGAAACCACTTCGGACGCCGAGGGGGGTTTCGCGTTCACCTCGCTGCCGGCAGAGGACGCCGTCTTCGCCAATCCGGGGCAGCTCACCGTCTGGGCACGCCACGACGGCGCCGGCCTCGGCTGGTTCAATGGGCTGTACAACCACCGCCGGACGCCGCTGAGCGTGGAGCTGGCGCCCAGCGCCGAGTGCCGTGGGCGGCTGAGCGATCCTGAGGGGGGGCCGATCGCCGGCGCCCAGGTCACACCACGCATACTGCTTCGCACAGAGCTGGGCGTCGGCGGGGGCGACTACGGGCAGCTCCCCCCCGAATGGAGCCGAGAGAAGACCGTGACGACGGGGCCCGACGGGAGCTTCGCGATCCCGGGGCTGCCGACCACGGGCGCCCTGTCGGCCGGGGTGTCGAAGCCGGGCTACGGGCGCCCGACCGTGATGTGGAACCTGGGGGCGCCGGCGTCGCTGTCGTTGGCGCCGGCCGGATCGCTGGCGGGCTCGATCGCTTGGCACGGCGGCGAGCCCCCCGCCGGCCTCGACCCCGATAAGCCCGTCGGCACATTGAATGTCTACGGCTACGTGCGGCGCGAGGGCAGCAACGTGAGCGTCAACGAGGAGGCGTCGATCCAAGCCGACGGCACGTTCCGGGTCGACGGGCTCCCCCCCGGCCAGTACCGCCTGTCGGCCGCGTTCGCCGCGGGGGTCGCTGCGCGGCCCGGCGCGGTGGTAGAGGTAAATGTTGAGCCCGGCCAGGCGACCCGCGGGGTCTCCCTGACTACCGAGCCGGGGGTCTGGCTGCGGGGCCGCGTGCTGGCTTTCGCCGACAAGCGGCCCGTCGGCGGGGCTACAGTGACGTACAACAGGATCGAAGAGGGGCGGTCTACCCACGAAGGACAGTGCGTGACCGATCAAGATGGAGCGCATGCGGCGTTTGTGCGCGAAGGGACGTACCAGATCCAGGTGCTGCTGACCCCCGACCGGTACGTGCCACTCAACTCGAGCTTTCACTCCGGAGGCGATGCAAAGTCGCGTATGCCGCGGCTGGCGGTCGCGGCGGACACCCAGTGGCCCGACCTGCTGTTGGACCCCGCCGGCGACCTGGCGATCGAGGTCGTGGACGAGGCGGGTCGGCCCGCGGCGGGCGCCGTCGTGCACGTCGTCTGCTCGGTGGGGGTGCAGGCGGAACTGCGGCGTTCGATCCAGAAGGCCGACGCCAGCGGCCGGTTCACGATCCGCGGCGTCGCGCTGAACGACACGCTGCCGATACGCGTCCGCACCCCGGACGCGATCAGCAAGCCGTCGCTGGTGGTCACTCCCGAAAAGGTGGCGCAGCCGCTGCGGGTCGAACTCTCTACGGCGCACGGCTTCCGCTTCCGCTGCAAGGTGGTTGACCCGGAGGGCGAGCCGATCGCCGGCGCTACGATCCATTTTGGCACATCGTACCCCTACGCTACCAAGTGGCAGGGCCCAGGCGGCGGCGTGTCGGTTTCCGGGACGGCCGGAACCGCGACCACCGACGCCAGCGGCGAAGCCCAGAGCGACCTGCTGTGGAACGACCTGAACTACTGGGTATCGGCGTCCGCCGAGGGCTACTCTTCCGCCGAGGCGCCGCAGGTGCACGGCATCTCCGAGGAGGTGCTGACGCTTAATCCGCTGGTGCTGGCCAAGGCCGCGCCCCCCACCACGGGAACAGTGGTGGGGGCAGACGGGGCGCCCTTGGGCGGCGTGCGGGTGTTTGCCGCCGGAAGCGAGTGGGGGCCCGCAGTACAGCTTACCGGCAGGTCGGGCGCGTTTCGGCTGGAGAAGACCGCCCCGGACGTACGCTGGGTGTTCGCGGATAAGGAGGGCTACCGCCTAGGGGGCGCGCGACTGCCCGACGACGGGTCGGCGGTGCGTATTGAGTTGCGGGCCGACGACGCCACGCCGGTCGGGTTGCCGGCCGTCCCTAGCCCCGACTTGCAGCAGCGGCGTGCGGCGGCGCGGGAACTGATCGAGCTCGCCTGGAAGCTGCCGACCGATCCCCGCAGCACGGCGCGGATGTCGCTGCTGGAAGGGATGACCCGGATCGACATCGAGCGGGCCGATGCGATGTCGGGCGAGGTAGACGGCGCGTTCGGCTACGTCGTTCGTAGCCAGGAGGCGCGCGACGTGATACGCGAAGATCCACAGCGTGGGCTGACGCTGCTGATCGAAGCAAAGGCCGGGGGGCAACCTACGGTGATAGAGTTGGCCAAGCGGTTCGCGCGTTCGCCGCAGGTGGAGGAGCGGGGCCTGGCCCTGCCGCTGGCCAACATCGCCGCGCAGCGGGCCGAGGCCACGGGCGCCTCGTACGACTTCGCACGCGCGGCCATGCTGCAATCCCAGCTCGGGTTTCACGACGCCGCAGAGCTGATGGCGGCCAAGGCGTTTGCGGCGGTCGACAAGGAACCCAACCCGTCGCGCCAAGAAGCGGCCACCCAGTCCGCCGCGGCGGCCCTCGCCCCCTACGAGCTGGCGGGCGCGCTGGAGATGGCCAACATCGGTGACTCGGACTTCTCTCGGATCCGAGCACTGGCGCGCGTGGCGGTGGCCGCTGCGGTGACGGACCCCGACGCCGCGATCGCCGCCCTTGAGTCGCTCAAGGGGGACGCCAACGCCGTGACCTCGCGTGACCGGGGTCGGCTAAAGATCGCGATGCAGATCGTGGCGACCGACACCGCGGGCGCCGCGGCGCTGGTGCGCCGCTGCGAAGACGCCGGCAACCGCGCCCAGGCGCTGGGCTACCTGGCGGTAGAAGTCGCCCCCGTCGACCAGCAACTCGCCTGGACGCTGATCGACGAGGCGCTCGCCATCCACCGCGGCTCGCCCGACGCCTACCAGGGGTACATCAACTACGGCCAAGCAGGCCCGTTCGCGGGGCTGTTGGCCTATCAAGCGTCGCTGGTCGGCTACCCCGACATGGAGAGCGTGGTGTGGCACGTGATGGCCGCGGCGCGGGCGCAGGGCAGGAGCGTCCGCGGACAGGCTCGGCTCCAAGTGACGATTGGGACCGCCCGCTTCTTGGCGCTCGTCGATCCCGCCGCGGCCCGTGAACTGCTGCTGACCGTCGGCGAGCAGGAAGACCAGCTCCCACGCGGCGACGGGGGCGTGTCGCTGTACGACCAGTGGCTGCAAGCCTGGCTGCTGGTGGACTTCGCCCACGGGGCAGAGCTGCTCAAGCAAGACCTGCGGCGTCTGGCCGACGGCGGCAAGCAAGACCCGCTGCGGCACGGCCACGGCGGCGTGTTCCGCTTGCTGACGGCGCACCCCGAGGAGCGTGTTGAGATCGTCAACGACAGCGAGACCGGGCTGTGGAAGCTGGACGAGGAGTGAGCCGCAATGCGGCCGGCGAGCGGCTGGGGTACCGAAGCGTCAGAGTTTCAGCTTGTACTTTATCCCCACCAAGACGGGCGCCGCCGGGCGCCGCGTCACTTGATCAGCTTCGCTTGCAAGAACGGCAGGATCTCGTCCCGGTACGCCTGTGGGTCGTACTCCAGCAAGTCAACGTGCCCGGCGCCGCGGAAGACGACGAGCTGCTTTGGATCACGCGCGGCCTCGAACAAGCGGCGGGTTTCGTCGATGGGGGTGTGCAGATCCCGGTCGCCAGCCGCGATCAGGATCGGACAGCCCGCGTCGTCGACAAAATCGATGGGACGCAGGTCCGCGGGCGTGACGCCGAGCCTCGGCCCGAGCTGGCAGAGCAAGGCGGGGGCCACGGCGTACCGGCCCACGCCGAGCCGCATGCCGACGCGGTCGTACACCGCGTCGGCTACCGTGGGATAAACCGACTCGACGACCATCGCGTCTACTCCAAGCGGGGACGCCAACAGGGCGGACGCGCCGCCCAATGATCGCCCGACGACGCCGATCTGGTGGCCTGGGCTTCTGAGCCTCACGAACGCGACCGCGGCCCGGACGTCGAGCTTCTCGAGATGCCCGAGGGTCAGCCGCTCGCCCGCGCTCTCGCCGTGCGCTTGGAAGTCGATCATCAAGACCGCAAAGCCCGCCTCGTGCAGCAGGGCCGCACGGCCGAGCATCGAGCGGCGGTCGCCGCGGATCGGGTGGAGCAGGACGACGGTCGCCGTCGCCCCGTCGGCCGGCACGAGCCACGCCGCCAGTTCAGAACCCGATGACGAGGCGATGCGGAGCGTTTCGACGGGCAGGTCGGCGGGAGGGGGCCCGACCGGCCGATTCGCTGCCGCGACGAGCGACCCGCCAACCACCCACGCCCCGACGGCAAAGGACAGCATTAGCACCAATGCGACCACGGCGACACAGCGGCGGTAGCGTCTTGGCTTCATGCTATAGCGGTATCCGGGCGCGGACGGTTCTGTCGGGCTAAAGGGCTGGTCGGGAGCGGCGGCCGGTAGCCCGTTCCACCAACCTCAAGCGAGCCGGACATCCCGCGCCGCCGCCGGGCCCCCCTGCCCTACTCTCCACTCCACGTAAACGTCTCCCCCTTCGCGAGCTCCTTCTCCACGACCTTGGCGCCGTACCGCAGCTTCAGCGGGTTTCCGTTTAGCGAGCGGATCTTGGCCGTGGCTAGTTTGCCGTCTTTCCAGTCGATGTCGACCTCGAAGCCGCCGCGTGCGCGGAGGCCTTGGACCGAGCCCTCGGGCCACGCCTGGGGGAGCGCCGGGAGGAGTTGGACCTCGCCGGCGTGGCTTTGGAGCAGCATCTCGGCGATCGCGGCGGCGCCGCCGAAGTTGCCGTCGATCTGGAACGGGGGGTGGGTGTCGAACAGGTTGGGCAGGGTCCCCTTCTTCAGCAGGTTGCTCAACAGCAGGTGGGCGCGGTCGCCGTCCTGAAAGCGGGCCCAGAAGTTCACCTTCCACGCCATGCTCCAGCCGGTGCCGCCGTCGCCCCGCCCTTCCAGCGACTTCCTGGCGGCCGCGAACAGCTCGGGCGTGCCGGTGGGGGTGATCTGCCGCCCCGGGTGCAGGCCGAACAGGTGCGACGTGTGCCGGTGCTTGGGGTCCTTCTCGCGGTAGTCTTCCACCCACTCCTGCAGGCGCCCCGTCCTGGGGCTGATCTGCAGCGGCGCCAGCTTCTCCAGAGCGGCTTCTACCTCCGCGCGGAACTCCGGGTCGAAATCGCCGTCGGGGCCAATGGCTTCGTTCGCTTCAAGCACGCCGGTAAACAGGTCGTGGACGATCTCGAGGTCCATCGTGGCCGCGTACGTGAACACCGACTGCGATCCGTCCGCCTTGATGAAGGCGTTCTCGGGCGAGTGGGACGGGTTGGTGACCAGCCGGCCCGCGACGGGGGTCCCCTGCGGGGCCTCGATCAGGAAGTCGAGGATGAACCGCGCCGCCCCCTTCATCATCGGGTAGCCGCGTTCGACCAGGAACTCTCGATCCCCGCTGAAGCGGTAGTACTCCATCAGGTCGCGCGTGGCCCAGGCGGCGCCCAGCGGCCAGATGCCGTGCACGCCGTCGGCCGGGGGGGTGAAGCCGTAGTTGTCGGAGAGGTGGTGCAGCACCCAGCCGCGGGCGCCGTAGTGAACGTCGGCCGTCTCCTCGCCGAAGGGGACGAGGGTTTCGAGGAAGTCGAAGTAGGGCTCGTGGCACTCGGCGAGATTGCAGGTCTGCGCCGGCCAGTAGTTCATCTGCACGTTGATGTTGAAGTGGTAGTCGCTGTGCCAGGGGGCGTCGTAGTGCTGACACCACTTGCCCTGCAGGTTGGCCGGCAGGCCGCCGGGTCGCGAGCTGCTGATCAACAGGTAGCGGCCGAACTGGAAGTAGAGCGCCTCGAGCTGGGGATCGCTGGCGCCGCGGCTCACGGCGCGCAGGCGCTCGTCGGTGGGCCGCTGGGCGGCGTCGGCCCCGCCGAGGCTGAGTTTGACGCGGTCGAATAGTTTCTTGTAGTCGGCGACGTGCGCGGCGCGCAGCGCGTCATAATCTTTCGCCTTTGCGGCGCTCAGGGCGGCGTCGCAGCGCGCCGTGGCGTCTGCGGAGAGGTCGCTTGGGTTGACGTAGCTGGTCGCCCCCGCCAGCAACAGGGTGGCCTCGTCGGCGTTTGAAACGGCCAGCGAGTCGCCCGAAGCGACGACAGTGCCGCCGCTGACGATCGGCAGCAGTTGCGCCTCGTAATCGACGCCCAGTTTGCCGCGCAGGATCAGGCGGCCGCGTGCGTCTACCTCCGACTCGGCGCCGTCGCGAGCAAAGCGGGCCTTGAAGCTCACCTTCCCCGGTTGGTCTGCGGTGAGGCGGACCACGATCACCTGGTCGGGGGCGCTCACGAACACTTCGCGCGTGTACTGCACGCCGTCCACTCGGTAGCGGACGCTCGCCACGCCGGTGGTGAGGTCTAGGTCGCGCCGGTAGCCGGCCACGGCGCCTGCCGGGGGAGAAAACTCCAAGAACAAGTCGCCCAGTGTCTGGTACGACTTGACCCGGCTGGGGCTCCCCATCATCCTCCGGCCGGCGAGCCTGGCGGCCTCGTCGTTCTTGCCTTCAAAGAGGAGACGGCGGACCTCTGGCAGTGCGGCCAGGGCCTCGGGGTTGTTGGGGTCTTGGGGGACGCCGTCCCAGACCGACTCTTCATTGAACTGGATGCGTTCTCGATCGATCCCGCCGAACACCATCGCCGCGAGTCGCCCGTTGCCCACGGGGAGCGCCTCGGTTTCCCACTTGGTGGCGGGCTTGCGGTACCACAGCGTCAGGGGCTCGGCCGGCGGGGGGGCGTCGTCGGTGAAGCGGAAATCCGCGGTGGGATTGTTGGCCTCTGAGGGGGGAGGGGTCTTCGCCAACAGGGTTCCCGCCGCGGCGCACCCGGCGGCCAGCAGCGCAAGAGCGGTTCTATTCATACTTATTCCGCCAACGGCGCCCAAGAGTTGCATTGATCAATGTCGCGAAAGAGATGTGCCTGACGAGAACGGCGTGGCCGGCAAAGCGGCGTGAACCTCGCCGCGTGCCGCACGGGCGCCGGAGACCTGCAACGCGTGTTGCGCTGGGGCCCAGCGGCCTTGCCGTGCCGCTAGTCTATCGCCCCGCGTGCTCGGGTTCAATCAACGCGTGTCAGACGGCCGGGGCTACTTCGCGGCCTTGACGTCGTCCGCCACGGCGCCCGCTTCGGCGCCCCCTTCTGGGGCCTGCTTGGCGAACCCGCCGAGGTAGGCGATGGTCCGCGCCACGGTGTTGGCCTCCCAGTACCACTGCAGGGCTTGGAGTTGCTCGCCCTGATCGCCCCCGCGTAGCATCCCCGCCGAGACGTAATCGAACACCACGTCGGAGGGGTCGACGTCTTCGTTTCTCAGAAGCTGGATGTTCCGGCGCGTCTGGTCTTCGGCGAAGTCGAGCATGTACTTCAGCGGCGCGTCGCGCTTGACGTCGACGATATAGCCTTCGTCGTCCATTTCTACCCCCAGCGAGTAGTGGTTGGCCACCAGCGACGACGACAGCGTGTAGGTGCGGATCGCGAGGGCCAGCCGCGCGAGCGACAGTTGATCTCCCTCGAACTCGCGGAACATTTCTGCTTGGGAGAACTGCTGGGCGCCCCACGCCAGCAGGTACTGCTCGTCCTTGCTGAGCATGGCGTCCTTGGCGCGGGAGTAGGTGACCCCCGCCCCGTCGGCCGCTTGGTCGATCACCAGCTTCTCGAACTGGTTCAGGTTCGCCTGGGCGGCGCGGCGGAAAAAGTCCGCCGTCGCCTCCAGGGGCATCGAAGCCGGGGTGGCGCGCCCCTCGACGCGGCTGGCCAGGTCGAGCACGTCTTCGACGTAGTCGTAATCGGCGGCGGCCATCTGCATGTAATAGACCGCCTCGAGGATCCGCTCCAACTCTACGTCGTCTTCCTCGGTCACCCGTGTGAGGATCGGCTTTTCGAGCTTCCCGCTCAGCATCAGGTTCCCGAGGTTCTCGTAGGTGATCCCTTCGGTCAGGCTCATGTAGGCGTAGATCGTGGTCCCCAGGGCGCCGAGCGTGCGGGGCGACGCGTTCTTCAGCCGGTCGATCGCCATGCGGCGCTTCATCGGCGCCTGGGCGAACAGGCGGGCGTACTCGATGGCCCCCTCGCGGCCGCGGTCATTGTCGACCCAGATCGTCCGGGCGACTTCATTGGCCAGCGCCGCCGAGCTGGCGGCTTCGGTGATGGCCACCAGCGCCGCCGGGGCCACCCCTTGTGCGAGATGGTCGTCTACATTTTCCTCCACCTCGCGCGCCCACTCCATCATCGCCTCGGTGTACTCGCTCTTGTGGTCTTCCGGAATGCGGTCGTACTCGGCCGCCTCTTCGCGGAAGCGGAGCCGCCACTTGCTGGTGATGATCTTTGCCTGTTGGTAGCTGGCGTTCCCCAGCGTCGGCACGGGCGCGGGGGCGGGGCGCGGGAGCTCCGATCCGGTCGCCAGGCGGTAGGCCTCGTAGATGTCGCCCACGGCGCGGAGCTCGATGCCGCGGTCGGCGGCCCGCTGGAACAGGTCGACGTCGCGGCCGAGGGTTTCGTCGCGGTCGTTGCGCATGCCGTAGGGGATCAGCACCAGCCGCATGCCCGCCGCGGCGGCGCCGTCGATCTTGTGGGGCACGCCCCCCACGGGGCCGATGGTGCCGTCGGGGTTGATGGTGCCGGTCATCGCCACGTCGCTCAGCACCTTGTCTCCGCGCAGCGCGGCCAGCACGCCGACGGTGGTCAGGGCGCCGGCGCTGGGGCCGTCGACCCGTCCGCTCCGCTGGAAGAAGAGCCGCACGCCGGCGACGTCGCGGCCCGAGAGGTCGGCGGCCACCAGCGAGGCCTGCCACGCAGCGGCGCGCCACAACTCGCCGTAGCCGTCGATCTCGTCCTCAATAAACGCCAGCCGGAACGACTTGCCGGGGTTCTGATCGAACCAGATCTCGACCGGCCCGCAGACGCCCCCCACCTGGCCGCCGCTTTGGTAGTAGGAGAGCGCGTTTACCGTGACCGGTTCGGCCCCGAGGCACGCCGTCCAGTGGCCGGCGGCCAACAGCGCCATCGCCAAAGCCAGCGCGGATCGTCGTGCGTGCATCAATCGTCTCGGTGGTAATTGCGTCGGAAGCGGCCGAAAAACCACTATGCTCCGCCCGCGTCGGCAAGTCAAAAACCAGCAGCAACGCCCCACAATTGCCCGTTGACGCCGGCGGCCGGCCGAACATTCTTTCCCCGGAAGGGTGACTTTCGGCCCCCGTGCGTCAATAATCCCGGGGCGGCGGCGAAACGCTACCGTAGCCGCCGTGGCCGACCATCTTCGGCGCCCCGCTGCTCCAATCGCTAGAATCCGACCCCCCGCATTGGGCCCGCTATGTCGCTGACCTCCTCCTCGGACGCGCTGACCAACTCGGCCCCCGCCGCGCCGAACAACAACGAGGCCCTCAGCGCGAACGACGTCGAGGCGGTCGACCGGCTGCGGCAGGCCTACGCCAAGCTGCGCGAGGAGCTGGGCCGGGTGATCATCGGGCAGCACGACGTGATCGAGCTGCTGGCGATCAGCCTGTTCGCCCGCGGCCACGCGCTGCTGATGGGGGTGCCTGGGCTCGCCAAGACGCTGCTGGTGAGCAAGCTGGCCGAGACGATGACGCTGGACTTCAGCCGGATCCAGTTCACCCCCGACCTGATGCCGATGGACATCACCGGCACCGACATCTTGCAAGAAGACTCGGACGGGCGCCGGGTGTTCGAGTTCGTCAAAGGGCCGGTGTTCGCCAACGTGGTGCTGGCGGACGAGATCAACCGCGCCCCGCCGAAGACGCAGGCGTCGATGCTCGAGGCGATGCAAGAGTACCGGGTGACGACGGTCGGCAAGACGTTCGACCTGTCGCCCCCGTTCTTGGTGCTGGCCACCCAGAACCCGGTGGAGCAGGAAGGGACCTACCCGCTCCCCGAGGCGCAGCTCGACCGGTTCATGTTCCTGATCGAGCTGGACTACCCCACCAGCGAGGCGGAGGAGATCGAGATCGCCCGCACCACCACGGGCGACGCGCTGCCGACGCTCGACCGGCTGATGGACGCCGAGCAAATCATCGCCCACCAGCACCTGGTGCGCCGCGTCCCGGTGCCCGACCACATCTACGCCTACGCCGCGCGGCTGGTGCGCAAGACACGGCCGGGCCGCGACGAGGCGCCCGAGTGGCTCCGCCCGCTGGTGGCGTGGGGCGCCGGCCCGCGTGCCGTGCAGAACCTCATCCTCGGCGCCAAGGCCCGCGCGGCGCTGCTGGGAAGCTACATGGTGCGGCTCGAAGACGTGCAGGAGGTGGCCGCGCCGGTGCTAACGCACCGCATCATCACCACCTTCGCGGCCCAGGCCGAAGGGATCGACGCCAAAGAGGTCGTGCGGCGGTTGTTGGAAGAGATGGACAGCGAAGCGTGAGTGGTGAGTAGTGACTGGTGAGTGGGTTTGCGATCGAGCCGGTAGCGTCAGCGCCCGGGGTGTGGCGCGAACCCACTCGACTCACGCGCGGACCGGAGCGGCGCGTGTCGTCGCTCTACTCCGGGTTGCGACGCGTGTACCCACCGCACTCCGGGCGCTGACGCTACCGGCTCGAAAGATTCGTTGTCGCCAGTTATCCGTGCAATCCGTGGTTCATCCCGTTTCTACCTAGCGTTATCGGCTACGCATGCCCACCCAACAGCCACCGCGGTCGTTCCTCGAGCCGGCCGTGCTGGCGCGGCTGGCGGGCGTGCCGCTGTTTGCTCGCAAGCCGATGCAGGGGGGCGTTTCGGGCAAGCACCGCAGCCCCCACCGGGGTTCTAGTGTCGAGTTCGCCGAGTACCGCAAGTACGTGCCGGGCGACGACCTCCGCCGGCTGCACTGGCGGGCGCTAGCGCGCACCGGGCGGCGGTATGTGAAGGAGTTTGAGGCCGACACCAACCTGCGTTGCTGCCTAGTGGTCGACACCAGCGGCTCGATGCGGTTCGGCCCCGCGGGCGGGGGTTTGTCGAAGATCGAGTACGCCCGCCGCTTGGCCGGCACGCTGGGTTACTTGGCGATCCAGCAGGGCGACGCGGTGGGGCTGACCTGCGTCGCGGATGGCATCGTGCAAGACATCCCGCCTCGCCGCAACCCAGCGCACTTGGCGCACTTGTTCGACACGCTCGAGAAGGTCGTGCCGGTCGGCCCCACGCACCTGGTCGACGTGCTGCACCAGCTCGCCGAGACGGTCCGCCAGCGGGCGCTGATCATCGTTATCTCCGACTTGTTCGCCGACCCCGCGCTGCTGCGCGAGTGCTTCGAGCACCTGCGGTTCCGCCACCACGACCTGGCGGCGTTCCACTTGTTGGAGCAGCAAGAGCTAGACTTCCAGTTCCGCCGCCCGACGCGGTTTGTGGACATGGAGGGGGGGACCAGCATCCTGGCCGAGCCGACCGAGATCGCTAGCCGCTACCAGAAGGCCCTGGCCGAGTACTTGGAGGGGCTGCGCACCGCGGTGCTAGAGACGGGGGTCGATTACCACCGCGTGCGGATCGACGAGCCGTACGAGCAGACGCTGATGAAGTTCCTCGTGCGCCGCACCCAGCAGCGGAGCGGGCGATGAGCTTCTTGCAACCCTGGATGCTGGCGGCGCTTCCGATCGCGGCGCTGCCGGTGATCATCCACCTGATTAATCAGCGTCGCTACCAGACGCTCGACTGGGGGGCGATGCAGTTCCTGCTGTCCGCCAACCAGATGTCGCGCGGCTTCCGGCGGCTGCGGCAGTGGCTGATCATGGCGATGCGCGTGCTGGCGATCGCCGGGCTGCTGTTTGCCGTCAGCCGCCCGCTGGCCAGCGGCTGGTTGGGGCTGACCGCCGGCGGCCAGGCCGACACCACCATCGTGCTGCTGGACCGCTCCCCCAGCATGCAGCAGCGCACCGCCGGCGTATCGAAGCTGGACGCGGCCCGCCGGCAACTGGTCGACACGCTCCAGACGCTCGGCTCGAAGCGGTGGGTGCTGATCGATAGCGCCACGCTCAAGCCGCAAGAGATCAGCTCGCCGGCGGCGCTGTTGGACGCGCCGCAGACCACCGGCGTGAGCGCTTCGGCCGACGTGCCGGCGATGCTCGGCGTGGTGCACGACTACATCAAAGCGAACAACCCGGGGCGGACCGAGGTGTGGATCGCCTCCGACCTGCGCGAGAACGACTGGCAGCCGGAAGACGGGCGCTGGGGGTCGTTGCGCAGCGCCATCCTGGAGTTTCCGCAGGAGGTGCGATTCCACCTGCTGACGTACGCGTCAGACGCGAGCGCCGCGCAGCCGAACCTGGCGGTCCGCGTCACCGACGCCCGCCGCGAGCCCTCCGGCGGCGGGTCGGACCTGGTGCTGTCGCTGGAGGTGACGCGCGATTCGGCCCCCCCCGGCCGGCCGGGCCGGCCAGACGCCCCCGCCAAGATCGCCCTGCCGTTGCGGCTAGAGATCGACGGCGCGCCGTCGGTGATGAACATCGAACTAACCAATGTCGGGTTCGAGCTGAAGGACCACCGCGTGCCGCTGGCCGCGGGCGCCACGCGCGGCTGGGGCCGGGTGTCGCTCCCCGCGGACTCGAACCCGGCGGACGACCAAGCGTTCTTCGTGTACGACGAGCCGGTGGTCCGCCGGACGCTGGTGGTGACCGACGCCCCCGACCGGGCCCGGGCCGTGCGGCTCGCGGCGTCCATCTCGCCCTCGCCGGCGGTGAGCAGCGCGGCCGAGACCGCCACGCCCGACGCACTGGGCGCCGTGGCGTGGGAGACGCTGGCGCTGGTGGTGTGGCAGGCGCCGCTGCCGACGGGCGACGCGGCCCAGCGGCTGCGTGAGCTGGTCGACCGCGGGGGCCAGGTGATCTTCCTGCCCCCTGCGGCGCCGACGGGCGCCTCGTTCGCCGGCGTCCGCTGGCAGGCCTGGCAAGAACCGGCCGAGCCCCTCACGCCCGACAACTGGCGCAGCGACCAAGACCTGCTCGTCAAGACCGAGAGCGGCGCGTCGCTCCCGGTGGGTCGCTGGAAGGTGAGCCGGTACTGCACGCTCTCCGGCGAGCTCAACACGCTGGCGACCCTGCCCGGCGGGGCGCCGCTGGTGGGCCGCGCCGTGACCGACCACGGCGGCGTGTACTTCATCGCCACCACTACCGAACCGCGCGACTCAACACTCGCCTCGGACGGCGTCGTGCTGTACGCCGCGCTGCGGCGCGTGATCGACGCCGGCGCCCAGCGGCTGGGCGACACCCGCAACGAGCCGGCGGGCCAACCATTCGCCGCGTCACCCGAACCGTGGCGCCGCACCGCCGGCGACGACTCCCCCGCCGCGGCCGAGGCGCTCTCGACCGACTACTGCTTCTACCAGGGAGTGTATGAAGGGGGCGACAAGCTGGCGGCCGTCAACCGGACCCTGGCGGAGGGACGCACCGACACGGTGCCGGCGGCCCGGGTCGATCGGCTGTTCGAGGGGCTCGCCTTCGACCGGGTCGCGGGGGTCGTCGGCGATGGCGCCGGTCTGCTGCGCGAGGTCTGGCGCCTGTTCCTGGGGGCGATGATCGTCGCCCTGGTGACCGAGGCGGCGCTCTGCCTGCCGCGCATCGCGGCGCCGGTCGCAGAGAAGCCGCAGACCGTGCCGATCGGCCGCCGCGCCGAGCGTCCCGTGGAGGCCGCGGTATGACCTCCACCAGCTCGCTGATGTTCCTATCAACGCCGCTCAGCCTGGGGCTGTCGCTGCTGGCCGTGGTTGTGACCGCCGTGCTGGGCGTGGTCGCGTGGCGTCGCAGCGGCTACCGCCGCTCGATCGGCCTGCTGGAGCTGCTGCGGTTTGCGGTGGTCGCCGCTGCCGCGGTGCTCTTGAACCAGCCCGAGTGGGTCCAGGAGTTCCGCCCCGACGAGCGGCCGACCGTCGCCGTGCTGTGGGACGACTCGATCAGCATGCAGACGCGCGACGTCAACCGCCCCTCGTCGGTTGGCCAGTTGAGCACCCGCGGCGAGGCGATCGCGCCGCTCACCAAGCCCGATTTCTGGGAGAAGCTGGACCAGGACCTGAACGTAGTGATCACGCCGTTCTCGTCCGCCGAATCAAACAAGGCGAGCGACCTGAACGCGCCGCTGGCCGCGGCCCTGGAGCAAAACCCGAACCTGCTGGGGGTGGTGATGATCTCCGACGGCGACTGGAACGCGGGCCCCCCGCCGGTCGAGGCGGCGGCGCGGCTTCGGCTGCGTTCGACCCCGGTGGTGGCCATCCCCGTCGGCAGCCCGATCCCCCTGCCCGATATCGAGCTGGTGAGCCTCGACGCGCCGACGTTCGGCATCGCCGGCAAGCGGGTCCGCATCCCGTTCACCATCGAGAGCTCGCTGCCGCGCGACCACCTGGCCACGGTGCAACTGACCGTCTCTAGCGGCGAGACCATCACCAAAGAAGTCCGCATCGCGGCCATGGGCCGCTCGACCGACTCGATCGACTGGCAGCCCGCGTCGACGGGTGACTACACGGTGACGCTCGCCGTCCCGCCGGTGAGCGAGGAGACGCTCAGCGACAACAACACGCGCAAGGCGCCCATCGCGGTGCGCGAAGAGAAGCTGCGGGTGCTGGTAGTGGAGAGCTACCCGCGGTGGGAGTACCGCTACCTGCGCAACGCGCTCTCACGCGACCCCGGCATCGAGGTGGCGTGCCTGCTGTTCCATCCGGGGCTCACCAAGCAGGGGGGCGGCAACACCGACTACATTAAACAGTTCCCCGAGGGGCTCGACGAGCTGGCGAAGTTCGACGTGGTCTTCCTGGGAGACGTGGGCTGCGAAACCGGCCAGCTAACCACCGAACAGTGCCGGCTGCTCAAGGGGCTGGTAGAGCACCAGGCCAGCGGGCTGGTGGTGATGCCGGGCTGGCAGGGGAGGCAGCTCAGCCTGCTGGACACCGAGCTGGCCGACCTCTACCCGGTGACGCTCGACCCCTCGCAGCCCGACGGCTGGGGCACGGAGCGGGCGGAGCACTTCCAGCTCACCGCCCTGGGGCGCCGCAGCCTGCTGACCAAGCTGGCCGACACGCTGGACGAGAACGCAGAAATCTGGAACGAGCTGCCGGGCTTCCAGTGGCACGCCCCCGTGGTGCGCGCCAAGGCGGGGAGCGAGGTGCTGTGCGTGCACGAGTCGTCCGCCAACCAGTACGGGCGGCTGCCGCTGCTGGTGACGCGCACCTTCGGCGCCGGCAAGGTGCTGTTCATGGGGACCGACGGCGCGTGGCGGTGGCGCAAGGGGGTAGAAGACAAGTACCACTACCGCTTCTGGGGTCAGGTGGTGCGCTGGATGGCCTACCAACGCAACATGGCCAAGGGAGAAACCATGCGGCTCTACTACTCCCCCGACCAACCCGAGGTCCGCCAGACCATGACGCTCAGCGCGAACGTGATGGAGCGCTCAGGCGAGCCGCTGAGCGGCGGCGAGGTGGCGGCGCGGATCGTCGCCCCCTCCGGCGCCGTAGAGACGGTCCGCCTACGCTCCGTGGGAGACGAGTGGGGCGCCTACAGCGGCCAGTACGCCGCCGCCGAGCCGGGTAAGCACCAGGTGACCCTGAGCGCCCAGCCGACGGGCGAGTCGCTCGAGGCGTCGTTCTACGTGCAGGGAGACGCGGCCGAAAAGGTCGGCCGCCCGGCCCGCATCGAGGTGCTCGACGAGATCGCCCGCGTCACACGCGGCCGGACCATCGCTATCGACCGCGCCCAAGAAGCCATCACGCATCTTGCCTCACTCCCCGATCCCCCCCCGGCCATCCGCCGGTTGCAGCTCTGGAGCCACCCGATCGTCGCAGGCACGCTGATTTGCTTGCTGGGTGTATTCTGGGTGCTGCGGAAGACGGTAGGATTAATCTGACTTGTTGGACGGTTGCCCACGAATCACGCGAATGAAACGAATAGAAGACAGGTAGAAGAAGGTTCACCACAGAGTCGCAGAGAACACAGAGACGGACGGCAAGATTTGAAACCGCCGATGCACGCCGATGGACGCAGATTTTCGAACATCCGTCTGATCCTCTTTTTCTATCTGCGTCCATCAGCGTGCATCGGCGGTTCCTTATTCGTTTGATTCGAGAGATTCGTGGGCAACAGTCGTCTTCCCATTACCAAACTAACGAGCGCCGACCATGGCTAAGCAAGGCGATCCGCTGAGAGTTCCTAGCTCGCTCCAAGCGCAGCTACGCGCGTACCGCGGGCGGGTTTGGCTGCTCAAGCTCAGCGAGGCGTTGGCGATCGGCGTGGCGAGCGTGGCGATCGCCTACCTGGCGGTGTTCGTGATGGACCGCTTGGTCGACACCCCAGCGGCGGTCCGCACGGCGGTGTTCTTCGCGGCGCTGGCCGGATGCGCGGTGACGCCGTGGTTCTTGCACCGCTGGGTCTGGCGCCGCCGCACCCCCAAGCAACTGGCGCGGCTGCTCACGCGGCGGATGCCCCGCCTGGGCGACCAACTGCTGGGCGTGATCGAGCTGGCCGAGAACCGCTCGGAGCAGTCGCGCTCCCCCGTGCTGGTTGAGGCCGCGATGAACCAAACCGCGCTCGACGCGGCCGCACGCGACCTGTCGGAAGCGACCCCGCCGTCGCGGCGGCCGGCGTGGGGCGCCGTGGCCGGGCTCGGCGCCCTGGCCGCCGTCGCGCTGGCCGCGTTGCTCCCCGCGGCGGCCCAAAACGCCTGGGCGCGGCTGCTGCGGCCGTGGGGCGACGACCCGCGTTACACGTTCGCCGCGCTCGAGCCCCTGCCGCAAGCGCTGGTGGTGGCCCACGGCGAGCCGTTCGACCTGAACGTGGCGCTGCGTCCCGGCTCCGAGTGGCGCCCCGCCGAGGCCCACGCCCGCGTCGGCCGGCAGCAGCCCGTCGAGGCCTCGCTGGCCGAAGACGGCTACACGCTCGTCGTCCCCCCGCAGATCACCCCCGACGCGCTGCGGCTGAGCGTCGGCGACGCCCGGCAGACCATCCGGATCGAGCCGACCGTCCGCCCCGAGCTCGTCAGCCTCACCGCCCGGGTCGAGCTGCCGGAGTACCTCGGCCGCACCGAGCCCCAAGAGCGCGACGCCCGCGGCGGCGCCCTCTCGGCCGTGAAGGGGAGCCGCGTGTCGCTCACGGCCACCGCCAGCCGGCCGCTGGCCTCGGCCGCGGTCGATGGCGCCCCCAGCACGCCCCGCGGCGCGGAGTTCGACGCGCCGGCCGCGCCGGTCGAAGAGAACACGTCGCGCCGGCTCGAATGGACCGACCGGCACGGCCTGACCGGCGCGGCGCCGCTGGAGCTCTCGATCTCTGCACTGGAAGACGCCTCGCCGACGCTGATCGTAGAAAACCTGCCGGGGCAAAAAGTCGTGCTTGAATCGGAGCTGATCAACTTTACCGTCCGGGCGCGCGACGACTTCGGCGTGCGGCGCGTCGGATTCCAGTGGCGGGGATTCCCGGGCGCCGTCGAGGCGCCCTCCGAAGGGGAGCGGGTGCTCGCCTCCGGCGATCCGCACGCAGAATCTGCCGACGCACAGGGCGTCTTCTCGGCCGAGTCGTTGGGGATCCCGCCCCAGCCGCTGGCGGTGCGGGCGTTTGTTGAGGACTACTTCCCGGACCGCGGACGCGTCTACTCCGCCCCCCACGTGCTGTACGTCCTGTCGCCCGACCAGCACGCCATCTGGATGACCGACCAACTGAGCAAGTGGCGCCGCCAGGCGCTGGAGGTCCGCGACCGCGAGCTGCAGCTCTACGAAGAGAACCGTGCGATCCGCGCCCTGGCGGCCGACCAGCTCGACCTGCCCGAAACACGCAGCCGCGTGCAGGCGCAGGCCGACGCGGAGCAGGCCAACGGGCGCCGGCTGGCGCGGCTCACCGCGGCGGGGGCCGAGCTGGTGCGCGAGGCGTCTCGCAACCCCGAGATCGGCGTGGGGCACCTCGAGAAATGGGCGCAGATGCTGGGCCTGCTGGACGAAATCGCGGCCAACCGGATGCCGACGGTGGCCGACCTGCTGAAGCGCTCGTCCGCCGCGCCGAAGCTCGCCTCGAGCGTCAAGAAGCCGACCGCCCCGATGGCGGGCCAGGTGCGCGACACGTCGGGGGGGGGCAAGGCGGCCGAGGCCGACCCCAACTCCAAGCCCCCCGCCCCGTCGCTGGTCGACCGCGAGTCGAGCCAGCGCTCGCCCGACGCGCTCGACGACGAGGCGGACCCCACCAAGAAGAAGGCCTCACGCGCCAAGCTCACGCTGCCGGTGACCACCGTCGCCGGCGCGGCCAAGAAGGGCGAGAAGAAAGAACCGTCGCCGGCCGGCGACAAGCTAGAAGAAGCGGTCACCGAGCAAGAGGGGCTGCTGGCCGAGTTCGACAAGATCGCCGACGAGCTCAACGAGATCCTCGCCAACCTGGAGGGGAGCACCCTGGTCAAACGCCTGAAGGCGGCCTCTCGCACGCAGTACCAGATCGCCGGCCGCGCCGGCGAGGCCGTGCCGGAGAGCTTCGGCAAGGTCCTCAGCGCGGTGCCCCAGCAGCCGCGCGAGGTGCTCAAGACGCTCGTCAAGAAGCAAGAAGAGAGCGGCCTGCAGGTCTCCTACATCATGGACGACATGGACGCCTACTTCGAACGCCGGCAGATGACCCGCTTCAAGCAGGTGCTGGACGAGATGCGCGAGGGGGACGTGCTGGGGGGCCTGCGACGGCTCGAGGGGGACCTCACCCAGAAGCAGGGGATCGCGATCGCCGAGAGCGAGTACTGGTCCGACTCCCTCGACCGCTGGGGCGACGACCTGGTCGACCCGGCCTGCGCCGGGAGCTGCCCCGGGGGCGCGTCGCCCGAGAGCCTGCCTCCTTCGCTGGTGCTCGAAGCGATGAAGATCCTCGAAGGAGAGATCAACCTCCGCGAAGAAACCCGCGTCGCAGAGCAGGCGCGGTCCGCGGTGGGTGAGGCCGACCACGCGGGCGAGGCCGAGCGGCTGAGCGTGGGCCAAGAGGGGCTGCGTATCCGCACGGTCGCGCTGAGCGAGCGGATCTTGGAGCTGCAGGACGCGTGGCGCCACTTCGGCAGGGAGCTGAACCTGCTAACCGCGGTCGAGGGGGTGATGGGCGACGCCACCGGGATCCTGGCCCGGCCCGACACCGGCCCACAGGCGGTCGCGGCCGAGACCGAGGCGATCGAGCTGCTGCTGGCCTCGAAGAAGATCAACCCCAAGGGTGGCGGGGGCGGGGGCGCTTCGCCCGGCGGCGGCGGCGGCGGCGACACCAACACCCCGGCCATCGCCCTGCTGGGACGCGGCGTCAACGAGAAAGAAGTACGCGAGGCGCACGAGGTCCAACAGACCACCGGCGAAACGGGCCAAGCCCTCCCCGCCGAGTTCCGCGCGGGCCTCGACGAGTACTTCAGCCGGCTGGAGAACCCCGGGGAGAACTCGTAATGACGCGAACCACTAGTAGTACGGTGTACGACAGCCACAATGACGTTGGCCACGAAGAGGCACAAACATGCACAAAGAAGATTTGCAGAGGCGTGCAGAGCTTTCTGCGCTTGCCGACATCGATGCCTACGGAGCGTTTCATTTCTGTGCTTTTTCGCGCCTTTTCGTGGCGGTCCTTTTCCGTGAAAACCGTGCTATCCGTGGTTCTTCTCGTTCTTGCGGCCCCGGCTTCTGCCCCCGCTCAAGGCGAGCCGGTTGAGGTCGACGCCGACACGATGTTCCTAGAAGTAGAAGCGCCGGCCGTGGTCGAGGCAGCAGAGATCAAACCGGGCCAGCAGTTTCAGGTAGAGGTGCGGGTCCAGCCCGCCGCCGAGGCGCCGGCCGAAGAAGGGGTAAACCCTCAGGTCTTGGCGATGGAGCAGCAGTTGATGCCGCAGTTCCGCAGCCTGCTCGACGGCCGGCTGCACGGCCTGCGTGCTCTGTGCGACCTGACCCCCAAGCAGCAGACGCAGCTCTTGGAAGCGGGCGCCGGGGCGCTCGAGCGGTCCGTGAGGGCCGTGGCCCGTCAGCAGCTCGGGCAGCAAAACGGGTTGGTGCAGATCGGCGTCTTGTTTGCCGGCGGCAGGCAAACGGTGGTTGATCCACGGGTCGCGGTCAATAAGGCGCTGGACAAGGCGATCGCCGAAGTGTTGACCCCGGAGCAGCTCGTCGTTTTCAAGGCCGACGCGGAGAAGCGGGCCGAGTTCCGCAAGCGGGCCGCGGCGCGGGGCATCGTCAGCGCGATCGACCAGCAGCTCACGCTCAACGCAGACCAACGCAAGCGGCTGCTGGCCGCGTTGCAGGAGAAGTGGCAGGAAGAATGGGCCGGGATCGCTCAGATGCTGCAGTACGGCCCGCAGTTCCTGCCGGCCATCCCCAACGGTCTGATCGTGCCGCTGTTGGACGCCGAGCAGAAGCAGCTTTGGTTGGGCAGGGTGAACCACGGGCACGTCTCCTTCGATCAAGCCGGCTTCCTCGCCAACAACAACCTCCGGATCGAGCCCTTCACGCCCGACGGCGCCGAGCCCCAACCCGCGGACCCGGCGGCTCCGATCGATCTCTTCGGCCCCATCGAACAATGAACCGCGCCCTGATTCTTCACGCATCGATCCGCCCGCTCGCGCTCGCCGCCGTCGCGGCCGTCGCGCTGGTGGGCCGCGCCGACGACGACGGCTGGGAGCCGTTCGAGGAAGCCAAGCCCGCGGCCGAGGCGCACCGGTGGGTCATCCCCCCCGATCAGTTCGAGGGCTGGGTGTTCCAGAACGCACGCACCGCCCAGGGGCAACGCAAGCAGTTCCAGGCCAAGCTCAAGCTAGCGCTCGACAACATCGACAAGTCGTGCAGCCTCAGCGAGGCACAGCGCGAGAAGCTCCGGCTCACCGGCGAGCTGCAGATCGAGCGCTACTTTGAGAAGTACGAAAGGGTCCGGCGGACGTACATCCAGACCAAGCCGGGGCCGAACGATTTCAACGTCATCTGGCAAGAGATCCAGCCGCTGCAGCAGGAAGCGCAGTCCGGGATCTTCACGAACGATTCGCTGCTGCTGAAGGTGCTGCGCGGCGTGCTGGACGATTCCCAGCAGGCCCAGCACAAGCGGGACGAGAAGGCGCGCCGCGCCTTCCGCTACCGCGCGTTGGTCGAGGTGTTTGTGCTGCTAATCGACGAGTCGGCGCCCATGACCGACCAGCAGCGACGCGACCTGATCGAGCTGCTGCTCACCCAGACCAAGCCCCCCAGCGCCTTCGGCCAGCAGGACCAGTACTACATGATGTACCAACTGCACACGGTCCCCGCCGAGAAGCTCCGCAAGGTCGTGGGGGGCGCCCAGGGGGACCTGCTGACGAAGATCGGCGCCACGGGCCGCGCCTACGAAGCGCACCTCCGCGCCCAGGGCGTGCACCCCGTCGAGGAGGACCAATAGCAATGCGCAGTTCTCTACGAAGGGAAGACGCGGGTAGAACGCCCCTTGCTCTGGAGCCGCAAGCGTCAGCGCCCGGAGCCATTGCCCAGCCACGGCTTCTAGCGCTGGCACGGCTCCGGGCGCTAACGCTTGCGGCTCCAACACTCTTGGGCGCGGCGGCATGTCTTCTCTTGTGTCTCTCGGCGCTCGCTCCTTCGCGCGCCCAGGGGCCCCTCCCCTTCTCCATGCACGGCGAGGCGGTGCCCCGCGACGTGCGTGAGATGTACGACCGCGGGCTCAAGTACCTGGCCTCCAAGCAGACCCCCCAGGGGGGCTGGGGAGGCAGCTACCAGGGCCCCGGCACCACCGGCATGGCGGTGATGGCGCTGCTGGCCTCCGGCGAGGACCCCAACTTCGGCCCCTACGCCGACAACGTCCGCCGCGGCGTGAAGAGCATGATCGCAGCGCAGAACGAAGCAACCGGCTACTTCGGCAACAGCATGTACCACCACGGCTTCGCCACGCTCGGCCTCGCCGAGGCGTACGGCGCAGTCGACGACCGCAAGCTGTGGTCCGCCGAAGACCGCGGCAAGGGGCGTTCGATCGGCGCGGCGCTCGAGCTGGCCGTCCGCGCCGCGCTCACCTCGCAAAAGAACAACCCCATCGGCGCCTGGCGCTACTCCCCCGAAGCGACCGACGCCGACACGTCGGTCAGCGGCGCGGTCTTCATGGGGCTGCTGGCCGCGCGGAACGCCGGCATTGAGGTGCCGGACGAGTCGATCGACCGGGCCATCAAGTACTTCACCGGCATGACCAGCGACGGGGGCCAGGTGGGCTACTCCGGGGGCTTCGGCAATGGATTCGACGAGTCGCTGCCGCGGATCTCGATCGCGGCCTTGGTGTACGCCGTCGCCCGCCGCAAGGACCTGGCCGAACACAAGGCGACCCTCGGCTACCTCACCGGCAACCTAGAAAAGACGGCCCAAGGCTCGTACCAGCAGTACAGCGACTACTACGAGGCGCAGGCGCTCTTCCAGGGCGACATCGACGCCTGGGAGAAATGGAACAAGCTGCTGGTGCGGCGCCTCAAGGAGGCGCAGCAGAAGGACGGCAGCTTCACCGGGCAGTTCGGCCCGGAGACCAGCACGCAGCTCTCGCTGCTGGCGCTGGCGCTCAACTACCGGTTCCTCCCTATCTATGAGCGGTAGCCGCGTGAGATACGTGCAGAGCCGGAGTTGGAGCTTGCTGTTCGCACTAGCGTGCGCCGCGCCGCTGTGCGCAGGCCCAACCTCCGAAGGCCCTGCGCCCGTGGGCCGGTTGCTGCTGGGCAGCGGCGACTACCTGGAGGGGACGTGGCGCGACAGCCCGGCGGGGGGCGCGGTGCGGTGGGAGTCGCCGCTGGCGGCCGGCGCGTACGAGTTCCCCTGGCCCGCGGTCGAGAGCCTCACGTTCCCGTCGCCCGAGAGTGGCGCGGAGCCGACCGGCGCGCTGCGTTTTGAGCTGGTCGGGGGCGACCTGCTGTACGGCGACCTGTTGGACGTGTCGCCCGAGTCGTTCACCGTGCAATCGGCCGCTGCCCCCGACGCGCCGCTCAAGATCCGCCGCGAGAGCGTCTGCCGGATCACGCCCCGGCAGGCGGGCAGCAACGTGATCTACTCCGGCCCCGGCCACCCGTCCCAATGGAAGTCGCCGGCCATCGACGACTGGCGGCTGATGCACGGCGCGCTCGCCACCGACGCGTCGGGCGCCTCGATCGGGCAAGACGTGGGCCTCTCGGACCCGGTGCGGATCGAGCTCGAGCTCGCGTGGCAAGAGACCCCCAGCTTTGTGCTGGAGCTGGGCGACTCGCCGACCGCCCGCGCCATCGCCGAACAACAGCGGGACCAGCGGCTCAAGGGGATTATCAACCGCGCGCAGCAAGAAGAGGTGGATTCCGAATCGGTCGCGTTCGCGTTAGAGACGGTCGGCGACCGGTTGGTCGTGATGCGGGACCTGCAGGACGCGGCCGACCTGGCCGTTGTCGGGCCGGTCCAACCGGGGCCGGGCCGATTGAACTGCGTCGTGTACCTCGATCTGGCCAAGGGCCGGTTCATCGCGGTCACCCCCTCCGAAGAGCCCATGGCGGAGCTAACGGTCGCCGGCCAGATCGACGCCACACGGCACGGCGGCATCCGGCTCACCAACCGCGGCGGCGACATCCGCCTCGAACGGCTCCGCGTCAGCGCGTGGGACGGCAAGCCCCCGACCCCGCTGCGCGGCGAGGGGCCGCGGGTCGTACGCGTCGGCGCCGAGCCTGCCGCGGCCGAGCTGGTCGGCTACGACGCCGCCACGAAGACGCTGCGTTTCACAGAGATTGCCGGTGGGTCCGATGAAGAGAAAGACAAAGTAAAGAGCGGGGACGAGAACGACGAAGAGCCCACGGCGCCTCCCGCCGGCGATCCCTTCACGGTGACGCTCGACCAACTCGCCGTGGTGGTGCTACGCCCCGACGCCTCGTCGCCGAGGCCGCCGGTGTCGGTCGACCTGCACAGCGGCGAGCGGCTGGGCGGAGCGCCGGGCCAAGTAGCCCGGGGGCGGCTGAAGCTCGCCTGCCCCTGGAGCGAGACGCCCGTCCAGACGCCGATCGAGGCGATCCGCTCGGTCCACACGCTCGAACAACCCCCCTACGAGCCGCGCGGCTTGACGGGCCCCAGCGTCGGGCTCGAAACAGACGCCTCGAACACCAAGGGAGAGCTCACCGGCGGACCCGCGAGCCGGGGCAAGTCGTGCCTGGTGTGGCGGCCCCGTGACAGCCAGAACGCCCTGCCGCTGCGCAGCAGCGTGCGCGGGACGCTGGTGCTGCGTGAGCCGCGGCCTAAGGTGAGCCGGGTCCAGTCGCAGCCCCCCAGGGCCGCCCGCCGCAAGGTTCAAGGTTTTTTTGGGGCGATCGCGGGGGTCTTCGGCGTGGCGCCCGCCGTCGGCCCCGCGGCCGACGCCGAACCGGCCGCCCCGCGTGACGAGCCCCGGCCGGCGGCGCCGACGCTCCCGCCCCACATCGTCTATCTCCGCGGCGGCGACAAGCTGCCGTGCACGGTCGAGTCGATCGACCAGCAGGGGGTCCACCTCCGCTCCCCGTACGCCGAGACCGACTTCGTGCCACACACGCACGTCAAGGCGATCGAGCTGGTCACCCGCGGCGTCGACGGGCGGATCACCGACGACCGGCGGCAAGAGCTGCTGACCCTCCCCCGCATGCAGGAGGGGAACGCCCCCACGCACCTGCTGGTCTCGACCAAGGGGGACTACCTCCGCTGCCGGCTGCTGGGGCTGTCCGACGAGGCCGCCACGGTGGAGGTGCGGCTAGAAGAAGTCCAGCTCGAGCGGTCGCGGATCGCACGGGCGATCTGGCTCGACCCGCCGCCGAAGAACGACGCCCCCGCAGACCCAGACGCAGCGCCCCCCAAGCCGGCGGCCCCCCCCGGCGACTCGCTGCGTGTGCAGTTGCTGCGGACCGACGGCGTGCGGCTCTCGTTCGTGCTCGAAGCGTTCGAGTCGACCGTCGACGAGCCGGTGGGGCCGCTCGTCGGCGTTAGCGACGTGCTAGGCAAGTGCCGCGCGTTGCTGTCGGAAGTCGACGCGATCCGGCTGGGCGCCGACCCCGAGCAGTCCCCAGCGCCGCGGTCGTACCACGAGTGGGTGATGATCCCGGCCAAGCAGCCTCGGGAGGACCCCGACGCCCCGGACGACGGCGCGTCGGGGGGCTCGCCCCTGGTCGGCCAGCCGGCGCCCCCGGTGACGCTCCCCTGGCTGGACGACGCGCTCGCCGGCGGCGAGCCCTTCGCCCCGGACCGGTTCCACGGCCAGGTGCTGGTGCTTGACTTCTGGGCTTCGTGGTGCGGGCCCTGCATGCAGGCGATGCCGGTCGTCGACCGGGTGTGCGCCGAGTACGAGGCGCAGGGGGTGCAGTTGGTGGCGGTGAACCTGCAAGAAGAAGCAGACGAGATCGGCGCCGCCCTCGAGCGGCTGGGGCTGCGGCCCCGCGTGGCGCTCGACCGCGACGGCGTCGCCGCGCAGCGCTACCGCGTGACCGGGATCCCCCAGACGGTGATCATCAACCGCGCCGGCGACGTAACGCACGTGCTGGTGGGCGGCGGCGGCGCCCTTGAGCAGCGCCTCCGCGACGCGCTGGACGAGGCGCTGGACGACGCCCTGGCGGAACCAACCGGCCCCCCGGCGGCGCCCTGAGGCGTACGCAAGAAGCCGCCGATACGCGCCGATACGCTCTACGAACCGAAGGTTCTTCGCTCGATCGGCGTTAAACCGCGCGTATCGGCGGCTCCTGTCGTTCGTCCTAGGTGCGGCGACTTTGACGCCGCGCCGGCGAACTGTTGCAAGGGGACGTGCGGGGCGCCGACAACAACTCCGTAGGCTCGTGCTGCGCCACGGAGGGTCGCCATGCGTTGGGTTCTATTGCTCGCTCTGTTGGGCGCCCTCGGTCCACGGCCCGCCGCTGCGCAGGTGGGCGAAGAGCACATCGAGACCGACCGCGACTCGTTCACCCCGTCGACGGCGACCGCGGGCTGCGGGCTGACGATCGTCGAATCGGCCTACTCGTTCATTGACAACCGCGACGTCGCCGAGACGCACAGCTTCCCGGAGCTGCTGGTGCGGTACGGCGTCTGCGACTGGCTGGAGCTGAGGTTCGGCGCCAACTACGAGGTCGGCGGCGCTTCGAACTCTATCTCGAGCTCCTCGGGGAGCTTCGGCGACATCGAGGAGCCCGGCATTGAAACCGAGGCCAACCTGTCGTACGGCTTCAAGGCGCAGATCACCCAGCAGCAAGGCTGGCGGCCGCAGAGCGCCGCGATCGTGCAGGCCAGCACCCCCACCAGCGGGCGTGAGACCGCCACCCACCTGGTGGCCACGTACGCGTGGGGCTGGCAGCTCCCGAACGACTGGCTGTGGGACACCGCGATCCGCTACGGCGACGGCTCGGAAGAAGGGGACAACTTCGCCCGCTGGGCGCCCTCAACGGTGGTGAAGGTCCCGCTTACCGAGCAATGGGATATCCACGCCGAGTACTTCGGCATCTTCACCGACGGCCGCGAAGCGGAGTCGTCGACCCACTACTTCAGCCCCGGCGTCCACTACCTGGTCACCCCCAACCTCGAAGTGGGCGTCCGCACCGGCTGGGGGCTGAACGACCAATCGGCCAACTTCTTTTCGAACGTCGGCTTCGGGTGGCGCTACTAGACGCGCGACCGGGGAAGACGCAAGGGAGAGGTGGGGATGGTTGGGGATAGGGGGATGGTCTCACGGTGCGCTAGCGTCGCTCGATAGACGCGGGCGCCTACGTGCCAAGAGCTAAGCAAGCAAGTAGCTCTCCTGCGCTGTGACGGAAAGTCTGGCGCAACGACGCAAAAAACTGCTTCCCATTCTTTGCGTCGTCGCGCCTCTGCGAGACGCCTTGCGGTCGGCCCCGCCCAAAACCCATCCCCACATCTCCACACCATCCCCACCTCCCCCTTCCGTGGTGCTCCGAAAGACCTAATCCTTGCCGAGCGCCTCGTCGATGATCGACTGCAGGTTGAACTTGCCGGCGTCGATCGAGTCGAAGACCGACTCGTGCACCATCCGGTCGTCGTACTCGGCCACCTTGTCGAGGATCTTCTCGATCGCGTCGGCGTCGTGCCCCTGGTCTTCTAACCACGCGACCAGTTGGGCGTGACGGAGCTCTTCGGTGCTCATGGCAAGGGTCTCTCGGCGGGGTCGTCGGGCGGCAATCTGCGGCTCAGAAAGGCGTGCCGTTGTTTATGCTAGCCTAGCATCCAGCCTAGGCTAGCGCCGCGTGGTTGCGTCGGCCATTTTTGGGGTTGGCGCCCGGCGCCACCCTAGTCCCCCGGCGGAGAGCTCCACCTTGCCCGGCGATCGGCGGCTTTTCTGGCGGCAGTTCCGCTCCCAGTTCCACACCACCGGCGCCGTGGCGCCCAGCAGCCGGTGGCTGGCCAAGGAGTTGTGCCGCTACGCCCCGCCGCCGACCGCTGGCGCCCCGCCGCGACGCTGGCTGGAAGCGGGCCCGGGCTCGGGCTCGGTGACCGACCGGCTGATCCGCCGGCTGGGGCCCGCCGACCGGCTCGACCTGGTCGAGATCAACGCGGCGTTTGTCGCGACCCTGCAGGAGCGCCTCGCCACGGCGCCCCACTGGCGGGCGGTTGCGCCGCGCGTCCGGGTGTTCCATCAGCCGCTGGAGGACTTCGCGCCGGAGGCGCCCTACGACGCGGTCGTGGCGGGGCTCCCGCTGAACAACTTCACCGTGGGCGAGGTCGCCGCGGTCTTGCAGCGGTTTGCGGACCTGCTTACGCCGGGGGGCTCGGCCTCGTACTTCGAGTACCTGGCGGTCCGCTGGCTGAAGATCCGCGTAGGCGCCAAGCAGGCCAGGCCGCGGCTGATCGAGCTCGACCGCTTCTTGCGGCCGACGCTCTCAGAGGTCTCGTTCGATCGGCGCCGTGTGTGGTGGAACCTGCCGCCGGCGGTGGTCCACCACTGCCGGTTCCCGGCCGGCTGGCGGGCGTGCATGGATGGCCCGCCGGCGCCGTCCGACCTAACCTAGTGCCTAGTCGAAGCCAAGGACTTGCCCGGGGCGAGCCCCAACCTCATCCACGCGAGCGGACGTCGCCCGCACCACACAGACCGATGGACCTACGCCGGCGACACTTGGAGCTGTTCGTCCCCGAGCTCGCCAAGCGCCGGGTCGCCGAGCGGCCGGGCGAGGCGCTGGGGGGCTGGACCCAGACGCTCGACGCCGCGGTAGTGTTTGCCGACGTCAGCGGCTTCACCCGGCTGGCGGGCCGGCTCACCGGGCTGGGCGCCGAAGGCGCCGAGCAGCTCACGCAGCTTCTGAACACCTACTACGGCGCCCTGATCGACCTGGTCGAGCTGCACGGGGGCGACGTGGTGAGGTTCGCCGGCGACGCGTTGATGGCCGTGTGGCCCGTCCCCGAGACCGCCCACGACCGGCCCACACTGCTGGCCGACGAGGTCGTGCGGGCCGCGCAGTGCTGCCTCGAGATACAAGCCCGGCTGACGGACTTCCCGGTCGCCGAAGGGGTGCGGCTGTCGCTCCGCGTCAGCGTCGCGGCGGGCGAGCTCACGGCCTGCTGCCTGGGGGGCATCGACGACAATTGGCAGATTGCGTTGTTGGGGAGCCCGCTAGAGCAGCTCCGGATCGCCGACGCACGGTGCCCGGTCGGCGCGGTGGTGGCGTCGCCCCAGGCCGCCGATGCGGCGGGCGACCGGCTGGTGGGGCGCCGGTACGAGGACGGCTGCCTCGCCTGCGACGGCGTATTGGCCGCGCCCGCGCCCCGCCCGCTGGAACAACGCGAGGCGGCCGAAAGCGCGTGGGACCAGCTCTGCAAGCTCGTCCCGCAGGCGGTGCTGGCCCGCATCGACGCCGGGCAGGGTGACTGGCTGGCCGACCTGATGCAGGTGACCGCCGTGTTCCTGCGGTTCTCTTGGCCCGACAGCCCGGGCCCCCCCGACGCGGCGCGGATGCAGTCGGCGATGCGGCTGCTGCAGCAGTCCGCGGCCCAGTGCGGCGGCGCCGTGCTCCAGTTGACGCAGGAAGAAAAAGGGACCGTCGGCATCGTCGTGTTCGGGCTCCCCCCCCACGCGGGCGAACAGCGTGCGGCACGGGCGCTGTCGATGATCGACCGGCTCGGCCCCGCGCTGGCCGAGGCGGGGATCCGCGCGGGGGCGGGCGCGGCCTCTGGCCAGGCGTTCTGCGGCCCGCTGGGGAGCGCCCGCCGCCAACAGTACACGGTGATGGGAAACGTGATGAACCTGGCGGCGCGGCTGATGCAGCACGCCCACGAAGAGACACTCTGCGACGAGCAGACGCAGCAGCAGGCGCCCGCACGGTTCGGCTTCGAGCCGCTGCCGCCGCTGCGCCTGAAGGGGTTCGAGCGCGCCCAGGGGGTGTTCCGCCTGGGCGCCGATCGGCGGGCGCCCTCCCTCGGGCCCGCGGCGCCTCGCCCGCTGGTCGGCCGCGGGCCAGAAATGGCCCTGCTGCGCGACGCGCTGCAGGCGGGCCGCGACAACGCCAACGCGTGGGTGATGGTTGAGGGAGAGCCGGGGGTCGGCAAGTCGGAGCTGCTACGCGCCACGCAGTCCCACGCGATCGAGCTGGGCGTCACCCCGTTCGTCGGCGAGTGCAGCCTGATCGAGACCAGCACGGCGTACTTCCCGTGGCGGCAGGCGCTCTCGCGGATGCTCGGGCTCGACGAAGAGTCCCAAACCGACGCGCGGCAAGCCAAGCTCCTGGAGCAGCTCCCCGCCGACCTGCACCGGCTCGCTCCCTTGCTCAACCCGCTGCTCGACCTGCGCCTGCCCGAGACAGAGATCGTCAAGCAGCTCACCGGCTCGACACGGGCCGTGAACCTGCACGAGACGCTGGTGGCGCTGCTGACCGGCGTGGCGTCGCGACGCGGCCCGCTGGCGATCTTGCTGGACGACATGCAGTGGGCGGACTGGAGCAGCTGGGAGTTCACCGCGCTGGCGCTCCGCCGGGTCAAGCCGCTTTCGATCGGGCTGTTCCTGCGCACCCCGCAAGAGCCGCGGCCGCCGGCCTACGGCCAGTGGCTCGCGGAACCGGGCCTGCTGCGCCTCAGGCTCGACCTGCTGCCGGTCGAGCAAATCGCTGAGCTGGCGCAGGACCGGCTGAAGGTGGACCGCGTGACGCCGCGGCTCGCCCACTTCGTCTTTGAACGCTCGCAGGGGAACCCGCTGTTCGCCGAAGAACTCATCAGCCTGCTCCGCAGCAGCAACGCCGTGAGCACCGGCGACGGAGTCGGCGACTTGGTGGGTGACGGCCCGGTAGGCGTACCCGCACGCGTGAATGACCTGATCACCGGCCGCGTGAATCAGCTCCCTCCGCCCGAGCGCCTGACGCTGCAGGTGGCCAGCGTGGTAGGCCGGGTCTTCGGCCGCCGTGTGCTTTCGGACGTCTACCCGGTGCGGCAAGACGCCGACTGCATCCCCGGGTACCTGGGCGACCTGCAGCAGCGCGACCTGGTGCGGCCCGGCACGGCGCTGCCCGAGCCGACCATGGCGTTCCGGCACGGCACGGTCCAGCAGGTGGCCTACGGCCAGCTCCCGCGTCGGCAGCGCGGGGCGCTGCACCGCGACATTGCGCGTTGGTACGAGGGGTCCGACCAAGAGCCCAGCTCGCGCTACCCGCTGCTGGCTCACCACTGGGGCGCGGGGGGCGAGTTGCAGCACGAGCTGAAGTACCTCGACCTGGCCGGCGAGCAGGCGCTGCGAGGCGGCGCGGGCCGCGAGGCCTTCGAGCTGTTCGAGAAGGCCCGCCGGCGGCTCGCCGATTCGCAGCCGCACGCCGATCCAACGCGCGACGCGCGGTGGGCCCGGCTGATGGGCGAGGCGAGCTTCGTGCTGGGCGACCTGGAGGGCGCGCGCCGCTACGCCGAAGAGTCGCTGCGGCTGTTCGGCTACCCGTCGCCCAAGACATCGACCGAGATCGCGCTGAGCACGGCGGCGCAGGTGGCGGTTCAGCTCGGCCACCGGGCCCGCGGGGTGCGTCCGCGCAAGTCGGCCGAGCCGCTCTCAGGCAACAACGCCAAGCGGCTCGAGGCGGCGCTGGCCAGCCAGCGGATCGCGCAGATCTGCTACTTCACCAACGACATCGGCGTGGGGGTCAACCGCACACTCGCCGCGCTCAACCACGCCGAGGGGGTGCAAGAATCCCCCGTGCTGGCCGTGTCGTACGCCAGCATGTCGATCATCGCCTCGCTGCTGCGCGTCGATCCGTTGGCGCGCCTGTACGCCAACGCGGCCGAACGCGTGGGACACGACGTCGACGACCTGCCGGCGCTGGCGTACACGCTGGCGGTGGTCGGCATGTACTGGATGGGTCGCGGCGCATGGGACCGGGTCGAGCGGGTCAGCCTCGAGGCGATCGAGATCAGCGAGCGGCTCGGCGACCACCGCCAGTTGGCCGAGTCGGTGACGGTGCTCGCCATGCACGACTGCTTCCTCGCCAAGTACGACCAGAGCCGCAGGCATTTCGAGCGGCTGCGTTGGCTCGGCGAGCAGGCCGGCAACGACCTGCACCGCGCCTGGGGCCACTGCGGCCGCGGCGAGTGCCTGTATCGGCAAGGGAGGCTCGAGGGCGCCCGGTCGGAGCTCAACAAAGCCTTGGCGCTGCTCGAAAACCGCAAGGACCGCACCGAGGAGCTCCGCGCCGCCGGGCTGCTGGCCATCGTCCACTGGCGGCTCGGCGACGCCGGGGCCGCGGAACGGCACGCCGCCACGGTCGACCGGCTGATCGCCGAGAGCCCGCACGTGACGGTCTCGGCGTTGGAGGGCATCGCCGGGGTCGCGGAGCTCCGCCTCGGGCTGTGGCGCCGCGACCCCGCCAACCGCGGGGCGCGGCGTGCGGCCGTGGGGTCCGTGGGGGTCGTGCGCCGCTTTGCGAAGGTCTTCCCGATCGGCAGGCCGCGCGCCTGGCGGTTGCGCGGCGCCGTGGCGCGGCTCGAGGGCCGCCTGGGCCGGGCAGAGCGTTGCTTCCGCCGGAGCCTCGCCGAGGCGGGCCGGCTGGGGATCGAGCTGGAGACGCGGCTGACCCAGGCCGAGCTGGATGCCGGCAGCGAGCCGGCCGAGCGTCGCTGACGGGCGCAGCGCCGCGCCCCACTATCTTGCCCAACAGTCACCGCCCCTTCTGCCGAACCGATCCGTGATGGCGCCCCGCGGCTCCGCCGATAACGAATCACAAGCGGCGGAACCTGCCCGAGGGCGCCTGACTCACGCAAGGAAGCGACGGGATGACGAATCGATTGAGCACGCGTGCGGCCCTGGTTCTCGGTGGGCGCGGTCTGATCGCCTCGGCGTTGCTGCTTGGCGCCGGCTCACAGGCCCGCGGCAGCGACGGCGTGAACGACATCCAGTTCGCCACCAGCCAGTGGGAAGCGTCCCCGCAGGCGGTCGGCACGGCCGACCCGGTCTCACTCGCCTCGTGCGATTCGCAGCCCTGCCGGTGCTGCTGCTGCCCCGATCCGCCCGGCTACGGCTACTGCATCCACACCGAACTGGGCGACCACCTGGCCCAGAGCCTGACGTCGGCCACCGAGGCGATGGCGGCCCACGGCGTCACCTACCTCGGCCAGGCGACCCAGTTCTACCAAGGGGTCGCCAGCGGGGGAGCCGAGCAGACCTTCGACTACGGCGGCAAGATCGACCAGTTCCTGATCCTCGACAGCACCAAGCTGGGGCTGTGGGAAGGGACCACCATGACGATGCACGCAGAGACCCGCTTCGGCGAGGACGTGAACTTCGACGCGGTCGGCCTGGCGCCGGTCAACGGCGCGATGCTCTACCCCCAAGAAGGAGAGCACAGCACCGCGATCACCGGGCTGAGCCTGGCGCAGAACCTTACCGAAGACCTGCAGGCGACCGCCGGCAAGTTCAACGGGTTCGATTTGTTCTACAGCCTGTACCCGCAGACCGGACGCGGGGTGAACGGCTTCATGAACGTGTCGATGATCATCCCGGTGTCCGTCGCACGCACGGTGCCGCTGTCGTTTATGGGGGCGGGCGCCATGAAGATGAACGGCACGCAGCCCCAGG
Organism: Pirellulimonas nuda; assembly: GCF_007750855.1. Taxonomy (GTDB): domain Bacteria; phylum Planctomycetota; class Planctomycetia; order Pirellulales; family Lacipirellulaceae; genus Pirellulimonas; species Pirellulimonas nuda. The sequence continues at coordinate 4,118,195 of NZ_CP036291.1, forward strand.
CGGGCCTGATTGTCTTCGACAATCAGAGCGTGGCCACGACAAGCGGTTTCGACGACATGTTTAACAACGGGGCCAACATCATGGGCTTCGTGCGGTTCTTTACCGACGTGGCCGACCTGCCGGGGTCGCACTTCTTCTCGGGCATCTGGTCGACCGGCGAGTACACCTCGCTCGACCGGACCGACTTTGTGTTCGTCCCGGGCCAGGGGATCCAGTCGACCCCGGTCGGGGGCGCCTACACGCTGCTGTACATCTACGAGAAGGCGTTGTGGATGGACGGCTGCAACCCCAAACGCAACATCAGCGTGCTGAGCATGTGGGGCCTGGCCGATCAGCAGACCAGCCCCGTCGGCTGGAGCGCCAACGTAGCGTTGCAGGCCTCCGGCTTCCGCGACTCGCGTCCGCACGACGCGGTGGGCATCGGCTACTTCCACACCGGCCTGAGCAACGACTTCGTCAACCTGCTCAGCCCCGTGCTGGACCTGCGTGACGTGGACGGGGTCGAGCTGTACTACAGCGCCGCGATCTCCCAGTCCTTCCAGCTCACCGGCGACCTACAGGTCATCGAGCCCGCTATCGCGGACAACGACACCGCGGTCGTGGTGGGGCTGCGTGGAACCGTGGGCTTCTAGCCCTCGGCTCGCCGGCCCCTCGGGCCGGCCGCTGCTAGCGACGCGCCCAGACCGGGGCCCCCGGGGCTCCGGGTTCACTTGGCCCCGCTAGGCGTGTGTGCATACTGGTCTGGCCGGAGCAGGTTTGTCTCGGCCGCGGCCGCCGGCACGCATCGCCGGGCGCGCGATTCGATCTCGGTGCGATCCTCGGGCGTTTATGATTTGCGGCATCGCGGCAGGGACGGAGATCGTTGACTTCGGGGTGTGGGACTCGCTGCGCGACGCCCTGCTGCTGCTGCTGGCGGCGATGGTGCTCGGCACGGTCGCGGAGCGTCTTCGGCAGAGCTCCATCGTGGGGTACCTGGTGGCGGGGACGCTGGCCGGCCCCAACGTGCTGGGCTGGATCAGCAAGCAAGAAGCGATCCACAACTTCGCCGAACTCGGCGTGGCGCTGCTGCTGTTCGTGATCGGGCTGGAGTTCTCCCCCCGCCGGCTGCTGGACCTGGGCGCCGCCGCCCTGGGCGTGGGCGTGCTGCAGGTGGTCCTCACCACCGCCGCGGGCTGGGCCGGCGCCGTGGCGTGCGGCGTCGGCGGGCAGGAGGCGCTCGTGATCGGCATGATGATCGCGATGAGCTCGACCGCCTGCGTGCTGCGGATGCTCACCGACCGGGCGGAGCTGGACGGCATCCACGGCCGAGCGGCCCTGGGCGTGCTGCTGGTGCAAGACGTGGCCGTGGTGCCGATGATGCTCGCCGTGAGCGCCATGGCGGGCGGCCAAGCGATGGGCGCGATGGCGTGGAAGCTGACCCTCAGCCTGCTGCTGGCGGTCGGGCTGATCGGCGGGTTCTACCTGGTGTTCGGCCTGCTGGCGCCGCGGCTGCTGAAGCAACGCGCCTGGCGGCGCAACCGCGACCTGCCGATCCTGCTGGCCATGATCCTGGCGCTCGGCTCGGCCTGGGCGGCCCACCAGTTGGGGCTCAGCCCCGCGTTGGGCGCGTTCGCGGGGGGGGTGATGCTGGCGGCCTCGCCGTTCGCCACTCAGGTGCGGGCCGACGTGCGGCCCCTGAGCACCTTGCTGGTGACCCTCTTCTTCGCGTCGATCGGCATGTTCGGCGACCCGTGGTGGCTTGTGCAGCACCTGCCGCTGGTGGGCGCCATCTTGGTCGCCATCGTGATCGGCAAGCCACTGATCATCGCGCTGGTCGGACGGCTGATGGGCCAACCGCTGCGCTACTCGGTGGCCACCGGGCTCTGCCTGGCGCAGATCGGCGAGTTCTCCTTCGTGCTGGCCACGATCGCCCAGACGCCCATCGACGGCGTCGCGCTGATGTCGGTCGACACGTTCCGGGCCCTCATCTCGGCCACCATCCTCAGCCTGATCCTCACCCCCTACTTCGTGGCGGCCGCCCCGCGGATCGGGGCCTGGTTCGCCGCGCGGCTCGGACGCTTCGGAGGAGACTCGCTGCTGAGCGGCGTGGCGGCGCCGGACTCCGAGGAGGTGCCGATCGACCCCGACACGGTGATGATCATCGGCTTCGGCCCCGCCGGCCAGCGGGTCGCAGAAGGGATCCTCGGCTCAAAGCCGGGGCCGATCGTCGTGGTCGACATGAACCCAGACAACATCGCCGTGGCCGAGCGCTACGGGCTGACCGGGTTCTTGGGAGACGCGACCCAGTCGGAGGTGCTGGAGCACGCCGGCGTGCACCGCGCGCGGGTGGTAGTGCTGGTGGTGCCAGACCACAAGGCGACGCGGCAACTCATCGACAACGTCCGCGACCTCGCCCCGGAAGCCTATTTAATCGTCCGCTGCCGCTACCACGTCTGGCACTGGGAGCTGCTAAACGCCGGCGCCCACGAGGTAGCCGACGAAGAGGACGAGATCGGCCGCCGCATGGCCCAACGCGTCCGCCGGGTGATCGCGGGCGAGCCGCCGACGCCAGAGTAGCGGGTCAATCGTAGATTCCCATTCCTAAGACGGAGGGTTGCCCACCAATCACACGAACGAAGCGAATACGTTGAAGACCCCATTTGTTCTATTCGTGTGATTCGTGGGCAGCCTTCCGTGCTTTCGGCTCAGCGTGCCGACGCTTTGAGCTGGGCGAAGCGGGCCCGCATCTCCGCCAGCCGCTCGGCCGACGCGGGGTCGCCCGCCAGGTCGTTTTCTTCGCGCGGGTCTGCCTTGAGGTCGAAGAGCTGCTCGCGGTCGAAGTCGGGCCAGAACATGTACTTCCAGTCCCTGCGCACCAGCGCCTCGGACGACGGGATGAAGCTCACGTCGCGGATGGTGGGGTGCTCGTAGAAGAACTCCTCGCGCCACTCGGGCCTTTGCTGGGCAAGGTACAACGGGCTCAGGTCGCGCCCCTGCATCCCCGGGGGCGCCGCAACGCCGGCGGCCGCTAGCACGGTTGGCGCCAGGTCGACGTTCAGAGTCATCGCGTCGTCGGTCGAGCCGCGCTCGGCTTCGGGCATCCGCGGGTCGCGGATGATTAGCGGCACGCGGATGCTTTCTTGGTGGGGGTACCACTTGTCGGCCAGCCCGTGCTCGGCGTGGTAGTAGCCGTTATCGGTAGTGAAGATCACGAGGGTGTCCTCGAGCGTCCCCTGCCGACGCAGCTCCTCGATCACGCGGCCGCAAGTTGCGTCGACCTCGGTCGCCAGCCGGTAGTAGTTTTTCATCATCGTCTGGTGCTTCTCGGGAGTGTCGAAGCGCCAGTGCCAGCGATTGCGTCCCTCGTTCTTCTCGTTGGCGACGAAGTCCGGCAGCCGACGGAACGACGCGTCGGTGGCGTTCGGCGCCACCGGGACCGTCACGTCCTTGTACAGCTCCATGCTTTCGGGTTGGGGCAAGAACTGCAGCGGGTTGCTGTCTTCGGCGTGCGTCGCGAAGAAGGCCACGGTCAGGCAGAACGGCTTGTTCGCGGGCCGGGTGTTGAGGAACTCGATCGCGTCGTCTTGGTTCTTCTGCGTCACGTGGATCTTGGAGCCGTCTGGCTGGTCGATCCAGTGCTTGCCGGAGTACGAGCGGCCGAAGTCGAAGTTCTGGGCCGGGAACTTGCCGTTGTGCCACTTGCCAACGTGCCCGACGAAGTAGCCTTGCTGGCGCAGCAGCCCGGGGAAGGTCTCTTGCCACGGCGTGTTGAAGGGCCCGAACGCCCGGTTGCCGTGCCGGGTCATCCACTGCCCGGTAAACAGCGTGGCGCGGCTCACGCCGCAGATCGATGTGGTCACGTAGTTGTCCGTGAACCGCACCCCCTGGCCCGCCAGCCGGTCGAGGTTGGGGGTCAACACCACGGGGTTGCCCGCAACGCCCAGCGTGTCGTGCCGCCAGTCGTCGGCGTACAGCACCACTATGTTCATCGGCCGACCCGCCGAGTCGGCGCCGCGGACACACGCGGGGGGGCAGGCGACGGAGCAGACAAACGCAGCAGCAACAATCAGCACGTAGCGCATCGAAGAGGTCCCGCGTCGGGTTGGAGGGTACAGGAGCAGGCGGCCCACCGAGTATAACCTCTTGCGTGACGCATCGCCGCTGCCCGCGTCCCTACTTCCAATCGTACACGGCCAGGGCGTTCAGCTCGCGGACGATCACCACCCCCTGGCACACGGCTAGGTGCGCCCAAGTTTCTTCGTCGCTCACCTTGCGCGCATCGATCTGCTCAAAGGCCTCCGGCGTAGCGCGGAACAGGATTAGTTCGCCGCGTGCGTCGAGCGCCAAGATGCGGTCTCCCAGCACGACCAGGCTCTGATACTTGCCAAACGGCTTGGTGCGCCACTTTTCTTCGCCGGTGGCGAGGTCGAGGCACTGCAGCCGCTGGTTCCGCAGGTGCATGTACAGGTAGCCGCCCACAACCACGGGAGACGACATGTAGGCCTGCGATTTGTTCTGCCACAACTCTTCGATCTGTCCTGGATCCTCATCGCTCAATCGCCACATCTGCGAACGCCCCGTGTGGGCGCTGGTGAACAGGCTGTCTCGATAGACCACTGGGGTGAGGATGTTCATGCCTTGGAAGGCGTCGATGGGCTGCGACCAACGCACCTCGCCCGACTCGGGGTCGACCCCCTTGAGCTCTTGACGCGTCTGCACTACCAAACACGTCCTGCCCCCAACCTCTGCCAGGTACGGGGAGCTGAACGCCCCAGACGACGCCATCCCTGGTCCGCTGCGGGCGACGTTCCACAGCACCTCGCCGGTCTTCTTGTCGATCTTCGCGAGCCCGCCCCCCATCTGCGCATAGAGGAATTGCTCGGTGACGATCGGCGACGAGGCCGCGCCAAACGCCGGCGGCTCAGACCCGAAGTCCTTCGGGAAATCGATCCGCCAGCGCTCCGCCCCAGACTGCTGGTCGAGCGCAACCAGAACGTCTCGGATGCCGACCACGTACAGCGCGTCGTCATCCGCGGCCGGTGTGGCGCGGATCCAGCTGCCGTTCGAAGCAGCAAAAAACGGAACCTTCATGGCGCCGGGCCACTGCGTCTCCCATAGCCGTTCTCCCGTGGTCAGGTCGAAGGCCGACGTGACTTCGGTCTTCTCGTCGCGCGTCTCGGTGGTGAAGACGCGGTTTCCGACAACGATCGGGCCCGAGTAGCTGGGCCCCAGCTCTGCCCGCCAGCGCTGCTTCAAGTGGTCCTCGCCAAGCGACTCGGGCCAAACGTCCCCCAGGGCCCGGCCGTCACGCAGCGGCCCCCGCCATTGGGGCCAGCCTGCGTCTGCCCCTGTATCGGCTGACGCGGAAGCCGTACCCAGAACCACGGCGACCAGTGCGCACCAAGTAACCGCTTGTCTTAGCATCATGCCGGCTCCAGTGAGAATTAGGGACGATTAAGGAGCGCAGCGAGACCGCCATAGATCGAACCAGCTCCGTTATGCACGTTAGGAGCTATCTCGGATCTGGACAGCCCGCGGAACCATCGGAAGACCTGCGGCTCGGCTGGCAGGCGGGGCACCAGTAGGTCGACCGCCCCGCTTCCCCCTGCCGCTGCATGGCGATCGGCCCCTCGCACTTCAGGCAGGGCCCCCCGCTGCGGTGGTACACCCACAGCCGGGCGCCGGCGCCGACGCGGGTCGCCCGCGGCCGGCCGTCGAGGTTGCGGAGCATGTGCCGGCGGGCCACGGCGAGCACGGCCCGCAGCTCGTCGTCCGAATAGGCCGCGACGTCGGCGAACGGGTCGAGCTTCTGCAGGAACAGCACCTCCGACTTGTAGACGTTGCCGATGCCGCTCACCAATCGCTGGTTCATCACCGCCACCCCCAGGGGCGTCCCCTCGGCCCCGCGCAGCCGTGCGACCGCTTCCTCCATGGCGAACTCCCCGGCAAGCAGGTCGGGTCCCAAGCCCGAGAGGTGCGGGTGCCGCCGCAGGGCGTCGCTGCTCAGGTGCTCGAGCGTCTTGGGCGTGAAGCAGACCGCCTGCAGGCCGTCGAACGTCAGTGTGAGCGCGGCGTACGACGCCGGCTTCTGCCACGGCTCGCCGGCCGGGTAGAGGTGCCAAGAGCCGGTCATCCCCATGTGGGAATGGATGGCGCCCCCTTGCGAGAGGTGCATCAGCAGGTGCTTGCCGCGGGCCTCGACGGCCGTAATGGTGCGCCCCGCCAGCCCGCCCAGCAGGCTGTCGCGCAGCCGATCCCACACATCGGCGCGGTCGATCGCACGGCCCTCGATCGCCCTACGCAACTGAACGGCCGAACGGAAGATGGTGTCGCCTTCGGGCATAGTATCTAGGGGTTTGACGAACACGCAAGAAGCAAACCACAGAGTCACAGAGAACACTGAGCCGAAAACGAGAAACCAACCGCCGATGGGCGACGATCAACGTAGATGACAAACGGGAACACTGCTCGAACGTATCGGCGTGTATCCGCGTTCATCGGCGGTTCCCTTCTCTTGGCCTTCCCGTTCTCGGTGCTCTGCGTGGCTCTGTGACTTTCTTCCAGCCGCAAACTACGATTGCGAACCATCTACTCTGTTTCGCGTTCGAGATCGCCGTCCAGCTCTGCCGGGTCGCGACGCGACGCCATCACGTCGAGCCGCGTCATCCGGCCGACGCCGCGGTGGAGGTAGCCGCGGCTGGTCGAGACGAACCCCGCCCGCCGCAGCGCGTCGCACAGCGGCGACTCGCCGATCGGCGCGCCGTCGATGCGGTCCAGCAGCAGCGGGCCGGTCGCTTCGGCCAGCTTGGCCAGCCGCTGAGCGAGCAGGTCGCCGGAGTCGTCGGCGGTAGCGCCCCCTTCGCTGGGGACCGTCGCCAAGCGCCGCGTCGACCGGGCGAGGTAGGCCAGCATCTGCCCGCTCGCGGCGTCGATCAGCACCGCGGCGCCGGCGGTGCGTTGCAGCTGGGCGGCGGGGTCGCGCGTGGCGGGCCACTTCAGCAGCGACCCGTAGGCGCAGGCCGGGTCCGCGGCCGAGAGCGCCAGCACCCGCTCTTCGATGGCCGCGTCGGGGGCGATCCGGGGATCGCGACGCAGCAGGTCCTCTGAGCCCGGCAGCGCGAACTGGGCGCCCCCCATCCCTTCGACAAAGTAGCCACGCCGCACCTTGCCCGCTTCTTCCATCGCGCGGAGCACCGGGTAGAGCGCGCCGAACCCGCCGACGACGGTCTCGCGACCCACGACCCCGCGCGTCACCACGCCGTAGCGACGCAAGAGCTGCTCAACGAGCGCCGTCTGCCGGACGGTCGGCGAGAGGGCCTCGGCTTCGGCCCCGGGCAGCAGCGACCAACGCCCCTCGGAACCGGCAAGCGCCGAGGTCCGCCGCGACCGGAAGCGGACCCGCGGGTCGCGTCCCCCCCGGACGCGGCTCCGCGTAGCGCTCGCCGGCTTCGAGACGCGCAGCCGCGAGCGCATCGGCGCCAGCGTATCGTTGGTGACCGCGCCGCTCCACACCAACCGCCATAGCGAATCGATCATGTCGTGCTTGAAGCCCCCAACGCTGCGCAGCAACTCGTCAAAGAACTGGGCGCCCCGCTCACGCAGCGCGGTAATGATGGCCGCCTCGGCGGCGCCCTCTTCCGCAGTCGCCGGCGGGGCCAGTAGCGGGAAGCTGTCGGCCAGGTAGAGCGCAATCCGCCCGTCGCTGGGCCCCGACGCCTCGACGCCCCGCCACACCACCTCGCCCGCCGCGCAAAGCTCGTCGAGCTGCCCCGGCAGGTAGTCGACAACACGCGCCGGGAGGATGTCGCGCTCGAGCGCCGAGGCGGCCAGCGGCGCCCCCTGCAACTGCTCGACCGCGTCGAGCAGCCCATCGAGCCCGCGACGCGGCTTGTCGAGCCCTTGCCACACCGGCAAAAACCGAGCGAGCACCTCGGGCGCTACGGGCTCGACTTGCTTGCGCAGCCGGGCCAGCGACAGCCGCTTGATCCGCTTGAGCACGCCGGCGTCGACCCACTCTTCGCCCACGCCGCCGGGCAAGAACTCTCCCCGCAGCACGCGGCCCGCCGCGGCGAGCGTCTCCAGCACGCCGCGAGCGGTCGCCTCGCCCAGCCCAAACCGGGCCGCGGCGTCGGCCGCGGTGAAAGGGCCACGCGTGCGCGCGTAGCGCGACAACAAATCGGCCAGCGGCGCGGCGCCGGTCTCGAGGAACGCCTCGGGCAGGCCCGGCGGGGGCTGCACACCCAGGGCGTCGCGCAGCCGCGCCGCGTCCTCGGCCGCCGCCAGCCGCGGCTCGCCAGCGATGCGCACGCGGATGATGCGACGCGCCCGCAGCAGCCCCTCCACCCAGCCCGTCGCCAATCCGGCCGCCGCCGCGTCTGGCTGCACGCGTTGCATCAGCTCGTGCTCGCTGAGGTCTCCCAGGTAGAGCAGCAGGTCGTGCACCGCGTCGGCGTCGCCCACCCGCCGCTCGTCGAGCCGCTGCAAACCGAGCGCGACCTCGTCGATCGCGTCGGCGTCCAGCAGCTCGCGGTAGTCGGCGGCGCCCAGCAGCTCGCGGAGCTGGGCGTGGTCGAGCGCCAGCGATTGTGCCCGCCGCTCTGCCAGCGGCGCGTCTCCCTCGTAGAGGAAGTTGGCCGTGTAGTTGAACATCAACGACGCCGCAAACGGCGACGGCGAGTCGGTCTCCACCGCGTGCACACGCACCTGCTGCCGCGCGATCTCCCCCAAGAGCTGCTTCAGCCCCGGGACGTCGAACACGTCGCGTAGACACTCGCGGTAGGTCTCTAGCAAGATGGGGAACCGCTCGTACCGCGAGGCGACCGCCAGCAGGTCGGCCGACTTGCGTCGCTGCAGCCACAGCGGCGTCCGCCGGCCCGGCTGCCGCCGGGGCAGCAGCAGCGCCCGGGCCGCGTTCTCGCGGAAGTGCGACGCGAACAGCGCCGTCGAGCCCAGGTGCCGCACCACCAGGTCCTCGACCTCGCCCGCGCCCATCAGCAGCGCGTCGACGCCCGGCAGCGGTTCGCTCTCGGGGAGCCGCAGCACGATGCCGTCGTCGGACCACATCAGGTCGAGCTCCAGCCCCGACTGCTCGCGCAGCCGCTGCGCGATGGCCAGCGCCCAAGGGGCGTGCACCCGCGCGCCGAACGGCGAGAGCACCACCACGCGCCAGTCGCCGATCTCGTCGAGGAACGTCTCGACGACGATCGTCTTGTCGGTCGGCGGCTCGCCCGCGGCGGCCGTTTGTTCGTCGATGTACTGCAGCAGGTTGCTGACGGCGCGGTCGTCGAGGCCCGCCTCGTCGCGGAGCGCGCGGACCGTCTCCTCACGGCCGGCGCCCGCGAGCTTGCGCGTCAGCTCCCCCACCACGCGGCCGAAGTCGAGCGGGCGCCCCGGCCCGTCGCCGCGCCAGAAGGGCATCTTGCCGGGCTCGCCCGGCGCGGGGGTCACGATCACCCGGTCGCGCGTGATCTCTAGCACCCGCCACGACGACGCCCCCAGCAAGAACACCTCGCCGGCCCGTGTCTCGAACACCATCTCTTCGTCCAGCTCACCCACGCGCAGCCCCACGGCGCCGGGCTCTGCGGCGAGGAACACGCCGTACAGGCCGCGGTCGGGGATGGCGCCGGCGTTGAGCACGGCGATCCGCTGCGAGGTCTTCCGCGGGCCGACCGTGCCGGCCAGGCGGTCCCAGTTCAGCCGTGGCCGCAGCTCAGAAAACTCGTCGCTGGGGTAGCGCCCGGCGAGCAGGTCAAGCACGCCGTCGAACAGCGCGCGCGGGAGCTCGGCGAACGGCGCCGCGCCGCGGACCATGGCGTACAGATCGTCGACGCCTAGGGGCTCCATCGCGGCGATGGCCACCATCTGCTGCGCCAGCACGTCCAGCGTGTTGCGTGGGTAGCGCGTCGTCTCGACCAGCCCGCTACGCATCCGCAGCGTGGCGGCCGCGCACGCCAGCAGGTCGCCGCGGAACTTGGGAAAGATCACCCCCTTGGAGGGCGCCCCGATGTGGTGCCCCGCGCGGCCGATCCGCTGCATTCCGGACGCCACCGACGGGGGCGCCTCGATTTGCACGACCAGGTCGACGGCGCCCATGTCGATCCCCAGCTCCAATGAGCTGGTCGCGACAATGGCCGGAAGCTGGCCGCGTTTGAGCCGGTCTTCGATCGCCACGCGCTGCGCGTGGGCGATCGAGCCGTGGTGCGCCAGGGCGATTTCTTCTTCGGCCAGCTCGTTGATCGCTGCGGCGAGCCGCTCGGCCAGCCGACGGCTGTTGACGAAGATCATCGTCGAGCGGTGCCCGCGGATCAGCTCAACCAGCCGGGGGTGGATCGCCGGCCAGATGGACGGCGGCGCCGACGGGCCCGACGTGGGGCCCGGCGTGACGTCTTGCGGCCGGCTGAGGTTGGCCATGTCGTCCACCGGCACCTCAACGGTCAGCTCCAGCCGCTTCGGCTCGCTGGCGTCGATGATCTCTACCGGCCGCGGCCGCGGGGGAAGGTCGGGGTCGGCCGTCGCGTCGGCGCCCCCCAAGAGGCGGGCGATCTCCTCCAGCGGCCGCTGGGTGGCCGACAACCCGATCCGCTGCAGCGGCGCCGCGTCGGGCCGCGCCCCGCGCCGCAGCCGCTCTAGCCGCTCGAGCGACAAGAACAAGTGGACGCCGCGCTTGGTCGCCGCCACGGCGTGGATCTCGTCGATGATCACCGAGTCGACCGTCGCCAGCGCCTCGCGGCTCTTCGACGTGAGCATCAGGTACAGCGACTCGGGGGTCGTGATCAAGATGTCCGGGGGGTCGCGCTGGATCTCACGCCGCTCGGCCGCGGAGGTGTCGCCCGAACGCACCGCAACCCGCGGCAGGCGGTGGGGGGTGGCCGAGCGATCGGCCGCGGCGTGGATCCCGGCCAGCGGCGCCCGCAGGTTGCGGTCGATGTCGACCGCCAGCGCCTTCAGCGGCGAGATGTAGAGCACGCGCACCCCTTTGGCCGGGGGCGTGTCGGGTCCGGCGCCGCCCGCCGGGGGGAACATCAACCGGTCGATCGCAGCCAGGAACGCGGCCAGCGTCTTCCCCGACCCGGTGGGCGCCAGCAACAGCCCACTGCGGCCCGCCGACAGCACCGGCCACGCGGCCCGCTGGATGCCGGTGGGCCCCGAGAACGAGTCTTCGAACCATCCACGCGTGCAGGCGTGCAGCGACTGCATCCCCGAGGGGCCCGGGGCGTCGGCGGCGGTTGGGGCGTGCTTCAAGGCTGGGGCGGGCGTCACGGGCAGCGCCGCTGGGCGGGGCCGGGCGGTACACAGGGGGAAAACGCGGAACGACACAACGTCGCGCGGGCATCCACAACCGGATGGAGGACGAGGCATTCTACCGCCTCACCCGCCAACGGCGCGCAGGATCCCTCGAAGTGGCCCGATTCTGCGGCGATTTTCGACGCTTCCCCTCTTCCTGCGCGGGGCGGGGGGCCCGGCGGGCTAGGCGCCGACGACCGCAAGACACGCGGTTGCCAGGGGGTTATAATACGAACTTGTTGTTCCCCTTATCGCAAAACCTTTTCGCCAGCGAACCTCCCTGAGAAAGGCAAACATGACCCCCAACACCAACTCCGACCGCCGCGGCTTCCTCAAGACGTCGCTCGCCGGCGGCGCCGCGCTCGCCACCCCCTACTTCTTCTCGACCCCGCGTGCGTTGGGCGCCGAGCTCGCAAGCGACAAGGTGAACATCGGCATCATCGGCGCAGGGGGCATGGCCACGGGCAACATCAACGCGGCGAAGGATTGGCTGAACGTCGTCGCCGTCTCCGACGTCGACGCGGGCCGCGCCCGCCAGTTCAACAAGCGGTTTGCCGGCGGCAAAGCCGAGCTGCACGAGGACTACCGCGCCATCCTCGACCGCAAAGACATCGGCGTCATCCACATCGCCACCCCCGACCACTGGCACACCAAGCCGCTGATCGAGGCGATGCTGGCCGGCAAGGACGTCTACTGCGAGAAGCCGCTGACCCTCACCATCGACGAAGGGAAGCAGATCCGCAAAGTGCAGAAGGAGACCGGCCGGATCGTTCAGGTAGGCACCCAGCAACGCAGCACGTTCCGGCTGTTCACCAAGGCGATGGCGATCGTCGCCGACGGCCGGCTGGGCAAGATCACTCAGGTGCAGGCCGCCATCGGCGGCGCCCCCACCAGCCCCGCCATCCCCGTGGCCGATGCGCCCGAGGGCCTCAACTGGGACCGCTGGCTCGGCCCCGTGCCGTCGGCCGACTACCGGTACCTTTCGAACCGTGGCAAGCGCGGCTTCACCAACGGGCACTACGAGTTCCGCTGGTGGTACGAGTACTCCGGCGGCAAGCTGACCGACTGGGGCGCCCACCACGTCGACATCTGCAACTGGGCCCTCAAGCTCAACGGCCAGACCGACGGCCCCCTCTCGATCGAAGGCGACGCCACGCACCCGGTCGACTTCAAGGACGGCAAGGCGGTGCTGAACGACCGCTACAACACCGCCACGAAGTTCAACTTCACCGTGAAGTACCCCGGCGGGACCGAGATGATCATCCGCGACGACACCGACAACGGCGCCCTGATCACCGGCGACAAGGGCCGCATCTTCGTCAACCGCGGCAAGCTGGTGGGCGCCCCGGTAGACGAACTGAAGGACAACCCGCTCCCCGAGGGCGCCATCCAGGCCGCCTACAAGGGGCTGCCGATGGAGGGCAACGAACGCGGCGCCCACTGGGCCAGCTTCTTGTACTGCGCCCGCGAGCAAAAAGAGCCCATCTCCGATGTCCACTCCCACATGGAGATGCTCAACGTCTGCCACATGGCGGGCATCTCGGCCCGGCTCGGCCGCGGCTTTCAGTGGGACAACGCCACGGAGCAGGTCGTCGGCGACGAGCAGGCCAACAGCATGCTGGCCCGGCCCTACCGCGAGGGCTACGAGATCGAGCAGGGCTAAAGTCCGCGCCCTGCGCCCGATCGGCCGAAAGGCCGATCGGGTGCGCTCGGGCGCAGGGCGCTTGCTGCACGGGACGGGCGCCGAACGTCACTCGCCGGCGGGCGACTCGTCTGCGTCGCGGGTGGCCAGCGCTCGCAGCACGCCCAGCGCGGCCGACTGGTGCAGGTGCTGCACCGACCCGTCTGCCAGGGCGAAGTTCGCCCCCCCGGGGTGGCCGCTGCCGTACGCGCTGAGACGCTGGTCGCGGACGGACGCAAACCTGCTTCCCAGGTCGGCCTGCGAAGCGGCCGAGCCCGACCCCCCCGGCGAGAACGGCACCTGGTAGTTGATGGGCCCCTGCGCGCTGAGCGTCACGTGGCCGATGGCCTTGCGTCCGCCGGAGGGCGCCCACCACCCCCAGGTCGTCAGGCTCTGCTCCCAGCCCGCCGCGGCAAACGCCTCGAAGTTCGCGTCAATGCGGCTGCGTTCGCCCAGCAGCAGCGTGCGGCTCGCCCCGTCGACCACCTCGCGATGCCGCACCGGCTTCTGGTTGGGCAGCGGCTCGGAGGCCGGCCCGGTGAGGTGGAACATGCCGTCGCACGCCGCGCTCGTCGGGAAGTAGGTACGCGTGCCGCCGTTGCCGCCGTAGCTGGCCAGCGCGTAACGCCACCCTTGCTGCGAGATAGGGTTCGTCTCGATCTGCTCCGACGGACAGACCAGCACCGGCAGCACCGTGGCGGTGAGCGCCGAATCGCCCCCGAACGCGTTGTTCTGCGGGTCGGCGAAGTCCCATGCCTGCCGCACCCCCGACTGCTCGAGGTAGGGCAGCAGGTGCACGAACAGCGACGACCCCCGGTACGCCGGCGCCGCGGAGAAAAACTCCTGCCGCACCCCCGGCGGAAAACTACGCACAGCAGACTCGTAATTCAGCGTCGCCAGCGCGAGCTGCCGCAGTTGGTTCTGGCACTGCGAGCGCCGAGCAGACTCTCGGGCGCCCTGCACCGCCGGCAGCAGCAGCCCCAGCAGCACGCCGATGATGGCGACCGTCGTCAGCAGCTCGACCAGCGTAAAACCGGCCCGGCCGCGGAGCGGGGCGTCTGTCCCCTGCTTACAGCACGCGTTGGGCATCCCAGTCGATCCCCTCCTGTTGGCTGGGGAGGACGTACAGCACGATCTTGCCCGCCCGGTAGTTGGGCCGCAGCCGCTTGCCGAGCGCAACCACGCCGTCGTCGACCCCCCGTTGGTTGTCGAGCCGGCGGACCTCGTCGACCCCGAACACGCCCAGCGTAGCCACGGCGTGATCGCCCGACACGTCGAAGTGGTCGCGCTCGGCGGCGCCGTTGTAGATCACGCGGCCGTCGTCGCGTGAGGCCGCCAGGCCGATCGCGGCCAGCGCGCCGATCACCCCGTCCTGGGTCCCCCCCAGGCCGCGCAGCAGGATGCCGTGCTGGGCGGCTAGGCCGCGTGCCCTTGGCTGGTCGACCAGCTCGCGTTTGCACTCTAGGCCGAACGCGACGACCGGCGCCGGCGGCTCGCCCACGCAAACGCACAGCCCCGGGTCGCTGCCGACGGGGCACCAGGGGGCCATCAACTCGGCGATCGCTCCCGCCAGAAGTTCGTCGCCCCCGGCCAGCGCGTCGGCAGCGTCGAGCGGATCGAACGAGACCGCCACGCAGCCGTTCTTGCGGGTGCAAGGAACGCGCGGGTCTTCCAGAAGCTGGTGCCGGGTGATCAGGCGCCCACGCCACCGCCCCGCGAGCCGCTGCACCACGTGCCGCGCCAACTGGTTGGTGCCGGGCGTGTCGGGCATGTCGGTGTCGTCGAGGCCAACGTAGAACACGGGTGTTTCACTCCGGCGGCGCAGCGCCGCGGAAGCAGAGCACGCCGCTCACCAGCCCGGCCGCCAGCCCGCACAGGGCGAACGACGCCAGCGCCCCCGGCCCGATCTGCTGCATGGTGTGGAGACGCGCGCCGTCGAGCGCCAGCCAGGCAACGCCCCACCGCACCGCGAACGCAAACAGGTTTGCCGCCAGCCCGGCCAGGGCGAACCGCAGGTAGAGCGTCCAACCGCCCCGCCCCGCGCCGCGCATCGCCAAGTCGATGGCGGGCCCGATGGCGAGCAGCGCAGCGACGGCGGCGGGCTGCAGGTTCCCCAAGCCCAGGCCCAGCATCAGCCCCGTGCTGGCCGCGGCAGCGGCGCCGCACAGCGAACCGGCCCACAACCGCGGCGCCAGCGCCACGCCCGCAACGATCGGCAGCGTCGCCTTGAGGATCGCGTGGCCCGGCGCCCGGATCGGCGTGGGCAGGAAGGTCACGGCGCACGCGGCCAGCACCCCCGCGACCGCCAAGAGGGCTGCTTCTCGCGACCAGAGCCCCGCGGCGCCCCCTGCGAGCGCCGGGCGCAACCGGCTGGCCCGCCAGTAATCGCCGTACGGCCAAGAGCCCGACTCTGTCATTTGTGTAACCTCGCAACGCGGCGCCGACCGGCATCACGCCGGTCGGCCGGGTGACGCAGCAGGATCGCAGCGCCCACGCCCCTGAGGATAGACGATCCAGCCCCCCAAGTAACGCCCACGGAGGGGGCGCGTGCTTCTGCATCCCGCGCTGCGAAGCGTGCCCGCCGCGGAAACAATTGCACCCCGATCCTGGGGGCGGCTAAGATAGCGTCGCGGGGCGCCTCGGCCGGTTTCCGATCTCGCCGCTGCAGACGCCGGTGGAGCGCAGTTCCGCCGGCCCTTTTCTTTCGAGGGACGCCATGCGGCCAGCGAGCTTGATCTTCTTTTTCGGCGCCGTGCTCTCGGCCGCGCTACACGCCCAGTGTGCCGAGCCCGTCGAACCGAGCGGCCCCGCCGCCAGCTTCTATGTAGCGACCGACGGCTCGGACGCCTGGTCGGGCGCCCTGCCCGAGCCGAACCAGGACCGAACCGATGGGCCCTTCGCCACCCTAGCGCGGACGCGGGACGCCGTGCGGGGGTTGCCCCAAGACCGCCGTGAGGCCGACGTGTTGGTGCACATCCGCGGCGGCGTCTACCGCTTAGATGAAACCGTGCGGTTCGGCCTTGAGGACTCGGGCCGCGGCGACGCCACCGTGACGTACGCGGCCTACCCGGGAGAGAAGCCCGTGTTCAGTTCGGGGCAAGCGGTAGGGGATTGGCGCCAAGCGCCCGACTCGCTGCCGGGCCTGCCAGAGGCGGCGCGCGGCAAGGTGAAGGTCGCCGACGTCTCGCGGCGGTTCTACACCCTGTACGATTCCGACGGCCCCCTGCCACGGGCGCGCACGGCCGGCTTCATCCCGCTGGACGGGGGGAGCCGCAACGCGTTGCGTTTCCCGCGGGGCCGGCTGAGAGAGTGGGCGAACGTCGAAGACGTCGAGATCATCGTCCGCCCCCACCACGCCTGGATCGTGAACGTGCTGCCGCTGACGTCGGTCGACGAGCAGACGCAAACCGCCCGCACTTCGCTCGACGCCACCTACGCGATGAACCGGCTCCACTTCCTCAAAGAGACGCCGTCGTGCTGGGTGGAGAACGTGCTCGAAGGGCTCGACGAGCCGGGTGAGTGGGTGCTGAACACAGACGAGGGGAAGCTGTACCTGTGGCCGCGGGGCGACTCGCCCGTTGTGGCGCCTCGGTTGACGGAGCTGATCCTGGTTGAGGGCGAGGTCGACAAGGCGGGGCCCAGCGACACGCCGGTGCGCAACCTGTGCTTCCGCGGCCTGACGTTCATGCACGGCGAGCGCTACCTGCTTAGCAAGGACGACGCCGGGCTGCAGCACGACTGGGACATGCACGACAAGGCCAACGCGCTGGTCCGCCTGCGGGGCGCCGAGCGGTGCGCGATCCAGCAGTGCCGCTTTGCCCACAGCGGCAGCGGGGCCGTGCGTATCGACCTGCACGGGCAGCAGAACGAGGTCTCCGGGAACCACATCGAGCAGATGGGGGGCGCCGGCGTGCTGCTGTGCGGCTACGGCCCGGGGACCAAGGACGTCAACCACCACAACGTCGTTACAAACAACCACATCCACCACGTCGGCCGAATCTACTCCCACTCGCCCGGCATCATGGTCTGGCAGAGCGGCGAGAACCGTGTGGCGAACAACCTGATCCACCACACCCCCTACACCGGCGTGATTATCAGCGGGTGCATGACCGACTTCTTCGCCAAACGCGGTCGGGAGCTCGGCCGAACCATCCGCCGGCACGAGGTGGTCGGCCTGCCGGCCAGGCCGACGCTGGACGACGTGCGTCCCTACCTGCACACGCGTGGCAACCAGATCGAGCTCAACGAGATCCACCACGTCATGCAGCAGTTGGGGGACGGCAACGCCATCTACGTGCGCGGCGCGGGCCCGGGCAACGTGATCCGCCGCAACTACGTCCACCACATGGTCGCCCCGATGATCATGCAGTGCGCCATCCGCACCGACGGCGGCCAGACAGACACCCTGATCGCCGAGAACCTGATCTACAAGTGCGTTTCCCAGGGCATCATGCTGAAGCTGAACAACCGCTGCGAGAACAACATCGTGGCAGACATCATCGCGCCGCCACGCGGCTACTACCTGGCGGTGCGCGAGGGCCCCATGACGGGCGCGGTGATCAAGCAGAACATCTTCTACTCCTCCGGCACGGAGTGCGTCTTTATCGACGAGCTGCCCCCCGCCGGGCGGAGCGCTTCGGAAGACCGCCGGGGGCGGGGGCTGGCGCGCTCCAAGGACGCCGACACCGACTACAACCTCTACTTCTGCGCGGCCGATCCCCAGTTGGGCGAGGCGATGCTGGCCAAGCAGCGGGCCGACGGCGTCGACCAGCACAGCCTGGCCGTGGACCCGTTGTTCGTCGACCCAGAAAGCGGCGACTTCCGCTTCAAGCCCGGCTCGCCCGCGCTCGGGCTGGGCATTAAGCCGATCGACTGGTCGCGGTGCGGACTTCTCAAATCAGAAAACTAGTGGAGCTTTCGTATGCGATTTTTCAATGCAGGGGTTTTGGCGCTGGTGTTGGCCGGCGCGGCTTCGGCCGCCGAGGTGGAGCCGACATGGGAGTCGCTGGCCGCCCACTACGACTTGCCCGACTGGTTTGTGGACGGCAAGATCGGCGTGTGGATGCACTGGGGGATCTCCTCGGCGGCCGATGAGAACCGCCCCAACGACGGGTCGCACTACGCCCGTCGTATGTACGCGATCGTCCCGGACGACTACACGGGCAAGCTGGGCATGTCGGAGACCCTGACCCGGTGGCACACCCAGCACTACGGGCACCCCTCGGAGTTCGGCTACGAGGACCTGATCCCGTTGTTCAAGGCAGAGAAGTGGGACCCCGACGCGCTGGTGGCGTTCTTCAAAGACAACGGCGCCCGCTTCATCATGCCGGTCGCCTGCCACCACGACAACTTCGACATGTACGACTCCTTCTTTCCGTGGAACTCGGTCAAGATGGGCCCGCACCGCGACACGCTTCGGGAGTGGAAGGAAGCCGCTACAAAGCACGGGCTGAAGTTCGGCGTCTCGACCCACCTCTACTGGTCGCCGCGCTTCTTGGCGTCTGCCCGCCAGTACCAGAAGCCCGGCACGCCCGAGTGGGAGTTCTTCAACATGGACTACAGCCCCCGGGGCTACGCCACCCAAGACAGTTGGAACGAGCACTGGTACGCCCGCTGCTGGGACCTGATCGAGAAGTACGACCCCGACATGTTCAACAACGACAGCCCCTACCCGTCCATCGGCGGCGGCAAAGGGCTGGGGATCAAGCTCTTCACCGACTACATCAACCGCGACCTCGAGGAAAACAACGGCAAGCAGACCGTTGTGCTCTCCTTCAAGGACGCCAAGGCCGACCGCGCCGCCTTCACCTACAACCTGGAGCGGGGCAGCGCCGGCGAGATCAAGCCGCAGCCCTGGATGTGGGCGACCGACCTGTCCGGCGGCTGGTTCTACCGCAAGAACGCGGTCAACAAGATGAGCATCCCCGTGATGGTGGGCAACGCCATCGACGCCATCAGCAAGAACGGGGTCGTGATGCTCAACGTCGCGCTGCGTGGCGACGGCACCCTGCCCGAGAACCAGGCCGCCTACCTAACCGCCTTCGGCGACTTCCTGAAGATCAACGGCGAAGGGATCTACGGCTCGCGCCCCTGGAAGGTGTACGGCGAGGGACCGCTGAAGATGAAGGATGGCCGCCAGGGCGAGAACCACCAAGACTTCTCTCAAGCAGACATCCGCTTCACCAGCAACAACGGGGTGCTGTACGCGTTCGTGCTGGCGCCGCCGACCGAGGACATCGTGATCAAGACCCTCGCAACCGGCGGCCCGCTAGATCGTGAGGTTGCGTCGGTCCGGATGATGGGCAGCGACGCGAAGATCGACTGGAAGCGTGGCGCCGACGGGCTGACGATCCAACTGCCCGCGGAGCTCCCCGACGCGCTGGTGACCGGCTTTGCGATCACGTTGCAGGAGTAGGCGGAGGGGCGGCGGCGAGCGGACTACGAGCTATCTTCGCGAGGGGTAAACGGATGGGCTTCTTGCGGAGATGGATCTGCGGGCGGTTCTCGGTTCGTTCCCTATTGGTCGTGAGTGCGCTTTTTGCTGGTCTCTTTTGCCTACTTGGGGGCGCACTTCAACGGGCCCGCGTGCAGCAAGCGGCCGTGCGGGAGCTTACGGCCTGCGGCTATCTGCTTAGATACGACTTCCAAGTGGCCCGCGGCGACCTGCCACGCTTAGCAACGCATGAGCCCGTCGATCGACAACACAAGCAACTCGCGCGGTCGTTGCTGCTGACGGTCACGGCTCCACCTCCCGCAGCCTGGCCGATGTCGCTGCTGCCGTTCGACATGCGTCATTCGGTGGTGTCGGCTCAGCCCGGCAGAGAGTCCGACCTGAAGGCAGCATCACTCGCAAAACTGCATGGCCTCCAACGCCTCTTTCTGCATGACAAAACCGTTAGCAGCGATGACTGGAGAACAATCAGCCAGCTTGACGATCTGGAAGTTCTCTTCGTCAGCCGAATTTCGATGGACGCACCGGCGCTGCAGTGCGTAAGCGGCCTGAAAGGGCTGACCTATCTTGCGCTACGAGACGGCGAGTTGGACGTAAAAGCCCTGCCTTCGGCCATTAGCGACCACCGCCAACTGGAGAGTCTGGACCTCAGTTTTTCTACGGTGTCGGGTGACGCGTTTCGACAGGTCAACGGTCTTTTTCGGCTAGTTGCACTCTCGCTCGAAGGCACGGGGCTTACGGACGAAGGCCTCGCCCACGTGGCGGCAAGCCTGCCCCATTTGGAGCGTTTAGACCTGAGCAAAACACTAATCTCTGACCGTGGATGCACGCACCTGGCAAAACTGGAGAAGTTGCAGACCTTGATCCTGCAAGACGTGGCGATTGACGCCGGGCTCGAGCGCCTGGGCGCCCTGCAACACTTGAGGCATCTTGACCTGTCTTATTCGGACGCAAGCGATTCTGGCGTCGCCCACCTTCTAGGCCTCAAATCGCTGCGATGGCTCAACGTGCGGGGCCCGCACGTTACTGACGGAATGGTGAAGCAACTCAGAGAGCGCTTGCCGGCTTGCCAGGTCATCAATTGAGTGCGTCGCCAGCTTCCGTGAGAGCTGCGCGCCATCCGCTGCCCGCTACCACCGGATCCCGCTCATCCACCGGTACCAGTAGATAAACTTCTCGTGCCACCGGCGCCTTGCGTGCATGGTGATCTGGCACTCGGCCTGCGCGAGGCGGCCCGCGTCGGGGTCGAAGTTGTTCGTGCCGCAGGCGACACAGAAGCGGATGCCGCCGGGCAGCTCGTCGCCGCAGCGGGAGCACTTGCGGGGGGCGTCGTGGGTTTCAGGGGTCATTGTTGAGGCCGCTCAATTCGCGATCGTGTTCCTGACGCCATTTCAGTGCCGAGGCGCTTCACCGAGCAGCGCTGGTCGGTCGAGCAAGCCTAGTTCTGCCTATCTCTCTCCGCTGGCCCCCCTCCGAGTAGAGGTAGCGCACCTGCATGTTAGGATCTAGCAGATCGAAGACCTGGGCGCCGGACGGGAACGCCAAGCAGAAGAGACCGGGGTCCAGCGAGGCGTTGGTGCGGCAGGCCTCGACTTCACACACGCAACGGCTCACTAGCCTCCCTCTACGGTGGTGCGTCGCCACCCAGCGCTTGGGCGCCCAGCCTGGGGTTTTGTCCCGGGCGTACTCAACCTCGAGTTGGCCGCGATTGCGTAGGCCTCCGTTGGGGCCATTCTCTGAGCTGTACCGCACTATGGAGTAGTCGCGACCCGGGTCGACCACGAGCACGCGCGCACCATCGGCGGAAGTGAGCTCGATGGTCTCTCCACCGTCATCGCTCGCTCCGAGCCCAGTGACGCTGAAATCGTCTAGCTGATGAATCGGGGGGCGGCAGAAATCAAGCATCGGTCGGTTCCTGAGCTCCTCAAGCTCAATGGCTCTGCTCGTAATCGTCCCCTGTAATCGCGTTTGCCCGCCGGGTTCGTACTCGGCGAGCTTTCGCACCTCTCCTCCCTGCTGAACGACGAGGACACCCTTCTCAGGCACTCGTGCCTGCTCGCTCGAATTGAAAGTCTCTCCTTCGTACTCAAGCCGCCTCAGTTCACCAGAGACACTGAGCGTGACGCGGCGGGCGGCGTGCAGATCATGAGCCGGAGAATCGCCGCCTGTGGGATCGTGTCCCCGCTTGCCGTTGAGCGCCCCTGTTGCCGTCATCGTTTCCATGGTGACGCTCATCACGAGGTCGCCCACTTGTGCTTCACGGTCTGCCCACGCCTTCTGGATATCCTTCTTGTAGTCCTCACCGCGGAGCGGAGACGGGAGGGCAACGGCGGAGAGACAGATCGCAACGGCGGGAGCGAGGCGTGCGATGTGCGATGCTCGTAGATCCACGTGGACGGTCAGCATGCCGAACTCCTTCGCCGAATCTTGCTTGGCAGTGCAGAAACACTGCACATGTTTTCTGAGGGTGCGTGCCCCTCTCGTCACGAGAGGGGCGCCATCACTGGCGGTCCGGCGGCGCGCCACGGCTGCATTTGGTAAACGACGCCCGCTGTAATCTTACGAAACTCTTGACCCGCAAGCAGCCACCCGGTGCGGCGTGGGGGTGGAATTGCAGATTTGGGGCTGCTCCGCTTCCTGACGGGCGCGGCTCGATCGAGCGCTGCGAGAGAATGCTCCGTGTTCGAGCCGCGCCCGTCAGGAAGCGGAGCACCGTCCCGACCTACCTCACGATCGCCGCGCTCAGCAGCTCGTCCATCGCGGACGCCTCGGGCGCCACGGCCGTTGCTTGGGCGATGTTAGCAGCGGCGGGGGGGTCGGCCTTCATCCGCTGGCCCAGCCAACGCCAGGCGTATTGGTTGCTCTGGCGGAAGTAGTCGAGGCTGTGGCCCATGCCCGGGTAGCAGGCGGTGTAGACCCGCACGCCGGGGCAGCTGCGGGCCAGGTGGGCGAACGACTGGGCGTGGGCGTCGAAGTTTAGGTTGTCCTCGTCGCCGTAGCTCAGCAGCACGTCAAGCTCGCCCGGCAGCGGCGCGGTGCGTAGCAGCAGGTCGGCCGGGTTGTTGCAGGTGACCCGCGGGATGACTTCGGGGCCCGAGCCGAAGACCGGCTTGACGTACATCTTGGCCCGGATGGGGATGCACGCAAACCGGCCGATCACCTGCCGGGGGCGGTAGTAGTCTTTCCAGCGGTACGTGCAGGGAGAAAAGTCTTCCAGCGGCGCGTGGTTGAGGTTGTCGTACCGCATGTTGATGGCGCCGGCGTGCGACACCGCGTAGGCGAAGCAGTCGCGGTGCTTCAGCGCGATCCCCAACGCTCCAAAGCCCCCGGCCGACACGCCGACGATGGCGTGGCGCGAGCGGTCGGGGTCGATCGAGTAGCGGCCGATCACCAGCGGCAACACCTCGTCCAGCAGGTGGTCCTGGAACCGCCCGCTGCAGCCGTTCACGTAGAACGAGTGCTTGCTGAGCAGGCGGTCTTCTCCTTTGATGGTCCCGTCTGCGCAGACGACGATCATCGGCGGCGCCGCGCCGCAGCGGATCAAGCGGTCGAGGTAGTCGATCTGGGCGGTGTCCAGGAACGCGTGCTCGTCGCCGAACGCGCCGTGGCACCACACCACCAGCGGGTAGCAGCGGGCCGGGTCGTAGCACGGCGGGAGGTAGACGTAGAGGTCGCGGCGTTGGCACAGCACGCGCGACTCGATCCGCCGGTCGGCGCCGTGGTTGTGGGTGCAGTCGACGATCCGCCCCGCCATGCGGGCGTTGATGGCGGCCAGCTCGTCCTGGGCGGCCGACGCGTGGTCGGGGGCGCCACAGGCGCAGGCCAGCCCGACCAGCAGCCAAACGCGCAGGATGGAGGACAAAAAGGACAAAATAGGGGGCCGCGTCGGGGGGCTGGGGCCGGTAAAGCTGGGTAGGGGGCGGCCTTTCGGCGGCGCCGTACCCGCTACATCGGTCGCCCCGGTTGCGATCCTGAAAGCCTCTCTGGAAGGTCGATCCGCGAGACCCCGCAAAGTTTGCCCGACCGATCGCGTCGCACGGGGGGCTTACGGACTGACCTGGCTAGCCAATCACGGTAAGATGTAACGGGGGCGGCCCAGGCTCGCCCGCGGCGAGCGTCACAGGAGGCTTAATGTTGAGCTTTTCGAACTCAGGGTGGCCAGCGGCAGCCATGGCGGCGTGCGGACTGCTGTCGTCGGCGCTCGCCGCCGGCCCCGACCGCGTGGGAGCGGCCGCGTTCGCAGACAAGTGCGCGGCCTGCCACGGCGCCGACGGCCAGGGCGAGAGCGGCGCCTTCGAGTCGCCCCTGGCGGGAGACCTGTCGGTCGCCGAGCTGACGCGGGTGATCGAGCGGACGATGCCCGAGGGCTCCCCCGAAGACTGCGTGGGGGAAGAAGCCGAGGCGATCGCGGGCTACGTGTTCGAGTCGTTCTACTCGCCCGCCGCGCGGGCCCGCGCGGGTCACGCGCCGCGGATCGTGATATCGCGACTCACCGTCCCGCAGCACCGCAACGCGCTGGCCGACCTGGTGGGCCGGTTCACGCCGGGTCGCGAGAACGCCGCGGCCGGGGCGCCGGGCTGGCACGCCGAGTACTACAAGTCCGACGGCATGAACAAGGCCCAAGGAGACGCGCTGCAGCGGGTGGATGCGGCGATCGATTTCGACTTCGACACGGGGAGCCCCGCCGAGGGGATCGGCGCCGATCAGTTCTCGATCGTGTGGCGCGGCGCGGTGTCTGCCCCACACACGGGCGACTACGAGTTCCGGTTGCGGACGCAGAACGGCGCGCGGCTCTACCTGAACCGCGACGGCATGGCGCAGGGGCGCATCATGCGTGACGACGGCGGCGAGGCCGGCAACGCGCCGCTCATCGATCAGTGGGTCGGCTCCGGCAAGATGCGCGAGGACACGGCGCGCGTTTTCCTGCTGGCGGGTCGGCGGTACCCGATCCGCGTTGAGTTCTTCAAGTACCTCGACAAGACCGCCAGCGTGCGGCTCGAGTGGCGGACGCCGCACGGCGCCTGGGAAGTCCTCGGCCAACAGAATGTCGACAACGCCACGCCCGGGCGCACCTTCGTGCTGCAAACGCCCCTGCCGGCCGACGACCGCAGCCTGGGTTATGAGCAAGGTTCCTCGGTGTCGCAGGCGTGGCTGACCGCCATCAGCGAGGCCGCGCTCGAGACCGCGGACGAGGTCGTGGCGAAGCTCCCGGCCCTTGCGGGCAGGAAGGCCGACCGGCTGCCGGAGTTCCTTTCCCGGTTTGTCGCCGCGGCCTACCGCCGCCCCCTGACCCCGGCCGAGCAGCAGCTGTTCCGCGAAGAGCTGTTCGCAACGACCGACAGCGCCGAGGGCGCCGTGCGTAAGGGGGTGCTGCTGGCGCTCACGTCGCCCCACTTCCTCTACGTCGACCTGAGCACGGGGGCCGACCTGAAGGCGGGGGCCGACCAGAGCGCGGGCGACCGAGGCCCCGACCCGCACGCGGTCGCCGCGCGGCTGGCGCTGGCGCTGTGGGACTCGATCCCCGACGCCCAACTGGCGGCCGCCGCAGACAAGGGAAAGCTGAAAACCGCACAGCAGATCGAGGCCCAGGCCGCGCGGATGCTGCAAGACCCCCGCACCCGCGCCAAAGTGCAGGAGTTCTTCGCAGACTGGCTGGAGCTGGACGAACGCGACCTCGCCAAGGACCAGAAGCTCTACCCCGACTTTGACGAACCGGTGGCCGCGGACCTGCGGCGCTCGCTGGAGCTGTTCCTCGACCGGGCGGTGTGGGAGGGGGACTCCGACTACCGCCAGTTGCTGTTGGCGGACTACCTGCTGCTGAACGATCGGCTCGCCGCGCTGTACGGCGAAGGGGGCGCCGCGGACGCGAGCGCCGAGCCAGACGCCGGCGGCTTCCGCCGGTACGTGTTCTCGGACGCACAGCGGTCGGGGGTGCTGACCCACCCCTACCTGCTCAGCGCGTTCGCGTACCACAACAACACCTCGCCCATCCACCGCGGGGTGTTCCTGACCCGCCGGATCGTGGGACGCACGCTGAGGCCGCCCCCCGTGGCGGTGGCGTTCAGCGACGATTCGTTCGCGGCGGACCTCAGCATGCGCGAGAAGGTCACCGAGCTGACGCGCGACCAGGCGTGCATGTCGTGCCACGAAGTCATCAACCCGCTGGGCTTTGCGCTGGAGCACTTCGACGCGGTCGGCCGGTGGCGCCAGCACGACGGCGTCAAGCCGATCGACAGCCGCGGCCTCTACACCGCGGCCGACGGGGCCACGGTGGAACTGAGCCGGGCGCGAGACATCGCCGCCTACGCCGCGGGGAGCACCGCGGCGCACCGGGCGTTCATCAAACACCTCTTCCACCACTTGGTGAAGCAAGACCCCTCGGCCTATGGGCCCGATGCCGCCGAGGCGCTGCGTCGCGATTTCACGGCGAACGGGTTCGCCGTGCGGGGATTAATCGAAAAGATTGCCGTGGTATCGGCCAGCCACGGACTGTCGGATGATTCAGCGGCCGCTCCGGAGACCTCGCTATGAACCCCAACGCGCCGACGCCGTTTGCTATGACGCCCAGCCAAGACCGCCGCCGGTTCCTCCGCGACCTCGGGGTGGGGGCCGCGGCGCTGCCGTTCCTGTACGGGCTGCCCAGCGCCCGCGCCGGCGCCCCCGGGCCCGCCGCCGCGCGCAAGCGGCTGGTGGTGGTGTTCACCCCCAACGGCACGCTGCCGGACGAGTTCTGGCCCGACCGGTTCGGCCTCGACAAAGCGGGGCGGCCCCACCCGCTGCAGGTGAAGCCGATGCTCGCGGCGCTCGAGCCGCTGCGTGACCAGTTGCTGTTCCTCAAGGGGGTGAACAACGAGATCCGCGGCGACGGCGACGGCCACATGCGCGGCATGTCGTGCCTGCTGACCGCCACGCACCTCAACCCGGGCAACATCCAAGGCGGCTCCGACAAGCCGGCCGGGTGGGCGTCGGGCATCTCCATCGACCAAGAGATGGCCCGCTTCTTCCAGTCGCAGGACGCGGGCCGCACGCGGTTCGCCTCGCTCGAGCTGGGCGTCGCGGTCCCCAACCGCGCCGACCCGTGGACCCGTATGTGCTACGCAGGCGACGACCGCCCGGTCGCCCCGCTGGACGACCCGCACCAGGTGTTCGACAAGCTCTACCGCGGCGCCGCCGACCGCCGGCGGATCGCGGGGGTGCTGGACCACGTGCAGGAAGACCTACGCCGCGTGGCGCCGCGGCTCAGCCCCGAGGACCGCGCGTTGCTGGAGGAGCACATGCAGCAGGTGAGCCAACTAGAACGCGACATCGCGGCCGCCTCGGTCGAGACCGAGCTGGCGCACCCCGAACCCGAGATCGATCCAGAGATCGAGCTGGTCAACGACAACACGCCGGCGATCAGCCGGATGCAGATCGAGCTGATCGTGAGCGCCCTGGCCAACGGCATGACGCGGGTCGCAAGCCTGCAGTTCATGCGCTCGGTCGGCCAGGCGCGGATGCGTTGGCTGGGCATCGAAGACGGGCACCACGGGCTGTCGCACGAGCCCGACTCCGACAAGGCCGCCTACGACAAGCTCAAGCGGATCAACTCCTGGTTCGCGGGCGAGGTGGCCCACCTGGCTAAGCGGCTCGCCGAAACCCCCGAGCCGGGGGGCGCGGGGGGCAACATGCTGGACAACACCCAGATCGTGTGGGTCAACGAGCTGGGCAAGGGGAACTCGCACACGCTCAACAACATCCCCTTCTTGCTGGTGGGCGGGGGCGCCGGCTTCCAGCGCGGCCGCGCGCTCGACATGAAGGGCGTGCCGCACAACCGGCTGTGGATGGCGCTGGCGCACGGGCTCGGGCACACGGGGCTGAAGAGCTTCGGCGCGGAGAAATACTGCGCCGACGGGCCGCTGGTGCTTGGGTAGACGTCGAGGACGCTTAACCACGGAGCCACAGAGGGCACAGGAACGGACGGAGAATCTTGAAAACGCCGCTATGCAAGCCTCGATGACTGACGAAGCCGTGGCGCCGGGTATTGGTCACTGAGGCTGGAACTTTTTTCTCCTTACGTCTCTGTGCCCTCTGTGACTCTGTGTTTACTACTGCGGTCGCTAGCGGAGCGCCGGCGGTCCGGCATCGAGGACCTGTGAGTTCGACGCCGCGTTGCCGAACAGGTCGAAGCGGTCGAACGTCCACACAACCCGCTTGGACTCCGGCTCGATCTCGATCAGCAGCGGGTTGTCGGGCCCCGCGTGGCAGTTGCCGATCACGTAGTTTCCGCCGGGGAGCACCTCGAGCGTGGTCACCCAGGCGAGCGTGACGCCCGGCAGGTCGTGCTGGTCGAGCCGCCAGACGACTTCTTTCTGAGGAGTCACCTCGATGACGCCGTGCCCGTTGCCGGTAGCGATCAGCGTGCTGCCGCCGGCGAGCCGCAGCGCCGCGAACGCCTGATTGCCAAACGCCTCGGGCCCGTGCCCATCCGCGCGGGCGCGCCCGAACAGCGGGACCGGGTACTCCCATACGACGTCGCCGGTCTGGCCGTGGTACTCGCGCACCACCCCCTCCCCTTCGTGGCAAACCAGGTAGTTGCCGCCGGCGATCTTCCGCACCAGGCGCGTGTCGCGGTGCGCGTCGGGCCGGGCGATCTTCAGCTTGACCTGATGCACGATGGCGCCGCTGCGGTCGACCTCGATGATCCTGCCGGGCCCCGATTCGGCGATCATCACCCGGCCGTCCGCCAGCGGCTGCACGGCGTGCACTTCTACCGGCCGGCCGGCGTTGCCCCCGGCCGAGGCCGAGTCGTAGGACCAGACCACTTTCTTCTGGATCGTATCGATTTCGACAACGCGTCGCATGCGGTCTTGCGTGAGGATGTTGCCGCCGGGGAGCACGTGGAGGTCGTGAATGGGTCCCCAGGGCATCTCCCACTCCACCGCGCCATCGGCGGCGACGATCGCCAGTTTTCCTTCTCCCTGCATCAGCACTCGGTGGTCCGCGTGGCCGAAGCCAGCGGGGCCGAGCAGGAAGGCGATCGCCAGCAGAGTGACGTAGCGGGTTCGCATGGCGCTCTCAGTCTTTCTGAACGAGGGGAGTTTGCGGCACGTACCCGCGACGGCTATATTGCGTGCTATCGCACTTTTCTTTTGGATTCGCGCAATGAAACTCTACGTTGCTTGCCTTCATCTTACTCTCCTGACTACCGCCTCCGCAGGGCCGGCCCTGACGACCCACGACTGGCCTACCGCGCCCGGCCAGGGGGTTCTTTCGCCGCACTACCGGGTTTGGGCCCGCGTGGGCGACGGGCCCGAGCAAGAAGTCCAGGTGCTCAAGTCGGACGCCATCTACGAGGGGGGCCAGTACGTGGACGGCGAGGCCTCCGACCTCAAGGGACGCACGTTCTCGTTTGCTTCGCTGGGCTACGACCCCGCCGGGGGGCCGCTCAGGGTGCGGGTCGAGCGCCTCTCGAACGAGCCCGTGGAGGGGGTCCGCCTCGCTCCGCGGAGCTACGGCCTGACGCCCGAAGCAGCAGACGACCGGCAGAGCGTCGGGTTTACGCTCGACCGGCCGCAGCGGTACGTGGCGGTCGACTTCGAAGCCGCCGACAACCGCACCACCCGCCACGGCTGGATCAAGCACATGCTGTGCGTGCTGGTCGATCCGCCGGAGCGCGACGCGCCCAAGCCGGACGACGCGGGGGTCGTGGTCTTCTCCGCAGACGCCGACGCAGTGGCGCTCGCCGCCGCCCGGGTGATCTACTTCCCGCCCGGCTACTACAACCTGGCGAAGACCGCCCAGCCGCAGGTCATCCAGGGGCAGGGCGGCTTGGTGCTGCGGGAGGGGCAGTCGGCCTACCTTGCCAGAGGAGCGTTCGTCGAAGGGCACATCGCCGGCCGCGGCGACAATCAGCGCGTCTACGGCCGCGGCGTGCTCTCCGGCCGGCAGTACTCCTGGGACAAGAGCGTGCGGCGGAGCTTTGTCCACCTGGGCCACAACGCCGTGGTGCAAGGGGTGACCATCATCGAGGCGCCGCTGCACGGCGTGGTGTGCGGCGACGACTCCTTGATCGAGGACGTCAAGATCATCGGCTGGCACTGGAACAACGACGGCTTCCGCCCCGGCTGGCGCACCGTGGTGCGCAACTGCTTCATGCGCTGCGCCGACGATTTCTTCTACAACTTCGCGCTCAAGGTGAGCGACTGCGTGCTGTGGCCCGGCCACAACGGCAGCATCATGACCTACGGCTGGCGCGACTACACCACCGGCGGCTCGGTGATGGAGGACATCGACATCATCAACCCGGAGTGGCTGACGCTGCAGAACAACAACGGACTGGTCATGAGCCAGACGCTGTACAGCTTCCGCCCCACGGGCGAGACGACCGTCTTCCGCAGCATCCGCATCGAAGGGAGCATCCCGGCGCTGTTCAACATCAAGGCCAACCGCCGCGAACCGGGCGAGTATCCGCCGGCGCTGGCGCCGGGCCAGGCGAAGCGTCTGGGCTACATCGGAGACATCCTGCTGGAGGACGTCACCGTCGACCATCAGTTCGGCCGGGGCGTGATCCAGGGGGGCCCCGGCGCGGTCGAGGGGACCGAAGCGGTATGGCCCGCCAAGAACATCGTGGTGCGCAACGTACGCATCGGCGGCGTTTGCCTGGATGATTCGACCAAGGACCGCTTCATCCAGATCGACCCTGCGACCACCGAGAACCTAGTGTTCGACGGCTGCAAACCAACCCAGCCGTAACCCAGGCGAGCCGCCGGCGTCAGCCGACGGAGGTTTCGCTTGTTCTACTCCGCCGCCTTACGCCGGCGGCTCGCCTGGGGTGGGATTGGCGGCCGTGATCAACGGCTGGACCGCCAGCCCCACCAGGAACACCGTGAGCGTGCCGACGACCATCGTCATGTGCACGTGCAGCGGGTAACGCCACGCGGCGGGCACCTCGATGAGCTGCGGCGCCGAGCACCACAACACCACCAGCACCCCCACCGCGGCCGCGATCGCCGCCGCGGCGTTCTTGACCCAGCGGGCGAACTGCCCCAGCAAGAACAGCCCCAAGATGCCCCCCGCGAAGACCCCGGAGAGCGCCCAGTACGCGTCCAGCACGCTCTCGGCGCGCATCAATAGCAACGCGATGGCGACGCCCAGCGCGCCCACCACCGCCGTGGCGCCGTACAGCACCGCCATCGACTCGCGCTCGCCGCAGCCGGGCCGCAGCATCCGCTGGTAGATATCGATTAGCACGACCGTGGCGGTGCTGTTCAACGAGGTGTCGATGCTGCTCATCGCCGCGGCGCAGATCGCGGCGATCAGCAGCCCCGTGGCGCCCGCGGGGAGCCCGTGCACGATGAAGTGCGGCAGCACGCTGTCGGCCACCTCGCTGTCCGACAGGCTTGCCGGGTCGACCGCCTCGCCGCCGGCGGCGCTACGCCGCTCGGCCACCTGCTGCTGGACGTCCGCCAGCATCTGGGGGTGGGTTTGGTAGTATGCAAACGACGCCGTGCCGATGGCGAAGAACAACGCACAGGTCGGCACGTAGAGCGACACCCCCAGCCACAGGCTGCGCTGCGCCGCCTGGGCGCTCCGCGCGGCGTGGTAGCGCTGCACGTAGCCCTGGTCGATGCCGAAGTTGCGGAGGTTCTCTACCAGGCCGTACAGCAGCGGGACCCAAAAGGTGGAGCGGACGAGGTCGAGGTCGAGGCTGCCGAGCGACGTTTTGTTCGCTTCCCGGGCGATCTGCAGCGTCTGGCCCGGCCCCTCCGGCATGCCCCCCAGCAGCAACCCGAACAGCACCAGCGCCCCCGCCAACAACACCACCGCCTGCACCACGTCGGTCCAGATGACCGCTTCGATGCCGCCGATGGCGGTGTAGACGGTCACCAGCACCCCCGCGGCGATGATCACGTAGTGCTGCGGCCAACCGGTCAGCGTTGAGAGCACCAGCGACATGCCGAACATCACCGCGCCGACCCGGGCGAGCTGCACCAGCAGGTAGCAGGCGACCCCGTAGGTGCGGGCCCAGAGGCCGAATTTTTCTTCCAGGTGCTCGTAGGCAGAGATCGACCGTCCGGCGCGGTAGAACGGGATAAAGTAGACCGTGGCCAGCAACGCCGCGACGGGGATGGCGAGCGTGAACGCAAACGCGTTCCAGTCTCCGCCGTACGCCTTGCCGGGGTAGAGCAGGAAGGTGTTGCTGGAGAGGTAGGTGCCGAAGATCGACAGGCCGATCGCCCACCCCGGCGCCCCGCCGCCGGCGGTCATGAAGCCGCTGGTGTTGCTGCTGCGGCGGGCAAACCAGCAACCAAACAGGAACACCCCGACCCCGTAGGCCGCGATGACAAACAAGTCGAGTGTGGGGAGCTTCACCGCTGCCTCGCGCTAGACGCGTGAACCGAACTGCTTGCAGTTTCTAGTCCAAGTCAGGCGTTCGGACCAGGAGCGATTTGCCGAAGCCCGGCGGCCCCATGGTTAAGGGCCCCATCGCTGGGAGCCCAGCCGGCGTTACGGCAAGCGCAACGCCTCGATGCTGTCCAGCTCCGGGTTGCCTCCGCGTCGGCCGGAGCCCGCCGCGACGAACAGCCGTCCGTCGAACGAGAGGATCCCCGTGCCGTGGCGACCGCGGGCGAACCGCGGCAGCGAGCGCCACTGGCCCGTCTGGGTGTCGAAGGCCTCGACCTCGTCGTGGGCCAGCGGGCGGCCCGATTCGCCCCCGGCCACGATCAGCAGGTCGCCGACGGAAGTCGCGAAGCTCCCCCCGCGCGGCGTGGGGATGCGGGTGGGGGTCGACCACTTGCCGGTCTCAAAATCGTAGCGGTCGACGTCGTCGATCGTCAGCTCGAACACCTTGCCGGTGTCCTTGCTGGTGGTCCGCCCCCCCGCGGCCCACAGCGCGCCGCCGGCCACCGCGGCGTGGAAGTGGTCGCGGGCGTGCGGCGCGTCGGGGAGCCGCGTCCACTTGCCGGTCTTGAGGTCGTAGCGGTCGAACCAGGGGATGAAGCCCCCGTTGTGCCCGTCAACGATCCCCCCCACCAGGTACAGGCCGCCGTCGTGCAGCACGGCGCCCGCGGCGCCGCGGCGGCGGTCGGCGGGGATCTCGGGGCCCTGGCGCCAGCGGTCTTGCTTGGGGTCGTAGATCAGCACGTTGGCCAGCGGCTTCTCGTTGGGGTACGGGCCCGTCATGCCGCCGGCGATCCAGACCTCGCCGTCCACGGCCGCCGCCTGGAAGTGGTGCACCTCCACCGGCGGGATGGCGCCCTCGGTCCAGGCGTTCACCACCGGGTCGTAGATGCCGATCGACTGCTGGCGTCTCCCCCCCAGCAGGTAGAACTTGCCGCCGCACTCCACGAAGCCGCACTCGTGCCGCTTGTCGGGGACGCCGCGCGGGTCGAGCGTCTGCCACGCCGACTCCGCTGCTTGGTCTTTCACCGGGGCCGATCCCGCGGGCTGGGCCGCCGGGGCCTCGAGCCCGACCGCCGCGGCGAGCTCGGCCGGGAACCGGCGGATCGGGCGGACCCGGATGCGGCGGTACTCGATCTCGGCCGCTTCGGATTGGATCTGGATCTTGCCTTTGGTGAGCGGCTCGAATCCGTCGCCCTTCTTCTGGCGGGTGTTCTCCAGCAGCATCACCGGGACGCCGTTCACGACGTGGATCGCCTTGTCGCCGACCGTGTAGACCTCGACCCGGTTCCACTCACCGTCTGGCCGCTCCGCGTTGGGGCCCCGGCGGGCAGAACCGATCCCCGGGCCGTTGCGGGCCCCGACCACCGTCGACTTGCCCTCCGGGTTGAACCGGTTGCGGTTCTTCCCCGACGGGTTCAGCTTGACGTCTGCCGCCGTGCCGGCGAGCGGGTAGAAGTCGCCGAAGTCTCCCTGCTGCACCTGGCACTCGAGGCACCGCATCCACACTTTCCAGAACGCGCCGTGGTCGCCGACGCAGTGGTAGAGCACGCCGCTGTCCTTGAGCGTGTCTGCCCGGGGGGGCCACTTCTTGTCGAGCCAACGTGTCTCCACGGACAACTGGTAGTCCTCGAACTCT
This sequence comes from Pirellulimonas nuda, assembly GCF_007750855.1. GTDB lineage: Bacteria > Planctomycetota > Planctomycetia > Pirellulales > Lacipirellulaceae > Pirellulimonas > Pirellulimonas nuda. The sequence continues at coordinate 4,151,609 of NZ_CP036291.1, forward strand.
TCAAGCGACGTTAATCCGCCGTAGACCTGGCCGCTGATGTGCAGCACCGTCTCGCCGTCGATCTGGCGGGTGGTGAAGACCTTCAGCGGGTCGTTCCCCAGCCCGAGAGGCTTGCCGGTGCGGCAGTTCTCTGACTTGCCCTGCCACTCGATCGGCGTCGAGACGTGCGGGATGCCCATGTACAGCTCCCACTGGGACAGCTCCGGGTCCAGCAGCTCCCGCCACGGGGCGTCTTCCCCGAGAGCCAATGGCGCAGAAACGCAAGTGGTCGCTAGCAGCAGCAAGATTCGGAGTCGCATGGTCAAGATGAGCACCAACTGGGAGGGGGTGGAACGAGAGGGACAAGAAGCAGCAAGAAAGAGCCGTATCCGGCCGAAGACGCGGGGATAAGTCTGAACCAAACCCACTCTGATAGCAAGTTGGCGGCGCCGCGACCGCGTGGTTCGGGACGGGGCTTGGTTGAGGCCTTCGAATGCGGCCCCCCTGTGGGGTACGATGCGGGGCCTGCCCCGTGCTTCCCACCCCTACCTACGGCTTCCATGGCGCTCGTTCAGCTCAACAATATCTCTATCGGTTTCCGCGGCCCCACGCTGCTGGACGACGTCACCTGCCGCATCGAGCCGGGCCAACGCATCGGGCTGGTCGGCCGCAACGGCGCCGGCAAGACCACGCTGATGAAGCTGCTGTCGGGCGCCCTGACCCCCGACCACGGCGAGCGCTGGGTCGGCCCCGGGGTGCGGGTCGCCCAGCTCCCCCAGAACGTGCCCGAAGGGCTGGCCGGCACGATCGCCGACGTGGTGTCTCAGGCGGCCCACGACCCGCACGACGCCGAGGCGTGGCGCTCCGACCACCGCGTTGAGCGTCTGCTAACCCAGATGTCCCTCGACGGCGACCGCCAGGTCGCCCAGCTCTCCTCCGGCATGAAACGCCGCGTGCTGCTGGCGCAGACCATTATCTCCGAGCCCGACGTGCTGCTGCTGGACGAGCCGACCAACCACCTCGACCTAGAAGCCATCGACTGGCTCGAAAACTTCTTGCTGCGCTGGCCGGCGACGCTGCTGTTTGTGACCCACGACCGGGCGTTCCTGCAGAACCTGGCGACCCGCATCCTGGAGATCGACCGCGGCCGGCTGTTCGACTGGTCGTGCGACTACCCGACGTTCTTGGAGCGGAAAGAAGCGGCGCTCGAGGCAGAAGAGAAGCAGAACGCGCTATTCGACAAGCGGCTGGCCGAAGAAGAGGTGTGGCTCCGCCGCGGGGTCAAGGCGCGGCGTGCGCGTAACGAGGGACGCGTGCGGGCGCTGATGCAGATGCGCGACGAGCGCAGCCAGCGCCGCGCCAAGGTCGGCACCGCCCGCATCGAGGCGCCCAGCGGCGCGGCGAGCGGCGCCCTGGTGGCCAAGGTGGAGGGCGTCTCGTTCGCCTTCCCCAACCGCACAATCGTCGACGACTTTTCAACCACCATTATGCGGGGCGACAAGATCGGCCTGATCGGGCCCAACGGCGCGGGCAAGACCACGCTGCTCAAGCTGCTGCTGGGGCAGCTCAAGCCGCAGTCCGGCTCGGTGAAGCTGGGCACCAAGCTCCAGGTCGCCTACTTCGACCAGCTCCGGCAGACGCTCGACGAGAACGCCACCGTGCAGGACAACCTGGGCGCGGGGGGCGAGACGCTCACCATCGACGGCAAGCCGCGGCACGTGCTCTCCTACCTGCAAGACTTTCTGTTCTCTCCGGAGCGTTCCCGCACCCTGGTGAAGGTGCTCTCTGGGGGCGAGCGCAACCGCTTGTTGCTGGCGCGGCTCTTCTCGAAGCCGGCCAACGTGCTGGTGATGGACGAACCAACCAACGACCTCGACATCGAAACGCTGGAGCTGCTGGAGTCGCGGCTGGTGGAGTTCGAGGGGACGCTGCTGCTGGTGAGCCACGACCGGGCGTTCCTGAACAACGTGGTCGCCAGCACGATGGTGTTCGAGCCCGAGGGGGTGTGCGAGTACGTGGGGGGCTACGACGACTGGGTCCGCCAACGCAAGCAGAAGCCCGCCGCGCCCGCCGAACCCGCCGCCAAAAAGACCGCCAAGGCGCCCGCCGCCCCGGCGCCGAAGAAGCAGAAGCTTTCCTACCAGGACCAACGCGACCTCCAGCGGCTGCCGGCGCGGATCGAGAAGCTCGAGGCCGAGATCGCCAAGCTGCACGAAGCGATGGCCGAGCCCGGCTTCTACCAGCAGCCCTCCGCAGAAATAGCCGCCGCACAGGCCGACCTGTCGAAGCTAGACGCCGAGCTGGCCGGCGTTTACCAGCGCTGGGAAGCGCTCGAAATGCTCGCCAACACGTAGGCCGGAACAAACGAGCGGAGCGAGCGTGGTTCCGGCAGGCCCCCAGAGCAGGCGGGCAGGCCCCCGGAGCAGGCTGCGCTATGGAATCAAACGACCCCGCTGCACGCCGGAACGGCGCCCGCTTGCGCGGGCTTGTTCCGGCCTACGGGCCTTTTGTCTGGTAAGATAGTGGGGCTGCTGTTGACGCTGAACGCCGCGATCTCCGGGAACACTACTTATGAGACTTGCTCTTCTTCGCTGTTTGACGCTCTCAGGCGTGGTTGCTCTGGCGCTTCCAAGCACGGCCGCCGAGCCTGCGCGTCCTAACATCGTGTACATCTTCGCGGACGACATGGGTTGGGGCGAAGGCCAGTTCAACAACGCCGACTCGCCGATCAAGACACCCAACCTCAACGCCCTGGCCGCCAGCGGCGTGAACTTCACCCGCCACTACTCGGCCACCGTCTGCTCGCCGAGCCGCAGCATGCTGATGACCGGCCTGCACACCGGCCACGGGTCGAACGACCGCAACGCCAACATCGGCGCGGGCCTGCTGCCGGAAGAAAAAACCGTGGCCGACGTGCTTAAGTCTGCCGGCTACGCCACCAGCATCTTCGGCAAGTGGGGCTGGGGGGGCTCAGGCGGGAGCGGCGAGCTGCGTCCCAACCCCACCATCGAGCGCGCCGCTACGCTGCCGCAAAACAAGGGGTTCGACGAGTTCTACGGCTACCTCAACCACGGCCGGGCCCATTCCTATCAGGTCGATTCGCTCTGGACGACTGTCGAGCCCGCGGACGACGACAACGACGGCGTGGATGAGATCGGCGAGAAATACCAGCCCCAATCGGACCACGGGCTGTGGCTCGAGAAGACCGGCAACAACCCGGCCAACCTGCACGCGGCGTACACGCACGACATCGTGGGCCTGAAGAGCGAGGCGTACGTCCGCGACCACGCCGGCAAGGCCGAGCCGTTCTACATGCAGGTGAACTACACGATCCCCCACTTCGACCTCGACGAGATCGCTGCGGTCGGTCCGCTGCTGAACCTCGAGGGAGAAGAGATTGCTCCGGCCGGCCTGGGCGCCTACGCCAACGCCGCGGGCATGAACGAGAAGGAACAGAAGCACGCCGCCATGGTGTCGCGGATGGACGCCAGCATCGGCTCGCTCGTCGCGCGGCTCAGCGATCCAGACGGCGACGGCGACACGTCGGATTCCATCCTGGAGAACACGGTCGTCATTTTCTCCTCGGACAACGGCCCCACCCCCGAGGACGGCCTGGGGAGAGAGGGGCTGTTGAACCTCGACCTCACCGCCGGCCTGCGCGGGGGCAAGCGTGACTTGTTCGAGGGGGGGATCCGATCGCCGCTGATTGTGCGTTGGGACGCGGAGCTGGGGCCCGATGAGCGCGGCAAGACCAACGCCACGCCGACCGACCTGTGCGACTTTATGGCTACCGCCGCGGAGCTGGCCGGGGCCGACGCGCCGGCCGGCATCGACGGCGTGTCGCTTGCCAGCACGCTTACCGGCCGTGGGGCGCCGCGTCCGAAGAAGATGATCGTCTCAGAGAACTTTGAGAGGAGCCAGACCGGCAACCCGACCGCCAGTTGGACGATCATCCGCGGCGACCAGAAGCTGATTAAGCTCCGCGACGGCGAGTTTCGGCTGTACGACCTGGCGACCGACCCGACCGAGTCGAAAGCGATCGATCTGACCGACCCGACCAAGAACGCGCAGAAGAAGGTGCTCGAGCGGGCCGCGCTGCTGCAGGGCGTCGGCGAAGACGACGACTGGTACGTCGCCAACCCCGCTTGGGCCGGCCCGGACCTGCGGCACCTGACGCCGGGCGACTACAACCTCGACGGCGCCGTCGACGCGGCCGACTACACCGTGTGGCGCGACACGCTGGGTCAGAAGGTCCCCCCCTACACCGGCGCCGACGGCAACGGCGACGGCGTAGTGGACCAGGCCGACTCCGAGGTGTGGAAGCAAGCGAGGTAGTGGGGTGTGATGGAGCGCAGCGGAATCGCACCTTGGATGTAGCAATCTAAACAGCGGTAACGCCTACGGGAGTTGCGAAGCGCCCGACAGGCCCTAGTTCGCGCGACGTCGCTAGCGATCCGCTGATGCGGTCCGTTGCTGACCAGACTTTTCGCCAGGGCGAGGCAAGGTGCGACTACGCTTCGCTTCATCGCACCCTACGCGACGAGCCCCCTCAGCGTACGCAGGTTGATCACGTCGAGGTCTTCGCCGTCTTCTTCCCCCTTGGGCGTTTCGAGGTACATCGGCGTCTTCTTGAACCGGCGGTCGTTCAGGAGCAGCCGGAAGGGCTCTAGGCCCAGCTCGCCCCGGCCGATGTGGGCGTGGCGGTCGACGCGCGAGCCGAGCGGCTTGAGGCTGTCGTTTAGATGCAGCGCCTTAAGCTTGTCGTGGCCGATCAGCTTGCCGAACCGGGTCATCGTGGCGCGGTAGCTCTTGGGGTCGCCGATCGCGTAGCCGGCCGCGAACACGTGGCAGGTGTCGAGGCACACCCCCAGCCGGTCGGGGTCGGCCGAGGCGTCGATCATGCCGGCCAGTTGCTCGAACGTGCAGCCGAGGCAGCTCCCCTGCCCCGCCGTGGTCTCCAGCAGAAGCTGGCTCTTGCACCCGGGCGCCTGGCCGTGGACCTCGTCGAGCGCCGCGGCCACGCGCGCGATCCCTTCTGCTTCCGAGCTGGTGGTGTAGGCGCCCGGGTGGACCACCACGTACGGCACGCCGAGTTGCTCGGCCCGCAGCAGCTCGACGATCATCGCGTCGATCGACTTGGTCCACAGCTCCTGGGCCGGCGAGGCCAGGTTGATCAGGTACGAGGCGTGCGAGATCGGGTGGCCGATCTGCTGCTCTGCCATCGCCGCGGCGAACCGCCGGACGTCGTCTTCGACGATCGGCTTGGCCCGCCACTGGTTGTTGTTCTTGGTGAAAAGCTGCACGCACTGGCAGCCCGCCTTAGCTGCGGCGTCGACGGCCTTGTAGTAGCCGCCAGCGATCGACATGTGGGCGCCTAAGATAGCCATGCGTGGGAGGGTAGTGGCGCAGGGTTGAGGGGGATAGGGGTGGGGTTTAGACTTTGGCGAAGTAAAGCAGTGATTGTCGCCGCGCCGACCGTAGGTCGGCTGCTGCTGGGCGGGTTTTGTCCTCTTGTAGATGTATCCTATGCAACGCACTTTGATTCTGTTGAAGCCCGACTGTGTTCAGCGCCGCTTGATGGGGCGGATGATCACCCGTTTTGAGGAAAAGGGGCTCAACTTCGTGGCGATGAAGCTGATCCGCATCACGCCGGAACTCGCCAAGCAGCACTACGCGGAGCACGTCTCCAAGGGCTGGTACCCGACGCTCGAATCGTTCGTCACCGGCGGCCCCGTGCTGGCCGCGGTGGTCGAGGGGCTTGAGGCGATCCAGGTGGTCCGCGACATGCTGGGTGCCACCAGCGGCCTGAAGGCCGCGCCGGGCACCATCCGCGGCGACTTCTCCAGCAGCCAGCAGATGAACCTGGTGCACGGCTCCGACGGCCCCGATGCGGCCAAGCGCGAGATCGCCCTGTACTTCAAGCCGGAAGAGCTGATCGAAGACGCGCCGACGCTCACCAAGTGGCTCCGCGCCGCGGACGAGTAAGCGGGAAGAGAAATGGAACCGCCGATCGGCGGTTCCAGCTAGTGTTCTTCTCTGTGCGCTCCGTCGCTCGGTGGTTAACCCGTCGAGCTCCCCGCCGGCTCCAGGTTGTAGCGCTTGATCTTGCGGTCGAGCGTCGACCGCTCGATCCCCAGGATCGACGCGGTGCGGCTCTTGTTCCACTCGTTGGCGTGCAGCGTGGCGCGGATGTGGTCGGCCTCGACGTCGGCCAGCGACCGCTCGCGGTACCCGCCGGCCGAGGGCGCCATCTTGCCCTCGGTGTCGCCGGACGTTTTTAGCGTTGAGAGCACCAGGTCTTCTTGGTCGATGTAGTCGCCGCGGCACAGCACCACCGCGCGCTCGATGACGTTCTTCATCTCGCGGACGTTCCCGGGCCAGCGGTAACGCAGCATCTGCTCCATCGCCCGCGGGCTGAATCCCTTGACCTTGCGGCCCGTCTCTTGCACGAAGCGGCGGAGGAAGTGCTCGGCCAGCAGCGGGATGTCGTCGGGGCGCTTGCGGAGGCCCGGCACCACGATCTCCAGCACGTGCAGCCGGAAGTAGAGGTCGCGGCGGAAGCGGCCCTCGGCGACCTCCTGCTCGAGGTCGCGGTTGGTGGCGGCGATCACACGCACGTCGACCTGCACGGCCTGGGCGCCGCCGACGCGCTCGAACGGGTGCCCCTCCAGCACGCGGAGGAACTTGGCCTGGATGGTGGGGCTCATCTCGCCGATCTCGTCGAGCATCAGCGTCCCCTTGTTGGCCGCCTCGAACTTGCCGACCTTCCGGTCGGTGGCGCCGGTGAAGGCGCCCTTCTCGTGGCCAAACAGCTCGCTCTCGAGCAGCGATTCGCTGAGCGCCGCGCAGTTCAGGCACACGAACGGGCCTTTGCGCCGCGGGCTGCTGTAGTGCACGGCCCGGGCCACCAGCTCTTTGCCCACGCCGCTCTCGCCGCGGATGAGCACGGTCGCCCGGCTCGGCGCGGCGCGGGCGATCTCTTGCTCCACGCGCCGCGTCGCGTCGCTGCCGCCGACGATCTCGCTCTGCACCTCCAGGCGTTGGCGCAGCTCAACGTTCTCGTCGCGCACCTGGTTGAGGTTCTCGGCCAGCAGTTGGCGTTGGTTCAGGTTCTCCAGCGCCACCGCCACGGTGTCCGCCACCGCGATCGAGAACTCCAGGTCGTCCGGGTCGACCAGCCGCTCCGGGTTCGTGCTGTAGAGGTGCACCAGGCCCAGCACCTGGTCCTGATGGCGGATCGGCACGCACAGCACGCTGGCGGCTAGCAGGTCGCCGCTGCTGTCGCGGGCGCCCAAGCGGCTGTCTTCCATCACGTTCCGGGCCAGCACCCCCTGGCCGTCTCGCATCACGGTGCCCGCCAGGAACGGCGAGACGCGTTGGTAGCTGTGGGAAGAGTCGCTGCGGCTGGCGATCACCTCAAGCTTGTCGCTGGTGCGGGCGCCGGTTGAGTCGCGCTCGCGCAGCAGCACGCCGCCGGCGTCGATGTGCGTGCTCTCGAACAACCCGGTCAGCGCCGTGCCGGCCAGCGTCACCACGTCTCCGGCCTTGGCCAGCTCGAAGGCGATCCGGCAGAGCGCCGCGGCCGCTCGGCCGACGTGGGGCACCGAGTCCCCCTCGGGCTCCGGCGCGGCGTCGGCCGGGTCGAGGTACCTGCTCTGGCGCCGGCGGTGGGTGATCTTGGTCGGCTCGACCGGGTCGAGCACGCTGTCCAGCACGCTCTCGGCGTCTTCGGACGCTACCCCCTCGGTGACCGGGCGCGACGACCGCAGCACCCCCCCCGTGTCGGGGAAGGCCTGCGACAGGTTGTCGACAAACGCCAGGTGCGTGTTGCCCACCCGCACGATCTCGCCGGGGGTGAGCTCGTAGTCGGAGGTGACCCGCTCGCCGTTCACGGTGACGCCGTTGCGGCTGTCGAGGTCGCGGAGCATCCACCGCCCCTGCGACTGGAACACCTCCGCGTGATTGCGGCTGGCGCGTTCGTCTTTGACGACAATAACGTTCGTAGGGGCCCGCCCGATGGTGACCGATTCGCCATCGACCAGACGGAACACGTCCGTCCACTTGGCGCCTTCGCGGATCACCAAATACGCGGTCATGGGCGTCCGAGGGAATCTTTGGGCTGACGGGTTGCGAACAAGCTGGCCGCGGACCGAGCGGGGTAGGCCCCCTTGCTCAGGGCCCCCCCAGCCGGGGCCCTGCCGGGGCCCCTTTCATCGGGCCAGAGACGTTAGATCTCTGCCAGCCCGAAAAAAGGCCCCGAAATGGCCTCGACTCGCGGAGTATGGCAATGCGAAAACAATTGAACCGACACGACTTAGCAACTATTCTACATCAGAAGCTCCCCGTTCTACACCAGAAGTCGCAGCGGCGATGCGCCGTGCTGCTTTGGCCATTTTCACGCTGATTGCCGCCCTTAAGGACTTGATCGCGATGCGACGCCCCGGGTCACTCATTGTACGCCGCTTGCCGGCGCGTTGGATTTTCCTGGCCGCATTCGCCCTGGGCGCCGCCGCCCTGTCGGCGGACTGGGCCGCGGCCGGCGGGCTGATCCGCGGGGGCGCCGTCGGAGGGATCTTGATCGACGCAGACGGCGTCGTCTCGACCCCCGAGGTCGGCGACGCCGCCCAACTGCTGGCCGCTTGGCAGAGCGGCCTCGCGGCCGTGCCGGCCGAGCTGGCCCCCTACACCGACCTGCGGTTCGTCTCGCTCAAGGGCCTAGAGCAGCAGATCGCCGAATGCCGCGAGGCGGGCCGCCCGCTGCCGGACGCGGTGCGCTACTGCGCCGGGCTGCTGCGGGTGAAGTACGTGCTGGTCTACCCAGAGCGTAACGACATCGTGCTGGCCGGCCCCGCCGAGGGGTGGAAGGTCGACCGGCTGGGCAACACCGTCGGCGAAACCACCAATCGGCCGGTGCTGTTCCTCGAAGACCTGATCGTCGGCCTCCGCGCCGCCGAGGACTCGAGCGCCACGATCAGTTGCTCGATCGACCCCACCAGAGAGGGGCTCGCCCGCGTGCAGCAGGTCAACAGCCAGCTAACGGCCGCGATGGGTCCCGCCGAGGCGGCCAGGCGGATTGAGCAGGCGCTCGGCCCGCAGACGGTCTCGGTCACCGGCATCCCCGCGGACAGTCACTTCGCCCGCGTGATCGTGGCGGCCGACTTCCGCATGAAGCGGCTGGCGATGAACTTCGAGCCGGCCCCCATCTCCGGCCTGGTGAGCTACCTCGACATGCTCCCCAGCCGACCCAACACCAAGAACATGCTGCCGCGTTGGTGGCTGGCGACCGACTACCAACCGCTGCTCCGCGACGCGGACGGCCTGGCCTGGGAGCTGCGCGGCCCCGGCGTGAAGTGCATGACCGAGGAAGACTTCGTTAACGCCGAAGGGGACCGCACCCGCAGCGGCAAGAGCAGCCCGGTCGCCCAACGCTGGGCCGACAAGCTCTCCGAGCAGTACGAAGAGCTCGCCGACCACGACTCGGCCTTCGGCCACCTGCGCAACGTGATGGACGCCGCGGTGGTGGGCGCCGTGATCGCCAAGGGCGAGCTGATCCGCCGCACCGGCGCCAGCCTCCCCTGGCTGATGGAGAAAGAAGAGCTGGAACAGTACCCGGCGCCGCGCGAGGTCGCGTCGCAGGCCAGCTTCATCAAGAAGGGCCGCAACTGGATCATCAGCGCCTCGGGCGGTGTGCAGATGTTCCCATGGGAAATCGCCGACCGCAACGAAGAATCGGCCGAAGTGGCGAAGGTCCGCGACACGGTGGCGAAGGCCCCCTCGAACTGGTGGTGGCAGTAACAACCACCCGCGCCCGAACGTAGCGCGGCGTCAAGTGCGACGTGCTCCGCAGCGACGTCCTACACCGCCCGCCAGGTCTGCCTCAGCAGCCGCGTCGGCGCCGGGGAGCGGAACTGCTTGGTCCACGACTCGTCTAGCAGCAGACACCGCAGCATCTGCAGCGACTGCCGGGGCCACTTTGCCAGCGCGCCGCCGGCGCTCCACCACGCCCGCGGGTTCAGCATCAACTGGCGGCGCACGCGGCGCATCCAGTACTCGCTGGTCATCAGGTAGTCGTGCGTGCCGTCTTCTTCGCGCAGCAACGTGAAATTGCCCGCCGCGCACCGCTCCAACTGCCCCGGCTCTGGGTACCAGCCGCCGAACGAGCGCTGCAGGCTGCTGCAGTGGTACAGCTCGCTGCCGTGAGGCCAATGGTCTGGCGATTGCATGACGTCGCGCGGGTCGTACTGCCCTTCGCGGACAAAGTGGATCGCCGTAGTCACCAGCCGGCCGCCGCTAGACAGCGCGTAGCGGCTAGTGGTGAAGAATTCGTGGAGGACGGCGTCGGTCTCCCCGCGGGCGGCTTGGTCTGGCTGCACGAAATGCTCCAGCGAACCATTGGCGATGACCGCGCAGTAGGCGCCGCGCCACTCGGCTTCGGGAAGCGAAAGGATGTCCCGGTAGTTCAACAGCCGCACGTCGAGCCCGTCGCGCCCGCAGCGGTCTGCCTGTTGGGGCGAGATCGTCACCCCCACGCCGCGGGCGCCGCGGTCGCGGGCCTGCTTCAGCACCCGGCCGTAGCCGCAGCCGATGTCGAGCAGACGCGACCCCGCAGAGACGCGGGCCTGGTCGAGCAGGTACTCCGCCTGACGGTGCTGCGCCGCGAGGTAAGCGCGACGGCTGTTTGGCTCGCCGGGAGCGTACTTGCCGTCGGTGAAGTCGCTGAGCCCGCACGCGGGCCAGAGCGACAGCACGTCGTAGCAAGAGCGGACGCGCGGAGCGACTTCCGCGGCTGGCGCCGCGACGGATACAAGAGTAGCCACGATCATTGCGGGCCGACGCCCGCCCCCAAGAGGTGCGTGACGAATCCGCTGATAGCGGAATTCTAGCGCGTGGCGGCAGGCGTGCAATCACGCCGGTCTTCGCCCCGCATTCACACCTCCCCATACGAGCGGCGCGTGGCGTGTTACCACGGTCGCCAATCTCTGGGCGCCGGCCCGCCGGGTTGCTAGCTCACGGCGCGCCGACCGCACTACGAGGTGACAAATCTGGTGGATCGTTCAGAGATTGGTTGTAATCCGACCTGAGCGCGTTAGGATGCCCGCAAGGTTGCGCCCCGCTCGGTGCGGCGCCGGCGCCATCACTCAACATCGTGTTCTTTCAAACTTTTAACGTAACGACCCCCGCTGGGGTGCGTTAGAAGCAAGTGCGGGGCGGTCGCCTCTGTAGGCTGCGACCGCCCGGTGTGGACTGCCAACAGACACGCCCAAGGAACCTGCTTATGCTACGCCACCTCTCGTCGATGTAGCGCGGCAGCGCTCGCCCCTATTCACGCGAGACGCCGCTACACCGAACGCCTCGGCCGCAAACTGTGGCCGGGCTGCGCGCTCCTCCGCGCCCGCTTGGTCGCGCCGCTCTGCCGGTGCGCGCTCGCCATGAATCATTTAGGGAGTCGAAACGATGCTTGTTCTGAACCGCACGCTTGCTCTGTTTACCCTTCTTGCCCTGCCCCTGGCGCCTGCCCACGCGATCAACATCTTTTGGGACGACGCCGGCGGCAGCGCTAGCAAACTCTGGTCCGACTTCGGCAACTGGAGTCCGGACGGCAGCCCGTCCGGCGACGATGTGTTCGTCGGCGTGAACACCGGCGGGGCGAACGTCGCCGCCGCGCAGGGCGACACGACCATCGTCGATCAAACCTTTACCGTCGCCTCGCTCACCATCGGAAACGCCGCCGACGTCGAAACCAACGGCAATGAATTGTTGGTCAACGGCCTCACCACGGTCAGCGGCGTGGGTTCCTTTCTTGACGTCCAACCCCGGCCGAACGCGACTCAGGAAGGTCTCGACGCCGAAGGGATCATCGTCAACAGCGGCGCCACGGTCCGCATGCAAGGCGAAAGCGGCTCAACCGGCGGGGGCGTCATCGAGCTCGAGAGCGGCCTGTTCGAGATCAACTCCGGCGGCGCCGCCGGCGGCCACGGCACGATCGAGCTGGTCAACAGCGCCACGGTTGGGCGGGCGATGGAGAACTCCGGCCGGCTGTTCGTTTCGGGGCGCCCGAGCCAGTTCGTTGGATTCAGCATGCCGGGGACGCTGACGATCAACAACGGCGTCAGTGGCACGGGCACGGTCGACCTCGACGGAGTAAGCAACAATGGCTACGTCGATGTGGATGACGAAGGGACAGGCCTTGTTTTTCCACTGGGAACGACCTCGCTCACGCTCAACATCGAGGCGCCGCTGCACGACCCGTTCAACGGCACGATGGACATCGGCGCCGGCGACGCGGTGAACATCACCAACGATTGGTCGCTCAACTTTGGCGGCGTCATCAACATGAACCGCGGAACCTCGACGCTACGCGGGGGTCTTCTGGGCGTCTCTGGAACGGGCACACGGATCAGTATCACCCAAGGGATAGGCGTGTTCGAGAACCACCTCTCGTTCCTGGACTTTAACGCGGCCGGATACACCGACGGTGTGCTCGCCGTCGCCACGACCGAAGAAGCCACGGTTCAGTTCGACAACTTTGCCAGCTTCTTCGACGCTAGGGCCCTGAGCATAAGCCCTTCCAACACGGCGACCATCATCGTCAACAACACGGTAACCGTTGGATCGGGGACGCCCGAATCGGGCGAAGACTTCAACTGGGACGGGAACGGTCTCTCCGAAACCGTCGTCAACGCCGGCGGCCAGCTCAACATCAACGTCGAGAACATCGACACCGGAAGCAGCGACGAGTTCAATGGCACGCTCACGATGAACTCGGGACGCGTCGACGTGCAAGTCGCCGACGGGTCGTGGGAGATGGCCGGCCAGCTCAACATGAGCAACGCCTCAGGGGCGCCCACCCTCTCCGGCGATACGATCTCGATCTCGGGCGACGTGCAGGTCGCGGGCTCGGGGATATCGGTCATCTCGTCGGTGGTCAACATGAGCGGCACGCCCACGGTAAACGTCGATGCGGGCGCCACGCTGCGCTTCACCGGCGCCAGCCTATCAACCAACAGCGTGGCGTTCACAGGAGCCGGCGCGATCGAGCTCGATTCGGATACAACGACCTTCGGCACGCTCACCGTCGACATGCCCTCAGGCTCATTCGACCTCGACGGATTTACCATTGACGGCGGCGACCGGCTGCTGCTGGGGGGAATCCTTACACTGAACGTCGGAGCCATCGATTCGAACACCGACAACACGTTCAACGACGACGAGATCGAGATCGGCGGCTCCGGCCGCCTGAACGTCAACCTGCCGGGAACCGACTCCTGGGTGATGGACGGTCTCTTGGACCTGAACGGCCTGGGGGGCGGATTCACCTCGTTCCATCTGGACGGCGCGGACGTCGAGCTCCGCGGCACGGTCGACGTGACCGGCAACAGCTCGCTGTCCGCCCGCGTCGACGTCACCGGTCAGGTGAACGTGGCCGCCGGCAGTTCGATCAACCTCAACGGGGGCGACTTCGCCAACCCCAACACCATCGCCGGCGGAACCATCAGCGGCCCCGGCAGGCTCGGGGCCAGCTCCACCGACGCCCTGGTCGGATTCGGCACGATCGGCGCCGAGGTGCAAATCATTGGCAACGGCCGCCTGCTCGCCCGCGGCGGCACGCTCAACCTCACCGGCCCCATCACCGACGTAGGCCGCCTTGGAACCGCCGACTCCACCGGCGTGCTGAACGTGACCAATGTGTGGAACACCAACGCCGCCCAGCAGGTGCTGCTGAGCGGCGGAACCCTGCAGGGCGCCAGCATCGTTAACGGCGGCGCGGCGGGCATCGGCGGGCACGGCCTGGTGACCGCCGCGGTGCGTAACGACACGCTCATCGAGTCCAGCGGCGGCACGCTCATCGTGCAGAACAACTCCACAGACTGGGACGGCCTAGCCTCGACCGGGGTGCTGCGGGCCAACAACAGCACGCTTGAGCTCCGCGACAACGCCGCCTTCCTGTTCAACGGCGCCGTCGAGGCCAACAGCGGCACGGTGTTTGCCAACGGCTTCGAGCTAGAGTTCGACCCCGCCTCGAACATCACCCTCTCCAAGGGGACCTACCAGTCCACGAACGCCACCGACTTCGGCGGCACGATGACCGTGGCGGCCGGCGCCGCGTCGCGGCTGCGGATCGGCGGCACGGCCGTGTTCGAAGCCGGCAGCAGCAGCACGCTGAACGCCAACCTGGAGCTCGACAACCTCCGCACGCAGGTCAACGTGGGCGCCCTGTTCTCCGGCGGCGGGGAGCTGGTCAATATCTCTGGCGCCGTGCTGACGCTGGTCGATGGCGCCGATGTGGGCGTGCAGGTCACCAACCAGGGAGACATGGAGATCCACACCGGCGCCTCCGCGGGCCGGGCGGACGTGAACGACTTCGAGCAGGCCTCGACCGGGCGGCTGGTCGTCGACCTGTTCGGCACGGGGATCGGCGACTACGACCGGTTGGTCGCCAGCGGCCTGGCGGACCTCGACGGCGTGCTGGACGTGAACGTGCTGGGCGTGTTGGTCCCGTCGCTGGGAGACACGTTCACCATCCTGTCTGCCGTCGGGGGACGCAGCGGCACGTTCGCCGTAGAAGACTTCTCCGGCGCGGCGCTCGGCGCGGGCCTGGCGTGGGACGTGCTCTACAACCCCTCCAACGTGCAGTTGGTCGTCGTTAACGCGCCCATGGCGCTGGCCGGCGACTACAACGACGACGGCACGGTCGACGCCGCCGACTACACGGTGTGGCGGGACAACCTGGGCCTGGCGATCGCGCTGCCCAACGAGACGGTCACCGCGGGCATGGTCACGAGCGAGGACTACGACGCGTGGAAGGCCAACTTCGGCGCGGTGGGGCCGGCATTGGGAGCTGTCGCGTCGGCCGGCGTACCCGAACCGGGAGCACTGGCGCTGTGCGTGCTAGGGATGCTCGCCATGTCACTCGGCGCAAAGCGCTCCGCTGCGCGTCGCGGCCAACGCGCTAGCGCAGCGCCTCGTGCGCGGCGGTTATGGTTTGATCGATGTCCTGTTCGGTGTGCGCGGCGGAGACGAACATCGCCTCGTACTGGCTGCACGGCAGGTAGACGCCGCGGTCCATCATCTCCCAGAAGAACCGGCCGAAGCGGGCCGTGTCGCAGCGGCTGGCGGTGTCCCAATCGGTGACGGGCTCGGCAGAGAAGAAGAGCGTGATCATGCTCCCAAGGCGTTGGACCCGGGCGGTCGCACGCGACGCCGCGACCGCTTCGTTGAGGCCGGCTTCGAGCCTAGCGGTGAGGGCTTCGAGCCGCTCGTACGGGGGATCGTCGCGCAGCGCCCGGAGCGTGGCGATGCCGGCGGCGGTGGCCAGGGGGTTGCCGCTGAGCGTGCCCGCCTGGAAGACCTTCCCTTCGGGGAGCACGTGGGCCATCACGCCGCTGACGCCGCCGTAGGCGCCCACGGGGAGCCCGCCGCCGACGATCTTGCCGAGCATCGTCAGGTCGGGCTCGATCCCCAGCCGCTGTTGGGCGCCCCCCAGCGAGAGCCGGAAGCCGGTCATCACCTCGTCGCACAGCAGCAGCGCGCCGTGCTGGCGGGTGAGGTCGCGGAGCGCTTTCAAGAACGCCTGGGTCGGCGCCACCAGACCCATGTTGCCGCACACCGGCTCGAACACCACCGCCGCGATCTGGTCGCCGCAGCGGGCGAACGTTTCGGCCAACGCGGACGGGCTGTTGTACGGCAGCACCAGCGTGTCCTTGGCTGCGCCACGCGTCACGCCGGGCGAGTTGGGCGCCCCCAGCGTGGCGGCGGCGCTGCCGGCCGCCACCAGCAGGCTGTCGACGTGGCCGTGGTAGTTGCCGGCGAACTTGATTACTAACTCGCGCCCCGTATAGCCGCGCGCCAGACGCAGGGCGCTCATCGAGGCCTCGGTGCCGGAGCTGACCAGCCGCACCCGCTCGATGCTAGGGACGCAGTCGATGATGAGCTCTGCGATCTCGTTCTCGGCCAGCGTCGGCGCGCCGTAGCTGGTCCCGCGCAGCGCCGCGTCGCGCACCGCCTCGACCACCGGCGGGTAGGCGTGCCCCAAGATCATCGGGCCCCACGAGCCGATGTAGTCGATGTAGCGAGCGCCGTCGATGTCCCACAGGTAGGCGCCCTCGGCGCGGTCGATGAAGATCGGCTCGCCGCCGACCGCGCCGAACGCCCGGGCCGGGCTGTTGACGCCGCCGGGCATCAGCCGGCGCGCCTTGGCGAAAGCGTCTGCGCTCTTGGGGTGGGCTTTCATGGCGGTTCCCTATGGTTTGGAAGCTTGTGGAGGGTCGGTCTCGGCCGCAGGGTCGGCGGGCTGGGGCGGCTGAGCGCTGGCTTCTGCTTTGCTGGCCTGAGCGGGGCCGGTCTGATCTGGGCCGGTCTGATCTGGGTCGGGTTGCTCCGGATCGGGGAGGCGATCCACAATCGTCTTGGCCTCGTCCACCAGGTCCGCGGCCCAGGGCTGCTGCTGGTAGAGCCCGATCACGCCGACGGCGATGTTGCGGGCAACGACGGGCCGCTCGGCCGCGACCTGCTGGGCGACCCCCAACCGCTCGACGATCAGCCGCCGCTGGGCGGCGCGGAACTCGCTCACCTCGGTGCGCAAACGTTCCTGCTGCCTTTGGGCGAGCACGCGGAACTTGGCGCGGAGGTCGGCCGCGGACGGCTCTGCGCCCTCGGGGGGGCCTCCGCTGAGCATGTCGCGCAGCAGGTCGAGCCGGGTGATCGCCAGGTCGGGGTCGGTCTGCGCGAGCTGCATCGCCTCGAAGTAGAGCGCCCGCTCCGGGCTCTCCCCGCCGCCGCCCGAGCCCAGGCGGAACTCCACGCTGAGCCGCTTCTCGAGCCGGTTGAGCTCGAGCTGGTCCGCGAGCTCACGCACCGCGTCTGCCCGGGGATCGGTCGGGTAGAGGACAAGGAACCGATCGATGCGGTTGGCGGAGTCGCTCAGGCCGTCGTCGCCGCGGCTGACGACGGCCCCTTCGATCGAGGCGAACAGGCTGTCGGCCGACGGGGGGCGCAGCGCCCACTGCCCCGCCAGCCACACGGCCGCTAGCAACACCAGGGCGAGCAACGACTTGATCACAACCGCCGGCCAGGACCACGGTTCTTCGTCTGGGTCGCGCCAGCCCTCCTCGCCAACGGCGGTGAAGTGGGTGCGTCGCTCGGCCGCTTCGGCCGGTTCCGACAACGAGATGGGCGCCTGCGAGTAGCCCGGCGTGTCCGCGCCCGACGCGCGCGTCACGCTCCCCGCCAGCGAGTCGGGCAGCGCCAGGGTCGACTTGGAGAGCGGCTCGCTGCGGACCTGGAAGTCGTCTTGCGCCGGACGCGAGAGCGCGCGGTCCATCGCCTCGAGGTGCTTGGCCAGCACCAGCGTGTTGGGGAAGCGGTCGGCCGCGTTCTTGCGCATCATTTGGGCGATGGCGGACTCGAGCTGGCGGGGCGCGGTGGGGGCGTACCGTGAGATCGGCTCGGGCTCGGCGAACCGCTGCAGTTGCAGCATCTCCGGCAGCGAGTTCGCCTTGAACGGCTGACGGCCCGCCAGCAGCGTGTAGAGCACGCAGCCCAGGCTGTACTGGTCGGTGCGGTCGCTCACCGGCTGACCGGCCGCTTGCTCGGGCGACATGTAGTCGGCGGTGCCGAGGATGCCGCCGGCGGTCGTCAGCGGGCTGTTGCTGAACAGCCGGGCGATGCCGAAGTCGGCCAGCTTCACGCGTTCCTGCTTGTCTTGCAGGATGTTGGCCGGCTTGATGTCGCGGTGGACGATGCCGTGGTCGTGGGCGTGCTTGAGCGCCCGGCAGACCTGGGCGCCGATCTGAGCCACCTCGCGCCAGGTGAACCGCCGGCCCGCCTTGAGCTCCTGGTCGAGGCTGTAGCCGTCGACCAGTTCCATGGCGTAGTACAGCACCCCCTCGTCTTCGCCATAGCCCAGCAGGCGGACGATGCCGGCGTGGCGGAGCGTCTTGAGCGACTCGATCTCTGCCTCGAAGCGCTCGCGGAACCCGTCCGCCTCGGCAAGATGGGGGCTTAGCGATTTTAGGGCGACCTTCTCGCCGGTCCGTTCGTCGGTGGCAAAGTAGACCTGCCCCATCCCCCCCTTTCCGAGCGGGCCGGTGATCGCGTAGGGGCCGAATCGCTTGGGGAGCTCCATTGCTGCCACTTTAACCTGCCAGCACGCGGGGGACGATGCCCATGCGCGGGCCCCACGCGTAGGGGGCTCGCCTTGCGATTGCCCGAAACCCGTGATTCGCCTATACGACGGGGCGGTTGGGGGGGCCGCCAAAATGTCTGCGCCCGGAGTCCGCCGATGATTT
Organism: Pirellulimonas nuda; assembly: GCF_007750855.1. Taxonomy (GTDB): domain Bacteria; phylum Planctomycetota; class Planctomycetia; order Pirellulales; family Lacipirellulaceae; genus Pirellulimonas; species Pirellulimonas nuda. The sequence goes on from NZ_CP036291.1 coordinate 4,169,875, forward strand.
CTCGCCGATCGCTGCTCGCCGCCGCCCTGCTGTGCCTCGGTACGCCCGCGGCGCCCGCGGCCGAAACCGCCATCGTTGGGCCGGCCGGCGCGGTGGTTCGCAGCGGGCCCGACCCCTCCTACTACGCCACCCAGCGGCTCGACCCCGGCGCCAGCGTTGAGGTCTACGAGCGCCTGCCCAACGGCTTCTGCGCCATCCGGCCCCCGGAGGGGGAGTTTAGTTGGGCGCCGGCGTCCGACATCGAGACCCTGGGCAACGGCGTCGGCGCCATCACCCGCGAAGGCGTGGCGTCGCGGGTCGGCAGCGTGCTCGCCCCCGATCAGCACGACGCGGTGCACGTGCGGCTTGAGCTGGGCGAGCGGGTCCAGGTGATCGGCGAGGCCCAGGTCGACACCAGCCGCTGGCTGAAGATCCTGCCCCCAGCGGGCGAGTTCCGCTGGATCGACGCCACCGCGTTGGGCGACGGTCCGGCCCAGCGCCCCACGCCGGACCGGGTCGAGAAGAACTCCTCCGGATGGGTCACGACAACCGTGCTCGAAGAAGAATCGGGCGCGGCGGGGCCGACGCAGCCGGCCGCCGGCGCCGAGGCCAGGCCAGCCGTGCCGGTCACGCCGATCGAGCTGCCCGCGGACGCGCCGTTCGCCACCAAGCTAGCGGTGCTAGAAGTGCGGCTCGCCCGCACCGTGGCCGAGCCCCCCAATCTGTGGCGGTTCGAAGCCGTTGAAGCAGCCGCGGCGACCCTGATGAGCCAAGCAGAGAACGAGCAACAGCGGGCCGCGGTCCGCGACCTCGCGGCCCGGGCCGACCGCTTCGCGGCGTTGGCGGGCCGCTACCGCGCGAGCCGCGTGGGGCCGATTCCGACCGACAGGCTCGCGGCGCCCCGCCGGTTCCCGGCCGCGGCCGGGAGCGGGCCGATCGCGGTCGAGCAGGTCCAGCCCAACGCGTCGGGGGGCGCCGGCGCCCCGGGGGGCTACGACGCCGTGGGGGTGGTCCGCCAGGTGGTCTCTTCGCGGCCCGGGTTCCCGGCGTACGCGTTGGTTGGCGACGACGGCAAGATCGTCTCGCTGCTCACCCCCAGCGCGGACCTCAACCTCCAGCCCCTGCTGGGCAAACGGGTGGGCGTGCGTGGCGTCCGCGGCTTTATGCCGGAATACCAGCAGCAGCACGTCACCGCCAGCCGCGTGACGCCGGTCGAAAGCGTGTTGAGGTAGGTCTCACCTGGCAACCGCGGGAGCCGGGCCTCCCCGTCCCCCGGCGCGTCTCGAACGGCCGCCTGCTGCCGCACCGCGCCGGGGGCGGGGACGCCCCTGCTCGCGCTGTGTTGCGCCCTACGCTGGCGCCCTGGCGCCGGTTTAGCTCACGCGGCGCCGTTTGCCTGACCGAACTTTACGGAAGTATCGGTAGGGTCGAAGCCGCGGACGCTGGGGGCGCCGTGGAACGGATCGTCGCATCGCCATTAGGGGGGGCTCGATGGCGCCAAGAGGGGGAGTCCGTGCGCACGCACGGTGGGCATGGCATGCCCTGTTGATGGCGGCTCTGTACGCGCCGGTTGCCGGCGCGGCAGATTCCGACTCCATGGAAGCCACCACCAGCCACGCCGCCAGGCAGGACGCCGAGAAGGCGATCCCGTGGGGTGAGCTGTCGCACCAAGACCAGCGGCTGGTGCGCTACGTCGTGAACGGCGCCTCGCTCTATCGGCGGATGCCGACGCGGGTCGTCGACTGCGACCCCGACATGTTCTCGCTCCTGTGCCAGCGTCCCGAGGTCGTGGTGAACCTGTGGAACGTGCTGGGGGTCAGCAACCTGGAGCTCGAGCGGATCTCCGACAACCAGTTCCGCGCCACCGACAAGCTGGGGACCTCCGGCGTGATGCGGGTGCTCAACTCCTGCTACGAGCCGGGCGCCCAGAACCGCCTGCTGCTGTTTGTTGACGGCTCGTACCACAGCCCGCCGATCCCCGGCCCGGTCGAGGCCAAGTGCGTGCTGCTGCTGCGCACCGGGTCCACAATCGAGACCGACGGCCGGCCGTACGTCGCGGGGCGGCTCGACTCGTTCGTGATGTTCGAGCGCAAGGCGACCGAGCTGGTGGCCCGCACGCTGCAGTCGGTGATCGGAACTACCGCTGACCACAACTTCACCGAGACGATGAAGTTCGCCTCGGTGCTGTCGCGTTCGGCGGAGAGCGACCCGGACCGCGTCGCGGCGCTCACCCCCAAGCTCGACCGCGTGAGCCTGGAGGGCCGCGACGAGCTCATCCGCCAGAGCCACGCCACCGCCCGGCGGTACAACGTCGACGACGTAGCGGCCCGTTAAGCGACGGACGGAAACCGCCAAGCCGCCACGAGCGCCAAGAAGAACAGAGAGACTGGATTTATCGCAGAGTGCAATTTGACTCCCTCCTTGCTTGGGATCGAATCGTTCGCGGCTCTGCTGATCGGCATCGTCTTGTCGGGCTTAACGTTCTCTTCCTTAAACTTTGCGCTCTTGGCGTCCTTGGCGGTTCCCCGTCCCGTCCGTCCGTCGTGGCGCGTCTTGGCGTTCGTGGCGTCTTGGCGGTTATCCCGTGGGGCGAGCGATTGCACCGCCGCAGCAAATCGTTTCCAATCCTGGGCATGCCCCGAGTGCTGTTGACCGCGTTTGGCCCCTACGACGTCTGGCAAGACAACGCCAGTTGGTTGGTGCTGGAGCAATTGACGCGCACCTACTCCGGCGACGCCCGGCTGACAACGCGGCGCTACCCGGTCGATTACGACACCCTCCGCGACCGCCTGGCCAGCGACCTGAAGACGCGGTTTGACGCCGTGCTCTGCCTGGGCCAGTCGCCCGGCAGCGCAGTGGTGCAGCTCGAACGGTTCGCGATCAACGTCGCCGGCGCCGGCCCCCAGACCAACGGCCAATGCCGACCGCTGGTGACCGACGGGCCCGCCGCCTACCGCAGCGGCCTGCCGCTGGAGAAGTGGCGCGGGGCGCTGACCGAGCGTGGGGTGCCGTGCGAGGTCTCCCACCACGCCGGGGACTACCTCTGCAACGCAGCGATGTACTACGCCCACTACTGGAACGAGCAAAACGGCCACGACTGCCAGGCGGTGCTGGCGCACCTGCCGCTGACGCCGCAGCAGGTGATCGCCTCCGGACGCGCGCTGCCCAGCCTGCCGCTGGCCGTGTCGGTAGCCGCGGTCGAGCTGATGATCGCCTCGGTCGGCCAGCCGGCGCTCGCCTGAGGAGGAACCAGCCCCGATGCCTACCTATGCAGCAATCTTGGTGGCGGCCGGCCAGAGCGCGCGGTTTGGCGACCCGTTCTACAAGAAGCCGTTCGCCATGCTGAACAACCGCGCCGTCTGGCTCCACTCGGCAGACCGGTTCCTGAACCACCCGGGGGTCGAGCAGGTGATCGTCGTGATCGCAGAGGAAGACGACGAGGAGTTCGACCGCCGCTTCGGCGCCAACCTCGCGATCCTCGGCATCACCTCCTGCCACGGCGGCGCGACGCGCGCCCAGTCCGTCGACGCCGGGCTGCGGCACGTGCGGGACGACGTCGACTTCGTCGCCATCCACGACGCGGCCCGCCCCTGCCTGACCGACCGCATGCTGACCGAGGTGTTCGAGGCGGCCCAGGCGCACGGCGCCGCGATCTTGGCCCACCGCGTCACGTCGACCCTGAAGCGCGAACGTGTCGAGGGGGAAACGGTCTTTGTCAAAGAAACCGCCCCCCGCGACGGGCTGTGGGAGGCGCAAACGCCGCAGGTGTTCGCCCGAGAGCTGATCACGGCCGCCCACGCCCAGCCAGACGCCCCAGACGCCACCGACGACGCCCAGCTCGTCGAGCGGCTCGGCAAACCGGTGGCGCTGGTCGAGGGCTCGCCGCTGAACATCAAGATCACCACCAAGGCCGACCTCAAACTGGCCGAACAGGTCCTCCGCGCCCTCCCCAAGCCAAAGCCCGAGGGGGGCCGCAACCCGTTTGCGGATGATGACTTGTTTAGGTGATGGGTTTGATAGGAGATGTGGGGATAACAAGAGATGTGGGGATGGGCCTCACCAGGGTTCGAGTCGAACCGATCCCCGAGAGAATTTCTTAGTACCCACCAGGCTGTTGGCTTCCGAACACGCTGGGCCCCTGTAAAACCAATCCCCACATCCCTTTCTCCATCCCCACCTCTCCCTTCGTAGGTTTCTAGCGATCTGCCATGAATCTCCTCGACGACCTCCGCTGGCGTGGCCTAGTCCATCAGACGACCGACGACGCCGGCCTGGGCGCGTGGCTCGACGCCAAACCGCGTGTGCTGTACTGCGGCTTCGACCCCACGGCAGACAGCCTGCACGTGGGCAGCCTGTTGCCGCTGCTGCTGCTGCGGCGGTTCCAGCGGGCCGGGCACCAGCCGATCGCCGTGGTGGGTGGCGCTACGGGGATGATCGGCGACCCCAGCGGCAAGAGCGCCGAACGCAACCTGCAATCCCCCGAGCAGCTCGCGGCCAACGTAGCGGGGCTCCGCGCGCAGATGAGCGGCTACCTCGACTTCGACGCCCCTCAGCGGCCCGCGCTGCTGGTGAACAACGCGGACTGGACCGCGCCGATGACCTTCTTGGAGTTCTTGCGCGACGTCGGCAAGAACTTCCCCATCGGCATGATGCTGGCCAAAGACTCCGTCAAGAGCCGGCTAGAGCGCGACGACACGGGGATGAGCTACACCGAGTTCAGCTACATGCTGCTGCAGGCGTACGACTTTGTGCACCTCAACCGCACGCTGGGCTGCGAGCTGCAGGTCGGCGGCAGCGACCAATGGGGCAACATCACGGCCGGTATCGACCTGGGCCGGCGGATGAACGGCGCGTCGCTGCAAGGGATGACCTGCCCGCTGCTCACGAAGAGCGACGGCTCGAAGATGGGCAAGACGGAGCAGGGCGCGGTGTGGCTCGACCCGCGCCGCACCAGCCCGTACCAGTTCTACCAGTACTGGGTGAACGTAGACGACGCCGACGTGAGCCCCTGCCTGCGGATGCTCACCGAGCTGCCGCGTGAGGAGATCGAAGCGCTCGACGCGGACCGCGCGGCGAGCGCGGCGGCCCGCCAGAGCCAGCGCCGGCTCGCCGAGACGCTGACCCGGTTGGTCCACGGCGACGCCGGGCTTGCGACCGCCCGCAAGGCGACCGAGGTCTTCTTCGGGGCGGAGATCAGCGACCTGGACGACGGCGTGCTGGCGGACATCTTTGCCGACGTCCCCAGCCAGCAGCTCCCCGCCACCCAGTTGGCGGGCGACGGCCTGAACGTGCTGGACGCGCTGGTCACCTCGACCCTGGCCAAGAGCAAGGCGGAAGCCCGCCGCGCCGTGGAGCAGGGAGGCGCCTACGTGAACAACCGCCGCGTCGAGAGCCCCCAGGCCCAGCTCACCACGGCCGACCTGGCGAGCGACACGGTGATGGTGCTCCGCAGCGGCAAAAAGCGTTACGCCCTGCTCCGTTTTCAGTAGGCCGCCGGACGGACGGAAACCGCCACGACGCCACGAGCGCCAAGGACGCCACAACTGACGGGACGGAAAAAGGGAACCGCCAAGGACGCCAAGAGCGCGGAGAAGGAAAATAGATAGGATCGAGCTGATCTTTCTTTGGGCATTGACGGGGGAGCGCTCTCATCGCCGGACAAAAGCGTTGATTCAACCTCCTCCCTTCCTGTTCATCCCGTAAATCCTGTCTCATACCGCGTCCGTCTTGGCGCTTCTTGGCGATCTTGGCGGTTCCCTTTTCCGCCCGTCGTGGCGTCCTTGGCGCTCGTGGCGTCTTGGCGGTTCCCTCTGTCCGTCCGCGGTCAATCCTTGCCAGCGGAAAACCGGGCACTTATCATGGCGGGTCTAGGTTCCGCGGCGTTTTCGCTCTGATTCATGAGGCGATTGATGGCTTCTCAGCCGGTTGTTGAGACCCGGGCTCTGTCGAAGGTCTACCGAGACTTCTGGGGCCGATCGAAGGTGCGCGCCCTCAAGGCGCTCGACCTTGAGGTCAACCAGGGCGAGATTTTTGGCCTGCTCGGCCCCAACGGGTCGGGCAAGACCACCACCATCAAGCTGGTGCTGGGGCTGCTGTTCCCCACCGACGGCCAGGCGTTGGTGTTCGGCAAAGACGCCACCGACGTCACCAAGAACGAACGCATCGGGTACCTGCCCGAAGAGTCGTACCTGTACAAGTTCCTCAATGCCGAGGAGACGCTCGACTTCTACGGCCGGCTGTTCGACATCCCGGCCGACGTCCGGCGTGAGCGGATCGAGAAGCTGCTGAAGATGGTGCAGATCGACCACGCCCGCAAACGGCAGCTCCGCGAGTACTCCAAGGGCATGACGCGGCGGATCGGGCTGGCCCAAGCGCTGATCAACGACCCGGAGCTGGTGCTGCTGGACGAGCCGACCAGCGGGCTCGACCCGCTGGGGACCCGCGACATGAAGGACATGATCCTCGGCCTCCGCGACCAGGGGAAAACCGTGATCATGTGCAGCCACCTGCTGGCCGACGTGCAGGACGTGTGCGACCGGATCGCGATCCTCCACCAGGGAGAGCTCAAGGAGCTGGGCCGGGTGGACGAGCTGCTGACCGTGGCCGACGTGACGCAGATCAAGGCGCGGAACATGTCCGTCGACTGCCAGAACGAGGTCCGCAGCGTGCTGGAGCGGCACCACTCCGAACTGCTGTCGATGGACAACCCGACCACCACGCTGGAAGACCTGTTCCTGTCGATCGTGCGAGACAGCGAAGCCAGGCCCGGCCGCCGCGTGGTGGCCGACGCAAAAGACGCCTAACCAACGATGGCCACGAAAAGGCACAAACAAGCACAAAGAAAGAGGAACACGATCGGGTGCGACGCAGCATAGGCGGATTCGCCCTTCACGTTGATCTCGAAGGCGACCGTAGCATGCGATCGCGATGCGCCCTACCGACGCTTCTTTCCTTTTTGTGCTTTTTTGTGCCTTTTCGTGGCCAACGTCCGTTGACCCAGAGTTATCAAAGATCGCCGCCACGCCTTTAACGCCCGGCCTACTCGTCGATGGTTGTTGAAAACGAAATCACTTCTTTCTTCGGGTGGCTGCTCCCTTCCACAGGGGCCAACCCGTCGCCCGGCGCGCTGCTGCTGTTTCTGCTGATCGTCGCCATCTTGGCGGTGCTGGCGCTGGTGGGGGGCTACCTGGTGAGCCTGGTCCGCCACGGGCCGCTCAAGGCGGGCGACCTGGTGTACCGCACCCTTGCCGCCAGCGTTCAGGAGGCGACGCACCTGTCGCCGCGTCGGGTCATGGCGCTGGCCGGGCTGGCGATCAAGGAGGCTCTCCGCCGCCGGGTGTTGGTGGCGCTGGGGGTGTTTGTCATTGTGCTGGTGTTCGCCGCGTGGTTCCTCAAGAACGACTACCGCGACCCGGTGGGGCTGTACCTGAGCGTCGTGTTTAACGCCAGCACGTTCCTGACGCTGGTGGTGGCGCTGGTGCTCAGCACGTTTAGCCTGCCGGGCGACTTCAAGAGCAAGACCATCTACACGGTGGTCACCAAGCCGGTCCGCCCCGCCGAGATCGTGCTCGGCCGGATCGTCGGGTTCGCCGCGATCGGCACGATGCTGATGGTGGTGATGGGGGCGTTGGGCTACATATTCGTCGTCCGCTCGCTGGACCACACCCACCTGGTAGAGCTGGCGACGCTGTCGAACGTGACCGACGCGGCGGGCGAAACGGTCGGCAAGCAGGGGCAGACCTCCGTCGACCTGTTCCACCGACACGAGCTGGTGATCGACGCCGACGGCCAAGGCGAGGCCCTGTCGGCCAACGGCCACACGCACCGCGTGACGCCCCAGGGGGACGGCTATGTGCTCTCGAGCCCCGAGGGGCTGATCCAGGCCCGGGTGCCCCAGCGGGGCGAGATCACCTTCCTCGACCGCCAGGGGGTCGCCAAGTCGAAGGGGATCAGCGTCGGCAAGGAGTGGGCCTACCGCAGCTACATCGACGGCGGCACCAAAGCGGCCGCGATCTGGACGTTCGACAACGTCACCCCCGCGGTCCTGATCGAGGACGAGTCGGGGGCCCAGTCGCTGCCGATCGAACTCTTGGTCCGCGTCTTCCGTAGCTTTAAGGGAGACGTCAACCGCGGAATCCTGGGGAGCATCCGGCTCCGCAACCCCGACAACCCGGAGCTGCAGAGCGAAGAGATCACCTTCACCGCCCGCGACTACTCGATCGAGCGGTACGACATCCCCCGCGCCCAGTTCGCCCAGGTGGACGGGCAGCGGAAGGCGGTCGACCTGATCGACGACCTCACCACGGAGGACGGCCGGCTGGAGGTGGTGGTGCAGTGCTTGGAGGGGGGCCACTACTTCGGCTTCGCCCGGGCGGACATGTTTATCCGCCGCCCGGACGCCAGCCCGCTGATGAACTTCGTCAAGGCGACCATCATCGCCTGGGTGCAGATGGTGATTGTGGTGGCGATCGGAGTGGCGGCCAGCACCTTCCTCAGCGGGCCGATCGCGTTGTTGTTTACCGTGGCGTTCTTGGTGCTTGGCTACAACCGCGAGTACTTTGTCGAGATCGCTACCGAGAAGTCGTTCGGCGGCGGGCCGATTGAATCGCTGGTCCGACTGGTGACGCAAAAGAACGTGATGACCCCCTTCGACCGCAGCCCCCAGATCGCCTTGATGGAGCGCATCGACGACGGCCTGGAAGGGATCATGTGGGCCGTGGCCCAGATGGTGCCCGACCTCCCAGCGCTCAGCGCCGCCAGCTACGTCTCGGACGGCTTCGACATCCCCTGGGCGATGGTCGGCCGGGCGGTCGCCCTGATGCTGGCGTACGTCGTGGGCCTGTCGGCCGCCGGGTACTTCTTCTTCCGAACCCGTGAGGTGGCCCGTTGAACGAACGCACAACGCTGTACCGCAAGCTGGCGTACGTGGGCATTATCCTGGCGCTGCTGTTCCCGCTGAACTGGCTCGCGGCGCCGCAGACGCGCGACAGCCCCGGCGGCAAGTTGGCGCAGATCCGCGAGCAGGAAGACCTGGGACAGGGAGACCTGGGCGAGATCGACCCCGCCAGCGAGGCGGCCAAGCTGGCCACGTTCGGCCTCCGAGGCGTCGCGGCGCAGTTTCTCTGGAATCAGGCCATCGAATACAAAAGGACCGAGAACTGGACCGCGCTGACCGCCACGCTCGAGCAGTTGGCCAAGCTGCAGCCGAACTTCCTCAGCTTCTGGGAGTTCCAGTCGTGGAACCTGGCGTACAACGTGTCGACGGAGTTCGACGACTACCACGACCGCTACTACTACGTCCGCCGCGGCATCCAGTTCCTTGAGCAGGGGCTGCGCTACAACCGCGCCAACCCCAAGCTGCTGTGGGACATGGGCTGGACGGTGGGCCACAAGATCGGCCGCGCCGACGAGAAAGAGCAGTACCGCCGGCTCTTCAAGGCGGACGACCAGTTCCACCCCGAAGACCGCCCCCCCGCCCAGCGCGACAACTGGCTGGTCTCGCGCGACTACTACGAGCAGGCGATCGAGGCGGCCGACTCCGGCAAGGGCTACGGCAAGAAGAGCCCCGTGCTGTTCTACGACGGCCCCGGCAAGAGCCAGATGAACTACGCCGAAGCCGTGGAAGACGAGGGCCGCTTCGAGACCGGTCTGGCCGCTTGGCGTGTCGCGGAAGACGACTGGCGGACCTTCGGCCAGCGCCCCGTCGAGCACTCGACCGGGGTGATCCTGCACCTGGCCGACGAGCCCTACCTCACCGACCGCGTGGCGCAGCTCACCAAGGAGCTCGAAGGCATGGCGCCCGGCCTGCGTGAAGAGCTGGTCGAGCAGCGTCGCCAGAAGCTGACCGAGGCCGAGCGCGTCGCCATCGACACCCCCGAGGCCGCCCGCACCACGGAGCAGTTCGACCTGGCCTACCAGGCCCAATCCGCGATCAAGGTGTCCGGCAAAGACCTGGCCGAGGCGATCGCCAAGAAGACCCCCTCCGAGCGGCGCAAGGCGCTGGCGCTGGCCGACGAGTTGGCCCGGGCCGAGATCCAACTGCGTTACACCGACAGCTACAAAGACACGTCGAACTACGACTACTGGATGACCCGGGCGATGTTCGAGCAGACGCCCGAAGCGGTCGAAGCCCGCAAGCTGATCTTCCAGGGCCGCAAGACCGCCAAGGAAGAGTTCGACGTGATCGCCGCCGCGGACTACTACCGCCGGGGGCTGGAGAAGTGGCGGGTGGTGCTGGACGCGTTCCCCGAGCTCTGGGACCCCGACGGCACGACGGGCGACGACGTGATGCAGTTGATCCTGGAGTACAACAAGCTGCTGGAGTCGAACGACCAGACCCTGCCCGACGACTTCCCGCTGTGGCAGATCGTGGAAGACTTCGACGCCGAGCAAGACCTCGCGCAGCAGCTCGCAGAGCACAAGCAGCGGACGGCGGGAGGAGCCAAGCCGGCCGAAGAGAAGACGCCGGCTGACGAAGCGAAGCCCGAGCCGAAGCCCGAGCCGAATCAAGTCGACGAGCAGCCGTCCGAAGAGCAGCCGACTGAGGAAAACAAGGCCGAGCCCAAGCAGCCCGAAGAGTCCCAAGCCGACGCGTCACCCGAAGACGCGCCAGGCGCGGACACGTCTGAGGCGGACCAAGAAAGCTCGGACGACAAGTAACCCGCGAGCCGGGGCGTCCCCGCCCCCGGCGCGTCTCCATCCGCTTCGCCACACGCTTCACTCCGTACGCCACACGTAGTGGCCAGGGTTTTCGCAGTTGCGCCGGGGCCGGGGACGGCCCGGCTGGCTTGCCTGCTTTGGCAGCGGCGCCGGCGCCCGCAAAGGGGGCGCAGAGCGCCCCATCTCGACTACCGGCAATCTTTCGCTCCGGTTGAGCCGCGCGATCGGTCGATAGGTGATGAGGAGTATCCTCGTACCGACCGAATCCCGGCCCTTCGAACCACGGAGCCGCTGCCTGTGGCCACCTCTCGACTCGTGCTAGCGGCTGCCTGCTGGATGCTGCTGGCCTGCCCCCTCTGGGCAGGCGGGGCGCTCCGCGTCCTGATCGCCCCCGAAGCAAGCGACCACACCCAACCGGTCGTCACCGCGGTAGCCATTAGCGCCGACGGCGGCGCCGTGGTCTCTGGCGGCGACGACCACAAGATCCGCGTCTGGAACGCCGCGAGCGGCGAGCAGCTTCTCGTCATGGAGGGTCACCAGGACTGGGTCCGCGACCTACGCATCGCGCCCACGGGCGACCGCCTGGCCTCGGTCGCCAACGACGGCTCGTTCCGGCTGTGGTCGCTCGGCGACGGTCGGCTGCAGCGCGAAAGCCAGCTCTCTTGCGACACGCTCGCCTCGGTGTCGTTCCACCCCAACGGCGAGCAGGCCGTGACCACAGGGTTCGGCGCCCCGGCCCGCCTGCACAACCTGTCGGCCGACGGGCCGGGCGAGTCGTACGCCTGCCCCTGCCGCGACATGCGGTGCTGCACGGTCTCTCCCAACGGCCAGCTCATGGCGGCCGCGGGCCGCAGCGGCGTGGTGCGGCTGTGGCCGATTGCTAGCGGCGGCGCGGCACGTGACCTTGCGGCCGGCGGGCGACGCATCTACTGTCTCGCGTTTTCGCCCCAGAGCGATCGGATCGCCGTCGCCGGCGACGACTCTATCGTGCGGATATTCGACGCTACCCTCGGAGACGTGGTGATGGAGCTCCCGGCCCGCCCCGCTAAGGTCCGCACGGCGCTGTTCCTGGACAGCGACCGCCTGGCCACGGCCGGCACGGACAACGCCATCACGGTTTGGGACCTCAAGAGCCGCGTGCCCACGCACCGCCTCACCGGGCACACGGGCACGGTAACCTCGCTTGCCTGGGCGCCCCAGACGGGCCGGCTGGCCTCCGGCAGCTACGACACCACCGTCCGGGTGTGGGACCTGAACCAGCAAGCCGTCAACCAAACCGCCAAGGCCGACCCCGCTACAACCCGCTGACGAAGGACGCTTGCGCGTCTGGCTGTCAGCGATCGGCTGACAGCCGTCGGCTTGAAGAACGCGACCCGAGAACATGGCTGAAGGCTGAACGCTGACGGCCGATCGCTAAGCACCTACTACGGGCTTTCAGGAGGAAACCTGTGGGATTATTCCGCACGCTGGGGCTCGTCTCCGCCAAACCAGCCGTCAAGCTCCGCCGCACCCGCGGCGTTTTTGAGCAGATGGAGCCCCGCCAGATGCTGGCCGGCGACGGCATTGCGCCGCCGCAGGTGCTGCTGGGGTCGGTCTACTTTGAGAACGACACCGGACAGGACCAAGAGGGCGACGTCATCCAGGTGTCGTTCGTCGGCGGCGCTGCGGGAACCACGCTCGACCGGCTGGTGATCAGCGGCGACAAACAGGGGGACGGCCTCTCCACCGGCGACGTGATCTTCGACACCGCCGATGGCGGCCTGGGAGACTTCGGCGCCGTAGGTCTGTCGGTCCTCTCGCACGACGGCTTCACCATCACCAGCATGACGGTGGTCGACGGCGGCTCGCAGATCATCTTCACGTTCGACGGCTTCGAGGCGGGCGAGAAGTTCGCCTTCACGCTCGACGCGGACGAGGCGCAGTATGTGGACGGCGACTCGATCGACGTCAACTCGATCGTCGAGGGTGGCGAGTTCCAGCGGTCGATCATGACGGGCGAGTTTACTGCGCCCGACTACGACAAGCTGACCCTAACCGGGCAGTACTGGGACGCGTTCGACACGCGCCGCGACGACGCAGAGTCCGCGACCGGCGGCTCGCTCGCCCTGCCCCGCGACTCCTACAGCACGCACGACGTGTACGTGAACTTCGTCTCGGCCGTGGACAAGACCAACCGCACCGCCGGCGCGGTGGCGTACGCGCCGCAGGTCCCCTTGGCCACGCTCTCCGGGTACGTCTACCACGACCGCTCGGACGACGGCAGCTTCGACCGCGACACGGAAGAGCCCATCCCGGGCGTCACCGTTGAGCTGCTGGACGCAGAGGGCAACCCCACCGGCCGCACAACCACCACCGACGCCAACGGCTTCTACGAGTTCCGCGAGCTGCAGCCCGGCAAGTACGGCGTGCGTGAGTTCCAGCCCGCCGATTACTTCGACGGCAAGGACACCCCGGGCACGCACGGCGGCGTCGCCGCGAGCGAGGCCGCCGGCGTGGTCGACCGCATTACCGGCGCCATGCTCGGCTTCGGCGACAACGGCTTGGAGTACAACTTCGGCGAGCTGCTGGCCGGCAGCATCGCGGGCCGTGTCGGCGCGTCCAACGGCCCCGACTGCAACTTCGACAACCCAGACATCCCGCTCGAGGGCGTGCGGATCGACCTGCTCGACCAGAACGGGGCGTTCATCCGCTCCACCACCACGGACAGCCAGGGCCGGTACAAGTTTGAGGGGCTCAAGCCGGGCTCCTACCAGGTCAAGGAGCACCAGCCCGAGGGCTACTACGACGGCGGCGAGCGTGCCGGAACCGCCGGCGGCCAGGTCAGCAACGACCTGATCACCGCCATCGCGATCGGCTCGGCCGTCAACGCGGTGAACTACGACTTCTGCGAGAAGGTGGGCGCCGACCTCTCCGGCTACGTCTACCACGACCGCTCCGACGACGGCGTGTACGACCCCAGCGAGACGCCCATCGCCGGCGTCACGCTCAAGCTGCTGCGCAGCGACGGCACGGACACCGGCCAGCGCGCGGTGACCAACAGCCAGGGCTACTACCAGTTCACCAACCTCGACGCGGGCTCGTACTGCGTGATGGAGGTGCACCCCGACGGCTGGCTCGACGGGAAGGATACGGCCGGCTCGCACGGCGGCGAGGCGGACCCCGCGGTCGGCGCAGACATGATCTGCGAGATCGCGCTCAACTTCGGCGACGACGCGGTCAACTACAACTTCGGCGAGCTGCTGCCCGGCAGCATCGCCGGTCGCGTGCACGTCGACCTCGACGGCGACTGCGAGTACGTCCCGGGCGAGCAACTGCTGTCCGGCGTCAAGATCGACCTGCTGGACGGCGACGGAAACTTCATCCGCTCCACCACCACCAACGCGCAGGGCGAGTACATCTTCACCGGGCTGCGCCCGGGCAAGTTCCAGGTGCGCGAGCACCAGCCCGAAGGTTACTACGACGGCGGAGAGAACGTCGGCACCGCCGGCGGCACGGCCAACAACGACTGGATCGTCGGCATCAACCTCGGCTCCGACCAGGACGCCGTGCGGTACGACTTCTGCGAGAAGCTGGGCGCCAACCTCTCCGGCTACGTCTACCACGACAGGTCGGACGACGGCGTGTTCGACACCACGGAGAGCCCCATCCCCGACGTGCTGCTCAAGCTGCTGCGCGGCGACGGCACGGACACCGGCCTGCGCGCCACCACCAACGCCCAGGGCTACTACGAGTTCACCAACCTCGACGCCGGCAAGTATACGGTGATGGAGGTGCAGCCGGCCGCCTACTACGACGGCAAGGACACCCCCGGCACCACCGGCGGCGCCGCCGACACGACGGTCGGCGGCGACATGATCAGCCAGATCATGCTCGCCTACGGCGACAACTCGCTGCGGAACAACTTCGGCGAGCTGCTGGCGGCCAGCATCGCGGGCCGCGTGCACGCCTCGACCGGGCCCGATTGTGACTTCGACAACCCAGAGATCCTGCTTGCGGGCGTCAAGATCGACCTGCTCGATGCGAACGGCAACTTCATCCGCTCCACCACCACCAACGAGCTGGGGCAGTACAGCTTCACCGGGCTGCGGCCCGGCACGTATCAGGTGTTCGAGCATCAGCCCACCGACTACTACGACGGCGGCGAACGCGCAGGCACCGCCGGAGGCGACGTCACCAACGACCGCGTCACCGGCATCACGCTCGGCAGCGAGCAGGCCGCGGTAAACTACGACTTCTGCGAGAAGGTGGGCGCCGACCTCTCCGGCTACGTCTACCACGACCGCTCCGACGACGGCGTGTACGACCCCACCGAGACCCCCATCGCCGGCGTCACGCTCAAGCTGCTGCGCAGCGACGGCACGGACACCGGCCAGCGCGCGGTGACCAACAGCCAGGGCTACTACCGGTTCACCAACCTCGACGCGGGCTCGTACTGCGTGATGGAGGTCCACCCCGACGGCTGGCTCGACGGGAAGGATACGGCCGGCTCGCACGGCGGCGAGGCGGACCCCGCGGTCGGCGCAGACATGATCTGTGAGATCACGCTCAACTTCGGCGACGACGCGGTCAACTACAACTTCGGCGAGCTTCTGCCCGGCAGCATCGCCGGTCGCGCGCACGCCGACCTCGACGGCGACTGCGAGTACGACCCGGGCGAGCAACTTCTGTCCGGCGTCAAGATCGACCTGCTGGACGGCGACGGAAACTTCATCCGCTCCACCACCACCGACATCAAGGGCGAGTACAGCTTTACCGATCTTCGGCCCGGCAAGTACCAGGTGCGCGAGCACCAGCCCACCGGCTACTACGACGGCGGCGAGAAGGCCGGCACCGCCGGCGGCACGGCCAACAACGACTGGATCGTCGGCATCAACCTCGGCTCCGACCAGGACGCCGTGCGGTACGACTTCTGCGAGCTGCCCCCGGCGATGCTCTCCGGCTACGTCTTCATCGACGGCGCCGTGATCTACTCCCCGGACGGCTCGGTGCCCGACGACCTGGCCTCGATCCGCGACGGCCAACGCACCGGCGACGACACGCCGCTGGCCGGCGTCACGGTCGAGCTGCGCAACGGCATCACCGGCGACCCGATCTTCGGCGAGGAGCTGCTGCCGGGCGTCTACCCGGACGGGCCCGTGCGGACCACCACCGACGCGAACGGCTTCTACAAGTTCAACGGGCTCTACGCCGCGGTCTACGCCGTGGTGGAGATTAGCCCCCCGGAACTCATCGACGGCATCGACACCCCGGGATCGCTGGGGGGGCTCGCCGTGAACGAGAACCCGTACGGCCTTGGCCAATCGGGCGTCCCGGGCGAAGGCCCGGCCATCGGCGGCGACCTGCGCCTGATGCAGCTTCTGTACACCCAGGTCGGCACCGACGCGATCGTGCGGATCCAGCTCAAGGTGGGGCAAAGCTCCGTAGAGAACAACTTCAGCGAAGTGCGCGTCACCAAGCCGCTGATCCCGCCGCCGCAGCCGCTGCCCGAACCGCCGCGGCCCGTGGTGTTCACCCCCCCCAACTTCGTGCCGCAGGCGCCGCTGATCCCGCTGCTGGTCACGCCCTCCACCCCGCGCAAGATCTACGACGGCGTCGGCGTGATGGGCTACACCTGGCACCTGAGCGTGGTGAACGGCGGCGCCCCGCGTCACACAGCCGAAGAGGTCGAGGCGATGGCGCGGCTCGCGTCGGCGCGGTTCGACGCCGCTTCGTGGGAACGCGTGGCGCTCGACGAGGCGCAGTGGAAGCTGGTCGAGGACGACGCAGAACTGTCGCAGCTACGCGAAGAGCTGTTCGGCGACCCCAACGCCATCCCGATCGCGGGCGACTGGGACGGCGACGGGCGTGTTGAGATCGGCGTGTTTATCGACGGCCAGTGGCTGCTCGACCTCGACGGCGACGGACGCTGGGGCCGGGGCGACCTGTGGGCCAAGCTCGGCACCAGGGACGACCTGCCGGTCACCGGCGACTGGGACGGCGACGGCAAGACCGACATCGGCATCTTCGGCCCCGCCTGGCCGCTAGACCCGTGGGCGATCGAGCGCGAACCCGGACTCCCCGACGCAGAGAACCACCCGACGCGCCTCGCCGGCAAAATGAAGAACGTGCCGCCGAGCATCGAGGACGCCACCAGCGGCGGCCGGATCATGCGTCGCACCATCACGGGCCAGTACCGCGCAGACCTAATCGACCACGTCTTCCACTACGGCGCCCCGGGCGACGCGGCGGTGGCGGGCGACTGGAACGGCGACGGCATCCGCTCGGTCGGCGTCTTCCGCGACGGCGTGTGGGAGCTCGACGTCAACGGCGACGGCCGGTTTGACGAGCGCGACGCCACGGTGGCCTTCGGCGCCACGGGCGACATCCCCGTGGTCGGCGACTGGGACGGCGACGGCATCGACGACCTGGGCGTGTTCCGCGGCGGCCACTGGCTGGTCGACAGCAACGGCGACCGCGTGCTCGACGCCACCGACCAGGCGTTCGACCTGGGCGCCCCGGGCGACCGCCCGATCGCCGGCGACTGGGACGGCGACGGCGCCGACGAGCCGGCCGTGCTAGGCCCGGCAACCAGCGACGCCGAGGTAAGGCTCACCCAACGCGCCGGCTAACCCAGGGGCGAGCCGCCGGCGTCAGCCGACGGAGCTGCGGCGTCTACCAACCCCGCCGGAAACCCCACGACGACCGGCGTGCGGGGGCCGCGTAGCCGCGGGAATAGCCGTTGGAGCTGCGCCGCTGGCGCAGTTCCCACTGCACCGAACCGTAGTTGATGCCCGAGATATTGGCGGTGCGGTGCGGGTTGTTCTTGCTGATGGTGATCGCGGACGCGGTGGGCGCCATCAACAAGACTAGGGCGAGGGCGGCCATCGGAAGCATGAGCTTGGGCATTGGAGGTGCTCCGGAGAGTTTGGAGCCGCCCACGGGAATTGCCGATTCAGCGATGGGGCAGCCGGTAATCGTACGGCCCCAGGGCTGCGGGTCCAGCAAGAAAAAGCCGCAGCGCCAGCCCCTGGAGGTTTCGTGCCGTATTGGCGTGGCGTTTACGCAGCCAGTATAATCGAGACGCGATGACGCCAACCCCCTTCATCAAAGGCCACTTCGATGGCCACTCGATCGTGCTGGACGAACCCGCCTCGCTAGCGGTGGGGCAGGAAGTGCGCGTGATTGTCGAACCATCGCCGCTAGTCGCGCCCCCCAAACCCGCTCGGCCGAGCCTTGCAGGGTTTGCAAAGGGGATGTTCGCCATGAGCGACGACTTCAACGAACCGCTCGACGACTTCGCGGAGTACCGGTGAGCCAGGTCCTGATCGACACCCAGGCCCTGATCTGGTTCGCAGAAAACGCACCAGCGCTATCGGCGGCTGCAAGGGCGCTGGTCGATGACCCCAATACAGTTCGCTTGGCAAGCTCGGCAAGTCTGTGGGAAATGGCGATCAAGATCCGTCTCGGCAAGCTGACCTTGAGATCTGGATCTTTACGGCGATTCGCGATCATGCTGCGGGATCACGACGTTGAGGTGCTTGACGTGTCAACGAACGACGCTATCGGCGTTGGCGACCTGCCTACCGGTGAGCACAAAGACCCGTTCGATCGCCTGCTTGCGGCGCAGTGCTTGGGACGTCGCCTGACCCTCGTATCGATTGACACCGCATTCGACGCCTACGGCGTGCGGAGAGTGTGGTAGCGACTCATGGTTCGAGAACCGCTAACGGCATCGAAGAAACGCCCTCTGAGCTCCAACGCTGGCGCGAGCTGCACTAAGAGCGGGCGGCCTCAGCTCGCCTTCAAGCGGCTGATCTCTTCCATCGCCGCGGCGATCTCGGCTTCGAGCTGGCGTACCTCTTCGGGGTCGTCCATCTGCTGCTTGGCGCCGGAGAGCTTCTGCTGCAAGTCGACCAGCTTCTTCCGCAGCACTTCGCTGCGCTTCTTGGCTTTCTTGTCCATTACGCGTAGCTCGCTAGATGAGGTGCGTCGAGTGGGGCCATCACAGTCGCGGCCGAGGCGGCGGGCTTGGGGATGTGGGGGATCGACTTGAGGACCGCCCCCAGCACGAAGATCGCCAACAGCGCGGCCAGCGTGATGTTCAGCCAGAACCTCGACTTCGCCTGCATCCGCGCGGCCAGCGAGGTCTTACCCGCCAGCAATGCGGCGAGCGCGAACACTGCCAGGGCCAGCAAGAACTTGGCGCCGAACAACGCGTGGTACAGCGGCGGCAGCTTCTGGTTGCCGGTGTAGATCACCCAGAAGTTGTAGGCGCCGCTGAGGATCAACAGCCCCGTGCAGGCCCCCACGCAGCCGGCCCACGCACGCCGCCCGCCGGAGTAGAGGTCGCCCCCCGCCGCACGGGGCGCGGCCACCCACCACAGGTAGACGATCCCCCCCAGCAGCGTGGCGCCGCAGGTGGTGTGGATGACGCGGGAAACGAGCGCCGCGAAGTACGCGGCGTCGAATACCGGAAGGGGGACAGCAGCGGGCGCCAACGGCGTGGTCTGAGCGAGTAAGAGATCGAGCATAGAGGGTCCGATGGGAGCGTCGCGGTGCGATCGGTCGATCCTAAGTCCGCCCCGCCGCGGCGTCTACCCGCGGCCCGCCGCGGCCAGCGCCAGGGCGATCGCATCGTCCCGCGTCGCGATGGTCCCCTCAAGCTGCGCCTCCCGCACCACCCGCAGCAGCCGACCCACGGTCGGCCCCGCCGCGATCCCCGCCTCGATCAGGTCCGTGCCATCCAGCAGCGGCGCCGGGTTCAGCTCCTCCGGCGGTAGCGCCAGCTTCTCTCGGCAGACGAGCGTTCCGGCCGTCGGCCCCCCGGCGCGGGCCTCGATCAGGTCGATCAGCGTGCCTGCCTCGGGCGCGATCAACAGCGGCTGCAGTTGCGGCCAGGAGAGGTCCTCGGCCGCGGCCAACGCATCGGCGTTGGCGTTCATCCACCCCACCGCCGCGGCGAGGGCGTTGGAGAGCCGCAACCGCTGGGTCATCTCCGCAACAACGCGCGGCAGAGCGCCCCAGGTGAGCACCGCCAGCGCGGCCGCGGTCGAAGGCCAGTCGAGCCGATCAAGCGTCCACATCGCTACCTCACGCTCGGCCTCCGGGCGCCCGGCGAATTCCGGCAGCACGTGCTCCAGCAGCCCGCACTGGGCGAGCAGCTCCAGGGCCCGCCGGCGGCCCGGGCAGGCGAGCATCCGCACCAGCTCTGCCGCCACGCGTTCGGCGCTCACCGCGGAGAGCTCCTCGGCGTGCCGGCTGATCGCGGCGAAGGTGTCTGCCTCGATCTCGAAGTCCAGCGTCGCCGCGAACCGCACGGCCCGCAGCATCCGCAGCTTGTCTTCGTCGAAGCGGGCCTCCGGGTCGCCGATCGCGCGCACCACGCGTGCCGCCAGGTCCTCGGCGCCCCCGACGTAGTCGATCACGTGGTCGTCGGCCGGGTCGTAGAACATGCCGTTGATGGTGAAGTCGCGGCGGCGGGCGTCCTGCTCGGCGTCGGTGAACTCGACACGATCGGGCCGGCGGCCGTCCGAGTACCCCACGTCCTTGCGGAAGGTGGCCACCTCGATCTGCCCCGCGCCCCGCCGCCCCTTGACCGTGATCACGCCAAACGCGGCGCCGATGGCGATGGTGCGTTGCTTGCCGAAGACCTGCCGCACCTGATCGGGCGTGGCGCTGGTGGCGACGTCGTAGTCTTTGGGCGTTTTGCCCAAGAGCGCGTCGCGGACGCACCCGCCGGCCCACAACGCCTGGTAGCCGGCCGCGCGGAGGCGGGCGGCGACGTCGGCGGCGAAATCGCGTTGGCGGTCGGGGTTGATCATGGGGCGTGGGTGCGGAGCTCGGCGATTAGTTCACTCACGCGGCCCAGGGTGGCCGCGCGGGCCTCGGCGTCCCAGGCCAGGTCGACCTCAACGCCGGGACGCAGGAAGTGGAGCGTAAGCGCGACCGACTCTGGGTTCCAGGCCCGCTCAACCGCCAACGCGTAGACGCCCAACTGCAGGCGGTACGCCTCGGCCGCCCGCGGCGCCTGGGCGGCGGTGACGTCGTTCGTCTTGTAATCGACCACCCGCCACACGCCGGGCGTCTCCTCGCACAGGCAGTCGAGGTAGCCCTGCAGGTAGACCCCGGCGGGCGCCGCAGGTTCGCCCCACGGCAGCAAGAACTCCATCTCGCGCAGCACGCGCCGGGCCCTGCGCATCTGCTCGGCACGCGGTGACGCCCGGAACCGGCCGGCCATGGCGGCCGCCGCCTCGGCCGCGGCCGCCGGCGTGAACGGGGTGTGCTGGGGCGCCAGGTCGCGGGCCCATTCGTCCAGCGGCGCGTCGCCCGAGAGCGGCATCCGCTCCATCAGCTCGTGCACCAGGGTCCCGAGCCCCGCGGGGTCGATCGCTTCGCGCGCCGGCCTCTCGTCGCCCGCCGCTGGGGTGTCGTCGCTACGCGGCCGGTAGGCGTGCAGCCGGCCGGTGAGCCGCGAGATGCTGAACCGCCGCTGGGCGGCCGGGTCCGCCGCGATCGGCGCCACGCCGGACAGCGACGCCACGGCGCCGGCCGGCGACCCGGCCCGCGCTTCGGCAACCAGCGCCCGTCGGTCGACGCGCTTGGGCGCCCGGGCCGCGCCGCGTAGCGGCGCCCCGTCGTCCCACCGCACCTCGACCAGCGGCTGCAGCGATTCCTCGCCCAGGCGTTCCCCGGTCTCTAGGTCGAACTGCGTCGCCAGCAGCTCGAGCGACTCCCCGCCCGGCTTGGCGAGGTCTTCGACGCTGGCCGACAAGATCAACCGATCCGCGGCCCGCGTGCAGGCGACGTAGAACAGCCGCTGGGCCTCGGCGCGGTCCGCCGCGTCTTCCACCGTCTTGAGCAGGTCGATCCCCGCCCGGGTACGCTCGCCGTCTTCACCGGCCGGCGACCGCACCAACGGGCCCAGCAGCGGGTCGAACACCGCGGCGGGAGAGTGGTTGCGGCTCTTCCGCGAGAGGTCGGCGACGACCACGATGGGGAACTCGAGCCCCTTGGATTGGTGGACCGTCATCAGGCGCACGACGTTGGCGTCGCTGGCCGTGGCCGCGGCGGGGGCTTCTTTGGGGAGATTGGCCACAAACTCGTCGAGCTGCCGGACAAACAGCCCCACGCCGCCGCTGGGCGCCGCAGACGCCGCGGAGTCGGCGTCGCGGGCCTGGTCGATCAGCTTGCGAAGGTTCGCCTGCTTGCGTCCCCCCATGTAGTCGAGCGCCAGCGCCGCGTCGTAGCCGGTGCGGTCGAGGGCGGCCAGCAGCAGGTCGGCCGCCCCCAGCCGGCCGGTGTGTTCGCGCAGCCACCCAAGCGTCGCCGCCGCCCGCGCCAGCTTGGCGCGTTCGGTCCCCTGCACTTCGGCCGGGGGCCCCTCGGCCAGGCCGCGGCTCAGCGACCCGTGCCGCACCGCCAGCCACAGCAGCGTCTCGTCCGCCAGCGAAAAGAACGGGCTGCGGAGCACGCCGGCCAGGCTTACCTCGTCGCAGCCGCTGGTGACGCTCCGCAGCAGGTTGAGCACATCGAACACCTCCTGCTGGTTGTAGAACGCGTGGCCGCCGACCAGGTAGTACTCCAGACCCGCCTCGCGCAGCGCCTCCTCGTAGATCGCTACGTCCGACAGCGCCCGAAACAACAAACAGAAATCGCTCGGCCGGGCGGCGCGGGGCCCGGCCGCGTCGGCGACCACCGGCTCGGCGGAGGCGATCGTCTCGCCGATCCGCCGCGCGATGGCCCGCGCCTCCGCCGTGCGCCGCTCTTCCGCCTTGGGCTTCTTCTCTTGCTCGGGGAGCATCGTCCACAAGAACTCCACGGCCGGCGCCGGCGTCTGCTGGTCGCGCGTCGCCTCGAGCGGCTCGTACGCCGCGCCGAACACCGGCGCGAACATCGCGTTCACAAACGCCAGCACCCCAGGCGTGCTGCGGAAGTTGTTCGACAGCACCAGCCGGCCGCGCTCCGGGGTTTCTTCCCGCAGCTCGCGGAACACCTCCGGCTCGGCGCCGCGGAAGCGGTAGATCGACTGCTTGAAGTCGCCCACGAAGAACAGCCCCCCCGCGGCCCAGTCCTCCCCGGCCAGCGCGCGGACGATCTCAAGCTGCAAGCGGTCGGTGTCCTGAAACTCGTCGATCAACAACATCGCCACGCCGTCGCGCGCCGCGTGCCGCACCTCGGCGTAACGCGGTTCGGTCAGCAGCCGATGGGCCAGGGCAAGCTGGTCGTCGAAGTCGAGCGCCTCGGCGTCGCGTTTGGCCCCCTCGTAATGCTGGGCCACCAGCGCCGCGATCCGCAAGAGCGCCTTGCCGCGCTCGGCCGCTTCCAGCCAGTCGGTCTCGTCGACCGTGGGCAGGCGTTTGGCGATCGCTTTGCCTAGCGCGCCGCACGCCGCCGTGTATTGCTTCGAGACATCGCCGGAGGGCCAGTCCTTCGCCGTGCACGCCTTGGTCTTGTCTGGCTTGGTCACCACGGCTAGCTCCGCCAACCGCCGCACCTGGTCCGCGGTCGCCTCGCCCCGCAGCAGCTCGCTCGTTAGGTCGAACAAGTCGGTGCAGCGATCGATAAACCGCTCGGTGGGCGTCGCCACCCGCAAGAGCGCAACAAGTTCTCGCAGCTCCGGCCCCTCGACAATCGCCCGCACGGCCTCCGGCTCGACCACGCCGGTGTAGAACCGGCGCCAAGCCTTCACGGCGTCCTCGGGCGACGCCTTCTGCCAGCGGGCAAACTCGGGCGTCGCGGCGTGCTCGGCCATCGCCAGCGCGCCGCTGCGCAGCGGGCCCAGGTTCAGCTCCACCGCCAACCGCATGGTCTCTTCGTCTCGGCTCTCCAGCAGGCCGCGCAGCGCGCGGTCGGCGGCGGCGCTGCGCATCGCGGCGGCCGCGGGGGCGTCCAGCACGCGCACCCCGGGCGAGATGCCCAGCTCGATGGCGTGGGCAGAGACCAGCTCGTTGCAGAACGCGTGGATCGTGCTGATGCGGGCCCCCTCTAACCCGCGCAGCACCTCCAGCCAGTGCGCCCGCTCGGCGCCCGCGGACGCCTGGTAGTTCTCTCGGCAGACCTTGCGGATGCGGTCGCGCATCTCACGCGCGGCCGCCTCGGTAAACGTGAGCGCCACCACCCGCGACGGGCTCTGCGCCGCCTCCGGCGCCAGGTGCGACAGGTAACGCCGCGTCAGCACAAACGTCTTGCCGCACCCGGCGCCGGCGTCGAGCGCCACGGCCGAGTCGCGTGTGGCGATCGCCCGCGCCTGCTGGGGGGTCAGCGCCGGCGCACCTTGGTTCGCTTGGTTCAATCCACTCTCCATGTCTATCCCCCAGCGGGGCCGGGGGCCGACGGCGTCTTGCCCAGGGCCCGCGTCTGAGCCACACGGCAAACCGTCTTGAAGTCGCAGGTGCTGGTGCAGTTCTCGTCTGGGTTGAACATCGGAAACTCGCCGCGACGCAGCGCCGCGACGCTGGCCGCCACCGCGGCCCGCACCGCGGCCTCGATGGCCGGCCACTCGGCGTCGGCCTCCAGCGCGCCGTCCACCACACGGAAGGGGGTCAGCGAGATCGGCGGCTCGGCGCTGCGCGACGAGCTGGCGTGCTTGAAGCCCCCCTTCTGCACCAGCCAGTAGCCCGCCAACAGCGGCGCCGCCGCGTCGGCCGCCAGCAGGTGGTCCTGCGCCGCCAGCGTGTACAGCACCAACTGCGCCTGCCGGCCCGCCTCCACCTCGCCGCGCAGCAGCCGCATCGACTTGCTCGACTTGTAGTCGATCACCGCAAACACGGTCTGCTCCCCCAGCTTCCCCAGGTCGATGCGGTCGATCCGCCCGGCCAGCAGCAGGTCCTCGTCCCCCGCACGCAGCACGAACGGGTCGTCGCGCGTCAGCGGGTCCTCCCCCGCGGGCGGCGCGCCACGCGCGGGGCCAAAACGCAGCTCGAAGTGCGCCGGCCGCAGCGGCTGGGTCAGGTCCTTGGAAAGCTTGTGGTAGGCCTTGATCTGGTCCGCGTACCCCGCCGACCACGCCGCGGCCTGGCGGGCCTCGATCTCCGCCAGCGCCGCGTCTGCGCTCGAAACGGCCAGCTTCGCCAGCTCTGCGTGCACGGCCTCTTGGAACGCGGCGGCCACCCCCGTGTCGCTCAGGCTCGGGTCGGCGTGCACACGCACCAACGCGTCGTGCAGCAGCTTGCCACGGCGGGCGTGATCGATCTCTAGCAGAGGCGCCTCCAGCGGCTCGGCGCCCACCACGCTCTGCATGAAGAACTTGAACGGGCAGGCCGCGTACGTTTCGAGCGCGCTGGCGCTCCAGCACTTGGTCGGGCCGAACCGCGCGGCCAACAACGCGTGGGTCGCCGGGCTCGCCGCGATCCCCTCGAACGGGCCGAACGCGTCCCCCGTGGCGCGGTCGTGCCCCACTTCCAGGGCGTCGCACAACGCCGCGGCCGTCTCCGCCAGGCCGCCGACGCCCAGCATCGCCGCCAGCGGCGCCGCGTCTCCTTGGGCCGCAGCTCGCACGGCGTAGTCCCGGGCCGCGGTGCGCGAGCTCGGCGCGGCGTCGGCATCCACCGACATACGCAACTGGGCCGGCGCGAGCAGTTGCTCCAGCTCCGCCAACAACGGCGACGGCGCCAACGCGTCTCCCCGTGCGTTGCGCGACTCGTACACGAACCAGGCCTCCTGGGTCGCTGCGCTGGCCAGCGCCAGCATCTGCCGCCGCGCCGCCTCGGGCCCGCCGGCGTGTGAGAACGCCGACTCGCCTACCCCGGCCGCCACCAGCAGCCGCGGCGCCATCCGCGCCGCGGTCTCGTAGCTCACCAGCCGGACGCGTCCCGCCTCGTCGCGCGGCGCCGCGATCGCCATCCGCCCCGACCAATCGGCAAGCCGATCGAGCAGCTCTGCCAGCGTCCACTCGGGGGCGGGCCGGCCGAGCCACGCGGCCAGGTTCTCTGCGTCGGCCAGCAGTTCGCCCAGCGCCGGCACGGCCAGCCGATCGAGCGGGTCGCTCTCTAGCGACACGCCGAGCCCCGCCAACAACGCCTCGATCCGCGCCAGCCACACCAGGGGCGACGCAGCGGCCAAGCACGGGGTCAGCCGCTGGCTGAGACCCTCGAGCAGCGCAGCCGCGGCCGGCGCCGCGTGCGGCAACCGCTTGTCGGCGTCGGGGTCCAGCGGCGCATCGCCCGAGGAGGCCTCGATGATCGACGCCAGCCGCCGCAACAGCCGCTCGCGGCCCGTGGGGGTCTGCACCCGCAGCACCACCCACTCGCACGCCGCGCGGCCCCCCGCGAAGCCCGACTGGCCCGCCTCCTGCAGCAGCGCCTCGGGCACGCCCCGGTCGAAGGCCCCCAGCAGCGGGTCGCGAAGCACGTCGACCAGCCCGGCCAGCGGCCAGTCGTCGCGGGCCAGCGTCAACAGCCGCTGCAGCGACCCGATCACGGCCGCTTCTCCCAGCCGCGGTCGGCGGTCAACCGCCCACGGCACGCCGGCGTCGTCCAGCGCGGCGGCGGCGCGGCGGTGCGCCTCGCGTAGGTTGGGCGCGGCCACCACCACCTCATCGGCCGCCACCCGGCCCGACGTCAGCCGCTGCTTCACCCCGGCGGCGATGTCGCTCCACTGCCGCTCTGCGCTCGGCGACGCGATCACCCGGTAGCGGTCCGACGCCTCGGCCGGCGGCGCTGGGGGGGCGGCCTCCCCGGCGAACAGCCATCGCTGCACGTAGCCGCTGACAGGTCGGCCGGGAAGCGGCGCGACATCGAT
Source organism: Pirellulimonas nuda (assembly GCF_007750855.1). Taxonomy (GTDB): domain Bacteria; phylum Planctomycetota; class Planctomycetia; order Pirellulales; family Lacipirellulaceae; genus Pirellulimonas; species Pirellulimonas nuda. The sequence goes on from NZ_CP036291.1 coordinate 4,196,230, forward strand.
CCATTGCGCGCCGCGTCTGCCCCCCTCGAACAGCTTCTCCCACGCCTGGCGCGACTGAGAATCTGCTGACTGCGCGTCGTCCCCCACACTCAGCAGCACCTGCGGCGCGCGGTCGACCGCCGCGCCCAGCCACCGCATCTCCAGCGGGCTGAAGGGGGCGTCGCTATCGATGGCCAGCACCGCGGGCAGCGCCAACGCCCCGCCCGTCGGGGGGGACGCAAGCACCTGAGCCGCCAGACGCAAGCGCCCTGCGTCGTCTACCAGCCCCCCCCGCTTGAGCAGCCGGCCGTACTCCTTCGCTACCCGACGCAGGTCGGCCCAGCGCCGCTGCTCCAGCGGGGGCAAATCGCCCAGCGGCCGGCCGTGGGCCAGGTGGCCGAGCTGCGCCGCCACGTAGTCCACCATGCCGGGGCCGGCGGGCGCGGCGGCCAACACCTCCAACCGGCCGCGGACCGCCGCCAGCGCTTCGGCCGCCAGGCCCCGCTGCTGAGAAGCGGAGAGCAGCCTCGCGGGCGCCCCCGACCAGCGACACACGGCCACGGCCAACTGCGCCAGCGTGGCCACACGCCACCCGAGGCGTGGACCCATCTGGGTAGCGATCCGCTGCTGGGCGTCGGCCACGGCGAACCGGTCGGGCGCCACCCACCACAGCACGCCCTCGGGGGGCGTCGAGCCGACCCGCTGCGTTAACGCCGCGAGCCGCGCAGCCCGATCCCCCCCCACAAAACAGACGACCGGAGAGACAGAGTCCGATTCCATCCGAACCAACCTGCTGGGAAGGCTAACCACGAAGCGCACAAAGAACGCAGGGAGAAGGATAGCCGGAAGCTGCGGGGGGCGCGTGAAAATAATGACCAATGACCAAGCCCAAGTGACCAATCAAGGCAGGTCCTTCGCTTGCGCGGATTGGTCATTTAGGCTTGGTCGTTGGTCGTTCGCTTGCTTGGCGTCTTTGGCGGTTCCCGCCCGATGTCCGTACTTCGTGTCTCTTCGTGGTAAAAACGTCCATTCGTCCTTCGGCGCCCCGCAAAACGGTTGACAAGCTGGCAGCGAAACGCGCACAATGCTGTGCAGTAGGGCCGATAGGCTTTTCTCGGCCCCTTTCGAGGCGTGCTTTCTGTTCTGGCGGCGCCCGCCCTTCCTACTTTGGGGTCGCCATCGCGGAGCGTTTTTATCCCTTTTTTCTTGTTGTAAGGAGTCCAGACCATGACCAAGCCAACCCGTTTGGCGCGAGGGTTTACCCTCGTCGAACTGCTGGTGGTGATCGCCATCATCGGCATCCTGGTGGCGCTGCTGCTGCCGGCCGTTCAGGCCGCCCGCGAAGCGGCCCGCCGCAACACCTGCCAGAGCCAAGTCAAGCAGCTCGCCCTGGCGATCGCCAACTACGAAGTCGCCCGTAAGACCTACCCGCTGGCCTCCACCGCCCCGTGGGCGAACAACGCCGGCGCCGCGATCTCGAAGGTCGGCACCGGCCAGAACGCCAACCCCGGTGTGTTCACCGCGGGTGACGACGGCTATAGCTGGCTGGTGGTGCTGCTTCCCTACATGGAAGAAGACCCGTTGTGGCAGAAGATCTCCAGCGCGTCGAACAAGCTGAACGTCGACGCCTTCAGCCCCAACATCACGGTCGACGGCAACCCGACCTCCGTCGGCTCCGCCACCAACTTCTATGTTTGGGAAACCGACATCCCGGTTCTCCGCTGCCCCAGCTACCCCGGCGATGAGACCACCTCTTTCACCAGGAACAACCTGAAGACCGCTGGTGGCGACGCCCCCGGCATCGCCGTGAGCAGCTACGTTGCGACGGCCGCTACTCACTACGGTGGCGGCACCACCCCGTCGACCCTCGTCTCTTCGTCTCCGAAGGGCGCCCCCTCGACCCACACGTGGGCGAGCGACGGCAAGGGCAAAGCCCACTTGGGCAACGGCGTGCTCGTCTTCCCCGGTGAAATCTCGACCGGCGTTGTCACCAAGAAGGGCCTCGGCCAGCAGAGCATGACCGACGGCACCTCGAAGACCGTGCTGCTCACCGAGTCGCTCGAAGAGAACGTCTCTTCGTGGTACAGCGGCGACACCTCCTACGTGGTGGGCACCTGGCCGAACCGTCCGAATGCGGCGGTCCCGACCAGGAGCACCAACACCACCAGCCCGAACGCCAACGCGTTCTCTTTCAACGGCGCCGACTTCACTGCCCTGAACCGTGGCAGCAACAAGACCGGCACCACCAACGGAGTGAACAACGAGACGCTCTACTACATGAAGACCAGCCAGGACCCGCACGGCACCGGTGTTGACCGCAAGTGGGGCCCCAGCTCGAAGCACCCCGGAGTCGTGCTGCACGGCTACGGCGACGGCCACGTCGAGGCGGTTGAGGACCAGATCAATGGAGACGCATACCTCCACCTGATCACCCGCAACGGCCGCGAAGTACCGATCGCGAACCTGTAACCGGCACTCTGGTAATACGACCGACCGCAAGCCGCCGTGGGACAGCCCCACGGCGGCTTGTTTTTTTTGGTCCTATAGGCCAAGCGGACTCAGAGGCCCCACGGATCGCAAATTGCAAGTTTCGCAAGCGATTCGCAAGCAGCGTCCGTTCAATTTGCAATTTGCAATTTGCAATTCTCAATTTGCAATCTTCCTCCCGATGAACCGCACCCTAAAAAACCAGTCCGCCGTCGTCACCGGCGCCTCCTCGGGCATTGGCAGGGCTGTGGCGCTCACGCTGGCCGGGGCCGGGGCCAACGTGCTGCTGCACGCCCGCGGCTCGGCAGACGCCCTTGGTGAGGCCGCAGCGCAGTGTCGCGGCTTGGGCGTGGCCGCCGAGACCGTGCTGGCCGACCTGGGCGACCCGGCCGGCTGCGACCGGCTAATCGAGGCGGCCCTGGCGTGGCGGCCGATCGACATCTGGGTGCACTGCGCCGGCGCCGACGTGCTGACCGGCGACGCGGCCCGGCTGTCGTTCGACCAAAAGCTCGAGCTGCTGTGGCGGGTGGACGTTCAGGGCGCCATCCGCTGCTGCCGGGCCGTGGGCCGGCAGATGCGCGAACGGGGGGGCGCCATCGTCACGGTGGGCTGGGACCAGGCCGCGCACGGCATGGAGGGGGAGAGCGGCGAGATGTTTGCGACCGTCAAGGCCGCAGTTGCGGCCTTCTCTCGGAGCCTGGCCAAGAGCCTGGCGCCGACGGTGCGGGTGAACTGTGTGGCCCCGGGCTGGATCGCCACCGCGTGGGGCCAGAACGCCCCCCCGGCGTGGGCCGCCCGCGCCCGCCGCGAGGCCCTGGTGGGCCGCTGGGGCCGGCCGGAGGACGTCGCCAACGCCGTGCTGTACCTCGTCTCTCCTGCCGCCGCGTTCGTGAACGCTCAGGTGCTAGAGGTAAACGGCGGATTCTCGGGCGCATCGTCGCTGGCCGATCGCGCGGATTGAGCCTCGCAAATAGCCACCCGCTGCACGACAATCGGGGCAAGCCCGATGGTAGGTCAGGCTGTGCCTGACGGCCCCTGGATCGTTGACGCATTGACAGGGGCAACGCCAGGCGCCGCCTGACCTACGAGCGGCGACTTTTGTCCCCCAGGTGTCCGCTGCTGTCCCTTATTGTCCCCCTGCCGCCGGCTCGGATTGACGTAACCCCTTACGCGGGGGCCGCCGCGAGCCAACCCGCGATTTCCCGTATCTTTCGTAACTTGTTTGCCCGCAATAGTTTCCGAACGGGGGGCGGGTTTTGTCCGATTTTGATCCCGTAGATCCACGCGACACAACGGACAAAAGTCCGCGGCATGCCCACAGAACACTTCCACTTCGTTACCGGGAGGCTCGCCGAGCCGGTGCTCCGCAGCACCGTCGCCCCGCTCGCCCAGCGGCTGGGCTTTGCCTACTCTATCGAGGCGCTCCCGATCACCGTCGCTGCATTGATGACCCCCGAATGGATCGCCGGCCGCACCCGGCCCCCCGCGGCCGCCACGCGGCTGATGACCCCCGGCTACTGCGGCGGCGACCTGGCGCCCATCGCCGAGGCCACCGGGCTGCCGGTCGAACGCGGCCCGAAGGACCTCCGCCGGCTGCCGGGGCACTTCGGGCAGGCGGCCGATCCCCCCAAGCTAGACGCGTACACCACCCAGATCGTCGCCGAGATCAACCACTGCCCGCGGTTGACCCTCCAAGAGATCGTCGCGGTCGCCCGGGGGCTGGCCGGCGACGGGGCGGACATAATCGACCTGGGGTGCGACCCGGGGCGACGCTGGGCCGGCGTCGCCGACGCGGTGAAAGCCCTCAGAGACCTGGGGCTGCGGGTGTCGATCGATAGCTTCGATCCGACCGAAGTCACAGAAGCAGCCGCCGCCGGAGCAGAGCTGGTGTTGAGCGTTAACAGCACGAACCGCGACGCCGCCGCGGACTGGGGAGTGGAGGTGGTCGTCGTCCCCGATGCGGCCGAAACGCTCGCGGGCTTCGATCAGACGATCGAAAGGCTTGCCTCGGCAGGCGTGCCGATGCGGATCGACCCTATCTTGGAACCGATCGGCATGGGCTTCGCGCGTAGCCTGAGACGCTACTTCACTACCCGCGACCGCTACCCGGAACTCGCGATGCTAATGGGGGTGGGCAACCTTACCGAGCTGACCGAGGTCGACACCACCGGGGTCAACCTGCTGCTGCTGGCCATCTGCGAAGAACTGCGTATCGGCAGCGTGCTCACCACGCAGGTGATCCCGTGGGCCGCGGGATGCGTGCGTGAGTGCGACCTGGCCCGTCGGCTTGCGCACTACGCGGTATCGCAGGGGGCGCTTCCCAAGCACGTGGGTTCGGGGCTTGTCACGCTGCGCGACGCCGACCCCACAGGCCCCACCGCCGCAGAGATCGCTGCGCTTGCCGAGGCGGTCCGCGACAACAACTACCGGCTGTTCGCCTGTGAGGGCGAGACCCACCTCGTGGGCGCCGGACTGCACCTGCACGACGCCGACCCCTTCGCGCTCTTCGAGCAGCTCTCCCAAAGCGGCCCGGACGGCGCCACGCCGCGGAACCTCTCCCCCAGCCACGCGTTCTACCTGGGCTACGAGCTGCACAAGGCGGCCACCGCGCTCACCCTGGGCAAGCACTACGAGCAGGACGAGGCGCTCGACTGGGGTTACCTGACCCGGCCCGAAGCATCGCATCGGCCCAGACGCACGGGTCGCGCCGCGGAGGGCTCGCCTTGAACCTGCCGCTGGTGGTCCCCATCGTCCCGGCGCCCGACCCGGCCGAGGCGCTCGCGCGCTTCGCGGCGCTGCCGCACGTCGCGCTGTTCGACAGCGCGCAGCGGCACCCGACGCTCGGCCGCTACTCGTACTTGATGGCCGACCCGTTTGAGACCTTGCGGGCGGCCCAGGGCGACCAAGGGACGTGGAAACGACTCGCCGACCGATTGGCCCGGTACCCTGCCCCGGCCAGCGGCCCCACGCCGTTCACCGGCGGGCTGGCCGGCGTGTTTGGCTACGGGCTTGGCGACGAGCTGGAACGGCTGCCACGACCCGCCTGGGACGAGTTCGGGCTGCCGACGCTGCTCGCGGGGGTCTACGATACCGCATTGTGCTTCGATCACGCGACCGGCGAGGCGTGGCTCGTCTCGCACGGTTTCCCAGAGCAGTCGGAACCCAAACGCACGCAGCGCGCCCAGCGGCGCGTAGAGCAGTTCCTCGCCCTGCTGGCGGCGTCCCCGCGTGTCTTTTGCGAGTCGACCACTCCCACGCTGCCGGCAGAGCGGCTGGCGCCGCGGTTCGAGAACGCGCGTGCGCCCGGCGTGTTCAGCGACTTCTCACGCGCAGGCTATCTGGCGGCGGTCCAGCGGGTGATCAACTACATCCACGCCGGCGACGTGTTCCAGGTAAACCTCTCGCAACGGCTGCTGGCCCCGGCCGTCGGCGTGGCCCAGGACCCGGTCGCGCTGTACCGGCGGCTACGCGCGTGCAGCCCCGCGCCGTTCGGCGGGTACTTTGACCTGGGCGACGCCCGGGTGCTGAGCGCCTCTCCCGAGCGGTTCCTCGCGGTGCACGACGGCGCCGTGGAGACCCGACCAATCAAGGGGACCCGCCCACGCGACGCCGACCCCAAGGCCGACGCACAGCAAGCCGAGGCGCTCGCCGCCGACGCCAAGGAGCTGGCCGAGAACGTGATGATTGTCGACCTGTTGCGCAACGACCTGTCGCGCGTGTCGACCCCTGAGTCGGTGCGGGTCACGCAGCTCTGCGCGGTCGAATCGTACGCCCAGGTTCACCACTTGGTGTCGGCTGTCGAGTCGCGTTTGGCGCCCGGCTGCGGCGCGCTCGACGCGCTGCGGTGCGCGTTCCCGGGTGGGTCGATCACCGGGGCGCCCAAGGTGCGGGCCATGGAGATCATTGCGGAGCTGGAACCGACCGCCCGTGGGTTCTACTGCGGCTCGCTGGCGTACGCCGGGTTCAACGGGTCGCTGGACAGCAGTATCCTGATCCGCACCATCACCCACGCCGCGGGGTGGTTGCAACTGCCGGTCGGCGGCGGCGTGGTCGCCCAGAGCGACCCCGAGCGCGAGTACGAAGAGACCTGGCAGAAGGGCGCCGGCATGCTGCGGGCCCTGTCTCCCGAACCCAGCGAAGCCCCCGAGCCCTCCGAAGCATGATCCTGCTGCTGGACAACTACGACAGCTTCGTGCACAACCTGGCGCGGTACTTCCGCGTCGCGGGCGCCCCCACGCGCGTGGTGCGCAGCGACGCCATCGACGCCGCGGGCGTGCAGGAACTTGCGCCCCGCGCGATCGTGATCTCGCCGGGGCCCTGCGGCCCCGATCAGGCGGGGTGTTCTCTGGACGTAGTGCGCAGGCTCACCGGCCGCGTGCCGATCCTGGGGGTGTGCCTCGGGGCGCAGGCGATCGGACAGGCGCTGGGCGCCCGCGTGCGGCGCGCCGCGCGGCCGGTCCACGGGCAGGCGTCGCTGGTCACGCACACGGGCGAGGGCCCGCTGGCGGGCCTGCCGAGCCCGCTGCGCGTGGGGCGGTACCACTCGCTGATCGTCGAGGAGGCGACCCTGCCGACAGAGCTGCGGGCGATCGCCTGGAGTGAGACGGGCGAGTTGATGGGGGTCGCCCACCGCACGGCGCCGACGTTTGGATTGCAGTTCCACCCGGAGTCGATCCTCACCGATCGAGGCGACGCGATGGTCGAGAACTTCTTGCGAATCGCCGCGGCCTTCCACAAGGAGGGTCGCCGGAGCCCGAGCGACGCCGCATGAGCCAACCGTTGGGATCAGAAATCGACAGGGAGCTGACGGTGCTAGAGGGGCTCGTCACCACGGTCAACCCGGACGGCTCGCCCCACGTCGCCGCGATGGGGCCGCTGGTGAGCGCCGGCTTCGACCGGTTCGTTCTACGCCCGTTCCGAACGTCGACCACCTGCCAGAACCTGCTCCGCACGGGGCGCTGCGTGGCGCACGTGAGCGACGACGTTGAGTTGATCGCTCGGGCGGCGCTCCACCAGCTCGAGGCCGCGCCGGCCATGCACGCTACGCCCAGCGGCGATGGATTCATCCTCGCGTCGGCCTGCCGGTGGTTTGCGCTGCGTGTCGCGAGCGGTCCGATCGCCGCGGACGACGAGCGACCGCGGATGGACTGCGTGGTGCTGGACTCGGGGCGGCTCAGAGACTTTTTCGGACTCAATCGCGCCAAGCACGCCGTGATCGAGGCCACCATCTTGGCGACCCGGCTCCAGTTCATTTCATGCGAAGAAGTTCTGGCCGAGATGGAACGGCTAGCGCCGCTGGTTGAGAAGACCGGCGGCGCCGCGGAACGCCGTGCGTGGGGGATGGTCGAGGCCTATGTCCGCGGCTGGAGCCCCGAATGACACGCCACGTTGAGGTCGCCGCGGCGAGCCGGCTGCACTTCGGGCTGTTCGGCGTGGGCGGCTGCCCCGACGCCAAGCCGGGGGGCGTCGGGGCAATGATCGACAACCCGCGACTCGTGGTGCGCGCGACCGACGCAGACCGGTTCACGATCGCCGGCGCCCATGCCGAGCGGACGCAGCGGGTGGCGCAACGCGTGGCGGAGGCGTGCCTGGGTGGTCGGCTTCCTGCCCTCCAGCTGGAAACCGTCCAGTCGCCCGAACTGCACACCGGCCTGGGGGTGGGCACCCAACACGCGTTGGCGGTCGCTGCCTGCATGCTTGAGGCGCTTGCGCTGCCGCGCCCCGCTGTGGGCAAGCTCGCCGAAATTGCCGGCCGCGGGATGCGATCGGCCATCGGGTCGCACGGTTTTGATCGAGGCGGGTTGATCGTGGATGAGGGTTGCGCTGGCCCGGGCCTGGCGCCGATGGCGGCGCGTGTCGCGTTGCCAAGCCAGTGGCGTTTTGTGCTGAGCTGCGAAGAGTCGCCACCCGGGCTGGCGGGCGCCGACGAGCGTCACGCGTTCACCCGCTTGAGTCGGACCCCAAGCGCGACCGTCGACCGGCTCCGGCGCCTCGCCTTGGGGCAACTGGCCCCGGCCGCAGAGGCGGTCGCCTTTCACCGCTTTGCCGAAGCGCTCCATGCGTATGGCGAGGAGGCGGGGCGCTGCTTTGCGGAGGTCCAGGGGGGCGCCTTCGCGAGCCCGGCGATCGAACGGCGGATCGATTGGCTGCGCGAGCGCGGCGTCGTGGGGTGCGGGCAATCTTCGTGGGGCCCGACCGTGTTCGCGCTTGCGCCCGACGCCGACAGCGCGTCGGGCCTCGCCGCGCAGCTCGTCAACAGCGGCGTTGCCCCGACGCGGGTGAAGATCGCCGCCCCCGCCAACGAGGGCGCCGCGGTCTCGACCGACCGGAGGCCAACGTGAGCCTACAAGAGACCGTACGCGGTAAGCGACTTCTTGAGCATGGCGAGCTGCTCGGGTTCGAGCGGGGTCATCGGCAGCAGCAGCTCGCCGGTGTCCCTGCCCAGGAGCTGCATCGCCGCTTTGACGGGGATGGGGTTCGTCGAGAGTCCAAGCATGTCGCGGCACAATGCGAACAACTTGAAGTGGCAGCTACGCGCCGCGGCCAGATCGCCCGCGTCCATCGCGGCGCAGAGCGCAATCACGTCGCGCGGAACAATGTTGCCGACCACCGACACCACGCCCCGGGCGCCCAGGGCCATCATCGGCAGCGTGAGGCTGTCGTCTCCGCAGAGAACGGTGAGGTCCGTGGCGGCGATGATCTGCGACGCCTGGTCGAGCGAGCCGGTCGCTTCCTTCACCAACGCGATGTTCGGGATTTCAGCGAGCCGGATGATCGTTTCCGGTTCGATGTTCTTGCCGGTCCGCCCGGGGATGTTGTAGATGCACTGCGGCAGCGACGACTCCTCGGCCAACCGCCGGTAGTGCTCGAAAAACCCTTGCTGGGTCGGCTTGTTGTAGTAGGGCGCCACCTGCAGGGCCGCGTCGGCGCCCGCCCGCTCGGCCGAGAGCGTCAGCCGCACGGCTTCGGCCGTGCTGTTGGACCCGGTTCCCGGCATGACCTTACAGCGGCCGGCGACGGTCTCTACGACGAACGCGATGACGCGCTCGTGCTCGTCGTGGCTGAGGGTGGGAGACTCGCCGGTGGTTCCCACCGGGCACAGGCACCGCGTGCCGGCTTCGACTTGGAACTCGATCTGCTGCTTGAATGTTTCGTAGTCGACCCGACCATCGCGCAGAGGGGTGATCAGGGCTACAGACAAACCAGCGAATGCTTCGCCACGTGTCGACATCGGGCCTTGCTCCACGATCCGGGGATTCTCACTTATCGGCCGAGCATCATACGGGACCCCGCCTCCCACGGGAACCGTCCGACACGCCCGCACCCCGGCGGGAGGGCTCCCCTGTTCTAGCACCGTGACGCGGCTAGCATTTCGTGGTTCACTACGTTTTCGAGCCGCCTCCCACACCCAAGAAGCCGTCCACTTTATGACCGAACTGCCGTTAGAAATCTCGTGCCGCGACGGCGCCGAGCAGCATCGCAGCGGGGATTGCCTGCTGGTCGATTGCCGAGAGCCGGACGAGCACGCGTTGGTGACGATCGATGGGGCCACGCTGCTGCCGATGAGCGAGATCGCAGAACGGGTGGAAGAATTGGCCCCCTGGAAAGCGCTACCCCTGCTCGTCTACTGCCACCACGGCATGCGGAGCGCGCAGACGGCGCAGTGGCTCCGCGACCGCGGGTTCTCGCTTGCCCAGAGCCTCGCGGGCGGGATCGATCGCTGGGCGGTGGAGATCGAACCCGGCATGGCCCGCTACTAGGACGCGGGCCGGCTGGGCGATTCGTGCCGCAAGAGCGGATCGTCGAGACCGTTTGCATCGGGGCCTTCGGTCGCGCGGGCCTCACGCAGACGCCGGAACAGGGCGATGTCCAGCATGGTTTTTCCGGCGATCAGCACCACCAGAAGCCAAGCCGGGCTCCCAAAGGCAAACGCAAGCATGGCGCCAACGATGATCGCGACATGCAGCACGATCACACGCGGGTACGGCTCAAACATCAGGGCCATGGGGTTGGTCCGACGGAAGCCGCCGTTCCAGAAATAGTCTTGCAAGAGCACCGCCACGTGGCTTGCCGCGAGCGCTAGCGCGGCCCATAGCAGGCCCTCCTCGGCTAGCAGACGCACTCGTCCGGCGTCGAAAGGACCGGCCGCCCCTGCGTCCATCCCGCCGAAGAGTGTGAACACGAAAGCGCCGTGAACAAACGTGAACAGACCGTAGTGCACGGCAAAGAACGGGATGATAAAGAGCTTGATCGCATGAGCCGCCCAGACGGGCGTCGCTGAGCCCGCCTGCCGGGTCAAGGAATCGATGGCGGCGAGTCGCCCCGGATGCGTCTCTTGAGCGGCTTGCTCGCTGGGCTCTTGAGGGCAGCACGCGATCATCTTCACGATGTTCAACACGCCGATCACGACGTTCTCGAACCAGTAGAGCGCCACAACGGCGAAGGCGTCCCAGTCGAGCAGCACGACCCCGGCAAGCGGCACCAGATTGGCGAGGATTAGTCCGATCATCCGGCAACAGCCCGAGTATAAGGAGGCGACGATCTACTCGAGCGATCCCGCGTCCGTCGGCTCGTGGGGACGAGGGCCGTCTTCCGCGATCGGCTCCTCGCTGTCCGAAGCGGTCTCATCGACCGCGGCGTCCCCCACGAGCGTTGCGTGCGGAACCGGGTCGCCTCGGAGCGAGCAGATGGCGTTTTGCGCCGCTCGTTGCTCTGATTCCTTCTTGCTCTTTCCCCATGCAGGCGGGAATCGGTGCTTGCCGACTTGAGCCGCGACGTGGAAGGACTTGGAGTGGTCGGGCCCTTTCTCTTCCAGGAGCACGTAGCTGGGCGTCACCCCGTGTTCTCGCTGGGCGAACTGCTGAAGCAGCGACTTGTAGTTGCTGCCGACCTCTCCCGCCACGGTCTTGCCGATCTCGTCCGACATCACCCGATCCAAGAACGTCCAGACGGCGTCCTTGCCGCCGTCTAGGTAGATCGCGGCGACCAGCGACTCGAACACGTCGGCAAGCACGGACATGGGGACCTGAGGCGAGGTCGTCATCCCCTTGCCGAGGATCAAGAACTCCTCAAAGCCCATCGCTCGGCTGATGCGGGCGCAGGTTTGCCGGCTCACGATTACCGACTTAAGTTTTGTAAGATCGCCCTCAAGCGCCTCGGGAAACTCATGAAAGACGCGCTCGCAGACGTACCAACCAAGAATCGCATCGCCCAGAAATTCAAGCCGCTCGTTCGAAACCAACCGATTGTCGGCGCCTGAGGCGTGCGTTAGCGCTTCTTCCAGCAGCCTCGGCTCCGTGAAGACGTACCCGATCCGCTGCTCGCAGGCTTGATGGTTCGAGTTGAGGTCTCGCTGAGACACGGTCAGATTATGGCCTTGTAAGGCTGCGGTCGTAATTTGATCGATCGATGGCTGACCCCGCTCAGTCTAACCAACGGGGGCGTTGAGCTGGCGCGCGACACTGAGCGAAAGCCGCTGGGGCAACCTGTCGATCCGAGGGAAAAAGCCGTAAGCTTTTGCCACCCAGCGACTTCCGACGGAGCCGCTAAGCTAATCGGACCCTTTGCCTGCGTCAATCCAAACCGCGTGCGCCCGCCGAGTTCTGCATGATCAACACGCTCTACCTCCCTGAACTGCGTGAGATGCTGGTCGACAACGACCAAGAAGGGCTCCGCGACTTCTGTGCGGTGCTGCACCCGGCACGAGTGGCGGAGTTCATGGAGGGGCTCTCCGCCGAGGAAACTTGGGGCGTCATCAACGCCGCCGACCCCGACAAACGAGCCGAAATCTTCGGATACTTGGCTGACGAAAAGCAAGTCCGGATCGTCGAAACAACCGGCCGTGCAGAGGCCACCCAGCTGGTCGTCGATCTTCCCGCGGACGACCGCGCCGACTTGCTGAGCGACGTCGACGAACAGGTGGTCGAAGAAATCCTGCCGCTGATGCCACAAGAGGATCGGCGCGAGCTGCTGCGGATCTGGGAGTACCCCGAGGGGAGCGCGGGAGCGCTGATGACGACGGAAGTGGCGAGGCTGTCCGAGTCGCTCACCGTGCGGGAGGCGATGGAGACGATCTGCCGCAAGGCGACCAGCCATGAAACGGTTTACTACAACTACATCGTCGATTCGGAAGATCATCTGCGGGGCCTCATCTCGGCCCGCCAGCTCATCACGCACTTCCTCGAACCCGACAAGCCGATCACAGACCTGATGCAGCGCGACGTGGTGTCTGTGCTAGCCACCGACGACCAAGAACTCGTGGCTGAAAAGGTCGCCAAGTACGACTTCATCGCGATCCCGGTCGTCGATCACCAGCACCGGCTGCTCGGGATTATCACGCACGACGACATTATCGACGTGATGCGGGAAGAGGCGACCGAAGACGCCCACCTCAGCGTCGGCGTCGGGCCCCTCGATCAGGGCTACCTGGAGACCCACTGGTACGCGCTGGCGTGGAAGCGCGGCGTCTGGCTCACGGTGCTGTTCTTCGGCGCGTTGCTGACGATCTTCGCGCTCCACTCATACGAAACGTCGCTCAACGCGGCGCCCTGGCTGGTGCTGTTCTTGCCGCTTGTGATCTCCAGCGGCGGCAACACCGGGAATCAGTCCGCCACCCTGGTCATCACGGCGATGACCAACGGCGAGCTGAAGGTGACCGACTGGCTGCGTGTGATGCGACGCGAGTTGGTGATGGGGCTCTGCCTCGGGGGGCTGCTGGCGATGTTCGGCTACCTGTGCGCCTTGATCGTTTCGCACTTTTCGGGGCTGGTCGATCCGATCGACGGCGGCATCGTCCTGCCTACGGCGCTCGAGGCGACCGTTGTTCCGATAACGCTGCTTTGCGTCGCGCTGTGCGGCGCCTTGTGCGGCGGGCTGCTACCCTTGTTGTTCAAGGGCATGGGTCTCGACCCAGCGCTCATGAGCAACCCGTTCGTCGCCGGGATCGTCGACATTGCCGGAATCGTGATCTACATGACCGTCGCGCTGTCGATGCTGCAGGTCGCCGGATGAACGCCGACCACGCGGCGCGGCGCCCAGCCCTACACGTCCAACACGGGGTGGCCCACGTAGAGCTGAAGGATCTGGCTCTGCACCTTGATGGCGCGGATCAACACCCAAACCTGCTCATGCGTGAATTGCTGGGGGTCGCCGGAGGCCAATTCCTCAAGCTCCGTGGTCATCGCCGCGTGCTGATCGGTGGCCAGTTGCAACCGCAAGCCCGTCTCCTGCCAAGCCTTGCGGAGGCCTTGTCGATCGGCCAGCGGCTCCAAATCTTCGTGACGGTTAGCTAGCAACAGGCAGAGGCGCGCCACGTCTTCCGGGGTCGCGTCGGGCTGCAGGCGCTCGATTCGCTGCGCGAGGTCGTGACAAGTCATCATAGAAGAGGCTCCCAAGACGGCCGCTGCGGGTGGTTGCACGGCGAGTTTCTGCGTCAAGTGTAGCACCGAACTAACGAGCGCAACTGCTGGCCTGGATCGCCGCGGCAACGCATAATCGTTCTAGGCAGGACAGGCGTCGCAACCGCTTGGTCCGGCTCACGACTCCCTTGCTAGGCGGACGCGATCAATGGGTTTCTGCGAGAACTGCCGTTCTGAGCTTGCGGGGTTGCGCGACGAGAGCGGCGCCCCACCCCGGGACGCCTTGGACGTGGCGCGGGTGTCTAGCCTGGCCGAAGCGGGGTACCTCGCCGGGCTGTTAAGGGTCGAAGGTCTCCCCGTGTGGGTGCGGCAGCAGGATGATTTCAGCGCAGTAACCGGCGCGTGGTCGTCTGTATTTGTCCTACAAACGCTCCGAGGAGACGCCGATCGTGTGTCGGCCGTGTTGCGGAGAGAGTCCAACGAGATCGACCAGGAAGACTTGGGGGACGACGAGGCGTCGGAACGCGAACCGCTCGAGCGGGTGATCTGGCGGCCCGTTGCGCTCATGGCGATCGCCGGGATGGCCAGTTTCTGGCTGGGCCAGCGGGTGGCGAATCAAGCCGAACCAAGCGGCCCGGAGCGGCTTGCCGCGGCCATGCAGCAAGCGGGAAGGCCGTTCGTGGCCCGGGGCGAGGGCTTGACGAGTCGCTGGTTAACATTCGAACCTCTGAGCCAGTCCTGGTGTCTGGAAACCGACGCCAACGGCGATGGGCGGGTCGACGGTCGCCAGTGGTTCTCCTTGGAGGAGTAACCGCAGCACGGCGAGTCTTTGCGGTACGGAGGGGGGGCAAAGTGGTACACCTGGGCGTCAACATCGATCACGTGGCTACGCTGCGCGAAGCGCGGCGGGGCCGGGAACCCGACCCGGTGCACGCAGCGATGCTCGCGGAGCTGGGGGGCGCCGATAGCATCACTGTCCACCTACGGGAGGATCGCCGGCACATTCAGGATCGGGACCTGGACGTGCTGCTGCACACGGTCGCCACGACCATTAATCTCGAACTCGCGACCGCAGACGATGTGGTTGCGATCGCCTGTCGCGCCAAGCCCGCTCAGGCGACCCTCGTCCCCGAGCGTCGCGAGGAGGTAACCACCGAAGGGGGACTCGACCTCACCCAGAACCGCGTCGCCACTCAGGGGGCGATCGAGCGTCTGCGTGACGCGGGGGTGACCGTCAGTCTGTTTATTGATCCCGATCCGGCGCAGATCGACGCCGCCGCGGAGCTCGGCGTGACTGCGGTGGAACTGCACACCGGGGCCTACGCGCACGCGTTTTCCGCCGGCGACGCGGGGAACGCACTTCTCACGCTCCAAGCAGCGGCCGATCGCGTCCATGCATCCGGCATGCGGCTGCACGCTGGCCACGGGCTCAATTATCAGAACGTGGGCCCGGTCGCCGCGCTCGCGAACATGTTCGAGCTAAACATCGGGCACAGCATCGTGTGCCGGGCGCTGTGGACCGGGTTCGAGCCGGCGGTGCGCGAAATGAAGCGGCTCATCGACGCGGCGTCGTCGGTGCGATGAACGACGCTCAAGAAGACGGAGCGTTTTCCAGCAACCAATCCTCTAGCACGATCTGCTGAACCAACGGCGCTCGAAGCAGCATCGATCGCATCGGAAGCAACGAAGCCAGCCAATCACGCTCTGCTAGCCCCTGCACCGCGCGGATGCCCAAAGACGACAGGGTTCCCGCGCGCGTCTGCTGGCGAACGTTCTCTGCGAGACGCTGGAAGGTGGCCGGCACCAGATTCGGCTCGGGGCCCACGTGGATGATCGTCCGGACGCCAGACGCGAGCACGTGGCAGACCGCGTCCCAGAGCCGTTGGGGGTGATCGACCCAGTCCCGCAGGATCTCGCGTTCCCCGCCGACGCCGTAGCTGAGCTTGCCGGTGACCAGCGACAGCACGGGCGGCGTTGGGTGCGAATGGACGGTCTTGAGCGTCTGCATCATCACCGAAGCGCGGTCGGGGACCTGATTCTGTCGCACGATCGGGGTATGCAGCGGCGGCCAACGCGAGTCGTTGGCGCGTACGTTCGAACGCGGGAACGCCTCGCGCGCTAGCGCCGTGAACCGCTTCAGCGTTTCTCGCTGCCCCAGCACGAGATAGCTGTTCGGTGAGAGGATGGTCGACACGCCGATGGCGCCCGCCCCTTGTTGCGTTACCTCTTCGCACAAACGAGAAACAGCGGCTTCTTCGATCGCCGCCTCGCGCGAAAAGAAAACCCCCATGGTCACGTCGCCCGCTAGGGCGGCGCACTGCGTGGCCATCGCCAGCGGAACGCGGATGACCCCCTCTGCGTCAAACATACCCGTGGCCCCTACCGCGACGACTTCGCCTAGGCTGTACCCGAAGGCGAGCTTGGCGTCACGCCACGGCACGTCGTGCACCGACTCGAGCAGCTCCAACTGGGCCATCTCGACGGCCGCGACCAGGGCCACCGACTCCGCGTAGCGGTCGAGCCCCTCCGCCTGCTCGCCTGACACCAGCAGAGAGAGATCGACCGGCCTTTCTACGACTTCCGCACAGATGCGGCTGTACTCCTTGAGCCAACGATCAACGACGGCGCAGTAAGCCGGCACACGGCGGAGTTCCGCGGTGCGACCGATGTTGGCGATGTTGTAGCCCCGCAGTGCGATTGCGGAGGTCGGAACTCTAAGAGCAAGCTGCTGGCTCATGCGGGGCGCCCGTGGGGAGGGGTTACGTGCATCTTACGCTAACCGTTCGCCCCGGGTGAACCGCAACGCCCTCCCAACGAGCGCGACCGCTACAATCGGGGCGATCCTCCTGCCACAGTCAGGGCCAATGCGGGCTGAGCAACTCCCTCCAGGCTCGTGCGACCTAGGATTCCTTGGGCTCCGTCTATCCACTTGCAACTCGTCAGGAAACTATGGTCATGAAGGTCGCCGGTCAGATCATGAACGTTCAGCTCGACACGATCGATGCGAGCGCCCCGGTACGGGACGCCATCGACCTCCTTCTGAACCACAACTACAGCGGGCTGCCGGTGGTCGACGGCGCAGGAAAACTTCTCGGCGTCATCACGGAGTACGCGCTCCTGGCGATCGCCTACGATGAGAATGTCGAGAATCAAACGGTCGGCGAACACATGACCAAAGACCTCGTGACCGCCGATGTCAACGAGTCGGTCCGGCGGATCGCGGACTTGTTTATCGTCCACCGCGTGCGGCGCATTCCGGTCACGAAGGACGGCAAGCTGGTCGGTCAGATCAGCCGCCGCGACGTGTTGCGGGCGCTGCGCGCGAACTCCCCGTCGCTTGCGGCCGTCTGATGCCTGCGTATGCGACAGCCCGTCGCTGCGGGTGTTGGCTCTCGCCGCTGCTAGTCCTGCTTGCTGCAGTAGTCCCGACGTTTGCCGCGAACGTGCTGCTATTGACCGACCTGAACGGGTCGCTTGCGAGCGAGGAATCCGCTCGCAAGACCACGTTTGAGGGCTGGGGGCATACTGTCACAACGCTGTGGGACGGGGCGTCCCAGGCAGCCTACGACTCCGCGATTGCGGCCGTCGACGTGGTGTACGTCCCCTATTCGGCAACGCCGGCTGATGTGTCGTACAAGCTGCGTCTGACCACCAAGGGCGTCGTCCACGAAGGGCTTGTCCAGTTCGATGACGAAATGGGCTGGACCGCTACGGATGGATCTTCTCCAAGTTCTGGGGTGTTGACGATCAATATCGCCAGCAACTCCCACAGCATCACATCGGGATTCGCACTGGGGAACACGGCCGTTTATAGCTCATCGACCGGGAGCTGGATCGCTACGATACCTGGATCGCTATCTCTAGGCGCCCAGGCCCTGGGAACACGATCCGGGACAAGCACCCCGTGCCTAGCGGTGCTAGACGTCGGCGCCGGGCTTGCCAACACCTACAGCGGAAATGGCATCGCAAGCGGCAGGCGCGTCCGACTTCCCTACGGCGGAGGCGCCTTTACTTGGTCGAACATCACGACCGCAGGGAAGTCCTTGGCCCAGAAAGCGATCGCCTGGGCCGCGACCGGCGGCAATCCGCTCCTGCTGCACTGGAAACTCGATGAAGCGAGCGGCACTACGTCTACCGACTCGTCAACGCACGCCCGCAACGGGTCCGTCGTGGGCACGGCGACCTGGGTCGCTGGGCGCAGGAACGGCGCCATCGACCTCAACAAGGCGACCAAGGTTCAAACCACCGGACTGCTCGGTAACCCAGCGAACTTCACCATCGCTTGCTGGGCCAATACAAGAACGTCCGACTCGAGCGGCGCAGAACTGGTGTCGATCGGCGACCACTTCGAGATTCTCAGCCACTATGCTCCGTACAATGCGCCTGTTGCCGCGTTCTGGAACGGCTCGAGCTACGTCGTCGTAAGTGCTTCGGGGGGCAACCGTGTCGGGACCGGCTGGCATCACTATGTTGTAACCTTCGACGACGCCACCGACCTGCTAAAAATCTACGTGGACGGGGCCCTTGTCGGGACCACGACAACGACATCGTCAATCTCGTTTGCCGGCAATGGCTCGAACTCCGTCGTAGGCGCCAACGGCTGGAACGACACGACGTTTGATCACGACGGCCCGATCGACGACGTGAGGGTGTACAACTACGCCCTATCGACGTCCGAAATTGCCGATGTCTACGGTCTAGTGGGTCACTGGAAGCTGAACGAGGGCGCGGGCTCTACACTGGCAGACTCCTCGCTAAAAGCGAATCACGCCTCCTTCAGCACGGGGGCGCCTACCTGGGTCTCGGGCATCCGCGGCTACGCGCTGAAGTTCGATGGCACAAACGACGCCGCGACCAGCGCTGTGTTCGATCCTCCTTCGACCGGCGCCGTCGCCTTCTGGATCCGCCGGGATTCTCAGCAGTCGGATCAGGAGAGGCCGTTTGGCCTAAGTGGAGAATGGGAAGCACGCCAAGAGACAAGCGGCGTCATGGCGTTCGATCTCGGAGCGTCGCCATACGTTGGACAGGAGTCTTTTCAGACTTCCGCGGTCGCCCCAGCCTTGGGCCAATGGAGCCATGTGGTGGCGCAGTACGACGCCACGAACGACAGCTGGCAGATCTACCTCGACGGGACGCTGCACCTCGCGGGCACGAACACCGCGGACATAGTCAAGCAGGCCGCGGCCACCCTGTCGTTTGGCGCACGGAACGGATCGCCCCAGCGATTTAAGGGCGCAATGGAGGACTTCCGTGTCTACAACCGATGGCTCCAACCCGACGAAATCGCCGAGCTGTCGGGTCTGATCGGGCACTGGAAGCTCAACGAGACCACCGGAACCACTGCCGGTGATTCCAGCCTCAACGCCCGCGCCGGCGTTCATACGAACGGCGTCGTGATCAACCAAGGCGGGCCCTATCCGGGCGCCGTGGCGGCCGACTTCGACGGGATCAACGACCGTGTCGCTATCCCGTCGGTCCGGTCAGACTTCTCCACGGGCTTCAGCGCCGCGATGTGGGTCCGGCCGTCTGCAGCGCCCGCCGGCGGGCAGTACTACGCGTTTTTGGACCTGAGCAACGGCGCCGACAACGACCAAGTCTGGCTCGGGTGGGTCAACACGGTCGGCTTTCAGCTCTACCTAACCGACACCAAGGACGGCAGCTCGCTCAAGACGATCGAAGACAACCACGAACTCGACGTCGACCGCTGGGTGCATTGTGTCGCCACGGTGGACGCTTCGGGTAACGCCACGCTCTACCGTGACGGAAAAGTCACCAAGAGCGGCTTCTACACAAGCTTGCCGTCGAACGTCACGCGAAGTCAGGTGACCCTGGGAACTTCTGCGTTCAACGACAACTTCCCGGGCAGACTTCAGGACGTTCGCCTCTACAATCGCAGGCTGACACCCGATGACGTCGCTAAGCTTTATGGCTTAGTCGGACAATGGAAGCTCGACGACACGACTGGCGCGACCGCAAACGACTCGTCGGGCATGTCTCGACACGGGACGATGCTAGGTTCGCCGGCGAAGGGTCAGTCTGGCCCGAAGGGATTGCTCGACGCCCTAGCGTTCGACGGCGTAGACGACGCAGTAATGCTGCCCCCCGTATCGGACTCCTTTTCCAACGGCGTCTCGATTGCCCTGTGGGCCCGGCCGACCACTACCGCATTCAACTCCCGGTTCTTTCAGCTAGCGGAGTGGACTAGCAAGCCTATCGAGCTTGGCAGGAACCAGGGAACCGGTTCTCTGCTCGGATTGGCCAATACCGGGCAGTCGCTCACTAGTTCGAATCAGATCATCAACGGCGTTTGGAGGCACTACGCGCTGACGGTCGATCGTACCGGCTGGGCGAGGCTCTACCGCGATGGCATCTTGATGGTGGAGGGGCAGCGGCAGCTCCCCCTTGCCGGCTCTCGCAGGTCCAACACGATCGGCGACAGCCAGTGGTCGGGCGACGCCTTGTTCATCGGCCGGATGCACGACGTACGCCTCTACAACCGCCCGATGTCGCCTGAAGAGGTCCGTACTCTCTTCTACGGCGCCTTCACCCCCGGCGCTCGGATCATCTCCTGGCAAGAGATCCGCTGACCCTTCTCGGGGCAAACCCCGCCGGGCGTCCCTTATCCACCGCCGCTGCTTGACCGCGGCGTAGCGCGACCTATGTTCCTCCGGGCGCTCCTTTGCCGCCCCGCCGTGCCTCTAACGCCTATGACGGTTGCAATGGTTGCCGCAGTCAAACAAGTGCTACTGATCGAAGAGGAGCCGACGCTCCGCGAGATCACTGCCTTCCGCTTGGAGCTCCTAGGTTATCAAGTCACGGCGCTCGAGTCGGCCGATGGGATCGTCGAACGCGTCTCCAACGACCGCCCCAACGCGGTCATTGTCGGGCACTTCCTCCAAGGGATAAGCGGGCTGGACGTGCTAGATCGGCTCAGCACCGACGTGCGCACCGCCGGCGCCCCGGTCATGTTCCTTTCTCCGAACTCGGACCTCGAGGACGTTCAGAAGGCGTTCACTGCCGGAGCCGACGAGTACCTCGTTACGCCGTTCGACCCGATGGTGCTTGAGAAAAAGATCAACCGTCTAACTACCGCCTGAACCGACCCCCTGGGCCTTCCCGCCCAGAACTCCCACCCACGTTGCTCTTGCCATGGCCCGTCTCGGCGACATCCTCATCCAGCGCGGCTTCATCACCGAAGCGCAGCTCGAGGCTGCGCTGGCCGCGCAGGGCTCCGAGCGGGGGATGCTTGGACAGATCCTGGTGAAGCGGGGCCTGGTCACCATCGACCACCTCGGCGAGGCGCTGGCGGAGCAGTACGGGGTGCCCTACCTCGACCTCGTGCCACAAGGCGTGAACCCCCAGGTCACCCGGCTGCTCCCCGAGTTGTTCGCCAGAGAACATCAATGTGTGCCGGTCGGGATCAGCGGCCGCGATCTGCAACTCGCCATGGTGGCGCCCGACGACATCGAGGCGATCTGCGAGACAGAGCTGATCACCGGGTACACCGTTGCCCCTGTGGTGGCGCTTCAGGGCCCCGTACAAGCGGCGCTGGACCGAGGCTTCGATGATCGCTTGGTGGCTCGGCAAACGATCGTCGACATGAAGATGGCCGACCTCGAGTCGAGCGAGCAACGGATCGAGCGATCGGAGATCACCGACGCGGCGCCCGAAGAAGAGCAGGCGCCGGTTGTGCGGCTTGTGCGCGCCATCCTGATGGGCGCCATCAATGCCAACACAAGCGACATCCACCTAGAACCGCACGCGCCCGAGATGCGTGTGCGGTACCGCGTGGACGGCGAGCTACAGAGCGTGATGACGATCCCAAACCACATCGAAGAAGCGGTCGTGGCGCGGATCAAGGTCATGGCGGATATGGACACGACCGAGAACCGCCGACCGCAAGATGGGCGGTTAGGCGTGCACGAAGAAGGCGCCAAGGTGAACTTCCGCGTCAGCACCATTCCGACCGTCGGCGGTGAGAAGGTGGTCATGCGGCTGCTGGACGAAGGGAACCGCATCTTCGAGCTCAATCACCTCGGCTTAATGCCGCGGGACTTGAAGACGATTCAGGGGATGATCGACAAACCCCACGGGATGATCGTGGTCACCGGACCTACCGGTTCCGGAAAGAGCACCACGATGTACGCCGTGCTTTCCAAACTTAACGCGGTGAGCCGGAACATCGTGACGGTCGAAGACCCGGTCGAGTACCGTCTGTCCGGCATCAATCAAGTCGCGTCGGACAACGAGCACGGACTGGGCTTCGCGAACGCGCTGAAATACATCATGCGTCAGGACCCCGATGTGATCATGGTCGGCGAAATCCGCGACCACGAAACCGCTTCGACGTCCATCCAGGCCGCCCTGACCGGACACCTGCTGATCAGCACCCTCCATACGAACGACGCGGTAGGAGCGGTGGCTCGCCTCAAAGACCTAGGCGTCGATCACTTCAAGATCAGCGGCGCGTTGGTCGGCTCGATCGCGCAACGTCTCCTTCGCTCCATATGCCGCGAATGCATCGAACCGGCCGAGTCGAACCCGACGATGCTCGCGTCGCTCACGAGGCAGCCGGAACGCTACTACGGCGAGGTCTTCTACCGTGGGCGCGGCTGCAAGAAGTGCCTGGGGACCGGCTATTCCGGCCGTCTCCCCGTGTTCGAGGTGATGTCGGTCACCCCGGCGGTGGCCGAAGCGATTGAGAAGGGAGTCCCCGCCTCGCGGATCCGAGAGATCGCCTCCGGGGAGGGGATGGTCGAACTCACCGACGCTGGCCTGGAACAAGCGGTTGCTGGGCGGACTACGCTCGAAGAAGTGTTCTACAAGACCTCGAGCTGAGGGCCTCGTACATGCGACAACGCAACAGCAAAGGGCTCTCGCCAATCAATGCGACCGCAGCCGCCGGCTCTCAACCCTTCGGAGTCGCGCGTCGCAGACAGGCGGCTCACAAGGGCGTAGCCACCCGCCTCTCTAATCGTGAGATCACTCAGGTCTTCACGAACCTCTCAACGTTGCTCGAAAATGGCGTGAGCCTCCCCAAAGCCCTTGGCGCCCTCGCCGAGGAGCGATCGCTCGAACGGTGCCGCGATATCCTCCTCGGCGTCAGGAAGCGGCTGGAGAGCGGCGACCTGTTTAGCACCGCGATCGGCGAGTACAAGTCGTGCTTCGACACGATGACCGTCAATCAAGTCAAGGTTGGCGAGCGCTCGGGGGCGCTCGGCGAAGCGCTCACAAACATTGCGCAACAGCGGCAGAAGGCCGGGAAGCTTCGTGGCGAAGTGATCAAGAAGCTCGCCTACCCCGTCATCCTCGTGCTCGTTGGCGCGGCGGTCATCACCTTCCTGCTGACCTACGTTGTCCCCGTCTTCGAAGAAACCTACAGCAATGCAAAGGTGCCGCTCCCTGGCGTTACCCAGGCGCTTATCCTGGTGGGAAGCATTGCTCGCAACTACGGCTGGATGGTCGTGCTAGCCGGGGTGGCCGGCGCATTGGGCGTCGCACAGCTCCGTCGTCGCGAGGACGCCGCGCGCGCGATCGACACACAGATGCTCAGGCTTCCTATCCTGGGACCCTGGCTGCGTGATATTGCGGTCCTTGAACTGATGAACGTCCTGGGGAACCTGATGGAGGCCGGCTTCACGTTGGCAGACGCCCTTTCGGAAGCGGCAGAATCGGTCAGCAACCGAGCGGTCAAGGGGAGCGTCAGAGATCTTCATCGAGCGGTCAATCAAGGTGAACGATTCAGCCGCGAAGTTGAGCGCCACAGCGAACTATTCCCACCCATGGTCAGCCAACTGGTCATCGTCGGCGAGCAGTCGGGCAAGCTTACCAAAGCAACGCAACACATCCGAGCGCATCTGCACGAAGAGATCGAGCGGAAGACCAACCTGTTTGTCGGCGTGATCGAGCCGGTGCTCACCATCTCGTTGGCCTCCGCGGTCGGCATGGTGCTCCTCGCGATTTACTTGCCGATGTTCGACATGATCAACGCGGTGGGCGGGCAATGAAGCTAGCAACGCGGCGCCAAGGGTTCTCAATCATCGAACTGCTGGCCGTCTTGACGATTTTAGGGGTTGTTGCGGCTATCGCGATTGAGCGCACCGGCCAGGTGCGCACCGTCGGGAACTCAGCGGCTTGCGGTTCAAGCCGGG
Organism: Pirellulimonas nuda; assembly: GCF_007750855.1. Lineage (GTDB taxonomy): Bacteria > Planctomycetota > Planctomycetia > Pirellulales > Lacipirellulaceae > Pirellulimonas > Pirellulimonas nuda. The sequence goes on from NZ_CP036291.1 coordinate 4,220,204, forward strand.
GAGACATCGAGCTCCAATGCCAGATGTGGCGGCGGGCCCATGGGACGTTCCCGGCCAGCGATTTGAGCGACATCGGGGCTAGCACCCTCTACTTCCCCGGTGGGTTGCCAACCTGCCCGATTGACGGATCGCCCTACGCGATTGACTCGGACGGTCGGGTTGTAGGCCACAGCCACTGACAATTTTTTTGGCGGTTTGCCGGCGCGGCAGCAATGCAGACCTAGCCTTTCTTAAAGCCGAATTGGCAACCCAACTGCTCGGGGCGAAGTCCCTTGCAAGGCATCTGCTCGGTCCAGCGAAACAGGAAACTCAACCATGCGTGCCCAACCCAAACGTCGTAGTGCCTTCTCACTGATGGAGCTCTTGGCGGTCGTCACGATCCTCGGCATCATTGCCGCAATCGTGATCCCGCGCGTCACCGTGTCGTCGGACACCGCGAAGCAGAAGGTGAACGCCCACAACAAGGCGACCATCAACGCCTCGATCGAACGTTGGTACATCGAGAAGGGGAGCTGGCCGGCCACCTTGGCGGCGCTCGCCGCGGACACCAACTACTTCCCCGAAGGCATCCCGGTCAACCCGGTCACCGGCTCGGCGTACACGTTCAACGCCACCACCAAGCGCATCGAAGACTAGCCTGCGATGCAGCTCGCCACTTCGACTTGCGATCGCCGCGAGAACGCACGCCCGGAAGTCCCGCGGCGTGCGTTCACGCTCTTGGAGCTGCTGGTCGTCCTCACGATCGTGGGCGTCCTGAGCGGGATGGCCGCGGTGCGGTTCGGAGACGGCTTGCTCGGCCAGACATCGGCCGAAGGCTACGTCCGCCGGCTCGCCCTCGACCTCCGACAGACGCGCAGAACCGCGATCGCGACTGGCGACGTATGCCGGCTGGCGCTGTCCTCCACGGGCGGCGCCATCGTGTCCTACCGCATACTCCGCCAAGCAAGCGGGGGCGACGTTGCCGTTGACGAGGCGGTCGCAACGCCAGACGGCGTTGTCGTCGCTTCCGACTACGCCGCATGGAGCTTCGACTTCGACGGAGCGTTAACCGCCGCGAGTCCCAGCGGCTCACTACGCGTCGACGGCCCGAACTCCTACTGGGTCATCACCCTCTTCGGCGCCGGCGGATCGGTAGAAACCGCCCGCTATTTGCAGCCCTAATCGCGCCTTGCGGCGCGCGCCCGCGTGCTAGGTTTGAGTGCATTCCCGTGTACTCACAGACCCGCAACAGCATGCGCAAGCGTCTCGGCCTCCAACGCCCAATAGCATCGCCACGGCAGGCATACTCCCTGCTGGAGGTTGCGTTGGCGGTCGCCTTGGTCGGAGGAACGCTGGTCCCGGCCCTGCGGGTGGTCCGCGATGGGCTCGAGCTTAGCCGAACGACCGACCGGCACCAACTGCTGGCCAACTTCGCCGTTGCGAAGCTCGAGGAGCAACTGGGCGTGATCGCAACGACATGGACTTCGGGCCAAACGACGGGGAGCTTCACAGCCGAAGGGTTTGCATCGCTGCGGTACGTTGCGGTCCGCTCCGACTCGCCGGCCGACGGCGGGATCGCCTCGCGGCTCATGAATGTCACCGTCACGGTGTTCGACGACGCTAACACGAACGCAACGCTCGACGCCGGCGAACGAAACACCGTCTTCCGCACCAAAGTCGCAAGACTGGCAACTTATGTCGCCTCATAAGCAGATCAAGATCCGCCGCGGAGCGCTATCGCTCCTCGAGCTGATCACCGCAGCGGCCATTACTTCGTCGTTGATGACGGCGAGCTTGGTCGTGGTGCGCTCGAGCTACGAGGCGTGGCGCCTGCACGACGCAGAGGCCGAAGCCGCTGACCAGACCTACGCCGTTCTGCGGCACATCGTGCGGTCGCTCCGACAGGCGCAGGCCGTCACGGCCATCACGGGCCCAACCGATGACGCCGGCGAGATGTCCTTGATCAGCGTTTCCGGCGATCGAGTCGCATACATCCTTACCGGATCGGGGGTCGTCGAGTACTGGCTCAACAACGAGTCGACCAACACAAAACTGGCGCACGGCCTCACAGGCCTCACCTTCCAGGGTCTCGCGGCCGACGGCGTCAGCACGGCTCAATCGCCTGGCGACGTTCAGGCCGTCCGGATCCTCGCGGCGTACAACTCGGGGTTCGGTGAGGCCGGCCGAACGGTCACCTGCCTAGCATGGATGAGGAGCTGGTGAGATGCACCCGAAGAGACAGTCGGTCCGACGCGGCGGCGCGGCGCTCCTCATGGCGATCTTTACGATCTTCATGGTCAGCGTGCTTGCCGTTCACGTTCTTAGCACAGAGATGTCACAGCTCGCCACGGTGCGCAACGTGTTGGATTACGAGCGGGCCCTCTATCTCGCCAACGCCGGCGTCCATCACGCCTGCGCAGAGCTGGAGGCCAACTCGACCTGGCGAGGCACGGTCGCCGACGGTTCCTATCCGGCCAGCGGCGGGTACTCCGCAACCGCCGTCGATGGCATTGGAAGCCTCGTCGTTGTCACGAGCTCCGGCGTTTCCGGCTCGGTCACCCGAACGGTTCAGGCCACAATCGATCCCTAGGCCATTGCAATGAGCACATCGAATACAGATCGCCGTGGCCCAGACCGCAGGCATGCGGGGGAGCGGCGTCGACAGGCTGACAACCGTCACGTCTACCTCGAGCTGGGCCGCCAAGAGCTCAGAGCGCTGGTGATCGTCGAGCGCGGCGAAGGGCAGAAGGACATCGCCATAACCCGAACCGTCCGCTGGGGGGAAGAAGCAGAAGCCGCCGCTGAGTACAACTGGGCCGCACTTGCCCAGGCGGTCAAGCAGGTCACCCTGGAGCTTCGCCTCAACGGCGGCCGAGCGACCGTGCTGCTCCCGGGCCAGATGTGCGTCACGCGCGTCGCCACCGGTTCAAAGCAGTCGGTCGACCGCGAACTAAACCATCTCCGTGAGCGAACGCAGCTCTACCTTTCGCTTGGCGCCGGCCCCAAGGCGCTCGCGCTCGGGCGTTCGGACCTGGACGCACGCAACGAGCATGCGCTGCTCTCCGTAGCCAGCTCCCGCAACCTTCACGCCGTCATCGAAGCGGTAGAGGCCGGCGGTCTTGCGGTCGTAAGGATCGAATCTGCACTCGTGGCCTTAAGCCGCCTGCACTTAGAAACCGCGGAAGAGAGCGACGATCCGACAGTCCTGCTGCAGCTCGACCCGGTTGGCGTCGAGATCGGGCTGCTGCGCAACGGGCGCCTGCTGCTCGACTATCGTCCGAGCGGCGCCACGACGCCGACGGATTTGTTCCGGCTGCTCGATGAGCACCGCAATCGCCTGCTCCGCCTTTGCCAGAGGCAGGCGGGCCAGTCGAGCGCGACGCTCTCCCGCGTTCTAGCCACCGGGGATCCAGGAATCGTCGCGGCGGCTTCCAAGGCGGGCCGCACACGACCTTCGTGGAGTGTTTCCGCGATTGACGCGCAACCGATCGCGTCGGCGACGTGGGAGCTCAAAAGCGACGAGCTGGGCGCCGAGTTCGCCGCGCTCACGGGCGCGGCGCTGCCGAGCAACGCGCGGTTAGACGCCCTGCCCCGACCGAACCTAATGGACCAGATTATCGCAGACAGCCGGGCGCCGATGCGGCCGGTGCTGCTGCGTAGCCTCGCCCCGCTCGCGGCGACGCTGCTGGTATGGTTGACCTCTGCGCTGTTGCTGCAGGGGTACGAGTCTCGCGTTGACGGGCTGCGAGCCGAGCTGGCGGCGCTTGCGCCGCTGCAGACCCGCTCAACGCTCCTAAAGACGGAGCTCTTTGCGGCGGACGCGAAGCTCGCCCAACTCACCAGCCTGTCGGAGGCGGCTCCGACCCCTCAGTTGACGCTAGCACTCGAGCGCGTCGCGGGGTGCCTTCCCGGAGATGTGTGGCTCGATCAGGTTCACCTGGAAGGCACCGGCGACGCTATCGTCGGCGGCGCCAGCTACTCCGACTCGAGCGCCTACGACTTCGTTCGGTACCTACAGGAGGCCCCCGACCTCGACGAAGTGGCCCTCCGCGGCACCAGGCTGACCAATACTCCCGAAGGCCCCGCCACGAGCTTTGACGTCCACTTTCAGCTGGCGCCGGGCAAACCCGCCAACCCGGAGGCCGGGACATGAACATGAAAGACGACCTGCTTTACCGATTCTGCCAACACCCCCGACGCTGGGCAATCGTTATCACCGTTACATCGCTTGTGGGGCTTGCGATCCTCCTTCCACATGCCGATCACTACAGTGCGCTGGCAACCGAACAAGCAGAACTTACGGAACAACTGGACGAAGCCAGCCGCGTGGCGGGCGAACTCCCGAAGTACGAACAACTGCTAGCGTCAAAGCGGGAGCAGCTTGCCGCGATCGAAGCGCGGACCGTTCCGCAGTCGAACGTGGCGACGCTCCGAAAAGAAATCGTAGACCTCGTACGCAAGTCGGATTGTCAGGTGCTTCGCTTCAACGTGGGCGAGGCGCAACAGCGGGCTTGGCGGGAGGGCGACTCGCCGCTCCCCGATTCGATAGACGTCGCACCCTCGCCGGGGGCTGCGACCGGGTTCGTGCTTGAGACTCGGCCGGTCGCGGTGACCGTGAGTGGATCGACCGCAGCCGTGCGTTCGTTCCTAACGACCGTTGAGCAGCAGGGAAAGCTGCTCTACCCGAAACTGCTAGACCTACGTCCGACCGGTTCGAGCCGGAAGTCGGTAGAACTGACGATCGAGCTCTGGTACTTCGCGCTAGAGCGAGTCGGAAAAGTGTAATCCAATCAGCGTGACGCATCGATCGGGTCAAGGAGGGCCAATGATCGTCCTTCGCCACACCCGGCGTAAGGGAATCCGAACCGCGATCGCTGCGCTTGCGCTCGGCTGCGCCCTGTGCTGCTGCGCGGCGAAGGTAGCGGCCGAGCCCTCGACCGCGGTCGCCGACGCGCTCACCCGCCGCGGCGATCTGACGCTCCGCGACTCCTCCCTCGAGGGCGCGCTGTTCACCATCAGCGAGCTCTGGGGGATCAATATCGTTTCCGGCGAATCCCCCGGAACGGTAAACGGCGTTTTCAAGAACGCGCCGCTGGCGGACATCCTCGACGCCATCCTGCTCAGCAACGGCTACAGCTACCGCCCCGTGGGCGACAGCCTGGTAATTAGCAAGCTGGCGGACATGGGCCAGCTCAGCCCGTTCTTCACGTCCGCCACGATCCCGGTGATCCACGCCGAGGTCGCCGATGTGCTCGAGGGGGCTCAGATGCTGCTCACCCCCAAGGGTCAGGTGCGGACACTCCCGTCCGCCAACAGCCTGTTTGTGCTCGACTTCCCCGACCGAGTCGAGATGGTGCGCGACTTCGTCAAGAGCGTGGACGAAGCGGCCGCACGACGGCACTCGACCACCCCGGGCGCCGGGGGCCAGGGCCCCAGGGCGCTGGAGGTTGCGTACATGAAGACGCACTTCATCTCTGCAGAATCGGCCCGAGCGCCGATCGAGGCGCTGCTGGGGCCCGACGGCAAGGTCGCCGTGATGGCCGCGGAAGACCGCCTGCTCGTGATCGATTACCCCGAGATACTTCAGGTGGTGCAGGCCGCGCTCGAGCGGCTCGACCGCCCGCGGCCGCAGGTCAAGATCCGTGCGTTGATCTACGACATCAGCCTGTCCGACATCGAGCAGCTCGGCCTTAATTTTGGCGGCACGCAGGGGTTCGGCTGGAACGGCGACGGCGAGAAGACAAGCTTTTTCCGCGCCAACTCCGTCACCAAGGTCCCGTTCGCGGAGAGCGCTACCGGCAGCAGCTTCACGCTTGCTAGCCTCAGCCACTCGATCGACATCAACGCGGTAGCCGTGGCCTTGCAGAGCGCGGCCGACAGCCGGCTGTTGGCCGACCCCAACATCACCGTGATGGAGAACGAGCAGGCGTCGATTCAGAGCGTGCAGGAGATCCCCTACCAGCAGCTCCAACAGACCGCCGCGGGGGGCTCCATCGGCACCACGGCGTTCAAGCCGGCGGGCGTTGTGCTGCGGGTGACGCCGAAGATCGCCTACGACAACACGATCGAGATGCAGGTCGAGCCGGAGTTCAGCCGCCTCACCGGGTTCACCCCCGGCGACAACCAACCGATCATCGACAAGCGGGTCGCCAACACCACGGTCCGCGTCGCCAACCGACAGACGTTTGTGCTGGGCGGCCTGAGGCAGCGGAGCGACGTCGGCGACTTTCAGGGCGTGCCTGGCTTGAAGGACATCCGCTACTTCGGCCACCTGTTCCGGTCTCGCAAGACCGAGATCCGTGAGAGCGAGCTGGTCGTGTTCATCTCTCCAGAGATAACCGGCTACGAGTCGTGCCCGTCGCCCCGCGATCAGTTCGCCGCCGACGCCGTCGCCTGCCGCCTCGACCGCATCCCGCACGCCGAAGGGTGTCCGACGGGCTGCGTCGCTGGCTGCGAGCCCGGGTACGAGCCGCAGATCGGGACGCCGGCGCCCGTCGAGGCAAGCCCGCCGGACATCACGCCGATCCCCGAATACGTCGAGCCCCTGCCGGCGCCGCAAGGCCCGGAGCTGAACTACCCGGCGGAGGCGCGACGCCGGGCCGCATCGCAGGGCAAGCCCCTCCGGTTGCCGGCGCCCGATGGGTCGACCATCTCGGAACAACTCGCCCCGACCCGCGACAGCGACATGCGGCTGCGGCCCGACTTCGACTCGCGTTACCGGTCGACCGGCGGCGTCTACGCCTCGCAGCAGCGAGAGCTGCGGGGTGAGATGCCGGCCGAGAAGACGGCGGAAGCGGTGAAGGCCGAAGAGCAAGGGGGCCGTTTCTGGCAGTTCTGGAAGTAGCGGTTCGGCCGGTCGTAGCGGGGCTACGGGGCCGAAGCAGACCGGGCGTGGGGCCGCGTCCGCCGCGGGTCTGCCTCCGGCGGCGTACGTTTTTGGGCGGGAACCCTCTCCCGCTGCGTACCCGCGGAGCCCCATCGTGAACCCCCTGCTGCTAAGAAAAGTCCTGTGCTGGCCCGTGTGCGTCGCCTGCGCGGCGCTTGTCGGTTGCTCGGGCGGCACGGAGCAAGCCGCCACAGCGCCGGCAGAGACGGCCGTCGCGGTGGACGCCGCGCAGGCCTCCCCGGCCACGGAGGTCGCGGCGTCGCCGCCTCCCGCTCCCGCCGCGGCAGAGCCGTACGCGCCGCCGTTCGGAGACCGGGCCGACCTGTTCGCCCCGCCTACGCGCAGCCAAGCAGCGGTCCGAAGCGACGACGGTTCGGGCGAGTCGATCGAGCTGAAGGGGTTTGTCGATGTCGGCGGCCTGCACGCGGTGCTGGCCATCGGCGGCGTCGTGGCGCCGGTCCCCGCGGGGGCGGAGAAGTACGGCGTGCAAGTCATCTCTATCTCTCCCCCCACCGCGGTGCTTCAGCGCGGCCGGACCCGCTGGACCGCCTCGCTGCACTAACCGGGCGCCGGTTCGTCCCAGGGGCTCTTCGGCGCCTCGGCCGGGGCCGGGTTGAGCGCCGCCAGCTCGGCGAGCACCCGCTCTGGGGTCGCGGCGGCGCCCTGGTGCAGCTCCCGCCACGTGGGCCGGATGTTCAGCAGCACGGCGCAAGCCGCAGCGCTGCCGACCGCCGCGACGACTACGATCAACTCGTCGTCGCTGATCGCCCCCGCGCCCATCCCGCCGACGGTCCAGAACGGGTTGGTTAGCTGCAGGAACGAGTAGTCCAGGTAACGCAGCGACTGCATGTTGATCTGGATCAAGAACGGCGCCGCCGACCCGGCAAGCAGCAGCAGCAAGTGGATCAACACGCACGCCCCCGCGGTGACGGGGGTCACGGCGCGTGCCAGACCGATCAGCAGCTTGCCGACGCCAAGATAGGCCGCCACGTACGAAATGGCGACCAGCAGCATGACGATGGTGTAGATGTCGACACTCTGGCTGTGGTACAGCATCATCCCCAGCGCGGTCGCCATAACGATCGCCAGGTTGCTCAGCACGAAGAAGTAGCCGGTCCCCGGCCCCGGCGTGAGCCACGCGCCGAACGTCCGGCCCAGGCCGGTGGTGGGCAGCGAGCGTCGCACGCGGCTCGAGAGCACCGGCGACTCGCTGGTGAGCATGGCGCCCCCGATCCACCAGTAGCAGCAGGCGAGGACCCCCATCGCCTGGGCCACGTCGTCGTCCATCCCGCTCGCACCCCACAGGCAGACCATCCACCCCAGGTAGAAGGCATGCTGCACCGAAGCCGCCACGCGCAGCGCCGTGCTGCGGTTCGAGCTGGGAAAGGAATTGAGCGCCACCGCGCCGAAGTACAGGATGGCGAAACTCGTGGCGAAGGTGGTCGCCGAGTAGGCGATCATCGTCCCGAGGCCTTCTTCGGGAACCATGCCGCCAAACTGCACCAGCGAGGCCCCCAACACAGAGCCGCCCCAGAAATTGCTGAACAAGATCCCGATCAAGATGATCGAGATAAATACCTGGGAGAACTTCTGCCGGAACGCGGACGCCAGGAAGATGCCCACCATCGACAGCCCAAGCGAGTTGAGCACCGCGTAGGCCAGCAGCATCACGATCGTCATCACGTCGACGCCGCGCAACAGGTAGGTAAACGCCAAGCAGGGCGCCAGCGCCGAAAAGTAGATCCCTACCTGCACCGCCGCGCTGGCCAGCTTGCCCTGCACCACCTGCGCCGGCGAGAGGGTCGAGACGGTCAGCAGGTCTCGGGTGTTCTCGTCCTGCTCGGCCGCCACGGAGCGGAAGGCCGCGAAGGGGGCCACCACCAGCAGTGGGAACAACAGCACGCAGTAGTAGGCGCTGAACAGCACGCCCCCGGCCGCGCCGTAGCGGACGCCGGGCCCCAACAACGCGACCCCGCCGATGGTCACCACCCAACAGCCGACCAGCAGCAACAAGAACCACAGCGTGAACTGCCGGCTCTTGAGGGCCTGGCGGGTCTCTTTGACGACCAGCGGGTTGAGGCAGTCACTGGCCCACTCGGTGAACGCGTCCACGCGCCCCGCCCACGCCTTCCAGCGCGAACCGGGGGCGGCTGCCGGGGGGTCGATCGGCGTGTCGAGGGCGGCTTGGCTCACGGGCGGCTGGTCGGTGGGGTGATAGTTTTGTCTGCTGTCCACTCGTTCGGGAGGTTCGTTTTCGGACAAAACCCCTACCCCGAACCCGGTTTCCCCGGGGTTTTCGCTCGTTGCTTCGACCCATCACGGTGCCGAACTGGTCTTTGGGCTCGCTCAGCGGACATCAGGTGGACAAAACCCCCGTCCAATCGCCGCCTAGCGGACACCTGCGGGACAAAACCCCGCGCTCCCCGGAAACCCACTTCGACGAAAACGAGCCCGACCCCGCATTCTCGCGGACCGCGTGGCTATTTGCTACCGAAAACCGGGTCCTCCGCTTTGCTTTACCGTGGGGTCACTCCCGTCATAGCCTTCCGGGTCCCTGCGCGTGGCGGCGCCGACCCCGGGTCGGCGGCTACTGGATCCTTCCTTTGGTGACCTCCAAGAACACGTCTTCGAGCGACTTGGTCTTGCAGGTGAACTCGATCACCCGGAAGCCGGCGCCGATCAGTTGGGCCAGCAGGTCGGCCTGAGCCGCCTCGTCGCCGGCGTGGCGGAAGGAGACCCGCTCGCCGTTGACCGCCAGCTCTTCGAGGTGGTCGTGCTGCGACAGCCACTCCCCCGCGGCGGCGGCGCCCCCCAGCACGCGGAGCCGCACCTGGCTGGTGGCCTCAAACTGGCCCGAGATCTCGTCGACCGTGCCGACGGCCAGCAGCCGCCCCTGCTCGATGATGCCGACGCGGTCGCACATCTCGGCCAGCTCGGTGAGGATGTGCGAGCTCACCAGCACCGCCTTGCCCAGGTCGGCCAGGCGGCCGATCATCTCGCGCAGCTCGATCCGGGCGCGGGGGTCGAGGCCCGCGGCCGGCTCGTCGAGCACCATCACCGACGGGTCGTGGATCATGGTCCTGCCCAGGCAGAGCCGTTGCTTCATCCCCTTGCTGAGCCCGTCCATCGGCTTCTTGGCCAGCACGTCGAGCCCGGTGAAGTCCATCGCGAACGAGATCGCCCGCCGCCGGTCGGCGCCGCGCAGGCCGTAGGCGCGGGCGAAGAAGTCGAGGTACTCGCGGACGTTCACGTTCTGGTAGGCGCCGTAGTAGTCCGGCATGAACCCAAGCCGGCGGCGGACGTGCTCCGGGTCGTCGATCACGCTGAAGCCGTCGACCCGGGCGTCGCCCCAGGTAGGCTCATCCAGCGTGGCGAGGATCTTCATGCTGGTGGTCTTGCCGGCCCCGTTGGGGCCGATGTAGCCGAACACCTCGCCGGCGTGCACGGTGAACGACACGCCGTTCACCGCGTGCGTATCGCCGAACACGCGGTGCACGCCGCGGAGCTCGATCTTTGGCTCGTCGTTGGGGATTTGGATCATTGCAAAGCTTTCAGCGTTCAGCTTTCAGCGTTCAGCTTTTTCGGGCTTTGGGATGTTTGATGGTCGTGGGGTGCGATCCAGGGCAAGCGGAATCGCTGGTTCGGCGGTTCAAGCGGGTCAGCCGTAGCAGTGCGACCGAGTCTTCGGCTCTATCCCGCCCGACTACTGACTACTGACTACTGACTACTGACTACTGATCGCTGATCGCTGATCGCTGATCGCTGATCGCTTTTCTCACCACTCGCCCACCGTGACGTGCATGCTGGCTTGTTCGTCGGCCCCCTGGAGCCCCATCGGCGCCAATGGGCTGGTCGCCGAGATGGCGACGAACGATCCGGGGGGGATTTCTGTGTTCGAGCCGTCCGCCCCGCGCAGGGCAGAGATGATCGTGTTCATCCGGTTGGTGCTGAGCTGCGGGTCGATGCCGGCGTAGCTGCGGCGCCCGCCGTACATCCGCCGGCGTTGGCTCGCCGTTTCGCCCAGGAACGAACGGTCGTCGAGGCCGGGGGGTGGTTCGGGGGCCTGCTTGCCGGTCTGGTCGCGGATGGCGCCGACCGCGAAGGAGCGCGTCGTCGCAGCGAGCGCTACGGTTTCGTCCGCCGGGCACCCTTGGGCCATCCAGTAGGCGCCTGCCGAATCACGCGCGACCAATAGTTGCAGGTCGGCGCCCAACGCGTTGGCGGCCAGCAGCCCCTTCGCGCTGGGGCGGATGCTGATCCGCTGCTTGGCGTCGCGCGCCGTGACCGCCAGCATCTGGATGGGGGTGCGCGCTTGCAGCCAGCCGCGCGAGAGCCGCTGGGAGTCGGGGGTCATCTCGACGTGGCGGTCTGCGGCGGGCGACCCGCCGAACATATTCTCGTCCCAATCTGCAGAGATGGGGTAACAGGCGGTCGACTCGGGGAACGCGAGCCCCCCGCCGGGCGTCAGGCCCGCGTAGTAGCTCATACGGGCCCAGGTGATCGCCTCGCCCCGCTGCTGATCGAGCATGGTCAGGCTGCGGACCCGCACGCGGGCGCCCAGCCCGTCGGCCACCACGGCGTAGGTGAGCAGGCCCACGGTGAACAGCGCCGCGAGCGCGGGTACCGTGATCACCAACAAGTGCAGCCGGCCGTAGGCGCTCAGCAGCCAGTAGTTGAGCGGGCCGATCACCACCACGAACAGCGTGAGCAGCACGCGGAACAGCGTGACCGGGGCGGCCCCGACGCCGGGGATCAGCCAGTCGGAAAACTCGTCGACGCTGCGCGCGGGGTCGAACCCGTGCCGCTGCACCCAACTGCGCTGCACCAAGAACGCGGCGAGCGGGCTGACCTGGACCCCCGAGTTGCGCCTCGATCGGGCCGGCCAGACGGGGGACTCGAAGCCAGCGGGAAGCGCCAGCACGCAGCCGAAGCCGGCGTCGAGCAGCCGGGCGTCGCTCGGGGCGGATTGGTTGGGAGCGCTGCGGAGCTGTTGGAGAACCGAATCGGGGTCGTAGAAAGACGACGCGTCAAAATCGACCGGCCCGGGGAGCTCGAGCGCCCGCCACGGGGCATCGGAAGGCGCGGCCCGTGTGCGGATGAACCCCGCCACCGCGTCGCGCTTGGCGTCTTCTGCGCCGCAGCCCTCGACAATGAGCTGGCCACCCGCCTGCACCCAGCGCCTCAGGGCAACGGCCTGCTGCGAATCTTTCAGGCCGACCAGATTGTCAAAGCCGATCACGACCGAATCGAAGCAGCTCAGCCGGCGCCAAGTCGCGGGGAGCGGACCGCCGATCGACTGGACGATGTTGGGCCCCTGCTGGGGGCCCTGCTGGGGGCCCATCGCGGCGCCCGCGCTGTTCAGCGGCGCCTCGTCGTACCCCTGCTGATCTGGGTCGGCGTACAGCACGTTCCAGAGCGCCTGGTTGGTCACCGCGTGCCCTGCAAAGCTGTCGAGGCGGACCGAAAGGTCTCGGTCGTGCCGGCCGTTCACCCACACGTCCCAGTGCACGAAGTTCCACACCGCGTACTGCGGCACGTCGATCACAAACTCGGCCTTCGCCGCGCCGGCGGGGAAATCGTACTCCTGCTCTACCGTGATGGTCTGCTGGCTGTTGTTGTAGCTGCGGGCGCTAAAGCGTAGCGCGATCCGTAGCGGCGACGCCACCGGCGTGGGGTTGGTGAGCGTAAGGCGGACGGGGCGGTAGCCGAAGCCCTCGACCCAGGTGGTGTCAAGCGACAGCTTCAGCCCGCTGGTGGGCGAGGCGCCCAGGGCGGTCGCCCTGCCCTGCTCCGGCAGGTTGAACACCTGCCCCCCGCCAAGACATGGCCCGGCCCCGATGAACAACAGGGCAGCGACGGCCAAAGGCCACGCGCCGGCGGTGATGCGGCTTCTCACGCGGCGGGTTCCCCCTGCGGACCGGCGGGGTCTGCCAGAGGGGCGTCCGGGTCCCCCAGCGAGCCGGCGGGTCGCCGGCCGGCAGGGAGCCGTTCCGCGGTCCGCATCACTTGGCTGAGCGCGGTGAACGCCAAGTAGCTAGCGGCGAGCACAACCGGAGTGACCAGCACGAACCCCAGCCCGACGAGCAGCCCGATGGCCCAAAACTCTTGCCGGCTCGCCGCGGCGACCAGCACCAGCAGCAGCGACACGACCGGCAACGCGAGCAGGGCCGTGCGGATGCTGAATCGGAACGAAGGCATGGCCCGATTCTCGCAGATTGCCCGTGAGATGCAACAAACGTGGGGCGGAAACGGCTAACCACCAAGGACACCAAGGGACACGAAGGACGGCCGCAAGAAAGAATAGGGCAGGTGTCGGCGATGAGCTCGTTGAGGAGCGCGGACAATTTCCATCGAGTTTTCTATCCCTTTCGATCCGCTTTCTCCGCGATCATCCGCGTCCGAATCTTGCTTATCTTCTTTTCTTTCTCTTGCGTCCTTTGTGTTCCTTCATGTCCTTCGTGGTTCAACCTTTCTCGGCGCCAAACGAGACACGCTCGCCGCTGCGGGCGGCGGCAACCAGTTCGCCGGCGCGGAACGAGCTACGCACCAGCGGGCCCGCGGCGACGCCGCCGAAGCCGAGGTCGTAGGCCGCCTCGGTCCACTGGGCGAACGTGTCGGGGTGGACGTAGCGCTCGACCGGCACGAACCGCTCGCCGGGGCGGCCCGGGGCCAGGTATTGGCCCAGGGTCAGCAGGCTGACCCCCGCGCCGCGGAGCAGGCGCATCGCGTCGATCACCTCGTCGTCTGTTTCGCCCAAGCCGACCATGATGCTGCTCTTGGTCAGCAGGTCGGGGCGGAGCCGACCCGCTTCGGCCAGCATCCGCAGGCTCAGGTCGAACGAGGCCCGCGGGTCGCGGACGTGGCGGTCGAGCCGCGGCACGCACTCGACGTTGTGGGCGTACACCTGCAGCGGGGCGCCGTCGAGCAGCGCCGCCAGCGCCGCGAAGTCGCCGGCCAAGTCGCTCCCCAGCAGCTCGATGCCGACCATGGGCAGCCGGCGGTGGATGGCGTCGACGCACGCGCGGTAGTGCCCGGCCCCGCCGTCGAGAAGATCATCGCGGTTGACGACAGTGATCACCACAAAGTCGAGCCCCATCCGCTGGACCGCGTCGGCGAGCCGCTCGGGCTCCTGGGCCTCGGGGGGCTCGGGCGCTTTGAGCGTTTGGACCGAGCAGAACCGGCAGCCGCGGGTGCACTCCTTGCCGGCGACCATGAAGGTGGCGGTCCCCCGCCCCCAGCAGTCGTGCAGGTTGGGGCAGCGGGCCTCTTCGCACACGGTGTGCAGCGCGCCGGTCTCGACCGCGCCGGCGGTCTTGTTGTAGATCGCTAGCGCGCTGTTGGCGGGCAAATCCCGCCGCAGCCACTCGGGCAGGCGGGGACGGGTGGGCTTATTGGGGGCGAGGTTTTCCACGTAGGCATGCTACGAACCAACCGGCCGACTGACAATCCGATGGACGGACGGCCAACCACGTAGGACACTAAGGAACACACAGGACGGGCGGAAGAATAGGACGCCGATGATCGCAGATTGACGGGATTCTACAGATCCGCGTCGCCGCTTCCACAATCCGTTCTTAATCCGCTGAATCCGCGGCAATCTGCGTCCTATTCTTCCGTCCTGCTCCTTCCTTTCTTGGTGTCCCTTCGTGGTTAGACCGTCCGTCGCTAGCCCGTTAGCCCCTCGAAGAGCGGGGTCGACAGGTAGCGTTCGCCGAGGCTGCACATGATGGTGACGATCCGCTTGCCCCGCATCTCGGGGCGGGCCGCTACCTTGGCGGCGGCGCACATGTTGGCGCCGCTGCTGATGCCGGCCATGATGCCTTCTTCCTTGGCGAGCCGGCGGGCCCATAGGAAGGCCTCCTCGTTACTCACCAGCACCGTCTCGTCGACGATACTCATGTCCAGGTTCTTGGGGATGAACCCGGCGCCGATCCCTTGGATCTTGTGCGGCCCGGGGCTGCCGCCGGAGATGACCGGCGACGAATCGGGCTCGACCGCGATCGCCAGGAAGTTCGGGTTCTGCTTCTTCAGGTAGCGGGCCGCGCCGGTGATCGTGCCGCCGGTGCCGACGCCCGAGACGATCACGTCGATGTCGCCCCCCGAATCCTCCCAGATCTCCGGGCCGGTGGTCGCCTCGTGGATCGCCGGGTTGGCCGGGTTCTCGAACTGCTGCGGCATCCAGTGGCCCGGCTGGCTGGCCATCTCCGTGGCGCGGCCGATGGCGCCCTTCATTCCTTCGGCGGCCGGGGTCAGCACCAGCTCGGCGCCCATCGCCCGCAGCAGCGCGCGTCGCTCGAGCGACATCGACTCCGGCATGGTGAGCGTGAGCTTGTACCCCTTGGCGGCGCAGACGAACGCGAGCGCGATGCCCGTGTTGCCGCTGGTCGGCTCGACGATCATTGTGTCTGCCTTGATGTGGCCGTCGCGCTCGCCCGCCTCGATCATCGCGGCGCCGATGCGGTCCTTCACGCTGTTCAGGGGCTGAAAGAACTCGCACTTCGCGAAGACCGTCGCGTGCCCCTGCGGCACGAGCCGATTGATGCGGATCATCGGCGTGTCGCCGATGCAGGTGGCGGCGTTGTCGTAGGTTCGGTTACGCGGCATGGCGGGCGCCCTCGATCGAGTGGATGAGTCTGCCAGCGATTATCGGCAAAGCCCTCCCAGGAACAAGGTCTGTCGCCAAGGCGCGAAGAAGCCAAGGAAAATCCGAAAGTCCTTCGGGCCTGGCGGGCTCATACGGCTTCGTCGCGGAACGAAAAAAGCCTCGGCCGAACGTTTCGGCCGAGGCTGCTCGCGGGCGGTGGGTGAGCGGGGGCGTTAGTGGAACTGGCGGTGCAGCTCGATGGCCAGCACGTGGAGCCGGGCGACGCCGTCGCGGAGGGCGCACAACTCGTGGTCGACCCCCTGGGGCGCCGGGGCGTAGCCCACGCTGTGGCGCCGCAGCGGAGCGCCGACGAACGCCGGCTGGCCAAGTGCGATCGCCCCACGGCTGCCGCTCAGGCTCACCGCGAATCCGGGCTGCCCGAAGCCGACCCGCTGGACGACCACCGGCCGGGAGTAGGCCACGACGCGCCGCTGCGGCTGGCGACGCTCGAGCCAAGCGACGGCGGCGCCGATCTTCTCTTCGATCACACAGGCGTGCTCGTCGATGTGGTGGGCCAGGTCGGCCAGCCGCTCGAGCTGCCGCCGGGTGCGGACCCCCGCAGCCAGCCCGGCGTCCAGGCGGTTGAGGTCGTCACGCAGTTGCCCCAGTTCGCCGAGGATGATGTGTCGGTCGGCACAATCCACCAGCAGCCGCGAGGCCTGGAACTCCAGCACGCCCACCTGCTGGCGGAGGGCGTCGGTGGGGCTCGCCGGGCGGTAGGCGTGGTGGTGATGGTCCGCACGCGCCGAACCGGCCGAAACGAGGGCCAACGCAGCGACAGTAAGCATGGATTGCTTGAACATCAGGATTCTCCCTGGGCGGCAGTGCCGCCCCGCAGTTAGCGCGCCCGTGACGGGCCTGACAGAACCGCGTGCCGGGCGCCACCGCCCGACGGTTCTGGTGACGCAGGGAGAGAATGCGCGTTCGGCGCCAATGGCCGCAAAGAAGTTTGCGAAATGAAGTAAGCCGTTTTATTGAAACAACTTACGAACACTCATAAAAAGAACTGGGCCAGTCGCGAAGCCCGACGACAGACATCAATCGGACCACAGCGCCATCACCTTGACACATACAGCCAGCTCGCAGAGGCACCCAGTCGCGGGGGGACAGCATAGACCCTCCCCTGCGTCTGGGCGCCTCCGCGAGGGGCCCTCGTTTAGCGCTGCGACCGCGTCTGGCGGCTGGCCGAGGCGTTGGTGCGTGGCTGCGAAGCAACGCCGGTGTTGGGGCGGTACTTGCTGTTGCGGTAGAGCTGGGCGACGTTGGCGCCCTGCGGCGGGTTGACGAAGATCTTCGGGTCGTCGATCACCCACGGGGTCGACCAGCTCCGGCCGTTGTCCCAGTTGGCGACGTTGAAGAAGAAGTTGTTCATCGTCTCGCAGCGGTAGCTGTAGGCGAAGTTCGAGGCGAGGTAGTCGTCGGCCGTGAGGTCGTCGACGCCGGGGCTGGCGTAGTAGTGGATCTGGCCGTCGCTGGTGAAGCTCATGCCGAAGGTCCACCAGCCGGGCTCGGTGATCTCGGGGCCCTTCATGTCCTGGCCGCGCGAGTTGGAGCGGACGGTGATGTAGGCGGAGTCGACCTCGTTCCGCTTCGAGTTCTTGCTCTTGAACACAATGAACATGCCGGGCCAGTAGGGCTCGTACTCGCCGTCGGGGGTCTTGCCTCGGCAGTCGCAGCGGACGCCGAAGGAGCTCCCAGAGCGCTGCTCCCACTGCTCAAACGGCGGCAGGTACACACGCACCGTGCAGCTGGGCTGCCACGAGACGGGGATCGAGCGGCCCAGGCGGCGGTCGAACTTCATCAACAGGTCGTCCTGCTGCTGCTCGCCGCTGAGGCGTCCCGGGATGCCGGAGTAGCGCGTCGCCATGTAGAGCGCCCCGGTGCTGCCGGGGATGCCGTCGGGCGGGGTGGCGATGCGTTTCACGCTATCGGGCGTGCCGCGCTTGGCGCCCTCGTGCCACAGGCCGTTGTTGCTGTAGCCGCCCGGGGCGCGTTGGTACTCGTCTTGTTCGTAGCTGCTCTTGGGCAGGTTGGTGCGGTAAGACCAGTTCTCGCTCTCGAAATCGTCCGAGCAGTTCTCGAGCCAGGTCCCCGCGCCGGGAACGAACGGCGCGGCCCCCCAAGCGGGCGTGGCGAGGCAGGTAAGGATGGCGAAGACGTGGAAGGAGCGCATGGCTCTTGCCTCCCTGGCGGTGCGGTGTGACGGTGCGTTGTCGTCACCATCGGCACAACCGGCACGGGGGCTCCAGCGGAAACCGCCCGCACGAGGGCGCCCTCCCCGCTTGCTCTACGATCCGCGACAACGCCCGCCGTCGCCGCAAGCGTTGCAAGCAGCCTCCGCGCCCGCTGCGTTGGTCAGGCAGACCGCGATGCGGTCTTCCATCACGGCCGCGATCAGCGGGTCGATCCCCAGCGGCGCGGTGACGAGATGGCTCACGCCCGGGTGCCGCGCGGCCGCCTTGGCCGACAGGGCCGGGATGTCCTGGTCCCAGTGCCGGCCGGGGCCGAGGAAGTAGGGCATCACCACCACCCGCTTGGCGCCGCGCTCCACACAGCGGTCGAAGGCCGTGGCGATCGACGGCTCCGCCAGCTCCATGTGGGCCGGCTCAACGATCTCCATGCCGCTCTGCCGGCGGAAGAGCTCGGCGACCTCCAGCAACAGCGCATTGCTGGCGTCACGGCGTGAGCCGTGGTCGACCACGATGATGCCGACCGACTCGTCCGCACCGACCCGCGCCTTAAGCGTCTCTCGCGGGGCGTTCATACGCGCGGCGTGGCGATGTCGTCACGGGGTCCGACGGTAAGCGTCGCGGACTTTGCCAGCGGGAACCGCCCCAGCACGCGGGCGATGTCGTCCGGCGTGAGGGCGTCGATCGAGCGTAGGTCGTCCCGCACCGCGCGGTACTCGCGGCGGTGTCCCCAGTTGCCGCCGACGCTGAACATCCGGCTGCGGGGGCGTTCGCTCCCCAGCACCACGCGCGAGCGGAGCTTGGCCTTGGCCAGCTTGAGCTCGTCGGCCGTCACCCCCTGGGCGTCTACCTGTTGCAGCACCTTCTCGATGCGCTCGAGGATCTCCTCGGCGTCTTCGGGCATCGCGCTGAGCCAGGCGTAGTACATCCCCAGCCCCTGGTACTCGTAGTGGCCCAGGCTGGCGGACTCGGCGATCCCCGGGTCGATAAACTCCCAGTAGAACCGGCTGCCGGAGTCGTCGCCGACGATGGTCGTCAACAGCTTCGCCGCGAAGCGGTCTGCGTCTTCGGCGTCCGGCGCGGCGCCCAGCCGGAGCACGTACTGCTGCGTCGCCGAGGGCTGCGTGACCGCCTCGAACCCGGTGCGGCCCGACAGCTTCTCGATCTGGCGCTGCACGCTCGGGCCGGTCCAGGCGCCGCAGCGCTGGTTCAGGTCGTCCACCAATTGCTCAAAATCAAGTCGGCCCGCGGCGGCGACGTACAGGTTGCTGGGGGCGTAGCGCTGGGCAAAGTACTGGGCCATCTGGTCGCGCGAGAGCGCGGCGATGCTGGCGTCGGTGCCCAGCACGCTGCGGGTGATCGCGTGACCGCCGAAGGCCAGTTGCTTCACGCGGTCGTCCATGCCGTACGGGGGCTGGTCGAGATACATCTGGATCTCTTCCTGGATGACCTTCTTCTCCATGTCGAAGTCGTCCACCCGCAGGCTCGGCCGCATGATGTCCGCCAAGAGGTCGATGCAGGAGGTCTGGTGCTCGGGCAGCACCGACGCGTAGTAGACGGTGCTCTCTTCGCTGGTGAAGGCGTTGTAGTGGGCGCCGATCTCGTCGAACTCGCGGTTCACGTCGTCTGCGCTGCGGCGCTCGGTCCCCTTGAACAGCATGTGCTCCAAGAAGTGGCTCACCCCGGCGACATCGTCGGTCTCGTCGCGCGAACCGGCGCGTACGAAGAAGCCCATCGCCAGCGAGTGGGCGTCCGGGTCGCACTCGGCGACCAGTTCCAGCCCGTTGTCCAAACGCTCTTTACGAAACTCCACGGGGCGCCTCCAGCGGTTGGGGTCCGAGGGTGACGATCGTGAAATCTCGCGGCGGCAACGCCTTGAGGAACGCGTTGATCGATTCGGCGGTCACCGCGTCAAACGCCACGGCAACCTCTTCGAGGCTGCGGGCCCGACCCAGGTGCTTCCAGTCGCGGGCCAGCGAGGCGGCGCGGCTGCTGGTTGATTCTTGCTGCATGATCAGCGAGCTCTTCACCCGGGCCTTGAGGCGGTCAAGCTCTTCTTTGGTCACCCCTTCGGCCAGTCGCACCAGCTCCTGGCAGGTGACGTCCAGCGTCTCTTGGGCGCGCTCCGCGCTGGTGCCGGCGTGGCAGAACACCGCCGCGCGGTCCACCTGCGACTGCAGCGACGCGCTCACCGTGTAGCACAGACCGCGCTTCTCGCGCACCTCCGTGAACAGACGGGAGCTCGACCCCCCAGACAGCACCCCAACCGCCGCCCACGCTTGAAAGTAGTCGGCGTGCTTGTAGGGAACGGTGTTAAACGCCAGCCCCAGGTGGCACTGGCTCGAATCGAGCGGGATGTGCGTGATCGGCGGCGGCGGGTCTTCTTCTCGCTCTTTGGCCATCGGGTCGACGTGCCAGTCCCCCAGCAGCGACTGGACATGCTCCAGCGTCCGGTCCCAATCAAACCGGCCCGCGACCGCCAGGATGGCGTGGTCGGGGCGGTAACGCTGGGCAGAGAACCGCTGGATGTCGGCCGCGGTCACGGCCTCGATCCCCTCTACGTTCCCGTGGCTGGCCCGGCCCCACGGCGCGGGGTAGTGCTGCCGGCGGACCACTTCGATCACCTTCTGCGCCGGCTCGTCCTCCATGCCGCGCACCTCTTGCAGGCAGACCTGCCGGCCCGCCTCAAGCTGGTCGCCCGGTAGGTGGGGCCGGCGGACGATGTCGGCGTACACCGCCAGCGCGTCGTGCAACTGCTCCGCCACGCACGCGGCCGAGAACACGGTCTGCGTGACGCCGACCGATTCGCCCCGCTCGACCCCCAGCCCGTCGAGCGCCTCGACCAGCGCCCGGTTGTCTCGGCTCCCCGCGCCCCGCAGCGTCATCTCGCAGGTGAAGTTCGCCAGACCGAACTTCCCGACAGGGTCGAGCGAGCAACCCGCCGGGATCAGCAGGTTAAAGGCCGCGGAGTCGCGTGATTCGACCGGCTCGCCGATGAGCGTCAGGCCGTTCGGGAACGTATGGCTGTAGATCGTGGCTGGCACAGGGGAGCGGTTGGCCTTTGTCAGTGGTGGGCGCCCGGGTCGAGGCGGAGCGGAGCCCCCAGGCGGTCGCGATCGAACGGCCGGGAGTGACGCTGGGGGCTGCGGCTAGCGCCTACGACCCCAGCCACCCTAACCCGTGGCCATTGAGCCTCACAGCCTACGGCCGCGGCCTGCAAGCCGCAAGTCAAACCAGCGCCCGCTCAACGGCGCGGTAGAGCGTGCCGGTCATCCGGAACCCCAGCTTGTGGTACAGCCGGATGGCGCCCTTGTTAGCGCCGGTGACCTCAAGGTAGGCGTTGGGGAGTCCGGCAAGCTGCATGCCGCGCAGCGCCGCGGCCACCAGCGCCGCCCCGACCCCCCTGCCACGGTGAAACGGGGTGACCCCCACGTTCTGGATGGCGCCGAAGCTGGGAGAACTACGGACCCCTTGGATGGCGCCGCACACCTCGGGCTTGTGGGGCGCCCCCTCGTACACCGCCAGCCAGGTCGCGTCCGGCAAGAATCCTACGCGGCCAAAGACGGCCTCCATCAGGCGGTGGGCCGAGGCGCGGTCCGCCAAGCAGTCGAACAGCGACGCGTCGATCTCGCCCTGAAAGCTGGCGAAGGTCGCCTCGGCGTGGCCGGCCAGCGCGTGCTTGTTCCAGGGGACCAGACGGTACCCGCGCCGGAGACGCGGCGCCGCGATCGGCTCGTGCAGATCGATCTCCATCCGGTACCGCTTGAAATACTTCAGGCTCATCGACCGATCCCGGAAACCAGCGGCGCCAAAGGGTATTTAGAATCTACCCCCCGGTTCATGGGGGGTCAAACAAACCGGCGCGGATCAGAAACCGCCCCCAAACGATGCCCAATAACCGACGGGCTCCGCCCCGTCGCCGGGTAGGGATCGATTGATTCCTGTGGTTCGTCTCTGCGGGGGGACCGGGATTCAAGTTCGGCGACGGGGCGGAGCCCGTTGGCTAGTTGTGGGGGCTGGGTCCTGGGTGGGGATGGGATCGACACGGGTTGACAGCCAGATGCGTTGCAGCGAAGATTTTTTGATGAGTCAAAAAATCGTGGCCGTTTGCTCAAATGCACGCATTCTGCTGGCCCTTGGCGTCGCAGTGAGCGCCGGCGTCGGCTGCGGGGGGGGCCAGCCCGGCCCCCGGGCGACGCGGTTCCAGGGCGAACCGCCGCTGCAGATCGTCGCCACCACGGGGCCGGTGGGAGACGCCGTCCGGCACGTGGCCGGCCAGCACGGCGAGGTCACTACCCTGATGGGGCCCGGGGTCGACCCCCACCTCTACAGCCAAGAGCGGGACGACATGGTCCGCTTGGAGAACGCGGACGTCGTCTTCTACAACGGCCTGCACCTCGAAGGCCGGCTGGCCGACGTGCTGGAGGGGCTGGCCGCGCGACGCGCCGTGTTCGCCGTCACCGATCGGCTGGTAGAAGAAAACGATCCTCGGCTGCGGCAGGTCGAGGGGTTCTACGGATTCCCCGACCCCCACGTGTGGCACGACGCCGCGTTGTGGGCCGATTGTGTGCGTCAGGTGGGCGAAGACCTAGCAGAGTTCGATCCGGAACGCGCCGCCGACTACCGCAAGAACGCAGCCGACTACGCCGCACAGCTCGACGCCCTGGACGCCGAGGTGCGCGAGAAAATCGCCTCGATCCCACCGAAGCGTCGCGTGCTGGTGACCGCTCACGACGCGTTCGGCTACTTCAGCAAGACGTACGGCATGGAGTCGCTGGGCCTCAAAGGGATTAGCACCGAAGACCAAGTCGACCTGGCGCGGATGAACGAGGTCGTCAATACGCTGGTCGACCGCGACGTCCCCTGTGTGTTCGTCGAGTCGGCCGTTGCGCCCAAGATCATGGAAGCGCTGGTCGAACCCTGCGAGGCGCGTGGGCACACGGTGCGTATCGGAGAAGAACTGTACGCAGACGCGCTGGGGCGACCGGCCGACGGCGCCGACACCTACGTCGGCATGATCCGAGCGAACGTCGCGGCGATGGTCGACGGCCTGAGGGGCGGCGAACCATCGGAGCCGGAGGAGGGCGCCGACGCGCCATGAGCGATTCGCCCCAGGCCAACGGCGGCGGCGTCGCGGCCCTCGAGGTCCACGACCTGACCGTTGCGTACCACCGCCGCCCCGTGCTGTGGAACATCGACTTTGAGACGGCGCCGGGCCGGCTGGTCGGCATTATCGGCCCCAACGGCGCCGGCAAGACCACCCTCATTAAGGCCATCTTGGGCCTGGCGCCGCTCGCCAGCGGCCGGGTCGAGATCTACGGCAAGCCGTTCCGCCAGCAGCGCCGGCTGGTGGGCTACGTGCCGCAGCGTGAGTCGGTGGACTGGGATTTCCCGGTGAACGCCCGCGACGTGGTGCTGATGGGCTCCTACGGCCGGCTCGGCTGGTTCCGCCGTCCCGGGAAGAAAGAACGCCAACTGGCCGAGCAGGCGCTGGCGGACGTCGGCCTTGCGGGGCTCGAAACGCGGCAGATCAGCGAGCTCTCCGGGGGGCAGCAGCAGCGCGTGTTCCTGGCGCGGGCGCTCGTGCAAGACGCGTCGGTGTACTTCATGGACGAGCCCTTTGCCGGGGTCGACGCCGCTACCGAGCAGACGATCTTTGCCCAGCTCAAACAGCTCCGCTCGGCGGGCAAGACGGTGTTCGTGGTCCACCACGACCTGCAGACGGTGCGCAAGTACTTCGACGACGTCGTGCTGCTCAACCTCCGCCTCGTGGCGGCCGGGCCGGTCGCCACAACGTTCACCAACGACAACCTGCAACGCACCTACGGCGGCCGGCTAACCATCCTCGAACAAGCCGCCGAAGCGGTCCGCCGCGGGGAAGGCGCCTGAAGAAGCAGCGAGGAAGATTGCCACGAAAAGGCACAAAAAAGCACAAAGACGGACGGAGTACAGTTTTCACCTTGAGGATTGCTTGCGTCAATTTTCAATTTGCAATCCTGCCTTCGTTCTTGTGCTTTTTTGTGCCTCGTCGTGGCCAAGATCGTCCGTCCGTCTAGCACCAAGATAGTTCGACCGTGATCCTCGACCCCATCGTCTCGAAGCTGCTCGTCGGCGCCGGCTTGCTGGGCGCCTCGGCGGGGATTGTTGGCGCGCTTGCGGTGCTGCGGCGGCGGGCGCTGGTGGGCGACATGCTGGCCCACGCGGCGCTGCCGGGCATCTGCCTGGGCTTCTTGGTGGTGGGCACGCGCAGCGCCCCGGCGCTCACGCTGGGCGCGCTGGCCACCGGGCTGCTGGGGGTGGGGCTGGTGGCCCAGATCCGCCGCTTCACCCGCACCGGCGAGGACGCGGCGCTCGCGATCGTGCTGAGCACCTTCTTCGGCGCCGGCGTGGTGCTGCTGTCGATCATCCAGCGGAACCCCTCCGGCGAGCAAGCGGGGCTCAACCAGTACCTGTTCGGCGAGATCGCCGCACTGACGCGTCGGGATGTCGACGTGCTGGCCGTGCTGCTGGTCTGCGTCGTCGCGGTTACCGTGCTGCTGCACAAAGAAGTGAAGACATGGCTCTTTGACGAGGGGTTTGGCCGCACGCTGGGGCTGCCGCTGCTGTGGCTCGACTGGGGGGTGATGGGGCTGGTGGCGCTGGTGACCGTGGTGGCGCTGCCCATCTGCGGCGTCGTGCTCACGGCCGGCATGCTGATTTACCCCGCCGCGGCGGCGCGGTTCTGGACCGGGCGTTTCGGCGCGCTCGTGGCGCTGGCCGGGCTGATCGGCGCGGCCGTTGGGGCGGTCGGCATCGTCCTGGCGTCGCTGGCCGGCAGCGCCACGGGGCTGCTGGGCACGGTGCTGCGTGGCGACCACGGTTCTCCCCCGCCCCCGGGACCGGTGATCGTGCTGCTGGGGGGCTTGGTGTTCTTGGCGTCGATGCTGTTCGCGCCGCGCCGCGGGGCGGTGGTGCGTGCCGTGCGGATGGCCCGGCTGCGGCTGCGGATGGGCTCCGACCACCTGCTGCGCAGCCTGTTTGAGCTCGTCGAGCCGAACCTGCCCGCGACCCCGGACGTCGTGCTTTCGCAGGCCACCGAGTCGCTCCCCGAGTCGGGCATGCTCGAACGCCTGGTCGTGCGAGACGCGATGGCGCGGGACTGGATCCGCTCCACCAGCCCCGGCAGGGTGCAGTTGACCCCCGCCGGCCTGGCCGCGGCGGCCGACGTGACGCGCAAGCACCGGCTATGGGAGCTGTACCTGCTGGAGCACGCGGACATCGCCGCGGACCACGTGCACCGCGACGCAGACGACCTCGAACACCTGCTGCCGGCCGAACTGGTAGCGGGCCTAGAGCGGGCCCTGGCGGCCGAAGGGAAGCTGCCCGACTCGCCCGACAACCTGCGTGTCCCTACTTCTCCCCACGCACTCGAGGCGGGCGATGCTTGAGGGATGGAACAGCTTCGACACACGCGCCGTGATGCTGGCGCTGGCCACCAACGTCTGCTGCGCGCTCGTCGGCACGTTCCTGGTGCTGCGCCGCAAGAGCATGGTGGGGGACGCCCTCTCGCACGCCGTGCTGCCCGGGCTGGCGGTGGCGTTCCTATTGAGCGGCAGCCTCGGCAGCGGCTTTATGCTGCTTGGCGCCGTCGGCGCCGGGCTGACCGCGACGCTGCTGACCGAGCTGGCCGAGCGACGCGGCGGCGCCATCGCCGACGCCGGGCTGGGGGTGGTGTTTACCTCGCTGTTCGCGCTGGGCGTGCTGCTGATCAAACGCTACATCAGCGGCGTTCACTTTGATATCGCCTGCGTCTACGAGGGGTCGCTGCTGTCCGCGGCGCTCGACACCGTGCACTCCGGCCCGCTGCAGGGGATGCCGACGGCGCTGTTGACCAGCGTGCCGCTGGCATTGGGGGTAGCGCTGCTAATCGGCTTGTTCTGGAAGGAACTGATGATCACGTCGTTCGACCCGGTGCTGGCCAGCAGCATGGGGGTGGGCGCCGGCCTGCTGAACTACGCCCTGATGGGGGTCGTGTCGTTGGCCGCGGCGGTGTCGTTCCAAACAGTCGGCTCGGTGCTGGTGGTGGCGATGCTGATTATCCCGGCCGCCACGGCGCAGTTCCTTTCGAACCGCGCCACGCGCGTGCTGGGGATCGCGGTGCTGCTGTCGGCCCTCAGCACCGCCGCGGGGTACGCCCTGTCGCTGGCGTGGCGGGCCTCGCCCGCGGGATCGATGGCGCTGGCCGCCGGGGGCGTCTACGCCTTTGTGGCGCTGGCTGCGCCGCGCCGCGGGGTGATCGCCAAGCTGGTCGCCAGCATGAGCCTCGCCGCCCGGGTGCGTGGAGACGACCTGCTGACCCGGCTGTACCGGGACGAAGAGCACCCCGGCCCCGAGGGCGCCCCGCACGCGCTCGACTGGATCGACCGCTTCGTCCGCTGGCGGCTGGTGAGTCAGCAGAGCATCGCCCGATCCGCCGGCGGGTACGCCCTGACCCCCTCGGGCCGAGAACGGGCCGGGCGGATCGTCCGCGCCCACCGGCTGTGGGAGAGCTACCTGGTGGGAGAGGTCGGGCTGCCCGCCGACCACGTGCACGAGCCGGCCCACGCGATGGAGCACTTCCTCGACCACGGCCTGCGGCAAGAGATCGAAGCCTCACTGGGCGCGGCCGCTACGGACCCCCACGGTCGTGAGATCCCAAAAGACAGCGGCGCCGGCGACTAACGCGCCGCTGCGTCGGCGACTTCTTCTGCGGCGCTCTTGCGGTAGTACTTTGGCGCCAGCGCGAACGCGTCGGTCGACTCTCCCTTTGCGGCCAGCGACCAGCCTAGCTGGCCGATGGTGGCGGCCAGCGGCTCCGACTCGATCAGCTCGACCCCCGAAGGCATCTGGCCAGTAAGCCTCGCCAGCGGCGTGCCCGCCACGCGGTCGCCGGGCCGAACGAGGCCCGCCAGGGCGGCGTCGGAGAGGATGCGGACACGGTCCCCTTCGTCCGGCGGCCCGTCGCTGGGGTAGCGGCTCGCGAACCACTCTCCGCGCTGGGCGTCCAGCACCCCCCACACCGGCCCGGCCCCGAAGCCGGCCTGGCAGGCCAGGGCGTCGAGGGTGTTCACCCCCACCACCGGCGCCCCCGCCACGTAGGCCAGCATCTTGGCCGCGGTGACGCCGATCCGCAGGCCGGTGAACGACCCCGGCCCCACGGCCACCGCCACCAAGCCGATGGCCCCATCGGCGAGCCCCCCCGCGGTGATCCGGGCCTCCGCCAGCAGGGCTTGAACGCTCGCCGGCAGGGTCTGTGCGGTGCGGCGGTCCCGCGGCAGTGCGACCTCTGCGACCGTCGTAACCGACCCGGCCCGCGGCTCGAGCAGCGCGAGCGAACCGAAACGACCCGAGGTTTCGAGCGCAAAGACGTACCCGGGCAGACCGGGTTGCGGGGGCTGCGGGTTGACCGAAATCTCCGTGCGTCCTAGGTTTAGGGGTTCTTTCGGCGTCCCCAAGGCGAGCCGTCGGCTACAGTTGCCGGAGGTCGAGTGTCGAACCCGGGCGACCAGACAAGACCATGCGGTGTTAAACGAAGCGTCGGGCCATTCGAGGCGTGCCGAACTTGAAACGTGCGATCATCAGCGACATCCACGCCAATCTAGAGGCGTTGGAATCGGTCCTCGAACACATCCGCGACCAAGGGGTCACGGAGATCTTCTGCCTGGGAGACGTGATCGGCTACGGCCCCAACCCGTGCGAATGCCTCGATCGCGTCATCAAGCACACCAGTGTAAGCCTGCTGGGGAACCACGACCAAGGGGCCTTGTTCGACCCTGAGGGCTTCAATTCTGGCGCCGAGCGGGCCATCTTCTGGACCCGCGACCAGCTAGAGAACTCCCGCGGCAACCGCGACGACATCGACCGCCGGTGGGACTTCCTGGGCGGGCTGCCCCGCATCCACCGCGACGCCGACTGGCTGTACGTGCACGGCTCGCCCCGCAACCCGGTGAACGAGTACGTCTTCCCCGAAGACATCTACAACCAGAAGAAGATGGAGAAGCTGTTCAGCCTGGTGCCGCACGGCTGCTTCCAAGGCCACACCCACGTGCCGGGCGTCTTCACCGAGAGCCGCAACTTCACCTCGCCCGACGAGATGGGTTACGTCTACAAGATCACCCCGGAAAAGTTCATGGTGAACGTCGGCTCGGTAGGCCAGCCGCGCGACGGCGACCCCCGCTCGTGCTACGTGGTGCAGGAAGACGACAAGATCACCTTCCACCGCGTCGACTACGACCGCGGCGTGACCGCCAACAAGATCTACGGAATCCCCGACCTCGACGACTTCCTCGGCGACCGCATCAAGCAGGGACGCTAACCCTCGGCGGCCCCGCCCGGGCCATCGCGACCGCCCCTCGGCGCCCTCCCCAATCCGCGCCCCCAATAAGCGCACCACCGCGCCACCCTCTACCGCCACGACTCGCATGACGCGGATTTCTCCCCAGTCGAAGGAGCAACCCTTCGACCAGCGGCTGCTTACTTTTGTGCTGCTTAGCGCCGCGGTGGTGATGCTGTGGTCGCAGTCGATGGCGCCCAAGCCCCCCGTCGAACCCAAGGACAAGCCGGCCGCCGACGCCGTGGCCCGGCAGGACGACGAGCTGGATGAAGAAGGCTCCGACGCCGCAGACGGCGAAGCGGCCGACCCCGACAAACCAGACGCCGAGGCCCCGCTGGTAGAAGACCAGCCCGCGGTCGATCCGGCCCGCGTCACCTTCGGCTCGCTGGCCTCGGACGGCCCCTACCGGATGCTGGTGTCGGCCAACAACATCGGCGGCGCCATCGAGCGGATCGAGCTCTCCTCCGAACAGTACCGCGATCTTCATGACCGGGCCGGCTACCTCGGTTCGCTCGAGCTGAGCGAAACGATGACCGTCCGGCAGGTCGGCGCCGGCACCCCCGCGGCGCTGGCGGGGATCGAGGTCGGCGACACGCTGGCGTCCGTCGCCGGCAAGACGGTCGATTCACCCCAGGCCGTGGCCAAGGCGCTCGCCGAGACCAAGCCGGGCGACACGCTCAAGGTCGGCGTCCGGCGGGGCGACGCCGACAAGCAGCTCGAGGTCAAGCTCGAACGCCGGCCGCTGGACGTGATCCGGCCCGAGCTGGAGAACATCCTGCTCTTTGCAGACAAACCCCCGGCCGACTTCCGGCCCACCCCTTCGTTCTTGCTGCGTCTGGAGAGCGTCGGCGACCGCGGGACCGACAGCACCGCCATCCGGGCCGCGAACCGCCAGCTCACGCGCGAAGCGTGGAAGGTGGAATCCACGACCGACGCCTCCGTGACGTTCACCATGCGGCTGGCGAAGCTGGGGCTCGATGTCGTCAAGCGATTCACGCTGGTCGAGGTCCCCGAGGCCCAGCGCAGCGACCCGCTCACCCCCGCCTACCACTTTGTGCTGGGGGTCGAGGTCCGCAACCTCCTCGACGCGCCGCAAAAGGTCGCCTACCGGCTCGAAGGGCCCAACGGGCTGCCGATCGAGGGGTGGTGGTTCAGCAACAAGATCGGCCAGGGGTGGGGCCAGTACGGCATCCGCGATGTGGTGGCTAGGCTCGCCGGCAATCAGGTGGTGCAGCAACGCGCCAGCAGCATCGCCGAGGGGGACGGCGAGGTCATGGAGGGCGCCCCGGTAGCGTTCGCCGGGGTCGACGCCCAGTACTTCGCCGTAGTGATGCTGCCCGAGAAGGAGACGCTGGAGCAGGTCTGGTTCGACAAGGTCGAGCCGGTGCTCGCCACGCCGCTGCTGGAAGCCGGCCCCAAGGACGGCTGGAACAAGCCGGCCGCCACCTGGAACAACCCCACCATCTCGCTGGTGCACGAACCGGTCGAGCTGGCCGCCGCCGGGGCCGAGGGAGACACCCTCAGCGAGGGCTTCAAGGTCTTCGCGGGCCCCAAGCGGCCCGACCTGCTGGCCAAGTACTACGCCGCCGACCAGCCCGCCTACAACCTGCAGGGCATCCTCCAGTACGGCTGGTTCGGCCCCGTGGCGAAGGTGATGCTGGCCATCCTGCACGTGTTCAACTCCGTGGTGGGCAACTACGGCGTTGCGATCATCATGCTCACCGTGCTGGTCCGCGGCATCATGTTCCCGCTGAGCCGCAAGCAGGCGCAGAACATGGTGCTGATGCAGACGCTCAAGCCAGAGATGGACCGCATCGCGGAGAAGTACAAGACAGACATGGACAAGCGGGCCAAGGCCCAGCAGGAGCTGTTCCGCAAGCACAAGTACAACCCCATGGGGGGCTGCCTCCCCATGTTCATCCAGCTCCCGATCTTCCTCGGGCTGTACCGCGCGCTGGCGGTGGATGTTGAGCTGCGTCAGGCGCCGCTGTTCACCGAGTCGATCCGCTTCTGCTCGAACCTGGCCGCGCCGGACATGTTCTACGACTGGTCGGCGATGGTGCCGCGCTGGTTCCAGAACGGCCAAGGGATCTTCGCCCTGGGGCCCTACTTCAACCTGCTGCCGATCCTCACGATCTGCCTGTTCCTGCTGCAGCAGAAGATGTTCATGCCGCCGGCCGCCAACGAGCAGGCAGCGATGCAGCAGAAGATGATGAAGTACATGATGGTCTTTTTCGGCCTGATGTTCTTCAAAGTCCCCAGCGGCCTGTGCCTGTACTTCATCGCGTCGAGCCTGTGGGGCATCGCCGAACGCAAACTGCTACCCAAACCGGCGCTCCCGGCCGACGCTGCCCCGGTCATGAGCAAGCCCACCAGCGTCTCGCCAAACCGCAACGGCTCGTCCGGCGCCGCGCGGAACGCCAAAAAGAAGAAACGGCGATAGAGATTGGCTTGACCACGGATAGCACGGATTTCACGGATAGACGTTGGCCACGAAAAGGCGCGAAAAAGCACAAAAAGGAAACGTGGCGTATCGACAGCTCAAGAACCTAGCCCTTCGGTTCTTTGTGCATTTTGTGCCTCTTCGTGGCTATCGTCCGTCTTCCGTGAAATCCGTGGTCAAACAAGCGTCTGAGCAACCGCTATGCTCCCAGACCAGCGCGACACGATCGTCGCCATCGCCAGCCCCCCCGGCGGCGCGTTGCGGGGTGTTGTGCGGGTCAGCGGGCCCGAGGCCATTGGCTGTGTCGCCCGCTGCGTTGAGTCGCCCGACCGCGTCACACGGGTGTCGTCCGCCCGCTTGGTTGAGGCGCTGCGGCTCCCCATCCAGGGGCTCGCAACGCCGCTGCTGGTCGACGCGATGGTGTGGCCCGACGCGCGCAGCTACACCGGCCAGCCGTCGGTAGAGCTCCACCTGCCGGGGTCGCCGCCGCTGTTGGCCGCGGTGGTCGAGCGGCTGATCGCCGCGGGCGCGCGGACGGCCCAGCCGGGCGAGTTTACGCTGCGGGCCGTGCTGGCCGGTCGGATCGACCTGGTGCAGGCCGAAGCGGTGCTGGGGGTGATCGACGCCCGCGGCGACGCCGGCCTGCGGGCCGCGCTGGTGCGGCTGGCCGGGGGTTTGTCGCACCCGCTGGCCGAGCTGCGTGAGACGCTGCTGATGCTGCTGGCCGAGCTAGAAGCGGGCCTCGACTTTGTCGAAGAAGAAGACGTCAGGTTCATCGAGCCCGCGGAGCTCGCCGCCCGCCTCACCGCGGCGCAGCAACAGGTCGCGGCGCTAGGCGAGCAGCTCGCCCGCCGCGGCGAGCAGGCGGGCCTGCCCCGCGTGCTGCTGACCGGCCCGCCCAACGCGGGCAAGAGCAGCCTGCTGAACGCCCTGGCCGAACGCTACGCCGAGTCGCCCGGCGGGTGGTCCCCCGCCCTGGTGTCCGACCAGGCCGGCACCACGCGCGACGCGGTGGTCGTGCCGCTCAACGCCGGGGGCCTGCGGTGGGAGCTGGTCGACTCCGCGGGACGGACCCGGACGCCGCTGGGAGAGATCGACGCGGTGGCTCAAAGGCTCGCCCAAACCGAGCGAGACGAGGCCGACCTCATCCTCTACTGCTACGCCGAAGAACCGATACCCGAGGCGCCTGCCCCTCATCTAGCCATTGCGACGAAGTGCGACGCGCGCCCGTCAATCGCCGGCGCCATCGCCACCAGCGCCCATACCGGCGCGGGGCTCGCTGAGCTGGTCGAGGGGGTCGTTGAGCGGCTGCGACGGGTCGATCGCGACGAGGACCAGCCGCTGATCCGTTGCCGCGAGTCGCTCCAAGAGGCGCAAACCTCGCTCTCCGCCGCCCTGGCCCTCGCCGCGACCGGGGCCGATGAGTTGACCGCGGCAGAGCTACGCGCCGCGCTCGACGCGCTCGGTCGGGTGACCGGCGTGGTAGTGACCGACGACGTGCTGGACCGGGTGTTCAGCAAGTTCTGCATCGGGAAGTGAGCGGACGCACAGCGCCCAGTCGCACGACGAGGGCGCTTCACGAATCTGCAATTAGCCGCGGGGCTACACCCCCGCGGAGCGGGGGAAATAGCGCTCAAAATGGGTCAAAGCATCCAAAGAGCAATGCATCGATCGTGGGTCCCTGCGGGGCGGAGCCCCGCAGCTATTGGGGGACTGCTGAAAGCTGAAAGCTTAATCCCCCTCTCCCTGGATGTAAGTCTGGCCGCGGTAGAACTGGCTCCAGAGGACGTACAGCACCGCGGTCCCCAGCATCGCCGCAGCAAAGAACCAGTAGTAGTTCTCGCCCTCAAGGATCTCGACCCCGGCTGCCCGCTGAGACTGGATCACTTCGTTCACGAAAGCGGTGAACTTGTTGCCCAACGCTACCGACAGCAAGAACAGCCCCATGATGAACGACTTAAGCGTGCGGGGCGCCTGGGTGTAGGAGAACTCCAGCGCAGTAATCGAGACCATGATCTCGGCGGCCGTGATCACCAGGTAGGCAAGGATCTGCCAGCCGATGTGGGGCGTTTCGCCCGCGTCGATCCAGCGCTGCACGTAGGCGGGGATGACGAACGAAGGGACCGTCAAAAACAGCCCGATGCCGATCTTCCGCAGCGGCGTCAGCGTGACAAGCCTGCCGAGTTGTGGGTAGATCACCAGGCCAAACACGGGGATCAGCAAGAGGATCAGTATCGGGTTGGTCGCCTGGTTCTGCGACGGGTTGAGCTCCAGGCCGAACACGCTGCGGTCCATGTGCTTGGCCTGCTCGACCCAGGTTGAGGAAGTCTGATCAAAGAGCGACCAGAACACCGCGATGAGGATGAAGAGTGGCGTCAGGTTCGCAATGGCGCGGAGCCCATCGCGGCTCACGATCTCTGCAAACAGCCGATTCCCGGTCGGCGGGACGTGGACGAAGCGGTTTCTCCCCGACCAGAAGAGCACCGTCGCCATGAACATCAACACGCCGGGAACGCCAAACGCCACCCCGGGGCCGTACCATTCCAGCAGCTTGGGCGTCAACAGGGTCGAGATCGCCGACCCAAAATTGATCGAAAAGTAGAACCACGTGAACACACGCGCCATCAGCCCCTTGTTGCGTGGGCCAAACTGGTCTCCCACATGGGCAGAGACGCACGGCTTGATCCCGCCGGTCCCCACGGCGATGAGCGTCAGCGCCATCACCAGCATCGTTTTGGGTGAAATACCGGTCTGGCTAGGAAAATCGACCATCGCCATCGCTGCGTGACCCACGCAATACACCAGCGACAACAAGATGATGGTGCGGTATTTTCCGAGCAGCCAATCGCTCAGCAGCGCCCCCATCACAGGGAAAAAATATGCGGCCGTCACAAAGTTGTGGTACCAGATGTTCGCGGTGGTTTCGTCGAGCGCCCCGGACGATCCATCCGATCGGAGCAGATACTCCGTCATGAAGACGTAGAGGATGGCCCGCATGCCGTAGAAGCTGAACCGCTCGGCCGCCTCGTTGCCAATAATGTACGGAATGCCCGGCGGGATCCCCGCGGTGTCGTCGGGCGTGGTGCGGTAGCCGCCCGTCGGTGCGGCAGCGGGCTCCGTTTGCGGCGGGTCGTACGGAGAGTCGCTCATCGGCCGTTCGTGTGGGGTGGGTGGCGCCGGCGCCTTGGCGGGATGAGGGGAGTGTACCAACACCCGAGCCTCAGGTCAGGACAACTAGGCGACCGGTCGGCGTCAGTTGCCGGAGCGACCCGCGCCGGAGCGCCGCTCATGAGGTAGTTTGGGTGGCTGTGGTTGCGGTTACGCACTCCGGCGGCTGACGCCGACCGGTCGCCTGTGGGTTTTTTGAGATATGCAGCAGACTTTGTTCTTGCGCCGGCTTGAAGAGGTGCTTGGGCCCCTCGCCGCGGCCGCGATCGCGTGCATGGGCGCCGACCGCCGTGTGGGGCTGTGGGGGAATCCGCTGCGGGGAGAACCGGAAGAGTCGTTGGCGTCGATCTCGCAGCAGGTCCCCGGCGTTGAGCGGACACCGTGGCACGCACAAGCCGCCACGGCGCCCCCCGAGTCCCGCACGGCCATCACGCACTCGCCGCTGGTGGATTGCGGCGCGGTCTACGTGCAGTCGCTCTCGAGCATGCTCGCGCCGCTGGCCCTGGGCGTGCAGCCGGGAGAAGAAGTGCTCGACCTCTGCGCCGCCCCCGGCGGCAAGACGCTCCACCTGGCCGCCGCCCTGCGGGGCGAGGGCTACCTGGCCGCCGTGGAGGCCGTCCGGGGCCGGTTCTTCAAGCTGAAGGACAACCTGGCGCGTTGCGGCGCCGAGGGCCTGGTGCGGCTGTTCCAGGCCGATGGGCGCGACGTGGGACGCAAGACGCCGGGGCGTTTTGACGCGGTGCTGCTGGACGCCCCCTGCTCGAGCGAGACGCGGGTCGACCTACGCCAGAGCGATGCTCTGGGCTACTGGAGCGAGAAGAAGATCGCGGAATCGGCCCGCAAGCAGAAGGCGCTGTTGCGGTCGGCGATCGACGCCACACGGCCCGGGGGCCGGGTGCTGTACTGCACCTGCACGTTTGCGCCGGAGGAGAACGAGCTGGTCGTCGCCCACGTGCTGCGGCGATTGAAGGGGAAGGTCGGATTGGAGCCCATCGCTCTGCCGATCGCCAATCAGGCGCCCGGGCTGACGCACTGGCGGGGGAAAGAGCTGCCGGCCGAGCTCGCCCACACGGCGCGTGTGCTGCCGACGGACAAGATGACCGGGTTCTTTTTGGCCTTGCTGCGTGTGATAGACTAGGCCGATTGCCGTAGGCCGGCCACGGCGCCCGCAGCGCTTGCCCGCCGCGGCCTACGACCTGCATGAGCCCGCCCAATCCGAGAAACTATGTCTGCCGATCAAGAACCATCGCTCGCCCCCGCCGGCGGCGGCTGGCACTGCAGCCACCTGTACTACCGCTTCGATCGTGGGGCGCTGGCGCAGCGTTCTGCGGAGCAGCGCTCGACCATCGCAGCGGTGTTGCGCGAGACGCTCGACCCCCAGTCCGCGTGGGCGCCAACCCGGCTACAAACCACGATCATCAGCGGCCAGAAGGCCGATTTCGGCGTGATGATGATGGACCCCGACCCGCTGAAAATCGACGCGGTCCACCAGCGGCTGATGTCTGGCCCGGCTGGCGGGGTGCTGCAACCCGCATATTCGTTTGTATCGGTAACCGAGATCAGCGAATACGTTCCGACGGTGGAGCAGTACGCCCAGCGGTTGGCCCAGGAAGGAGACCCCCCCGAGAGCCCCGCCCACCAGGCCAAGGTGAAGGCCTATGGCGACCGGCTGGAAGGGATGAACAGGCAACGACTTACGCCGGAATTCCCGCCGTACAAGGCGACCTGTTTCTACCCCATGAACAAGGCCCGGCACCCCGCGGCGAACTGGTTTACGCTCTCCAAAGAGGAGCGGGGCAAGCTGATGGGGGAGCACGCCCGCAGCGGGATGGCCTTCGCCGGGCGTGTCAGCCAATTAATTACTGTTGCATTAGGTTTTGACGATTGGGAATGGGGAGTTACACTGTGGGCAGGCAACCCAGAGTACCTGAAAGACATCGTCTACCAGATGCGTTTCGACGAAGCCAGCGCCCGGTACGCCCAGTTTGGGTCGTTTTACGTGGGCTACGTCGCGACGCCGCAAGAGATCCTAGAGCACTGCCGAGTCTTGTCCTAATGCGCGATTGACGATCGACCCCCGCACGCCAACGGCGCCCTTTGTGGCTGTTGCGTGCGTGTCACTCGCCCTTCTTGACTACACGGGACGTCCCGGGGTGAAAGCCTCGGGCTGGAATCACTGGTCCGGCGTTGCTGGTTCGGTAGACCCACTCCCGAAGCCCAAAGCAGCGCGACCCAAGCTGGGCATCTACTCCCGTTTTGCGAAACGGGGGCCCTAGGGGGAGACGATCGTCAGTTGCGAACCACTCCCCAATGGAATCGCAAGCGTGACTAGTTACACCAAGAAGATGCTCCCTATCGTCGCCGTGTTTGCTCTAGCTGTGGGGCACAGCGCAGCCAGAGCCGACATCGTGCTGGACTGGAACGCTACCGCGAGCGGAATGCTGGCGGCCGACACCCAGTACCAGAACCCCGGCATGGCGTCGCGGACGATGGCGATGATGAACCTCGCTATCTACGACGCCTACGCGATGACCTCGCCGGGAGGGACGATGTTCTACGACTACGGCGGCGGGCATTCCTCGCCGGGCATGACGGCCTCCTCCAAGGCCGCCGCGGCCCAGGCCGCCTACACCGTGCTGAGCTCGATCTACTCCGGCCAGGACTCGCTGCTCTCTGGCCAGTTGGCGGCAAGCCTGGCGCTGGTGTCCGACGGCGCCGAGAAGGCCGAGGGGATTGCGATGGGGACCATGATCGGCCAGTCCATCATCAACAGCCGCGCGGGTGACGGCTTCGACGCCTCCTCGCAGTACATGCCCACCAACGCGCCGGGGCACTGGCAGTCCGACCCACTCAACCCCGGTCAGCAGGCCTGGGGCCCCGCGTGGGGCAGCATGCAGACGTTCGCCATAGGCAGCACGGCGCCCTTTGCGCCGGGGCCCCCGCCCAGCCTCGACAGCGCGGAGTACGCCGCTGCCTTCAACGAAGTAAAGTCGCTCGGCGCCGTCGACAGCGTGACGCGAACCGCGGATCAAACAGAGATCGGCGTCTTCTGGGGCTACGACCGCCTGGGGATGGGCACCCCGATGCGGATGTTTGAGCAGGTGCTGAACAACGTCGCGATCAGCCAAGGGAACACCGACAAGCAGAACGCCGAGCTGTTCGCCAAGGCGTCCGTCGCCATGGCGGACGCGGGCATCGTGGCCTGGGACTCGAAGTTCGAGCACGACCTCTGGCGTCCCGTGACCGGCATCCGCGAGGCCGACACGGACGGCAATCCACTGACCATCGCCGACCCCAACTGGGTCCCCCTCGGCGCCCCCGGCGGGTTGGGCCCCAATGGCGAAACGATCGACAACTTCACCCCACCCTTCCCCACCTACCTGTCCGGTCACGCCACGTTCGGCGGCGCCCTGTTCGAGGTGTTGGCGGACTTCTACGGGCGGGACGACATCTCTTTCTCGCTTACCTCCGACGAACTCCCGGGCGTGACCCGCAACTACACGTCGTTCTCCGAAGCGATGGCGGAGAACGGTCGCAGCCGCGTCTACCTCGGCATCCACTGGAACTTTGACGACGCGCTGGGCCAGCTCGCCGGGTCGCAGGTCGCCCGGGCGATCATGCAGGGCCAGTTCATCTCGGCGCCGGCGGTGCCAGAGCCGGCGGCGGCGACGTTGGCGATCGCCGTGGCAGGCCTGGTTTGTTTGCGGCGTCGCAAGGCGTAGCGGGCAGCTCGAGATCGAGCCACACCAGCCGGTGGTCGGTGGCGCCGATCGCCTCGGCGCCCGGCTCGCCCGCGACGGGCCAGTACACGCCGCCGTCGATCACCCTGATCCCTCGCGTCGGCAGCACGTAGTCGACGCGCAGATTCGCGTAGCCTTCGCCGCCGAAGTTGGCGGTGTCGGCCGCCGGATCGCCGCGGTGCGCCCCGTTCACCTCCGGCGTCGCGAGCGACGCGGCAGCGCCGCCCCGGCTGGTGGGGGTAAACGAGCTGTCGATCCGCGGGTGCTCTAGCAGTTGCTGGATGGCGCCCGCCACGCCGTCGCCGTCTACGGGGTCGGCGTTCAGGTCTCCCAGCACAACGCACGGCTCGTCCGTCGGTGGCGTGACTCGCTTCCCCTCGTCGTCCACAAACAGGTCGGGCAAGCCCGACAAGTACTTCGCGACCAACCCAATCTCATCGAAGTTGCGCTTGCCGTTGCGGTCTTCAGGGCCGTCGAACACCGGCGGCGCCGGATGCGAACATAACAGGTGCAGCGGCTGGCCGCCCGAGCCAGGGACTCGGACGCAAACGTCCCAGAAGCTCTTCGACGGGAGCCGGAAGACGTTGAGGGCCTCTTCGGAGTAGTAGTGTTCCCCTGTTTCGGAGTCGATCGGCAGCTTCGCATCGGAGGTATCGATCCAGCGCAGCTTGGAGAATGCGTGGCTCGCCTCGTGGTCGATCGGAAAACGCGACAGCAGCAACATGCCGTACTGCCCGGGATAGCGACCGAAGCCGAAGGCGTCGTTGGGGCCACGGACTTGGCCATCGCGGTCAAGATCGATGCCAGAAGAAACCCCGGTATTGACGGGAGCGTAGTAGAAATGGGGGTAGACAATCGGCTCCAATCCAGCTTGCGGCCGCTGGAGATAACGGCGCCCCATAAAGCCTCTACGGGCCCAATCTTTCTCGTAGTCTCTATCGAACTCGTTGAGCAACACAATGTCGGGCCGGACCCGCTGTAGGACCTCGGCGATCCTGGTCGCTTGCGCGGACCCTTCTTGAAACAGTTCGCTGGCCAGCTGAAACGGGCCATCCCGGTACATCGACACGTTGTACGTAGCTACCCGCAGTCGAACTGGCTTCGATTCTTCTCCGCGGACCGGCGTCGCGGCGGCTAACAACGTCGTCATAGCAGCGAGAAAGATGCGGCTTGGCATGGCTAGTCCTCGGCGGGTCGCATTTTGGGGCGGGCTTCACCTACAATGCCGCCAACTTACCAGGCGATCCCCCGTGTCCACCACTGTGCCGAAGAGCTCCTACCCAGAGCCTTGCCGATGAGTCATCCGCCGGTGTGCGCCGTCGATCACCCGCTGGTCGCCCTGCATTTGTCGCAATTACGAGACAAGGCGACCCCTCCCCCCGAGTTCCGTCTGCTGGTCCGCCGGCTCGCCATGCTGCTCGCCTACGAGGCGACGCGCGACCTGGCGACGGCGCCGGTGACCATCGAAACCCCGCTGACTTCCACCGAAGGAAAGAAGCTGGGCGAGACCATCGGCATCGTGCCCATCCTGCGGGCGGGCCTCGCGATGGTCGACCCGCTGATCGACCTCATCCCGGACGCCCAGGTGTGGCACCTGGGGCTTTATCGCGACGAGGAGACGGCCCAGCCGGTGGAGTACTACAGCAAGCTCCCCGACCGCCGGCCGGTAGACGTGGCCATGGTGGTCGACCCGATGCTGGCCACCGGCGGGTCGGCCGTTGCGGCGCTCGACACGCTCAAGCGTTGGGGCGTCAAGCGGACGATGCTGCTCTCGATCATCGCCTCGCAGCCGGGCGTCGATCGCCTACGCGAGGAGCACCCCGAGACCCGCTTGTTCGTCTGCTGCATCGACCCGGAGCTAAACGACCAGCAGTACATCGTCCCGGGCCTCGGCGACGCCGGCGACCGAGTGTTCAACACGCTGGTGTCGTAGGGCAGGCCCCGCCCGCCGACGTGCAGAGAAGAACGTCGAACCCGCTTTGCCGCAGGCGAGCCCTGCCCCTGCCCTACCGAGCCCGCCCATGCCGCCCCAATTGATCAGCTTCTTCGGCCTGTTCGTGATGATCGGCCTGGCGTGGCTGATGAGCGCCCACAAGACGCGGGTGAGCTGGCGGGTGGTGATCGCGGGGCTGGCGCTGCAGTTCGTCTTTGCACTGCTGATCCTGAAGACCCAGTGGGGCGTTTATCTGTTCGAACAACTGGGGGAGGTGTTCAACCGGTTGCTGCTCTACATCGAAGAGGGCGCCTCGCTGATGTTCAGCGTGAACGCCCGCCAGGAAGACCCAGAATTGCCCCCCAGGTTCCTGCTGCTGCGGACGTTCGCCTTCGGCGTGTTGCCGACCATCATCGTGTTTTCTTCTTTGATGTCGATCCTTTACCACCTGGGGATCATGCAACGCGTGATCGGCGCCCTTGCTTGGGTGATGCGGAGAACGCTCGGAACCTCGGGCGCCGAGACCCTCTCCGCCGCGGCCAACATCTTCGTTGGCCAGACCGAGGCGCCCCTGGTGATCCGGCCGTACGTGGCCACGATGACCATGTCGGAGTTGATGGTGGTGATGGTAGGGGGTTTCGCGACGATCGCCGGCGGCGTGCTGGCGATCTACGTCCAACTGCTGGGCCCCGGGTACGCGGGGCACCTGCTGACCGCGTCGGTCATCTCTGCCCCGGCCGCGCTGCTGATCGCCAAGGTCTTGCAGCCCGAGGTCGACCACCCGGTGACGGCCGACCCTTCACGGGCCGGGCTCGTGGAGGAGCCCACTCCAGCAGGCCCAACCGCCAGCAGCGAGCCGGAGACCCCTAAGCCCGAGATGCCCCGTGCCGGCAACGTGCTGGAAGCCGCGGCCGAGGGCGCCTCGTCTGGCATGGCGCTTGCGCTGAACGTCGCGGCGATGCTCATCACGTTTGTGGCGCTCGTGGCGATGCTTAACGGCATCGTCGGCTGGGCGGGAGGCCGGTTCGGCTTCACCGGCGACGACGCCTGGACCCTGCAGCAGGGCTTCGGGTACGGCTTCGCTCCGCTCGCCTGGGCGATGGGCATCCAGTGGTCCGAATGCGTCGCTGCGGGGGCGATGCTCGGCGAGAAGATGGTGCTTAACGAGTTCTACGCCTACCTCTCGCTCTCCAACGCCGTAAAGCAAGAAACCCTTAGCCCCCGCACCATCACTATCCTTACCTACGCGCTGTGTGGCTTCGCCAACTTCAGCTCCATCGGAATCCAGCTCGGCGGCATCGGCGGCATCGCCCCCCAGCGACGCAGCGACCTGGCCAAGCTCGGCCTCCGCGCCATGCTGGGCGGCACCCTGGCCGCCTTCATGACCGCCTGCATCGCGGGCATCTTGCTCTAGTTGTCCGTGGTCAGTGGTCCGTCGTCAGTTGGACGTGGGGAAGCTAACGCCGGCTTGAGTCACTCTGAGAATCTAAGAATCTACGATCGACCGACAACGGGCGACGGACAACTGACAACGGACCATTCCATGAAAACGCTTCTCTCCGAACAACAGCTCCACGACGGCGTCCAGCGGATGGCTCGCGAGATCGCCGAAACCTACGCCGATCGGCACCTGACCATCATCGCGGTGCTCACCGGCAGCCTGGTCCTGGTGGCAGACCTCATCCGGCTCATCGACCTGCCGATGCGGCTCGGCGTGATTAGCGCCAGCAGCTACCGCGGCGCCACGACCACTCGCGGCGAGCTGGTGATCAACGCGGAGAAGATGGTCGACATCGCCGATCGCGACGTGCTGCTGGTCGACGACATCTTCGACACCGGCCACACGCTGGTGAAGGTGATGGAGAAGATGCAGGACCACGGGCCCACGTCGCTCCGCAGCGCGGTGCTGCTGCGCAAGGCGGCCCGCCAAGAAGTGGACTACACCCCCGACTTCATCGGCTTCGACATCCCCGACGAGTTCGTGGTCGGCTACGGCCTCGACTTCGAGGACCTGTACCGCAACCTCCCGTCGCTGGTGGCGCTCGAGCCCATCGACCTGGTCCAGCACCACGCAGACTAGTAGCAGCGCGTCGCTGCTCAACGCCCAATAGCAGCCGACCTAAGGTCGGCGCGTCCCACCCAGCGCCGCCGGACCAAAGCTCTCGGGAAGCAGCTCCGAGAGCAGGACTTCGCGCGTCACCCTTCCCGAGGCAGAGTCGACGCACAGCACGGTCATCGCGCTGCCAAACTCATTGAGAAACTGCCGACAAGCCCCGCACGGCGCCGCGCCCCCCTCGGTGGCGACCGCGACGGCCACGATCCCGCGCGCCCCCGCGGCGACCGCCGCGCCCGCCGCCACGCGCTCGGCACAAAGCGTCAGCCCGTAGGAAGCGTTCTCCACGTTGGCGCCGGCCACTACGCCTCCGTTGTCCGTTAGCAACGCGGCGCCGACCAGGAAGTTGGAGTACGGGGCATACGCGTTTCCGCGCGCGGCGATCGCGGAGTCGATCAGGGTTTGTTGCTGCTGGGGGGTCATCGAGGGTCCGCTCCGGCGGCTTGAGTGCTTGGCGGCTTGGGGTCTTGGCGGTTTGGGGGCTTACGCCGTGACCCGCTGAATCACCAGCGGCGGGGGCGACGTGGTTTGGTCGGCGATCGTGATTGCCCGGCGGACAGCGGCCGTGGCGCCCGTCTCATCTTTCTTGCGGGCGAACAAGCCGACGATCGGCTGACCCGCCTCGACGCGGTCGCCGATCCGGACCAGCATCTCCAGCCCGACCGCCGGGTCGATGGCGTCTTCTAGCTTCTGCCGCCCCCCCCCCAGGCCGATGATCGCCCAGCCGAGCTTCTCGGTATCGATCCTGGCGATCGTTCCCGCACGCTCGGCGGTCACCATCGTTTCGGGCGCCCGCGGCAGCTCCGCATCAGGGTCGCCATCCTGACAGATGACCATCTCGCGGTACTTCTGCATCGCCGTGCCGTCGTCCAACGAGCCGGCAAGCGCCGCGCGACCCTCCTCCAGGGTCCCCTTGCCGGCGAGCGAGAACAGCTCGGCGCCAAGCTCGACCGTCAGCTCCCGCAGGTCGCCGGGCCCGGCGCCCGCGAGGCACGCGACCGACTCCTGCACCTCCACCGCGTTGCCGCACATCCGTCCCAATGGCTGGTTCATGTCGGTCACCAGCGCGGTGCAGGCCACCCCCATCCGCGCCGCGGTGGCGGTGAGCGATTCGGCCAGCGCCAAGGCGTCCGCGGTGGTCTTCATGAACGCCCCGCTGCCGCACTTCACGTCCAGCACCAACGCGTCGAGCCCCTCGGCCAGCTTCTTGCTCATGATGCTGGCGGTGATCAGCGGGATCGAGGGCACGGTGCCTGTTACATCCCGTAGGGCGTACAGTTTGCGGTCCGCGGGGGCGAGCTGGCTGGACGCGGCGCAGATCACGCAGCCGACCTTGTCAACAACGCCGCGCGCCTCGTCCATGGAGAGCCCCGTGCGGAACCCCGGGATCGCTTCGAGCTTGTCGAGCGTCCCCCCGGTCGCGCCGAGCCCCCGGCCAGAGATCATCGGCACCGCCATCCCGCACGCCGCCAAGGCGGGCGCCAAGATCAACGAGACCTTGTCGCCGATGCCGCCGCTGGAGTGCTTGTCGACCTTCGGCGGCCCCCCGGCGGGCCAAGAAAACACCTCGCCGCTGCGGAGCATCGCCTCGGTCAGCGCCGCGGTTTCTTCGGCCGTCATCCCCCGGCAAGCCACGGCCATCGCCCAAGCCGCCATCTGGTAGTCGGGCACGTCACCGACGGCGTAGCCGGCCACCAGCCCCGCGATCTCTTCGCCTGCCAGCTCGGCGCCATCGCGTTTGCGGGCGATTAGTTCGACGATGTTCATGGCAGAACCTGATTCAAACGCCTAAGAAGACGGACGGAAGATGGCCACAAGAAGGCACAAAAAGCACAAAGAAACAATCGCCGATTTATGGCCCCCCTTACGCAGAGAAAGCAGTGGGGTGCTTGTAGGCACATCAGGACCTTGCCGTGATCGCTTCCTAAGCTTCTTTGTGCTTTTTCGTGCCTTTTTGTGGCCACCGTTCGTCCGTGCTATCCTTGGTCAAATGTGATTTATCTTGTGGCAATGACGCCGAGGATCACGGCCCGCACCCGCTCGGCCGCGGCGGCCGCGGCGTCGGCGACCTGCTCGCCGGTTGTCTCGCCGAGGTCGTCGGGCGAGCAGGCGTTGGTGATCACGGAGAGGCCCAGCACGCGCATGCCGGCGTGGACCGCGGCGATCACCTCGGGGACGGTCGACATCCCGACCGCGTCGGCGCCCAGTTGGCGGACCATGCGGTACTCGGCCCGCGTCTCGTAGGTGGGTCCCAGCATGCCGGCGTAGACGCCTTGCTGGAGGGGGATGCCGGCGGTCATCGCCGCCCGTAGGGCGGCGGCTATGAGCGCCTTGTCGTAGGGGGCGCTCATGTCGGGGAATCTTGGGCCGATCGACTCGTCGTTCTCGCCCACCAGCGGGTTGCGGAACTTCAGGTTGATCTGGTCGTCGATCAGCATCAGGTCGCCGACACGGTAACGCGGGTTCACCCCCCCCGCGGCGTTGGTCACGACCAGCGTGCCTGCGCCCAGGCGGTGCATCAGGCGCACGGGCAGAACAACCTTCTCGATCGGCCACCCCTCGTACAGGTGGAACCGCCCCTGCATGGCCACCACCGGCTTGCCGCCAAGCCAGCCACAAATCAACCGGCCGGCGTGGCCGATGGCGGTCGAACGCGCGAAGCCCGGAACCTCTGCGTAGGGGACGACGACCGGTTCAGCAATCGCATCGGCCACCGCGCCCAGGCCCGAGCCGAGTATCAAGCCGAGGTCCGGTTCATGCGGCCAGCGCGAGCGAACGGCGTCGAAGGCGTGTTGGAGGGGGTTCATGAAACAGCTCAGATTGCGAGTCAAAGAATGGAACGCGGGGCGCCGCAGATGAAACGGATCCGCGCGGATTAGTCATCCGCTGTCATCCGCGTCCTATTCGTAGACCGGCCAGATGATTATCTAGTGCGTCGCCGCTTCGTAGGCCAGAACGCCCTCGACCAGCATCCGCAGCTTCGGCTCGGCGCTATTGGCCGTGGCGATGATCTTCTGCACATCCGCTACTTCCAGCGAATCGGGGAAACAGAGGTCGGTCACCACGCTCATCCCCAGCACCCGCATGCCGCAGTGAACCGCGACGATCACCTCAGGGACGGTCGACATCCCGACCACGTCGGCGCCCATTTGCCGCAGCATGCGGTACTCGGCGCGGGTCT
Source organism: Pirellulimonas nuda (assembly GCF_007750855.1). Lineage (GTDB taxonomy): Bacteria > Planctomycetota > Planctomycetia > Pirellulales > Lacipirellulaceae > Pirellulimonas > Pirellulimonas nuda. The sequence continues at coordinate 4,264,831 of NZ_CP036291.1, forward strand.
CGAGGTTGGGCCCGGTCACGGCAACCATCACGCCCCGCTGGGCGACGAAGTCGTTCTTGCGCGCCACTGCCAGGCCCGCCTCGATCAGCTCCGCGGTGTAAGGGGCCGCCATGTCCGGGAAACGCGGGCCGAGGCGGTCGTCGTTCACGCCGACCAGCGGGTTGTCCCCCATCAGGTTGATGTGGTCGTCGATCAGCATGACGTCGCCCAGCTTGTAGAGCGGGTTCATCCCGCCGACCGCCTGGGTGACGATCAGCAGGTCGGCGCCCAGTTCTTTCGCCACCCGCACCGGCAGCGTGATCTGCTTGAGCGGGTAGCCCTCGTACTGATGGAAACGCCCCTCCATGGCGATGATCGGCACCCCCTGAAGCGTGCCGCACACCAGCCGGCCGGCGTGGCTGATTGCGGTCGAGACCGGGAAGTGCGGAACTTCCTCGTAGGGGATCGCGGCCTCGACCTCGATCCGCTCTGCGAACGAGCCCAGGCCGGTGCCAAGGATCACCAGGGCGCGGGGCGGGGTCGGCCATTTCTCGCGGATCGCGGCGGCCGATTCTTGGATCTTGTCGTACAGGTCGAGCATAGCAAGCGTCGCAGTTCTCTGATGATCCGGGCGAGCCGCCGGCGTCAGCCGACGGAGTTCTTCAACGAGGGAAACCCTCCCCAGAGAAAGCGTACCAAATGGCTGGCGGATTTCGAGGCTTGGCGCCAGCCCACGGGGTCGCCCACAGCAAGTGAGTCGACGTGCGCGCGATCGCTGGGGGGTGTTTGAGGCTTTGCCTCTGGCGGCTTACGCCGACGGCTCGCCTTTAGTACGCGGCGTCCGAGCGCTCGCCGGCGGCGATCGCCTGGGTGGCGCTGGTGCCCAGCCTGGTGGCGCCCAGCGCCACCAGCCGCTGCGCGTCTGCCAGCGAGCGGATGCCGCCCGACGCCTTGACCGCCACGGCCGGCGAGCAGACGCGACGCATCAGCGCGATGTCGTGCTCCGTGGCCCCCGTAGCGACCAGGTTCCCCGCGGCGTCCTTCACCATGCCGAAGCCGGTTGAGGTCTTTACAAACGCGGCGCCCGCCCGCTCGGAGAGCTCACACAGCTTCGTTTTTTCTACGTCGGAGGGGAGCAGCCCCGTCTCGAAGATCACCTTGGTAATCGCGTCCAACTCCCCGGCCGCTTCGACAACGGCGCGGATGTCGGCCAGCACGTAGTCCCAGTCGCCCGAGAAGACGCGTCCCAGGTTCACCACCACGTCGACCTCGCCGGCGCCCGCGCGGCACGCCTCGCGCGTCTCCGCGACCTTTACGGAAGTGGTGGTGCCGCCGTGGGGGAAGCCGATCACCGTGCTGGGAACCACGTCCGATCCGGCCAGCAGTTCCGCCGCCAGCCGCACGTACGACGGCTTCACGCACACGCTCGCCACGCCCAGGCGCGTGCAGAGCTCGCAAGCGGCACGGAGCTCGGCCTGACCGTGTGTGGGGTGGAGCACGGCGTGGTCGATCATAGAAACAAGGGACTGGCTCATCCTCCGGCCCCCCTTACGACGGTCCCGTTGCTGACCGGGGGGAGCAGCAGATCGAGCACGACCGGGAAGTGGTCGGACGTGTCGTGCGGCGTGCAGTGGCTGATGAACGCGCGATTGACGAACGGTTTGAGGTCTTTGGCGAACAGGATGTGGTCGATCATCGTGTGCACGTCCCCCGGGTCGTCGAAGCCGTTCTCGTTGAAGTCCCAGTTCGAGGAGTAGCGGTCCTGCTTCCTCGGGATCAGCGCTGCGGCATTAATTAGCTCATCGCCGGGGCGTTTGGGGTCGAAGTCCTTTAGATTGCGGATCACCTTGGTCACGGTGTCGCGTGAGTCGTCGCCGTCCGCGACTTCGGCGTCGTAGTCGTTCAGGTCTCCCATCACGATCGGCTCGTAGCCCCGGCGGACGATCTCGCTCTGCAAGATCCGCTGGGCCACGATCGATTCCGCCATCCGCTTGCTGTTGGCCGCTTCATCGGAGGGGTTCGACTTGAGGTGCAGCCCCAGGAAGCCCAGCTTGTGCCCCGCCACCGTGAAGTAGTAGACGGCGTTGCGTGATACAGAAGTCGACTGCCGGCGGGGCGATTCGCCGTTGTAGCCCGGCGCCGAGTACCACGCGCGCCAGGTGGGGTCTTCGGCCTCGGAGTTGATCGTGCGGATCTTCTCCCCCTCCACCACGTCCGGCTTGAGCCGCGTGATGTAGCAGACGTCCATGCCGGAGTAGGTGTCGCTGTTCTCTACGTGGTAGCCGCGGTAGTCGGTCATCCCCTTGTCGTGGAGGATGCCCAGCAGCATGTCGACCGACTCGCGGCTGATGACTTCCTCGAGGCCGATAATGTCGGGCGAGAGCGTCTCGATGACTGCGGCCACCCGCTCGTGGTGGGCGATGCGTGCGGGGTCGAACCGGTAGCGATCGAACTGCCCCTGCCGCACGCCTGGCGCCTTGAGCACCTCGCAGTTGAAGGCGACGATCCGCAGCGGCGTGGCCTGCTCCGCCAGCGATGCGTGGCACGCCAGGAGCGAAAGCAGCAGGGCGTAGATTGATTTCACAGAGGGGTCCAGGCGTTTCGGGTTACTCATCGATAAACAATTCGTCGCCGGCCATCGTCAGCAGCGACACGAACGACTGCGGCGACGCGTCGTCGTTATAGAACCGCACCGACCCGTCGGCCAGCGCCATGTTGACGCCGCCGGGGTGCCAACTGTAGACGCGGCTGCGGTTCGAGCAGTTTACCAGCTGCTGAGTGTTGCAGTAGAACTGGAGCTCCATCACGGTGTCTTGGCTCGCCCAACGAAACTCGTTGTTGGCCGACGAGTTCTCGTCGCGGAACTCGCCGAGGACATAGATTTTTGGCTTGCCGGTCGACTCTAGGTACAGGAAGGTCTTCGAGAGGCCATCGGTCACCTTGCCCGGGGTGACCTTGCGTCGGTCGTTCAGCGAGACCTGACTGCCGCTCATGGTGACCCGGTTGAGCTGCAACACGTTATCGAGCACACGGTCGCGGTTCTTGGCGGCGCCGTAGCTTGAGACGAGGGTCGATTTGATCAGGTCGGTCACCGGCCCGCCGGGGGCGTCGTAGGTTAGGTTCGGCTTCTTCGAGGCGTCGATCTCCATCCGCGACATCGCCACGTAGTCGGTCACGTGGAAGCGGCCCCGGTCGGCCTCGGTCGACGGACAGAGCAGGATGCCCGCCAGGTCTTGCTTGGTGTAGGTCTCGTTGTCGGAGTGGGTGCTGTCGTTCCAGTCCCAGTCGTAGTCGATGCGATCGAAAGTGGCGCCGTTCTCGTAGTAGGGCAGCAGCAGCGACAGCCCGTTGTGCCGCGCCATCGGCGGCGGCGTCGTGCCGCTCCAGGCGCTGCCGTCGCGTTCCTGCGCCGCCGGCGGGAACTGGTTGCGGGCCGACTCGAAGTTCAGCGCGGCCAGCGCCAGGTTCTTCATGTTCGCCTGACAGTTGGCCCGCCGGGCCGACTCGCGGGCCGCCTGCACGGCGGGGAGCAACAGCGCGATCAGAATGCCGATGATGGCGATCACCACCAACAGCTCTACCAGCGTAAAGGCTCTGCGCACGCGTGTCGCCCCAAGCAACGATGGCAGGCTCCCTCCCGGCGTATCAGGTCCCGAGGCAAGCAGGATAAGCTGCCGGTTTGGGGATGTCCACCAAGTGGGCGAACCTCAAGCGAGCGCCGCCAAGAAATCGCCCGCCAGCCGCACCAGCACGGCCTTGGTCAGCTCGGCCGCCACCGGGCGGCGGAGGGCGCCGGGCTCTTTGCGGTAGCGGGTCAGCGCGATCGACCCGCCGGACTTCACCAGAATTTCATAGTAGGCGCGGGCGTCGCCGTCTCGTTCTGGCTGCGTGCTGCGTAGTTGCACCACGCACGTCAACTGGTCCGTCTCGCACTCGGTCAGCGGCTCCAGCAAGTAGGTCACCCGCTGCGTGATCTGCTGGGCGACCCGCTTGACCCGAGAGACCTCGGCCGCGCGGAGCCGATCGGTGTGCAGTTCCAGCGACCAGAAAGAAACGGCCAGCCGGTCGTCCTGCTCGATCCCCACCGTTAGCCGATCGCCGCCATCAACGACCCCCACCACCCGACCCGCGAGGGAGGGCGACCGCAGTTCGTCGGCGAATTGGTCGGTGAGGGACATGCAAACTAATCTCTGATTCACAAGGAGACGGACTGGAAACGACTAAGCTCTCGCAGAGGCGCAGAGGCGCTGAGTTAGTGACTCATCGTCTCTGCGTCTCCGCGAGAGAACTCGTCCTGCCTCCTCGATACGCTTGATAGCTCAGTGGATAGACTCTATTGAAAAACACACCGCTCCCTAGAAAACACCTTGCTGATTCTCGACCGGCTCGCCGGCGTCGATCTCGTACTCGTCGCCGTCGAGCGAGATGACCGCCCGGGCGTCTTGCAGCACGGTCTCGATGTGCACCGGGCGGCCCCACAAACGTTGCAGGTTGTCGAGCGTGGCGCGGGCGTACGCCAGGTCGAGCTCGACCCCCGTGTAGCGGTGCGTCAGGTACAGCTCGCCGCGGTTGCGGTAGTTGCCGTCGACCACCTCGATCAACGGCCGGCCGGCGTTGGTGAGGTTCTGCAGCAGTTGCTGCTTCACCTTGGGGAACGCCCGGCTCTCGATCTCGTAGTACTCGGTCGCCTCGTTGTAGCCGAACTTGAACATCTTGTGCCGACGGCAGAAGTCGAGCGTCAGGAACTCGTCGATGAACGTCAGGTCGTTGTGGATCCGGCGGACCTCGAAGATCTTTTCGCGCCCGATGCCGAGCTTCTTGTCCCAGTGCTGACGCTCGCGGTGGTCGTCGCAGTCGTCGAACTCTTTGCCGAAGGCGCCGCGGTCCCAGCGGTCCTCGATGTCGCGCAGCAGCTCGATCCCCAGCTTGTAGGGGTTGAGCCGCGTCGGCGAGCTGGCCATCGTGCCGGAGTGGTGGTCGGCGAAGCAGACAAACTCTGCGTCGGTCAGCACCTGGCGGGTCATGATGTGGGAGTGCCAGTAGCTGGCCCAGCCCTCGTTCATGATCTTGGTCTGGGCCTGCGGGGCGAAGTAGTACGCCTCGTCGCGGATGATCGTCAGCACGTCCGCCTGCCAGGCGCTCAGCGGGGCGTGCTCAAGCAGGAACCGCAGCACGTCGCGCTCCGGGTGCGACGGGAGCTTCTCTGGCGCCTTGGATTCCGACTCGGTCTTCTCCCCGTCTGCTCCGCGCGGGTTAACGTAGCGGTCCATGTACCCCTTGGACGCGAACTTCGCCGGCCCCTTGGGCTCTTCTTCCTTCTCGCGCTGAAAGTCGTAGCGGTCTTTCTCTTCGCGCCGCTTGACGAACGGGGCGTGGATGTCAATCAGGTCTTCTAGGCTCAGGCAGGCGTCGATGAACTCCTCCACCGGCTCGACCCCCACCTCGTCCATGTACCGCCGGACACGGGCGCCGTGGTTGGCCATCTCGTCCATCATCTTGCGGTTGGTCTTGCTGAACCAGGCGTTCTGCTTAAAGAAGTCGCAGTGCCCGTACACGTGGGCCATCACCAGCTTCTGGTCGACCACCGCGTTGCTGCGCATCAGGTAGGCGTAGCACGGGTTGTTGTTGATCACCAGCTCGTAGATCTTCGAGAGTCCGTGCCCGTAGCTCTTGGAGAGCTGCTCGTACTCCATCCCAAACCGCCAATGTGGGTACCGCACAGGAAAGCCCCCGCGGGCCGCGATGGCGTTCAGCTCGTCGGCGTCGACCACCTCGAAGATGGTCGGAAAAAAATCGAGCCCGTGCCCACGCGCAAAGCCCTCGATCTCGACCTGCCAGGCAGCGAGTTCGGGGGGGAGCGCGGTGTTGGGGGTGGATCGCATAAAGGTCTAACCACGAAGGGCACAAAGGAACACGGCGGTTAGTGAGAAGTCGAAGAATGGGAAGCGGATGTCGCAGACGAAGCGGATTAAAAGGGATAGTAAACAGCCCTTTCCCTAATCCGAGTTCATCCCTTCAATCCGCGATGATCCGCGTCCTATTCTTTCTCCTTTCATTGCTGCCGGGATTCGTGCCTCTTGGTGTCCGTAGTGGGTAAAAGTCGTCACCGTCCTTTCCCCAGGAAGGCACGGATTGATTCGTAGATCGCTTCGCGATCCGGGATCTCGCTCAGCACCATCTGGTCCAGCTCGCCGAACCGGCTTTCGAGCTGGTTCAGGTACTCGCCGCTGCCGTACGGGCTTTCGACTTGGCCGTAGCAGTAGAGGTTTACCGCCGGCAGGATGCTGTCGCTGAGGATCGACAGGGCCTGCTGGTTGTCCTCGCCCCAGTTGTCGCCGTCGGAGAACTGGAAGACGTACAGGTTCCAGTCGGCCGGCGGGAAGTGGTTCTTGATCAGGTCGGCGCACACCTTGTAGGCGCTGCTGATCCGCGTGCCGCCGCTCTCGCGGGTGTGGTAGAAGGTGTGCTCGTCCACTTCTTTGGCCACCGCGTCGTGGATGATGTAGCGGGTCTCGATGCCGTCGTACTGGCTCGCGAGCCACGCATCGATCCAGAACGCCTCGGTGCGGACGATCTGTTTCTGCTCGTCCGTCATGCTGCCGGAGACGTCCATCAAGTAGAAGACCGCGGCGTTCACCTGCGGCTGGTCGATGGTGGTCCAGCTCTTGTAACGTTTGTCCCCCTTGATCGGGATGATGCGCGGGTCGTCGGGGCGGTACTCGCCGGTCGAGATCTGGCGTTTGAGGGCTTGCAGGTAGGTGCGCTTCTTGTGACGCAGGGCCTCGGGGCCGACGTGGCGGACGGTGTCGTACTTGTTCTTTTGCTGGGTGATCGACGCGGCGCCGCGCGGCTCGATGCGCGGCAGCTCCAGCTCCGCGCCCAGCAGCTCCGCGAGCTCCTCCAGCGAGATATCGACCTCCATCAGGTGGCCGTCCCCCGGGTCGCTGCCGGCCTGCCCCTGGCCCGGCTGGGGCTGTCCCCCTTTGCCAACAGGCTGGCCCTCTTCCCCCTCGCCGCTGGCGACCCCCCCCGCCCCGTTGTCGCCGAAGCGGAACCGCGGCAGGTCGAGCTGCGGCAGCGGGATCGACACCAGGTCCTTCCCCTTCCGCCCGATCATCTCCCCCTGCGTCACAAACTGCTTGAGGTTCTGGCGCACCTTCCCCTTCACGATCTGCTTGAAGCGGCGTTGGTCGCGTTCAATCTTTACAGTCATGGGGGGGTCAGGAAGGGAGAGGTGGAGATAAAAGGAGATGTGGGGATAGGTTTCTCAGCAGTTGCGATCGCTCGTTGACAGAAGAACTCCGAGAAAATCAAACAGGACACAATGAGCTTTGGTAGACAAATCGTTACGCACTGGCCTACGAAGAGAAGGCCGAGCTACCGAGAGACCATCCCCCCATCTCCCGTCATCTCCACCTCCCCCTTCCGTCATTATTTCTCTCGCTTCACGTCTCCCCGTGCGAAGATGCTCGCCACGTAGTGCAGCACGTCGGTGGCGCTCTCGTCGTCGTAGCCGAAGTCGCGGATCAGGCGCCCCTTTACCACGTCGATCTTCTGCTGGGTGTCGGCGTCGACCACGTTCGACACCAGGCTGGTGAGCTTGATCGAGTCCTTCTGGTCCTCGAACAGCTTCAGCTCCAGCGCCTTGTGCAGCCGTTCGTTGCTGCGGTAGTCGAACGTCTTCCCATCGATGCTCAGGGCGCCGATGTAGTTCATGATCTCGCGGCGGAAGTCGTCCTTGCGGCTGTCGGGGATGTCGATCTTCTCCTCGATGCTGCGCATCAGCCGCTCGTCCGGCTCTTCGGGCTGGCCGGTGAAGCGGTTCTTGACCTTCTCCCGCTGCGTGTAGGCCTTGACGTTGTCGATGTAGTTGCCCGAGAGGCGTTTGAGGGCGTCCTCGTCGGCGGCGATGGCGCGTTGGACCTCGTTCTTCACGATGTTCTCGTACTCCTCCTTCACTAGCGCCAGCAGGTCGCGGTACTCCTGCTTGGTGTCCTCGCTGTTGATCAGGCTGTGGTGCTTCAGGCCCGCCTCGAGCTCGTTCATCACCATGAACGGGTTGACGCTGTGGGCCTCGGGGTGGGCGACCAACGCGTTGGAGATCTTGTCCTGCACGTAGCGCGGCGAGATGCCGATCATCCCCTCGCTGGTGGCGTGCTCGCGCAGCTCACGGACGTTGTCCTCCGTGAAATTGGGCAGCGTCTTGCCGTTGTAGAGCTTCAGCTTCTGCAGCCGGGTGATGCCGGCGTGCGAGGGCTCTTCCAGGCGGGTCAGCACCGCCCACATCGCGGCCATCTCGATCGTGTGCGGGGCGATGTGCTTGCCGCGCACCGTCCCCTTGTTGTAGTCCTTCTCGTAGATCTTGATCTCGTTGGCCAGCGTGGTGACGTACGGCACGTCGATCTTCACCGTGCGGTCGCGGAGCGCCTCCATGAACTCGTTGTTCTGCAGCCGGCGGTACTCCGGCTCGTTGGTGTGCCCGATGATCACCTCGTCGATGTCCGTCTGGGCGAACTTCTTCGGCTTGATGCGGTGCTCCTGGCTGGCGCCCAGCAGGTCGTACAGGAACGCCACGTCCAGCTTCAGCACCTCAACGAACTCGATGATCCCGCGGTTGGCGATGTTAAACTCGCCGTCGAAGTTGAACGCCCGCGGGTCGCTGTCGCTGCCGTACTCCGCGATCTTGCGGTAGTTGATGTCGCCGGTCAGCTCGGTGGCGTCCTGGTTCTTCTCGTCCTTGGGCTGGAAGGTGCCGACGCCGATGCGGTCCTTCTCGCTGAGGATCAGCCGCTTGACGCGCACGTCCTGGATCACGCGGGTCCAGTCGCCGTCGTACCTGCGCAGGCGGTCCTGGTAGATGAACCGGCAGTAGGGGTCGAGTTCGCCGGTCACGTGCACGCGGAAGTCATCTTCGCCGCGTCCCTCGTTCAGACGCTGCTCTACCTCCTGACGGAACCGCTGCGGCAGCAGGTGCAGCGGCTCTTCGTTCATCGGGCACCACTGGATCTTCAGCGGGTCGTCCGGCGCCTCTTCGTCGACCCAGCCCAGGGTGTACAGGGCGCCAGCGTCGGTGGCGCTGTAACGCTCCAAGCCTGTCTTGAGCAACCGGGCGATGGTGCTCTTGCTGCTGCCGACCGGGCCGTGCAGCAGCAGCACGCGGCGTTCGATGCCGTACCCCTTGGCGGCGCTCTTGAGCGCGTTCACCAGGTCGCGGAGCGAATCGCGGATGCCGAACACCGCGTCGGCGCCGTCGTGGTCGGGGTCGTCAAAGAACTTGTAGTGGACGGAGCGTTCGCCCCGGCCGGTGTCGGTGGTCTCGACGCCGTACGACAGGATCATGTCGTACAGACGCTGGTACGCGGTGCGCGTGACCAGGGGGTTCTCGCGCACGATCTCGAGGTACTCCTCGAACGTGCCGATCCAGTTCTTACGGCGGAACTGCTCACGGTCCTGCCGCTTCGAGACGATCTCAATGATTTCGCGTCCGTCGAACATCCTAGAGTCCTCGGGGCCGACCCTGCGGGCCGGCCTGGTTGCATGGGGTACTGTTCCTACGCGTCCGCTGGAGGTCCTCGTTCACTTTGTGGCGCGGAATTCCGCAAATAGCCTGCGCCGACGCAGCGCGTACAGAGTCGCCGGTGGCGGAGGCGGGGCCCGAGCCGCAAGAGAACAAGGGGCTTATACCAAGCGGAGTTGGCAAAGAGCACAGGCGGGGGGCGTGTGGGAACCGCCGCGGGTGTCGGTCGCCGATCTTACGACGGCGGCGATACTCGCACACGGTGAGCCACGCCTTCTTCAGTATCCGTTGCAATCCGGGAACGGGCAACACCGCATTTTGACTATCTGGCGCGACCGTTACGTTTTTCGCACGGTTTCTCGCCCGGGGCCGGCAGATTTTTGGCCCTAGAAATTGCGCAGAAGGTGTCTACGAAGCCCTTGCGGCGCCCCCCGAAAGCCGGCGCGTGGGCGCCGGCTTTCGGGGCGCCTTGGGCGTCACTCGGCCGGTTTGCGCCGCCGCCCGCGTCCGCCACGGGGACGCGAGGCGCCCCCGCGTCCGGCGCCGCGACCGCTGCGTTGCCGTTCGCTCCGAGCCCCCAGGTTGGCGTCGACAATCACGCCAATGGCGTCTGCCCACGAGGGGATATTCTTGTGCGACGTCTTGCTGCCGTCGCCGTCGAGTTCGTCCTCGTCTTCGGCGTCTTCGCCTTCGATCGGCGGGCCGTCCGGCAGGCTCGCGTCGAACGAGTCGTCGTCATCGTCGTCGTCTTCTTCATCGGCGGCGCCGTCTTCGCCGGCAACGGCGTCTGACGTTCGCTCTTTGCCGGCCCCACGTCGGCGGCGGCGCCGGCGACGCTTCGGACGGTCCGCGCCGTCGCCCGACTCTTCTGAATCGTCTGCATCGGTCTCGTCCGCGCCGTCCAGCAACTCTTGCGGCGGCGGGTCGTCCGACTCAGCAGGATCCTGCGGCGTTGGTTGGAGCGCTGCTGGCGCCTCGACCACCGCCGGCGGTGGCGGCGGCGTGCGGGGCTTGCGACCGGCGAACGGGAACCAGTCGGGCAGGCTCAACGAGGCGCCCGGCCACCCGGAGGTAATGGGGGGCGCTGGCGGCGTCACCGGGGCCGGCGCCGGCGGTGGCGGCGTTACTTCGGCCGCTTCCGGCGTATTCTCTTCCACGGTGGCGGCGGGGCGAGCGCGTCGACGCGGGGGGCGGTCGCCGGCCGGTTCGGCGGAGTCTTCGCTGTCGGATCGTTCTGCCGGCGCATCGTCGCTCGACGCACCGTCGGCTGCTTCGGTCCCACGCCCCCTGCCCCGTCCACGGCCACGGCGACGCCGGCGGCGTGGCCTTTCTTGGCCCTCGCCCTCGCCCTCGCCAGAATCTGACTCGCTATTGTCGCCTCCTAAGTCGTCAGCGGACGACTCGGCGTCGGCCGCGTCAGCATCGCGATCGGAGTCGGAACCGTCGCCGCCCGACTCGCTATCGACGCGTCCCGATCGACCTCTGCCGCCGCGTCTGCGGCGCCTGGGGCGGCGCGTCGGCTCCTCTGCATCGTCTCCGCCTGCGTCGCTCGTCGCCGAGTCCGATGCTTGGGCGCCGTCCGTCTCTACTTCATCCGCCGGCTTCGCGGTCCTTGCCGTGCGCCGCCTCGATTCCTCGGGCTGTTGCTGCTCCTCGGGGGGCGCAACCCGCTTCGTGGCCGCGGGCGTGGCGTCAGCGGGTTTGGCCGCAGGGGATTTGGGCGCGGGGGATTTGGGCGCAGGGGGCCGCACGGGCGCGGGGGGCGGCTCGAGTCCGAATTCGCTCTGCAAGTCGTCCCACCCGCTGCGGGCGGGCTTGGGCGGGGCGGCCGGCGGGGCCGGGGCGGCTTGCGCCTTGGGCGCCTCGGGGGGCGGAGCGACCGCCTCCGGCGGGGCTTGGTTGGAGGATTGTTCGGGGCCCGATTCGGGGTTCTCGACTACGCCAAAATCGCGGAGGAGATCGTCCCAACTGCTCTTGGATTCAGCCATGAATGCTTGCAACGAGGGCCGCCACGCGGCGGGCGGAAAGGGGGCAAAAAGCGTGTAACCCCAGAGAGTATAAGGGTTTCTCGCGGTATTCGGAAGCGCGGACACCGCGTCCCAAAAATGCCCCGCGGCGCTGGCCGACGGGGTGGGCCCCGCCGGGGTGGGGCGAACGACGAGCGGTTTCGCGGCGCGTCGACGGGGCGGAGCCCGTCGGCTGTTGGCTTTGTTTGGGTCGACGGCGCTTCGTTTGATCTGGAGCCGGTCTAGCGGTCGATCTCGCCCATCACGATGTCCAACGAGCCCACCACCGCGGGGACATCGGCCAGCAGCACGCCGCGGCACAACTCGGGCGCCACGCTTAGGTTGCTGAAGCAACTGCTGCGGGCCCGGGCCCGCCAGGGGATCGCGTCGCCGGTGGTCACCACGTAGAAGCCCATCTGGCCGCGGGGGGCCTCGGTCTCCAGGTAGCACTCGCCCGGCGGGAGCTTCTCGAACAGCTTGATCGGCTGGCCATGGTCGCCGGAAGAGGCCGCGTATTTGCGGATCGACTCACGGACCAGCCGGACCGACTGCACGACTTCCAGCATCCGCACGTAGAACCGGTGCCAACAGTCGCCGAGGACCGCCTCGCCAGGCACGGCTGGGTAAGGCTGGTCGTTGGGGTAATGTCCGTTGCGCTCGCAAATGATCTCGTACGCCAGGTCGGCGTACATGCGGGTGTAGAGGGGATCGCCGTCGCGGCGGAGGTCGAAGTCGACGCCGCTACCGCGGAGCACCGGGCCGGTGCAGCCGTAGCCGACGGCCATCTGGGGCGTCAGCACGCCGATGCCGGCCGTGCGTTTGATAAAGATCGCGTTGGTGGTGAGCAGCGTGTGGTAGTCGGCGATGATCGGCTCGAACTGGTCCAGGAACGCCAAGCAGGCGTCGGTCCAGCCGACCGGCAGGTCCGCGGTGGCGCCCCCGGGGGTGAGGTAGCTGTAGGTGAGCCGGGCGCCGCAAGCCTGCTCGAACAGGTCGAGGATCTTCTCGCGCTCACGGAAGGCGTATAGGAACGGGCTGAAGGTCCCTAGGTCGAGCCCGTAGGCCCCCATCCCCACCAGGTGGCTGGCGATGCGTCCCATCTCTGCAATGATCACCCGCAACCGCTGGCCGCGTTCGGGCGCCTCGACGCCCAACAGCTTCTCGACGCACAGGCTCCACCCCAGGTTCATATTCATCCCCGCCAGATAGTCCATCCGGTCGGTGTAGGGGATCCACTGCCTGGGGGTGAGGTTCTCGCCGATCTTCTCTGCACAGCGGTGCAGGTAGCCGATGTGGGGCGTGACCTCGGAGACGACTTCGCCATCGGTGCGCAGCACCAGCCGTAGCACGCCGTGCGTGCTGGGGTGCTGCGGCCCCATGTTGACGAGCATCTCGTCCGTCCGGACGTCGAACTCGACGATGCGTGATTCGAGGGTGCTGGTCATGATCCGTTGTAAGAGAGTTAACCACAAAGGACACGAAGTCGCACGAAGGAAGAAAGGAGGCTCCTTGCCCGACGCTTGCCTTTCTTGCTTCTTCGTTCCCTTCTTCGTGGACCTTCGTGCTCTTCGTGGTTCAATCTTCGTAGCGCTATCAGCGGCCGCGGATGCCGTGGTACTCGAGCGGCATCTCGTAGTCTTTTCGTAAGGGGTGACCCTCCCAGTCTTCGGGGCAAAGGATCCGGACAAGATTCGGGTGGCCGACGAAGCGGACCCCCATCAGGTCGTACACCTCGCGCTCGTGCCAATCGGCGGTGGGCCACAGGCCGGTTAGTGAGGGCGCCTCCGGCAGTTGCTGCGCCGCTTCGTCCTGCCAGCGGGGGAGGATGAGCTTGAGTGTGATGCGGTGCTTCAGGCGGGTGCTGGACAGGTGGTAGACCAGCTCGATGCCGGGGCCGCGTCCCTGCGGCGGGCGACGCTTCGGGTCGGCTTGCAGCGTGTCGACCCCCGAGACGCAGTTGAGCATGTCGCACCCGAAGGCGGCGTCGTCCCGCAGGTACTGGCAGACAGCGACCAGCCGGTCGGCGTCGACCTCGAACCATGGGTCGCCGCGCTCTGCCGCAACCGGCCGCACGGCGTCGCCGAACTTTTGCAGGAGTCGATCGGTCGGCGACACAGCGATCTCGGCTAAGAGGAAAACCTGGTTAGACCCCGACCAACGACTCGGCGCGGGTCGCCGGGCCGGGCTGCTCGGCGGGGGGCGGGCGGTCGCTGCGTGTGGCCGCGGCGCGCACCCAATCGAGATCGCCCCGCTTCCACACGTACGCGAAGCCGACCATCAACACCGCGAAGAAGACCAGCATATCGACAAGCGAGGCCCGCGCCATGACGCCGGCGGCGTCCGCTGCCGCGCCGCGGCGGGCGTCGCTCCCCTGCCGCAGGCTCATCGGGCCCGGCTCGACCGAGTCGAGCCGGGCCAGCGGCGACCGGTAGCCGACCAGCTCGCGCAGCCGGGCCTCGATCTCGGCGTCGGCGGCGACGGCCATCGCCGGGGGCGCCGCGTCGGCCGCGACGATCTGATTCGCCTTCCCAAAGACGGTCGCCCAGGGAAAGAAGAAGGCGACCTCAACGTCGAAGATGATGAACAGCAGCGCCACCACATAGAACCGCAGGTCGAACTGCACAAAGCTCGAGCCGATGGTGGGCTCGCCGCACTCGTAGATCTCTAGCTTCTCGGCCGTCGGCGCCTTGGGCCGCAGCAGCCGTCCCACCAAGAGGTTCACGAACACGAACCCCATCGCGACAGCAACGAATGCCGCAAGTGTGCCGACGATTAGCGTGGGAGTAGCCATAACGAGTTCTTAACCGCGGACACAAGCTGGCATGATGACTGATAACCAAGGTTCAATGACAAAGTGATTCCCAAGTTCTGCTTCGTGGCCACTGCGTCGGGCCTACTCTTCCGTCATCCGTGAAATCCGTGCTACCCGTGGTTCTCTTTCAGGAAGGCTGGTTCGGTCCGCCGTGGACCGGTTCAACGATCACCTTCGACTCCGCCACGGCCGTGGGATTGAGCGTGGCGCGTCCCCAGGCCACGTCCAGCGGCAGCCGAGCAAAGTCGACGATGCACCCGTCGCGGCTGTAGCAGCTCAGGTCGTGCGTGGCGCCCATGAAGATGCAGTCTACCGGGCAGGGCTCAACGCACAGCGCGCAGAACATGCACTTGCTGTAGTCGATGGCGTAGCCGGTGACGACAAAGCCCTTGCCCCCCTCGACCTTCTCCTTGCCGATGTAGATGCAGTCTACCGGACAGGCTTTGGCGCACAGGTCGCAGCCGATGCAGGTAGTGAGGTCGAAGCGGTGGAAGCCGCGGTAGCGCGCCGCGACGGGGACGGGGAGCTCTGGGTACTCGAACTGTTCGGTGAACGTCCGCCGGCCGGTTCGGTAGGTCTTCAGCCACACGCCGAGCGTCGTGCCGAGCCCGTCAGCGACGGTCGCGACCGTTTCTGCGATATTTCCGGCCCAGGGCCAGGCCCGTTTCAGGGCAGCGATCATGGCGGACAACGCGCGGTTTGAGCGGCGCCAGGGCGTAGCGGGCGCCCGCCAGGGGGCGCGACCGGTCGACCTAACTCGTTAACTTGGTTGGGATTGTAACACCTGAGGGCAGCGCGGCAATGCGTCTGCCTGGGCTGCCGAGCGGCTCGCGCAAACGCGCTGCTGAGCAAATGGGGGGCCGGAACGACCGTGCGAAGCCCCCCGAACGGACTATTCTTGCTTGACTGCGGACCAGATGCACGTAGAGTGAAGGTAATGGAATGGCTCGCAAAGCCGCGAAGTGCGGTCCGCGTACCGATGCTGGCGCCCAATTGCTTGGAGAGTTTCTTGGTCCGCCTGACGTTGCGAAGGCCCAATTCGCCTGATGGGTGAATCTACTTCGACCGGCAGGAAACGTTCACGAAGGAATCGGCGAGATGTTGGTCCTCTCCCGGAAGAAGAACGAAAGTATTGTCATCAACGACGACATCACCATCGTGGTGGTGGAAATCCGGGGGGACAAGGTCCGCCTAGGAGTCGAGGCGCCCAAGGAAGTGCCCGTGCACCGCAACGAGGTGTACGAAGCCATCCGCCGTGCGCAAACGGCCGATGAATCTCCCGATAGCTGCGTCGGCCCATCCGAAGCCGCAGGCGCCGCCGCCGGAGAGTAGCGCCACGTGCGCTGCCGTCGTCGCTGGTGACCGGCTTCGTCAGACGGCCGCGTGCGTCGGCTGGGCGCGTTCATTTTCTGCCGCTGATTCTGGCTGCTTTTTTCGGTCGGCGCCCCCTTGGGTTGACGCTGACCGTTCGGACGCCTAAAAAACGGCGTCGATTCTGCTAACCGATCAATCGGCCCCATCGTCTAGTGGTCTAGGACTCCGCCCTTTCACGGCGGCAACACGGGTTCGAACCCCGTTGGGGTCACTTTTTTGCAACCGCCCACGAGCCGGAAGCGTCAACGCCCGGAGGATACCGCGATCCTCCGGCGCTGACGCTTCCGGCTCGCGTCGTGCTGCGGGTCGGTATTGGCGTTTCTTGCGCTGGGTTTTCGTTCCCTGCGAACCCACTACAGTCCTCGCAGGTCTGGCCAGATTCTATTGCATCCGAGGCGACGGCCCTGTGGGCGAACCGTACGACAGCTTCCTGCTGGTTTCTTTCGGCGGGCCCGAGGGCCCGGCGGACGTCATGCCGTTCCTTGAGAACGTGCTGCGCGGCAAGAACGTGCCGCGCGAGCGGATGCTGGAAGTCGAAGCGCACTACCAGCACTTCGGCGGCGTGAGCCCGATCAACGCCCAGAACCGCACGCTGATCGCTTCGCTGCGGGCCGAGTTCGACGCCGCCGGGGTGGACCTGCCGATCTACTGGGGCAACCGCAACTGGGACCCACTGCTCCCCGACACGCTTCGCCAGATGGCGGCCGACGGGCGCCGGCGGGCTCTGGCGTTCTTCACCAGCGCGTTTAGTTGCTACTCGGGCTGCCGACAGTACCGAGAGAACATCGCGGCGGCGCGGGAAGAAGTAGGCGCCGGGGCGCCCGTCGTTGAGAAGCTGCGGATGTGCTTCAATCACCCCGGCTTTATCGAGCCAAACGCCCAAAACGTGCGTACCTGCTTGGAACAGGTCCCGCCCGAACGCCGAGGCGAGGCGCTGGTGCTCTTCACGGCGCACAGCATCCCGCTTTCGATGGCGGAGAACTGCCGCTACGAGGCACAGCTCAACGAGGCGTCGCGCCTGGTAGCCGAGGGCGCCGGCGCCCCACGCTGGCGACTGGTCTACCAGAGCCGGAGCGGGCCCCCCCACCAACCGTGGCTGGAGCCAGACGTGTGCGATTTCCTGCGCGAAGAGCACGCCCGGGGGGGGCTCAACGACGTTGTGATCCTGCCTATCGGCTTCGTGTCGGACCACATGGAGGTGATGTTCGACCTAGACACCGAGGCGCGCGACCTCTGCGAGGAGCTGGGCGTCAACATGCTGCGGGCGCCGACCGTCGGAACGCACCCGAGGTTTGTCTCGATGATCCGCGAGCTGGTCACCGAACGGATCGCAGGCGACGAAAAGCCCGCGCTGGGCGCATTCGGGCCGAGCCACGACGTCTGCCCGGCCGACTGCTGCTTGTACACGCCGCGCCGGCCGTAGGCCGGCGGCTAGGGGTCTGCTAGTTGACCGGTTCGCGGATGTACTTGACGCTTGGTTTACCGGAGCCCGGCATCGGCAGGCCGACCAAGAAATCGGTTGCGTAGAAGAGCCGGTCCTTGGGGCGTTCGGGGATGCGGAAGTTGTCCCCCTTCTGCATGATGGTCCGCGCCAACGGCATCTCGCCGAACGCCCTCGTCCCGGCGCTCTCCGCGGGGAACCAGGCGCCCTCCCCCTCCTCGTCTTCGAGATAGAACTCCGCGTAGCAGTGGTCTTGCACCCACACCGCCCGCGCCGGCACGCCCGCGGCGCGGCACAACGCGATGAACACCGCGCTGCGGCCGAAGCAATCGGCCTGGCCGTCGCGCAGCGTTTCGAGCGCGCTCTTATCCACCCCTTCGGCGTATTCGATTTTTTCCAGCATGGCGTCGTAGAACGCCTCGACGCGTTGCCAGTCGCTCGCCTCGTCGGTGAGCCCCGCGAGCAACTCGCGCGACCACGAGCGGAACTTTGAGTCGCGCGACTGAATAAAGGGGCTCACGGTGACGTACTTCCGCAGGTCGCGGGGGGTCGATCGTGGGATCTTCAGCCCGGCGGTTACCGCGTCGGACGGGGGCAAGATGGGGCGCGTGACCACCTCGAACGTCACAACCGCCGTGGCGGTGGCGCCGTCCGCGAGGCGGGGCACCGTGATCAGCATCTGCCGTGCCCCCCCCTGCAGGTCGCGGTAGGAGACCGACTCTACGTCGGGAGAGAACTCTTCTTTCACGATCCGCACGCTCTGCTCGGGGCACTCGAGCGGCACCGCCACCATGGCGCGGATCGCCCGGCAGGCGCCGCGAGACGCGGTGATCTCGGCGCCAACCCGGAAGCGGCCCGCACGCGGCTCGCCGTACTGCACGGCGCTGGCCCCGGCGTCGGCCTCGGCGAGTTGCGCCGGCGCGTCGCGCGCGACAAGCGTTACCAAAAGCGCAAAGAACAACAATCGCAGCGATGCACGGAACAGGGGACGGCTCCTCGACAAGGCGCGTCGAACGGAAGCTCTCCGGCGGCTTCCCTTCCCCAATTGTACCTTGCCAGCGGGGCGCACGAAAAAACCCCACCCGGCTGCTTCAGGACGAAGCCGGGTGGGGTCACGGTTTGCCGTGGCCCGCGTGGTGCGGTAGGCGGTACGCCACGGCCTTGGAAAATTGCGGGGCGACCGCGGTGCTGGGAGGAACACCGCGGCCACACCCGCACCGGACTGGACTGCTATTAACTCCCTGCTGGGCCGGGATAAACCGGGGTCGGCTCCATCACGCCGCCGGTCGCCGGGGCGCCCCCCGACCAACCAGAGTCGTAGGTGCCGCTATCCATCGGATAGCTCTGGAACCCGGACGAACTGCCATAAGCGGCGCCATAGGCGCAACCCGGATCGTAGCCGCAACCCGCGTCGTACACGACCGATGGTGCGGGCGCCGCACACTGCGGTGCGGCGACGTACTGCTGCGCCGGCGCCGCGGTTGGGCCGCAATAAGCGCCCCGACCGACCCGGTCTCGCAATCGGCGGCAACAGCCGCAACCTACTAAACTCGTCACTACCATGGTTAGGAGCATCAACATCGCTACGCGTCTCATTACGACACCTCAGGGGTTGGCGGCCGTTGCGGCCACCCGGCGCTGAACGTTTCTTTACGCTCTACGCCCAGGCGGGCATGGGGAGGGTCGAACCAAGCTCCCGATTCATCTGGGGCTCGTTCCGTATGGGGGAGGGCTCGCGGCCCGGCGTCGTCGCGTCGGGCCAAGCAACTCTACCCCACGCCCTGTGATGTGCAAACGCAACCGCCGTTTTTTTGCAACATCATCACGGCGCGACTGTTTCCTGCGTGCTACGTTAGTGGAGAGAGATGCTGCGCCTCGGCCGGCGTCCCCCCCACCCGCACAGTCGCACCCGCCCCGCCCTCCCGCCGCGGTTATGCCGAACCACCCCGCCTGGCGACTCGCTCTCTGCGCTCTGCTCTGCGTCGCGCCCTGTGCGCTGGCGCGTGCACAGGGCGCAGCGAGCGTCCCATGCGCGGTCGATGATGAGGTGCTGATACTCGACCTGCGTCAGATCGGCTGCTCAACCGACCCGGGACGCGCCGCTTCGCATGCCCGTGTCCTCCGCCGCGACGCGTCTGGCAGGTTCTGCGGGACGACGCTGGATGCGCTTGTCGCCGGCAGCGACCCCGGCGTGCCGACGGTGCTGTACACCCACGGCAACCGCGTTGAACCGAACGAGGTGGCGCCGTTCGGCATGCGGGTCTACCGCCGCCTCACCGCGTGCCGACGCAACGGCCAGCCCATCCGTTACGTCATGGTGTCGTGGAACTCCGATCAGGAGCGCGGCCTGCTCAACGACATCCGGACCAAGGCCTCGCGGACCGACAGCGTCGCCTGGCAGCTCGCGTGGGTGATCGATCAGCTCCCGCCAGAAACGCCGCTCGGGCTGATGGGCTACAGCTTTGGCGCACGCATCTCTACGGGCGCCGCGCACCTGCTGGCCGGCGGGTCGCTGGGGGGAGTCCGGCTCGACTCGCAGACGGGCTGTGCGAAACGCCCCATCGAGTCGGTGCTGGTTGCCGCGGCAATCGACAAGTGCTGGCTCGGCCCCGGGCAGCGTCAGGGGCTCGCGATGCAGCAGATCGATCACCTGCTGGTCTCCATGAACCAGCGTGATCCGGCGATGCGGTTCTATCCCTACCTCTACCGCTCGTACAACCCAGAGTCGATCGGCTACTCCGGCCCGACGTGCCTGTCTGCCGACTACGCCAGCCGCATGCAGAAGTGCGACCTCACGTCCAGCGTCGGCACGACGCACGACCTCGACCGCTACCTCCAGTCGCCTGGGTTCGCCTGGCAGGCGTGGCGCCGTCTCTCGTTCGAGCAGCGGCCCGACGCCATCGCGTCGCGCCCCATTGCCGAAGGCTTCGCCGGCGCCGTTCAATAGGTTCTGACGCGGGGCGCGCCTCTTTCGCGCCGCGCAGACCCCTAAGGACCGGCCCCAAGAATGCCCCGCTACGCCTACCTCAACGGTCAGTGGATCGACGACGCCCGGCTCTCGATCCCGGTTGGGGACCCCGGGTTCGCCCTCGGCGTGACGGTGACCGAACGCCTCCGCACGTTTGCGGGCCGGCCCTACCGCGCCGATGAGCACTTGGCGCGGCTTGCGGGGTCGCTAGAGATCATCGGCCTGCCGGCCGAACCTTTGGCCGGCGAGCTCCGTCCCGTGATCGACCAGTACATGACGCGCAACGCGGCGCTGCTCGCCCCCGGCGACGACTGGGCGATTGTGGCGTTCGTCACGCCGGGCGTCGGCGGCGAGCCCACCAGGTGTGTGCACGGCTTCCCGCTGCCGTTCATGGGCTGGGCATCGCAGTTCACTGCCGGACTGCCGTTGTGGCTGAGCGACCACCGCCAGACGCCGGCCAACTGCTGGCCCCCCGCGCTCAAGTGCCGCAGCCGGATGCACTACTACCTGGCCGACCGGCAAGCGGGCCGGCAGGAGACGGGCGCCCGAGCGGTGCTGCTGGACCAGGACGGCCACATCGGCGAGGCGTCTACCGCCAACATCGTTGCGGTGCGCAGCGGCGAAGGGATCGTGTCTCCCGTGATGGCCAAGGTGCTGCCGGGGGTCTCGGTGGGCGTGGTCCGCGAGCTGGCTTCGCGGCTCGGCACGCCCTTCGTGGAACGTGACATGCTGCCAGAGGACTTGGCGACCGCCGACGAGGTATGGCTCTGCAGCACCAGCGTCTGCATGCTGCCGGCAACGCGTTTCAACGGCGGCCCGATCGGCGATGGCCGGCCCGGCCCCGTCTACCAGCGGTTCTTAGCCGCGTGGGGCGAATCGGTCGGCGTCGACATCGCGGCCCAGGCCTCGAGATTCGCGAGCCGCCAAACGTAAGCCGACCCGCCGCTACGACAGCGTCGCGAAGTAGTTCTCGATCGCCACGCCGAGCGTCTGCTCGTTCACCTGCCGGGGCAGCTCGTGCACCGTGGCGTAGGTGCGAACCTGGCGCAACAGGTCGCGTGGGTGGCAGTAGCGCAGCTCGCGCCCCGTCTGCCGGTAGGCGGTCTCCAGCAGCCAATCGACGGCGCCCGGGGCGATGTCGAAACCGGCCGCGGCGGCCGTCTTCTCGAACAGCGCGCGGAACTCGCCCTCTTCCGGGTCGTACACCTCGATCTTGTAGGGGATCCGCCGCAGGAAGGCCTCGTCCACCAGGTCGCTCGGCTCGAGGTTGGTCGAGAGGATAAAGAGCGTGTCAAACGGCGTACGGACCTGTCGGCCGCTGGCGAGCGAAAGGTAGTCGAAACCCTTCTCCAACGGCACGATCAGCCGGTTGAGGATGGCGTCGCACCCCGCGCGTTGGCGGCCGAAGTCGTCGATCAACAACGCGCCGCCGGTGGACTTCATCTGGATGGGCGCCTCGTTGACGCCCTGGGTCGGCTGGTAGTTGGCCTCGAGTTGTTCGAGCGTCAGCTCGCCCCCCACGACCACGGTAGGCCGGCGGACCAGCACCCACCGGCGGTCGTAACGCTGCGCGGCGTTGGCCGGCAGCTCAACACGCTGGTGGCAGACGGGGTCGAACACGCGGATCAGGTCGCCGCCGACGCTCACCATCTGCGGGATCCACAGGTACTGGCCGAACGCGTCGCACAGCCGCTCTGCGACCGTGGTCTTGCCGTTGCCCGGCTTGCCGAACAAGAACATCCCGCCGCCGTCGTTCACCGCTTGGCAGAGGCGGCTGACGAGGCTCGGCTTGATCGACAGGTCCGCCAGGGCGCGTCGCATAGCGGCCAGGCTGAGCCCGCACTGCTTGATCGACTGCCGCTCCATGGCCCGCTGGTAGACGGCGATGGGCACCGGCGCCGAGCCGATGAACGCGCACCGCTCGCGGTGCTGCTTGGCCCGGGCGTGGCCGAGTTCGGTGAGCTGGTAGACGTAGTCGTGCAGCCCCGAGGCGCTCTTGATGCCGATCAGCAGCTCGTCTCGCAGCGCGCTAAGGGTCTCGCGTACAAGGGCCGTGGGCAGGCAGACCCCGTCGGCGAGCGCGGCGCCCGACGCCGCGCCTTCGTGCAGCAGCGACTTGAGCAGCATGCTCTCCAGCTCCGAATCCGACACCCCCGCCTGCTCCAGGCTCTGCGGCTCGGGGGGCGAGGGGAAGCTGTCCGCGGCGTCGGGCGCCGGCGTTTGGGTCAACGGCGCGGCGTTCTGGGCCGGCGTGCGCCCGGTGGGGTCGGTTGCGCCTAAGGGGTTCCTGACTTGAGTAAGCATCGCGACTTCCCGCCTGAGTTGGCGCCGCACTGGGGGCGGCCTTGGTGACGACTAAAGTCTGTCACGCGTTTGGCCGGGGGGCGCAAAGAAATAGCGGGCGCCCGCTGAGGCTGTCGGAGAGGCTATCGTACGCCGCCCGAGAGACGCCGCCGGGGCGCCAGCTAGACGGGCCGAAAAGCCGGCAGGAACGTCGCAACGCGTCGGCCGCGGTCGCCCGGCGGCGGCTTCGACTGGGGGGAGAAGGATCGCGACGGTTACGCGGGCCGGGGCGGTTACTTCACTTCGATCGTGATCTGCTGCTCGCCGGACGGCGCCAGCATGCCTGCAATGGCGATCTCGGCCAGGTTGTAACCCGCCAAGCACTCGACGACTCCGCAGAACGTAGGCGCCGCACGCTCGACGTGGGCATAGCTTAGGCCGTCTTCCTTGTTCGATCGACTGCCCTGATAAGCTTCGAGACGGCGGGTAGGCCTCTCGGCCGCACGTCAGCTCAGGATTTCGTGGACCGGGCCGTGCGGCTTTACGCCGGTGAGCCGCATGTCGAGCCCCTTGGTCGGGTAGACCATCCGCTGATTGTCGATCCCCATGCAATGCAAGATCGTCGCGTTCAGGTCCTGCACGTGCACAGGGTCGCGGGTGACGTTGTAGCCAAAGTCGTCGGTCTCGCCGTGAACGAGCCCCGGCCTGACGCCCCCGCCGGCCAGCCACATGGTCGAGCAGCCGGCGTGGTGGTCGCGGCCGTAGTTGTCTCTCGACAGCTTTCCCTGGCAGTAGATGGTGCGGCCGAACTCACCTCCCCACACCACCAGGGTGTCCTCCAGCAGGCCGCGGTTCTTGAGGTCCTGCACCAACGCCCAGCTCGCTTGATCGATGTCGCGGCACTGGTTGGGGAGGTCGCCGCCGACGTTGCCGTGCTGGTCCCACCCGCGATGGAAGATCTGCACGAACCGCACGCCCCGCTCCGTCATCCGCCTGGCCAGCAGACAGCTCGCGGCGAACGTGCCGGGGCGCCGGACGTCGGGACCGTAGAGATTAAGCGTCTGTTCCGACTCGTCCGAGGTGTCGGTCAGCTCCGGCACGGAGGCCTGCATCCGGAAGGCCATCTCGTACTGGTCGATGCGGGTCTGGGTTTCTGGGTCGCCAAACTGCGCGAGGGTGCGGTGGTTGAACTCCGAGATGCGGTCGAGCAGCCGGCGCCGGGTGGCCGTGTCGATCCCCGCCGGGTTGTTGAGGAACAGCACCGGATCGCCCCCCGACCGCAGCGCCACCCCTTGGTGCGTGGAAGGCAAGAAGCCGCTGCCCCACAGCCGGCTGTAGAGCGACTGCGCCTCGGTCCGACCGGTCCACGACGGGGTCATCACCACAAACGCCGGCAGGTCTTGGTTCTCGGTCCCCAACCCGTAGCTTAGCCAACTCCCCAGGCTCGCGCGGCCCGGCAGTTGATCGCCGGTGCAGACGAACGTCATCGCCGGGTCGTGGTTGATCGCCTCGGTGTAGACCGACCTAACGATCGTCATGTCGTCGGTCATCTTGGCCGTGTAGGGGAGCAGCTCGCTCACCCAGGCCCCGTTCTGGCCGTGCTGCGAAAAGCGGTACTTCGACGGCGCGATCGGCAGGCGCGCCTGCCCAGAGGTCATGGTCGTCAGCCGCTGGTCCGCGTAAACCGACGGTGGCAGGTCCTGGTCGAACAAGCCGCGCGTCTTGGGCTTGTAGTCGAACAGGTCGAGCTGGCTCGGCCCGCCGGCCATGAACAAGTAAATGACCCGCTTCGCCTTGGCCGCAAAATGGGGCAACCCGCTCAGCCCCGTCGCGCCCGGGCCGGCCGCGGGAGAAGCCGCGCCCAACGCCGCGGTGTTCGACAGCGAGGCCAAGGCGGCGCCCCCAAGGCCCAGCGCCCCGCGACGGAAGAAATGCCGTCGCGTCATCGCCGTACGCAGGCCAGCGAGCGGGCCGGTTGGTGTTGGATCGGAGAACACGGTCGCTCCACCTTTAGTTCTGGTTGACGAACTCGTCGAGGTTCAGGACCACGTTGGCCACCAGCGCGAGCGCGGCGTGGTGGGGGGCGTACGCGTCTGGGCCCGCGCCGGCGGCGCTACCGCCGATCGCCAGCAACGCGTCGGCCTCCGCGGGGCGCCGATCGAACCGCGCGCGCTCGGTCGCGTAGCAATCTGCCAGCGACGCGCATTCTTCGGGCGTCGGCGGCCGGCACAGGCACGCCTCGAACATCCAGGCGATCGACTCGCGGGGGTCGCTTCTCCCGTCGCTGGCCTCGTCGGCGCCCACGTCGGCGCCCGCACGCCGGGCCAACGCCACCGCCGCTTCGAGGTACTGCGGGTCGTTGAGCAGCAGCAGCGCTTGCAGCGGCGTGTTGGTTCGCTCGCGCTGCACCGCGCAAGACTCGCGGGTCGGAGCGTCGAAGGTGCTCAACTGGGGCGCCACCGCCGTTCGCTTGATGAAGGTGTACAGCGTCCGGCGGTGCGTCGCCGCCGGGTCTGCATCGGCGCGGAACACCGCCGTGTTCGACCGGGTGTACCCCACCGCCTCCCAAAGACCGGCCGGCTGAGGGGGCCGGACGCTCGGGCCGCCGCGCTGGGTCGCCAACAACCCGCTAACGGCCAGGGCTTGGTCCCGCAGCGTTTCGGCGTCGAGCCGCCGCCGCGGGAAGCGAGAGAGCAAGCGCCCGGCGGGGTCGCCCTGCCGGCTCGCCGCGCCGGCGACCGACGACTGCCGGAACGCTTGGCTCAGCACGATCTGTTCCACCAGCCGCCGGACGTCCCATCCGCCGCGAACGAAGTCGTCGGCGAGCCAATCCAGCAGCTCGGGGTGCGAGGGGAGCCCCCCCTGGGCGCCGAAGTCCCCCGCGGTGTTAACCAGACCGACGCCGAAGAGCTGCTGCCAAACCCGGTTGACAAACACCCGCGCCGTCAGCGGGTTCTGGTCGCTGGTGAGCCACTCGGCCAGGCCGAGCCGGTTGCGTGGGAGCTCGGGGGGCATCGGCGGCAAGAACGACGGGGTGTCGCGCGACACCGGCGACCCCGGTTGGTTGTACTCTCCCCGCTCAAGCACGAACGCCGGCCTTGGTTGTTGCATCTCACGGTAGACAAGCGTCGTCGGTGTGCTCGCCTCGAGCTCCACCAGCTCAACCCGCAGCCCGCGCTGCTCTTCTCGCCGTTGGACAAGCTGTTGAAGCTCGCAGGCGTTCTCGCGGTAGAACTTGCGCACCTCCCGCTGCTGCTCGGGCGTGCGGGCCGAGGCGGGCTTTGCTACGATCCGCAACACCTTCTTGGGGGCGACGCTGGGATCGTCGGGCAGCGCGAAGTAGAACCCGGAGCGTTGGTTGTAGGTGACCAACTTCACAAGCAGGTGGTTGTCGCCCCGCGTCAGGTTGAGCGTCACCACGTGCTGGTTGGGCGACGCCTCGCGGGGGGCGTCGACCGCCAGCACCTCCTCCCCGTTCAACAGCACCTTCAGCCCGTCGCCGGCCCCCAACGAAACGCGGAGCTCGCCCTCCGACTCGGCGACGATCTTGCGGTACAAGTAGCAAACGACCGAGTGGTCCGTCTTGGTCGGAAGGTCTTCTCGCAACAAGCCGTCTTCCCAATTTGGTTTCGCGACCCATGCGATGTCTAACCCGAAGTTGGTGGGGTACGTCTGCTCCAGATTGACCGGCGCCGCCTCCGGCGGGAAACGCGTCACGAAGTTCTCTCGGTTGACCTGCGACAGCCCCTTGTCCACCTTGTAAAAGCCGGACGCCAACTGCCACTGGCCCAGCCGCACCCGCCCGCCCAGCGCTGCCTCTCCCTTCCTATTTGCCAACGCGGCGCGGACCGAGGCCTCCCACACGGCCTGCGCCTCGTCGACCTCCGCCCACGCCCCGCTCAACTTCGCGTCCAGCTCGGCACACCGACGCTCAAGCACCGCCTGACGGGCGAGCTGCTCCGGCGGTGGGCGGCGGACCACGGGACCGGGCGCCTTGTCGTTGCTGTCCATCGCCGGGCCGTCGAAGCTGTTGAAGAACGCGCCGAGCGCGTAATAGTCCTTGGCGGTGATCGGGTCGTACTTATGGTCGTGGCAGCGGGCGCACCCGAACGTCAGCCCCAAGAAGACCGTCCCGAAGGTATCGACACGGTCCGCTTCGTTCCGCGCACGCACTTCTTCCTCAATCGACCCCCCTTCCCCGGTGGTCACGTGGCAGCGATTAAATCCGGTCGCGATCAACTGGTCGTCGCTCGGGTCGGGGAGCAGGTCGCCGGCGACTTGCTCCGTGACGAACCGGTCGTACGGCATGTTGGTCCGGAACGCATCAACCACCCAGTCGCGGTACAGCCACATCTCGCGGTAGTTGTCTAGGTTCAGGCCATGCGTGTCTGCGTAGCGGGCCGCGTCGAGCCAATAACGCGCCATGTGCTCGCCGTAGGCGTCCGAGCGCAGCAGCCGGCGCACCAGACGTGGGTACGCGTCGGAGCGCTCGTCGGCGCAGAACGCGCGGACTTGCTCCGTCGTAGGGGGCAGCCCCGTCAGGCCCAGCGAGACCCGTCGGATCAGCGTCTGCCGATCGGCCAACGGAGACAGCGCCAGAGCGTGCTTATCGAGTTCGCTCTGGATGAACCCATCGATTGATCCGCCCGACGCCGTTGTGCGTAGCGGCTCGAACGCCCAGTGCCCCCCCCAGGGCGCCCCCGCGGCGATCCACCGCGAGAGCAGCTCAATCTCTTCCGCGGTTACGCTCTTGTGCGTTTCTAACGGGGGCATGCGTAGCGACGCGTCCTCGGCTGCCAACCGCTGCAAGATCTCGCTCTTGCCGGGGTCCCCCGGCGCGACCGGGGTCTCGCCCGAGTCGGCCGGCGCGGTCGCGCTGTCTCGCAGGTCGAGCCGGAAGCCCCCCTGGCGGGCCGCCTCGTCTGGCCCGTGGCAGGCAAAACACCGCTGGGCGAGGATGGGGCGCACCTCGGTCGAATAGTCGGGACCGTCGGGCGAACGTTCTTTGTGCACAACCGCCTCGGCAGCGGCGGCGCCCGCCACAAAGCACCACCCCGCCAAAGCGAAGGCCATCGCGGCGCGGCCGACCCCATTGGGCATTGCCGACGCCAACAAGGATGCCCGACCAAGTCCCCAAGATAAGATGGGCATGAAGAGCCCCTGGTTCAGCGAAAAGGGATCGCCGCCAACCCGGCAGCGTCACCAGCAGCGTAACCGATTGGCATACAATATACCAGCCTTCTGTCCGGCGGGTTCAAGCGAGCCAAGAGCGGTCGGCTGCTGCTTGCCTGAGGGTGGTTGCCGGCGCGCGTTGATGATTGGCGCTCTTCGTCACGAGTTCCGCCCGGAGCGCCCCGCGAGGGGGGCCATGCTTCGATGGAACTCCAACCATCCCAGCCCTGCCCGCGTCTGTCGCTTCGCCAGCGTGGCAGATGGCAACGAAAAAAGCCGACGCTGGCCACAAGGACCAACGCCGGCTTATTCGCTTACCCGACGGCTTGAGACCGACGAGCCCTAGGGACGCGTGCCCTAGAAAAATGGCGGGGACAGGATTCGAACCTGCGACCTCGAGGTTATGAGCCTCGCGAGCTACCTGGCTGCTCCACCCCGCGTCATGTGAGTCGAAGTGTACGACGCAGATGGGCGCCCGGCAAGGGGCTGCCGTTTGGGGGGACGATTTTGTGGCTCCCGGCCAGGGCGCAAGTTGTTGGCTTGCAAGGTTTTCTGGTTGCCCGCGAGGAACCACGTCGATAACCTTCAAGAACTGGTGCAAGCGTGTGGCCGCTCGGCAGCGAATCGTAGCCCGGAACCGCGGTTTCCCTCACTTCTGGCGATCCGTTGAGCAGCATCCCTTCTAGCACGACGCCCCTGGCAGCCTCGGCGGCGCCGACGCAGCAGGGTTCGCCGGGCCAGGGCGCCGAGCACGAAGAGCCGCAGGCCCCGCCGCTGCTCGACCTATCGGAATGGCTGCGTGACTCGCCCGCTTGGCTGATGAGCGCCGCGCTGCACATGCTGGTGCTGCTGATCTTCGGGCTGTGGCTGGTGGCCAGCAGCCGGGAAGACGCGCTCAACCTGGACGCGGCCTTCAGCGAAGAAGTAGGCGAGCAGCTCATCGAGGACAACCTCGACCTATCTACCTCGCCCGAGCTGGCAGAGGACTTCCAGACCCTCACGCCAGACACGCTGCCGGAGGTCGAGACGCCGCTGGCGACCCCCGACTTGGCGATCGAGTCGCCGGTCGCCGATCAGATGACGACCGACATCGCCTCGCAGACCGTGGGGGTGGCGCTCACGGGCCGCGAGCCCGGCATGAAGCGGGCGTTGTTGGCCGCGTTCGGGGGGGACGCCACCACGCAGAACGCGGTGCTCGAGGGGCTCCGCTGGTTGCAGCGGCAGCAGCGCACCGTGGACAAGTTGTGGAGCCTGCGGGGCCCCTACCGCGACGGCGCCGGGACCGAGAACATCGAGGCCGCCACGGCGATGGCGCTGCTCGCGTTTCAGGGAGACGGGCACACGCACGTCGGGCCGGCGGACGACCCGTTCACCAAGAACGTGGCCGACGGCTGGAAGGCGTTGCTCAAGCGGCAGGACCGCCAGACGGGGAGCTTCTTCCGCGGCGACGGGTTCAATCACCGCTTCTACACGCACGCCCAGTGCACCATCGCGTTGTGCGAGCTTTACGGCATGACGCAAGACCAGGAACTGGCCGGGCCGGCGCAGCGCGCGGTGAATTACTTGATCGAGACGCAAAGCCCCGGCGGCGGCTGGCGGTACGACGTGGGCGACACCGGCGACCTCTCCGTGACGGGATGGTGTGTGATGGCGCTCAAGAGCGCGGAGATCGCCGGCATCAGCGTCCCGCCGGAAACGTTCGCGCGGATCAGCAAGTTCCTTGACTCCGTCGAGTACGACGGCGGCGCCCAGTACGCCTATCAGCAGAACGGCACGCCGCGGATCAGCATGACCGCCGAGGGGCTGCTCTGTCGGCAGTATCTGGGCTGGAGCAAGGACGACGAGCGTCTGCAGCGTGGCGCCGACGTGCTGATGAAGTCGCTGCCTACCTGGAACACCGGCCACCGCAACGCCTACTACTGGTACTACGGCGCCCAGGTGTGCCACCACCTGGAGGGGGCGCACTGGCAGCGGTGGAACTACGCGATGAAGAAGGTAGTGCCCGCCCACCAAGAGAAGGCCGGCCGCGAGAAAGGGAGCTGGGACGTGGTGATCGACCAGGTGCACGGCCCGGGGGGTGGGCGGCTCTACACCACGTGCCTGAGCATCTACATGATGGAAGTCTACTACCGCCACCTGCCGCTCTACCGGCAGCACCTATTGGCGGGGCCGTAAACCGTAGGCCGGAACTGCGCCCGCCTGCGGCGGGCTTGTTCCGGCTGACGCTTATTCCGGCGGCTTGAAGCCGAAGCCGATGAAGTGGAACCCGGTCTCGGTGTCGTACAGCACCGCGCCGCCGGGGGCGGTGTACTTGAGGATCGTCTCGATCGGCGGCAGCTCGTCGTTCTCGACGACCTCGCGGAGCCGCGGCAGCATCGGCGCCCGGCTGGCGAAGTCTCCTTCCAGGAACTCACGCGCGCGGTCACCGGTCGCCATCGCGTACCAGTGCCGCCAGGTCTGCTCCGGGTTGTTGTACATCACCACCGACGGCGGCCGGTCGGCCGTGAGGCGGTTGATCCGGCTGGCCACCAAGCGGTACTGCAGTTGGTCCGCTAGTCGCTCCCCCTCCCCCAACTTGGCGTCGATGAAGTGCTGCAGCAGCACCTCGGAGTCGCTCTGCACAAACACGTCGTCCACCAACGCCCAGCGGGGCATCGGCGGACCACTGGCAGCGTCGGCGCCCCGCTCCCGCATGCGCTCACGCCGGCGCTCCGAGATCTGCGGCGAGTAGTAGTCGATTCCGGCGTACGACTGCTTCTCCATCCGCTCGCCGGCCTTCTCCATCACCTGGGTGATCGCGGCGCCGAACGCGGCGGGGTCGTTCAGCTCCAGCACAAACAGGTTCCCGCCTACCATCCGCTGGGTGCCGTCCTCGTAGCCCGTGAACCACACCAGCTTGCCGGTGACGTTGTTCACAAACTCTTGTTCAAAGTCGACTCCCATGTTGGTCGACAGGTTGCGCTCGACGAGGTCGCGGAAGTTCCCTTCGGTCGTAAACTCGTCCACGAGTTGTGAGATCTCGTCGAACATCCGCGGCGGGTCGACCTGGAACGTGAAGAAGTTCTCGATGTCGGCCGGCACGTAAGCCGGGGGCGTGGTCTCGACCGTCCCCAGGCGGGCGATCTTCAGCACGCCGGCCCGCGGATTTTCTAGCAGCACGTGCCCGCGGGTCAGCGACGCCCAGGTGTCCGTAGAGAACCACATCGCGGCGCCGACCCCCTTGAGGCCGTCGATGCCTAGCGGGCGGAGCATCAGCATCGCCACCTTGGCGCCCGCGTTGTTGGCGTTGAACGACCGGATCATGTTGATCGGGTCGACAAACACCATCGCCTGCGGGGGCTCTTCCTGCCCGGGGACGCACTCTTTGAACACCGAGACAAACGCCCCGTTCTCGGCGAGCGACCTGGCGTAGAGCGGCTCGGGGACCTTGGCGGTGGCCGCGGGCGCCTCTTCTTCGACGAGCTCGGCAGCCATCGGGATGAACTCACGCCCGTCCCAACGCGCCAGCACCGACTCAAGCAGGTCGCGGTCGGTGGCGCCCACAAACACCGTGTCGCGTTGCACCAACCCGATCATCCGCTCGGTGTTGTTGCCGCGCCGGATGATCATCGCCTCGTCGGCGGTGAGTTGCTCGGTCTCGATCACGATGTCCATCTCGCCGGCCTTCTCCGTTAGCTGGTCGCGCAACTGCTCCGCGAGCCCCGCTTCTTCGCCGTAATCGACAAGAAACACGAACTCAGGAGTGCGGTCTTTGTAGCCAACCACGGCGATCGCGACCTCGCCCTGTGGGAACCGCAGCAGGTCGTCTAGCTCGATCCCCACCTGATCGCGGGCGTACTGGTCGTACTGCTCGCGGGCCATCCCATAGAACTCCGATATCAGCGGCTGGATCGCCGGGTCCTCCGCCATTTTTGCGGTGGGCGACTCTCGGAGCCGTTCCATCAGCAGCCAAGCGTCGGCCGTGCGGAACAGGGCGACCGTTTCCGCCGGGAAGAGCTTGAGGGCGGACGGCCGGTCGACCGGCGTCTGGGCCAAGGCCGTCAAGCAGAGCAATGTCAGCGAAACCGAGAAGAGGGAACGAATAAGGGTCATAGGGATGCTGGGTAAAGGGCGACGGATGGCCACATCAAACGGGTTGGCAAGTAGAGAGGTGGCCTTGAGAATAGACGGACGAGCTCGAAGAAACAGCAAGGCCGCAGCAGAGAAAACGCGGGGATTGATTATGAAATTTTACGAATTTTCCTCTTTTTCACAACAACCGGCCCCATCCGTCCCCTCGGCGCTACCCGAGTTGCAGCGTTCTGTGGCAGAACCTATTTTCGCAGCGGCCCCGGCCGCGCGGATTGGGGTACAATAGGAAGACGAACCCCACCACGACCCCGGGCATGACCGCCATGCGATCAACGTACTTCGCCGCTGTTGCCGTTATCTTGACCTGCATGGCGGGTGTTCCGCAAGCAAGCGCCCAGAATCGGGGCGGAGGCGCTACCACCGGGTCGACCGGATTCGGTGGGACCAGCGGGTTCGGCGGGACAGGCTTTGGCGGCGCCCAGTCTGGCTTCGGCGGCACGAGCGGCGGGAGCACCGGCTTCGGTGGAACCGGCTTCGGGGGCGCCCAGTCCGGCTTCGGCGGGACAAGCGGCTTCGGAGGCGGCCAGTCTGGCTTCGGGGGGGGCCAAACGGCGTTCGGCGGCGGCTTTGGTCAGACCGGCACGGCCCAACAAGGGGGCTTCGTCGGCCGTAGCGGCCAGGACGTAACGGCCATGTTCCAGGCGCTCGGCCAGACCCAAGGCCAGGGCCAGGGCGGCATGCAGCGCACCTTCCAACGCAACGAGGGTCGCGGCGCCGAGCAGCAAGATGATGAGGGTTCGCCGGTGCGGGTCAAGCTGAAGCTCGGCTTCGCCGCCCCCCCCACGCAGCCCCAGATGCTACCCGCGCCGACCACCGATCGGATCAACAGCATCCTGACCCGCCGCGGCATTCTGGGCGTCTCGGTCGCGATCCAGGACGGACGGGCCGTGCTGTCGGGGAGCGTCGCTTCGGCTAGCGATCGGCTACTTGTGGAGAAGCTAGCGGGGCTCGAGCCGGGAGTCGCGGCGGTGGAGAACCAAATTGTTGTCCCTGACGCTGGGCCCGAATTGATTCCGCAACCGACAGATAACTAACCGGCGTTACGACGCCGTCCGCCATCGGCGACCCCACCGACGTTACCGGGTTGAGCGTCGGCACCGCGGGCGTGAGCGTGGCGAGCTTCCCCACGGAGGTCCGCGCCGGCTGCGGCGTGCTCGAGGCGCCCTGCCTCGGGGCGGGCGCCGGCGCCGGTTTGGCCGAACGATCCGCCGGCGTGTCGGCACGCTTCGCAGCGGGGAAACGCCCGCCAGACTGGCCGTAGCTCGCCGGCAGGTTGATCGACGTGGTCCGCATGGTGCGAACCGTCTCTGCCGCGGCCGCTTGCGGCTGGTTGAAGCCGGCCTGCATGACCGAGGGCGAGAGCGGGTCGAGCTCGGGCGGCGGCGGCATCCGGCCCGGCAGCCGGTGGCGTGTTTGATCGCCGACGATCAGCGTGCCCCCCTTCATCGGCTCGAACCGCGCGATGAGGCTGATCTCGGACTGAACGCCGTCGACGCCGTCCCACGGCAGCCAGAAGCTGTACGAGGGGCCCAGGTCGGAATCGCTCTCGTGCAGCTTGAACTGATCGGGGGGGAACACGTAGCGCCGCGTCGGCTGGTTGTCGGCCGGCTTGCGGCCCGCCTCGTCGAACGCGTAGACCACGAGCTGCCCATCTACGCGGATCGGCTTGCTCTCGCGGCCGTCGTAGAAGTAGACGCGTCCGCCGAAGCCGCGTTGTGCATCGGACCCCTGCTGCTGGAGCACCGTGGTGGTCCAGGTGTCCGCGATGCGGATCGGCACGCCCGCCTTCGGGGGCTTCTTCTGCTTCCAGGGGACGCCGCTGGGGATGTCGATCTTGCGGACCAGCGCGCCCGGCCTCCAGCCTTCGCCCTCTTCGGCCAGCGACGGGCCGGCCATCGTGAGCAGCGCGGCGGCAAATGCAAGTCTTGAAGCGATGCGTTTCATGGGTCGGCTTCTGCGGTTAGATTGCGAAATCTTGCTCTGGTTTAATATTGCAAATTGAAAACCGTGAATTGCAAATCGAACCCCTGCGTCCGTCACTCTTCAATTTGCAATTTGCAATCCGTCTCTACCCAGCCGCCGGCAGACGCACCGGCCCGCCCGGCGAGGCGTAGCTCGCCGGCGTCACCTGGTCCGAGGCGGCGTCGCGCGACTTGTCGTCTCCCATCGGCATCATGGCGCCGTCGGGCTGCTGGATCGGCATCTCCATCGGCATGCCCTCGACCGGCATCCCGTCGGTCGGCACGCCCTCGATCGGCATCCCTTCGTAGACCGGCTGGCACTCCGCTTCGCCCGGGATGTACGTCGGGTAGACGCTCGGCGCCTCGGCCGCGCCCCACTCGTCGCAACGGCTCCGCAGGCCCGACGGGCCGTGCATGTTGATCACGTCGCACAGCACCCAGCTCATGCGGGCCGACTCGACCTGCTTGACCTGCTCGTTGTCCTGCTCGTCGCGGACGATACGGGGCGTGAGCACAATCAGCAGCTCCGTACGTTGCTGCGACACGCTGTCGTAGCGGAACAGGTCGCCCAGCAAAGGAATGTCGGAGATCAACGGCACCCGGCGGTGGATGTCGCTGGTGCTCTTGGTCAAGAGCCCGC
The DNA here is from genome assembly GCF_007750855.1 of Pirellulimonas nuda. Lineage (GTDB taxonomy): Bacteria > Planctomycetota > Planctomycetia > Pirellulales > Lacipirellulaceae > Pirellulimonas > Pirellulimonas nuda. Next base: position 4,299,115 of record NZ_CP036291.1, read on the forward strand.
TCAACAGCACCGTCTGGCCCGACAGGGCGCTGACGGTGGTGCTGGCCTGCGTGATGTCGATCCGCGGCGAACGCAGCACCTCGCCCGTCGGGGAGACCGAGATCGGCAGCCCCTCGATCTCCGATCCCACGGCGCTCTTCTGGGCCTGCACGGTCATCGTCACCTGGCCGTCGACGCTGATGCGCGGCTGCACCTGCAGGATGATGCCGACGTCGCGGTACTGCACCGTGTTGGTCTGCCCGCCGAACTGGTTCTGCTGAACGCCCGTGATGGTGGGCACCGACTGGCCCACCTGCACGAAGCCCACCTGGTTGTCGAGGCACATGATCTGCGGCCGGCTGAGCACCTCGAGCCGGCGGTTCTCTTGCAGGGCCCGCAGCAGCATGCTGATGCTGTTGCTCGACGCGGCGAACACGAACCCGCCGAAGCCCAGCTCGCTGTTCACCCGGTTCACGCCGAAGCTGGAAAGCCCCTGCGCCGCGACGCTGGCCGCGGTAGAGAGCGCCCGCGTGCTGGCGGAGTTGCCCAGCGGCTGGTTGTTGAACGCGAAGCCCGGTTGCTGATTGGCGGAGAGCACCGTCTGCTGTTCGACGGTGGTCACTGCCCCGCCGGGGGTCGTGGTGTTGGTGGTGGTGTTGATGGTCTGGATGTCCGACAGCAGCGAGCGGTCGAACAGCAGCGAGTCCTGCAGGCCGAGCTCAACGCCGAACTCGTCGGTGTCGTTCAACCGCACCTCGGCGATCAGCACCTGCACCAGCACCATCGGCGGGCGCTCGTCGAGGTCGTCGATCAGCTTGGCCACCTTCACGTGCTCCGGATCGGTGGCGCTGACGATCAGGCTGTTGGTGTTCAGCTCCGAGACAATCAGCACCTCGCGGTCGATCTGCGCGAAGGGGCTGATCGCCAACTGGGCCGCCTGCTCCGCTTCGCGTTCCGCGTCCAACAGCTCGTTGAGCGACAGCGCCACCTCGTCGGCCGGCGAGTTCTTCAGGCGGTAGACGCGCGTCTCGCGTCCGCGGTTGTCGCCGTCGTCCAGCCGGAGCAGGATCGCCTCGACCACCGCCAGGTCTTCGGCGCCGCCGGCCGCGATGATGCTGTTGGTGCGCTCATCCACGGAGAACTGCAAGCGGACGATGGCGTTCGAGCTGGCGCCGACCCCCGCGATGTCCGCGGCTTCGTCGGTGCCGAACAGGTCGCGGAGCATTTCTTCCAGGGCGACCGCGTCGCCGTTGATGATGGTGAACACCTTCAGCTCTGCGGTGGCGTCGGGCGTCTTGTCGAGCTGGGCGATCAGGGCCGCGATCAGCTCCATGCTGGCCGTTGGCGCCGTGACCACCAGCGCGTTGGCCCGCGCGTCGGCAGAGATCTTCACGCCGGTAAGGATGCCGGAGTCGAGCCGACGCTGGTCATCAATGGTCACCAACCGCAACGACGCCGAACGCGCGCCCGCTTCACCGGCCGCGTCGCCGGTCGGGGGCAGGATCGCGGCGTCGAGCACCCCCTTGAGGTCCTCCGCAAGGGTGTTGCGGAGCTGGAAGATACGCACCTCGTCCACGGCGCCCGACTGGGTCGTGTCGATCTCGCCCAGCAGCTTGCCGACCTCGAGCAGGTCGCTCGGGGAGGCGCTGACAATCAGGCTGTTGGTGCGGAAGTCGGGCACCACCAGCGCCCGCGGCGCCAGGGCGCCCCGCTCGCCGCGGTCGTCGATCGGGTTGCCCTCGTCGTCCAGGTCCAGGAAGTCGCGCACCAATTGCGAGGCGTCGCTGGCCGAGGCGTGCTGGAGCGGGAACACGCGGAACCGCGTTTCTGGCTTCACCGGCTGGTCGAGCTTCTTGGCCAGCTCGATGGCGGTCTGCACGTTCTCCGTCCGGCCGATCAGCAGCAGCGCGTTCGGTTTGCCCAACGGCGTGATGCTCACCGATCCGGTCCGCGGCCCCAGCACCTGCTGGTAAACCTGATCCAGCAAAGTAGCCATGGAGCGGGAATCGACGTTCTCCAGCGGGTAGACCTCGATCGCCGGCACCGTCACGGCGCTGATGTTCTCGATCTGTCCGATGATCGACATCACCCGCTCGACGTCCTGCTGGGCGCCGCGGACGATGATGATGTCGAGCCCTTCGACGAACTCGATCTGCACCGGCCCGAGCAGCGAGGCCGCTTCTTCGGGAGTCTCGCCCGCGGCCCGCGGGGGCGACTGGCCCCCCTCGCCTTCGGGGGCCTGCATGAGCATGGTCACCGGCCTCACCTGCCCCGGCGCGGCGACGGAGCCGGCCTGGACCGCCTGCAACGCCTGGCGGACCCGCTGCTGCGGCGCATTGCGGGTAGAGACGACGCCCGTCGCCTCCTTGGGGCTCTGCGTCTTGGCGTCCATCGCCTGCAGCACGCGGCCCCAGGCGGCGGCTTCCTCGGCGGGCCCGTCGACGCGGGCCTCGCCCGTTTGCCGATTGATCTGAACCGTTACGCCACCCACGTCTCCCAGCCGAACCGGGAACGACAGCCACAGGCCCGAGCCGTCCCACGTGGTGGGCAGCGGCCGACCCGTCAGGCCTTCCAGCCGAGAGTGGGCCTCCTGAGGCGTGAGCGTGGTGAGTTGAACCGACTGCGCCGCGGCGGCCGGCGCCGAGGCCGGGGCCTTTCCGCCCGCGGCGAGCATCCCGCGGACCTGGTCATGCACCGCGGGTTCGGCCAGCAGGATGAGTTGACCGGTGCGGTCGTCCCACGCCGCCCGCCGCCCGCCGGAGCGGTCGAGTTTCTCTGCCCAGACGCGGACGGCCTCGCTCCGCTCCGCCGGCGCCGTATGGGCCTGCAGCACCAGCGAGGACGATCCCTCTGGGGCCTGTCCGCGTGAAGCCGCGGCAGGGGCAAACGTCATTAAGGCCGCGAGAACGACCCGTAGTTGGTTGCCGGTCATAGACGCCTTTCCCGTTGAGTCAGCGATCGGAACGGCGCGCACGGCACGCCGCTACCACCGGAGTAACCGGTTCATCCCTTGTCATCGGCAAAGTCAGCCCACACCGCCAACAAATCTTCGCCGCCGGCAAGCAGGCGGCCGGTTCGGGCGGCCCCAGGATGCGCTGATGGAGCGCGCAGCGGCCACCAGAGGGACGCCCCAGCGGCGCCCGCCCGCTGCGGGGGGGGAAGACGGACTACAGCGTCTCGTCGCTAGCAGTGACAGCGTCGCGGAGCGACTTGTCTTTTCGCAGTTCGATGGTGTAGGTGCCGTCCTCGGTCGATAGCACCAGCGAGTTGGAAGTGACCCGCTCTACCATGGCGCTCAGCTCCCCCACCTTGAGCGGATCGCCGGCCCTGAGCCGTAGCACCTCGCCCGTGGTGCGGACCGTCACCCAGGCCTGGTAGGAGTCGCCAGAGCCAACGATGCCCGTCACGTAGGCGTACTTCGCGTCGTCGAACTTCGGCGGCGCAGGACGCGGGGGCGGGTCGCGGCGCACCACCGGCGGGCGTACGGGCCTGGGGGGCGGGGGGGGCACGTACTCTTGGAAGATATTCCTGCCCACCACGCTAGAGATGTACGCGTCTTCCGAGGCCAGCGTGAGCCGATCCGACTCCCCGGCAGCCAGGCCGGTGGCCCGTGGCGTCCCCGGGACGATCAGCGCCTCGACGGTCAATCCGAGCCGCACCTTGGCGCCCCCCTCCATCGGGGTGAGCTTCAACAGCGTCACCTTGTGGAGCTGGTTGCTGTGGTAGAACGCGTAGAGGAACCTGGTGACGGCCGACAGGTCGCCCACCGCGTCCGCGGTGAACGTGAGCGCCTCGTACGCGTCGCCCCGCGTGCGACCCCCTGGGGTGCTCTTGACGTCGTCGTACGTCAGTCCGGCGGCGACTAGCTGCTCGATCAGCCAGGCGCGGTACTCGCTGCGCGCCACGTTGCGTTCGCTGGGCAGCGAACGCGACTGGAACTCGTCGAGCTCGCCCAGGGCCGCCTGCGCTTTGTGCGCCTCTAGCCGGGCGAGGTCGAGCCGCCCCTTGACCTCGACGAGCGCTTCGGCGCGGGCGTCGACGGCCCCCTGGTACCGATTCCACAGCCTCGAGCCGCCCCACGCCACGATCAGCAGCACGACGCCCCCGGCCAGAATTTTTTCGCGTTGGTTCACGGTTGCCCCCCTTCGTTGGCCGCCCCAGGAACAACCGTAGAAGCCGGCGGCGCGGTCAGCGTCGCCTGGAACGTGGTGCGGTACAGGCCGGGCGTGTCCGCCGTTGCGACCGCGCCGGGTTGCACCTGGTGGTCGGCGTCTCGCAGCTCGCGTTCCAGATCGTCCAACGCGTCGGCGTCGCGTGCGGCGCCCTTGAGCTCGATCTGCCCGCCGGTTTCCTTGGCCCCGCCGCGGGCCGTGGCGGTCAGCCCCGTCACCAGCACGTCGGTCTCGGCCAAGAACTCCTTGGACTCGAGGACCTGGGGCCTCAGCTTGCGCCCGAGGCGTTCCAGCTCGTTGAGCCACGCCACGTCGGTCGCCAGCCACTCGTCGATCGCGTCGGCGCGGACCCGCATGGGAGAGAACTTTTCGATCACCTTCTCCTCCGCGGCCAGTTCGCTGCGGACGTTCGCCGTCTCGGCGTCGTGCTGGGTCAGCCGGGCGTAGGCGAGCCAGGCGCCGCCGAGCAACAACGCCACCGCGGCGGCGGCCGCCAAGATCTTGGGGCGCTGGCTCGGCGCCTCCTCCTCGCTGCTGCGCGGGTTGAGGAGGTCGACCGCGTGGGGCTCGCCCGCTAGCTCGGCGACCGCCACCCCCACCGCTCCGGCGTACTGGCCCGTGTCGTCGATCGCCTCCGACGAACGGCCCTCGATCCAGCCGTCGATGTCTACGAACGAGCTCTCCAGCGGCGGGTCGGACTGCGTCGCAACCGGGTCGCAGCCGCAGAAGATCAACCCGTCGAGCGGTCGATCCCCGAGTTGGATCCGGGCCGTCGACACCGTGCGCCGCAGCTCACCCTGTGAGACCGCCCCCGACGCGTTGGCGGGCGCCCGCCGGACGAGCGTCGGCAGGCCGTCTTCCCACAGCACCAGGTCGACCTCGCCGCCGCCCGGCAGAATCAGCACGTGCGCCCCGCTGGACAGGGCCGGGTTGATGCGCGAGGCGAGCGACGCCGCACCCACCGGACGCAGCAAGTACGAGGTGGGCTTCAAGCCGGCCGCCGCGCACGCCTTCTCGATGGCGGCCCGTTCGACCGTCGGCAGGCGGGCTACCAGCACTTCGTGCGGGATCGTGTCGTCGCCGCGGACGGGGACAAAGTCCAACGCGGCGCCCTCGTCGCCAGCCCCGAACTCGCGTTCGGCCTGCAGCTCGACCATCGGCGCCAGTTCTGCTGCGGGGCCGGGCGGGAGCTTCAGCCTGCGGAACTGCATCAGGTCGCCGCTGACGCTCACCAAGACTTTCGAGAACGACCCCTTGGCCAGCCCGGTTTGCTCCAGCAGCTCCGCCACCGCCGTGGGAGATTCGCTCCGGTCCGCGGTCGCCAGCTTTACGATGCGCACGTCGGACCCCGCCGACTCTACGGCAACGGCCCGCACGTGCCGGCGGCCCCAATCGATAACAAGGATATTCGGCATAAAAAGCTGCTAGTGGAGCGGAACGCCTGGGAACCTCTATCGTAGGCAGCGGCGCGCCGAGATTCGACAGCGAGGCCTACAAAACTATTGAATTATGCAACGACGGCGCGCGGCGGATCCCTGCCAAAGACCGGCTCAGGGCTCATCTGGCTGCACCCCCAGCACCGCCGGATCGAAACCCTGCCCCAAGGCGGTCAGGTTCCTGACGCGGGCCAAGTTGGGCATCAGCCCCGAGAGGTCGATCACCGCCTCGAGCCGGCACTGCGCCCCCCCCGCGTCGAAGTAGCCAACGACCTGCGCCCGGTAGACGTCTCCGCCCCCGGTGGCCAGCGGCATCAACAGCTTCATCTGTTCGAGCGTCAGGATCCCCTCGGTGAGCAGCCAGGTCTCGTACTTACGGTCCGGCCTTTCGGCGAGCACTTCAAAGTCGCGGGCGCCGAGGATTTGCTCTACCAGCGACGGGTCCATGCCGGGGAGCCCCTCCAAGAGCTGACGCGGGCACTGGTTCACGTTCAGACGGCCCGGCACCACCGCCTGGCCGCTGGCGGTCAGGTTGTCCATCAACAGCGGGAGCGACTGCGAGAGCGCCGCGGGATCGTTGGGGAACGGCGTCACCACCACCACACGCTGGGTCGATCCCTCCTCCACGACCCGCGTGTTGACCCCCACCAAGTCGAGCAGGCTGCCGATCGTCTCGGACCCGGGCTGCTCGTAGTCGATCTGGACCTCGGCGGCCGTCTTGCTCTGGGTCGTTGCGGCTTCTCCTTCTTCCCCCACGGTGTCGCTGACGTCGGTAGGGCCGTCGGACGTCCCCGCTCCCCCCGCTGCTCCGGCGGCGCCGGCGGCCTCTGCCTCGAGGTCGGTCGTATCGGGCCCCCCCTGGCGGAAGGCGATGATAAAGTTGGCTTGTTCGGCGCCCAGCAGCGGCTCCAACTGGTCGTATAAGACCTGCAGGTCTTCCATGTTGACGTCGATCTTCGGCGTGCCATCGGCCCGCAGGTTCTTTTCTGCGCTGGCCAGCGTGAGGTAGGCGTTCCAGCCCAGGCTCATGGAGCCGTCGGAGTTGTCGACCCCCAGCGGCGCCGGCAGCGCCCCTTCGGCGCCGTCGATCACGAAGTTCCGGTTGCGGTCCCAGCCGTACAGCAGCTCGGGGGTGACATCGCGCACCAGCAGCAGTTGATCCACCGACTCGAGCGGGCCGTTGGGGGGGGCGTAGGACGGCGTGAGGGCCGAGTAGTACGACGCCTCGGCGCCGAAGTCGCGCGGCTCGTCGTCTTCATCGATGAAGTCGAGGATCGCGTCGGCGATCGACTCGGTCATCCCCGGCAGCGCCATCAACAGCACGCGGCTCTGCCCCTCCATCTGCTTGTCGGCCAGCAACACCGTGTTCAGGTTGAGCCGGGCCGACTCGTTCTCCAGCCCAAACCGCAGCCCGTTCCACAAGCCGTTCTCGAGGGCCGGCGCCACGATCGCAAACCGGCCGCGCAGCTCGGCCGCGTCGCTGTCGAGCACCAGCATCCCCTGGAACATCGCCGGGTTGTTGTAGAGCCCCCCCGCTTGCTGCTGTAGATCGAGGGTCTTGGCGGCCTGCACCTGGGCGAAATCGATCCCCGACTCGGCCAGCAGCCGGGCCTGCGTTCCGCGGGTGTAGGCGTCCGACGCCCGACGCTGGGTGAAGCTCCAGTCGAAGAACGCCATGCCCGTCAGGGTCAGCAGCGACACCACGACTAGCACCACCAGCAGGATGCTGCCCGAACGCCGGCGTTGTCGAAGGTGGGTCATACGCCGCTCCCCGTGGCGCCGCTTGTCGTGGCAGCGGGGTCTACTGCTTCCTCTACGGGGGCCACAAAGCCCGCCGGCAGGGCGATGACCATGCGGTAGTTGCGGATGTCTGCCGCGGCGGCCGGGTCACCCGCCTGCGCCGCGTGCAGTCCGTCGGTACGCACCGCGAGGTTCAATTCAATCGCTACCGGAAGCGGCGCCTGGCCTTCGGTGGTTCCCCACTGCGTGTAGGTCGTTGTGCCGTCTGTGTACGCGATCGACATGCCCACCACCTCCGGCGCCACGCTCCAGGTCGTTCCGTAGGCGAAGGCGTCCCCCCCCAACTGCTGCTGGTAGAGGTAGACATCGCGGTTCACCTCCTGCCGCACGAGCCCCCGCAGCGGCTGCCCGTCACCGCCCATCTGCGATCCGTCTGCCAGGGCGTACCGCACCAGGGTCAGCCCCGCCATCGGCGGAGGCGCCTGCTGGGCCATCGGCGAGAGGGTCTGCGGAGTAATCGGCGACGGTCGCTCGCGTTCTAGGTAGGCCATCACGCTCACCGCGTCGCCCATCATGCCGAAGCCGGGGCGGACAACCGCCTCGGCTTCTAAAGGGTCGGTGGTCGCCGCGGGGTCGGCCTGATCGATGGAGTCGACGTCGAACGCGGCCGAGGCTTCGGCCAGCTCGGAGGCCTCGGCGGTGTCTTGGATGCTGCCGATCGCGGCTTGGCGGAAGTCGTCTGCAACAATGCGGAAGACCCCCCGCACCAGGGTGGCCTGCTCTACCGTGCTGCGCGAGGCGTCAACGCGGATCAGGTGCAGGTCGATGGCCATCGTCAGCAGCCCCAGCAGGATCACAGACAACCCCACCGCGAGCACGACCTCGATCAGCGTGAAGCCCGAGCGTACGACGCCGGCCTGATGTTTCGACGTGAAGCGCATCATCGCCCGCCTCCCCCACCGCCGCCTGCACCGCCGCCACCACCGCCTCCTCCTCCGCCACCGCCACCGCCGCCGCCCCCTCCTCCGGTGGCCGCGCCGCCTGCCCCAGAGGCAGAGCCCGCCCCGGAGGCGGTCCCCGCCGAGCCGGCGGTCGAGCTGCTGCTGGCGGCTTCTTCGGCGGCCGTGGCTGCGGCCTCGGCCGCGGCCGCCGCGGTTGCGAGGCTCTCAAGGTACGCCGGGCTCTGCACCCAACGAGAGATTGCGAACGTCAAGGGCGCCGTCGCGTCTGGAGTCGATTCTTCGACGCCGACCCGAACCAGCAGCAGCTCCGGCTGGGCGGTCGCCTCGACCACGACCGAGTAACGCCAGTCCACGGCCCCCTCGGGCTCTGTCCAGTCGTTCGGCCCGCTGCTGGCGAGCGGAAGGGTCCCGGCGATCAATTGCGCAAGCACGCTCTCGGCGACGATCGACGCCTCGCTCTCCCCCGCGCCGCGGCGAGAGTTGACCAGCGAGAGCCGGGAAACCTCGCCCAGCACGGCGAGTGCTGCCCCCAGGATGCCGAGCGCCAGCACCACTTCAAGCAGCGTGAAGGCCCGCGCTGCTGCACGCTCGATGGGCTTAGCGGCGGTCATCACCTTCCTCCCATAGACGGATCTCGGTCGAGCCGGTCAGCCCCCGCAGCGAGACGATCAGCCTGGCGCCCTCGGGGGCGGCCAGCACGACTTCTGCATCGGAGCTCGTGCCGTCCGGCTGAAAGACGAGCGGTACCGAGGCGTCGCCGTCCCCCTCGCCGATCGCGGTCTGCCCGTTCTGATCGGTCACGACCAGCCGCTGGAAGACCGCCGATTCAACCCCCTGACTACTCCCCACGGCGGGGTCGGCCGTGGGGTCCGCCACGACGCTACCGGTGGCGATGCTAAACGTCCCCGTCCCCAGCTCGCAGCGGAACTCGCGCGGCGTGCCGGTAGACATGGCGTCGAGCCGCGCCTGCGACCATACCGTGCAGAGCTTCTGGGCGGCCTGGCGGAGCTGACCGCGCCCGAAGGCGCCGCTCATCGCGGGCGCCGCGAGCGCGGCCACCACCACCATGAGCGCCAGCACCAACAAAACTTCCACTAGCGTGAAGCCGTGCGGCGTCTGGCGGCGATAGCGACGGGGCTGCAACAATCTCACTTCTCCCAGTTGCCGATGTCGTCGTCGCTGCCGTCCTGGCCGTCGGGCCCGGCGCTCCACACATCGTACTTGTCGGAGTTCTTCTTCCCTTCCTTGGAGTACTTGAACTCGTTGTCCCACGGGTCAACCGGGACCTTGCTCTTGTCCAAGTAGGGGCCCGCCCAGCGCTCGGCCATCGTGCTGTCGCTCGGCTTCTGAATGAGCTCCTCGAGGGTCCCCGGGTACTGCTTGGTGTCGAACTTGTACATGTCGATGCTGGTGGCGAACTGCGACACCTGCGCCTTGGCGGCGTTGATGTTGGCCTTGTCTTGGACGCCCAAGAACTGCGAAGCGGCGATCGAGCCGAGCACCACCAGGATCACGAGCACCAGCAGCACTTCGATGAGCGTGAAGCCGCGATCGGAGGCGTGGTTGTTGTAGCGACGGTTCTTCATTGGATTACCTCGTTCGGGTTGGAATGGTTCGGATGATCGTTACTTAAGCGAACAACGAGCATCGCGTGGGGTTTGCGGGATTGTGTAGCGTCCGGTTGCCCGCGGCTTTTCCTACGATCGGTCTTCTAACGTCTTGCCACTGTGTTGGTCAGAGCGTCGTGCTCGCCTTGATGATGGGCAGCAGCAACGCGATCACCACCACCAGCACGGCGCTGGCCAGCACCAGCAGCAACAGCGGCTCGAGCAGACGGACGAAGAGTTCGATCTTTCGCCAGGTAGACTTCTCAAGGTTGTCGGAGATCTGGTTCAACACGATCTCGAGGCTGTTGGCCTGCTCGGCAACGGCGATCATCTCGCAGACGTCGCGCGGGAAGTGACCGCTGGCCGCCAGCGGGCCCGCGAGCGGCTCGCCGGAGGTGATGTGGTCCGAGGCGTCGCGCACGGTCTGTTCTAGCACGCGGTTGCCCGTGCTGTCCGCGGCGATCTCCAGCGAGCGCACGATCGGCACGCCCCCTTTGAGCAGCGTCCCCAGCACCCGGCAAAACCGCGCCACCGCCAGGTTGAGGTAGATGGGCCCGACCGTCGGGACCTTCAGTTTAACGCGGTCCAGCACGTTGCGGCCGCGCTCGGACGCCGACCAGCGGCTGAACCCGTACACCACGCCCACGATGCCGGCGATCGCCAGCCACCAGTAGCTCTGCAGGAACGCGCTGAGCAGCAGCAGCCACTCGGTGACCATCGGCAGCTCGCCGCGTTCCTTGAGGCGGGCGAACAGCCCCTCGACCATCGGCACCGCGAAGATGATCAGGCCGTTCACCACGATGGCGCCGATCACCGCGATCACCACCGGGTAGGCGAGCGCCCCCACCACCCGGCTCCGCAGCTCTTCCTGCTGATCGGTGAAGGCCGCGACGCGTTCGAGAGAGTCTTCTAGGAACCCACCCTCGCTGCCGGCCCGCACCACGCTGACCGCGAGCTCGCCAAACGCCTTGGGGTGGCGGGCCATCGCGTCGGACAGCGTGGCGCCGTCTTCGACCCGGTTCTTGATGTCTTCCAGCACGAACGCTAGCTGCGGGTTCGACGCCTGCTCGCGGATCACTTGCAGCGAGCGCAGCATCGGCACGCCGCTACGCAGCAGCGACGCAAGCTGGCTGTAGACCGGGGTGATGTACTTTGACCGCACCCGCGGCGAGCCTTCGGCCGCCGTGGGCTGCTTGCCGATCGTACCGACCGACAGCGGGAACAGGTCTCTGCCGCTGAGCGTGGCGAGCGCTTCGCGCTGCGATGCGGCCTGCAGCGTCCCTTCGAGGCGCTGTCCGTCGAGGGTGCGGGCTGTGTAAGCGAAATCGGGCAAGGGAGAGGCGTTAGGTTTTGGGCGTTAGGTGTTAGTAGTGGGCCGGCTCGGCGCCGCGCCAGCGGGCGCAGTTCCGGCGTGGGGCGGGCGCCCTGGCGGCTGCCGGGATTGTGGCTGACCCAATCCCGGCGGGCGGATCTAGATCCGGTCTCCCTTGGTCACGCGCAGCACCTCGTCGACGCTGGTGGTGCCGTCCAGCACCTTGGCCCAGGCGTCTTGGCGCAGCGTCCGCATGCCGTCGGCAAGGGCAGCCTTGCGGATGTCCCAACTGCTGGCGCGGTCGTGGGCGAGCTGGCGGACCGAGTCGGTGGTGGTGCACAGCTCGTAGATGCCCTGCCGACCGTCGTAGCCCAACTCGCGGCACGCGCGGCAGCCGGCGTGGCGGAAGATGGGCTGGCCGCCGGCTTTGTACTCTTCCCAAGGGAAGTCGCTGGGCACCTCTTCCGTGGTTGGTTCGTAGGCCTCTTTGCACTTCGGGCAGAGCCGCCGCACCAGCCGCTGGGCCATCACCGCCTCGATGGTGCTGGCCACCAGGAACGGCTCGACCCCCATGTCGATCAGCCGGGTGTAGGCGCTGGGGGCGTCGTTGGTGTGCAGCGTGCTGAAGACCAAGTGGCCCGTCAGGGAGGCCTGGATGGCGTTCTCGGCGGTCTCGAAGTCGCGGATTTCGCCCACCAGCACCACGTCGGGGTCGTGCCGCAAGATCGACCGCAACGACGCGGCGAACGTCAGCCCGATCTTTGGGTGGACCTGGATCTGGTTGATCCCCTCGAGCTGATACTCCACCGGGTCTTCGGTGGTGATGATCTTGGTGGCCTCGTCGCGGATCTCCGTAAGCGCGCTGTAGAGCGTGGTCGTCTTACCAGAACCGGTGGGTCCAGTGACCAGCACGATGCCGTGCGGCTGGCGGATGAGCTGGCTGACTCGGCTGTAGAGCTCCGGCGCCATGCCGAGCTTCAGCAGCGAGAAGCTCATGCGTCCCTTGTCCAACAGACGCATGACGATCCCTTCGCCGTGCACCATCGGGATGACCGAGACGCGGACGTCTACCTCGCGGCCGTGCACCCGCAGCTTGATCCGTCCGTCCTGCGGCAGCCGTTTCTCGGCGATGTTCAGCCGGGCCATGATCTTCAGACGGCTGATGATCGCCGCCTGGAACTGGTTGATCTCTGGCGGAACCGGCTGGGCCTGCAGGATGCCGTCGATCCGGTAGCGGATCTTGATGCCCGCGGCCTGCGACTCGATGTGCACGTCGGAGGCGCGGTTCTCGACCGCCTCGAGCATGATCTCGTTGACCAGCCGGATGACGGACGCCTCTTGGGCGTCGCCGGCAAGCTCCGAGTCTTCGTCGATCTCTTCAAGCAGTTGGACGTCGTCGTGCCGCTGTGCTAGCAGGCCCTCGATCGTCTCGCTGCCAACGCCCAGGTGCGTCTTGATCCGTTCGGCGATCTGGCTGCGGAGCGCCAGCACCGGCTCGACGTGCAGGCCGGTCAGCGAGCTGAGCTCGTCCAACGGGTAGAGCTCGAAGGGGTCGCTGGTGGCGACGGTGATCGACCCGTTGTGCCGCGAAACCGGGAACAAGATGTGCCGGTGCATCAGCCGCTGGGGGAACTGCCCCAGCAACGAGAGGTCGACGTCGGCCTTGCTGAGGTCGATCACGTCGACGCCGCACTCTTTGCCGAGCGCAGCGAGCACTTGGTCTTCGGAGGCCATGCCGCTAGCCACCGCGGCGTGGTCGGCCCGCTGGCCCGTGGAGCTCGCGCCTAGCTGCTCTAGCTGCTGCGACGTTAGCACGCCGTGTTTTACAAGGATATCGCCTGGTTGCATCGCATCCTGCCTCTGTGTTGCCGTCCGCAGTGGACGGACTCCGATTATCAGCCCAGTACTCTCTTATGGCAAATAGGACGAAACGACCGCCCGGCCAGGGCGCGACGAGCGAACAAGGACCGGCAAGACGCCTAAGTGCCTATTCTAATTCGCCTTATGGCTCGTCGCACCCCTAGCGGGCGGCTTCGGGCGTACGCCCTTACAGCTCGTCCGGGCCGTCGCTGGGGGGCCCGCCTCGGCCGCCGCGACCCTGCTGACCGCCACGGCCACCCTGGAAGGCGGCACGGGGATCGACCTCAAACTCTTGGCCCATCATCTTCTTGAGCTTCTCGCGTTGGGCCGGGGTCAGCACGCTGAGCAGCTCTTCCTCGGCCGCCTTGCGGAGGTCCGCCATTTTCTTTTGCAGGTCGGCCCGCACCTTCTCGGCCTTGGCCTTGAGCTGTTCCTTCTGTTCCTCGGTCAGCCCCAGCTCGTCGGCTAGACTGCCGCTGAGGACCCCCTCGGCGCCCTGGTTCTTCACCTGCTGCTGCAGGTTGATCTGCTTGATCCGCTCGAACTGGGTGGGGGTCAGCACGTTCTTCACCCGCCCTTCGATGTCGTCTCGGATCTGCTCCATCTCGCCCCGGACATCTTCCATCCGCGATTGCCGCTCTTCGGGGGACATGTCGCGCATACCGGAGAAGATGTCTCGCATCCGCGATCCGATCTCGTCCCGCATGTCTTCGGCCATCGTCCGAAGATCGTCCTTCTGCTGTTCGGACAGGCCGATCTCATCTTGGACCTTTTCATCCCGGAGCAGCGTTGAGCTGCCGAACATGTCGCCAAAGCCGCCGGCTCCGCCCGCGCCGCCAGGACCTCCGCCGCCAAACCGGCCGCCGCCGGGCTGGGCCAAGACAGAACCGGCACACAACATCGCTAGGGACAGGGTTAGTACGGTACGCACGGCCGGGTCTCCGAGAGGGGTGAACCAGCGGCTCGAATCGCCGCTGACGAGGGGGATTACCTTCCATTGCTGAGGCTTTCGCCTAGGGGATTAAACCCTGCCGCCCGGCCGAGGTTACGGTCGGTTCCCGAATCCGCCCGGATCGGGCCGGCAGCCGCTATTGCAGGAGCATTCCGGGGGGAATACCGTGTTCCACAGCCCGCCCCCCTCCCCTATCCCCTCCGCCCCGCGATGAATCCAGAAGCCCTCATGCAGTTGGCGATCGACAAGTGCCGCGAGGGGCTCGCCGCGGGGCAGAGCCCGTTCGGCTGCGCCATCGCCATCGGGGACCGCGTGGTGGCGGCAAACCACAACACCGTCGCCCTGACCACCGACATCACGGCCCACGCCGAGGTGAACGCCCTCCGCGCCGCCTGCCTGGAGGTGGGAGAGTTGCACCTCAAGGGGGCCGTGGTGGCCACCACCTGCGAACCCTGCCCGATGTGCATGGCGGCGCTGCATTGGGCCCAGGTCGACCACGTCTACTACGGCGCCTCGATCGACGACGCCGCGGTTGCGGGCTTCAACGAGCTGCACCTGCCGGCGGTCGAGCTGCTGCGGCTGGGGGGGAGCAGCGTCAAACTGACGGGCGACCTGCTGACCGAGGGCTGCCGCGAGTTGTTCACCGAGTGGCTGAATATGCCGCATAGGCGGGTCTACTAAACAAGGATCCGACGCCCGGAATCCCCCGGAAGCATCGATGCTCTAATTGCGAGTTGCTGTAACCTATAGGAGCGTCAGGCTTCTCGGTTTCGTGCGTGTTTCTGGACTTTGACTACGGATTTCTCAACAAATGCCCAGCAAACAGCAGATCGCCAAGGATTGGTTGCCCCGCTACACCGGGATGCCGCTGGAGCGTTTTGGTCAACACGTGTTGCTGACCAACTTCCACGACTACGTCCACCGGTTCGCCGACCGGTTTGGCTGCACGATGTACGGCGAAGCGCGCCCCATGCAGGCGGCCACCAACGACCACGGGGTCACGATCATCAACTTCGGCATCGGCTCGCCCAACGCGGCGACCGTGATGGACCTGTTGACGGCCGTTTCGCCCCGGGCGGTGCTATTCCTAGGCAAATGCGGCGGGATCAAGCACACCGCGGAGATCGGCCACTTCATCCTGCCGATCGGCGCCATCCGCGGCGAAGGGACCTCGGACGACTACCTGCCCCCGCGTGTGCCGGCGCTCCCTTCCTTCAAGCTGCACAAGTTCGTCTCTCAGAAGCTGGTCGATCGCCAGCTCGACTACCGCACCGGCGTGATCTACACCACCAACCGGCGGGTCTGGGAGCACGACGACGCCTTCCGAGAGCAACTGCGGGCGCACACGGCGATCGCCATCGACATGGAGACCGCCACCTTCTTCATCGTCGGCCACGCCAACCAGATCGCCCGCGGCGCCCTGCTGTTGGTTTCCGACCGGCCGATGACCCCCGAGGGGATCAAGACCTCCGCCAGCGACGTCATGGTGAGCCGCGAATGGTCGGACGTGCACCTTGAAGTCGGGATCGATTCGTTGATGGAGATCGAGGAGAACGGCGAAGAAATCAAGCACTTCCAGTATTGAACAAACGTGGCCGGCGGCTCAGCCGCGCCGGGGGCGGCTGAGCCATCGCCGACCCTGTTGGCCTACTTCTTCCGCACCACCGCCAGCCAGTCTTCCGAGGACTGCTTCGGCGGCTGACCTAGGCTGACTTCTCCGCCCCCCTTCACCGAGTCGACGGCGCCCTGGACCAGCTCGCCGCCGGTGCGGGGGTTGAACCAGCGGACCGAGAACTCCCCGGATTGCCCCGAGAGGTCGAGCTTCGCCTGCTCGCTCTTGGGCAGGTAGACCAGGTACAGCTCGCCCGGCTTGGCGAAGCAGTAGCGGGAGTTGTCGTGCTTGGGGTTGCCCACCAGCTCGTCGAGACAGGTCATCTCGGTCAGCGGGATGTCGTCGCGGCCGAAGAACTCTAGCGCGATCCGGCAGTAGTCCCAGCTCTTGTCGCGGCTGCGGTAGTCTTCGCACACCAGGTCGTTCTGCGGCTGCTTGTAGCCGAAGTAGTACTCCACCCCCGCGCCCCCCGCCATCAGGTTGCCCCACAGCGTGTGCTTGCGGATGTCGTCGAGGTTGTAGGAAGACTTGCCTTGCCGGACGACGCCGTCCTTGCCCTCGTAGCCGGGGTCGGAGGGGACGCCGTCGCTGGCGGGGCCCTGCTCGTCGTTGGCCACCACCCACGGCTTGCCCGCCTCGCGCGAGGCGTCGACCCACTTCTTGGTGAGGTGGTGCACGTCGTTCCAACTGTTCTGCAGCGAGGCGCCGGCCAGCTTCGACGCGTCGCCCAGCAGCGGCTTGTAGACCTTGTCTTGCTGGTTGGGGAACGTGTGGATCACGACCGGGTGCTTGTACGGGTCGGTCTTGTCGAGGTAAGAGGCCATGTCCTTGATCTCTTGGGTCGACTGCGTGTTCTCCTCGCCGATGTTCCAGTTGAGCGCCAGGTTGTGGCCAAAACGGGCGATCATCTGCCGGCAGTAGAGCTTCCGCTCGGGGCCCAGCTTGCCCCCGTCGAGCGACTCGGCGACTCCCGCGCCGCTGCTGTCGGCGTCGTGGCCTCGGCGGTCGTCGTCCATCTCGTTCTCTTGCAGCTTGAAGTGCAAGAACAAGCCCTGCGCCGTGCCGTGGTCGAACACAACGCCCCACTGGTCGAGCTTCGAGCAGTCGTAGTGCAGCTTGTCTTCACGCGAGGCAAAGGGCCACACGTTGTCGCCGTCGCCGCCGGCGTTGTAGGGGAGGAAGGAGAACGCGTTCAGGCCCTTGCTGGCCAGGTAGTTGAGCGCGCCGATCAGCCCCTTTCCTTTGCCGTCCTTCCAGCTCGGGTCGCCGGTGCGGTAGTCCTGCTCGTGCGCCTTCCAGGTCTTCAGCGGCACGCTCCCCTTATGGGCGGTCGTGTCGTCGAAGTCGGTGTAGGCCAGCAGCGTCTCGGGGGCGTCGGCGCCCGCCTTGACGAACGGCTTGCCGCTCCCCGCGAACTTCAGGTAGGGGCCCCCTACGTAGTTGAGCCGGCCCTGGCCGCGGAAGTCGCGGCCCGACTTGTCGCTGGCGGCGATCTCGATCTGGCCCTTCTTGCCATCGAAACGGGGCATCGCCTTGCCGCCGCCGTCCAGAGCGGCGCCGGGGCCGCGCGCCATCTCTAGCTGGTAGTTCCACTTGCCGACCTTGTCGGGGGCGAAGTGCACGCGCCACTTCGTGCCCGCCTGGGCCGAGGTGTTGCCGGCGTCGCCGTCGGCCGCGAAGTAGCCCGGCACGCGGTAGCTGGGGCCGCCCGACTCGTGGGTAAAGACCGCGTCGAAGCGGATATCGGTATGGGGGTTGGGGGCCGAGTCGGCTTCATTGGCGAACGGGCCGTCCAGCGTCAGGGTCACCTTGTGCCACTGCTTCGGCTCGCCGGAGACGCTTACCGAACCGTCGCCACGCTCGCCACGTGGACCCTTGTTGACCCGCTTGGCCGGCGCCGCGGCCTCGGCCTTCTTCGGCGCGATCGCGGCGACCGCGGCCACGGTGGCCTCGTTGGCAGGCTTGAACACCAGCCGCGCCCAGCGGGCCCGGCTGTACTCTTTCCCGTCGGCCGAGGCGATTGCAGAACTTACTTTCACCACGTCGCCCGAGTTAACGGGCACGTTCTTCCAGGTGACGGCGTACTTGGGCGCCTCCTCGAAGGTTTCCTGCGACAAAGGGCAGCGGAAATCGCCGATCGGCTCGTCGTTCACCAGCACGAGGTAGGTCGACTGCCCGTCGCTCTCGCCCACGGCTTGCAGCGTCACGTCGTAGAGGCCGTTTGGGAACGCAAAAGCGGTTTCGGCCGTGGCTTCTTTGTTCGTTTCTGGGTTGATCGCCATCCACTGCCCGCGATCGAGGTAGTACCCGGCGCCCTGCGTGGGGAACTCGTTGGCTTCGATCGTCAGCGTGACCGCTGCCCTGTCGTTGTCGAGGTTCTCTTGGATCCACTCGGCGAGCGTGCCGCTCCCCTGGCCGTAGCCCCCCGGCAGGGGCTGGAGGTCGCGGGTCTGCACCGCCGGCGGCTCGCCCCAGTGCGCCGGGAACGCCTTTTGAGCGGCGACCGCGGATTGCTGCGGTTTGCGGAAGGGGTACGCCGCGGGCGCCTTGCCGGCTCGCACTACGGGGTCGGGTCCGACTCCGTCCGGGCGGGCCTCTTCGCGCTGGGTGGTCAGCACGATCTTGTCGAGCTCAAACCCGTCTTCCCGCATCGAGACCATCAGCTCGTGTTCGCCCGGCTGCTCGATGTCGAGGTACAGCAGGAAGGGGACGCCGGTGTGCTCTTCTTCGGTGCGTTGCTTGCTCTCCCAATGCCACTTGTTCTTGGCAACGGTCTGCCACCGCTGACCCGTCGCGGGCCACTGGCCGTCGAGGCCAAAGTGGATGCCGTTGTCCTCGGGTCCGGTTGAGTAGGCACGGGCCCACACGTAGTACCGCCCCGGCGTGTTGAAGTAGGTCTTGTAGGTCAGCACGGCGTGCTCGCCGGGCGTGGGAGAGAAGTTCTCCCCTGGGATGAGCTTCTCGTCGTGGTTGGCGCGCGTGTCGGGCAGGATCTCAAGATAGGCCCCGCCGCTCGCCCCTGCGGCGTGCGAAGGGTCAACATCCCGCCCGGCCGACGCGTGCGCGTCTGCGGAGTCTTCGGTCGTGGTCCGATGCCAAGCACGTGTGTCTGTCTTGGACTGCGATGCGAAGTGCTCTGCCTCGATCGCCAGCACGCCGTAACGCTCTTCGAAGACAACCCCTTCGGCGATTGGCGCCGTTGCGTCGGCGGCCCAACAACGGCCCGCCAAAAGAAGAACAGCCAGGGCCCCGAACCTAAAAGCTCTCATGCCTTGATCCCTAAGAAAAGTGAAAAGACGAGCGGCGTCCCCACCTGTGGTTCGCGCTTTCTCGCAAGATTGTAGCGTCGCGGCGGCGCGCGTGCGAGCAGTTTCTTGCCCACCCGGGCCGGAAAAATCGCATTGCCCCTTTGCGGTTGCGTCGCCGCCCGCGGCAGCGGATCATACAGAGACGATGATGGAACTCGCCGGCAAATCAATCTTAGTGGTGGACGACGACGAGCTGCTGCGCGAGCGGCTGGCTCGCGCGCTGGTACGTCGGGGTCTGTCGGTCCGCGCCGCCGAGGGCGCCGACGAGGCGCTGGAGCTGGCGGCCGCCAGCGCGCCCGACCTGGCCGTGCTCGACCTCAAGATGCCCGGACGCAGCGGGCTGGAACTGCTCCCAGAGCTCTTGCGGGTCTCGCCCAAGACCAAGGTCGTCATCCTTACCGGCTACGGCAGCATCACCAACGCGGTCGACGCCATCCACGCCGGCGCCGTGAACTACGTCACCAAGCCGGCGGACGCCGATCAGGTGCTCGAAGCATTCCGCCGCGGGAGCGCGGCCGACACTCCTCGCCCCCGTCCGGAAGACCTGCACGCACCGTCGCTGGCCGAGGCGGAGTGGAATCACATCCAGCAGGCGCTGGCCGATTGCGGGGGGAACATCACCCGCGCCGCCGAGCACTTGGGCATCCCGCGGCGCACGCTGCAGCGGAAGCTGAAGAAGCTGGCGCCTTGAGAGGCGTCGACGGGGCGGAGCCCGTCGGCTATTGGCTTCTCTCCAGGGGGCTGCTTTCTAGGCTGATTGCTCACTCGCTGGGGAGCAGGTTGTAGTAGTCGCCCACGCTGGCGCCGCTCAGGCATGCTTGGATGATTTCTTTCCCTAGCGGGTCGAGGTCGGCGTGCTGGAAGTTGGCGAGCTGGTCGTGGAAGA
Source organism: Pirellulimonas nuda (assembly GCF_007750855.1). Classification (GTDB taxonomy): domain Bacteria; phylum Planctomycetota; class Planctomycetia; order Pirellulales; family Lacipirellulaceae; genus Pirellulimonas; species Pirellulimonas nuda. Next base: position 4,318,941 of record NZ_CP036291.1, read on the forward strand.
ACTGGGCGAGCAGCTTGGCGCCGATGTCGTAGGCTTCCTCGCCCACCTCGGGCTGCTTCGAGACGTCGAGGAACCAGGAGCCGATCGTCTGCCCTTCCACCTGGATCTTCTCCCGCCGCCAGCCCAGCAGGGGGCAGCGGGAATCCTTCATCTCGCTGAGCGGGAACCGTGTGCCGCCGCGGCGGGCGAGGTACTCGCGGGCGATCCACTGCGGCGCGAAACCGGTTTCCCAACAGCCGACGTGCTGATTCGGGATCAGCACGAACAGCGTGCCCGAAGTGTCGCGCACCTGGTTGAGCAGGATATTCGCCTGATCGACCCGCCGGCCGGTCGCGAACGGCCAGTAGGAGCCAACCCCCTCGGACTGCATCCCCTCTTGATCGACAATCGAGGGGTTCCCGTGCCCGCGGGGGGCTACCAGCCGCCACAACCACGCAAGCGCCGGGGGCAGGATGTGGAACAAGCCCAGGATGCCGTAGGTGGGGTTCTCGCGTGTGCACGGGGGACAACGCACGCCGAAGCTGCGGATCCCTACGGTCACCGGATGACTGACTACGTTCGGCACGTACTGCCTGGGAACCACCACACGGGGGTTGGGGCAAGGCTTCCCCGGCTCGTCCAGCGTGTGCTCCCAGATGAGCGTTGTCGCCCCCGGCTGGGCCTGCAGGTTCAGGAACAGCAGCGGTCCGGGGGGTTGGATCGACAGCCGCTCGAGGTGGGGGTCGATCCCGTAGCGCGTGATGTGATTCACGCGGATGAACCACGCGTTCTCTGCGTCCATCAACGACAGCCGGCCGGGACGATCGGATTGATCTTGCAGGTTGGGGTGGCACAGGGCCATGTCGTCCGTGACGGGCCGCAGCTCGCAGCCACGCGGCAGGGCCAGCATCCGGGTGTCGCCGGTCACCGTGTTCGTGCCGAGCCGCACCTGGCCGTCGGCCTCGCGGTGCATCAGCTCCAGCATCTCGCTCTTGCCGCCGCCGCTGGCGCCCTCGTGCATGATGGTGGTGACGTTGTCGTACGGCGTGACCACCTGCACGGTGGAGCAGTGCGCCGTCGTCCACGGCGTCTCGGCCCGCTCGCCGAGGGTCAGCAGCATGCCGTAGACCCCCTTCTTGGCGGAGGGGCCCGGGTAGAGGTTGTAGCTGAACAGCTCGTGCAGACGCAGGTTGTCGTCGAACCGGCGGTTGTGCACCACCAACTGCTTGCCGTCGAAGTGGGTGTGGCGGAACGGCGGCGCCACGAACACCGCGGCTTCGTGGTAGTAGTCTTCCCCTTGGTCCAGCACCTTCTTCAGGGGCACAACGCCCTGCAGCAGCGCCAGCCCCAACGCGAAGAAGCCGGCGTTGGCCGGGCAGATCGCCACGGCGTTGAGCGGTTTGTCCGGCAGGCCCGACTCAAAGAAAAAGCACGCGATCGGCTGCGTCTTGAGCCACTCGATCGTTTCGCCGCGGACCCCGTCGAAGCTCTCGCCGAACCGGCCACGGTAGGTCGGCTTGTCCGTGTGCTGCTCGTCCGCGATCACCATGCAGTCGGGGTCGCGGCGCCGCATGTAGGGGTCGAGGTAGTTGGCCGCCACGCCGTTCTTGGTGTGGCAGACCTTCGCCTCGGGCACAAAGCCCCGGCCCGGAACGTCGTAGCCCACGGTGTAAAAACCGGCGTCGTCCAGCAGCTCGTCCGGCGCCGCGAGCGCCACGAGCTGATCTACCGACTCGACAACCGTCAGCCGGCCTGCCGCTTCTGCGGCCTCGAGTATCGACATCACGGAGCCCGAAAGGGTGATGCCGGGGAGCTGTGGGATAGGCATGTCGGGCCTCGGTGCGAAAGTTGGTTCTCGGGGGACTACTTGAACCGCTCGGCGGCGCGGGTTCAAGTGCGTACAAGCCTCGCGGGCGGCGGCCGCGGGCGATCCAACCGGGGACCGGCACGCGACGGTTATTTAGGTCCCGTGCCCGGCGAGGGGGGCAGATCGATCTGGAACAGCGGATCGCTGGGCGCACGCATCGAGCGGATCAGCTCCGCGACCCCCATCGGGTCGCTGGCGTCCGCGGCAAGCAGCGTGGCGACCACCTCGTCCGCCATGGCGGCCTTGTCGAGCCGCTGCAGGCACCAAGCGAGCCCCCGCCCCGCCTCGTGCCAGGGTCCGTTGGCCGGCTGAGCCGCCAGCAGCGGCCCGGCGAACTTGGCGGCGTGCAGCGCCTTGAGCCCCAGGCCGTAGGCGTAGCCGAAGTGCCCGCGGGCCAGCTTCACGTCGTTGGACAACTCAACGGCAATCACGCCGGCCAGCAGGTGCGCCTCAACAAACGCGCTGCAGCCGGAGAGCAGCCAACGGATCTCGTCTGTGGCGACTTCGAGCTCGCCGGCGTCGATCATCAGCCGGACTTCCTCGATGTCTTCGGCCCGGTCGCGGACGCAGCGGGGGTGGACCAGCACGTACCCGGCCCCCGACTCAAGCTTGCGGAGCTTGAGCGCGTCGTGCGTCTCGGAACGCGTCCCGGAGCGGGGGCCGTTTTTCTTGGATCGTTTGGGCATGGGCGGCGTCAGCGTACCGCCCCGTGCAGGGTCTCGCCAAGACGCCCTGCCCCCTGAGGGAGGTTGGAAATCTAGCTTCTACCGGGTATACCTACTGGCTTACCCTGCCCTCCCCTCGGCCCCGTTTGGCGGCGGCGGCCGGTATCGACGAGTCAAGCGAAGATGGCCAAGGATAGCGCGGAAACCAAGACCACCAAGAAGAAAGCCGCATCGCCCAAGTCCGAGGCGCCCAAGCGGATTCTGCTGGTTGACGACGACGCAGACATCATCGAATCGCTCCGGCTTGCCCTCGAGGCCAACGGCTTCGAGGTGCTGGTGGCCCGCGACGGCAACCAGGGCCTGGCGCTCACGGAGCGCGAAGACCCGGACCTGGTGATCTTGGACATGATGATGCCCAAACGCAGCGGGTTCTTGGTGCTGGAGAAGCTGCGCCGCACCCGCGAAACCCCGCCCCGCGTGATCATGATCACCGCCAACGAGGGCGCCAGGCACAAGGCCTACGCCGAGATGCTGGGGGTGGACGACTACATCCGCAAGCCGTTCCCGATGGACCGGCTGATCGAGAGCGTCAAGCGGCTGGTGCAGTAGCGCCTCGCTACGTGATGGGTCAAAGTCCGCCTGCGGCGGACTCGACCCATCCTACCGCTAGTCCAGCGAGATCGACCTCGCCAGCGGCTCCAGCACGCTGTCGACCACGTAGCCGTCGACCACCTCGAACGCGATCGACTCGAGCTGCTTGAACGCGTCGAGGTAGGTCTGACCGCGGTCCAAGCTGCCGTAGCGGCGGGCCGTGATGTAGACGCTCAGTTGGTCGTCCTGGTACTCGCCGGTGCGGATGTGGTAGGGCGCCGAGCGGGTCTCGATGCTCACCCGGCACTGCACCCGGCAGTCCTCGTCCAGGGCGATCGTGAGGTTGGGCTCGTTGCTCATGAACGCAGCGCCGGGCATCGACGCCAGCTTCTCAAACGCCGGGCACACGCCCAGCGCCTCGGCCACCAGGCGGTTGTGGTTGCCGCGGTAGTTGAAGTCGAAACCGATCAGCAGGTCGAGCGCCTCGCAGTCCAGCGGGCTGACGCTCAGCACGTAGGGCGCCAGGTCGAGCACCATGCGGTGCTGCTCGAGGGCGTCCGGCACCGACTCGGGGTTCACGTACCCGGAGCCGATCCGCCGCGGTTCTACAGAACACCACCGATAGACGCCGCTGTCCTTGTCCTCTTCTAGCACGTGGTCGCCCTTGTCGCGGGCGTAGAAGTTCCGCATCTGCGGGTACTTCTTCTGCATCTGCTCGGCGAAGTGCAGCACCGTTTCTCGGCTGCTGGAGAGCTCCATTTCTGTGTTGAGATTCAGGTTGACGTAAAAGTCGTCGGCCAGCGAGGCATATCGGTTCATGCCGCGAGAATCTCCCTGGTTGTCTATGCGGTCGCTCCATCATCACGCTGAGGACAAACGCCAAGATTGCGTTTGACCGGCGCTTGGCCATTGGGTGGGCGCGTTGCTGAAGTATAGAATCGGGGTCTGCACAGTGTCAAAGCGGGCGACCCCAGAGAAATAACCGATGGCTGCTGTCCAATCGTCCCAACAGGATCGGGTTGCCGGAAGTTCTGACGCGATCGCCGCGGCGAAAACAGAGCTCGGCTGGATGGCTTGGCGTTGCAGCGGGTCGGTGGTTCGGCGGGTGACCATCGGCGCGGCGACCCGCGGCGACGCGGTCGCGGCCCTCGGCGGGACGCCGCCCAAGACGCCCCGATCCGAGGCCCAGCGGCTGGCGGAACGGCTCGGCGAACGCCTCGGGCGCTACGCCTGCGGAGAGTGCGTAGCGTTCGACGACTTCCGGATCGACGACCAGCAGCTCACCCCGTTCGCCCAGCGGGTGATCGTCGCGTGCCGCGGCCTCGGCTGGGGCGAAACCAGCTCCTACAAGGGCCTGGCGGGCCGCGCCGGCTCGCCCGGTGCCGCCCGCGCGGTGGGGAGCGTGATGGCCAACAACCGTTGGGCGATCGTCGTCCCCTGCCACCGCGTGGTCGGCGCCGGGGGCGACCTACGCGGCTTCTCGGCCCCCACCGGGGTCGACCTCAAACGCAGAATGCTCGACCTAGAAACGCGTCCGATGCTGCGGCTGTTCGCCTAGGCCGGCTGAAGCTCCCGCGCTTTGCGGGCCCACCCGACCCAGTGGGTCACCTCTTCCAGGTCGGGCGCCGGCGACGTACGCAGCACCCGCTGCCCTTCGGTCGATTGGCAGAAGGGCTCGACGAACGCCAGCAGCTCTTCCGGCTTGATGCGGGCGATCTCTTCGGGCGTGGTGAACCCCGAGGCGACCAAGATTTGTGCGTCGTGACCGCGCATCCCCGGCACCCGGCACACCAGCCGAGACTGGTGCTGCCAAGCAACGATCCGTTGGGCGTCTACGCCGCTACGATCGAGGCGCTCGGCCAACGCGTCGGGTTCGGCCGTTAGCAGGTCGTCTACCGTGCGGACGCCGAGGCGCGCAAGCGACTCGGCCATCTTCGGACCGATCGCCGGCGCGTCGACAACCGGGCTCGAGGTTTCTAGGTAGAACCGCGGGCGTGACGGCTTGGTCGATCCTTGTGCTTCAGGTTTTGCCTTCCGGCGTGGTCCGCCGCGTTTGACGCGTGGCTCGCCCGAGCGCTCTTCGCGGCGCCGCGGGGGTCGCGCGGGGGAGTGCCGCTCTGCGCGGCCGTCCAGCCGGCAGTCGTGCAGCAGCGCGCTGCGTGCGTCTGCCCACTGCCGCCAGCCGCGGTAGTGCCGATCGTCCGAGACGCGCGTCAGGGACGTGCGGGCGCGGGCGATCCAGGCCTGCGCCTTCTCGAGATCGATCCGGTCTCCTTGGCCGATCTCGTCGCAGCGGGCGATGAGGCGGCCGGCGTCGAGCTCGGCCAGCCCGGAGACGCCGAACACGCCAACCGACGTCAGAAGCTGAGCGTCGCCGAGGGTCAGCCCCTGGACGAAGCAAACCAGCCCCACGTGCGTCTGCCACAGCGCGACGAGTTCGGCGGGCACGTCGTGGCGGAGCTCTTGAGCCAGCGCTTCGGGGTCGGCCGACAGCAGGTCGGCGATCACCGACACGCGGCTCCCCTGGAAGACGCCCGACTGCCCGTCGACACGCACCGGGAAGCGCTCGATCGCGTCCTCCGGACGCAACAGGAACTCGTCTTCAAGCCGCATCCGCTGGGTCACCGCCTCGGCAGCGGGCCGTTCGACGGGCGTTTCGACAGGGAGCGGAGCGGGCTCTGAGACGGGCGCCTGCACGACCGGGGCGATCGGCCGCGGCGCCACGACACCATTGCGGACGCGGTGGGCGCCCAGCAGCTCAAAGCGTTCGATCGCCGTCCGGTTCTCGGTCCACAGCAGCACCTGCGCGCCGCGCGCCGCGAAGTCGCACAGCACCCCCGCGGCGATCGCGGTGTGCCGATCGTCGAGGCCCGCGAAGGGTTCGTCCGCCAGCAGCGGCGGGCAATCCTGGGTCGTGGCAAGCTCCGAGGCGAGCGCGAGGGCAAAGCTGAGCGCCAATAGCTGGCGGTCGCTGGGCGGGAGATCGTCTACCGCGGTGCGTTGCCCAGAAACCGAGGTGACCACCGCAGACCTGCCGCCGCGCGCCAGGTCGACATCGACCAAGCGGCCGTCGGAGAGCTTGGCCAGCAGGTCGGACGCCCGCCACCCGCTGGGCGCGGCGTGGCGCCGGGCACGGTGGGGGCCGTCCGCCAGCTCGCTCTCGATCTGGCGCAGCTCCTCTCGCAGGGCGTCCAGCTCCGCGGCCGACATCCCGGCGGCGCGATCGCGCCGGCGTCGCTCGTCTTGTGCGTCCAGGGCCGCAAGCTCTGCGGAGATAGAACCGACAAGATCAACTAGTTCGCGTCGGCGGCGGGCAAGGGCCTCGCGTTGAGCCGGGTCGATCACTGCGGCGCGATCCGCCGGCTCCTCGACCCGCAGCCGCGTGCTGCGGAGCAGCTCTTCACGCTGGCTCAGCAGGCACTCGAGCTGCTGGCGCAGCTCGCTTTGCGATCGGCCGATGTGCTCGGCCTCGTCCTCAAGCTGCCCCCAATGCAGGGCCCTGCCCTGCTGATCGGCCAGCAGGCTGAGCCGCGCCACGTGCTCGCCGAGGGTGGCCACCAACGGGTCGAGCCGCGGGTGGGCGTCCTGGCACACGCAGGCGCCGGGGCCCGCGGCGCGGGCGAACCGGGCCACTTCCCCTTCGAGGTCGCGGAGCAGCCGACGCACCACCGCCAGCGAGGCCCGCGTATCGGCCAGCGCGATTCCGGGCTTCGACTCTTTCGGGCGAACGTCCGCCAGCTCACCGCGGACGGCCGACTCGCGCAGTTGCAGGTCGGAGAGCGTGCGCCGCCAGCGGTCGACCTGGCCGTCGAGTTCCTCGATGCGTTGCTCAACGCCGTCGGTCAGCCGCTCGTCTGCCGAGGCGCGGGCCGCGCGGGCGATCTCGTCGTAGCGTGCCTGCGACTGCGCGGACGCGAGCTGGGCCTCGATCCGGCTTAGCTCTTGCTCGGCCGACTCGAGCCTGACGACCAGCGGCGCGCGGCGCGCGCTCAGCTCGGCCAGCTCGCGGTCGATCTTCACGGCCCGCTCGCGGGATTGCGCCAAGGAGGTCTCCAGACGCTGAGCGATCTCGTCGCGGCGCCTGAGCAGGGGTTCGATATCGGTTGCGACGCGGCGGGCGCTGCCGCCGCCGCCGACGACCTGCTGCATCGCCCGGGCGACCGGCTCGGACAACAAGCGATCGAGCGTTAGCGGGTCGTCGCCACGCAGGTGCAGAACGTTGCCGGCCAGCTCCCTAGGGAGCGCGTCGGCGATGCCGCCGGCCGATACGCCGGGCGCCGGTCCGCCGTCGCCGCGCGACACGGAGATGCGAGGCGCCCCGTTTACAGCGGAGTGGGACACTCGGAGGTGACCGCCGCGGGTTACCAGCTCGATTTGACCGTCTGCGTCGACATCGCCCAGCCAGGGACGCTCGCCCCAGAGCATGGCGCCGACCATCGACAGCACCTGCGGGAGGCGCTGGGGGATGTAGTTCAGCCCGGTGGAAAGCGAGTCCTCTACCCAGGGCTCGCGGCTATCGATCCCTCGACAAGCTATGCGTTCGATCTTCACGTTGGTGTCTCTGCTTCCCTGCGGACAATGGGCGTCGCGGCCCAGACCCCCTTAGTTTGGGCGATTTGCGGCGGCGCGGCTACGCCGGTTTTTTCGCGCCGGGGCTTGAGAAGGCGTGCCTACCTGGGCCGCGAGCCCCGTTTCTCGTCGTACATCCGGCGATCGGCGGCCGCTAGCAGGTCGCGGGCGGAGCCGTACCCTTCGGACGACAAGGCCGCCCCGACGCTGGCCGCCACCTGACTTTCTCCATCAGAAGCAGTTTCTGAGGCGGATACCGCTTTGCGGAGGCGATCGACGAGGGGATGAAGCTCTTGGGCGGTGGTGACGCCGGCAAGCAGCACCACGAACTCGTCGCCGCCGTAGCGACCGACGAAGTCGGAGTCTCGCACCGATTCGGTTAGCTGCGTCGCGATCTGGCGGAGGCAGTCGTCGCCCGCGAGGTGGCCGTGGTGGTCGTTCACGGCCTTGAACGCGTTGATGTCAACAAAAACCAGCGCAAACGGCGACGCCCCGGCGCGGGCGAACCAACGGGAGATCTGTTGGTCGAGCGACGCCCGGGCAGCGACCCCGGACACGCTGTCGATCGTCGGCGGCGGGATGACGCCGGATGCATCCGCCGAAACAACACGAATAGCCCGCAGCGAGGGGTCCCCGTCAACGGCGCGCGTCTCGAGACGCCACCCGTCCGACTCAAGCGGGTCCGGGCCGTCGCTGGCGGTCGATTTCAGCAAAACCTCTAAGCCAACGCCGCGCTGGGCCATCCAAGCGTCGAATCCGGGCGTAGAGGCGATTAGCCGCGCCGGCGGATGAACACAGCTCACCGCTACGAGGTCGCTGCTTATCGCCGCAAGGGCCTCAAGCGCCGAAAGGCGCTGCTGGTCGTCGTGATTCATCAGGCGGGGGTCTGGGTGGTGGCGGCGTTGGTGCAACAACCGCCACCACAACGGGGGGGGGGCTCACGGAAAGCCGCAGCCAGCGGTTCGGCTTTCCGCGGATTTACTCCTCGACATGCATGCAAGCTTGACTATACTCGGCGGAGACTTGCGATGCGTCCAGGCGCCCATTTCGTCTGGTTTTGCTGCTCGTCCGCCCGCCGAAGAACCGCTTTGGATCTTCCCGACCCCCCAACCAGCGGCAGTGGCGTTGTATCGCTTCGGCCCGCTTTTCCAACACATCCGAATGGCCCAGCCGCGTAGCCCAGGCTACGCATCTTGTCCATGGACCGCTCTGCCAGGCGTTCTTAAACAACCTAGAAACTGCACGCAATGAGTATCCTTGGTCAGATGCGTTGGCGCCGGCCCGCCAGCACTTGCGCAGAGTCAGATTTCTTGCTCAGCGTGCCGGCCTTCGAACGCGCGGCCGCTGGCGAGCGGATGCGCGTAGACCGCAATGGTTCGGTCCTGGCGATGCTGGCGATTGCCCCCCCTAAGAGGGGCGCCGGGCAGCCCGATCCCCTCCCGCTGCTGCTGCGTGTGCTCGAAGGCAGGCTGCGTCTCACCGACACCCCGGGACGGCTCAAGGACGGACGGATCGGCGTGCTGTTGCCAGACACCGGCGCCCCCGGCGCGTGGAAGGTGGCGGCGGACATCTGCGACGTTTACGCGCCCGGCCACCCGCGCCCCGAATGCGAAGTCTTGGTCTACCCAGATCGGCGAGGGCCCGACGAGCAGAATCGGAAGGAGGTTCAAGATTCCTCGGGTGCGTCGTCTCTCAAGGAACCGAATGAGCCGAACTTGATCGCCTCGTCGATGTCCTCAGACGCCTGCGACCGCTTCGACCGCGTCTTCGCACGGGCGACCCCCGCTTGGAAGCGTGCGATCGACATCGTCGGCGCGTCGTGCGGTTTGATGCTTGCGGCGCCAATCATCGGCGCCGCGGCCCTAGCGATCCGCGTCACCACGCCCGGCGAGGTCTTCTTTCGGCAGGAGCGCGAGGGGCTGGGGGGGCGCCGGTTCCGCATCTGCAAGCTGCGGACCATGCGCCACGACGCAGAATCGTACAAGGACCGCCTCCGGCGCCGCAGCACGCAGGACGGCCCGGCCTTCAAGATGCGTCGCGACCCGCGCGTCACCCCCATCGGGCGGATCCTGCGGCAGACCAGCATCGACGAGCTCCCTCAGCTGTGGAACGTGCTCCGCGGCGAGATGTCTCTGGTCGGCCCCCGGCCGCTCCCCGTCGACGAGTCGCTGGCGTGCCGGCCGTGGCAGCGGCGGCGTTTGATGGTCACCCCCGGGATCACCTGTATCTGGCAGGTGCATGGGCGGAGCGTTGTGCGCTTCGATGAATGGGTGCGGATGGACCTGCAGTACGCCCAGCGGTACAGCTTCTGGAATGATTTAAAACTGCTGCTCCAGACCGGACCTGCCGTGATTTTCACCCGAGGCCCCCGCTAGCCCCACCCGGGCGGCAAAACGCACCATGCAGGCTTCCTCTCATCATGCCGAGCGACGTCCGCGTCCGCGGATCCTGCTGGTGGCCTACGCTTGCCACCAATCCGAATCGATGGAGTCGAGGCTTGGTTTCCGTCGCGCCCTCTCCGCCTCGCAGCGTCACGACGTAACGGTGATGTACGCGATGGGGCCCGAGCCCGCTGAGCTCGCCCAGCAAGCAGCCGCCGCGGGGGGCGGGGAGATCTGCTTTCAGCGTGTCGAACACTCGGACTGGGATCGTCGCTTCTGCGACACCACGCTTCTCTATTACATCGGCTACCGGGGTTGGCACCGCCGGGTGCTCAAGGAGGCCCAGGCGGCGCACGCCGCCCGCCCGTTCGACCTGGTGCATCAGGTGAACTTCTGCGGATTCCGCGAGCCCGGCGAGGCGTGGCGGCTTGACGCCCCCTTCGTTTGGGGCCCGGTCGGCGGGACCGAGGGCTACCCGCCACGGTTCTTGAACCAGACCAATTTGTTGGGCGGGGCGCGCGAAGTTTTCCGCATGGCCGTGAACAGTTGGCAGCTGCGGTGCAGCCGTCGCGTGCACGGCGCGGGTCGCCGAGCCGCGTACGTTCTGACCGCCAACACGGCCGCCCAGCAGGCGCTGCAGAAGCACCTGGGGGTCGACTCGCAATGCGACCTAGAGACGGGCGTCGATCTCCCCGACTGCCCGCCCCGCGAGCTTCGCGACCCATCCGAACCGCTGCGGGTGCTGTGGGCCGGCCGCCTCAAGACCTGGAAGGGGCTCCCGCTGCTCATCCGAGCGATCGCCCAGCTCCCCCCCGACCGCAGGCCCATCGTGCGCGTGCTGGGCCAGGGGGACCGCGAGCCTAGCTGGCGACGCCTAGCGCGCAGGCACGGCGTGGCCGATCGGATGCAGTGGGTCGGTTGGCCGACCTACGACGCACAGCTGCCGCACTACCGCTGGGCGGACGTGTTCGCGTTCACCAGCCTGCGAGACACCTCGGGCACCGGCCTGCTGGAGGCCCTGGCGGCCGGCGCCCCGATCGTCGGCCTCGACCACTCCGGGGCGGGGGACATCATGACCCCCGGATGCGCGATCCCGGTCGCTGTCCGGTCTCCGAAGCAGGCCATTTCAGATTTCGCGGCCGCCCTGGGCGGCCTACAGGACGACAGCGAACGATTGCTACGATTAAGCCGGGGGGCGCGGCGCCGAGCAGAGGATTTTAGCTGGGAAGCCAGGGCCGCCGTGATGGACGCCGTTTACACTGAATGCTTGGCCGCCACGCGTCACAGGGCGGCCGCCCCCTCGTCCCGCCCCCTGCTGCCCACGGCCGAAACCCAGGCAACGCTGTCTCCGGTTTCGTCTGCCTGCTTGTTGACCTCCTCTGGCGCCCGACGCTAAATCCGTCGCCCACCCCTAAGAACTATGAACAAGCTGCCCACCGAGCTCTCCGCAAGCGACTTCTGGGAGGTCGTCTTCCGCAACAAGGTCAAGCTCATCGTGTTGCCCTTGGTGATCATGACGCTGGCCGTGGGCGTCACGCTCTACTTCCCGCGGACCTACCGCTCCGAAGCACGGCTCTTCCTGCAGGTGGGCCACGAGAGCGTAGGGATCGACCCCACCGCGACCACCGGGCAAACGATCAGCCTGATGCAGAGCGGACGCGACGAAGAGGTAAAGTCGGCCATCGAGGTGCTCGGCAGCCGCGGGGTGCTGAGCCAGGTGGTCGAGGAGCTGGGCCCCGATTACGTGCTGCGTGGAGGCCCCAAGAGCGATCAGACGCCCAACCCTATCACCGCAACTATCAAGCAAGGCATCTCCTCCGTCATCGGCGTGCTCAAACGCATCGACCCCGTCGGCGATCATGAGCAGGCCGTCATCGAGATCGAAGAGGGGCTGAAGATCGAGGCCGTCCGCAGCTCGACCGTGCTGGTGGTCACCTACGACACCAAGAGCGCCGAGGGCGCCAAGGGAGTGCTCGACGCGTTGGTCGACGTCTACCAGCGAGAGCACCTGCGGATCCACCGAAACGCCAACTCCGGCGACTTCTTTGCCGACCAGCAAGGGCAGCTCAAGACACGGCTGGACGAAGCCCAGAACGCGTTGATGGACGCCAAGAACCGGATGGGAATCGCCTCGGTCGAGGGGCGCCGCAGCACGTTGGAGAACCAGATCCAATCGATTGAACTCGACTCGTTCCAGACCGAGCAGAGCCTTGCGACGTCGCTGGCCCGCATGAAGGACCTCGAAGAACAGCTCGATGAGATGCCCGAGCGGCTGGTCGCCTCGGTCACCAGCAAGCCGAACGAGGGCGCCGACCTGATGCGAGACCAGCTCTACGAGCGTCAGATCAAGCTGCTCGACCTGAAGTCGCGGTACACCGACAGCAACCCACTGGTCCAAGCCGTGTCGGCTCAGGTCGAAGAGGCAAAGAAAGTGGTGGACGCCCAGAGCGTTGACCGCAAGGAGTCTACCGACGACGCCAACCCGCTGCACCGCGAACTAACGCTCGACTTCAAGAAGGAACAGAGCCAGGTGGCCGGGCTCGAGTCGCGGCTCGAGACGCTCACCGAGCAGCGCAAGATCATCCTGGCCGACCTCGAACAGCTCAACCGCAACGAGGTTGTGCTAGACCGCTTGGCCCGCGAGGAGCATTTGGCGCGCGACAAGTTCATGCAGTACGCCAACAACCTGGAGCAGGCGCGGATGGACAAGGCCCTGGAAGACCAGAAGGTCTCTGGGGTGTCGGTGGCTCAGGCGGCGACGCTGGCTCAGAAGCCGGTGAAGCCCTCCAAGCCCCTCTGCCTGCTGGGCGGTTTCATGCTGGCCGGAGCGGTGGCCGTGGGCTCGGTCGTGGCGAGCGAAAAGCTGAACACCCGCATCCGCGGCGACGTTGAAGCCGAAGAAACGCTTGAGCTGCCGGTGCTGGCCACCATCCCGGACAGCCCGATCCACGGCCGGACCCTCAACTATTAGCCCCCCGCTAGTCGCCCTCGCACACAGCCGCCACAAGGCCCGACCATGCAAACCGACTCCCCCACGATTGACGCTTCGCTGCCCGACGCGGCCGGGATCTCCAAGAGCGCGGAGTCTGTCATGACTCCACGGCGACGCGGGGCTGAGTACTACGACACCATCTTGTGGCGTCTCCGCTCCCGGGTCGACCAAGAGCCTGACGGCGCCACTATGCTCGGCGTGACCGGCTACGGCAGGCGTAACGGCGTGAGCACGATCGCCGCGAACCTGGCGATCCGCGCCGCCGACCACCGCATGTCCCCGGTGCTGCTGGTCGACGCGAACCTGCACTACCCCAAACAGCACCGCACCTTCCGCATGCACGATGCGGCCGGTCTGGCCGACGTGCTCTCCGGATCGGCCCCGCTGGAGGCCTGCGTCCACCCGTCGTCCGTGGACGGGCTCGACGTGATGCCGCTGGGCGCCTCGCACCTGCTCGACCGGGCGAGCGTCGATCCACAGCGTTTCCAGTCGCTGCTGACCGAACTGCGAGACCAGTACCGCACCGTCGTGTTCGACCTCCCCGAGGCGGACGAGATGCGGCACGCCCTGCTCTTCGCCCGGTCGATCGATGCGGCGGTTTTCGCCGTGAGGAGCGACGCGGTCCGCCGGCGTGACGCTCAGGTGGCGGTCGCACGGCTCCGCGCCGACGGCGTCAACCTGGTGGGCGCGGTGCTCACGGCGAAGCGTCGCTATGCGCCGGCCTGGCTCGTCGGGTAGGGGCCGAGCGCTCGTCTGCCGCCGAACCTCAGCACGACTCCGCGGCTGCTCAGGAGACCGCACAGCCCCCCACGCCATCCGACGCCCCCCCGCCATGCCCCTGCTCAGCCCATCCGACGTGAAGCCGCCACAGCCGGCGCCGGCGCGTCGGCCGAAGCTGCTGGCCATGGAGATCGAGGTGCGCGGGCACCACTCCATGTACGTGCGCAACCTCGCGTCGGCCTGGCAGGAGTTCGCCATCCCGGCGGACGTGACGTTCCTGTTGACCCCCAAGTTCTTTGAGCTGCACCCAGACGTCGTTGCGTTTGTCCGCGAGCGCCGCGCGTGCGGGGTGTCCATCGAGTCGCTCACCGAGACGCAGTCGCAGCGGATGGAACGGTCGAGGCTCACCCGGCACTTCTACGCCTGGGAGTACTTCTGCGACTACGCCGAGCGGCACTCCGCAGACCACGGCCTGCTGCTGTACTTCGACATGTTCCAGCTCCCGATAACGCTCGGCCGTTCGGCGCCCTGCCCGTTCTCGGCGATCTATTTTCGGCCGACGTTCCACTACCGGCACGTCCTGCGCAACTACTCCCCTGGCTGGCGAGAATGGCTGAAGGGGGTCCGCAAGCGTGCGGTGCTGGCCCGCGTGCTCCGGAACCGGCGCCTCGAGCGCCTCTACTGCCTCGACCCCTTCGCGGCCGATTTCATCAACGCAAAGATGCCCTCGTCGACCTCCGTCTCGGCCCTCGCGGACGCCTACTTTGAGACCGAGAGCGCGCCCGGACGCGTCGCCGACCTACGCGACTCGCTCAACATCGAGCCGGGGCGGACCGTCTGCTGCTCGCTCGGGGTGATGGACCGACGCAAGGGAGTGAAAGAATTGTTGGAGGCGTTGCCGCTGGTTCCCCCCGAGGCGGCCAGACGGATTTGCTTGTTGCTGGTCGGGCACATGCCGCCGGAGTACGCGGCGCAGGTGACGCCCGTTCTCGAGCGTGTGCAGAAGGAGACTTCGGTGCAGGTGATCCTGCGCAATACGTTTGTCGATGAGCAGGAGTTTCAAGACTACTTCGACCTCTCCGACGTGCAGCTCACCACGTACCAGCGGCACATGGGATCGAGCCAGATGTTGGTCCGCTCCGCGCGGGCCTGCAAGCCGGTTCTGTCTTCCGATTACGGGCTGATGGGCGAGGTGGTGGTCCAGCACGGGCTGGGGCTCACTTGTGACACGTCGAGCCCCGCGGCGCTCGCCGCCGGATTGGAGCGCATCGCTGAATCAGACCTGACCACGCTCGTCGACCGCGACCGCGCCAGGCGTTTTGCGGAGCAAAACTCCCGCCGCGCGCACGTCGAGAGCCTGTGCCAGATGTTCGAGTCGCCGGCCAACGGAGGGGCGCCGTGACCCAAACCGTCGCCGCCAACCCGGCCGTCGCCGCCACGCTCACGCCGCAGCCTCCTGCTCCGGCGCCGTGTAGCAGCGCGTCGGCCGACTACCGGCGCGACCTGAAGATGGGGGGGCTTTCGCTCGCGGACCAGTTGGTGGTCAGCGGCGCCAATTTCCTCACGTTCGTCATGCTTTCGCACTGGTGCACGAAGCAACAGGTGGGGCTTTTTGCGCTGGCCTGGACGGTGTCGGGGTTCCTGCGTACCGCGCAGGAACGCCTCATCTCGGCGCCCTACCTAGCGTTTGTGCACCGCCACGAAACAGATCAACCCTCGCTGCTAGGCAGCAGCCTAGTGCACCAGGGCTGCTTCGCGGCGCTCTGCGGGTTAGCGGTAGCCGCGGGCGCCCTGGCGCCCTGGTCGGATGACTTGGCGCGGATGCCGATCGTATTCGCGGCCCTCGCGGCATCGCTTCCGCTGATGATGCTCCGCGATCACCTGCGGGTCGTCTGCTCGGCCCACTTCCGCTTCTACACCGAGATCGCGATGGACCTGCTGGTTGCGTGTACGCAGCTCTCGGCCATCGTATTGCTGGCCGGGGCCGGGGCGCTGAACGCCGCCACTGTGACCGTCGCACTAGGGTTGGCCTGCCTGGCTCCAAGCCTCTGGTGGCTGGCGCGGCGGGCGCAGCCGTTCCGGATCGACCCGGCGCGCCTGGCGACAGACTGGCTGACCAGTTGGCGTTACTCCCGCTGGCTAGTCGTGGCACGCTCGATCAGCCTGGGCGCCTACCAACTCATCCCCTGGTTGGTGGTGTTCTACCTAGACACCGAGCGTGCGGGCGTGTTTGCCGTTTGCAGCAACCTGGTCGGACTCTCGCAGATGTTTGTGATGGGCGCCAACAACTACTTCCAACCCAGGACGATCGCGGCGATGCAGACGCAGGGCATCACGGCCATGTGCCGGTCTTTGCTCGAGACAGTCCTGGTTTTCACCGTGATCCTGTCCGGACTGACGCTGGCCCTCTACTTCGCCGGGGGCTGGCTGCTCGGCGCGATCTACGGCGCCGACTACGCAGAGTATGGCCACCTCACCTTCTTGATCGCGCTGGCGACTCTGGCGATCTGCGTGTCGGTCGGCTGCGGCAACGGCCTCGCTGCGTTGGGCAAGCCCCGGGGCTACCTGTGGGGCGAGCTGGCCTACTTCGCGGTGTCGATCGGTTGCGCGATGCTGCTGATCCCCCGGATGGGACTGACGGGCGCCGCTTGGTCCCTGGTGGCGGGGGGCGTGA
Source organism: Pirellulimonas nuda (assembly GCF_007750855.1). Classification (GTDB taxonomy): domain Bacteria; phylum Planctomycetota; class Planctomycetia; order Pirellulales; family Lacipirellulaceae; genus Pirellulimonas; species Pirellulimonas nuda. The sequence continues at coordinate 4,335,379 of NZ_CP036291.1, forward strand.
CTGTCTCCTTGGTGACCGCCCTCACGCTGGCGCTGCTGGTGCGTGAGCACCTGCGAGAAGAGCGATGGTCCTCCACCCCCGCGGAGGCCGTGGAATGAACGCTGCCTCGACGAATCCTCCGCTGCTCACCGGTTGGGGCCTGCTGGCGGTGCTGTGCATCGGCTCCGGCTTCTGGTTTGTCGACCACAGCTGGGACCGGGCCATCCGCTACGCGGGCGTGGATGAACTAGAGTACGGAACGGAGAACGACACCGCGGACCGGCTCGACGACGTCAACGCAGAGTCGACCCTGGCGCGTGTGGCGCTCGCGGCGGTGGGGGGCCTGCTCTTGCTCACACAATCCGGCGCCCGACTCAGCCTCAGAGACCCACTGCTCGTCACCCTGGGCTTGCTTGGGACGTTCCTCGTCGCCTCGTACTTCTGGTCGGAAAACCCCGGGTACACGTTCTTCAAGCTGGCCGTTCTGGCGGTCTTCGTGCTCGCCGCGGCGGGTCTGTCCTACCGGCTTCCGCTGGGCGAGTTGGCGACGGCGCTCGTGGTGGTCTGCCTCGGGTATATCTTGCTGGGGGTGCTAGTCGAGGTTGCGCTGGGGGTCTTTCGGCCGTACGGCGCCTACCGCTTCATCGGCACGTCGCACCCCAACACCGAGGCCATCTTCGGCGGCATTGTGTGCCTGGGGGCGCCCGTGGTGGCCAGCCGCAGCTCCAACAAGCCGCTGGTGTTCTGGTCGCTGGTGGCGGTGGGTCTTGCGTGTGTGTGGCTCACCAAATCGCGTACGTCGCTCGGCGCGCTCGTGTTGGCGTTCGCCGCGATGCAATCGCTGGGGCTGCGGCGCGGGTCGCGGATGATGGTCGCCTCGATCCTGGCGTTTGCCGTCGGGTTCGGGTGCATCGCTTACTCCATGCTGGACAGCCACAGCACCGAGCGGATCGAGACCGCGCTGGCCATGGGACGCACCGAAGAGCTCGGGAGCCTCACCGGCAGGCTTCCCCTGTGGGAAGAGTTGCTGGACCACGTCGCGAAGGCCCCGATCCTTGGCTACGGCTACCTCGCCTTCTGGGACGCCGAGCGCGTGGAAGAGCTCAGCGACTTGTTCTCGTGGGAGATCCCGCACGGACACAACATGTACATCGACATCCTGCTTGACGGCGGGACGGTCGGGCTGGCGCTGGTCGTCTTGTTGTTCGCTGTAGGGCTGGTGGTCACCGCCACGCGGTTCCTCCAAACCCACGACTACGCCAGCGCGTTCAGCTTCGGCGTGCTCCTTTTCTGTATCGCCAACGGCTTTGCCGAGTCGCTGTTCAAGCTGCCCGGCATGGGCTGCTTCGTGGTGGCGTGTTTGCTGCTGGGACACGTCTGGCGCCGCGAGGCGTCCGAAGCGCCGGCTGCCGAGCCTGCCACGCGCCGCCCGGCCTACGCCGGCACGACACGGAGGGTGATGGCGTGACCAAGAGGCAGCCTCAACCCGCAAGCACGCCGACCGTGCTGGTCGTCGGCCAGACGCCGCCGCCGACGCACGGCCAGGCGGTCATGATCGAACTGCTGCTCAAGAGCCAGATGCAACGCGTCCGGCTCCGCCACGTGCGGATGACCTTTAGCGACGGCATCGAAGAAGTAGGCCGATTCCGCCTCGCAAAGCTGGGGCGCCTGCTCGGACTCGTGCTGCGGATCGTCTACGCCCGGTTCGCCTACGGCGCCACGGCGCTCTACTACCCTCCGGCGGGTCCCAACCGCACGCCGCTTTACCGAGACATGGTGGTGCTGATCGCTACCCGCTGGTTATTCCGCCGCACGGTCTTCCACATGCAGGCCAGCGGCGTCAGCGAGTTGTACCCGAGGCTCAACGCGGTAGAACGCTGGCTGTTCCGCCGGGCGTACGGGCGGCCCGACCTGGTGATCCGGCTCTCCGAGGCGACCGCCCCAGACGACGTGTGCTTCCATGCGAAGCGGGTCGCCTTCATCGCGAACGCCACGCCCGACCTCGCTTTCCGCACCGACCCGCAAACGCCGCGGTGCGGCCCGTTGCGGTTGCTGTACGTGGGCAATGTTTGCGAGAGCAAGGGCGCCCCGCTGCTGATCGACGCGGTAGCAGAACTCGCGCAGCGCGGCGTCGCCGTTGAGCTGCGTATCGTCGGCGCCTTCATGCCGGCTGGGCTGGAGGGGGTGCTGCGCAGCGCCATCGCGAGCGCCGGGCTGGGCGACCGCGTCACGCTTTGTGGACCCAAGTACGGCGCGGATAAGCTCGATGAGCTGATCCGCGCCGACGTCTTCTGCTTCCCCACGCACTACGAATCGGAAGCCTTCCCGTGCGTGCTGGTCGAGGCGATGTCGTTTGGCCTGCCGGTGGTCGCCACACGCTGGCGTGGGGTGCCGTCGATCGTCGACGAAGGCCAAACAGGCCTGCTATGCCCCACCCACGACCCGGCGGCGATTGCCGACGCAATCGAACGACTGGCCGGCTCGCCGGAGCTGCGATCGCAGATGGGCGCCGCGGGGCGGGAAAAGTACGAGCGGTGCTACACGGTTGATCGCTACCACCGGAGAATGGAAGAGGCGCTCGCCGGCGTGTGTGAGCCAGCAGCCCCGCGCGGCGCGCACGCCGCGGGCCCCGTCCTTGCCGCCGGCGGCGACTCCAACATGGAGCTGGCGCGATGATCACCGACACCCTCAGCCCCCGATCGGCTCCGCCACGGTTCGACCGTGCGACGGTCGTCGGCGTTGGCTTCGATGTGTGCGATTACGACTCGGTGGTCGCCTGGCTGGGTGACTCGGCCTATGCGAGCGAGACGGCCCGGTACGTTTGTGTCTCGAACGTGGCGGACGTGATGGACGCCAAAAAGGACACGTCGTACGCCTCGGCGCTCGCCGCCAGCGCGCTCACGGTCCCCGATGGCGCGCCGGTGGTGTGGGCCATGCGCAAGGCGGGGTGGCCGATCCGCAAGCGTGTTTACGGGCCCACGCTGATGGAGCGGGCGTTGGAATCCGACGCCCTGGCCGAGCGGCGGCACGTGTTGATCGGCGGGTCGACCGCGGGACGCGACGGCGTTCGCCGGCGGTTTCCGGAAGTGAACTGGGTCGGCGAGCTGGACTTCCGCTACGACCAGCTCGACGACGCGGCCCTGGCCGAGCTGGCGAACCAGTACGCGGGCCTCCAGCCCGACTACGCGTGGGTGTCGCTCGGGGGGGGCAAACAGGTGCGCTTCATGCACCGCTTCGCGCCGCTGGCCCCGCCCAGCGTGCTGCTGGGGGTCGGCGCCGCGTTCGATTTCCACGCCGGACTGACCCGCCAAGCGCCGCGCTGGATGCAGGAGGGGGGCCTGGAATGGCTGTTCCGCTTGGGCGTCGAGCCACGCCGGCTCTGGCGCCGGTACCTGCTCCACAACCCTCCGTTCCTCTACCACTGGGCCCGCGAGGCGGTCAGGCCCTCGCAACCCAAACGCTAGCCGCGAGGCAATTCGTTACTCTCTTCGTTGATTCTCCATTGAAAGCCGCACCATGAACGTCACCAAGCAACCGACCGAACGCATCGACGTCTTGCCCGCACAGCCGCCCGCCGGCGAGCAAGCGGCGCGACGAGCGCTGATCGTGCTCCCCGCCTACAACGAAGAAGAATCGCTCCCACCGCTGCTAGACGCCATCCAGAGCACCTTGACGGCCGCGGGCGTGGGCTACGAGGTGCTGGTGGTCGACGACGGCAGCCAAGACGGCACCGCGCGGGTCGTCAGCCAGGCGTCGTTCCGGATGCCGGTGACGCTGGTGCAGCACGAGCAGAACCGGGGCCTGGCGGCGGCGCTGCGTACGGGCCTCGAAGCGGCCGTGCGGGCCAGCGGGCCGGAGGACGTGATCTTCACGCTCGACGCAGACAACACCCAGCCCCCCGGCCTGATGCCGCGGATGCTTTCGATGATCTCCGAGGGGCACGACGTGGTGATCGCGTCGCGCTTCCAAGCGGGGTCGCGCGTCGTCGGCGTCCCCTGGCGCCGCAACCTGATGAGCCTGGCCGCACGCGGGCTGTTCACCGTGGCGCTTCCGATCCGCGGCGTCCGCGACTACACGTGCGGGTACCGGGCGTACCGCGCCACGGCCCTGCGGGACGCGATGAACCGCTACGGTGACGCCTTCGTAAGCGAGACCGGTTTCTCTTGCATGGTCGACGTGCTGCTCAAGCTGCGGGGCCAGGGGCTGGTGATGGGCGAGGCGCCGATGATCCTCCGCTACGACCAGAAGGGGGGCGCCAGCAAGATGCGGGTCGCCCGCACGGCGTTGCAGACGCTCTCGCTGATCGCCCGGCGGCGGTTGGGCCAGACGGGGGGCAAGTGATGAAGATCATCAATGCTACACCCAGCAGCGACCGGGGCTGGGCCGTCGTGGGGGGCGGCGCCCTGGGGCTGACCATGGCCCTGCGGCTGGCCCAGCGTGGCGTGCCGGTAACGGTGCTCGAAGCCGCGCCGCAGCTCGGCGGACTCGCCAGCCCGTGGCGGCTCTCCGACGGCGCGCCCGAGGGCGCGGACGACGCGGCCTCCGGCGGCGACGCAACCTGGGACCGCTTTTATCACGTAACGCTGCTCTCCGATTCGCACCTGCGCGGCCTGCTGGGCGAGCTCGGCCTCGAAGAGAAGATGCGTTGGGTAGAAACCAAGACCGGTTTCTATTCCGGCGGCAAGCTCCACTCGATGTCGAACTCGCTGGAGTTCCTGCGGTTCCCGCCGCTGACGACCGCCGAGAAGCTGCGGCTCGGCGCCACGATCTTCTACGCCTCAAAGATCAAGAACTGGCGCAAGATGGAGCAGGTCCCCGTCGCCGACTGGCTCCTCCGGCACTCCGGCCGCGGCGTGTGCGAGAAGATCTGGCTGCCGCTGCTGCGCGCCAAGCTGGGCGACGCGTACCGTGACACCTCCGCGGCGTTCATCTGGGCGCACATCAACCGCATGTACAGCGCCCGACGGTCCGGCCTCAAGAAGGAGATGTTCGGCTACGTCCCCGGGGGCTACGCCACCGTGCTCGGCAAGCTGTACAGCCGGCTGCGCGAACTGGGCGTCGAAATCCGCTGCGGCTCCACGGTATGGGAGGCCCGCAGCGCCGCGGGGGACGCCGGGGTCGAGGTGACGCTGCAGTGCGGCGAGACCCGCACCTACTCGAACGTGGTGTTCACTACCCCCTCGCCCACCATCGCCGCGGCCTGCCCGCAGTTGACGCCGGCCGAGCGCGATCGGTTCGAGGGGGTCCGCTACCTGGGCGTTGTGTGCGCCTCGCTGCTGCTCAAGCGGCCGATCTCGCCCTACTACGTCACCAACATCACCGACGGGTGGGTGCCGCTGACCGGCGTGATCGAGATGACCACGATCGTCGACCCCGCCGAGCTGGGGGGCCGCTCGCTGGTCTACCTGCCGAAGTACGCGTCGTCCGACGACGCGATCTTCAAGGTTTCCGACGCGGAGCTGCGAGAGCGTTGGCTCGGCACCCTTGAGAAGATGTACCCACACTTCCGCCGCGACCAGGTCGAGGCCTTCCGCGTAGCCCGCGCCCGGCAGGTGATGGCGCTGCCGACGGTTGGCTACTCGGACCGCCTGCCGCCGATGAAGACCAGCGTGCCGGGCGTGTGGGGCGTGAACTCGGCCCACATCCTCAAGGGGAACCTCAACGTCAACGAGACCATCCAGGTCGCCGAGCAAGCGATCCGCGGCCCGATGGCCATGGCGGTCGCCGCCTCGCGTCCCTACTCCTCCTTCCTCCCGCCGAGCTATGTCCCGCGCGAACGCGAGTTTGTCGCTCGATCTTGACAACCAGTGGGCGTACCTGCGGTCGCTGGGCAAGAAGGATTGGCCCGACGCCCCCAGCTACCTGCCGGTGGTGGCCGGGCGCGTCTGCGCGTTGCTGGCGCGTCACGGCTGTGGCATGACGGTGTTCGTGGTGGGTCACGACCTTGATTCGGCGGAGAACCGAGACGCGGTGCTCCGCCTCGCGGAGGCCGGTTGCGAGATCGCCAACCACTCGCAAAACCACCTCCCCTGGCTCGACCGGCTCGATCCCGCCGAGCTGCTGAGCGAGGTCGTTGAAGCAGAAGACGCGATCGCGGCGCTGGTGGGCGAGCGGCCCGTCGGCTTCCGCGCCCCAGGGTTTAGCTGGTCGCAGGAGCTGTTTACGCTGCTCGCCGAGCGTGGCTACCGCTACGACGCCTCGACCTGGCCCACGCCGGTCGGCCCGTTGGTCAGCCGGTACAGTCAGAGGCTGGCGGACGCGCCCGCCGAGCGGACGCAGAAGTTTGGCGGCCTGCGTGACGGCTTCCGGCGGCTTTCGCCCTACACGCTCTCGACCCCCGCCGGGCCCCTGGTCGAAGTGCCGGTCACCACGATGCCGTTCACGCGGCTGCCGATCCACGCGACGTACCTGATGCACCTGTGGCAGAAGTCTGCGTCGCTCGCCCGCGTGTACCTGAAGACCACGTTCGCCGCGTGCCGCCTGGCGGGGGTGGCCCCTTCGATGCTGCTGCACCCGCTCGACCTGCTCGGCGGCGAAGAGGCGCCGCTGCTGTCGGGGTTCCCGGGCATGGGGCTTGGGAGGGAGGCCAAGGCGGCGGCGCTCGACCGGCTGCTGAAGACCATCACCGACCGGTTCCAGGTTTGCACGATCGGCCGCCAGGTCGCTTCATTGACCGCCGCCCCGATCCTGGCGAGCGCGCCTGGCGCATGATGCACCCGATGCTTGCCCGCGACCTGAGCCCTCGCGCCCAGCGCCTCTGGATGGTCGCCATCCTGGCGTTGCTCGCCGCGTATCATCTGGCGACCATTCAGCGGCAATGCCTCTTCATCGACGAGGCGGCCGAGCTGCAACTGTCTCAGCAAACGATCGGGCAGATCGTGTGGGCTGCCGACTCGATGCCGCCGCTGTACGCGCTCTCGCTCAAGGCGTGGACAAGCGTGTTTGGGGCAGGCGCTTCAGCACGCTGGCTCTCCGCGTTGTACCACGCGGCGACCGTGGTCGCCGCGTGGTTGCTGCTGCGCAGGCTCGCCGGGCCACGCCTCGCGGTCGTCACCGCCGCGGTCGTTGCGTTCACCCCGCTGTTGCTCTTCTACGCGCAGCTCATCCGCGGCTACGCGATGTTCACCATGCTGGCGGTCTGCGCCATGGGGTTGCTGGCCGTGGCGGCGCGCTGGAACCGCGTGCTCGACTGGGCGTTGTTTGTTGCGGCGGGCGTGCTGGGGATGTTCTGCCACTACTACTTCGCCCTGTTGCTGGCGACCCTCGCGCTTCTTGCGCTCGCAACGCCCAAAGCCGCCAGGGTGCGGGCCGTTGCGGCGTTCTTGGCGATCGGTCTGCTGGCGTCCCCAACCGTGCTGCTGGTGGGCTCGGACCTCCGCTTCCAGAAGGGCATCCGCGAATCACGCCCCCTAAACGCGAGCGCCGCCGCGTACACGTACTTTTCCATGCTCAGCGGGTACACGCTTGGCCCGTCGCGCGCTCAACTGCATGCACTCGGCGCAAGGGCCGCTGCGGCCGACGCGGCCCCCTGGGCGCTGGGGCTGGCGGCGGCGGTCGCCCCGCTGGGCTGGCTCGGCGTCGTCGGGCTGCGGCGCCATCGGCTTGCGGTGGGGACCCTTGCGCTGCTGTTTGTGCCGGTGCTGCTGGCGGGCGCGCTGGGTTGGGCGTCCGGCGTGACGTACAACACCCGCTTTGTCGCGTGGTGCGCCGCCCCGCTGGGGCTGCTGCTGGCCGCGGGCATGGTAGAAGGGCTCTCGCGCCGCGGGGTCCTCAAGTGGGCCGCCGTGGCCGCCACTGCGCTGCTGACGCTGCTTTGTTGCGTCGCCATCTACAACCGGGCGGAGTCGCCGCGGTACGCGAACGAAGACCTCCGCTCGGCCGTCGCGGCCATCGAATCAGCGGAACTCGGGCCGACCGACAACGCGGACCCTTCCCCCGTGCTGGTGGTGTCCGGCTACATGTCGGAAGTAGCGGCGTTGTATCTGGCCCAGCCCGGCCGGGCGATCCCCCTGCCCCGCCCCGAGACTGCTGAGCCGGTCGTCGCCGACGCTCGGCAGGCAGAAGCGGCCGCACAACAGGCCGTCAAGCTCACGCAAGAACACGGCGGGTGGCTGATCTACACGCGCCCGTTCCACGGCGACCCGGATGGTCTGCTGCTCGATGCAATGCGGGCCAGGCTTGACCTGGTAGAGCAGACGCCTTGCGCCGGCGTGCGGGTGTTCCGTGTTACGCCGCGGCGGGACTACTAGGCCTTGGCCGACTCTCTTGCGGCCGCCTCGCGCAGGCCGGCGCATTCCGGCTTCGGGTCGCTGCAGGCGTGGCACATCACCTCTCCCTTGGAGTCCTTCATGTTCGCCAACCCGCCGCATGAGCCCTTGAGTCGGCGGTTGGAGAAGATCACCCCCGCCGCCAAACCGGCGATGGCGAGCGCGAAGAACGCGGCGGTGATCAGGTAGATGCCCATAGCGATGCTCTACTTGGATGTCGTCTGGTCGATAGCCGCGGTCCACGCAGTCGTGGCCCGCTCGCGGAAGCCTTCGTCGGTGCGTTCGATAAAGAGCGCGGCCACTTCGTTCTGCTCACACCAATCGTACCCCGCGCGGGGGCCCATGACCAACAGCCCGGTCGCCAGCGCGTCTGCCTCGGCGCAGGTCGGGGTCCGGACGGAGACCGTGGCGAGGGTGTGCGTCACGGGGCGGCCCGTCTTGGGGTCGATGGTGTGCGAGTAGCGTTTCCCCCCTTCCTCGAAGAAGTTGCGGTAGTCGCCCGAGGTCGCCAGGGCGCCGTCTCTCAGCTCCACCACCGCCTCTACCGTACGCCCCTCGGAGTCGGGCTTCTCTACGCCGATCCGCCAAGGCGAGCCGTCCGGCTTAGCGCCACGGGTGCGGACCTCGCCGCCGATCTCCACCATGGAGCTGCCCACCCCCTCGCCCAGCAGCAGCTCGCTCACCGCGTCGGAGCCGTACCCCTTGGCGATCGCCGAGAGGTCGAGGTAGACGTCTGGCGCCGATTTCTTCAGCGCGGGGGGCTCGCTGCGGGCCTCGACTTTTCGGTAGCCCACCCTGGCGAGCGCAGCGGCGATCTGGGCGTCTGTCGGCGGCGCGTCACGGCGCCCGTCGGGCCCGAAACCCCACAGGTTCACCACGGGCCCGACCGTGGGGTCGAACGCGCCCTGGGTCTGCTCGGCTACCTCAAGCGCTAACTGCACAACGGCGGCCGTCTCTGGCGAAACCTCGAACCAGTCGGTCCCCTGCTGGGCATTGAAGCGCGACAGCTCGGAGTCCGCCTGGTAGGTGGACATCTGGTCGTTGACCGTCTTCAGCAGGCCATCGACTAGGCTTTGCAGCCGCGCGACTTCGGCCGCGTTGCCGTCCGCCGGCAGCACCACGCTGACGTTGTAGCGGGTGCCCATCGTGGGGCCGCTGAGCTTGTACACCTCGGCGCGGAAGAAGCCATCACAACCGAGCGTGAAACAAACTACGCAGGCTAGAAACAACCGCGGATGAACGCCGATGAACGCCGATGGGGTCATTGCGTTTCGCGAACTCCGGCGGCGCCTGCTCTTCTCTTCTCTGCGACTCTGTGGTTAGCCTTTCTACCCGCCGAAGTCGTCGAAGGCGATGTTTTCCTTCTCGACACCCAGGTCGTCCAGCATCTTGAAGACGGCCGCGTTCATCATCGGCGGGCCGCAGATGTAGTACTCGATGTCCTCGGGCGCCGGGTGCTCCTTCAGGTAGTTGTCGTGCAGCACCTGGTGGATGAAGCCGGTGTAGCCGTCCCAGTTGTCCTCGGGGAGCGGCTCGGAGAGGGCGATGTTGAACTTGAAGTTGGGGAAGTCCTTCTCGATCGCGCGGAACTGATCGACGTAGAACAGCTCGCGGCTGCTGCGGCCGCCGTACCAGTAGGTGACCTTGCGGCCCGTCTTGACGCGCTTGAACAGCTCGAAGATGTGGCTCCGCAGGGGCGCCATGCCGGCCCCGCCGCCGATGTACACCATCTCGGCGTCGGTGTCCTTGATGAAGAACTCGCCGTAGGGGCCGGAGATGGTGACCTTGTCGCCCGGCTTGAGGCTGAAGATGTAGCTCGACATCTTGCCGGGCGGGGTCCCCTCGGGCGCACGGGGCGGCGGGCTGGCCACGCGGACGTTGAGCATGATGATGCCCTTCTCGCCCGGGTAGTTGGCCATGGAGTAGGCCCGCACCACGGGCTCGTCCACCTTGGAGGTGTAGCGCCAGACGTTGTACTTGTCCCAGTCGGAGCGGAACCGCTCCTCGACCTCAAAGTCCTTGTACTGGACCACGTGCGGCGGGGCCTCGATCTGGATGTACCCGCCCGCCTTGAAGTCGACCTCTTCCCCCTCGGGGAGCTTGAGCTTGAACTCTTTGATGAAGGTGGCGACGTTGTGGTTGGAGATGACCTCGCATTCCCACTTCTTGGTCTCGAACGCCTCGTCCGGCACGACGACCTTCATGTCCTGCTTGACGGCCACCTGGCAGGAGAGCCGACAGCCCTCGCGTTCCGCCTTCTTGTTGATGTGCGTCTTCTCGGTGGGCAGGATGTCGCCCCCCCCCTCAAGGATGTTCACCTTGCACTGGGCGCAGGTGCCGCCGCCGCCGCAGGCGCTGGAGACAAAGATGCCCTCTTCGGCGAGCGCCCCCAGCAGCTTGCCCCCTACCGGCACGCTGATGTCCTTCTGGCCGTTGATGTTGATCGTGACGTTCCCGGACGGAACCAGTTGGCTCTTGGCCAAAAGGATCACGGCCACAAGCGCGAGAACCACGCCGGTGAACATCGCCACGGCGGTAATGACAGTGAACATTGGATGCTAGGAGTTGAGGTTGGGCTGTCAGCTGTTAGCGTTCAGCTTTCAGCCCGAACCCTCCGACAGGCAGGCTGACGGCTGATTGCTGAAAGCTGACCGCCCCGTTACCAGATTCCGCCGAACGACATGAACGCCAGCGACATCAAGCCGGCGGTCATAAACGTGATCCCTAGGCCGCGTAGCCCCTCGGGGACGTCGCTGTACTTCATCTTCTCGCGGATCGCGGCCAGCGCGGCGATCGCCAGGCCCCAGCCGAGGCCCCAGCCGAAGCCGGCAACGACGCTCTGCGGGAAATTATAGTCGCGTTCGACCATGAAGAGCGAACCGCCGAGGATGGCGCAGTTCACGGTGATCAGCGGCAGGAAGATGCCCAGCGCGTTGTAGAGCGGGGGGAAGAACCGGTCGAGCGCCATCTCCAAGATCTGCACCATCGCGGCGATCATGCCGATGTAGCTGATCAGGCCGAGGAACTCCAGGTTCAGCGTGGAAAGGTACTCCCGCCACTCGCCCGACAGGCCGAACAGGTTGGCGACCCAGGTCAGGGCGCCCTCCTTCAGCAGGTACTGGTAGATCAGGTTGTTGGCCGGCACGGTGATCGTCATGATCAGCACCACGGCGATGCCCAGCCCGACGGCCGTCTTCACGTTCTTCGACACCGCGAGGAACGTGCACATGCCCAGGAAGAACATGAGCGCCATGTTCTCGCCGAACACGCTCTTGAGCAGCAGTTGGATGTACTCTTCCATTGTCTTTGCTCTGGTTTTCTGTCCGCGAATGTCGCGAATCTACGCGAATAAAAAGGGTCGTCTCATATAACGTTGTTCGCCCGATCCGCGGACGGTTCTCTGCAGCTAGTCGGCGGCCTCGACCTGCTCGGGCTTCCAGGTCCGCAGCAGCCAGATCAGGGCCCCGATCAGGAAGAACGCGCTGGGCGGAAGCAGCAACAGGCCGTTGGGGACGTACCAGCCACCCTCGGTCGCCAGCGGGAAGACGGTGAAGCCGTACAGCTTGCCGGAGCCGAACAATTCGCGGACGAAGCCGACCGCCACCAGCACGATCGCGTAGCCGGTGGCGTTGCCTACCCCATCGAGGAAGCTCATCCACGGGGGGTTCTTCATGGCGTACGCCTCGGCGCGGCCCATCACGATGCAGTTGGTGATGATCAGGCCGACGAAGACGCTCAGCGTCTTACTCACTTCGAAGAAATAGGCGCGCAGGAACTGATCGACCACGATCACCAGCGACGCGATCACCGTCATCTGCACGATGATGCGGATGCTGCTGGGGATGTAGTTGCGGATCAGGCTGACCACCAGGTTGCTCATGCCGACCACGAAGATCACGGCCACCCCCATGATGACCGACGTCTCGAGCTTGACCGTCACGGCCAGCGCGGAGCAGATGCCCAGCACCTGCAGCATGATGGGGTTGTTGTCGAACAGCGGGTCGAGGAGGACCTTCTGTGCGGATTGCTTGGCCATAGGTCGGCGGGGGTTGGGCGTGCTGCTTTCTAAGCACGGATGTCGCGGATACGGTGGGCGGGTCTACGTAGCCGAGTCGGCCTGCCTGGCGTTTTGCTCGAGGAACTTGCCGAAGCCGTCCTCGCCGAGCCAGTAGCGGACCAGGTTCGAGACCCCCTTGGTGGTGATCGTGGCGCCGGAGAGCCCGTCCACCTGGTGCTCGGGGTCGGTGATTGGCGTGCCCCCCTTGAGGACCTCAATCAGCACGTCGCCTTGGTCGTCGAGCGCCACCTTGTCGGGCCATTGCGACTTCCACTTGGGGTTGTCGACCTCGCCCCCCAGGCCGGGCGTCTCGGCGTGCTCGTAGAAGGTGATGCCGCGGACGGTGCGGCCGTCTCCCTGCATGGCGAGGAAGCCGCGGAGCGTCGACCACAGCCCCTTGCCGTAGATCGGCAGCACGTAGCCCTCGACGCCCCCCTCTTCGCCCTTGATCTCGTAGACAAAGGTCGCCTTCTCGCGCCGCGCGATTCCGGGCAGGTCGCCCGGGGGCGTCACCGGCTCGCTGGTGTCGGGCTGCTTGGCCGCCTTGCGCGGATCGTAGTTCGCCTTGTCCTTGTCCGAGAGCTCCTCGGCCGGCTTGCCGGTGGCGAGGTCGATCAGCAGCAGGTTGATGCGTTCGTCGAACAGCACCTTAACCTCTTGCTCGGTGGCGTCCTTCTCGCACAACCCCGCGGCAATCAAGACGTTCTTGTTGCGGTCGAGCGTCTTCTGCGCTTCCTGCTTGTCCTTCAGGCCGACAGCGGCGCCGGCGACCAGCACCGAACAAACGACGCACAGCACCGTGGCCACCACAAAGGTTCCCAGCACACTGTCACGTTCCATAGCGGGCGACCCTCTGGCTAACGTTCGCTTGAATGACGAAGTAATCGATGAGCGGCGCCATCGTGTTGCCGAACAAGATGGCGAGCATAATCCCCTCGGGGAACGCCGGGTTGATCACCCGGATCATGATGGTCATCACGCCGATCAGGGCGCCGTACCAGTACTTGCCTGCCTCGGTCATCGAGGCCGAAACCGGGTCGGTAGCCATGAAGACCGTGCCGAACGCGAAACCGCCGATCACCAGGTGCCACATGGGCGAGATCTGCGTCATCGGGTTGTCGCTGTAGACGCGGAAGGCCCACAGCAGGGTGGCCATCCCCACGGCGCCGGCGACGCAGCTCACCATGATCCGCCACGAGCCGATGCCGGTGGCGATCAGCAGCCCGGCGCCCAGCAGGCAGGCCAGGGTCGAGGTCTCGCCCATCGAGCCGGGGATGAACCCGAGGAACGACTCCATCCAGCCCTGGTTGATCACCTGCGAGAAGGTCGACCCCGGCTCGGAGCTGCCGAGCTTGGTCAACACCGTGGCGCCAGAGTACCCGTCCGCGGCGGCCCACACCGAGGCGCCGGCCAACTGGGAGGGGAAAGCAAAGTAGACGAACGCCCGGGCCGTGAGGGCCGGGTTGAGGAAGTTCTTGCCGGTGCCGCCGAAGATCTCCTTGCCGATGACGATGCCAAACGCGATGCCCATGCCCACCTGCCACAGCGGCACCGCCGGGGGGAGCGTGAGCGGGTAGAGCATGCCGGTGACGAGGAACCCTTCGTTGATCTCGTGGCCCCGGATCAGCGAGAAGATAAGCTCGCAGACGCCGCCGACCGCCATCGTGGTGATGTAAATCGGCAGGAACCACAGGGCGCCGTGGATGAAGCAGCCCAGCACGTTGTTCGGGTTGTGATCGCCCAACCCCAGCAGGCCCAGCACCGTCTCACGCCACGAATCGATCGGCGCCGCGCCGGCCTGGATCGCCAGGTCGGCCTGCAGGCCGGTGTTGTACATGGCCATCAAGATGCACGGGCCCAGCGCGACGATCACCATCGACATCATCCGCTTCATGTCGAGCGCGTCGCGCACGTGTGAGGCGTGCTTGGTGACCTCGCCCGGCGTGAACAGGAACGTGTCCTGCGCCTCGTAGAGCGGGTAGAGACGCTCCAGCTTGCCCCCTTTTTCGAAGAGGGGCGCGATCGCGTCGAGCTGTTGACGAATGAATTTCATGGCTTTGTTGGTAGGTCAGGCAGCGCCTGACGTCGTGGCTGTTCTTCGCCGCTGGCTGTTCTTCGCCGCCGTGTCAGGCGCCGCCTGACCCACGGGTTGCCTATCCCTCGTGCTCGATGCGGGTCAGGCTTTCCCGCAGCATCGGCCCGTAGTCGTTCTTGCTGGTGCAGACGAACGTGCACAGGGCCAAGTCTTCCTCGTCCAGCTCAAGGCAGCCGAGCGACTGGGCCGAATCGGTGTCTCCCACCGCCAGCGACTTGAGCAGCGCCGCCGGGATGATCCTCAGCGGCATCACCTTGTCGTGGTTGCCCAGCGGCACGATGGAGCGGTGGCTCCCTTCGGTCGAGGTGGTCAGCGCGAAACGCTTCGCCCCCGGGATCCAGTTGGCCGCAAACGCCGGCACGACGCTGAATTTCTTGAATCCCGGGCCCATCCAGCCGATGAAGTCGCGTTGCTTGCCCTCGAGCAGCAGCGAAACCTGCGTGTGGTACCGCCCCAGGAAGTCGCACGGCGCCTTCGCGGCCCGGCCGGCGAAGACGCTGCCCGACACCACGCGAACCGGAAACGGCAGGCCGGGCTTAACTTCCCCTTCGGTCAGCTCAGAGAGCGATGCGCCCAAACGGGTCCGCACCAAACGCGGGTTCACCGCCACCGGGCCGGCCACGGAAACCACGCGGTCGGTCATCACCTTGCCGGTGCGCATCAAGTGGCCAACCGCCGCCACGTCCTGATAGCCGATGTGCCAAGAAACGTGGCCCAGGCTGGCCGGGGCAAGATAGTGGATGTGCGTGCCCGGCAGCCCCGCGGGGTGGGGGCCGGCGAACTCGACCGTCTCGACGCACCCCAGGTCCGCCCCGGGGATGTTGGAGTCGGGCGCGACGCAGAGAAATATCGGGCGGTCCGCCAAGACGCTCAGCGCTTCGAGCCCGGCGACAAACTCCCGCTCAAGGTTCGCCAGCACCACGGCCGGGTCGGCCGCGAGCGGGTTCGTGTCGATCGCTGTGACAAAGATCGCCTCGGGGACCTGATCGATCGGCGGGACGGCGCTAAACGGGCGGGTGCGCAGAGCCGTCCAGAGGCCGCTCTCGACCAGCAGGTCGCGGACTTCGTCCCGCTTGAGCAGCGTCAGGTTGGCCTCGGGGTAGAAGCCGAAGACCTCCTCTTCGTCCCCGTCGAGCCGGACCACTACCGACTGAAACTTCCGCTTGGCGCCGCGGTTGACCGACACGATCTCGCCCGCGCCGGGCGACGTGTAGCGGACGCCCGCGTTCTTTTTGTCGGTGAACAGCAGTTGACCGAGCTTGACGCGGTCCCCCTCGCGGACCTCCATCGTCGGCTTCATGCCGATGTAGTCGTCGGCCACGAGGGCGACGTGGCGGGCCGCGGTGGCCGCCTCGATGACCTGGGTTGGGGGGCCTTCCAGCGGCAGGCTCAGGCCGCGCTTGATGTCGATGCGACTTGCCATAGAGCGTGTGAGCGGCCGGTGCGGCGAAGAAATCGAGGTGCGGTGGGGTACGATACCAGTCCAGGCTACCCGCTCGTGAAATTTTTCACAAGAGCGGGCCGAGAGCCAGCATGGTTGACTTTTTCTCTTGGAGGCCGTCCCGGCGTGCCAGCGGTGGGCGTTCTGGCCTGTCTGGACGGCAGTGCGGGCCGGCGACCGCCAGCGGGCCATCGGCCGAGGGGCAGTCGCAAACTCTTCCTCTACATTCTTCCCGCCTGACAGCAAGATGATACACACATAGAGTCGGCCCGCAATGCAGAACGGTTACGAATTCTTCATCGCCGCGGCGATCCGGCGCCCGAGCTGCTGACGCGCACGAGCGCCTCCCGTTGAAGCTTCTGCCGCTACGGCGCTATACTCCTTGCCCAACCGACCCCCGAACGCACCGGCAATCGGCTCGATCGGCGTGTGCTCCCCCGAACTACTTCGCCCAGAACGCTATGAAGATCCACGAGTTTCAGGCAAAGCAACTCTTCCGCGACGCCGGCGTGGCCACGCTCCGCGGGGTGGTGGCCACCACCCCCGTCGAGGCAGCGGCCGCGTTCGACGAGCTCGGCGGCAAGCTGGCGGTGGTGAAGTCGCAGATCCACGCCGGCGGACGGGGCAAGGGGACGTTCAAGGCAGACGCGTCGCAGCACGGCGTGCAACTGGTCCGTTCGGCCGAGGAGGCCGAGAAGGCCGCGGCGGGGATGCTGGGGGGCGAGCTGGTGACCATCCAGACCGGCCCCGAGGGGCAGACCGTCCGGCGGGTGCTGGTAGAAGAGGGCTGCGACATCGCCCGCGAGCTCTACTTGGGGATCGTGGTCGATCGGGCCATGTCGCTGCCGGTGCTGATGGTCAGCACCGAGGGCGGGATGGACATCGAAGAGGTCGCCGCCAACACCCCCGAGCGGATCTACAAGGAGCACTTCGTCCCCGGCGAGGGCCTGCAGGCCTACCAGGTGCGGAAGCTGTCCAAGAAGCTGGGCCTCGAGGGCGCCGCGGCCAAGGCCGCCAGCAAGTTTCTGCCGGCGGTCTGCCGGCTGTTCTGCGAGCTCGATTGCAGCCTGCTGGAGGTGAACCCGCTGGTCGTCACCGGCGCGGGCGACCTGGTGGCGCTCGACGGCAAGGTGACCTTCGACGAGAACGCCATGTTCCGCCACGCGAAGCTCACGGAGCTGCGCGACACCTCCGAGGAGAACCCCAACGAGCTCAAGGCGGGCGCCGCGGGGCTGAGCTACGTTCAGCTCGAAGGCAACATCGGCTGCCTGGTCAACGGCGCCGGGCTGGCGATGAGCACGATGGACATCATCAAGCTGCACGGCGGCGAGCCGGCCAACTTCCTCGACGTCGGCGGCGGCGCCAACAAAGACCAAGTGACCGAGGCCTTCCGCATCCTGCTGGGCGACAAGAACGTCAAGGCGGTGCTGGTGAACATCTTCGGCGGCATCATGCAGTGCACCACCATCGCGAACGCGGTGCTGGCCGCCTACAAAGAAGTCGGCTTCAACGTCCCGCTGGTCGTCCGGCTCGAAGGGACCGAGGTCGAAGAGGGCCGCAAGATCCTGGCCGAGAGCGGCGTCGACATCATCTCCGCCGAGGGGCTGACCGACGCGGCCAAGAAAGTAGTCGCCGCCGCCGCGGCGTAGCCGCTGGCTTTCAGCGGTCAGCTTTCAGCTTTCAGCTTTTTGGGAGAGCGGCTTGAAGGATTTTCGCGATCTGGTCGTTTGGCAGAAATCGCATGCGTTTACGATGGAGGTTTATCGTGCTACTAGCCGCTTCCCCGACACTGAACGGTACGGGTTGACCAGCCAACTTCGCAGGTCCGCGGCTTCGATTCCTGCAAACATTGCCGAAGGCTGCGGGCGAGGGAGCGACCCAGACCTACGCCGGTTTCTCCAGATGGCGATGGGCTCGGCATCCGAGTCGGAGTACCACATCCTGCTGGCAGAAGACCTCGAGTACATCAAGTCGGACAAAGCCGAACGATTAGCGAGTGGAGTCCAAGAAATCAAACGGATGCTCGCCACCTTCATCGCAAAACTCGCCCCAACCAATCCACCGAAACCCCGCGCGTAAATAGCTGACCGCTGAAAGCTGATAGCTGAAAGCCAAAGCGAAGCGCAGCCGCACCACCCACGCCGCCATGTCCATTCTAGTCAACGCACAAACCCGCCTCATCTGCCAAGGCATCACCGGCAAGGCGGGGGAGTTCCACAGCCGCAACTGCATCGAGTACGGCACCAACTTGGTGGCGGGCGTGACGCCCGGCAAAGGGGGGCAGACCGTGCTCGACCGGCCTGTGTTCGACACCGTGGAAGAGGCGGTGGAGAAGACCGGCGCCGATGCCAGCATGATCTTTGTGCCGCCCCCCTTCACGGCCGACGCCATCATGGAAGCGGCCGACGCCGGCATCCGCGTCATCTGCGCCATCACCGAGGGGGTCCCCGTGATGGACATGATCCGCGTCAAGCGCGACCTCGACGCCCGCGTGGCGGCCGGCCAGGACGTCCGCCTCGTCGGGCCCAACTGCCCGGGCGTGATCACGCCCGAGGAGTGCAAGATCGGCATCATGCCGGGCTACATCCACAAGAAGGGCCCGGTGGGGCTCATCAGCCGCAGCGGAACCCTCACGTACGAAGGGGTGTGGCAGCTCACCAGCCTCGGGCTCGGCCAGTCGACCTGCGTCGGCATCGGCGGCGACCCGGTCAACGGCACCAACTTTATCGACTGCCTCGAGCTGTTCCAGGCGGACGGCGCCACCGAGGCGATCCTGATGATGGGCGAGATCGGCGGCACCGCCGAAGAAGAAGCGGCCGAGTACATCAAGCAAAACGTCACCAAGCCGGTCGCCGCGTTCATCGCCGGCCGCACGGCGCCCCCCGGCAAGCGGATGGGCCACGCCGGCGCCATCATCTCCGGCGGCAAGGGGACGGCCGACGACAAGATCGCCGCGCTCAAAGACGCCGGGATCGAGGTCGCCGAGAGCCCGGCCGACATGGGCGCCGCGCTGAAACGGGCGATGAAGAACGCGTAGTCCAGCGGGGCAATGGATCTGACGGGGGAGCCATGGCGGATTCGTCGTCGCCGGACGGCATGACCGCCGTCACCCCCGCAGACATGGAGCGGTTCCGCCGGAACGCCCCGGCGGCCCTTGCGCGCCGCGGGCCCGGATTCGTGCAGCAGGAGTTGCTCTCGGCGTTCTCGACGATGCTGACGGGCGTCGTCCCCATCTTCGGCCTCGCCCTGTGGGGCTGGTCCCCCGCCGAGATGTTCGCGTTCCTGCTCTTCGGGAGTTGGTTGGGCATCTTCGGCGACATGATCAAGTACGCGGCGCTGCGCGGCCGGGCCCACGCGGTGGCCGACGCGGCCTACGACGACTGGCACGTCTGGGTCGTCGTCGGGGCGATGCGATCTGGAACCAACGTAAGCGCCCACCAGCACCATTGGCTTGTCAGCTTGCCGGCGCCACTCACGCCGTCCGCATCTTGTGCCGAGCCTGCTTGCGATCGGCCTTGTCGCGGCGTTCTTCGACGCGGTACTGGCGGATGGCTTCGGGGTGCTGCGCGCGCCAGACGTCGGGGCGGAGCTGATGGTAATCGGTCTCTCCGGCCAACAGCCGATCGAGCACGTCCTTAAGGTAGGCCCACACGTCCAGGTCGTTGCGCACCGCGCTGGCCACGAGCGTGAAGAAGTCGGCCGTCCGCTCTCCGGCGCCAACGCTCCCCACAAAAATCCAGTTCTTCCGCCCCAGGGCTATCTGCCGCATCAACTGTTCGACGTCATTATTGTCGATCGGCATCCGCCCGTCCGAGAGGTACAGCCGCAGCGCGTCCCAGTGGTTACGTAGGTAGCCCAGCGCCTGGCCGAACTTGCCGGTCGGGAGCACGCGGGTTGCTGTGTCGGTTTCGAGCCACGCGCCGAGCGATTCCCACAGAGGGACCGCTTCGCGCTCGCGCAGCGCCCGCCGCTCATCGGCCGGCAGCGTCGCGGCCTCGGTCTCGATCGCGTACAACGCCCGGAACCTGGCCAGCACGAGGGCCGCTTCGGTGGGGTATCCGTAGAGGCAATCGGGACCGACCACCAACCGTAGGCCGGAACAAGCCGGGCGCCGGAGGACAAGCTCGTTGATGGGTGTCCCTCAGCGGCATCTAAACGTCTTGGGTAGCAACAGCTTACGGCGATTGCGGCGACGCGTCGCTGGATGGGTGTCCCTCGCTTGGCTTCGCCGGTCGGTGTCGGAGGACGCCAGTGGCCCCCTCGGATCGCGACACGGTAGTCGCCGGGGGAGACTTTCTTGGCTAGCGGCGGGTGGTGCGCGGCTATCTGATCCGCCCTGACCGAGACGATTCTACGCCCCGACCAGGAACCACTTACGGCGATAGAGGCAGCGGGTCGCTGGACGGGTATCCGTCGCCCACCTTCTCATCGATTCGATTCAACATTCGTCTAGCCGCTTCCCGTACGTCCTTGTCTGTCAGAAGATGTAAGCCGTGATTTGGCCAACGCCCAGGTGAAAACGCCGGAGCAGCTTCCTTGCAATCTAACGCCTCCCGAATTGCGGCAATACTGACGTCGTCATGTATACGATAGAGCTCTTGGATAGCCATGCAGCGTGCCGCGGCGTCTCCATCAGTCAAAAGGGCGATGTAGTGCTCTCTTCGCTCGGCATTCAGAGGCACCACGAGTTGATACGTGTCCTGCGTGCTCTCCAATGGGAAGTCGCTTAGATGGCTGAAACTTGACATTCCGGAAAGGTCTACAGGAACCTTCGGCCGGGTTTCTCGAAAGTCCGCAGGGCGCGCCTGGCTCTTTGCGACTCTATCCGAGATTGCGGCGAGTAATCTTTCTTCAGTGAGATACAACTCCCCGAACTCAGAAACGCCGTAGACGGCGTAGTCGAGACGTACTGCGTCCGGGCCCCAGCGTGGTCTTGCCAAACGGACTTCCTGTAGCAGCTCCGACTTCCCCCGCACGTAGACAAGTCTTGCCGGCCCACCCGAACGCGGCTGCCAGAGTTGGCCGCTTGTGGATGGCGATTCCTTAAGCGGGAGCTCTATCCCGCCCGCGTCCCCTTTTAGAACTCGAACGACTTGCGAGAGTGCGATCTCATCATCGGTTGTTGTGTAGATGGCGATCGTGTCGCTGCTATCGACCAGCCACTCAACGGTGCGAATCGTCCATGCATTCAAGTCTGCACGCACTTCTCCGCTGGAGGTGAAAATCGCAGCAGTAGCGCAGAGCGTCGAGAAGACTCTGTGTGTAATGTCCATACTCTATTCAGGAATTGCGGGCAACGGAGCCTGTGATTAAACTATCATTCACCGCGGTCTACCTCAATAAGCAGTCGTCTGCATATTTGAGAACACTACCCCACTTCCCCAGTGGGATTGCACATCGAATGCACCGAGGTTCTGAAGTGCGATTCCGCTGCGCATGTAGCTTATGCTGCCATTCAATGAAATCGTGACAGTGAACACCCCTCCACTCTTTACCACGTCCACAATCATGAGCAGAAATCGGGGGTCACCCAGCTCGCGACAGGCTTTTAGGTTTGCCCTAAGTCGCTGTAGTGCATCGGTTTACTATCATTGGAGAGAAATCGGGGGACACCCAGCTCGCGACAGGCTTTTAGGTTTGCCCTAAGTCGCTGTAGTGCATGGGTTTCCTGTCATTGCAACAACGAGACTTTGGATGGCTGTCCCCAATCCGTCCGTAGGCCGCCGCCGATAAGTAGAATGTCCCCTTTCCGTCGCGCAGCCGACAACATGCCGCGCCGCGAGGTTTCGTTGTCATTTAGAGCACGAATGCAATCTAAAGCTCGATACAAATCGGGGACATCGGCTGTCTTAATTGTTGTCAATAGCGAGTGACGGCTCGCTCCATGTTTCGTTGTTTCGGACCATCAGGTTCAACGTGACGACCAGCTTGCGCATGACTGCCACCAGGGCGGACTTCTTCGCTTTCCCCTTGGCCAGCAGCCGTTGGTAGAACGCCTGCATGCGGGCGTTGTAACGGGTGGCGACCAGGGCGGCCATGTACAGGACCTTGCGGACCATCGACCTCCCCGCGTAAGTCTTGCGTTGCCCCTGCTTCTGGCCGCTGTCCTTAGCGATCGGCGCCACCCCCACCAGCTTGGCGACCTGGCCCCGGTTGAGGCGGCCCAGCTCGGGGAGTTCGGCCAGGAGCGTCGCGGTGGTCGCCACGCCGACGCCTGGGCACGATTGCAGGACCCGCGACTTGGCCGCTAGCTGCGGGCACTGCTCCAGGACCCGCGCGATGCGCTTGTCGACCTCGCGGATCTGCGCCCGGTAAAACGCCACCCCTTGGCGGATCATCTCCGCCGTCTCGGGGTCACGCGTCTGCTGCAGGCGGTTGCGCTCGGCGCCCAGGTGCGCGAGGGCCTGGTCGCGGCGGTGGACGAGCGCCTTGAGCTTCGCCTCGCTCGCGGAGGGCGCCTCGCGCGGCTCGGGCCGCACCACCTCGCCGAAGCGGGCGATGATGCGTGCGTCGAGCTTGTCGTTCTTCTCCACCATCCCGCAGCCCCGTGCGAAGTGGCGGACGTGCAGCGGGTTGACGACCGCGCAGTCGACCCCCCGACGCTCGAGCGCCTCGACCAGCAGCCCCTCGTAGCCGCCGGTGGCTTCCAGCACCACCAGTGTCTTGGCCGGGGCGACGCCGCGGACCAGCGCGTCGACCCCTTCGGGGGTGTTGGCGACGACCGTGTGCCGGCCGGTCTTAGAGTCGAACACGTCCAGCTTCGCCTTGGCGACATCGATCCCGATCACGTTCTTGTCTTTCATCGTTATTCCCTGGATAGTAAGTACGAGCTCGCGGCACGCACGCCGCGGCTCCCCCGGCTGTTCGGGTTAACAACGAAAAAGGACCGGCGATCTTGATGTCCCACGACGTCTAGGCGTCTACCCAGCACGATCTGCCGAGTCCGTGCGCCCACCGGGGCAAGCCTCCGGTGGGCGGCTTTTTCAGTCTAATTGCCTCCGGCGTTCTCTCCTGAGCCGGCCGCCGATCGGGTCGCAGCAGCGACCTCCGCTCCGGCTCGACAGAGGGGGGCGCCCCTCCCCCTTCGCCCTCGCATCGGCCCCTCGATTGGGCGCAGGGCCGATGCGAGGGCGAAGGCGGAGGGGCTTAACCCACTCCCAAGAAAGAAATCAAGCAATCAAACGACAAGTGCAGTGCCTTAGGTAAGACACTACCCAGCCTCCCAAGTCTACGGCAACGCCAGCTTGGAAACATCGGCAAGGGGAACCTCCGCAGTGCGTGATGACGCGGAGAAGAGGACGCCGCGCGCGTTCCGAGTCGAGAATCTGGGGGCGAGAATCTGGGGACACCCAACCGAGAATCTGGGGACACCCAACCGCCGCGTTCTCCACAATAGCCGCTTGACGGCCAACGGACCGGATTGGGGACAGCCATCCAAAGCGTCGTTGTTGCAATGACAGGAAACCCATGCACTACAGCGACTTAGGGCAAACCTAAAAGCCTGTCGCGAGCTGGGTAGTGTCTTACCTAAGGCACTGCACCTGTCGTTTGATTGCTTGATTTCTTTCTTGGGAGTGGGTTTAGCCCCTCCGCCTTCGCCCTCGCATCGGCCCTGCGCCCAATCGAGGGGCCGATGCGAGGGCGAAGGCGGAGGGGCGCCCCCCTCTGTTGAGCCGGAGCGGAGGTCGCTGCTGCGACCCGATCGGCGGCCGGCTCAGGAGAGTACGCCGGAGGCAATTAGACTGAAAAAGCCGCCCACCGGAGGCTTGCCCCGGTGGGCGCACGGACTCGGCAGATCGTGCTGGGTAGACGCCTAGACGTCGTGGGACATCAAGATCGCCGGTCCTTTTTCGTTGTTAACCCGAACAGCCGGGGGAGCCGCGGCGTGCGTGCCGCGAGCTCGTACTTACTATCCAGGGAATAACGATGAAAGACAAGAACGTGATCGGGATCGATGTCGCCAAGGCGAAGCTGGACGTGTTCGACTCTAAGACCGGCCGGCACACGGTCGTCGCCAACACCCCCGAAGGGGTCGACGCGCTGGTCCGCGGCGTCGCCCCGGCCAAGACACTGGTGGTGCTGGAAGCCACCGGCGGCTACGAGGGGCTGCTGGTCGAGGCGCTCGAGCGTCGGGGGGTCGACTGCGCGGTCGTCAACCCGCTGCACGTCCGCCACTTCGCACGGGGCTGCGGGATGGTGGAGAAGAACGACAAGCTCGACGCACGCATGATCGCCCGCTTCGGCGAGGTGGTGCGGCCCGAGCCGCGCGAAGCGCCCTCCGCGAGCGAGGCGAAGCTCAAGGCGCTCGTCCACCGCCGTGACCAAGCACTGGCGCACCTGGGGGCCGAGCGCAACCGCCTGCAGCAGACGCGCGACGCAGAGACGGCAGAGATGATCCGCCAGGGTGTCGCGTTCTACCGGGCGCAGATCCGCGAGGTCGACAAGCGCATCGCCCAGGTCCTGGACCAGTGCCCGCAGCTAGCGGCCAAGTCGCGGGTCCTGCAATCGTGCCCAGGCGTCGGCGTGGCGACCACCGCGACGCTCCTGGCCGAGCTCCCCGAGCTGGGCCGCCTCAACCGGGGCCAGGTCGCCAAGCTGGTGGGGGTCGCCCCCATCGCCCGCGACAGCGGCCAGAAGCAGGGGCAACGCAGGACACACGCGGGTCGCTCGATGGTCCGCAAGGTCCTGTACATGGCCGCCCTGGTCGCCACACGTTACAACGCCCGCATGCAGGCGTTCTACCAGCGTCTGCTGGCGCGGGGGAAAGCCAAGAAGTCCGCCCTGGTGGCAGTCATGCGCAAGCTGGTCGTCACGTTGAACCTGATGGTCCGAAACAACGAAACATGGAGCGAGCCGTCACTCGCTATTGACAACAATTAAGACAGCCGATGTCCCCAGATTCGTCCCCTCGCCAGATTCTCCCAGATTCTCGGCGGTTGGGTGTCCCCAGATTCTCCCTAGTCGTGAGCAGCCAATATCGCATGCGCCAAGAATAATCACGATGGCGAGCCGTCGGCGTTAGCCGCCGGAGGGCTTTCTGGAGTTTTTCCGCTTCTGGCAGCTCTCTTCCGCCCCGCAAACCTCCGGCGGCTGACGCCGACGGCTCGCCGCTGGGGGGGCGATTGCTTGCAATGCTATCGAGGGCGACCACAATAAAGCGGCATGCAAGCCCTCCCAGACTCCCCACCTGACGCAGAGATCGTCGCTGGCAGCGTTGAGCGGTTCCCGCGTGCCCGTCATGTGGAGGAAGTCCGGCGGCTCTCTCAGATCCGCCCCTGGCGGAGCGTGGGTCTGATCACGCTGCAGTGGGGCGTGGTTGTCGCCGCGATGACGTGCGCCCTCTACTTCCCCTACTGGTGGGTCTACCTGATCGCCGGGGTCGTGATCGCTACTCGGCAACAAGCGATCGGGGTGCTGGTGCACGACGGCGCCCATTGGCTGCTGTTCAAGAACCACACCGTCAACGACATCGTGTGCGACCTGTTCCTTGGTTTCCCGTCGAACCTCAGCACCACGCTCTACCGCAGCACCCACTTCCAACACCACCGTTACGTCAACACCGAGGAAGACTGCGACCTCGCTGCGCAGCGCGACGACCACGAGTGGTTTGATTGGCCGAAGACCCGCTCCGAGCTCTGGTGGACGATGCTCCGATCGATCACCGGGCTGAACGCCTACCGCGCTTGGCCGCTGGTCAAGCAGTGGGCGCCCTGGATGCACATGACCGACCCGATCACCCCCGCCTTTCCGCTGCGGGCCCGGGTGCTGTACGTGGCGAACATCGTGGCGGTCTACACCGCCATCGCGTTGGGGTTCCGCTACGCCCCCGGCAACACCCTGGTGGTAGTGCTGCTGTACATCATCCCGACCATGACGCTGCTCAATTTGTTCAACCGCCTCCGCGCCACCAGCGAGCACGTCGGGTTGGCCGATGAGCAGGACGAGCTGGGGGCGACACGCTCGGTCGCGCCAAGCTGGTGGGAACGCCTCACGGTCTGCCCGGTGGGGGTGAACTACCACCTTGAGCACCACCTCTTCCCGTCGGTCCCGGGGCCCAACCTGGCCCGGCTGCACCGGCACCTGATGCAAGACGACGACTACCGCCGGCGCGCCCACGTGACGCGGGGGTACGCCGGGGCGGTCAACGAGTTGATGGCGTCCCCCGAGCCGACCTCACGCGGTCTCAGAGCGTAATCACGCCCGCCGCTGCCCGCTGCGCCGTGGGCCGGAGCAACGCGTCCGGCCCCTCCGCTGCGTCCCGCTCCAAGGAAGCGGACGGGCCCCCGCACACCAGCCGGGTAGGCCGGCGGCCCGTGGCCATTCCGAACAGCGTCGGCGCCACGCACACCGCGGCGATCAATAGTGGCACAGCAATTCGGGTAGACACGGGGACGCCTCCGTCGCGATGGTTAGGGGGGCACGATGGGACCGACGCCGGGCCGCGCCCGACGATCCAGCCATGCCCCTCCAACGCCCGCCGGAGCGGGGTGTTACGATCAGGGGGGATCGCACGGTTGAGGTCCTCGCTGGTGAGCCAACCGCCCCCTACCCGACCGCCCCGCCCATGTTCGTCAATCTGCTGCGCCGCTTGAGCGACTGGGTGGGAGACCGGCACCTGGACACCGCGATCCGCGACGCCCTGCGGCGCGACGGCTACGGCGTCCACATGGCCGCCATCCGCGACGTGCGTCTGTCGGCCGTTGAGCGGCCTGGCTGGGTGCAGGTCTACACATTCTGGGTCGAAACCACCGACGCCGCGCGGCAGCCGATCGAGGTGTTTGGCGTCTCTCTGAACGACGGGCGGCAGATCGGGACCGAGGTGTTCCTCTCGCCCGACCCGATGGCGCGCGACGCGCAGTTCGCCCAGTGGTCGACGGGCATGACGGTCCGCTGACGCGGGGCGCGCCAAGCGCCCCTGGGCCACGCCATCCCGGTGACCACGCCCCGGCGACGCGGCCGATTCGGGCCGCCGCACGCGCCTGGGCGACCCGCAGAAATCTGCGCCGACCCCTCTCGCGGGCGTTGTAAGCCTGCGCCCCGCGTCGCGGTGCACGGCCGGCCGCGGGGCGTGCGCAAAAGCGCGAATCACCTACGCCTTTCAGTGCGACCCAATGCTGGACAGCAACTACAACGGACTAGTGAAAGACCACGTTCCCGCGCCGGCTCCCTGGCGGACACCCGAGGAAAAATAAGATGTCGCTGCCCCGCTCTCTTGTCTCAGATCGCCGCCTAGCGGCTGGACTAATGCTGTGGGCCGCGGCCCTGCTCGCCGCGCCGGCCGCTGCCGACACGACGCTTGTCTCGGAGACCTTCGACGGCTTTGCAGACAACACGGCGCTCTACAGCGTGTGGGAGCCCCGCAACGGCACCGGGACCGCGGCGCCTGCCAATTCCGACGACGGAATCCTCACCTCCGACAGCTCGCTGTTCCCGGGGATAGAAGGCAACGCGGTCGACCACGTCGGCAACTCGGTGATGCAATGGACCGGGCTGGCCCCGGGCGGCGAAATCCATCCAACCACGTCTCAATCGATCAAGCTGTCGGTCGACATCTACGACAACGCTTCGGGCAACAAGCGGATGTCGGCCGGATTGCGGAACCGCACGACCTCCGGCGACCTCATCGAGCTGGGTTTCTGGAACGCGGACACGTTCGACCCCGTTGATCCGATGAACGCGCCGCCAAACACACCGGTGAATGATCAGCCCACCACGAGTTACGCGTACCGGCTGCAGTCGTTTACCGGAGTCTTCGGCGACTTGGTCCGGAATCCAAACTGGCAGTACTTCCAGCTCGACCCTGCCTTGGACCGGACGACCGACCTAGACGACTTGGTAACCCCGGCCGACATCGGGGCCGCTTGGCACCGCTTCTCCGCCACCATCACCCCCGATTCCATCACCGTTGAACTCGACCTCTTCCGTGACGGATTGGACAACGGCGCCACGCTCACCACCGGGTCGGACGTGATGGGCGTCGACGCGTCGCAGACTTGGTTGATCACCACGGGTGTGGCCGGCTACGACAGCCTCCGCATCGGCTCGCCGTCGGGTCTTTCTTCGCCTGGGGGCGGCGTGGCGTTTGACAACGTGGTGCTCTCGCTCCTCGACGTTGGAACGGGCACGCTCGACGGCGACTACAACGACGACGGCTTCGTCGACGCCGCGGACTACACCGTGTGGCGCGACAACCTCGGCCTGTCGGTCACGCTGCCCGGCGACACCACGCCCGGCACGGTCGACAACGGCGACTACGACGTGTGGGTCGCCAACTTCGGCAACCCGATGGCGGTCGGCGCCATCGGCGGCGCGGCGGTCCCCGAGCCCTCAACGCTGGGCATCGCGGCGGTGATGTCGACGCTGGGCGCGCGGCTGGTTCGCCGCCGTCGCTAGACGCCGCCTCTGTACCAGAACCCTTCGATTTGAGAACCGAGACAACGCTGCATGTTACGCCACGGGCCCCGCCGACCACTGCTGATCGCGCTCTGCGGCGCCCTGGCTGCGCCTGCGGCGGCCCAGTTCCAGGCCCTGTCGACGATCAACGTCACCGGCAGCGGCGCGGTGGCGATGGAGTCGGACTACGTGCCCAACGTGGTGCACTGCGAGAACGGTCTGGCCAGCTTCGAGGCGCTCAAGGCCCAGGCGGTCGCCGCCCGCACCTTCGCCTACTACAAGGTGGACCTGCAGGGGTTTATCAACGACGGCCAGAGCGATCAGGTCTATAGCTGCTCGGGCTCCGCGCTGGCCATCCACCAGGCGGCCGCCGCGGCCACCGAGGGGGAGATCCTTTACGTCGACAACTTCTCCGGCGGCGACGTGCTGATCGCGGCGTTCTACGTGGCGGGCGCTATCCCCACGGGGCCCTTCAACCCGGCCGATCCGAGCGCCGTGCCCAACCCGGGTGACTCCGACCCCACCACCACGCAGAAGTGGGTCACCTACCCCTACGAGAACAACCTCTCGCGGGGCTCGAACCTGGGGACGCCGCTGGGCTTCCGCGGCACCCCCACCAACCCTAACTGGCCCAACCGCGGCGCGATGAGCCAGAACGGCGCCGACTTCTTGTCCGACAACAGCGTCTCCTACGTCGACATCCTCAAGTACTTCTACGGCGCCGACATCCAGCTCCGCACCGCCACGACCGCGGGCACGGGCGTCGTGTACGACCGCAAGGTGCTGACCGACTTCGACAACTACGGCGAGCGCTCCGGCCGGGTGATCGAGGGGCACGAGGGGTACTTCAACCGGGCCCCTGACTTCTCCGGCACCACCACCGCCAACATCGCCGGCTCCACCGCGGAACGCTCGTCGCTGGCGGCCCAGTCCGGCGGCCACAGCCAGCGGATCGACATCCAGTACGACGAGTCTGCCGGCGGCGACTTTGTGCTCCGCCACGTAGCGGGCGCCAGGTTCAGCGATTTCGGCGGCTCCAACAACGCGGCCAGCGCCGTGGCCAACCTGCAGTTCGAGTCGACCGGCGCCGTCGGGCTGTGGCTCAAGACAGACACGCCGGGGCTGAGCGTCTCGATCGCCCTGGACGACCCAACCACCGCCGACCGCGGCGTGCTCCGCAGCGTGGTAGCCGACGGCCAGTGGCACGAGTACCGCTGGTTCCTCGACCGCAACGCCGACTGGGAGGCGTGGCTGGCCGGCGGCAACGGGCAGATCGACGGGGCGCTGGTGTCGCTCGATTCCATCCAGTTGTTCGGCGCCAGCGACGCGGTGGTGTTCCTAGACACCGTGTACTGGGAGCCCACGGCCGAGTTCGTCGCCGCCGCGATCGGCGACTTCAACGCGGACGGCTTTGTCGACGCCGCCGACTACACGGTGTGGCGCGACTCGTTCGGCGAGACGGGCCCCAACCTGCCCGCCGACGGCAACGGCGACAACTTCGTCAACTTCGAAGACTACGCCTTGTGGAAGAACAACTTCTCCGCCGGCGGCGTGTCGGCGGTGGGCGCGGCCGTGCCCGAGGCCTCCTCGCTGGCGCTGCTGCTCGTCGCCGCGGGCGCGGCGGGCCACGCGGGGCGTCTGCACCCGCGCACGAACCAGAACTAACCCAGCCACGAAGGGCATACGATGGGAACGACCTACACCGGCCGAACGAACAAGCCGAACGCCTTCACCCTGGTCGAGCTGCTGGTGGTGATCGCTATCATCGGAATCCTGGTGGCGCTGCTGCTGCCCGCGGTGCAGGCGGCGCGCGAGGCGGCGCGACGCAGCAGCTGCCAGAACAACCTGCGGAACCACGCGCTGGCGTGCATGAACTACGAGTCCACCAACGGCCGGTTCCCGCCGGGCGCCGAGTACAGCGGCAAGAGCGGCAGCGGCAACAACGGGTTCAGCTGGAACGTGTTGGTGCTGCCCTACATCGAGGAGTCGGCCCTCGCCCAGCAGCTCGGGCAAGAGATCGACAAGCGGAACGCGTCCACGCCGAACAACCCGTTCCAGGCCTACGACCTGGTGAACATGAGCAAGGGGGTCACCGAGCTGTTCCGCTGCCCCAGCGATCCTAACGCCATCGACATGCTGCAGACGACCGGCGAGCTGCCGGCCTGCACCTACTACGCGATCGCCGGCTCGGCCAGCAGCCGCGCCAACACGGTGCTCCCCACGACCGCGCGGACCCCCAACAGCGACTACCTGAAGGAAGCAGACGGCACGACCGACAACGGCCACATCAACAAAGACGGCGTCATGCCGCTGTTGGGGCGCGTCCGCCACGGGCAGATCTCCGACGGCACGTCTAAGACCTTCTTGCTGGGCGAGGGCTGGTACCAGCTGCGTGCGTGGGCGATCGGCGTGTGGTGGACCGGCAAACGCGAGACCACCGGCGCCGGCGGCGTGCTGATCCCCCCGAAGGAGCTCCTGGGCAAGTCGTTCGTCTTCTCGACGAGGAACATCGACTTCCGCTACCCGCCCAACCCGAACCTCCAAACGGTCGGCTACTACACCTACCACGAGGACGACGACCGCCCCGACTTCATCACCGGTTCGCCCAAGACGATGCAGCTAAACAACCTGCCGTTCGGCAGCGCCCACCCGGGCGGGGCCCTGTTCGCTCACGCCGACGGCAGCGTCGAGTATGTGACGGACGACGTCGACATGCTGCTGTACGTCGCCAAGGCCTCGCGCAACGGCGAAGAGGTGGTTTCGCAAAACTAACGCCTGCGCGATGGCGAGAACCCCCTGCGCCCCGCGCAGGGAACCCCCTAGCCGCCGCGACTAACCTGAAACAAGAAGCGTTAACGAGTTCCGCGCCCCGGCGCACTACTTTACTTGGGAGAGACCTCATGAAGACGACCCGCGTACTTCTCACCATCGCCGCGGCCGCGGCGATGGCCCCGGCGGCCGATGCCGCGTTCCTGATTCAGATCGACGTCGATGGGGTTACCAATAGCCCTTCGGCTGGAACTTTCAACACAACGAACTTCGGGTTCGGCGGCGACACCACGAGCGCGAGCTTCAGCTCTACCTCGGCCACTGTTGGGTTGGGCCCAGGCAATAGCATTTTCGGCGGTAACGGCGCCAATTCCCTGGACACGTACCTCTACACGTACACCCCAGGAACCGATGCCGATAATCTAGCCCTCGCCGCCGGCGCCGCCTTGAATGATGACGGAGACCTCGCTTCTGGTTTGGCAGGCGGAAGCACCGGGCAGTACAACGTGTACGCCACCTGGCCGATCACAAATTCGATTAGTGGAGGACTGACAACGTTCTCGCTTTCCGGCGGCGGCGGCGCCCTGTTCACAACGGCCGTGGACCAGAACTCGGTCAATGGCTTTGTGGACCCAGCGAACGGTCAGACCTTCGCCGGAGGAGAGTGGGTTCTCGTGGGAACGGCCTCGCTCGATGCCTCGACGACCTACACACTAGCCCAAACCGCTGGCAGCAACACGTTTGTCTCCATGCGCGCCACCGCGGTGATGTTCGAGCTCGTTCCGGGCGCCCCGGTCCCCGAGCCCGCGTCCATCGGCATCGCCGCCCTCGCGATGCTCAGCACTTTGGCGGTCGTGCGTCGCAAGCGTTGAGGGGCAGCCCCGCTTGCTTCGTGCTGAACAACGCCCCGGCGACACGGTCGCCGGGGCGTCTTTTTTTGCGCCCGCCGGGCCGATCGTAAGAACCGCCGCGGGCGGTGGTTCACGGCGGGCCGTCCGAGCCGGCGCGGCTAACCGCGGCCAGCGACGCCGCGTCGCCGCCCCAGCAGAACCAGGCCAACGGCGATGCCGGCCACGACGCACGCGGCAGGCTCCGGCACGGCGGCGGCGGCCGCCGCACCGAGGCCGGCCTGGGCGTCGCGCCACACGGTATAGTCCGAGGCGTCTACCACGCCGTCGCCGTTGCCGTCCGCGCCGGCGCCCGGCGTTACGCTCTGGCCGAACTGCGTCCGCCAGGCGGCCAGGTCCTCAGGGTCCACCAGGCCGTTGCGGTCGTAGTCCCCCGCAACAAAGGGAACCAGCAGGCTCCCCAGCGGGTTGTGGGCCACCGTGTCGAGGTAGATCACCGCGTCGCCGGCGCCGTAGAACTGGATAGAATCGAGCGTCACCGTGGCGCCGGAAATCAGGCCGTCGCCGGCGACCCAGCCCTCCCACTGCGAGTCGTCGGCCAGGTCCCACTCGTACAGCCGCCACTGGCCGTCGGCCACGATGGCCTTGAGCAGCCCGCGATCGGCGGTGCCCGGGTCGTCGACCGCTACCTGCACGCTCAGGCCGGGGGTGTCGGTCTTCAGCCAGAAGCCGACCGAGCCCTCCGAAGTCAGCGGCAGGTTCCCGCTGGGCGACGCCGCGCCCCCGGGTCCGGTCCCCGCCAAGTGGCGTAGGAACCAGCCGGAGTTGCTGCCGTCGATAGTGATCACCTGCGAGGCCTCCCCCAGGTGGGCCTGGGAGGTGGTCCGATCCGCGCTGGCGCTGTTAATCCCCTGGTTGCTCCCCGAGAGGGTGGGGGAAGTGCCAAAGTACCCCTCGCCCGACTCAAAGTCGGTGACGATGGTCGCGTTCGGGTCCAAGAAGCCGTCGTCCCCCGGCTGATTGGGGTCGGGCAGGTTGGCGTAGTACTGCGTTACGGCCTCCCGCCGCGCCGCGGCCAGCGGGTCGTTGCCGAAGAAGCTGCTGTAGCTGTAAAGCGTGGCGCCGTCGGCCCCCAGCGTGCGTAGCTGCTCGAGCTGGGTGATCGTCAGGTCGACTCCGCCGGCGTTGGCGGTTTGCAAGTACACCCCCAGCCCCGGGGCGATCTGTGTGTTGGTGGGGATGTTCAGCGTGTTCAGCAGGTTCGGCTGCAGCAGGTTCGCGTTGGAAGAGCTGAGGTAGATCATCGGCATCGCGATGTCCAGCAGGTCCTGCTCCAGCCAGGTGCGGTAGTCCTGCAGGTAGTCGTTCTCCGCGATGTCCGGGTCGCGCCACACCGCGGCGGACAGGTCGATCGCCCTGCCCGAAGCCAGCTCGACGCCGTCGACCGTCGTCTTCAGGCTCCCCACCAGGTCAGTAATCCGATCCTTGATGAACCCGCGGTAGGCCGCGGCATTGGCGGGGTTCGTCCCGTCGAGGCCCGTCGCTTGATTGAAGAGCGTGTGCGACTGTGCGTCGTGCGGCAGCGTGTCGAAGCCCAGGCCCCCGACCCAGCGGATGTAGTCGAGGTGGACGCCGTCCACCGCGTAGTTGCTGGCGATGTCCTGCACCACGCTGTTGATGTGGGTGTGCACCTCCGGCAGCAACGGATTCACGGTGGCGTACGATCCGTACGGCGCCGCGATGCTCTCTGGGACGCCGTTGATGTCGTACAGGCGGAACGAAGGGTCGGTGTTGTAGTACGGGTGCGAGGGGCTGGTGGGCGGCGAGGCGCCCTGCCACAGCGGCATGGTGTTGATCCACGCGTGCAGCTTCATGCCGTTGGCGTGGGCCGCGTCGATGGCCGTCTGCAACGGGTCAAAACCGGCCGAAAGCCCCTGGGCCCGCGGCTCGAACGCGCTGTCGTAGTACGCGTCGGCCCGGCCCCGCACCTGGAAGAGCACGTCGGTCACCCCCAGGCTGGCGGCGTTGGCCATGATCTGCTGCACGCTGGCGGGGCTCGTGCTGCTGTACTCGAAGCGGGAGACCCACATCCCGCGGAAGTCGGCGAAGCCCTCCCCCCTGGCGATGCCCGCGCCGCAACAAGCGGTCCCACACACGGCCAGGGCCCACGCGATCGTTTTCAACCTCATCAAGCTGTTCTCACCAGGGCGGTTTCTAAACCCTGATTCTACGCGGCCGCTACAAACGCCGAGCGGCCTGTGCGCGACCGCGAGAAGCCGCTGCGCATAACCATGCGGGTCGCCCCCCATCGTGTTCTTCAAACCGTCAACGCCCGGGCCGCCCAACCACGCGGCGGTCGTGCTACGATGTCTGTAGCGCGTTGCCGCATCGCGAGCGGCGTCGGCGCGTCGACTTATCCCCTCTTCGTTGTCTGCAACGGCGTTCCAGTCCGAATCAGGAGAGCCCCACCGTGATGCGTAGCAAGTGCCTCATTGCTGTCTGCTGCTTGGCGTACTGCGCCCCCGCTGACGCCGCGGATAAGCCCAACGTGCTGCTGGTGGTCTGCGACGACCTGAACTGCGACCTCGGCTGCTACGGCCACCCGCTGGTCGAGTCTCCCAACATCGACCGGCTGGC
This sequence comes from Pirellulimonas nuda, assembly GCF_007750855.1. Taxonomy (GTDB): domain Bacteria; phylum Planctomycetota; class Planctomycetia; order Pirellulales; family Lacipirellulaceae; genus Pirellulimonas; species Pirellulimonas nuda. The sequence continues at coordinate 4,369,865 of NZ_CP036291.1, forward strand.
CGCCGGCGGCGTCTTGTTCGAGCGCGCCTACTGCCAGTTTCCCCTCTGTGGCCCCAGCCGGGCCTCCTTCATGTGCGGGCTGTACTCCGACCAGACCCTCATCGAGGCCAACCGCATCCGCGTACGCCAAACGCTGCCTGGCGTGCAGACGCTCCCGCAGCTCTTCCAGCAGCACGGCTACCAGAGCGCGCGGGTCGGCAAGCTGTACCACTACAACGTGCCGGCCGACATCGGGACCCAGGGGCACGACGACCCCGCCTCCTGGGACCGCACCTTCAACCCCATCGGCCGGGACAAACGCGAAGAGTCAAAGATCTTCTCGGTGGTTCCGGGCCAGTTCGGCGCCGCGCTGAGCTGGATGGCGCAGGACGGCGCCGCGGAAGAACAAACCGACGGCGTCGGCGCCACGCGGGCCGTCGAGATGCTCGAAGAGTACGCCCAGAGCGGTCGGCCCTTCTTCCTGGCCGTCGGCTTCTACCGGCCGCACACGCCGTACGTGGCGCCCAAGCCGTTCTTCGACCGCTACCCGCTCGACCAGATCCGCATCCCGTCGACCCCCGCCGGCTACCGCGCGGCCCTCCCCAAACCGGCCCAAGAGTGCATGGCGCGGCAGAAGGGGCAGCGCAACCTGGCGGACGAGCTGGCCTCGCAAGCAATCCGCGCCTACTACGCATCGATCACCTTCGTCGACTCCCAGGTCGGCCGGGTGCTAGACGCGCTGCAGCGCACCGGGCTGGCAGACAACACGATCGTGGTGTTCACGTCCGACCACGGCTACCACATGGGAGAGCACGGGCACTACCAGAAGATGACGCTGTTTGAGAACGCCGCGCGCGTGCCGCTGGTGATCCGCCTGCCCGGCGGAGGCGCCGTGGCGGGGTCGGCCCGGTCGCCGGTTGAGCTGGTCGACCTCTACCCCACGCTGGCCGAGGCGTGCGGGCTCCGGCCGCCGGCGTTCCTCAGCGGGACCTCCCTCACCGGCGTGCTGGCCGACCCGGCCGCCCAGGCGCGCAGCGACGCGCTCACCAAGATCGTCCTGGGCCGGCGCGTCTCGGGGTACAGCCTGAGGACCCCACGCTACCGCTACACCGAGTGGGGCGAAGCGGGCCGCGACGGGCGGGAGCTGTACGACCACCAGACCGACCCCCAAGAGCTGACCAACCTGGCCGGCGACCCCGCCCACGAAGCCGCCCAGCGCGGGCTGGCGGACCGGCTCCGCGAGCGTGTCGCCGACGCTAGGCGGGCCCCGCAGGGGCTGGCGCAAACCCCACTCGCGGATAGCCCGTAGGCGCCGCTAGCGGTAGAAGTCGACCCACTGGACCTCGATCCGCGGGCCGGCGTCGAGCACAGACCGCGGGACACGCACGTCGAAGCAGGGCTGGCCGTCCGCCTCGTTCCGGTCGATCGCCAGGGACTCCTTGTCGAGCGTCTCTCCACCGCCGGACACCGAGAAGCCCTCGAGGGCCTTGAGGTACAGACGCACCGTCACCTTGGCCGGCCACTCGGGGCCGGTCCGCTGCAACGCGGCGCGGCCGATCCCAAAGTCGCTGCGCACCTCAACCACCGCCCCGTCCGTGCCGTCGACCACGCGTAGCGTGCTTGGCCGCGAGTGGAGGTTCTGGGTCTGGATCGCGGGGGGCCCCGCGGCCGGCTCGTCGCACCCGCAACAAAACAGCACGCAGGCCAAGCCGCTGCCGACCGCCCCGCGTAGGACCGATCTGGCTCGGACCGATCTGGCTCGGACCGCTCTGCCTCGGACCGCTCTGCTTAGCACGCTTCGTTTATTGGATTGCATTGGCTTCTCATAGAGCTCGCGCCCGCCGTGCTCGCCGGCGGCCGCTGCGTCACTTTGGGTCGGTCGGTCCTTCAAGAGAGAGCCTCAGCTTGGGCTCGCCAATAGTAGGGTCGCCCCGCCTTCGTCGCCGTTGCTTCGCCCCCTAGCCAAGACCAGGGTCGATGCGATCGCGCGGACGCGAGAAGCCCAGAGCGGCGCGGCGCCTGGTGTTGCCGCCCCGTCGAACCGGAGCGGAAGCACCAGCATCCGGCCCTCTTCGCGGCCCGAGCGGTAGTCTCTAGCGTCTGGATTCTCGCCGCATTTCATTGTCGAAAATAGCCACCCACGCCGCGATAATGAGGGGTTGTCTGCTAGCCGACGGAGAAAACGATGCGCCCTATTTTGTCCCCGAGGTGTCCGCGCGTGTCCGCTTGCGACCCCTTAGGCAAGCCCGGCGGGCCCCGCCGGGCGAACGGGCGGCGCGAAAACGTGCAGAAACGTAGGGGGTGGGGGGGGTTTTGTCCGATTTTCTTCTCCCCCAGGACGGGACAAAAGGGACAAAACTCCAGAGCCACGCCCCGCGGGCTAAAAACCTATCCCGGCGCGGAGCAGGATCGAGTCGTTCACCGGGATGTCGTTCGGGTAGTTGTCGAACTCTACCTGGCGGCCGAACACGTAGCCCAACTCGAGGTAACGCGAGAGCCCGCCGATGACCTTGTGCTCGTAGCCCACGATGAAGCGGTAATCGGAGTAGGCCAGCGTGTCGGGCGTGCCGTCTTCTTGGCGGATCGCCCAGACGCTGCCCCCCAGCTCGCCAAGCAGGTAGACCCAGCGCTCGTCGCACGGCGGGCAGCCCCCGTCGAGCCGCCAAGCGATGCGCGGCCGGGGGAAGACCAGCTCGACCTTCAAGGCGTCGTCTGCGTAGAGCAGCCCCGCGGCCGGGATGACGCTGTAGCCGGCGCGGTTCAGGTAGACCACCCCCACCAGCACCTTCCAATGCTCGCTCCAGTCGTACACGCCCAGCGCCCGGCCGTTGACGCGGAACGCCCCGCCGTCCCCCAGGGCGTCTGCCTCGCCGTAGACGCCCAGCGTCACGGCGCCGTCGAACAGCCAGCGGTCGGTGATCCTGCGGAAGTGGTGCAAGTCGACCTGGGCCTCGTGCAGCCGGCTCGGCACGTCGTAGCCGGGGGGCAGACGCGTGCCGCCGGGCCCGTCGAGGCCGATCGTGCGGTACTGGGGGGTCACCACCAGCGGCGTTTCTCGCTCGAAGAACGGGAAGCCAAACACCCCATTGGCCTGCCAGCCGTGCACGCCCAGGCCGTTGTCGTTGCCCAGGCGGGGCATGAAGTCGGACTGAAGGTTGACGCCCTGGAACACGCCGGGCCGCGTGCCGGGGGGGAGCAGGCTCGGCTGGTCTGCGCGCTCGGCCGCCCCCAGCGGCGTTTGGGCCGGGAGCGAGGCGCCATCGACGGGGAGGACCAGCGGGTCGTAGGTCGGCCCGGCGATCGGCGCCACGTAGGGCGGCTGCTCGCCCATCGTCACCTGGAACGGCGGCTGGTAGTCGATGGGCTCAACCACCGCGTACCCCCCCGCGGGCTGCGCCGCGGCCCACGCGGCGCCGAGCGGCGCCACGAGGCACAGGAGCAGGATGCGGCGGTAGGGCTTCACGCGGTGTTCGGGCCGAGGGATGAGCGTGGCTGCGCGGGTAGGCGCGTGCTAGAAGTCGAAGCCGGTGCGGAAGTAGATGGTGGAGTCGGGCTTGAAGTCGGGGGGGGACTGCGAGCGGAAGTCGATCTCGCGGTCGAACGCGTAGCCGATCTCGAACCGGCCGCGGCGTTGCAGCGGGGTTTCGTACTCCATGCCGATCGAGAGGCGGATGTCGTTGTAGTCGATCTGGTCGTTCAGCCCGCCGCGGTCCACGGTCCAAGAACCGCCGCCGTACTCGCCGGAGACGAACCACCAGAAGTTGACTCCTTCATAGGTACTGAGCCGGCGCCGGAACCGCGGGTTGGGGAAGACGGCGTAGATGTCGGTATCCGGATTGGGCCGCCAGCGAACGCCGCCGGCCGGGAGCATCTTGATCCGTACCCGGTCGAGGTACACCACGCCGGCCAGCACCTCGAAGTCGGGAGAGGTCGACACCACGCCGATCGCCCGTCCGAGGATGCGCACCGAGTCGGAGTTAACGTTGCTGAAATCGGTCCACACGCCCGTGCGGACACCGAGCTCGGCCCCCAGCAACGGAGTGAACTGTGGGAACCAGGCCGCGTCGAGGTAAGCGTCGTACACGCGTGGCGGCAGGTCGGGCTGGCCCGTCAACGGAACGCCGGGGGGGCCGTCGAACCAGTTAAACGCGAAGCCCGGGGTCAGCAGCAAAGGCGTGTCGATCTTGCCGCCGATCGGCATCGCGAACGTGGTGGTCAGCTCGAGCCGGTTGACGCCGAACTGGTCCGGAGAGCCGTCGCCGTAGAGGTAGGTGTTCTCGACGCGGAGCTGCTGCACGAGCCGCTGGAACTGCACGACGGTGCCGTCGGGCTGCTGATAGCCGTAGTTGCCCTGCTCCCAAGTGGGGGTGCTGCTAGGGAACCAGGGCGAGTCGGACGGCGAGGCCGCCTGCGGCGCCGCGGGCCACGCCGAGGCCGGGGGCGCGCCGTAGGGAGCCGGTGCGCCGTACGGGGCCGGCGCGCCGTAGGGGCTGGGGGGCGCCAGGCCCCCGGTGGGCGCGGGGGCGGCGTAGGAGTAGGGCGCCGCCGGGGCGCCGGAACCAAGCGCGTAGGGATCAAAACTCGGCGGCGGGACCGCGCCCGCCGTCGGCGGGAGCGAGGGCGCCACGAAGGTCTGCGGGGGCGCCGCCGCGGCGGGCGCGCTGTAGGAGCCCGCCGGGATCTGCACGCGTTGCCCCGCGGCGGGAACCGCCACGAGCGCAAGCGACAAGCCCCAAGCGATCGGGCTTGGCGTTCGCACGCGGCTTGGGGGGTTGGAACGCGGCATGCGCAAACGCATCGCGGCTGGCACGAGGAAGCATGGAGAATACGGCCAAGCTACTTAGCAGCGGCCGAGCGCCCGAAGCAACCCCAACGCCCCAGCGGTTCGAACCCGCCGTCGTCCCACAGCGCAAAAACAAGGGGCGCGGAGCCCAAGGCCCCGCGCCCCTTCGATCGATTGCTAGCGGCGCCGGCTAGTTGGCGGCAGACGTCCAACCCTCGAAACCAACCTGCGTGCGACGCACGGGCGCCGGCGCCTCGGACTCGACCCGCAGCGACGTACGGTGGACCGTGCCGCTGTCGGCCGGCTTCTCGTAAACCGCGTTCCACACCGGGGCGGTCGGCCGCCGCGTGGTGCGGTCGCGGGGGTCATACAACTGCGGGGCCTCGAAGTACGTCGAGCTGTCTTCGATCGACGTGCCGCTGGGGCCCAGGTCGCTCGGCTCGGCTTGAGGGTCGATTTGCGGCTCGACGGGGGGCTTCTCGAGTACGCTGCGCTCGGCAGCGGGGTTCTCGTCTGCTCCCAGCGACGGCGCGGGGGTGGGTTGGCCGGAGTTCTGCGGAACATACGACTGACCCGCCGGCTCTTCATAGTAGCTGGGGGCGACATTCGAAGAGAACGACGCGGGGGCGCTGCAAGAGGCGCACCCGCTGGAGGGCGCCGCGAAAGCAGCCGTCGACGCCTGACCGCACGAGCTGCACCCGGGTGCGCTCATCGTCACGGGCATGGCGCACGACGTGCATCCACAAGGATCCGTGCCGCACGAGTTACACGCCGGTTCGACGATCGGGCGGTAGACGGTTTGCAGCGGGACCTCCATCGCCAAGCTGTACGACGGCGGGAAGGTCGGCCGGTACGCGGCGGTGTAGCTGGTGGCGGTTGGCGCGTAGCTGACCATTTGCGGGGCGTAGCCAACCGTCTGCGGAACATAGCCGGCCGTCACCGGAACGAAGCTGGGGGCTGCCGGGGCGTAGTTGGTAGTGACCGTGGTCGTGGCGCGCGGGCGGAAAAGGTTTCCGATCACCTTCCCTGGGTACCATCCGTCGCGTGCGGTGGTGGTTTGCGTCTGCCAGACGACCGGTTGGGGCGCCGGCTGCATGACCGGCGCCTGCACGACGGGCGAGAACGCCACCACGGGCTGAGCGCACGAAGTGCACTGGGCCCAGGCGTCAACGCTGGCGAAGCAAGCCAACGCAAGGATCGCTACGGAGAAAAGCATACGGGACATCATGGTTCTCATGTGTGAGGATGGGCGCTAAAAGTCCCTCATCAACTTGTAACTCGCAATGACCCATAGTGGCAACTATTCACTTGAGTCTTTCCCCCATTTGGAAGCGAATTCCAATTAGGGGGGCCCGGCCGGTTGTGCCGAACAGGCCGGGCGGCCGCGCGTTACTGAGAACCGTCTTGGTCCGCAGCAATCGTAGCCCGGGCCCGCAGAACGCAAGCCCAGTATTCCGATCACGCCCCGCGTGGATCGAGCTAAGTCGCTTCTTGCGTAGGAGTTAACCGAACCGCACGCCCCCTGCTGCGGCGCTGCAAGCACGAGACAGACGCCCCCCCGGCGCCTCGACTGCGCCTCTCGTGAAGCAGGTAGAGGGCGAACCAGACCTCCCTGATGTTCCCCTGGCAACGGTCGTAATGATCATACGCGTCAGCCAAGGTCGTGGAGTTCTCGCGGTCGGTCGTTAGGCGTTGATACAGCTCGCGCAGTTGATCGAGCGCCGGCGCCATCCGGCACAGTGTTGGCAGTCCGGCGCCCACATGCGTTGTCGCCAGCAGCCTGCATTTGGGGCGCACCAGCAGCCGCCGGGAGAGCCAAGAGGCCTCGTCCAGTCCGTCGATGATCGTGAGCTCCCCGCCCGCCGCCGACCTCGCGACCGGCGCCAGGGCGGCCAGCAGCGTCGATTTCCCCGATCCGTGGGGGCCCACGATCTCTCCACGCCAGGCATTCGACCGTAACCGCTCTACCAGGTCCTCAATCGAAAGCCCATCGGGCAAGATCGGCGTCAACGCCCCCGGTCTGGTCCAGCAGGTAGCGAAGGGGTTGGAAAAGCGTGAGGGGACGTCCGCGTCGCGGGGCGCGATGGAGATCGTGTTCATGCCTCTTCCCCGGCAACCGCGGCGCTCACGCTCCCCAACCGAAACGGCGCCTCCACCATCTGACTCCGACCCAGCCGTGGCTTGACGCGCAGGCGGACCGCCCAGCAAACCTTCAGGATCAACCCGTCGTAGCTCAGCGGCGCCGAAGGGAGCGTCACTGCGAACTGGATCGGCTTGGCTGGATCGGAATCTGACGGGTCGCGGCCGGGAAGCCGCCGCAGGAAGTGGACCGCCATGTCCTCCTCCCCCTGCCCCGCTGTGTACCACACCACCGACAGCTCGGCCCGTGGATGGATCAACTCGCTCCAGTTGCGGACGTGGCAACGCCCGGTGAGCTCGTCGCCCGGCGCGAAATCGCCGCGCCAATCGAGCGCGATGTGGAGATCGGGGATCGGGCTGGTGGGCTTCATGTTGCGGCGCCAGAGAGCTGACCCTTCGTCGCGCTGGCCGGCTGGGCCGGCGCGGGGTAAACGCACAACGGGAATCGGCGGCGGAAGCTGGGCCAGCGGTGCGCGAGGCATTGCACCTCAACCGACCACGCGACTTCATTGTGCGTAGATCGGAACGAGTGCATCGCGTCGGCCGGGATCTCGATCTCAAACTCGGCTTCGAACGGCCGCGCGGGATCGACGTCGAACCTGCGTTCGCGGAGCAAGGTGTTGCGGTAGACCTCCGCGGTGGCGACGCGCGAGTCGGTGCCCTGCAGGTACGTGGCGACTTCCTCGCACACCAGCGCCGCCACCAGCGAGCGCACCCGGAGCTGTCCGGCCTGAATCACCACGCAGCGGTAGGTTCCCCCGGGGATCATCGGGAGGTCGGACACCTCGACCCGCGTCACCCCAACCCCCGTGGCGGTCCAGGCGTCGCGCATCAGCTCGTAGCCCAGCCCCACGCCGGCAAAGGCCAGCGGGGCCACCAGCAGCGTGATCGGCCAGTTCACGTTTCCTTGCAGAACGTTGGAGACGATCTCTACCAGAAAGAACCCAACCAACCCGTTCCACAGCACGCAGATCAGCGCCATGCCCACCACGCGCCAGCCGCGGGCGCCGTCGATGGGCAGTCGGTACTGCATCCGCACGCCCGGGCTATCGGTGGCGCTCTCCACGGATGGCAGCGGCGACGCCGATAGGACCGACGGCAGTCGGTGCGGCAGCCAAGGGCGATCGGCGCGCCAACGGACCCACTCGGGAGAAGCCCCCACCCGCCGAAGCGTTCGCCACAGCCCAACCCCGCCGATCGCCGCCAGCGACAGCGGGATCGCCAAGGCCCAGGCCGCCCACTGGTCGCGTTCTCGGAGCATCGCGATCGCTCCCCCCACCCCTACGGAAAGGAAGATGAGGTCGGACGCAATCGCCCCAGAAGCGGCCAGCAGCGGCGAGCCGGTGCGCCGCCGCCCCCGTTTCTTTAGCAGCAGTGAGAATCTTGAACGCATTGCAGGAGGGAGTCACGCACGGGAAGGCGGAGCTGATGGATCGATGGCGGCTGCAGTTCGGAAAGGCTCGAACGCCTGGTTTGGGCGCCGCACAGCAAAGTTCGGCGCCCGGTAAGACGCCCGACGAGCGTTCCGGCTGAAGCAGCTATTATCGCCCGGGGCGGGGGGAATTACGAGCGGCGTTTTTCTGGCTGCCGGCGCGAGCGTCAAGCCGCCTGCGGGCAAGCGCTCGTTAGAACTGCTTGCATGGACCACCGGCATCGCTCAAACTTGCAACTTCGGCTCATTCAATCCATCGGAATATCGCAGATGCACCTTGCCTCAACTCCCCGCACCGCGCTGGCCATTTGGACGATCGGCGTCGGTCTCGCGTTGCCAACCCGGGCCGAGCAGGCCAAGCCGTACGACCCCTCGCGGTGGGAAGACGCGATCTCTGCGATCGAGGCGCGCGACCAGAAGTCTCCTCCCCCGCAGCGCGGCATCGTTTTCGTGGGCTCTAGCAGCGTCCGTCTCTGGCCCGTGGCGACATCGTTCCCCGATCGGCGGGTGGTGAACCACGGGTTCGGGGGCTCGCAGATCTGCGACTCGAATCACTTCTTCGACCGCTTGGTGGCGCCCCTGAAGCCCCACACCGTTGTGTTCTACGCCGGCGACAACGATATCGCCGCGGGCAAATCGCCCGCACAGGTGCACAGCGACTTCCAAGCGTTTGTCGCCAAGCTGCACGAGGCGCTCCCCGAGACGCGGCTGGTTTATGTCGCCATCAAGCCGAGCCTGGCGCGGTGGAAGCTTGCCGACACGATCCGCGAAGCGAACGGTCTGATCCGAGAAGATGCAGAAGGGGACGAACTCGTCTCGTACCTCGATGTCTGGCCCCCGATGCTGGGGGCCGACGGAACGCCGCGTAAGGAGCTGTTCCGCGAGGACGGGCTGCACCTGAACGACGAGGGGTACCGGGTTTGGACCAAGCTGCTGCGTCAGTCGCTGGCGGACCGTCAGTCGGCAACGCCCCGGTGAACTCCGACGCCGTGGCGGAATACCAGCTCGCCCCCTAGCCAGCCGGCGATCGCAAGCAACACGACAGCCGCGGCGCTCAGTCCAAGTGCGAGCGTCGTCGGCGTCGGCGGCGATTGGTAGCGTAACGTCCAACTGGCCGCAAAAAGGGCCACCGAGAGCACCGCGGCGACGCCGTGCCAGAGGCCGATATGCTTGGCGGGGGCGCCCGACGGGATCCCCAACCGGTCGATCGTGCCGAAGGGCGCCGCGATCAGCCCCGAAACGATCCCTAAACCGAGCGTCCAGAACGACACGTCTGCCCACCTTGGCTCATCGGTCGCCATCAGAGCAACGTCAAACACCACCGACCCGACCAGCAACCCGATCGGCAAACCTACCAGCATCGGGTGCACGCGGTGGCCCAAGATCTCAACGCCCATGGTAGTCTCCGTGGCGGCTATCGGTGAACGCGGTCGGCCCCCGGAGCCCACTAGCTCCGCATCATTTCCACTACGCGTTTGGCGTTCACCCCTTCGCGTTCGTGCTTCCGCTCCGGCAGCCGGCGGAAGTCGCCCCGTACGTACTTCAGGGCGTAGCGCTCGTGATCGATCTCCGAACGGGTGCGGTACCCCAACCGTCGCAGCACCGGCAGCGGCGGGCACCACCCCTCGATCGCGTGCAGCAACAGAAAGCCGGCGACCGCCGTCGGCAATAAGTACCACTTGCGGTTGACCCCGGCGCCTAGCGCCAAGCCGATGAGGGTCAACGTTGCCGCGTTGGCCTCAAGCGTGCGCTCAACATCCCACTCGTGATCGAGCTCGTCGAGCCGATCGTTGATCGCTTGTGGACCAGCCGATGCACACCGCGCGATCTGCCGCTCTGCATTCTGCCGGATCTGCTCATTGATTTCGTCGCATGTGCTCTGCGGGACGCGCTCGACGCTGGAAGGGATCATGGCTTCTTACCTGGGTAGTGGGGTGATTAGGTCGACTGGACCAACCTCTAGTTTCTTAGCAGAGCAAACGCCGCCAATCAGGCGGGTCACCCACCCGGCCGTAGCAGGGCGTCGCCTCGGGCTGACGAAGGCGCGAAAAGCCAGCCGTCTCGGGCTTAGGGCAACCCCGCCCCGCTGATGCACCTGATCGTCGCGTGGCGGCGTTTGCTCAACGGGTACGCAAGCAAACGGGGCGCCACAAGGTTCGTAGCACTCGCGAAGCGGCATGTGCTTTGCGTTGCGTGGCAGGCATCCCGCTGCGGACGCCGCGCAAACCGTCGCCGGCGGCAGTCGTCCAGCGATCAACCTGAAAGCCGAACAATCGACTTCGGCATTCCAACAACCAACCACTACTTCCATGACCGACCCACGCACTCGCTTTGCCAGTCCCCCATTCTCGGAACAGTCTCAAGAGATGCCCGGATGCACGCAGCGTATGAAGCCCGTCCCCGACCACGGCGAGCAAACGTACCGCGGCAGCGGCCGTCTCGAGGGCTGCGTCGCGATCGTCACCGGGGGCGACAGCGGCATCGGCCGCGCGGTGGCGCTGGCGTTCGCGCGAGAGGGCGCCAGCGTTGTGGTTTCGTATCTTTCGGAAACCGAGGACGCCGAGGCCAGCCTGGCCGACGTACGCGGCGCCGGGGCGGAGGCCGTCGCCGTGGCGGGCGACTTGCGGGACGAAGCCCAGTGCCAGGACCTGATCGACCAAGCGGTCAGGCGTTTCGGCAAGCTGTCGATACTCGTCAACAACGCTGCCTATCAGGAGACGAGCGATTCGGTCGAGGGCTTCTCCAGCGAGTCGTTCGACCGCATCTTTAAAACCAATGTCTACGCGCCGTTCTACCTCTCTAAGGCGGCGCTCCGCCACCTTCAGCCGGGCGATTCGATCATCAACACGGTCTCGATCCAAGGCTACGATCCGGGGGGCTACCTGCTGCCGTACGCGTCGAGCAAGTCCGCCCTGATCGGCATGACCAAAGCGATGGCCAAGCTGACCATGGAGCAAGGGGTGCGGGTGAACGCCGTGGCCCCAGGGCCGGTGTGGACGCCGTTTATCCCGGCCTCGATGCCCGGCGAGAAGGTGAAGAACTTCGGCAAAGACACGCTGTTTGGCCGACCCGCTCAACCGGCGGAGCTAGCGCCGCTGTACGTGTGGTTGGCGTCCGAAGACGCGAGCTACGTCACCGGAGAGGTCTTCGGCGCCACCGGGGGCAGCACCCCGCTCTGAGGCAGAGCTTTTAACCGCCGCCTTACACATCCATCCTGGAGAAACCCATGTCCGTATCCAACACCAGCGCCGAGAAAAAGATCGACGAGATGTACGATTTGATCGGCGACATCGAGACCGCCTTGTTCACGACGCGCCGCACGGACGCAGCGCTAGTGACCCGCCCGATGGCGACGCAGAAGCGGGACGCGGTCGCCGACGTATGGTTCGTGACCAACATCGAGACGCACAAGGTCGACGAGATCCAGCACAACAGCGAGGTCTGCCTGGGCTACTACGACAGCGGCAGCAAGGAGTGGGTTTCGGTCAGCGGCACGGCCAGCATCTGCACCGACCGCATGACGATCCGCAAGCTGCACCAGAGCGACTGGCAGGTGTGGTTTGAGAACGAAGGGGGCGACCGCGACGGCGGGCCCGACGATCCGCGCCTGGCGCTAATCCTGGTAAACGCCCACACGGTGACCTACATGAAGGCCAAGCACTCGCGGCCGGTGGCCCTGTTCGAGATCGCGCGGGGCTTCGCCACGGGCCACACGCCCGACCTCGGCCGCCAGGAGCACCTCTCAGAAAAGGAGCTGGGCTGACGCGCAGAGCGGTTTCCCCCGAGCGGCGGTCGCTAGGCGCTCTACCTCGGCTTGCCGACTTGCGCCCGGCCTGGGCGGGGGAAGCCGATCACTTCGAGCGCCGCGTAGACCTCTTCCAAGGTCTTTTCGCCGAAGTTAGAGATGCCCAGCAGGTATTCCGGCTGGCACTGCAGCAGGTCGTAGACGGTGAGGATGCCCTTCTCTTCCAAGCAGTTGGTGGTGCGAACGGCGAGGCCGATCTCCGCGGTGCTCATCTCGAGACGCTCGTTGAGCTGGTCGCTGTGCAGTTGAGCGTGGTTCAGAGGGATGCGGGGCATCTTTGACTCCTTCCTTGGGTCGGTGAAAGCGGTCCAGATCGCTGGGGCGGAGTATACCGTCAGATTGGGGTTGCGGAGCAAGATTCTCGACAGATTTTCCACGTGCTAGCAGGCATGAGGGACCGCCAAGAGCGCCACGGCGCGCCAAGACGGACAGAAGAAGCCAAGCCGAGAATACGGGATCGGAACAGCTAATAGCGCGAAATAGTTTGCGTGCTGTTCTTGGCGTCTTGCTGGTTCCTTACGTCGGACCTGCCTATCGGCGTATATTCATCCGATGCCGAGCACGAAGCTTACCGAGGGGCTTAACGCCGCCCAGGCCGAGGCGGTGCTGCACGTCGATGGTCCGCTGCTGATTCTGGCGGGGCCCGGGAGCGGTAAGACGCGTGTGGTGACCCACCGCATCGCCCACCTGCTGGAGCAGGGGGTCCCCGCCCACGCCATTTTGGCGCTCACGTTCACCAACAAGGCTGCCGAAGAGATGCGGCGCCGGGTCGGAACGCTGGCGCCGGGGCAGCGGGTATGGCTGAGCACGTTCCACCGCTTCGGCGCCAAGCTGCTACGCAAGTACGGCGACTACGTGGGGCTCAGCCCCAACTTCACGATCTACGACGCCGGCGACGCGCGGAAGACGCTCAAACGCGTGATCGAGGCCCAGCGGCTGCAGACCGGGGGCTACACCGCCGACCGCATTGGCCACGCCATCAGCGACGCCAAGAACAAGCTGATCACCGCGGACAAGTTCAAGGCGACCAGCGGGAGACCGATCTCCCACGTGGTGGCCGAGGCCTACCCCGCCTACCAGCGGAAGCTGATCGAGTCGGACGCGGTCGACTTCGACGACCTGCTGCTGCACGTCGCCCAGATGCTGCACGACAACCCAGAGCTGCGCCGCGAGCTCGACCGGCAGTTCCGCTACGTGCTAGTAGACGAGTACCAGGACACCAACCGGGCGCAGTACGTGATCCTGCGTGCGCTGTCGGTCGACTACCCCAACCTGGCCGCGACCGGCGACCCCGACCAGTCGATCTACGGCTGGCGTGGCGCAGACATCAAGAACATCCTGGAGTTCGAGCGCGACTACCCCAACGTCAAGGTAGTGCGGCTGGAGCAGAACTACCGCAGCACGGGGCTGATCCTACAGGCGGCCGACGAGTTGATCGCCCACAACACCCAGCGGAAGCAGAAGCGGCTGTTCACGGAGAAGGGCCCCGGCGCCCCCGTGCGGCTGGCGGTGTACGGCGATCAGGACAAGGAAGCCTCCGGCATCGCCCGGCAGATCCGCGAAGCGATCGACTCCGGCGAGCGGCGCGCCAGCGACTTCGCCATCTTCTACCGCATCAACGCCCTGTCGAGGTCGATCGAGCGGGCGCTGCGCGAGGCCCGGGTGCCGTTCCAGATGGTGCGGGGGCAGGAGTTCTTCCAGCGGAAAGAGATCAAAGACGTGCTGGCCTACTGCCAGTTGGCCGCCAACCCGCGCGACGACGTGGCGTTCGAGAGGACGGTGAACACGCCGGCACGGGGCATCGGCAAGAAGACGATCGACGCTCTGGCGGAGCACGCCTACCGCACCGGCTCGCCGATGCTTGAGGCGGCCCGCCACGCGGACGCCACGGGCCTTCCCGCCCGTACGGCGAAGAAGGTGCAGGCGTTTGTAGAGATCATCGACGACGTCACCCGGGCGGTAACCGGCTCCGTGGAAGAGCTGCTGGGGGTGGTCCTCGACCGCACCGATTACCTCGAGAAACTCAAGGCCACCGGCGACGAGGAAGACCAGAACCGCATCGAGAACATCCAGGAGCTTCTGACCGACGCCCGGCAGTTTGACGAGCAGTCGGACGAGGGGGGGCTCGAGGAGTACCTCGAACGCGCCTGGCTGGTGAACGAGACCGACAACTGGGAGAACGACGCCGACAAGGTGACCATGATGACGCTGCACGCCGCCAAGGGGCTGGAGTTCCCCGTGGCGTACATCGTGGCGCTCGAAGACGGCATCCTGCCTCACGAGCGGAGCTTGCAAGACCCCAACCAGCTAGAAGAAGAACGCCGGCTGGCGTTCGTGGGCATCACCCGGGCGATGCAGAACCTGCAGCTCAGCTACGTGGCCCGACGCGACTACCGCGGGCAACGGCGGATCGCCATCCCCAGCAGCTTCCTGATGGAGATGCCGCGGGGCCAGATGGACGTGGTGCGTGAAGAGGTCGAGGTGCAGCTCGATACGTGGGACGCCGATCCCTGGGACGCCGAAGAACTGGAGGAGTGGCGGCAAGAGCCACCCCCGGCGCCCGCCAAGCGGCTGCCGGTCGATATCGCGGGGCTGATGACCACCGCGGCGGCCTTGGCGGATGACTCGGCGGAAAAGGCCCTGCCGCGGGTGTCGCCGGAGGTTTTCCGGCAAGGGATGGTGGTGGTCCACCCCGAGTTCGGCCCCGGGAAGATCGTGGCGCTCAGCGGTTCTGGCAAGGGACGCAAGGCGACCATCCGCTTCGCCAAGGCGGGCGAACGACGCTTCGTGCTGGCCCACAGCCCGGTGCGGCCCGCGCAGGGGTAGAGTTTTCTCTCGCAGGGGCGCGGAGGCGCTGAGAGAACTTTCCGAGTAGGATAGGCGACTCACCGAGTCGTCCTCTCCGCGTCTTTGCGCCTCCGCGAGAGATCTTAGCCTCTTGGCGCCTAACCCTCCGACCCCTATGCAATTCGTCTTCTGTACCTGCCAGCCCGGCGCCGAGGGGGCCCTCAAGCGCGAGGTTGCCCACCGCGCTTCAGAGTGGCGGTTCGCCTACTCGCAGAGCGGGCTGGTCACCTTCAAACTGCCCGAGCCGACCACGATCGAGGCGTTTGCCGCGCCCCGGCTGGTCTTCGCGCGCACGCTGGGGCTGTCGGCGGCACAAGTGAAGCCCGAGAGCGGCGCAACCAGCAGCAGCCGACCTACGGTCGGCGAGTCACTCGACCCAATGACCCAAGCCCTCTGGGAGACCCCAGGGCTCCGTGAACTAGCTCAAGCAGCGACAACGCTGCACGTGTGGACCCGCGACCCGGGCGTGCCAGGGGACCGCGGCTACGAGCCGGGGCAGACCGACACCGACCTCGAGACCCGCCAAGCCATCCTCGACTCGGCGCCGGAGGGAAACACGCTGGGCCGCGGCCTGCAGACCGGGGGTGTGGTGATGGATGTCATCCGGATGGCGCCCGGGTGGTGGTGGGTCGGTTGCCACAGGGCCGCCGCGCGGTACGAGCGCTGGCCGGGGGGAACGCCCCCGCTGGACACCCCAGAGGCGATGATCTCTCGGGCGTACCTGAAGATCGCTGAGGCGCTGCGATGGTCGGCCCTTCCGGCCGAGGCCGGCGACCAGTGGGTTGAACTAGGGGCTTCTCCCGGCGGGGCGAGCCAGGCGCTGCTGGACCGCGGGATGAAGGTGATCGGCGTTGATCCGGCGGTGGTCGACCCGTCGCTGGAAGAGAACCCCAACTTCCGCCACCTCCGCCGCCGCGTGATGGACGCCCCGCGGCGCGACTTTATCGGCTGCCGGTGGCTGGCCGCCGACCTGAACGTAGCGCCGCGCTACACGCTGGACGCGGTCGAGGCGCTCGTCGCCCGCCCCGACTCTACCATCCGCGGCATGCTGCTGACGCTCAAGCTGGCCGATTGGGAGCTGGCCGCCCCCGAAAAGCTAAGCGAGTACGCCCAGCGCGTGCAGGGCTGGGGCTTCCGCGACGTCCGCTTCCGCCAACTCGCCCACAACCGGCAAGAGCTGTGCATGGCGGCGCTCAAGAGCCGCTCGCAGCGGCGATTGCGAAGGTAGTTGACGGACGGTTTAGCCACGAAGGACACCAAAGATCACGAAGGTTTGCGACGGAAGCCGTTAAGAAGTTGGCGGCGCCGCCTGCACTTTCTTTGCTTTAGGCTTTGATCGCATCTTCAACTCAAGCGTCGTCCGTCCTTGGTGCTCCTTGGCGACCTTGGTGGTTAGCCGTCGCCGTTCTTCCGGAAGACGGTGCCGTGGTCGACGACGCTCATTCCGAGGAACTTGCTCAGGCCGATCGCCGCGGCGTTGCCGTCTTCGATCTGCGCCTCGACCAGCGCGTAGCCGCGTTTGCGGAGCACGGCGTAGGTCTCGCTCAGCAAATAGGTGGCGAGCCCTTGGCGGTGCAGGGTCGGGGCGACCCACAGGTCGAACACCCCCGCGGTGCGTAGGCCCCAACTGCTGGCGAGCGGCTCGACGTCCCAGATCGACACCGAGGCCTGGATGGCGCCGCCGCGCTTCTCGGTCAGCGTGAACCGCGTGCGGTCGAGGCCGGCCATCACGCAGGCTTCCCACCAGTTGGTCGATTTCGGGGCGTCGATCGTGTCGAAGTTCAGCTCGCGGCGCAACTGCCTCTGCGTGCGGGTGACGGGGGGGCGGAACCTCGCCAGGTCGCGCTGAAGCACCACCAGCCGGCGGTGGGCCTGGTAACCGCTGCGGATATAGAGGTCGGCCTGGCGGTGGTCGCTGTCTAGCACGCCGGGCGCTTGGCTGCCGCCGATCAGGCCCAGGTAGAAGCCGCTGAGCGCCCCCGCGCCCCCGCCCAGGAAGCACGTCGCGCCGTGGCCGCGGAGGTATTCTTCGCTGGCGCGCAACAGGTCGTCTTCGAGGTGGGGGTCGGCCACGCCGGCGTGCGTCATCACCAAGTGGGTGATGCCGAGCGACGTGTCGAGTTCGGCCCCCCCCTGCAAAGGACCGAAACCGGCGTGTGCGAACCCGATCGGCCGGCCGTCCTGCAGGGCGACCACCAAGCCGTCACGGTCGAAATACGGCTTGCTAAAGACCGACATCTCCAGCATGGCGGTCGACACCGGGTGCATCCGCCCGCGTTCCGGGGGCTGGCTACGCCACACCTCGGCAAGGTGGGGCGGGTCGGTGTTGCGGAAGGGTCGCAGTTCAATCAAGAGGGTTCGCGGCCTCCGCGGGCGGGCGCCGGTCGCACCGCGGGGGGATCGCGGGGACGGCGGATCATTGGGAGCTACACGACACAGCCCCAACCGACACCCAAATCCTATCGCCCGCGATGCGGGTCGGAAAGACGCGCTGGCGGATTGTCTGGCTCAGCACCTGCCGCCCCGTGGCGGGGTCATACTGCCAGCCGTGCCAGGGGCAGGTCAGGCGGCACCCGTCCGCTTCGCGGGAAAGGACGCCCCTGCCCAGCGGACCTCCCTGATGGGCGCAGACCCCGTCGATCGCGAAGATCTGCCCCGCGACGTTCGCCAACGCCACCACTTCGGTGCCGACAATCACCTCGATCACCTGCCCGGGCGAAAGCTCCGTAAGCGCCGCTACGTCGTGCCATTCAGCCATGGGAGGCCCCCGCTTGGGCCCGTTTGGCCAGCCGTGCGGCCGCCCTGGGGGGCGGTTCTCCTTTCCACCGACGGTGGACCCACCAGTACTGCTCGGGGGCCCGCCGGATCATCGCCTCGAGCCGCTCGGTGAACCACTCGGTGAACGAAGCGGCGTCTCCCAGTTCGAAACCATCCGCCTGGGGGTCCGCCACGCCCGCCAACTCTACCGTGTACCGCAATGGCGCCCCGCGGCGGCGGGAGGTCATCACCAGCGTGGGGGCCTGGTAGCCAAGCGAAAACAGCGCCACCGCCTTGTGGGTCGAGGCGGGTTTGCCAAAAAAGTTCACCCAGCACCCCCGCGGGCCGGCGTGCTGGTCTCCCAGCAGCGCCACCACCCCGCCGGACGCCATCAGCCGGTCGATGTCTCCCGAACTGCCGTCCTTGGGCAGGATGTGCTGCCCCGTGCGGCCGCGGAAGCGGTTGATCCAGCGGTCGACGTACCGGTTGTCGAGCCTGCGCGCCACCGTGTGGGTCGGAAATCCGAACAGCCCGAGCAGGTAGCCGCCGAGCTCGAAATTGCCGTAGTGGCCGGAAATAATGACCTTCGGCCTCGGCAGCAGCATCAGATCGACGATCGCCCGCTCGTCCCCGATCTGGGTGACGCTCTTCCAATTGCTGCGGTGGACCTTCCGCGGCGCGTGGGCGATCTCGGCCACCATCAGGAATAGGTGGCGCCAGACCTGACGGGTCATCCTGTCGATCTGGGCCTCGCTGGCCGCCGGGAAGGCGATCTTGAGGTTCTCGCGCACCACCCGCCGGCGCAGGCGGATGACCCGGTCGAACAGCCACGCCAGCCCGGCGGCGCCACGGTCGCACAAGCCAAGCGGCAGGGCTTGGATCGTCGCCACGAACACCCGCAGTGCGGCGTAGGCGGCGAAGTCGGCGGCGTTGCGGGGGCCCATGGGAGTCTTCCAGATTCGAGCGGCTAGGTCGGCGTCTCCCCCGGCCGGCCACGTGGCCGGGGCTCGCATCGGCGCCCGACGCGCCCCGCTGCGAGGGCCGTGATTTCTTCCAACGGCGCCGCAGGGTATCCTAGCGGCCCCCCCCATCCCGCTCCAGGCAAATGGTGCAACTTGGACCCGGCCCCCCCCTACGACCCCTGTCTGCACGTTGTGCTGTTCGAGCCCGAGATCCCCTACAACACGGGGAGCGTGGGCCGGACGTGCGTCGCCCTGGGCGCCAAGCTGTGGCTGGTGCGGCCGCTGGGGTTTCGCGTCGACGACTACTACTTGAGGCGTGCCGGGCTCGATTACTGGAAGCACCTGGCCTGGGAGGTGGTCGACGAATGGGCCGCGCTGACCGCCCGATTGCCGGTCGATCGCTGCTGGTTTTTCACCAAGCACGGCCAGCGGGATTACTTAGACGCCGACTACTCGAGGCAAGACGTGCTGGTCTTTGGCCGCGAGTCGAGCGGCCTGCCCGAGGCGATCCGAGGCTTGGCGCCCGACCGCAACCTGATGATCCCTACCCGCCCCGAGGTGCGGAGCCTGAACCTCTCCAACGCGGTCGCGGTCGCCGGGTACGAAGCGGCGCGGCAGTGGCGGGCAATCCGCGGGAAATCACCAACGCCCGAGCCTCAATGACCGATCCGCGCAGGCGCCCAGGCACGTCCCTTGGTCATTGAGGCTTGGTCATCAAGGATTCGACACCGAGTTTTTTGTGCGTCTTCGTGCCTTTTCGTGGCAATCTTCTTTCGTTCCAATAGGCGGATTGGTTTTGCGTCCGCTCCGAGGCAGTTATGGCGATCGACACCGGATTCGAGCATTTCGTTGAACGGGGGGCCCCGCTGGCGCCTCGTACGTGGCTGGCGTTGGGGGGCCCGTCGGAGTACCTGGCTTCGCCGACGTCCGTCGAAGAGCTGGCGGAGCTTGTCCAGCGGTGCCACGCAGAAGAAGTCCCGATCCGCGTGCTGGGGGCCGGGTCAAACCTGCTGGTCAGCGACGCGGGCGTCAAAGGGGTGATCATCGACCTCGAGGCGCCCTGCTTCCAAGGGGTCACCGCCGCCGGCAACCGGCTCAGCGCCGCCGGCGGGGTGCCGCTGGCGACGGCGATCAGCAGCTCGGTCCGCGCCGGGCTGGCGGGCCTAGAAACGCTCGTCGGCATCCCGGGCACCGTGGGGGGGGCGCTGCACGCAAACTCCGGGGGCAAAGGGGGCGATGTCGGCCCCTGGGTCTGCGAGGCGACCGTGATGACACGCACCGGCGAGGTGCGCACCCGCAGCCGAGAAGAGCTGGTGTTCGCCTACCGCCAGAGCAGCCTAGACGAATTGGTGATCCTGGAGGCCGTGTTCGAGCTCTCGCCGGACGACCCCCAGCAGCTCACCAAACGCATGCAGAAGCAGTGGATCATCAAGCGTTCCGGCCAGCCGATGTCGCACGAGCGGTGCGCCCTGGTCTGGAAGAACCCCCGCGGGATGAGCGCCGGCGCGCTCATCGACCAGGCCGGCCTGAAGGGCGCCAGCAGCGGGGGCGCCGAGGTCTCCAAGAAGCACGCCGGGTTCGTGCTAGCTCACGACGGCGCCACCAGCAAGGACGTCCAGGACCTGATCGAGCTTGTCCGCTCGCGTGTAGCGGAGCGGTTGGGGGTCGAGCTGGAAACAGAACTGGAAATCTGGTAATCCACGGACGGTTGTGAACCACACAGTCACTGAGGTCACCGAGAAGAACGCCATCTCGCCGAGGCGCCGAGCCGTTTCCAGCTCTGCGTCTCTGCGAGAGATTGTCGTCGTGCTTCTCGGTGAGCTTCTCTGACCACTGTGGCGTACCACTGATTCGCGCGCCCGGACCGCAAGGAGGCGGCCCGATGCCAAAGAAACCAGAAGTAACCGCTGCACCTCCGGCGCCGGCGCCGACGCCGAGTCGGAGCAAGCGTATTGGGCAGATCGCCGTCGTGCTTGCCGTGATGGCCTTCGCGACCTGGGCGTGCTGGACGCGTCTGGCGGGTTGGATGCGCGTGCGGCCCGAGTACGCCGTCGCGGCCGAGAATATTGAGCTCGTGCCACCCCCGCCGGCGTGGGTGCCGGGCGACCTAAGGCTCGACGCCCTCCGCGACGCTGGGGCGCGGGGCGGGCTCTCGATCCTCGACCCTCCCGCCGAGCTGCAGCAACGGCTGGCTGACGCACTGCGGTTTCACCCCTGGGTCCGCGAGGTCATCCGTATTCGCAAGGCGCCCCCGGCGCGCGTGCTGGTTGAGCTGGAGTACCGCAGGCCGGTGGCCGCCGTGCAGTGGGGCCCGGCGGGAAGCGAGCTGCTGCTTGTCGACGAAGACTGTGTCCGGCTCCCGGAGCGCGACCTCTCCGACACCGCCCGCCGCCGGCTGCCGCGGATCGTGGCCGGGGGGCACAAGCCGCTGGTGGGCGAGCTGTGGACCGATACGCGTGTGATCGGCGCGCTGGCGTTGGTCCGGCGCCTTGGCCCCTACTGGGACAAGCTTTCGTTGCTGGAGGTGTCCGCCCACGCGCAGCCCGAAGTGCGGGGGCAGCAATCGTGGCCCATCTTCCGGCTGCTCACCACCAAGACGATCCGCATTGAGTGGGGCGCCGCGCCCGGGCTGGGCCCCGCCGACGAGCCGGCGTTCGAAGACAAGCTGGCGCGGCTGCTGGGCTACATCGCCGAACACGGCCCGCTCGACTCGCTGTTCGACTCCCCGGGCGTGCTGGAAGTGCGGTACACGTTGACGGCGACGCCGCTGACGGTCAAGCGCAGCGAAGTCGTCAAGTAGCCCCAAGATGGGTCAGCGTCCGCCTGCGGCGGTCTCGACCCGTCCTACAATTCTTCTTTTACCAGCGAGCTGATCTTGCGGAACGCTTCGTGCTTAGCGTCCGCGCACCACTCGAACATCGCCGCCTCGGTGGTGGTGAGCGTCACCCCGGCGCACTCCATCCGCCGCAGCGCGGTAGCGTGGTCGATCGCGTGGCGAGAGCTGACTGCGTCGAGGGCGACATAGACGCGGAAGCCCTCGGCCAACAGGTCGAGGGCGGTTTGCGCGACGCAGACGTGCGTCTCGATGCCGCACAGCAGCACCCGGAAGCGGCCCTGCGCGGCCAGCGCCCCCTTCAGGCCTTCGGCGCCGCAGCCGCTGAAGGCCGATTTGACGAGCGTTTGCGAGAGACGCTGCGCCAGCGAGCCCTCCGTGCCCCCCAGCTTCTCGGGGACCTGCTCGGTCGCTAGCGCCGGCACGCCGAGCGCCGCCGCGGCGTCCAGCAGCCGACGGGCGTTCCAGACGATTGCTGGGCCGTCGGGCTCGGTCGCCAGCAGCCGCGTTTGCACGTCGACCACCAGCAGCGTGGTGTCGTCTGCGTTCATGAGGTCGGGGCTGCGGCTCATCGGCGGGGCTCGGTCGGCATTTTCTGGTGGTCGCTAGCGTTTGGGCAAGGATAATAGCGGAGGCCGGCGCCCGGCTACTCCTCGCCCGCCCCACCCCAGGCCCCGCGTTTGTCCAAGAAAGACAAAACCCTCTGTGATTGGACCAAGCACGATATCCGCGATCGGGCAGAAGAGCTCTACGCCATTGTCCGTTCGCCGAAGTATGTGTGCCTCAAGTGTGCGCGGAGCGCCTGCGACAAGAAGCACCTCTGCAAGCCTACCGAACTACCGAAGAAGTGAGTCGGGCCGTGCCTGACACAGCGCCAGTCGGTTGACAGTTGGTGCGCAAAGCCTCCTCCGGCCCGGCGTCGGGTACGGCCTGACCTACGGCCGTCCCTAGCCGCGCGGGGGGCTGGCGCCGACAATCAACGGCATGAAACGCCCGCGCATCCGCTCGACCACCATCCTTACTGTCCGCCGCGACGGCGTTGTCGCCATGGGGGGGGACGGCCAGGTAAGCATGGGGGACACCGTGATGAAAGCGGACGCCCGCAAGGTGCGGCCGCTGGCGGACGGGCGTGTGCTGACCGGGTTCGCCGGGAGCGCGGCCGACGCGTTCGCCCTGCTGGAGCGGTTTGAGGCGAAGCTCAAGGACTACCCCGGCAATATGGTGCGGGCGGCGACAGAGCTGGCCAAGGATTGGCGGACCGACCGCGCCCTCCGCAGGCTCGAAGCGCTCATCGCGGTCGCCAGCTCGACCGACACGCTGCTGGTCTCTGGCACCGGCGACGTGATCCAGCCCTCGGACGGCGTGCTGGGGATCGGCTCCGGCGGCAACTACGCCACCGCCGCGGCCCGGGCGCTGCTTGCGCACTCGACGCTCTCGGCCGAGCAGGTCGTGCGCGAGTCGCTCAAGATCGCCGCAGACATTTGTGTCTACTCAAACCAGAACATCCTTGTGGAAACGCTTTAGTCAGTTGCCATTGATCCGTTTTTGATTGGACGGACGCGCAAGCGATCCCGGCTGGATCAACGGGCAACGGGCAATTGGCAACCGACGAACATGGAACAACTCACCCCCCGCGAGATTGTTGCGGCGCTCGACCGCCACATTGTCGGCCAGGCAGACGCGAAGCGCGCGGTCGCCGTAGCGATCCGCAACCGTTGGCGACGGCAGCAATTGGACGACGACCTCCGCCGCGAGGTGGCGCCGAAGAACATCCTGATGATCGGCCCGACCGGCGTCGGCAAGACCGAGATCGCCCGTCGGCTGGCCAAGCTGACCGGCGCGCCGTTCGTGAAGGTCGAGGCGTCGAAGTACACCGAGGTGGGCTACTACGGGCGCGACGTTGAGAGCATGGTGCGCGAGCTGGTAGAAAACGCCATCGGCATCGTCCGGGCCACGGAGCTCGAGTCGGTGCGTGAAGAGGCCGAGCGCCGCGTCGAGGACCGCTTGGTTGAGCTGCTGGCCCCCACGCCGCACAGCTACGACGTCGGCGCCGGCAGCGAGAACACGCCGGAGCGGCACGAGCGGACCCGCGAGAAGATGCGCGCCATGCTGCGGGCCGGGAGCCTGGACGATCGCCAGGTAGAGATCGCCGTCGAGCAGAAGATGAAGGCGATGATGATGCCGGGCATGGGCCCCGGCGGCGGGGGCGACATGGACTTCGACCTGCAGGGGATGATGGAGAAGATCCTCCCCAAGCAGGTAAACCGCCGCGAGATGAGCGTGAAGGACGCACGCCGCGTGCTGTTCGAACAAGAAGTCGAGCAGCTCATCAACCAAGAGAAGGTCAACGCCGCGGCGATCGAGCTGGCGGAGAACCTCGGCATCTTGTTCATCGACGAGGTCGACAAGGTGGTGGCCAGCGAGGGGGGCAAGGGGGCGGACGTCTCGCGCCAGGGGGTGCAGCGCGACCTGCTGCCGATCGTCGAAGGGACCACCGTGCAGACTCGGTACGGCTATGTGAAGACCGACCACGTGCTCTTTGTCGCCGCCGGCGCCTTCCACAAGGTGAGCCCCAGCGACCTGATGCCGGAGCTGCAGGGGCGGTTCCCGATCCGCGTGGAGCTGAGCGATCTAACCAAGGAAGACTTTGTCCGCATCCTGACGGAGCCCAAGACGTCGCTCACGCGGCAGTACGAGGCGCTGCTAAAGACCGAGGGCGTGTCGCTCGACTTCCGCCCCGACGCGATCGAGTCGCTCGCCGAGTACGCGTTCAACCTCAATCAGAAGACTCAGAACATCGGCGCCCGCCGGCTCTACACCATCATGGAGCGGCTGCTGGAAGAGCTGAGCTTCGAAGCCCCCGACATGAAGATGGGCCGGGTAGAAGTGAACGCAGCGTACGTGAAAGAGCGGCTGGAGGAGATCGCGAAGGACGAAGACTTGAGCCGGTTCATTTTGTGATCTCGGTCAACCGTGCTTCCTAAACCCCGTTGATCGTCACACGCCTACCGTCTCCCTCCAGGGGCTCGATCTGGATCGTCACGACGCCCGGCGGCAGGCAGCGCTGGACGCGGTCGCCCCACTCGATGAACGTCAGCCCCCCCGCCGCGAAGTACTCTTCCGGGCCGAGTTCGAGAAACTCGTCGTCGTCCCGCAGCCTATAGGCGTCGAAGTGGAACACCGGCATACGGCCGGAGCGGTACTCGTTCACGAGCACGAACGTGGGGCTGGTCACGTCCTCGGCTACGCCCAGCGCGCGGCACACGGCCTGCACCAGGCGCGTCTTGCCGGCGCCCAGCGGCCCGATCAGGGCGACCACGCGGCCGGCGGGCAGTTCGGCGGCTAGGCGTTGTCCCAGCCGTTCGGTGTCCGATTCGTCCGCCAGTTCGAGGACGGTTGCCATGGCGATCGCTAGCGGTGGAGGTAGCCGAAGGCCGGCAGTGGTTTGAGCGTACCGTCTGCCCCCCTGCCCTGAAGGCCCGCGCCGGCCACGCACTCGCCGACCTGGGTGATCGAAAGACCCGCGGGCTGCTCGCGGAGGATCCGCTGGGCCTCTGCGGGGGGCGCCGCGAGCAGCAGCTCGAAGTCCTCGCCGTCGCTCAGGGCGTGCTCCAGCGGCGAGCGCCCCGACTTGGCGGAGCGTCGTACGGCGGCCGCGTCGATCGGCACCGCCGCGAGATCAATCACGGCGCCGACTCCGCTCGCCTCGGCGAGCCTGCTGAGGTCCAGCGACAGGCCGTCCGTGATGTCCATGCCGGCGTGCAGCTCGTAGGCGTCGCGCAGCGCGATGGCTTCTCGCACGCGGGGCGCGAAATCGAGGTGCGCGCCCAACAGGCTGCCACCCAGCGGCCCGGTCACCAGCAGCGCGTCGCCCGGCGCGGCGCCGGCGCGCGTCAGCGACCCGCGGGGGTGGGCCTCGCCGAGGATAACGATGTCGATCACCAGGCCCCCCGACCACGTGTTGGTGTCGCCGCCGGCGATCGTCAGGTCGAACCGCTCGGCCAGCGGCAGCAGGCCGGCGTAGAGCCCCTGGCACAGGGCGAGCGCGTCGAGGCCGCCGGCGCCCTCGCGCGGAGCGAGCAGGCTCACCACGGCCGCGACGGGGGTCGCCGCCATGGCCGCCAGGTCGCTCAGGTTCACCGCCAAAGCCTTGTGGCCGATCTGCTGCGGCGAGGCGCTTCCAGAGTCGAAATGGACCCCTTCGGCCAACAGGTCTGACGAGACCACTAGGTCGCGCCGGGCGCCCCACGCCAGCACGGCCGCGTCGTCACCGGGGCCCAGCTTCAGGCGGGGCGACGCGGGGAGCCGGTCGCGGAGCCACTGAACGAATGCGTCTTCCATGGGGCGATTGGAACGCCCCGCCCGGCGCCGCGCCTAGCGGCGGATGGCGCCCCCCGACGTGGCGGCGGCCGTCCTAGTGGCGGCGATCTTCAGGTCCCCGTACAGCGTCTTCTCACCGCGGAGGATGTAGAAGCGGAAGTCCTCCAGCCGGCCCGCGTTCGCCTGGGAGACGATGTACCGCACGTCGCTGTCGCTGGCGGTCTCCCAGGTGTGCATGCCGACCAGGATGTCTCCCTCGCGGATCCCCTTCGCAGCGGCGGGGCTGTCCGCACGGACGTCCAGCACCCGCATGCCGCCGGAGTAGCGTGAGCCCGACTTGGCGAAGGTCTCGCGGGGCTCCTCTCGCAACGACAAGCCGAACAGCTCCCAGGAGTCGTCCGGCGTGGCGACCGGCGTGACCTGCTGCGCCACCGACCCGGCGCCCCCGCGTCCGAGGGTCATCGACAGGGCGATCCGCTCGCCGCCCCGGACGACTTCTACCGGCACCGTGGCGCCGCTCCGCTGTCCCAGCAGGGCGCGCTCGAGGTCGAGGGCGCGGTGGGTCTCGACTTCGCCGACCCGCTTCACGATGTCGCCCGGCTGCAGCTCGATGCGTGCGGCCGGCGAGTTGGGGGCGACGCGGCGGACAACCAACCGGCCGCCGTCTTCGCTCTCGGTGACGCTGGTCACGCCGTGCGTGACCCCCTCGAGCCGCTGGATGCTCATCAGGTCTGCGGCGATCTCCATCGCCTTGTCGACCGGGATCGCAAAGCCGATCCCCTGGGCGCCCGCCCGCACGGCGACGTTCACCCCGACCATCCGCCCCTCGATGTTCAGCAGCGGGCCGCCGGAGTTGCCCGGGTTGATGCTGGCGTCGGTCTGGATGAGGTCTTCGTAGGCCTGCGTCTCGCTGACCTGCACGTCGCGGTGCTGGGCCGAGACGATGCCGCGGGTGACGGTGTGCTCGTAGCCGTAGGCGTTGCCGACGGCGATGACCGACTCGCCGGTCATCAGGTCGGAGGAAGAGCCGATCTCGATCACCGGCAGCTCGCGGCCGGTGCGGATCCGGATCACGGCCAGGTCGGTCCGCTTGTCGGCGGCCACCGGCGTGGCGATGTAGCTGCGTCCGTCGTCCAGCTTGACGTTGATCTGTCGGACCCCGTCTACCACGTGGGCGTTGGTGAGGATGTAGCCACGCGGGTCGATCACCACCCCCGTGCCCATGCCGTTCACGCTGCGAGAGGTCTCGCCCGCGGCGGTCGCCTCGCTGACGATCTTTTGACCCTGGATGTTGACCACCGAGGATTTGACCGCCTCGACCGCGACGACGATCGGCGATCGCCGCGCCTCGCTTACTTCCGCGCAGCAGTGGCGCGTGGTAGAGAGCGAGGTCAATGCGACCGCGGTCGCTAGCATCAGTCTTTGGATGGGCATCGGGCGACGGTCGGCGGGGCCAGGTGGGTCGTGCGGTGGCGCCGGCGGCGGGCGTGGGGGCGTGGCGCCCGACTAGCCTTTCGCGTGCAAAGCAAGGATCGGCCGCATGTTACGATCGGCTTAAGACGCACGACCGGCCGGCGTCACAGACGCCCTACCTTGACACCCGCCTGCACGAAGCCCGTAAACCATGCTCAAGGCGAGAGAAACCGCACGCTGATGCGGGCAAACCGGGGCCTAGCCCAGACCCGGGGTGATGGACCGGCCGCCGCCGGGACGCCCTGCGGCGATTGGCCGCAGTGGCTTGCCCGTCGCCTCTAGAACTGCGGGCCGGCGTGTTCGAACATCGCCGCGGTGGGCACTGGCGCGAACACCGGCCGCGTTGGGGCGGGAAAGAACCTGCCGGGCGGGCCGGGGGGGAGGGGCACCTCGGGCTCTTTGTGCGGGATCTTGCAGGCGCCCAGCAGCGACGGAATCGGGCAGCCGGCCTCGAACTCACAACCCGCCGCGTCGCACGTTGCGTCCAAAGGCGCTTCGCACGGGGCGACGCCGCAAACCGGTTCGGCACAGCCGCCGTCGCAAGCGTCGCCGCAGCAGACGCCGGCGCCGCAGCCCAATCCACAGGGCTCGAGCCACTCGCGGCGTAGATGCGCAAGACACCTATCCGCCGGCCCCGGCGAGTAGCCCACCGGCACTACCGGGGCGCCGCAGCCACACGGCGCGCCGATCTGGCAGCCGGCGGCCATGAGGCAGCCCAGCGCCACGAGCGCGGTTCGGATTGTTGGCATCACAGCTAGCACTCGACGGCCGCTTGGCGTGGTAGACGGACCGCCCCCCTTCCCTGCAATCATCGGTCACCGGCGCCCGCAACTTCGGCAAAACCGGCAAACTCTGCCCAGCTTATGAGAGCACGCGCCCTACGGTCGGTCAGGCCGTGCCGGACAAGACCGCGGGCAAGCAAGCGGCCGACAGGCACTGCCCGATCTACTTGCGGCCGACCAGCTTTTTCAGCTCGCTCCATGAAAGCGTGTTTGCGACGTCGCTAGCGGTGAGCCCGCCGCGTCGCGCCTGGAGGACTCCGTAGCGCAGCACGTCGAGCCCCTCGATGCGGTGGGCGTCGGAGCTGATGACGATCGGCACGCCGTGCTTCTTGGCCAGCGCGCAGTGCTGGTCGTTCAGGTCGAGCCGCGCCGGGTTGGCGTTCAGCTCCAGCAGCTTGCCCGCCGCGGCCGCGGCCGCGACCAGCCGCTCGATATCCACGTCGTACGCCTCGCGGCGGTTGATCAGCCGGCCGGTGGGGTGGGCGACGATCGACACGTGCTTGTGCTCAACCGCCCCCAGCAGCCGCTCCATAATCTGGCTGCGGGGCTGCGACTGGCCGTAGTGCAGGCTAGCGATCACCCAGTCGGCCTCGGCCAGCACGTCGTCCGGAAGGTCCATGCCGCCCCGTTCGAGGATGTCGCACTCGATCCCCTTGAGCACCTCGATACTGTCAAATTCTTTGCGGACCAGGTCGATCTCTCGCCACTGTTCGCGCAGCCGTTCCGGCGTGAGCCCACCCGCCATGCTGACGCGTTGCGAGTGGTCGGTGATCGCGATGTACTTCAGCCCGCGGTCCTTGGCCGCCTGCACCATTTCGCGCAGGCTCGCCCGGCCGTCGGTCGCGGTGGTGTGCATGTGCAGGTCGCCCCGCAGGTCGGCCAGCTCAATGAGCTTCGGGGCCTGCTTGAGGTCGAACTCGCC
The DNA here is from genome assembly GCF_007750855.1 of Pirellulimonas nuda. Taxonomy (GTDB): domain Bacteria; phylum Planctomycetota; class Planctomycetia; order Pirellulales; family Lacipirellulaceae; genus Pirellulimonas; species Pirellulimonas nuda. The sequence continues at coordinate 4,398,899 of NZ_CP036291.1, forward strand.
GCGGTCTTCTCGCAACTCCGGCGCCGGCGTGACCAGGTCGAGCAGTGTGTAGACCTCGTCCTCCGTGGCGCCCCCGACACGCTCCCCCTCGGCTCCGTCTTTGCCCACCCGGAACACGCCCCACTCGTTTACTTTTAAGCCGCGGTCCTTCGCTAGGCCGCGGAGCTTGACGTTGTGCTCCTTCGAGCCGGTGAAGTACTGCAGCGCGGCGCCGAACGACTCGGCGGGCATCACCCGCAGGTCGACCTGCATCCCGGTGTCGAGCCGGACCGACATCTTGGTGTCGCCGCGGGCGAGCGTCTCGGCGATGCCGGGGAACTCCGCCAGGCGGTCCATCACCGGGCCGTGATCGGGGGCGTCGGCCAGCAGGTCGAGGTCGCCGACGGTCTCCTTGCCACGCCGGTAGCTGCCGGCCGCTTCGAGCCGGCGCACGCCCGGGGCGCCCTCCAGGTGCGCAAGCAGTTCTTGCACGGTCGCGTCGGCGGTCGCCCAGTAAACACGCTCCTGGGCGTGCGCGGCGAAGTCGATGCCCGCCAGGATGGCCTCTTCGGTCTTGTCGCCAAAACCCTTGAGCGCGCGTACCTTGTGCTCCTCGCACGCCGCGCGCAGCATCTCGAGCGACACGATGCCCAACTCCTTGTGCAACGCGGCCGCCTTCTTGGGCCCCAGCCCCGGGATCCGCAGCAGCGCGAGCACCCCAGGGGGCACCGCGGAGCGGAGCTCGTCGAGCATCGCTGTACGCCCGGCGGTCGTCAGCTCGGCGATCTTCTCGGCAAGGTCCTTGCCGATGCCGTCGAGCTTCGTCAGGTCGGCGCCCTCGTCGACCATCGCGGCCAGAGACTCCGAGAGGTCGCGCACCTTGCGCGCCGCGTTGCGGTAGGCCCGCACCCGGAACGGGTTGGCGGCCTGGAACTCCAACAGGTCGGCGATCTCGTCGAACGCGTCGGCGATTTTTGGGTTGTTCATGGCGGGGAAGCTAAGTTAGCGGCGGCAGGCTGCCGCGAAAAACCTTGACCACGGTTAGCACGGATTTCATGGATGACGATTGCCGCGAAAAGGCACAAAAAGCACAAAGGACGGAAAGACGAATGACCAAGTCGCAATGACCGATGCACCTACCGTTCGTTCTAGGGAAACGAAGTTCGGTCGTCCTTTTTGTGCATTTTGTGCCTTTTCGTGGCCAGCTTAAGCCGTGCTATCCGTGGTTCCCTTCGTCTAAGCGGCCAGCCACGCCACGATCTGTTCCTGGTCTTCCAGCGTCTCTACCAGCAGGTCGGGCGACTCGGCCGCGAGCGCGGCCCGGTCGACAAAGCCTGTGGGCACCGCGACGGCCTTGGCGCCGATCGAGCGGGCGCAGCGTATGTCGTGCTCGGTGTCGCCGATCACGACGATCGTCTCGACCGGAGAGATATCGGTGCGATGGAACCGCTCACGCGCCGCCGCGCGGGCCGCTTCGGCGATGGCGCTGCGGTCGCAGTGGGCGTCGCCGAAGCCGCCGAACGGGAATCGTTCCCACAAGCCAAAGTGCGACAGCTTGATGCGGGCGCCCTCGACCACGTTGCCGGTGAGCAACCCGACCAGCACGCCGTCCATCGCTTCGAGCCGCTCTATCAGAGGGAGCACCCCCGGCAGCACGGCGCCTTGGCGCTCGGCGAGCGCCGCCGGGAGTCGGCGGGTGTACCCGGCGAGGAAGGCATTCCAGGTGGCGTCGGTGGCCTCAAGCCCGTGGGCCAAGAATAAGTCGTGCGCGATCGCCCGGTCGCTGCGACCGGAGAACGAGATCTCGCTCGAAAGGTCCGGCACCCCCAGGTCCTCGGCAAACGTCTGCGCGAACGCCAGTTGCCCGGCGCCGCCGGTTTGGATCAGGGTCCCGTCGATATCGAATAGGCATGCTTTCATGATGGGGGATTGTAGGGCGCCGCCCCTGGAGCGTCGAAGCGCCCGCCTGAAACCAGCGATCGGCGTACCCGATAGCTACCTGAGCGGCGGCTGCCCACGCTCAGTGCGGGCGCCGTTGAGCAGCGCCAGCGCCGCCGGCCCGTGCTTCAAGAGCCGCACCAACTGCGTGCGGCTAACGCCCATCCGCTCGGCGGCGACCGCGTCGTCCCAGTCCTCCGCGGCCAGCACATCGAGCGCCTCGGCCAGCAGTGACGGGAAGTCGTCGTGCTCGGGGTTTACTGCGATCCGCGATCCACGCAGCCGGCCTCGCCACAGCTCCGAACGCTCGGCCGGCGGCGAAGTGCGGACCTGCAGCGCGAGTGCTACCCGCAGGCGGAACTGCGCCACCCGCAGGTTTTCTGCCTGACTCCGACGCTCGTTGGCTTCGGCCGCGACACCCGTCGGCTCGTGCGTCAGCACCACCGCGGTCTCGACCTTGTTGCGGTGCTGCCCCCCCGGCCCGCCGCGCCGCTGCCGGCGTGAAGCGCACTGGGCCATCAGGGCGTCGGTAGTGAGGGCGGCGGGGTGCAAGCGAGGTGAGTGGTGAGTCGTGGGTAGATTCGTTAATGGTAGTCATTAGTGAGCCGGGGCGTCCCCGCCCCCGGCGGGTTACGAAACGCCCCGGGGGGCGGGGACGCCCCGGCTCACACGGGCTCAACCTATCGACAGCGGTTGGCGGATGCATAAAACTCAAGCGGCGTGGGCATCCGACCCACCACTCACCATCCTCGATTCACCCCCCAATGCAAGCCATCGCCGGCGTCAGCCCTGCCGCGGTCCGCGAGTCGACCGTCATGGTCGTCTGGCCGTCGATTTGCGCCGGGCCCTGGGGCCGCTGGCTAGGGCGTTGGTACGGGGTCCGCGCCGGGGTGACCGTGGCCGGGGTGCCGCTGACGCTGGGCTGGGCCGCGGTGTTTGCATCGATCCCGCTCGCACTGCTGCTCTATTTCGACAAGAAGGTGCCGCGGATCCCGCTGGTGTTTGTCGGTTGGAGCAACCCGAGCTGCCGACGCTACCGGCTCACGAACCGCCGGGTGCTGGTGGAGCACCCCTTCGAGGGGACGCTCATCGCGTCGCTGCCGCTCGATCGGTTCGACGAGGTCCGTGTCGAGACGCTGCCCGGCCAGGCGTGGTTCAACGCCGGCGACCTTGTCTTCATGCAGGAGGGGGTCGAGCGGCTCCGGCTGCCCGGCGTTAACCGCCCGGAGCCCTTCCGCCAAACGTGCCTGAAGACGCAGCAAGCACGCCTGGGCGTGCTAGCGTGCACGCCGCAGGCGTAGCGGGTCGGGCGCGACCGCGCTTGTGACCGGCCGCGTTACAACCGGCACAACCCGGACCGTGCGTCGCCGCACGCTGCTGGGCGCCGCCAAGGGCCGAAGAAGATGGCATCGCCCGCCCCCACTCGCTTCTGAGCCGATCGCTCAGCAAGGAGCCGCTATGCCACGCTGGATTCTCTGCACGCTCACCCTGGCCGTCGCGCCGCTGGCCGCCCAGGCGCAAGCGCCCCGCCTGCTTCCGACGGTTCAGCCACAAGCGACCCATGCGGCCATCGCGCCCGTGGGGACTACGCCGGCGGCGCCTGCGCCGCTGTTCCGTCACGCGAGCATCGACGCCGCCTGGTCGGCGACACAGCAGTCGGGCAGGCCGATGTTGGTTTATGTCACCAGCGACAACTGCTTCTACTGCAAGAAGATGCAGATCGAAACGCTCGCGCAGCCACAGATCGCCCGCGGGGTCGCCGCGATGACCGAGCCGGCGATCGTAAACGCGTCGCAGTCGCCCGAGATGACCAAGCTGCTCCGCGTGCGCGCGTTCCCCACCACGCTGGTGATCTCGTCGGAGAACCGCGTCATCGGCAAGATCGAAGGCTTCGTCGAACCGACGGAGTTTGCCGAGCGCGTCTGGCCGGTGCTGCGAGTCGCCGCGGAAACAACGACACAGCAACGCCGCATCGCGAAGCAATAGCGCGTTGTAGGATGGGTCAGCGTCCGCCTGCGGCGGGCTCGATCCATCCTACTTGCGCAGCAACTGGGCGGCTTCGATGGCGAAGTAGGTCAGCACACCGTCGGCGCCGGCCCGCTTGAAGGCGAGCAGGCTCTCGAGCACGACCTTGTCGCGGTCGAGCCAGCCGTTGCCAGCGGCGGCGGCCAGCATCGCGTACTCGCCGCTCACCTGGTAGGCGAACGTCGGCGCGGCGAACGTCTCTTTTACGCGGCGGACGATGTCTAGGTAGGGCATGCCCGGCTTGACCATCACCGCGTCGGCGCCCTCGGCCAGGTCGAGCGCCACCTCGCGCAGCGCCTCGTCGCTGTTGGCCGGGTTCATCTGGTAGGTCGACTTGCTCATGCCGGCCAGGTTGCTGGCCGAACCGACCGCGTCTCGAAACGGCCCGTAGAACGCCGAGGCGTACTTGGCCGCGTAGGCCAGCAGCGCCACGCGCCCCTGCCCCGCCTCGTCGAGCGCCCGACGGACCGCGCCGATCCGGCCGTCCATCATGTCGCTGGGGGCGATCACGTCGCACCCCGCCTGGGCCTGCACGATGGCCTGCCTGCAGAGCGCCGACACGCTTTCGTCATTCACCACGTAGCCGTCACGCACCAGCCCGTCCTGCCCGTGGCTGGTGTAGGGGTCGAGCGCTACGTCGCAGATCACCCCCAGCCGATCGCCTAGTTGCTGCTTCACCGCACGCGTGGCCCGGCAGACGAGGTTCTCTGGGTTGAAGGCCTCGGCGGCGTCTTCGGACTTCTTTCCCGGATCGGTTGCCGGAAAAATGGCGATCGCGGGGACGCCCAGCTCTTCCGCCTGGGCGGCTACTTCGGGGAGCAGTTCGACGGGGTGGCGGAATACGCCGGGCATCGACGGGATCGCCTGCCGCTGGGCGCCCTCGCACACGAACACGGGTAGGATCAGGTCGCCGGGCGTAAGCGTGTTCTCTTGCACCAGGGCTTGAGACCATCCCCAGCGGCGGAGTCGGCGGAGGCGGGTTGTGGGGAAACTGCCTGGAAACGTCATGGCGGAAAATCCGGAGCGCGGGGTGGCGTTGGGCGCAGTGGGCAATCCCTTCTAGAATCCGCTACCCGGCCCGCCATTAACAGGGCCTACGAGCGAAACATGCCCGATCCAGAACCACAGCACCAAGCCGCTCCCCCGACGCCCGCCGATGCGCGGCCCGCGGGCCCGCCGAAGATTAGTGTCGGCGCGTTCGAGTTCACCTCGGTGGGCGTCCGCGTACGCGGCAAGCCCGGTGTGGAACAGTGGAAGGGCCCGCTGGAGTTCGCCCTGTGGTGCCAGAAGGCGGGCCCGTGGTGGATCGGCGACCTGCTGAACGCCGGCGAGGGGAGCTTCGGCGAGATGTTCAGCCAGATGTGCGAGGGGCTCGTCTCCCCGGACATGCTCAACCGCTACGCGGCGGTGGCGCGGAAGGTGCCGATCGAGAACCGCACCCCCAACCAAAGCTGGTCCGCCCACGCCAACGTGGCGCGGCTCGATGTCGGTTTGCAGCGCCGCTTCCTGAAGGCCGCGATCCGCGAGGGTTGGAGCAGCGAGGAGCTGCGGGTGAAGGTGCGGGACTTTTGTCGTGAGGAAGGGGGCACGCGGTAGTCTCTCGCAGAGGCGCCCAGACGCAGAGGATCTACCTTCGCCCTCTCCGCGAGAGTTTTCAGGTTAGCACTCCGGAATGGCTATACTTCGAACATAGCCGCTGACCAGAAGGAGCCCAGCATGAGCCCGGCCGAGGTCTCTACCATCACCGCCGAAGAGATGCTGTCGATGCCCGAGAGCGAGGGATGCGAGCTCGTTGATGGACAACTCTTGGAGAAGAATTTGGGCGCCAAGTCGGGCTGGATTGGTGGAAGACTACTCTCGCTTCTTGATCGATACTCGGACGACGGACGAAACGGATGGGCGTTCCCAAGTGAGTGCGGCATCCAGTGCATTCCCAACGAACCCAACCGCGTGCTCAAACCCGATGCGTTCTTTCTCCGCCCGAGCCGCTTGCCCGGTGAACAGATCCCGGATGGCTGGGTGCGGGTCGCACCGGACCTAGCCGCCGAAGTGGTGTCGCCCAACGACCTCTACTCCGATGTCGAACAGAAGGTCGAAGAGTATCTGGAAGCGGGGGTGAAGTTGGTGTGGGTGATTGACCCCGTCACGCGCACCGCAATGGTCTACCGCCCGAGAGGCGCCCAACCGTCGCGGCTTTCGATCGATGGCGAGCTGTCGGGCGAAGACGTGCTGCCGGGGTTCAAGTGCCAGGTGGCGGCGTTGTTTCCGGAGGCGCAGCGCTAGCCTGTTAGAGGGGGATAGGTGAAACGAGCGCAGCGAGTGCAGACCCATCATGCGATAGAGCCACATCATGGGTCTGCGTCTGGATGGGTCTGCGTCCGGGCGCCACTGCGTCTGGGCGCCTCTGCGAGAGAGACGTGCTCCTCACTCAAATAATTCCACAAACCGGAACGCCTCGCCATCGAACAGCCCCTGGTCGCTTAGCTTCAGCGCCGGGATCACCAGCAGGGCCATGAACGACAGCGTCATGTAGGGCGCCCGCAGCGGCGAGCCCCACGCTTTGACGAGCTTGTCGAGCGTGCCGTAGGCGGCGGCTACTTCGTCGCAGGTTCCGGTGGCCATCAGGCCGGCGATCGGCAGCGGCAGCACCTCGGCCGCCCCATCCGCGCCGCACGCGGCGCTCAGCCCGCCGCCGGCGTCCATCACCAGGTTGATGGCGGCGGCCAGATCGGCGTCGCTTACGCCAACGGCGATCACGTTGTGCGAGTCGTGGGCCACGCTGGAGGCCATCGCGCCGCGCTTCAGCCCGAAGTTCTTCACGAACGCAAACGCCGGCGCCGCCGCATGGTAGCGGTTGACGACCACCATCTTCAGCACGTCGCCCTCGGGGTCGCTAACGACCGCGCCCGATTCGACCCTCGGCGTTGCCAACAGCGATCCGGTCACCAACTGGCCGTCGACGGCTTCGATCACGCGCAGCCGGCCGGGGTGCGGATCGAGACGCAGGTCCTCAGCCGACACCGACCGGGCGACGAACTGGTTCACCGGGTCGATCGGAACGCTGCTGATCAGCGACTTGCCGCGCTCGGCCACTAGCCGGCCGTCGATCCAGGTGCGGAGCACGCGCGGCGCCGTGAGCGAATCGACCTCGATGAAGTCTGCCGGGTCCCCCTCGCGTAGCAGGCCGACATCCAGCTTGTAGTGCTGCACCGGGTTGACGCAGGCGGCGCGCAGCACATTGAACAGCTCGACCCCCAGCCCCAGCGCGCGGCGCACCAAGGCGTCGATGTGCCCCAGCACCAGCTCGTCCGGGTGCTTGTCGTCGCTGCACAGCATGCAGTGGGCGGGGTGCTCGCTCAGCAGCGGCCACAGCGCCTCAAAGTTGCGTGCGGCGGAGCCCTCGCGGATGGCGATGCGGCAGCCCGCTTCGATCTTGTCGAGCGCTTCGTCCTTGGTGAAGCACTCGTGGTCGGTGCTCATGCCGGCCGCCACGTACTGGGCGGCCAGCTCGCCCCGCAGCCCCGGGGCGTGGCCGTCGATCGGCTTGCCGCGCTCGTTGGCGGCAGCGATCTTGGCGTGGCAGTCGGGGTCGCCCCCCAGCACGCCCGGGAAGTTCATCATCTCGCTGAGGTACGCGATGCGCGGGTCGTCCAGCAGCCGCTCGACCTCTTCGACGCTGATCTCGGCGCCGGCGGTCTCGAAGGTGGTGGCCGGCACGCACGAGGGGGCGCCGAAGGCGATCTTCAGCGGCGTCTGGGCGGCGTTCTCCAGCATCCACTCGACCCCCGCCACGCCCAGCACGTTGCCGATCTCGTGCGGGTCGCTCACCGTGGCCACCACGCCGTGCGTCATGGCTTTGCGGGCGAACTCGGTCGGCGCCAGCATCGAGCTCTCGATGTGCACGTGGGCGTCGACAAAGCCAGGCATTAGGTAGGTCGCCGGCGCATCATCGACGGGCGTGATGCTCGCGATGCGGCCCCCAAGGACGGTCACCTCGCCGGGGAAGACGCGACGCTGGTGCACGTCTACTACTTGTCCGCGAATAGTGAAGTCTTCTGCCATCGGTGCTGGCGCCTTCGGTGTTATGGCCACTCAAGAGAACGCTTAACCACGGATAGCACGGATAGCACGGATTTCACGGATTTCACGGATGAAACCTGGCAGGTCATTGCTTCGCCCCGGAGCAACTCCAAAGGCGGCGCTTTCCCATATTCTTCGTGAAATCCTTGCTATCGGTGGTCGGAGCGTCCGTTCGTTGAACGGCAAATATCATCCATCGCCCATTGGCTGTCGAGCATCGGCTGCTAGCGACGCGATAAAGTTTGCCGGTTGGGCGATCTTTTCCGAAAGCTCCGGCGCCGGGGCGCCGATACCTTTCTTCAAGCAGTGATCCAGGGGGGCCTGGCGCACGGCATGAGCGCGATTTTTGCGCGACCGCCGAGCACAACGCTCCCCGAGGATATCCCATGCGACGCGGATTGCACCCCGTAATTGCCGCCCCGCTGGCTCTTGTTCTGCTCATCGCCCCCGCGGTGGAGGCTCAGAGCGGTCTCCCCTGGAAGCGGCCAACCGTATCGAGCGCGCCGGCCCAGGCCGATCAGCACTCGCAGCAGCGTTTCGGCGCCGCCAATCAATCAGTGCGGGTGGTCTACGACGACGCCCCGCAAGAGCCGCAAGTCGTCGCCACCCGTCAGGTGGCGCCCAGCGGCCGTCCGCCCCAACCCATGGCGATGCGGACCCGTGTCGCTCAGTACGAAGAAGAACTCCCCGATGGCGGGACGCCGGAGGCGGTTCCAACGCCGGCCAAAAAGCCGAGTTCGTCGCCGACACGGATGCCACAGCCGTCGATGCAGCCCCAAGCGATGTCGTACGGCCCGGAGATGTCGGGGCCGATGATGTACGAGGGTTCGTGCCCGTGCGGCCAGTGCGACTCTGGCGCCTGCGACTCCTGCCCCTGTGAGCCCGGTTGCGGCTTCCCCGAATGCGGGTGCGGCGTGCCTGACTGCGGGTGCCCCATCGACCCCTACGCGGTCGGCGGCTGCGGCGATGCGTGCGGTGTGAATGGGTGCGGCGACTGCGTCGGCCCGTGCCACTGCGGAAGCCTGGGTCACTGTGCGGAGCGGGGCGCGATCCCCTTGATCCTGTACATCCCGCCGATCATGGACTTCAACGCCTTCGTCGGCGTGCACGGTTTCAAGAACCCGCTGGACTACCCCACGGGCAGCCCCCAGGGCAACGACGGCAGCAACTTCGGCATCCACGAAGGGCTGAACGCCGGCGGCAAGATGGCGTGGCTGCCGTTCCCGGGCCTCGGCTACCAGATTGGCTTCCAAGCGGTGCAGAGCCGGTTCTCGGGCAACGCGGCGACCGGATCGTCGAGCACCGAAGTGCATCAGCAGTTCCTCACCGCCGGGTTGTTCCACCGCTGCCCGGTGGGCCTGAATTACGGTCTGGTGTACGACTACATGAACGACGACCGTCCCAACCGGAGCGGCAACTTGCTCTCCAGCCGTTACGACTTCCACCAAGTACGTGGCCTGGTCAGCATCCGGAACAACGGGTGCAAAGAAGTAGGCTTCATGTTCACCGGTGGGGGCGGCGGCAACTCCTCGAGCCTGACCCCTAGCTCGCTCAACCAGCTTGAACCGGCCGACCAGTACTCGTTCTTCTACCGGCTGCACGGCAAGCAGGGTGGCGAGGTCACCGGCTTCGCCGGCTGGACGAGCAACAGCAAGGGGCTGTTCGGCGCCAACAGTTGGACGCCGCTGAACGACCGCTGGTCGCTCAACTCCGCCTTCACGTACATGATCCCCGAAGACAAGCCCAACGGCCAAGGATCGCTGGACGAAGGCTGGAACCTGAGCGTCAACCTGGTGTGGCACTACGGCTGCACGGCCAAGAGCCGGTACCGCAACCCGTTCCGCCCGATGTTCGACGTGGCCGACAACGGCTCGATGATTATCGACCGCACGCCGTAGGCGGGGCGATCTGATCTCAAGCGTAACCAAGATTGAAAGCAAGCCGGACCGGCGACGGTCCGGCTTGCATTCTTACATGTGCCGCTATCGGCGCCGCCTGCTGTCACTTGGGCGTCGGAATCAGATCGACGCGCATACAGAATATTAGCGTCACCGCGGCTACCAACAGAAGCGCCAGCAGGGTCCCTGACAGGAACAAGAGGGTTCGCAGCCAAGTCGCAGGGCCGACGAACCAAGTCCAGTACCCCTCGGCGATAGGTCCCGCCAGGTAGCTCGCATTGGCCACGCACGCACCGATGACGGACAATCTCACGGCATCGGCTACTTCTCCTGCGAGCGCCGAGATGACGAGCAGCGGAAGCGTTGCAACGCCCAGCACCGCGTTGTAAACCCACCGCCGCTTCTCCCAGGCCACGACCACGCGGCCGATCTCTAGCCGCTTGCGTTCTGGTTCGCTGAGCCCGTCGAACGCGGCATCGTGCGGGCCCCCCTCAACAAGGGGCGCCGCGTACGGGTTGCTTTCGGTCATGCGGGCATTCTAACCCAGTACTTCTTACTCGTCCCCCCACAGCTCTGTCCGCATCACCTCGCGCCGCCAACCCGGCTCGTGCACCGGCCAACAGCGCACGCGGGCGAGCGGCCCGCCGCCCTTCGACCACTGGCTAGGTTCACTCAACCGGTGGGTCCGCTGCTGAGAGTCCGACTCAATCTCAGAGAGCGGCGGCCGCAGGCCCGGCAGGCTGGAGCGCCGCCAAGTGACTCGGCCGTGGTCGAACACGGTCACCACCACCGGCGCACGGGCCACCAGCAGCGTCCGCCGCGCCAGTAGTTCCCAACTTGCGGTCGCGTAGCGCCGTTTGAGGTCGGCCAGGTCGTCGTCCAGCAGCTCGCTGTCCCCCGCTAGCCAGCGGCGCGGGGCGAGCAGGCAGCCCGCCAGTTCGTTGGCGACGCGTTCTCGGGCGTCGGGCCGGACCGCGTACGACTCCAGCGCAAGCTGCCCGAAGACGCGCCAAGCGAACGCCTCGCCGATCTCGTGCGCCACCGCAAAGTGGCGGCGTTCTGGCCGCGCCTCGGGGCTCAGTGCGATCACCGCCACGCCGCCGCAAGCCGAATCGTCCGCCAGCCTCACCAAACGGGCCCGGTGCACGCCGTCGCCCCAACCGTGCTGACCGTCGGGCGCCCCGTCGTCCGCCACGATCAGCCCGAGCCGATCGGCTGCCAGAAACGCGTCGACCGGCGGCTCGTCGATGCCGGCCTCCCACAGCAGATCGGACGCACAACGCTCGATCGCGTCTTGCCATTCTTCAAAGGGGATGTCTGCGAGCATGCTGGAGCTCCGGGGGCCAATGGTGTTCACCCGTATACTATTCGCACACCCGCGCATTGCAAGCGAATTTTTCGGCAAGGGAAGAAGACGCGGTTCGGCGCGTTGTGCGTGGCTTGTCAACAGAGCGGTGCTGCTGCCACAATCAGGAGTTTGCCGATCCCACCTGACTCGGGGCCCCCCTCTTGGCCACTCCATTCACGGAACAACTCCAGCGCGCCGACGGCCCGAAAGGCCGCTACGCCTTCATCAGCCTGGGGTGCCCCAAGAACCTGGTCGACAGCGAGCGGATGCTGGGGCTGCTGCAGCTCGACGGCTACGAGCTGACCCCCGACCCGCAGGACGCCGACTTCGCGATCGTCAACACCTGTGGCTTTATCGAGGCGGCCCGCAACGAGTCGTTCGCCGCGATCGACGAGATGCTCGCACTGAAACAATCTGGCCAACTGCGGGGCGTGATCGTCTCCGGCTGCCTCGCCGAGCGGCAGAAGGAGCTGCTGCTGGTCGACCGCCCCGGCATCGACCACCTGGTTGGCGTGTTCGGGCGGGAAGAGGTAACCAAGGTCGCCGACCGGCTGATCGGCGGACTGGAGGAACAGCGGTTGGTGTTCCAGCCGGCGCCCGCCCGGCCGCTGGACGACAACAAGCGGATGCGGATCACGCCGCGGCACTTCGCCTACCTGAAGATCTCTGAGGGGTGCGACCGGCTTTGCACCTTCTGCGCCATCCCCAAGATGCGCGGTAAGCACGCCACCAAGCCGATGGAGGCCGTGCTGGACGAGGCCCGCGAGCTGGCCGCCGACGGCGTGCGCGAGCTGGTGATCGTCGCCCAGGACACTACGTATTACGGAAAGGACCTGTACGGCGAGACCCGGCTCGCCGAGCTGCTGCGCCAGCTCGATCAGGTCGAGGGGCTCGACTGGGTCCGCCTGATGTACCTCTACCCGATGTACTTCAGCGACGAGCTGATCGACGTGATCGCCGGCAGCCGGCGGATCGTCCCGTACCTCGACATGCCCCTGCAGCACGCCAGCGACCGGATGCTCAAGCGGATGCAGCGGCGCGTCAACCGCGCGGACACCGAGACGCTGCTGGAGAAGCTCCGCGACCGCATCCCCGGCGTCGTGATGCGGACCACCATGATCACCGGGTTCCCCGGCGAGACCGACGCCGACTTCGAAGAGATGTGCGGCTTCGTCAAGCAGCACCGGTTCGAGCGGCTGGGGGTGTTTACCTACTCCCTTGAACCCGACACGCCCGCGGCCAGGCTGCCCGACCACCTGCCCGAAGAGGTCAAAGACGAACGCCGCGCGGAGCTGATGGCCATCCAGCAGCAGATCGCCTTCGACTGGGCCGACGATCAAGTCGGCAAGCAGTCGGACGTGCTGATCGACTCGCCGGTCCCCGAACAAGCGGGCGCCTGGATTGGCCGGAGCGCCGCCGACGCGCCGGACGTCGACTGCGTGACCTACGTCTCCGGCGAGGGCCTGGCGCCGGGCCAGCTCGTCCGCTGCGAAAACGTCGCCCGCAGCGACTACGATCTTGCGGCCGTAGCGATCGCCCCGCCCCGCTGACAGTTTTCACCACGAACGACACGAAGAAATACGAAGACGCACCACGACGACAATACCTATCTCGTCTTCCTTTGTGCTCCGTCGTGCCCTTGGTGGTTAGCTTTCTTTTGAGTAGCGATTTGATCTGGAACGTCCCCAACACGCTCACACTCGGCCGGGTGGCCCTGGCGGTGGGGTGTTTTGCCGCGTTGTCGTTGCACGGCTATCTGATTGCGCTGGTGCTGTTCGTCGTCGCCTCGGTCACCGACTTTGTCGACGGCTGGTGGGCGCGGCGGTTTGACCAGAAGACCCGCTTCGGGCGGATCGCCGACCCCTTTGCCGACAAGCTGCTAGTTTGCGGCGTGCTGATCTACTTGGCCGCGGAGGCGGGATCGCAGATCGCCCCCTGGATGGCGGTGGCGATCGTGGCCCGCGAATTGTTGGTGACGATGCTGCGGAGCGAGGTCGAGGTCTCTGGCGGCGACTTCTCGGCCCGCCTGGCCGGCAAACTGAAGATGGTGCTGCAGTGCGCGGCGTGCCTGATGAGCCTGTGGCTGCTGCACGCCGGGCAATCGGCGGCGTCGTCGCCGGCGTGGCTCCCCGACGCGACCTACTGGACCGCGGCTGCGACCGTCGTGCTGACCCTTTACTCCGGCTGGGGCTACGTGGCGCTCGCGGCGGGGATGCTCACCGCTGACAGGGAGGCGGCGTGATGCTGGCCCAAGAAGCCCAAGACCTGTTTCTTACGTGGGCCGACCTGGCGATCCTGCCGGTCAGCCTGCTCGCGCTCTCGCTCGTGTGGCTGCAGTACCAAGCGGGCGTGTTGGCGCCTTGGGCGCCGCGTCGGAGCGTTCCTTGGGGGGCGCTGGCGATGACGCCGGCGGTCTTCTTGGTGGTGAACGTGCTGACCCCTGCGCCCGCGAACCCCTCGCCAGAGACAGACATCCCGTTCGTGTCGCTCGCGATCGCCGATTCGGTGTTCAAGCTCTCGATCGTGGCGGTGATCGTGGCGGTGATGATCCGCAGCGGCACTACGTGGCGAGACCTGGGGGTCCCCGAGAGCTGGGCGGTGGCATACGCCGACGCGAAGCTGGGCGTCCTGACGACGCTCGCCTGCCTCGGGCCCATCGTGCTGATCCAGGCCGCGATGGTGTGGGGCCTGCAGTTCCCCTACGAGCACCCGACGCTCGAAGCGTTGGCGGACGTCGCCGACCCCGGCGTCTTGGCCGCCGTGACCCTCTCGGCGGTGCTCACCGCGCCGCTATTCGAAGAGCTGATCTTCCGCGTGTTGTTCCAGGGAGCGATCGAACGCCTCGAATGGGTCTGGCTGGTGGTCCGCCGCCGGCGGCTGGAGAGCGGCAAGGGCGCGGAGGACGAGATCGACGAAGAGATGGGCGCCGAGGCGCTCGAAGAGGCCCGCGGCGAGATCGACTCCCAACCGAACGAAGCCACGTTCGGCGGGATGGCGTTCGGCTGGCCGAGCGTGCTGGCCAGCAGCGCCGCGTTTGCGCTGGTCCACCTGGGCCAGGGCCCCGCGCCCATCGCTCTGTTCTTCTTCGCGGGTGTGCTAGGCTGGCTCTACCTCCGCACCCACCGCATCACGCCGGGGCTGTTCGCCCACATGGCGTTGAATCTGACGGTGGTGGCGGGCACGGCGATGGGGGCTTGGTTGGGGGGGTGAACGGGTTGCGCTTCGGCTGTCTTGATTGACTGCCATCTGTTCTTGCACGACAATCGGGTGTATCCCACCTACCTCAGCTAGTGATCTCGAGGGGTAACCCAGTGCATAACGAATTCACCGCGATCGTCGAACAAGACGGAGAGTGGTTTCTGGCCTATTCCCCTGAGGTGCCCGGCGCCAACGGCCAGGGAAAGTCGCGTGACGAAGCTCTGGCAAGCCTGCGTGACGCCATCGCGTTGGTTTTAGACGATCGCCGCGAGGATGGCCTACGAGGTGTGCCCGACGACGCCGACCGTACGGTCGTGGCCGTGGGATGAAGCGTTCCACCCTATTGCGTCACTTGCGCCGCCACGGCTGCTACTTGAAACGTGAGGGGCGATCGCACTCCCTATGGATCAATCCGGCCAACGGCGGCGTTGAAGCGGCGCCCAGCCGTGAGATTTCGGACACCCTTCTACGCAAGATTCGTCGCGGATAGCGCGGCCACAGGCCGATGCGAACACGGTAAGGCAGCCTGCCACCACCGCCGCCAGCCCGCTTGGCTCCGGCACGGTGTTCGGTCCGCTGAGGATGATGTAGGCCGTGTCAATCTGGGCGATGATCGGGGTTTCCACCACATAGGCGAGGGTCGTCGCATCCCAGGAGTTACCGATCCTTGCGGGGAACAAGGTGGCAGAACTTGGGAACACAGAAAGAAATACCTGGAAGGAGACCGGTGGATATCCGTCGGGATTGGGAAGTGGCGTAGTCGTTGGAAAAAACGGCTCGGGGAAGACTTCATCAATGCGAAAGGCCCCCAACGTCTCAGCGCCGTAGTTAAATTCTCTCTGAAAACTAGGGTTGGCGCTGACCGCCGGAATCAGCTCAAAACTATCGCTTTCTAGTTGGACCCCATCGCCGCGCGCCCAGCCCGCGGTAGCACAGCCTTCCACAACCAGCCTTGCCTCAGCCACGCGAGAGAAACCAAATGGCGTATCAATCTGCATCCCGCGGCTGAACACCGTCAAAGCGGTGCTCGCCCAGTAGCTGAGGCAGCTCGAAGCGGATCGAGCCGGCGCTGGCCACAGCGTTCGCAAACAGCAGGACTAGGGTGGCTAGGGTTCTCATCGGATCAAATGCCTTTGTAATCATGCCGGCACAAACTATCCTACTTCATAAGGCCGATCCTCTGCGAGTTTGTCACGCTGTACTTCTCTTGCGTCGTTGCCAAAATGAAGGTTGCAGAAATCCTGGATCGTCTTGACCAGGATGGCTGGCGCCTGGTCGCTTACCGAGGCAGCCACCGCCAATTCAAGCACCCCACGAAGACCGGGCGCGTAACTGTTCCGGGCAAACGCAACGACGACCTGCCTCCCGGGACGCTCAATAGCATCCTCAAACAAGCCGGACTCAAGCGATGAAACGCTACGCGATTGTCATCGAGAAGGCCCCAAACAATTTTGCGGCCTACGTGCCGGACCTGCCAGGCTGCGTGGCAACCGGGGCGACCTTCGAAGAGACCGAGCGCGAGGTCCGCGAAGCGATCGAGTTCCACCTAGAGGGGCTGCGAGAGGACGGACTGCCGATCCCAGAACCGGTGACGCGAGTCGACTACTCAGAAGTCCCGGGCTGATCGTGGGGCGCCATCACATTTCGCGGCTACGCGGCCCGGGTGATCGATTCACCGGCACGCGGCGACGCGAACGCCCCCACCCGCTTCCCGTCCCAGGCGTGTGTGGCGACGCTGTCGAGGATCTGTTCGGCTACCGCGAGCGCGTCGCGGGCCGCGACGCCGCTTACGCGCGGCGGGTCGCCGGTGGTGATCGCGCGGGCGAAGTCTTTCAGCTCCTCGCCGATGGCGTTCACCGCGGGCCACTCGTGCTCGCTCTTCACCAGCAGCGTGTCGAACAGGTTTTCGCGGTAGTGTTCTACCTGAGCGGCGTCGAGTCCGGGGACGCTGAACTGGCGGGCCAGCACGTCGGGCCGCGGGTGGAGGGTGGTCGCTTTGCGGGTCTGGAAGTCGATGGCCGCGAACGCGCGGTCGGAGAAGACCTGCATCGTCCGCTGCTGCTGGTAGCTGACGCGCGAGGCCGTGAGGTGCGCGACGCAGCCGTTGGCGAACCGCAGGCGGGCGTCCACCATGTCTTCGTGGCCCCCCAGCACGCTGAGGCCCATGGCCTGGACCTCGACCACGGGCGACGCGGCCAGGCTGATCGCCAGGTCGATGTCGTGGATCATCACGTCCAACACCACCCCGATGTCGGTCGAGCGGAACGTGTAGCCGCTGGTGCGCGTGGCCTGGATGAACTTGGGGCTGCTGACCTCGCCCCGGACCGCCTCGAACGCGGGGTTGAACCGCTCGACGTGGCCGACCTGCAGCGTCAGCCCCTTGGCTTCGGCCAGCTCGACTAGTTCGTTTGCTTGCTCACAGGTCGGGGTGACCGGCTTTTCGACCAGCGCGTGGACGCCGGCTTCGAGCAGCCGGCTGGCGACCTCGAAGTGCGACACGGTCGGCGTGGCGATCACCGCCGCGTCGACGCGGCCGATGAGCGACCGGTAGTCGGCGACCGGCTCGACGCCGATCTCCGCGGCCAGCTTCTCGCGAGAGGCTTGGAACGGATCGCACACGGCGACCACTTCCAAGGCCTCGAGTTCTGCTGCTTGGCGGGCGTGGAAGGTCCCTAGTCGGCCTGCGCCGACAATAGCGATGCGGATCGGTGTCATGCTGCGCGTTTTGCCTCCCGGCCGCGACCGTGGCGGCCGTCGTTTTGGACTTCGATGAACTGGATGAGCGAACGCAACTGCGGGCAGTCCGCGCCGGCGGCGCCCAGCGTTTCGCGGGCGGCGTTCAGGCCGACCTTCGAGCGGTAGAGCAGGCGGTGGGCTTCGGCCAGGGTGTCGATCACCTCGGGGGTGAAGCCGTTGCGTTTCAGGGCCACGATGTTGATGCAGCGCGGCCGGGCGGGGATCCCTTCGGCCAGCATGAACGGGGGGACGTCGTGCAGCACGCGGCTGAGCCCGCCGGTGAAGCTGTAGCTGCCGATGGTGGAGTAGTGGTGCACGGCCACGCCGCCCGAGATGGACGCGCGGTCGTGCACGTGCACGTGGCCGCCCAGCATCGTGCCGTTGGCGATGATGATGTGGTCGCCCAGCTTGCAGTCGTGGGCGACGTGCACGCCGGCCATCAGAAAGTTGTTGCTGCCGACGCGGGTGACGCCGTCCTCTTTCTCGCTGGCGCGATTGACGGTCACCCCTTCGCGGATGATGTTCGAATCGCCGATCTCTACCCGGGTGTCGGTCCCCTGGTAGCTGATGTCTTGCGGCTCGCCCCCGATCACGCAGTTGGGGTAGAGCAGGTTGTCCTTGCCGAGCTTCACGCAGCCCATGAGCGTGACGTTGTTCAGCAGCCGGGTGCCGGCGCCGATGGAGACGTCGGGGCCGATCACGCAGAAGGGGCCGATCTCGACCTCTTCGGCGATCTTTGCCCGGGGGTCAACCCAGGCGGTGGTGGCGATACTGGCGGCCATGGCCTAGTTCCTTGCAGCTTTGGCAAAGTTGACTTGTAGATTGATGCGTTCATCGCCCGAGCGGGAAGCGAGAGTCGCCCGAGGTCGAGCCGCAGCCTATTGCAGCCGCGCCCGACGGCAGCTCGGCGGGCTTTCGTCCGCCGCTCGGGAGAATCCTGTTCCGTGGCGCCTTCTCAGGCCGAACGGCGGATGCGTTCTTGGCAGTAGGCGTTGCTCAAGGCACTGGCGAGCTCGCCGTTGAGCAGGTGGCCGCTGCGGAACGCCACGACGTGGGCCGCGATCGGGCGGCCGACCAAGGCCAGGTCGCCCAGCACGTCGAGCACCTTGTGGCGGACACACTCGTCCGGCCAACGCAGCTCGTTCTCGATCGGGCCGTCGGCGTCGAAGATCAGCAGTTCCTGGGGCGACACGTGCCCCGCCAGGCCCTGGGCGCGGAGCGCCTCGGCTTCCGACTTGAGGACAAAGGTGCGGGCGGCGCACAGCTCGGAGCGGAAGGTGCCCGGCGTGGCGTTCAGCACAAACCACTGCGTGCCGATGGGAGAGCCGGAGCCGTAGTCGAGGTGGTACTCGATGGAGAGGCCGCCGCCGATCGACGGACGCATCTCGATCCACTGATCGCCGCCGCCGCAACGGAACGGGCGGTCGACGTAGATCGGGTGGGTGAAGGCGGGCTGCTCGGTGTAACCCGCGCGGTCGAGCGCGGCCACGAACTCGGTGGCCGAACCGTCGCAGCCGGGCATCTCTGCGGCGTCGACGCCGATCTCGCAGTTGTCGACCCCCACGCCGTAGAGCGCGGCGAGCACGTGCTCAACCATCTCTACCTCGGCGGGGCCAACGGCCAGCACGGTGCGTCGGCTGGCGGGCTTGGCCGTGGCGACGTCAACCTGCACGCGGGGTTTGCCCGGCAGGTCGTCGCGGACAAAGGCCAGGCCGGTCCCCGGGTCGGCGGGCCGGAACTCGACCCGCACGCGGGCGCCGGACCAGTAGCCCCGGCCGCGGACGGCGACGGGGCGGGAAATCGTACGTTGTGGGCGCGACGAGATCATCGCTGCAAACTCCCAAGCTGGGGTGACGTCCGTAGCGGACAGAAGGGCAGAACCAGTCGTGTCGCGGGGGGCGGCGGCCCGCCTTTGCAGGGCGGGCCGCTGGGCCACGAGCGGACTACTGAAGCGGCTGGCCGGGGCGGGCGGCGGCCTGCTGCTGCTGATTGAGCATCGCCAGGATGTCTGGCGTGATGTCGATCTGGTTCTGGAAGTGGACGTCCTTGTTGATCGACGCGATGATCTCGTCGCGACGGTTCGGGTCCGGCTCTTCGCCGATGAACCGCATCACCAGGGCGATGTTCTTCTGTTTGGCGTAGAAAGTGATCGCGCTTGTGACGCGCTGGTAGGTGTCGTAGTACACCTTCGCCTCACGCTCCAAGATCTCACGACGCTGCTTGTTCACGTCGAGCTGGAAGTCGGCCTTGGCCTTGGCCAAGTTCTCGTCCTGCTGCTTGTACTCGGGCGAGCCGATGTTGAGCGTCTGCATGGCCTGCTCGGCCTTTGCGATCTCGGTCCGCTTGGCGTTGAGGGTGTCGTTCACCCCCACCATCTCCGACTGGATCGCCTTCATCTGCGCTTCGAAGCGCGCGTCCTTCTTGAAGATGTAGTTGATGTCCACCACGGCGATGCCGTACTTGGTGGCGTTGGCGCCCGCGGGGTTTTGGGCGGAAACAAACGGGGCTGCGCTAAGCAGCGTGGCGGCGGTCGCCAGCGAGAGCAGGGTCTTCACGTCAGCACTCCTTGCCTGGGTCGGGGGTCATCCATGACCGGGGGTCAAACGGGGAGAGGGCCGCGCGGCGACGGGGCCGGCGTCCCAGAATCCAATCGCGGGCGGCATTCTGGCGAGGACCGCCCAGCGCGTAAAGAGCAGATTGCAAGAAGTTTGCGACCCCGCAAGCAACGCCCTCAACCGAGCAGCCCAGTAGCCCGTCGGCTATTGCGTGGTTTGCTATTACTTGTCGACTTCTTGAAACTCGGGGCGCTCTGCGGCCGCGATCTCGTCCACCAGCCCCACCGCTAGCGCCGCGACGCGGACAATCCCCTCGATGTTCAGCAGCGGAAAATCGTCGTCGGGTCGGTGGTACTCGTCGTGAAACCCCGTGAACAAATGCAGCACCGGCACACGCTGGCGGGCGAAGCTGGCGTGGTCGCTCGGGCCCAGCGCGTCTGGGATCTTCGCGATATCGAGCCCCACACGCGTGTTCGCGGCGTCGATCCAGCCGTCGAACTGCCGGGCCGACGCCGTGCCGTTAACGATCAGCTTGTTGTCCCGCAGCCGGCCCACCATGTCGAAGTTGAGCATGGCGACCGTGCGTTCGAGCGGAACCGGAGGGTCGGCCACGTAGTCGGCGCTCCCCAACAACCCCCGTTCTTCGCCGGCAAACGCGGCAAACACGATCGTCCGCGGCGGGGGCTGCGGACGCTCGGCGAGCGTGCGGGCGACCTCCAGCAGGGCCGCGATCCCCGAGGCGTTGTCGTCCGCGCCGTTGTGGATCGCCCGGCTGCCGGGGGCCTTCGACCCCTGCCCCCCCAGGCCGACGTGGTCGTAGTGGGCGCCCACCACGATGACCTCGTCGGCGTGCGGGCCGGCCCCCCGGAGGCGCCCCAGCACGTTGGCGGCCCGCGACGTTTCTCGGTCGATGGCGACGCGGCCGGCGATTCTGCTGCCCGGCAGCTCGAAGCTCAGCGGGCGCCCGGTCGCGTCGATCAGCGCCTCCAGCGCCCGGAGCGTGCGTGGTTGGGCGTTCGGCGGGAGCGCCGCGTCGAGCCACTGATCGATGACCGAAGGACGCACGTACAGCAGCGGGATGTCGCAGCCGGCCGCCTCGCCGGCACGGGTGAAGTCCAGCAGCGGATCCAGTTCTTCGGCCCGCCTCGACTCGTACTGCTGCCGCCTTCGTAACAGCCGCGTGGGCGCCCCGCGTGCCGCGTCGGCGGACCGCGAGGCCTCGATCTCGGCGTCTAGCTTGGCGATCCGCTGATCCCACTGCTCAACGCGCTTCTTTGCCTCGTGCGGGTCGGTGGTGAAGATCACCGCGGCCGCGCCCTGCTGCTGCGCCAGGGCCGCCTTTTTCAAGAACGGGGCGTGCACCGAGTCGTCGGCGCCGTTGAGCGGGCTCTGCGGGTCGTCCTGCCTCGGTTCGTGGCGGAGCAGCACAACGGCCTTTCCGGCCGCGTTGAGACCGGCGTAGTCGTCGTAGTCGGCTTCCTGGGCGGTGATGCCGTAGCCGGCAAAGGCGATCGGCAGGTCGATTTCCCCCGTGCCGCCGATCGCAAGCGGTCGGTAATCGGCGTCCACGCGCGCCGCCTGCCGGTCGCCCTGCGGGCCGCTAAACACCAGGGTGTTCGCCTCGCCGAGCCGCGTGTCGGTGACGATCTCGAAGTAGTCGAAAGGCCCGCCGGGCGACGGCGCTAGGTCTTCCAGCCCGATCTCGGCGAAGCGCTGGGCGATGAACTGCGCAGCCAGCTCGATCCCGCGCGTCCCCACGCCCCGCCCCTCGAGGTCGTCGGAGGCCAAAAATCGTGTGGTCTGGCTCACCCGGAGCTGGGGCGAATCAACACTCGGCCGCTGTGCGATGCACACCGCTGCGAGCGCCACTGCCGCCACGCCGGCCGGGTATCGGAAGCATTTCATGCGGGGTTCTGCGGAGGGGACGGCGGAGCACAATCCCCTATTGTGTGCAGTGACGCTACTGCTGGCGAGCCACGGGCCGTGCGGGGCCTACGCCCGGGGGGTGCGGCAAGCGACTTTGACGGCCGCGACAACTGCTTGTACCCTCCCGGCGACTTGCCGTTCTTTCCGCACCACAACGAACCAGTAGCAGAGGCCGAAGTGCCGGAAACTCCCTTTCCCGACGCCGCGCCCCGGGTGCTGGTGTTCGACCGATCGTCTGAGTCACGCGAGGTCCTGCGTACGCTGCTGGCTCGACGCGGCGTGCGGACGCTCGACGCGGCCAACGGCGGCGGGGCCGTGCGCTTGGCCGAATCGGAGGATTGGGCGCTCCTGGTAGCCGATGCCGAGAGCGATTTGTCCAGCAACGCAGAGACGATCGTCCAACTGCGGAACGCCGCCCACCGCAAAGGCGCCCCATTCCTACTACTGGGTTCGACCGGAAAAATAGGCGACCTGGGCGCCCTGGCGGGCGATACTTGCTTGCAAAAACCCTACCACTACGGCGCCCTGCTCCATAGAATCGGGGAACTCCTGAGGGACCGGCCTGCCGCGTAACGGCGGCCACCGGGCCACTCGTCCGTCATCCGCCCCAATGCCGTGCCTTCGCTCTTCGTCATCCAGGGTCGCGATCAGGGAACGCGCTACGAGATCGATGGGGACGACCTGTCGATCGGCCGCATCTCTGAGAACGCCATCCAGTTGAACGACACCGAGGTGTCGCGCCAGCACGCCCAGGTGCTGCATCTGGGCGATCGGCTAGTGATCCGCGACCTCAACAGCTCCAACGGCACCTTCGTCAACGGCGCGGCGATCCGCCAGCACGAGCTGAAGACGGGCGACCAGGTGCAGGTGGGGCGCACCCTGCTGCTGTTCACCGGCGTGCTGGAAGAGGGGGTCGACGTCATCGACGACGTCGACATCATCGCCGCCAGCCAGAACATCGAGAACTCGCGCATCGTCCGCGCCATGAGCCAGTCCGCGGGGAGCGAGTTGTTGTCGCTGCCGGCGGACCAAACGCAGAGCCCCTGGCTGGCGCGGGCGCGCAGCAACCTGCAGCTGATGTACCGCACCGCGCTGGCGGTGAGCCACACGATGGACATCGAGCAGTTGCTCGACCGGATCATGGACATGATCCTCGAGTGGGTCGACGCGGACCGCGGCTGCATCATGCTCCGCGACGAAGAGACGGGCGAGCTCGCCCCCAAGGTCCGCCGCCACCGCCGCGGCGTGCAGAACGAAGACCGCATCGCGATCTCCAAGACCATCCTCGACTACGTGGTTGAGAAGGGCGAAGGGGTGCTCACCAGCAACGCACGCGAAGACGACCGCTGGGACCCCGCGCAAAGCATCGTGCAGTTGGGCGTGCGTGAAGCCATCTGCGTGCCGATGCAGGGACGCTACGGCGTGGTGGGGGTGATCTACATCGACACCTCGATCTCACCCAAGCAGGTGATCCTGCAGAAGAGCAATAACAAGTTCGGCGAGGAGCACCTGAAGCTGATGATCGCCATCGGCCACCAGGCGGCGCTGGCGGTCGAAGACACCTCCTACTACAAAGCCACCGTCCAGGCCGAACGCCTCGCCGCGGTGGGGCAGACCATCGCCACCCTCTCGCACCACATCAAGAACATCCTCCAGGGGGTCCGAGGCGGCAGCTACCTGATCGAGCTGGGCATGAAAGACCACCAGCAGGCGCTCGACGGGGAAGAGAACGACGGCCTGGCCGACCCCGAAGCCATGGGCCGCGCCGTGGAGACGATGCGCAAGGGCTGGGGCATCGTTGAAAAGAACCAAGAGCGGATCTCTGCCCTGGTGCTCGACATGCTCACGTTCAGCAAGGAACGCGAGCCCGACCCGCAGCCCTCGGACCTCAACGAGATCACCGCGGACGCCATCGAGCTGATGGAGACGCGGGCCGGCGAAGCGGAAGTCGAGCTGGCCTTCGATCCCGCCGCGGAAATGCCCAGCATCCTGCTCGACCCCGAGGCGCTGCACCGCGCCATCCTCAACGTGGTGAGCAACGCCATCGACGCCTGCGAGACCGCCACGCCCGAGGGGGGTCGCCGGGTGCGCGTCGCCACGTCGATCGACCTAGTGAAGAACGTGGCCGGCGTGACCGTCTCCGACAACGGCGTCGGGATCGAGAAAGGAGACATCGACCGCATCTTCACGGTGTTTGTCTCGAAAAAGGGGGGCCGCGGCACCGGGCTGGGCCTGCCCGTGACCCGCAAGATCCTCGAAGAACACGGCGGCAAGGTGCGGGTCGAAAGCAAGCAGGGCGAGGGGAGCACCTTCACGCTCGAGCTGCCGATCAAGCGCGACCGCCCCGCCCGCAAGAGCGCTGAACGCGCCGCTAGCGAAACGCTTGACGACTCGCCCAGCAACACGCTCGTGGCGCCGAAGTAGCGCGAAGCCGTTGGGTGGGATGTTCGGGCGGCGCTGCTTAGCGGACCGCCTTGCCGACAAAAGGGTTGGTCCGCTTTTCTTTGCCGATGGTGGTCGTGGGGCCGTGGCCCGGGTAGACCACCGCTTCGTCTTCTAGCGTGAAGAGCTGGGTCTCGATCGACTCGCGGAGCACCTCGAAGCTGCACCCCGGGAAGTCGGTCCGCCCCACGCTGCCGGCGAACAACACGTCGCCCCCCCACACCTGCACGCCGTCGGCCTCGCGGCTGATGAACACCACGTGGCCCGTAGAGTGCCCGGGGGTCTCGCGCACCTCGAACGAGATGCCGGCGGCCTCGTAGGTGTTCCCCTCGGCCACCAGCTTGTCTGCCGGGGGGCTGACGATCTCGAAACCGTGGGTGGCGGACAGGTTCGCCCACGGGTCGGTGAGCTTGGGGGCGTCGCCGTGGCCGATCACCAGTGGGCAGTCGGGCCATCGCTGCTTCATGCCGGCGTTGCCGGCGATGTGGTCGGTGTGCCCGTGCGTGATGAGGATCGCCGCAGGCTCGAGCCCGTTTTCTTCGATGCAAGCAATGACGGCGCCCGGCTCGAGCCCGGGGTCGATCACCACGCAGCGTGGGTCGCCGTCGCGCCACAAGACGTAGGTGTTCTCCTCGAAAGGAGAGGAGACGATCGTTTCGACGCGGAGCTTCGTTGCCATAATTCTGTGCGTGTTCGGTTGGTCGGGGGGCGACCGACATGGCGGCTGATCGCCCCGCTCCGGCGGCCGGCGCGGCCCGAACTACGGACAATCACTCTTTCGCCGGCGGGGGTGGCTGGCGTACCATAACAGGCGAGGGAAAGGATTTCACCTCTCCGCCCACCTACGCACGGAGGCCGCCCGCCATGATTGGTTCCAAGATGCTCAAGAGTTTAGCCGCGTATTCTTGCCTCGCCGCCACCCTGGGGGCGGGCGAGGTCACCAACCCGATTTACCGCGTCGCCGAGCAGCAGGCCGTGGCGCCGGCCGGCGCCGACTCGCACGTCAAGAACGCGTTGGGCGTGGTCGAACAGACCAGCGCGGGCGCCATCCAGCAGACGGCGGGGCAAACGCCGGGGCTGGAGAAGTCCCCTTTCGACCTGGTGCAGCGCGACGGCGAGCACCCGCTGATGCCGTGCATCCGCCTGGCCAAGCAAGGGGTGGCCGAGATGGACGCGAACATCCAAGACTACTCCTGCATCATGACCAAGCTGGAGCGGATCGACGGCAAGCTGGGTGAGCCGCAGCACATCGAGCTAAAGGTGCGTCATCAGCCCTTCAGCGTGTACATGAAGTTCATCACCCCCAAGACGGGGCAAGAGGCGTTGTACGTCGAGAACCAGAACAGCGGCAAGATGGTGGCCATGGGCTCCGGCTTCTTGCGGAAGTTTGGGAAGCAGGAACTTGCGCCCACGCACGCCTGGGCGATGAAGGGCCAGCTCTATCCCATCACCATGACCGGAATGCGGAACCTGACGACCGAGCTACTGAAGATCGCCGAAGAAGACGTGAAGTACGGCGAGTGCGAAGTCCGCTACGCAGACAGCACCATCAACCAGCGGCCCTGCACGATGATCGAGGCCCGCCACCCGGTGCCCCGCCGCAACTTCCGCTTCAACGTGGCGAGGATCTTTATCGACAACGAATTGCGGATCCCGGTCGCCTACGCCGCCTACCTGTGGCCCACCACCGAGGGGGGCGACCCCGTGCTGGCCGAGCAGTACGTCTACACAGACATCAAGCTGAACAACGGCTACACCGACGCAGACTTCGACAAGAACAACCCGAATATATTTCAGTAGTGAGTGGTGATTGGTGAATGGTGAATGGGCGCCGCGGCACTACTCACTACTCACTACTCACCAATCGCGTACAGCTTGCCGCCGGTGCGGATTAGTAGTTCGCCGTCCACCAAGGCGGGGGTCGCCATCAGCGGCCCCGGCAACTGGTTCTCTGCGATCGGTTCGGACGACTGGCTGTCGGCGTCGAGGACGGTCGTCAGCCCGTCGCGGTTGAAGAAGTAAACACGGCTCCCCACCGCGAGCGGCGACGCGCTGTAGGCGCCCCCCAGCCGCTTCTGCCACAGCGGCGTCTCTTTGCCGTCGGCGTAGCAGACGCCGATCCCTTGGTCGTTGACCGTAAACAGCTTGCCGGCCGCCACCACCGGCGAGGGCTGCGTCGGCGCCTGCCGCTTGCTGCGCCACACGATGTGCGTGTCGCTCACGTCTCCGTGGCCATCGAGGCGCACGCCGATGACCTCGGTCTGCCCGAAGCCGGTGCCGCACATCACCAGGTCGTTCCACAGGACGGGGCGCGGGACGATGGAGAACCCGCGGCCGTGATCGAGCCGCCACAGTTCTTCGCCGCTGGCCGGATCGTAGGCGACCAGCCACTGGGCGCCCGGGATGATCGCCTGCGGCCTGCCCCGGACGTCGACGATCAGCGGCGTGCAGTACGACTTCCGCTGGTCGGGGTTCTGCTCGCGGATCGGCGGTCGGTCGGTCTTCCAAGCGATCTCGCCGGTGGCCGTGTCGAGCGCGGCGACGTACTGCTGATCGGCGCCGTCGCAGGTGAGGATCAGCCGGTCCTTCCACAAGACGGGTGAGCTGCCGGGGCCGACGTAGTGGTCCAGCGGCAGACGCTTGCGCCACAGCACCTCGCCAGTCGAGGTATCGATCGCGGCCACGCCGTAGGTGCCGAACCAGCAGTAGACGCGGCCCGGCTCCGCGACAGGGGTCGGCGAGGCGTAGCTGTTGAGCAAGTGGATCGGGTCGATCTCGGTCGTGTCAAACAGCTCAACGTCGTGCAGCAGCTCGCCGCTGGCGCGGTCGTAGCAGAGCGCGCGGAGCGAGAGCTTCGAGGCGATCTCCATCTCGTTCTTCACCCCCCCTTTGCCACGCCGTACCGCCTCCTCTTTAGAGCCGGCGGTCTCCAGCGCCGTGGTCAGCCACACCTGGTCGCCGATCACCACGGGAGAGGAAAAGCCGCGGCCCGGCACGTCGACGGCCCAGCGGATGTTCTGGGAGTCTTCGCTCCACCGCAGCGGCGCGGGGCCCTGGGCTACGCCCTGACCATCGGGTCCGCGGAACTGCGGCCAGTCGGCGCCGAGCTGAGTGGAGACGATTGCCAGTAGCAGCAGTGCGCTACGATTCATGTTGGGAACCCTGAAGAGAGCTTGTTGACGGGTCCCGCGATTGTAGCAAACTTCCAGCCGCGCCGACCGTAGGTCGGCGGCTAGGGGCGCCCGCGTGGGGGCTGCGCCCGCTAGTACGCGTTTTCTTGCTTGAAGACCACCGAGATCGTCTCGAACAAGATCCGCAGGTCCATCCAGATCGACCAGTTGCGGATGTACTGGTGGTCGAAGTAGACGCGGCCCTGCATCTTGTCGAGCGTGTCGGTCTCGCCACGGTAGCCCCGCACCTGGGCCAGCCCCGTGATGCCCGGCTTCACCTTGTGGCGGAGCATGTAGCCGTCGATCAGCGAGCGGTACTGCTCGTTGTGGGCCGTGGCGTGGGGCCGAGGGCCCACCAGGCTCATCGTCCCTTCGATCACGTTCAAGAGCTGCGGCAGCTCGTCCAGCGAGGTCTTCCGCAGCACCCGGCCCACGGGGGTAATGCGGTCGTCTCCCTTGGTGGCCTGGCGGACCTCGGCGCCGTTCTCCTGCACCCGCATCGAGCGGAACTTCCACACGCGGATCTCGCGGCCATCGAGCCCGTAGCGCTTCTGGCGGAAGAAGACCGGCCCGGGGCTGGTGAACTTGACGGCCGCGGCGATCACGAGCATCGGCAGCGTCAGCGCCGCCAGCCCCAGCCCCCCGACCACCAGGTCGAACGCGCGTTTGGTGAGCCCGTCGATCCCCGACAGGGGGTTCTCGTGCACGCTCACCGCGGGCAGGCCGTCGATGCTGGTCCAGCGGGCGTGCAACAGTTGAAAGACGAAGAAGTCGGGCACGATGTAGACGCTGGCCGTGGTGTCGGCCAGCGCCGCCAGCACGCCACGGATGCGGTCTTCTGCACGCATCGGGAACGTGATGTAGACGATCTCAACCGCGCCGCTGCGGGCCGCGGCCACCAGGTCGGTGAGCTTGCCGGCGAAGCCCTGCAGGTCTTCGGGCAGCTCCGCCAGGCGGTCGCCGGGGCGGTCGTCGTAGAAGCCGGTGAGCGACAGGCCCAGCTCCGGCGAACGTTTCAGGTTGCGGGCGAGCTGGATGCCCAGCTCGTTCACACCGCACACCGCTACGTGCTTCAGGTTGTACCCACGCGCCCGCAGCGCCGCTTGCACGGCGCCGAACAATGCCCTGGCGGCGAGCATCACCAGCGGGGCGCCGACGATCCAGATCAGCTTCGACTCGTAGGTGAACCGCCCGTTGTAGCCGCTCAGCAGGCCGATCCCAAACAGCACCGGCAGCGTATAGACCCAGGTCAGCACGATGCAGCCGAGCTCACGCCGCAGCCGCGCGCCGCGCCAGCTTCGGTACAACCCCGTCAGCTCCGCGGCGGTGTGAAAGATCAGCACCGCGCAGGCCGCCACGATGGCCCACTCGTTGGTCAGCGAGTGCCCCGCCCCGCCCCCGGTAGGGGTCGCTTGCAGCGCCAGCAACAGCACGCCGGCGATGGCGGCCGCGTCGTACAGACGGTGGGCCGCGGGGAGCAGCGATTCGGCAACACGGATCGGGGTCATTGATTCTTAGTCAGTTGTCGGTTGTCCGCTTGCACAGAACACGGCGCCCCGTAGCAGCCGACCTACGGTCGGCGCGACCGCTGCTCCGAGAAAAACAATCGCTCGCGGGAACTCTTCGCGCTCGGCAAACGTCTCAAATCGGGTATCTTCAAGAACCGATACGCGCGGAACATTCGGAACCTCAGGCACACCATGACGCTTTTGCCACGTCGGGCGCACGCCCTGCTGCTCGTCCCTGTCCTCGCCGGAATCTCGCTCTTGATGGCCGCCAGCCCCCCGCCCGATGGCCAAAAAGCGGCCAAAACGCTGATCGAGGCGGGGAACCACGCTGAAGCATACGACACGCTGCTGCGGACGCTCCGCGCCCCCACCGCCGACCCCGCCGAGCTGGCGACCGCCGTGCAGTGGGCCATCGACTGCCTGCAGCGGCTCAACCGCATCAACGAGGCGGACGCCCTGCTGGCAGAAGTCGCCCAGCGCTACCCCAAGCAGCCCAAGGTGCTGGCGGCCATCGCCCGAGAGACCCTCAGCCTGCCGCACTACGGGTTCCTGGTGAGCGGCGAGTTCCGCCGTGGCCAGCACCGCGGGGGGGGACGCGTGGTCAACGCGTTTGAGCGCGACCGCGTGCGGGCGCTCGGGCTGCTGGAACAAGCCATCGCCGCCGATCCCAAGCAGACCGACGCCAACATCTGGCGGATGCTGTCCGACGCGTTGATGGGGCAGAGCCAGGGCGGCGGCGCGTGGCGGCTGCAACTGCTGACCGACCTCGCCGAGCTGCCCGACTACGAAGAAGGCTGGGGCCAAGCACGCAGCGCCTCCGGGGCGCCGGTCGACGAGCAGGGCGAACCCATCTACTACAACACCCCCGACGGCTGGCAGGCAGCCGCCAACGACGGCGAGCGCTGGCGGTGGGCCCTGGCCCAGTGGGCGAACGAGGGGCCCTACGCCCGCTCGTCGGCCACCTCCAAGCGGATCGACTTCCTCCGCAGCCAGTTCGGCGTCGAGACGCTCCAGCAGTGGAGCGCGTGGTTCGGCCGCGGCCGCGAGGACCAGTCCGCCAAGTCCAGCACGTTCGCGTTGCACACGCTTGGCGAGGACGAAACCATTGCCCGGCTCGCCACAGGGGTGAAGCGGTTCAAGCTGCCGGACGACCACAACCCCATCAAGCTGCTGCAGAGCGAGCTCGCGATCGGCGAGCAAGAAGAGAACGAAAGCCTCACGGCAGGCGCGGCGTCGCAGCTCGCCGAAGTGTTCGAGAACCGTCGCCAGTACCCGCGCGCCGCGGAGTATTGGCGGACGGCGCTCGAGCACCTCAAGGGAGACCAGAACGCCTCGCCGCGCGAGAACGCCCGGCAGCACATCGCCCAGATCGAGAAGCCCTGGGGCCAGTTCGAGGGCGCCGCGATGCAGCCCGCCGGCCGCGGCGCGGTGGTCAGCTACCGCTTCCGTAACGGCGACAGCGTTGAAATGACGGCGCAAGTGGTCAAGGTCGACGCGCTGCTCAAAGACGTGAAGGCCTACCTCGAAAGCAGCCCCAACCAGCTCGAGTGGCAGAAGGTGAACGTCGACTCGATCGGCTACCGCCTCGTTGAGCAAGAAGAGACCAAGTACCTCGGTGAAGAAGTCGCCCGCTGGACCGCGGAGCTCAAGCCCGCAGAGCTGCACTTCGACCGCCGCACCGACCTCACGACGCCGCTACAAGAGGCGGGCGCCTACTTGGTGACCGCGAAGCTCAAGGACGGCAACACCAGCAAGATCGTGGTGTGGGTCGCCGACGCCGCGATCGCGCAGAAGAACGCCTCGGGCAAGTCGCTGTACTACGTCGCCGACGCCGTCAGCGGCCAGCCGATCGCCGGCGCCCAGCTCGAGCTGTTCGGCTACCGGCAGGTGCAAGAGGGCCAGCGCAACCGTTTCCGTGTCGAGACCGACCGCATCACCGAGACGACCAGCGCCCAGGGGCTGTCGACCGTCGCGATCCCCACCAAGCCCGGCGGCAACCAGTACCAGTGGCTCGTCACGGCCCGCGCGGCCGACGGGCGGTTCGCCTTCTTGGGCTTCAATGGTTACTGGCTTCCCGAGCGCAGCCAGCAAAGCCTCAACCAAACCAAGGCGATTGTTATCACCGATCGCCCCGTCTACCGCCCCGGCCAGCCGGTCCACGGCAAGGCGTGGGTAGCCCGCGCCGCGTACGACCTGCCCGACGGGCCGAACGAATTCGCGCACAAGTCGTTCGCGGTCGAGCTGTTCGACCCCAAGAACGACCGCATCGAGCAGAAGACGATCGTCTCCAACGCGCAGGGGGGCCTGCAGTTCGACTACGAGCTCCCCGAGGGCTGCACGCTGGGGGTGTACCGCTGGAGCATCACGGGGCACGGGCAGGGGACGTTCCGCGTGGAGGAGTACAAGAAGCCCGAATACGAGGTGACCGTCGATGCGCCGGCCGACCCCGTGCGGCTTGGCCAGCCGTTTGAGGCGACGATCCGCGCGAACTACTACTTCGGTTCGCCCGTCACTAGCGCTACGGTCAAGTACAAGGTGACCCGCACCACGCGCGACCAGCACTGGTTCCCCCCTAGCCCCTGGGACTGGCTGTACGGCCCAGGATACTGGTGGTTCGGGGACGACTACGCGTGGTACCCCGGCTTCGCCCGTTGGGGCTGCCCACCGCCGCGGCCGTGGTGGGGCTGGCATCGGCCCGACGCGCCCGAGGTAGTGGCCGAGGGCGAGGCCCCCATCGGCGCGGATGGAACGCTCAAGGTCCCGGTCGAGACGGCGCTGGCCAAGGAGCTACACGGCGACAGTGACCATGAGTACCAGGTGACCGCCGAGGTGGTCGACGCGTCGCGTCGCACGATTGTCGGCACGGGGAGCGTGGTGGTCGCCCGCAGGGCGTTCGAGGTGTTCGTGTGGCTCGACCGCGGCTACTTCCGCGTCGGCGACACCGCCACGGCCAGTGTCGCGGTCCGCCGCCCCGACGGCAAGCCGGTGCAGGGGATGGGCAAGCTGCGGCTGCTGCGGGTCACCTACCCCGCGGACAACCCAGCAGGCGACGAACCGAACAAGGCGATCGAACCGATCGAAACCGAGG
Organism: Pirellulimonas nuda; assembly: GCF_007750855.1. Classification (GTDB taxonomy): domain Bacteria; phylum Planctomycetota; class Planctomycetia; order Pirellulales; family Lacipirellulaceae; genus Pirellulimonas; species Pirellulimonas nuda. The sequence goes on from NZ_CP036291.1 coordinate 4,430,790, forward strand.
TCAGCGCCTGGGACCTAGCCACCGACGCCGAGGGCCGCGCAGAGCTCAAGATTAAGGCGAGCGAGCCGGGCCAGTACCGTCTGGCGTACGAGATGAAGGACTCGGCCGACCGGCGGATCGAGGGGGCCATCCTGTTCACCATCGTCGGCGAAGGGTTCGACGGCAGCCAGTTCGAGTTTAACGACCTCGAGCTGGTGCTCGACAAGAAGACCTACGCGCCGGGCGACAAGGTCCGCTTGCAGGTGAACACCGCCCGCACCGGCAGCAGCGTGCTGCTATTCGTGCGCCCCGAAGGGGGCGTCTACCCGCAGCCGCAACTGGTGAAGCTAGCCGGCAAGAGCACGATCGTCGAGATCGAGGTCGCGCAGGGCGACATGCCGAACTTCTTTGTCGAAGGGCTCACGATCGCCGACGCCAAGCTGCACACGGTGGTCCGTTCGGTAGTCGTGCCCCCCGAGAAACGCGTGTTAAACGTCGAAGCCTCTCCCTCGGCGCCCGCCTACAAGCCGGGGCAAGAAGCCAAAATCAAACTGCGCGTCACCGGCGCCGATGGAGAACCCGTGACCGGCGAGACGGTGGTGGCCATCTACGACAAGAGCATCGACGCCATCGCCGGGGGCTCGAACGTCCCCGATATCCGCGAGCACTTCTGGAAGTGGCGCCGCGACCACACCGCCCAGACCACCACCAACCTCAGCCGCTACGAGGGGAACCTGATCCCCAAGGGCGCCGTCGGAATGCAGTTCATCGGCGTCTTCGGCTACAGCGTGCCGGAGGAGACGGGCAACTTGGAATGGGATACAAGCTCCGTGAGCGGCGGGTTTGGAGGCGGGGGGAGACGCGAGATGATGATGTCTGGCCGCGCGATGCCGATGTCGGCCGCGGCGCCCGCGATGGAGATGCAGTTTGGAATGGCCGACGGCGCCCCCGCACCCGCGATGCGGATGGCTAAGGAGGCCGCCGGCGAGGCCCCGGCCGCTGAGGTCCAGCCGACCGTCCGCACGAACTTTGCCGACACCGCGCTGTGGGTTGGCTCGCTGGAGGTGGGCGCCGACGGCCTCGCCGAGGTCGACCTCACGATGCCAGAGAACCTCACCGCGTGGCGGATCCGCGCCTGGACGATGAGCGCCGGCACACGCGTCGGCGAGGCGAGCACGGAGGTCGTCACCCGCAAGAACCTGTTGGTCCGCCTGCAGCAGCCGCGGTTTTTGGTGGAGACAGACGAGGTGGTGCTGAGCGCCAATGTCCACAACTACCTCGACTCCGCCAAGCAGGTGCGGGTGAAGCTGGAGCTCGATGGGGGCGTCCTGTCACCCATCGACGGCACGGAGAGCACCATCGAGGTCCCCGCCGGCGAGGACCGCCGCGTTGATTGGCGTGTCCGCGCCACGGGCGAGGGGGAAGCGACCGTCCGCGTGCTGGCGCTCACCGACGAAGAGTCCGACGCGATGCAGCTCAAGCTGCCAGTCGTCGTTCACGGCATGCAGAAGCTCGAAGCGCGCAGCGGCGTGATCGCGGCCGATGGCAAGTCCGGCACGTTCGAGTTTACTGTCCCGGAGAAACGCCGGCCCGCCCAGTCGCGGCTCGAGGTCCGCTTCTCGCCCACGCTGGCCGGGGCGATGCTCGACGCGCTCCCCTTCTTGATCGACTACCCGCACGGCTGCACCGAGCAGACGCTCAACCGCTTCCTCCCGGCCGTGGTGACGCAGCAGACGCTTCAGCGGATGGGGATTGACCTTGCCGCAGTAAAAGGGGGCGCCAACCTCAACCCGCAGGAGATCGGCGACCCCGACAAGCGAGCCGAGGGCTGGCAGCGCTATGACCGCTCGCCGGTGTTCGACCAGGCCCAGCTCGACACGATCGTCAAGACCGGCGTGCGCCGGCTGGCCGACATGCAGCTCTCCGACGGCGGCTGGGGCTGGTTCAGCGGCTGGGGCGAGCACGCCTCGGCCCACACCACCGCGGTGGTGGTCCGCGGCCTGCTGGTCGCCAAGGCGAACGACGTCGCCATCCCCGAGGAAGTAGTTAACCGCGGCGTTGAATGGCTCGGCCGCCACCAGAAGGAGCAACTGGCCGCGCTGGCGAATGTCGACGACAAAGGCCGGCCCAAGGACAAGGACAAGCCCTACAAGCTCTACGCGGACAACGCCGACGCGCTGGTGCAGTTGGTGCTCGCCCAAGCGGGCAAGCCGTCGGACGCCATGCGTACGCGGCTCGACCGCGACCGCACCAAGCTCAGCCCCTACGGCGTGGCCCTGTTCGGACTTTCCCTGCAAGCCGAGGGCGCCAAACTCGACGGGGCGAACGGGCCAAAGGACCAGATGCTGGCCACCGCGATCCGCAACCTGCGGCAGTTCGTGGTCGAAGACGACGAGAACCAGACCGCGTGGCTGAACCTGGGGCAGAGCCCTTGGTGGTTCTGGTACGGCAGCGAGATCGAGACCCAGGCCGCGTTCCTCAAGCTGCTGTCGGCGACCGAGCCCGACGGCGAGCTGGCCTCGCGCCTGGTCAAGTACCTGCTCAACAACCGCAAGCACGCCAGCTACTGGGACAGCACCCGCGACACCGCGCTGGTGGTCGAGGCGATGGCCGACTATCTGAAGGCGACCGGCCAAGCGAAGCCCGACATGGCGATCGAGGTCTGGATCGACGGCCAGAAACAACGCGACGTGCGCGTGACGGCCGACAACCTGTTCAGCTTCGACAACACGGTGGTGATCGAGGGCGCCGCGCTCGAAGCGGGGCGGCACACCATCGAGCTACGCAAGCAGGGCGCGGGCCGGCTGTACTACAACGGTTACCTCAGCCTTTTCACGATGGAGGACGACCTCCGCGCCGCGGGACTGGAAGTGAAGGCCAGCCGCAAGCTGTACAAGCTCGCGCCGGTCGAGGCCACGGCCGACGTCGCCGGCGCCCGCGGGCAGGCGATCAGCCACGAGGTAGAAAAGTACGACCGCACCGAGATCGTCAACCTGGGCGAGGTCGCCAGCGGCGACCTGGTTGAGGTCGAGCTCACCCTCAACAGCAAGAACGACTACGAGTACCTGATCATCACCGACCCCAAAGCCGCCGGCTTCGAGCCGGTCGACCTCCGCAGCGGCTACAACGGCAACGACCTGGGCGCCTACGTCGAGTTCCGCGACCGCACGGTCGACTTCTTCGCCCGCCGCCTGGCCCGCGGCCAGCACAGCGTCCGCTACCGATTGCGCGCCGAGACGCCCGGCAAGTTCTCGGCGCTGCCGACGGTGATCCAGGCGATGTACGCGCCGGAACTGCGAGGGAACAGCGACGAGCTGAGGGTGCGCGTGGTGGAGTAACGTTTTTTAACCACGGATAGCACGGATGACGCGGATGCCGTGTAGGGTGGGTCGAGTCCGCCGCAGGCGGACGCTGACCCACCATTTTCTCGCTATACTGACACTATGGACAACCTACTCAGCCGCATCACGATCGACCCGCAAGTCTGCCACGGCAAGCCATGCGTCCGCGGCCTGCGGTACCCCGTTGAAACGCTGCTGGGATTGCTAAGCTCCGGGATGTCCACCGACGAAGTGCTCGAAGACTATGAGGACCTCGAGCGGGACGACCTGCTAGCCGTACTGGCGTACGCGGCCCGGCTAGCGCAGACGCGACGCATCGCTGCGGGGACATAAAAGGGGACGTGCTACTCTATTCGTAAATGAGCACGTCCCCCTTTGCGGCAACTCCGAGATTTCAATCCTTATGCGACATGGGACGAAACGACCAATTTCGTACTGAGGTTCTTGTAATCGTTGTCCTGATGGCAACCGTCTCAGGCATCGCTTTACCGTTCGGGGTTGTCGCCGCTCTCGTTGCCGTTGGGATTACGATCTTACTTATTGGAGGCGTGAGCCTGTTCCTGAAAAGATTTGGCAAGTAGCGATTGAGACGGCTACGACGGCTTTCTCTGATCCTTTCGCTTTGACCTTCTTCGACGCAAACCACTCCGCCGAAGAGGATCGCATCGCCCGGCCGACCCGTAGGTCGGCTGCTGCTAGAGAGCCGATTGCTTGCGCGGATTCTGCTCGTAAGTAGCCACCCCCTGTGAGACAATCCACCGCGACTTGCAACACGCGGCCCGGGGAGACCCCGGGCAGAGGCGGCCGGAGGCGCGTGCGCGGTGGTTGGAGGAGAGCTGGTGATGGGGGCCCGATTGGTTGAGTCCCGTCGTGTCCCCGCATGTGTCCCATTTGGGGGGGCTAGTGTCCCCTGGCGCGGGGACAGAGTAACCAACAGCCCCCTCGGCCGGGGGTATCGGGGTGGGTCGCACTACGCGATTTGCCCAGTTTTTCTTGGGGGTGAGGGGTTTTGACCGAAAGTAAAACACTGGGAGCGAGGGACAATGGGACACAACGCCCAGCGGCCCATTCAACTCCCGCTCGCCCTGGGCCCGCCCGTTGACGCCCACGCCCGCATCGCCCAACTTGGTGAGCTCGTTTCCCCATGCCCCGCCAAGCCCCGCAAGAAGCCCCATGCCCCAGGCCGCCGCTGTTGCCGTGGAACAGGTGCTCGTGATCCCGACCAGCGACTTTCAGGCGCTCGGTCACTTTCACGGCTTTTCAAGCAACGTCAGCCGGTACTTCCCCCGGCTGCTGGAGTCCAAGGGACTCTGCTACCGCCCCCGCGGCGCTATGGAGCAGGACCCCAGCTTTAAGCAACTAATCCCGTACGTCGTGTTCCGCTTTATCGACGCCGACGGCGAGGCGAAGGTCTTCTGTTACCAACGCGGCGGCGGCGGGGGCGAGGCCCGGCTGCACGCCAAGCGCAGCGTCGGCGTCGGGGGGCACATCTCGACGACGGACGCCGAGAAGCACGACGCCAACGCCAGCGTCTACCGCGAGGGGCTGTCGCGCGAGCTGGCCGAAGAAGTCGTGATCGGCGCCCCGTACGACGAGAAGATCGTCGGCCTGATCAACGACGACGAAACCCCGGTCGGCCAGGTGCACCTGGGCGTGGTCCACCTGCTTGACATCGAACGCCCGCAGGTCGAGCCCAACGAAGACGACCTGGCCGACGCCGGCTTCCAACCGGTGAGCAAGATCCTCGCGGAGCTAGAGGGCTACGAGAGCTGGAGCCAGATCGTGATGCGGGCGTTGTTCGGCTAGCTTGATGCCGGCCCGCTGCAAAGAATAGGACGCGGATGACGCGGATTTTCGGAGATCGACTTTGTGATCCGCGCCGATCCGCCTCATCCGTGATGATTTGCGTCCCATTCTTCTGCCAGACGACCTGCTGGTGACCATCTACCTCGATAACCACGCCACCACGCGCTGCGACCCGCGGGTCGTTGCGGCGATGCTGCCGTTCTTTTCGGAGGACTACGGCAACGCCGGCAGCGTGGGGCACGGGTTTGGCGAGCGGGCCCGGGAAGCGGTTGACCGGTCGCGGCAGCAGATCGCCGCGGCGATTGGGGCCTCGGCGGATGAGGTCGTCTTCACCAGCGGCGCCACCGAGAGCAACAACCTAGCGATCCGCGGCGTCGCCGAGCGTCCGCGGCGGCGGGGCGACCACTTGGTGAGCGTGCAGACCGAGCACCGCGCGGTGCTCGACCCGCTGGCGCGGCTCGCGGCGCGCGGCTGGCGGGTGACGCTGCTCGGGGTCGAGCAGCACGGCTTGCCATTGGCCGGGTGGCTCGATCCGCAGAAAGTAGCTGAAGCAATTCAAGACGATACCTGCTTGGTCTCCGTCATGCTGGCGGGCAATGAAATCGGCGTCGTCCAGCCCATCGCCGAGATCGCCGCGGTGTGCCGCGCCCGGGGCGTGCTGCTGCACTGCGACGCCACGCAAGCGGTCGGCAAGATCCCGGTCGACGTCCGCTCGTTGGGGGTCGACCTGATGAGCTTCACCGCCCACAAGCTGTACGGGCCGAAGGGGATCGGGGCGCTGTACGCCCGCGGGCGCGACCCCGTGGTGCGGCTGGAGCCGCAGATTTTTGGCGGGGGCCAGCAAGGGGGCCGGCGGAGCGGCACGCTGAACGTGCCGGGGATCGTCGGCTTCGCTGCCGCGGTCGGGCTGTGTGTCGAAGAATTGGAGTCCGAAGCGGCCCGCCAGGGGGCCTTGCGGGACCGCCTGGCAGACGCGGTGCTGGGATCGATCGCCGGCGCCGAGCTGTGCGGGCCGGCGCTCGACGCCAAAACCCCCAGCGGCGCCCCCGCGAGGCTGCCGAACAACCTGAACGTGGCGTTTGGCGACGTGGACGGCGAGTCGCTGATGCTGGCGATGCCGCAGCTCGCCGTGAGCAGCGGGGCGGCCTGCTCGTCCACCGACCCCGAACCGAGCCACGTCCTGAGGGCGTTGGGGCTATCGCCGGAGCAGGCCCGGGCGACCCTGCGGATCGGCCTGGGGCGGTTCACAACGGCCGAAGAGGTAGAAACCGCCGCCGCGCTAATCCCTCAGGCGGTCGCCAAGCTAAGGGGGATGGGGCGCACGTAGGTTGAGGCACCCGTGAGCCGGGGCGTCCCCGCCCCCGGAGCAGCTCGATAACAGCGTCGATTCCGACGCTCCGGGGGCGGAGACGCCCCGGCTCGCGGGGGGGATTCGCGCCCATCACGCAGAAATCACTGCTTTCTCTTGGGCGTTGTTCCCGTATACTTAGTCCATAGAAGAAATCACGGGCCGCCGCGGCCCCCTTTCCCTACGTTAGTTTCCCCACAGTCGATTCCAGTCGCGAGGCATTTGTTATGAGCGTTACCCTGACCGAGAAGGCGGCCGGCGAGGTCAAGCGGATCATCGAGAACCAACACATCGATGAGACGCACTTCCTGCGGATCGGCGTCGCCGGCGGCGGATGCAGCGGGTTTTCGTACCAGCTCGGGTTCGCCAACGACTTCGACGAGAAGGCGGATGTCCGCAATGAGTTCTTCGGCGTCCCCGTGGTGATCGACAAGAAGAGCGCCCTGTACCTGGACGGCACCACCGTCGACTTCCACGAAGGGGTCGACGCCCGCGGGTTCAAGTTCGAGAACCCCAACGCCGTAAAGTCATGCGGCTGCGGCAGCTCGTTCCAGGCCTAGAGCCAACGAGTGACGACCCAATAGCCGCCGACTTATAGTCGGCCGGCCCCCACCAAACGACGCCCGACCCAAGGTCGGGCGTCGTTTTTTTGCGCCAACCCTCCCAACCGGCCCCGCAACGAGCAACCTAGGTGCGGTTCGCGGCGTCCGGGCCGCACGGCGTGCGGATCTGAACTAGTTTTCCAATAGCGGACGTCTCACCCCTTGAGGGAGTCCACCAACCGCTCTTCTCATCCCCACGGCCCCTACCATGCGTCTACTCATCCGACTGCTGACCGAAGAAGATGGCCCCACCGCCGTCGAATACGCGGTGCTGCTGGCGATGATCACCGCCGCGTGCCTGGGTGCAGTAGGAACGATGTCGCAGGCGACCGCGGACAGCTTCGATTCCTCGGCGACGCAGATCAGCGGCGCCCTAGGTTCGTAACCCGACGCGTGAGCGAGGGCCGTGATTCTATCTAGAGGATCAGCATCGCGTCGCCGTAGCTGTAGAACCGGTACCGCTGCTCGATCGCCTCGTGGTACGCGCGTCGCAGCAGCTCGCTCCCCGAGAGGGCCTGCACCATCAGCAGCAGCGTTGTGCGGGGGAAGTGGAAGTTGGTCATCAAGGCGTCGACCATCGCAAAGCTGTGCGGGGGGCGGATGTAGAGGTCGGTCTCTCCGCTCCAAGGCTGGACCTCTTCTCCGGAACGCAGCGCCGCGGTCTCTAGCACCCGCACGCTGGTGGTGCCGACCGCGATGACCCGGCCGGCCGCGGCCCGGGTGGCGGTGATCTCGGCCACGGCCTTCTCGTTCAACTCCCCGGTTTCTGAGTGCATGACGTGCGCCTCGACCCCGGCCGAGGCGATGGGGCGGAACGTCCCCAGGCCCACGTGCAGCGTCACGGCAGAGAACGACACCCCGTGCTTGGTCAGCAGCCGCATGAGCGGCTCGGTGAGGTGGAGCCCCGCGGTCGGCGCCGCCACGGCCCCGGGGCGACGGGCGAACACGGTTTGGTAGCTGCGGGCGTCTGCGTCGACCGCGCGGCCGCCGCGGATGTAGTGCGGGATCGGCACCCGGCCGATTTTGGCCAACGCGTCGAGGACGGGTTCGTCTGGGTCGAGCTTGGCGATCCACTGCCCCCCGTCCTGACGCTCCAGCATCCAGATGCGGTGCGTGGGGCGGCCGTCGCGGTCCTCGAGCTCGATGGCGTCGCCCGGCTGCAGGCGGCCGCGTGTCTTGCAGACGATGCGCCACTCGCCGCTGGGCTCGGAGCCCAGGTAGAGCCCCTGCCAGCGTCCGCCGGTGGCCTTGCGGGCGCCGACCAGTTGGGCGGGGAGCACGCGGGTGTCGTTCACCACCATGCGGTCGCCTGAGCGGAGCAGTTCCGGTAGGTCGCGGACGTGGCGGTGGTCGATCCGGCCGGTCTCGCGGTGCAGCACCATCAACCTGGCGTCTGCGCGGTTGCGCAGGGGCTCCTGCGCGATGAGCTCGCGCGGCAGGTCGTAGTCGAGGAACAGTGAGCTGTCTGGCATCGCGGCTGGCGTCAAAAAGGGGGACCGGCATCGTAGTCGAGCCGGCGGGCCGTCGCCACGCTGTGAGGGGCGCCCAACGCAAGAATGAATAAATGTTTTGTCAAATTAACATCTCGTCGACCGCCTGTTTTCGGCTAGGGGCCTCAGCGGCCGGCGCCGCTAGCAATGAACATTCTACGACTGCTATCGCCGGCGCGCTCGAATTGACGGCCGCCGCCGGATCCGTACGTTACCCCTCTTCCAGCCGCGTGATTCAGGCGCCGGCCACGCGCCGCTAGGAGCTTGCTCCGGGGGTTTCGCACTGGATGGTACGACGCTCGACGGCACGGACGCCTGTCGGGCGCGGTCGTGCAGCCGTATGGCTCGCGCGAGCATCGGAGACCCGCGGCGCAGGGACGCGCTGCGGTCCGGTGCGCCGCGGGCGGGGCGCGCCATGGCCGCCGCGGGCCCTCTATGGGAGAAAGATCGCTTGCCAGGCTTGGCACGGTCCTGTATTCCCCCTTTCGTCAACGCCCCCTTCGCGCGATGTCACAACACGTTCCGGTGCTGCCCGCAGAATGCTTGCAGTGGCTGCGGCCCCGTCCGGGCGCAGTGATCGTGGACGGCACGCTTGGTGGGGGGGGCCATGCACGGCTGCTAGCGGCCGCGGTGTCGCCCGGCGGGCGTGTGATCGCGTGCGATCGCGACCCGGCCGCGGTCGAGGCCGCTGTCGCTTGGCGTGCAGACCTGCCGATTACCCCCGTTCACGCGAACTTCTCCGACCTGCCCGAAGTGCTTGAACAACTCGAAATCGAGAGCGTCGACGGGGTCTTGCTCGACCTCGGGCTGTCGAGCGACCAGCTCGCCGACGACGAGCGGGGCTTCAGCTACGGCAGCGCCGGGCCGCTGGACCTGCGCTTCGACACCACCCGCGGAGAGCCCGCCTGGCGGCTCATGGAGCGTCTGAGCGCGGAGCACCTGGCCGACCTGATCTACGCCTACGGCGAGGAACGCCACAGCCGCCGTATCGCGCGGAAGATCGTCGAGCGCAGGGGATCGAACCCCGTGCGGACGGCCGCCGACCTGGCCGAGGTGGTCCGCCGCGCCACCCCCCCCAACTACGAACGCCGCATCAACCCGGCGACACGCACGTTCCAGGCATTGCGGATCGCGGTGAACGACGAGCTGAAGTGGATCGACACGGCGCTGCGTCGGCTGCCAGACATGCTGGCGCCCGGCGGCAGGCTGGCGGTGATCAGCTTCCATTCGCTCGAGGACCGACGCGTCAAGGAAGCCTTCCGCGACGACCCGCGAGTCGAGCCCGTCACGCGGCGGCCGATCCGCCCCACCGAACAAGAGATAGCCGGCAACCCGCGATCGCGTAGCGCTAAGCTGCGAGTCGCCGAGCGGCTTCCCCAACAACCGTCAGGCCCGAGTTGAACACCACACTCCCGATACGACGCACTCGATTGCGGCCGCTGCGCCGGCTGGTGGGCTCCGAGTCGGCGCGGGCGCTCTCCCTGGTGTCGCTGCTAGCGCTGCTGGTGGGGGTGCTGGTGGTCCGCGCGTTCCGCTCCGACCGGGCGCCGCCGGTGGTCGATCAGACGCACCGGGGCGAATCGGCGCCCACGCTCGACCCGGAGGCCGCGACGCTCGTGCGCCCCCTCCGCGCCGAATCCAATGCGCCGCGGTTAGACCCGATCACCGCCTCGTTCCCGACCCCCGAGTCACGCGCGGGACGCACGCCGCGGATGGCCGCGGGCGCCCGAAGCGACGGGCCCGAGTACCGTTAGCGGGGCGTCGCGGGGGGCAGCAGCCGCGGGAAGCCGGGCTCCGAAGCCACAGAAACCGTGTCGGCCTGCTGGTTCGTCCCGCCGAAGTCGAGCGGCGTGCTGGGAGGCTCGGCGGCCGGCGGCGCCTGGGCAAGCGCGGCGTCTCCCTGCCGCTGCAGCCCGGCCAAGCCTTGCCGCGCCGGCTCGCACCGACCGTCGCACTGCAGGGCAAGCTGCCAGTGCTGGGCGGCGTCGTCCACGCGGCCACGCCTGGCCAGCAGGCACGCCAAGTTGTGGTGCGCCGCGGCCGACTGGTGGGCCGCCAGCAGGTGGCTGAGCGCCTCGTCGTCGCGCGACAGCTCCACCAGCACGGTGGCGATATTGTTCCGGTACAGCGTTTTGGCCGGGTCGAGCGCGATCGCCCGCTCGAACACCTGCACCGCTTCTTCCAGCTTGCCGGAGCGGGCTAGGCAGAGCCCCAGGTCGTTGAGCACGCCCGGCTGGTCCGGCGCCGCGGCCAACGCCCGGCGGTAGCATTCTTCGGCCACGTCCAAGCGGTTCTGCCGGTCTTCGAGCCGCGCGAGCTCGCGGATGGGAGCGGGGCTGTTCGGCGCCGCCGCGATCGCCTGCTGAAGCTGCGTACGCGCCAGCTCGACGTTGCCCTGCGATTCCGCCTGCCGCGCCAGCCCCATCAAGAAGTCGGGCGACTTGAGGTTTTCCGGGTTCTCCACAGACCACGCGTCGTCGAGCGACGGGTGCTGCGGCCGCGAGGGTTGGCTAAGCGTCCGGGTGATGGGGTTGTCCGTCACCGCCCCGCGGACCCGCTCCCAAGTGCTCGGCGGCTGCGGCGCCCAAGGCTGGGAGTAGTCGTGCGACAGCTTGGGGGGGGCGACTTGCTTGGGCCCCCCGAGCCCCAGCGTCTGGCGCCAGCCCGATTCCGCGGGCGCCGTAGTGCGGGACTGATCCCCCATGAACGTTGGGGGCGCGGCGGATATCCCAGAGCCCGCGAGGACTGCCCCGGCGGTGAACCAGACGGTGAGTTTCACGGCCATTCCTCCCTAAGCGGCGCGGGTGTGGGTGCGTTGCTGCGTCGGACCGTCGGCTACTGGCCGGTCGATCCCGCGGTGCTGGCCGGCAACACCGGCGGCTTCATGTTGTCTTGGAAGCGGGTGTTGACCGAGTCGACCACCGTGGCGGGGCGGCCCTGCGACACCAGGTGCGTCTCGGTCACCATCGCGGGGACGCCGTCCGTGGAGACCTGCGTCGAGAAGTCTTGCACCTTGGCGATACGCTGCTCGGTGTGCTCCGGCTCGTTGGAGCGCTCCACAAACACCTGCCGGTACTCGGGGGGCGCCTGCGTCATGATCCAGCGGATCTTGATCTTGCCCGCGTCGGTCAGCTCGCAGGTTTCGGGGTGGAAGTGGTGCGCCCCCATCAGGTTCTGCTGCCGCCAGCCGTTGCGCACCATGATGTCGAACGGCGCCGCGGCGTACTTGCGGTCGGGGCAGAGGTAGGGGCTGGGCCAGTGGGAGTTCTCGCAGTACCCTTCGCGAACGTGGTCGCAGAAGCAGTCGAGCCAGAAGGCCTGCGCGGGCGCCGCCAGACTCATCGCGGCGAGGCAGGGGGCGGCCAGCATTGCTAGCGTGGGGCGGTTCATCCATTCCCTCGCGGATCGATAGTTGCATACGGCGGACCGTCGTGGCCCTAACCCGTTCAACTAGACCTATCGACCGCACGCCGCCGTCAACTCCGGCGCTTCTGCGCGGACCGGCGCGGTTGCCCCAGCTTGCCCAGAGTGTGGGCTTCGACCAGCCACTTGGTATCCGCGTTGCGGCGGGCAAGGCGGGTCGGCCCCGCCCGCGGGTGGATCCTACCGGCGAGCCGTCGGCGTCAGCCGCCGGAGGTTTCGGGGTGGCAAACGCTGGCTCCGCTCCCAAGACTCCGGCGGCTGACGCCGACGGCTCCCCTGGGTAGTGGGGGCTGTGGCGCGTCGCAGCGTCTTCCTAACCCGCTCCCTGCATCGCGGGGAACATCTCGTTGATCATCGTGATCGCGGCGGGGCCGACCAGCACGATGAACAACGCCGGGAAGATGAACAGCACCAGCGGGAAGATCAGCTTCACCGCGGTCTTGGCCGCCTTCTCTTCGGCCATCTGGCGGCGGCGGACCCGCATCGAGTCGCTCTGAACACGCAGTGCCTGCGCGACGCTGGAGCCGAACTTGTCTGCCTGGATCAGGATGGCCGACAGCGCTTTCAGGTCGTCGACCCCGGTGCGGTCTCCCAGGTCGTGCAGCACGTCGTTGCGGCTCTTGCCCATCTGCAGGTGGAGGTTGCTCAGGGCGAACTCGCTGGTGAGCACCGGGTAGGTCGTGCCCATCTCTTCGGACACCTTGCGCATCGCTTGGTCGAGCCCCAGGCCCGCCTCGACGCACACCACCATCAGGTCGAGCGCGTCGGGGAGCGACATGAAGATGGCGTCCTGGCGGTTGCGACGCAGGAACCACACCACCACGTCCGGCAGGTAGAACATGACGCCCGCCACGGCGACGGTCCCCATCGCGGCCTCGGTGGTCAGTCCCTTGATGACCGCCATCGTGCCGCCGCCGGCCACAAAGCCCGCCAGCAGGCAGAAGAACTTGATGCCGAGAAAGGTGCTTACCGCGTTCTCGCCGCGGAAGCCGGCGTGGGCCAGCTTGCTCTTGAGCTTGCCGGCCTCGGCCTCGGTCTTGGGTTGCAGCGGCGCCGCCAGGGTGGGCGAGGCGCTGCCGATCAACCTGGCCATAGCGTCCGCCTGGCCCCCCATCCCCTTGCGCTTGTCGTTCTTTCGGCCGCGCGGGTCGCGGATGCCTTCGAGGCGGTCCTCGACGCGGTTCGAGCCCTTGGACGAAACGAGGTCGACGACCCACCACACCGCGGCGGCGACACAGCAAAAGATGCCTGCTTTGGCGGCGAGCGACGTGCTGATTAGGGCTAGCGGAAGCATGGGCGTTACGCGGGAGTTGGCTTGAAGCTTGGAAGGTTCGTGTCGGCCGGACGCGTAAGCGAGGCGGCAGCAAAGAGCGGGCGGCTCTGTCGCTTGCGCGTCGGGCTTGGATTACTGGCGGCGACTATGGGCCGGGATTCGGAGTTCTGTTACACGCGGATGTTCACGATCTTGCGGATAATCACGGCGCCCAGGAGCTGCATCACGAGGCCCCCGACGAGCATCTTCTTGCCCAGTTCGTCCGTGAACAGCAGCATCAGGTAGTCGGGGTTCATCCGCCACACCGCGGCGAACAACGCCGGCGGCAGGGCCAGCAGCACGACGCCCGAGATCCGGCCTTCGCCGGTGAGGGCTTGGACCTGGCCCCAGATCTGGAACCGCTCACGCACTAGCCGGCCGATCTTGTCGAGGATCTCGGCCAAGTCGCCGCCGGTCTGACGCTGCAGCACCACCGCGGTGGCGAAGAACTTGAGGTCGAGGTTGGGGACCCGCTCGGTCATGCTGTTGAGCGCTTCCTCCATCGGCATGCCGAGATTCTGCTCCTCAAACACGCGGTTGAACTCCTTGCCGATGGGGTCGGACATCTCGTGGGCCACCAGGCTCATCCCCGACGCGAGGCTGTGGCCGGCGCGCAGCGCGCGGGCGACCAACTCGAGCGCCTCGGGGAGCTGTCCGGCGAACTTCTTCATCCGGCTCTTGCGTTTGAAACTGAGCCAAGCGAAGGGGAGGAAGGTCATCCCGATGGCCAGCACCGGCGAGAACTTCATCGGCAGGCCGATGGCCGCCGCGGCGGTGAACCCAACGGCGCCGCTGCCGACGCAGATCAGCAGGAACTTCGACAGGTTGAGCGAGGTGTCGGCCTGCACGAACATGCGGTGCAGGTTGAGGTGGTTGGCCAGCGCCTGCTCAAAGGCGCTAGAGCCCGTCTCCCACGACGCGTTCATCAGGCCGCCGGATTCCTTGGCGGACTTCCCCTTTTTCTTGCCCCCGGTGAGTTCGGCAAGCCGCTGATCGATCTCGTCCTCGCGCTTGTCTCCCGAGAGCATCGCGAGCGCGGCGATCAGGCCGGCGACGCCGACGAACACCAGGAAGGAAATCAGCATGGGGGTCATGGTCGTTCTCTCAGCAATGCTCGTCAGACTCTAACCACGGGTAACACGGATCGCACGGACGATGATCAGCTTTGGAACTCGGTCGATTATGAACCTGCGATCCGTACGATCCGTGTTACCCGTGGTCAATTCTTAATTCTGGTCGTGGGGGCCGATCAGTCCCGCAGCATCACGCGCTCGCGGAAGGTGCTGGCCGGCAGGCGGACGCCCGACTGCTCCATGCGCGACATGAACGACGGGCGGATGCCGGTCGACACGAAGTGACCGATGGCCCGGCCGTTCTCGTCGACGCCGTCCTGCACGTACTTGAAGATGTCCTGCATGACGATGGTGTCCTGCTCCATCCCCATCACCTCGGTGATGTGCGTCACTTTGCGGGTGCCGCCTTGCAGGCGGCTCGCCTGGACGATCAGGTCCACGGCGCCGGCGATCTGCGACCGCATGGCCTTCATCGGCATCTCGAAGCCGGCCATCATGATCATCGTCTCGAGACGGGCGATCGCGTCGCGCGGCGTGTTGGCGTGGCAGGTGGTGAGCGAGCCGTCGTGGCCGGTGTTCATCGCCTGCAGCATGTCGAGCGTCTCGCCGCCCCGGCATTCGCCGATGATGATCCGGTCGGGCCGCATACGCAGGCAGTTCTTCACCAAGTCGGTGGCGCTGATGCGTCCCTTCCCCTCGATGTTCGGCGGGCGGGTCTCGAGCCGCACCACGTGCTCTTGCTGGAGCTGGAGTTCCGCGGCGTCTTCGATGGTGACGATGCGGTCGTCGTTGCTGATGAAGCTCGAGAGCGTGTTGAGCAGCGTCGTCTTACCGGAACCGGTGCCGCCCGAGATGATGATGTTGAGGTGGGCCTTCATGGCGCCCTCAAGCAGCATGACCATCTCGGGGGTCATGCTCTTGTAGTTCAGCAGGTCCTCGAGCTTCAGCGGGTTGGAGCCGAACCGCCGGATGGTGACGCTGGGGCCGTCGAGCGCCAGCGGCGGGATGATGGCGTTCACACGCGAGCCGTCCGGCAGGCGGGCGTCGACCATCGGGCAGACCTCGTCCACGCGTCGGCCGACGCGCGAAACGATGCGGTCGATAATCTGCATCAGGTGCTTGTTGTCGCGGAACACCACGCCGGTCTTGACCAGCTTCCCCTTGCGTTCGACGAAGACGTTCTTCGGGCCGTTGATCATGATTTCGCTGATCGACGGGTCCTTGAGCAGCATCTCCATCGGGCCGAGGCCGAAGGTCTCGTCCAGCACCTCTTCGACCAGGCGGTCGCGTTCGTTGCGGTTGAGGAAGGTGTCCTCGGTGTCGCACAGGTGCTCAACGACCAGGCGGATCTCACGACGGAGGACGTCTCCCTCCAGCTCGCCGACGCGCGACAAGTCGAGCTTGTCCACCAGCTTCGTGTGGATGCGGCGTTTGATGTTCTCGAACTCGGCTTCCTTTTCCTTCTGCGATAGGACGGCCGGTCCGCTGGGGAGCTTTGTCATCGGGGAGAATCGGGGCGCGGGTTTCGGGGCATAGCGTGTAGGGGGCGCGCGGTGCGTCCGACAAACCATAGCTCAGGCGCGGCGCGCAAGACGGAAAGTGGTGGCTTTTAGGCAACGCGGGCCGGATGTGCGGGTTGTCAGAGAAACGCCGCTAGCGCAGGAGAGCGTCGATAAGGCAGGAGATGGGCCGTGCTGGGCACAGCAGACGCCGCCGCGATGCAGAATGGTGGGGCGCAGCATTACAGGCGGTGCGCTTGGTGCGTCGCCTTGGCTCGGCGTAGAGCAAGCCGAAGGGCGCCGAAACTGCATCCGTGTCAAGCGGATTCGTTCAGGCCCACGTGCCTAGCCGCCCAGCTGACTCGGCTCGGCGTCCGGCTCTTCGGCCGTGCGCTTCGACTTGCCGCCCCACAGACCCAGCCAACTGCGGTTGCGTCCCGCGATCTCGCTTGGGGAGTCGGCCTCGCCTCGGCCGCACAGCGCGCCGGCGAGCTGGGAGATCGATTGCGTGATGGCCGCCTTGGGGGCTTGTTCCAGCAAGGGGACGCCGTTGTTCCGGACTTCGATCATCGTGCGGAAGTCGTTCGGCACCTGCCAGTAGACTTCTTGACCGAGCGTCTCTTGCGCCTTGCGGAGGCTGATGGACGCCCCCCCCTGCCCGGCCCGGTTGACGATGATCCGCGTCTTCTCCTTCAGCCCGGGCGTGCGCTCGAAGGAAACCATCAGCCGCACCACGTTCCGCAGGCACGGCAGGTCGAGCTGGGTGACCATGAGCGCCTCGTCGCTGAGCCGCAGGGCCAGCATGTCGAGCGCGTTGTACGCCTTCGAGGCGTCGATGATCAGGTGGGTGAACGTGGCCTTGAGCAGGCCGATCACGCGGCTCAGGTCGTCCGGCGTGACCAGCAGCGCGTCTTCCAACGCCACCGGTCGGGGCAGCAGGTAGAGCCCAGAGGCGTGCTTGGTGAGCGAGCGCCGCAGCAGGGTGAAGTCGAGCCGCGCCACGTTTTGCGAGACGTCCGTGAGCGTGTACTCCGGCACCGTGTCGAGGAACACGTCGGCGTCGCCGAGCGTTAGGTCGAGGTCGAGCAGCACCACGGAGTGGTCGGGGTCGGCCGCGAGCGAGCAGCCCAGGTTCACCGCCATGCTGGTGACGCCCACCCCGCCCGTGGCGCCGGTGACGGTGATCACTTTGCAACCGCGGGCCGACTGCCCCTCGCCGAAGCGGGTGCGGTGGATGCGGGCCAACGCCGCGGCGAGCTCTTCCGGCTTCAGCGGCTGGGTGAGGAACTCCTTCGCCCCGGCGCGCATCGTCCGCAAGATCAGCGACCCGTCGGTGCTGCTGCTGGCGACCAGCAGCGTGACGTTGGGGTTGTTCCGAGAGATCGACTCGATCAAATCGACCGCTTGATCGGGGTCGCCGTCCATCGAGATGAAGCCGACGTCTGGGTTGGTCTGCTTCAGCACGTCTTGGAAGAAGGCGTACCGCGAGCATTCCGCTTCAAGCCAGACGCTCTCCAGCCCGAGCAGCGTCGCTTTGAGCGATTCCCGGGTCGAATCGTTGGGATCGACCAGAGCTAGGCGGAGCAGGTTGGACATACCGGAATATACGTTGCTGGAGCTGCACGGAAGCCGGCGAGTCGCGGCCCGACAAGCGGGCCGCTCCCCCGGCTACGACAGCGTAGCTCACGTGGGCGCGTCGGAGGATGAAATTTCAGCGACACCAACGGGCCGGGCCTGCCGCCCGCCCGGAGATCAGGCCGGACCGCGCCATTGCGGCCGGCCGCAGCCCGCGGGGCGGGTCGCCTACTCTGCGTCGTACCCCACCGGACCGATGAGTCCGCCCGTCGTTGCCCCCGCCGGGGCGGCCGACGCGGTGTAGGGCCTAGCGGCTTGCCTCTGGTACTGGGGCTCCCGCGGGGCGGCGTAGTGGCCCGTCGAGGGGGCCGATTGGGCGCCGCCCATCGGCCCGTACGGGTCGCCCGCCGGGGGGAGCACCAGCTCGCCGTGGCCCCCCATCTCGGGCCCGGTCGGCGTCGCTGGCAGCGGCTGCGGCACGATCATCTCGCCCTGCATCTCTGAGGGGTAAGACGGGTCCATCCCGGCAGGGGTGGGGGCGAAGTGGGTCACTTGCCCACCGGCGCCGCCGCCACACGACTGACAGTTGTTGCAGCCGTAGGCCGAGCCCAGCGATCCGCCGGGGCAGCAGGGCTCGTGGCCGTGCGTCGGCACGCAGCCGCACTGGCCGCACTGGTTGCAGCGGTTCGGGACCTCAACGTGGCCGCCCCAGTACAGTTCGCCGTTGTCGGGGCTCATGGTGGCCATGCCGGGCAGGCACTGCGGCACCTCATGCGGGTCCATGGCGTCGATGAACTCGGGCGTAACCAGGATCAGCAGTTCGATCTCTTGGACGCGTTCCTCTACCTTGCGGAAGGGGGCCCCCAGGATCGGCATATCAGACAGGTAGGGCAGGCCGCGGTTCTGGCTAAACACCTGCCGCTGGATCAACCCCGCCAGTGCGAACGTCTGTCCGGCCTGCATTTCGACGGCCGTATCGACCTGACGGACGACGAATCCTGGGATCACCGTGTCGCCGAGGGGCGTTCCGAGGGCCTCGTCGCGGGCGCTAATGCGCGGCCGGACTTCTAGTCGGATGCGTCCGTTTCCAAGCACGATCGGCAAGAAGTCCACCTGGGTGCCGAACGGCTTGTACTCGATGCTCTGCTGCCCCAGTCCCTGCGGGATGATCACGGGGACTTCACCCCCCTCGTTGAACTGCGCGGGCCGACCGCTGATGGCCACCAGGTTCGGTTCGGCCAAGATCTTCGCGACTCCGTTCGACTGGAGCGCCTCGAGCATGCCAAAGAAGTTGCTGCCGCCGCTCACGATGCCAAAGTTAACGGTCTGCCCGGTCCCACTAATGGCGGACGATCCGCCGATGCTGGTGAGGATATTCGCGGACCGTGCGCTAACAAACCCGCCGCCGCCGCTCACCAGCGCCCAGTCGAAGCCCAGCTCGCGGCTCTTGGTGCGGTTTACTTCAAACACCTTCACCTTCAACAGCACCTGCTGCACGCCGCCGACGCTGATGTTGTTGATCACCTTGGGCGAGTAGTCCTCGGCCATCTGCACGATGGGCGTGACGTAGTCGGGGCGGTCGATGAAGCCCGTCAGCACCAGGCTGCTGCTGTAGCGGTAGACCTTGATCGACGAGTTCGGGAACTGGGTCTTGAGGGCGTGCTCAAGCTCGCGGACGTCGCCGTAGATGAACACGTCCACCGTGTGCAGTTGGCCGTCGCTGTCCCAGAGGTTCACCGCGGTCACGCCCGCCTTCTTGGCGGAGATCTGGATCTCGTTGGCGCTAAGCGGGGTGACCGAAAGCAGGTCGGGGTTGTTCACCTGCACCCGCGGGATCGGCTTCTCGAGCGTCAGGATCCGGCTGGTGTTGGTTGTCAGCTCAAGCCGCTCGCTCGGACCGCTGATCTTTCGGATCAGCGCGGCGTTCGGGTTTTCGAGCGTAGGCGGGACGCCGCTGTCCTGGGCGTTCGCCGGGGCGACGGCGCCGGCAAACACGACGACGATCGACAGCAGTCCGCGCAGCCAGCGCGCCGGGCGAGAATTTGAGCAAACGTACATCCCTGTACCCCCCTGTCTGGCGCCATCCTTGACGCCGGTTTTTTTCGCGTATTGCGGTCTTACTTGTCGAAGTCGATCGGGAACGCGGCGTCCAGTTCAACGCCGTCAAGCGTTGGCTGGCCGGCCCCCGTTGGAACACTCTTGGGCGCCGCCATCGACGGCATCACGCCGCCCGTCGAGGCCCCCTGCGCCGATAGCGGGCGTCCGGTCGTGGCGTCGAACAGAAGCTCGGACACCTCGTCGGCTCGCACGACCGTCATCCGGTGGGGCGGACGATCCTTGGCCGCCTGTCGGACCATCGCCATCAGGCCGCCGAGCATCCCGGGGCCCTTGTCCTTCTTGACTGTCTCTTCACGTTGCTGCTCTTTCTCGCGTGAGTTCTTCTTGTCGGCGGTCCCCATGAGGTCCTCGAACCGCATCTCTGTCGCGGCGATCGGCGCCTCGTCGTTGGGGCTGCGCGGGATCAGGGTGACGTCGCCCATCTTCTGCGCCAGCTCGATCTTGCTCGCCTGCTCGGGGGTCACCAGCAGGGAGACGGTCTTGGGCACCGTGCGGGCCTCGCCGCCGTCGGCGGAGCGCTGCACCGCTTGTTCGATGGCGAAGACGCGGATGTTCTGCAGGATCACCTTGGCCATCGCGTGCTCGATGCCGGCCCGCGGGTTGGCGTTCACAAACAACTGGATGTCTACGCGGTCGCCGGGGCTCAGCAGGCCGGCGGCGCTCTTCTCGGCGTCGACGCCGATCGTGGAGAGCCGGAAGCCGGGGGTGATGCCGCCGATCGGGTCGACCATCTCGCCCTGGGCCAGCAGCTTGGCGTCGAGGATGGGCTCGCCGGCGAAGATGTTCGCCCGCGGCCTGCGTCCCTCAACGTTCTCGAGCTGTGTGAGGGCCCCGACCGGGATGCGGTCCTTGGGCCACTCCTGCAGCGACACCATGGCGGCGTCGATGGGGTCGCCCAGGTTGATGTTGTGCAGCGCCACGTAGATAGGCGCCGTCTCGCCCTGCAGGCCGGCGGGCTGGCGGTTCTTGTCCATCACCTGGCTGATGCCGATCGATGCGACCAGCCCCGAACCGAGTGCGAGAGCCAACAGTAGTAGTGATTTTGGACGCATGATTCCCCCTGTGCGGGCACGGAGCCGGTATTGTGGCTGCCGGCAAGGTTAGCCCCCGCGCAACAACCGCGTGTGAGGCGCCGCACCTTGTCGGTTCATTCGGCAGGACCGGCGTATCCGGTCCAACAAAACGGGTAAGTCGGAAAGGAGCTGTCAGCTATCAGCTTTCAGCGGTCAGCTTTTTCTAGCTGAAGGCTGACCGCTGAAAGCTGACCGCTCGTAGCTTTAGACAATCATTCCGGAGAGTGCGAAGTAGCCGATCGTGCCGATGGCCATCGGGATGCCGTAGGGCAGAAGCATCATCCGCGGCTTCCGCTCCTTGGCGATGGCCGCCAGCACCTCGGGGTTTTTGTTGTTCATGATCTCGCCCAGGATCATCCAGAACTGGGCCTGGTGCTTGTCCCAGCCCTTGCTCGCCAGCACCATCACCACGGCGATCACGCCGCCGACGATGGCCGAAGCCGCAAAGGCGTACAGCGTGTGCTCGGTCCAAACCCAGGCGCCGATGCCGGCCATCAGCTTCACGTCGCCGGCGCCCATGCCGCCGATGGCGTAGGCGGGCAGGAGCAGCAGCAGGCCCACCACGGTGCCCAGCAGGCTAAATCCGAGCGCCTCGTACCAAGCGAAGCCGTACATGGTGGCGCCGGCGGTCGAGCTGAAGACCCAGCCGCTGACGATCATCGGGAAGGTGAGCCAGTTGGGGACCTTGAGCTGGAGGCCATCGATCACGGCGGCCACGACCAGCGTGACGGTCACGAGCCAGATGGGCCAATTAGCGGCGAAGGCGTCTGCAAGCGAGGCGGAGTCGAGCATGGTTTGACTGGGTGCGGCTAGGGGTGACGACAGCGGGGGGCGGCCTGAACAATCGCGCCCTCGATGGGCCCCTCGGTGGGGGACTCGCCGCAAAGGTAGCCCGCCGCGGGGCGCCGGGGCGCGGCCATGGGCCAGGATGGCGCGAACGCGCCCGTTCGCCAATCGGCAAACTCGGCGTGTCCGTCACAATCAGAGCCCGACGCGTTAGCGAGGGAGCGGCGCGCACACATCCGCTCCCTCGCTCACGCTTCGTGCTCCGATGGCCAGGCACAAAAAAACCCCGCCGGCACACAGTGTGCCGACGGGGTCGAAGGGATAGCGGGAACCAAGCAGGGCCTAAACGGGGCTGCTTCCGCCGTCGGGGTAACAGATAAGATCAGCTACCGCCGAGCTGGGCCGAGACACTCTGGAAGGTGCTCGACGCGTTGGTGCCGACCGACTGGATCGCTGTCAAGCAGACGATCACAATCAACGCCAGCATCACGGCGTACTCGACAGCCGTGGGGCCATCTTCGGAGACTAGGAACTGGTGCATCTTCTTGGCGAAACTCTTCATAATCAACTCCTCCGAATGTGA
Organism: Pirellulimonas nuda; assembly: GCF_007750855.1. GTDB lineage: Bacteria > Planctomycetota > Planctomycetia > Pirellulales > Lacipirellulaceae > Pirellulimonas > Pirellulimonas nuda. The sequence continues at coordinate 4,452,798 of NZ_CP036291.1, forward strand.
GGGGCCGACGCGGTGGTCGACGCCCTGCTTGGTGTCGGGAGCGTTCACAGGTAGCTCCCGTTGTCCGGCCCTGTTGCGACAGGCCCAGCCGTTAGGCCGGGTCAAGCCTGCCAAATGTCGCAGCAGGAGCCCAAATAAAACGTCTTTGCGTGTCACCCATCGCGAGTTGATTCCATTCGGGCGGCTCCGGGGAACCGCCTGATCCGTTCGGCAGCCCGGCTGCCGCTGCCCCCCGGTGAGGGGAGACGTCGGCCCTTGGCTTTGCGCCCCAGTCTTGCGGCTGGTTTGCCCTTCTCGTGGACGATGACGCGAGCAGGCTCTTTGGTCAGGGGTTCGCTCCGCCGTTCGCGGGGCGCTCGGTGTCAATTGGATAAGTGGATAAGTTCGCCAAGCGGGTGAGACCTCGCTGGGCCTCCTTCCGCTTACAACTGAAACCTAGGTCGACTTTGAACTGGGTCAAACGGACTTGAGGAATTTTTTCGAGATCGGCTCAAACCGCACGATCCGCTTCAATTCCCCAACGACGAAACTCTAGTTCACCGTTTGGGGCGCGCCGCCCGCCTTCGTGCCGAGCCGGCGTTGTAGGGTTCTGGGAACCCAGGCGCTATCGTTATGAGAGTCCAGCAACAACTCGCGGCGTCGATCGCCAAACGCCCCCTCGGCGGGTACGCGGCAGAGGGCCCCGTCGCATCGGAGCCGGTGGCGTGGGCCGCCGTAGCGCTGCACCGCGCCGGTCATGCCGGTCCTGCCGATAGCGCGTGCCGGTGGCTCGCCGAGTCGCAGTCGGCCGACGGTTCGGTGGGCGTGACGCGCAGCGAACCCGCCCCCGCCTGGCCCACGGCGCTCGCCATCTACGCGTGGACCACGGTCGCTCCGGGCCGCTTTGCCGACCCGATCGCGCGGGCCCTCGACTGGGGCCTGAGCGTCCAGGGCGAGACGATGCCGCGTCGCGACAACATCGGCCACGACCCGTCGCTGCTCGGATGGTCGTGGGCCGCGGCGACCCACGCGTGGCTGGAGCCGACCTCCTTCTTCGTCAGGGCCCTCGACGCCGCGGGCCACGCAAACCACCCCCGCGCCCAACAGGGGCGCCGCCTGCTGGTCGACCGGCTGCTGCCCGAGGGGGGCGCGAACTACGGCAACACGATGGTGCTCGGCCAGACCCTGCTGCCCCACGTGCAGCCCAGCGGCATCGTCATGTGGGCCCTGCCGACGCACGACGCGGCCGACCCCCGCGTCGGCAAGACGCTCGACTGGCTAGAAGCCTCGCTGGCGCCCGACCTGGCCACGGCTTCGCTCGCCTTTGCGTCGCTGGGGCTCGCGGCCCACGGCCGCGGCGCGGCTAAGAGTCGGCCGTTGCTGCTAACCGCCGCCCAATCGTTGCTGGCCAACAATGGCTCGTTGTACCGCCGCGCGTTGGTGCTGGCGGCGTTGAACTCGACCCCGGGTGAGGGATAGCCGATGCAAGCTCCAGCGCCAACGAATTCAGGCGGCCTCGACCGCCGCACGCTGCTGCTGGGCGGGGCCTCGTTGGCCGGCGCCGCCGGCTTGGGCGCGGTGGCGCAGTCGCTCATCAAACCGACGCCGGTATTCGTCGCCGCTGGGCAGCGGTACGACGGGCCGCTGCATCAAACCATCGCCGACGGGCTGCTCGCCACGGGGCTTGATCCGGCGTGGTTACGCGGACGTCGGGTGCTGCTTAAGCCCAACCTGGTGGAGCCTAGCCGCCGCATCCCGCACATGACCACGCACCCGGCGATGATTGTCGCCGCGGCCGAGGCGCTCAGGCGTTGGGGCGCCCGGGTCTCGGTCGGCGAGGCGCCGGGGCACGTCCGCGACACCGAGATGGCGCTCGTCGAGTCGGGGGTCGCCGAGGCGCTGCGCGACGCGCGGATCCCGTTCGCCGACCTCAACTACGAAGAAGTCGGCTGGCGGCGCAACCGCGGACGGTTCAGCAAGCTTCCCGGCATCTACTTCCCGCGCAGCGTGCTGGAGGCCGACCTGATCGTCTCGATGCCCAAGATGAAGACCCACCACTGGGTCGGCGTCACCTGCGCCACCAAGAACCTCTACGGCATCCTCCCCGGCATCAAGTACGGCTGGCCCAAGAACGTGCTGCACCACCACGGCATCCCTCAGACCGTGGCGGACATCGCCTCGTCGGCGCCCAAGACCATCGCCATCGTCGACGGCATCGACTGCATGGAGGGGGACGGACCCATCCTCGGCAGCCTCAAGCACATGGGCCTGGTGCTGGTCGGCCAGTCGCTGCCGTCCGTCGACGCAACGGCCGCCCGCATCATGGGTCTGGAACCGACCCGCATCGAGTACCTCCACCTCGCCTCGCGCAGGCTCGGCCCGCTCGACGATCGCCGCATCGAGCAACGCGGCGAGCCGTGGCGCTCGGTCGCAGACCCGTTCCAGGTCCTGGACGAGCCCCACCTCGAATGCCTGCGGTCGACGCCAGAAGAACGGCTCGTCACCTAGCCCCGCGCGCCCTACTCGTTCAGCCGCCAGGCGGCGCCGTGGCGCAGCTCGATGGTTCCTGCTTCGAGCGCCTCGCGCAGCCACGGCGTGTCGTGGATCTCGCTCACGTCGGCCCAGTGGCTCGGCTCGCCCACCAGCGACTTGCCGCACTCGGGGCAAGGCAGGTCGGCCTCGCTGGCGAACTTCGGGGGGCCCGCCAGGTTGGCGTCCGACCAGGCCGCGTCGCACTCATCGCACAGGATGCTCAGCCGGCCGCAGTGGCCGCACGCGCGCACCCCCAGCGGCCCCGTGGTGCAAACCCGGCAGAAGCCTACGTAGTACATCGGGCGTTGGGCGCTCATCGGCTACGGCGTGAGTGGGTAGGCGGTGATAAAGCGGTCGCCGTCCGTGATGAGCTGCATGTTGGTGGCGGCCGGCTTGCCGCGTCGTGCGCCCGACTCGCCGCCGACATAACCGATACGGCGCCGCATATCGATCACGTAGATGGTCCGCCCCTCTTCTTTGCGGGTGCGGGTCTGCCTGCCGGACTTCGCCAACCGATAGCCTTGATCGATGAGCGTGAGCAGCTCAACGGGCTGCTTCGCGTCGAACACGCCGTGCGATCCGGGACGGTCCGGCTGGTCCTCGGCGTGGGCCATCAGGTGCTTGAGCCGATGGCCGTGCTGACTCCCCCGGCCGTACACCAGGCCGGCCGGGGATCGGTAGGTCTCGGCGCCGACCTGTTCGAGGTAGTCCGAGGCGGCGGCCTCGCCGGCAGCGGGCCGGCCGGCCGCGGGGGGAGAGCCCCCCTGCCCTGCCGTGGGCTCGGACGGCGGCAACCACCCCTGCACCGTCGGCGCCAGCACCGCGATTAAGAGCCCAATCACCAGCACCGCCACAATGGCGCCGGGCGAACGGCGCGGCCCCGCAAGACGCAGCACGGACTGCACGACGCGGGCGATTTCTTGCGGGTTGCGGCTCATCGCATAATCATTTGACGTTTATAGCGCATTTTGTTGACACCCCGACCGGTCGGCCTTACGCTGACTGGTGAGGGGAACCTATCCGTACGGCGGAGCTCGTATGCGTCCTTGTCGTCTATTCTGCTTGTTTATCGCGTTGCTCGCCACTGTCTGCGCTTCGGCCCGCGCAGAGATCTCTGGCGCAAGCCTCGTCGCTACGGCCAATAATCCGGTCTTCGTGACGCACGCGCCCGGAGACAAGCACCACTTGTTCGTGGTTGAGCGCGGCGCCCAGCAGGGCGCGCCCAACAACGACGTGATCGCCGACATCCGCGTGCTGGACCTCCGCACCGGCGCGTTCGCCCCACAGCCGTTCCTGTCCGTCAACCTCCCCAACACGTCGGGAGAACGCGGGCTGCTAAGCATGGCGTTCCACCCCGACTACCAGGCCAACGGCAAGTTCTACATCTATGCCTCCCGCGAAGCGTACAGCGGCGGCAACCATGCGTCCTACGTTGAACAGTACTCGGTGACCACCGACCCGATGATCGCCGATCCCGCGTCTCGGTCCGTGGTCGCCCGCTTCACCCAGCCGCAGAGCAACCACAACGGCGGCTGGATCGGGTTCAGCCCCAACGACAACTACCTCTACATCGCGTCGGGCGATGGGGGCAACAGCAACGACACGGGGACGGGCCACACCGGGGCGATCGGCAACGCGCAAGACATCACCGGCAACCTGCTGGGAAAGATGCTGCGGGTTGATCCCTTGGGAGACGACTTCCCCGCCGACGCCAACCGCAACTACGCCGTGCCGGCCAGCAACCCGTTCGTCGGCGTCACGGGTGACGACGAGATCTGGGCCTACGGCCTCCGCAACCCGTGGCGCAACAGCTTCGACCGCGAGACGGGCGACCTGCTGATCGGCGACGTCGGCCAAGACAACCGAGAAGAGGTGAACTTCCAAGCGGCCGGCAGCCCAGGCGGAGAGAACTACGGCTGGCGGCTGCGTGAGGGGACCATCGCCACGCCCACCGGCGGGGTCGGCGGCGCCAAGCCGACCGACGCGGTCGACCCGATCCACGACTACGCCCACAACGGCGGCAGCCGCTCGATTTACGGCGGTTACGTCTACCGCGGCCCCGACCCCGAGGTCGACGGCTGGTACTTCTTTGGCGACACCGTCACGCGAGACGTGTGGCGGTTCCGCCCCGACTCGCCCGCCGCCACGCTCGAGCGGATCAACGACACGCTCTTCCCCGGCGGCAACAACGACTTCCGCGTCTCGATGGGCGAAGACGCTGTCGGGAATCTCTACGTCGTCTCTACCGGCGGATCGATCTACCGCATCGAGACCGACGCCACGGCCCCGGGCGACTTCACCGGAGACGGGCTGGTGAATGTTGAGGACTACACGCTCTGGCGGAGCGACTTTGGCGTCTCGGCATCCACCGCCGACGGCAACCGCGACGGGTTGGTCGACGCCGCCGATTACAGCGTCTGGCGCGACAACGCAGACGTTTCTGACCCGATCGAGGGCGCGGCCGTGCCGGAGCCATCGGGTTGGATCATCCTCACCGGGTTCATCTCGCTGAGCCTCGCGGTGGGATTCATGCGGTGGCACTTCGACCGCAGCCGGGCGCAAACCTCCTAGCCGGACGCGTCGCCTTACCCGGCGCATCGGGGCCCCGCTTGGCCCGGCGCCTTCCGAGACCGGGTAGAGTCTCTCGCCCCAACCGGCCGATCCTACCGAAGCCGGCCCCTGCTGCGCGTCGGCTCGGATGGCACGACTGGGCGAGGAACCGGCAGATGAAACGCAAGACACTAGCTGCGCTGCTGGTCACCGCGGCCCTGGCGGGCGCCTGCGAGGCCCGCGAGATCTTCGTCAACAACGTCGCCGGAGCCGACAACCTCGATGGCCTCAGCGATCGGGCTTCCGGCCGCGCGGGCCCCGTCAGGACCATCTCGCGGGCCTTGTGCCTCGCGCTCCCCGGCGATCACGTGCTGCTGACCGACACGGGCGTCCCCTACCGCGAGCAGGTGTCCATCGCCGGGCCGCGGCTCCACGGCAGCGAACGCCGCCCGTTAGTGTTAGACGGACGCGGCGCGGTGCTGGACGGCACCGTGGAGGCCGCGCCGGGCGCTTGGCGGCCGGCTGTCGGCAACGTCTTTGCCCTAGCCCTCCGGCGTTTGAGCACGCAGCAGCTCTTCTCCGCGGGGGAGCCGCTCAAGCGCGTCTCCCTAACGCGTTCGGCCGACGCCCCGCTGGCGCTCGAGCCGCTCGAGTGGTCGCTGGTGGATCGGCGGCTGCTGGTGAAGCTGGAGCAAGACCGCCTGCCGGAATCGTACGACCTACGCCACGCGGGCCTCGAGACGGGCGTCACGCTCTACAACACGCACCACGTGATCGTTCGCAACCTGGTCGTGCAGGGGTTCCATCTCGACGGGCTGAACGCTCACGAGCTGGTGCGGGACTGCCTGGTCGACAACATCGACTCGCGGGCCAATGGCCGCAGCGGGCTGAGCGTCGGCGGCGTCAGCCGCGTCGAGGCGATCGCCTCGAACTTCTACGACAACGGCCGCGTGCAGGTGCGTGTCGAAGGCCAGGCAGAGCTGGCGCTCGAGAGCTGCGAGGTAGCCGCGTCCGAGGGGGCGGCGAAGTTCAAGACCGCCGGCGGCGAGCTGAAGGTCAACGGCCAGGCCGTGGTGGCGCCGTAGCGGGCCGGCCGGTTGGCGACGCGTGTGCGTGCTGCAGGCCCCGTCGCTTCGATCTTTTGGCTGCGCCTCGATTGCTTCAGAAGCGGCCGCACGCATCCTCGGGCGTCAATCCGCCTTGGTCGGGGCGTCGTCTTCGTCAACGACCAGCGCCGCACGGTTCGACACGTAGAAGCAGGCCGCCGCGGCGCCCAACAGCAGCATCGCAAAGCGGTGGGTGAGCGCCACGATGGTGCCGTCGCCGATGGCGCCGGTAAGGGCGCGGTAGAACAGCTCTACCACCGCCTCAACCGACCCGAGGCCGTTGGGCAGGGGCAGCAATCCCCCCGCGGCGAGCGCCAACGGGACGATCACGAAGTGGTCTGCTACGCCGGGGTGCTTTAGCGGCAGCCCCGCGGCGATCAAGTAGAACGACACCGTGAACAGTGAGTGCATCGCGACCGTCAACACGCTGGCGCCGAACAGCCAGCCGGGCCGCTTCCGGTAGGCCCGCCAAGCGATGAGCGCCTCAGCCGCGAGTTCGCCCGCCAGCGGGATGCGGCGCAGCGCGGCCGCGGCCAGCGGACCAGAGAGCGCCGGCAGGAACGCCAGGGCCGCGGCCACCGTCAACACCCCACCCACGCCTAGCGCCAGTTGCGCAACGATGCGTACGCCGGCGTCCTGGGACGCCGCGGCGCCGCTGGCCAGCACGCCGCAGGCGCACATGATCAGCAGGATGAGCAGCCCGAGCGCGCGGTCGACGACGATCGTGGTGACCGCGGCCGTACGCAATCCCGGGTGCCGGCGGGCAAAGAAGACCGCCTTAAAAAGGTCGCCGCCGACGCTCCCGAGCGAGACGAAGTTGAGCGCAAACCCCAGCGCCCCCAACCGCCCCGCCTCGCCGACCGACAGCGGCACGCCGCCGGCGCGGGCGACGCAAAACCACCGCAGAAAGCTGATCAGCACCGCCACGGCGCAGCACGCCAGCGCCAGCCCCAGGAGGGTCCAATCCTTGGGCTGCTGGGAAATGCGTGCGAACGCCTCGTGGCGTACGGCCTGCCACAGCAGCGCCCCGATTAGCCCCAGCCCCAGCGTCAGCTTCGCCGCGACGACGATCCGAGAGCGGGTGGTGCGTGACAGGGAGGGCATGCGTGGCGGGCCGGCGGTGAAGGTCCGGTTGACAACCCGGGCGGGCAGTGGTAACTCTTATTGGAACTGGCGTCTGGGTCCCAATAGGGATTCGCGTTCGGCAGTTTCCAGGGGGGATTAGCTCAGCTGGGAGAGCGTCTGGCTGGCAGCCAGAAGGTCAGCGGTTCGAGCCCGCTATCCTCCACTTCATTGCCGTATCGAGATGTTGCTTCAAATTGGGACCGCTGCTGGCGGACTCTCCGATTGACCCACCCGCCCTTGCCGTCCGGCGAGGGTTTTTTGCTGGACACGCTGTTTTTGCTGGACGCGCTGTTTTTGCTGGACGCGCTGTTCTTGCTGGACGCGCTGCGGGGTATCCGCCAGCGGCCCGGCGCCCAGACGCCAGCAACCAGACGCCAGCACCGTGATGCCGTCTAGATGCCAGCGCCCAGATGAATGTAGCCCGGCCTCAGCGGCCAAGGACGCGTGATGTCGGCTGACCTCTCCAAGGCCGTTCCCGCCGTCCCGCAGCCTGCGCCCAACCCCTACGACCCGAACCACCCGGCCGATGAACCCCTGTCGGCCCCCCCGCCCCTGCTGCGGACGCGGCTAGCCGCGATGATGTTCCTCCAGTACGCGTCGCTGGGGCTGTGGTCCGTCACCTTCGGCACCTTTGTCGGCGCCAACACCGGCAAGCAGGGCGCCGGGATCTTTAGCGAAAGCTTTGTCGGCGACGCGGCCTCGGCCGGCGCGCTGGGGGCCATCTTTGCCCCGCTGGCGATCGGCTGGCTGGCCGACCGCTGGCTGGCCAGCGAGCGGATGCTGTGCGTGCTGCACGCCGCGTGCGCGGCAATCCTGCTAGCGATCGCCCAGCAGCAAACCCAGATCGGCTTCTACTTTGGCCTGCTGGCCTACTACCAGTGCTACGTGCCGACGGTCACGCTCTCCAACAGCCTGTCGATGCAGCAACTAACCAACACCGCCGCCGACTTCCCCCCCATCCGCGCCGTGGGCACCAGCGGCTGGATCGCCGCGGGGCTGCTGATCGGTTGGCTCTGGCCGACGGTCTTCGGCGCGGAGATCGAGTCGCTCCGCACCCCCATGCTGGTGGCCGTGGGCGCCCACGTGGCCCAGTCGCTGTACTGCCTCACGCTCCCCCACACGCCCCCCGCGCACCGGGTGCAGCGACAGATCGCCCAGCTCGCTCAGGGGGGCGGCCTGGTGCGCCGCAAGGAGATCGTGACGTTTATCGTGCTCTCGATGCTCGCCTGCATGGGGGCCCAGTTCTACAACGTGCTGAACCTGTTCCTCAACCAGCAGCACATCCAGTACGCGGCCGCCAAGCAGTCGTTCGGGCAGCTCACGGAGGTGGTCGCCATGGTGATGCTGCCGGCGGCCACCGCGTGGCTGGGGCTGAAGCGGTTGATGTTGCTGGGGGTGGCGGCGTGGGGGCTGCGTTACCTCATGCTCTCGGGCTCGGCCTCGTCCGGCTCGGGCTGGTTGCTCGCGCCGGCCATCGCGCTGCACGGCGTCAGCTATGTGTGGGTTTACATGAGCGGCGCGTTGTTCATCGACCGCATGGCCGGCCCCCGCGCGCGGGGCGCGGCGCAGGGGATGTTCGCGCTGGCGACGCTGGGCGTAGGCCACTTGTGCGGCGCCCTGATGGTGGGCGGCGCGCAGGCGTGGCTGCTGACCCCCGCGGGGGTGAACCCGCCGCCCTACCACTGGGAGGCGTTCTGGCTGATCCCGGCGGGGTTGATGGGGGTTGCGATGGTGCTGTTCGCGTTGTTCTTCTCCGAGCAGCCCAACGCCCCCACCCAGCCAAAGCCCGACGCGCCGGTAGTGCCGCGGGTGGCGGAGGGTTTGGAACCGTGACGTGGCGAGCCGTCGGCGTCAGCCGCCGGAGCTTTCGGAGCTGGAAAAACAGTTCGCGCCCCAAAGCCTCCGGCGGCTAACGCCGACGGCTCGCCTAGTTGACTCACGACCACAACTTCCGGTCCAGCATCCGGTAGTTCACCGCCTCGCTCAGGTGCTCGGGCTTGATCGACCCGGCGCCCTCGAGGTCGGCGATCGTCCGCGCCACGCGCAGCACCTTGTCGTGCGCGCGGGCCGACAGGCCCAGGTGGTTGACGCTCGCCTTGAGCAGGTCGGCGCCGCGGTCGTCCAGCTTGCAGTGCCGCCGCACCTCGCGGCTGCTCATCTTGCCGTTGGTGCGGGTCGCGGCGCCGGTGAAGCGCTCGCGCTGCCGGCCGCGGGCGGCGACCACTTGTTCGCGCATCTGGGCGCTGGAGGTGCCGTCGGACGCTGAGGTCAGCTCCTGGAACGGCACGGCGGGGACCTCGATGTGCAGGTCGATACGGTCGAGCAACGGGCCGCTGATTTTCGACATGTACCGCTCGATCTGCACCACGTTGCAGTGGCAATCGCGGCGTGGATCGTTGCGGTAGCCGCACGGGCAGGGGTTGAGCGAGGCGATCAGCATAAAGTTGGCCGGAAACTGGCTCGAAGAGAGCGCGCGGCTGATGGTCACGCAGCCGTCTTCCAGCGGCTGCCGCAGCACCTCGAGCGTCTGACGGTTGAACTCGGGGAGCTCGTCCAGGAACAAGACGCCGTTGTGGGCCAGGCTGATCTCTCCCGGCGAGGGGGTCGAGCCTCCCCCCACCAGCCCGGCGTTGCTGATGGTGTGGTGCGGCGCCCGGAAGGGCCGGGTCGCCAGCAGCGGCTGGCCGGGACGCAGCCGGCCGACGGCGCTGTAGATGCGCGTCGTCTCGATCGACTCTTCCGCCTCCAGCCCCGGCAGGATGGTGGCCGCCCGCTTGGCGAGCATCGTCTTGCCGCTGCCGGGCGGGCCGACCATCAGCAGGTTGTGCGCGCCGGCCGCGGCGATAGTCATCGCCCGCTTGGCCATCTCTTGGCCGCGGACGTCGGCAAAGTCGACCTCGTAGGCGCCGTGCTCGGCAAACAGCTCGTCCAGGCGCGAAGGATGCGGTTCGATGTCGACCTGGCCCGCGAAAAACGCGGCGGCCTGGGCGAGGCTGTCGATGGGGATCACCCGCACCCCCTCTACTACCGCTGCCTCGCCGGCGTTCTGCGACGGGACCACCAAGCCCTCGACCCCCGGCTGCCCGGCGGCCGCCATCGCCATCGAGAGGGCGCCCCGCACCGGCCGCATCGAGCCGTCCAGCGCCAACTCTCCCACCACCGCGTAGCGGTCCAGCAGGTCGCTCTTGAGTTGCCCGCTGCCGGCCAGCACCCCCAGCGCGATCGGCAGATCAAAGCTGGCGGCCTGCTTGGGCAGCTCCGCCGGGGCCAGATTGATAACGATCCGGTCCTGCGGCCGCACGTAGCCGCTGTTGACCATCGCCCGCTCGATGCGGTGCGTGCTCTCCCGCACCGCGGCCTCTGGGAGGCCGACCAGGATGGTCTTCGGGATCGCCCCTGGGGAAACGTCGACCTCTGCCTCAACGCGGAGGGCGTCGATCCCCATCAGGCTGAACGTATTGAGCTTGGCGAGCATGGTGCGACCCGGCCGGCATGTGTACGGGTGCACAGTATGCCTAGGGGGTCAAAGAGATGCAAGCACCGGGCCAAGAAGTTTCTCACCGGCTGGCAAGGCTTGCCAGTTATTGATCACTCGACTCGCTGAATCCGCCAGTTTTTGGTGCGACAAGATTCTCCTGGTCGCGTTGCGATGCGTCAACGATTGCCCGCCCCGATGCTACGGCCCGCTCCCAAGCGCTTTGAACGTACGCATGGGCGTCGCCTCCGTACGCGGCCAGTAACTGCTCGCGTGCCGCGTACACTTCTTCCAGGATGGGGTTAGTAGCCATTTTTCTCTCCACCTAAGAACTCTGCCGGGGTGCAGATAAGTAAACGTGGCAGCCCAAGTTTCTCCAGCAAATCGTAGACTCGCGGCAGGACGTGAGCGTTAGCGATATGACGGCAGTTCTGGGTCAGCAAGTATTGTACCCCGCCGACAGCCGCAGTAGCCACATGGAATGCGTCCAGCCTTGCTTTCTCTGGCATAAGCGACCGCAGTATGATCTGTTCTGCGACTTCCTCAACGCGCATTCTGTCGGGTGTTAGCAAAGGGATGGACGAAAGCTCGGCTAGCCGCCGGGCGACGGCCTCCTCGTCGCCCAACGACGCTTCATCAATCACAAACTGCGAAGTCACCAAACGGTACTTAGGTCCTTCCGCGTCAAGCCAGCGTCGTGATTGACGCTGCAGAATTGCGATGTCCGGGTCTGTGCTTGGACGTGACGTAGCAAGACTTACGATGGTCGTTTCGATGTAGACGGTATCCATCGCAACTGGGCTTTCGGAAAGGGTGAGAGTGGCGATTTAGAACCACAGACTTGTCGCGATCCATTGTATCTGCAATACGTAGGCAGCGACACACTTGCACCCATAGCCCCCCATGCCCACGCCCGACCTCGACGCCTGCCTCAATACCCTCGGCATGCTGGTGCGCGAGCCCAGCGTCGTCGGCGCCGAGGACTCCTTCTTCCGCGTCTTACGCCGCGAGCTCGAAGAGATCGGCGTGACGATTAAGCACTACCAAGGCGTGCTGGTGGCCCAGGGCGCCGACCCTGCGCACCTGGTGCTGTCTGCCCACATCGATCGCCACGGCCTGCTGTGCACCGGGCCGAACGAGTTCCAGTACGCCGCGTTCATCGCGGCCAACCGGGGCGAGCTAACGGGCGACTCGGTGTCGGAGCAGATGATGGGGACCCTGCAGGGGCGGTTCGCCGGGCAGCGTGTGCAGGCCCACCTCCCCTACTCGGGCGTCTACCTCGGGCAGGGGGCGATCACCCGCTCGTTTGTCTGCCCGGAACGCAACAACTTGATCTTCGAGGTCGACGGACTCGACTTCCTCCAGCCCGGCACGCCGGTATCCTTCCTCGACCGCCTGCGGGTCGAAGAAGGGCGCGTCTCTGCACAGCTCGACAACGTGCTGTCCGCGGCCATCATCGTCAGCCTGTTCCGCAGCGGCTTCCAGGGGACCGCGTTGTTCACCGCCCAGGAAGAAGCGGGCCGGAGCTGGCGTTACGCCCTGCAGTGGTTCCAGCGTCACCGCCTGGAGACCGATCGGCTGCTGGTGCTAGACACCAGCCCGTTCCCTTCGCACGAGGCCGCCGAGGCGCAGGACGTTGTGCTGCGCCGCAAAGACGCCACCGCTGCCTTCGCAGACGCGCTGACCGACGAGCTCGAGCAACACTGCCGCGACCTGGACGTCGTCTTCCGTTACAAGGACGCGTACGTCGAGGAGCAGAACCTGGGGCGTGAGAAGCCCCTGTCGTTGGGCCGCACCGAGCTGGGCCGGCTGATCGCCGCCAGCGAGGGCCGCGTCACGGGCACAACGCTGCAGACCCCCACCACCGGCTACCACACGGCCAGCGAGACCGCGTCGCTCGACGCGATCGCCGCGGTGCTGCGGCTCTTGGGGCGGTACACGTGACGGACGGGGACCGCCAAGTGCGCCAAGGAGAATGGGACGCGGATTGTCGCGGAAGAATCGGATCGACTCGGATCGCATGCCGCGTGAGTCACGCGCACCGGCTTCGTACCCTTTGTCGTTCCAACTGTTATTCTTGGCGTCTTTGGCGTCGTGGCGGTTCCCGTCCGTCTACATCACCGCGAAGTAGTTTTCTACTGCGTAGTCGAAGTACTCCGGCGTCATCCGCGCCGGCTGGCTGACGTAGCGGCAGTAGTTGCGGATCTGCAGCAGCAAGTCGCGGGGCTGGCAGCAACGCATCGGCCGGTTGATCGGCTTGTAGTGCGTGTTGATCAGGTGGTCGAGCGCCGCCGCGTCGTACTCCACCTTCAAGATCGGCGCCATGATGCCGAACAGCTTGCGGAACGACTCTTCGTCCGGGTCGTTCACCTCGATCTTGTACGGGATGCGCCGCAGGAACGCGTCGTCCACCAAATCGCGCGGCTCGAGGTTGGTCGAGAACACCACCAACTGATCGAACGGCACCTGGATCTTCTTGCCGCTGGCGAGGTTGAGGAAGTCGTACCGCTTTTCCAGCGGAACGATCCAGCGGTTTAGCAGCTCGTCGGTGCTCATCCGCTGGCGGCCGAAGTCGTCGATCACCAGCGTGCCGCAGTTGCTCTTGAGCTGCAGCGGCGCTTCGCTCACCCCCGTGGCGGTGTTGAGCGTGACCTCCAGCATGTCCATGGTGAGCTCGCCGCCCGCCACGATCGTGGGGCGGCGGATCCGCACCCAGCGGCGGTCGATCTTCTGGTGGTCGATGAGCCCCTCGCTGGCCTCCACCGGGCACTCGTCGTGCATGCCGGGGTCGAACAGCCGGATGATCTCGCCGTCGACCCCCAGCGAACGCGGGATCCACACATACTCGCCGAACGCCGCGGTCACGCGTTCGGCGATGCTGGTCTTGCCGTTGCCCGGGGCGCCGAACAAGAACATGCCGCGTCCGGAGTTCACCGCCGGCCCCAGCCGGCGGAGCATCCGCTTGTCGATCAGCAGGTCCTCGAACGCGCGGTGCAGGTCGGCCTCGGTCGGGTGCTGGTCGATCAGCGACTGACGTTTGACGCTGTCTACGTACGCGTACAGCGGCACCGGCGCCGACCCGAAGTAGGTGCAGTGCTCCGAAAGCAGCTTGGCGCGCTCGCGGCCGACCCCCGTGAGCTGGTAGACGTAGTCGTTCATCATCGCGGCGCCCTTGTGCGCCACGAGCTGATCCTGCTTCATGGAGGCCATCAGCGGGTCGATCAGCCGGAACGGCAGCCGGATGTGCTCGGAGATGAACCGGCCCGTCGCCTCGGCCTGGGCCGCCAGGCACTTGAGCACCAGGTTCTCGACCTCGCTGCCGGAGAGCCCCCCCGCCTCGATGGTGGCCGGTTCTTCCGGCGACCAGGGCGCGGCGCCCCCTTCGGGCCCCCGTGCGGCCGGCTGCCGCGCGAGCGGCGTTCGGGGCGCCTCGGTCTGCGGCGTGGGCGCCGGCCTCTCGGGGGGCGGGGGCGTCTGCGTCGTCAGCCGCTGGATGCGCTGCAGCAGCTCGTCGAGCTGGCGCGAGTCGTTGGTCGGGGCTTCGGGGGTCGCGACGGGCGAGCTCATGGCGGGCCGAGCGTAGGTCAAGTGGCGTGGATCGAACCATCCGGACCGGCGTGCGCGCACCCGGCCCCACGTAGAACCTACGTTGCCGTGAGCGCCCGGCAACCAAAACGCAGGGTTGTGCCGATTGAACCGGTAGAATGGCTGCGGAAGTCTCTCGCAGAGGGAGATAGGAAGCAGCCGATGACCAAGCTACGGTTGCGATCCCTTCAATTGATCATTCCGCCTACTCACTCTGCGCCTCCGCGCGAGGCTGCTTCCCCACCATTAAGCTAAACTCCTCACATGCAAATCGTCATCACCGCCGTCGGCCCCGACAACCGTGGCCTTGCCGACCCGATCGTGCACTCCGTCACTGAGCTTGGCGCCAACATCGCCGAGATCCAGATGTACGACCACGACGAGCAGTCGGTCTTCTCGATGCTCACCCGCATCGAGCTGCCCGAGGCGCGTCGCGAAGAGCTGGAGCTGGCCATGAAAGACGTGGCCCAGCGCACGGGGCTGGCCGTACGCACCTGGAGCCCCGACATCCGCGGCCGCAAGCCGAGGCTGGCGATCTGCGTCACCTACCGGCCCGAGACGCCGCTGGCGCTGATGCGCGCCATCCGAGACGGCCACATCCGCGCCGAACCGGCGGTGATGCTCAGCAACCGTTCTGCCTGCCGGCGCTTGGCCGAGCAGTTCGACGTCCCCTGGCGTCAAATTGGCGACGATCGTGGCGAGCCGGACGACGCCCAGTTGCTAGCGATCTGCGACGAGCTGCAGGTCGACTACATCGTGCTGGCCCGCTACATGCGGGTGCTGCCGCCGGCAAGCTGCTGGCAGTACGCGGGGGGTCGGATCATCAACCTCCACCACGGCCTGCTCCCCAGCTTCCCGGGGATCCGCCCCTACCACGAGGCGCACGCCAGCCGGATGCTCACCTACGGCGCCACCTGCCACTTCATCGTGCCGGAGCTCGACGCGGGCAACCAGATCATCTACCAGAGCACCTTCACGGTGCCGCCGGGCCTGCCGGTCGACGACGTCATCCGCCGCGGCCAAGAAGACAACGAGCCGCACTGCCTGGTGGAGGGGGTGCGCCGCGTGGTGGACGGGGAGGTGCAGTTGCACTTTAACCGGGTGATGGCGCGGAAGTAGACGTCTGCTCGCTAGCCAAGCTTGCCCAGACTAACTTTTGTGTTAGGATCCAGTGGGCCATGTTCGACGTGATCGAATTCCAATCGCCCGACGGAGAGTTCCCGTTTAGGGTTTGGTTCGACGGGCTCAACCGCCAAGCCGCTTTGAAAGTTCAGGCGCGTTTAGCACGGATCGAGGCCGGCAATTTGGGAGACGGGAAACCAGTCGGCAGCGGAGTCAGCGAGACGCGGATCGACTTCGGGCCCGGTTACCGAGTCTACTTTGGCCGAGACGGGCAGCGGCTCGTCGTGCTGCTGGGCGGAGGCACAAAGCAACGCCAACGCAAAGATATCGCGGACGCCCTGGCCAGATGGAACGACTACAAGGAAAGCAGAAGGAGAAGTAGAGATGCCTAAGCCCAGGAGCTTTCGGACGACTGTGGTCGAGCGGGCGAGACGAGAACCAGAGTTCCGCGTTGGACTGCTCACCGAGGCCGCCGAGTGCTTTCTTACAGGCGAGGTAGACGCGGCAAAGATCATGCTGCGCGACTACGTGAACGCGACATTGGGATTTAAGGCGCTCGCCGCAATCGTTGACAAGAAGCCCGAGAGCCTGATGCGGATGCTCAGCGAGAAGGGCAACCCCCGGGCGAACAATCTCGCGCAACTGATCTCATCGCTCCGTTCCCACGAGGGGGTGACGCTGCGTGTCGAAGCGCTGCGTTAGTTGAGTCCTTCAGGCAATCTTCGGCGGACTATCGTCCACCGCCCGTGCCCGCGCCTTCCGGCAGCCACTGGGCCGGGCTCTGCTGAAAAAACCCGCTGAGCACCTCGTACAGCTCTCCGTGCCGCCGGCGCAGGGCGTGGGGCCGTTGGAAGAAGCACTCGGTCTCGCGACGACTATCTGCCGATCGTCGCGGCTTGCGGCCGGCCTCGCCGCTTTTGTTCACTAATAATCTGCTGACGGATGCGAGGGTAGTCTTTGATACGCACCGCCTTCTCAATTCTCTCTTTTAACTCTTGCTCATCCTGTCGCGCCTGCTCAAGTGACTCGCCATCCTCTTCAAGCCAGTCAGTAAGTGCGTGGAACTCAGCGGCAATCGCTGGGCGATAGACCGGCAGATTGTGTTCCTTACGCACAACGTAGTGCGTCAGTTTCTCCGTGCTATCTGGTCGATAGAGCTTCGGATCGGCGCCCAACCTGAGGAGTTGCAAGGCGATATCGTACTTGTCTGCCTGGACCGCCAACATCGCGGGCGTGCCTCCTTTGTACTTGCAGTAGTGGTTGAGGTCCGCCCCGCTAGCGACAAGCAGCTCGACGCGTTCCTTCGCGTCGAAGAGGCGCCGGTCGATGACGATATCGAGCGGCGTCATCCCGGTCACTTGGTCAACAACGTTCGGATCTGCGCCGTGTTGTAGTACTAGCTTCAAGTACTCAATCTGCGGCGCCTTGGCTGCGAGGTGCGTCACGGACTCTCCGGGGGAGCACCCACGATCCAGAAACAGTGCGCCCCCAGCCGGGTAGGGATGAAACGCCCGACCGGTGGTTCCGAAGTCGCTCTCAACCGCGATATCTGGGTCCGCCCCGTGCTTAAGCAGACGGGCAAAGCGCTCTAGTTTCCGATCGGGGAACGCCCACAAAAGCGGAGTCATCTTGCGTTTACCGACTGCATTGACGTCCGCCCCAGCCGCAATGAGCCGCTCCATCTCAGGAGCATCGTTCATCTGAATTGCGGTGCAAAGATCAACTACCTGCGGGTCGTCAAAGTAGTCTGCTGGCTTCCAGCCAGCCGATGCATGCCAGCGGGTTTCTGGATTGGTCTCGAACTCGATCTCCTTGATCCGTTCTGCCGCCGCATTCTTTCGCGCCATGGCTTCGCGGTACTTTTCCCGCTGAGCCTCGGAGATTCTTCCGGCGTCCCGCTGCAGGGCGTCCCTATATTGGCGTTCGACAGCCCCGGCTTCCCTAATCACATTCGCGAGTCGAACGTACTCATCATCTTTGAGCAGCCTCGCTTTGGATTGGCCAGCAGCGAGTATTGGTTGAATCGCCGCCTTCACCACAGCCATAGCCTCTTTGTCCCCGAGGCGATTCGTGTACTCCCATCCCGGGTCGTAGCCCTCGCCAAACTCGGGGGACCACTCCGCAAACCTGGCCACGGCATTGGCGAACGCGACCGGGTCGTTGGCCAGGGCCGGCTGGATCGATTGGCCTATGGTAGCGCTCAGCGCTGCCTTCAGCACGCCCGGGCTCTCGCCGGCTTGCCCGACGGGGGGAAACACCGTCTTGTCAATCTGATAGCGCGCCTGCCCCGCTAGAAAGAGAAAACCAGCATCCTCGGTTCGGCCGGCGCCATGAGCCTTGGCCGCGGCGGTCATGAGCTCACTTGAGTTCAGCCGGTTGGCCGGTTCCGAGAAACTGCCGCCGCCGGAGCACCCACCAAGAGCATTCACTGAGATCAATGCCGCCAGCGTGATGGCTTGTCGAATCGGTCGCATGGGCATCTCTAACCAATTGGTAACACTTCATTCCAATGCTGAAACGCGGAAACGCGATATCCGCTCAATCCGCCGCCGGCAGCCAGTCGGCCGGGCTCTGCTGGAAGAACCCACTGAGCACCCCGTACAGCTCCCCGTGCCGCCGGCGCAGGGCGTGGGGTTGTTGGAAGAAGCACTCGGTCGCCACGGCGAAGAACTCCGCCTCGTTCTCCGCGCCGTAGTCGTCCAGCAGCGTCGGTCGGCCGTGGCGGGCGGCGCTCACCAGGCGGCGGTACTCGTGGTCGACTACTTCTCGCCAGCGGCGGGCGGCGCTGGCGCCGAACATGGGAGGGATGCCGTCCATGCCGCCGTCGAGCGAGTCGAAGTGGTGCGCCAGCTCGTGCAGCACCACGTGCCGGCCGCGGCGCGCGGAGCGTCCGTCTCGCAGCACGTGTTTCCAGCTAAGCACCACGGGCCCGCCGCGCCACGCCTCCCCCTCGCGGGCCTCGTAGGCGTCGACCGGCTCGAAGTCGTCCATCTCCAGCAGCGTCGCCGAGGCCGAGGCCGCGGGTCGGTAGGCGTCTGGGTAGACCAAGATCGACTTTAGCCGATCAAAGTAGTAGGGCTCGCTGGGGCCGAGCACCATCAATCCCGCGGCGCCGGCGATAGTAACGCGGACCTCGTCGGTCACCTCCAGCCCGTTGCACCCCGTCCAATGGATCTCGTGGGCAAGGACGTGGGCGAGGTCCAGCACGCGCCTCTGCTGGGCGACCCCCAAGTGACGGAACTGCCACAGGTTGGCCTCAAGGTACTGCGGCCACGCGTCCGGCGTCGGCTCGGCGAGCCAGCGACGGATACGGCGGTTGCGGAAGAAGCCAAACAAGAATGGGACGCGGGTAGTCGCGGATCGGGGGGATCACAGACGGATTACGGACAAAATCTCTCGCAAGCCCGCGAAGACGCAAAGGAATCGCGACTTACCTACCTCGTGCCAAGCGGTGTGCAAACAAGCAGCGTTGCGACTCTCAAGCAAAGCACATCGTCGCGATCCGCGTCCATCCTTTCAATCCGCGGCCATCTGCGGTCCATTCTTCAAATCCCCGAACTCTCGATGCCGAACTTCAGCGGGAGCTGCGGGTCGCAGTGCCGTTCTGGCGCCAGCTCTTCGAACAGCAGGCTGGGCTGGATGTCACGGTTGTGCTGGTACTTGCTGCAGTACTCGGTCACCTCGCCGGTGATCTCGTGGTAGAAGATCTGGCAGATCGGCACGCCGGCGTAGATCCGCACCGGCTGGACCGCGAACATCTCGAGCGTCCAGTAGCCGGCGAATCCCACGTCGCCAAAGCCGGCCGTGACGTGCACGAACAGCCCCAGCCGACCGACGGAAGAGCGGCCCTCGATCTGCGGCACCAGGTTGTGCGTGGCGGTCCGCTCGACGGTGCGCCCCAGGTAGAGCTGGTTGGGGCTCAGCACCAAGCCGTCTTGAGGGATCTCGATCCGCCGCACCCGGTTGGCCTTGGCCATGTCGAGCACAACTTCTTCGTACACCATCAGCTCGTTGTGGAGCGTGAGGTTGTAGCTGTTTGGATTGAGGCGCGACGGCTCGTAGGGATCGATGACGATGTCTTTGCCGAGCCGGCGGGCGATCTCGTTGCCGGAGAGGATCATGAGGGGCTACGCTTTAAGGTTTTGACCACGGATGGCACGGATTTCACGGATGATGACGGACGGAAGATGGCCACAAAGAAGCACAAAAAGCACAAGAACGAAGGTGCATAGACCAATCCGAAATGACCGAGAGATCAAGAGAGTTCAACAAGCATCGGTCAATAGGGCTTGGTCGCTAGGCCTTCTTCTTTGTGCTTCTTTGTGGCTATCGTCCGAATCCGTGTTGTCCGTGGTTCGTTTATGGGTCCGTCCGTCTTGGTGCTTCTTCGTGCCTTTTCGTGGCTATCGTCCCTCCAGCCCGATGCGAGGGCAGAAGCCGGCCATCGAGCAGGCATCGCACTTGGCGCGTCGCGCGCCGCACACGGCCCTCCCATGGTGGATCATGCGGTGCGAAAAGTCGATCCACTGTTTCTTCGGAAGCACCTCCATCAGGTCGCGTTCGGCCCGGACCGCGTCGGTTTGATCGGTTAGGCCGAGCCGGCGGCTGAGGCGGCCGACGTGGGTGTCGACCACCACGCCGCTGGGGATGCCGTAGGCGGTGCCGAGCACGACGCTGGCCGTCTTGCGGCCGACGCCGGCCAGGCCGACCAGGGTCTCGAGGTCGCGCGGCGGCTGCCCGTCGTGCTTCTGGACCAGCTCTGTGCAGCAGGCCTTGATCGCTTTGGCCTTGTTGCGGAAGAAGCCGGTGCTCTTGACCAGGGTTTCCAGCTTGGCGATCGGCAGCCCGGCGAGGTCGGCGGCCGTGGGGTACTTCGCGAACAGCACCTTGGTGACCAGGTTCACGCGCTCGTCGGTGCACTGGGCCGAGAGGATGGTGGCCACCAGCAGCTGCAGGGGCGAGTCGAACCGCAGGGCGCACTCGGCGTCGGGGTAGTCGGCCCGCAGCCGGCGGACGACCCGGGCGGCCTGTTTCTTGCGCTCGGGGAGGTCGTCGCTGGGGGCCTTCTTGGCCATACAGGGGTCGGCGGTAGTAGGGGGCGAACAGGCGGACGGGGTCGTAGGGCCTGGGTGGCGGGGGCGCGCCGCTTGGGTGGAAGCCCCCGCGGCGGAGGAGCTAGATCTGCCCCGGCAGGGGCGTCCGCGTCACGTTGGTAGAACAACCGCCATTCTCAGGCGTAAGATAGGGGTGTCAACCGGGGTGAATCTTGACCTAACTCCCGCGACAACCTAGGCTTACCTAGCTGCCCGGCGTGCGGATGCACGGCCGGGCAAGCCCCAGAACCAAAGTCCTCGGAGTTCGATCGATGAGCTACGCCACGTCCCAAGCCGCCAACCCCTACGCGTCGTTCGGCAGCAGCGTCGCCGACGCGGCGCCGGCCGAACGCACCGCGTTTGTCCGCAAGACCTACACCCACCTCGCCGCGGCGATCTACGCGTTCGCCGCGATCGAGTGGGCGATCTTCTCGATGTTCGACGTCAACGGCTTCATGGAGCGGTCGATCAACGACGGCAGCTTCAAGATGATCTCGCTCGTGATGTTCTTTGGGTTCGTCGGCGTCTCCTGGATCGCCAACGGTTGGGCCCGCTCCGACACGTCGGTCGGCAAGCAGTACGCGGGTCTGTTCCTCTACGTGCTGGCGCAGGCCGTGTTCTTTGTGCCGCTGCTGTGGATGGCGAGCCACTTCTCAATGCAGGTGACCGACGGTCAGGCGATCGGCGTGATCCCGGCCGCGGGCGTGGCGACCCTGGCGATCTTCGGCGGTCTCACCGCCTTCGTTTGGATGTCTGGCAAGGACTTTTCCTTCCTAGGCATGTGGCTCGGCGTCGCCAGCATGGCCGTATTCGCCCTGATCGTCGCGAGCATGATTTTCGGCTTCGACCTGGGCGTGCTGTTCAGCGTGGGGATGATCGCCTTTGCCGCCGCGTACATCGTTTACGACACCTCCAACGTCATGCACCAATACCGCCCGGGGCAGCACGTCGCGGCCTCGCTGGCGTTGTTCGCGTCGGTGGCGCTGCTGTTCTGGTACATCCTTTCGTTCCTGATGCGGATGTCGAGCCGCGACTGAGCGGGAATGTCCAACGACTGGGCGACAAACCATTGTCTACCGGCAACCCAACAGACGACGGCGCCGAGGGCCTTTTTGCCCGCGGCGCCGTTCTGTTTGACGCCGGGCACTACTTTGCCGCCCACGACGTGTGGGAGGAGCTGTGGACCGGCTACCGCGGGCCCCTGCGGAATTTCTACAAGGGGCTCATCCAATCGGCGGTCGCGCTCTACCATTACTCGCGGGGCAACCTGCATGGCGCCCGCAAGCTGTGGCGGAGCAGCACGGAGTACTTGCGGCCCTTTGCGCCGCTGTGTCGCGGGCTGGACGTAGACCGCTTCTTGGCCGAGCACGAGCGGTGTTTTGCCGACGTCATGGCGAGCGACGCCCCCCAGCCGCTGGCCCAGCGTCTGCCGCCCCGTTTTCACCCGCCCCGTGAGGGGGTTGGAGCGTCGTCATGAACGAATGGGACCTCTCCGACGTTGAGTTCGACGAAACCAAGTTCGGGGGCGCGGCCCGGCTCTTCCCGCTGCCGGACCTCGTGCTGTTCCCCCATGTCGTGCAGCCGCTGCACGTGTTTGAGGACCGCTATCGGGAGATGCTCGAGGACGCGGTCGCGGACGACTCGTTGATCGCTATCGCGATGTTCGAGCCGGGCTGGGAGATGGACTACGACAGCCGGCCGCCGCTGGCGCCGGTGGCCTGCTTGGGCAAGGTGATCGCCCACAACCGCCTAGACGACGGCCGGTACAACCTGCTGCTGCTGGGCGTGCGACGGGTGACCATCGTGCGAGAACTGGCGCCGCTGCGGTCGTTCCGGCAGGCCGAGGTGCAGATCGTCCACGAGCAGCAGGGCGCCTTGCCGCCCGAGCTGCGCCGTTCGCTGGTAGAAGCATTCCGCAGCCGGCTCCCCGCCCACCTGGCGGACGAGGACCTGTCGCACTTGCTCTCCGACGGGCTGCCGATGCGGGCGCTGACCGACCTGGTGGCCTACGCCCTGCCGCTCCCCGCGGAGCTCAAGCGGCGGCTGCTCGGCGAGCCGATCGTGGGCCAGCGGGCCCGGCTGCTGCTGAAGCACCTGCGCGAGTCGCCGGGAGGCCCGGGAACGCGGCGAGGCGAGTTCCCGCCGCCGTTCAGCGACAACTGACGGACGAGGATGGCCACGAAAAGGCACGAAAAGCACAAAGACGAGGATGAAACCTAACCGAACCGCACTGACCCAACGCGCAGAACAGTTCGGACATCGCTCGTTCGCCGAGATTTTGTCTTTGTGCTTTTTGTGCCTTTTTGTGGCCAACGTCCTTGGCCCTCCCATTCGGGCCCAAACTGCCACGGCGTGGCTGACTAGAATAGGCCGGTAGCACTTCCCCTGCCTGCCGAGCCGACGATGCCCGACCACCTAGAAGACCTCCCCGCCAAGCCCAGCCGTGTAGCGCCCGTTGCCGACGGCGTCGACCATCCACGCTTGCAGAACGCCATCCGTGAGCTGCTGCTCGCCGTGGGTGAGGACCCCGACCGCGAGGGGCTGCGCGAGACCCCCGCACGCGTCGCCCGGATGTACGCCGAGATGTTCGCCGGGCTGCGGCTCGACCCCGCGCTGCGGCTGCGGAAGTTCTTTACCGAGAAGTACGACGAGATCGTGCTGGTGCGAGACATCGGCTTCACCAGCATGTGCGAGCACCACCTGCTCCCGTTCAGCGGCAAGGCCCATATCGGCTACCTGCCGGACGGCCGGGTAGTGGGGCTGAGCAAGCTGGCGCGGGTGGTGGAAGACGTGTCCCGTCGGCCGCAGGTGCAGGAGCGGATGACCGAGACCATCGCCGAGCTGCTCATCTCCGAACTCAACGTGAAAGGAGTGGCGGTCGTCGTCGAGGCAGAGCACTCCTGCATGAGCATGCGCGGCGTGAAAAAGGCGGGCGCGGTGTGCGTTACTTCGTCGATGAAGGGCATCTTCCGCACGAATCCCTCGAGCCGCGCGGAAGTAATGGCGTTGATCCGCGGATGAAGTTGACCACGGGGTCGCGGAGCAGAATTTGGAGCCGCCGTCCGTCTCTGTGCTCTCCGCGACGCCGTAATTCGTCGTCTGACAGCCTAGAGCAACCCCCTCCGCAACTGCTAAGCTGATGGGCTGCGTCGCTCCGCTCCGCCGCCATCCACCAACGGCCAGTCGCCAGGCCCCGATCCCGCACCCTCCCCGCGCATGGAATCCGATCGGAAGCGGATCGAAGAAGACCTCCGCGGACTCATTGAGGGAGAGGTCCGCTGCGACGGCCCCTACCTGCGGCTGTTTGCCACGGATGGCAGCATCTACGACGAGACCCCCGTGGCGGTGGTCGCGCCGCGGCTGCGGGCCGACATCGTCGCGGTCGTCCGCTACGCCGCAGAGAACCGGATCCCGGTGCACGCCCGCGGCGCCGGTTCGGGGCTCGCGGGGGGTGCGGTCGGCCCCGGGATCGTCATCGACTTCGCCCGTCACATGCACCGCATCACGCAGGTGTCGGACGACTCGGTCCGCGTGCTGCCCGGCTGCACGTTGGCGGACCTGAACCGCCGGCTGCGGCCCCAGAAGCGGCTCTTCGGGCCCGACCCGGCCAACGCAGAGGTGACGACGCTCGGCGGCTCGATCGCGGTCAACTCCAGCGGCAGCCGGTTCGCTGCGTACGGCGCGGTGGGCGACCATTTGCGATCGGCCACGGTGGTGCTTGCCGACGGCGAGACGGTGACGCTGGAGCGTCGACCGGCGCCGGACGACCGGCCAACCGCCGAGGGGGGGGCGCCCCCCGATCGATCCGCCAGGCTGGCGCGCGAGGTGCACGCGCTGTGGAAGCGACGTCGCTCGTTGCTCGAAGAGCGGCGCCCCAAGACGCTCGTCGATTCCAGCGGTTACGCGCTGTGCAAGGCCAACAGCGACAGCCACGTCGACCTTGCGAGGCTGATGGCCGGCAGCGAAGGGACGCTGGGGCTGCTGGTGGAGGCAGAGCTCGCCACCCAGACGCCGCCGGCGGCCTCGGGCGTGGCGCTGCTGCTTTTCGACAGCCTGGACCGCGCGGCGCAGGCGGTGGAGTGCGTCGCCCCGCTCGGCCCCAGCGCTTGCGACCTGATGGACCGGCGGCACATCAGCCTGGCCCGAGACATGGACGTCCGCTACGAGCTGATGATCCCGGGCGCCGCGGAGTCGGTCCTGCTGGTGGAGTTTTTCGGAGCAGACCAGGACGAGGTCGACGACCGGCTGCACCGGGCGATCGATACGGCGCAGCGCGAGTCCGCGCTCGCCGCGGGTTCGCTCATCGCGGCGGACGACCTCGATCGCGAGCTCTTCTGGCGGCTCAGCAAGCAGTACGCCCCCACGCTGCAACGCGCCCGCGGCGTCCGCCGGCCGATGCCCGGGATCGAGGACATCGCGGTCCCTCCGGCCGGGCTCACCGTGTTTCTGCGGCACGTGCAGGACACGCTGCGGCGGCGTCAGATCACCGCGAGCGTATTCGGCCACGCGGCGCACGGGCAGTTGCACATCCGTCCGTTCCTCGACCTGCACAAGCACGAGGACGTGACCGCTTTTGAGGGGCTCGCAGAAGAGCTGTACGACAAGGCGTGGCTGCTGGGCGGAACGATGAGCGGTGAGCACGGCGACGGCCGCAGCCGGACCCCGTTCGCCGTGCGGCAGCACGGGCCGGTGGCCAGTGTGTTCCGTGAGCTGAAGATGCTGTTCGACCCCGAAGGGGTGCTGAACCCCGGGAAGGTGGTTCCGGCCTCCGGGGGGAGGTTCGACCGCCCGCTGCGGTTCGCGCCGCTGCCGGTGATCGGGCAGCCGGACGGACGCGCCGCGGACGACCTGCAAGCGGGGTGGTCCATCGCCGAGGCCGCGGCGGCCGCGGATGCCTGCAACGGCTGCGGGACCTGCCGGTCGCGGGCCGACGACCTGCGGATGTGCCCCATCTTCCGGTTCACGCCGCGCGAAGAAGCCTCGCCGCGCGCCAAGGCGAACCTCGTGCGGAGCGCCCTGTCGGGCCAGCTCCCGCCGACGGCGTTGTCGGAGGACGCCTCGCGTGAGGTGGCCGACCTGTGCGTCCATTGCCACATGTGCCGACAAGAGTGCCCCGCGGGGGTAGACGTCCCCCGCTTGGCCGTTGAGATCAAGGCGAACCACCTGTTGGCGCACGGCGTACGACCTGCGCAGTGGTGGATGGCCAACATCGTCCGCGTCAGCCGGTGGGGCTCGCGTTTCCCGAGAGTCGCGAACTGGGCCCTTGGAAACCGCGCCGCGCGCTGGCTGCTGGATAAAGGGTTTGACCTCAGCCAGGCCCACCGCCTGCCGACGGTTCACGGCAGGACCTACCTGAGCCGCGCCTCGCAACGCGGCGCCGAGCCGGCGACCCCCCGCGGGCGGGCCTTCTACTTCGTGGACACCTACGCAAACCACTACGACCCAGAACTCGGCGAAGCCTTCACCGCCGTTCTCCAGCACTGCGGCGTCGCCGTCGAGTGTCCCGCGGATCAGGACCAGTCGGCGATGCCGCTGATCGCGCAGGGGCACTTGGAGCCGGCGCGGAAGATCGCCCAGCGCAATGTAGAACGCCTCGCCGAAGCGGTGCGCCGCGGCGCCACCATCGTGGCGACCGAGCCCTCGGCGGTGCTCGCGTTGACGCACGAGTACCTCTGGCTGCTGCCCGACGAGCCCGACGCTCGGCTTGTCGCGGAGCACGCCCGCGAGGCGTGTCACTACTTGTGGGGACTGCACCAGCGGGGCGTGCTGCGGCTCGACCTGGGGCCGGTGCGGGGTCGCGTGGCCTACCACGTGCCTTGCCACCTGCGGGCGTTGGGCATCGGCGCCCCGGCCGAGAACCTGCTGGGGCTTGTGCCGGAGCTGCGTTTGACGCGGCTCGACAAGGGCTGCAGCGGCATGGCGGGCCTGTACGGCCTGCGTCGCAAGAACTACCGCAGCAGCCTGCGCGCGGGGCTGCCGATGCTGACCTCGCTGCGCGACGGCCCGTTCGACTTCGCCACCACCGAGTGCAGCACCTGCCAACTGCAGATGACGGGCGCCTCGCCTCGGGCGACGATCCACCCCATCAAGCTGCTGGCGGCCAGCTACGGGCTGGCGCCGCGGGTCGCGGAGCAGGTGGCCGCCGCCGTGGGGGACGAGACGTGAAGGTCCGGGTACAATTATTCGCGGGCGCTCGCGAAGCGGCCGGTGTGGAGTTCGTGGACGTGGCCTTCCCGGCCGGGTCCGCGAGCGAACACTGCCTTGCCGCGATCGCGGTCCAACATCCGTCGCTGGCCGCCCTGGCAAAGTCGTCTCGGTTGGCGATCGACGACCGCTACCTGGCCCTCGACGAACCGGTCCCGCAGGGCCGGCCGCTTGCGCTGATCCCGCCGGTGAGCGGCGGCTAGCCGGTTGCGCTCAAGAACATGCACCAACTCACAGACCAACCGATCGACGTCGCGGCCCTGGTTGCGCAGGTGAACGATCCACGCGCCGGCGCCGCGGTGTTGATGCTCGGCGTCACGCGCGAGTGGACGGGCGACCTCCAGACGACGCACCTCAGCTACGAAGCCCACCGCTCGCTCGCGGAAGCGGAACTGGCCCGCTTGGAGTCCGAAGCCCGTGAGCGGTGGCCGCTGGTGGGCTGCTGGATCGTGCATCGGCTCGGCGAAGTCCCGCTCGGACAGACCAGCGTAGCGATCGCCGCGAGCTCGCCGCACCGGGACGACGCGTTCGCCGCGGCGCGGTGGCTGATCGACACGCTCAAACAGCGCGTGCCGATCTGGAAACAAGAGAACTTCGCCGACGGCCAGCGCGAATGGGTCCACCCGGGCGTCGTTGCTCAAAACGCCGCCGCTCAAGACGCCGCGCCCACGGCCGAGGGGGGCGTGATGGACCCCAAGGCCCAACCGCTGATCGACCGCTTCGGCCGGGCCCACGCCAGCCTGCGGATCAGCGTGACCGACCGTTGCAACATCCGCTGCCGGTACTGCATGCCGGGGGGCGCCATCCGCTTCCTTCCCAAGGCGGAGTTGTTGTCGTTCGAAGAAATCGCGCGCGTCGCGGGGGTGCTGGCCGGGCTGGGCGTGACCAGGCTCCGGCTCACCGGCGGCGAGCCGTTGGTGCGTTCGGGCCTCGCCAGGCTGGTGGCGATGCTGGCCGCCACGCCGGGCGTGGAAGACCTGGCGCTGACCACCAACGGCATGCTCCTCGACGACCAGGCCGAGGCGCTGCGCGACGCCGGCCTGCGGCGGCTGAACATCAGCCTCGACACGCTGCGCGAGGCAACCTTCCAGGAGCTCACCCGCCGCGAGGGCCTCGACCGCGTGCTGGCCGGCATCGCCGCCGCTCAGCGGGCCGGATTCTCGGCCATCCGGCTGAACGCCCTGGCGATCCGCGGCCTGAACGAAGACGAGATTGTGCCGCTGGGACGCTTCGCGATCGAGCGCGGCCTCGAGCTGCGGTTCATCGAGTACATGCCGCTGGACGCGGACGGCGCCTGGGCGCGTGCCGACGTGCTGACGGGCGCCGAGGTACGTGCGAAGCTTGAGGAGGCCTTCGGGCCGCTGGAGGCGGCGCCCCGGCACGACGCCAGCCAACCGGCCACCGACTATTGCTTTGCTCGCGGCGGCGGACGCATCGGCTTCATCAACCCCGTCAGCGAGCCCTTCTGCGGCGCCTGCGATCGGCTGCGTCTGACGGCCGAGGGGCAGCTACGCAACTGCTTGTTCTCGACCGAAGAGTGGAACGTCCGCGACCTGCTGCGCAGCGCCGCAGACGACGCGGCCATCGCCCAACTAGCACGCGAATGCGTCGACGCCAAGCACGCGGGCCACGGCATCGACAGCCCCGAGTTCCTCAAGCCGGCCCGCGCCATGTACCAGATCGGCGGATAGGCTTACCCGCATGGCGAGCAGACACTACCTCGACAACGCCGCCACGAGCTGGCCGAAGCCCGAGGGCGTATACGACGCCGTCGACCGCTACCAACGCGGCTGCGGCGCCGCGGCGGGACGCGGCGGCTACGCCTCGGCCGACGCCGCCGGCCAGATCGTAGAGCGGGCCCGGCGCCGGGCAGCGACGCTCCTCGGGGCGCCCGACCCGAAGTCGATCGCCTTCACCCAGAACGGCACCGACGCGCTCAACGCCGCTATCCACGGGCTGCTACGGCCCGGCGACCACGTGGTGACTACCGACGCAGAGCACAACTCGGTGCTGCGCCCGCTGCGTGACGCTGCCGTGCGGCTGGGCTGCCGGATCACCTACGTTCCCTGCGACGCGGCCGGTCAGCTCGAGGCCCGGCGGGTGCTCGCGGCGGTCGAACCGACGACGCGGCTTGTCGTGTTGACGCACGCCTCGAACGTCACGGGCGCGGTGCTGCCGGTCGAAGAGGTCGGCGCGGCGCTCCGCGACGGCCAGACGCTCTTGCTGGTAGACGCCGCCCAGACGCTGGGTCACCGCCGGGTCGACGTCGGCCGCATCGGCGCGGACCTGCTGGCAGCGCCGGGGCACAAGGGGTTGCTGGCGCCGCTGGGGGTCGGCCTGCTGTGGGTCGGGCCCCGCGCCGCCGGGCAGCTCCGGCCGACGCGTCAGGGGGGGACGGGGAGCGTCAGCGAGTCTGAGGAACAGCCACCCCCCCTGCCCCACCGGCTTGAGGCAGGGAATCTGAACGTCCCGGCCATCGTGGGGCTCGATGCGGCCCTGGGCTGGATCGAGTCGCAAACGGTGGACGCGATCGGCCAGCGGCTGGCGCAGCAAACCGCGCGACTGATCGACGGCGCGCAAGGCCTGCCGGGCGTGCGGGTGCTTGGCCCGCCCGCAGTGGAAGAGCGTGCGCCCGTTGTGAGCCTGCTGACCGAGGGCTACGATCCCCACGAAGCCGCGGCGCTGCTCGACAGCTGCTTCGGCGTTGAGTGCCGCGCCGGCCTGCACTGCGCCGCTCGCATCCACGGGGCGATCGGCGCCCTGGCTTCCGGCGGCACACTGAGGCTAAGCCCCGGCCCGTTGACGACCGACCATGACATCGACGCCGCCATCGACGCCCTGCGGCAAATGACCCACTAAGGACTCTCCCATGCCAGCACCCGAAGCCCCCCAGCCCGATCCGTGGTACGCCGACGGGCTGAAGTTCAAGTGCACCGCCTGCGGCAAGTGCTGCGGCGGGGCGCCGGGCTACGTCTGGCTGAACAAGCAAGAGATCGCCGCGATCGCCGCGGAGCGGGAGATGAGCGTGCCGGCGTTTGAGGCCCGCTACGTCCGTTCGGTGGGGATCCGCAAGAGCCTGGGCGAGAAGTCTGGCGGCGACTGCGTGCTGCTGGATTCCAAGACCCGCAAGTGCACCGTCTACCAATCCCGCCCCCGGCAGTGCCGCACCTGGCCCTTCTGGGACTCGAATGTCTCTTCCCCGGAGGCTTGGGAACAGACGTGCGAGGAGTGCCCCGGGGCGGGGGTGGGGAAGCTGTATCAGCTCGAGCACATCGAGGCCCAACGGGCCGTGATCCGGATCTAAGCCGGGGCCGTTTGGCAAAGTTTGCGGATTCTAACGATTACACTCATCTCGCCGGTCGATCGGGCCGATACCAATTGGGCCGAAGCAACTCGTCGGCGTTACGGGACGGTTATCGACGCAAGTTCTTTTATGGAAAAGACTTGCAACGACCGCTGCGTCCCCGACCGCGGCGAATTCGGCGTAAGTTCTTTGAAATCCTATGCTTAGCTCAATTACGTGGCCGTAAGCCGAAGTGCTGGAATTGTTCCAGACCCGGCCAACGGACGCGGCCCGAGGGCGTCAGCCAGGAGAGCCAACATTGACTCTAATGCTTACCAGTATTACACTTGGGACGTGCGGAGAGGTCTCGAACGAGGCCTCAATTCGTCAAATCAGCCAGGTGCGTAGGGCGGCGCCCTTCTCCCGCGGAGGTGTTTGGTGACCAAGAAAGAGATCGTCAAAACGATCTCCGAGGAGATCGGGCTGACGCAGCTCAAGACGAAGGAGATCGTCCAGAAGACGTTCGACGCAATCGTTGAGACGCTGGTGGAAGACCGCCGCATTGAACTGCGGAACTTCGGAGTGTTCGAGGTCAAGAAGCGGGCCGCCCGCAAGGCCAGGAACCCGCGGACGGGCGAGAAGGTGGATGTCGCCGAGAAGTTCGTGGTGACCTTCAAGCCCGGAAAGGAAATGGAAGAACGTGTGCGGGAGCTGGAGCGCCGTGCGGCAGCCGCCCGAGCGGCTGCCCTGCTGGCGCAAAACGCCAGCCCCCCTCCGCCGCCTGCTGGCTTGCCCAGCGACCCGAGTCACAGCCAGTCCAACGGTTCTCACGAACCGGCTGCCGGAGCTAAGCCCCTGGGTTCTCTTCAGAACGACCCAACACAAGACAAAACAACTACTTACGACGACCGCAGGCCACTCGGCTAAATCCGCCAGTGGCAGCGGAAGAGACGGACGAAAGACGAGTCACCTTTGATTGCCGCTCCAACGGACGGGGCGGTACAAGCAATTCGGCCGACGCGGTCGCTCCCGACCGCCGACGCCGGCTATCGCTCACGGAGGAGCACGGTTCCATGCGCAAATGGCTCTTGGCTGCTGTCGCGGCTTGCACTTTGGGCGCCAACGCTGGATGCCTGCTGCCGATCTACTCGGCGGACCCGGCCCGTCGTGCCCAGCAGTTGATCTACAACTCGGAAGACTTCCGCAGCCTGCTGGACGAGTGGGAGCGGATCTGGTTCCTCGACCAGCCCAGCCACATGAAGCCTTATCGGACCAGCGGACTGATCCTGTAGCCTCGATGGCCAATTGATGGCGCTGGGTGGGACCGGTAGGCTTGCGCTCTGAACTCTCAGACCGCTAGCAAACCCAGTCCTGTATGTCCTCTTCGCCCGTCGACCAGGCCGCCGATTTGGCCGTACAACTCGGTCGGTTGCGGTTGCCCAACCCCGTGCTGGTGGCGTCTGGGACGTTCGGCTACGCCCGCGAGATGGAGGCGTTTGTCGACCTCGCCCGGCTGGGCGGCATCGTCCCCAAGACGGTCACGCTCGAGCCCCGCCAGGGCAACGCCCCTTGGCGGACGGTCGAAACGGCCGCCGGCATGCTCAACGCCATCGGCCTCGACAACGACGGCCTCGACGCGTTTATTGAGCACCACCTCCCCTACCTCCGCGGCCTGGGCGCCCCGATCATCGTTAGCGTCGCCGGCCGAACGCACGACGAGTTCGTTGCAATGTGCCGCCGCCTGGGCGAGTGCGAGGGCGCCGCGGCGGTGGAGCTGAACATCTCCTGCCCCAACGTGTCGCACGGGGTGGACTTCGGCGTCGATCCCGCGATGTGCGAGCGCGTGGTGGCCGACTGCCGGGCCGCCTGCTCGCTGCCGATCATCGCCAAGCTGACACCCAACGTCACCAGCATCGCCGTGATGGCCCGCGCCGCCGAAGCCGGCGGCGCCGACGCGCTGGCGGTCATCAACACGGTGCTGGGGATGAGCGTCAACTGGCGCAAGCGTCGCCCGATGCTGGCCAACACGGTCGGCGGCCTCAGCGGCCCCGCGATCAAGCCGATCGCGCTGCGGTGCGTGTGGCAGGCCGCTCAGGCAGTGAAGACCCCCATCATCGGCATCGGCGGCATCGCGACCATCGACGACGTGATGGAGTTCCTGGTCGCCGGCGCGAGCGCGGTGCAGCTTGGCACGGTGAACTTTTATCGGCCGGGGGCGAGTATGGAAGTGCTGGATGCGCTGCCGGGGGCGCTGGCGGAGTTGGGGGCGGCTGACGTGGAGCAAGTTATTGGCGCCATGAGCATTCGCGCAGCGAATGTGTGTCCCCCTCCCCGGCAGGGGGAGGGGCTAGGGGAGGGGGTTTGAACCCTGACATGCCGCAACCACCACGAAAACGCATCACCAAACAAACAAGAACCCGCGCAGTCAGTTTGCGCGTGAACGCCACCGGTCCCGAACAAAAACTCTGGAACGCGCTTCGCGCCCGCCAGCTTTCCGGTTTGAAGTTCCGTAGGCAACACCCGATTGAACCCTACATCGTCGATTTCTTCTGCGCCGAGCACCGACTTGTTCTGGAGCTCGATGGCGATAGCCACGAAGGGCGTCAAGAGTACGATTGCCAGCGAGAGCAGTTCCTTGCTTTTCATCATTTCCGAGTTCTTCGATTTACAAACGATGAAGTTCTGACGAATCTTGATGGCGTGTTGGAGGTCATCTTGAAGGCGTGCTCTGTACCCGCCACCGACCCCTCCCCTAGCCCCTCCCCTAAAAAGGGGAGGGGGATTAAGAAGCCCCGCTAACCTTCCATACCACTCATGCGTGTCCTCTCCGGCATCCAACCCACCGGCCCCTTCCACTGGGGCAACTACTTCGGCGCCATCCGGCAGTACATCGAGCTGCAGGAGGTGGCTGACGAAGCCTACTACTTCATCGCCAACCTGCACGCGCTGACCACCGTGCGCGACCAGGCACTGCTGCGGCAGTACACGCTGGGGGGCGCCATCGACCTGCTCGCCCTGGGGCTCAACCCCGACAAGGCGGTGCTGTTCGTCCAGTCGGACGTGCCGGAGGTCTCGGAGCTGAGCTGGCTGCTGATGACCGGCACGCCGATGGGCCTCTTGGAGCGCTGCGTCAGCTACAAGGACAAGCTCGCCAAGGGCCTGAAGGCAGACGCCGGCCTGTTCACCTACCCGGTGCTGCAAGCGGCCGACATCCTGGCGTACGACGCCGACGTAGTGCCGGTGGGCGAGGACCAGTTGCAGCACATCGAGGTCTGCCGCGACATCGCCGGCAGCTTCAACCACCACTTCGGGCAGACCTTCACCATGCCCAAAGGAAAAGTGCTCGACCAGTCGGCCCGTGTCCCGGGCACCGACGGCGAGAAGATGAGCAAGAGCTACGGCAACACGCTGGCGGTGTTCGACGACGTGAAAGCGCAGCGGAAGCAAGTCATGCGCATCCAGACAGACAGCCGCCCGATGGAAGACCCCAAGGACCCCGCCGGCGACGTGCTGATGGACCTCTACAAGCTGGTTGCCAGCGAGGAAGAAGTGGCCGACATGACCGCGCTCTACGCCCGCGGCGGCTTCGGCTACGGCGACGTGAAGAAGGCGCTGGCCGACGCCGCAGAGCGCTACTGGGCGCCCTACCGCGACGCCCGCGCCCACTGGGCCGCGAAGCCGGACGCGGTGCGCGAGGTGCTGGCCGCGGGGGCGGTGAAGGCGCGGGCCAAGGCGGCGGGGGTGCTGCGGCGGGCGCAGGAGGCGGCGGGGGTTGGGGGGTGGTAGAATAGGAGCATGATTTCGTCCTTTATCATTGGGTTCCTAAATGCCAGCAACCTTTAATGCCGTCATCCGACAAAACGGTCCCTGGTGGATCGGCTGGATTGAGGAAGTTCCCGGCGTAAATTGCCAAGAGGCGACTCGCGAGGAATTGCTGGATAGCTTGCGTGAGTGTCTCGACGAGGCGCTCGCAATGAATCGTCAGGAAGCTCGCGACGCCGTGGGCGATCCCTACGAAGAAGTCGCCATCTCGTCATGAAGCGTCGCGATCTCATACGGCACCTTGTGTCACAACGCTGCGAGTTGCTCCGAGAAGGAGGGCGGCATTCTTGGTGGCGGAACGCGGCGAGCAATCGACGCACTTCTGTGCCACGTCATCGGGAGATTGACGAGCATCTGGCCCGAAAAATATGCCGAGACCTTGGTGTAGCAGAGCCGTAACTGATCGTAGAGATTTACCCAAAACCGAGAACGACCTCCAATGCAACTCGGCTTCGTATCCGCCATCTTCCCCGACCTTTCGCTCGACCACGTGTTCGAGTTCGCCGCCCTCGAAGGGTTTGACTGTGTCGAGGTGATGTGCTGGCCCCCCGGCGGGCCGGACCGCGCGTACGGCGGCGTGTGCCACATCGACTGTTCGGAGTTCACCCAGGCGATGGCGGACGATGTCCGCGCGTTGTGCGAGAAGCACGGCGTGGCGATCTCGGCGCTGGGGTACTACTCCGTGCCGCTGTCGGCCCAGGCGGACCAGGCCGAGGCCGCCCAGGCACACCTGCATAAAGTGATCGACGCGGCGCCAATGCTGGGGCTCGGCGGAATCAATTCGTTCGTCGGCGCCAATCAGACGCTCAACCTAGAAGACAACTTCAAGTTGTTTGAGGAGGTTTGGCCCGGCATCGTTCGGCACGCCGAAGAGCGGGGCGTACGGATCGGCATCGAGAACTGCCCGATGCTATACGAGAAAACCTGGCCGTTCGGGCTGAACCTGGCGCGGTCCCCCGCCATCTGGCGGCGGATGTTCGAAATTATCCCCTCGCCCAACTTTGGGCTGAACTACGACCCATCGCACCTGCGGATGCAGTTGATGGACCCCATCGCGCCCATCCGCGAGTTCGGACCGCGGATCTTCCACACGCACGCCAAGGATATGCGGATCGACGTTGAGCGGCTCAACGACGTCGGCTCGCTGGTTCCGCCGATGGACCGCGGGACCGCCAAGATCCCTGGGCTGGGGGACATCGACTGGGGAAAGTGGATTGGCGCCCTCACCGACGCGGGTTTTGACGGCCCTGTGTGCATCGAGGTCGAGGACGAGGCGTTCACTGAGACGCTGGATCGCCGCAAGCAAAGCCTGCGGATTAGCCGCAATGTGCTCCGCCCGCTGATCGCTTGAGCGGCCCGCGGCGACTAGGATAGAGAATCCAGCGGCGACGGCCGCATCTCTCTCCGAACAGACGCCATGCCCCGCAACCCAGCCCCCTCGCAGGACGACACCGTAGCGGTAGCGGCGCGCCGAGCCATCGAGCAGCGTGTCCGCAAGCTGCGCAAGAAATTGCCAAAGGCGGCCAGGCAGTCGGCCGGCGACATCGAGCCAGTGCACCGGCTTCGTGTCGCGAGCCGCCGCGCTGCGGCAGCGCTCCGCTTATTCCAAGACGTGCTCCCTAAAGGGCCGCGGAATCGCCTGATGCGCAACCTGAAGCGTGCCCGCCAAGCAGCGGGGGACGCCCGCGACCTCGACGTTTTGATGGAACGGTTGGGCGCGGTGGAACCGCCCCCCACCCACGTGCTGCAAGTACTGGCGGAGCAGCGAGACAAGGCCCAGCGTGCCGTGAAGCGGGCAAGCCGCGAGCTCGATGGCGGCCGCAAGCTCAAGAAACTCAGCCGGCGGTTGTGGAAAAAGGCGCCGGGCAAGGGCGCCGGGCAAACGGCCGTCGCGCCTTGGGCGCTGGAGCGCACGATCGCCCTCATTGATCGCCTCGACGCCGCGCGGCCCAACACGCGCGAAGCGGAAGCACTGCACCAGTTCCGCATCGAGGCCAAGCGACTGCGCTACGCGGTCGAGATTCTGGCTGGCGTGCTGCCGGCGGGGTACGCAGACGAAACGTTGCCGCGTCTCAAGACGGTGCAAGACCGCCTGGGCGCCATCAACGACCACGCCTCGGCCATGACGCGGTTTGAGCACTGGGGAGACGAAGCGTCGCGGTTCGAGGCAGCGACGCTCGCCGAGCGCGAGCAAGCGGCGTTCGCCGCCGCGGTCGAATCGTTTTGGACGTGGCGCGAAAGCGATGGCGACCGGCTGATTGGCGAGCTGCGCGAACCACTCGGCCGCTCCCTTCAGGTGCACCTGTAGAGGCTACGGGCGCGGGTCCACGGCCCCTTCTAGCGTATCGCCGAACGTGACCGGCGCCTCCACCGCCACGGCCAGCCGGCGGAGGTACTCGGCACGGGGCGCCTCAATGGCGCCCATGCTGCCCGTGTGCTCGTTCCACTGCTGCACGTCAAGCAGTTGGTAGCCACGGCGGTTGAGGTGTCCAACAAGCGCGGCCAGCGCCACCTTGGACGCGTCGGTCTCGCGGTGGAACATCGACTCGGCCGCAAATAGGCCGCCGATCGCCACGCCGTACACGCCGCCGGCCAGCTCGCCGTCTCGCCATACTTCGACGCTGTGGGCGTGCCCCAGGCGGTGGAGCCGGGTGTAGGCCCGCCGCATCGTAGGGGTGATCCAGGTGCCGCCGCGGCGGCCCGGGGCGGTCGCGCAGCCCTTCATCACGTCTGCAAACGCCTGATCGCACGTCGCGTTAAACCTGCCGCTGCGGATGGTCCGCGCAAGCCGCCGCGAGACGTGCAGCCCGTCGAGCTCGATCAGCGCGCGTGGGTCGGGCGAGAACCACAGCAGCGGCGACACATCGTCGATGGGCCAAGGGAAGATGCCGTGCCGGTAGGCGTCTAG
The DNA here is from genome assembly GCF_007750855.1 of Pirellulimonas nuda. GTDB lineage: Bacteria > Planctomycetota > Planctomycetia > Pirellulales > Lacipirellulaceae > Pirellulimonas > Pirellulimonas nuda. The sequence goes on from NZ_CP036291.1 coordinate 4,489,582, forward strand.
CAGCACGTCGGGGTCGAGCGCCCCGCCAACCACCAACAGCCCCTCCTCGTCCGCGAGTTCAGCAGACGGAAAGTAACGGGGCAGGCGTGGCGAGGGGCGGTGGGCCATGCGGTCGAGCATAATCGACCGAAGGCCAAGAGAGAATTCCTTACGCGGTGCACGATCGAAGGGGCAAAATGTCAAAGGGGTCGAGTAAAGGAAGCTGGTGGCGCCACTTCGACTCTTCGACACTTCGCCACTTCGACTCTTCGACCGCTTTCCTCACCAAGGCATCTTGATCTCGGCCAGCGGACGGTCCCACAGCAGCCCCTGCAGCATGCCGGACTCTACGCGTCGGTCGTAGGTAAGCCGGCACGGGAACTTGGGATGCACCCAGTTCGCGTCGCCCAGGACGGTGACGAACGGCCTGGGGGCGAGGTTGGCTTGCAGTTTGAGCTGGAGCGCGTCGAGCTCGGCAGGCGGCAACGTCGGGCGGACACGCCCGGCGTACAGCAGGCGCTTGTTGTGCTCGGTGACGACGATCAGCTCGTCGATCCGCCCCTTACCGCCGATGGTGAAGCCAACAATCAGCCCGTCGATCGACTTGCGGGCGATCTCCGCCGACTTGGGGACCGGCTTCAGTTGCCCATCAGGGCCGTAACCATCGACCGCTGCGTCGTCGGCGAACGATTTCATGGCCTCTTCCATCGACTGCTTCTCGTTCTTGTTCCCGGCCCCCTTCTGGGCGATCGCGGCAACAAGGTTCTTCTTGGTCGGCGCCTGGATCCCCCAATCCCACAGCCGCTCGTAGGGGATGCCGCCGACAATGCCCGCCGCGCACACCGCCGTGACCAGTGACGAGACGCAGGCGTTGAGCAGCCAGTGGCGCCTGGGGAGGCCGTGGCAGAGCTTGATCCAAGACTTGAGCGGGCTGACCACCAGGTCGAGCACGCTCATGTCGGGGTCGTCGGCGGCGACCAGCACAAAGGCGGCGAAGTGGCAGAGCATGGCCAGCACCAGGCCCCCCAACAGCAGGCCGACCCCCCACGCGCTGCGCAGATCGCTCTCGGGCGAAGTAGCGAGGCGCAGCGCGACGCAGCAGGCCACCACCACGGCTTGCGTCGCCAGCAACCCCCATGCCCACCCCGGGATACTGCCCAGGACCGACCCAACCGATGCCCTCGCGGGGGGGGCAGCGGCCGGTCCCCCCCCCATGGCGGATTCCCACTCGCGTGAGACCTCAACGTAGATCCCCAGGCTCGCGTACCAGCCGCAGGCGGTGCAGGCGGTCATGCCCGGGTCGCGCTGCGGCGCGCCGCACTTTTCACAACACGGTCCCGTCCAGTTGGCGTCCGTTAGCGCTTCCGGCAACGGCTGCCCATTGGGGTCGATCTCGGGGAGGGTTGCGTTCAAGGGAGCGGCTCCGCGGTTCTTGGTGGGGCGGTACGGCAGGGATTAGTCCTACAAACGTAGCTTCCTGCGGGGCGTCTAGGCGGGCCGCCCCCGACCATTCGCCCCGTTCGCTTCGGCCCTCTATAATCACGCTGAACCCCCGTGACCCTAGCGCGAGCCGCCAAAGATGGATGACGAAGCGGATATGCCACTGCGACCCGGTTCTGCTGGCGGTACGGCCCCCTACCCCGACGCCTCCCCCCCAAACCGGGGTAGGTTGTCGATGCTCGTGGTGCTGCTGTCGGTGCTGAGCGTTGTCGGGATCGCGCGGATGGTCGGGCCCGACATGGTGCGGACTTTCTACTACAACGCCGCCTACGGCAAGCTGGACGCGGAGGTCGATGTAGCGACCCAGGGCCTGGAGAAGCTCAAGCCGCGTCTCGAGGATTTCTCGCTCGCTTCTCGCCTGGTCGCCAAGCGGGTTGGTCCCAGCGTGGTCAGCATCCACAAGCCGGGCTTCGGCGGCGAAGAGGGGCAAGGCTCCGGCGTGATCGTTGATCCCGAGGGGTACATCGTCACCAACCTGCACGTGGTGATCGGCGCTCGCGGGCTCCACGTCCGGCTTACCGATGGCCGCACGATCGACGCCACGATTGTTGGCGTAGACGAAGGGACGGACCTCGCGGTGATCAAGATCGACGCAGAGAACCTTGTCGCCGCCCAGTGGGGAGACAGCGACGCGCTCGACCTGGGAGACCTGGTGTGGGCGGTCGGCAGCCCGTTTGGCCTCGACAGCAGCATCACCTTCGGCATCGTCAGCGCCAAGGAACGCCGCAGCTCGAGCGGCATGGTCCGCGGCGCCTACCAGGAGTACTTGCAGTCGGACGTGGCGGTGAACCCGGGCAATAGCGGCGGGCCGCTGGTTGGGATCGACGGCAAGATCGTGGGGATCAACTCGGCGATCGTCGGCCCCAGCTACCGCGGCATTAGCTTCGCCATCCCCAGCACGATCGCGCGTGAGCAGTACGAGGCGATCCGCAAGGACGGCTTCGTCGAACGCGGCTACCTGGGCGTCCAGCCCGAACCGGTGCCCACCGCTGTCCGACGCAAGTTTGGGATGGAGGATGGACGCGGGGTGCTGGTGGCCCAGGTCGTGCAGGACGGCCCCGCCGAACGCGCCGGGCTGCAGCCGGGCGACATCATCTTGACCTGGAACGACCATCAAGCGACCGACCCCACGCTGCTTAGCCGCGCGATCGCCGCGACCGAGATCGGATCGACGGCGCGGGTCGAGATCCGCAGGATCGAACGCTCGGGCCCGGTCGAGGCGATGGTTGAGGTAGAGGTTGGCCGCTCGCCGCTAAGCGTCCCATTCACGCGCCGTTAGTCCACCTGACTCGAACACAAAAAATGGGACGCGGATTGTCGCGGATGAAGCGGATTCATACGGATACGAGTTTAAATCCTTTCGTAATCCGCTGGATCGGCGAAAATCCGCGTCCTATTCGTTGCCTCTGAATGAACCATCCCGACTCGCAGGACGCGAAAGAACAGGTACGCCAGGCGATCGACATCGTCGATCTGGTCGGCGGGTACATGCAGCTCCGCCGCCAGGGGCGCAACTACGTCGGCATCTGCCCCTGGCACGACGACTCGAAGCCGAGCCTGCAGATCAGCCAAGAGCGGCAGACGTTCAAGTGCTGGGTGTGCGACGTCGGCGGCGACCTGTTCAGCTTTGTGATGCGGATGGAGGGGCTCGAGTTCCGCGACGCGCTGGAGATGCTCGCCGAGCGCGCCGGCGTAACGCTGACCGCCGCCAAACCGGCCGAGGCGGGGGGACCGGGCGACAAGCGCACGCTGCTGGCCGCGTGCGCGTGGGCCGCGGAGCGGTTCCACCGCTGCCTGCTGCACGACGGGCAGGCCGAGGGCGCGCGGCAGTACGTGGCCGACCGCCGGATCGATGAGGCGTCGGTAAAGAAGTTCCAGATCGGGTTTTCTCCCCCCAGTTGGGAGTGGATCCTCACCCAGGCGAAGCACACGAGTTTTTCTCCCGCGGTGCTGGAGCGCATCGGCCTGGCCGCGCCGCGGCAGCAAGGTGACGGATTTTACGACCGCTTCCGCGGCCGGGTGATGTTCCCCATCCGCGACGTGCAGGGCCGGCCGATCGCCTTCGGCGGGCGGGTGCTTCCGGAGCTGGCCGACGACAAGTCGGCCAAGTACATCAACTCGCCGGAGACGCCGCTGTTCTCCAAGAGCAACCAGCTCTACGCGCTGGACTGGGCGCGGCCGACGGTCAGCCAGCTCAATCAGTTGGTGGTGATGGAGGGCTACACCGACGTGATCGCCGCCCACCAGCACGGGGTGGAGAACGCGGTGGCGGTGCTCGGCACGGCCCTCACCGAGAAGCATTTACCCTTGATCCGCAGGTTCACCGACCACATCGTGCTGGTGCTGGACGGCGACGACGCCGGACGCAAGCGTGCTAGCGAAGTGCTGGAACTATTTGTCGGAAATCCGGTCGACCTGCGCATACTGACCTTGCCCGATGGGCTCGATCCGTGTGATTTTATTCAGACTCATGGAAGGGACAAATTCCGGTCGCTGATTGATTCGGCGCCGGACGCACTCGAACACAAGCTGAGCAGCGTGACCAAAGGATTGGTCTCCGCCGACCAGACGCACGAGGCCTCGCTCGCCGTAGAGCAGGTCCTCGCGACGCTCGCCAAGACCCGCTCCGCGGGGGGGCTGCCGGACTCTTCCCAGATGCTGCGCGAGCAGCACGTGGTGGGTCGGTTGGCCCGCGAGATGCGGCTGCCGCCGGAGAGCCTCCGCAGCCGGCTGATGGAATTGCGCCGCGGCGCCGCGGCGCGGGTTGCGCGGCCCGCCGTCGCCCGAGACAACCCCGGCGCCGCTCGGCAGCCCCTGCCCGCGTGGGAGCAGGAGCTGCTGGAGTTGATGATTGCAGACAGCGGTTGCGGCCGGCGCATCCTGAACGAGGTCCACGCCACAACGCTGACGCACGCGGACGCCCGGCGGGTGTTCGAACTCTACGCACGCGTAGAAGCCGCCCTGCCGGTCGACGCAGAGATCGACGCCCAAGCCGTGCTCTCCGCGACCGACGACCCGGCGCTCCAGTCGCTGGTGGTCACACTCGACGAGCACCGCCGTCACAAGGAAGAAGCTACCGAAGCCCCGGACCGCCAGGGGCGCTACGAAGCATTGATGCGGTCGTTCCATCAGCGGATCGACCGCGCCGAGCGGAGGGCCGACATCGACGCCCTGCGTTCGGGCGAGCTTGACCCCGATGCCCAAGAGAGTGCGCTATTTGACCTGCTGAATCGTTTGAAGAAGGACCGACAGACCGGTTCCCTATCCACGGAAGGATAAGGGGTCTGGCGGTCCGTTGCCGATGTCCCGCGTCGCCCGCAATCGGCGTCGGGAGCGCATCGGCGCCGTGAGCACCTCGTAGGCGTGCAGGATGCACGCGAGGAGACGATTGATGACCCAGCCGACATTCGACGTTAACGCTTCCCTCGATCACCTGGTGGAGCTCGCCCGCGAGCAGGGCTGCCTCTACTACCACCAGCTCTTCCCGCTGCTGCCGGACGAGATCTACGGGACCGAGCGGATCGACGCGGTGCTCGCCGCCATCGAGCAACTGGGAGTCGAGGTGCGGGAGCACCCGCAGTTCCCCACACGGCGTGAGTTCGAAGAGCCCGTGCTCGAGACCGCCGTCGATCGGTCGCACCTGCTGCACGAGACCCTGCCGAAGTCGGGCAGCGACCCCATCCGCATGTACCTGTCTCAGATGGCGGAGATCCCGCTGCTGACGCGGGACGAAGAGATCTCGCTGGCCAAGAAGATCGAGCTCACCCGCAAGCGGTTCCGCCGCAACCTGCTCCGCTCGTTCTACGCCCTGGAGGCGACCGTCGCCACGCTCGACCGCGTCAACTCGGGCGAGCTCCCCTTCGACCGCACCATCAAGGTCTCGCTCACCGAGCTGCTGACCAAGGAGCAGGTCTCCGGCCGGATGCCCGCCAACCTGGTGACGCTCCGCACGCTGATGGCGGCGCAGCGGCAAGACTTCGCCACGCTGACCAGCAAGAGCGCGGAAGAAGAAGCGAAGCAGGCCGCGCGGAAGCGGTACCTGCGTCGTCGCAACAAGATGCTGGTGCTGGTCGAAGAGCTCAGCCTCCGCACCAAGCGGGTCTGGCCGCTCATCGGCGAGCTCGAGAAGATCTCCGGCCGGATGACGCACCTGCAGCAAGAGCTGCGCGAGCTGAAGAAGACCGGAGCCTCCGAGGGGCACATCGCCTCGGTCCGGGGCGCGCTGCGGAAGCTGATGCAGCAGACGCTCGAATCGCCGGCCAGCCTGGCCCGGCGCGTTTCGGAGCTGAAGCAGCAGTACCGCGCGTTCGACAACACCAAGCGCGACCTGTGCAGCGGCAACCTCCGTCTGGTGGTGTCCATCGCCAAGAAGTACCGCAACCGCGGGCTGAGCTTCTTGGACCTGATCCAGGAAGGCAACACCGGGCTGATGCGGGCGGTAGACAAGTACGAGTACCGCCGCGGCTTCAAGTTCAGCACCTACGCCACGTGGTGGATCCGCCAGGCCATCACCCGCGCCATCGCGGACCAGGCCCGCACCATCCGTATCCCGGTGCACATGATCGACGTGCTCACCAAGCTGCGGAACACGGCCAAGCGATTGCAGCAAGAACTCGGCCGTGAGCCGACGACCGAAGAAACCGCCCTGGCCTCTGGCGTGAGCCTGGAAGAGACCGAGCGCGTGATGGACATCGGCCGCAGCCCGGTGAGCCTCGACCGCCCGATCGGCGACGGCGACGACTGCTGCTTCGGCGAGTTTGTCGAGGACCACGGCGCCGAGAGCCCCCACAAGCTGGCCAACAACAGCCTGCTGCGGGAGCGGATCGAGGAGCTGCTCAAGACGCTCACCTTCCGCGAGCGGGAGATCATCCGCCTGCGGTACGGCCTGGTGGACGGCTACAGCTACACGCTGGAAGAAGTGGGCCGGATCTTCAAGGTCACCCGCGAACGCGTCCGTCAGATCGAGGCCAAGGCGGTCGCCAAGCTGCAGAGCCCCGTCCGCAGCCAGATGCTGGCCTGCTTCGTCCCGGAAGAGCCGCTGGTCGCGGCGGCCTAGTTTTCTCAACGCAAGACATCCCTCACGGCCGGCGCGCCCCAGCGGCGCGTCGGCCGTGTTTGTTTTCAGGGGGTCGCGGGGCTTGGCAATCGCGTCGGTGGCGGGGATAAAGCAGTCCTCAGAAGGCAATAGCCGAAGGGCTACGCCCCGTCGGAGGGGTTGGCGAGAGTTCATCTACCGAGCCCCTCCGACGGGGCGTAGCCCGTCGGCTGCTCCCCTGCGACTGCTTCGGCATCGTTTCCCCCGTCCAATAGGCGACCATGGCGCAGGCGACCCAAACGCTCCGCGAGCTTCACAGCATCCTGACGCAGCTAGCCGAGCTGCGCGGTCGGCTCGAGCGAGGCCCCCGGCAGATCCGGGCTCGTGAAGGGGCCGTGGTTCAGTTGCAGACGGCGCTCGAAGCGGCCAAGGAGCTGGTCAAGCAGGCCCGCCTGTCCGCGGACCGCAAGCAGCTCGACCTGGAGACCTCCGAGCAGCGCATCGCCGGCTGGCGGGTCAACCTGAACGCGTGCAGCAGCAACAAAGAGTATCAGACGCTCACGGAGCAGATCGCCGCGGCAGAAATGGCCGGCAGCGTGCTGGGGGACGAGATCCTCGAGACGCTCGAACGGATCGACGACCTCAGCGCACGGGTCGCCGAGGCCGAACAGCACCTTGCGACGGGCAGACGCGAGCTGGAGAAGACGACCACCGAGGTGGAATCCGCCGCAGACGGGCTGCGCCAAGAGATCGCCCGCCTAGAAGCAGAGCTGAGCACGGTCCAGAAGCGGCTGCCGGGAGATTTTAAGGCGGAGTACGCACGCATTGTTGGGGCCCGGGGCGACGAGGGGCTAGCCGCGTCCGAGGAGGGGGTCTGCACCGGCTGCGGCCAGCAGATCACCGCCAACCAGCAGAACAACCTCTCGCTGGAGAAGCCGGTCCTGTGCGGCGGCTGCGGCTGCATGCTCTACCTGGGTGATTGAGATGATAGATGATAGAGGTTAGATGATAGACCAGGGGATTTGTCCTTCACTATCATCTAACCTCTATCATCTATCATCTTCGATGGCGCCCTTGACGATTGGCCTTTAGTGCCGCTTTACACGCGCCTCACAGGTTCTAGAATAGTGGCTGAGCGGGGCGCCCGGCGTGGGGCCCTGCTTCTTTTTTTTCGCCGTGCTGAACGAGGCCGATACGCCATGGACATGATCCCGATGACCCGCACGGGTTACGACAAGCTCCGCGCAGAGCTGGCCGAGCTCGAAGACGAGAAGATGCCGGAAGTCACCAAGCGGATCGCCGAGGCCCGGGCCGAGGGGGACCTCAAGGAGAACGCCGAGTACCACGGCGCCCGCGAGAGCCAGGGGATGCTGCAGGCGAAGATCAACGAGCTGCGGATGAAGCTCTCCAAGGCGAGCATCGTCGACCGATCAAAGCTCCCCAAGGACGAGGTGGTGTTCGGCTGCACCGTCAAGGTGAAGGACCTCGACTTCGGCGACACCGAGGAGTTCATCCTGGTGGGCGCCGGCGAAGAGGACGCGGACGAGGGCCGCATCAACGTCACCAGCCCGCTGGCCCAGGGCCTAATCGGCAAGAAGAAGGGAGAGAAGGTGGACGTCGAGGTGCCGGCCGGCGTGTCTCGGTTCGAGATCTTGGATATCCGCTTCGAAGACTGATCGAGGGCGCGCGCCTTGCGAGCCGGGGCGCCCCCGCCCCCGGCGCAGCCGAGTAGAGCATCCTATGCGCTGCGCCGGGGGCGGGGACGCCCCGGCTCACAATGGGTGCGTGCTCATCATCGCGTGCACCGCCTCGCGTTCTTTCGGGTCCTTCGAGGTGAGCAGGATCGCGGCGCTCGACAACGCGATCAGCCCCCCCAGCATCCCCACGACGCCCAGGCCCGCCGCGGCGCTCGACTGCTGGTAGACGATCCACAGCAGCAGCCCCACACACGGGAAGATCACCACGGGGATCAACACGTACTCGTCTTTCTCGAGCGGCCGGTAGGCGAAGCTGTAGCAGGCCGGGATGTAGACCAGCGTCAGCACCGTCGCGAAAGCCAATCCGTACACCACCGCGCCGGTCAGCGGCTGCCAGAACTCGGCGCCGCCGGAGATGTTCAGCAGCAGCGGCAGCAGGCCGCCGATGGTGGTGACGGTGGTCAGCAGCACCGGCCGGAGGCGGTTCACGCCCGCCTCCATCAACGCGTCGCGGACCGAGAGGCCCCGCTGGCGGCGGGCTTGGTTGGTGAAGTCCACCAGCACGATCGCGTCGTTCACCACGATGCCGGTCAGGCTCACCAGCCCGATGAAGCTCGCCAGGCTGAATGGGAAGCCGGCCGCCCACATCCCGATCACGACGCCGATGAACGACAGCGGCACGCTGGTCATGACAATCACGCTCTGCCGGAAGCTGTTGAACTGCCAGACCAAGATGCCGGCGATCAGCACGACCCCCAGCACCATGCTGCGGAGCAGGTAGCCGAAGTTCTTGTCGCGCTCGTCGTTCTCGCCGGTAAACTCCGCCTTGATCCCTTCGGCCGGGGTCGTGGGCGCGCCGACAAACTTCTTTGCGTAGCCCTCGATCGCGATCTCGCTGTCGTCGGCCGGCACAAACCCCAGCGACGGCAAGACGTCTCCCGCGACCTGCTTGAAGATGTCCGACGGGGTGATCGGGTCGAGCACGTCACAGCGGGCCATCACGGCGCGGTCGCGGTCGTAGCGGTTCACGCTATAGACGCCGAAGTCGCGCCGCAGTTCGGCGAGCTGGCCGATGGTCGCCCGCTTGCCGTCCGCGGCGCGGACCATCAAACGCTCGAGGTCGGCGGGGCTCTGCTGGTACTCCGCTGCGAGCTGGATGCGGATGTCGACGTCCTCGTCGTCCAGCGTGATCTGGATCCGGTTGTCGCCCGCGATCGCCGTTTGCACCGCCTGGGCGATCTGCATCTCGGTCAGGCCGAACAGGCCCACCACTTCGGGGCGCGGCTCGATCACCAGCGAGGGGCTGTCGGGGCGGTAGTCGGTGGCGGCGTCGACGGTCCCGGGCAGGGCCGCGAGGTCCTGGGTGATCTGCTTCCCCAACCGGCCTAGCTGCTCGAGATTGTCGCCGGTGAGGCGGATCGCTACGTCCGAGCCCCCCGGCGGCCCTTCTTCGACGATATCGATCGACACCTTCATGCCCGGCAGCGGTCGGATGTTGTCTCGGAGGTAGCGGATCACCTCCTCCATCTGCACCTCGCGGTCCATCGGGGGGGTCATCTCGACCTGCACCTGGCCGAACTCCGGGCCGGTCGCCGCGTCCTCGTCGACCCGCATCGACAGCCCCCCCGAGGTGCCGACCGAGGTTACGTAGTGCAGCAACGCCCCCGTCTTGTCCCACTTGCGCAGCGGATCGATGATTACCTGCGACGCGGCCAGCGTCTCTTCGATGCTGTACCCCAGCGGGAGTTCGTAGCTGACGGTGAACTGGCCGCGGTCGCTGGACGGGAAGAACTTGAACCCCAGCTTTCCGATCAACAAGAACGCGCCGCACATCGCCAGGAAACCCCACGCGATCACGTAGGTGCGGTTGTTGAGCGCGAACTTCAGCACGCGTGCGTACCCGCGCGTGAACGGATCGAGCTTCGGCCTGACACGCAACTGAGTCGGCGCCGCGCCCTCAGGACCGGGTTGGGCGTGGAAGTACGCGGAGGTGTCGTCCGCCTCGGGTGTACGCCGGCGGTACCAGCGCGCCGCGAGGGTGGGCAGGATGAAGTGGTCTACCAGCACCGAGCCCAGCAGCGCCACGCTCACCACGCGCGGCATGACCCCCATGAAGTCGCCCATGATGCCGGGGACCATGATCATCGGCAGGAACGCCGCGATAGTGGTCAGGTCGGCCGCGATCACCGGCAGCCCCACCTCCTGGATGCCGATCTTGGCGGCGTCGATGGGCTCCTCGCCGCGCTCGATGTGGCGGTGGATGTTCTCCGCCACGATGATCGCGCCGTCCACCACCATCCCCAGCACCAGGATGAAGCTGAACACCACCATGTTTGATACGGGGATGCCGGCGAAGTACAAGAACACCAGCGCCACCGCCAGGCTGAACGGGATCGCCAGCAGCACCAGCACGCTGATCCGCAGCCCCATGCTCCAGGCCAAGATCACCAGCACCAGCATGGCGCCGAACAGGGCGCTGGAGCCGAGCACCCGGAACATCACCCAGATCTCTTTCGACGCGTCGCGGGTGGTTTGGAACTCGAGCCCCGGGAACTGGCCACGCAGCGCCTCGACCGCCCGGTTCAGGTCCCGCGCGGCCCCCAGCGTGTTGATGCCGGACTCTTTATTGATGATCAGCAGGGCGCCGTCTTTGCCGTCGAAGCGGGCGTGGTTGAGCGTCTTGCGGAACGCGTCGGTCACTTCGGCGACATCGGCGACGCGGATCACCCGCCCCCCCTCGCTGCTGACGATCGCCTCGCGGATGTCGTCGACGCCGCGCAGCTTGGTCTCGTTCTGCACGCGGCGGTCGAACGAACCGGTGGTGAACTCGCCCGCGGGGACCTCGGCGTGGAAGTCGACCAGCGCCTGGCGGAGCTGCTGCAGGCTCACGCCGTACTGGATCATCATGTCCGGGTTCACATTGACCTGGATCTCGCGTTCCTTGCCCCCAAAGAGCTGCGTGTTGGCCACGCCGTCGATCTTCTCGAGCTGCTCCTGCACGTCCTCGGCGATCTTCTTCAGCTCTCGGTCGTCCATCGCCGTGCGCGGCGTCATGTTCACCAGCATCAGCGGCGCGTTCTCGAAGTCGATCTTCTTAACGTTGGGCTGCACCTCGCGCCCGACCGGGAACTCGTTGCGCACCCGGTCGATCAGGTCCTTGACCTTGCGTTCCGCTTCGTCGGGGTCGACGCCGTCCAAGAAGACAACCTGCGTGATCGACGAGCCGCGGAGGCTGGTCGACGCGATGAAGTCGACGCTCTGGAGCTCGCCGAGGGCGTCTTCCACCTTGCGGGCGATCTCGTTCTCGCTCTCGGTCGGGAGCGAGTCGGGGTACGGGATGGCGACCAGCACCACCGCCTTGGTGATCGCCGGGGCGAGCTGCACCGGGGTCAGCACGGCCGAGAAGATCGCCAGCAGCAGCACCAAGATCGTGCAGACCAGCACCGTGCGGGGGTGGTCGATGGCTTGTTCGCTGAGCTTCATGGCAATTTCAACTACGGACGAAGGTTAACCACGGAGCCACCCAGTACACTGAGACGGACAGAGCAATTCTCTCGCCGAGGCGCGGAGACGCAGAGGACGAACTGGGTGTACCTTGTTCATTGACTCTCTGCGCCTCCGCGCCTCTGCGAGAGACGTTTTTCTTTTCGAGTGCGGTCTCAACGGTGAACCGTCTTACTGAGCCTGTCGCAAGGCGTTGCGGGCGGAGGTCTTTTCTGGGGCGTCGGGCTTCTCTGCTACCGAACCTCCACCGGCTGGCGCCGGCGGCTCGCCCGGGTCGTTGACGACGCGCACCAGCTCGCCGTCGGAGAGGCGTTGCTGGCCGCGCACCACGACCCGCTCAAGCGACGCGGCGGTTGACGGGATGACGACCTCGTTGCCCAGGTCGACCCACTGCTTCAGCTCGACCCGCTGGGCGCGTGGCGCCTCGGTCTCGGCGATGTCCCAGAACATCACCCGAACCGGGAGCGACGTGTCGCGGAGCGTGAACAGGTGGGCGTCGCGGCCCCGGAAGATGACGGCCGATTCCGGCACGCGGTAGCCCAGCACCTCGTCGGTGACGATCCGCGCGGTGGCGACCATCCCGGGCCGCAGCAGACGCTCGGAGTTCGGGATCCGGATCTCGACTTCAAACAGACCGGTGCGCTCGTCGGCCACCTGAGCGATGCGGTAGACCTCCGCCTCGATCGCCGGCCACTTCTGGCCGAACATGTCGCGGCCCTCGAGCTGCACGTAAGCGCGGAACGGGGCGTCCGCGTCCTGCTGCCGGGTGACTCGCATCCGCGCCTGGAGCTCGCGCACGCGCGACTCGGGAACGTCGACCACCAGCAAGACATCGTCGTTCTGCACGATCTCGAAGACCGCCTCGTTCGGCCCGACCGACTCGCCGGGGACCGCCATCCGGTCGGCGATCGTGCCGTCGACCGGCGACACCAGCACGGAGTCTTCTAGGTTCTTGACGGCCACCTCCTGCTGGCTCTTGGCCAGGGCCATCTGCGTGAGCACCTCTTGGAACTCGGCCTCGGTCAGCGCGCCCGAGCGGCCCTCGTAGAGCTGGCGGGCGCGGCGGAGGTCGGAGGTCGCCTGCTCGAACTGAGCGACCGCCTCGCCGCGGCGGGCGATGTACACCCGGTCGTCGAGCCGCGCCAGCACCTGACCGGCGACGACCCGATCGCCCACGTCGAGCATCTCGCCGGCCTGGTTGACCCCCAACTGCTGGACCCGCCCGCCGACCTCGAAGCCCAGCGTGTAGGTCTCCCAGGGGCGGATCTTGCCGCTAAAGGTCACCGTGAGCTCGCAGAGGCCGGGCTCAACCGAACGCACGGCTACGCGGGGCTTCGCCTTGGCGATGGCGGGGGCGGGGGCGGCGAGCTGGTCGCGCATCCGGGCCGCGGCGGAGTCGTCTTTCTTGCTCGACCACCACATGACGAAGATCGCCGCCACGGTGATCGCCGTCAGAACCGAGTACTTGGCGAGCCTGCGGAGCGCTTTCTTCATAGAACCGAGCGAGGGGAACAACCGGGGTTCGTAGCGCCGCCCGGCGGACGTGCAGCCCCACCGATGATAGGCGCCACCGCGTTGCGCGACAATCGCCGCGGCAGATTCACCCAGCCCCGGCTTCGCGGCGCAGCAGGCCGGCGAGTTCCGCGACATTGGCGCCGCGGATCAGCAGCTTCTTGCGGGGGTTGGTGTGCCCAGCCAAGACACTGACCTCCGCGGGCCGGAGCCCCAAGCGATCGGCGACGACCGCGACCACCGCGGCGTTTGCTTTGCCGCGCTCAGGCGCCACGGTGACGATCACCCGCAGTCTTCCGTCGTGGACCCCGGCAAACTGATTGGCGCGCCCCGAGGCGCGGGCGAGCACCGGCAACACCACCCCTTCGGCGTGCGGCTCCAGGGCTACCTCGAGACCGTTCGGCGGGGTGTCAGCAGGCTGGGTCACGCGAGGTCGCGGTCCTCGAACAGCGTCAGCGCAACCAGCATCGCGATCGTGACGAACAACAGGCAGTAGACGCCCGCCCACAGCAGGTAGTCTAGCGGCACGCTGCGCGCGCCGACCGTGGCCGCCTCGACGTTGAAGTGGTCGAGCACCGGCAGCACCACGGCGCTCAACCGGCCAAAGAACGACACAAACTCGTTCTTCCCCACCGACGACTGGGCCACCAGCGGCGTCAGGTGCCCCAGCACGTAGATCGTGCCGACAATGATCAGGTTGGGCAGCATCGGCAGCCGCGTTGAGATGGCCAGGCTGATCGAGGCCAGCACGATCGTCTCCATGAGCGCCAGCGTCAGCACCGGCACGGTGCGGATCATCTCCGTGTTGCACTCTTGCCAGTTGGGGGTGGGGTTGGAAGACTCGCGCGAGTCGTACACCACCTTGTACGACACCGCGGCCATCAGGAACCCGCCGAGGATGACGAACATCACCACCACCGGCCAGACGATGCCGAGGAACTTGCCCAGGATGAATTGGCGCCGGCTGATGGGCTTCGAGAGGAGCGTGAGGGCCGTTTTGCCCTCGATCTCGTCCGCCACCGACACGCTGGCGGTCCACAGCGCGAAGACGATGCCGAACACCATGATCAGCGACCGGCCAGAGTCCTTCAGCATCTTCACGTCTTCGCCGAACGTGTTGTATGGGATGTACACGAAGGCCACCATCGCCACGGCGCCGACGATCAGCAGCAGCAGGTAGAGCGGCTGCCCCATCGCCTCCTTGGCGGTCGCCAGCGCCACGATGCCGGTGCCGCGCAGCAGCGAAGCGATCAGCAGGTAGCTCAGGTAGAAAGTGATCACCGCGCCGGCGGCCCACAGCACGTCGCGTGCTTCGGGCGTACGCAGCTCGGTGGTGAGGCTGATCGTCAGCTCTGCCGGGAGGTCGGACTCGTTGGTGATGTAGAGCGTGTCGACGGCGCCTTCGAAGCCGCGGGCCCGCTTGCTGGCGGGGGTCCAGACGTAGGGCTCGTCCCCCTGCACCAGCACCACGGGGCTGTCGTAGGCCACCCCCTTCTCAACCGCGACCCGTAGGTCCTGGTCGCTCTGGAACTCGTACCGCTTCACCTCGGCCGCGACGAACGGGTTCTGCAACGCGTAGACCTCGTCTTCGGTGCGGGGCTCCAGCGGGACCGTTTCGGTGCGCTCGCCGACGCTCCCGATCCGGGCCATCGAGGAAGCCACCTCCCGCACCGGCATCACCGGCAGGCCGATGAGGAACAGCGTCACCCATACCCCGGCCACGGCCGACACCCAGGCCAGGGGCCCATCGGTGACCCACGAGGTGATCCACGCCCCCGCCTTGCGCGAGACCAGGGCCGCGAGCCCCCACAGCAGCGCCAGCACCGCCACGCCCAGCGTCACCCCGGCGGCGACGATCCAGAGCGGCGTGATCCAGAGTTGAAGGGTCGAGGTGTCCATCGGCCGGCGGAGTAAGCGGTTGGCTGAAGCGGTAGCGGAGTGCTAGTAACGGATGGAAAAGTCGTCGAAATCCCCCAGCGGCGGCTGGGGGTCGCTGAACTCGGCAGCGATCCGGTCGGCCATCTGCTTGCGGATCGCCGTTTGAAACGCGTCTAGTTCGTCGCTGGGCCCTTCGGCCACCATCCGCACGCTGCCGTCGGGCAGGTTCTGCACGTAGCCCGTGACCGCGTAGGCGGCCGCGATCCGTCGAGTGGCAGCGCGGAAGCCGACCCCCTGAACACGACCGGAATACCGCACCGTGCGACGCTGTGCTGCCATGGCGTTTGGGCGGAAGTAGGATCGCAGTTCCCAGAAACTTGAGTCTAACTGGGCGATTTTCGACCGGCTAGTGTTGACGCGCCAGCAGGCGACCCCCTACCCTCTGGCCGCCATGACCCTCAAGCCGCTGCCACAGGCCATTCTGCTCCGACTGCCGGTACTGCTGGCGGCCCTCGGGGCGTCGCCGGCCCCCGCCGACACCGCGGTGGTGTTGCTGCACAACGGGGCCGTGATGCGTGGCGAGGTCCGGCTCTTAGGAGAACAGGTCCGGATCGAGAACCCGGGCAGCGAGATCACCCTGCGGCCGTCGCAGGTGGCCAAGATTGCGGCCTCCGTCGAGGAGCTGTACGCGTGGCGCCGCACGCAGTTGGTTTCGCCGCTGCCGGGCGAGCACATCGACCTGGCCGAGTGGTGCCAGCAGAATGAGCTCTGGAAGCAGGCCGCCCAGCAATTGCTGCAAGCCAAGGCCCTGACGCCGGGCGACCCTCGGATCGCCCCGGCCCAGCAGCGCCTGATGGCGGCGTGGCAGCGGGCCGAGCGCGGCGAGCCGGCCTCCTCGGCGCCGGCCAAGACCACCACCACCATCACCCCGCCCGACGCCGGCGTCCCCAGCCTGCCCGAGGGCGCCCTGGCCGAGTTCTCGCGCCGGGTGCAGCCGATCTTGGTCAACAACTGCACCACCGCCGGGTGCCATCAGGCCGGTGGCTCCGAGGTGTTCCAGCTCGACCGCGGGCTGGTTTACGGCCACGGCGACCGGCGTTCGACGCTCACCAACCTGATGGCCGTGCTGTCCGCCATCGACCGCGAGGCCCCCGGCGACAGCCCGCTGCTGCAGGCCGCGCGGACACCGCACGGCGGGGCAGATCAGCCCTGGTTCATCGGCCGACGCGTCGATCAGCTCGAGCGCGTCGCCGCGTGGGTAGAACTCGTGGCGCCAACCCCGGAGGCCGCGGAATCGGCCGTGGCCGACTCGCGCCAAGAAGGCCCCGTCCGGCAGGCGTCGTACGAAGCGCCCAGCGACGGCGGTCCAGAAAACCCCTACGCGTACCTGTCGAAGCCCGGCGCCGCCGAGGCGGCATTCGGCACGCCCGACACGCTGCCCGGAGACGACGTGCGGCCAGAGACGCCGGCCGAAGCCTACCGGCCCCGCGACCCGTTCGACGCCGAGGCGTTCAACCGTGCGCGGCGTTCCCCGTAGCGCTCAGCCGGTGGCTCAGTAGCCGTCTGGGTAGGTCATCGAGCCGTCTTCCATCATCATCGGCGGCTCCATCATCATGCCGCCGTCTTCGATGTAGGTCTCGCCGGCCATCACGGCGCCGCCAGCGGCAGTGCCGCTACGCCCGCCGCAGCCGCAGCAGTCGCAGTTGGCGACCGGGGACGAGTAGTCGTACGCAGAGGAGCAAGCGCGGCAACCGATTTGGGGGCCCGCGGCGAGCAATCCCAGCAGCCCCAGGGCCGCGTTCTTCTGCCAAGCTTTCATCGCACTCCCTCGACTTCGTCTAGAAGCGGCCCGTCTGGCGACGCACCCAGAAGCAGAGATCGGCCGGCGCCGCGGGGTGGGATTAGCGAAGCTGCGACGATTCTGACGCACGAAGCCCGAAGCGGCGGCTTCACACCGCTAGCACCTGGGCGATCCGAGGGTCGCGGAGCGTGTCGGCCACGAAGGCGGCGCCCGGGAAGGCGTGCCCCGCCGTGTGGGGGCTCGGCACCCCCACCGCGAAGGCGCCCGCCGCCACGGCGGCCTGGCAGCCCGTAGCGCTGTCCTCCAGCACCAACATCCGGTCGGCCGGCACGCCGTGCCGATCGGCCGCTAGCAGGTAGATCTCGGGCGAGGGCTTGCCGGCCGTGACGTCGCTGGCCGTGAGGATGAAGTCAAAGCGGTCGCGGATCCCCACGGCGGTGAGGATTCGATTGGCGTACTCGCGGGCGCCGCTGGTGGCCACCCCCTTGGGGAGGCCCTTGGCCTCGACCGCGGCCAGCGTCTGCTCAACCGCGGGCATCAACCGCAGGGCGCCCGCGGACATCTCCCAGAACGTAGCGTCCGACTCGGCAACCAATGCGTCCACGTGGTCGGTCAGGTTGTGCCACTCGATCATCACCCGCAGCGCATCGGGGGCGGGACGCCCCATCATCGCGTCGCGCAGGGCGGTATCGAACGATTTGCCGCGGCGGCGGAGGGTCTCACTGCCGACGCGCTCGTACACGTCTTCGCTGTTCACCAGCAACCCATCCATGTCGAAGGTCACGGCAAGAATCGGTTGGTCCGGGAGCATGGCGGAGAACGCGTGTCGGGTCCTGGGCTAGTCGGTCCCCGTCGCGGGCGGGGACTCTCTGCGTAGATCGTAGACGAGATACGGGCCAACGACATGGTGGGGCGCCAGCGGCAGGGCACGGCCGCGGGTGGTGATGCAGTAGTCGGCCCCGTACTTGGCGGCGACCTCCAGCAGCCGCTGCTTGGCGAGCTCGGAGCGGCCCTTGCGCAGGGCGGTTTCGACGGCGCCGACTTGGTCTCGGCGCTGGCTCCAGGCCACGATCCCGGCGGCGTCCTGCGGGATGTCTTTGTAGGTCACCACCTCGGCCCGGCCGGTCCGCCATTTGAACGACTGCGACCACTGGGGGAGCAAGAACAACGCGTCGGGGGCGGTTTCGTTGCGGACCCATTGGCACAGCTCGACCCACGCCGCGGCGTCGGGGGCCTTGCGGTCGGCCGGGGGGCATGGGTCGCTGTAGCGGTGGAAGGTCGTCATCCCCAGCGGGATCGCGGTCGCTGCGATCCCCGCCGCGAGCCAGCCGACCCCGGCGTACTGACGCCGGGCGATTCGATCGGCCGCGAGGGCCGCTGCCTGTAGGCCGACGGCCATCGGCGCCGCGACGTCGATCCAGCGGAACCAGTAGTACCGCAGCAGCGACGCGGCCCGCGCCGGGTAGTCGGCAAACGCCATCTCGATCGCAAAGCCGGCCAGCGCCAGCAGCCCGGCGCCGTACGCAAACGCGCGCATCTGGGCGAGCCTCGACGTGGTGTGGGGCGAGAGGCCCCCCGGGCGCCGCAGCAGGAGCGTGGTGATCCCCAGCAGGGCCCAAACCACCCCGTGCCGGCCGGCGCGTTCGGCGATCCAGGGCAGCGGCTTGCTGAGCGGCGCTAGGTGGTGCGGCAAGCGATCGAAGACGTAGATCTGGTTCGCCTGGGCGATCGTTTCTGGATCCGCGGCCCCCTGCAAGCGCAACGCAGGCACGACGCCGGCCAGCGCGATCAAGCCGCCGATCGCCAGGCCCGCAACAACCCCGGGCCTGCGCCTGCGGACCCCCTCCAACCAACTCCAGCGCCCGGCGGCGCCGCTTTCTGATTTTTCCGGCGCCCGCGGCAGCAGCTCGATCGCGGCCAAGATGACCACGGCCCAGCCACCCACCAGCACATGAAACGCAGAAGCGATGCCGAGCCAAAGCGCCATCCAGAACCATCGCTCGCGCAGCCACGCGGTGAGCGCCAGCCAGACGAAGCCGTAGGCCAGGCACTTGGCCTCGAACCCGCCGATCACCCATTCCCCCGCCAGGTTCCCTTCTTGAATGCCGGCGAGCAGCAGCCCCGCCGAGAAGACCGACCACCAGGGCCGGGGCAGCACGGTGGTCGCCAGCCTCTGCCACGCCACCGCTAGCAGTGTCCACGCGCCCAACCGCAGCAGCCAGGCGGTTTGCGTCAGCGAGAGGAACTGCGTCAACCAGCCGAGCGACCAAACGACGGCAAAGTGCGCGTCGCGCGACTCCAGGAAGAGGTCGCCCGCGGCGAACTGCGGGTCCCAAAAGTGCTTTAAGCGGCAGAGATAGTGCGGCTCGTTGATCGCCGGCGACGGGTCGCCGCCGACGATGAACAGCAGCATCAAAATCAGCGAAACCTCTGCGGCTGCCTGCCCCGCGCGCTGGCCATCCTGGATTGGCATTGCGTTTCTTGTGCTAAAGGTTTATTAGCGGCCCGTCGACACGCCGATCCAACCCAAGATGGGCGAACCCTATCGACGCCGCTAGCGTAGCAATCGAGGAGTCGTTCTAGGAACCGCAACCCGGAACCTTCGTCCGCTTAAAGCCCACCGCGTTTCCTAGAGCCCGCCGGGCCGAGCCCACCTGCAGCCCCTAATGGCCACCCATGAATGATCCCGAAAACATGGCCGACTCGACGCAAATGCTTGAGCGTGTTGAAGAGCTGGTCTCGCTGCTGGTAGACGACGCGCTCTCCGACGACCGTTTCGAAGAGCTGACGGCGCTGCTGGAGAAGAGCCTGGAGGCCCGCTCGCGCTACGTAGAGGCGATCCAACTGCACGTCGACCTGCAGGAGTACTACTCCCGACGCACGCTGCCCGAACGTGGCGCGCCGGTGCTCGGGCTGCTCGGCGCCGAGGTGCGTTGTGACCTGATGTCGCCCAACGATTCCGCCGTCGGTGGTTTGGACGCTAGTGGTTTAGACACCGGCAGTTAACGGCGCCCCATCGCGGCGCGTTCGTTTGGCGGCGGCGCAGGCTCAGCGGATTCTTCCGCTACGCTCCTGGCTACGATGGCGCTTCGGGTTGCGATGCGTGCACCCCTAGCGCCGCTTCGCTGGCGTGGACAGTTCTGCGATCGCCGCAAAGCTGTTTTTGAGCGACGGGTAGAGCTGCCGGTAGACCGGCATCGCGCGGTCGTAATGCTTTCGACGTTTGGCGTCTGGCTTGAGCCCGTCCGCGGTCCGCACCACCGCGTCGCACGCCTCGCGGATGCTCTTGTACTCGCCGCATCCCACCGCGGCCAACAACGCCACCCCCATCGCGGGGCCCTCGTCGGCCTGCATCGCGCTGACGCGGGCCGCCAGCACGTCGGCCTGCATCTGCCGCCAGGCGGGGCTCTTGGCGCCCCCGCCGGTGGCGCGGATCTGCCGCACTGAGACCCCCATCTCGCGGATGATGTCTAGGCAGTCGCGTAGCGAGTAGGTGACCCCTTCGAGCACCGCACGGACCATGTGCCCCCGCGTGTGGGCCGGCGTGAGCCCCACGAAGGCCCCGCGTGCCAGCGGGTCGGCGTGCGGCGTGCGCTCGCCGGTGAGGTAGGGGAGGAAGAACAGCCCGTCGGCGCCGGGGGGCGTCGCCTCGGCCTCCTCGACCAGCCGTGCGAACACGTCCTTCTCACGCGACAGGTCCTTGGCGAGCGCGTCGGCAAACCACTGCAACGATCCGGCGGCCGACAGCGTCACCCCCATCATGTGCCACTTGCCGCGCACCGCGTGGCAGAACGTGTGCAGGCGGCCCTCGGGGTCGGTCTCCGGCGTGTCGCTGTAGACAAACACCACGCCGGAGGTGCCGAGCGACGTCGAGACAATCCCCGGCATCACCACGCCGTTGCCGATGGCGCCCGCGGCGCAGTCGCCCGCGCCCCCCACCACCACGCAATCGGTGGTCAGGCCCAGCTTCTGGGCCGCGTCACGCGTCAGCGTCCCCGTGACCTCTTCGCTCTCGTAGCACCGCGGCAACAAATCGGCGTCCAGCCCCAGCTTGCCCAGCAGCGGCGCGGACCACTTGCGCTGCGCCACGTCCAGCAGCAGCGTGCCGCTGGCGTCGCTGACTTCTGTTGCTAGTTCTCCGGTCAGCCGCCGGCGGACGTCGTCCTTGGGGAGCAGCACCGTGGCGGTCCGCTCGAAGTTCTTGGGCTCGTTGTTGCGGAGCCACAGGATCTTCGGCGCCGTAAAGCCGGTCAGGGCCGGGTTCGACACCATCTTCACTAGCCGCTTGCGGCCGCCGGCGAGGCTCTCGATCTCTTCGCACTCGGCCGCGGTGCGTTGGTCGTTCCACAAGATCGCGGGCCGCACCACCTGGCCCTCGCGGTCGAGGAACACCGACCCGTGCATCTGGCCCGACAGGCCGATGCCGGCGACGTCGGCCGGTTTGAGGCCCGCCTTCTTGACGGCGCCGCGGACCGTTTCGACGACCGCCCGCCACCAATCCTCCGGGTCTTGTTCGCTCCACAGCGGTTTGGGATGGTGGCAGGGGTACGCGGCCGACGCCTGCGCCAGCACCTCGCCGGCCGGGTTGATCGCGATGGTCTTGGTCCCCGACGTGCCGATGTCGATTCCTAGCAGCGCTCGCATCCCTGGGTGCTCCGTTTCTCGTGGCAGTGCGGCGCGTTGCG
Organism: Pirellulimonas nuda; assembly: GCF_007750855.1. GTDB lineage: Bacteria > Planctomycetota > Planctomycetia > Pirellulales > Lacipirellulaceae > Pirellulimonas > Pirellulimonas nuda. The sequence goes on from NZ_CP036291.1 coordinate 4,511,173, forward strand.
TCGCTCGCAGAAAAGTGACTCTCGCGGCGATAGGGGTCGCCCTGGCGGCGTCGCTCGGTTGCCCCGGGGCTCCGACCAAACCCGACGCGTCCCCAGAACCCGCCGCGGCGAGTGTAACACTCCGCGTGGCGGTCGTGAATGACGCCCCCCTGGCCCAGGCGATCGAGCGCCTACGCGGCGAGTGGCGTGCGGCCTCGGGGGGGGAACTCGATGTGTTTGTGGCCCAGGACCTAACGCAGGCCGCAGCCGGCAGCGATGTCGTCGTCTTCGCGTCGCGCTACTTGGGAGAGCTGTGCTGCGCGAGGCTGCTCAGGCCGATCCGCGCGGGGGTGCTGGAGAGCGAAGACCTTGCGCTGCACGACGTAGCGCCGCTGGCCCGCCAACACGAGATCCGCTACGGCGGCGTGACGATGGCGTTGCCCCTTGGGTGCCCGACGCCGCTGCTGGCCTACGCGGGAGAGGCCCCCCCCGACATGTGGGGCCCCCAGGACGGCGTCGCGTCGCCGCTGGAGGGCCCCCAGGCGGCCTACGCGCTGCTGGTGCGGGCCGCCTGCTACGCGAGCCACCCGAGCCGCGAGGCGATGCTGTTCGACCCCGACTCGATGGCGCCCCGCCTGACGGAGCAGCCCTTCGTTCGGGCGCTCGAAGAGCTGGCGAGCGTCGCCGGCCAAAAAAAGGACCCCGCCGCCGGCGCCAGCCGCGTCGCGTGGCCCGACCGGACCTCCAAACCGGGCGGGATCGGCCGCGAGGGTGAGGTGTCGCTGCTGCCGGGCGCCGGCGCCGTTTACAACGCGATTAGCGACGCCTGGGAAGCGACCGAGTCGCCCAGGCGGGTGACGCTGCTGGCCTCGTCCGGCCGGCTGGCGGGGGTGACGGCTGCTTCCCGCAACGCGGCGTCTGCGTTCCGGCTGGTAGAGTGGCTCGCCGGCCGCGAGAACGCCCGCCAGCTAGCAACCGCCAGCCCCGGCGTGGCCGCTAGCCGCACGTCGCTCCGTCGGCTCAGCGACCCCTGGCTCGGCCCCGACGGCCCGAGCGGCAGCGCGTTCTCCTCGGAGCTGAACGACGCGCTCGCCCAGCCGGGCTACGTGACGACGCCGCGGATTATCGGCGTCGATCGCTACCTCGAGGCGTTGGCCGCAGCGGTGAGGTCTGCCGCCCGGGACGGGGCGCCCCCCGCGCAGGCGCTTCAGGACGCCGCGGCCGCCTGGGAGGCCCTGACCGAAGAGGCGGGCCGCGACCTCCAACGCCGGGCCTACCGGGCCGACCTCGGCCAGCCGCTGCTGCTGCCGAAACAGGATTAACCACGAAGGATCACGACGGAAATTGATTGGAGCGTCGTCGCGATCCGTCGTGCCTTTTGTGCTGACCTGAGCGTCGCCGGTGGGACTTGCGTCACCGCCTCGCGTGGGGCAAAATCGGTGGCTTGCCGCTGTGGCGGAATTGGCAGACGCGCATGGTTCAGGTCCATGTCCACGCAAGTGGGTGGGGGTTCGACTCCCTTCAGCGGCATTTACGAAGGTCTTAGGCGTTAGGTACTTAGGCGTTAGGTAATAGTCGTTAGGACCGATTGCGTCCTAACGACTTACGCCTAAGGCCTAAGACCGGTCCCGCGTTTCTAGCAGCGCCCGGTAGCCGCGGACGCCGGCGTGGAGCTCTTCGACGCCGATCGACTCTTCGGCAGTGTGCGCCTGGGCGATGTCGCCCGGGCCGATCACCACGCACCGCAGCCCGAACTGGGCGAACCGATTGGCGTTGGTGGTGTACGGCGCGCCCACGATCGAGCCGTCCTGCCCCGCCCCGCGCAGCGTGGCGCTGGCCCACTCCGCTACCGCGGTGTTCTGGTCGTGCGGCAAGGGGGCAGCGGTTTCTGCGGCCGCCACGCTCACCCGCAGCGTGGGGTCCTCCTCGCGGAGCCGCTGGAGCACCTGGTCCATCTCGGCGAGCGCCTGCTCCGGCGTTTGGTCGGGGGTGATCCGCTGGTCGAGCCGCACCTCGCACTGCTCCGGCACGACGTTGATCTGCGTGCCGCCGGTGATCAGGTTGATGCTGCAGCTCCCCGCGCCGGTCAGCGGGTGGGGCGCCGGCCGCCGGCCGACGTGCTCGGATTGCAGCCGCGAGATGACACGCGCCATGTCGACGATCGCGTTGCGGCCCCGCTCCGGGGTGCTGGAGTGGGCCGCCACCCCGTGGGTGACCACACGCGCACGGACATAACCGTTCGCGGCGGCGACCACCCGCATGCCGGTAGGCTCGCCGACGACCACCCCCCAGGGGCGCAAGCCCAGCGTTGGCAGGTCGCGCGCGGCGAAGCTCTGGGCGCCGGGCTGAAGGTGCTCTTCGCCCACGGTCAGCAGCAGCGCCGTGTTCCACGCGAGCGCGCCGGCCGCGGCCGACTCGTGCAGCGCCCACAGCATCGCGGCGCCGGTCCCCTTGGTGTCGGCCGCGCCGCGGCCCCAGACGCGGCCATCCCGCAGCTCGGCGCCGAAGGGGTCGATCGTCATCCCCTCGACGCCGACCGTGTCGAGGTGGCTATCCAGCAGCAGCCAGGGGGCGTCGTGGCCGCACTCGCACGTGATCAAGATATTAGGCGCGGCGCCCGCGACCGGCAGCGCCCGCGTATGGAAGCCCCACCTGCGGGCGAAATCGGCCAGCCAGGCGCCCAGCTCCCCCTCGGCTTCCGGCCTACCCGAGGCGCTGGGCGTAACCGTGTCGAAGCGGACCATCGCCCGCAACAGCTCGACACAGTCAGCGGGAGTCGTCAACAGCGGGCCTCTGCGGATCGGGACTACGCTTTACCACGGGTAACACGGAATTCACGGATGACGGACGATAGCCACAAGGAGGCACGAAAAAGCACAAAGAAGCAACCCTAGGCGCCCACCGATCGTGCGTGCGACCGCCCGACTCCCATGCCATCTATCGCACGACCAATCGCCTTAGAAGCCTGAACTCTGTGGCCCAATCGTTCACCGATAATCTTTGTGCTTTCTTGCGCCTCTTCGTGGCCAACTTCTTTTCTCATCCGTGCTATCCGGGGTTCCCACCCGTCACTTACGCAGCACCAGCACCGGGCAGTGTGCGTAGCGGATCACGCGTTCGGCGACCGAACCGATCAGCAGGTGATCGAAGCCGGTGCGGCCGTGGGAGGGCATGATCACCATCCCCGCGTCGTGGGTCTGAGCGTACTTGGCGATGCCGTGGCCGGCGTCGCCGAAGCGGACGTCGAACTTCAGGCCGGCGTACTTGGGATCGGCGAACCGCTTTGCGAACGCTTCCTTGAGGTGCGTCTCGCGAGACTCGTCGGAGATCTCCCCCCACATGATGCCGGGCTCGATCACCGCCAGATCGGGCGCCACGTGCAGGACGGTGATCTTGCCGGGATCGCCGAGGATCTCTAGCGCCGAATCGATCGCCATCTCCGACTGGTCGCCGAAATCGATCGGGACAACCGCGGTCTTGTCTTTTAGCCAGTCGCTCATCGAACCGCCCTCCGCACGAATGCCATGGAACCTGCCTATTAGATTGTAGGCCGGCCGGCGGCGTCCGTCACGGAGTGTTCTGGCGTCGAATTGTCGCGTCCCCTCCCCTCACTACCCAGCATCCAGAACGGGGCGACCACAAACCAGACGATGGTGGCCGCCAGCATGCTCGTGCGCATCGCCGGCTCGCTGATGTGGCCCCCCAACAGCAACAGGCTAGGGGCGATGGTCCCCACAAGGGCCGCCAGCGCGACGACTCGGATCATGACGTTCATTGCACCCCCTCCACCACGGCCGGACGCCGCTGCGTTAGTTTCGACAGCAAGGCGTAGATGACGCCGCACGCAATCCAGCAAGGCAGCGGCAAGAAGTACGGCGGCGTGCCGTAGTAGGTGAACAGCCACATCGCGATGCCGACCGGCAGCAGCCACGCCACGATCACCGCCACGTTGAAACCGATCCCCGACTTCGCGGCGTAGCTGGACTCAAACCCCAGCCGGGGCGCCAGGTAGTGATCAACCACGATCACCGCGCCCACCGGAGCCAGGATGGTGCCGTAGATCCCCACGAAGTCCAGCAACTGCATCGCAAACGCCGGAAAAACGCTGGCGATGGTGCACACCGCCCCGGCCAGCACGGTGCCGGTGACGCGCGACATCGAGGGGAACATCCCTTGGAACGCCAAGCCGGCGCGGTAGATCGTTGGGTTGGCGGTGGTCCAGCCGGCGATGATCACGCACAGCACGCCCGCCCAGCCGACCGCGTCGAACACCATGTCGCCCGGCGGCTTCCCTTCGGCGGGGTCGACCCCGTGCACACGCACCCAGTACACCAACAGCAACGCGGCGCAGATCCACGCGATGTAGTGCCCCAAGAACATCCCGGCGGACGACGCCCAGCCGTAGCTGGGCTTCTTGGCGAACCGCAGCACCGAAAGGTCCGCCATCCCCAGGTGCATCGCCGCGTTGCAGAACCACGCAAAGCAGACGATGCCCCAGAAGCCGATCTTGGGCTCGCTCCCCTCGGTCGCCCCCAGCAGCGAGACGACGTCGGTGGTGCCCAGCCGCGCCAGCACCGTCACGCCGCACGCCACAAACATCAGGAACATCCAGGGCGCCGCCACCTGACTCACCTTGGCCACCACCGCGTAGCCCTTGGCGGCGACCAGCGTCATCACCGCGCCGATCGCCAAACAAATCAGCACCCACGGCGCGCCGGTCGGCATCCGATCCGCGAACGTGGGCATCTGCACCGCGTCGCCAAACGGCACCCCGACCGCCGTAGCGGACACGGTCACCATGGCGCCCGCCAGGAAGCAGAACAGCAGCCCGTTGGCGAAGTTGTAAAGCGTCACCAGGTCGCGCCCGCAGATCTTCTCTAGCTGGTAGTAGAGGGTGAGCCGCTGGCTGGTGGCGATGGGAGCGGTGACGTACCGCCACGTCAGCACCGCCAGCAGGTTGCCCACCAGCAGGCCCACGATCAGGTCGAACGCGTCGGCGCCCCAGGCGACGAACAGCGGCCCGATCATGAACTCGGTCCCCGCCGTGTGCTCGCCGGCGTACATGCCCCAGAACGAGCCGGCGCCCTGCAGCGCCCGATCGGGCACCCGCTCGCGCTCATACTCGCCCGAGGCGGCTTCGTTCTCGTCCGACACGTCGGCGTCACTCCAGAAATAGGGGGACGCCACGGCGCCCAGAAAAGCAGTGTCGACACAATAGTTGCCCGCATGCCGACGTGTCAACGCAAGCAACTCTTCTCACGGCCGGTGAAAGAAAGATGGAACCGCCAATACGCCACGAGCGCCAAGTTCGCCAAGACGAGGGTAGCCAAGTTGCCGGCCCCCAAACCGAGGTGACCCCGTTCGTCTGGACCAGCCTGTTATCCGGTCAATCTTTCCTTGGCGTTCTTGGCGCTCGTGGCGTCTTGGCGGTTCCCGTACGTAGCGTCACACTAACGCCATGAAAATCATCCGCTTCCAAGACCCCGCCGGCGATGTTCGGCTCGGCCGGCTGCACGACGACGACTCGGTCACCCTGCTCAATGGGGACCTGCTGGGCGGCCCCACCGACACCGGCCAGGGGGCCGAGGTCGCCAAGCTGCTCGCCCCGCTCGAGCCGGTCGACATCCTCTGCATCGGCCTGAACTACGCCAAGCACGCCGAGGAGGGGGGCAAGGGGCTCCCGGAGCACCCCGTGCTGTTCATGAAGAGCACCGGCGCGCTGCAAAACCCCGGCGACCCCATCGTGCTGCCCCGCACGCTGCGGAGCGACACGGTCGACTACGAGTGCGAGCTGGCCGTGGTGATCGGCCGCGACTGCAAGAACGCCTCGCGTGCGTCGGCCCTCGACTACGTGCTGGGCTACACCTGCGGCAACGACGTCTCGGCCCGCGACTGGCAGCGTAACGGCGGCGGCGGGCAGTGGTGCCGGGGGAAAACGTTCGACACGTTCTGCCCGCTGGGCCCCTGCTTGGTGACCGCCGACGACATCCCCAACCCGAACAACCTGGCCATCAAGACGCTGCTCAACGGCCAGGCGATGCAGGACTGGACCACCGCCGACATGATCTTCGACGTGCCGCGCCTCGTTGAGTTCCTCAGCGCCAGCACCACGCTGCGGGCCGGCACGGTGATCCTGACCGGCACGCCGCACGGGGTGGGATTCGCCCGCACGCCGCCGGTGTGGCTCAAGCCGGGGGACGAGGTGACCGTCGAGATCGAAGGGATCGGCCGGCTCACCAACCCCGTGGTGGAAGAATCGACAGACGCGGCCGAATAGGACGCGGATCTAGCTGCCGAGTTCGATGGCCTTGCCGAGCTCGCTGGCCAGCCGGTCGACGTTGTGGCCGCTCCAGATGCTGCGGCCGTTCTTGAAGATGTAGAACGTGGGGATGCCCTGGATGCCGAGCGCGTCGAACATCGGCTGGGCGCCGTAGGCGACGGGCCAATCGAAGCCCTCGGTCGAGTCGATGACCTGCTCGATCTTCGCGCGGTCCGACTCGGGCTCGGAGGTGAGGCCGACAAACGTCACGCCCGGCTCGTCGCCGTAGATGCGGTGGATCTCGGCGAAGTTGGGGAGCGACGCCCGGCAGGGCCCGCACCAGGTGGCCCAGCAGTCGACCACCAGCAGCCCCTTGCGCAGCTCGGCCGTTTCGGGGGGGGCTTCGGTGTTCAGCCAGCCGTCGACCATCATCATCGGCGGCAGCGCCACCGGCCTGTGCGGCGGGCCGTCGCCGCGCCACCACAACTGCACGGCGATCATCACCACGGTCAGCACCGCCACCAGGGTGATGAACTTGGCTTGGTCGCTCTTGCTGCGTGGCGGGGGTTGGTAGGGCATTTTTTTTGCTGTTAGCGGTCAGCCTTCGAAGGTAGGGTGCGATGAAGCGCAGCGCAATCGCACCCTACAGCTACGCGCTTCGTCACTCGATGCGTCGCTTCACCAGGATCATCTTCTCGACGTTCACATCCTCGCCCGGTTTGAACGCTACCGGTAGGGTGCGGTCGACCAGGTAGAACGCGCGGTGCCGCTGGATGTCGCCGGTCTGATGGCCCAGCTCTTGGGCCAGTTGGTACCCTTCTGGGTAGACCTTGTCGTACAGCGTGCGGTCGCCGAGGAAGCGGGCCCGGACCGCGGTTTGGATCGCGGCGTCGGGGTCGTTCCAATCGGGCGCCGGCTTGACCTCGAAGTACCCCACCGTCACCCACACCGCGAACACGCCGCTGCGGGTGCTGGCGATGCTGGAGAGGCGGGTGATGGGGTTGTAGTACAGCGGCGCGTTGCGGTCGCCGTCGATCATGCGGGGGAACGAGTAGCGCGTCGGGCCGTTGCGGGTCTGCACGACCGGGCCCCCCTTGGTGGCGTCGGAGAACAACGGAACGCGTTGGTGCGGGCCCTGGTTGCCCGTTGGGGAGAGCGTGACGGCGACCGCCGTGCCGTTGGGTTGGAACAACCACTCGTCGTCGGCGGAGGGGTTGTACGGGTCGCCGGTGCCGGCCTGCACCAGACCCGCCTCGGAGGGGTCGTCCACCAGCCCGTTGTCCAGGTTGTTCAGCGTGCCGCCGGCCAGGTCGTCGCCCAGCACGTCGTTCATCGTGTCGCGGCCGTACAGGCCGTCGCCGTCCGCCTTGTCGTCGGCCAGCGTGTCGGACGCGTTGTCGTTCAGCTCGAACCAGCGGTAGTGCCGGCGGCCCCACGCGGCGTCGGCGCCGGGAGAGTAGGGGTGCGAACGCAGCAGGCCGCTCTCGGCGCCGATCCGCACCATCTGCGGCAGCGGCGACAGGTCGCCCTCGTCGCTGCCGCGGAACGGGTTGGCGAAGAAGGTCGGGAAGTTGGCGTTGAGCGCCCGGCCGTGCACGTCGGGCAGGCCGTACTGATTGCCGATCGGGAACCGGTCGCCCGTGCCCGAGTCGCCGTAGCCGCGGCGGCTCAGCAGCACGTCGCGCCAAGCGGGGCCGAGCTGGCTCAGTTGGCCGGCGTTCACGCGGGCGTCTTGCTCGCGGTGCATGACTCCGTCGTACGTCACCGACCAGTGCGACGGGGGGGTGCTGGCGGTCCCCGGCGTGTAGCGGCCGATTACCGTGTTCAGGTTCACGCGGCCCGGCTCGCGCCAGCTATCGACCAGGTTGAACGGCGCCAGCAGGTCGGCGGTCGGCTCGTTGAGGCCGTCGGTCGCCAGCGGGGTGAAGACCGACGGGTTGAAGCGGGTCTGGGCGCCGACAAACGGGCTCGGCACGCGGACGTAGTTCATGATCCGGTGGAAGTTGGGCGCGCCGCCGGCCGAGGGGATCAGGTCCCCGTCTGGGTCGGCGCCGGGGTCCAGGATGCTGTCCTCCGGCACGATCGCGTAGATCGAGGGCTCGGTGGCGCTCTGGAAGTAGTTCATCAGTTGACCGAACGGGTAGCGCCCGTTGTTCAGCCGGCCGATGTTGGTCACGTTCGGGCGGGTGAGGTTGAAGAAGTCGCCCTTGTAGGGGTTGGGCTGGTCGCTGCCCCCCACGAGCCCGCCGCTGTAGCGGGCCAGCATCCGTGTGCCCCCCTCGGCCGGCACTTGCAGCAGCTCGCCCGGACCGGAGAACGGGCGGTTGTTCCACGCCAGCCAGGTGTAGGTCGAGTTGTGGAACGACCCGGTGTGGGGCGAGCCCAGCAGGTCGCCGAAGGCGCCGTCGGCGTTTATGTCGGCGGGACCCGCGGTGTAGAAGTTGGGGTCGATGCCGCCGTTGCTGTTCAGGTCGACCCCCGCGCCATCAGAAACTCGATCGCCGGGGTCGTCTGGATTGGGAATCCGTGGGTCCTCGAACGTCTGCTGCGTGTAGGGGCCGCCGTAGGCGTTGTTCATGTAGCCCAGCGAGTGGCGGATCGGGAAGTCGACCACGTGCTGCTCGGGGATCAGGTCGTCGATGTCCATACGCCCGTCGCCGTGCAGGTCGGAGACCGCTTGGCCCGTGTCGGGGAACGTCACCCCCGGCGGCCACGGCAGGTAGGCCTCGGTGGCGTCGCCGGCCGGGCGGGGCTGGTGCGAATGGACGAACGAGCTCTTGTTGCCGGTGGCGCCGTGCATGCGGTTGCGGCCCGTCAGGCGGATCGCCTTGAGGTCGGGCAGCGTGCTGCCGGTCTCTTGCTTCCACAACAGCCGGTCCTGGATCACGGGCCCACCGGCGCCGGGGATGGTGCCGTGGAAGCCGCGCTCCAGCGACGAGAGGGTCATGATGAACGCCCCCCCCGAGCTGTTGGCGGAGCTGAACGGGCGGCCCGGCGGCATCTTGGGCGCGGTGTCGGGCATCTCCGATCGGTACCGGTGCAGGTCCTCGGGCGCCTGCAAGCCGCTGTTGGCCAGCGAGCGACGCAGGGTCGGCGCCGCGGGGTCGGGCCCCAGCTCCTCTTCGGCGGGATCGGTCCCGTTGTAGCTGGTCAGGTCGACCGGCGCCGAGTCGAGCGTCAGGTAGGGGTTCACCGCCAGGCCGGGGACATACTGCGCGTCGCCCGGTGCGGGGTTCCAGGGGGCCAGCGGGTTGGCCAGGCGTTGCAGGTGGACGCTCCGCCAGTTGGGGGTGGTGTGGTTCTCAACCAGGGCGCGGACGATGTCGAACGGCTCGTCGAACGGCCACGACTCGTCTTTGCCTTCGCCGCCGCCGCTGAACTCCCCTTCTCCCTTGGCGAAGCTGGGGCGCCAGATCCGCTGCGGGATGTTCCCCACGTCGCTCCGCGACAGCTCGATCTGCCGCAGCAAGTAGCCGTCCAGCGGTTCGGAGAAGCTCATCCCCTTGACCGGCACCGCGACCGCGGGCTGCACCTGCCGCTGCATCAGGGGCGCAGAGGCCCGCAGCAGCGGGTTGGGGGTCGCGGTGGTCCGGGCGATGGCGCCCATGTCCGTGACGTTCCCCTCGAACTTGCCGTCCTGGTTGCCGTCCATCACGGCGCTCTCGTTCCCCGCGTTCAGGGCGAAGGTCACCCCGTGGGCGTCCGGGTTGGGGGTCGGCATCAGCTCGAGCCGCCGCACCCGGTCGGGGCGGTAGTTCTCGTCGCGCGGCGTGCCGTCGCTGGGGGCGACCGACCGCGACACCCGCCCGATGGGCGTAATGCAGCGGCCCGGGTAGTCCTTGCTGGGGACGTTGCCGCCGCGGGCCTCGTCGCTGTGCACGTAGCCCATGGTGCCGACCACCGCGAAGCGGCCCGGCAGGACCGGCGCGATCGGGATGTCGGAATTGAACGCGTCGCCCGGCAGGCTGTTCAGGTCGCCCGAGTTGAACACGTCGCGGGCCAGCGGCACAAAGCGGTGCTGGAAGACCTGCAGGTAGCGCAGGTTCGGGTCGCCCTGCGACTCGACCTGGGTCGGGATGTACACGCTGTCCGGGAACGCGCGGGCGTTGCGGTCCGCGCGGAGGTAGCTCTGCCAGTCGCTGGGGATGAGCGCCAGCGGGATGTCGATCGAACGCAACGGGATGCGGACGTTCAGGTTCTGCGGGTTGCGGCCGAAGTTGTTGGCCGTGGTCCCCGATGTGCCGAGGCTGGTGTTGCTGGTGAAGTACATCGCCCGCTCGATGTACTGCCGCGGCATGTACATCTTGATGCGGTCTTCGATGGGGAGTTGGTTGAACTGGTCGGTGCTCTGCGTGCCGTAGGGGGGGAACTTCTGGTCGTTGGCCCGCCCGTTGACGCGCGGCATCTGGTCGCCGGGGAACGTGGGGAAGTCGGGGTCGTAGAGCCGCAGCGACTGCGGGTGGGCCTGCCCGTCGCTCCAGCCCGCGGTGCGGCTCCGCAGCGAGTAGGCCTGGGCGCTGAGGTCGGTCCCCGCCGCCAGGTCCTCGTAGACGTACGGGAAGTTCTCGGCGGGGGCGCCCCCCTCGGTCCCTTCGCCGGCCACGGCGGGGGAGCCGTCCATCAGGTCGCCGTTGCGCAGCCAGGGGTGCTCTTCGACCGCGATCAAACGCCACACCGGCGACGGCTTGACGTTGGGCCCGGCGCCGCTGAGGCGGTTGAGCACGACTCCCTGCATCGGCGCCGGCTCCCTGCGGTTGCCGTCGCCGTCTAGGTCGAACATGTCGGGCATCGCTTCGTCGAAGTTGCCGTCGTTGTCCAGGTCGAACTCGTCGCGGCGTTGGTACAGCTCTGCGGGGAGCTGGCCGTCGGGGCTGTGGGGGTTGTAGAGCTCGACGATGCCGGCGCCCAACGGGCGGAGCCGCTGGTCGAGGTCGTCCTCGAGCGGCTTGCCCTCTTCGTCGACGTCGCCGATCTTGTGGTTGGTCTTCTCCTCTTGGTCCAGCTCGAGCGAATTGGCGAGGTTGGTCTCTTCGAAGCCGCCGATGTCTTCCAGCCGGCGGTCGTGCAGGCCGAGCGTCTCGGTAATGAGCAGCTCGGGACGCTCCGTGCCCCACACCACGCCGCGGGTGCGGTCGAGCCACGAGACCTCGTCGCTGTTGGGCCGCTGCACCGGGGCGGCGAAGCCGGCGCCGGTCACCTCGACCACGTACCGCGCGTTCTCGTCGGTCGCCAGGTCGCCGTCCAGCGGGTAGATCTGCCCCCCCGCGCGGTCCACCACGTTCCAGCCGTCCCACGGGTTCTCGTCGTACTCGAACTCGCTGTTGATCACGTCCGGGTCGCGCATGTCTGCGCAGTTGATGGCCCACTGGGCTACCTGCCGGCAGGTGAGCTTGCGGAGCGCGAGGCGCCGCGCCTCGGCCTTCTGCTGCGGCGTGGGGTTGTTGCCCGTGCCGGCGATGGCGCGGGCGATGTGCCACGCGGGGCTGCCGTTGTGGCCGTGCGCGGGGATCCGCTTGGTGTTGTCGCGGACGTCGAAGATCTGCTGCTTGTTCGGCGCGCTGTCCGGGTCGATGTAGTCCATCACCTGCGGGTCGTCCGGGTCCCACGGCGCCAGGTAGTTCTCGTCCATCAGCAGCAGCATCAGGCAGTACAGGTGCCGGGCGTAGAGCTGGCGGGCCATGCGGGCGTCGTCGTGGATCTTCTGCCCCGCCGGGGTCACCGCGCCGCGGCCGGTGGCGTCCTGGCCCTGGGTGTAGTCGAACGCAAACGGCCCGCCGGGTTGGCTGGCCCACAGGCTGTCGACGATCGGCTCGGCGACGCCGGCGGAATTAACCAGCCAGTCCGCGGCGGTTAGCGCGCCGTCGCCGTTGCGGTCGGCGTAGAAGCGGCCGTCGCCGTCCAGGTCGATGTAGGGCTCGTTGTCCCACACGCCGTTGCCGTTGCTGTCGACCCACGGCTCGCCCGCTTCCTGGGGCTCGTCGACCACGCCGTTGCCGTTGTTGTCGCGTCCGTCGCCGAAGGGGCGGTTGAGGTCGAGCTTCATGCCGCCGAGGGTCTCGGGCGCCATCAGGCCGCCGAAGCTGGCGACGTTGGTGCGTACCTGGTTGGACGTGGCGGTGTTGTCGCCGTTGATCACTAGGTTCACCGACAACGCCAGCGCCGCATTGGTGGCGGGCACGGCGGGGCCGTACACGCCGTCGCGCTTGAGCCCCAGCACCACCCGGTAGCGCAGGTAGTCGATGAGCCTGGCGCGGACCGGCGGGTTCTCACGCATCACCACCACGTAGTCGTCGCAGCCCTGATTGAACAGCGTGTCGTACTGGCCCGACTGCGAGGCGACGTAGACAGCGAACGTCTCGCTGCCGTCGTCGATTTGGCCGTTCTGGTCGTCGTCGCCGTTCTCCGGCGCGCTATTCTTGGTCGGGTCGAGCGGGCGCCCCGGCCGGCCGTCGGCGCCGTTGATCAGTCGGCGCGACCAGTCTTCGCTGCTCGCCGGCACGTCGAAGCTGTCGCTGGTCACGCTGCGGCGGTTGATCGCCGCGGTGATTTGCGCCTGGGCGAGCTGGGCCGGCGTGGCCGCGTAGGCCTGCGTGGCGGCGCCGGGCGCGTTGTTTTGCGCCACCACCAGCTTCAGCGGGTCGAACGCGTCGACCAGGTTCCAGAGCCGGTCCGGCAGCTCGCCGGCGTCGGCGTCGTAGGGACGCAGCAGCCGCTCCAGCTCGCCTGGGGCGAACGGGGCGTCGTCGTCGATCTTCGGCGCGCCGGCGGTCGCGTAGGCCAGCACCATCAACGCCGGGTCGGACACCGGGCCGCGACGCGAGGGGTCCATCAAGAACAATTCGTAGGGAGAGTCGTGCAGCAGGCTGATGGGCTGGACCCCGGGGAGCAGCGGGTTGCTGTCGTACGTGTCCCAGCTCGACTCGACGACCGGCTGGCCGCGGTAGTCGAGGCCAACCGCGTAGCGGGCCAACGGGTCGGGCGCGGCGCCGAAGCCGTTGCCCAGGGCGTGCAAGACGCGGAAGTTGGCGTCCTGCTGCGGCGAAGCCAGACCCGCGGCCAGCACCTTGGCGGCCAACCTGGGGTCGTACGCCGGCCAGTCGAACTTCTCGCTCAGCGTGCGGTTCTCAACGGTGCCCAGGTCGGCCAGGCTGAACGGCACGCCGGGCGACGTGAGCACGCTGGAGATGTTGTAGTAGGCGCCGCCGTAGCGGCCCCAGATCGTGGCGACCGAGGTCGAGCTGGCCGTGGTGCCGGCAAGGGCGCTTGGCCGACCGCCGAGCAGGCGGGCGAAATCATCCGCGTTCCAGTTCCCCACAGCGGCAGGGAAAGCGCTGGGCAGCGTCGGCGACATCACCGGCCTAAGCGTCACGTCCGCCGGCCCCCAGCCGCTGCCGGCGGGCATCAGGTTGCTGCTGGAAGCGCCCGCCAGGTTGGCGCCGGTGGTCGAGGGGTCGAGGTCGACACCGGCCAGTTGCGCGCTCGAGCCGTGCGCGTTCAGGTTCAGCCGGCCGTCCATGTCCTGCACTAAGAACGCGTACAGCGGCTTGTAGAGCCGGCCGTCTTCGGTGGAGACCACGGGGTCGCCCAGGTCGACCCAGATGCTGTCGGGGACGCCATCGCCGTCGTTGTCCACGTCCCACGGGCCGGTGATCTCAAACGCGGGGGCGGTGAGCACGCCGGCGGTGTTCACGGACTGATCGCTGGTCGTAGGGTCGTAGGTGCCCGCGTAGCGCGACAACGGGTTGCTGCCGTCGAACTCTGGGTGGTCTTCACGCAGCGGCCTGAGGATGCACCGCCGCTTGATGGCGGTGATGAGCGCGGCATGTGTCGGGTTCATGCCGAAACGCGGCGTGCCGGTCGCAAGGTCGTACGGCTGTAGAATTGCCTGAGCCCGCTCGCTGGCGTTAGTCACTGTCAGCGCCAACCACGGCGCGTTCATCAGCCGGTTGAACCAGTAGTTCACCAGCGCCGGGCGGTGGAACGACGGGATCGGCACGTCCTCGAGGTCGAGGCCGCTGCAGGCGGTGGGTCGGCCGGCGCCGAAGTACGCGTCGATCTCCACCGACGCGCCACTCGTGGGGTGGATGGCCCGCGCGCGTGCCCGTGGGGTGACGCTCTGCAGCGCCAGGAACATGTTCTGGAAGTCGGCCGCGTCGTACGACTCGTCCGCGTCGCCCGGGCCGGTGAAGCCGTTGTAGAGGTTCATCGCCGCGACCGATCCGTTCGCCAGGCCGTCGTCCGCCAGGTCGGGGTTGAGCGGCGTGAACGCGGCGGCGGCGTGCTGGCCGTCGAAGGGGTTGGTCGGGTCGCCGGAGCCGGCCGCGGCCGCTACCGGGTCGAACCGCACGGAGAGCGCCGGGTTGAACGTCACCGCGTTGGGCAGCAGCGCGGTTTCTGCGCCCGCCAGGCCGGCGGGGGTGGTGATGGCTTCCATCGCGTTGAGCCGTTCGGCGCCGACGGTGGCCAGCACGTTTAGCCCCACTCCGGCGCCGTTGAGGGCGCGGCCGTTCACCATGAAGGTGCGGCCCATCAGGTCGTTGGGCGCGGCCGCGGCGGCCGGCACGTTCAGCACCAGGCGCCCGCCGTCCTGCCGCGGGAACGCGACCACGCGCAAGCGGAACAGGCGTTTGCGGTTGGCGCCGCCGATCTGAGCGGCGACGTCGGCGTCGGCGCCGACGTAACGGTAGTCTAGCACCCGCGCGCTCGTGCCCCGCCCCGCCCCGTCGAGCATCGTCAGCAACGCGCCGTTGAAGTAGCCCTCGGTCTGCGGCAGGGTGACTTCTACGGGCAGGCCCGAGACGGGGTCGGCCTCGAGGGCCACCACGTGCGACGGATCGGCCACGCCGGCCGTGGGCGCGGTGAGATCTTCTACGAACAGGTCGACGATCTGCCCCGCGGTCCGCCCCAGCGGCGTGCCGCTGGCCACGGCGCCGGCGTACTGGGCGCTGACGAGCGTCTCGGCCGGCAGGGCGGCGTACACCCGGCCCACGAAGCCGTCGGTGCCGTACATGTCGCGCAGCAGGCTGTGGTAGCGGATCACCGAGTAGGGGTTGCCCGTGTCGCGCAGCAGTTGCCGCACGGCCCGGTCGGTGAGGTCGCCCGGCTGCAGGCTGGAGCGGCTCTTCTGTGCCACTACCTTGGCGCCGCTGCGGTACTGCGAGCTGACCACCAGGAACGCCGTGCCGACCAGCAGGAACAGCGTCAGCAGGCTCAGCACCACCAGCAGCAGCACGCCGCGACGCCGCTCGCGCAGCGCACGCCGGCGACGATTGGCGACCGCGCGGCGACGCGTGGTGTGGAGTTCATTCAATGACATAGTTCCGTCCTTCCAAAGTTAGAGCGCCTGGCCCGCGCTCCGCTGTGCTTCGCGAGGCACCAGGCGTTAGGTCGAAGTCGTTAGCATCAGAAACGTGCTAACGACTAATCCCTAACACCTGACACCTAGCTCCTCAGTCGCCCCACGCCGTGCCCGACGTGAGACGCATGGTTCTTGTGTGTACCCCGACCACGCCGGGGAAGATGCCCACGCGGAGGTCGTTGGAGAGTTGGTTTGTGTTGGTCAGGTCCAACACGGCGCCCGGAAACCACGGCCAGTCGGGGCCGCGGAGCGAGACGATGCGTTGGGTCAGTGGGTTGGGCGTCAGGCCGCCGATTGGCGTGTTGCTGGGGACCTCGACCGCGGTCACCCGGTACCAGGCCAGGAAGACGGCCGGCGCGGCGGGGGTGCTGCCGGGGCGGGGGCCGACCAGCATCACGTACTGCCCCTTGCGGAGCTGCAGGAAGGGGTCTTCGGCGGGCTCGCCCGACACCGAGGTGGGCGTCCGCTCGAGCAGCAGCTCGCCGCCGCCGACCCCGCGGCTGATCACCCGGGCCGAGACGACCCGCTCCGAGGCCCGCAGCAGGCTCACGTCTCCCAACTGGCGCCCGCGGAACACCACGGCCGAGACCTCGTAGTCGAAGGCCGTGGGGTCGAGCGCCAGCGCGTTGCGCTCAACATTGGACGAGGGCGCCACGCTCAGCATCCAAGAAAACTCTCCCTTGGACTGGCGCTGCACGGCGACGCCGCCGAACACCGAGAGCCGCTGCTGGATGGGCCGGGCCGGGTCGTCCGGCACCTCCAGCGCGAGGTCGTCCGAAGAGATGCAGATCGACTCCGCCTGGCGTTTGCCCAGCGGGTAGTACTCGAAGAACGGCGCCGTGTTGTCGTTGTCGAGGGTCGCGATGCTCATCCGATGGACCGGCCAAGTGAGCACGCTGGTGGTCCACGGCGCCCACGCCGCAGAGGAGAACCCCGCACCACGCGCCGTGATCGGGATGTTGCTCGCCTGGATGTTGGAAGACATGTTCGTGCCGGAGAACAGGGCCGCGTTGGCGACCGCCAAGGGATCGATGACGTAGGCCGAACCGTTTAGGTGGTTCAACTGCGCCGGCGTCAGCCCCCTGGCGAGGTCGATCTGCAGCCCGTAGTCGAACGGCAACGCGAACCGGGTGCGCCACTTGGTGGCGATCTGCCCCGCGGGAAGCGGGGTGGCGCCGGAGGTGGGACGGCTCAACGTGCTGTCGCCGCGCTCGCACGCCACCCAGTTGCTGGGATTAAGCCAGCCACGCGCCGCCGCGTCCGCCAGCGCCGCCTGGGCCACCGCGTCTGCGCTGTCGTAGGTGTCGCCGGCCTGCACGTAGTGGCCGCCGACCGGGAAGATGGCCGCCACGCCCAGCAGGCCCAGCGCCAGGATGCCCATCGAGATGAGCACCTCGACCAAGCTAATGCCAGCGCGGGAGGACGCAAAAGGTGTCAGGAACCTTTTCGGACGAGATTTGCACGCGGCTTCTAGCGCCTTCCCACCGAAAAGGTTCCTGACACCTTTTTTAAGTCTCGTTTGCATCTTATCGGCCTCCTGCTTTGGCCGACTCTCGCACCAGGGCGCGGGCGGCGTTGATCTCTGTCGCGCGGCGGGCGAGGGGGCTGAGGCTGCTGTTGATGGCCGTGGGGTTCACCGCGGCGTTGGGGACGGTGGTCACCGCGCCGGTCTGGGCGCCGATCACGACCCACTCGCTGTTGAGGTTCAGCCAGTTGATCTTGGCCTTCGCGCTCGCCAGGTCCTGCTCGGTGCCGGTGAACGCGGTAAAGTCGACCCACGGCGCCGGGCTGTTCTCACGCATGCCGATCAGCAGGTGCACGTTGTCGGTGACCGGCTCGGAGAAGGGGTTGGCCGAGTAGTTGTTGATGGGCACGCCACTCGTGTCCCACGCCGAGGCGCCCAGGTCGTAGGTCACGCGCTCAACGGAGCCCTCGGGAGAGAACATCAGGTAAACGGGGTTGTTGTTCTCGATGGGGTTGTTGACCTGCGAGGCCGTGCCCGTGTCGAGGTCGGGCTTGGCAAACTCGCCATTGGTGACCGTCGCGTTGGTCGCGTTGCCAGCGATGCGGACCGTGAACCCCGAGGCCCGCAGGTCGATCGCGGCGCCGGTGGGGAGCTGGTAGGGCTGGTTGGACGTGGGGGCGGGCTGGCGGAGCAGCTTGAACCGCAGCGGCTCGGTCCAATAGGGATACTCGAGAGGGGGTAACGATGGGTTAGGGGGCACAGAAACCCGGACGCCTTGGTTGTCGTAGACAAAGCTGAACGCCGAGTGGATGTTTGTTGGCCCGCGGGCCAATAAGGTTCCGTCGGGAAAGCCGGCGGTAGCAGGATAGCGCCCGCGGCTGTCGAGCCCCCCTTCGTTTCCATTGTCATCGATAAAGACAAACTCGGCGCCGTCGATGACGATCACGTCCCCCGGGCCGAAGAACGAGTCGGGCATGATCTCGTACGAAACGCCAGACGGCAGATTCGCAGCGCCGCTGGACTCGAGCCGCACGAACTGGATGCGGACTTGGTAGGGCTGGTTCGCGTAGAAGGCGCCCGAGTTGTCTACGTCCAACGCAATCCGCACACGTGCCGCGTCATCAAAGCCGCTGTAGGGCGCCGGCTGCTGGACGTAGTACATCTCTAGGCACACGGCGGAGTCTTCCAGCCGGCCCGTGTCTTGCGAGAGCTTCTTGAGGGCCACGCCGAACGGCCGGCCCGTTTCGATGGCCCGGCTCTGGGCGCCGGCGAGGAACGTGTTGACGCCGCGTGCCGCCTCGCGGATCACGCGTTCATCGCCGGGGGGCGAGAGCAGCGGGATCGCCGCGGCGACCAGCGTGGTGATGATCACCATCACCACCAGCAGCTCGACCAGCGTCATTCCGCCTGCGGCGGAGGGGGCGAGCGGCGAGCGGCGAGGGGCGAGGGATGAGAAAGGGGACTGGCTCGCCTTTTCTCGCGCGCAGCCCGAACCCTCGACCATTGCCTGGGCGAAAACGTGCCTGTCCCTTTTTTCGTTGCGGCGGAGTTGCATGTTACTCGCGGATACGGGTCGCGATGAGGTGGTTGGTGAGGTTGTCGGCGGCGCCGCTACCGAGCGATTCACCGGCCAGGTTGCGGTTGGAGTAGTCGCCGAACGGCTTC
Organism: Pirellulimonas nuda; assembly: GCF_007750855.1. GTDB lineage: Bacteria > Planctomycetota > Planctomycetia > Pirellulales > Lacipirellulaceae > Pirellulimonas > Pirellulimonas nuda. Next base: position 4,529,899 of record NZ_CP036291.1, read on the forward strand.
AGGTAGTAGAGGCTGTTGGCGAGGCTGAACGGCGCCAACGATGCACGCCACGGGACGTCGGCGTCCGCGGGCGCCGACAGGCCCAGCACCTCGTCCCCCCCGCCGGAGACGATCAGCGGCAGCAGCCGGTACGCGTACGGGTCGCGGCGGAAGATGTCGAGCGGGTCGTGGTCGGCGGCCGCCTTCTCGCGCCAGTCGTTGTCGTTCAAGAAGTTCCTGGCGTTCATTTGCACGTCCGACTGGTAGGAGGGCGCCCAGCGCAAGAACGCGATGGGCTTGCCCCAGCCGTCCAGGAACTCGGGGGCGCCGTCGCCGTCGGTGTCGCCGACCTCGCTCTCTTTGAACAGCGATGGCGCCTCGCCGTCGGCGGTGGCGTTCATGATGAACAGGTAAAAGCACTCGGCCGATTGATTGGCGAGGATCTCGTCCTTCGTGTTGGTCATGCCCGTCTTGGCGTTCGTGGCGACGTTGAGCTGCCTCAAACGGCGACGGTAGAGCGAGTTGAGGCTGGGAGCGCGTTCCAGATAAACCGGGGCGGGGTAGTTCGCCGCAGTAATGTCCGCCAGCGCCACGTCGCTCCAGCGGTCGGGCATCTCCATCAGCATCAGCTCTCGCAGGCCGTACAGCCGCACGTCGGCCAGCGCCTGGCCGCGTTGGCGTCGCTGCGCCGCGCTGAACGTTGTGTCCAACGCGCCCTCAACACTCTGATTCAGCTCGACCCGGCGGTTGGCGTAGCCGTCGATGTGCTCCACCATCAACGCGTGCAGCCGAGTGATGACCGACTGCGTCCGCGCCCGCCGAGCCGTCTCCCCCGCCGCGGCGCCAACGCCCAGCATCAGCGTCGCCAAGATGCTGATGATCGCGATAACAATCAACAACTCCACCAGCGTCACGGCCCTGCGGGCGGGGGATTGTCCGCTGGCGCGGACGGGGATTGTCCGCTGGCGCGGACGGGGTTTGTCCGCTGACGCGGACGGGGTTGGGGGGACGCGCAGGGCGATGCGGTAGCTCGGCTGAGCTGCGAGATCGTTCGTGTTTTGGAGAGTAGGTTTCATTGCTTGTTTCGCAGCTTCAATCGCCCCCTCTGCAACGCTTGCGCGTCCGTCCCCCTAGCCCCATCCGCCGCAGGCGGATAACCCCCAGCCCGCAGGGCTAACCCCCGTTCGCCGCAGGCGAACACCCCCCTCCGCCGCAGGCGGACCGCAGGCGGACTAAGGTTGGCTGTCCTCCAGCGTGCTGTCGGTGAAGTTGGTGAGCGTGTCGGCTAGGTATTCGGAGGCGGCGAAGGGGCCGGCTGGGTAGAGCAGCGGGGACACGCCGCTGGCGTTGACTTGTGGCAGGACGCCCCAGCGGTGGTCGATGCCGCAGTGCAGGATCTGGAACTTGCCGGCGTTGGCGAAGACCGAGTTCTGGATGTTCGCGGTGGGGTTCGTGCGTTTGATGGCGTACACGTTCTGAAGCTGCGACCAATCGGAGGCCTGGCCGGAGAACGCCACGGCCGGGCCGGCCGCCGGCGGGTCGTTCTGCAGCGTCAGGCCGCTCACCTGCGGCGCGGCCATGTAGACCAGCGGCTGGGGCGACCCGGGCGCCAGGTAGCTCCAGAAGTTGATGCGGCGTGAACGCCCATTGAACGTTGGGTCGGGGTACACCAGGTAGCGGTTGTCGGTCTGGTCGAAGTAGCCGTCGGGGTCGCGCGGCGCGAGCTGCTCTGGCTTGATGCCGAGCGCCCAGCGGCGGTTCTCGATCGGGTCGGCCTGGGCCATGGGAGAGTTCAGGTTGGCCGAGTCGATGTACGACGGGCCCCCCTCGCCCGAGATGGGGAAGTTCACGTCGCTGCTGAACCCGCCGAGCCAGAACACCACCGCCTCGGAGCCGGTCATGCCGCCGGGCAGGTTCGGGTTGCCCGAGGTCGCCACGCCGGCCAGGGCGCGGACCAGGCCGTCCGGCTCGCGGCTGCGGGGGAAACGCTTGGCCAGGTAGCGGCGCAGCTCGTTGTACACGGCGGTCTCGTCGACCGGCCCGGCGCCGTCCGTCTGGCAGTTGGGGGGGTAGACGCCGCCGGAGTTGTTCTTGTCGTCTTCAATGGCCTGGTCGAAGCTGTTGATCTCTGCCTTGATGCGCGTGCGTGCGGCGGCCTTCATGGCGTTCACGGCGGCCACGGTGATCAGGCCGGCGAGGATGCCGATGATGGTGATCACCACCAGCAGCTCGACCAACGTAAAGGCTGAGTGATGAGTGCTGAGTGATGAATGACGCGCAAGCGGGGCGCGGGCTGGTTGGTTGTTCATGATTGGCGTCCTTGAAATCAATTCACTCATAGAAGGTTTGTCCGTCGCAACACAGCCGCTCAACGCCTGCGCGTCATTCATCACTCCTCATTCATCACTCATCGCTCTAAGTAAGTCCTTCAATCAGCTTCACCAGCGGCAGGAACAGCGCGATGACGATGAAGCCGACGGCGCCGCCGAGGAAGATGATCAGCAGCGGCTCCATCAGCTTGGTGAGGCTGTCGGTGAGCACGGCGACTTCTTCGTCGTACACGTCGGCCACCTTGTAGAGCATGGTGTCGAGCTCGCCGGTCTCTTCGCCGACGTCGACCATGTTCACCACGATGTCGTCCAGGATGCGGGCCTTCTGCAGCACCTTCAGCAGGTACAGCAGGATGCCGATCCCCGGGATCACGAACGCCCAGAAGAAGGCGGCGACCGGGTGGAACGAGATGAACGAGTTTTCTTTCATCGGCTTGGCGATGGATTCGCCCTCGCGGATCGCCTCGCTGATCTTGCTGTAGAGCCGCTCGAAGATGGCGTTGCCGGAGGTGTCGCGGGTGATTTGCAGCGCCTCGAGGATGGGGACGCCAGAGGAGACCAGCGTGCCCAGGGTCCGCGCGGTGCGGGCCAGCGTGTTCTTCTCGATCAGGGCGCCGAAGATGGGGACCTTGAGCGTGAACTGGTCCCAGCCGATGCGCCCGTGCTTGAACTTGCGGATCATCTTGATGAACAGCCAGATCGACACCGGGATCATCGGGATCAGGTACCAGTAGTGCACCACCCACTCGCTGGTGCCGACCAGCATGAGCGTCATGTTGGGGAGCTCGAGGTCGAACTCGTCGAAGATCTTCTTAAACTCCGGGACGATCTTCAGCATGATGAACGTGAGGATGCCGACGGCGACGGAGACCACCACCACCGGGTAGACCATGGCGCCCTTGACCTTGCGCTTGAGCGATTCGCTCCGCTCCTGGAAGTCGGCCAGACGCTGGAGGATGAGCTCGAGGGCGCCGCCCGCCTCGCCCGCCTTGATCATGTTCACGTACAGGCGGTTGAAGCACTTGGGGCTCTTGGCCATCGCTTCGCTGAGGGTGTCGCCCCCCTCGATCGCTTCGCAGGTGTCTTCGAGCGAGTACTTCAGCCGGCCCGGCTTGGCCTGGCTGGCGAGGATCCGCAGGCTGCGGAGGATCGGCAGGCCCGCGTCTTGCAGGATCGAGAGCTGCCGGGTGAAGGCCGTGAGGTCGCGGCTCTTCACGCCGCCGAACACGAAGCCGCGCTTCTTCTTGACGGGGCCGGCCTCGGCCTTCTTGCGGGCCTTCTTCACCGTGATCTTGGTGACGAAGTAGCCCATCTGACGGATCGTGTTCTGGGCTTCTTCCTCGCTCGCCGCATCGATCACGTCTTCGATCTCGGCGCCGGTGGCGTCCATCGCCTTGAATTGAAATGTCGGCATGGTTGTCTGGTGGGTTACTTAGTGAACCACAGAGCGGTCAACGAATGGGACGCGGATTGTCGCGGATGAAACGGATTACGACGGATCAAGCAGGGCACAAACGCTGTGATGAATTTAAACGACTTGAAACGCCGTACAGCGGGGGCGACTCAAGGATCCTTGGATCTTTCTCAATCCGATTTATCCGCGATGATCCGCGTTCTATTTTCTGATGTCTTCGAGTGACGCAGTTGATTCAGTTGCTCAAACGTTTCACGGTTTCGGCAGGCGGGGCCTGCCCTACTCTCTTAGTGTCCTTCGAGAACCGTCTCGCGGATGATTTCATCGGGGGTGGTGGAGCCTTCCATCGCCGCGATCATGCCGGCCTTGCGGAGGGTCATCATGCCCTGCTTCTCGGCCAGGTCGCGGATCTCCTCGACCTGGGCGTTGGCCATGATGACCTCGCGCACCTCGTCGGTCATCACGAGCAGCTCGAACAGCCCCACGCGGCCCTTGTAGCCGGTGTTGTTGCACACCTCGCAGCCGGCGCCGCGGTAGAACTTGCCCTTCTTGGCTTGCTCGGGCGAGATGTTCAGGTCTGCGAGCACTTCGCGCGGCGGGTCGTAGTGCTCGCGGCAGTTCTTGCAGACGCGCCGCACCAGGCGCTGGGCCAGGATCGCTTCGACCGTGGCGGTGATCATGAACGTGGGCACCCCCATGTCCTTGAGCCGGGTGACGGTGCTGGGGGCGTCGTTGGTGTGCAGCGTGCTGAACACCAGGTGGCCCGTCATCGACGCCTGGATAGCGATCTCGGCGGTCTCCAGGTCGCGGATCTCCCCCACCAGCACCTTGTCCGGGTCTTGCCGCAGAATGGCCCGCAGGCAGTTGGCGAACGTGTTGCCGATCGAGGCGTCGATGGGCACCTGGATCACGCCGTCGATGTCGTACTCCACCGGGTCCTCGGTAGTGATGATCTTGTCCTCGATCGAGTTGAGCTCGCTCAGCGCCGAGTAGAGGGTGGTCGTCTTTCCCGAACCGGTGGGACCGGTGACCAAGATGATGCCGTTGGGCTTGCGGATGATCGTGCGGAAGGTCTTGAGCATCTCTTCGCTCAGGCCGACCTTCGCGAGGTCGAGCGACACGACCGAGCGGTCGAGCACCCGCATCACGACGCTCTCGCCGAACATGGTCGGCAGCACGCTGACGCGGAGGTCGATCGGGTGGCCGCCGACGGTCAGCTCGATCCGGCCGTCCTGCGGCATCCGGCGTTCGGCGATGTCGAGGTTGGCCATCACCTTGATGCGGGTGGTGATCGCAAACGCCAGGTGGCGCGGCGGGGGGACCATCTCGTACAGCACGCCGTCCGCCTTGATGCGGATGCGGAACTCGTCTTCAAACGGCTCGAAGTGCAGGTCGCTGGCGTGGTCCTTGATCGCCAGCAGCAGCACCATGTTCAGCAGCTTGCGGACCGGCGCGCTGTCGGCCAGCGCCTCGACGCTGGTGAGGTCGATCGGCCCGTCGTTGTTCAGGGCCGCGGCGGCCGCGGCCAGCTCTGCGTCCCCCTCCATGTCGGCGACCAGGCTCTCGACGCTCTCGGTGCTGTCGCCGTAGTAGCGTTCCAGGGCCTTGATCATCGACGACTCGGTGGTCGCCGCGACGCGGATGTTGAAGCCCAGGAACGTGCGCAGCTCGTCCTGCACCCCCAGGTTCTGCGGGTCGCACATCGCCACGGTGAGCGTCTGCGAGTCTTCTTCGAAGGAGACGGGCACGATGCGGTACATCTGAGCCATCGGCTCGGTCACCAGCGCCAGCACCTCCTTGGAGATGGTGAGGTCGGAGACGGTGACCGTATCGATCGACAACTGCTCGGCCAGCGCCTGCACGAGCTGCTCTTCCTCGATCAGCCCGAGGTCCATCGCCACGCGGCCGATCAGCACGCCGGGGTGCTGCTTCTGCTCCTCGACCAGCAGCTCTAGCTGCTCATCGAGGATGAAGCCGAGGTCGACCAGGACTTGTCCGATGCGACGCATCGCCATGTTGGAAACTCCGGAACGCTAAGAATTAGTTTGGGGGCAAAGAATCGGACGCGGGTTACGACCGTGTTTCATCGTGATGGATCCGCGTAATCCGCGACGATCCGCGTCCCGTTCGTTGCTAAGGGTTAACTCTCGTACGGGTCTGCGCTGGCGTCGAAGGCGCTCTTCTCTTCTTCGGCGAAGCGTTTGGCCAAGTCCTCGACGCTGTTGCACTTGCCCAGCGCGTCTTCTTTGGTCACCAGGCCTTCTTTCCAGGCCTTGAAGATGTGGTCGTCCAGAAGCTGCATGCCGTGCTTCTGGCCGGTTTGGATGGACGACGTGATGCGGAAGATCTTGTTCTCGCGGATCAGGTTCGCGATGCCCGGGGTGACGATGAGCGTCTCGAACGCCGCGACGCGGCCGCCGCCGATCTTCTTGAGCAGTTGCTGGGAGAGGATGCCGATGATCGCCGACGCGAGCTGGGTGCGGATCTGGTCCTGCTGGTGTGTGGGGAAGACGTCGATGATGCGGTTGATGGTGCCCGCGGCGCTGGAGGTGTGCAGCGTGCCGAACACGATGTGGCCCGTTTCCGCGGCGGTGATGGCGGCCTCGATGGTCTCCAGGTCGCGCATCTCGCCCACCAGGATCACGTCGGGGTCTTGCCGCAGGGCGCGGCGGATGGCCTCGGAGAAGCTGGTGACGTCTGTCCCCACCTCACGCTGGTTGATCGTGCTCTTCTTGTGGTTGTGCTGGAACTCGATCGGGTCTTCGATCGTGATGATGTGGTGGTCGACGTTCTCGTTGAGGTAGTCGACCATCGCCGCCAGCGAGGTCGACTTGCCCGAACCGGTCGGTCCCGTGACCAGCACCAGGCCGCGGGGCCGCATGATGAGCTTCTTGAACACCTCGGGGAGCTTGAGCTGGTCCATCGTCCACAGGTCGACCGGGATCTGCCGGAGGACCATGGCCACCTTGCCCCGCTGCCGGAAGATGGACACACGGAAGCGGGCGGCGTCGCCGAACGCGAAGCCGAAGTCTGCGCTGCCGGTCTCTTGGAACTCTTGTTGGCAGCGGTCGGGCGTGATGCTCTTCATCAACGCCATCGTGTCTTGGTCGTCCAGCACCTTGGTCTTGAGCTTCTGCATCCGCCCGCTGATGCGGAACACCGGGGGCTGCCCCACGGTGATGTGGATGTCGCTCGCCCCCTGCTTGATCGCAGCGGCAAGCAGCTTGTCGATCAGGATCGTGCCGGTGTTGGCCGGGGATTCGGTGCTCATGCTGGCTCGTGCCTGGCGGCGTTTACGGGGGCCTTACGGACGGGTGGGGGCAGCGACCGCACGGGGAACCGCGTGGCGCCGCCCAGAAAACGCTTGAAAACCATGGCGCACAAGGCCGTTGGCAGAATCGGCGCGGGTCGCCGGGGCGACGCCTGCTGCTGAATCGGCCTGCCGGCCTCGATCGCGGTTAACCGCGGCTCTTGTGCTCTGTTCCTTGGCGGCGGACCCGGCGGTAGTGAAGAGCCCCGCTGTTCCGCCCGCCCCTCTGCCAGACGCCTTCCGCTGCCTGGGGGTTGTTGAGCGCCGGTTGCCCGCCGTCGCCCTGCCTTTCCGACCCGAAAGCATTATTGTCGCAGTAGCGTGCTAGCTCAAGTGTTTTGCTGAGCACGATTTAGGCGCAAAGAGCCTCGCAGTGGCGGTTCGCTGGGCATCCACCTGCCGCGCAAACCAGCACAACCGTCACCCGCGAACGGGCCCTGCCCCGCGCCTCGCGGCGGTCCACACGGGGGGGGGGCGGTAGGCGCCAGAGGGGGCCGCCATCAGCCCATCTTTTTGGCCACGCGGAAGACTTCCTCGACCGTGGTGATGCCGGCGCAAACCTTGTCGATCCCGTCCTCGAAGAGCGAGCGCATCCCTTCTTTTGCAGCGGCTTTACGGATATCGACGGTCGACGCGCTCTTGAAGGTGAGCTCCCGGATCGTGTTGTTCATCAGCAGCAACTCGTAGATGCCCAGGCGCCCGCGGTACCCGCTGCCGCCGCAATGATTGCACCCGCGGCCCTTCATAAAGTTGGCTTTGGCGACCTGCTCGGGGGTGATGCCGGCGGTCTCGATTTCGTAGTGCGTTGGGGTGTACGGTTGTTTACATTTCGAGCACACAACGCGGACCAATCTTTGCGCCAAAATTCCGATCACGCTGCCTGCGACGAGGTACGAGGGGACGCCGAGGTCGGTCATTCGTGACACGGCGCCGGGCGCATCGTTGGTATGGAGCGTACTGAAAACCAGGTGTCCAGTCAGAGAAGCCTGGATTCCCATCGAAGCTGTCTCATAGTCGCGCATTTCGCCCACCAGGATCACGTTTGGGGCTTGCCGCAACATCGCCCGGATGATCCGTGAGAAATCCAGCCCGATGCTGTGCTTCACCTCGACCTGGTTGATGCCCGCCAGGTAGTACTCTACCGGGTCCTCGGCGGTGATGATCTTCCGGTCGGGCCGGTTGAGCTCGTTCATCGCCGCGTAGAGCGTGGTGGTCTTCCCAGAGCCGGTCGGGCCCGTGACCAAGAAGATGCCGTTGGGGCGGCGGATGAGGTTACGGAAGTTCTTGAAGTCGGCCTCACCCAGGCCGAGCTGCCGGACCCCGATCTTGATGTTGTCTGGGTCCAAGAGCCGCATCACGCAGCTCTGGCCGTGGTTGGTAGGGAGCATGCTGATCCGCAGGTCGAGCTGCTTGCCGCCGGCGGTGATCTTGATCCGGCCGTCCTGGCACCTGCGGCGTTCCGCAATGTCCATCCGGGCGAGGATCTTAATGCGGGAGAGCAGCGCCCCCAGCAGACGCCGCGGTGGGCTGTCGCGTTCGACCAGCACGCCGTCGATCCGGTAGCGGATCCGCACCCGGTCCTCGAACGGCTCGACATGGATGTCGGAGGCCCGCAGCTGCACCGCCTCGGCGATCATGAGCTGCACAAACCGCACGATCGGAGCGCTCGCCTCGTCCACTTCTTCGTCGTCGGAGTCGGCGTCGTCCCCCTCGGTCTCGGTGAAGTCGATGGCCGTGTCGGTGAACTCTTGCAGCATGGAGTCGGCCGACTCGTCGCCCATCTGGCCGTAGTTGCGGTTAATCGCTTCGAGGATGCTCTCCCGCGTCGCGATGCCGATGTTGATCTTGCGGTTGAGGATGAACTGCAGCTTGTCGAACGTCTCGTAGTCGTCCGGGTCGCTCACCAGCACCTTGAGGGCGTCGTCCTCCTCGGCCAGCGGGATCACCGCGTTTTCGCGGGCGACCGACTCGGGGACCAGTTCCACCACGGCGGGGGGGATCGGCACGTCTCGCAGGTCGTAGAACTCGTACCCGTGCATGTCCGCGAGCGCCTGCGAAACCTGCTCGCTGGTGGCGTATCCCTGCGAAACCAGGGCCTCTTGCACCTTGCTGTGGTTCTTCTTGGAGAGCGCCTCGGCTTCGGCAAACTGCTCCTTGCTGACCACCCGCTTTTCGATGAGGAACTTGCCAAGGGGGGTCATAACACGGGCCGTGCGGAGTGCGGATCGGGTCGGAAAGAGGGGCAGAATTGCGCTAAACCCCTACAGGATCAAGACTAATGGCGGGGGTTGGGGGTGTCAACAAACCTCGCAGTTTCGTGAGTACACGAGCGAGCCGGGGCGTCCCCGCCCCCGGCGCGGCGCGATCAATCGTCCATCGCACGGTGCTGCGGGCGCCACGCAGTAGCGGGTTCATTGAGCGTCGCCGGGGGTGGGGACACCCCGGCTCACACGCGATTTGGATTAATGTCCGGTCTCGCGCGGCGGGACGTGCCCCTCGGCGCGCGGCGGCCGCTTCTGCGACTTTTCGCTGTCTCCGTCGCGCTTGCGGGCCTCGGGCTTGTCTGGCTTGGACTTGGGGGCGGCCTTGGGGGCGTCCATCTTCCGGGCCGACTGCCGGAGCTTGGCCGCCGCCGACCGTAGGCCGTCGGCCTCGTTGTACAACTCTAGGTTCTCGAGCCCGTGGGCGTGGCGTTCCAGCTCGAAGGCCATATCGCGGAGCACGCGTTGCTTGCTGGCGGCCGCGGGGGGGGTTGGGGCGTACGGGTTGTGCATCGCCGGGCCGGCCGAGTGTGGCGGGCCCTGCGTGGGGGGCCCATGAAGCATGGGTTGCGCCCATTGCTGCCCAGCTTGGGGGCCGGCATGAGAGCCGGCATGAGAGGGACCCGCCGGCCCCGGCGGAGCAAACATCCCGGGAGGGGCGTCCCTGGGGCGGTCTTGCGGAGCGATCGGCCGGCCCGCGGGACGCTGGCGCGCGTCGGTGTCGCGGCGTGACCGCTGGTCTTGCTGCGGCTCACGGGTCTCCCGCCCGTCACGGGTCTCCCGCGCTTCACGAGTCCCCGCGACGCGTTGCACTTGATCGCGGAACTCCTGGTCGCTGCCGGGCCTACGCAGCTCGGGGTGCTCGCGTTGGTAGCTCTCGCGTACCTGCGCGATCTGTTCGGCGATGCGAGCCGCCTGCGCATCGCGAGCCTGGGAAGGCTCGTCCGCCGCCACCGGAGTCACCGCCAAGAAACAAACCCCAATCCAGCCCAATCGCGATCGCATCACAATGCTCCTAAGAAAAGATGTTACTGCCGGCGTGTCACTTTACTCGCCAAGACTCGTCCGTGTCGTCTGTGCTATACGTGGCACATTCCGTCTTTGTGCTTCTTTGTGCCTTTTCGTGGCAATCGTCGTCCGTGGTTGACGCCGGCGGCTGCTTGCTCTGGTGCGGGTTAGGGCGACGGCTCGCCGGTGAATTCTGCTGCGTCGTCCTCGGCGATCTGCCGCAACCGGCTGGGGAAATCGGGCAGCGCCGCCATCACTCGGCTCCAGGTCGGCAGCGCCGCGGCCCCGGTCGGATCGTCCAGCACCGCCTGGCCGGCCGTGGCGATGAGCGCCGCGAACGCCTCGATCGCTTGCTCCTCGCTGTGCCGGTCGTACTCTAAGCTATTCATCATTGCGTCGGCGTGGTATTGCCGCACCGCGTCTTGGGCGAGCCGCAAGAAGGCTGCTTGCAGGGTCATCAGGTGGCCCTGGCTCAAGACCTGCCCGCGGCTGGCGAGCGTCCGCAGGATGCTCTGGATGATCTGCGAGCCCATCTTCAGCAGACCCGAATGCGGGTCGCTGCGGTCCAGCGGCTGGTGCTTGTGCTCGTACAGCCTGCCGAGGTCGACCTGGCAGACCCGCTTGGGAGACGTGTTGCGGAACACCTCGGCCAGCACGCCGACCTCTAATCCCCAGTCGCACGGGATGCGGTTGGAGCGGGCCAGCGTGGCGCTGATGGCGAACTCGCCCGACAGTGGGTAGCGGAAGCTCCGCAGGAACACCAGGAACGGGTCGCTCCCCAGCACCGCGATCATCGCCCGCAGCAGCGGCGTCATCAGCAGCCGCACCACGCGGCCGTGCATGCGGTCGGTCACGCGGGCGTAGTAGGCCTTGGCGAACTCGAAATCGACGCTGGCGTGGGCCATCGGCAGGCAGAGCCGCACCAGCATCTCGTTGTCGTAGTTCACGATGTCGCAGTCCTGCAGCACAAACGCCTTGAGCCGCGGGTCGGCCAGCAGGAAGCCGAAGGCGGTCCACACCGCCCTCCCCTTGCCGGGCTGCGAGACGTCGAACCCCGCGTCGGTAAGCTCCGCAAAGGCGGCGGCGCCGCGGGGGCCGTCGGTCCACAGCACGTGCGCCCGCGGGCCGAGCTGCGAGACGATCCTGCGGCACTCGCGGTAGTCTTCGACCGAATCGGCGCGGTTGAGCAGCACCAGCGTGGTGTCGATGTAGTCCGCCGCGGCCAGCTTCTGAGCGATCCGCGCGAACGGCTCTGCCCGCATGTCGCTGGCCGTGACCGGCAGCAAGAGGCCGATGGGGTGGCGCTGGACCGCCGCGCGGAGGTTGGCCTCGATCTGCTCTGGGTGCACGGTCCCCAGCTCGTGGAGCGTGGTGATCGGACCGTGCTGGGCGAAGTCGGGCATGGCGGTCAGTATAGCATGCCTTGGCCAGCAGCCGACGGGTTGCGCCCCGTCGGGGTGGCTGAGAAGGTGACGCCCACCGGATCGCGCCGACGGGGCGTAACCCGTCGGCTAGTTCCGGGGTTTGATTGGCGGAGATGTGCCAGCGGCGCGGTCCAGTTGACACAGCAACCCCAGTTGGCGAGCCTGAGAGGGCTACGCACCTATCTACCGTCACCGCCGCCAATGCAACTCGCGATCGCGCACTACCACCTCGACTCGGGGGGCGTAACCCAGGTCATCCGCAACCAGTTGCGTGCGCTGGCGGCCTGCCCCGCCGCGAGCCGGCCCGAACGCGTGGTGGTGCTGTACGGGGGGCGACGCGGCGGCTGGCCGGCGCCGCAGCCGGACGAGACGCCCCCGTTTGAGCTGGAGCTGGTTCCCGTGGCGGAGCTGGAGTACTCCGAGTCGGCGTCGGCCAGGCCCGACGCCATGGCCGATCGGCTGCACCAGGTGCTCGGCGACCACGGCATGAAGGTCGATCAGACGCTGATCCACTTTCACAACCACTCCCTCGGCAAGAACGGATCGGTGCCCGGCGCGCTCGCCCTGCTCGCCGACCGCGGCTACCGGCTGCTGCTGCAGGTGCACGACTTCATCGAAGACTTCCGCCCCGCCAACTACCGGCGGCTCGAGCGGTCGTTGGGGCTCCGCGACCCGCAAGCGATCGCCCGGGTTCAGTACCCGCAAAACCCGTCGATCCACTACGCCACGCTCACCACGCGCGACTCGGACCTGCTGCTCCAGGCCGGCGTCGCCGCCGAGCGCGTCCACCTGCTCCCCAACCCGGTGGTCGACTTCCACAAGGCGCCCCCGCGCGACGAGGCCCGCGCGCGGGTCGCTCAGCGGCTGGGGCTCAAACAAGGCCAACGGCTGCTGGTCTACCCGGTGCGCGGCATCCGCCGGAAGAACCTGGGAGAGATGCTGCTGCACGCGGCGCTCGATGGGGGCCAAACGATGGCGGCGCTCACGCTCCCCCCCATCAGCCCGGTCGAGCTCCCCTCGTACGACCGCTGGCACGGGCTCTCCGAACGGCTGCGGCTGCCGTGCCGCTTCGACATCGGCGGCCTCGGCCGGCTGGAGTACGAGGACTCGCTGGCGGCCTCCGATGCGCTTCTCACCACCAGCGTCGCCGAGGGCTTCGGGCTGGTGTTCCTCGAGGCGTGGCTCGCGGGCCGACCCCTCACCGGACGCAACCTGCCGGAGATCACGGGGGACTTCGAAACGCTCGGCATGCGTTTCGACCTGCTCGACCCAGACATCAAGCTGCCGGTCGACTGGCTGCCGATCGACGAGGTCCGCGAAGCGATCGGCGAGCTGCACGAGTGGGTCTGCCGCGACTACGGGTTCGCCACAGACGGCGCGCCGCTGGCCGACGAGCGCCAAGCGCAGCTCGCCGCGATCGGCGCCGAGGGGACCATCGATTTCGCCCAGCTCCCCACCCACTGGCAAGCAGACGTCGTCACGCGTATCCGGCAGGAGGGCGCATCGGCGATCGATCGGGTGCTGGAGCTCAACCCCACCGTCGCGGCGGGGCTCAAGGCCACGGCCCAGTCGCACCGCGAGACGATCGAGTCGAACGCCGCGGTCGTCCGCCAGCACTACTCTCCCCAGTCCATCGGCGGGAAGCTCTGCGCCACGTACGCCGCGGTGCAAGAGGCCCCGGCGGGGCCCTGCGCCGCAGACCAGGGGGTCGTCGACGGCGCCGTGATCTTGCGGCACTACCTGCGCGCCGACCGCCTGCACCCCGTGCGGACCGAGGCCTAGGGCGTGACCGACGATCAGCTTGTGCGCCTAATCGCCCAGCTCAGCAGGCCCCTCGCGCCGCTTCCGACCGACGTGGAGGCGGCCCCCACGCCCCTGGACGGCGTGCGCGCGCTGCTGCTTGACGTCTACGGGACCCTGCTGGCGAGCGCCAGCGGCGACATCAGCCTGGCCGACCCGCTCGCGCGCAGCGACATGGCCGTCGACGCGCTGGCGGTGTGCGGGCTGCACCGCTGCATCGACCGCGACGGCTTGGTCGAGCGCCTGCACGACCAGATCGCTGCCCAGCACGCCCGGCTGCGTGAACAGGGGGTCGAGTTCCCGGAGGTCGACATCGTCGCGGTGTGGCGGCGGCTCCCGTGGGCCGAACCGCCCGACGACGCGGCGCTGCGGCGCGTGGCCGTTGAGTACGAGTGCCGGGTGAACCCGGTGTGGCCGATGCCCGAGGCCGCAGAGCTGCTGGCCGAGCTGCGCCGCTGCGGCGTCGCGGTAGGGATCGTCAGCAACGCCCAGTTCTACACGCCGCTGGCGGTCGAGGCGTTGCTGGGGGCGCCGCTGGGGGCGTTGGGGTTCGACCCCTCGCTGTGCGTCTGGTCGTTCGAGCACCTCCAGGCCAAGCCGGGCCGGTTCCTGTACGACGAGGCGGCTGGGCGCCTGGCGGCCCACGGCATCGCGCCCGGCGAGGCCCTGATGGTGGGCAACGACCTGCGGAACGACATCGCCGCCGCCCAAGCAGCGGGGCTGCGAACCGCGTTGTTCGCCGGCGACGGGCGCTCGCTGCGCATGCGCCACGGCGATCCGCTGGTCGAGGGGGTGCGGGCAGACGCCGTCGTCACCCGGCTCTCACAGCTTCTGACGGTCATGCGGCTTGCACCACGGTGATGGGGACGTACAGTTGCGGGGGAGAGCCCCCGAGCAGCGATCGCAGATCGCGACGGGCCGGGGGCGAGGACGCCCCGGCCCGCACGTCGCTCCTTGTGAGCCGGGGCGTCCTCGCCCCCGGCCCGTCCGTGTAATGACGACAACACACGCACCCCGCGCCGAATGAACCCCATCATCCCACCCTCCGGCCGCAACATCGGGTTCGTCGGCACCCGCTTCGCCGGCACCGACGGCGTCTCGCTCGAGGCCGCCAAGTGGGCCAAGGTGCTGTGGGACCACCGCCACGTAAGCCACTGGTACGCCGGCAAGCTCGACACCGACCCGGCGGTCAGCATGCTGGTGCCGCACGCCTGGTTCGGCCACCCAGACATCGACTGGATCAGCGAACGCGCCTTCGGCGCAGTGCGGCGCGACCCGGAAGTGACCAGGCGGATCTTCGCCCTGGCCGAGCACCTCAAGCGGACGCTGTACGAGTTCGTTGAGAGGTTCTCCATCGACATCATGGTGGTGCAGAACGCGTTGTGCATCCCGATGAACATCCCGCTGGGGGTGGCCATCTCGATGTTCTGCGCAGAGACCAACTTCCCCACCATCGCCCACCACCACGACTTCTACTGGGAGCGGGACCGCTTCAGCGTGAACTGCGTGGGCGACCTGCTGCGGATGGCGTTCCCCTGCACCGTCCCGTCGATCCAGCACGTCACCATCAACAGCGAGGGGCAGCGCAGCCTGTCGCACCGCCGGGGCGCCTCCAGCGTGCTGGTGCCCAACGTGCTGAACTTCGAGACCGAGCCCCCCGGCATCGACGATTTCAACCGCGACTTCCGCCAAGCGATCGGCATCGAGCCCGACGACATCTTGTTCCTGCAGCCCACGCGCGTCGTCCCCCGCAAGGGGATCGAGCACTCCATCAACCTGATCAAGGCGCTCGAGAACCCGCGCTGCAAGCTGGTGATCTCGCACGAGTCGGGCGACGAGGGGCACGCCTACCGCGACTCGCTGCAGGAGCTCGCCGAGCAGCAGGGGGTCGACCTCCGCTACGTGCCGACCCGCATCGGCGAGGAACGCGGCTACAACGAGCAGGGCGAGAAGATCTTCCTGCTGGCCGACGCCTACGCCCACGCCGACTTCATCACCTACCCCAGCCTGTACGAGGGCTTCGGCAACGCCCTGCTCGAGGCGTTCTACTACCGCAAGCCGGTGCTGGTGAACCGCTACTCGATCTACGTAACCGACATCGAACCACGCGGGTTCGACGTGGTCGCCATGAACGGCTACCTCACCCGCGAGGTGGTGCAGGGGGTCCAACGCGTCATCACCGACCACGCCTACCGCGACGCCATGGTGGCCAAAAACTACGAGCTAGGCCGCCGGTTCTTCGGCTACGCCCTGCTGCGGCGCAAGCTGCGGGCGCTGATCACAAACGTGACCGGCGCGGACGAGCTATAGCCCGGCCGGCGCCTGACCTGGGCAACGGATCGAAGAAAACTCCCGCAAGCATCAAGCGAACCACAGAGCCACTGAGAACACAGAGACGGACGGGAGAAGTACCGACGTCGTTCTTCTATCGCAAAGGCGCAAGGAAGCTGAAATGCAGCAATTCCGAAGGGTGCGCAACCTTGCGTCTTCGCGAGAGATTTTCTCCGTTGGCCTCTGTGTTCTCAGTGGCTCTGTGGTGAAGTGTAGGCGTAATCCTTGAGCGGCTGCTACGCGGGAAGCCCCGCCGGCATCTCCGGCGCCGCGGCGCGTGAGAGCAACGCCATCCGCCGGCGTACGTGCGCGATGATCGCGCCGTGCACGGCCACCGCCACCCCCAAGGCCAGCAGGTGGTCGTGAACATCGGCGCCGGCGGCGCGCGACACTACGTAGGTGCTCAGCAGCCCCACCGGCAAGAAGACCGCCACGCTGGTCAGCAGCCCGGGGTTGTACTGACGCTTGACGATCGCCGGGACGATGTGCCCCACCGCGTTGAGCATCGGCAGGTACAACGCGATCAGCCCCAGCGAAAGGTCGACAAACGTCGCCAGGTAGAGCGCCGCCAGGTCGACCCCCCAGACAAACAGCGAGTTGATCCAGAACGTCGCGATCGGCGTCAGCACGTCGCGCCCGTGGCCGATGTTGGCGTTCACCCACAGGCGGAAGCGGTCGTGGTTGTGCTCCTCAAACTGGTGCAGCATGTAGATGGGTAGCTGCAGGTACACGAGCCCCAGCGCCAGCCCCGCAAACCGAAACACGAAGGGGGCGAGCAGCGCCAGCAACCCGGCCGCGAACAGCGCCGCGCTGGGCCACTGCCACTTCCCCACCAGCCAGTCGAGCATCCGTCCGAACATGAGCCCCGTTCCTTTGCAACCGCCGAACCGCCGGCGACGCGCACGCGCCGCCCCCGGAGATAATCTAGGCCGCGATCGGAGCGCCCGCCGGCCGACCGCAACCGCTTTGAAGCAAAGGGGTTATCCCCTTGGCTGCGGGCTCGCCCCTGCTGCACGGGCGGCCGGCCTAGTAGAAGCGAGCCCAGGCCGTATGGAGCCCCGGTCGTAACCGACAAGGCGCCAAAAAAAGCGGGCGGCCCACTTGGGCCGCCCGCCGCTAAGCGCGTCGCAAGCCTGCCGCGTCAGTCGCTCGGGTGGCCCGAGTTGTGGATCTGACGCTTCTGCGCCTCAATCTGCGCCATCACCTGAGCCAGGTTGTACGACGGGGGCGCCTGCATCGGCGGGAACTCCTGGAACGACTCCAGGTGCCGCAGCGCGATGCCCTGGCTGATCGGCAGCAGGTTCCAGTCGTAGATGTACGCGGTGCTCGGCGACGCGAGCGCCCCCTGTATCGAGGCCGCGGTCTTCTGCCAACTGCCGACCGCCTGCTCGAAGGGGTCGCGCTTGATGTTGTTCACCAGCGTGAAGTTGTAGGTGATCAGCGGGTCGAGCCAGCCGTCCGGGCCGGGCGCCGCCATCGAGTAGTAGAACTTCCAGTTCTTGTACCGCACGGCCGACAGCGTGGCGCCCGAGTAGTAGATGAACGTCTCGCGGGCCGACTTGTCGGTCTTGCCAGTCAGGTAGTCGATCTGGTTGACCCCCGCCAGCTTCGTCTTGGCGAACTTCGGGTACTTGCCGGCCTGGATCGTCTTGTCCAGCTCGTCCCCCTTGGGCCCGCCGGCGATCTCTGCCAGCGTTGGCAGCCAGTCGTACGACGCGAACATCTCCTTGTAGAGCGTGCCCGGCTTGATGTGGCCCGGCCAGCGGATGACACACGGCGCCCGGTAGCCGCCCTCCCAGGCCTGCCCCTTCTGGCCCTTAAAGGGGGTCACGCCGCCGTCGGGGAAGCTGATCGCCTCGGCGCCGTTGTCGGTGGTGAACACGACGATCGTGTTGTCGAGCTCGCCCATGTCCTCAAGCTTCTTCAGCACGTAGCCGATGTTGTCGTCCATCTGCTTCATGCCGGCCTCGTTGGCGCCCCAGTCCTTGCCCCCTTTGACGCCGATCATGTCCTCGTACTTCTTCGACAGCACGGTCGTCACGTGCATGCGGGCCGGGTTGTACCAGCAGAAGAACGGCTTGCCGGTCTTCTTCGGGGCGTTGCGGTCGAGCCAGTCGATCACGTGATCGGAAATCTCTTCGTCAACCGTCTTCGACCTCTCGAGCGTCAGCTCGCCGGCGCTCTCGACTTGCTGGTTGGCCTGCGTGCCGTCCGAGGAAGCACAAGAAAGGATCGGCCGCGGCGGGATCAGGCTGATGGTGGTCTTGGCGTCCACCGATCCCTTGGGGGGCGTGAGGCCCGGGATCGGGGTGTTCAGCCCGGGGGGCGCCACGGCCTGCTCGGTCGGCGACTTGTTGATGTCCGGGAAGCTCACCTGCTGCATCGCGTCGAGGTGGTACAGGTAACCCCAATACTCTTGGAAGCCCTGCGCGGTCGGCAGCGACTCGGCGTGGTCACCCAGGTGGTTCTTGCCGAACTGACCCGTGGTGTAGCCCTGGTTGAGCAGCACCTTCGCAAGCGTCGGCGTGCCCGGGCGCAGCCAAGCGGGGCTGCCCGGAAGCTGCGGAACGGTCAGCCCAACGCGGATCGGCTCCATCCCGGTAAAGAACGCGCAGCGCCCCGACGTGCAGCTCTGCATCGCGTAGTAGTCCATGAACCGGCCCCCTTCGTTGGCCAGTCGGTCGATGTTGGGCGTCTCGCCAACCATCAGACCCTGGTGGTAACAACCCGGCTGCATGATGCCGATGTCGTCCCCCATGATGAACAAGATGTTGGGCTTCTTGTCCTGGGCGTGCGTACCGCTCGCACACGCCATCACCACCGCCAGCGCTAAACAGCGCCAAACGGATCGCCGCACTTCGTTACGCATCGAAGTTGTCCTTGGTCGAGAGGAAATCAAACTGGTCACCGCGCAAGCAGCGTACGCCTCTTTGCGGGCAGTGTAAACGACCGGCCGGCAAAATGAGTCGGAGTCTCTATTCTCCGCCGGGCGCCCTGCCCCCGGCTTGCGTGGCCATAGCTGCCGGCGGCGTGGAGGTGGGCGACGCACCCTTCGGCGATCCGTGCCGACGAGCGGGCGCCCACCCCGCGGCCAAGTTCTGCATCATCGACAACGCCGTGAACAACGCCGGCGCTCTTGCTTCGATCGGCGCCTCTCCGTGCCACAGCCTGCAAGTGCTACGCTGCGGGCGTGCGGCATCGACCGCGTGCACGACGCACTTCAACCCGGAGGTCCGTACGATGGCGATCCGCAATCACGTGCTGCTGGAAACCAACTACCGACGCCTGCGGGACCACCCGCCACGCGTGGCCGTGCTGCCGTGGGGCGCCACCGAGGCCCACAACTACCACCTCCCCTACGGCACCGACGCGATCCAGGCGACCAGTTTCGCCCAGCGCGCCGCCGAGCTGGCCGCCGCCGACGGCGCCCGGGTGATCGTGCTGCCGGTCATCCCGTTCGGCAACGACCAGCAGCAGCTCGACCAGGTCTGCACGATCAGCATCACCACCCCCACCGCCACGGCGCTGCTGCGCGACATCGCGCGGTCGCTGGTGGCCCAGGGGATCGATCGGCTGGTGATCGTCAACGCGCACGGCGGCAACCAGTTCCAGCCCCTGGTGCGCGACCTGCAGTCGGAGCTGCCGATCTTGATCGTCGTGGCCAACTTCTACCAGATGGTCCCCGACGTCCGCGCAGCGGTGTTCGACGCCCCCGGCGACCACGCGGACGAAACCGAAACCAGCCTGATGCTGCACCTGCGGCCCGACCTGGTAGAGCTACACCGGGCGGGCGCCGGAGAGCGGATCGCACCGGCGATCGACGGCCTGCGACAACCGGGCTTCTGGACGCCCCGCCCCTGGTCGGCGTGCCACCCCGACACCGGCAGCGGCGACCCCTCCCTAGCGACGGCCCAGAAGGGCCAGAGCTACTTCGACGCGATCGTCCGCTCGCTTGCAACGGCGCTGGTCGATCTATCGGCCGCCAACAAGGGCGACCTGCCGTACCTGCGGTAGCGTTGCGTTACGCTGCTGCCGCAACAAATCAAGGACGGCACGCCGTGCAGTGCACACGCGAACAGATATTGGTCAAGCGGGGGTTGTGGGAGATTCTAAGGATGGGTGTCCCCGGGAGATTCTAAGGATGGGTGTCCCCGGGGGGCTCTAAGGATGGGTGTCCCCGGGAGGCTCCCCGGGAGGCTGCGGCCGAAGACCGAAGACCCGTCCGTACTCCCTCCGGGCAAAGGAAGCTGGAAGCCCCCTGGCATCGTGAAGGCGCAATAGTCACATCTTCGATCCTGAACCCCTCGGGCCGGGCCCCACGATCCGGCTCGCGAATTCAGCAGCGAATTTCAAAACACACGAACTAAGAACGAAAATAGATACAAACCATGAATATCAGAACCACGATAGCCACCGCCCTCGCCCTGACGTGCGGTTCTGCCTTCGCGCAGAACACACCGGGATTTAACGAGAAGATCCCGGAAGAAATCATGACGCCCGACAAGGTCGAGACTAGCATCGGAACGCTCAACTTCGCCGATGGCATCCCTGATGCCGAAACCACGCAGAAGCTCTACGACAACCTCGACACGCTCCGCGCAGTCGAGACCTTCCTCAATTTCATTCCCGCCACTTCCCTCGAAGGACTACGGTTGGGCCAGATTTCGCGAGGCGCCACCGAATGCCACCAAGTGCTCCTTTTCGAGGACTTGTTGGATTCCAATCCGCTGTTCCTCACCGGCAACACAGAGACCGTCTATTGCCTCGGCTTACTTGATTTGGAAAAGGACGGGCCGACCGTGGTCGAGATCCCGCCCGGCTGCGGACCGGGCACCTGTGATGATGCCTTCTTCCGCTTTGTCATCGACATGGGATTGCCTGGTCCCGATCGGGGCGAAGGAGGCAAGTATCTCATCGTGCCTCCCGGTTATGAGGGCGAAGTGCCCAAAGACAAAAAGGACGGAGGTGACTACTACGTCGCGCACTCACGGAGCTATGTGAACTGGGTGCCTCTTCGTGGGTTCCTCGTCGACGGCAAACCCGACGCCGCCGTGAAGATGTTCAAAGACGGGGTGAAAATCTACCCACTGAGCAAGGCCGACAACCCTCCGGCCATGGAGTTCATCAACTGCTCGAAAGAAGTCTTTAACACGATCCACGCCAACAACTACAAGTTCTACGAAGAACTGAACCACGTCATCCAGCGGGAACCCATCGACTTCATTGACCCGGAACTTCGCGGCATCGCCGCCTCCATCGGCCTCGTCAAAGGCAAGCAATTCGCCCCCGACGAGCGGATGAAGAAGATCCTGACCGACGCAGTGGCCATTGCCAACGGCACCGCCCGCGCGATCGCTTTCCGCAACCGCGATCCACGCTCGAAAATCTTCGAAGACCGCCAATGGACGAGCGGCTTTATCGGCGGCGACTATCGCTGGCTCGGGGGCGACGGCCTTGCAGGCCGTGATCTCGATGCCCGCACCTTTTTCTTCTACCTCGCCACGGTGAACACACCGGCGATGGCCATGAAGATGGTCGGCAAGGGCTCGCAGTACGCGCTCGTGTTTGTCGACAAGGATGGGGAATCGTTTGACGGCTCGCAGAACTACAAGCTTCACATTCCAGCGAACGCCCCGGCCAAGAATTTCTGGTCGATCGTCGTCTACGATCCGCAGACACGCTCCGAACTCCAGACCAGCCAGCCCTTCCCCAGCAAGAACAACACGGGTGACAAACTTGTCGAAAACGCCGATGGCTCGGTCGATCTCTACTTCGGCCCCAAAGCTCCCGAGGGCAAGCAAGCCAACTGGATCGCCACCGTCCCCGAAAAGGGCTGGTTCGCTTGCTTCCGTCTCTACGGCCCACTCGAACCATGGTTCGACAAGACCTGGAGACCCGGAGACATCGAACTCGTGAAATAAGACGACGAATCATGAAGGGAGGAATTTGGGGTCGCCCAACCGAACGACGCCCACTGAGGTGTCGCAACCTAGTTAAGGGCAATCCCTTGCGCCTCTTGGACCGGTGGACCTCTGGCTGGATGTCCCCGAGCTCAGGGAAGTAGCCTCCGGCCAAACAGCTGTGTACCCGCATCACACTGCCGGACAAGCCGGACAGTGGCACCCAAGCAGTGCCACCCGCCGCTGGGTGTGCTGGCGATAAATGGTTCCTTTTCAGGAGACCGGTGGGAGGCCGTGGTTAAGCAGTTGGAGATCGCTGCATCTCAGCAGGCCAAATGGGGATCGATTAAGCTAAGCACTAGCATCAAGCTCCAGGGTGCGCTTGAGACATGGGCCAGCTACGCAGACTTCGGTAGCGACATAGTGCGACAGCGATTCCTTTTATCGCTCTCACTCGGACTAAGCGAGACCGGCTATGCGCATTGAACGCTTATTTGAACGAATTCCTCCTGCCGAACTGTACGCAATTGGGCCGATTGATTGCGTTGATCGTGATGAGTGTGAACAAGTTGGAAGTTCGAAGAGCACTGTGTTTCCTTCCCATACCGATGGAGCATTTGTCTGCCGCCTTCCGGAGCGCTGGACAACAAAACCTGGGCGCTACAGCGCAGTCTACGATGTAGTAAGTTGTTTTGGTTACAGCAATGACTGTTCATTGTCTCCACTACATGTCACTCGTCGGTGGGTACAGAGCGTTGAACGGGTGACAGTTAATGGCGGTGCGTCGGATTCGTCGTTTCTAGTAGACCCGCTTCGGCAAGGGCCCAGCATCCTGATGCAAGAGTCTGCGCACGGCATCGCAACACTGGGACTTCGCGGCTTCGCGAGTAGTGCGGCTCCTTATGATGCAGACAACTCATCCGGCACATGTCCCGGCCCGTTGAGCGTTCTCTGCGGCCGCGTTCCAGCTCCAATGACCACACGCACTCTTTCAATAGCGTTTGAAAACACATGTCCGTTTTGTGGGACTGGACCGATTGTTTGCCCAGTGTGTCATCACATACAGTGGTCGTGCGAGAAGTGCGATGAACAGGTGTTCCGTAATGCACTAGCTCAGCCTAGTCGTCCCGACGTACGGGAGAATCAACGCCGTGATTTTGCGGACGTTTTTCCGGAGACAAGTGTTCCCAATCGAGTTGGGTCCGTAATTGAATGGGAATCGCTTTCGAATGAGCACGATGTCTTTGATGGCGATGTGTTTCGAAGTGAGCACGTTTGCGAAGTGCTTATGCAGATTCATGGTCCAGTTCGTGTTTATCCCATGCAGTTGCACTTTGGTGGGGGGCTTGTCGGATACACTTATTCAACAGCAGAGCAGGTGTAATACACCCGACGGGCAATCGGGGGACGGGCGCGGGGGACAGAAAAGGGGACATTCTACTTATTGACGGCGGCCTAGGCGCCGACTAGCCTGCACGGATGCCCCGCACCTCCCGCGCCTCGGCCGGCAACGTCTGCTACCACGTGCTGAACCGTGGCAACGCGCGGATGACCGTCTTCCACAAAGACGAAGACTACGCGGCGTTCCTCAAGCTGCTCGGCGAGGCCAACGAGCGGGTTTCGATGCGGCTGCTGGCCTTCTGCCTGATGCCCAATCACTTTCATTTGGTCGCCTGGCCGCGACGCGACGGCGACCTCAGCCGCTGGATGCAGTGGCTGCTCACCGCCCACGTGCGCCGCTACCACCGCCACTACCGTTCGTCGGGCCACGTCTGGCAGGGGCGGTTCAAGGCGTTCCCGGTCGAGTCCGACGACCACCTGCTGACGGTCATGCGCTACGTCGAGCGCAACCCGATTGCGGCCAAGACAATCCCAATCCGCAAGGCGCAGAACTGGCCCTGGTCGTCGGCGGGCCGGCCCCCGAGGGGGACCGAACCGGTAGCGCTCGATCCGGGCCCGGCGCCCCGGGGAGCGTCGTGGCCCGAATGGGTGAATCAGCCGCTCGACGAGCAGGAGCTGGCGGAGCTGCAAATCAGCCTCGAGCGGGGCCGCCCGTACGGCGGCCCCGATTGGCAGCGCTCGACCGCCGGCAAGCTGGGGCTAGAGTCAACGCTCCGCCCCCGCGGCAGGCCCAGGAAGAAAACGCAGTAAAGTAGAATGTCCCCTTTTCGTTGCCCTTTTCGTTGCCAAGCGGGGGTTGTGGGAGATTTTGAGGATGGGTTTCCCCGGGGAGGCCCCGGGGGGGCCGGGTCATCGACGTGGCGGGCGGGCTGCGGGGACCGGCATACGACGAGACCCCCCCCCCCCTGGAAGCACCGCAACGTAGTGGCCCCAAAGGCGCCCAGGGCACGATGCAAGCCGCATCGTGCCTGGGCGGGACATCCGGTTGAAGACTTTCCTTCCTAGGCCGTCCGACGCGTCCTCGCGGCGGCCAAGCCGACCAGCGCCAGGCCGCCCAGCAGCAGCGACGACGGCTCGGGCACCACCTCGAACGACACCCGCAGCACGGGCGTGTCAGCCGCCAGCAGGCTGCTGTCGAACGTGTAGCCGGCCGCTGTCACCAGCCCGTTAAACGCTTGGAGGTTCGAGAAGTTGAATGTGACCGGGTTGTTCTCGTTGACCCGGTTGTCGTTCACTCCGCCCGGCAAGAACGCGGCGTTGGCTGGGTCTTGCGTCTCGGAGCCCGCGTCCCAAATCAGCGAAGCGCTCTCCACGATCGTGGGCAAGATCAGGTTCCCCGAGCCATCGAACACCTGGTAACGGGTCGGGCTGGCGTTGCCCAGGAAGTGGTCGTTGCTGGGGACCACCATCGTGCCGAACGTGAAGAATTGGTTCGTCGGGTCGACCTCGAACACCGCCGAATTGATCTCTCCTGGGGTGATAGGAGGGAAGGCGGCGTCGAACACGCTGCCGAGGTTGGCGTTGGGCTCGGCGGCCTGAAAGGCGGGGAACCACGTTGAGCCCGACCCCCCCTCCGCGATGGTCACAATCGGCGCCTGGGAGATGTCTGGCTGACCCAGCAAGAACGCGGGGGCGTTGTTGTCGAACGAGTCGAACGTGCCGTTGCTGAATCCGAACCGCAGCGGCGCCAGCGACACGCTGTTGGCCGGCGCCAAGTTCTCAACGGTGACCCGTATCTGCACGGCCGACACGACCGAGGGGATCATCAACAGACCGCACGTCACTGCCGCCTGGCGGCCGAGTCGATTGAAGTTCATCATTGTCTCTACGCTCCGAGTTTTTTGGAAACCGCTACAAAGGAGGCCGGTACAGAGGGATTTGACGCTGCTGGCAGGGGCGGACCTCCGAAACCGCATGCCAGGGGCCTTTCGCTTTCAATTCACTGGCGACTCCGCAATACTGCCGGGGGTTCGTTGCACGTCCTCAACAAACTAGCCCAGATCGGCGTAGCCGACGGTGAGCCGTCGTACAGACGCCCGGACGCGGCGCAGCGACAGTAAGGTGGCTTACACAACCGGGGCGGTGCAGGGCCAAACGGATTGAAACCTCAACAACGTTACAGGGTCGAACCGCACCAACGATGGCTCGCACTTACGCTTCCACAGCCCGGCGGCGCCCGCTACGCAGCCACAAACTCCGCCGCGAAGCGGCAGCAGCATGTCTGAAACGCTCTGGTACCTGAAGCAGTGCGACCTGCTGCGGCGGATTGCGCCCGAGCAGCTAGCCCGCGCCGAGGCGTCCTGCAGGGCGCGGGAGTTCGCCCGCGGCCAGCCGATCTACATGCCGTCGGACGCGGCGTCTGGGGTGCTGCTGCTGGCTCGGGGGAGGGCAAAGATCGCCAGCTTTAGCGATGACGGCAAGCAGACCATTCTCGCATTCATCGAGCCGGGCGAGCTGTTCGGGGAGCTTGCCCTGGTGGAGGGGGGGCCCCGCGATGAGTACGCCGAAGCGGTCGAGAAATCGCTGGCCATCTTGATGCCGGTAGACGTGCTCCACCGCCTGTTAGAGACCAGCCCCACCGCGTCGCTCGGCGTGACCAAGCTCATTGGCCTCCGCCGTCGGCGGATCGAGCGCCGACTCAAATACCTGCTGTTCAGGTCGAACAAAGAGCGGCTGGTGAGCCTGCTGCTGGAGCTGGCGGAGCAGTATGGCCAGCAAACCCTCGAAGGGGTACGGCTCGGGATCAAGCTCTCGCACCAAGACCTCGCCAGCATCATCGGCAGCACCCGCGAAACGGTCACGGTGCTGCTGAACGAACTGCAGGGCGCCGGCATGCTGCGTATCGGACGGCGCAAATTGCTGCTGACCAATCTGGCGGGCCTGGCGGCGAGTGTCCATTCCACCGAACCCAAACTGCCCGAGTCCGCCCTCCGCTAGGCATAATGCGTGCAACCCGCCGGTAATGTGGTGGAGCATACGGAGCGTAGCGAGCAGATAGACGATACTTCAACGTCGAGATCGGCCCCCAGGCCACAGGACCCCCCTCCCATGCCAACAACTCAGCCCACACCGAACGGTTCTGGCCGGAACGACTCTGGCTGGTCGAAGTGCCCCCCCGGCGCGCTGGTCGCAACCGGCGCCAGGCTCCGCTCCGCGGAGCGTGGCCGGAGGCTCCGCGCGGCCACGCTGGGCGCGTCGCTTTGCGGCACGCTCGCCGTGTGTGTGGCGCTGGGGCTGCTGTGGTCCGACCGGTCGGCCGTGAAAGAGATCGTTTGTTCGGCCTGCACACCCAGATTCGCGCAGTACGCGGCCCACCTCCAAGGCGCGCCCATGGACGCGGCCGAAGCGGCCGCCGTCGCCCACCACCTTTCTTACTGCCCCTTGTGTCGCCCCAAGTTCCAGCAGCAATACCCTGGGCTGTTGACCGAGGCTTCTCGCGAGCGCCATCCGCATTACCCGCTGGCGCAGAACGCAATCCTCGGCAAGTAGCCCGGGACTCTTCCGTTGGCTATCACTGTGGACGATGGCTCTGTGGACGATGGCCGCCGACGTGGACGCCGCCACGATCCCCAGGCGAAGAAATCATTTGCCGCGATTCTTGTAAGAAATAGCCACCCGCCGTCAAACAGTCTATTGCCGCCTGCGGCGCGGCTCTGGCGACCGATCAGGGACATCGGCTGTCTTAATTGTTGTCAATAGCGAGTGACGGCTCGCTCCATGTTTCGTTGTTTCGGACCATCAGGTTCAACGTGACGACCAGCTTGCGCATGACTGCCACCAGGGCGGACTTCTTCGCTTTCCCCTTGGCCAGCAGCCGTTGGTAGAACGCCTGCATGCGGGCGTTGTAACGGGTGGCGACCAGGGCGGCCATGTACAGGACCTTGCGGACCATCGACCTCCCCGCGTAAGTCTTGCGTTGCCCCTGCTTCTGGCCGCTGTCCTTAGCGATCGGCGCCACCCCCACCAGCTTGGCGACCTGGCCCCGGTTGAGGCGGCCCAGCTCGGGGAGTTCGGCCAGGAGCGTCGCGGTGGTCGCCACGCCGACGCCTGGGCACGATTGCAGGACCCGCGACTTGGCCGCTAGCTGCGGGCACTGCTCCAGGACCCGCGCGATGCGCTTGTCGACCTCGCGGATCTGCGCCCGGTAAAACGCCACCCCTTGGCGGATCATCTCCGCCGTCTCGGGGTCACGCGTCTGCTGCAGGCGGTTGCGCTCGGCGCCCAGGTGCGCGAGGGCCTGGTCGCGGCGGTGGACGAGCGCCTTGAGCTTCGCCTCGCTCGCGGAGGGCGCCTCGCGCGGCTCGGGCCGCACCACCTCGCCGAAGCGGGCGATGATGCGTGCGTCGAGCTTGTCGTTCTTCTCCACCATCCCGCAGCCCCGTGCGAAGTGGCGGACGTGCAGCGGGTTGACGACCGCGCAGTCGACCCCCCGACGCTCGAGCGCCTCGACCAGCAGCCCCTCGTAGCCGCCGGTGGCTTCCAGCACCACCAGTGTCTTGGCCGGGGCGACGCCGCGGACCAGCGCGTCGACCCCTTCGGGGGTGTTGGCGACGACCGTGTGCCGGCCGGTCTTAGAGTCGAACACGTCCAGCTTCGCCTTGGCGACATCGATCCCGATCACGTTCTTGTCTTTCATCGTTATTCCCTGGATAGTAAGTACGAGCTCGCGGCACGCACGCCGCGGCTCCCCCGGCTGTTCGGGTTAACAACGAAAAAGGACCGGCGATCTTGATGTCCCACGACGTCTAGGCGTCTACCCAGCACGATCTGCCGAGTCCGTGCGCCCACCGGGGCAAGCCTCCGGTGGGCGGCTTTTTCAGTCTAATTGCCTCCGGCGTTCTCTCCTGAGCCGGCCGCCGATCGGGTCGCAGCAGCGACCTCCGCTCCGGCTCGACAGAGGGGGGCGCCCCTCCCCCTTCGCCCTCGCATCGGCCCCTCGATTGGGCGCAGGGCCGATGCGAGGGCGAAGGCGGAGGGGCTTAACCCACTCCCAAGAAAGAAATCAAGCAATCAAACGACAAGTGCAGTGCCTTAGGTAAGACACTATCCAGCCAACGGCGCGTGCTCTTGAAGGTCCGCGTGCCGACGTTCCCCAGGAGGCGTTGCGGGTGATCTGGGAGTTTGGGTGCCCCGGAGTTGCTTTTCTGCTGCCTCGCCTAGGCTTCGGGCTGGGATGTGGGGAGCACGCCGGCGGGCCTTTCTTTCCCCTAGTTTCTCCTCGCAAATAGCCACCCGCGGCGGGACAATGGTCGCTGCTACCGATCTGCGCTGCCGCTGCGCCACGCCAACACGCCGACGATCGGCCGTGGCGGGTTGGGCTGCGCGGGTGGTTGGCGCCGTGAGCAGGCGCGGGGTTTTGTCCCGCAGGTGTCCGCTGGCAGGGGTCTGGTGTCCGGTGCCGGGGGACCAGCAGGGCCGAGAACCCCCTCTGTGGAGGGGCTTTTGACAGGAGACGCGTCGTTCTTTGGGTCGATTTTCCCGGGGTTTTTGCTGGGGGGGTGGGGTTTTGTCCGAAAATCGATCCGGGGAGTGGGGGGACAAAAGGACACAAGTACTCCGCTGGGGGCGGGCGGGGCTGGGGGCGTGCGACGTTGGGGGGCGCTGCTCGCTCACGCGTCGGGTTTGCATGGGGGGTATTGGTCCCTCGCTTACGCGTCGGGCCCCGATGGGGCGATTTGCAATTGGGTGGCGAGGGCGAGCGGGGGCGGTTATGTTCACTGGCGGCGATTCCTGCCACACCACGAGACGCTATGCCGCTGGATCGACTGCTCAGCACGCTCCGCCCCCGCCTCGAGCGGATCTACTCGGGCCGCGCGGACGAAGCAGCGGCGGCGATCGGCGCGGCGCTGGCCCCCTATGCTTCGGGCCCAGTGGTGGGCGACCCAGCTACGACCGGCCCAGTCGCGACCGACCCAGTGGCGGCCGGCGGCGCGGCCGCTCCCGGTTCACGCTGGACCGAGCGCGACGTCGTGCTCATCACCTACGCAGACCAACTGCGCAGCGCGGGGCGCTCGCCGCTGCGGACGCTGGGCGACTGGCTGCGTCGCGAGCGGCTGGCGGAACAGATCAACACCGTGCACCTGCTGCCGTTCTTCCCCTCCTCGTCGGACGACGGCTTCTCGGTGGTCGACTACCTGCGGGTCGACCCCGAGTCGGGCGACTGGGGCGATGTCGAGGCGCTGGGCGACGACTTCGGCCTGATGTTCGACCTGGTGCTGAACCACGCCTCGCAGCACAGCGCGTGGTTCCAGAGCTACCTACGCGGCGAGGCGGGTTACGAGCGGTTCTTCTTCGAGGGGGACCCCGCGGCCGACCTGTCGCAAGTGGTCCGCCCGCGGAGCCTGCCGCTGCTGACGCCGTTCGACACGGCCGCGGGGACCAAGCACGTGTGGACCACGTTCAGCGCGGACCAGGTCGACCTGAACTACGCGGAGCCGGCGGTGCTGGCGCGGATGCTGGCGGCGCTGTTGGAGTACGCCCGCCGGGGGGCGCGGATCATCCGCCTCGACGCGGTGGCGTTCTTGTGGAAGACGCCCGGCACGAACTGCCTGCACCTGCCCCAGACGCACGAGGTGGTGAAGCTAATGCGGGACGTGCTGGACCGCCTGGCGCCGGGCGCCCTGGTGCTGACCGAGACCAACGTGCCGCACGCGGAGAACGTTTCGTACTTCGGCGGCGTGGGCGCCGAGGGCGTGGGGGACGAGGCCCACATGGTGTACCAGTTCAGCCTGCCGCCGCTGCTGCTGGAGGCGTTTTCTGCCGGCGACGCGTCGGCGATCCGCGGTTGGCTGGCCAACCTGGCGCCCCCGCCGCCGGGCTGCACGTTCTTCAACTTCACCGCATCGCACGACGGCGTGGGGGTCCGGCCGCTGGAAGGGCTGGTGAGCGACGCGCGGCTGGCGTCGCTGGTCGACGCGATGCGGGCCCGCGGCGGCTTGGTGAACACGCGTCGCCGGCCCGACGGCAGCGACGCCCCGTACGAGCTGAACATCAGCTACGTAGACGCGTTGGCGCCGGACGACGCCGACCGGGCGCACCACCTGCGGCGTTTCCTGGCGGCCCAGGCGGTGATGCTCGCCCTGCCCGGCATGCCGGCGGTCTATTTTCACAATCTGGTCGGAACGCAGAACGACTACGCCGGCGCCCGTGCGACGGGGCAGAACCGCCGCATCAACCGACGGAAGTTTGGGTGGGAAGAGCTAGACGGGGCGCTCGCCGAGGGCTCGCTGCAGCGGGCCATCTACGACGGCATGCGCGACCTGCTCAGCCGGCGCGTCGAGTGCCCGGCGTTGCACCCCGACGCGGCCATCGAGCTGCTAGAAACCGGGAGCGACGCCGTGCTGGCCTTCCGCCGCACCGCGGCCGGCGGCGAGACGCTGCTGTGCGCGGTGAACTTCTCGGCCGAGGCCGTGGAGATCAATTTCGGCAAGAAGCACACGCTGCTGCCGGGCGAGCACCTGTGGCAATCGGGGCCCGAGGCGCGAGCCAAGCAGTCGAGCCGGTAGCGTCAGCGCCCGGAGTGCCGGGGTGCACGCGACACATTCCCCAGACATGAGCGCCCGGAGCGCCACAGGTACACGCGACGCACTCCGGGCGCTGACGCTACCGGCTCCATGTTCGGCGCGGTCCAACAAATAAAGCGGGGCGACCGATTGGCCGCC
Organism: Pirellulimonas nuda; assembly: GCF_007750855.1. Classification (GTDB taxonomy): domain Bacteria; phylum Planctomycetota; class Planctomycetia; order Pirellulales; family Lacipirellulaceae; genus Pirellulimonas; species Pirellulimonas nuda. The sequence continues at coordinate 4,560,718 of NZ_CP036291.1, forward strand.
CCGCTCGTGGGTTTCATGGTGTGACGCGGGGCCTACACCAAGTGGATGGGCAGCGCGACGCCGACGGTGGGCTCCGCGGCGTCGACCTCAACGTCGTACACGTCGCGGGCGTAGCCGGGGTAGAAGTAGTCGCGGTCGCGGGTCTCGTACCGCGGCGCGTGGGGGCGCGGGGCTTCGTAACGGGCTGCTTCGTAACGGGCTGCTTCGTAGCGGGGGCCGTCGTAGCGTTCGCGGTAGTCGGGCCGGGTGCGCACCAGACGCAGCTCGTCCTCGATTAGCGAGTCGCGCTCGTAGCGGTAGCGGGGCTCGGGCCGGTACGCCGGGCGGTAGTAGGGGCGACGCGGGATGGCCGCGTCGCTGCGGACCACGCCGTCGACGGCCCACTTCACCAGCACCGCCTTGATAACGGTCAACGACAACCCGCCGGTTTGTTCCTGCACCAGCCACTTGGCCTCACGCCAACGGGCCTCGCTGCGGACCAGCTCGGCCAGCTCGTGGCCGGCGTGGGTCAGGCGAACGCAGGGGACGCCGGCGGCGGTGCGGTCGAGTTCCTTGACCATCCCGGCGTCGATCAACAGCCGGAGGTGGTAGCGGATGCGCTCGTCCGCGTCCTGGGCCTGGCCCGAACGCAGAGAGCCAAGCGAACAATCGGGCCCGTGGCCCTCGATATCCAGCAGCAACTGCCGGGTGAGGTCGATGTCTCGTTTCATGGGTCGGCGCGCCTCCGTGTGCGCAGAGTCGGGTGGTTGAACGGAAAGAACTATGCCCATTGTGCCGGAAACGGGTCAAGATCGGTTGCGGTTCGCAAACAGGCAGCAACCAAAAATGCCCCCGCAGCGCCGTTGCGCTGCGGGGGCATGGAGAGCAGATTCGCGCCGACCGTGGGCCAGCGGGTGCTGGGTCCGCGGCTCGCTGGCATTGCAAGCGTACGCCCTAGGACCTAACGCCTCGTGCCTAACGACTTCCTAGAAACCACCCTTGAAGTTGTAGTGCCCGTTTTCTCCCGTGGTCGACACCGAAGTGAACTGAGGTTGGGGCGGCAGGGTCTCGCGCTTCGGCGGGGTCATCGGCAATGTGCTAGCGGCCGGCATCCCGGCGGCCGGCGTGCTGTCGTTGCTGGCGACGGAGGGCTCCGGCGTGGTGCGGCGCTTGGGCGGGGCGGTCTGTTCGGTCGGGATCATGTCCTGCTCGATCACCTGAAGAAGCTTTGAGATGCAGAGCTTGTTCATGCTGGTCCGCAGGTCGTGGGCCTCGGTGCGCAGGTACTCGTGCATGCTCTTGGGGAGCCGAACGGTAATGACGCGGGTCGGCTCGCTGTCGGCGTCGGCGGTGGGCTTCTGCTCGCGCAGCTTGACCAGCATCCGCTGGACCTCGGCGTACTCTTCGCTGCGCTCGAAGGCGGTTAGCTCGTCGAAGCTGGCGAAGGTGCGGCGGGCCAGGCCGTCGATCCCCAGCACCTCGCGGAAGAACGTCACCCAGTCGGGCTGCTGATTGAACAGCCGCTGGGCGAATTGCAGGACTTGTTGATTACGACCGGTCGATGTGTTTTCGGTAAGCACGCGTGCGTCTCCATCCATGTGCTCGGAAGGTAGCGAGGCCGACTCCGGCCCCTGCATTCGTTGCCATCGTCACGGCCGGTCAAGCGATAGCACCAACCTGCTTGCAGTGCTGCACTTACGACGAATGCACCCGACTGCCTATTTCCGGGCAGCAGAAGCCCGCCCTGCAGGCGTCCCCTGGGCGCCCAGAAACCGGGCAGCACCCCGAACAACATCGCCCTAGCTGTCCAGCGCCTGGGAGCTGTCCGCCAATGATCGCAAGTGTCACCTGCCAAACGACTTACGAAAAGCTGGCGAAAAACCCCGGCGACTAGACACAAAAAACGCCGTCGGCGCCTGTGTGGCGCCGGCGGCGATTACTAGGCTTGCAGCCGAAAACTACTGCCTTACGCGCAACTAAAAACCAGTCTCTATTGCGATTATTTTCAGGCGAGGCTGTCGCGTACCCGCTCCAACAACTGCTTGGTGAGCCGGATTCCTTCGTACTCATCCGGGGTTTTTCCTTCCCACTCGACGCCGACAAACCCACGGTAGCCCGCTTCCAGCACGATCTTCATCATCTTGAAGTAGTCGATCTGGGACTCGTTCCCCTTGTCGTCGAACACGTGGCTCTTGGCAGACACCGCCTTGGCGTACGGCATGAGTTCCGCCACCCCTTCGTACCGATCGTACTCGTAGAAGTTGCCGAAGTCGGGCAGTGTGCCGACGTTGGGGCGATCGGCCTTCTCCATCACCCCGGCGAGCCACTTTCCGTTGGACGAGAGGCCGCCGTGGTTCTCAACCAGCACGTTGATATTGTGCCCCTCGGCAAACTCGCCCAGCCGCGCCAGGCCGTCGGCCGCTAGCTTCTGCTGCTCCTCGTAGCTGCCACTGCTAGCAGCGTTGACGCGGATGCTGTGGCAGCCCAGCAGGTTGGCCGCCTCGACCCAGCGGTAGTGGTTCTCGACCGACTTCTCGCGGGCCGCAGAATCGGGGTCGCCGAGCTGCCCCTCGCCGTCGCACATAATCAGCAGGCTGTGCACCCCGAGGTCGTCGCAACGGGCCTTCAGCTGACTCAAGTAGGCGGTGTCGTTCGCCTTGTCCTTAAAGAAGGCGTTGACGTACTCGACAGCGTTGATGCCGAACTCCCCCTTGGCGATGCCGGGGAAGTCCAGATTGGTGATTTTTCCCGCCCGCAACGCGTTGTGGAGCGACCACTCGGCTAGGGAGATTTCGAATAACGGCTCTCCGGGTTCGCGGCCCGCGGAGGCGGCCTGAACCTTGGTTTCTGCCGTTTTCCCCTCCTGGGCCCAGGCCGAAGCAGCCCCGCCAGCCAACCCCAAGCCGGCGGCAACGGCCACGGACTTGCCAAGAAACCGACGACGATCTTGTGGATCGGACATAGAGAACTCCTAGGCAGGGTGAGGATCAAAGTGCCATGAGTATACCCAGTCCGCAGCGGTAGGCAGTAGCCGACCTGCTCCGCCCCGTCGGGGCCCCTGAGATCTGGACGCTGGCGGGGCCCCCGACGGGGCGTAGCCCGTCGGCTATTCTGGGCCGTGTAGAGCCGCCGAGCGCCCACTTTCCCTGCCCTGCCCCTGTGTGCGACCATAGCCGGCCGATCGCTCAATTTCTGTTTTCCGATGAGACCCCAAGCCATGCCCGCATCGTCCCAGCCCGTCACTATGCAGGACGGCAAGCTCCAGACGCCCGACTTCCCGATCATCCCCTTTATTGAGGGCGACGGCACAGGCCCAGACATCTGGCGCGCCAGCAAGCTGGCGTTGGACGCCGCGGTTGAGCGAGCCTACGGCGACGAGCGGAAGATCGCTTGGCTCGAGGTGCTAGCGGGCGAGAAGGCCTTCAAGCAGACCGGCAGTTGGCTGCCGGACGAGACGCTAGACGCCTTCCGCAAGTACCTGGTCGGCATCAAGGGGCCGCTTACCACGCCGGTAGGCGGCGGCATCCGCTCGCTGAACGTCGCGCTGCGGCAGGTGCTCGACCTCTATGTCTGCCTGCGGCCCGTGCAGTACTTCTCCGGCGTCCCCTCGCCCGTGAAGCAGCCGGAGCTGACCGACATGGTCATCTTCCGCGAGAACACCGAAGACATCTACGCCGGCATCGAGTTCGAGGCCGGCAGCGACGACCTGAAGAAGTTCAAGGAAGGGTTCAGCCAAACCTTCCCCGAACGCTGGAAGAAGGTCCGCTTCCCCGACACGGTCGGTATCGGCATCAAGCCGGTCAGCCAGGAAGGGACCGAGCGCCTGGTCAAGGCCTCGATCCAGTACGCGATCGACAACCAGAAGGAGTCGGTCACGCTGGTGCACAAGGGAAACATCATGAAGTTCACCGAGGGCGCCTTCCGCGACTGGGGCTACCAGTGCGCGGTCGACCACTTCGGCGCCAAGCCGCTCGACGGCGGCCCCTGGCACGTGATCGAAGGAGACAAGATCAAGTCGCCCGGCGGCAAACTGGTGATCAAGGACGTGATCGCCGACGCCATGCTCCAGCAGATCCTCACCCGCCCGGCCGACTACGACGTCATCGCCACGCTGAACCTCAACGGCGACTACATCTCCGACGCCCTGGCGGCCTGCGTCGGCGGCATCGGCATCGCGCCCGGCGGCAACATCAACTACGAGACCGGCCACGCCATCTTCGAGGCTACGCACGGCACGGCGCCCAAGTACGCCGACAAGGACCAGGTGAACCCCGGCAGCGTGATCCTCTCCGGCGAGATGATGCTCCGCTACCTCGGCTGGACCGAAGCGGCCGACCTGATCATCAAGGGCCTCAACGGCGCCATCGCGGCGAAGACGGTCACGTACGATTTCGAACGCCAGATGCAGGGGGCCACGCTGCTCAAGTGCAGCGAGTTTGGCAAGGCCGTGGCGGAGCACATGGCGTAAGAACAATCAACGTAGAGCGTTGACGCCAACAACAAACTGGGGGCGGGGCAGGCCGAGTTGCGGCTGCCCCCGCCCCCAGGATTCGGACCGCGGGCGACGGAATTCGCTGCGGGTCAGCAGTTGCAGCTTTTCTCGAATTCTTTGACCTGCGCTTCCGCCTCGTCCCGAGCCACGCCGTAGTGCTCTTGCACTTTGCCCAGGAGTTTCTCCTTCTCGCCGGCCACGACGTCCCAGTCGTCACCGGTGAGCTTCCCCCACTTCTTTTGGGCTTCGCCCTTGTACTGACGCCAATTGCCCTGGATGGTGTCCCAGTTCATCGCACTGCTCCTTCTGCCTGGGGGAAGGATCGACCCGCTACCGGATTGAACGCCGGCCGACCACTCCCGGTTTGCCGAATAACCAGCCCCGATCCGCGGTTCTGCCCAAACCTGCGGGCGGACCCCGATGCGGGACACTGCGGGCAAGATGGGGCAAACCGTGCGCCACGTCAGCGTCGGGGGGCCGCAGAAACCGAAAAACCGGCGCCATTTGCTTGATCGATTGCCGGTCGGCAATTTAGAGTAGGGTGCTGGCCAATCGGTGTGGCGCCCCCGGGGGCGCAGCCTACCGGTGGCCGCCGAGACGTCGTTGCCGCGGTTGTCACCCCGCTGCTCGCTGCTGCTTTTTCCCTGGAATGACCGCTATGTTCTTGCGTCGCCGCACCTCGGGTAGCGTTGGTTTGTCCACTGCCGGCCGCTCCTCCACCAAGCGCCTGCGTTTGGAGTCGCTCGAAGACAGGCGGATGCTGGCGCTGGATTTTGTGTTCAACGTGGCGCCGGGGACCGATGACCGGATCGCGCTTGGCTTCCGAGACGCGGCCGAGATCTGGAAGAGCGTTCTCGAAGACGATGTCACGGTGGTCGTTGATATCGATGGCGGCGTGCTCCCGCCGGGCGTCATTGGCGGCACGCTCAACGTCGAGAACGAGTATCCCTACGCCGATGTGCTAGCGGCTTTGCAGGCTGACAGCTCGACCAGCTTCGACGCGTCGGCGTTGTCGATGCTTTCAGACGGGCCTCTCGACGTACTAATCAACCGTACGATCGACAACCCCAATGGCAGTTTAAATCCGGTGCCCTACGTCGATTCCGATGGCGGCCTGAACAACACCACAGTCTTCCTGCCTCGCGCTAACGCTAAGGCGCTGGGCCTGATCGACCCGCTCGACCGGCTCACCAGTGATGGGTCGATCACTTTCAGCTCTGCATTCCCGTTTGACTTCGACCGTGCTGATGGGATTACCCCGGGCGAGATTGACTTCGTCTACGTGGCGGTTCACGAGATTGGTCACCTGCTCGGCTTCGTCAGCGGGGTTGACGACCTGGAGTTTGGCAGTTTCGATCAGCTGCCCGATGATTCGTTCGCGTTCATCTCCGCGCTGGACCTGTTCCGCACATCAGACCTGAGCCGCAGCCTCGGCGCCGACCTCGACTTCGCCGCTGACAACCGGCTGAAAGAGTTTTCGATTGACGACGGAGCAAGCTTTATCGGCAGCTTCTCGACGGGGAGGATTTTTGGAGATGGCTCGCAGGCGAGCCACTGGCAGGACGACAACATCACCAATGTCTTCCAGGGCGTCATGGACCCGAACGCGCCGGCGCCGTTCCTTCCTTCCATTCTCTTGCCACAGGACGTCATCGCCTTCGACGTGATCGGCTGGGACCCCGTTGCGGAACCCGGCGTGATCCAGGCGGTTGCGACAGGCGGTTCCACGATCGTCAGCGAAGACGGCACGGTGACCGACACCGTGCTGGTGAGCCTCAGCAAGGCGCCCAGCGCGAACGTAGTCGTGAGCGTCACCCCGTCCGACGCCACTGAAGTAAGCGTTTCGCCAACGACGCTGACGTTCACCCCGCAGAACTGGAATATTCCACAGGTCGTCAATGTCGCGGGAGTGATTGATTCGCTCGACGATGGCGATCAGGTAAGCCGGATTGTGTTCTCGACAATCGCGTCGGTGAGCGCTCCGGAGTATCGGCTCTCGCCGAGGGTCTCTCTACCGGTCACGACCACCGGGAACGGGCTGCTGCGGATCGATCTGAGCGGCAACGCTACCATCATCCGCGAAGGGGACACGCGCAAGCTCGACGCATTCTCGATCACACTTGCTCGCCAGCCGCTCGCCAACGTCACCGTGCAGGTCGTGAGCAACGACCCGACCGAAGCGCGCGTAGCAATCACCACCTATGTGTTTACGCCGAGCAACTGGAACATCCCGAAGCAAGTGCTGGTGACGCCGATCGACGACACCGAGGACGATGGCGATCAAGTCGCGACGATCACGGTGTCGGTCGTCTCTGGCCAAGGCGACTCGGCCTTCTGGTCTGCGCCGCAAAGCCAAGTTACTGTCCGCGTGCTCGACAACGAGTCGTCGCAGTCCGTCGGAGATTTCGACGGCAACCGAGTGGTCAACGCGGCAGACCGAGAACTGCTAGTAGCGTCGTTCGGATCGAAGAATAACCTTATCGCCGACGCCAACGGCGATGGACAAGTGTCCGCCGCCGACTACACGGTTTGGCGAGACAACTTGGGCTACGGGCAGCCCCCTGTGGCGCCCCAGCAGGGCTGGGTATACGAATCCTTTGGTCACGCGATGGAGCACTCTACGGGTGGGTGCTGCTGCCCTGCGTGTTTAGGAGCGCCGGTTGAAACAGAACTTGCCAGCCAACCCGTGCAAGACGGCGTGTCTCCCTCGGCCGCGGCGTTCTTCGTGCTTGCGTCGGACGAAGACCTGTCCGGCGGTGAGATGAACGATCGCCCCCGCGTCAGCCCGTCGTCGAACCTCGCTCAGGCACTCGGCCTGCTCGAGAGCGCTGCCCAACAGCCTTCTAGTTCGACCTGGGTGGCCGACGAGGCGCTCGCGAGCCTCGTCGATGGAGACGAAGGCTCGGCTGACGAAGGATCGGACGACTACGACGATCAATCACTGGACGCCGCGCTGGTCTTGCTATAGTGGTCCAGGACTGGTGGTGACCGGCAGCGGTGGCGGCGGCTCGTCGTGCAGCCGCCATCGATTCAAAGCCGCCACTGCGGTTGTCTGAATGATCGCTGTCAATAACGCCCTCGGCCTGGTCGCCTGGTTCGCCCTCTGCCTTTCCGACGGCGCGCTCGGTGCAGCCGCCACCACATCAGCAGTACCGACTCGGTACGCCGGCTGGCTGCTGGCGCCCTACTCGGTATGGGTGATTTTCGCCACGGTGCTGAATATCGCTATCTGGCGGCAAAACCAAGCTAACCCCGCGTCGTGGCCGGCGATCGCAAGAAGTGAATAGGCGCACTAGCCGACGGGGGCGGAGCCCGTTGGCTAGCGGCGTTGGAGCCTGACCCTGGGGTGGGGTCGCTTCCCGACCCGGGCGGGCGGGCCTCTCAAATCCGCCTTCTGACGGCTTTCCAGTCGTGCTACCCTACCGGGCGTTGCCCGACACATCCGTTACGCCCGACCACAGGAGGGTCGATATGCGTCCCTGGCTAGCACTACTTTGCCTTGCTGTTGCCTCCCCTCTTTGTGCGGTGGAATTGCGGATCGAGACCAGGATGTACGCCGGCGACGAGCCGGACGTCATCTCTAGCAGCACGACGCTGTTCGCGGGCGACGTGGTGTACGACTTCCGAGAGGACGAGGGGCGGGTGACGATCTTCCGCGCCGGTCACGCCGGGGCGCCGGGCCGGTTTGTGTTGCTGGACACCGCCCGACGGGTGCGAACGGAAATCGACACCGACCGCCTGACGGGCGCGATGGAGAAGCTCCGCCAGTGGGCGGCAACGCAGAAGGACCCGTTCCTCCGCTTCACCGCGGAACCGCACTTCGAGGAGACTTTCGATCGCGAGACGGGCGTCCTTACGATGACCAGCCCGCACCTCACCTACCGCATCACGACCGAGCCCGCCAAAGACGCATCGGCGGAGCCCCAGATCAAGCAGTTCCTCGACTGGTTTGTCCAGCTCCACACGCTGCTCGAGGCGGGGCTGCCGCCGGGTCCGCGGCTCGAGGTGAACGAGGCGTTGATGCGGCACTCGGCGATAGCGCTCGAGGTGCAGCTAGCACAGCACCGAGACGACGAGACGAGCCTCCGTGCAGAGCACTTGGTGACTTGGTTGCTAAGCAAGCAAGACCGCAACCGGATCGACGAGTCGCTCGACAAGATGGCGGAGTTTCGCGAGGTGAGCAACGTCGAGTTCCAGACGGCCCGCCAAGCGCTTCGCTAGCGTAGTCTTGGGGCAGACCTGGCCTGGCGCCGCCACAAGACAAGAGGGGGCTTGGCCGCCCGGCCGGCGGTGCGAGCCCTACCCGTAGGGAAACAGGAAATCGCCCGAGGCGATGCGGGACTTCTTGCTAACCGGGTGGTTGTAGACGTACACCCAGGCGGTGACGGTTTCGCCCTGGGCGAGCGTTACCGGCAGCGGTTCACGGGTGTAGAGCGGTCGCGGGCCGAGGCACCCCTCGTATTCGTCCAAGAGCGTGAGCAGGTCGCTCTTGGGATCGAAGCGGTACACCTCGCCGTGAACGACGTCTTCTTGGTTGTCGCTCGGGACCACGCCCGGGTACTCGCCGACCAAGTAGATCGCGGCGCCGTTGAGCGTTGCGTCACCCAACAACGTGGCCCCACGCGCCAACATGGCGTGGCTGGCATGGCGGGCGTCGCGGCGGAGCGTGCCGTAAACAAATAGAGAATCGACGGTCTTGGCCACTTCTTTGCTGCCCGTTCTACTTGCCCGTTTCTTCGCGGAACCGCTTCTCTAGCCGGCGGGTGATCGGGCCAGGTTTCCCGTCGCCGATCACGCGGCTGTCGACCTTCACCACCGGGATAATCTCAGCCGCCGTGCCGGTCAAGAAGCACTCATCCGCGATGTACACGTCGTGCTTGGTGAGCGGCCTCTCGACGGCGGGAACCCCTTGCTCCGCGGCGATCTCCAGCACGAAGTCGCGGGTGATCCCGTCGAGGATCCCGGCCTCCAGCGAGGGGGTCGATAGCCCCCCTTTTTTCACCAGGAATAGGTTGTCGCCGGTGCACTCGGCTACTTCGCCCTTGTGGTTGAGCATCAGGGCCTCGATGCAGCCGGCCTGGATCCCCTCGATCTTGGCCAGGATGTTGTTCAGGTAGTTGAGCGACTTGATCCTTGGGCTGAGCGCCGCCGGGTGGTTGCGGATAACGCTCGACGTGATGATCTCTAGCCCCTTCTCGTAGAACTCCGCCGGGTAAAGCGCTATGGAGTCTGCGATGATGATGACCTGCGGATTCGAGCATTTGCGAGGGTCGAGCCCAAGCGAACCGGCGCCGCGTGTGACGATCAGCCGGATGTAGCAGTCCGACAGGCCGTTGGCGGCGACGGTGGCGTCGACGGCGTCGGCCATGGCTTCGCGGGTGAGGGGGATCTCGAGCCAGATCCCCTTGGCCGAGTCGTACAACCGGTCGATGTGCTGCGTCAGCCGGAAGACCTTGCCCCGGTAGGCGCGCAGGCCCTCGAACACGCCGTCGCCGTAGAGCAGCCCATGGTCAAAGACACTGACCTTGGCCTCCGCCTGAGGGACCAATTCGCCGTTGAGGTAGACTTGCTTCGCCATGCCCGGATTGTAGCGGGGTCGCTCTAGGAGGTCATTAGGCCCACCCGCGGCGCCGCTAGGCCGCCCTGAGGCGGCCGTCGGCCACCCGGCCGTCAACCAGGGAAACCGTGCGGTCTGCGGCCGCGGACACCTCGCCGTCGTGGGTCACCAGGATGACCGTTAACCCGGTTTCTTGGTTCAGTTCGCGGAGGATTTTCAGCACCCCCTGCCCCGTTGTCTGGTCGAGGTTGCCGGTGGGCTCGTCCGCGAGCAGCAGCTTCGGCTCGGCCATCAGGGCCCGGGCGATGGCGGTCCGCTGCATCTCGCCCCCGGAGAGTTCCCGGGGCTTGTGGGCGGCCCGGGGGCCCAGTCCAACCCGTTCGAGCAGCTCGCTCGCCCTCTGGCGGAACGCGGCGCGGCGTCGCCAATAGCCCGCGAGCCCGTACCGCAGCATCACCGGGGTGAGCACGTTCTCCAATGCGGAGAGCTCCGGGAGCAGGTGGTAGGCCTGAAAAATCATGCCGATCTGCCGGTTGCGGAGCCGGTCGCGTGCGGCGGTGCGGAGGTTGTCGATCCGCGCGCCCTCGTACCGCACCTCCCCGGAGTCGGGCCGGTCGAGGGTCGCCAGCAGGTGCAGCAGGGTGCTCTTGCCGCTGCCGCTCTGGCCGGTGATGGCGACCAGTTCGCCGGCGTCGACGGAAAAATCGACCCCCCGCAGTACCGGCACCTGCGTGGCGCCCTTGTGGTAGGTCTTGCGGACGTCGATGGCTTGAAGCAGCGGCATGTTGGTCAGATGTGAGTGGTCAGTTGTGTCTGAGAAACCAGCAGCAGCCGACCTGCGGTCGGCGCTGTCGATCACCCCCTACTCCCAGCGCAACGCCTGCACCGGGTGCATCCGCGCCGCGCGTCGCGCCGGGATCACGCTCGCTAGCACCGCGATCCCCATCGCCCCCAGGGCGATCCACGCAACCGTAAAGGGCTCGATGATGGTGGGGATCTCGCTGAAGTAGTAGATCGCGGGGTCGAACACCGGGCGTCCTGTGAGCCTCCCCAGCACGTCGGCGATCTCGTTGATGTAACGCACGAACAGCAGTCCCCCGATCATCCCCACACCTGCGCCCGCGACGCCGAGCGTCAGCCCGTAACCCAGGAAGATGTTCATCACGCTGGCGCCGCCGGCGCCGAGGCTCTTGAGCACGCCGATGTCGCGGGTCTTCTCAACGACGATCATGAAGAAGATCGCCAGGATCCCGAAGCCCGCCACCGCGATGATCAGGAACAGCAGCACGTTCAGCACCGCGGTCTCCATCTGCACCGCGGCGAGCAACGCGCCCTGCTTGTCTTTCCAGGTGCTGGCGACGTACCACTGCGGCGGGAACGCGGCCTGGATCAGGTCGCGGACCTTTGCCGGGTCTACGCCGGGCTTCACCTGGATCTGGATCGAGTTGAAGTGCCCCTTGCCCGACTCCGGGTCGAACATGCCGCGGAGCCGTTGGAGCTGAGCGAGCTCGACGAACACGAACGTGGCGTCGTACTCGTTCATCTTGCTTTCGTAGAAGTCGGTGATCGTGAACCGGGTGTTGCCGACCTTGGGGGGCCGGCCGCACATGGGGTAGGTCAGCTCAACGTCGTCGCCCGGCAGAACGTGGAAGCTGTCGGTCCCGTCGGTGTTGCGGTAGCTGCACAGCGCGATGCCGGCCACCACGCCCGGGAACTGCTCGGTAGAGGGGTCAAACACCCGGCCTTCTTTCTTTTCGCCCTCGGGCGCCTCGGCGTCTGCCGCCGCGAAGGGGTCCGCCATCGCGCTGGGCGCGGTGATCGGGGGCGCCGGCTCGCGGCCCGTCATGTTGGGCTCTCGGCTCCAACGCGCCTTCTGGCGGCGGTGCGGCCACCCTGACGTGGCGAGTTCTGTGCGGGGTTTGATCCGCGACGGATCGTCGGCTTGATGATCGACCGCGTCGTAGCCCCCGTCCTTGAGCTGGAAATCGAGCAGCTCGCGGTTCTCGGGGTGCTGCAGGTACTTGCCGAAATCGCTCACGTTTGAGTAGGTAGCGGCGTCGATCCCGATCACGTTTACCTGCCGGGTGACGTGCTGCTCGCCGACGTAGTAGCTGAGCATCGCCGGCACGTGGGCGGTGGGGCTCATCCCCTCGATGTATTCGCCGGCCACACGCTGGATCTTCTGCATGTGGGCCTCCGGGTCGGGGGCGCCCTCGAGCGAGATCACATCGAGCACCAGATCGCTCAGGATGCCGTGGATCCGGTCCTGCATCTCGTGCGAGAAGCCGGCCATCACGGCGTTGACGACGATCATGGTGGCGACCCCCAGCATCACGCTGGTGACGCTGGCCAGGGCGATGTAGCGCGTCCGCAGGTAACGCCAGCAGAGGAGCAATTGAAGCATGACGCGGCTCGTCTCGAAGGACCTCGGGAATCGACGGTGCGGGAGGGTAATGGAGAGCCGAGCATCCCACCAGAGCAACGCGAGCCCCGCGGCTGGGAAGGCAGTACCCGACGGGCTCCGCCCCGTCGGGGTCTTAGATTCGGTGCGGCCCCACAAGAACCCCGGCGGGGGGGCGCCCGTCGGCTATCGGGGTGCTTTTTTGAGTCCCTTGGGTTCTTGAAAAACACCCTTGACGCGTTTCGGGAATTCCCGCACTATCCCGACCGCCTTGCCACGGGGGCCTTCACTCTCCCGCGGCGGGCCGGACGCCAGGATGGCGGCCGACTCCTTTACTAGCATCGGCACGGAGGCCGGGGCGCCATGCCCGCGACAAACCAACCGCGAATCGGCGGTCTGCATCTGGCGGCTGCGCTCCCGGGCGCCCAAGCCGTCGGAAGCCGGCAGGTTCGGGTGACCGGCTGCACGTGCGACCCCCGCAAGGTTCGTCCCGGCGACGCGTTTATCGCTATCGACGGCCCCCAGGGAGACGACTGCCGCGGGGTACAACTCGCCGCCAAACGGGGCGCCGCGGCGGTAGTGGCCGAACGGCTGCTGCCGATCGGCGCCACTCCGCAGTTCCTGGTAGAAGACGCACGCCACGCCTTCGGCGCCCTCTGCCACGCGCTCGTCGGGCATCCCACTGCATCGATGCCAACCATCGCGGTGACCGGCAGCCTAGGAAAGTCCGCCGTCGCGGCGCTCGCCAGTTCGATCATCTCCCACGCCGGCGCCCAGCCTTCGCTCAGCCTGGGGGCCGACACTTGCCTTGGCTCTGCCGCTGCGGCCGCGCGTTGGCTTGCAGACACCATGGTCTCCGGCGCCACCCACGCGGTTGTCGAGGCCTCGGGAACCCAGCTAGCCGCGGGCGCGTTGCTTGGCGCCTCGCTTGACGCGGTATGCGTCACAAACCTAAAAGCAGACCGGGGTCACGGCGGCCAGTCGCCCGACGCCCAACGCCGCCAGATGCTCGCCTCGCTCGAACTGCTGGCGCCCGAGGGCATCGCGGTGCTCAACGCAGACGATCCGGATTGCGTCCGGGCGCTCGCCGAGCGCGACGGGCCGACGGTAACCTTTGGCGTGTCGCCGGGCGCGGACGTCTCGGCCACGCTTGTCGAGCGTAACGCCAGCGAGCAGGTCTTCATCCTGCACTCGGGCGCCGATTCGGCGGCCGTCAGGACCGAGGTGATCGGCGACGCCCACATGCAAAACTGCCTGGCCGCGGCCGCGATCGGCCTGGCCTACGGCGCCGACCTAACCAGCATCGCCGCCGGCATCGAGGCGGTCCGCAAGCTACCGAACACGATGCGGCCGATCCGCAGCGGCCAAGGTTTTCCGGTCTTCCTAGACGGCGCCCGCTCGCCGGCCGCGCTCCGCGGCGTGCTTGAGACGGCACGCGAGGTCGCCTCGGGCCGAGTGCTGTGCGTCGCTTCGCTGAACGGAGAGACTTCGCTCGAGTCGTCGACGGTAGCGGCGGCGTTGAGCGACCAGACGTACTTGATCGCGGACAACGGTCCGCCGCGGCCGGGCGCGCCCGGACGATGGTTTGACGATCGTTTCACCGCACTAGCCTTGGCGCTCGCGGTGGCAGAGCCGGGCGACTGCCTGGTTCTCGCCGGGCACCGAGCCGACTCGCGGATCGAAGGACTAACCGAACACGAAGTTGTGACCACGCTGCTCCGTCAACGCGGAGCGCAAGAGTTGCAGGCGGCAAGAGCGGCGTAGGAAGGTCGAACGCTGAAAGCTAACCGCTAACAGCATTAATTGAACCATTTGAGGGCTTCATCGTCGGCTTGGGAAAGATTGCGGGGTCTCGCCCGGCCACCCTCCCCTGGGTTGGAGCATACTTCTCGCGGCACGACGGCTACTGGGTCAGTCGTCCGTCGCGGGCGCTTCACGATGAAGCTCAGAGCCGGGCGCCGGGGCAGCTTGCTGCCCCGGCTGCCCGGTGGAACACGGCGGCTCGGAGTCGGCCAATCAGCGCCGGCTTCGGGCCGCTTTTGTTGAGCTACCAGCGGTCGGCTTTCAGCCCGAGTTGCGGGCCGTTCGCCGAACGCTGGAAGCAGACCGCCAAAACAACCTCCCCGAACCGAGTAGTCGTCCCATGCGCGCCCGGATGCACGTACTGTTCGCTGGTGGGGGCGACGAGCGTCGCCTCTACCCCGGCCTCTCGATCGCCGAGTCGCTGCGCGACATGATCCCGGAAGTCGAGATCACGTTCGCCGGGTCGGGCCGATCGGACGAGAACCGCCTGGTGCGTTCGGCCGGACACCGGTACATCGTCGCCCCGTCGAAGCCGGCGCCCCACTCCACCCTGGAAGCCGTCCGGTTCGTCACGGACAACGTGGCCGGCTACCTCGCCGCGCGGTGGATGCTGCGCGAGCACCAGGTCTCGTTGGTGGTCGGCCTGGGGGGCGCCCCCGCGGCTACCGTGGTGCGGGCCGCTCACAGCCGAGGCGTGCCGTTTGTGCTCGTAGAGCGCGACCTGGAGCCGACCCGCACGGCACGGAAACTGGCCGACGCGGCCGAGGCGGTCTGCCTGGCCTACGAACAAACCGAGCCCCACCTGCCGATCGGGGCCCGAGCGATCTTCACCGGCGCCCCCGGGCGCCCAACGTTCCACCGCCTCCACCCCCGCGCCAAGGCGCGGGCCGAGCGCCACGACGACGAGTCGGTCGCGCGGTACGGGTTCGACGAGCGGCGCATCACGGTGCTGGCGTGCGGCGAACTGAACGACGCGATGCCCGAAGCGCTGCGGCTGATCGGCGACCGGCTGCGGGGCTGGCGCGTGGTTCACCAGACCGGCGAGGGCTGCTTGGTGGAGACCGAGGCCCGTTACCGGGCCGCCGGGGTCGATGCGCTCGTGCTCGCCTACATGGACGAGGTCGCCAGCGTGATCGACGAGAGCGACATCCTGATCTGCGGCGCCGACGGCACGTCGTTGGCCGAGGCCGCCCTGGCGGCGACCCCCGCGGTGGTGGTTCCCTTCGGGGGGCTCGAGTCTTCGCAACGTGAGAACGCCGCGGCCGGCGCGCACGGCGACGCCATCCGTGTGGTCCACCCCGAGGCGGGCCGGCTGGCCGAATCCATCGCCGCCGCCGTTTCGCCGCTGGTGGACGACGCCGAGCTGCGGCGCCGCTGCGCGTTGAACGCCGCCTCTCAGGCCCACCCGGGCGCCCCGGACGCGGTGGCGCAGGTCTGTTGCGAGGCCCTTGGCGCCCTGCGCGCCGCGGCCGCGTAGGGCGTGCTCCCCTTACTGTCGCTTCAGAGCGAGCCTCGGCGCGACCGAAATCGCGCGTGCCCCGCCCTCAGAGGGGTCTCGCGGCCCTCTGGTTGCATCGGGCGGCTCCGCGTGGCAATCTAGTACAGTCCGGCCGCTGGCGTGCTCTTCTGTGGGCCGGGATGGCCGCCTTTCTCGGGAGATTTCCACCGATGATCCGCATCGTTTGCTCGTTGTCTGTCCTATTGCTTTGCGCAGGCTCTATCTGTTTGGGAGATTCGATGGTGTCGAAAGCGTCGTTCGGAGAAACCTCGGATGGGAAGAACATCGATCTTTACACAGTCAAGAACCCCAGCGGGATGACCATCCGCTTGATCACGCGCGGCGCGACGCTGATCGGCGTCGATGTGCCCGACCGCGACGGCAGGTTCGACGACGTGGTGTTCGGGTTCGACACCGCCGAGGAGTACGAGAGCGATAAGTATCAGTACTTCGGCTGCACCACCGGGCGTTGCGCCAACCGGATCGCGGAGGGCAAGTTCATCCTGGACGGCAAGGACTACCAGCTCGCGGTCAACAACGATCCCAACCACCTGCACGGCGGCGCCCAGCGGAGCCTGGACAAGGTCGTCTGGGCCGCCGAGCCGTTTGAGAAGCCCCACGCGCGGGGAGTGAAGTTCAGCTACACCAGCCCCGATGGCGAAGAGAACTACCCGGGCGAGCTAGCGATCGAGGTCACCTACACGCTAACGGACAAGAACGCGATCCGCATCCAGTACAAGGCGACCACCGACAAGGCGACCCCCGTCAACCTCACCAACCACTCCTACTTCAACCTCTCCGGCGCCGGCGACCCCACGATCAACGACCACGTGCTAACGATCAATGCAGACCGCTACACGCCGGTGGACGACACGCTGATCCCCACGGGCGAGCTGGCGAGCGTTGAGGGGACCCCGTTGGATTTTCGCACCCCGACCCGCATCGGCGAGCGCGTCGATCAACTCAACGACACAGCCGCTCTGGGCTACGACCACAACTTCGTGCTCAATCAGGATGCAGAAGGCGAAATGACCACGGCGGCCGTGGTGTACGACCCCGCCTCGGGCCGGGTGCTGACGGTGCGCACCACCGAGCCGGGCGTCCAGTTCTACGGCGGCAATTTCCTGCGGGGCGACACGGGCAAAGCCGGCAAGCCGTACGCCTACCGCAGCGGCTTGTGCCTCGAGACGCAGCACTTCCCGAACTCGATCAATACGCCCGATTTCCCGAGCGTGGTGCTGGAACCGGACCAGACGTACACGCAAACGTGCGTGTACGCGTTCAGCGTGCGGTAGCGCGGCATCCCGCCCGACCCATGCCGTAGGGCCGCGTGCCGAAGGGCTCCGCGGACTACGACGAGAGCTCGAAGTCGATGACTTGCTTTCCCCCCTTCACCTCGGCGGTGAGGGGTTCGCTGCGGTCGGCGTATTTCTGGGGGATGCGGCCTCGACTGCGTCCATATTCTGTGCGTGTGTCCTGGAGCGATACGCGACAGGTCCCGATCCCGCACCCGCGGATGTCTCGCAGATAAATCAGCTCGTAGGCGCCATCGTCGTTGGTGATGCCGAAGGCGGAGCGGGCGCCGTCTGGTTTAAAGACGACATGAACGTCCGGCATCGGTTGTCCGTCGAGCGTGATGGTCCCGGTGACGTATCCGAGGGACGGACGATCGCCCGTGCCCCAGCAACCGGTGGTGAGAGCCATCAGACCGAAAATCAGGCAGGTCTTTTGCAAGGGTGTCCGTATCATCGCAGGTCCTCGATGGAGGCGAGCTCAATTCGACCGGTCGAAGGATCGTGAAACTCGCCGCCGGCGGCGCTGCCAAACGCTCCAAAGACCTCTTCGTCGGCGTTCTCGCTGACGAAGTGGGTCGATCCGTCGACCATGCAGAAGTTGGCGCCGCCGGGGTGTTCCGAGCCGGGCGATTGGACGGACAGGTTGTTGAGGCCCCCCGCGGGGTTGTCGCGCGCGTTCCCACCGAACTGTGCCGGCGCCACGCCAAAAACGGTAGGAGCGCCGGCGAGCGCCCATCCATCGACACTCCGATAGGAATTGGCGTTCCGGTTCAAGCCAAGGGGATCGGTATCGGAATAGATACGGTGGACTTCGCCCAACAAGATCGTCTTGGAGGTGCCGTCCAAGACCTTGGCAATCCGTATGCCCGGTCCGCCGGGCCTAGAGCCGAACTGCATAGCGCCGGCGTCTCTACGCCCCTCCCCGATGGACACGAGATCAGGGCGATTGCACGTTAACTCATGCCCCGCAGAGCACTTCGAGTCGGTACTGATCGCTCCATGCCGCGGTGAGGCGTTTGTTCTTTACGCCGAGCTTTCGGGAGGTGTTGTTCTTGAGGAGGCTCAGCGCCGTTCTGCGCAGCAGGCTGAGGTTGGCGTCGGCGTGTCCCTTGCGGACGCGGCATTGGTCTTCGCCGAACGTCACGTCGAGCTGCCAGTGGAGTGAGTTCTCGATCCCCCAGTGGCCGCGCACCGCCTCGGCGAACTTCTTGCCGCTCATGTAGCGGCTAGTGATGTAGTAGCGCGTGTCGAATGTCTGTGCGCCGTCGCTATGGGTGGTGATGCGGACCGCCATGCCGATCGCCTTGAGCCCACGCCACTTCTCACGCTCGGGAAACCCCTCCGGCAGCTTCGTCAGGTAGTAGTAACGGTCTTCCTCGCGGCCGTGCCCCTTCTCGTGCGACTCGTGCCGTCGGCACGCCACGTTCCGGCAGTCGTCTTCCAGTTGCGCGGTGAAGAACGCATCGATCGCTTCGCACAAGTTCGGCTGGTTCCCCTTGGTCGCCAGCACGTAGTCGCCGCCCCCTTCGACGATCCGCTCGGCGATCTCCCGTTGACACCCCATCGCGTCGATGGTCACCAAACACCCCTTGATTTCCAGCATCTCAAGCAGCCTTGGGATGGCTGTGATCTCGTTGCTCTTGGCGTCGGTGACGACCTGCCCCAGGGCGATATGATTGGCGGTCGCCCAGGCGCTCACCATGTGGATCGCCGCCTTGCTGCTCGCTGCGTCGAAGCTGCGCCGCAGCGTCTTACCATCGATCGCGATCACCTGGCCGTCGGTGACCTCATGCAGCGCGGTGACCCAGCTCAAGAAGCACTTCTCGAACTCGGCCGGGTTGAGGGCCGCGAAGACCGCGTTGAAGCGGTCGTGCGAAGGCACGCCCGCCGACAGGTCCAAGAACTTCGCCAGCCACCCTCTCTTCTCCCTCGACCACGCGGCGATCGACACGAAGTCGTCCGCCCCGCTTAGGACCGCGCACAACGCCATCACCACAACGTTCACCAACGGGTAGATCGGCTCACGCCGACGCGGATCGGTTAGCCCCTCGAAATGCCTCGCGATCCCTGCCTCGGAAACCTCGGCCACAACAATCCCTCCGACAAGAACGCAAACATGACGCAAGCGGCGCTCCCAACGAAATCATGTTCGACTCGCCGTAAGTCTCGCAGACTACCCAGCGTGGCGCAATCGCCCTGGACACGAGATCGACGTGCAAGTTGTGATCTCCGGTTGTGGTGCTGAGCGAGCTGCCCCGCGAAATGCACGCGCCGTAGTCGTTCCCCCCCAGCGGCAGCAGGCCCTGGTTCCGCATGGCGTTCATCGGACGATCCTCCCCACGCAGCGTCGTCCGGCGACTGGGGCAGTAGAGCTCGGGGAGTTCTTGCTGGGCGAGGGCTAGATTCGACCCGCGGAGGTTCGTGCTGAAGTCCCACTGGTCGTGCAACGCTCCTCGCTCGATCAGAGGAAGCAATTCGACAACCCAGCTCGTGTAGGGCGACTTCGGCGTGCCGGTGGGATTTGTCCCCAGGGCCACTGTGTTCTCTTGCCTCGACGGCGTGGCGGAGCCCCCGGAAGGATTAATGGCGAACGGAAGTCCGATCTTGCCCGCGGCCGGTAGGGTCTTCTGACCCGACTCGTAGTTCAGCGCGGCCAGCCCCAACTGCTTCAGCCGGTTGGTGCAATCCGCGCGCCGTGCCGCCTCGCGTGCGGACTGGACCGCGGGGAGCAGAAGCGCCACCAGGATGCCAATAATCGCGATCACCACCAGCAACTCTACTAGCGTAAACGCGTGACGACGACCGCCCCGTGAACGAATCGCCAGTGTACGAAACGATAGAGACATGAACGAGATCCCGTGAAAATGAGTGCCCCAGATACATCATTATTGACCAAGAGTCGCTTCGTGGCTAGCCATTTCCAGCCCCGTGGACGACCTATCCCGAGGCGCCGGCGGCTGTTCGAAGTCCGCCACGACGGCTATCCTTTTTAGCCCATTCCGCCGTGTCCCTCTCTGCTGCTGCTATGCCCCGTGACTTCCTCCAAGGCGCCCGCGACTACTACGACGTTGCGGTCATCGGCTCCGGCCTCGCCGGCCTGACCGCCGCCAACGTGCTCGCGCGCCAAGGCCGAAGCGTGCTGCTGCTGGAGCAACACTACAAGCTCGGCGGCATGGCCACCTGGTTTAAGCGCCCGGGCGGGCACATCTTCGACATCTCGCTGCACGGCTTCCCGTACGGCATGGTCAAGAGCTGCCGGCGTTACTGGAGCCGGGAGATCGCCGACAGCATCGTGCAGCTCGACGGCGTGCGGTTTGACAACCCGATGTTCTCGCTGTGGACCAGCTTCACTCGAGACGACTTCACCAAGCAGCTAGTCGAGAAGTTCAAGGTCGATCCTGCGACGGTCGACGCGTTCTTCGACAAGGCCCGCGGGATGAACTTCTACGACGACCAGCAGACCACCACCCGTGAGCTCTTCGACGAGTTCTTCCCGGGCCGCGAGGACGTCATCCGCCTGCTGATGGAGCCCATTACCTACGCCAACGGCAGCACGCTGGAAGACCCCGCCATCAGCTACGGCATCGTCTTCAGCAACTTCATGTCGAAGGGGGTGTTTACGTTCCAAGGGGGGACCGACAAGCTTGTGAAGCAGATGGAGGACGAGCTGAAGAAGAGCGGCGTCGACATCCGCATCCGCTGCGACGTCGAGAAGATCAACGTCGGGCGTGACGGGGTGGAGTCGATCGAGGTGAACGGCCGCACCATCCGCTGCGGCGCGGTGGTCAGCAACGCCAACCTCCGCCAGACCGTGTTCAAGCTGATCGGCGAAGAGAAGTTCGACCGCGGCTTCATCGACGACGCCCGCGCGGTGCGGCTAAACAACAGCAGCACCCAAGTTTACATGGGGCTTAAGGAAGACGACCGGCTCGACGTCTCCGAGCTGGGCGACCTGCTGTTCAGCAGCACGGCGCCCACGTTCGAGACCGAGGCGCTGCTGAGCCGAGACATCACCAGCCGGACCTACTCGTTCTACTACCCGAAGACGCGTCCCGAGGGTCGGCCGCGTTGCCTGGTGGTCTCCAGCACCAACGCCCGCTACGAGGACTGGGCGGGCCTACCCGAAGACGAGTACCAGGCCAGCAAGCAAGACCTGTGCGAGACCACCCTCGAAGCGCTCGACAAGTACGTGCCGAACATCCGCGAGCGGGTGGTGCACGTCGAGGCGAGCACGCCACGCACCTTCCAGCACTACACCGCCCACTTGGCCGGGGCGAGCTTCGGCACGAAATTCGAGGGCCTCGCGGTGAGCCGCGCGCTGCCCGAACAGATCTCCGGGCTGTACCACGCCGGCAGCGTGGGGATCATCATGTCGGGCTGGCTGGGGGCGATGAACTACGGCGTGATCGTGGCGAACGAGGTGGATAACCTGCTGATGTCGAGGGGGTCGCGATCGACCAGCGGCTTCGAGGAGTCGGTCGCCGGCGAGAAGTCGTAGGCCGGCCTAAGCGACCACCGTCACCCTGCACTTTGGCAAATCGTCCGGGGCGGCGAGCAGCTTAGGCACAAGCGGGCGGATGTCTTCAAAGTCGTTGCTGGGGGCCTTCAGGACGATGACGGCAATTGGCAGGTTTCTCTGGCTCTGTTGGTACGGAAGATTGGTGTCATTCGTTACCAAGGCATCGAAGCCTTCCGCTGCCGCGAATTGCAGTAGCTCGCCGTTCTTTATGCCCCTCCAACCACGATAGGCAACGGTCTCGCAATCGTGACCGGTTATCTCGTGACGCAGGTCATGAGTGACATTCTCGTCAAGCAGTATCTTCACGACACCGGCACTTCCGGGAGCATCTTAGCCTCCACTTCGTCGAGCAGATCCACAACTTGGCTCCGCTCAACCGTCGGAAACTGTTCGAGAAAGTACTCGATGCTCCGATTATGCTTCAGGGCATCGAACAATGACACCACCGGCACCCGCGTCCCCGCGAAGCAAGGGGTGCCGCCCTGGATTTCCGGATCGACGCTGATGACGGTGCTCATGTTTAAATTATAGCACCCTTCGGCCCGCGGCTAGCAAGCCCTACATCGCTCGGCGGAAAGCTGACCGCTGAATGCTGACCGCTCCGTCACTGGAACAGCCGCCAGCCGCACCACTCCATCCAGTTCACGATCCACGGGTGCGTCCACGGGTTCCACGTCGGGTAGCTGGCCGACAGGCAGGAGAACGCCAGCAGCACCAAACCTACCGCGCGGCCCAGGCGGCCCGCCCCTTCGGCGCCCGCGGCCAGCAGCACCAGCCACATAGGGGTGAACCAGAACATCCACCGCAAGCCGCTGGTCATGCCGCCGTAGTTGCGGTCCTCGAGCGGCCGCAAGCCCGTGTAGAACACCAGGCAGACGCCCGAGAGCAGCAGCACCGCCGCGGCTACCTCACGCCTCGATGCGTCGCCGCGACGCAGCCAACGCACGCCCCCCAACAGGCTCAGCAGCCACACCGGCGTCAACGAGAAGACGCCGTGGTGGCCGACAAGGCAGTGCAGCGCGTAGACCCCTTTGGATTCTTCGCCCTTGTCGATCCCTTGGCGGTCCGACCAGTAGCTAGTGAGCGTGCGGCCGTTGCGCTCGACGCTCCAGATGTACCAATTGTCTTCGGGGTCGGTCTCGCTGCGGTGGGCGTACGGAGGGCGCAGCGAGTCGTGGGCCCAGACGTTGGTCGCGAAGAAGGCGGCCGCCACGGCCAGCGTGCCCGGAACGAACCACAGCAGCGTCCGCCGCCAGTCGAGCCACAGGAACCCGAGCGACGCCAACCCCACGAGCGATAGCGCCGGGAGCTCGTTCACGGCCGCGAACGCCGCAGCGAGCCCCCCCACGATGAACAACCACGCCGGCCGATCGGGCCGCTGCCGCAGTCTCACCCAAACGTACAGCACCCCCGCGGCGCAGACCGCCGCGGGCAGGTGGTTGTTCAGCACCACCGCAAACGTGGTGATGAACGTGCCGAAACACCCCGCGGCCACGGCCAACAGCTTTGCCCAGTCGTCCGCGATCAACCGCTCAAGAGTCGCCGCGACCAACGCCAGCATGAGGGCCACCGGCAGCACGTTGATCGTTAGCAGCATCAGCCGCCCGACGGCGTACGGCTCGTCCCCCAGCGACCAACCGGTCAGCTTGTGGATGGCCCAATACTCGGCCGCGATCATCGCGACTAGCAGCGGCGGCTTGCTGGAGTAGAAGTGCATCTGGCCGTCGCGGCCGCGGTGGTAGACCTTGTCGATCGAGTCCCAGTTTGGCTCGTCGAGGATGTCGTCGATCTCCCACCGCCCCTGCTCCACGAGCGCCCGGACCGCCATCCAGCGGCTGCGGTCGTTGGAGCTGAGGAAGGGGCGCTGCAGGTCGACGCCGTCGCGTCGCTCGTCGAGCGCGATGACGTTCACCGAGTTCACCGCCAAGTTCCGCCCCGCCATCTGCCCCGTGGCGGCGGCGATCAGCAGTGCATAGACGGACCAGCGCAACTGGGCTCCGGCTTGGCGATCAGTTTTTTCCAACATTGCGCTCCAGCAAGAATAACCACAGAGCCACAGAGGTTACGGAGAAGGACGGAGACGGATGGGGGAAAGCTCTCGCAGAGGCGCGGGGGCGCAGAGGTGAGATGGGGACGCGTGTTTGATTGCTTTGATTCATGTTTATGGATGTTCACATGATCGATTGTTTCCATGTCTGCGCCCCTGCGCTTCCGCGAGAGATACTTCTTCCTCCGTCCGTCTCTGTTTCCTCAGCGGCTCTGTGGTTCACTTTTTTTCGTGCGTTCGGCGATTGAGTACGTGTCTCGGTCTCGGAGCTGATGCGCAGTGAGCATCTCTCCCAGCAGCCCCACCGAGAGGAACTGGGCCCCGATGACGAACAGCCCCAGCGCGTAGTACAGCATCGCGGTTTCGTGCAGGTGGATCGGCTCTGCAGAGATCGCCCGCGTGACGCACCAGGCCACGGCCAGGTAGCCCAACCCCAGAGCGCCCATCAAGAACGCGAGCAGCCCGATGGCGCCCAGCAGGTGCTGCGGGCGGTCGCCGAAGCCGGTGATGAACTTGACGGTCATGATGTCCAGCAGCCCCTTGATGAGCCGCGTCACGCCGTACTTCGAGTGGCCGAACTCGCGGGGGCGGTGGTGCACCCCTACTTCGGCGACGCGGTAGCCGCGGGCGTCGGCCAGCACCGGCACAAACCGGTGAAGCTCGCCGTACAGGCGTACTTCCTTCAACACCTCCGCCCGGTAGCACTTGAGGCCGCAGTTGTGGTCGTGCAGCCGAACGCCGCTGATCCAGCTCACCAGCGTGTTGAACCCCAGCGAGGGCAGCGTCTTGTGCCACGGGTCCTTGCGGTCCACCTTCCAGCCGCTCACCACGTCGGCGCCGTCGTCGATCGCCGCCAGCAGCTTGGGGAACTCCGCGGGGTCGTCCTGAAGGTCGGCGTCTAGTGTGAACACGATCGGCGCCGTGGCGGCCCGGAACCCGGCGCTGAGCGCCGCGGCCTTGCCGAAGTTGCGACGCAGGCGGATCCCCTCGATCCGCGGGTCGGCGACCGCCAACTCCTCGATCACCTCCCACGAACTGTCGGTCGACCCGTCGTCCACCATCACGACCTGCAGGTCGTAGTCGTTGGCAGCGGCGACGTCAGAAATCTGTTCCACCAGCCGCGACAAGCTCTCCGCCTCGTCGATCAGCGGGATGACAACGCTGATGGGACGCATAGGCCGGAGCTAGGCTATTTGCAATGACCAAGCATCGATGATCGGGGGGCGACTCCCGGAGCATCGCTTGCGCGCGGCGGTCACTAGGGCTTTGGTGTTTGTTGGTCCGCGGTCGGCGCCGGCGCCGACCGCACGGTGGTCCACAGGATACCACACAGCCCCGCCTCGGTGATAACCCAGATCAGCCGAGTCGCGGCGGCGGCGACCAGCGCGGTCTCGGCGCCGAAGCGTGGGGCGAGCATCTCGAGCATGAGCGCGTCGCGGACGCCGGCCCCGCCGGGGATCATCGATAGAAAGCCCGCCACCACGGGGAGCGTGGCCGCCTTCAAGCAGGTGACGTACCCGCTCAGGTCGAAGGGCGAGACGGACGACGAGCAGCAACGGATCACGCATTGCAGGCTCACCGCGATCACGCACCAAGCCAGGCAGGCGGCCGGCCAGCCCGCCAACGCGGCGGCCCAGGTGATCCGTACCGGGGGGTGGTCGGGCCGGAGCCGCTTGCCGACCAAGCGCAGCATGATGGGGTTAGCGACCGGCGGGAGCGTCGGGAGCGCGCAACCGACCGCGATCAGCGCCGCGAGGGTTGAGTGCCAAGCCGGGCCGTCAGAAAAGGCCAGCAGGCCGGCGGCCATGGCGCCGCCGACCGCCATGAAGGTGAGGGTCTCAACGAACACCGAAGCGGCGATCGGCCCCGCGTCGCCCCCCGCGGTGCGTACGGCCGCGGTGCGCAGCACCACCACCATCGCCTTGCCGGGCACATACTTGCCGAGATTGCCGTAGTAGTAGGCCGGCACGACGACCCGCGCCTTGTGGGGCTGGCCGAACGCCCGCAACACCAGCCCCCAGTACCACGCCATCGGCGCCATGCCGACCACGTAGACCAGCGCCGCGGCGAGCGCCCACTCGGGCCGAATGGCCAGCTCCGCGCCGCTCAGACTCCCCCAAGCCCGGGCGACCGTACGCCACACAAACAGGCCCACCAGACCAAGCACGGCTACACGGAGGACCATCAGCAGCGTGCGTCGCGGAATGTTCAACGTGATGGGCCTGCTGGTGGCGCTGCGTGGGAATCAGTGATCGGTACAATCGGGCGGCCAACCGCCGGCGGAGTCGACCAGAGGGCGAACCGGGAAGTCCATCACGCACCAGGCCGTTGCCCCGCTAACCATTGCGTATCCTGTCCGTCCGGCCAATCCCGACCCGCTGCCGATGCGTTTCGGCAGGCCCGCGGCAAACCTGTCCCTGAGTCCGTCATGCCGAAAAAGAAATCGAAACCCTCCCCGGCGCGGAAGGCCGCGATGGAGATTCTGACGCCCCGCTCGGGGGCCGCCAATGCCTTTGTCCCCCGGGTGGTGTCGCTGATCGCCCTGCTGGCGGTGGTGTTGCTGACCGGCGCCCTGTTCTTCCGGGTGGTGGCCCAGTTCGTGGTGCCGCTGTTCCTGGCTGGGGTGTTGGTGGTGGTGTTCGAGCCGGTGCACCGCTGGTTTACCGAAAAGCTCCCGGGGCGGCGCTACGCCGCGGCCGGGGCGACCACCACCGTCGTCATGCTCACCGTGCTGATCCCAACGATCTGGCTCGGCGTGCAGGCCTACTTGGAAGGCCGCCAGGTGGCCCTGTACTTGGTAGGGGAAGGCCACCAAGGGACGCTGGCCGAGTCCTTTGAGAAGCGGATCGTCGACGCCAAAGAGTTCTACAAAGACCAAATGGGCACCGAGAAAGACCCCGATTTCGCACCGCTGGGCGCCGCGATCGCCCGCTACGCGGGCACGGCCGGCCTCAACACGGTGCTCGCCGCGGTTGGGATCGTCGTCGGCTTGGTGGTGATGACGGTGGCGCTGTTCTACTTCTTGGCCGACGGCCCGGCGATGATCGAAGCCCTGACCCACCTCTCCCCACTGGACGACGAGTACGAACACGAGCTGTTGCAGAAGTTCTCCGAGGTCAGCCGTGCCGTGGTGGTCGCCACCCTGCTGTCGGCCGTGGTCCAGGGGTTGCTGGGCGGGATCGGGTACTACTTTGCGCTCGAGGCGGGGGCGCCCATCCTGCTATTGACGGTCCTGACCATCGTGCTAGCAATCATCCCCTTTGTCGGCGCCACGGCCGTCTGGATCCCGGTTTGCATCTGGATCTTCTTGTTCCAGACCGACATCGGGCCCGACGGCGAGGTGCAGCGCCACTGGGCCGCGGTAATCGGCCTAGCGATCTACGGCACGGCGGTGGTTTCGTCGATCGACAACGTGATCAAGCCGATGGTGCTGCACGGCAACGCGAAACTCCATCCGCTGCTGGCGCTATTGAGCGTGCTAGGAGGGGTCAGTGTGCTGGGACCGGTGGGGATCTTGGTCGGCCCGATGCTGGTGGCCTTCCTGCAAGCGATGCTCGGGATGCTGCGACGAGAGCTCGACCGCTTCAACGCCGAACACGCCGAGGCAGAAGCCGAAGCAGCCCAGCCCCAACCCGCGTAAAGTGAGAGCAGCGGGCGGGCTCTGCCCCGTCGGTGTGGCAGAGTAATGCGTGCTCGGCGAGCCGCCACCGACGGGGCGGAGCCCGTCGGCTATCCCCGTTCTTGTCCCGGGACGCTGGGAAAGTGAGGCAATCCGACTAGGGCGATCCGCAGCGATCCGCTAAACTCCCCTCGTAGCCGTGCGCGCTCGTGCGCGTACGCCGCCCGAAGCAGGAGTTCGGATGATAGACGCAATCAGGATTGCATTCGCGACGCTGGCGATCGTGGCAGCGCCCAACCTCGCCGCGCCCGATCTCGCCGTGGCCGCCGAGCTGTCGTTGCCCATCGACCGCAGCGGGCTAGTACCGGTCGAGAACATCCCCCGCGAACAGCCCAGCGGGCCGACCGAAAGCCGCTGGACCAACCCCACGATCGTCCCGGCCTACCGGGTCGAAAAGCCGGTCATCGCCCCCAGCCCAATACGCCACACCGTTTACCAGTCGGGGGCCGCGGGCAGCTACTACGGCGCGCCGCCGACCGCCGGACAGGTCGAGTCTGGATTCCAGCAGGGCGTGCAAGCCACGCAGCAGTACGCGGCGCAAGCCCAACAATACGCCGGGCAAACGCAGCAGTACGCCGCCCAGGTTCAGCAAGGCGCCACGGCTGCCCAGCAGGAGTGGACGCAAGCCACCCGCACCGCCCAGAACACCTGGACCCAGCCGGCCGCAGAGCAGCCCCAGGGTGTGTTTCAGAAGCTCGGCGAGGGGACGGCCAACCTGATGCGTGGCACGGTGAGCGCGATCGATGGCACGGGCCAGAACATCAAGTCGGGTTTCCAAAGCATGGTGGGGACCAATCAGCCCCCCCCCGCGGCCCCCGGCAGCGGGCAGTACAACCAGTATTCCTATCTGAGCCCCCCACCGCCGGCGACCCCCCAACAACAGCCCTACATCCCGCCGACCCAGACCCGGTTCCCACAGCCCGCGGCAACCAGCGCTCAGGGGGCGCCCCCAGCGTATTCTTGGCCAGCGGCGCAACAACCCGCGACGTCGCCGCAGATGGGCGCCGACCCGCGTATGGCCGCGGCCGACCCCCAGCGGGCCGGTGTCGCGGGTTTCGACAGCCAGCTCTCTATCCCCCCGCCCCCGGTTGAGAGCTACTCGACCACGGGAAGCGAACGCTACGCGAGCCCGACCGCGGCAGCGCCGCGGTCGCAGCTCAATGGCCTCGAGCCGGTTGAGTCGTATGGTCGCAGGCCGACCGCCGCGGCGGCGCCCGCCCCGAACGGGTCGTTCGAGGGCCCCAGCCTGACGCCGAATTGGGACACGCCCCCGGCCGGCAACGGCTCAAACCCCGCGTCCGGCGCCGGTTGGCCCGACGCAAAGTCCGATCCTTGGCCGACGAAGACAGCCTCCGACCAAGGGGGTTGGGGAGGAAGCGGGGCCGCCGATTGGGGCAGCGGTCAGTCGTCGTCTGGCTTCCCGCCTCCTGCGCAGCAGCCCCCGCCCGGGGTCGGCAACGGCGGGTTCGCCGGTCAGTCCAACGGCGGAGCGGACGCCGCCGCGGTGTCCTGGACCCTCCAGAATGGCGCAAATCCCAACGGGGCCAACCCCAACGGCGGCAACTTCCAAGAGCAAACGGCCCCTGTCCCAGAACGCCCCTGGGAGTGGCTGGTGTTCGCGTCGCTGGCCGCCCTGGCGTCGCTGGCCGCCAACCTCTACCTGGGGATGAACTACATCGACCTGCGGAACAAGTTCCGCTCGGCGCTACGCCGGTCTGGCCGTGGCTACACCCGCGCCGCCGCCTAGCTCCCGCCCCCGGTCCCGCCACTAGCCGACGGGCTACGCCCCGTCGGCCCCCCCGGCCCCTTCATCAGCGCGCGCTCCGCGACGGCAGTCGCACCGCAGCAGCGCCACCGCAGGCCCGGCGGCAAACCGCACCGCCTGTCTCTCTTTTTTCCCATTTTTCAGTACCAATCCCGCCCTCCGGCAGACTTACGTCTCTAGAGGCCGCGTACTAATGCGTGGGGCCTGCTTGTCGAAGACTTTTCCAGCCAAGCTATCTGTCGATGGACAACCAGCGAGAAGCGTTTGCTCGGGCGTTCGCCAAGAACCATAGCTGGCTCTACGCCTATCTGGTGACGCTGCTGGGCAACTCGGTAGACGCAGAAGAGGTCTTTCAAGAGGTCTGCGTCGTGCTGTGGAGCGAGTACGAGGTATTCGATCCCGCGACCGACTTCCGGCGCTGGGCCGGCGTCATCGCCCACAACAAGGTGATGCGTTTCCGCACGTTGCAGGGGCGCCGGGCGCGGCAGCTATCGGATGTCGCGGTCGAGCTGCTGGCCACGGAAACCGTCGATCGGGCCGACCTGCTGGAAGACCGCCGCGTGGCCCTGCACGGCTGCCTCGATGGGCTCCCCGACAAAGACCGGCGGCTGATTAACACCTGTTACAGCCAGGCCAACCGTTCGTTCCAAACCGTGGCGGAACAGATCGGCCGCCCGGTGAACACGGTCTACAAGGCGCTGCAGCGCGTACGCCGCTCGCTGCGTGAGTGCGTCGACCGCAAAGTTTCCGCTCACGGCTGAAACCCAGTCCAACCGCAACACAACGTTTCGAACGTTCGATGGCCATCCCCAATCATCACGAGCCCGCCGCCAACCTGCACGAGCTGCTCGACGCGCTCGTTGATCGGTCGATCAGCGACGCGCAGCTCGCGGAGCTGAACGCCCGGCTCGAGGCCGAGCCCGAAGCGCGACGCTTCTACATGGACGCGATGCGGATCGAGGCCGAGCTCAGCGCCATGCACCACGCCGGCGCATCGCAACAGCAGCCGGCCGGCACGCTCGGCCACACCAACCGGCCGCACATCGACAACCAACCCAGCCGCCTCCGCACCCTGCTGGCGATCGCCTGCTCGGTAGCGATCGCCTCACTGGCGTCGTCGTGGGCGACTTACGAGGCCCTCCGCGATCGGACCGCGGTTGTCGCCAGCGATGCTCCTCCCAGCGAACAATGGGGAGCGACAGGCGACGCCGTCGCACGCGTCGCCGCCACGCGGAACTGCCGCTGGCGGGGGGACCGCTCGGACATCGGCTTTGGCAGCGACCTGGCCGGCGGCCAGTTGCTGGAGCTCGAGGCAGGGATCGCGGAGCTGACGTTCTCCGGCGGGGCGCGGCTGGTGCTCGAGGGCCCCGCCACCTTCCGCATCCCCGACGCCGACACCGTCGAGCTGTACACCGGCCGGGCCTCGGCCGCGGTCCCGCGCCGCGCCGAAGGGTTCTCGGTGCGGACCCCCCGGTTGGCGGTCGCCGACAGCGGGGCCCAGTTCGGCCTGGTCGCCAGCGCCGACGGCGGCTCGGAGGTCCACGTGTTTGAGGGGCCCGTGCACGCCCAAGTGCTCGACGCCACGGGCCGCGCCATCGAGAACGTGAACCTCACCAACAGCGAGGCGGTGCGTCTGACCGGCGTGTCGGCGCAGTACGCGTTGATGCGGGCGGATGGCGAGGGCTTTGTCCGCACGCTCGCCACCCGCAGCGGTCCGGGCGAGGGCCTGCTGGCGTTCGACGACTTCACCTACCCGGTCGGCCCCCTGGCCTGGCAGAACGGCGGCTTCGGCTGGGCCGGCCCCTGGGCCGACCTCGAGGCGGGAGACCCCGCCGCCGGCGGCGCGGCCGAATCCAACGGCGTGGCGCAGGGCAGCCTCGCCTCGTTCGACCTGTTGGCCCTGGGCAACCGGATGGTGCAGAGCGACCAGCAGAACCGCATCCGCCGCGCGCTGAGCACCAGCATCGGCGGCGTGTTCGACGCGGCCGGCCTGGTAGAGAACGCCGACGGCCTGCGGCTCATCGGCCGCAACGGCCGCTCGATCTACGTGAGCTTCTTGCAGCGTGTCTCCAAGGTAGACGACGTGTTCTACGGGTTCGAGCTGCACCGAGGGGATGGAAACTCGAACCGGGTGCTGTGCGTCGGCAACGGCGTCGACCGCCACGGCTACGGGCTAACCAGCAACTTCCAACAGACGCGCGGCGTACGCTTCGAGCCGCTGGGAGAAGAAGACACCGGGGTCAACCTGTATGTGCTGCGGATCGACTTCGGCGACTCAGACAACGACCTGGTGACGGTCTACCGAAACCCCGAGTCGCTGCTGGACGAACGCAGTTGCGTGCCGGGGGCGACCATGCGGGGCAACTTTGCCTTCGACCGCATCAGCCTGGCCAACTTCGACGGCGCCAAGCTGCACGAGATCGACGAGGTGCGCGTTGGCGCAAGCTTCCGGGCCGTAACCGGCCAGCCGGCGCCGGCCAACAACGAGGTGGCCGCGGCTGGAATCAAAGGGGTGATCGCGGGGGTTCTGCGAGAAAAACTCGCGGGTTCACTCCGATTCAACTAGGATCAGTGGTAGACGTTTGTCAACGATTTCGAGCGACCTGACGGCTTGCGTTTAGGGTAAACGCATCGCGACGGGTTCAACAGGTTCAGGCGCTTCTCCAAACAACTAATCGGCGACTCGTCAAATCAAGTGCGATTGCGGCCGCGGGCTCGCAAGAAAAGAGTACCAACGGCGTTGAAGCTAGGCGCCCGCAACGATTGCGGCCGTCCCGCGGTGTGTATCCGCTGCAACGCTGCTGGGGTGTAGGAACGTTTCTTCAGGGAGATCAGAGACTCATGAGACTCATTGCAACACTGACGATCCTTTCTGCCATGACGGCGCCCGCCTGGGCGGCCATCACGGTCGACGGCACGCTCGACGCGTCCTACGGCGCGGCGCTCGCCGTGCAGACGGTCACGACCGGCTTCGGCGACACCACTTCGACGACCAACGGTGGTGAGCTTGACGCTGGCTATGCGAAGGTCTGGAACGACCGCCTCTACGTGCTCATCACCGGCAACGTGGAAGGCAACTTTAATAAGATCCACTTGTTCATCGATTCCAAGGCGGGTGGAGAGAACGTGCTCTCCAGCACGCCGAACTACGACGGCGGGCGCAGCCAGAATTTCGGCGGCCTGACCTTTGATACAGGCTTCGAGGCGGACTACCACGTCTTTGGGCGCTGGAATGGCGGAGCCTTTGAGGTCGATATCGTCGATCGTGACGGTGGAACCTGCGTCACCTGTGGCGGCAATTTTGGTGCCGCAACAGTTGGGTCCGGAAACATCCAGTCTGGTACGGTGTTCGCCAGCGGGAACGGCACCACTCCCTACCTTTCGACGCCCGCCGAATTCGGCTTCAACAATACCAACCTATTGGGAGTGGTGGGTGGTGACCCCTCCGTTGCTGCCGATATGACTGCGGCCGCGGCCGTGACTACCGGCTTCGAGTTCTCCGTGGCGCTGGCGGACATCGGCAGCCCCGCGATCGGTTCGGTGATCAATATCCACGCCGCGTACGGCAACGGCGACAACAACTACCACTCCAATCAGATCCTCGGCGGGCTGCCTGTTCAGGGGAACCTGGGTGGCGACGGCGCCGGCGGCTTCACCGGCACCCTTTCCGGCATCAACTTCAACAACTTCGCCGGCTCGCAGTTCTTCCGCGTGCCGGTGACCGGCGAAGTGATCCCGGAGCCCTCGTCCGTCGTCCTCTCGGCCCTGGCCTGCCTGGGCGGGTTGGGCTTGGCGCGGCGTAAGCGTTAACGAATGAACCGGACGTCGCCGCGCCGCGATCGCACGGCGCGGCGGCGCTGGTTCGGTGCGATCTGAGGGGCGGGGGCTCGGCGGGGCGTGAACCAACGCCCGCGTTATCGGTGTAGTTACTCGACTGCTTGTTCTTCTACTTGTCCCGAGGCGAAAGGTGTTACGGATGATTGCCAACCGATCCCCACGACTGCGATCCCCAAAGTCGGGTTTTACGCTCGTCGAGCTGCTGGTGGTGATCGCCATCATCGGCATCCTGGTCGCGCTGCTGCTCCCCGCGGTGCAGGCGGCCCGCGAGGCGGCCCGGCGGATCAGTTGCTCCAACGCCATGAAGAACGTAGGGCTCGCCGCGTTGAACTACGAGGTCAGCGCAAAGCACCTGCCGATCAGCATCCACCAATGGTCGGAAGAGCGGGACATCAACGGCAAGTACTTCGGCAAGTCGCGCGACGTCGCCACCGGCGGCGACGGCTATTGCGGCAAGGGCTGGATCGTCGACATCCTGCCGCAGCTCGAAGAGCAGGCGCTGTACGACGGCATGAAGCCCGGCTTTGTCGGCGACTTCACCAAGAGCCTCGCCGGACGCGGGATGGGCCTGCGGGCGATCCGCGAGAACTACATCGGCCAGCAGCTCAAAGTGCTCACCTGCCCCTCCGACCCTTCGGCCACGACCTCAACGCAGCAGTTCTACTGGCAGGGGATCGAGGTCGCCACTTCTAGCTACAAGGGCTGCATCGGCGACTCGATTATCCCCGAGGGGGAGAACGCCGCGCAGGACCCGGGCTCGACAAGCTCCCCCTTCGGCAACGGCGACGGACACGTCACCCCGGCGCCCCCCGCGATCGGCTCTCCCAACGCGCACAACACGGTCGACTGCAACGGCGTCCTCTTCCGCAACTCGTACTACCGCCCCGTAAGGCTCTCGAAGATCACCGACGGCACGTCGAAGACGTTCCTTGCCGGCGAGTCGGTCATCTCCCAAGACTTCCACTCTGCCGCCTACTTCTCCGATGGCGACTGGGCCACCTGCGGCATCCCCCTCAACTACTTCGCGCTCGACGCCTCCGAAGACGACCTCAAGCGCGAATGGTACAAGGGCCGCGGCTTCAAGAGCCTGCACCCGGGCGGAGCGCAGTTCGTCATGGTGGATGGGTCGGTCCACTTCGTGAATGAAGACATCGACACCCTCAACTTCCGCGGACTCGCGACCCGCGCAGGCGACGAGGTGACTTCCCTGCAGTAGCGCGCCGACCCTCTCGAACGCACCCCCTTCCTACCCGACAACACGACTGCCCCAAACATGATCAGGTCCTTGCCATCGGTTTGCTTCGCCTGCTTGCTCGCCGGTCTGACCGCAGCGGTCGGCTGCGACTCGGCCGAAGACAACGCGGTCGTGACCGGCGTGGTGACCGTGGACGGCGACCTGGCGCACCGCGGGTCGGTGACTTTCCACCCGGTCTCCGGCGGCCCGCCGGCCACCGGCCGCGTGTTCGACGACGGCAGCTACACGCTGCGGACCGGGCAGGGGGACCGCAAGACCCCCGAAAGCGGAGACCTGGCGCCGGGAGAGTACGTCGTGACGGTGGTCGTCACCGGACCTTCGGGCGACTCAGAGCGGCCGGGGGGCCCGCCGATGCCCGGGCCGCGTCTGATGGCGGACAAGTACGCAACGCCTGAAACCAGCCCATTGAAATTGACGGTCAAGCCCGGCCCGAACGTCTTTCCGCTCGAGCTCGAACGCGTCGGCGCCGAGGACGCGGCCGCAGTAGCCGGACCCGCCGCGTCGGACGGCGACGCTGCCGCCGGCAGCCAGGGTTCCGGCAATGAGCCGGCCGCGGAGACTCAACCCCAACAAGGCGACTCCGACCCAGCGCCGGCGTCGAAACCCGCCCCAGAGCCAGACAAAGACGCACAGCCGGAATCGGGTGAGACTAACGCCGCTCCCGCGGGCGACCAGACGGAGGCGCCAAAATCTTGAACCACAAATCTGCTTGCTGCCTGATGCTTGGGATAGGGTTCGCGGCCGCCGTCGGCTGTGGCGGCCCCTACGACTCAAGCGTTTCTGGTTCTGTGCTGCTCGACGGCAACGCCATCGAAACCGGCACCGTCTCGTTCATCCCCATGTCCGGCGGGCCCGCGGCCTACGCCCGCATTGGCGCAGGGGGCGAGTACACCATCCGCACCGGCCGTGAAGATGGGCTCCCCTCCGGCGAGTACGCCGTGACGGTGGTCGCCCACGAACCGTCGACGGTGCTGCAAACGGCCGACGGCGGGCCCCCGCCGGCGGGAAAGCTGCTCACCCCGGAGTGGTACCGCTCCGCCGAGTCTTCTGGGCTCAAGTACACGGTCACGCCCGGCCGGAACAAGATCACGATCGAGCTCTCGACCGAGGCGCCGCCGGGCTGGAAGCCCAAGCCGCCTACGCGACGACGCCGTTAGCCGTCTGCTGCGGGTTGTACTGTCTCTCGGCTGCGTTCGTTCCCCAAAGCTACAAGAGATGCGCCTTTACTCAATCACCGCCGCCCTGCTGATCGCTTGCGTCGCGTTGCGCGCAGCGGCTCAAGACGCCTCGGCTCCGGCGTTCTTGCAGCTCTTCGAAGCGCGTTGGCAAACCATTGAGAACCGCACCCCCGACATCTTCGCCGCGGGCTATGGCCGGCTGTGGCTGCCGCCGCCCGCCAAGGCCGACTCCGGCGGACTGAGTGTTGGCTACGACGTGTTCGATCGCTTCGATTTGGGCTCGCCGCGCAACGAAACACTGTACGGCACCGAGACGGGACTCAAGACGCTGGTCGAGCAGGCGCACCGCGCGGGCCTGCTGGTGAACACCGACTTCATCCCCAACCACAACGGCTTTAGCGACGCCAGCACCTTCGACAACCGCGGAACCCCGGGCGACACGTCGGACGACATCACTTTCTTGCAGGCCGGCGGATACCCCGGCTTTGTGCTCCGGCTCCCGGACGATATCGACGGCGACTTCCACGGCGCGTTCGAGACCGACGAGCAGACCTTCCGCCTCTCGGGCCTGATCGATATCGACCAGGGCAAGAACCATCAGTTCATCCGCCACCCGGTGGACGCGAGCAACCCCGACAACATCCCGGCCGGCACGGCGGGCATCTTCGGCCGCGCGCCGGCCAACGTCCCCAACCTGGAGAACGCGCGCTTCTACCCCGACCGCGACGCCGGCGGGACCACGGTGTTCGACCCGAGGCTCGGCCAGAACGTCACGCTCTACGACTACAACACGGCCGACCCGCTGTCGGGCGACGCCGTGACCGAGAACGCGTTAGGGGTGGTGCTGCGCAGCGCCCGCTGGATGGTTCAGGAGATCGGCGTCGACGGGTTCCGCATCGACGCGGGCCGGCACTTCCCGCGTTACGTGATGGACTACCTCGACCAGGCGCTGTTCCTGACGAAAAAGGAGCCGCTGCTTGATGGATCGCCGCAGCACGTTTATTCCTTTACGGAGGTGGGCTACGACAGTTTCGCGTTCCAGCAAGATTTCATCCGCAAAGACATCAACAACGCCAACCTGGGACAAGTCGGCGGCAACCGCGACGCGCTCGACTTCAACCTGTTCGGCGCCCTCAAGCAGAACCTCACCTCCAACGGGCTGGCCAATAACTGGCACTCCATCCGCAACGCCAGCATCGACCTGAACGACGACGGCTTGAACAACGGCAGCCAAGGCGTGGCCTTCGCTCAGAGCCACGACGAGTCGGGCCCCTTCCTACAGAACCTAGCGTACGCCTACACGCTGATGCGGCCCGGCAACGCCATCGTCTACGCCAACGCGCTGGAGTTCGGCGACGGCCGCGACTTCCCCCAAGACGGCAAGGCCGACGCGCTGGGGGGGTTCTACGGCGACACGATCACCACCCTGGTTGAGCTGCGCAACTCCCACGGCCGGGGCGACTACCGCGAACGCTGGATCGACGACGCGTTCAACCCCAATGGGTTCTCGAACGTGCTGATCTACGAACGGTCGAAGTCGGCCGTCGTCGGACTGAACAGCCGCAACGACGGCGTCGTCGAGACCCGCACGGTGCAGACCGACTTTGCCCCCGGCACGGTGCTCGTGGAGCTCACCGGCAACGCGGCAGACCCCTCGGTTGATCCGGGCGGGGCGATCGCGGACGCCGTGCGTGTTGACGCCCAGGGGCAGATCCCCGTGAGCATCCCCGGCAACGACCCCACCGGTCGGGGCTACGTCATCTACGGCGTCGCCGGGCCGCAAGGGAGCGTGTCGCTGAGCGGCGCCTCGGGCGTGCTCGCCGGCGCGACGCCCTCGGCCGGCAACAACGGCCTGGCCCGATTGGCGGACATCGCCGTGGTGACGGGGGGCTCGTTCACCGTCCGCCTCGACACGGCCGCGGTTACGCTGCCCGCACCCGCCGGCGAGGCGAACCCGGTGCGGGACTCCCACGCCGACGGCGACACCGCCCTGCTGAAGATCAACGGCGGGATCGACCTGAACGGCAGCGGCGCGGTAGATGTCGTCACGCCGGGTGATGTTGCGTACGGATTTGAGAACTTCACCCTCACACGATCGCCCGGCTACGTGTGGCAAGATGGTCAGAACGTAGGAACCGGCGTAGGCGTGTACGAGCAGTCGATCGACGCCACGCAGCTCCCCGAGGGCCGCAACTACCTCACGGTACGCGCCTTCCGCCACCGCGACGCGGCGACCGGCGGCGACGGCGGCCCCGCGGTCTTCACCGATTTCCGTCAAACGGTGTACGTCGACCGCCTGCCCCCCGAATCGCGCGTGGTGAGCTTCGAGCCGTTCGCCAACGACCTCGGCAACCCCGACAACCGCGACCTGATCGTCGAATCGGTCGACAAGACCGCTTCGAACGTCCACGTCTTCTTCAACCTGGGCGCCGCGATCACCGACCAGCAGGTGCTCGACCTCGTGTCGCTGGGCCAGGGACAGGCGGGCTACTACGACCGCGACCAGTGGGTCTCCGGCCGAACCGGGGTGATCTCCGGCGCCCACGCGGTGACGGTGGTCACGTTCGAAGAGACCGGCAACCGCA
This sequence comes from Pirellulimonas nuda, assembly GCF_007750855.1. GTDB lineage: Bacteria > Planctomycetota > Planctomycetia > Pirellulales > Lacipirellulaceae > Pirellulimonas > Pirellulimonas nuda. Next base: position 4,598,608 of record NZ_CP036291.1, read on the forward strand.
GCGTGCAGCGTTTCGCGGGGCTGCTGGCCGAGACGAACCTAGGCGCCGGGTTCGGCGACCTCAACGGCAACGGCGTGTTCGAGACCTCCGACGTACGGGGCCTGCAGGGCTTTGAGCGTTTGCTGCAACGTCAAAACCAGAACTTCAACCCCGCCGCCGACCCCAACGCAGACGGGCTGATCGACGGGCGCGACCTGCTGCTGCTGGAGGACTACCTGGTCGACGGCGGCGCCAGCGCCGCGGTGCTGGGCGAGTTCGACGGCGTGCTCCGTCGCCGCGCCGACCTCGACGCCGACAGCCTCACCGGCACGGCCGACCTCGAGCTGCTGTACGCGAACCTTGGCTCGGACGCCTGGGCGTTCGACATCGACGCCAGCGGCACGGCCGACCTGACCGACGCCCGGCTGTTCGTCACCCGCTTGGTGCGGACAGCGCCGGGGGACTTCAACCTCGACGGCGTGGTGGACGCCGCGGACTACACCCTGTGGCGTGACGGTTTGATCACGGCAGACGGCGACTTTGACGGCGATGTCGACGCGGACGACTACGGCGTGTGGCGGTCCGCGTTCGGGTTCGGGCGGCAGCCATTGGGCGCTTTTGGCGCGGTGGGCGCCGCGGTCCCCGAGCCCCGCGCCTGGATCGTCGTTTGGCTAGTAATTATTGGTTTCGCCGCAGGCACGCGGCGACGGCTTCTGGACGGAATCCATCCAACACGCCGAGCCCGGGGCCTGGGCCCTCGGCCGGCAACCCCTCTCTCGTAAGGATCAGGCTATGACTGGGAAACTCTCGCTGCTGATCGTCTTGGCCGCAGCGCCGGCGTTGGCGCAGCCCACGGTCGATGGTTCGCTCACGGGCGACACGTCGTTCTACGGTTCGGCCCTGGCGACTCAGGACACCCGCACCGGCTTCGGCGACGCCAACAACCCCGACGCGATCATCGCCGGCGGCGGCTCCGAACTCGACGGCGTGTTCGCACGCATCTCGGGCGACCGGCTCTACGTGATGGTCACCGGCAATCTCGAGGACAACTTCAACAAGCTGAACGTGTTCATCGACTCCGGCACCAGCGCGGGCGTCAACCAGCTCAACGGCGCGGCGCTTCCGGCTGGGCTCGACGGGTTCTGTTGCGGCGGCTTCGCGCCGCCAAACGGCAACAACACCACCGGCACCGGCGCCCTGCAAAGGATGAACGGCCTGGCGTTCGACTCGGGATTCACCGCCGACCGGCTGTTGATCATCACCAACGGCGGCGAGACGGTGAACCCCGGCAAGGTCGATAGCCCCGGTACACCCGGTGAAGCCGGATTCTGGGCCGTCAGCGCCAGTTGGGCCGACCTAACCGACGGAACGGCGGGACGCGTCGGCGGGCTCGGCATGCAGCTTGCCCCGGGCGGCGCCCCCCGCGTGCTGCGCGACGCCGGCGGCGCGGCGAGCGGCGACTACAACAACGACGGCACGGTAAACGCCGCGGACTACACGCTGTGGCGTGACAGTGTCGGCACCACGAACGTGCTGCAGAACGACCCCACCGGCGGCACGATCGGCCAGGCGCAGTACGACACCTGGAAGGCGAATTTCGGGCAAACCGGCGCCGGCGCGGGGACGCTGGGCGACTACCCCTTCAAGCCGAGCGGCAACCCGGGCAACACGGCCGACCTGACCAGCGCCTTCACCCTCACGGGCTTGGGCCAGGGAGAGCTGATCGACCGCACGTACGCCCTGGGCGCCGGCGGCTGCACGAGCGACGCGGGCGTCGATTGCAGCGCGCGGGAGTTCGAGTTCGCCCTGAACGTCGACCCCGCCGAGGTGGGGCTCGTTGATCCGGCGATGAACAACTCCAGCAGCCACCGCAACTTCAACAACTTTGTCGACCTGCGGCTAGGGTTCAACAACAGCAACACGGGGGGCGTCACCGGCAGCGGCGACGACTTCGCCCTGACCGAGATCGACACGCCGGCCGATGTCAACACCGGCATCGAGTTCAGCGTGCCGCTCAGCCAACTCGGGACCCTCGGCAGCGAGGTCCGGCTGGCGATCATGATCGGCGGAGGCAATCACGACTTCTTGTCAAACCAAGTGCTGGGCGAAGGGGGCGGCGTGATCCGGTTCCTTGAACTGATGGATCCCGGTACGACCGCGGGCAACATCGGCGGTTTGTTCTTCGGCGCCTCGCCGCTGGGGAGCTTCGTTGACCTGCCGGGCAACCAGTTTGTCCGCGTCGCCGTGCCGGGCGCCGGCGTCGCGGCCGCCGGCGTGCCGGAGCCGAGCGCGCTGACGCTGCTGTGCCTGCTCGGGGCCGCGGCCGGCGTAGGCCGGCTACGCCGGGCGGTCGCCTGAACCACGTCAACCAGAGCCTCAACGTGCCGGACTACGCCGCGATGCAAACGTCGAGATGCGTGTTAGCCGCCGCGGCGCTCCTCACACTGGGGTGCGGCGAGCCCGCGGCGGAGGCGCCCCGCAAGGCGACCCCGACAGCCGCGCGGCCGTCCGACGCCCCGCCCGGAGCAGAACCGACCGACCCCCTCGACCCAGCCGTGCCGGCATGGGCCGAGGGGGTCGTCTTTTATCAATTGTTCCCGGAACGCTTCCGGAACGGCGACCCCAGCAACGACCCGACGCACGCGTCGCTTGAGTTCCCCGACGTCATTCCGGGCCCCGACTCCGACACCCCGTGGTCCGTCACCCCGTGGACCAGCGACTGGTACGCGCGTGCGGACTGGGAGCAGGCGCTTGGCGACAACTTCTACGAAAACGGCGTGTTCCACCGCCGCTACGGGGGCGACCTGCAGGGGGTGCTCGACAAGCTGGACTACTTGATGGAGATGGGCGTAGGCGCCATCTACTTCAACCCCGTGTTCCACGCCCGCAGCCTGCACAAGTACGACGGCGCCAGCTACCACCACGTCGACCCCTACTTCGGCCCCGACCCCGATGGGGACCTGGCGATCATCGCCCAAGAGACCAGCGACCCCGCCACCTGGCGATGGACCGCGGCCGACGAGCTGTTCAAGAAGATCATCGTAGAAGCGCACCGCCGCAAGATGTGGGTGATCGTGGACGGCGTCTTCAACCACACCGGGCGCGACTTCTTCGCGTTTGCCGACCTGCGAGAGAAGCAGCAGCAGTCGCCCTACGTCGACTGGTACATCGTCGAAGCATTCGACGACCCGACGACCGAGCCGAACGAGTTCCGCTACAAGGGGTGGTGGGGCGTCGACACGCTCCCCGAGTTCGCAGACACGGCGGACGGCAAAGACCTGCACCCGGGCCCCAAACGCTACGTCTTCGACGCCACCCGCCGCTGGATGGACCCCGACGGGGACGGCGATCCCGACGACGGGATCGACGGCTGGCGGCTCGACGTCGCCGCCGAGGTGCCGATCGGCTTCTGGCGAGACTGGAACGCCCTGGTCCGCCAGCTCAACCCGCAGGCTTACACGGTGGCCGAGTTCTGGGACGATGGCTCTGCCGACTTCCTGGCCGAAGGGGGTTTCTCGGCCACCATGAACTACCACGGCTTCGCCTTCCCGGTGAAGGGGTTCTTCATCGACGGCGTGCTGCCGGCCAGCGAGTTTACCGAGCAGATTGAAACGCGCCGCGCGGGCCACCCGCCCCGCCGGCAACTGGCGCTGCAGAACCTGATCGACTCGCACGACACCGACCGCGTCGGCTCAATGATCGTCAACGCGTCGGCCGACCGGCCCTACCTGCGGCCCGACCGCTTCGACTACGACGTCAGCGAGCGGGTCTCCCCCAGGAACTGGAGCGAGTACAACGTCCGCAAACCAACCGAGCAGGAGTTGGCCCTGCAGCGCCTCATCACGCTGTTCCAGATGACCTACGTCGGCGCCCCGATGATCTACTACGGCGACGAGGCGGGGATGTGGGGGGCCGACGACCCCGGCGACCGCAAACCCATGCTGTGGGAAGACCTGCGGTACGACGACGAAGGCGCCGACCCGCTCGGCCGCCCACGCGAGCCCGACCAGGTCGCGGTCGACTTGAAGCTCCAGGCCTTCTACGCCGCGGCGTGCAAGCTACGCGCCGGCTACGAGGCGCTGCGGCGTGGCGATATCGAGGTCGTCGCCACGGACGACCAGCATTCCGCCTTCGCGTTCCGTCGCACGCTGGGAGACCACCAACTGATCGCTACGTTCAACCGCGGCGACAAGCCGTGGAAGCTGGTCCTTCCGACTCCGGCCGGGAGCTGGCTGGTGGAGGTGTTCACCGCGTCTGGCTCGCCCGAGACGGTGAGCCTCAAGCAGACCTCGGACAACGCGTGGGAACTAGTCACCCCGCCGCGCGACGGCGTGGTCGTCCGCCAGGTCGGAGGCAGTTGACTTGCTGGGCGACCACCGCAATGCGCATCGCCCCCGCGGGCCCCATCGGGCGCCATGCAGCAAGGCGCGCCGCGCGTGGGGGACCCGGGCCACTCCTGTTGCTCGGCTGCTTGCTGGCCTGCTCGCCGGGTGGTTCGCTTGTGGCCCGTCCGCCGCGGCCGAGCGTCCCACCGTCGTCACCCTGTGGCACCAGATGCGCCCGGGCGACGCCGAGGTGCTGGAAGCGCGGATCGCTGCGTTCGAACAGCAGCATCCGCGGGTCCGGGTCCGCTCGCTGTACAAAGAAACCGAAGAACTACGCAGCGGCCTCGAGTCGGCGGTGCTGGTCGGCCGGGGCCCCGACGTGGTGTTCGGCCCGTCGGACGTGATCGGCGTGTACCACACCATCGGCGCGCTGCGCGACCTGGCGGAGTTCTTCACCGCCGAGGAGCTCGCCGACTTCGACCCGCGAGCGGTGGTGTCGCTCCCCGCCAAGGAGTCGCCCGACCGCGACAACCTGCTGATGCTGGGGGACCGGTTCGGCAACCACTTGGCCCTGGTGTACGACCGCCGCCGCGTGCCGTCGGCTCCCAAGAGCACCGACGAGCTGGTCGCTCTCGCCGAGGCGAACACCATCGACGCCGACTCCGACGGCCGGCCGGAGCGGTACGGGCTGGTGTGGAACTACCGCGAGCCCTTCTTCGCGGTGCCGTTCCTCACCGGCTACGGCGCTTGGGTGTTCGCCGACAAGCGCGAGGACGGCCGCCCCGTGCCGACGCTCGACACGCCCGAGTCGGTCGCCGCGTACCGGTTCGTTTCTGGTCTGCGAGAGAAGGGGCTGCTCCCCAGGTCGGCCGACTACGAGGGGGCGGCGAGCCTGTTCCTGGAGGGCAAGGTCGCCATGCTCATCGACGGCGATTGGAGCTGGCAGAAGTACGCCTCCGCGCCCGGCATCGACGCCGCGGTCGCGCCGCTGCCGGTGGTCAGCGAAACCGGGCTGCCGATGGCGCCGATGGTCGCCCCACGCGGGTACAGCCTCACCGTGGCCTCGGCCGGCGCCGGCCGCGACGCGGGGGTCGACCTGATCCGCTTCCTGATCAACGAAGACTCGCAGCGGATCGCCCTCGAGGAGCAGCGCACGGTCCCCTCCCGGCTCTCGGTGCGGGCCGAGGCCCGCGAGCTGAACGACCCGATCCTGACCGCGTCGCTCGCGCAGTTGGAGGTAGGCCGCTTGATGCCGACCGACGTCGAGCTGCGGGTCATCTGGGACTCCATGCGGCCCCACTACCAGTCGCTGATGGCCGGCCGCATGACCCCCGAGCAGGCGGCGGCCGCTATGCAGGCCGAAGCCGTGAGCAACATCCAGCGGCTGCTCGTGCCGGTGGCCAAGGACTGGAGCGCGCTGCCGGTGAAGGTGATGGGCGTGGCGTCGCTCGCGGCGCTGGCGATCGCGGCGGTGTGGGTGGCGGTGCGGGTGACGCGCGACTTCTCCCGCAACCGGCTCGCCTACCTGTTTGTCGCCCCCTCGGTAGCGCTGATCTTTGCGACGGTGCTGTTTCCGTTGGCGTACAACATCGTGCTGTCGTTCTCCAACATGTCGCTCTCGCGGTTCCACGACTGGGAAGTGGTGGGCGTGGGCAACTACGCCGACATCTTCTTTGGGCGCCAGTCGGGCGCATTCTGGGGAGTGCTCGGCAAGACGATCGCCTGGACCGTGATCAACGTCTTCTTCCACGTGACGCTCGGCGTGATGCTGGCGCTGGCGCTCAACGGGCCGATCCGGGGCAAGCCGATCTACCGCCTGCTGCTGGTGATCCCGTGGGCGGTGCCGGCCTACATCACGGCGCTCACCTGGCGGGGGATGTTTGACGCCGAGTTCGGCTCCGCCAGCCAACTGGCGACCGCCGTCAACCGGTGGCTCCCCGGCTTCCTCCAGCTCCCCGAGGTGTGGCTCACCGAGCCGGGGCCCGCGTTCGCCGCGTGCATCATCGCCAACGTATGGCTGGGCTTCCCGTTCATGATGATCGTAGCGCTCGGCGGCCTGCAGGGGATCCCGCAGGAGCTGTACGAGGCCGCCACCATCGACCGCGCCTCGCGCTGGCAACAGTTCTGGAACATCACCGTCCCGATGCTCCGCCCCGTCATGCTGCCGGCCGTGACGCTGGGCGCGGTGTGGACTTTCAACAACCTGAACATCGTGTGGCTGGTCTCCAACGGGGGCGAGCCGAGCGACAAGACGCACATCCTGGTGTCGTACGTCTACAAGGCAGTGTTCAACCTGTACCAGTACGGCTACGGCGCCGCGCTCTCAATGGTGATCTTCGGCATGCTGCTGGGCTTCTCGATGTTGTTCCTCAGCCGCACGCGAGCGACCGAGGGGGTAACTTGAAGATCAATGACCTAGGAGAGTCGACGATGGTCTCTCGCAGAGGCGCAGAGGGGCTCGAACTCTCCGCGTCTCTGCGCCTCTGCGAGAGATCTTTCGTCAGTCATTGGATTTGCCTGCTAGACGTTGAAACTACCTCACTTAGATTCAACTAATGCCCTCACCCAGCCAACGCGACCCGCTCTACCTCAAGCTGCTGCGGCACGCGGTGCTGCTGTTGTTTGTGGCGATCGCGCTGTGGCCGGTGATGGACGTCGTGTCGATCTCGCTCAGACCGGGCAATCAGCTCCGCACCACCCAGTGGCGGCTGATCCCCGAGGGGGCGACGTTCGAGTCGTACGCAGCGCTGTTCCGCGACCACCCGTTCTTGCGATGGGTGTGGAACTCGCTGGTGGTTTCGGCGGCGGTCACCGTCACCGGCGTCGCGCTGGCGTCGCTCAGCGGCTACGCGTTTAGCCGCTGCCGGTTTGTGGGCCGGCGTGCTTTGATGCTGGCGGTGCTGACCACGCAGATGTTCCCCGCTACGATGCTGCTGCTGCCGCTGTACGTGATGATCGCGTGGCTGGGGCTGCTGGACACGTACCTGGGCCTAGTGGCGTTCTATGTGTCTACCGCCCTGCCCTTCTGCGTCTGGCAGATGAAGGGCTTCTACGACACCATCCCACCGGCGCTGGAAGAGGCCGCGCGGATGGACGGCTGCTCGCAGTGGCAGGCCTTCTACCGCGTGGTGCTGCCGCTGGCCGCGCCGGGGCTGGTGATCACGGCGCTTTTCTCGTTCCTGAGCGCCTGGAGCGAGTACCTGGTGGCCGCCCAGGTGCTGCAGAACGAAGAGATGTTTACGCTGCCGCTGGGCCTCAAGAGCTTCCAGGCCAGCATGAGCACCCAGTGGGGCCTATACGCCGCGGCGTCGCTGCTGGTGAGCGTGCCGGTGGTCGTCGTGTTCCTGGTGCTTAGCCGGTACCTTGTGTCGGGGATGACGCTAGGATCGGTGAAGGAATGACCAAGTACATACGCGCTGCTGCGTGAACAAGGGAGAGGTGGAGATGCCTGGGGATTGGGGGATGGGTGAATCAGTCGCATTGGTTGATCAGCTGGGCACGGCTAGTGGGAGAAGCTTGAGAAGACGAATGAGGCATGGAACGAAGTTGGTTCCCCATCACTAGGCCCTGGAAGAAGTTGTACTCTGCACCCAAAAGGCGCACGCACTCACAATCGCCCATCCCCACCTCTCCCGTCATCCCCACCTCTCCCTTCCCGTAAGCAACGCACTAGCTTTCACCCGTCCCAAAAAATGGCCTGCGTCCGACTCACCAACCTGAACAAGCACTACCCCGGCTTCCACGCCGTGCGGGATATCTCGGTTGATATCGCCGACGGCGAGTTTGTCGTTCTCGTGGGGCCCAGCGGCTGCGGCAAGAGCACCACGCTGCGGATGATCGCCGGGCTCGAAGAGGTCACCTCGGGCGACATCTTCATCGGCGACCGACGCGTGAACGACGTCGCCCCGGCCAAGCGTGACGTCGCGATGGTGTTCCAGAACTACGCGCTCTACCCGCACATGACGGTGCGCAAGAACCTGTCGTTCGGGCTGCGGATGCGGCGCACGCCCCGGCCGGAGATCGAGAGCCGCGTCGCCGAGGCCTCTGCGATGCTGGGGCTCGACGCACTGCTCGACCGCCGCCCGAAGGAGCTCTCGGGCGGGCAGCGGCAGCGCGTGGCGCTCGGCCGCGCGATCGTACGCCAGCCCCAGGTGTTCCTGTTCGACGAGCCGCTGTCGAACCTCGACGCCAAGCTGCGCTCCGAGACGCGCACCGAGATCGCTGCGCTCCATCGGCGGCTCGGAACGACGATGATCTACGTCACGCACGACCAGGTCGAGGCGATGACCCTCGGAGACCGGCTGGTTCTGATGCGCGACGGCGTGGTGCAGCAGGCGGCGCCCCCGCTGGAGGTGTACCACCGGCCCGCGAACCGGTTTGTCGCCGCGTTCATCGGCAGCCCCGCGATGAACCTCTTCCCGGGCGGGGTCCGCGGCGGGCAGTTTCGTCCGGATGGGTCGACCAACAGCGTTCCGATGCCGGGCGTGGCGGACGGCCCGGCGGTGCTGGGGGTCCGTCCCGAAGACCTGCTGATCGATGGCTCGGGCATGCCCCTTGCAGAAGGGTCTCTGTACGGCATCGAGCAATTGGGGCACGAGAACCTGCTGCACCTGAACGTCGGCCCAACCCCCTGCGTGGTCCGCACGCCGCTGGCCCCGCCGGGCGAGCCCCCGGCTCGGGTGCGGCTCAGCGTGGGGCCGGGCGCTGTGCACTTGTTCGCCGCGGACGACGGAGGCCGGCGGTTGGCGTAGCGATCCGCCGAGGGCCGGAAGCGTCAGCGCCCGGAGGCACGTCGCGCGTTGCCCCGGCCCCTCCGGGCGCGGGCGCTTCCGGCTCCATTGCGTCCCGCGTTCGTGGCTGCTGCTAGGCGGCTTGGCGTCGGCGGATGCCGAGCGCTGCAATTGCGCCGAACGCGGCCAGCAGCGTCGCCGTGGCGGGTTCCGGCACGGAGGCGGCCGTGGCGGCCTGGGCCGCGGCGGCGAAGTTCGCCCGCCACAGCTCGTACTGCGACTGACCGATCACGCCCCCCTCGGGGTCGTTGGGCAGGGTTCCCGACGGGGCGCCGACGTGGTCGCACCACACCGTGTAATCGGCGGCGTCTACAGCGCCGTCGTTGTTGAAGTCGCCCGGCAGCACCCCCGTGATCGACGCGAGCCGACGGACCATCCCGTCGTGCTTGTTCAACAAGTAGACCTCGCCGTCCGGCCCCGCTGCGATGCGGACGTCGGTCCGGCTGAGTCCGAAGTTCTGGCTCGCGTTCCGGATGATCGCTAGGAGCGTCGTGGGCGAGCCGCCGCGCGTGAGCCGGAGCTCGGAGATCGGGGCCAAGTGGCCGCCGCTGTACTGGCCGACGTTGGTCAAGTCGTCGCGCAGCTCCAGGTCGCCAACGCCGACCGAGTAGAGCGCCCCGCCCTGGGCGAAATCGCCGAAGAGGTACCTCCCGGTCAGCCCGGGGAGCGCCTCGCCGCGGTAGACGGGGCCCCCGGCGACGGCGATCAGGCCGTCCGGCTGGTTGTTGTTGTTCAGGTCGTGGTCGTACTGCGCCACCGGGTAGGTGTATGGATCCGCAGGATGGTCGACCGGCAGGTTGTCCACGACGTTCGCGTTGACCACGCGGAAGGTCCCCTCGCTGACGCTCCAGCCGTAGTTGGCGCCGGCGACCCCCAGGTTGATCTCCTCAACATTGGCCTGGCCGATGTCTGCGATCAGCATCTTCCCTGTCACGCTGTCCCAGTCGAAGTTGTGCGGGTTCCGCAGGCCGTAGGCCCACACCTCTTGAATCACGTCGGCCTGGCCGACGAACGGGTTGTCGCTCGGCACGGTGAAGGGATTCCCCCCCGAGGCGAGCGGGTTGACCCGCAGCAGCGAGCCGTGCGGGAAGCCCTTGCCGCCGCTGCCGGCCGCGTTGATCGAGATGTTTTGCGCGGTGTTGTTGGGGTTCCCGACCCCGCCGCCATCCCCCAGCGCGATGTACAGGTTCCCGTAATCGGGGTCGCCCGGCGCCGCGTTGGGGTTGAACCCGATCTCGCCGACGTTGTGGTCGTTCTCTGGCTGACCAACGCGGATCAGCTCGCGGTACGAGCTGGGGACCACAACGCCGTTGGGATCGACGGACCACTCGCCGATCACGGAGTCGTGGTTGAGCCCCGGGGGCGAGTTGAAGAACTTGGGAGAACCCACGGCCGCCGCAAAGGCGTTGCGGCTGTGGGCGGTGTAGAACTTCCCCTGCCCCGCGGCGCCGGGGGTGTTGAAATCGGGGTGGAACGCCAGCCCCCGCAGGCCCGTCTGGACGCCGATGTTGCCGTTCTGCACCTGCGAGTAGATGTTGAAGAACAGCGTCGGCGTGGGGCTCGCGTCGGTGGGGTTGAACGTGTAGATCGCGCCCCGCTGATCGTACACATAGGCCAGCCCCGGCACGCCCCCGTGGACCAGCCCTTCCAGCCGGGGCGCCTGCCCGGAGCTGTTGGGGATCCGCAGCACGTCTTCTACTTCGACGCTGAAGCTAGACAGCGGGATCGCCGCACCGATCGGATTGCCCGTGGGAAAGTCGGCCAGGAGCGGCCCGGCGATCAGGCACAGCGTTGCGGCAACCAACAGCGGGAGAGGGCGTTGCATGTGCGAGCGAGTCGTTGAAGAAAAGATCTGAAGGGTGCGGCGCCCTGCTGTAGCAACCCTAGTATACAAGCCGGCCGCGGTTAGCGGACGGTTCCGGTCGGGGGAGGGCCGCGATCGCGCAGCGCGCGTCGGACGGAACCAAGGGCTCCTGTCTCTCCTCGCATTGAACCAAGAAAAAGCCGACCGGCCCTAGGGGGCTGCCAGGGCCGGTCGGCAACAAGGCAACCGCTACGCTAGGCGGGCGCCGGTGCGACGCAGCGCCGCAGCGCCGACCAGGCCCGCGATAGCGAGCAACCAAGTCGAGGGTTCCGGAACCGCGGTCGCCGAGACGAAGCTGAAGCTAAACGGCGCCGAATCGCTCAGGGTTGGCGACGCGCTCAGGTCCTTCAGCACAAACGTCGCCTCGAACGGGGTTCCCGTCGCTGCCGAGGCGTCCACGGCAAACACAGGCAGCACCGACCAGTCGGCGCCGGGGCCCAGCATCAACGTCTCTCCGACGCCGGAGAACAGCGGCGCGCCGGAGGCGTCGTGGATCGTCAGCCCCGGGGTGATCGACGTCAGCATCATGCCGACGCTCACGCCGGCCACAGACGACTTGTAGGCGTCCCCGCTGGCGTTCAGCAGGTAGTGCCCGGGGTGCGTGCCGCCGTCCAGCCCGTCGTACTGAAGCAGGTTGTCGATGGGACGGATCGTCAGGTCGCCGTACTCCTGTTCGATGGGGTCCGAGGGAAACGTGGAAGCCCCCAGGCCAGAAACCAGCTTGCCCGCAAAGGCGCCGGCGCCGGGCAGCAACGCCAGGCCGTCGTCGCCGTAGTACGGCTCTGGCAGGCTGTCGTTAGCGCTGAACGCCGGGGTCGGCGCCAGCGGGTCGCCGGTATAGCCGTACGAGCCGATGCGGTGGAAGTGGTTGCTGGTCGGCGTGTCGACGAACGTGTGAGAAAGCAAGAACGTGAGTCGCTGGTAGTTCGGGTTCGACAGGCCGGAGTACGACCCGAACCCGATGACAGGCGCGTTGTCGACGCCGACATGGTAGAGCGTGATGCCCGGTTCTGGGGCGGCCTGCGCGGCGCCGACCACAAGCGGCAGACAGAACAAAGCAGGCAAGCAGTAACGTAAAGCGTTCATAGAGGTACTTCCAATGAAAGTTTGTGAAAACAGGAACAGAATCAGAAGCGCGCACCCTCGGCGGCTCCTCTGAGGCAGAGGTCTTTCTCCGGACGAAAGATGCCAGACACGTGGCTTGGTCGGCGGCATGCGCCGACGGACCGGCTCGCTTGCCGTCGTGCCTAAGAGGCTACGCCCGGGGGGCCGCGGGGGCGTCGCCGGTAGCAGGCGCCCTGCTCGGTGGGTCCCTGCCGCGTCGGGCTGGGGGCTCGACCCACTTGGCCGCCATGCACGGAAGAGACTTCTAACGCCACCGGGGCGTGGAAGGTGGCGAGCAGCTCGCAGAGCGGGCAATCGCCCGACTCAAGCCCTGTACGCTCCCCCGGAGCGGGACCCGTCTGTTCATTCTCGCCTTGGACCCCCGCACACTGCAGCGGCGCGCAGGTCCACTCCGAGTGCATGCAGCCCAGCGCGACGTGCAGCGCATAGCCGCCGCAGGCGACGGCGCCCACCAGCACCACCAGTGCGATCCGCAGTCGGTCTTGGAGCCGGATCGGGTCCACGTCAGCGGGCTCCCCAGAAGAACCGCCCGCGACGCGCCGACCGTAGGCCGGCGGCTGTCGGCGCCAGCGCGATGCAGCTCGCTAGAGCGGCGAGCAGCGCCGCGCCGGGTTCTGGGACCGGAGCAGAAACGCCTATCGCCGCCGTCGGCGGTGGTCCGTAGTGCGTCCGCCAGCAGTCGTAGTCTCCCTGATCGACGACGAGGTTGAAGTCGCCGTCGGCCGCGAGGTCCGCCGTGCTGCCAAGCGTGTCGCGCCACACGGTGTAGTCCGCGGCGTCTACGGAGCCGTCGGCGTTGTAGTCGCCGGGGAGCGTTGTCGAGTGGAACAGATCGACGCGCGCGTTCACCCAGGGGCGGGCGAGTTGCTCAAGCTTCACGACCGACGCGCCGGGGGTCGACCAGATGACGTAGAACGGGTCGGAGGCCTCCAGCCCCTCCATCCGCAACTGCATCGAGATCAGATAGTAACCCTCGGCCGGCGCCGAGCCGTTGTTCACGTCTGTGTCGTCGTCCAGGTAGAAGAAACGGTGCTCGTGCATGAAGCCATTCGCGCCGGTGGTCTCGATCGTGTGCCCCGGGACCATGGTCGGCGTGCCGTCGACGGCCGCGAACTGGTTGTTCTTGCCGTACAGGTAGAGGCGGTAGTCTGCGCCCGGGGCCGCGCCGAACGACACGTCGTCTAGCGTGGCGCCGTCGCCGTCCCAGTACAGCAGGTTCGACGTGGCGCACACGCCGCGCATCGACAGGAAGTCCCAGTCCAGGTTCGTCGAGCCGGGCAGCGCGGACGTCCCCGGCGGCAAGATGGGCGAGGCGCTCGACAGCGCGTTGAAGCCCGGGTTGTTTTCTGCGTAGCTCGCCGGAAACGGGCGTGTGAAAACCCGCGTCGCCTGGGCCGTGCCGGCGTCGAGGTCGCTGATCCCGACCGTCAGCCTGCCCCCCAACTGCTGCACAAGGATATCGGTGTGCTGAGCGACCGCGGCGCTGGCGCCGAGGCCCAGCACAATGAGCGTGAGGATGCGGATCGGAATCATGTTCAGGCGATGACGGGATGGGGGATCCCCAAGGGTTGCGGGACCGGACCGACCGGCCCCGCAACCTGGGAAGGCTTGGCAGCGGATGTCTACGCGCGACTTGCGGCGCGGCACGCGAGGCCGCAGCCGCACAACAGCGCGAGTGCTACGGACGACGGCTCGGGGACGCTCGCGTGGGCGTCGACGAACTCTACCGCCTCTTCGAAGTAGGCGAGGCTGCTGAACCGGCCGAGGTCCATCGGGTCGCCCGATCCCTCGAATATCTCCAGCAGTCCCTCAAACTCTTCGGCGGCGTCGTCGTCGTCGATCAGGCTGCTGGCGAGCCACACCAGGTTGATCGGCGCCGACTCGGTGAGCCCTTCTACGCCGGCGGTGAGCGTCATCCAGTAGACGCCGTCCGCGGCCGGCCCGGAGAGGCCGAACAGCGGGTGGTCGTCCAACGAGCCGTCCGGCGCCGTGGTCGCGAAGGGAGAACCGCCGCCGATCACGAACGACACGCCGGGCTGCGTGTTGGGGGCGAAGTTCACGGCGCCCAGCCCGTCCCAGTAGTAGAGGTCGCTGGTCGCGCCGCCCAGCGAGAAGCTCTGCAGCGTCGCCGAGACGTCGGCGTCGCCCGGCAGCGGAGCGGCGCCGGCGACCTGCGACGCGTTGGAGCCGAAGAAGCCCGGCTCGTCGCGCTCAAACGTGAAGAAGAACGGCGGCGTAGACGCCGCGGGCTTGATGAACACGGCCTCGAAGACCTTGGTCTCCAGGTCGAAGGAGGGCCCCCCTTCTTCCATGTCGAGGTCGGCCGCCGCGCCAAGCACCACCTGGCCCCCTTGGCTGGCGACAAAGATGTCGCTGTGCGCGACGGCGAGCGTAGGCATCAACACCGCGGCAAGTGCGGCTGCGCCGCGGATCATCGTAGAAAGCATTGGACTATTCCTGAATTAAGAACAAGAGCTGGGAGAAAAAAAGCCACGGGCCGCCGCTACTCGGGCGGCCTGGCAAAGTTAAAACCTTCCTGGCACCACTGGGCGACCTGCTCCGACGCCAGGGCCTCGACGTGGCCGTCCGCGTACAGGTAGTTCGCCACCCCGCCGGCGTGACGATCGACGGCGATGCCGCCGCGCACGTCGTTCCACACCGCGCCGGTCGAGGCGTTGCTCGCGAGGTTCTGCTCGCTGAACCACTCGTCCGACTCAACGTGGTCGTAGTTGGTCGCTACCTGGGCGATCGTCACCTCGAACAGCACGATCGTCTTGTTGGTGGCGGGCAGGTCGTACAGGCTCGCGTAGCGCCCCTCGTTCTGCCGCTGCATCGCCGCCCGGATCGGCGGCGGCAGCCCGGGGGAGATGCGGTCCTTCTTGCGCAGGTAGGCGTTGAACGCGTAGCTGGTGAGCTTGCGCTCGGCGCCCGCCGGGGCCAGCCCCTCGGCCACCCGGCCCGCTACCGTGGCCCGCGCCTGGTCGATCTCGTCCTGTTCTTCCGGGCAGTAGCGGACCTTGTCCACGTCTTCCATGAAGGGGCGCAGGCTGTCGATCCACGACTCCGACTGGTCGTGCCCGTGGGCCACCAGCGGGAACTTGCCGTTGTGCACCGTAGCGAACTGGTGCACCGCCAGACCCAACTGCCGCATGCCGCTGGCGCACTGGGTGCGCCGGGCCGCGGCCCGGGCCGCCTGCACGGCGGGCAGTAACAGCGCAACCAGCACGCCGATGATGGCGATCACCACCAGCAGTTCGACAAGGGTGAAACCGGCGCGGTTAGGCGCGCACCGGCAGCGCAGGACTGGGCGCATCGAGGGCGTCCTTATGGCAAAGGGGGGGGTGGGCAGCTTTGCGCGCACGGTGGGGCTACGCGCCGACGGGTCGGAGCCCGTTGGCTGGTTGCGTCCAGAGCGTGGAGCGGCGGCGCACCGACCGTGGGTCGATGAAACGCGACTGCCGCGGGGGGCTACGCCGTGGGGGCCGGCGGGCCGCGCGGGTCGGCGAGCCGGTGGGCCGCCGCCGGGAAGACGCTGCGCGCGAGGGGCGCAGGGTGAGAGACGCTTTCGCTGCGGTCCGTGGCGGGCGGCAGCGCGGTCTGCCCGGCCCGCATCTGGGCGAGCAGCGAGCACACGGCGCACGATGCAGCGTCGTGCCCTTGGGTCGCGGCCCGGAATCCGTCGGCCGCGATCGGCGCCCTCGGGCCGCAGCAACTGCACGACGCCGACGCACAACCGCTGTCGGCGGCGGGCGCCATCAGCGAGTGCAGGCTGTACCCCAGCCCCGCGATGACGCTGTACAGCGACGCGAGGGTGAGAGCAACGAGCCTGTGGCGCCAGTGGCGGTGCATCGCCCTATCGTAGACGTGCGCCGCACAGTTAGCAACCACAGCGTAGCTTATCCAAGCGATCGCGCGTGGCCGCGTCTAGCGCGAGGCCTCCAACAACGCATGCTGGTCGTCCGACGCAAGACCGCCGTCGACCAGCGGGTCGGGATCGGACCGCAGCACCTCGATCAACTCAGAGAACACCACAACGCGTCCGCCGGCGAAAGGCTCGTTCTCCAGGTAGTCGAACAACGTCGAGGCGTCCCCCGGCGCGGCGATGATCTCGATCCGCACCATCGCGTCGGCGCCGGGCGTGCCGTTCTGGCGGTGGGCGCCGCGCAGCTCGCGGCAGGGTGAGCTAGAGAACCCGCGGGCGCCCAACTCGGCGAGCCCGCGCTCAAGCTGCGCCTCGGCGCTGGCGTCGGCCAGCACCGTGATCCTCCGCATCCTGGTCAGTTCCTGCTTGCGCGCCGCGAGGGCGTGCTTGGAGAGCTGGCGGTGGGCGCCCAACCCACGGACCTCGAACCCGATCCCTTCCTTCTGGAAGTCGGCGTGCAGCTCTTCTAGCTTCTCCATCGTGCTGTGGTCTACCAGCTTGGCGTCGGAGAGGTCGATGATCAGGTTCCGCTTCTGCACCAGCCCGATCTGCTCGATCTGCCGCCGGAACGGGATCCAGTTGCTGAAAACGGCCGAATCGCGGGCGATGATCAGGCTGGTGTCGGGGCTGAGGTCTTGGATCTCCAGGTAGGGCTTGAACAGCGAACGCAACGGCACGCCGTTGGCGACGTGGATGCTGATCTTTAGCAGGATGCCCGCGGCCACCCCCATCAGCAGGTCGGTCGCCAGCACCATCACCAGCGTGGTGACGAAGATCGCTAGCTGCTCTTTGCCGATCCGGTAGACGTTCACGAACTCCATCGGGTGGGCCAAACGGAAGCCGGTGTAGACCAGCATCGCGGCGAGCGCCGCCAGCGGGATGTGGTGCAACGCCATCGGGATGAGCGCCACGCACAGCAGCAGGAACAGCCCGTGCCACAGGTCGGCGAAGCGCGTGCGGGCGCCGTTGTCGATATTGGCCTTGGAGCGGACGATCTCGGAGATCATCGGCAGCCCGCCGACCATGGCGGCGCCCAGGTTGGCGATGCCAACGGCCATCACGTCGCGGTTCATGTTGGTCTTACGCTTCCAGGGGTCGAGCAGGTCGACCGCCTTGGCGCTGAGCAGCGACTCGAGGCTGCCGATGGCGAAGAACATGAAGACCCACTTCCAGGCCATCGGCTGGTTCAGCGCGGTGAAGTCCGGGAAGGCGATCTGCTCGAACATGCCGAACACGTGGTCGGGCATAGCCACCAAGAACCGGTCGCTGAGCTGGTACTCGTGGTTCTGCAGCGTGTAGGAGTGTTTGTGCAGCAGGTCGAAGCCCTCCCCCATGCCGACCGCGATCAGCAGCACGATCATCGGCGCCGGGATGAGCCCGATCGGTCCGAGCCGCTTCTTCACCACCGGCCACAGGAACATGATGGCGATGCTCACCAAGCCGATCGCCGCGATCGCGGGGTTGGCCTCGCGGACGTAGGTGGGGATCTCGCGGAGCATCTCCAGCGGCTCCCCCTTGGCGGACACGCCCAGCGCCACCGGGATCTGCTTGATCATGATGATCACGCCGATCGCCGCCAGCATGCCGTGCACGGTGGCCGACGGGAAGAACTCTCCCAAGATCCCCGCACGGAACAGGCCAAAGCAGATCTGCAGCACCGCCGCGGCGACCCCCACCGCGAGGGCCGCTTGGTAGGCCGACCCGGCGGCGCCGGGGCTGGCTTGGAACTCGTTGATGCAGCCCAGCGCGATGACGATCAGGCCCGCGGCGGGGCCCTTGATCGTCAGCTCCGAGTTGCTCAGGAACGTGGTGACGATCGCGCCGATGATGGCCGTGAAGATGCCCGCCAGCGGCGGGTACCCCGACGCCAGCGAGATGCCCAGGCACAACGGCAACGCGATCAAGAACACCAAGAAGCCCGACAGCAGGTCGTGCTTCAGGTAGCGGAC
The DNA here is from genome assembly GCF_007750855.1 of Pirellulimonas nuda. Lineage (GTDB taxonomy): Bacteria > Planctomycetota > Planctomycetia > Pirellulales > Lacipirellulaceae > Pirellulimonas > Pirellulimonas nuda. The sequence goes on from NZ_CP036291.1 coordinate 4,616,562, forward strand.
AAACCCGCTGGCGTCGCCGACGGGGACCTCACCGGCCGGCCCCGGGGCCGTCTGGGGCGAGCGTGCAGCAGGATGACTCATCTTACGAAGCTCCAGGGAAAGAGCCGCCCGAGACAGCGGCGGAAACGGGCCCGTGGTTGGGCCCGTGATTGGAAGCGTGCGGCGCCGGCGCCTCGAACCTGGCGCGCTGCCTCAGCAGGGCGCCCACCGCGTGGCGGCGTGAGGCCACCCCCGCCTGCGGGAAGATCCCTCCGCCGATCATCAGCGCGGACAGGATCAGTACGGCCACGCGCTCGGCGGGCCGGATCCGTAGGTCGATCGTTCCGGTGTGTTCGCATCCGGTGAAGATGCGGAAGTAGGCGTGCATCACCGCCAACCCGTTCAGCGCCGCGACCAGCACAACCGCCGCGCCGATCAAGGGGGTGGACGACACGGCGCCGTCGACCAGCAGCTCCATCGCGATAAAGCCGATCGTGCCCGGGAAGCCGATGCTCGCCAGGCCGGTGAGCAGAAAGAAGCCGGCCAGCGTGGGCGAGGCCTGGTACAGCCCGTGGAAGCGGTCGAGCGCCATGCGGCCCTTGCGGGCTTCGACACAGCGGAGCGTGATGCCGAACCCGGTTAGCGCGAGGCCCACCGAGAGCCACACGCACAGCCCGCCGGTCAGGCCGATGGGGGTAGCGATCTCTAGCCCCACCAGCACCAGCGAGGCGTTGCTGAGCAACAGGAAGCTGAAGAACCGGCGGGCGTCGGTCTGCACCAGCGTCATCCCCGAGGCGTAGAGCGCCGTCGCCAGCGAGGCGAGCTCGACCGCGCCCAGCAGCCACCCGGGGGCCACCGGCAGCAGCAGGCGGAGCGCCACGTAGGCGCCGGTGAGCGGCGTGACAAACAGCAGCGCGGTGCCGAAGCTTGCCCGGTCGAACAGGTCGGCCATCCAGCAGTGCAGCGGCGCCACGCCGCTGCGGACCAGCACGGCCGCGGCGATCAGCCCGGCGCCCAGCCAGCGGAGCGTCCCCTGCCCGGAGGACGCCCCCACCAGCGTCTGACCGGCGACGAGCAGCGCGGCGAACAGCGCCATGTGGATCAAGAAGACGCGCGGCGAGGCGCCGCGACGCACCAGCTCTACCCACGGTGGAACGACCGCCAGCGTCATCAACGACACAAGCATCCAGGGGGTCCTGCAACTCAGCGTCGCCAGCACGATCGCCTCGGCGATCAGCGTCCACGTGAACGAGAACCTGGCCGCCTTGGTGCGGAGCGTAGCGAGGATGGTCAAGAAGAACTGCAGCGCGGCCAGCGGCAGCAGCGGCCCGCTCAGCTCGTCGATCACCAGCGGGTCGGCGCCGAACACCGTGGCGAGCAGGTCGTACCCGTCGTGCGCGGCGAACGCGTGCACCCACACCAGGTCGATCCAGGCCGCCGTGACGCACAGCAGCGCCGCGCCCGACGCCGCCAGGCTGATCTTGCGTGCCCAGTCGACATCGACCCTGCGGGCCGCCAACACCGCGCCCAACAGCGGCGCCAGCACGGCCAGCTCAAGCCAAGGGAGGTGGAGTGTGGTCATGCGGCGCCCCGTTTGTCGCTAGGTTGCTGCTCAGCCTGCCCCGGACGTTCGCCCGAGAGCAGAGCCGCCCAGTCCTCTTCGCGCCGCTGGCACCACGAGAACGCCGCAATAAAAGGCGCGACGATATAGCGGTCGAGCAGCGCGTCCAGCGATCCCCGCTGCATCGCGAATCGGTAGACCGATCGCCCGACCGCCGGCGGCAACCGCAGCAAGGAGCCGCCGCGGTTTTCCTCCAAGCGCGCCCCGATGGCGTTCTCGATCTGGTTGCGGTCCTGCAGCAGGCTGGGGGTCCGCAGCAACTGCAGCGTCCGCAGACAGGCGTGGCCGATCATGTGGATCAGGGCCAAGTAGCGGAAGCCGAGGCCGATCTCGACCGTGATGATCCCCACCTGGGTGAGCGACGCGAACGCCAGCATCGACTTTGCGTCTGACTGGACCCGCGAAACCACCGCGGCGTAGACCGCGGTGACGAGGCCCAGCATGACGACGGCCGCCGAAAGCAGCGGTGAGAGCTCGAGGATGGGGCTGACCCGCAGCAGCAGGTACACCCCCAGGTGGACCGAGAGGGCGCCGTAGAACACGGCGCTCGACGGCGTGGGCCCCTCCATCGCGCGCGGCAGCCACCCGCAGAAGGGGGCCAGGGCGCTCTTGCCCGCGGCGGCGCCAAGCAGCAGCAGCCCGATGAACAGCGCGTTCTCTGGCGCCATGGTCGCCACGCCGTAGGGCCAGGGCCCCTGCCCCGTGAGCGAGGCGAAGTCGCCGGCGCCGGTGACGTGGTGCAGCGCCACCGCGGCCATCAAGAACGCGGCGTCCGCGAACCGGTAGATGGCCCACACGCGTTGCCCGTTGTTGACCGGCGCGGGGCGGTCGTGGAAGTAGGCCACCAACAGCGCGGACGACAGCCCGACCAGCTCCCATCCCAGGAACAGCGTCTCGATGGTGTCCGCCAGCACCGCGGTGACCATCCCCATCAAGAACACGGCGTAGAGCAAGAAGAAGCGACCGTAGCCCTGCTCGCGATGCAGGTAGCGATTGGCGAACGCGCCGATCGTGCCGACCAACAGGAACGACAAGATGGTGAACGGCGCCGACAGCCGGTCGAATGCGAAGTGCAGGTGGAAGACAAAGTGCTCGCCGAACTCGTCGTTCGGCAGGGACACCCAGTTGCCCAGTTCGATGCCCACATGGCGTGAGCCGCTTGCCAGCATCAAGGCGAGCACCCCGATCGCAGCGGTCAGCCCGGCAGTCACGGCTACCTGCGTCACCAACGCCGAATGCTTCTCACTCAAGGGCCGAGACAACAACGCGGCCAGCCCCTGTACGGCCAACAACGCGGCCGGGGCAATCAGCACAACGGGGGCCAGGAACGCCATGATCGACTCGGCGGTCATCGCGTCGCCCCCGTGGACGTGGATTCGGCGGCGGGATCGATCGTGGCGAAGCCCAGGTGATCGCGCTGACCGCGGTACCACTCGATCGACTCCGCGACGCGTGGCAGTTGGCTTAGCGGCGCCTGGTACGGCTCGAAGCGTCCGTTCTGAAACAGCTTCATCTCGAGGCTCTCTGCATCAAACAGCGCCAACTGCACCCAGTCGTTCTGCACCAGCGTGTCGATCGCGGCGTTGTCGGCCATGATCCGCTGCATGGCCTCGGGCGTTGTCTCGATCACAAACAGGTTCCTCACCGGCTCGTGGATCTCGACCATCTGCCACGGCAGCCCGGTCCGCAGGTCGCTGCCGGCGCCGTCCATCACCCCCAGCATCGACGTGACGTTGTGCGGCAGCTTGGTGCCGCAGCCGTAGCCCCGGTTGTCGACGCGGGAGAAGTAGTACTCCAGCGCGATGCCGGCGCAGACCGGGATCACGGCGCTGAGCAGTTTGGCGAGGACGGACCTGGCCTTGTCGTCTGCCTCCGGGTCGTAAGACGCCAGGAACGCCCGGCGGTCGAGGAACAGCCCGCGGCTCCACGCCCGGCGGCCGACAAACGTGTAGGCGTTGGTGGCGTGGCCGCACTCGATCCGCACCTGTGAGAGGTCCGACGCCCGCCCCTCGACATGCCGGAGCGCCGCCGCGGGGCTGAGCGACAGCGGCGCAGACTCGAACCTGCGGCAGCGTTCGTGGGCGTCGCGGGCGCGTGCCTCGTCGATGGCCTTGCTGGCCCGGTTCAGCACGCCGCGGTGGGTCGTTGGGAGCAGGTCGAGGTCGTACAGCGTGTAGCTGTCGTCCCCCGTGTTGTGGTACCCCCCGATAAAGCAGGTGGCCTGGTCGATCTGCATCCCGCGCCCGGCGAGCCGCTCGCGCACCCGCGGGTCGTTGGCCATGCGGGCGAAGGCGCGGGCGTTGGGCCCGCCGCGTCCGCCGCCGCAGGCGCCGCAGTCGTAGGCGGCCGAGTGGGGGTTGTTCACGCTGCTCGAGCCGTGGCCGGTGATAATCACCAGCCGGGCAAAACCGCGGGTCAGCCCCATGGCGGTCAGGGTTCCGTGGACGATGGAGGTCATCTCGTCGATGCTGTAGCCCAGCTCGTCCGGCGCGCTCCCCGGCGACTGTGCGGTCCGCTCCAGCGTCAACTGCGTACGGTTGGGGACCACGATCCGGCCGAAGAAGCTGGCGAAACGCCCCGCGAGCCTCGGCGAGAGGATCCGCAGCACCATCGGCAGCGTCGCCGCGGCGCCCAGCAGCCCCGCGATCGCGCCGCCAAGAAACGACTGGCTCCCCTGGTTCATGCCGTGGGCCGCGCGTCCCAGCGTCTGCCGCGCCTTCTCCTGACGCCGGCTCGTCCCCTCGGCCGAATAGGCGGGGGTCTCGCGGACGAAATGCTGCGGCTTGACGTTCACCGGGCAGAGGGGGCGGTACGTGGCCTCGGAGACCCCCCGGTAGTACATCGCCACGCCAAAGAACCCAGCGAAGCCGAACGTCTCGCACGCCGGAAACACCTCTTCGAGGTGCCGGCGGAACGACTCTTCGCGGTCGTCGATGCAGCAGACCAACTGAAACTCCGGCGCCGCGAGCGCTGGGGCGTGCTTCAGGCCCGCGGCGTGGGCGCGGATCGCGTCGAGCGTGCGCTCCCGGAGCTGGCGTTCGTAGGCTTGATGGTAGACCCGGCGCCGCTCGCGGCTGGAGAACGCGTCGACTTCTTCGATCAGGTTCCGCCACTCGTACGCCGAGAGGGACATCAGGTCGACGGGCGTCCAACCCCGCACCTGCGCGATCTGAAACACCGAGAACGCCTGCTGAAGCCTGCTTTCTCCCCCCTGCGGATCGGGCGTCCTGCCGGACAGGGGATCGGCGTCGAGGCGCTGCTTCGCCAATCGTTGGAGCAACAGGCGGACCGCCACGTAATCCACCAGCGTGCCGCGCGGCGCGGGGCGGACCGTCCACTCGGCGTTGGTCTCCATCTGCCAAACCATGCCGGCCCAGCCGGGGAGTTCTAGCAGTGCTTCGGTAAGGACCCGCTCGCGGTCGTCCGGGGTCACGCGTAGCTCGGCCAGCGAGGCGGCGATCGACGCCTGGGCGTCGCACCCCAGCGCGTCGACCTCCTGCACCAGCGCCGGCAACCCATGCAGCCACGCGGTCTGCGGCTTCGAACCGCGGTGCAAGTTCACGAACGCCCGCAGCAACCCCTGCTCGCAGTCGGGGAGGCGCCAGGGCGCCAGCCCCTGGTCGAGGTACGCGGCGCAGAAGCGGATCATCTCGCTATCGACTAGCGCTGCCGCTTCTCGGTCGCGATCGCCCGACCGGGCCGCCCGCGGAGGGCGGCTCTCGGCCGCTAGGTCGACCCCGGCCCGGCACGCGCGCCACAGCAGGTGCAGCGTGAAGGGCTCCCAGTCCCCCGCGTTCCAAGACTCAAAAATTGCTCCGCCGAACCGCTCGATCAGCGCGTCGACCTCCTGCTTGAGGGGGCAGCGCTCGCGCGCGCCGTTGGCGTAGTCGCGCACAACCCACCGCCGCGTCTGGGATACCACCCGCTCGCGGGTGGCCGTCTCTACCTCAGGGCGGTAGCGGAACAGCGACTCTGTTTCGTCGATGTACCAGCGGATCTCCGCGTCGGGCCCCTCCCACAGCGGCCGCTCGAGCATCGCCAGCCACAGCGCGTGTCGGGTTCCCAGGGCGCCCAGCAGCTCGTCCCCTTGGTCCCCCAGCACGGCCAGCAGCTCGCGGTCGAGGTCCGCGGGGCGGATCCGGCCGCGGTCGAGCTGGGCCCGGTACTCTGCCTCGGGAAGGTAGGGGTGGCAGTCGAATAGGTCCGCCGCGGCGACCACCGCCTCGTGAAACGGCTGCTCCTCGAACGCGTGCAGCGTGTTGTGGTGCACGAACACCGTGATCGGCCCCTGCGACGGCAGCAGGTGGGCCAGGTGCTCGATCTCCGCGGCGAGGTCTGGCGCCGGTGGGTGCGAAACGAGGGGCGCCGTGCTCGACGGAAACGTGGAAGTGTGCGGCACAGCGGGGCGGTGAGGGAGGCCGTATCGAGGTGGGGCGGCAGCGATGGGGGTAGACTGCAAGTTCTACGTCAATCATCGGGGCGCAGCCACGCACAAAGGATTACAATTCGGTAAGGCGCCGCGTCCTTCCTGCAAAACCAGCAAGAATGCCGACTTAAGACCGCAAGCGCCGCACGCGCCCCGCACAGCCGCCGCCCCCTCAGCCTTTGTTATGCAGATCCTAGTCATCGAAGACGACGCCGTGCTGGGCAAGGCGATCAAGCGCGGCCTGGAAGACAACCACTGCGAGTGCGCCTGGCGCCGCAACGGCGAGGAGGGGCTGGCCGCCGCGATGACCCAGAACGCGGACGTCATCCTGCTCGACCTGATGCTCCCCGACCTGCCGGGCCTCGACCTGCTCGCCCAACTCCGACGCCGCGGCGTGCAGACGCCAGTGCTGATCCTCAGCGCGCTCGGCTCGGTCGACGAGCGCGTGGCCGGCCTCCGCGCCGGCGCCGACGACTATTTGGTCAAGCCCTTTGCGTTCGACGAGCTGCTCGCCAGGCTCCACGCGATGACGCGCCGCGCATTGCCGCTGGCGACGCAGCGTTACCAGGCCGGGCCGCTGAACCTCGACCTGGCGCTGCGCCGCGTCAACCGCGACGGTGTGGAGATCGACCTGACCCCTACCGAGTTCAGCCTGCTCGAGTTCCTCATGCGGCACGCGGGGCAGGTGGTCACCCGCAAGATGCTCTGCGAGCACCTTTGGGAGGCCGACTGGGAAGGGGTGACCAACGTGATCGAGGTGCACGTCACGCGTCTGCGGGCCAAGATCGACCGCGGGTTCGACGCCCCCCTGCTGCACACGGTGCGCGGACGAGGCTATGTGCTGAGGGCGGAGAGTGAAACGAGTAGTGAGTAGTGATGAGTGATGAGTGGCAACGACCAGAAGCACAAACGCACGAATTCAATAGCTGCCGATCTACGGTCGGCGCGGCGCGCCAAGCTTACAGCTTGCTAGCGCGCCGGCCGTAGGTCGGCAGCTATTTTCTTTACCGCAACGCACGCACACCTCCGACGCACGCGCCGCCGCTATCGCCCTCTTGCCCCCCTTCCACCGCTCGGTCCGCTTCCGCATCGCCGCCTGGAACGCGCTGGCGGTTGCTACGATCGCGCTGGTGGCGCTCATCGGGGTGCGTCAGGCCGTGCGGTGGACGCTGCTGCACGAGATCGACCAGGTGCTCCGCGAAGACGCCAAGGAGGTCGGCCTCGCGCTCTCCGACGCGTCTCCCGACGGGTTCGTCGCCGTGACCGACGCGCTCGGCCGCAAAGCGATCGGCCACCAGCAGCACCAATGGTTTGTCGCCTTCGTCGACGCCAACAAGAACCCCATCTGGACCAGCCGCGATTCCGAGGCCCACGACCTCCCCCTCGACGCGCTGGTGGGCGCCGGGCCCCACACGGTAGACGACGTACGCGTGCTGCGCGCCGCTGCGCCCGCGAACCCCTACGGAGTGCAGCAGACGTATGTCGGGGCCTCGCTGGCGCCGCTGCGGTCCGACATGGGGGGCATCGACCGTGCGGTGGCGGCCACCGGGCTGCTGATCCTGTTGGCCTCTCCCCTGTGCGGCTACTGGATGGCCGGGCTGGCCACACGCAACCTCGAGACGCTCACCGAGACCGCGGCCCGGCTCCGCCCCACCCACCTCGACGAACGCCTGCCGATACGCGGCGCCGAGGACGAGTTCGACCGCCTGGCGGCGACCATCAACGGCCTGCTCGACCGCATCGCGGAGTACGTCGCGGAGAAGCAGAGCTTCGTGGCCGACGCCGCCCACGAGCTCCGCACGCCCATCGCCGCGATCCGCAGCTCGGTTGAGGTCGCCCTGGCAGGCGAGCGATCGACGCAGGACTACCGGTCGCTGCTGGAAGAAGTGATCGAGGAGTCGGCGTCGCTGGAGGTGCTGGTGAACCAGGTGCTGCTGCTCTCCGAAGCGGTGGTGTCGCACGACCAGCCGATCGTCGAATCGACCGCGTTGGGCGAGGTGGTTGAGAAGGCGGTCGATATGTTCCGCGGCGTGGCGGAGAGCCGGGGCGTGTGCCTGACGCTCGCGGTCCAGGACAACCCGCTGGTGGTCGGCGTGAAGCCCCACCTCCGGCAGGTGGTGAACAACTTGATCGACAACGCCATCAAGTACACGGGCGAAGGCGGGAGCGTGCAGATCGACCTTTCGGTCGACCCGACCCGCGGCCTCGCCGAGCTGGTGGTCGCCGACAACGGGCTGGGGATCGGCCCCGCCGACCTGCCGCGCGTGTTCGACCGCTTCTTCCGCGCGGACCGCGCCAGGCAGCGCGATCAAACCCACGGCGCCGGGCTCGGGCTGAGCATCTGCAAGACGATCGTCGAGGCGCACCACGGCGCCATCCGCTGCGACAGCCGCCCGGGCGAGGGCGCCCGCTTCACCGTGACCCTGCCGCTGAAGAAAGAGGCCTGAGACGCACCCTGGCCAGTCGCTGGCCGACGGGCACTGCCCCGTCGGCTATTTGCCGCGACACCCAGTCTGCCGGGTAGGGTTCAATGAGTGGCAAGCGGGCGCTCGGTCGCTGGACGGATCGAGTTTCTCCCAATGCGTTCGATCCCTGGAGGTTCCCCCGTGCGACTTGTGCTGCTGGTTCTGCTATTGGCGACAAGCCCGAGCGTGCGCGCCCAGTACGACCCGCTGCGCATCGATCCGCCCCGCGCCGATCAGCACGCGGCGCCGCTGGACTTGTCGGTTGACGACCAACCCCGGGCGCGCGAGATCCCGCTGCGGGTCTACCTGCCCGACAGCAGCGACCCCGCGCCGCTGGCGATGTTCAGCCACGGCCTGGGGGGCAGCCGCGAGATGAGTGCGTACCTCGGCAAGCACTGGTCCGCCCGCGGGTACGTGGTTGTCTTCTTGCAGCACCCGGGGAGCGACGACTCCGTGTGGAAAGAGGCCCGCCCCCTGCAACGGATGGCGGCGATGCGCCAGGCAGCGAACCTCGAGAACTTCTTGCTCCGCGCGGGCGACGTTCCCGCGACCATCGACGCGCTGCAGCGGTGGAATAGCCAGTCGGGCCACGCGCTCGCCGGGCGGATCGACCTGCAACGCATCGGCATGTCCGGGCACTCGTTCGGCGCGGTCACCACACAAGCCGTGAGCGGCCAGTCGCCCCCCGTGGGCAAGGGCTTCACCGATCCGCGGATCAAGGCCGCCGTAGTGATGAGCCCCAGCACGCCGCGCGGCGGCAGCGCCGCCAAGGCCTTTGCCGACGTCTCGATCCCGTGGATGCTGCTCACGGGCACCAAGGACATCTCCCCCATCGGGGGCGCCGACCTCGACTCCCGCCTGGGCGTCTACCCGGCGCTCCCGCCGGGCGACAAGTACGAGCTCGTGATGCACAACGCCCAGCACTCCGCCTTCACCGAGCGTGCCCTGCCCGGCGAGAAGCACCCCCGGAACCCCAACCACCACCGCGCCATCCTGGCCGTCACCACCGCCTTCTGGGACGCGTACCTCAAGGACGACGCCCAGGCGAAGCAGTGGCTCGCCGGCGACGCCGTGCGGGGGGTGCTGGAAGCAGACGACACGTGGAAGAAAAAGTAGGCCCGAACCATCGCGGCGCAGCGAGGCGCCGTTCGCCCCACCTCGTTGTCCTTACGGCGCCGCCATTGCGGGCGGGGGGGGCAGGTTGACCGGCGCCTCGATCTGGCCGAGCGTGCTGAGGTAGTGGGTCAGCAGGCCGTAGGTCGACTGGAACGCGGGGAGCGCCGCCAGCGCCTGGTACTGCGGGTTCTGCCGCACCTGATCGTAGTGCTGCAGCGACGCCTTCACGGCGTCGACCGACGGGTGCGTCCGCCCCGAGAACACCTCGGCCGGCAACGCCAGGTAGCCCCGCCACGCTGGGTCCAACTGCCCAAACAGCCGCGGAGCGGTCTGGCTCAGCTGATCGCGGAGCACGTCTGATTCAGACGTCGCATACTGCTGCGCCAAAATGGCGGGCACCTGCGGGGACTGGGCGACCGGCTGCTGCTGCGCCGCGGGCGCAACGGTCGGCTCCGGGACCACGGTCGGGCCGCTATAGCGTGAGAGCAACTGCACCAGTTCCACCGCCGACGGGGGAACCACCCCCGGCTGCCCCGGCGCAGGCCGCGGGTAGAAGGCGGCGTTCGCCATGCTGTCTACCTTCAGCACCGAGCCGTCGAACGAGACGCCCAAAAAGAGCCCCCTGCTGCGTGCGTAGGAATAGACCTCTGCATTGAGGTGGGCGTCGGTCCCCGCCGAGGCCTGCCGTCCTACCGGCCCCGCCGCGGCCGCCGCGTCGACCCCCAGCGTGAGCGTGCTGGTGAGCACCCCCTGCAGGCTCCTGCGGCTCCTGAAGACCAGCACGACGTCGGTCGACTGCACGCCCGCCTGCCAGCCGATGCTGCCGCCGGTGAGCGTGATGAACAGCGGCGCGTTCCAGGCGCCGCGCTCGTCGCGCACCATCAGCGTGCCGTGCCCCATCCGCGCGCCGATGATGAACCCTCCCTTGATCACCCGCGGCACAATCGCCACGGCCACCGCGCCGTCGAGCATCGACTGTGGGATGGACTGTGCGGGGATCGCCATGATCTCGTTCAGCACCTCCATCGAGGCCCGCACCGTCTGCTCTTCTTGCCCCTGGGCGTGGGCCAGGGCCGGCGCCCAGGCGGCGCAGGCCAGCAGCGGCAGCAATAGGCGGGCGTGGGTAAGAATGGTCGGCTTGCTCATGGGGTGTTTGCTCGGGTGCGTCCGGTGCATGGGGGCCTACTCCTAGCCCCCGTCCGGCCGCGATTCTCAGCCGGACGGTCGCCGCAGGTCAAGATCGAACGCGGCCGATTCGGGCGGGAACCAGCGGCGGCGTGCAGGGGCACGTCGCCCCCTCAGGTCGGGCGCAGCGACCCATCGAGCCGACCCCGGACCGCCGCCCAGAACCGACAACCGGCGGTCTTACGAGGCGGGTTGCGGGAAGTGGGCCCCCGTCACTCGGTGATCAGCTCGACCACCCCCGTCTTCATCTCGTAGATGCCCCCGATGATCTTGATGTCGCCGTTGGATTCCATCTCGCTCAAGATCGGGCTGCCCGCTCGGATGCGGTCGATCGTCTGGCGGACGTTCTCTTCGGCCACCATGTGCACGAACTCCGGGTTGGCGCTCGTCTTCTCGCCTTCGTAGTCCTTGAAGTGGTCGACGGCCGGGCGGATGTTCTGCAGCATCGCGGTGATGTTCCCCAGCTCGACCCCGTCGATCGCCCCCTTGATGGCGCCGCAGTGCTCGTGCCCCAGGACAAAGACCAGCCTGGCGCCCGCCGCCTTGCAGGCGAACTCCATGCTGCCGAGGATGTCGGTGTTCTCAAAGTTGCCGGCCACGCGGGCGACGAACACGTCGCCGATCCCGCGGTCGAACACGTCTTCAACCGGGATCCGCGAGTCGAGGCACGACAAGATCACTGCCTTGGGGTGCTGCCCGAGCGCCGCCTCGCGCACCTGCTTGGAATGGTCGCGGCTGGTGAGCGTGCCGGCCACGAACCGCTTGTTGCCGTCTGTCAGCGACTTGAGCACGTCGTCCGGCGTCAGCTTGTCCCGCTCTGCCTGGGTCAACACCCGCTCAACCCGTGGCGCCTGCCCGCCGGCGGCCTGCCCGCTGACAGCCTCCTCGCTGACCGGGAGGGCCCGCACCTGCTCCTGCCCGCACCCGCTAGCCACAAGGCACGCCAGGCACGCCGAAGCCGCCAGCGTCGAATTCCATTTCTGCATCGGTTTGCTTTCCTAGGTCCATTCGTGATCGGTTGCACGCCAACGTGCGCCCCCATGGGCCCGCATTGTGGGCAGCGTGAGCGAGCACCACAACCCGCGGCGCGAAGTGGCCGTGGGTGGCACGCGGACCGGGGTAGCGCGCTACCACGCCCCGACCGATTGCGACTCGATCAGCAAGATCCGAACGATCGCCTTTTCATCGACCGTATCGACATCGGTATCGAGCACCACAGAGATTCCGTTGTTCTTCGTGGCCCAGATCTGGCGGCCGCTTGCCTGGTCGCCGCCGTCGCTCGTAGTGGTCGAGGTTGATGAGGTAAACAGCGCCATCATCTCGAAGCCATGTTCGAAGTGACGCTGGATCCGGTCGCGGAGCGCGACCGCGGGGAGCCCATCGACCGCGGGAGTGAACTCGTAGGAGCAAGCCATCGTGGTGGTCCCGGCGCTCTCCCCTGACCAGAACGCCTCCCATGCTCCGGCCGACGCCGAACTTCTATCCATACGGAAGAACTCATCGATGTCGGCACGCGGCTTCGCGAACAGCCCCAGGGTGTCGACCCTCGCCAACTGAAGCCCGCCCGGGGGCTGTGCACGGCGGTCGAGCAGCATCGATAGGACGTCGTTCCGCCGGGCCACCGTACGCGCCGCGGACCGGTACCGAGCGGCAAACCACCCGGCAAGCAAACTGCCCAGGGTCAACGCGATCAGCATCGTGCGCAGGCTGAACCGCGGGGCCGATCTCTTTTGCGGCTTGTCCATTTGGACCATCGCTCCACCCTATCCCCTGTCCAGTGTCTCTTCGCGAACGGCTACGGTCGCCCCAGCAAACCAGGGACACAGCCTAGCGTAAGAATGCACAGGACCGCGATAGATGCTCGGTGGTCGCGTTCGAGCACTCTGACTCGGCGGGTTCATTCCGTCCGGCGGCCACGAACTGCCGGTACTGCGCTGAAGGGGAAGGTTCGGAGTGGAGCTGCCTGTGGGTGCTTCGCGTCGGCCCGAGCCACAAGCGAGGCGTCCCCTACAACATGCCGCTACCCTTCCGCCCCGGCCCGTGCGGCTCTTCTCGCCGCGGCGTTGGGCCGATCCCCGGCCGGCTTCTTCGCGCCGATGTCCTTCTGCTCGATCGGGATAGAGCGGTCGAAAAGGAGGCCGTACTTCTGGTAGTTGTTGTAGGGCGTCGCTTGTTCTTTCCAAGCGGCGAGCTCGGTGTCGTACCTGGCGCGCATCGCCTCGAGCTGTGCGGCGGCCTCGGCGCTGCCGGCGAGGTTGGTCATCTCGAGCGGGTCTGTGCTCAACCGGAACAGCTCTTCGGTGGGCTGCATCTGCCGGTCGCCGTACCACCAGTAGGTGTACTTCCACTGCTTGGTCAGCACGCTGAGGCAGTGCGTCGGGAGCTTGTCGAACGTGTTGATGAAGGCCAGTTGTTGGCGGACCTCCTGGTCGGGGTCGCTCAGCAGCGGGAGCAGGCTGACGCCGTCCATGTTGTCGGGCGCCGGCAGCCCGGCCAGCCCGAGTATGGTGGGCGCAAAGTCGATGTTGCCCGTGAGCGACGGGCTCCGCTGCCGCCGGCCCGCCGATGGGCTGCGGGGGTCGTAGATGATGAGCGGCACGCGCGACGATTCTTCCATCGGCAGCACCTTCGAGGCGTAGCCGTGGGCCCCGCAGATGTAGCCGTTGTCGCTGGTGTAGATGATGACCGTGTTGTCGGCGACCCCCTGTGTCGTGAGCTCGTCGCGGATCATGCCGAGCGCCACGTCGATGGCGTAGACCTGCTGGAAGTACTTGGCCATCTCGGCGTCGTAGTCGGTGTCGTACTTCCACTCGGTGAAGCGGGGGTACTGGCGCCCTTGCTTGCTCTGCTCGGAGAGGTGCGCCCCCGCCGCACGGCCGAAGTTGGCCGGCTTGGTGAACGTCTTGCCGGCGTAGACGTCGTTGAACCTGGGGTCGGGGGTCGCCGGTTTGTGGGGGGCCTTGAAGCTGATCGAGAGGCAGAAGGGCTTGTCCTGTTTCACCGCTTCGCGGATCGCGTCCTGCCCGAACGCGCCGTACGAGAGCGTTGAGTGCGGGTAGCGTTTGGCGTAGCGGGCCATCGATTTATTCTTTGCGGTGGCGTACTCGGTCTGCCCGGGGCCGCCGCCCCAGATGTCGAAGTCGCCCTCGCAGATCCCCCTCCCCTGGACGACCAGGCCAAACTTGCCGGCGAACGCCGTGAGGTACCCGGACTCACGCAGCAGCACGGGGTACGACTTGCGCCACACCTCGGGCCGCATGTCTCCGTGAGAGAAGTTGGTCCCCGTCTTGTACTCGTACATGCCGGTAAAAACGCTGGCGCGGCTCGCCATGCAGATGGCCGTGGTGTTGTAGTGCCGGTCGAAGATCACGCCGTCACGCGCCAAGCGGTCTATCTGCGGCGTCTTGACTTCGGGGTTGCCGTAGGCGCCGACCGAGAGCACGTTCTGATCGTCCGCCAACAGGAAGACTACGTTCGGCCTCTGGGCGCCATGCGCCTGGCCCACCGCGCCGAGCACGATGGCCAGCACCGCGGCTCGCTTCACGACTCCGCTCATATCACAGGTCCCTTGAGTAATCTCCCCGACGGCAGGCGCCTTCCCACTCTGGCGGCGGCCCGCTTCGGGCGTCTGCATGATATCCACCCCGGGGCTTCTGGCGCCTAGTGGAAGGGAACAAAAAAACAACGACGAAGCGACACGGCTCGCGGTTGAACGGCGCCAGAGGTTGATCCCTCAGCAATGAGCCGCCGCCCATCCTTCCGCAGGGCGATCCCGCCGGTACGCGCGAGAATTAGGGACGGCGGGCCGGGGCGATTTCTTCCGGGAGCGTGGGCTGGCGCCGACCGCACGGAGAATCTGCTAGCCGGACAAGATTGTGGTCGAAAATAGCCACCCGCCGCCGGATAATGCGGGGTCGCGGCCGACGTAGCCGGTCCGCCGCACCAGGGCCGCTGGCCCGGGAAAACCAGGTGCGCGACTTTTGTCCTGCTTGTGTCCACTCAGCCCCTTTCATGTCCACTCAGACCCTCCGAGAACCGCAGTTTGCTCGCCTCGGGCACGCCCGAACCGGACGGCGACCGCAAAAACGCGGGGAAAATCGACGGAGGGGGAGGGTTTTGTCCGAAAACGCGTCCTCCTGGGGGTGGACAAAAGGACAAAACCCGCCGCCCCGATGGGCGGCGGGCGGTCGGGGGATCTACCTACTGCTCGTCCTGAGGCTCTTCCAGACGGACCAGCAGCCAGTACTCCACCTTGTCTGGGCCGAAGTGGACCAGCAGCGGGGCTTCGTCTTTGGTGAGGTTGTAGAGGCCCGTCTCGGCGACGATGTCTTCGCTCTCGCCGATGCGGAACGCGACCCGCTGCGTCTCTTTATCGACCTGGCCGAGCACCGTTTGGGCGGCGTCGGTGTCGGAGCTGTAGTAGACGCCGCTGACGACCCCTTCTTTGTCCACGGCAAGCTGCATCGCGCGGCCGGCCGAATCGTCTTGCTCATCGGACGAGACAGCGAAGGTCCCCAGCGGCATCCACTCGGCCGCCTCGGCCGCGGCCTGACCGGCCGGGGGCTGGACGGTGGCGAGGTCCATCGCCGACGCGGCGAAGTCTACCGCGGAGCACACCTCTTGCCCATCGATGAAGACCGAGTCGTCTTGGTAGTAGACGTTGCCGCCGTCGCCGTAGTCGTAGTAGACCGGTTGCGACCAGACTTGGGCCGGCGCGTTCCAGGCGAACCACGTGCCAAACGCGGCAAACGTGGGTCTCCGCCACCAGTAGTTCCAGGGGTGACGGCCCAGGCCGTAGTGGTAGTGCCAGCCGCCGATCGGGTGGTAGTGGCCCGACCACCAGTTGGGGCCGAACCAACCGGCGGCGCCCCAGCGGCGGTTCCAATTGTTGCGGACTCCGACGCCCCAGTAGTTGTTGCGGGCGTAGCGGCTGGGGTGGCGGGAGATCCAATCGCCGTTACGGTTGCCGTTGCCCCAGACCGCGTTGTTCCAGCGGTTGTTGATGTTGACGTTGGTGCTGTTGTCGATGTTCGCCCAACCCGGCCGGTTGTGGATGGGCCGGTCGCCAACGCCCGGGCGTCCGGGCCCGACGCCTGGCCGATCGATCCAGTCTGGCCGGTTGCCGGCGCCAGGCCGGTCACCCGTTCCGGGCCGGTCGCCGATGCCGGGGCGATCACCCACTCCTGGCCGTCCAGGGCGGCCGACGTCTCCCGGCAGTGTGGTCGGTCTGCCTGGCCGATCACCGACACCAGGCCGATCACCAATACCGGGCCGATCCCCAACACCGGGGCGATTGCCGGCGCCCGGACGCGTGCCCGTTCCCGGTCCGGCCGGGAGGGTCGAGGGGCGCTGGATGCCCAAGAAGTCGCCCAGATCGCCGGCGCTAGGCCGGCCGCCGCCCGTGCCGGGGCGGCTGGGGACGTTTGGTCTTCCGGCTCCGCCGGCGCCCGGTGCATTGGGCAGGCTCGGGCGCCCCGCTCCGCCGGCGCCGGGTCGGGTGGACCCGATGTTGCCGGGGAGCGTGCTTGGACGCGACGGGAGGTTGGGACGCGACGGGGTCGCGGGACGGGTCATCCCGGGGGGCTTCGGCAGCCCCCCTTGGCTGGGGCGGTTCAGGCTTGGCGCGCTGACGTTGGGCAGCGTCGTGGGCCTACCGCCGAGCGAGGGCGACGAGGGGAGATTCGGCCGGCTCGTTCCCCCCAACGACGGGGGACGGGCGCCGGGGTTGAGGGCGCCGCTGGGACGGTTCACGGAAGGACGCGACGCCTGAGGCCGATTCACCTGCGGCCGGCTGACTTGAGGCTTGTTGACTTGCGGCCGGCTGACCTGGGGCCGAGAGCCGGCGAGGCTAGGGCTGCTGGGCCGCGGGGCGCTTGGCCGAGAATAGCTGGGTCGGGAGGCGCTGGGGCGCGGGGCCGAGGGCCTGGACGCCGGAGCGCGGGAAGGCGCCGAAGGACGCGACATGCCGCCGCCTCCCCCCACGCGGCCGCCACCGCCGCCGCCACGTCCTCCACCGCCACCGCCGCGGCCTCCGATTGCAAAGGCGTCGCCGGCAAGCAGCGCAGTAATCGCCACCAATACGAGTATCGAGCGTCCCATGATGGGGTTCTCCTATTGATCGTTGGTGGGCTGATCCGCGGCGCGCGTCACGCGTACCGCCGGGCCAGAGGGGGCGGGCTCTCCGTCGACCTCGCGGCCGATCATCCGCACGCTCAAGGCGTCGTCGCCGTCGCGTTCGATGATCTGCGTCGCCGCGGCGAGCGAGCCATCCGCCAGGGTTTGCGTAAGCCGGCCGATCAAGACGTCGCCGTCGCGGGTCCAGCTCCCCTCGCCGAACGAGCCGTCCGAGTCAAAGTTCCACGAACGGACCCCCTTGGTGAGCGGGTCGTAACCGATCACCTGCGTGCCTTGGCGGGGCTCTTCGCCCTCGGCGGAGATCACGTAAGAGCGGACGAGAAACGATCCCCCGGCGCCCCACCGGCAATTCGTTTCGACCGTGACGTCGGCGGACGATTCATCCACCCACCGCCCGACCAAGAACTCGAGTTCCTTGAGCGCTTCGCCGGCCGAGGTGGGGGTCGGCAGGTCCGACTCATCCACCTTGCTCAGCCGCCACGCGTCGCCCACCTTCACCGCCACCGCAGAGAACCGGCTGCCCACCGGCTCGGCGCCCGGCATATAGAGGGCGGCGGTGCCGTCGATCGTGGCCACGTTCGGGGTGATGTCGCGGACCGTGTCTGCCGTGCCGGCGAGGCTGGCCCGCGGGTTGGCGGCGAAGAACTCGGCGAACCGTTGCTCGATCGCTCCGCGGCCGACGGTTTGCTCGCCTGTTTGCGTGTCGGTCCAGACGGCGTCCTCGGTCCAGAAGGCGGCCAGCTTCTTGGCGTCTCCCTCGTTGAACGCGGAGACGTAGTCGCCCAGCATGACGGCGGGGCCCGGTTTTGGCGCCGCGGAGTTCGGCTGGGCGGGTGCGGAGCTAACGAACGAGCTCGAAAGGCAGGTCGCGAACAAAATCGCAACCGGCCAACGGGATTGTGCGGTCATGGTTGGGCCTTGGAAGAGCAACGACACAGGCGAGCGGAGAGCGGAAAATCGTCCGCGGGCGGGCAAAAACATGGTTCGCCCCCGCCAAATCCTATTTCCTATCCGGGGGGAATGCCAGCATGTTGGGAAGAAGTAGCGAGAAAATAACCCCTGGCGGTTCGGGGTCTGCGACCCGCGACCGGCAAGTTGGGCGCCGACTACTCGGCCGGGAGGGCCATCCCCCGATCGACCAGCCACGCCTGCACAAGGTCGCGCCAATGATCGACCGGCTTGTTCAGACGACGCATGCCGAACCCGTGGCCCCCGGTCGCGAAGAGGTGGAGCTCCGCGTCGATGTTGTGGGCTACGAGCGCACGGTAGTAGGCCAGCGGGTTGTCGAGCTTCACTGCCCGGTCGTCAGAAGCGTGGATCAGGATCGCGGGCGGGGTGTCCTCAGCGACCAGCGACTCGCAACTGGTCGCGGCGGTCAATGCTTCGTCTGCATCGGCGCCGATCAGGTTGGCCCGCGAACCGCCATGCGTTATTCCGGCTCTCATCGAGATCACGGGGTAGACCAAGATCGAGAAGTCGGGCCGGCTCGGGCGGCGGTCGATGGGGTCGGTCGCGTCTGGATCGCCCGCGTCGAATCGGGTCGAGGCCGACGCCGCCAAGTGTCCCCCCGCCGAGAAGCCAATCACGCCGATCCGGTCGGGTCGAACGTCCCAGGCCTTGGCGTTATTTCGGACCGTCCGCAAGGCCCGCTGCGCATCGCCGAGCGGCACGGGGTCGCGGAAGGGGGCGTGGCGGTATTTCAGCACCGCGGCGGTTACCCCCTGCTCGGCCAGCCACTGGGCCACCAAGGAGCCCTCGTTGTCGAACGACAATCCGCTGTACCCCCCGCCGGGACAGATCACGATCGCCGAGTGGGCCGAGTGATCCGCGGACGGATGATAAACGGTTACCGTGGGGCGACTTACGGCGGTTACCCAGCGATTGGTATTGTCGCCCGACCCGCGCGGATCGACGCGTTCAACAACTTTGGACCCCTCCGACCCGGGCGCAACCCCTTCCCACAGAGGGGTTTCGGGGTCGACCGAAACTCCGGCAGCAGGCAGCAGGCCCGGCGCCAACGCCGACCCGACGAACAAGCAGACTAGTTTCGCAGCGCTGCGCATCGACAACCCTCCTATTTCCCGTAACCGCCCATGTTCACGGCCTATGCCGACAAGATACACTGACATCACAGTCGAACTGAAGCACCCCACCCTGGCCGATCGATTGTTTCGTTAGTCGTCGGCCCGCCCGTTGCTGCCCAATCTTGCGAGAGACCGCCATGCCAACCTCGCCCAGTGTGGACGAGCCGCGCTCACCCGGCGACACATCGTCCGTCGCCGTCAAATCCATCGCGGTCCCGGAAGCGCCCGTTGATTCTTGGGACCTGCCGCCGCAAGAAGACGGCCGCAAGCCCGGCCAGCTACGGCGCCCGCCGACGGTGATGAACAAGATGTTCTTGGTGTACCTCAACGCGTTCATCGCGTTGCACCTGCTCTCGCTGCTGGCGTTCTTCCCCTACTTCTTTAGCTGGGCGGGGGTGATCGCCTGCGTGCTTGGCTACTACCTGATCGGCGCGGTGGGCATCAACCTGTGCTACCACCGCCAGCTCACCCACCGCAGCCTGATCACGCCCAAGTGGCTCGAGCACACGATGGCCATCTGCGGCGTCTGCTGCCTGCAGGACGCCCCGGCTCGCTGGGTCGCGATCCACCGCATCCACCACCGCCACAGCGACAACGAAGAGGACCCGCACAGCCCGATGGTGTCGTTCCTGTGGGGGCACGTCGAGTGGCTGGTGTGGCAGAACAAGTACTTCGGCACCAGCGACTTCTACGACCGCTACGCCCGCGACCTGTTGAAGGACCCGTTCTACATGAAGCTGGAACGGAACCTGATGTGGTTCTGGGTTTACGCCGCCCACGCCGTGGCGTTCTACGTGCTCGGTTTCCTCGGCGGCTGGGCCTGGAGCGGCACGGTGGCTGAAGGGGTGCGGATGGGATGGAGCATGTTCATCTGGGGCGTGTGCCTGCGCACGGTGCTGGTGTGGCACGTCACCTGGAGCGTGAACAGCCTGTCTCACTTGTTTGGCTACCGCAATTACGACACCCGCGATCAAAGCACCAACAACTGGCTGGTAGCGCTGCTCACGAGCGGCGAGGGCTGGCACAACAACCACCACGCCCACCCGCGCTGCGCCGCCCACGGGCACCGGTGGTGGGAGCTGGACTTCACCTACTGGACTATCCGCTTCTTGGAGTCGGTCGGCCTGGCGAAAGAGGTGGTGCACCAGAACCGGAATCGCACGTCGTAAGACGGCGCGGCGCCCCGAACAGAAGCTTGACTTGCCCGGGAGTCGTCCATGGCGATGAACCTCCGACGGGTCGCGGACCTGCTGGTCGTCTCTGCTTTGGTGCTGCTGCTGGTCAACACGTTTCTGGTCACGGGACTGCTGACGCCGGTAGTGGTTCAGGGGGCGTCGATGACGCCGACGCTCGAACCGGGGCGGCGGGCATGGATCGATCGCAGGTGGGCGGGGGTCCCGCCACAACGGGGCCAAGTAATCGTCCTGCAATGCCCGAACGACGCAGGCCAGTTGTGCGTAAAGCGGGTACTGGGCCTCCCGGGCGAAACCGTAGAGATCACACGAGACGGCCCGCGGGTCGATGGCCAAGCGATCGACTGGATGCCTGCCCTCCGGCCCCGGCCGGGCGATTGGGTGCGTTGGAAACTGGGCCCCGACGAGCTGTTTGTCGTGGGAGATAACTGGGCACAGTCGCGGGACAGCCGCAACGGGCCGCGGCCGGGAATCCCGCTGCGGCTAGTCGTAGGCGCGGCAATCGGGGTACGCTGACGGCGACGCTAGCAGCGGCCGGCCCTTGAGCCCCACGACGACGTTCCGCTGGCAGGGCGAATTGTGCTATGGTCCGGCCCCGCCGCGCATCGGCGAGTCTAACCCCAACTGCGTAGCGGCGACCGAGAGAGCGATGGCTAAATCCAAACGCCGAGGACCCCGTGGCGGCGCGGCCCCCGTGGGGAACGATCCCCGGGCTGAATCGGCTGCGCCCGCGGCGACCGGCGCCAAAAAGCCGAAGGGGCAAGCCACGCGTGAAACGGTGGAATCGCTGGTGGTGGCGTTCGTGCTGGCGTTCTTGTTCCGCACGTTCCAGGGCGAGCCGTTTGTGATCCCCACCGGATCGATGGCGCCCACGCTCATGGGGCAACACTACGACCTCAACTGCCCGCAGTGTGGTCAGCGTCACCGCGCGGGCTGCAGCGACGAGCACCACGAACGGCTGGCAGGCATGACGCAGAGCGACCGCGCCAGGCACCAAGTCGTGGCGGCCATGTGCCCTTCGTGCCGGTACGTGCAGCCGGTGCGCCCAGACGATATCCCCGGCAGCGTCCCCGAGACTTCGACCGGTATGCGTTGGGAAGAGCCCCGTCCCGGCGACCGCATCGTCGTCAACAAGTTCGCCTACTCGTTCGCCGACCCACAACGGTTTGATGTCATTGTCTTCAAGTTCCCGGGCGACACGCGCACGAACTACATCAAGCGTCTGGTAGGCCTGCCCGGCGAGACGATCCGCATCTTGCAGGGAGACCTGTACGTCACCCCGAAGGACGGAACAGAGTCGATCGCCCGCAAGTCAGGTAGCAAGCTCGCCGTGATGCGTCGACTGGTGCACGACACAGAACACGACGCACCGGCGCTCTACGAAGCGGGATGGCCCCTCCGGTGGACCAGCGACGCCGAAGACTGGAAAGCAGACGTGAAGGTCAGCGGGAACCGCATGACGCAGCGTTACAACGTTGAAAACCCCACCGAGGACACGTCGTGGCTGCGATACCGCCACACCATCCCCGGCTACGCGGCGTGGCGCACGGTGCGTGAGTCGCTCGCCCAGGGACAGCCGCGACGATTCGAACCGGGCGAACTGACGACCCTCGTCAAGCCTCACCTAGTGACCGACTTCATCGCGTACAACGCAGTTGAACAACGCGGCCCTCAGCCGATTGGCGTACGCACGTCGATCCAAGAACCGTCACTGCAAGGGGTGCAGGACCTTGACGTCCCCGAGACCCGGCAGGGCCTCCACTGGGTCGGCGACCTGATCCTCGACGCGACCCTCGACATCAAGTCAGACAGCGGCGCGGTTGTGCTGGAACTGGTCGAGAGCGGGCAGCACTTCCGCTGCGAGATCGACGTAGCGACAGGCAAGGCGACGCTCAACGTCGAAGCCTTCGAGTCGGGCGCACCGTCGCCCGACGTCACGTTTTCGGGCGACACGAGCGTCCGTGGGCCTGGCGTCTACGCTTTGCGGTTCGCGAACGTCGACGATCAGCTAAGGCTCTGGGTTGACGGCGACCCCTCGCCGCTGAGCGGCGACGGCGCCTACGACCCGGTTGTCGTGTTTGGCAGCGCAGGCCCACTCGCCCCACGCACCAGCCCCGTCGACGAGGGCGACCTCTCCCCGGCGGCTATCGGCCTACGCGGCGCCAGCGCGTCGGTCACCAGCATTGCGCTCCATCGAGACCTCTACTACATCTCAACCAACGCCTCGACCCAAGGAAGCGAGGGGGTCACCGATTTCCCCGATGGGCTGATCGCCGGGCTCAGGTCGCGCGGGCAACTCGCCGCCCTGGCCACCGACCCCGAACTTTGGTCGATCTACAACCAGCTCCCATCGGTTGAGTTTTCGATGCAACAATTCGAAGACCCGCAGAACGATCAACTCTTTGTCCTGGGCGACAACAGCGCCGAGAGCGCCGACAGCCGCCTCTGGTACGGCGGCGGGAGCGAAGGGGGCCGGCCCGGCGGCCCCTACGTCGAACGCAGGCTGTT
Organism: Pirellulimonas nuda; assembly: GCF_007750855.1. Taxonomy (GTDB): domain Bacteria; phylum Planctomycetota; class Planctomycetia; order Pirellulales; family Lacipirellulaceae; genus Pirellulimonas; species Pirellulimonas nuda. The sequence goes on from NZ_CP036291.1 coordinate 4,639,274, forward strand.
GATCGGCAAAGCGGTCGCCGTCTACTGGCCGCGCGCGCTGGTTAAGATCCCCGGCACCCCCATCCCACTCATCCCCAACTTCGGCGACATGCGGTTTATCCGCTAACCCGCCCGATCAACCGCCCGCAGGGGCCTGTCACGGAGGACAGCCATGGCGCTTCTAGAAACACGCGGACTGGTCAAGAGCTACGGTCGACGGCGGGTGGTCGACGGCGTCGAGTTCGAGGTCGAGCAGGGAGAGATCGTCGGCCTGCTCGGACCCAACGGCGCAGGGAAGACGACTTCCTTCCGCATGACCTGCGGCATGGTGGCCCCCGACGCCGGCAGCGTCCGCCTCAACGGCAAGGACGTCACCCGTTGGCCGATGTACCTCCGTGCCAAAGAAGGGGGCATGGGGTACCTGGCTCAAGAGTCCAGCGTGTTCCGCAAGCTCTCCGTGCAGAACAACCTGCTCGGGGTCATGGAGCTGCTAGGGATGGATCGGCGCACTCGGCGCCTCCGCTGCGACGAGCTGCTTGAACAGTTTGGCATCGATAAGCTCCGCCATTCCAAGGCAATGAGCCTCTCCGGCGGCGAACGGAGGCGGCTCGAGATCGCCCGCTGCTTGGTCTCCGAGCCCAAGATCATCCTGCTCGACGAGCCGTTCACCGGCATCGACCCGGTGACCATCGACAACATCCAAGGGATCGTCCGCGACCTGCGCGACCGCGGGATCTCGATCTTGATCACAGACCACCAGGTCCGCGAAACGCTGGAAATCACCGACCGCAGTTACGTGGTTCGCGCAGGCCAAGTGCTATGCCACGGCACCCCTCGCCAAGTGCTGTCCGACCCCGACGCCCGCCGCTACTACTTCGGCGAAGGGATCGAGATGAACCTCGGCGCCGCCTAGTCACCAGCCCTCCGGGGCGCGATACTGGGCAGTTCACCTACAAGAGCCTCTCCCCTTAAGCCATGCCGTCGCCCCCCCCATCCGCCGCCGGAGTCAAGATCGTCCACGACGCGGTCGGAAGGCCGATCGCATTGAAAAGCCCCGGGTTTGCAGCGCTGCTGTCGTGGCTCGTGCCGGGCCTCGGCCAGATGTACCAGGGACGCACCGGCAAAGGGATTCTGTTCTTTTTGTGCATCGGAGGCACGTTTCTGTTCGGCCTGATGGTGGGTGGCGGACGCGTCGCGTACGCATCGCAGCTCCCCATTACCCCGTCGCCCGTTGGCTTCGTGCAGGACCGCTGGCCGTTCCTCTGCCAAGCGGGAATCGGCGCCTTCGCGATCCCGGCGATCGTGGCGCGTCAGTTCGAGATCCAAGGCAAGCCCCCGTTGCCGGGCGAGCTGTTCCGCCCCCCCGGCCTCGCCGGGCAGGGGCAGTTCACCACCGCCGACGGCGCGGGCGCTACGGTGTTCCACCCCGACGAGTTCGCGCAGTGGAACTATGAGCTCGGCTACCGTTTCGAACTCGGCACCATCTTCACCGTGATTGCCGGGTTACTAAACATCCTGGCGGTATACGACGCGCACGACGGCCCGTTGGTGCTCTCCGAGCGCAAGCCCAAATCGCCGAAGCCATCGCCCGACAACGCTCCGGAAGATCCGCCCACGTAACCGCAAGCACCGCGTCCACTCATGCTCCTCCCCCTCGCTTCCGACCTGATGCGCATGTGGTACGCGGCGCCGCTGATCGTCACGGTCAGCCTCGCCTACGCGGCCACACGTCACGAGCAGCCGGCAGAAATCCTTGCGCACGCCGCCCGCTTCGGTGGCTGGATCGTGGTGTTCATGGTCCTCTTCTTCGCCCTGCTACAGGCGGCGACTTGGTGGACCTAGAGCCACGGACGCGGCGGTGGCGCCCCAACCCGCTTGCAGCAGCCAGCCATCGCGTTCTATGCTCAGGCAACACAAGATGCGTCCGTAGCTCAATTGGATAGAGCACTGGTCTTCGGAACCAGGGGTTGGGGGTTCGAGTCCCTCCGGGCGTGCTTCCCTTATACGCTTTCTAGTTTGAAGTAGCGCGATCGAGGTAGGGAGCTGCGCAGACCGAACGGACGAGGTCCTGGTCGGGGACGGCGACGCGCCATGCAGCCATGGCGGCCGCTTCGAGGGCGTCGTAGTCGGCGTAGGCGCGGTTGCTCCAGAAGCAGCTCTTGAGGTGGCGCCAGAGGTTCTCGATCGGGTTGAGCTCGGGGCTGTAGGGGGGCAGCCTCACCAGCGTCGCGTTCTCCGGCACACGCAGGGCGCCCGCTGTGTGCCCGTGAGTCTTGCTTGGGCTGCGCCGTCCCAGATCATCACGGCGTGCTCCGCGTCGGGGATGGTCTTGGCGAACAGCTCCAAGAACGAATTGATGATCTGCGTGTTCAGCTGCGGGCTGAGGAGCCCTTCGGCGTGTCCCGCCGAGCTCCAGTAGACGCTGGGGGGCACACGGCGCCGATCACCCACAGGTACTCGTACTCGGTCTGACGCACCGCTGTTGGCCGCGAGCCCTTCTCGGCCCAGACGTTGGTGTTGGTCCCCTGCTGGCCGAACCGCGACTCGTCCTGGAAGTAGACCCGCAGCACCGAGCAGACCTCGTCCCCTTCGGCCGGCCCGGCTTCAATCCGCTGGCGGAACGCGGCCTCTTGCTCGGCGTCGATCGGCAGCCGCGGCTCGCGCCCCCGCCGATCGTCGAGGCCCGCCAGGCCCTCGGCGTTGTAGCGGGCGGCCCACCGCTGGCAGATGCGACGCGACAGCCCCACCGCCGTGGCGATCGCCGGGGCGGTCCAGCCCTCCAAGCCCAGCAGCACGATCCGCAGCCGCTGGAACCGGCCGACGTCTTTCTCTGCCCGCGCTGCCCCCCTGCTGCCGCGAGCTCAACCCGAACGACATTGTCTCGCGGCGCTTCAAGAGCTGCCGGCCCCCGGGCTACTCGCCGAACTGGAACGATTGACGTGCGGCCTGCGCGCGGACTGCCTCAACGATCGCCTCGTCCAGAAGGTTGCCCCCTTTGTCGGCCAGCTTGGCCCGCTCGGCGGCGACGAACTTCGCCCGCTCGGCAGACAGCTGCTTGATCTTGGCCTGGACGTCCCTACGCTGCGTGGTCAGCTCGGCGATCCGTTTGCCCAGCTCCTCGGCAGGCAGGCCGCGTAGTTCCTCGGGCAGCTCGTCCTGCTTGAGCTTCGACAGCTCTACCTTCTTCTCGCTCACCGCGTCTACCAGGTCCCAGGCGGCGTTGTTGTACAGCCGGCCCGCCTTGGCGGCGATGCGGGCGCTAGCGGCGGCCGGCGTGGCCGCTGCGGCGTTAGTGTCCTGCTCCTTCTGGCGTTCGAGCGCCTCCTCGCGGGCGGGAGCGGCGCCGTACGCACAGTAGGTAGCGTTGAGCTGCTGGTTCAGCTCGGCGAGCCGCTGGTCCTGCGGCGCGGGGATGTGCGGCTCCTGGCCGTCTTGGTCGATGTGCATGTAGCTGCCGTCGGCCAGCTTGGCGCCCTCGGCCCACATCTCGGCGACCCCCTGGTCGTAGCCGCCGCAGTGGATCGTGCTGACCGTGATGTTGTGGTTGGCCGCGTCGTGGCACGCCTCTTGGTAGTCAACCGGCCCCTGGGTGAAGGGCTCGTTGCCGGCGATGAAGATGGACCGCAGGTCGGCGTGCTCGCTGCTCCACTCCAGCTCCTGCACCGCTCGGCTGATCACCTGCCCGCAGTACTCGCTGCCGCCGTTGGTCGTCAGTGCGAACAGCTCCTCGGAGATCTTGTCGAGGTCCCGTGTCAGCGGCATGACCTGGCGGAAAAAGCCCTCCTCGCCCGAGAGGCGATCGTTCCCGTACTCGTACAGGGCGACGTACACGTCGGCGTGCTGGCCGCCACGTTTGGCGGACTCGAACTCTCCGACGATCTTCCACAGCTTGGTCTGCGCCTGGCTGATCAGGCCGTTCATGCTGCTGCTGGTGTCCAGCAGCAGGGCCAGCTCGATGCGGGGCTTGGCCGCGGGCTTGGCAGGGGCCTCCGCGGCAAGAAGGGACGATTGGGGCAGAAACACAAACAGTGCCAGCAGCAGGAGTTGGGAGACCATCGGATTGTTCCATGGTTGGGGGAGAAGACCGCGAGCCCACACAGCCTACGGTGACGCCTACCCGTTCCGACGCCGCGGGCCCGGGTTTGGTTCCCTGTTTGTGGGCCTCGCTCATCGCGAAATTGATTGATATCCTCGTCACCCACCCCGTTCTGTGGCGCCTGCTGCACCCAACCTCTGTGTCGCCACTGGGGCAGGAGGGTTAGTTTCGGGCATAGAATCGGCTCGCACGCCGACGAAGAAGCGATCCCCGCAGCTTGCCCAAGGAGTCATCGCGGAGCGGGCGGCCTGCTATAATCCTCGGCAAGTCGGGCGCCGCCGTTGCTCCGACTGTTCACAATCCGTCTTCCTACTCAGGAACTTGCCGATGACCCCTCGCCGCTCCACGCTTACTGCCGTGCTGCTCGTGCTGATTGCTTCAACGTCACGGGGGGAAAACTGGCCGCATTGGCGGGGCGACGGGGGCAACGGGGTCTCCACCACCGCTGCTCCCCCGACCGAGTGGTCCGACACCAAGAACGTGAAGTGGAAAGCAGAGATACCGGGGCGTGGCTCCGGCTCGCCCATCGTTTGGGAAGACCGCGTGTTCGTGGTCACCAGCGTGCCTGCCCAGGGGGGCGGGGGCGGCGCGCTCGACTTTATCGTGATGTGCCTCAGCCGGGATGACGGCAAGATCCTTTGGCAGCGGACCGCCACGACGGGGACGCCGCACGAGGGGACCCACGTCACCAACAACTTCGCCTCGGCGTCGCCCACAACCGACGGCCAGCATGTTTACGCCCATTTTGGCTCTCAGGGGCTCTACTGCTTCACCATGGATGGCCAGCCGGTGTGGGGCCGCGACTTCGGCGACATGGCGACCCGCAACGAGTTCGGCGAGGGGAGCTCGCCTACCCTCGCTGGCGACACGATCATTGTGCCTTGGGACCACGAGGGCCAATCGTATCTCTACGCGCTGAACAAGCAGGACGGGGAGATCCGCTGGCAAGTGGAGCGCGACGAACCCACGAACTGGTCTACCCCATTGGTGGTGGAACATGACGGGCGGAAGCAGGTGGTGATGAACGGCGAGAACTACGCCCGCGCGTACGACCTCGACACGGGCGAGGAACTGTGGCGCTGCGGCGGCCAGACCCAGCGACCGGCGGCGTCGGCCGTGGCGATGGGCGACAAAGTGTTCGTGACCAGCGGCTTCCGGGGGTCGTTCTTGGGCGCTTTCGAGCTCGGCGGCCGGGGCGACATCCAGGGGACCCCCAGCGTGCTGTGGACCAAGGGGCGCGACACCCCCGACGTCGCCTCTCCGCTGCTATCGGGCGGTCGACTGTACTACTACAAGGCGAAGACCGGCATCCTGACCTGCCTCGACGCCGCGAACGGCGAGCCCCACTACGCCTCGCAACGCACGCGTCTGCAAACGACCTACGCCTCGCCCGTCGCGGCCGGCGGCCACGTCTATCTTTCCGACCGCGATGGCGTGACCGTCGTGATTAAGGACGCCGACGAATTCCAAGTGGTCGCCACGAACAACATCGGCGAGGCCATCGACGCCACGCCGGCCCCGGTCGACAAGCAACTCTTTATCCGTGGCGAGCGGAACCTGTTTTGCATCGAAGAGTAACGGTGCTAAAAGGTCGACTCGTCGAGCCGAGGAGTCCAAACTCCGTGCCCAGATCAGTGATCCACACCAAGGGTGTCTGGAGAGAGAATCCAGTGGCCTGCGTCGGCGTCTGAGCCGGTGCTCCCGCCCGGCTCCAGCGTGCAGGCCTTGGCGTTTTTTCGGGACAAACACCGCAGGAGCAGCGAGCGTAGAAATGCGTTGGGCAGTGGGCCCGTGCGGGTCCTGGGGCCGCGCTGCGGATTGGCGGCTAGGCCAGGATCTTGTCGACCACGGTCCCGTGGACGTCGGTTAGGCGGTAGCGGCGCCCCTGGTGGCTGAAGGTCAGCCGCTCGTGGTCGAGGCCCATCAGGTGCAGCACGGTGGCGTTCAGGTCGTGCACGTGGACGCCGTCTTGCACCACGTTGTACGCGAACTCGTCTGTCTCGCCGTAGCTGAACCCGGGCCGGACGCCGCCGCCGGCCATCCACATGCTGAAGCACCGCGGGTGGTGGTCGCGGCCATAGTTGTTGGCGGTGAGCACCCCCTGGGAGTACGAGGTGCGGCCAAACTCCCCAGACCAAATGACCAGCGTGTCGTCGAGCATCCCACGGTTCTTGAGGTCCTTGACCAGCGCTGCGGACGCCTGGTCGGTTTCGCGGGCCTGGGTAGCGATGTCTTTGGGCAGATTGGCGTGCTGGTCCCATCCCTGATGGTAGAGCTGGATAAATCGCACCCCCCGCTCCGCGAGCCGCCGGGCGAGCAAGCAGTTGGCGGCGAACGTGCCGGGCTTCTTGGCGTCTTCCCCGTACAGCTCGAACGTCGACTCGGACTCATCCGACAGGTCGGTCGCGTCGGGTACGCTGGTCTGCATGCGGTAGGCCATCTCGTACTGCGCGACGCGCGACTCGATCTCCGGGTCGAGTTCTTGATTGTACTGATGGCGGTTCAGGCCGGCGATCGCGTCCAACTGGGCTCGCACGCGCGACCGGCAAACGCCGTCCGGGTCCGAAAGGTACAACACCGGCTCTTTGCCCGCACGGAAGCGGACCCCCTGGTGCCGCGAATCGAGGAAGCCGCTCCCCCACAGCCGGGCGTAGAGGGGCTGCCCCCCCTTGCCGGCGGTCGCAAGCACGATGAACGCGGGGAGGTCTTGGTTCTCGCTCCCCAGCCCGTAGGAGAGCCACGCCCCCATCGAGGGCCGGCCGGCGATCTGCGAGCCGGTTTGGAACATCGTGATCGCCGGGTCGTGGTTGATCGCCTCGGTGTGCATCCCCTTGATGACGCAGATGTCGTCGACGATCTCCCGGTGGTAGGGGAGCAGGTCGCTGAGCCAAGCGCCACTCTGGCCGTGCCGAGAGAACGCGAACTTCGAGCCCGCCAGCGGCAAGGATGATTGGTTCGACGACATCCCGGTAAGCCGTTGCTCGCCCCGCACCGAGGGGGGGAGCTCCCGCCCGTTCATTGCGTTGAGCGCAGGCTTGTAGTCGAACAAGTCTTGCTGGGCGGGGCCCCCCGACTGGAACAAGTAGATGATCCGCTTGGCCTTGGGGGCAAAGTTGGGCGCCGTGCCGGCGGCGCTGCTTCCGAGCAGGCTGAGCAGCGCCGCGGCGCCCACCCCAGAGCTGCTCTGCTTGAGGAAGTGCCGACGGTTGAGCGCGAGCAGATGGTCTGCGCGGAGAGCTTCGTGCATGATTATCGCTTCCAAACGGCGGCGTCTAGGTTCAGCATGGCGCGGCACGCCATGGTCATCGCGGCCAGTTCTGCCGGTTCGCTAGCGGGCGGGGCCTCGCTCTCGCCGATGGCCAGCAGCCGGGCCGCGTCTTCGGGGTTCGAGCGGTAGTAGGCGAGCTCTTCTTGGTAGAGGCCGGTCAGCACGGACGCCTCCTTCGGGTCGGACCGGCGACCGGTAAGCGAGCGGAACGCCCACGCAACCTGCTGCGATGGCGCCCCTTCGCGCGCCAGCGCCCGCTCGGCGAGCAGCCGGGCCGCCTCGACAAACTGAGTGTCGTTCATCAGCACCAGCGCCTGCAGCGGGGTGTTGGTGCGTGAGCGCTTGACGCTGCATACCTCCCGCGTCTCGGCGTCGAACGCCATCATGTTCGGCAGCGGCGAGGTGCGTTTCCACACCGAGTAGAGCGACCGCCGGTAGAGCTCCTTGCCGACCGATTGCACGTACGATGGCGACATCACGTTCGACTCCCGCCACAGGTCGCCCCCCGGCTGGTAGGGCGACACCGGCGGGCCGCCCATCTCGCGGTTCAGGCGGCCCGAGACCGCCAGCGCCAAGTCGCGGATCTGCTCGGCCCCCAGCCGGTAGGCGGGGCCGCGGGCCAGCCAGCGGTTCTCGGGGTCGGCCATGGCGAGTTCGGCGGGGACCTTGGAGTCCTGCCGGTAGGCAGCCGAGAGGGCCACGTTCCGGCAGAAACGCTTGACATTCCAGCCGCTCTCGACAAAGTCTCGCGCTAGCCAGTCGAGCAGTTCCGGGTGCGTGGGGGCCTCGCCCTGGCGGCCGAAGTTGTCCGGCGTCGTAACCAACCCCGCCCCAAAAAAGCCGGCCCAGAGCCGGTTGACGGCGACCCGAGAGGTGAGCGGGTGGTCGGGCGCGGTCGCCCACTCGGCCAGGCCCAAGCGGTCTCGCCGCAGACCTTCTGGGTACAGGGGCGCCAACTGTTCGAAGGTGTCCCGGGTGACGCGTGTCTCGTCGCTGGTGGGGGCGTCGTACGCGCCGCGTTGCAGCACGTGGGTCTCGCGCGCGGTCTGCATCTCCTCCATGACGGGGATCTCAACCATCGCCTCCTCGGCCATCACCAGCGCCCGCCGCGCCTCGGCGAGTCGCTCGGACGCTTCAATCGCCGCGGCGTCGACCCCCTTGCAGTAGTAGTCGGGCGACGGGACGATCGGCCCTCGCCCGGCGAGCAAAAGCAGCTCGCCCGCGGTGAGGTCGCGGTCGTAGACGCGGACGTCGTCGATCAATGCGCCGGCGAACCCGCGGTCGCGGAAACGCTGCCCAACGACAAACCGGCCGCCGTGGTCGACCAGCACGTTGGCCGACTTTTGTACGTAGTCGCGCAGCACCTGGGTCTCAAGCGGCTCTCCGTTCAGGAACAGCCGCAGACCGCGGGCCGTCGAAGACCCGTCGTAGGTCGCCGACACCTGATGCCACTGGTCGACCGGGATGGCGCGCTTGGCGCGGACGCCGATCGCGTTGCCTGGCCACACGCGGTACAGGCGCGACTCGAGACGCCCGTCGGCGATCGTCAGGTCCCAGCCGTTGTAGCCGCAATCGGTGCCGCGGGTGTGGTGGGCGATGACCGATCGCTGGGCCGACCGCTGCTTCTCGCGCAGGCTGACGACGACGCTGAACGGTGTCCAGCGGTCAAAGGGCGCCACGCCCACGGTCGATACGCCCCGCTCGCCATCGAGCACGATCGCGCGGCGTGCGTCGTCGGCGTTCTGGTTCGATGCGACCGCGATCGAGCCATCCGCGGAATCTTGCGCCCGCAGATGGGGCAAGGGGGAGTCGTCGCACGCGACCTGCGCGAGCGGGCCGGCCTGGTTGCCGTCCAGCTCGCTGAAGTAACAGACCTCTTTCATCTGCTTCGTCAGCGGTCGATCGAAGCTCAGGGCGAGAACCAATCCGGGGGGCGTCAACGCGTTGGCGTCGACGCCCGCCGACCAGGCGTCGAAGCGCTCGGCTGCTTCTCCTACGGCCTTCTCGTACGCCGCTTCCGCCTCGGCCAAGCGATTGGCGGCCGCGTTGAGCGCCTCTTCCTGCGATTTGGTTGGCAGCAGCAGCGAGGGGGCCGGCGTCTTCTCGGTGCGGTCGTAAACGCCGCTCTCGTCGATGGAGTTGAAGAACGCAGAGATCGAGTAGTAGTCGCGCGTCGAGATGGGGTCGAACTTGTGGTCGTGACAGCGGGCGCACTCCAGCGTCAGCCCCAGCACCGCCACGCCAAAGGTCTGCACCCGGTCCGCCACGTTCTCGAGCCGCCACTCCTCGAAGACGGCGCCCCCTTCGTTGTTGAGGCGGTGCAACCGGTTGAACGCCGTTGCGAGCCGCTGCTCGCGGGTTGGGTTCTCAAGCAGGTCGCCGGCGAGCTGCCACGTCAGGAACTGGTCGTACGGCAGGTTGTTGTTTAAGGCGCGGACCACCCAGTCGCGGTAGGGCCACTGCGTGTTGAGCTTGTCGGACTGGTAGCCGTAAGAGTCCGCGTAGCGGGCGGCCCCGAGCCAAGCGACCGCCATCTGCTCGCCGAAACCGGGCGAAGCGAGCAGGCGATCGACGACCGCGGCGTACACCGATTCTTTGTCCTCCGCGTCTGCGAGCTCGGCCTCAAACCGATCGATGACATCGGGCTCCGGCGGGAGGCCGGTGAGGTCGAGCGTCACGCGGCGCAGCCAGCGTTCGGGGGACGCCTCGGCGCTGGGCGAGAGCCCGCGACGCTTCAGGGAGTCCCGCACAAACCGGTCGAGGGTCTGCTTGGGCCACGCGTCCCCGTTGCTCGCCTGGACCGCCACCGTGGGCGGCAGCGGCCGGAACGCCCAGTGCTCTTCGTAGGGCGCTCCTTCCGCGATCCAGCTCTGCAGCAGCGTCTTCTCCTCCTGCGTCAACTCGAGCTTCGACTGCGGCGGTGGCATGCGCTCGGCCGGGTCGTCGCTAGCGATCCGCCTGGCCACCTCGCCCGAGGCGATGGCGTCGTGGGCGCCTTCGGCAAGGTCGAGCCTCAGGCCTGCCTCGCGCGTCTCGGAATCCGGTCCGTGGCAGAAGTAACACTTGTCCGACAAGATCGGCCGGACCTGGGCGTCGAAAGCCACCCCTTCCGCGCCGGCCGAAACGCACAGCAACGCAAACATCGCCAGCCAACCGGCGGTGCGCCATCCGCGGCCCCATCCTGCTGGGGTCGTCTCGTCGTTCTGGTTCACGAATAGCACTTTTTCTTCCCAAGTAGCGGCGGACAAGATCGCCTTCTAGTTTAGCAGACCGCTCAGCCGGCTTTGCCGGTAGTAGTTTCCGGGTGAGTCGGAGGCGCGGTCCGCTCCCCGCTGCTGCGTAGCTGGCGGTAGCGCTGAAGCATTGATTTTACGCGTGCGGCTTGTTCCGGGTCGTCGATGAGGTTCTCGCCCTCGGCCTCTAGCGGCGATTGTGCCAGGTTGAACAGGGCGGCCGGTCGCCACTGGGTCGCGGGCCGATTGCTTTGGACGATGAGCTTCCAGTCGCCGCGGCGATAGATGACCTCGTGCTGGCTCCCCCCCTGCAGCAGCAGCTCGTCACGGCCCACGAACCCCGCTTGTCCCAGCAGCAGCGGCAGCAGGTTGTACGAGTCTTGCGCCTGCTGCGGACCAAGCGGCGCCCCGACGGCGGCGGCCATGGTGGCGGCCACGTCGTGCACCGCGACGGGCTCGTCCGACCGGCTGCCGGGCTCGATCTTGCCGGGCCACACGGCAAAGAACGGCACGCGGTGGCCCCCTTCGTAGGGTTGGTTCTTGAACCCACGGTACCCTCCGCTGGAGTCGTGCCCCGCGGCCTGGCCGCGTGCGTCGTTGAGCCCGCCGTTGTCCGAAGAGAAGATTAACAAGGTGTTGTCGAGCACGTCGGAACCGCGCAAGGCGCCGACGATCTTGCCCACCTGCTGGTCGAGGTCGATCAGCATGTCGAGGTGACGGGTCGGCGTTTCTCCGCGGACCTTGCGGCCATCGAACTGGGCGGGGGGAAGGTGCGGCAGGTGCACGGCCGGGGTCCAGTAGCACAAGAAGAAGGGTTTCTCTTCTGCGGCGCTGTTCTCGATGAACGCGGCGGCTTTGGCGGCGATCATCGGCCCCACGCGGCTTGGGTCCCACCGCGAGTCCCCCATCCCGGGGCCCTTGTCGGAGACGTACGCCGGGTCGCCGGCCGACTTGGCGCTGAAGTGGATGATCCGCGAGTCGGCGGCAAACGGGCTCCACGCCCCGTTCTCGTAGGCGACGTACAGCGGGCCCTGGATGCCGCACGGCAGCGTGTAGCTGTAGTCGAACCCGGTCGACGGGGGCCCGCCGGCGATCATCTTCGATACGTCGACGCCCAGCGGTTTGTCGCCGCGGTCGGCGCCACGGTAGATCCCTTTGCCGTCGGCGCGCCCAAAGTCGCCCCCCAGGTGCCACTTGCCGATGAAGGCCGTCGTCAGCCCAGCGCTCTGGGCGATGCGTCCGAGCGTGGCGTCTGTGTCAGTGAACGGGGTGGGCCGGAAAGAACCCCACACCCCCCACGGGGCGTTGCTGCGGTAGTTCAGGTTGCCGCTCATGGCGCAGTAGCGTGTCGGCGAGCAGAGCGCGGTCGACGAGTGCGCGTCGGAGAACCTCATGCCGGCGGCCGCGAGCGAGTCGAGGTTCGGGGTGGGCGCCACCGGCGCCTTTCCGGTGCGTTGCCGGTGGTAGTAGCCGATGTCCCCCAGGCCGACGTCGTCGGCCATGATGAACACCACGTTCGGCGGGCCGGCCATGACCGTCGGCGCAGCGGCCAGCAAACAAGCGAGTGCGGCTAGGCAGAGCGAGGGTCGATTCATGGCGGTTGGGTTGGCGTGCGGGCGCCCGATGGATCGGCCGCGACTGGGGCTAGCGGGTTCCGGCGGGCACGCCCGGTCACGCGCTCCGAGCCGCCGCGATCGGGCCGCGCCCCGCTAGGGATCCTTTCCGGCAGCTACCTTCAGGCGAGCCGTGCCCGGCCGCAGTTGGTCGGACGAAGCGGTGATGAGCAGCGTTCCCTCCTCATCGCCGGCCGGGCCGGCAATCAACAGGCACTGCCCCGAAAACGCCTTGATGGTCGAGCCCTGAAAGGCCTCGAGCGAAGTCGAGTCGCCGTTGCCGACCGCGACGATCCGCCCGGGCCCTTCCACGGCGAAATTGACGCGATTGTCCGCCAACGGGCAGACATTCCCTTCGGCGTCGACGATCCGCACGACCAGGAACGAAAGGTCGTCTGAGCCGGTAAGATTGCTGCGGTCTGCCTCGAGCCGAACCGCGGCTGGCTCGCCGGCGGTCCGCACCGTGTCGGAAGCTACGAGCTTGCCGTCGCGGTAGGCGTCGACACGAAGCTCGCCCGGCTGGTACGGCACGTCCCAGCGCAGTCGGTACGGGGAGTCCAGGTCGCCCCCGGGCCAGTTGTAACAATCCACCTTCACGGGGGTGGTGTCCTTGCCCCGAACTTTTCGCCCCAGCGACCGGCCATTGAGCAGCAGCTCGGCCTCGTCGCAGTTGGTGTAGCAGTAGACAGGGATCGGCTCGGCCGCGGCGGCGTCCCAGTTCCAGTGGGGCGCCAGGTGGGCCATCGGCGCCGCGGTCCATTGACTCTGATAGAGGTAGTAGCGGTCCTTGGGGAACCCGCATAGATCGACGCAGCCGAAGTAGGAGCTGTGAGAAGGCCAATCATCATTCCAGTAACCGTTGGTCGAGTTGTCGCGCCCGCCGTACGGGGTCGGCTCGCCGAGGTAGTCGAACCCGGTCCAGACAAACTCGCCAAAGACCGACGGGTTCTCTCGCAATTGTTGGAACTCAACATCGGGCGGGTAGGCCCACTTCGGGCCGATCAGGTCGTAGCTAGAGACCTGCTTGGACGGATGCCGCTGGTACGCCTCGATGGGCAGGTGGTAGACGCCCCGGCTGCTGGTGCAGCTCGACGTCTCCGAGCCGTACAGCACGAAGCCGGGCTCCCGGCGGATCGCTTCGGGGTAGAACATCGGCTTGTAGTTGAGTCCCACGACGTCGACCTCGTGGGCCAGCTTGTTGTTGAAGCAGCCGGGGTAGTTGTTGAATCCCGCGGTCGTTAGCCGGCTTGGATCCTCATCATGGCAGATCGAAGTCAGCTCCCGCGCGAGTTTCCAGCCCTCTTTCGAGCCTTGTTCAAGAATCTCGTTGCCGATGCTCCAGAGGATCACCGAGGGGTGATTCCGGTCGCGGCGGATGAGGTCGCGCAGGTCGCGCTCGTGCCACTCGTCAAAGAACTTGTTGTAGCCGTTGGGCACCTTGGGCATCCGCCAGCAATCGAACGCCTCGTCGATCACCAGCAGTCCCATCTGGTCGCACAACTCGAGCTGCTCTGGGGACGGCGGGTTGTGCGACGTCCGGATCGCGTTGACCCCCATCGACTTCATGATCTCGAGCTGCCGCTGGGTGGCGCGGCGGTTGACCGCGGCGCCAAGCGGCCCCAGGTCGTGATGCATGCAGACGCCGTTGACCCGTACGTTGCGGCCGTTGAGTCGCAGGCCGTACTCGGGGCCAAACTCGACCGTGCGGATGCCGAAGCGGGTCTCCGCCCGATCGATGGGTTGGTCTTTAGAGCGAAGCTCTGTCACGACCGTGTAGAGGTTCGGCTCGTCGATGTCCCAGCGCGCCGGCGTCGCGACGGCCAGCCGCTGCCTCGCGGTCTCGGTCTGGCCTGCGCCGATGCGGAGCGGCAGGTCGTGGGTCGCCGCCGGCTTCCCGTCTGGGTCGAGGACCGTCTGGCGAACAATCAGATCGATCGCCTTGTCGCGGTGGTTGGCCACCCGGGTGGCGACGGCCACAGCGGCCAGGTCGTCGGTCACGCTCGGCGTGGTCACCGAGACCCCCCACTGGGGAACGTGAACCGCGGGTCGAACGTTCAGCCAGACGTTGCGGTAGAGGCCCGCGCCCGGGTACCAACGCGACGAAAGGTCTTCGGGCCGCAGCCGGACCGCGATCACGTTGTCCGACCCGTCGCGCGTCAGCAGGTCGGTGATGTCGAACTCGAATCCGATGTAGCCCATCGGTCGGTTCCCGACAAACCGGCCGTTGACCCAGACGTGGGCGTCGTACATGGCGCCGTCGAACTCGATCGCCACGCGCTGGCCATCGCCCGTCGGCGGCGTTGGGAACGACTTGCGGTACCACCCGGTCCCATGAAAGGGGAGCCCCCCCGCTCGGGCGTTGTACTGTTTGTCGAACGGACCCTCGATCGCCCAGTCGTGCGGGAGGGAGAGCTCGCGCCAATCGGCGTCGTTGTAGCCGATCGCCTCGGCCCCTTCGGCCTCCCCTTTGTGGAAACGCCAATCCGCGTTGAACGACTCGGGCGCCGACGCCGAGGCCATCAATGCAAAAAGCCAAAGGGCCACTGCGCCGACTGCGCCCATTCCGGTATCTAAGCTCGCCCGCTTGCTCATACGCCAAAGACCTGACAGAAATGAAGAAGACATGGAAGAAAAGTCCCACGGACTTATTGACAACTCCGATGGGTTGAGTCGATTCTACCTGCGTGGTTGACGGAAAGCGATGCATCGGCGGAGCCGCTTGACTCCCTGAGTCCAATCAACCGCTTGGTTTGGCCGATAGCTGCCGGCAATGCGGCCTAGCAACTCCTACTGGCGGAAGCTCCGTGATTCGACTTACAAACAGCTCTTGCGCAACGGTCGCTCGGCTCCTTTGCCTCGCCCTGCTGGCGACCCTCGCGGGCGCCATCGATGCGGCTGCGCCCGATCCGGACGCCAGGCCGGGCGCTCGGGGGCAGGAGGGCCTGCAGCAGTGGACCCTCAAGGGCCCGCTCGGCGAGACGCCGACTCGCGTCAACCAAACCGCGCCCCTCTCTGATCAGGCCAACACCCAGCGGTGGCGGCGCGACACGGGCCAGTGGGACGAGTTCGACGGCGAGTCGCTCGCCACCCAGCGTTGGTCGTCCCGCCACCGGAGCTGGCGCGGCAGGCCCCCCGCGTTGTTCTCCGAAAAAAACGTCGACGTCACCGACGGCATGCTGCGGCTCTGGATGCGGAAGGACGGCGCCAGCCCCGAGGCGGCAGGCGACGGATTCCACACCTACACGTCGGCCTCGGTGCAGGCCAAACAACTGTCGCTGTACGGCTACTACGAGGTGCGCGCCAAGCCGATGGCGTCCGCCGGCTCGAGCTCGTTCTGGTTCGCCGACGGCAACGGAAAGTGGCGCACCGAGATCGACGTGTTCGAGTTGGGTGGACGCGCCCTGAAACACGAGTCTCGCTACAACATGAACCTGCACGTCTTTCGCACCCCGACAGACCGGTCGCACCGCAACTGGGGAGACCATTGGATTGCGCCGTTCCAGTTCGCCGATGGGTTTCACGTGTTCGGGTTGGATTGGACGCCCGACCGCATCACCTACTACGTCGACGGCGTGCCGGTGCGGTGGGTCGAGAACGCCTACTGGCGTCAACCGCTCTACCTGATCTTCGACTCCGAGACGATGATCGACTGGCTGGGCGAGCCCAAAGAGGAAGACCTGCCGAGCGTATTCCAGATCGACTACGTGCGCGTCTGGAACCGGCCGCAAGAAACCGTGCGGCCCACGCCGTAGGCCGAGCGACCCAGGCTTCGCAGTCGCACCGCGCAGAAGCTCTTGCTCAGCATCCTACTCCTGTCTCGCTCGGCTTATCGAATGCGGTCTCGCGCTGCTAGGGTCTAAAACAATTCCAGCGCCGCGTCGATCGCGCCGCCAAGGGGCCCGACGGTCTGCTCGCTGAGCGGCGCCCTCTCCGCGGCGGCCGCGTACGGGTCACGGAGCTCCTGGTTACCGAGCGTTCGGCGGTCCGACGCCTCTGCCCAAGAACCCTCTAAGAGCAGCAGATCGATCCCCGCCGCGGCGGGCGTGGCGGCGGCGGCTTGGGGTCGATCGGAGCTGGGTACGGACACGCCCTGCGCCGGCGGGAGGCCCGCGAAGGCGGCCTGGAGTGCGGGCGCCGCAGCGAACGCCGGAAGCGTCAGGTCGACGTCGGGCCGACGGGCGCCCAGGTTGTCTCGCCAGACCGTGTAGTCCGCCGCGTCCACGCGGCCGTCGCCGTTGCCATCGGCCGCTTGGGCGCCGACGGCGCCGTACGCGTTCCGCCACACGTCGTAGTCGAGCTGATCGACCAGCCCGCTCCCGTCGTAGTCGCCGGGCAACGGGTCGAACGCACCCACCAGCCAGCCGAACAGGTTCAGCGTGTACTGCTTGTTGTCGAAGCGGTTGATGCTGGTCCCCGCGCCGTTCAAATTAAAGAACGTGTTGCGGTCGAAGTGCCCAGCGATCTTGCCCCGGTCCGCCGTGACCGCCACCAACGCGGCGTCGATCGCGCCGTTGGAGGGGCGCGTCGGGCCCTGGTTCTGCCCGCCAAAGGGGGGCTGGTTGAGCCGGGTGCTGTTCTTCGCCCCCGCGATGATCGTAGCGCTCACCCCTTGGGTGAGCACGCCGACCTCGATGGGCGTTACCCCCTCGCCGTCGAACTGATCGACCCCCGACAGGATGGGGTGTGTCGGCGCGTCGAAGTCGCCGGCGCCGCGGGTCAGGCTGTAGGTCCCCTGGTCCTGGTGCATCACCAGCCCGAAGCGGTCGAGGAACTGTTGGTCGGAGTCCGACGCGTCCGCCCAGTCGCTGCCGAAGTTGGCGTCGCTGATGAACAGCGCCGACCCGCCGCCGCGGATGTAGGCCTCGATCGCGTCGACCGCCGCCGTGCCGTAGACCGCGTTGTTCGAGCCCAGCACGATTGTGTCGAAGCGTGAGAGGTCCATCCGCTCGAAGTCGATCTGCCGCCCCGCGGTCTGCCCCGTCGCGGGGGCGCCCGCCTCGAGCGACTCGCTGAGCTGCTCGACGACGAAGCCCGCGCCCTCGAGCGTCTGCCGCAGCTCGCCCCAGCCGTGGTTGCCGCCGTTGGTGGCCAGGTTGTTGATGTCGGCGAGCTGCTCGGTGCGGGCCGCGTCGTTGTTCGCCTCCAGGAACCCGCCAGAGCGGTCGGCGCCGCGGACGAACAACACCCGCGGGGCGGTCGAGACGTCGGCCACCCAGGTGTCGTCGTGGATGCCGGCGTCGGAGCCGGTGGTGACAATCAGCCGGTCGCCCACCAGCCCCGCCACGGGCGACTGACGCTTGGCGGGGAGCGCGGTCAGCTCCGACCACACGTCGGTGAACGGGTCGTAGCTGAAGACCCGGTCCGACTGTGCGGACTGCTGCGTGACCCCCGCGATCACCACCAGCTTGCCCCCCACGACTACCGTCGACGCCGTGATGTGGCCCAGCGGGATCGGCAGGTCGGCAAGCTGGGTCCACTGGTCGGTCGACGGGTCGTAGGCCTGCAGGTCGTCCTGGTTGCCGGAGCCTTCGTTCCCCCCGAGCTGGCCCCCGATCGCGTACACGACGCCGTCGATCGCGGCGCCCGCCATGTGGTTGCGGGGGTTGGGCATGTCGGCCAGCGCCGTCCAGATCGTTGCGTCGTCGTCCAGGCTGTCGGTGGCGCCCAGGTCGAGCACCCAGTGGTCGGCGCGGTCGACGTAGTCGGTCATCCCCTCGGTCCGCGTGGCGCCCCCGAAGAAGTGAAGCTGCCGGCCCACCAACGCCGCGCCGCCCCCGCCGCGGTCCCCGGGCAGGCTGGGGCCGGGGGTCCACGTGTCGAGGGCGGTGTCGTAAACCCACACCGCATCGGTGCTGCCCCCGGGGTGCGTCCCCTCGAAGCCCCCCAGCACGTACAGCTTGTCGCCGTCGACCGCGTGGGCGCCGTGCGTCAACTCCACCGGTGCGTCGGCCACCCGCGTCCACAGGTCGGCCGCCGGGTCGTAGGCGTGCGTCTGGCGGGTGACGTCCAGCCCCGAGTTGAAGAATCCCCCCATCACGTACAGCCGGTCCCCCACCGCGGCGCCCTGGGCTTCAAACACCGGCAAGGTGGCGTCGGCCGCGGGGGTCCACACCAGGCCGGGGTCGGGCCCGGGGGGGTCGGCGAAGTCGCCGATCAGCTCCAGCGCGCTGAGCTTGGCGTTGTTCACGCTCGGCGTGAAGTCGAGCCGCAGCGTCCCGTCGGGCCGCGCCGTTACGCCCAGCTGCTCGATCACCACGCGTTCGGCCGCGGCGCCCTGGTCGCCCGAGGCGACGAACACGTCGTAGTCGTCTAGCGCCGGGGGGCTTGCGCCGTTGATGGCGACGTCGAACACCCGCGCGTTGGCCCCCTCGAAGTAGATCTCGGCAAAGTGCAGCCGCAGCGTGTAGGCGCCGCCGGCGATCAGCCCCGGGATCGTGTAGCTAAACGCGCCGCTGCTGCCGCCGTTGCCGGTCCGCTCCGTCTTATAGACGTCCGCCGGCGCCGGGTCGACGGCGCCCGACAGGTCGATGGGGGAGATCTGGCTGTTGTTGGGCCCGAACGTGCCGCCGCCGGAGAAGTACTGGTCGGCCAGGTAGTCGCCGATCGCGGGGCCCCCGGCGTTGATCGCCAGCGTAGCAAGCACACGCCGGGCCTCCAGGGGCTCGAACGCCAGACGACGATGGCAGTAGATCCGCACGCCCACCTCCTCACGAAAAGTCTTGTTGCCGCCGGCCCTGATTGTAGCGCGCAACGTCACCGAGCCAAACCGATCGGCGCCCCGCAGCAAGCCCCCTCGCTGCTCGGGTTCCTGACGTTCGAGTTTTGTCCTTTTGTCCCCCTCCCACGGCGGGAGAAAATCGGACAAAACCCCGCCGCCGCCACAAAACCAGCGAGATTCACGCGTTTCGGCCCTCGCGCCGGCGGCCGGTTGGACGCCAGAGGGTCGTATTGGCCCGTTCGGGTGGACAGAAGACCCCATCGATCGGACACCTCCTGGACAAAAAGCACGCAAGACACTTCCGCCGCAACCAAAGCGCGTACCCCGAGCCATCGGCCGACAGCGACTCACGCCCCGATTTTCTGCGATGGGGTGGCTATTTGCGAGCGAGAACTTGGGCGATTGCTAAGAGGACAAAACAGGCCGCCGTCACGCTGGTTGCCGGTTGATCCGCCGGAAGAACGTTCCTCAAGTTCGCACTTCCGGCGATCCAGCCGCGGCGCCCCGGTATTGGCACTCGCCGACTCGGACCAATCTTGCAAGTCGCGGCCATCTGGTTTATTGGCCCAGTGCTTTTCGGCAATGAGTCTCCCCCAAAGGCCACGCAAGCGCAGCATAGGGCTTTTCGCGCGCGCAACCGTCGGCGGGCGCTGGCGCGCCGGCGCCCTGAAGCGTTCGTAATTCCGCACTACTCCGACAGCTAGTCCAACTGACGATCAGTTCGGCTCGAATCGCGGCTCTCGGGATCCGATCCGCGGAACGTCAGGTGATGCCAGAAACTCGAAGAACCTTGCTAAGTGCATGCGAAAGCTACGAATTGTTTGGCTGAGCCTCATTGTTGCGTCCGCGCTGCCGGTCGGGACGGCGGCGGGACAAGATGCCGGGGCGACGACGGTCGAAGCAGAAGGCTCGCCAACGAACGTTGTACCCCTCGGGGCCGAATCCGCACCAACGGCTCCGCAACCAATTCGACCGGCCGAGATCACGTCTCAGGCGACGGTGGTTTCGACTAGGCTAGACGTGATCGAGAGTGAGCTCCGCCCGAATCCGGAGATCGCCTGAATCGCTATGGATTTCTTCGATGACGGCCAGGCGATGGCCGAACTGCGCGGTGACTTGACCGCGCTCGACGCCGACACCGTGACGGCTCTGCGTCTGGAAGATCAAGGGCGCGAGTGGCGACTGATCGCCGAGAAATTCGGCCGATGGGAGCACCTGATCGTCAAAGAAGTCAAGAACTGGACACTCTCGGGAACCACCGCCCGCGTCGAGATCTTGGTGGGAACGGCCTATGACAGCAATCCTCGTGAGGTGCTGGAGATCCTGCTCCGAACGGCCCGGGAACACGAATTTGTCCTCGAAGAGCCTGAGCCATTCGCGATGATGTTCGGCTTTGGCGAATCGGCTCTCAACTTTCGAATGTTTTGCCACACCCATATGGACAAACGCGGGATCGTAACCAGCGATCTACACATCTCCATCCTGGAAGCATTGGGCGAAGCCGGAATTGAGATACCGTTTCCACAGCGGGACTTGCGTCTGTCATCGATTGACAAGTCTGGCTTCGGAATCGACAGGACCGCCGGCGCCAACTAGGGCGCCTTCAAGTCCTCTTGCGGCTGATCCGCCTGCCTAGGGTCACTCCGCTTGACACTGCCGGGCGAGTCAGCCGAGGCCAGTCAAAAGCGCCACCCGCCGTACATCAGCGGAGAAGGTCCGTGACAGAGTACTATGCGGTCACAGGCGGGTGATCCCGCAGACGCTCCCTGCCTTGCTACTCAGGTTTGATAGCCGATGTTGCCGCTTAGCTTGGCGTTTGCCTTGTTGCGGATCACCCCTTCCTTGCCTAGATGACGGTTGTCTTTGACAACGTTCCCATTCGCGGGCGACCCCTGAATCAGGATACCGTTGCTCTGGGTCGTGTTGTCCGCCACGATCACGCCCTCACACGGCTGGGCGCCGCTGTTGCGATCGGACACCACATAGATGTCCGCGATATCGCCCGGCGTAGACACTCCGTTGCCTTGGATCAACAGACCGTCGATGGCGCCGCATTTGTAGATCGACAAGTAACTGTTGACCTTGTTGTTGGTCAGTCGGCTCTCGCGGACGTCGCTGTTGCAGTGGTCTTCGTGCATCAACCCTTCACCGTCGTTGATGTAGTAGGTGTGGTCGGCGCACCAATTCCTATGAACGCGACAGTCATTGCCATCGACGATCCAGCCCCAGCCTCGCATCTCGATGGCGCGGTTATCATTCGTTGACGACCCGGACGTCGCGTCCTCCCCTGTTGCCGTGGGCCGCCAGACGTCCTTCTTTATGCGGGTCACGTTGTTCGCGCACAGAGTACCGTCCCCAGCAAACCCGATGCAAACGCGACCTGTATTGAAGACGTAGTTATCACGGATCACAATCCCCCTGCGGAATCCGTAAGGATGCGACTCGGGCGTGCCGTCGTCGCCGCTCCCACCCGCCCCGCCGACGCAATAGTGACCGACATACAGCCCGGGACGATTGTCGTAGTCGAAGACGACGTCAAAACGATCCGCACCGCCACGATTCGGCTTTAGCAGGAAATCCTTCATGGTAAAGTTGTCGTCGCCATTTTCCGGCAGGCGGTTGTTCGCTACAAGTAGGTTCTCAGAACCCTTCACGTCTATGGCCGCATGATGCCGAGAGGTGAATCGCTGCCACGCATGCTGCGTGACCCTCCCACTCGGGATGCGCGGATCAGCCACGGCACAATTCCTCAGCACGCATCCAAAGACAAGACGATTCCCCCCACACCGATGATCTTCCGCCTCCTCGAAGTGGATGTGTCCGCGGTTGATGTCGATGTTGACGACGCCGCAGTTCGCCGCAGTGGCTGGCGTTTCCAGGTAGATGCCCTTGAAGGCAGAGTCGATCGGGTTCCCTTCCCCCGTGAAGGACGGCCGGTACTGCGGAAACTCAAGCCGTGTCTCCGGACGGTAGGCCTCGTCGTGAGCGTTGGTTGTCTCGCGTGGCGTGGCGCCACGCAACACAACCCCATCCTTAAGGTGGATATGGTTCTCAAAGTGGTAATCACCTGCCGGAAAGTAGATCACTCCACCGCCGGCCTGCGCCACCCGACTTTGAGCTTCCACAAGCCGCTTGTCCCAATACTTACCGCCCCCCTCCATGCGGGTTACATCAAGTACGCTGCCCCACCTAATCTGCTCGGTCCACGCCAGCCCTAGGCGTGATGTTGGATTGTTGCTTAGCGACTGAGCCGCAAGCAGCCATTCAGGCAAGAGCAGCGTTGCCGCCGCAGAAGCAGACAACGAAACGAATTCTCGTCGAGAACATCCCCACTGACGCATGGCGCTTGGTTCCTGTGCGTGGACGCGATCTGTGCTCGAGTACGAGGGCCGGAGGGAAACGGAGACAGGAGCATTTTACACCTTCCTTTGCCTCCCGGGAGCGCGTGGAGTGGGCCTCAGGCCGAGTTACGTCACGGCTTGCTCGACCGACGACTTGGAGCCCTAGGGCGAGCCGCGGCGGGTCGCATCGTGCTCGGCGTTGCTGGCTGGTTGGTGGACATACGGCTTCCGTCTACGTCAGCAACTGGACCTGTCCCCGATTCGCCCAAAACAAGCAGTGCACGCAGGCCTCAAGGCACACGGAGCAGTCGCTTGCCGAGCAGCATCACCCCCAGGTAGACGACCAGGTAGGCCCCCAGCCAGCCGAAGTCCCAGGCTGGGCCTCCGACGTACGCCAGCGGCGTCCAGAACTTGCGCTGGGTGAGCGGCCGGGGGTGGACGACGCTGAGCGATCGGACCGGGCCCCCCTCGCCGTGGCTGACCTGGGTGGGGGGTGGTGGGTGGGTGTCGCCGAACACTAGCGGGATGTCGATCGCTGCCGAGGGTTCTGCGGTGCTCAGCCGCGCCACGTGCCGCCCGGCGGCGTCGGCGGGCACGCGCAGGCGCCAACTGATTGTCTGCGGCGGAACGCCGTTGCGGAGGAAGGCGTTGAGCGAGCCCACTAGGGCCTCGCGTGCGTGATCGCCGGCGGCTTGCACCTCCCACGGCAGGCCGCTCAGCTCGCTCGCCTGCCACTGGCGGCGGAGGTCTTCTAGCTCGCCCCGGATCGCCGGCAGCGTGCGCTCGGCGGGGACGCCCGTCTCTAGCGCAAGCGCCTCGGGAACCTCCAGCGTCACGGGGGCGACAAAGTCGCCGTCGATCTCGGCCACGATGCTCACGCCGCGTCCCGGGTCGGGGTTCCACACCGCCGGGTCGACCCGTTCGGGGAACCACAAGAAGACCAGCATCATCGGGCCGAGCACCCAGGCCAGCGGCGCCATCGAGGCCCGCAGCACGCGGCCGCTGACCGGCTTCACCGCGGCCAGCATCGCCGCACGGCGCTGGCTGTCCCGCGGCAGCTTGGCCGCCATCTGGCGCAGCTTGGCGGCGCGGCGCTTCGCCTCGAAGAGCCTGGCGTTGTCCGTGAAGCGTCGCTGAGCGATCAGCAGGAATAGTGAGAAGGCGCCGCCGACCAGCGCCACCGCGCCGACCATGCCGATGCTCCGCACCAGCGGCCAGAGCACAAGATCGATCAGGCGGAATGAAGGGTCTTTGATCCAGGCCGCGGGGAGCAGGTAGAACCCAGCGAGGAACAGGCCCCACAGCAGCGCGACCAACAGCGCCCGCTGGTTGGCGTTGGTTTCGCGCGAGCAGACGCGCGGCGGAAGCAGCGCCCGGTCGATCTCGGCAGAGTCTGCGTCGGGTTCTGCGTTGGGGGTCGCCCCGTCGCCGGCCGCGGCGCGGCAGACGCGGCCCTGGTTGGCGTCGATGCTGATCGTCTCGCCGTCCGCCAGCAGCTCGGTCGCGGAGTCGAGCACCACGGCGGGCAGGCCGAGCTCGCGGGCGACGATGGCCCCGTGCGACAGCGCGCCCCCGCGTTCGAGCACCAGCCCCGCGGCGTTTGCGAACAGCGGCGTCCAGGACGGGTCGGTGCTGGGGCAGACCAGGATGTAGCCGGCGCCGAGGTCCGGCGCGTTCTCCGGCGTGAGGACCACGCGGACCGGGCCGGTGGCGCTGCCGCAGGAGACCGGGTGGGCGGGCCACTGCTGCGTGTCGGGGGAGACCTGCCTGTACCCCAGCCGGGCGAGGTCGTCTCGCTCGATCACCCGCGGGGTGTACAGGCGCTTGGCGGCCTGACGCTCGGCGCGGCGTTTGGCGATACGGTCTTGCGGCAGGTAGCCGCCGCGGAGCGCGTCGCCGATCTCCGCGACGCTGAGGTAGAAGACGTCGTCGCCGATGCCCAGCCGGCGGCCGCACTCCAGCGCGGTGTCGCGCAGCACGGCGAAGGCGCGCATCAAGTGGTACTTGCCGTCCTCGCGGAAGCGGACGTAGCGTTGCAGCAGGCGGGTGTGGGCTTCGAGCTGCGCGGCGTCGTCGGGCTTGAGCAGGCGCTTCAACCGCGCCAGCTCGGCCCCCGCCTCTGCGACGCGCGCCTGGTGCTTGGCCGCGGGGTCCGGGCTGTCGCGCAGTTGCTCGGCCAGCCGCTGCACGTCGCCCGGTCGCTCCCGCCAGCGCGGCGTCGCCAGGTCGAACTCTCCCGGCGCGCGGTGCCCGTGTTCGGCCAGCCAGCCCTCGAGCGGGCGCGTGCCGAGCGCCGTCTCGCGCAGCGCCGCGTTGGCCAGCGAGGTCTGGTCGGGCAGCGGGCTGACGCTCAGTGTGTGCACCAGCTCGTCGGGGTCCTCGTCCCAGAAGTTGTCCTCGATAAAGCCGTGCAGCCGGGCGACCGCCAGCGCCTCGATCATGCTCGGCAGGAATGCGTCGGCGCCGAACTCTTGCATCACCTTGGCTTCGCGTTCTTCCCACAACGCGATCAACCCCTCGGCGTCGAGGCCGCGCAGGTCGCGGGGGGCTTCTTGCCGCAGCCAAGCGTCGACCGCCGGCACAAAGACTTCATCGAAGCAGCGGTCGAGCGTCTCGGCCTCTTGCAGCAGCGCGGCCGCCACCTCCCCGCCCAGCCGGCCGGCCCGCGCCTGGGCGCGGGCCCCGGATCGGGGGAGGGTCGGGGGCTGCTGGGCGGCGTCTGGATTCTCTCGCAGCAACGCCGGGTCGTACGCGAACGGGTAGTCGGCAAAGAACATCTCGGGCATGCGGGCGCAGTCCATGTAGATGCCCCCGCCGATCCGCTCAAGGAAGCCGTCTTTCTCCACCACGTCCGAGGGGGCGAAGCCGACGCGGCGGTACATCCGCCCGAAGCCCCCCTCGCCCGACATGAACCGCTGGACCACGTCCCAACTCAGCGGCGTCGGGTTGACGAGCGTTTCATCTAGGTTGTGGCGCACCCAGGGGCCGCGTCCGGCGTCGAGCTCGCCACCGAGGCGTTCTACCGTGCGGGCCAGCAGCGTCTGGTAGGCCGCCGCGTCGTCGAGCGTGGTGATGGCGCGGGACTGCAGCAGGTGGACACGGCCGGCGCCGTCGATGGCCCACTCGATGTCCTGCGGGTGATCGAAGTGCCGGGCGGCCTTGCGGCCCAGTTCCCACAGCGTGCGGATCGAGGCGAAGCCGAGGCAGGCGCGGCGCCGCAGCGCGTCGGGGGTCTCCTCGGGACCGGCGGCGCCCGAGAGCAAACGCACCCGTTTGTCGGCGACGGTGTACTGGAGCACTTCACACGGCTCGGCGGCGACGCGGACGATGTCTGGCTGCACCTCGCCCGAGACGACCGACTCGCCCAGCCCCCACGAGGCCTCGATGAGCATCTCGCTCGGCGAGCCGGTGCGTGGGTTGGTGGTGAACAGCACGCCGGCCGCCTCGGCGGAAACGAGCTTCTGAACCACCACGGCCATGGCCACGCCGGCCGGGTCGATCCCCTGCTCGTGCAGGTAGGCGGCCACGCGCTCGCTGCCGATGCTGGCCCAGCAGCGAACCACCGCGTCGACCACGGCGTCGGCGGTCGCGAGGTTCAAGAACGTGTCGTATTGACCGGCCATCGAGGCGCCGGCCAGGTCTTCGGCGGTCGCGGAAGAACGGGCCGCCACCAGCGGGCAGTCGAGCCGGGCGTAGGCGTCGCGGAGCTGGCCGAGGACCTCGTCGCGCCGAGCGTCGCGAGCCAGGTACGCGGCGGTCGTCACCACGAAGCCGTCGGGCACCGGCAGGCCGGCACGGATCATCGCGGCCAGGTTGACCGCCTTGCCGCCGACGAGCGCCGCGTCGGTCGCCTCGGCGAGTGGGATTACCAACGGCGACTCGACCCGCGTCATGGCGAGGCGCCCCCCGCGTAGCCACGTAGCCCGCCGGTCTCGCTGCCGACAAACAGCCGCCCGTGGGCCACCAGCGGCGAGCTGATGCTCAGCCCCTGGGCGCCCGGGTTTTCTTCCGAGTTGATGTAGAGCTTCTCGAGCTGCGTGCCGGAGGCCAGATCGAACCGCGCCAGGTAGCCGTCCTGGCTGACCGCGAACACCTGGCTGTCGGTCACCGCCGGGGCGGCGAGCACCGGCGCCACGCCGCTGATCCGCGAGGCCCACTGCCGTGAGCCGTCTTTCGGGTCGAGGGCCACGACCTCGCCGTTGGCCACGCCACACACCAGCCGGTCCCCCGCCGCCACGGCCCCGAGCACCGCGTCGGGCAGATCTGCCTGCCACGCTACCTTTCCGGTCGCGGCGTCGAGCGCCATGACCACGCCGGCCGGCTTGGGGTCGCGGTACACGAAGTCGCCGTTCCCCCCTCCGGCGATCACCAGGTCGCCCAGCAGGGTGATGGCGCCGGTGATCGGGTAAGGGGTCGGGGTCCGCCACAGTTGGCGCTCGCCCGCCGCTGCGGCGGGGTCGGTTTTTAGCGCGACGATCGCGTTGCCGTTGAACCCGCTGCCGATGTACAGCACGCCGTCGCGGACCGCCGGCGAGCTCTCCGGGTCGGCGACGTCGTGCCGCCACAGCTCGCGTCCGTCGTCGAGGCTCGCGGCGAGCACGAAGCCGGGGTGGCTGAGCGCCTTGTGTGTCGCGGGGTCCTCGATCGCCCCGGCGCCGATATAGACCGTGTCGCCATCAATCACGGGCGAGCTCTCGAGGTGCAGCGGCGTTGGCAGCGTCCAGCGAACGCGGCCCGACTGGGTGTCGATGCAGATCAGCGTGCACTCGCTGTCGGGGTGGAGGCCCTGGCCGATCACCAGGGAGCGGCCGTCTGCGCTGATCGCGGGCGAGCTGAAGAATCCCTTGAACTCTTCGTCCCCGGCCTTGTCCACCGACCAGAGCTGCTTGCCGGTGGCGGCGTCGAGGCAGAACACCGCGCCGTAGGTATCGGGGGGGTCCAGCAGGCACGAAGCCCCGTAGATGCGGTCGCCGTGCACGGCCGGGCTGGAGAGGATCATTGCTTCGGTGTCTTCGCTTTCGACGCCCGACTCGTCGATCCACCTCGGGTAGTGCTGCCAGAGCTTCTTCAGCCCGACCGAGGGCGCCGCGCCGATCACGCCCAGGCGTTGTGGGCCGACGCGGAAGATGAAGGGCGCGGCGCGCGCGGCGGTCGCCTCGGGCGCCACTGGCCGGGGCGGGTCGGCAGCGGCCGGCTGCGCACCGGCAGGCCCAGTGGCGGTCCGGTCCCGCGCTTCAATGCGGGCCAGGGCCACGGCGGTCCAGTCGACGTACACGGCGCCCCCGCTGCTTGCCCCTGTGGCGGGAGCGGCCGCGCCTCGGCGGCTGGCGGCTACGTCGGCCGACCCGCCGTGGCTAGGCCAGTAGGCGATGGCGAGCCCCGCCAGTCCCGCCAGGCAGAACACGGCGACCGGGACCCACGGCTTCTCTCGGCACACACGCAGCAGCTCGCGCGGCTTGAAGAGCAACGCAACAAATGTGGTAACCGCGGCGAGGATGACGGGGAACAGCGCGGCGCCGGCGTTGACCACAATCGGGACGACTGCGATAGGAACGCCGAGATGGCCGACCCCCTCCAAGAGGCTAGAATTCATCATCGGGACCAACCTCACCGCGATCGACGACCACGACGCTATGGGGTTTTGAATTAAGGTCGACTTCGGCGACGCGCTCCAGGCCGTCGGCGTAGCGCACCGTCAGCTTGCAGTTACCCGGGCCGGGCTGTCGCACCGCTAGTTCTGCGCGGCTGGGACCGCACGACCCCGCCGAGACGTTGCTAGTCAGGTCGCGCCGCGCCAGCAGGCGGCCCGAGGCGTCGTGCAGCAGCACGCGGGCGTTGACGATTCCTTTCGACCCAAGCACATGCACGGTAAGCAGCTTCGTCCCCTCAATGGCCGCGATCTCGGGGACCGGGTGGTCTACCGGCGCCCGCGCGGCCAGCGTGTCGTTGACGATCATCGTCAGGTGACCGAGGGGATTGCCCACCACGAGGTCGGGCGCGCCGTCGTTGTTCAGGTCGCCGGCGGCGCAGGCCAGGCCCCCCAGCTCGCCGGACGGGCCGTCGAACATGTGCTCGTAGTGCTTGTGGGTGGCGCCCAGCATGAAGGAGCCGTAGCCGCGGTTCACGATGAAGCGGTTGTGGCCGTTCTCTGCGCTGCTCACGGTGAAGAAATCGACGTACCCGTCGCAGTTGAGGTCCTCGGCGACCGTCGCCAGGTGCGCCTGCGACCCCTCGCTGATCTCGTTCCCCCAACGCGTCACGTCGACGGGCACGCCGTCCTGGTTCGCGACGACGATCCAGCCGTCTTCGAGCGGCACGACCAGGTCCATCCCCCCGGACGAGAAGAGGGGGAGGAAGGCGCCGGCGCCGGTGACGCCGGCCTTGCCGGTGGCGCTGGAGGTGAACTTGAAGTCGATCTCGTGCGGCACGGGCTCGAACACGCCGCCGGAGTTCTGCACCAGCAGGTACCCGCCGCCGGCGGCGTAGAACAGGTCCGTGCGCAGGTCGTCGTTCCAATGGCCCGGCGTGACGAACCCGTCGCCCCCGGCGCCGCACTCGGGCCGGTCGAGCCCCATCTCTGCGGTGGCGTCCTTGAACGCCCCGCCCGCCTCGCCGGGGTTCATGTAGGCGCGGAGCCCGCCCCCGGCGACGCTCGCCACGATGTCTGGGTAGCCGTCGCCGTTGAGCTCAACGAAAGCGGACGTCTTGAGCGACGGCGCCTGGGGGAAGCCGTCGGGCAGCAGCGAGTCCTGCCGGACGAACGAGAGGCGACTGCCCTTGAACTGGCCGGTGTACAGCACGTCCCCCAGCAGCAGGTCGGTGAGCGTGTCGCCGTTGATGTCCGCGGCCGCACAGCCGGCCGCGGGCACGCCCGCCAGACCGAGCAGCTCTGTGGCGTCGGCGAACTGGCCGTCGTCGCCCTGCAGGAAGGCGCTCACCGAGCCGGCGCACGCCAAGATGTCCAGGTCGCCGTCGCCGTCGAGGTCGTACGTCGCGACCCCCGTGACCGGCGCGTCGAACTGCTTCATGAGTTGATCGGTGCGGAAGCGGGCGTAGCCTTTGCGGGGGAAGAAGTCGCGCCCCGCGGCGATGTCCTCCACCAGCGCGGCGAGCTGCCCGCTGGAGCCGTTCCACGTGCCGGCCAGCGTGCTTACCGCGGCGCCGTCCAGGCCGACCGTCGCCTCACCGCTCTTGTCTAGCGACCAAGCGCCGGGCGAGCTCATCTGTCCGAGGTAGAAGCCGTTGGCGTACAGCATCAGGTCCTTGGGGCCACGACGCCGACCGGCAAAGGCCACCGCCTTGTCGCCGGCGACGATGTCGCCTTCGTGCATCGCGTCGGCCGCGGCGTCCTTCATCGGGCCGGTGAACGCGAGCGTCACCTCCTCTCCTTCGACCAGCCCCCCCTTGAGCGAGCGGCCGATGCGGCACAGGGCCGTGCCGGCGTCGGGGTTGACCTCGAGGATGTCGAGGATGCAAACCGTGGTGTACCGCGTGTGAAAGAGATCGGCGGGTTGCAGCCCGGCGTTGATGACCGCGCCGGCGGGCGGACACGCCAGCAGCGGCGCCAGCGCCGCGACGGCGAGCAACAGGGGGCGTATCGAGAGGCGGATCATAGGCTTACTCATAGAGAACTAGCGGCGACGGCGGCGCCGTCTGTGGCCGGCAGCGCCGGCGGGCTTGAAAACGGGGCCCCTGCTGCCTACTGGATCACGTAGGTCGTTGAGTGCGTGGGGCTGAATCCGACGCCGGTCTTGTAGGCCTTCATCGTCAGCTTGGTCGTCTTGCTGAGGCTGATCGGGCCGTTGTAGATGGGCGAGTCCTTGGTGGGCTCCGTGCCGTCGGTGGTGTACCGGATGCGGGCGCCGGGCACGCGGTTCTCGATCGTCACCTCGATCGGGTGGTCGAACACCACCGCCACCGGCGTCTTGATGGCGTTCTTGCCCCGTCCCACCAGCTTCACCTCGGTGCTCTCCGGCAGCGTCTGCAGGTGGAACGGGTCGGACTGCTCTAGGTAGCCCTGCATCGAGGCCATGGCGGTCTCCGTGAGCCCCCACTCCGACTTCTGGTCGCCGCGGCTGTGGTAGTACGCGTTGGGGTCGACCGCGAGTTCAGAGAACAGCGCGTCCTCCGGCCCCGCGTTGTGCCGGCCGAACGTCACGTTCCGCCACGCCTTGCGGGCGTCTGGGTCGGCCATGCTGATCCCGCCGTCGCAGACGTAGTCGAAATGCACGCCGTCGAGCTGCACGTCGCCCGCTAGCTGCATCGCGATGCCGTGCTTGTCGCGGGCCGGCAGGTCGGGCTCGCCGACCAGCCCCCCGGTCCCGTCCCGAAAACCCTCGACCGCGGCGGTGGCCTGCACCACCAGCCGCGCCTTGGCGGGGTCCGAGGAGTAGACGCGCATCATCGACCCAACGGCCATGTACAGGCCGGTGTGGCCCGGCTTCTGGTTGTCGCCGTAGCCCAGCAACAGGAAGGCGTCGCCCGTGAGCGGACGCTCGGGCGAACCGGCCTGGATGACGCCGTTGCGGTAGACGTTGACGTTGTAGACGTCCTTGTTGTTCTCCGGGGCAAACGGGGCGACCCGCCCCCCGGTCTGGATCTCTAGGATGCCGCCGTCGTAGATCTCTAGAGCGCCCTTGTTGGTCACCCCGCTGAAGCGGAAGTCGCCGCTGACGATCATCTTGCCGTGCTGCAGCATCACCTCGTCGCTGACCCCCAGGTTGCCCAAGAACTCGACCGACGCGGTGCCGTACTTGCACACCTGGAACTTGTGCGAGATCTGCGCCCGGCTCTGCTGTGCTTCTGGGAGCCGCCGCGACGGGTGCTGGAACGCCTGCCCGTTTTCGGGCGTGGGGAACTCGCTCCCTTGGACGCGGAAGTAGGTGTGCTTGCCACCCACCACCGAGACAAAGCGGACCATCCCCTCGGGCAGGACGTCGCAGTTGCCCCAGATCTCGACCTCGTTGCGGTGCCCGCCCGTGAGCCGCGCGTTCTTGTGAATCGTTACGTGCCGGACCTGATTGTTGCGGCCCCCGGCTACGGAGTACCGCGCCCCGGCGGCGGGCAGGATGATGTCTGTCTCGCTGTCGGGCGGGTCCTTGGCGGCCCGCCCGTCCTGCGTCCAGTTGGCCGCGTCGCCGATTTCGCCGCTTTGGCCGGGGTGCGCCCAGGTCAGCACGCGGCCCGCGGGCCACGATTGGGTTTCATAGGCCGGGGCGGCCGCGAACACGCCGGGCGCACAGGCGTACGCCAACGCGAACAACAGCAGCGACTTGCGGATTATCACGATGGACCAACCGTGCTTCATGGGAACATCAGGGTGAAGAGGACAGAGTGGGACAAGCAGAAGAGTGGGCCCGGTTCGGGCCAGCGGGCGTTCGAGCATACGTCATCGTCATTCGGCCAACAACCTCGTCGCATCTATCGGATCCGCGGCGCCTGGAGATGGGTTCGCGCCACGCGTTGTGCTGAACAATCGGGGGTGATAACCCGGCACGTCGGCAGGCGGCGGACAACGCCCCACGGTGCGCGGCCAGCGCCGGCCGAGGCGCCGCGGGCCTACGGCGCTATGGTCAGGATCAACTCCGGGGGTGACTTGCTGTCTCGCGAGCCGAACCAGATGTCGTCCTCGCCCGACTTGTCCAGCGTCATGATCAGGGTCAGCGGGCCGGGGCCGCGGACGGCGTCGGTCACGTCCACCGACACCACCTGCCCACCGCCGACCACGCCGCGGTGCTGCGCGACTTCCCTGACCTTCTCCGGCGCGGCGTCTCCAAACAGCGATGTTTCTCGCCAGTCGCTGTGGTCGCCGACAAAAAACCGCAGCGTGCCGCTCCCCGAGTCGACGATCTGCGTCAGACGCAGCTTGGCGGAGCGGACGTCTGAGACGTCCGGGATGTCGAACATGATGTACGCCACGCGACGCCCCCCCTCGACCTTCAGGGCGAACGTCTGCGGGGCCGGCGCGCCGTGATCGATCGTCACGTCGTGGATCGGCAGCAGCTTCCGCACCTCGAGCGCCGGTGACGATAGGTCTTGCACCGCCAGGTCGTCGGTAGTGGCCATCTGCTGCGAGCCGACGCTCACCTCGGCCTGATCGCTGCTCCGCGTGAGCTTGACGCTCCCTTCGTACACCTTCACCTCGGTTTGGCCCGCCGCTGCGTCGGAGTGGTCTGTCGCGACCAGCGAGAACACGGTCCCCATCACCGCAACGGTCGACTGCCCGGTGAGCACCTCGAACGGGGGCATCCCGTCGCGACGCGGCGCGATCTCGAAGAACGCCTCGCCCCGCAGCAGCCCCAGCCGCGGCGAATCGGAGTCGAGGCTGACCAGCGACCCCGGCTCCATCGATACGATCGAGCCATCCGACAATCGCAGCATCGCCTTGGTTTGTGCGTCGCAGGTCACCCGGTCCCCCACCCGCAGCGGAAAGCCGGAGTCCGCCCGGTAGTGCTGCTCTCCCCGCTGCACCCCGAGCTCGCTGCCGCCGGAAACGCTCATGCAGACCCCCATCTGGGGCGCGTCGCGGGGGCCGCCGCGATAGATCGAGTAGCCGAGGGTGAGGGTCCCGATAAGCAGCGTGGCCGCGAGCGCCAGTGTCCGCGGGCGCCAATAGGAACGCCCGAGGGCGTCGGGCGCCCGCGTGCCCGCGAGCGAACGCAGCTCGACCTGCTCGGTCAGGCCCTCGCGCAGCAGGATGTCTAACCGCGCCGCCTGCTGGAACCGCTGCCGAGCGGCGTCGGAAGCGCTCACCGCCGCGTGGAGGTCCGCCACCAGGGGCTCGGACCTGTCGCCGTCTAGGTAGCGTTGCAGCAGCTCGTCGAACCGCTCTTCGAACCGCTCGTCGGCGCTTGGACCGCCGTTGCCTGGCCCTTCGTTGTTTGGCCCTTCGTTATTCGAGTTGGCGTTCATCACGCGGTCGCCTCCGGGATTGCGTGGGCGACCTTCGACTCGATGCACTCGCGCAACTTCGAGCGGAGCCGCGCCAGCGTGGTGCGGAGCGAACCGACGCGGACAGCAGCCGACTCCGCCAAGGCCTGCCCCTTGAGGTTGTGGCCGTACCGCAGCAGCAGCAGTTTTTGCATCCGATCGGGCAGCCTTTGCACACAGCCCCGCAGGGCGACCCGTTCCCGCCGCCAGACGTCTTCTTCCCCTTCGGCGACGATCATGGCCAGCTCGGCGATCAGTTCGCTCAGCCCGCTCGAGGGCATCTTGGCCTGCCGCCGCCAGTGCTCGAGGACGACGTTCCGGGCGACCCCGCAGGCCCAGGGGACAAAGCTCCGGGTCGGATCGTACCGCTGCTCGCTCTTGAGGATCTCGAGGACCGCCTCCTGGAAGAGGTCTTCCGCGGCCTCAAAGTCTCCCACCATCGACACGATCACGGCCAGGATCCGAGACCGGTTCTCGCTGATGGTCAGCAGCGCCGCGATGGAGCGATCATCCATCTTTTCCGCCGGGGGAGCAGGGAAGCCGGTTCTAGCCATGATTGTAATTGGCCGAGGGTCGTAAAACGTGCACACCCCAGCGCCCATTTTGTGCGTCGCACAGGCAGAATAGGCTAATCTACCGCCGGATCGGGCCCGCTGCACGCCGCCGGCGGAACCGCGCAGCAGCCAAGGGGGCGGGGGGCGCCGCGCCCCCTCAACCCGCCACCGCCAACTTTGCAGCCCCTGTGACCTCCCCCCAAAGACGTGCGATGCGCCAGCTGTGTTACCCTGCTTGGATTGCCCTCTCGCTGGCCGTAGGGCCGGCGCCCCTTGCCGCAGAGTCGCGTATGCCCGGCGATAGGCTCACCGATGAACAAGTCGCTCGGTTCGCGCAGCTCGCGCTGGACGGCATCCCGCGCGAGTTCCCCAACAAGCCCTCGAACGTGATGACCGGCCCCGAGTCGGTGCTCGCCCCGCGGCAGATGCACCCGGTCTTCTTCGGGAGCTTTGATTGGCACTCCTCGGTGCACGGCCACTGGATGCTGGTGCGGCTAGCAAAAGAGTACCCCGATTCGCCCGTTGTGGCGCAGGCCCGCGCGTTGCTCGACCGGCAGTTTACCGAGGAGGGGCTGGCGGCCGAGGCGGCCTACTTCGCCGACCCCGCCAACAAGGGCTTCGAACGGATGTACGGCTGGGCCTGGACGCTGCGCCTCGCGGCAGAGCTGCGCACCTGGGACGACCCCGACGCACGGCGCTGGGCCGCGCACCTGCTGCCGCTGGAACAGCAGATCGTCGCGCTCACCAAAGACTACCTGCCGCGGCTGACCTACCCCATCCGCACCGGCGTCCACCCCGACACCGCGTTTGCGCTGGGGCAAACCTTGGACTACGCCCGCGCGGTCGACGACGCGGCGCTCGAGGCCCAAGTGGTCGACTACTGCCGCCAGAAGTACCTTGCCGACCGCGACTACCCCGCCCGCTACGAGCCGTCCGGGGAAGACTTCTTTTCCGCGGGTTGGAACGAGGCAGACCTGATGCGACGCGTCCTTCCCGCCGACGAGTTCGCGGCCTGGCTCACGCGTTTCTTCCCGCACCTCACGGCCGGCGCCCCCCCGGAGCAAAGCGCCCTGGCGCCTGCTGTGGTGTCGGACGTGACCGACCCGCGGATCGTCCACCTCGCCGGGCTGAACCTGTCGCGCGGCTGGACGCAGAACGGCGTGCTGGCTGCCCTGCCGGCAGACGACCCACGCCGGCCGCTGCTGCAGAAATCGGTAGCGGCGCACACGCGGGCCGGGCTCGACTACGTCTTCAGCGGCCACTACGAGGGGGAGCACTGGCTCGCCACCTTCGCGGTCTACCTGCTCACCGAGACAGGGGCGCCGCGGTGACCCGATCGGGCGAAGACGCGCCGAGGTCGCGGTGGCGGTTCGGGCCGGGGCTGCTGGTGACGGCCGCGTTTATCGGCCCGGGCACCGTCGCCACGGCGAGCCGCGCCGGCGGTGAGTTCGGCTTTGCGCTGCTGTGGGGCGTCGTGTTTGCGGTCGTGGCGACCGTCGTGCTGCAAGAAATGGCGGCCCGGCTCGGCCTGGTCGCTCGGCTGGGGCTCGCCGAGGCGATCGGCGACTCGCTCCGCTCGCCCTGGGCCCGTCGGGCCGCGCTGACACTCGTCGTCGGCGCGGTGGTGCCGGGGAATACCGCCTACCAGACCGGCAACCTGATCGGCAGCGGCGTGGGGGTGAGCCTGCTGACCGGCCTGCCCGCAGACCGCGTCGCCGCGGCGCTCGGCCTGGGGATCGCCGTGCTGCTGGCGTGCGGCGCGACCGGTCGCTTGGTGAAGCACGCGCTGATCGCGCTGGTGCTGGCGATGAGCGCCGCGCTCGTCGCCACCGCGGTGGCGTCCCGCCCCGACCCCTCGGAGGTCGTCCGCGGGTTGCTCTGGCCCACGCTCCCCAGCGGTTCGTTGATGACGGTGCTCGCCCTGATCGGCACCACGGTGGTTCCCTACAACCTGTTCCTGCACGCCACGGCGGTGCAGGACCGCTGGCCCGCGGTCGGGCGTGTGGCGGACGATCTCCGCTCGGCGCGGCTCGACACCGCGGTCTCTATCACGCTCGGGGGGGTGGTGACCATGGCGATCGTCGTCACCGCGGCGGCCGCCGCCGGCGCCAGCGGGGGGACGCCGTCGGCGCCGCACGAGCTGGCCGAACAGTTGCGTCCGCTGCTCGGGCCCGCCGGCCAGACGCTCTTCGCCGCGGGGCTGGCCGCCGCGGGTCTCACGAGCGCCATCACCGCCCCGCTGGCCGCCGGCTACGCGGCGGCCGGGGCGTTGGTCCGCTCGGGAGACGCCATCCAATCTGCGCGGGTCGCCCGGGGCACGGCGGCCGCGGTGGCCGGCGTCGGCGCGGCGATGGCCTACTTCCTGGGGAAGAGCCCCAGCCAAACGATCGTCGCCGCCCAGGCCGCCAACGGGCTGCTGCTGCCGCTGGTGGCGGTCTTCTTGTTGTGGGTTATGAACCGCCGCGCGCTGCTGGGCGACTACTGCAACGGGTGGCGGCTGAACCTGGCGGGCGCGATCGTCGTGCTGGTCGCCATCGGCTTGGGGGTGAAGAGTTTGCTGGGGCTCGTTGCTTGATTCCGCCTCGCCGCCGCATAGCGTTGAACGCCACCGCGTTTCCGCCACCGCGCTCCGTTACTCTCCCGCTCCGCCGGGAGCGAAATCGGTAAGCTCCCTGGGGCCGATCGCGGCACGCAGCGCATTGAACACCGCCAGCACGTCGATCACTTCTTGGCTCACCGCGCCCGCCACGGGCGACAAGAGGCCGGCGCTGGCCAGCGCCATCCCGAACATGCTGAGCACCATCCCCCCCACCGCGCTCTGCAGCACGATGCCGCGCATCCGCTTGCTGATGTGCATGAACTCGTCCACCTTCTCCAGCGAGCTGTCCATCACCACCACGCCGGCCGACTCGGTGGTGATGTCGCTGTTCTGGCCGATGGCGACGCCGACCGTGGCGGACATTAGCGCGGGGGCGTCGTTGATGCCGTCGCCCACGTACAGGGTCCGCGCGAGCGCCGTCTCGGCGCGGACGATCTCGACCTTCTCTTCCGGCGACTTCTCGGCGTAAACCTCCGAGATGCCGATCTGATCGGCGAGGTAGCGCACCTCCGACTCGCGGTCGCCCGAGACAATCAGCAAGCGGTTGAAGCCGTGCCGCGGGCTGAGGTGCTCGATGAACGACACCCCCTCGGCACGCGGCTCGTCGCGGAACCGGAACAGGGCCGCGTAGCGGTTGTCGATGACGACAAAACACTCCAGCCCGCCGGCGTGGGGTGGGGCGTGCTCCCTGCCCGGCACGGAGGAATCGGCCAGCGCCCCGCGGCTGGTGATCAGCACCGTGTGCCCGGCGACCGTGCCGCGGACGCCCTGGCCCGGCGGCTCGCTGATCTGGGTGGCGTCTTGCAGCCCAACGCCGGCCTTGGCCGCGGCGTCGAGCACGGCGGTCGCCAGCGGGTGCTTGGAGTAGCGTTCTAGGCTGGCGGCCAGCCCCAGCGCCTGCCGGGCGTCGATGCCCGGGGCGACCACCTGCTCCGTCAATCGCGGCCGGCCGTAGGTGAGCGTCCCCGTCTTGTCGAAGATTGCAGTGCGGCACGTAGCGATCGTCTCGAGCACCACCGGGTCTTTGACGATGATGCCGCGGCGGGCGCACAGGGAGATGGCGCCGATGATGGCGACCGGGATCGCGATCAGCAGCGGGCACGGGGTGGCGACCACCAGCACGGCCAAGAAGCGGCTCGACTCGCCGCTGGCCAGCCAGGCCGCGATCGCGATCAGCACCGCTAGGGGCGTGTAGTAGGCACCCAGCGTGTCGCCGATTCGGCGCATCCGGGGGCGGTTCTGCTCCGCCGCCCGCATCACGCGCATGATCTCTGCGTAGCGGGAGTCGGAGGCCGGACGGGTGGCGCGGATCGTCAGTGCCGATTCTCCATTGATTGCGCCGGAGATCACTCGCGAGCCGGGCGTCTTCGACATCCTGAACGGCTCGCCGGTGAGGAACGACTCGTCCATCACGCCGCGCCCCTCGGTGACCAGCCCGTCTACCGGGCAGATGTCGTGCGGGAACACCACCAGCTCGTCGCCGGGGGCGACCTCGCTGAGCGGAACGTCGACGATCTGCCCCTCTTGCCGCCGGTGGCCGATCGAAGGCATCCGCTGGGCCAGCGC
Organism: Pirellulimonas nuda; assembly: GCF_007750855.1. GTDB lineage: Bacteria > Planctomycetota > Planctomycetia > Pirellulales > Lacipirellulaceae > Pirellulimonas > Pirellulimonas nuda. Next base: position 4,677,170 of record NZ_CP036291.1, read on the forward strand.
CCGGAGCACGCTCGAGGCGCTGCGCACCGCGTAGCCCTCTAGGGCCTCGCCCCCGGAGAGCATGAGCACCACGATGGCGCCGGCCAGGTACTCGCCCAGCAGCGCGGCGGTGACGATGGAGATGCCCGCCAGCAGGTCGGCGCCGAACTCGCGCCGCACGACGTCGTTCAGCAGCCCGTAGACAAGCGGAACGCCCCCGAAGACCAGCACCACCCACAGCGGGACCTGGTCAACCGGGTGCGGGCTGTGCGTGGCGAAACGGAGGACCAGGTGCGTAGCGATCCCGGCCATCGCCACGCCGGCGATGACGATCATCTGCCGTTTCGCCCAAAACTGACGGAGCTTCAACGGCACGCCCTCACGGGGTTTGATCGGGCGCTACTGGGCGACGTGCTCCAGCACCGCGTAGCAGCCGGGGTTCCAGCCGTAGCACAGCACGAACAGCTTGCCGTCGACCACCACGCCCGCCGCGTTGTGGATGTGTTGGAAAAGCTCGAGCCCCAGGTCCTCTTTCGGCTTGAGGACCGACGCCACCTTGTCTCCGCGGACGATGTTCACCACCCCCGGGGCGCCCCCTCCCCCGACCAGGCAGCCGACCACCATCAGCCGCTCGCCGTTGAAGTCGACCAGGTCGACGTCGCACGGGTTGGCGCCCACCATGTCGATGCCGGACACAAACTCTCCCTGCTGCGTGAGCTTCTGCACCCACTGCCGCTCGCGGTCGGCGATCATCAACGTGTCGTCCTGCGGGTCGAGCGTCACGCCGTGGTTGGTGGAGAACTTCCCCTCCTGCTGACCCGGGCCGCTCACGGCGCCCCCGAAGTAGCGGTCGCCGTAGGCGGCCGCCGCCAGGTCGGCGGTCAGATCGGCGGTCAGCACGAACTTGCCCGACCCGTAGCCGTCGCAGATGTACAGCACGCCGTCCGAGCCCAAGGCGGTGTCGGTCGGTTTGTAGGCGTTCTTAGGCGCCCCCTTCTCATTCTTGGCCGTGTAGTGGTCGTTCACCTCTGGGCGGCCCAGCGTGGCGACTTCGGCGCCGTTGAGCTTAACGATGTGCACGCGACCGCCGTTGGGGTCGGGCAGCACCAGGCGGCCCCCGTCGGCGTCGATGTACGTCGTGTTGTGCAGCGCGCCGCCGGCCAGCCGGGGGGCGTCTGTCACCAGCGTCTTGTCGCGTAGGTCGGCCGAGATCCGCACCAAGCCGGTCCCTTCGAGGCCGAAGTAAATCTCGCCCGTCGGGGTCTTGGCGAAGCCGCCGTGGGCCTTGGCGATCCCTTTGCCAATCTCGTCGGGCAGCTTGCTCAGGTCGGCCCGGTAGCGGAACCGGAGGTCGCCAGTACCCGTCACCGCGTCGGGGGCGGCGGTCGTGACCTGGAGGGTCGGCTGGTTTGCAGCGGGCACGTGCGTGTGTCCTTCGTGAGCAGAACATGCAGCGACGATCCAGCACGGCGCCAGCACCATCGCAACGCTCCGCCGCTTGGTTGAGTCGGTCACTTGAAGCCTTGTTTCTATCGGGCCGTATTCTTAGGAAACCCTCTTCCGACGAAGCGCCGTCGGCGTGGGAATCGCCGGAGGTCGCGTGTCCGGCTCAGCCCGGCGTCTCGCCGGCGCCCGCGCGTAGCCACCGCCGAAAAACGTAGCGCGGCTCGTCCCGCTGCTCGACCAGCCTCCAACCGGTGCGGTCGAACTCGGGAAAATACGCGTCTCCGGCGAACGCCCCCTTGATCGTAGACAAGCGGAGCTCGTCCGCCAGCGGCAAGCACTGAGCGTACACCCCGGCGCCCCCGCCGCAGAACACCGGCTTAGTGTAGCCGCAGGCCGCGGTCAGTGCCGAGGGGAGGTCGCGCTGCACCTCGGCCCCCTCGACCGAGCCCGCCGTCCGGCTCAACACCACCACGTGCGCCGCGGGCAGGTCGGGGCCGAAGATCTCCCACGAGCGCCGCCCCATAAGCAGCGTCTGGCCGCGGATGGCGTCGAGAAACGTCTCGTACTCTTCCGGCACGTCCCAGGGCATCCCGTCGCCGGCGCCCAGCACCCGCGTGTCGCTCATGGCGGCGATGATGATCAGCGGCGAACGCAAGACGGGCCTCCCCTGCCAGATTCTTGAGACGGGACCGGCACGGCGACGGGCGCCTGAACCCGCCACGCGGCGACTCCATGCATCGGAGCAGAAGCACGCGTGCGAGGCTATCCCGCTGGGTCGCGACGAAAACTTGTGCACGCTTCTTCCCAATCCGCCAATAGCCCTGCAATACGCCGCCTTGAAAACGGCCGTCATGAAAGATGTCGGCTTCAAACTGCAAAAACAATCTGCAACAAACTGCCTACAAAGCACAAAAAAACGTTGCAAACGGTCGCTTCGATCTGATACAACAACAAAAGGTTCCGAAGAAAAGTATTACTTTTCCGAAATGGTTTCCGCTCTTTTCCGTCTGCAGTATTTCCCGGTTGTTCCTTTTCTACTCGTCGCCGACGCCCTAGCGGCCACGCGTGTCCGCAGCGCTGTGTGCTTGACTCATCCAAGCGGCCAACTCATCTAGAGGAGATCCGATGACGGTTCGAAGCGATCGTCGGCATGCGTTTACGCTTGTCGAGCTGCTGGTAGTGATTGCGATTATCGGCATCTTGGTGGCGATGTTGCTCCCCGCGGTACAGTCGGCCCGCGAAGCGGCCCGCCGGATGAGCTGCAGCAACAACCTCAAGCAGCTCGCGCTGGCGGTGCAGTTGTACGAGCAAAACGCCGGGACGTTCCCCAGGGCGCGGACCCACAACGCCAACACCGGCGTCACCTGGGCGGTAGAGATCATGCCGTACATCGAAGAGCAACCGGCGTACGACGCGTGGGACAAGGCTAAGTTCAACTTCCGCAACGCCCCGGCCCAGCTCCGCGAGCAGCACATCGACGCCTACTACTGCCCGTCGCGCCGCCAGCCGATGCTGGCGACCGGCGAGCAGAACGTGGGGGGCAACACCAACTCTGTACCAGGCGCCTGCGGCGACTACGGAGTCAACGGCGGCTCGAACATCCAGAGCAACTACTACAGCAACAACAACGGTCCGTTCCTGCCGCGCCCCAACATCAACAACCCGCAGACCCTGAAGACCTACAAGACGCTTACCGACGGCACCAACGTAACGATCCTGTTCGGCGAGAAGCACGTGCCGGAATCAGACCTGGGCCGGGCCTACTACGATCGGTCGATCTACGACCCCAAAGATACCGAGACCATCGCGCGCCCCGCGGGGCCGAGGTACCTGCTGGCGAAATCGATCGACGAAAGGTTTTTTGAACAGTTTGGGTCTGCCCACCCGGCGGTCGTACAGTTTTGCTTCGCTGACGGCCACGTGAGCGCGTTAGAGACCGACATCGATGGCACGACGCTGCGCTACCTAGCAGAGATCGCCGACGAGCAGATCATCCAGTTCGAATAAGATTCAACGCTGAGATAGGGGAATCGTATGCAAAGCCGGCCAAGCGTCCGGGTGATTTGCGCAAGTATCGCTTTGTTGATTGGGTTGGTCGGTTGCGGGGACGGCTTGGACCTTCAGCCGGTGCGCGGCAAGGTTACGTACGACGACGGTTCGCCGTTGCCCGATGGCGCCGTTGTATGTGAACTGGTCGATCAGATGCCCCGTCGTAGCGGAAACGCCTTCATCCGTCCCGATGGGACCTTCGAGTTCGGCACCCGCAAACCAGGGGACGGGCTGGTTGTGGGCAAATACCGGGCATTGGTGCGTCCCCCTGCGTTCCCGGAGTCAGAAACCGCGAAGAAGAATGCTTTTCTTGATCAGATCTATACCGACTGGGACACTTCCGGGCTGGAGTTCACCGTAGAGCGCGGCAAGAACGAAGTCGAGTTCACGGTCAGCCGACCGAAGAAGAAAAAAAAGTGATCGTCGCAAACGTGTCGCCGTAGTCCCAACCACAGGAGCTAAACACAGGAGTCCGACGCCCCCAACAATCTACCGAACCGTCGCTACCCTTCGGTCGATGACGCCTCTTCTCTTGTGCGCCCCGCTCGCGCTGCGCCACTGTGGCTCGCTAGGCCGTGCGGATGCGCGCTTTCGATCCTACTTCTTTGGGAGAACTTGTGATGCCTGCCTCTTTCCTACGAGCCCCTTCGTTGCCCCGCGGCCGGACGCTGCTAGCGGCCGCTGCCCTGCTCTGCCTCGCCTCGGGCGGCGCCCACGCTCAGATCGTCGCCTTTTCTGAACCGTTCGACAGCGCCGACAGCACGGCGACCCAGTTGGAAGGGAGGTTCATCCAGAATACGGGCGCGATGTGGAGCGTGATCCCCGGCTTCCAGCCCGGTCTGCCGACACTCGCCTTTTGGGAAACCGGCGACCTGATGTTCGACGGCGTAACGCCGTTCCCCAACAAGCGGGCCACCTTCTTCGTCGAGAGCCAGACCGGGGATCGGAACGGCAACCCTAATTTTCCGGAGGTTCCCGAAACAACTACGTTCCTAACGGACGACGGCTTTACGATGCTCGACGCCTCGGTGAACTGGCTGACGGGCACCGACGGGACTACGCCGCTGAACATTCAATTCGCTGTTGAAGGAGGCGCGGGCGGCGTCCCGCTGCGGACGTTTGACCAGGCGATGCTCAACCATATGACGGCAAACGGCCACACGGTCACGGTCACCGATGCCGACACGCCCTACGATGGCACGTCCAACCTGCTGTTTGTCGCCGCGTACAACGGCGCTCCAATTGCGGACAACGGGGGTTATAGGGACGCCAACGTGCCGATGCTGTCTGGTATGTTCCACAGGTCGCAAACCTTTGGTTTCGCGTCCCAACGTGGCGAAAACACGAACAATACCATCAACATCGACATCGTCCCGGGCATGGAAGGTCACCCGCTGGCCGCCGGCTTCAGCGGTGAGGTGACCGTGATCGATCCCGACGCCCAGCGTCAGCGGTTAACGCGAATTACTCGCCCCAACCAGACGTTGGCGGCCTCAACGAAAGTTGTCGCTACGACACAACGTGTCAACTTCGGGATCCCGGTCGATCCGGTGACGATGGAGCCGACCGACTTCACCGGTTTTGAAGGGGCTGGATACCTTCGCGGCGGCACCGTGGGCGACGTGCTCGGAGGCCCTGGACCCCGCGTCTACGCCCCCGCCACTACCTTCGACACTTCGGCCCTGGAGAACCCACGCTTGACGATCGACTTAGGCGCCACCATCGGGGAGGATTTTGCTGGGCCGTTTGAGAACAAGATCGACGCCGACCTCGCCGGCGTCCCTTTCGATTACCTGCGGATCTTGATCGATAGCGACGACGACCAAGTCTTCGAGACGCTGGCCGAGTTCCTTCCCAAATCGAACATCGGCGACATCGACTTTAACCGCATGGCGCTAGCAATCGACGTCAATGCAGAGATCTACTCCACCGTCCTGGGCTTGGAGCTGCAGTCGTTTGAGTTCGCTTTGCCGTCGGCCGCCAACCTGGCGTTACGGATCGAGGTCGTGAACAACGGCGGCGTCGAGTTAGTCGCCATCGACAACTTGAAGATCATCGGCGACGGCGACCCCGGCGGCGTGGTCGGCGACTACAACGGCGACGGCATGGTTGACGCCGCCGACTACACCGTCTGGCGCGACAACCTGGGCCAGCCCGCCTCGGCGCTCGGCGCCGGCCGCGACCCACTGGTCACCGACCTGAATGTCGTGCAGGCCGACTTCGCCTCTTGGAAGAACGCCTTCGGCGGCCCGGCGGTCGGCTCGACCGGCGTCCCCGAGCCCTCCGCGTTGGCGCTGCTGGCGCTGGCGGCCGTGGCCGGCGTCGCCTGCCGGCGGAAGTAGGCACAAAAGCATTGCTACCGCGAGCCCGCCGGCGCAGGTGCGTCGGCGGGCTTTTTTCGTGCCCATGCCGCGTCCGCCGGCGCGGCCGCCGGGCGGCGTGGCGGCCCGGGCCGCCGGGTCTGTCAGATTGGCAGCATTTCTCCGGCCCCGCCGCGGGCGGCGCCTCGTCACTGGCCGCAAGTCCCTGTAAGATCACGGCTTGCAGACCGTCGGGCGGGGCTGGCACAAGGATTGCTCACTGCCCCGGCACGCCAAGTTCGGCTGCCATCCGATGCACGACGAACCGACGCCGCCCCGGCAGGCGTTCGGGAACACCAAATCTCTCGCAGACATTCCGCAACCCCTTAACGAGGTTACCACGTGGCCAAGCAGATGGTCTTTGATGAGGACGCCCGTCGCCCACTAGCGGCCGGTGTCGAGAAACTGGCCCGCGCCGTCCGCAGCACGCTGGGCCCCCGTGGCCGCAACGCGGTGCTCGACAAGGGCTGGGGCTCGCCCAAGGTGACCAAGGACGGCGTAACCGTCGCCGAGGACATCGAGCTGAGCGACCCCTACGAGAACCTGGGCGCCCAGCTGGTGAAGGAAGCCGCCAGCAAGACCAACGACATCGCGGGCGACGGCACCACCACCGCCACCGTGCTGGCGCAGGGCATCTTCAGCGAAGGCCTGAAGATGATCGCCGCCGGCGCCGACCCGATGGCCCTGGGCCGCGGCATCCAGCGGGCCGTGGCGGCTGTGAGTGAGCAGCTCACCAAGCTCTCCGAGCCGGTCGACATCAAGAACAAGAAGAGCCTGCAGCAGGTCGCCACCATCGCGGGGAACAACGACCCCGAGATCGGCAAGGTGCTGGCGGACGCCTTCACGCAGGTCGGCAAGAACGGCGTCATCACCGTCGACGAGGGCCGCGGCGCCGAGACCACCGTTGAGGTGGTTGAGGGGATGCAGTTCGACCGCGGCTACCTGTCGCCCCACTTCGTCACCAACGAAGACGACATGGAGGCCGAGCTGGAGAACTGCCAGATCCTGGTGTTCGAAGAGAAGATCTCCAGCGCCAAGACGATGGTGCCGCTGCTCGAAGCGGTCTCCAAGAGCGGCCGCCCGCTGCTGATCATCGCCGAAGACGTTGACGGCGAGGCGCTGGCCACCCTGGTGGTCAACAAGATGCGCGGCATCGTCAGCGTCTGTGCGGTGAAGGCCCCCGGCTACGGCGACCGCCGCAAGGCGATGCTGGGCGACATCGCCACGCTCACCTCGGGCACCGCCATCTTCAAGGACCTGGGGATCAAGCTGGACGGCGTTCAGCTATCCGACCTGGGCAAGGCCAAGAAGGTGATCGTCTCCGGCGACAAGACGACGATCGTCGGCGGCGGCGGCTCCAAGGACGCCATCAGCGGCCGGGCCGACCAGATCCGTCGTGAGATCGAGAACACCGACAGCGACTACGACCGCGAGAAGCTGCAAGAGCGGCTCGCGAAGCTCGCCGGCGGCGTGGCCCAGATCAAGGTGGGCGCCGCGACCGAGAGCGAGATGAAGGAGAAGAAGGCGTTGTTCGACGACGCCCGCTCCGCCACCCAGGCGGCCCTGGAAGAGGGGATCGTCCCCGGCGGCGGTGTGGCCCTGCTGCGCTGCGAAAAGGTTCTCGACAAGGTCGCCAAGGAGCTCGAAGGCGATGAAGCGATGGGCGTGCTGCTGGTCAAGAACGTGCTGGACTACCCGCTGAAGTACATCGCCGAGAACGCCGGCGTCGACGGCGCCGTGGTGGTCAACCGCGTCCGCAAGCTCAAGGACAAGAACGAGGGCTACAACGCGGACAAGGACGAGTACTGCAACCTGGTCGAAGCCGGCGTGATCGACCCCGCCAAGGTGACCCGCACCTCGCTGCAAAACGCCGCGAGCGTAGCGGCCCTGCTGCTCACCACCGACTCGCTGATCACCGAGATCCCCAAGGAAGAAGAGGAAGGGGGTCACGACCACGGCCACGACCACGGTATGGGTGGCATGGGCGGAATGGGTGGCATGGGCGGCGGCATGGGAGGAATGGGCGGCATGGGCGGCATGCCGGGGATGATGTAGCAGAGAAGCGGTCAGCTATCAGCTTTCAGCGGTCAGCTTTTCGCAAGCGGGCCCCAGAAAGCCTTGTAAAGCTGACTGCTGATCGCTGAAAGCTGAAAGCCAACGTCGCTTAGGCGACTTTCAAACTCAAAGGAAACTATCAATGGCCAAACTCAACCTGCGTCCGCTGGACGACCGTGTCATCGTTCACCCGCTTGATGCCGAAGAAGTCACCGCCGGCGGCATCGTGCTGCCGGACGCCGCCCGGGAGAAGCCGCAGCGCGGCAAGGTGGTGTCGGTCGGCCCCGGCAAGCTGCTCGATTCGGGCGCGCGTGGCGAGCTGTCGGTCGCCAAGGGCGACGAAGTGATCTACGGCAAGTACGGCGGCTCCGAGGTAGAGATCGACGGCCAGGAGTACAAGATCCTTCGCGAGAGCGACATTCTCGCGAAAGTCGTCAGCTAAAGGATGAGTGATGAATGATGAGTGATGAATAGCCCGCAAATTCGCGCGCCGTTCTCGCCTTTATTCATCATTCATCACTCATAATTCATCAATCAGCGAACAGGAGCCTTCACGTGGCTAAGCAATTAATGTTTGACGACGCGGCGCGGGCGAAGATGATCGCCGGCGTCGACAAGCTGGCGGACGCCGTGGCGGTGACCATGGGCCCGACCGGCCGGAACGTGATCATCAAGAAGAGTTTCGGCGGACCGACCGTCACCAAGGACGGCGTGACCGTCAGCAAAGAGATCGAGCTCGAAGACCCCTTCGAGAACATGGGCGCCAAGCTGGTGCACGAGGTCGCGGACAAGACCTCCACCCTGGCCGGCGACGGCACCACCACCGCCACCGTGCTGGCCCGCGCCATCCTCAAGGAAGGCGCCCGCAACGTGGTGGCCGGCAGCAACCCGATGGCCGTCCGCCGCGGGATCGACAAGGGGGTCGAGGCCGCCGTGGCCGAGCTGACCAGCATGTCGAAGAAGGTCTCCAGCAAGGAAGAGATCGCCCAGGTCGGCTCCATCAGCGCCAACAACGACCGCGTGATCGGCGACCTGCTGGCCGACGCGATGGAGAAGGTCGGCAAGGACGGCGTGATCACCGTCGAAGAGGGCAAGACCACCGAGACCACGCTCGAGCTGGTTGAGGGGATGCAGTTCGACAAGGGCTACCTGTCGCCCTACTTCATCAACCAGCCCGCCGACATGCAGTGCGTGCTGGAGGACGCCTACCTGCTGATCCACGAGAAGAAGATCAGCAACCTGCGCGACCTGCTCCCCGTCTTGGAAGCGGTCAGCCAGAAGGGCGCCCCGCTGCTGATCATCGCCGAGGATATCGAGGGCGAGGCCCTCGCCGCCCTGGTGGTGAACAAGCTCCGCGGCGTGCTAAACGTGGCGGCCGTGAAGGCGCCCGGGTTCGGCGACCGCCGCAAGGCGATGCTGGGCGACATCGCCACGCTGACCGGCGGCACGCTGATCAGCGAAGACCTGGGGATGAAGCTCGAAAACGTCGGCATCGCCCAACTGGGCCGCGCCAAGAAGGTGACTATCGTCAAGGACGACACCACCATCGTGCAGGGCGGCGGCGCCACGGCCGACGTGAAGAAGCGGATCGAGCAGATCCGCAAGAGCATCGAGAACACCACCAGCGACTACGACCGCGAGAAGCTGCAAGAGCGGCTCGCGAAGCTCACCGGCGGTGTGGCCATCATCTCGGTCGGCGCCTCGAGCGAGGCCGACATGAAGCAGAAGAAGGCACGCGTCGAAGACGCCCTGCACGCCACCCGTGCGGCGGTGGAAGAGGGCATCCTGCCCGGCGGCGGCGTCGCGCTGCTCCGCTGCAAGGAAGCCGTCGAGGCCGCGCTCAAGGCGGCCAAGGGCGACGAGAAGATCGGCGTTTCGATCGTGCTGCACGTCTTGGACGCGCCGCTCAAGCAGATCGTCTCCAACGGCGGCCTGGAAGGGAGCGTGGTGGCCGACGAGGTGGCCGGCAAGCCGAAGAACACCGGCTACGACGCCAACGCCGGCGAGTACGTCGACATGTACAAGGCGGGCATCATCGATCCCGCCAAGGTGGTGAAGACCGCGCTCACGAACGCGGCCAGCATCGCGGGCCTGATCCTAACGACCGAGGCGCTGGTCACGGGCTACGACCCCAAGGAAGCCGACAAGAAGGGCGTGGTCGGCAGCATCCGCTAGCCGAGACTCGTTTTACCGATCGACCGCCGGGCCACACCGCCGCAATGCGGGTGGCCCGGCTTTGTTTCACAAAGGGCTTTCAGCGGTCAGCTATCAGCTTTCAGCTCAAGGGCCGCCAAGAAAGCTGACCGCTGATCGCTGAAAGCTGACAGCTCCTTAGACGCATGCCAACCCAACGCGACTACTACGAAGTCCTCGGCGTCGAGCGCAACGCGAGCGAAGCAGAGATCGCGTCTGCGTACCGCAAGATGGCGGTGCTGCACCACCCGGACAAGAACCCGGGGGACGAGGGCGCCATCACGCTGTTCAAGCAGGCGGCCGAGGCGTTCGAGGTGCTCAACGACCCCGAGAAGCGCAGCCGCTACGACCGCTTCGGCCACGCCGGGGTGAACGGGTCGGGGCACGCCGGCCACGGGTTCGGGAACGTTGAGGACATCTTCTCTGCGTTCGGCGACATCTTTGGCGACCTGTTCGGCGGCGGCGGGCGGCGTGTCCGCGCCGGTCGCGACGTGCGGAGCGACGTCACCCTCACGCTGCACGAGGCGGCGCTGGGCGTCACCAAGCGGGTCGAGTTCGAGCGGCACGAGACGTGCGCCACCTGCGCCGGCAGCGGCGCCGCCAAGGGGAGCAGCCGCCAGACCTGCGGCTACTGCAAGGGGCACGGCCGCGTGATCCAGTCGGCGGGCATCGTCCGCATGCAGGCGGTCTGCCCCAAGTGCCGCGGCGCCGGCTCGACCATCGACTCCCCCTGCCGCGACTGCCGCGGCAAGGGGTCGCGTCTGAAGAAGGTGGTGACCGAGGTCGAGATCCCGGCCGGCGTCGACGACGGCACCCGGGTCCGCATCGTCGGCGAGGGGGAACCGAGCCCCGACGGCGGCCCACGCGGCGACTGCTACTGCTTTATCGCCGTGCTCGCCCACCCGCTGTTCGAGCGTGAGGGGCAGCACCTGGTGTGCCGGATCCCCATCACCTACACGCAGGCGGCCCTGGGCTGCGAGTTGGAGGTGCCCACCCTGCAGGGCAAGGGGGAGATCACCATCCCGCCCGGCACGCCGTCGGGCGAGGTGTTCCGCATGGCCGGCAAGGGGGTCGCCGACCCACGCCGCAGGGGCTTGGGAGACCTGCTGGTTCAGGTCATCATCGAGGTCCCCAAGAAGCTCACCGGCGAAGAAGAAACCCTGCTGCGGAAGCTGGCCAAGCTAGAGCACAAGAACGTGGCGCCCGAGCGGAAGAGCTTCTTCCAGAGCCTGAAGGAGTACTTCACCCCGGATGAGCATGTCGGGGCAGAAGCAGACGAATAGGACGCGGATCTGCCCGGATGAAACGGATTTTCGCAGATCCAGTTTTGCTTTCATCCGCGTGAATCCGCTTTATCCGCGAAGATCCGTGTTCCATTCTTTGACTTAGAACAAAACTATGGCCAAGCAATCGACCCCAGACGATGAACCCGTCGACGGCCCAGGCGTTGAGGCCTACACCGGCCCGGAGGCCGAGCCGGTGATCTTTGACCCGGCCGAACCCGAAGGCCTTGAGGCGGACCTGGCCGCGGAGAAGGACCGCAACCTGCGGCTGCAGGCCGAGCTGCAGAACGTGCTGAGCCGCAAGTCGCGTGAGGTGGCCGAAGAACGCAAGTACGGCGCGCTCCCGCTGATGCGCGACGTGCTGCCGGTGCTGGACAACATGGACCGCGCGATCCAGGCGGTCGAGAAGAAGGACGGCGAGCTCACGCCCGAAGGGGCGAGCCTGCTGGAAGGGTTCCGGCTGGTGAAGCAGCAGCTTGTCACCGTGCTTGCCCAGCACGGCTGCGAGCCGATCCCGGCCGAAGGCGAGGCGTTCAACCCCGAGCTGCACGCTGCGATCCTGCAGCAGCCCTCCGCGGAGCACCCCGCGGGCGTGGTGATGATGCAGACCGAGGCCGGCTACCAGTTGGCCGGACGCGTGGTGCGGCCCTCGCAGGTGATCGTGTCGTCGGGCCCCGCGCAAGCTTAAACCGGGCGCGTGAGGGGCGCCGACGCCCCAGCTCACCCGGTTACTTCTGCAGAGAAGCCTTGTGCCACCTACCCCACAACTCGACCACGGCGCCCCGTCCTTCTGGTCTTGGAGGCTAGGCGCTACGGTTGCGGGCGGTGGGATCTGCGGCGTGGTGCTGAGCATCGTCACCACGCTGCTCGCGGAGCTCGGCGTGGCGCCGTTGGGGCTCACGTCGCTGGCGCTCGGCGCCGTGATCGGCCTGGCCGCGGCCGGCACGGCGTGGCTGTACTTGTACGGCAGCCGAGCCGGGCTCGTGTTCGCCGCCGCCGGGGTCGGCGGGTTCTCTGCGGCCATGCAGCACGCCTGGGCCTACTTTGTGTACGTGCAGCGGTGGCGGCTCAACCGGATCGAGAACCCGCAGGTCGCCCTGTTCCGCCCCGACGACCGCCCGCTCGACTTCTCCGACTACTTGTGGTCCGACGCGACCCCCGCCAACCTGATTTGGTGGACGGAGGACGTGCTGCTGGCGGCGCTCGCGGCCGGCTGTGTGGCGTGGCTGATCCGCCGCAACTGGGCCTACTGCGCCGATTGCCTGGGCTGGTACACGCTGAGGTGGCGCGGCCCGATGGGCGCCCCCGACGCCCCCGAAGCCGCCCGAGGACTCGAAGACGCGCCCGCAGACGCCAGGGTGACCGTGCAGTCGTGCACGCAGCAGTGCGGCCCGTGGCGCGTTGAGTTACGATGGGACGAGAACGGCAAACAGCGCGTCCAGCGGCGCTGGGTCAAGCAGGATTGAGACCAGGGCTTGCGCCGCTAGACCGGGGCCGGGGGCGGGGACGCCCCGGCTCGCACGCTTTGCTCGCCCCTCACCCCTCGACTCTCACCCCTAACCCCTAATCCCCGCCCTGCATGGCGATCCTCGGCGTTGGCGCCAATATCATCGAATGCCTGCGGATCGCTCAGATGATCGAGCGGCACGGCGAGCTGTTCATCACGCGGGTCTACACCGACCACGAGATCGAGTACTGCAGCGCCCGCAAGGCGGCCACCCAGCACTACGCGGGGCGCTGGGCCGCTAAAGAGGCGGTCCTCAAGGCGCTGGGCACGGGGCAGCTCCCCGGCATCCGCTGGCGCGACATCGAGGTCCGCAGCGGCAAGAACGACGCCGCGCCCCCCACCGTGCGGCTACGCGGCGGCGCCAAGGAGCTGTTCGAGAGGTCGGGCGCCCAGAAGATCCACCTCACCCTCAGCCACTGCCGCAGCCACGCCGTGGCGTACGCGGTGGCCGAGGGGCGATCGGTCGATTAACCACGGAGCCACCCAGAGCACTGAGACGGAAGGAGAATAGAAACCGCCGATAAGCGCAGATGAACGCAGATCTGAAAATCGCTATATCGGCGTTTATCCGCGTGAATCTGCGGTTCCTCTTCGTTGCGTCTCAATACGCTCTGTGACTCAGTGGTTAACCCTTCTCCGGCCGCAGCAGCGGGAACAGGATCACGTCGCGGATGGTCTGCGAGTTCGTGAGCAGCATCACCAGCCGGTCGATGCCGATCCCCAGTCCGCCGGCCGGGGGCATGCCGTTGCGCAGCGCGCGGATGAAGTCGTCGTCCATGCGGGCCATCGAGTCTTCTTCGGCCATGCCCGAGAGCTGGCTCTTGAAGAGCTGTTCTTGCAGGTCGGGGTCGTTCAGCTCCGTGTAGGCGTTGGCGACCTCCATCCCCTTGATGAACAGCTCGAACCGCTCGGCGACCGCGGGGTCGGACACCTTGCGCTTGGTCAGCGGGCAGATGCTGGCCGGGTAGTCGGTGACGAAGATCGGACCCACCAGGGCGTCTTCGACCTTCTCCTCGAAGACGGCGTTCTTGATCACGTCCGGGTGCTTCCCCCCCGTGTCGATCCCGAGCGACTTCGCCAGCTTCGCGACGCCCGCCTCGTCCGCAGGATCGACCCCCGTATGCTCCAAGAACAGCTCGTTGTAGGTGCGCCGTTCAAACGGCGGCGTAAAATCAATCGTCTCCTCCCCCCAAGGCAGCACGTAGCTGATCTCGTCCGCTGCACCGCCCTGCGCGTCCCCCAGCCCCCAGCCCCCGCGGCTCTGCCGCGCCACCCCCAGCCCCCCGGCACCCAGCACGCCGATCGCTTCGCAGATGATCCCCTCCGTCAAATCCATCATCGAGCCGTAATCGCCGTAGGCCTGGTAGACCTCCAGCATCGTGAACTCGGGGTTGTGCTTCGGCGAGATCCCCTCGTTGCGGTAGACGCGCCCCAGCTCGAACACCCGCTCGATGCCGCCCACCAGCAGCCGCTTGAGGTGCAGCTCGAGCGCGATGCGCAAGAACAGGTCGATGTCCAGCGCGTTGTGGTGCGTGGTGAAAGGCCGGGCCGCGGCGCCCCCGGCGATGGCGTGCAGCGTGGGGCCCTCGACCTCAACAAAGCCGCGCTGCGCCAGCGAGTCGCGCACGCTTCGTACGATGCGGCTGCGGTTCAGGAACCGCTCGGTCACGCCGTCGTTGTACGCCATGTCGACGTACCGCTGCCGCTGACGCACCTCGGGGTCGGTGAGGCCGTGGTGCTTCTCGGGGGGGGACTCCAGCGCCTTGGTGAGGAAGGTGATGCTCTCGGCGAAGATCGACAGCTCGCCGGTGTTGGTGCGGCCCAGCATGCCGTCGACGCCGATCAGGTCTCCCAGGTCGAGCTGCTCGACGACGGGCCAGCTATCGCCCACCTGCTTCTGGCCCACCATCAACTGGATGCGGCCGGTCATGTCTACCAGGTCGATAAAGATCAGCTTGCCCGCCGAACGGAGCAGCCGCACCCGGCCCGCGGCGCGGACCTTGGGCCCGACCACTTCTCCCTTGCCCTGGTCCGCCTTCCACTGGCGGAAGTTGAAGTCTTCTGGCTGGGCGGCGAAATCGGGCAGCGGGACCTCGCTGCCGTCCTCCAGGCGGTAGACGATTTCCTCGCTGCGGTCGCGGAGGGCGCCGGTGAGCGTGTGGTCGTCGAAACGCTGGCCCCAGGGGTCAACGCCCAGCGCGGTGAGGGCCTCAAGCTTCTGCCGTCGGGCGGCCAGCGGGTCGGTCAGGTCGGACATAGATTCATCGTCAGGGGTGCCATGCCCACGCTAGCGTGGGCATGCGACTTCAGGGAAACAGCCGGCACTCGCAGCGGCCGGCACGCCCACGCTGGGCGTGGGCATGGCACCCAGAAGGTGACCGCTGAGGGCCGTCTGGTCAACGGAGGTCGAAATTGACCCAGGGCGCCCAGCTTCCTACGATTCGACCTGCCGGTCACGCCCCCCCCTCCTTGCTGGAATGTGGTCTTGAAGCTCTGGCTGCGTCGTATCGCGATCGCGTTGGGCCTGTTGCTACTGGTCGTCGGCGGGGCGCTGGTCTACCTGCACCGTCTAGCGACCGCCGAAGTAGCCGAATACCAGGCCGTTTTGCAGGCCGACCCCGCGGCGCTCGAAGAAGGCCGCAAAGAGCTCGAGAGCCAGTCCTTTGCAACGTTTAGCGACGCCCAGAACCCCAGCGCCTGGGCGCTTGCCGTGACCCCCGACCAGGTGAACGGCTGGTTGGCCGTCCGTGCAGAAGATTTTGCCCCGGACCTAAAGAAGGCAGGGGTCCTCGACCCACGGGTGCTGTTTGACCCGGAAGTGGTGTCGGTTGTGTTCCGGCTACAGACCGAGGCGCTCGACAGCGTGGTCACCGTCCGGCTGCAACCGGTGATCACCACGGAGAAAGAGATCGGCATTATCCTGGTCGGCGCCAGCGCGGGCCAATTGCCGCTGCCGACGTCGCAGATCGTCGAGAGGCTTAAGCAAGCGACGGCGGGCCTCGACCTGCCGCTCAAGTGGCGGCAAGACGCCGGGCGTCCGATGCTGCTGGTCGACTTCGAGCAGATCGTTTCGTCCGGCCATGTTCATCGAGAGATCGACGCGATTGTCGTGACGCCGGAGTTCCTGCGCGTCAGCGGCGAAACATTGGTAGGCCTCCCGGGCGAAGTTCCCAAGGACTGGCCGGCCCCCGACGAGACGCAAGAACCGGCGCCGACGGGCGAGGGTGATCACCCTCCGAGCGAGTGAGTGGCTGGGCTGTGCGCGAGCGTCCAGCGGTCATCGTCTGCTAACGTCAGCGTCAGCTCGCCCGCCAGGTCGCCCGAGAGCAATCGCACGCACGCTTCTTGGGCGCTGTACTTGCTCCAGACCAGCTCGCCTTGCGCCACGCGCGACACCTCGCCGCGATCGCCGCTGACGGGGCCTTCGTAATCCAGGTACGCCACCCGGTGATCGGCGAGCCGCGTTGCCGCAACGGCTTCTTCGGGTGCAGGGAGTTCCAGCAGCGACCAAGTGACCAGCACGCCGTCGCGCTCCAGCATCAGGTCCCAGTGCGGGCCGTCGCGGTAGTCGGGGGGGCAATTGTGGCGGAGCAGGACGTAACGCATCGCGTCAGCCTACCCCAAGCGAGCCGGGGCGTCCCCGCCCCCGGCGTGGTGGAAAAGTCGCGACATCTATCCAGACGCGCCGGGGGCGGGGACGCCCCGGCTCGCTTGCGTTTAACGCGGGCTGATCTGCAGCGGCGCCCCTTCGATCGTCACGGGGGTCGGCTGCGCTTGGGTGGCGATTTGCGCCCGCACCGCCGCCGGGCCCGCGGCCGCAGCTTGCACCGGGATGGTGATCGTCAGTTGCTCGCCCGCCGCCATCGAGGCGATCGGGGCGAACTGGATCCACGGGGGGTTGGGCGAGGGGGCGGTCGGCGACTTGATCCCCGCAAGGTTTGGCTGCAAGCCCGCCGGCATCTCTACCCGCACGCTCACGCCAGTCTGCGGCGTCGGGCCGTTGGTGAGGTAGACGTACACAATGGAGTTCTGCCCCACCTGCGTCCGCCCGCCGGTGAAGTCGATCTCTACCCCGATCGGCGAGTTGGCCGGCCCGCCGGCGCCGTCGGCGGGCGACACCCGCCCCGGCGGCAGCACCTCGATCACCCACGGCATCGACTTCTCCGGCGTACGGTCGGCCCGTGCCGAGAGGATGATCTGCGCCTGCGGGTTCGGCTGGTCGCACACCCCTACCATCGCGAACTCCTGCTTCTCTCCCGGCTCGAGCCGCGACAAGATCCAGCGGAACGTGCCGTCCGATAGCTGTGTGCTGCCGGCCTGCGCGCTGGTGGGCCGCAGCGCCGGGTCGTACCGCAGCTCGACCACTAGGTTCTCGACCGCTACCTGGCCGACGTTCTCGACCACCGACTTGTACTCAAACTCCTGACCCACCTCGGCGCGGGCGGTGCCGACGGCGTTGATCCGCAGCTCGGCCTGCACCTCGGTGGCGTCGACACAGAGCCGCTCATAGGCTTCACTGGCGCCGTCGGCCGTCACGGTCACCTCGTTGCAGTGCCGCCCCGGGCCGGTCACCTCAAACGGCAGCCGCACCCGCTCGCTCTCGCCCGGCTTGAGGTCGGGCATCTGGTTGTACTCCAGCTTGCGCGAGCCGTTCTGGTCGATCGGGCTGGTAAGCCCCGCGTCGAAGCGGTCGCGGACGGTGATGTTCTTGGCGACGCCGTCGCCGCGGTTGCGGACAGTGATCTCTACCTCGAACGAGTCTCCCACCCGCAACGACCCCGGCGTGTTCTGCTTGAGGGTCACTTCCAGCTCGGGGCGGCCCGTGTCGCTGGGGATCTGGACGGGGGGGCCCGTGGGCGCCGGCACGACATACTCGGGCGGGAGCGACGGCGCGGGCTCCGTCGGCGACGGTGGCACGGGCTGCGACGGCGTTGTGCCCGGCAGCGGGCTCGGCGTCACCACCACGGGGGGGCCCATCGGGCCGCTGCCGCTCCAGGTGACCGCCGTGGCGCCGCTGGCGACCTCGACGCGCGGGCTGGCCGCAACGCCCGCCTGCTCGGGGCGGACGATGGTGACGCGGATGTTGGACGTGCCGCCGCCGGGGTTCACGGGGGCGACCTCCATGCTGGCGCGGCCGCGGTTGTCGGTGGTCGCTTCGGCCACCGCGCCCGCTTGGTAGCCGAGCCGGGCGGCGCCGTCCTGAGACTCGTAGCGCACGATCCAACCGGCGATGGGGGCGCCGTCGCTCTGGCGGGTGACGGTGGTCACCAGCGTAGCGGGCTGGCCCGCGGCCGCGCTCACGGGGCCGGGGAACTGCCACTGGGCGTCGACCCAGTACACGATGGCGGTGGCCCGTCGGCTGGGCCAACCATCCACGGCCGGCGCGAACGCAGTGACGTAGCTGGTCCCTTCCGCGGGGCTGGTGAGGGTGACCCACGCGTCGCCACGGCGGACCTGCAGGTCGTCGCTGGGGTCGTCGGTGCCGCGCCGCAGGCAGGTGTGGAACGGCGACGTGTAGCCCACCACGTACTGGTTGTCGATTTTCTTCGGCACGCTCCACGGCAGGCGGGCGAAGTCGCGTTCCCCCTGCTCGCCCACCGTGACAAACTCGCCGCTCCCCTGCTGGCCCAGCATCCACTCGATGCGGCGGTTGGCCTTAAGGTAGTTGTCGTCGCCACAGATGCCGGCCCGCAGCACCACCTCGGTCCCCACGGGGGCCAGCAGCCGCTCGGGGGTCATGACGACGCGTTCGCCGGGGGGCTGGGCTACCGGCCCGGCCGCGGCCGCCGGCGTCGCGGGGCCAAACATCAGGTCGCCGAGCCCGTCGCTGGCGTTGGAGTACACCGGGGGCGCCACGACGTTGCCGGCGGGGGCGCCCCCCTGTCCGTACGCGGGGGCGACCGGGGCGGGGGAAGCAGAAGACTGCGGGAACACCAGCAGCCGGTCGCCGGACGGGTCGATCCGCGGCAGCCCCGCGCAGCCCAGCGCCATGACCGCGACCAGCGCGGCGAGGGGCTTCAGGGCTCGCAACAGTTTCCGCACGGGTGTCCGCCGTCCTTGTCGTTCGCGGTCTCCGCAGGGGCTGCACGGGTGCGCAGCGGCCCGGCTCGGAGACCAAGGCTGCGAAACTCTACCGCCTAGAACGGTCGCATGATGCGAAAACACCGCAGGTCGTGGTGACTTTTGGCAACGTGCAGCGCCGTCTGCGCAGGGTGTAACGGTTGTAAGCAAACTCGGGTGCGTCGGGCCCCCAAGAATGCGTCATGCAAGCGCCCGCGTCAGTAGTGCGGCGGCTTCTCGTGCGGCAGGGTCTGCCCGGCGTCGACGCGTTCTGCGAGCCGGCCCGCGAGCGTCCGCAGCGCTTCGAGCTCGCGCCTGAGCCGATCGATCTCGCCCCCCTGCTCGACGACCGCGGAGTTGAGCTGGTCGAGCAACTGCTGCTGATGGGCGAGTAGTTCCTCGAGCCGCGTGAGCTGGTCGCGCTGTTCACCTTGCATCGTTGTTCCAGCGGTTTGGGGCGGCAGGGCCGGCGGCCCGCCGCTGTGTTGATCGTCATCGCGCACGCGCCGGAGGCGCCGCGATCGCGCGCAGTCCGGCGGCCTGCCGTATCGCGCTACAAACTTAACTCTAGATTCATCGACCGTTCACCTACGCCTACATCTCCGCTGATACAACATCGCCCAACGACCGAGGCCGGTCGCCGCGCACGATGCCGCGGGTCGGCAATTTATCCCTACTGAGGAGGCGATTGTGAAGGTAATGTTGGCGCGGATTGTGATGGTCGCGGCCGCTGCGGCCGCGGTGCGGGTCGAAGCGATTGAGCACGCGCAGGTGTCGATCGACGCGTTCGGCGCCGCGACCAAGACCGGCGGGACCGCCGGGTTCTTCCTCGACCCCGGCGCCGTGGTCGGCGAGACGCCGATCCGCATCGGCGCCAGCGCCGCGGACGACGCGGCGGGGGGCGTGCTCATCTCTTCGGTCGCCGAGCGGGGCCGTCCCGACGCCACGCACGTCACCGGCGTGCAGTTCGCTACGGCGGGCACGGTCAGCGACGACGACCCCCTCTCCCTCAACACGCGCAACGTTTCTGGCGGCCTTTCGATCGTCACCACACGGGCCGGCGCCGCGGGCGATCTGCTCGATCCTCCGTCGCCCATGCCCAATGCGGGGCAGCCATTCGGCGCAAGCTTCGGCGCCGGCTATTTTTCCTTCAGCGAGGGCTGGATCGGCGGCACGCTCTCCAGCTCTACCGTCAACCCCAACGGCACGTTCGGCGCCCTCGACACGTTGACCGGCTCGGCCGGCGTGACGGTGGACGTCGACGCCTTCGGCGTTGGCTACCACCGCGTGAACATCCCGGGCGTTTCCGACCCGTTCCAGCAGGGGATGCTGGTGACCAGCGCGGCCTCGAACGTCGGCCGGTTCACCAATGTCCAGCCCGCGCCCGACCGCAACGGCTACATCGTCTCCACAGTCGATAACGACGGCTACTTCGAATTCGACCCGGGCTCCGATCCAGACATCGTGAACGAGGGAGACGGCGTCGCCACCCCGTTCTCGTTCGCCTTCATCCCCGCCGGGCAGACCGGCCTGACCGCCGCCACCATCAACCCCAGCTTCACCCAGAGCCTGGGCGACGTCCGCGGCTACTCCCTGTTCGAGACCGGCGCCGGCTACAACCTCACGACCGTCGGCACGGGCGAGTACCGCCTCACCGTGAACGGCGGCTCCCCGTCGCAGGGGACGCTGCTGATGAACGGCGTGCCGCTCGCCTTCCCGGGCGACAACGCCCTCACCTACCAGGCCGACGGCGACGGCTGGCTGATCCTGACCGAAGACATCGAGGCCGACTTCCTCACGGGTAACGGCACCACCCTGAACGAGCTGGACGGCCTCGGCCAGGGCCACGACCTGGCGACCCCCTACTTCAGCTTCGCCTACCTGCCGAACGAGGGCGCCGCGACCGCCGCGGCGGCCATCCCCTCGGCCGACAGCTTCACGCGGCTCAACAAGAGCAGCATCACGGCCTGGAACGCGGTGGTGACCGCGCAGAACAACGACAACAACGTCGGCGACGTGCTGCTGACGGTCACCGAGCAGACCCCGGGCGCCGGCGTCGTGGGGCTGGGCAACCAGAAGGGAGACAACAGCTACGCCGCCTACGGCCAGCCGCTCGGCACCGAAGACGGCATCATGTTCGCCACCATCAGCGAGGGCCTGCGGGACAACTCCAGCGTCGGCGGCTTTAACGAGTTTGGCGAGGTCGGCACCAACGTGTTCAGCGGCTACTGGGCCGTGATCACCGCCACCGCCGACGGCAGCCCCCAGGGCGAGCACAACGTCAACCACGCCGTGGCGTTCTTCGGCCGCGACTCTGGCTTCCGCATGGAGGCCGCCGTCGACATCCCGAATGTCTCGGGCGTCGACCTCGACCAAGAGAACACCGTCGTCTCGTTCAGCGGCGTGAACTCCCTGACCGACGGCGTGCTGATCGCTACCCCCTACGGCAACGACGACAACTACCTGGTCGCCGAGCCCCAGGCCGACGGGGCTGGCTGGAAGGTGCTCGAGTTCGACAACAGCACCACCGATGGCGCCGGCTCTGAGCCCGACAACTTCAGCTACGTCTACCTCCCCTACGAGTCGGAGAACCTGATCGCCGGCCTGGTTAAGCTCGATGGCTCCTTGGCCTCGTCGACCGCGGGCGCCGGCGTTGAGTGGACCCTGACCCGCGAGGAGGACGGCTTTAGCCTGCCGCAGTACCGGTTGTCGATCGCCGGCAAGACCACCGCCGACGGCATGCTGCTGCTGACCAGCACCGGCCGGTTTGCGGCCGAGGCCAACCTCGACAACTCGATGATCTACGAGACCGACCCTACGACGGGCGATTTCTTGATCCGCGGCCTCGACCACATCGCCAACGGCGACACGGGCTTTGTGAACTATGAGGAGGCGGGCTTCATGTTCGCCTACATCGATTACGCGGCCCCGCCCATCGCGCCGCTCCCCGACGAACTGACCGGCGACTACAACGGCGACGGCTTTGTTGACGCCGCCGACTACACCGTGTGGCGCGACAGCGTGGGCACGAGCAACGTGCTGCCCGGCGACCTGGTCGGCGGTGTGATCGGAAACGACCAGTACCAGCAGTGGAAGGACAACTTCGGCGCGTCGCTGGCCCAAGGCGCAGCGGCAAGCCAGGCCGCGGTGCCCGAGCCCGCCTCGCTGCTGGGCATGTCTGCCGCACTGGCCGCCGTGGGCGTGCTGAGCCGGCGCCGCCGCCCGCTGGTGGGCTGATCTTTGTGTGATTCGCCACGAGGCCGCCCCCGGTTCGGGGCGGCCTCGTTTCTTGGGGCCGCCACGCAGGCGCCCGTTCACTTTCATCAGGAGAAGGTCGTGGAAAGGACAACGCGTAGGGATCGGTTGAGCGGCTTCACGCTGGTGGAGCTGCTGGTAGTGATCGCCATCATCGGCATCCTGGTGGCGATGCTGCTGCCGGCGGTGCAGAGCGCCCGCGAGGCCGCCCGCAAGATGCAGTGCACGTCGCAGATGAAGCAGTTGGGGCTGGCGACGCTGAACTACGAAACGGCGAAGAAGTCGTTCCCCTGGGCCAGCTACGTCGGCCCGCCGCTCAGCGGGACCAACCCCAACCAGACGGTCAAGCACGGCACCCTGCCGTTCTTGCTGCCGTACCTGGAAGAGGCGTCGCTGGCGGATCAGTACGACTACGACCAGAGCTACAGCTACAACTCGGGGGGGCGCAACCCCGGTCAGGAGGCCGGCAACTACCTGCTGGCCTTCCGCACGCCGCTGCCGTTCTTCCATTGCCCGACCACGCCGGGCCGTCAGCCCGAGGACCCGCAAACGGACTACGCCGTCTCGCAGCGCATCGCGGCGGACTCCGAGCATTGGCCAACGACGACGGCCACGGCAATCCGGGACCTGCTCCGCAATAAAACGATCATCGAACGCAGCTCGTGGGAAAGCGTGCTGGCCAAGCGGCGGACGACCCAAGGGGGATCGGTGGTCTACAAGCCGTCGCGCATCCGAGACACCACCGACGGCCTCTCCAAGACCTTCATGTGGTTCGAGATCGCCGGGCGTCAAACGA
The DNA here is from genome assembly GCF_007750855.1 of Pirellulimonas nuda. Taxonomy (GTDB): domain Bacteria; phylum Planctomycetota; class Planctomycetia; order Pirellulales; family Lacipirellulaceae; genus Pirellulimonas; species Pirellulimonas nuda. Next base: position 4,700,153 of record NZ_CP036291.1, read on the forward strand.
TCTACGGAGAAGACCACGCGCCAACCGGCGGTACCGGCACCCACGGATCGAGCTGGGCGGCCGACGACAACGAGTTCTGGGTGCACGAACGCTGCGGGAGCAAGATCTTCAACTGCAACAACGGGGAAGAGATCTACAGCTTCCACGTCGGCGGCGCGGTGTTTGGCCTCGGCGACGGTTCGGTGCAGTTTGTCTCCAACGACGTCTCGACCAACGTGTTTGTCTCCTACCACACGCGGGACGAAGGGGATCTGGTCGAGGGCGAGATCTTCTAACCCCGGCGCCCGTGCGGTCCGTTCCCCCCTGCCCCGCCCTGTCCTTCCATAGGAAACACCCCGACTGTGAACGCTTCCCGTCTATTGGCTGCTGCGCTGCTGGCTTCGGCCTGCTCGCAGGGCTGCTCGAAACCGACCCCCGACGGCCGCCTGCCGGTCTTCCCGACCAGCGGCAAAGTCACCCGCGCCGGGGCGCCGGTCGCGGGGGCCCGCGTGACGCTGTACGGCGCCACAGAGACCTTGCAGGGCCCCAGCGCCCCGATCCCGACCGCCACGACCGACGCCGACGGCGCCTTTGAGCTGCGTTCCTACGACCCGAACGACGGCGCCCCGGCCGGCGACTTTCTGGTGGCCATCACGCTCCCCGAGCAGCCGCCCGAGGGCGACCTCCCCGAGGAGTACGTCGCCAAAGACCTGCTGCGGGGCAAGTACGACAACCCCGATAGGTCGGGCCTGAAGGCCGCCGTCCCCGAAGGAGGAGGCGAACTGCCGACCTTCGACCTGAAGTAGGCGCCGCGCCATTGGCCTCCTGCCGGCGGCCAAAGAAAGCCGTAGCGAACAGACCACGCCGTCCGAAAGGATGTTGCGTGGTTTTTCTTTGCGCTGAGCGGGCCCAAGACGAAGGCCCACGCATAACTCGCGTGCCGCCGATCTGCCATTCGTCTTGTTCGCGTGATTCGTGGGCGTTTGATCGTCTGTGCGGCGCCGGCCTGGGTTCCCGCGGCAGTGGGTCCGTTCGCAGGGAGCGCCGTGTCCGCGGGCCGTCCGACATTCATCCGCACTGACCCTACCAAACAAAACGGCGCCGACCTGGATACTCCAGGCCGGCGCCGCGGTGGGCGTCTCATTCTACAGGGGCGGCGGGGTTGTGTCCGATCCTCGGCCCCCAGGGAACCCCTGGTCGGCCGCACAAGACTGACACAACCGACAGCCGCGTTACTTGCCGACGGGAACCAACTGCGACGCTGCCCCCATCAGCCCCTTGGCTGCCGAGGCGCTGTGGTCGAGCGTGAACGGCCCGACGCGTTTGTCGAGGTGCAGCAGCAGCACGGTGGATTCCTCCGGCGCCAGGCGACGCTGCGGGGCAAACTCGCCGTCGTACACCGCCTTGCTGGACAGACGCACCTCGTCGACCATGCCAGAGAACGGCCGCGAGGGCTGACCGGAGCCGTCTGGGTCGGCCCCGATAACGAGCGGCAGCTTGTTGGTCTTGCGGCTGCCGGAGGCGGGCTTCGAGTCGATCAGCTTGCCGTCGACGTAGATCGCTACCTGCTTGCCATCGAACACGCCCGCGACGTGGCTCCACTTCTTGGTGCTCAGCTTCTGGTTCGACACCGCGGAGACATACTTGCCGTTGAGGTGGATGTCGAACTTGGGCGCCCCTTCATCGGAGAAGATGGCGAACTCCGAGCCCTGGGTCTTGGCGATCACGCCGCGGAAGTTAGACAACTCGTTGGGCTTGAGCCACGCCTCGAGGGTCATCGGGCCGTCCGGCAGGCGCACTTCGGCGCTGGGGACAAGGACCGCCGAGGCCTCGCCGTCAACGGCCAAGCCGCGGCCCTCGTCGTGCTTGAAGTAGTCGGCCGGCACCTGGCCCGGCTGCAGGCCGAGCGGCGCGACGACGTCGGGGAGCCGCACGCGGGCCGACTCGCCCAGGTACTCCAGCTCCAGGCGGACGCCGGGGAGCGAGGCGTCCATCATCTCGCCGGGCCCGTCGGCGGCCCGCAGGACGCGGAAATCAAGGTCTTTCTGCCCTCCCGCCGCCAGGGCGAAGTGCTGGTGGTCCAGCGTCGAACGCCACGGCGAGGGGGCGTCTAGCGACGCGGTGCAAAGCACTTCGCGCGGCGAGGGGTTCTTCACCCGCAGCATCACCGAGCCCGCGGCCGAGCCGTCCGATTCCAGCACCAACTCCGGCCCCGTGCGGACGGGGCGGATGGTGCGGGCCAACTCGATCCCTTTCAGGAACTCTGGGGTGAACTCGCGTGGGTCCATCACCGCGCCCACCGGCAGCGCCGAGACGCTGATGCGGTCCTTGCGGACCGTCACCAGGTTGAGGTGGTGCAGGTAGCCGGCGCCGGGGATATCGGCCGACAGGTGGCCCCCCGTGGTGGCCAGCGTGTAGTAGGCGATGCCGTCGGTGCCGTCGCCCAGCTTGGGGCCGTCGTACCGCATGTGGTGGATGTGCCCGGCGAACACGGCCGACACGTTGCCCGCGGCGGTGAGCTTGTCGTGCACCACGCGCCAGTTGTCGCCGTAGTTGCCGCCGGTCCAGCGCGGGTGGTGGAGGAACACAAACACGTGGTCGGCGCCCTTGAGCTCCGCCAGCGCCTTGTCGAGGAACGCCAGTTGCTCCTCGCTCATCTGCTGCAGCCGCGGCTGGCCGAAGTCCTTCTCGTTGCTCACCGGGTCGCCCTCGTCCGAATAGAGGACGATGAAACCCGCATTCTTGTGCTGGAACGCGTACCACAGCGGGCCGAAGTGCTTCTCGTAGTCGGAGTCGTGCTGCCCCTGCGGCGCGGGGCCCTCGCCCCGCCAGTAGACGTCGTGGTTGCCCGCCACGGGGAACCACTTCATCCGCAGGCCGTTCATGATCCCCTTGAACTCCCGCATCTGCCGCATCCATTCGGGGGTGTCGTTGTAGCCCTGGATGAGGTCGCCGACGGTCATCACCAGGTCGGGGTCGAGCAGGTTGGAATCAACCACAGCCTGCCGCAGCACCTTGAGACCCGCCGGCACGCCGCCGGTGCGGTCGCCGTACACGACAAAGTGGAAGACGCCGTCTTCCTTGGCGGGGGGGAGCACCCTAGCGCCCTCGCGCGTGGTGATCATCGCCTGCGGAGCGGCCGCGTCGTGCTCGTGACTCGCGGCGTCGTGGCTCGCGGCGTCGTGATCGGCGTGCTCGTGGCCTTCGTGGGCGAGGACGGCGCCGGCCATCGATACCCCTAACAGGGCCAACCAACTATGCCTGCTGCTGTAACGCTTCATGAAAACTCCCGATTGGTGGTAGAGGGCCGTCCGGCGCGCGCCGGCGGGGTCCCGGTGTGAACGGAGCATCGTACGAGAACGCGGCGCCGCCTGGGTTCAGATTCGGTTAAATCAGCGACGCCGGCGACCCCCACGGCGGGTTTCCGAACGCCGCCCGTTGGTCCTCCGGACGGGCGTACGGCCCGAACACTTATCGCCTCGCCGCGTTGCGTTTTCTCTACACCCGCCGGCCCGCAGCACCGGCACTCCGACCCGATGCAGCGGCTTGTTTCGTACGCAACGGCGGCGAGCGGCACGGTCGGTCCGACCATTGGCACGTGCGTTGCTTTCCTGCGTGGGGTCGCGTCCGGCCCCCCTGACGCGGCCAGGCCTTCGCGACGCCCCGCAGCGCTATCTTACTCGGCGTGGGGGGGCGTCGCCCGTTCGCCGCTGCTGCTTTTCTTCGCCACCCTCGAACACCGCACCCAGGCACGACTCATGCAAACACCCTCGGCCCCCTTCCAATCCATCCTGGCCGGCGCGCTCGTCGCGTTGCTCGGCGCCGCCCCTTCGGCCTGGGCGGTCACCATGACCAACGTCGATGTCGACGTCTTTGATGCGTCGGGCCCCGAGTTCATCGCCGGAGACGGCATCCCGATCAACGGCTTCGTGCAAGACAGCGTGCCGGGGATGGGCAACACCGTGTCGGTAGCGGTCAAGGCCCGCGACCGCGACACCGGTCAACCCAACGCGATCGTCGGCAACCGCTACTACGTCGACGCGGGGCTGTCGACGGTGGTCACGCCCGGCGTGTCGAACCTGGCTTTCGACTACCAGTTCGATCCGGGCGCCAGCGGGCTGACCAACTACCTGCTCGAACTGAGCCTCGACTTCGACCCGGCGGCCGGCATCGCCGACTTTGTGAACTTCTTGCTGCCGGTGTTCGACGCAGACGGCACGCCCGACGCCCTGGTCGATAGCTGGCAAGAGACGGACGGGTTCTTCTTGAACCCCGGCCCCGGCGCGTGGAGCGACGACAGCGTGGGGTACGTGGTGAGCAACTCGACCCGCATGGACTTCGGCTTCTTCTCGCTGCCGCCGTTCAGCAAGATGTACGACCCCAACGCCGTGGGAGAGTACGAGATCCGCCTGCGTGTGTACGACATCACCGGCGCCACCCAGTTGGCCAGCGCCAACGCGTTTGCCGTGGTTGGCGTCCCCGAGCCGAGTTCGCTCGCCCTGACCGGGCTGCTGGGCATGGCGTGCGTCGCAACCTGGCGCCGCCGTCGCAACCGCTAGCCCAGCCGCGGCGAGGCAGACATGGCGATGGGGCCGGCAACGGCTGGCCCCATCGCCTTTTTTTGCGTGGCGCCTTAGCTGCCCGCGTCGGCGGCCTTCAGCCACGCGTCGTGCTCTTCTTGGAACACCACCCGCTCCGGCGGCAGCCGGGCGATGTCGAAGCGCTGGGCGAACTGGGCCGCCGAGAGCCGCGGCTGCTTCGGCAGCCCGCTCCACGACGCGACGAGCGCCACGATCCGCTCGGGCGGCACGCCGAGGCCGCGGTAGTAGCCCACACGCGTGTCGCCGTGCCGCTTGGCGAGGCGCCGCCCGTCGGGCCCCACCACCAGCGGCAGGTGCCAATGCGCCGGTTCCGGCGCCAGCCCCAGCAGGCCGCGGAGCAGGCTCTGACGCGGCGTTGAGCTCAGCAGGTCGACGCCGCGGACGATGCGGTCGACCCCTTGGCGGGCGTCGTCGACCGCGACCGCGAGCTGGTAGCTGGGGACCCCCGCCTTGGTGGCTACCAGGAAGTCGCCCACCGTGCGGTGGGGATTCTCGCTCACCCTGCCGACGCAGCCGTCGTCGAAAACTTCGGTCCGGTCCTCGGTCCGCACACGCCACGCCACCCGCGGGTCGGCCACGAACTCCAGCGGCGTCGGCCCCGCGGGGCGGCAGGCCCCCGAGTAGCGTAGCTCGGCGTCCCCCTCGTTGGGCGCCGAGGCGGCGAGCACCTCTGAGCGCGTGCAGCGGCACGGGTAGATGGCGCCCTGGGCGGCCAGCCGCGTCAGCGCCGCGTGGTAGGGCGCCGGGTCGCGGGACTGGTAGCTGGGGCCCTCGTCCCAGTCCATCCCTAGCCAGCGGAGCGTGTCGATCGCGTCGGCCGCGGCGTCCGCCTTGATGCGCGGCCCGTCGAGGTCTTCGATCCGCAGCAGCACGCGCCACCCCTGCTGCCGGGCCATCGCCCAGTTCACCAAGAAGGTCCGCGCGTTGCCCAGGTGCAGGGCGCCGGTGGGCGAAGGGGCGAGGCGGGTAATCGGCACGGCGGGTTTCAGGAGCTGAGCGAAGACTATCTCGCAGAGGCGCAGAGACGCGGAGAAAATGGTCCTGTCAGGATCGGATCAAGAACCATTTCATCAATTACCAAGCCCATCAAGAGGCCGCGACGACAGAATGACCGGATAACAGGATTGGCAGGATCGACCAGTTTCTGAATCGATGAACGATAGACATTGGCACGAGGTGCGTCACTCCGAGGTTTCATCCTGCGTATCCGGCCAATCCTGTCATCTGGTCCAAAGTCTTCCGCTACCTCCGTCACTACTTCCAAGCTGCCGGATCCGTCTTCGAGCGGTTCCTAATGGCTCTTCCTCTGCGTCTCTGCGCCTCTGCGAGAGCTAGATGAAGTTCAGGATCGACAACTGCAACAGGCTCGCCGAGGTTTGTAGCGACGCCTGCAGCGCGAACTGTTTGGCCTGGAAGTCGGACACCGCTTGGGCGAAGTCGACGTCGATCTCGATCGACAGCGCCGCGCGGAGCTGGATGTCTTCCTCGCCGAGCCGCGTCCCCACCGAGTCTAGGTTCTGCAGCCGGGCGCCCGCCTCGGCGCGGGCGAAGGTCACCCGGGTCAGGTCGTCGTCCAGACGCTCAACGGCCGCCGAGACGGCCGGCGCGTTGTCGTCCTTCTGCAACGCCTCGCGCAGCCGGTAGAGGGTGTTGAAGACGCTGTCGACCTCGACGCTGGCCCGGTCCTCGCCCTTGAGGCTCGCGGCGCCGGGCAAGGCTGAAGTGACGCTCGCCTCGGTCTGGCCCGTGGCGATCAGCCCCAGGTCGATGGCCGCTTGGCTGCCGCTGACCGACCGCACCGTGAGCGTCACCGGAGGGGTCAGCGTGCTGGAGTCGACCAGCTCGATCCCGCCGCCAACGGCCGCGAGCCGCGCCGTCACCGCGCCGCCGGTAGCCGTGTTGATGGCGTCGAGCGCGTCCTGCACGGTCAGCGCGGCCGACAGGTCGACGGTGAAGGCGGTCGTCGTGGCGCCGTCGGAGAGCTCGATCTCGAGGTCGTCTCCCGCGCGTGTCGTGACGCCGACGCCGCGGTTGAGCTCGGCGAGCTTGACCCCTTCGTGGAAGGTCTGGATGCCGAGCTGGCCGGCGGTCTGGCCCCCGTTCTCGCCGATCGTTAGGTTTGCGCCGCTGCGGCGGGTGCGGACGTCGATCCCCGTGCCTTCGGCGTTGATCGCGGCGGCCAGCCCCGTCTCGGGGCGGTTCAGCAGGTTCAGCAGGTCCTCGACCGTCTCGGCCGTCGACGTGTCGACCGTGAAGGGCGCCCCGCCGTTGGCGATCACCAGGCCCGACGCCTTATCGAACGGCGCGCCGCTGCCGCTTGTGTCGGTGGCCCCGGCGTACGTGCCGACCACCGCCACGCCCGAGCCGGCCGTTCCGGCGGTCGCTGCGTCGCGTGGGTCGGGCGCCGCCACGAAGGTCCCCTCGGCGTTGATCGCCGCGGCGAGGCTCGCGGCCGAGGTCGCCCCGGGCTGGATCTGAACGGTGAGCGTGTTGGTCGAGGCGTTGTACGAGGCCGACTCGGCGCCGACGGTCCCCGTGCCAACGATCTCGACCGTCAGATTGTTGAAATCGGCGCCGCTCGAGGCGGCGCGGATCGTGAGGTCGTTGCGGACCCCCGGAAGCTGCAGCCGGCCCTGGGCCTTGGAGCCCAGCAGGTCGTCTAGACGCGTCGTGTTGCGCAGCAGCGGGTCGAGGTCGCCCCCGACCACCTGCCCCGAGGGGATCGGCGAGAGCAGCCCGAGCTGCTCGGCGGCGCGGCCCCCCGCGGCTTCGTTGATCGCCACGGCGCCGTCGCCGGCGGTGACGCGGAACCCGCCCCCCGCGACCTCAACCACCAGGGCGGCCCCCGTCGGCGCCCCGGTCTCGATGAGCCGCGCCACGTCGGCCAGCGTGTGCGCTTTGCTGAGGTCGATCACGGCCCGCTGCGTCGCGCCCCCGACCGATGGGTTGTAGACGATCTCGATCGAGCCGTCGGGGCTGATCCCGGCGCCCCCGTTGATGTCAACGATCCGCGTCTGAGGGGTGACCCGCGGCTCCAGGTCGGACGTGCCACGCACCGCCTCGGAGAGGCCGCCGAAGACCTCGTTTCCGGGCAGCCCCACGCCGAACAGCAGGTCGGTGTCGACACGGCTGCGGAGCGTCGACTCGTTCCCGTGGTACTCCACGTACTGAGCGGCCGCCTCGTAGGGCTTGTCGAGCGAACGGGTCCCCGAGAAGAGGAACTGCTCCAGGTGTTTGCTGGAGCCGATCTCGAGCAGCGTGAACAGGGCCTGATCGATCTGGGCGATCACCGCGTCGCGGTCGTCCTGCGAAGAATCGGTGCCGACCACGCCCAGCGTCGCCGCGCGCAGGTCGTTCAGCACGTTGGAGACCTCGGTGAGCGAGCTGCTGGCCTTGGTGAGGCCCTGTTCGGCGCTCCGCAGGTTGGTCTGGAGCTGCGTCTTGCGCTCGATCGTGCGTTGTAGGTTGATCGCCCGTAACGCGGAGGGGGCGTCGTCGCTGGGCGAGAAGAGCCGCCGCCCGGTGCTGAGCTGGTTCTGAAGCCGGAACAGGTCGGTCTGGTTCCCCTGCACGTTCGCGCGTAGCCGCTCGCGGACCAAGTAGTCGCTGACGCGGGTCGTCGGGATGGGGAGGATGATAGCCAGGGGACGCGGTGGGGGTTGGGGGTGTCATCAATGATGAATGATGAGTGATGAGTGATGAATCCGGTTAAATCCGAACTGTCATTTATCACTCATCATTCATCACTTATCACTCCGCTCTACAGGCTCACCAGGATGTCCATCAGCTCGGAGATGGTTTGGATGAACCGCGCCGACGCCTGGTAGGTGCGTTGCAGCGAGAGCATCTTGATGGCTTCTTCGTCGAGGTTGACGCCGCTGAGGGCTTGTTGCTGCCCCTCCAGGGCGGCCTCGAACTGCGTGAAGCCATCGGCGACGCTCTGCGAAAGGGTGGCGCCGGTGGCGACGGTGTTGATCAGTTGGTCGTACTGGCTGGCGAGGCTCGCGCCCCCTTGGGCCTCGAGCCGCAGGTCGAGGAAGGCGCCCAGGCGCAGTGCGTTTTCGCTGTCGCCGTCGATCCCCCCCAGGCTCGCGGCGAACTTCCCGGCGTTCTTCACGCCGCGCAGCTCCGAGTTGAGCGCGATGTTCCGCGCCCCGTCGCCCGCAAAGAACGTGTTCAATCCCAACGCCGCCAACGCGCCGCTGGTGTCGCCGCTGAAGGCGAACTCGGCGTCCTTCGAGTCGGCCTTGATGGACAAGCGCCCGCCGGTGGTCACTTCGGCGCTGACGCCATCGACCGCGTTGATGGCCGCGGCCAGCGAGGTCAGCGAGGTGTCGCCGTCGAGGCCGTTCAGGTCGACCTGGATCGTGTGGGTCGTGTCGAGCCCGGTGTTCTTGTTCCGCACCACCAGGTCGAACGAGCCGTTCTCGGGCGTGAACGAGAGCCCGGCCGCGTCGAGCGGCGCGGCCGCGTCCAGCACCCCCGTGGCGCTCGTCAGTTGGTCGAAGCCGGCGAGGCCCTGCCCCTGGGAGTGGAGCTTGTTGAACTCGAAGATGAGCGAGCGGGCCATCTCGTCGAGCCCCTCCTCGAAGCCGCCGATGATCTCGTCGCGGGCCGAGTAGAGCCCCGCCAGCTCCCCGGCGCCGGCCCGCACTTCCGACTTGTTGTCGACGAAGCGGACCGTGGTGATCCGCTGTCCGCCGACCGACGCGGTGTCCGCGAACACCTCGCGGCGCTGCGACTCGAAGACCAATTGCTCGCCCCCCAGCGACACGTTCACGGCGCCGCTCGGTTGGGGGTCGACACGCACGCCGACGATCTCGGAGAGCCTCTGGAGGGCGGCGTCGCGCTGCGACCGCAGCCCGCCCGCCTGGCTGCCGCCGGCGCCCCCCCCCTCGATGGTGGTGATGCGTAGGTTGAGCTGCTGGACCTGCTCGGCGAGGCTGTTGATCTCGTCGACCGACGCGACCACGCGTGAGTCGCGTTCCCCCTTCAGGTCCGAGGCGCGCGAGGCGACACGGGCGACTTCCCGCGCCAGCGACTCCCCTTTCCCGATCACTAGGTTGCGCAGCGAAAGGTTGGCCGGCTCGCCGGCGAGCTGGTCGATGCTGTTGAAGAAGCTGGTGAACGCGGTGCTGAGGTCGGAGTCGGAGAGCTCGCCCAGCAGCGTCTCGAGGTCGCGGTACGCGGCGGTCTCGATGTTGGCGCCGGCGCGGTCCCCCGCGGCGTCGCGGAGCCGGTCGGTGACGAAGCGGTCGGCCTTCTGGACGATCGCCTCGACCTCAACGCCGAGCCCGATGGTGAGGTTGCCGATGCGCTGGACCGGCGCGGGGGCGTAGACCGCCTCTTCGCGGATGAACCCCTCGGTGTTGGCGTTGGCGATGTTGTTGCCAACCACCTGCAGCCCGATCTGCATCGCGCGGAGCGTATTACCGGCGAGTTGGAGGGAGCCGAAGAGGGACATGCAATGAGGGACTTTTTCGAGTGACGTGTTTTAGGATGACTGAACGGTCAGCGACACTTGGCTCTCAGCTTTCAGCGGTCAGCCTCCGGCTAAGACGCGCGCCGCTCGTTAGAACTGAAAGCTGATCGCTGACCGCTGATAGCTGACCTCCTCACTTCATCACACCGCGCGGTCCATCAGGGCCCCGCTGGTTGCGGACAACGGTTCCTTCCTTCCATAAGTCGGCCGTGGTTTGCCTCCGGTAGCAACAATCTCTAACAGCTGGGACAGGTGTAGCAGCGTCCGCTGTGCTAGCACCCAGTTGGTGAGGCTCTGGTGCTGCAGCAGCCGCGCCTGGCTGCGGGCCGCGTCGACCGACTTTTTCAGCCCCCGGCGGGGCGGATCGGGCAGCGCGCCGGCGACCGCCTTCAGGCTCTCGGCCGGCAGCCCGCGCTGCTCGGCCTGTGCTAGCAACGCTTCGCGGCGCGCCTGGATCGCGGTCAGGCGCTCGATGAGCGCCTGCTCGGCCGGCTGGAGGGCCTTGATCTGGCCCACGTCTTGGCTCACCAGCCGCTGGCACTTGTCACGCAGGACGCCGAGCATCTCGGTCTGCACGGCCGACAGGTCGGCCAGCAGCAGCGCGATGCCCTCTTCGAGCGGCGGCGAGGCTTCGTTCATGGAGTCGATCTCAAGTGGGTCCGCGTAGGCCGGAACAAGCCCACGCAAGCGGGCGCCGTTCCGGCAGGCCCGGGGAAAGCGGTTGGTGCTCGAACGCGCCTGCTTCGGCGCGCCGGGACGTAGTTTCGGACGACGCTACCAGCGGCGGAGCGTGCCAAGCGCAGCGAGCGGCGCCAGGCCTTTGGGGGCGTGCTGCTCGGCCCGCTCCAGCGTCTGCGCGTGCTGCGGGAACTGCTGCTTGAACATCTTGTCGGCCAGCGAGTCGCCCGCGCCGTTGCCGTCGCTCTCGGAGAGCTTCTCGGCGAGCACCTGGTCGAGCTGGCCGCGGAACACCTCTTCGCCGCGCCCGCCGTCGAAGTAGGCGGGCTTCCCGACGGTCTTTCGCATCGAGGAGAGCATCTGGGCGAACATGGTCTGCCCCACGAACTTGCCGAACGCGTCGCGGACTTCTTCTGCCGCCTCGACCTGCTGGGCGGAGGGGGCCGGCATCGCGCTAATCGAGGGGAGGGTGTTCATGGCTGATGGCGGTCGGGGATGGATAGTCGTTTGATTCGGACGCCGGCGGGGCCTGCCCCGCGGACTACTCAACAATCAGCTTGGCGTGCAGCTTGCCGTTGCGGTCGATGCCGCGGATGATCTCGATCACGTCGTCGGCCGGCACCTTGAGGGCGGTCAGCGCCTCGAGCAGGCGGTCGAGCTTGGTGCTGTTGAACTGCCCGGGGTCGACGCGGGCGAACTCGGCCGTGCCGACCGCTTCGATCACCAGGTTGCGGTGGGTGATCACGACGGCGCCGATCTCGACGTCGCCGCTGATGACGATGCTGCCCGATCGCGGGTTCACCACCACGCGGGCCTCGGGCTCGACGATGTCGATGGTCATCTCCAGGATCTCCGCCACAAACGCCACGGGGTACGTGGAGTAGTGCTGCGGCACGCGGACCACCACGTTGGCGGCGTTGACCGCGCGGGCCAGCTTGCCCGCCTCCTCGTCCTGCAACAAAACCTGGCGAGTCTGGGGCTGCTGCCCTTGGGCCTGCTGCTCGCCCTGACGCGAGAACTGGTCGCCGTAGTCGTAGTTAATCCGTTCGGCGATGGCGCTGGCCACGGCGAAATCGGCGTGGTTGCGGTCGATCACCAGCGTGATCATGCCGTCCTTGACGAACGGGGTGAACACGTCCTGCTCCATCTGGCAGCCGTTGCTGACGCGGGCCACCATCGGCTGGTCGGGGTCGTCGACGGTGAGCTGCCCCTGGCACAGGGCGTAGATCTGGCGGTCCTGCGAGTTGGGGCCCGTGAGCGCCGCGTAGGCCAGCCGGCCGCCGACCAGGCTCTTGCCGTTGATGCCGGCGACGAAGCAGTCGAGCTGGTCGCCGCGCCGGGCGCCGGTGGCGGGCACCGTGGCGGTGACCCAGGCGACCGAGACGTTCTTCACCTTCTTGAGGTCTTCCAGGGCTTCCTCGTCCAGCCGGCCCGTCAGGCTCACCCGGCTGCCGAGCGACTCCATCGCTTGGGCCAGGTGACGCATGGTCTGCGCGTCGCCCGACTCGCCGGTGCCGCTGAGGCCGACGATCAGCCCGATCCCCTTGAGCACGTTCTCTTCCTGCCCCTTCACCCGGCAGATGTTGCGGAGCTGCGCCCGGCTAGCGGCAAATGCTTGGTCCGCGAAAAAAGTGGGAACCGCCAAGCACGCCAAGCACGCCAAGACGCGCCAAGGCGGACTGCGGAAGCTGCTCGTGATCGACGGTGAAGCGAACATGACTCTCTTGCGGCAAAAGTGCGGGTGCTTAATTTTCCTAACGACGAATACCTAACGCCTAACACCCTCCTAGAACGGCTTGTACTTGCCGTACCACCAGGCGAGCCAGCCGGGGGCGTAGCCGTTGCGGACCTGTCCCAGCTCTCGCTTGTAGATCTTGAGGTCGGCGATCTTGTCGCTCAGCACGGTGCGGTCGGCGTTGATGAACTGCCGAGAGACCACGCCGGAGAGCGACTGCTCCCACACCTCGTCGTTGTTGCGGATCTGCCGGTGGGCCTCGATCACCAGGTTGCCGTTGGGCTGGATGTCGACCACCTTCGCGGCGATCCTCAACGTCAGCGAGTCGCGCACCTCGAGGTCGCTCTGCGCGCGGTACTGGCTGTTGAGCTGACCGGCGATCTCGGGGTCTTGCCGCACGCTGTCCAGGCCGGTGATGCTGTTGCCGTCGAACGCCAGCCACTCCGCCAACACGGCGTTAAAGTTGGCCGTCTTGCGGTTCTGCGTCTGCCCCTCGCTGAGCATGCTGGTGCGGTAGTCCACCAGCACGGTGATGATGTCTTCCCGCATCAGCTCGCGGGCCTGCGCCTCGGGGGGGAGCGGCTGGTAGAGGATCGAGCTGTTCTCGATCGTGAACTGGCCGGTCGGCAGCGACGGGGGCGCCTGCCACAGGCTCCCTTCCTGACCGCGGGCGACGCCCACGGCCAGCAGCATTGCGGCGGCGACGATCGTGTTGAGCGCGGGCTTGTTCATCGGACGGGGCTCCCGAGGGGACTGTAAGCTTGGCGGGACGCGCCGGAATCGCCGAGCGCGCCCACGGCCAGCTCGCCGCGGGCGACCACCCGCGCCGCCAGCCGGCCGCGCTTGTCGACTTGTTCTACTTCGATCATCTCGCCCAGCCGGCCGTCGGTGCGGGCGGTCCCCTGCATGCGGACGCGGATGCCGCCGCTGCCGGCCAGCACCGTCACCAGCTCGCCGCGTTGGACGAGGATCGGTTGGTCGAGGTCGCTGAGGGTCAGCGGCTGAGCGTCGCGGATCGCACGGGCGGTCTCCCGGCCGACCGCCATGTCCGGCGCCTCGATCGCGCCGGCGGGGGCGGCGCTGGCCGCTACGCGCTGGAGCCGCAGGTCGCCGGGCGCCAGCCGCACGCCGCGCGGCAGGCTCTGCGTGGCGACCACCACGGTGCGAGACGGCTCCAACTCGGCCGTGACGCTCATGCGTGCTTCGCCCTGACCGGTCTGAAACAACAGCTCAAACCGCCGCCACCCAACCGCCGGCTCTTCGAGCGGCCGGATGGAGATCGTGCCCTGGGCGAGCGCCAGCACCTCGGTCTGCGCCTGCGAGATGTCCACTTTGCTGACGATCAGCTTGTCGGACGCTTCGTGGCGGACGCGGCTGTCGATCTGGTCCGCGAGCCACTTCTGCAGCGCTTCGCTGCGGCGCGGCGAGATCGCCCGGAGCCGCTCGCTGGGCTCGGGCTGGCGGACAGGCATGCGGAACCCGGTCTGCTGCCGGGGGTCGAACCGCAACGTGCTCTCGGCGGCGGCCTCGGGGGCGCTGGCGGGCGCGGCGGGCCGTGCGTCTGGCGTGGCCGGTACGGCGATCAACGGCTCCGCGGAGACGGGCGTCGGCGCCTGGGCGGGCTGCCAGTCGCGGTGGGCGATCCGCACGCTCACCGCGCCGTCGAACCGCAGGTCGGCCAGGTCGAGGCCCTGCGCGATCAGCAGCTCGCGGACCGCCTGGGCGCGGATGGTTTGCGTGGTCCCCGGCCCCGGGGCCGGCATCAGCGGCAGCGCCGCCAGCCGGGCCACCTGGTCCGCGTCGCCCTGCAGCAGCGCCACGTCGCCCAGGCGGATGATCGAACCCGAGGCGATCACCTCGTCGCGGAGCACCACGTCGGCGGCGCGCACGCTCAGGCAGGTGGCGAACGCCAGCACGCAGAGCAGTAGTCGCCAGAAGTTGTTCATCAGCCGGTTGAGTCGGGAGCGGAGCGAGTGAGTAGGTAGACGGCGACCGCCGGGGCGTTAACCGCGACGCAGGTTGGCCACCACTTGCATGATCTGGTCGCCCGCCTGCACCACCTGCGAGTTGAGCTCGAAGGCCCGCTGCGTGGTGATCAGGTCGATGAGCTCCGACACCGGCTCGACGTTCGAGGCCTCGAGGAAGCCTTGCCGCACCGACCCGAAGCCGGGGTCGGTGGGGTTGCCGGTCTGCGCGTTGCCGGACGCCTCGGTCTCCTTGAACAGGCTGTCGCCCATCTTCAGCAGGCCGTCGGGGTTGATGAACGTAGCGAGCTGAAGCTGGTCGCCACCCTGGTACTGGGTCGAGTCGGTCGTCTGGTATTGGACGACGCCGTCGGGGGTGATGATGATGTTGACCGCCTCGGGCGGGATGTTGATCTGGGGGTCGATGAGCCAGCCGGTGCTGGCCGACGCCATCACCAGGTTGCCGTCTGCGTTGATGCCGAAGTTTCCGGCGCGGGTGTAGAGGTAGTCGCCGTTGGGGTCCTGCACGCGGAAGAAGCCGTCCCCCTCGATCGCCACGTCGAGCTGGTTGCCGGTGGTGATAAAGGCGCCCTGGTCGAAGTCGCTCTGCGTGCTGCTGACGCGCGTGCCGAGGCCGACCTCGATGCCGGTGCTGGTGCGGTTGCCGTCCGAGTCGAGGGCGCCGGGGAGGCGTTCCTGCTTGTAGAACAGGTCCTCGAAGTTGGCCCGGTCCTTCTTGAAGCCGGTGGTGTTGATGTTCGCCATATTATTGGCGATCACGTCGAGCTTCGTCTCGAGGGCTTCCATGCCCGTCGCGGCGGTGTAGAGGGTTTGAACGCTCATGGAAGCAGGTCTTAGGTTTTAGGCGTTAGGTTCTAGGAAGAAGCGTGTGAGCCGGGGCGTCCCCGCCCCCGGCGCGGCGCGAGCCGCGTCGCTCCTACGCTCGCAGCAGCCTTCCAACCAGGTTCTGGACCATCTGGTCTTGGTTCTGGATCATCTTGGCGTTGGCTTCGAACGCTCGTGACGTCTCGATCATCGACATCATCTGCCGCGTGGAGTTGGAGCCCGACATCTCTAGGTAGCCCTGACGGACCTCCCGCTGATTGGCGGCCACCGGCTCTACCTCGCCGCCGGGGCGGAACAGGTTCGAGCCGACCTTGGTGAGCTCGTTCAGCGACTCGGGCCGCACCAACGCCAGCGGCGCCGCTTCGCCGTTCTGTTGGACGAAGCCGTCGACCGAGATGTTCCAGGGGACGCCCGGGGTGAGCGTGATCGACGACCCGTCTGCGCTGAGCACGGGGCGGTCGCCGTCGGCGGTCACCAGCCGGCCGGTGTTGTCCAGCCGCATGTCGCCGGCGCGGGTGAGGTACTGCTGACCGTCCCCACCTTGGACCTGAAAGAACCCCTCGCCGATGATGGCCAGGTCGGTGTCGTTCCCGGTGTGCTCGATCCGCCCCGCGGCGAAATTGGTCTGCGTCTGGATCACCTTGACGCCGCCGCCGATGTCGTTGATCGACTGCGAGCCGGGGAAGTCTTGGTTCTGCTGGATCGCCTCAGAGTAGCGGGCCTGGAACGTAGCGATGTCTGGCTTGAAGCCAGCGGTGTCGACGTTCGCCAGGTTGTTGGCGATCGTCTCGAGCCGCTTCGACTGCGCTTGGGCGCCGTCCGCAGCGATGTACAGGCCGAGTGGCATGGGACCGGTTCGTGAGCAGGCGTTGCCCCCCTGCTAACGCGGCCCCCTTATGCACGCCGCGTGCCAAACCCCGCGGACCGGGTTTTCCGCCGGAAACGGCGGGGCCGGTTCCGGGGACCGGCAAGAGCTGCGCGACCGGTCGGGCCGCTAGCAGCAGAAAGTGCCGAAGCAAGGCGCCAGCCGGAGCGTCCCCGCCCCCTCGGCTCACACGCGCATTCCCATTGCGACGATGCTAGCGGGCGCGGAGCAACTGTGCGGCGCCTCGTGCCAGCAACCGGTCCGCTACCTCGACGCCCAGTGCTTGGGGGTCGTCCCCCGCTCCTTCCTCGAACAGCCGGCGCTGGCCGTCGTCGCTGAGCACGACGACCGAGAGCAGCAGCCGCCCCCCCTGGAAGCGGCCCCACGCCCCCAGGGCGGCCATGCAGCCCCCTTCGAGCCTGGCGAGCGCCGCGCGTTCGGCCGTGACCGCGGCGTGCGTGGCGGCGCAGTCCAGCAGCGCGGCCGCTGCTCGGGTGGCCGAGTCGTCCGCGCGGCACTCGATCCCCAACGACCCCTGGCCGGGGGCGGGCAGCATCTGGTCGGACGGGATCTGCGCGGTGATGCGGTCGGCGAGCCCCAGGCGTTGCAGCCCGGCTTGGGCCAGCACGATCGCGTCGAACTCTCCCGAGTCGAGCTTCGCCAGCCGCGTCTCGACGTTGCCGCGGATGTCGCCCACCCGCAGGTCGGGACGCCGGTGCAGCAGCTGCGATCGGCGCCGCCGGCTGCCGGTGCCGACCCGCGCCCCTGGCGGCAGGCCGTCGAGCGAATCCGCCACCGGCGAAACCAACGCGTCGCCAACCGCTTCGCGCGGCGGCGCCGCGGCCAGCATCAGCCCCGGCACGGGGGCGGTCGGCAGGTCTTTGAGGCTGTGGACCGCCAGGTCGATCTCACGGGCCACGAGCGCCCGCTGGATCGCCTTGGTGAACACCCCCTGCGAGCCGATGGCCTCAACGGGGCCCGCCTGCTGCACGTCTCCCTCGGTGACGATCGGCACGATCTCTACGGGGCAGCCCTGCTTCTGCAGTTCCCCGGCAACCCAGTCGGCCTGCCAACGCGCCAGGCGGCTGCCGCGTGTGCCCAGGCGGATCGGGGCGCCTACGACAGGCTCAGTCATCGTCGGATTCCGGGCGGGCCGCGGCGATGTGTTCGGCCGACTCGAGCTTGTTGGCCGTGAGCGGGGCGCCGTTCACGGGGGGCGCCTCGCCCTTGGCGCGGCGCACCGCGGCGGTGATCTGCTGCGGCGGCACCACCACGCCGCAGCTCACGATGAACTGGAAGGCCTGGTCGAGCGTGATGTTCAGGTCGAGCGTTTCGCTCTTCTTCACGGTCACCGTGAAGCCCGTGAACGGCATCGGCGAGGTCGGCACCAGCACGCTCATCACCGATTCGTTGGCGGCGCTCTCGATATCGAGCATGCTCTCGCCCGTCACAAAGGCCACCGTCCAGATGCCGCGTCGGGGGTACTCGATGGCGACGACCCGGGTGTACTCCAGGTCGGGGTCGGTAAACACGAAGTCGGTGACCTGCTTGACCGATGAGTAGACGTTGCGGACGATCGGCAGCCGGTCGATGATCCGCTCGAACTGGCTCCAGAAGAACCGGCCCACCCCCGCCGCCAGGAACTTGCCCAGCAGGTACAGCACCAGGATGAAGCCGCAGGTGAAGATCGGGATCACCACCTCGCGGCGGAGCCAGCGGTCTTCCATGTACAGCTGGTAGACGTCGGTCGCCGACTTGGGCATCAAGCCGGGGCCGACGCTCTCTTGCACCTCCAAGAACACGCCGGCCGGGATGAACCGCTTGTCGCCGGTGCGGATGTACTCCCCGTCGGGGGTCGACACCTGGCCGTTGACGACTCGGCTTTCCGGGAAGGCGGTGCGCGGCTTGATGTCGGAGCCGTATTCCACCAGCACGTACCGCGCCGCATCCTCCATGGGGGTCAGCAGGTAGCGGACCACCGTGCTCCCGACCCAAAGGAAGATGACGATCGTCAGCAGCGGCGGCAGCAGCACCCCCAGGCCGCGCAGCACGGCCCGGCGGAACGTGTCGAACGACCGGTGCTGGCCGGGGGCGTCGGTTTCGGTATTGGGGATGGGGGTCATAAAGTGGGCATACTGGGCGCCTTGCCCACGCAGGGGCGGGCAGGGGCGTGGGTCGTACCGAAACAGCCGCTAGTGTTGGCGCCGTACGCCCATGCAGCCATGGGCGCGCCACCTGTCATTCTTCTGATACGCCGCGCACCGGCAAGGCGGGTTGCACCAAGGGGTTAAAGGGTTCGGGCCGCCGCGACCGCTACCACACGGGCCGCGGCGCCCCGTTTTAGCGCCCGGGCGGCGTCGCTGAGGGTCGAACCGGTCGTCAGCACGTCGTCGACCACCAGCACGCGTCGCCCCGCTACGCTCGGCGGCGCTAAAAAATAGCCCCGCGCCAGCGCCGTGGCGCCCCGCACCGAGCGGATCCGCTCGGTTTGCGCCAGCCCAGCCTGGGGCGGCGTGTAGCGGACGCGCCGCAAGACCGGCGTAACCGGCACAGCCAGCCGTTCCGCCAGCCGCGCAGCGATTTGCTCCGGGGCGTTCGTGCCGCGCAGCAGCCGGCGCCCCCAGTGCATCGGCACGAACGCTACCTGGTCGATGCGCTCCGCCAGCAGCTCGTCGCCCCGCGTACGCCAGATCAACTCGCCCAGCGCAGAGGCGACCGCCTCGCCGATAGGCCGCTTGGCGCGCAGCACCATCAGCCGCAGCAGGCCGTCGTAGGCGCCCGCGGTGTAGGCGGCGTCGAACCGCAGCGGCGTGCGGCGGCACAACCCGCAGCCTCCGGCGTCTGCGGCCGGCGAGGGCCCGCCGCACCGCGGGCAGCCGATCGCGTCGAACAGCGGCATCGCCTCGGTGCAGCCCTGGCAAAACAGCAGGTCGGAGCCGGGCGGGGATAACCCGCACTGGCACGCGACGCAGACCGGCGGGAACAACGCGTCGCGCACCGCCCCCCAGGCGGGGTGGCGACGCACGACGGGTGGCGAGGAAACCTGCATCGGAACGGCCATGATAGCACATCCGTTCAAACCCTTGGCGCACTCCGGCGGCTGACGCCGACGGCTCGCCTTGCGTTGGGGACGGTCGCCTCGTACCCTCCCGACGCTCCCGTTCCGCCCCGGGCCATGGACCCCAGACCAGCTTGACGATGCGCACGATCGATCGCTACCTGCTCTGGCAGTTCTTTCAGGTCTTTATGATCTGTTTCCTCAGCCTGGCCGGGCTGTACATCGTCATCGACGCCTTCAGCAAGCTCGACAACTTCCTCGACCACGCCCGCGAGCACGGCAACCTGGCCGCCACCATGGCCCGCCACTACGGCTTCCAGAGCCTGGCGTTCTTCAACCGCACCAGCGGCGTGCTGGCGCTGGCCGCGGCCATGTTTACCGTCACCTGGATCCAGCGGCACAACGAGATGACCGCCCTGTTGGCCGCCGGCATCCCCCGGCTGCGCGTGCTGCGGCCGGTGCTGATCGCCTGTGTGATGATCGCCTTCGGCGCGGCCGCGGCGCGGGAGTTCATCCTCCCCGGCATCCGCCACGAGCTGCGGGTGGACGCCCGCAACCTGTCGGGCGAGCTGCAGCTCGACCTCCACTCGCGGTACGACAACGTGACCGACATCCTGCTGGCCGGCAGCAAGGCCGTGGTGGCCGGCCAGAAGATCACCTCGCCCAGCTTCATCCTGCCGCCGCCGCTGGCCAAGTACGGCAAGCAGCTCGCCGCGGAAGAAGCCAAGTTCGTCGAGGCCTCCGGGGGCCGCCCCAGCGGCTACCTGCTGTCGAAGGTCAAAACGCCCGCTGCGCTGCTTTCCAGCCCGTCGTTGACGCTGGCCGACGGCTCGATCGCTGTGGCGACGCCGCAAGACGTGCCGTGGCTGGAGCCGGACCAGGTGTTCGTCGTCAGCCGGGTGTCGTTCGAGCTGCTGGCCTCGGGCGCCGAGTGGCGCGACTTCGCCTCGCTGCGCGAACTGGCGACCGAGCTACGCAACCCCAGCACCGAGCTGGGCCCCGACGTACGCGTGGCGGTCCACACCCGCGTGCTGCAGCCGCTGCTCGACATCACGCTGTTGATGCTGGGGCTGCCGCTGGTGGTCTCCAGCGGCGCCCGCAACCCGTTCATCGCCATCGGCTACTGCCTGACGGTGGTCACCGCGTTCTTCCTGGTGTCGCTGGGCGCCCAATCGCTGGGAGGCACCGGGCTGATTTCGCCGGTCCTCGCCGCCTGGGCCCCGCTGGTGTCGTTCGGCCCGATCGCTGTGGGGATGTGCGACCCGCTGCGGAGCTGACGAAAGAAGATTGCCACGAAAAGGCACAAGCAGCACAAAGAAGGAGAATGACCAATGACCAAGCCTAAATGACCACTACGCGCAAGCGATCGCCCTGCGCGTATGGGTCATTTAGGCTTGGTCATTGGTGCTTCCATTGTTTTTGTGCTCCTTGTGCCTTTTCGTGGCCAACTCCGTATCCGTGAATTCCGTGCGATCCGTGGTCAAACGTCATTCCCCGATGATCTTCACCAGCACGCGTTTCTTCCGCCGGCCGTCGAACTCGCCGTAGAAGATCTGCTCCCAGGGGCCGAAGTCGAGCTTGCCTTCGGTGACGGCCACCACCACCTCGCGCCCCATGATCTGCCGCTTGTGGTGGGCGTCTGCGTTGTCCTCACCGGTGCGGTTGTGGTGGTAGCGCTGCGGCGACGGGTCGAACGGCGCCAGCTCTTCCAGCCACTTCTTGTAGTCGCGGTGCAGGCCGGGCTCGTCGTCGTTGATGAACACGCTGGCGGTGATGTGCATGGCGTTCACCAGGCAAAGCCCCTCGCGGACGCCGCTGTCGCGCAGACACTTTTCAACCTCCGGCGTGATGTTGCGGAACTCCATCCGCTCGGGGAGGTTGAACCACAGTTCTTGGCGGTAGCTGAGCATGGGAATGAAGAATGCGAGGTGAAGGGTGAGCTGCCAACAGCCGACGGGCTCCGCCCCGACGGAGTGATTGATAAGCCCCCAGCCCCCGCGTTACAATCCGTCTGAAGGTCCGCTTGTCTCGCCGGGGGTCCTGATGCTTTCCTCATCCAACGCCCACCTCACGCCCGACGCCGGCCAGGCCCCTGGGGGAGAGTTGCAAGCGACCCTCGCCGATGGATTCGCCCCCGCCGCGGGCGACACGTTCCCGATCGCCTCGGCCCTGGGCACCCGCGACGCGTTCTCGCAGCTGCAGCTCCCGACGCTCGCAGACGGGTTGTTCTGGCGCCTCGACGCAACCGAGCCGATGGTGTCGCTCCAGGTGCTCGCGGGCGCCGTCGCCGGCGACATCGGCGCCGCGCAGTACGACCAGTGGCGGCAGAACTTCGGCGCCTCGGCGGTCGAAGGGCTGGCTGGGGCGGCGCCCGTGCCGGAGCCGGCGGTTGGGTTGATGGCGATTGCGGCAATCGGGAAGAGAGTAGCGCGACGGAAAAGGTTCCTGACACCTTTTCTCGCCCGGCGGTCTATCTAGCCGGCTCTCGAAGTCGGTGTTTTGAGGTTCACCCTAGTCGCCGAAGCTCTGGCCACCGAGGAAAGCTCTAAAATTGCGAACGGCTCTCTACATCCCTTTGTTTATTCTGGCTGTCGCCCCCGATGTCTGCTTTGGCGGTGATCGGCCAAACGTTGTGTTCTTCCTCGTCGACGACCTAGGGGCAGGTGCGATGAGCGATTGTGGCTACACGCTTCACGAAACGCCTAACATGGAGCACCAAGAACAGTGATTCCAACAACTGCCGAAGAACGTTTTAGCGAGCCTTGGTTCCGGTACGGCGTCCTGCCTGCTTTTCGATTGCTCAATGCGCGTTTGAGTTTGCTCACTTCTTGCATACTGGTGTGCCTTTCTGCAGCAGCTGACGAAGTAGATGTCTACCTGTTGGGTGGGCAGTCGAACATGCAGGGAATAGCTCAGATCGATAAGTTGCCGCCGGAAGTTCCTCGCAAGATCCCGCATACGTACTTCTCTACCGGCGACGACTTTGAGCCGTTAGTGCTGGGCAAGACTCGAAGTTCGCTACGCGCTGGCGAGTTCGGGCCCGAAGTGGGATTCGCTCTGGAAACCGCCACGGGCGACAGCCCGGTGTACTTGGTCAAGTACGACGCCAGTGGCATGCCGCTGCACCATGGATGGAACGGCAACCAGTGGCAAGGTGGCGACCCCGTCCCCGGACGACGAAACTTCTATCCGGGCACAGCGGACGACGATGCAAATCAGGGCACGCTTTACCAAGCGATGCTGACGCGGTTTCACGCCGGCATTGTCGAACTTGAACGACAAGGACACACCCCTCGCGTGCGAGGCTTTCTCTGGATGCAGGGTGAGCAAGATAGCAAGCACGAGATATCGGCTACAACCTATGCCAACAACCTGCAGCGGCTACAACGCCGCCTGACAGAAGATCTGTCGCTAAGGGAGCGGCTGCCGCTGGCCTTTGGTCAAGTCTTACCGTACGAACCGGCGCTCGCTCGCTTCAAGTACCGGTCGGAGATCCGCCAGCAGATGGAGCGAGCCGATGGTGCCTCGGGTCAGCCTGAAGCGATCGCGCGAGCACGGATGGTCACCACGGACGACTGCTCCGTGCTACCCGACCATGTGCACTACGACGCACACGGGCAGTTGCAGCTTGGGCGTAAGTTCGGCCGGGCGATCAAGCAGCTGCAAGGCGTCTCCGTACCACCCGAGATCGAAAACGCCTCGGTGTTTGCCATCAACAAGCTACCTCCCCGCAGCAACCAGTGGCCTCACCCGAGTCGCGCGGCAGCCGACCGCGCATCGTACGCCGAAGGCTCCTGGGTTCGCTCACTCAATGGCACCTGGAAGTTTCACTGGTGCCCGCGGCCCGAGCAGCGACCGGCGGATTTCTATGTAGAGGACTTCGACGCGTCGGGCTGGAATGACATTCCTGTACCCTCCACCTGGGAACGCGAGGGATATGGCACGCCTCAATACACCAACTTCAAGTACCCGTTCAAGGTTGATTCACCACGGGTGATGGGCGAACCCGATCCAAAATTCACCAGCTACAAAGAACGCAATCCGGTGGGCTCCTACCTGCGCGAGTTTGAAGTGCCTGCGGAGTGGGACGGAAAGCGTATTATTCTCCACTTTGGCGGCGTGCGGTCCGCCATGTTCGTGTGGGTCAATGGAGAGAAAGTAGGCTATTCGCAGGGCTCCCGTCTACCGGCCGAGTTCGACATCACCGACGCCCTTCAGCCGGGCGCGAACCGCTTGGCAGTCGAAGTCTATCGCTACAGCGACGGATCGTACCTCGAGGATCAAGACTTTTGGCGGCTCAGTGGTATCTTCCGAGACGTTTTCCTCACCGCAGTGCCGGCCGAGGGATTGTGGGATGTCTATGCCGAACCCGATTACAATCCGAAGACCGGCCGCGGCTCGGTGCGTATTCACTCGATGCCGATGTCCGGCGCAGATCCTCAAGTCAAAATCGAAGTCGTCGACCCCGAAGGCAACGCCCACGCCGCGCATGACGGAGTGGTGGAGTTGGGTAACGTCAAGCCATGGTCGCCAGACAAACCGACTCTCTATACCGCTTTTGTGCATGTTGAGTCAGGAGGCGAGACGATCGCGGTCTATCGGCTGCCTGTCGGATTCCGCCGCCTCGAAGTCGTAGGAAATGAACTCCGCTTCAACGGCCAGCCGTTCAAGATCCGCGGTGTGAACCGGCATGAGTTCTACCCGCAGACCGGGTATGTTCTCGACGAAGACCTGATGCGTCGCGACGCGGAACTGATCAAGCGAGCCAACATCAACTTTGTCCGCACCGCGCATTACCCGTGCGATCCGCGTTGGTACGAGTTATGTGACGAGTACGGCTTGCTAGTGCTGGACGAAGCCAACGTTGAGTCGCATGGTCTGAGTTACCACAAACGGGTCTTGCCGGGAGATCTACCAGACTGGACCGCGGCCTGCGTCGACCGCGTGGAGCGGATGGTCGTCCGGGACCGCCAGCACCCGTGCGTTGCGATGTGGTCGCTCGGCAACGAGGCTGGCTACGGAACCGCCTTCCTGGAGATGCGACAAGCGGTGCACTCCGCCGATCCGGAGCAACGCTCCATTCAGTATGCCGACATGAACCTAGCGGCGGACGTTGATAGCCAGACCTATCCACCGATTGATTGGCTTAAGCAACACGTCAAAGGCAAAGCGGCTCGCAAGGGAGAACACGGCGAATCTTCCAACGAAGAGCAACACGGGAGCTACCCGTCCGGCAAGCCGTTCGTGATGAACGAGTACTCGCACGCCATGGGCAACAGCGTCGGCAACCTGCAAGACTATTGGGACTTGATCTACGAGCACCCAGTGCTTGCCGGTGGATTTATCTGGGACTGGGTCGATCAGGCCCTGTATCGAGACCGAAGTGATCCAGCGAAAGGATATGTGTACGGCGGTGCCTTCGGCGACTCACCCAACGACAATCGATTTTGCATCAATGGCGTGATCGCCGCCGACCGTACGGTTCATCCTCACTACTACGAGGTGCAGAAGGTCTACCAACCGGTCGGGATCGAGTCATTTGATGCTGAGCTTGGTGAATTAACGCTTGTCAATCGTCATCTTGACACCAACCTTTCGGAATTCGACTTCACCTACACGGTTCGGGCAGATGGCGAGATCGTCGCGGAAGGAAACCTGCCAGCGGTCGACGTCGAATCGGGAAAAAGCGGGACCGTCGATATCGCTCCCGCGATCTCGGGGTGTGCGGAGGCCAGTGACGGAGGCCATGAGGTGTTCGTGACTTTTGAATTGATTCAGGTAGAGTCGCGACCGGGCCTGCCGGCTGCCCACGTTGTCGCCTGGGAGCAATTTCCCTGGACCAACCAACCCTCCGACAATCGCTCGGGACAATCTAGCCCAAACCCCGGCGGGCAACTAACCGCCGAGCAAACCGATCGTGGCATTGTAATTGTAGGCAAACGCTTCGAGGCTCGTATCTCGGCGTCCAGCGGATTGATCGAGTCATATCAGGTCGCGGGCAAGGAGTTCCTTGTTTCCCCAATGCAGTGGAACTTCTGGCGGGCCCTCACGGACAACGACGGGGGTTGGAGAGTCCAGGACAGACTCGCAGTGTGGAAAGATGCGGGCAAGCAAGTGGAAGTAGAGAAGCTCATTTCAACCGTGAATGAGTTCGGTCAAGTCGTAGTGGATGCCACCGCAACCATCCCCTCGTGCCGAGCCCGCATCACGATCCAACACACCATCTCAGCAGATGGGACGATCGATAGCGACTACGGATTCCAAATTCGTGCAGACAATCAAGGCGACTTCGGTCCAGACTTGCCGCGGTTAGGAACTCAGTTCACGATCCCAGCCGATTGCGACCAAGTCACCTGGTACGGTCGCGGCCCACACGAGAATTACTGGGACCGCAAGACCTCGGCCGCGATTGCCCGCTATACTTCCACCGTGTCGGAATGGATAACGCCCTACGTCAAGCCACAAGAGAATGCCAACCGCTGCGATGTGCGTTGGGTGACGTTTACCAACGACCAGGGGCGTGGCGTGCGATTCTCCGGAACCAAGGCAAATCCACTGTCGGTGAGCGCCTGGCCATATGCTCAGAATGACCTGGCCACCAAAAACCATAACAGCCACCTGCCGACGCGCGACGAGATCACCGTCAATCTTGACCATCGCCTGATGGGCGTCGGTGGGGACAACTCATGGGGCCATCCCGTTAATGATCCGTATCGGATTCACGCAGACCACAAGTACGCGTGGAGCGTGTCGCTGGAGCTGCTTGGTGACAAGGACACAGACGCGGGGATTGAAAACTAGATCTGGTGGATTGCTCTGCCATAGTGGCCACGACCCAACACCGGCACGGAAGCTTCAATAGGTCAACTTTGGGGCGACGAGCCAGGCCCGCAACCGCTTCTTCCTCGCGCAAGTCTGATGCACCTCTGCTTACTTGGGACTGAGCGTTCGTGATGGCGGTTGCATCGGCGAATGGCACTTAGTTTTTCGGGTTCCTCACCAGAATCCGTGGGCAATAGTCACCCGTTTTTGAGCGGACGGACCTCAGCTCCGGCTCAACAGAGGGGTGTCGCCCCTCCGCCTTCCCCCTCGCATCGGCCGTCGTGGGGTGAGGGCCGATGCGAGGGTGAAGACGGAGGGGCTCAGGCGAACTCTGATGGAAGATGGGGGACGGGGGGGCGAAAGAGACACGGCCACGGGAGGATCGGTTAAGGATGTTGTTGCGAAGCAGCGGGTGGCACTGTTGTGGGTGCCACTGTCTGGCTTGCCCAATCCTGTTCGGCCCGCCAGTTGCTCACTGGTTCGGTTCGACCGTGATGAGCCGTGGTTGCGAAACTGTCTGCCCAGAATTTTGCGCTGGGGGCCATCGGGTTTGCGTACTGCGCAGCATCGACCGGCGCGGCGCGGGTGGTCGGTTCGCGGCGGTTCAATGCGTTTTGAGTTTTTCAAGGTGCGCCAGCACCTCGTCTTCATCGGCCCATCCGATCAGGTAGAAGCGGATCATCTCGAACGTCCGCAGCGTCGGCTTCTTGCCGGTCCATAGGCTGATCAGCAGGCAGACGATGATCGCGCAGTACGTCTGAATCTCAATGCCCACCGGGTCCTCGCTCAGCAGGTGACGGCAGCCGAGCGTGTGCTTGAAGAAGCGGAAGAACAGCTCGACCTGCCAGCGGTGTACGTAGATCAGCGCCACCACGTCGGCCGGGACGTCCATCAGGTTCGTCGCTAGCACGAGGTCTTTTCCCGCCGCGCCGCCGCGTTTGGGGTGGGCTTGGGCGCGGATGCGGACCAGCCGCACCGGGTGGTCGGGGTGCTCGATCCGCACGCTCTTGGCCGAGCCGAGCTTGCCGACCGCGTCTTCAAGCACCCCCGCCTCGATCGCCTCGGGGCCAAGGTCGCGGGCCTGCTCGGGGGTGAAGTGGTGGTCCTCGCGCACCCGGCAAACGTAGCTGCTGCCGGCAGCGACGATCGCGTTGAACAGCGAGAACTGCTCGTAGCCCCGGTCGAGGATGTAGCAGCGGTCGGCTTCCAGCAGCCTCCGCAGCGAAGCCTTCTCGTTGGCGTCCTTGCGGTTGCGGCCGGTCGTCACCTCAATGTTGGTCGGCGCGCCGCGCAGCACCTCGAAGTGCGCGTGCAGCCGCCAACCGTCCGGGCGCCGCCGGCCCTGCCAAGCCGCTTGGGCGATCTGTGGCAGCCGCGTCAGCAGCGAGCCGTCCACGGCCGTCAGCCGTTGGGTGACGCCGTCGAGCCGCCGGTCGTGCGGCAGCGCGCCCAACTGATCCGCCAGCTCGCCCACGATCTCACGCAGCCCCTCGGCGCGGAACACCGCGGTCGCCTCGGACAGCGAGCCGAGGCTGGTCCGTGGGCAGCCGAGCTTCTTCTGCACCTTCTTGAGCTCGGACGCCTGCTGAACGCCGCGGAGGGAGGTGAGGATTGGGTTGAACAAGAACAGCAAGATCAGCACGGAGTACTCGTCCATGTGCAGGACGCGATTGCCCGCCTTGTCCCGCTCGCAGCCCACGCCGTGCAGACGCTCAAACAGAGGAAGCAGCGCCCGCAGCTCCTTCACCCCCCGCACGTCTCGCTCATCAAGTTTCGGCTTCTTGGCGGCCATCGTGGTAAGATGACCGAAGTTTACCCTTGGCGCTAGCCCTATTCTTCAACGCGCAAATCTTGTGCCGAACAGGATTGTGGCTTGCCAGCAGTGAGAAGCGGAGACCCTGTTCCCATTCCGGACGAAGCGAACTCCACGCAGTTTCCCGGAGTCGGCCGACCTAACGGCACACGATCGTTCCACCCCTTCTCCCCGCCTTGTTATTGAAAGCCCCCGCGCGGTCGGCCAAAATGCCGGCCCCACCGCGGCACGCCGCGTGGATCGGTCGGTGCGTGACGAATCTGGGGGAGGGACTTGGCCCTAAGAAGACCTGGGGGACGGCCATCCGCGTCCCGAAGACCTGGGGCCCAGCCATCCACGCCCAGCCATTTCCGCCCCGCATACCGCAGCTTCAACCTCCCGCCGCGAGCTCCAACGCCGCCTTCTCCCTCGGCCATTTCTCGCCGCTTTGCCGACGATAGCCGCCATGGGGTCGTGGAGAGTGTCAATCTCACGGCGGTGCGGGTACGTTTGCGTTCGGGGATGTCCTCAAAATGGGGGTCGTGGCGTCTACCGCAGGATTTGCCCCTCACTTCTCCGCCAGGCCCCTGCCGAATATACTTGGTACTCGCCTTCCGGGACGCTTCTCCCGGCGGGCGACACGCAACGGGGGCGAACTGGGCTCGACCGGGTGTGGAAAGCGTAAGTGGCGTGTCGTGGTTGATCGGTGGCCCACGTAAAAAGCCGATTAAATCCTTCAATTGCCGAAGGTAATTTCGCTTTGGCTGCCTAGTTTACTAGGGAGTCCGAGTCGAGGGCTGTAGCCGGAATGGCCCAAAGACTCGTATCACCCCAATCCGGACCGCCTCGGGTCACTGCAGAGCACGCCCGCGGTTAAAAAAAGTTCTCAGCTAGCGACCGGGTAGCCCTGCCAGCGAGGCGCCCCGGCCGCGAAATCAAATCTCGCTGGACATACACGTAGAAGCTTGCGTGGCCCCATCGCGGGACGCGGGTTCGATTCCCGCCGCCTCCACTTGTCAGGTGTATCTACCTGTTGGGAAAATTGAAGCAAGACGAGGACGTGGGGCGCCTGCCCCGCGTCCTTTTTTCTTGCCACGACCGCGCCGGCGCTTCGAGCGGATGCAGCGCGCCCGACCCCTGCTACGGACCCGCGGGTCCACCTAGCGAAATCCGCCGTTGACATATTGTTATGTTCCGATATATTTGATTACCGAAGGCGAGCGCAGTGGCCCTCAATGGGGGAGCTGGCTGACCCTGGGAGTGATCCCCGATCGTTCCCAGGCCCGCCGCGGCGCTCGCGTGTTGGGGCGGCCGCGGCCCCCGGCGTGTTCTGCCGGTTTTGATCCGACACACAACAAGATCGAGGTGACCTGCCATGTTGCTCAAGTACTTCTACGACAAGCCGCTCGCCCACGCCTCGTACATGGTCGGCTGCCAGAAGAGCGGCGAGGCGATCGTGGTCGACCCCGGCCGCGACGTCTCCCCCTACCTCGAGGCGGCCAAGGCCGAGGGGCTGCGGATCGTGGCGGCAACCGAGACCCACATCCACGCCGACTTTGTGTCGGGCTCGCGCGAGCTGGCCGACCGGGTCGGCGCCAAGCTGTACCTCTCCGACACGGGGCCGAGCGACTGGAAGTACGCGCCGGCCAGCGGGTGTGACATCACGCTGCTCAAGGACGGCGACGCGTTCTACGTCGGCAAGGTGAAGCTCGAAGTGCTGCACACGCCGGGGCACACCCCGGAGAGCATCTCCCTGGTGCTGACCGACGAAGGGGGGGGCGCCAACGCGCCGATGGGGGTCTTTACCGGCGACTTTGTCTTCGTCGGTTCGGTCGGCAGGCCCGACCTGCTAGAGACCGCGGCCGGGGTGGTCGGCAGCGCCGAGGTCGGCGCGCGGCAGCTCTACGAGTCGACGCTCCGCTTCCGCACGCTGCCAGACCACTTGCAGGTGTGGCCCGCCCACGGCGCGGGGAGCGCCTGCGGCAAGGGGCTGGGCGCCATCCCGTCGTCCACGGTGGGCTACGAGAAGCTGTTCAACCCAGCGTTGCAGTACCGCGACGAGCAAGCGTTTGTCGACTACATCCTCGCCGACCAGCCCGAGACCCCCTTCTACTTCGCGGTGATGAAGCGGGTGAACAAGCAGGGGCCGCAGCTCACCGAGAAGCTCCCCCCCGTCGAGGCGATCCCAACCGACCGGCTCGCGGCGGTCGCGGCCCGCGAGATCGTCCTGGACACCCGCCCCTCGGGCGACTTCGCCCAAGCGCACGCGCCGGGCACGATCAACGTGCCCGCCTCGAACCTGGTGCAGTGGGCCGGCTTCTTTGTCGACTACGACAAGCCGGTCTACCTGATCGCCGATGAGTCGACGCTGGGCGATCGGCTGCGGAGCCTGCGCTCGATCGGCATCGACAACGTGGGGGGGTACTTCGACGCCGGCGCTGTTGGGAATGCCGGGCTGAGGACCGAATCGTACCCGTCCGCGACGCCGGCGCAGCTGCGCGACAAGATCGAGGGGGGCGAAGTGACGCTCGTCGATGTCCGCGCGGCGACCGAGTACCAGGCCGGGCACATCGCCGAGGCCGAGCACCACTTCCTCGGGAAACTCATGCGGAACATCGACGCCGTCACTCGCGACAAGCCGGTGGTCGCCCAGTGCCTGGCGGGGGGGCGGTCGGCCATCGCGGCCAGCATCCTCCAACGCGCCGGATTCGAGGTGGTCAACATGCAGGGGGGCTACCGGGCCTGGGTCGACGACGGGCTGCCAACGGTGCGGTAGCGGTGCGAGTGAGTCGGACCACGGCGCCCGGCGCCGACGACAGGGAGGCCCTGACGCGAGGTACACACCATGATTCCGCTACTTGCGCTCCTGTTCGGCGGGATCGTCGGCTTCTCGTTGGGGCTCACCGGCGGCGGCGGGGCGATCCTGGCCGTGCCGCTGCTGGTGTACGGCCTGTCGGTCGACCCGCGTCAGGCCGTCGGCGTCTCGCTGGCGGCGGTGGGCATTACTTCTGCGGTCGGCTTCTTGGGGAGGTGGCGCGCGGGTCAGGTGGAGGTGGGTACCGGGCTGCTGTTCGCGGGGGCCGGCATGCTCGGCGCCCCGGTCGGCTCGTGGCTGTCGTCTCAGATCCCCGAGCCGCTGCTGCTGACGCTGTTCGCATTGTTGATGCTGGCGGTGGCCGTCCGCATGTGGCGGCAGTCCGCGCCCACGCGGCTGGCGCCAGCGAACGTCACACCCGCAGGCGCCGCCAGAACGGCCTGCGGCCGCGACGCCGCGGGCAACCTGCGGCTCAACTCCCCCTGCGCTATGCTGTTGGGCGCCGTCGGCGTGCTGACGGGGGTCTTATCGGGCTTGTTTGGCGTGGGGGGCGGGTTTGTTATTGTGCCGGCCCTGGTTGTTTTTAGCGGCATGGCGATCCACCGCGCCGTCGCCACGTCGCTGATGGTGATCACGCTGATCAGCGTGTCGGGGGTGGCGTCGCACTTGATGGCGGGCCGCGAAATCCCCATCGAGCTCACGTCGTACTTCGTCGTCGGCGGGGTGCTGGGGATGTTTGCCGGTATCGGGGCGAGCCGCTACCTGTCCGGGCCGGCGCTGCAGAAGGTCTTCGCCCTGGTGATTGTCGCCGTCGGGCTGTTCGTCATGGTTCGTACGGCGTTCCACTTGTAGAGACACGCCCCGCGCAGCGTTCACTCCTTGCAAGAAGAGGAAACCCCGATGACATGGATCCTGCAGCCCTGGCCCTGGTGGGTGTCGGGGGTACTGATCGGATTAACCGTGCCGCTGCTCTACATCTTGGCGGGCAAGGCCTTCGGCATCTCGACCAGCCTCCAGCAGATCGGCGCCATGTGCGCGCCGCACAGCCGGTTTGCGTACCTCAGCAAGCACGACCGCCGGGGCCACCTGTGGACGCTGGTGTTTGTGGTCGGCATCGTGTTGGGCGCGGCCCTAGCGACCCACCTGCTGAGCGCGGAGCCGCTGCGTCTGCTCCCCGAGTCGTTCAGCAGCCCCGCGGGCGCCCTCAAGCTGCTGATCGGCGGCGCCTTGATCGGCTTCGGCACGCGCTACGCCGGCGGGTGCACGTCGGGTCACTCCATCACCGGCATCGCCAACCTCAACTGGCCCAGCCTGCTGGCGACCGTTTGCTTCTTCGCCGGCGGGCTCGCCGTGACGTGGGGGCTGGGAAACCTGATTTTCTAGAACGCTAGATCCACCGACACCGGAGCCAGTCATGACCCAAGAAGCCAAGCCGAACGCGGACAAGCCGCGGATGTCGCCGTTTGCGTACCTCAGCGTGCTGCTGGTGGGGGCGTACCTGGGGGCGCTCTTCGTGAAGTCGGAGGTCGCCTCGTGGGAGCGTGTCCACGCCATGTTCCTGCTGCAGGAGGCGTACATGTACCTGATCATCGGCGTAGCGATCGCCGTGGCGATGGCGTCGATGCTGCTCATCAAGCGGCTGGGGGTCCGCTCCGTCGACGGCAAGCCGATTAAGTACGAGCCCAAGCCCTACCACGCCGGCGTGGTCGTGGGGGGCATGCTGTTCGGCGCCGGGTGGGCCATCACCGGCGCCTGCCCCGGGCCGATCTACGCCCAGATCGGCGCCGGCGAGTGGATGGCCCTGTTCACGCTCGCGGGCGCCCTGCTGGGGATGCTGGCCTACGCGGCCCTCAAGCCGCGGCTGCCGCACTAATCCGAGCCGGCCGCCAGCCGAGGATTGGGCCCGCGGAGGCCGGGCAAAAACTGGGTCCATCCGGGTTTCTTGTGGGTAGAAGGATTCCGACCTCCGCTCCTGCTCCAACAAAGGGGGCGCCCCTCCGTCGCCGCTCTCGCATCGGCCGCAGTAGGGGTGACGGCCGATGCGAGAGCGACGACGAAGGGGCTAGCAACCGCTCTGATGCGAAAAACCCTGTGCGCAAAGTCCCGCGAGCCCCTTCCTCCTTCACCGTCGCATCGGCCTCGCCCCGCTCCCCAGGGCCGATGCGACGGGGAAGGAGGGAGGGGCGGCCCCTTTCTTCGAGCCCGAGCTGAGGCTTTCTACCCACAAAAAACCCGGATGGACCCAAAGCTGCGGCTTTCCGAATTGTGAAGAAAGTGTTAACTTCTTCCGTCCCGCAGAGTAGAATGCGGCGTCTAACATGGGGGCCCTCGCCAAAACAGAGCCCGCCGTGGGGCTTCCACCGTCGCGGTTTCCCTGCAAACGCGTTGGGGCGGGCCCACTTTTCGCTTTTTTGTCCGGTCGGAACAGGTAAGCAGCACCCACTGCGAGGAACTATGCACTGCACACCGCCGTTGGCTGTGGGCGCCGGTCGAACGGGGCGCGCTGGTGGGTTTACGCTCGTTGAGCTGCTAGTGGTCATCGCGATCATCGGCATCCTGGTGGCGTTGATGCTGCCGGCGGTGCAGATGGTGCGCGAGAGCAGCCGCCGCTCCCAGTGCCAGAACCACCTCCGCCAGGTGGGGCTCGCGCTGCTCAACTACGAGGGCGCCAACCGCCGGTTCCCCCCCGGCAAACGCTGGTCGCTGCCGCGCGACAACCCGCTGACGTACGACTACGCCTGGTCGAGCATGATCCTCAGCCACATCGAGGAGCAGGGGATCAAGGACCAGCTCGACTTCAAGCTGCCGATGACCGACCCCGCCAACCTGGCCGCCGCGGGGCAGGTGATCCCCATCTACCTCTGCCCCAGCGCCAGCCAGTTAGACGAGCACCGTTCGCCGACGGGGGTCGTGTCTAACCTAGGGGGCCAGCCGGGCGAGGGGATGGCCTGCATCGACTACATGGGCATCTCAGGCCCCGACAAGGACAAGACGAACCCCGCCACCGGCGCCGACTACGGCGCCCAGCGCGGCGTGCTGATCGGCACCAAGGGGCTGGAGAAGGAAGACACCATTCTGATCCCGCCGGCGGTGACCGTGGCCAAGATCACCGACGGCCTCTCCAACACGCTGTGCGTGATCGAGTGCACCGGCCGCGGGGCGATCGTCAGCAAGAAGGGGAACTTCAAGACCGCCAACGGCGCGTGGGCCTCCGGCGGGAACATCAGCCACATCAAGGGGAGAATCAACGAGAACCCGCCCCCCGTCGCCTGGGAAGACGAACGCCCCTACTCCGACCACCCCGGGGGCGCCAACACCCTGGCGTGCGACGGCTCGGTGACGTTCATGACGGAAGAGATGTCGGCCGCCCTGCTCCGCGCGTACTGCTCGCGCGACGGCGGAGAAACGTTCGACCACCCAGACCTGCAATAGCCGGCGCGACCCGCTCGCCGAACCCAAAGGACCGACCGCTGCTCGACTGCATCCTCAACCACGATTCGACCGGCGTCGTTTCTGCCCCCTCGGACGCCGATCCGCGGGACGCCGATCCGCGGGGGGCCGACCCGCGGGGGATCGTCGCGGCCATGCCCCCCATCAGCCTCGACGAGATGGACGGCGTGAGCCTGATGAACCGCGTCGACACCAAGTACGCCTTCTCCGAGGGCGCCCTGGGAGGGCTGCTCGACGCGGTCCGCCACGACTACCGGGTGCTGGAAGTGGGGGGCGCCCGCTGGACCCCCTACGCCACGCTGTACTACGACAGCCCCGCGCGCGACTGCTTCTTGCAGCACCACAACGGCAAGCTCAACCGGCACAAGTTCCGCGTCCGCAGCTACGGCCCCTCCGGCGCGTGCTTCCTGGAAGTCAAGCTGAAGAACAACAAGGGGCGGACCGACAAGCGGCGCATCGCCATCCCGGGCCTCGAACAAGCCTCGGCGCCCGAGTCGCTGGAGTTCATCGAGGCGGCCGCCGGGGTACGCCCCAACCTGGCGCCGCAGCTCTGGACCTACTTCAGCCGCATCACCCTGGTAGGGTTGGCGTTGGGCGAGCGCGTGACGCTGGACACCGAGCTGACGTTCGCCCAGGGCGACCGACGCGCCGCGCTGCCGGGCGTGGTGATCGCCGAGGTCAAGCAGGCCCGCAGCGACCGCGGGTCGAGCTTCCGCCAGGGGCTCCGCCGCATGGGGCTGCGGCCGCTGCGGATCAGCAAGTACTGCGTCGGCAGCCTGCTGCTCGACCCCGCGCTCAAGCACAACCGCTTCAAGCCGAAGCTGCTGGCGCTGCAGAAGCTGGTCCGATAGCCGCGGCGTGAGAGTGTATACTGGCTTGTGTTCTTCGGATCGGACCCCCCTGCTACCTTTGTGACCGTCGCCCCCACGCGGTTCTTCGCTGAACCCGGGGCCGCAAAGCCGCCGCTCTCTCGCTCGATAGCGAACTCCCCGCACACCTCCTAAGCCGCGCTATGACCGAGTTCCTCGGCGTCCCCCTGTTCGACGACGACTTCTACAAGCTGCTGGCCCGGTTCGGGGCCAACCTGGTCGTGCTCACGGCGATCGTCCAGTTCTGCTACTTCCGCAGTTCGCGCAGCAAGGACTACCTGTTCACTTACTACACGGTGAGCATCCTGGTCTTCTTCCTCTGCTTCACGCTGAAGAAGTTCGACCTTGGCCTGGGCATGGCGCTCGGGCTGTTTGCCATCTTCGGCATCCTGCGGTACCGGACAGACGCGATCCCGATCCGCGAGATGTCGTACCTGTTCGTCGTGATCGGCATCGCGGTGATCAACGCGCTCTCCAACAGCAAGATGAGCTACGCAGAGCTGGCCTTCACCAACGGCGCCATCCTGGCGATGACGGGCCTGCTGGAGTCGCTCCCGCTGCTCAAGCAGGAGAGCCGTGAAGAGGTGCTCTACGAGAAGATCGACCTGGTGCGTCCCGAGAACCACCAGCAGCTCATCGACGACCTGCAGCAACGCACCGGGCTGGTCATCAGCCGGATCGAGCTGGGGAAGATCGACTTCCTGCAAGACACCGTAGCGATCACCGTGTACTACTACGCGCACGAACAGACCGGGATCGCCACCGGCGAGGTCGACGTCTCGCGACGCGTGCGGCGGCGTTAGCGCCGGGAAGGTGGACAACGCGCGGGACCTAGCAGCCGTCGGTCCGCCGCCGCTACTGAACCTGCAGTGCTTGATCGGGAACAAGCGAGAAGTAGCCGCTGTCGTGGCCTTCGAGGCTCACGCGCACGTCGTCGATGCCGCCGGTGGGGGCGGGTCGGATGTCGAGCTTCCACCACCCCGCTTCTTCGGGCGCGGTCTCGATCTGCTTCCGATCGACCGGCGTGGCGGAGCAATCGAACTCGGCGACCCGCCGGTTGCTGGGAGCGAAGAGCGTCGCGACCGCCGTCTCACCCGGCGCCGCGGCGCCCAGCGACAGGTGCAAGGGGGGCGCCGCCTCGGGAACATAGAAGTACACCGGCGACGATCGGCCCAACAAGTGGAGCCCTTCGTCGGAAAGGTTGCCGTCGACCCCCCACGCCGCGCCCGACACGTGCACCGCGAACGACGCGGATCGCGCCGAGATAGTCAGGTGGTAGTACGCCATGTCCGCGGGCTCCAGCACGACGGGCGCATCGGCGCTCATCACGCCGCTGGCTACCTCGGAGCCGTCCGGCCCATAGACGTTGTAGGTGACCAGCTCTCCCCGCGACTGGATGTGGCCGAACCCGACCTCAACCGGCCCCGCCCCGCTGGGGCGCAAGACCAGGTGCTGCTGCCCGCGCAACCGGAAGTCGGCGCCCGCTTCGGCATCCACGGGCTTCTCCGGTACCGCCACGGATAGTCTTTTCCTGACATACGCGGGGGGGTTCAGCATGGCCGTCGGGTGCAACGCCAGCGACCCCTTGTTGGCGGCCAAGAACGCAAAGAAGTCGGGGTCGGAAAGGTAGAAGCTAGAGGCCCGGGGCGCGTCCAGCACCCCGCGCTGCCGCAGGTTCCAATGCATCACGATGAGGTTGTCGCCGATCATGCGTAACCGCGCTCGGGCGTCGGGGTTGTGCGTCTTCGACTCGGCGGCGCGATACAATCGCTCGATCTCTGTTAGGTTCTTTGCGTAGACGTCGCGCATCATGTCGGTGGTTAGGCTGTACCTCGTATCGGGGAACTCCCGGTAGTGGCGGGCCACTTCGCGATCGACCAGGCGGTAAAGCCGGTTGATGTCGTCGCCGCCGGCCCCGTACGCTTTGGCGCAGTACTCGTCGAAGAGTTCTTCTACGTTCGCCTGTGGGTCCCAGGCCAGCTTTGCCAGCAAGTAGTTCAGCGGACCAGCACGCCCCCACGCAGCGATCCCGTAGACGTACACCCCCTTGATGTCGGCCCCCTGCAATCGTGGGTACATGAACTTGAGGATCTCCAGCCCCGGCGGGTTCAAGACGCCCGCTTCGGTCTCGATGTTCACCGGCAGGTCGTAGTAGGAGATGTTGGCGGTCACCTCCGTCCACCCGGCCAGCACTTCTTCCCATTGCCGACGGAGGCGGGGGCGAGCCAGGGTGAAACCGTAGTCGAAGCTCGGCGCCCACACCAGAAACACGTTGGGCTCCAGCCGGATGTTCTTCTTCGGCGGGAAGAGGTACTCCGCGTACACGAAGCCGGCAAGCGTCTTCTGGGGGTGCTGCTCGCCGACCAGTTTGGCCACGGCGTTGTAGAACGTGAGGATGGCGGGCGTGACCGACCGCTTGCCATTGGGATCGGTCTCATAGAGCGCCGCACATTGCTCGCACTCGCAGTAGCCCGCGGAGTCCGACGGAGAGAGCGAGTAGGAGCTCTCATCGGGGTGCGCGTCGAAGTAGGCGATCGCCGCGTCCGCGTAGGCGCGGATCAACCCGGGGTTGGTCGTGCACAGCTTGTACCGCCCCGCGGGGGGAACCCGCACGCCAGAGCGCTCCGCGAACCAATCGGGGTGCTGGTCGAAGTGCGAGGCCGGAATCGACGCACGCCAATTGTGGTGATGCGCCAACGACAAACTCTTGCCCAGGCGTTGCCGGGCCTGCCAACGCACCACCTCGGGCCGCCGCTCTTGCGTGTAGGGCAGGCGGCGGTTTAGGAACGCCGGCGCGTCGCTGATGTCGGTAGCGGGGATGATCACAGCGGGCGACTTTGGCACGTAGTCGCCGTGGTCCCCCGGCGCCAGCCAGCGCACGCCCAGGAACCGCTCGATGAACGCGTACGCGCCGTTGAGCGTCCCGTTAGACGCGCCGCCCCCCGGCGTCCGTTGGCCGTCGGCGGTGTCGCGGCCGAGCACGTAGACATTGGCGTCTTTCGTGACGATCCGGAAGCCTTCCCAGGGGATCTGCGCCGTGGTGAGACCCGCCTCGCGCGACGCGGCGTTGTCGCCGACGCAGATCATCTTGGGCCCTGGACGATGCACCACAGGAAGCTCGGCGCCACTCACCTGCTCTAGGTAGTCCCGCAGCTCGGCGGCGGCCTGCGTCACCGACCGCGGCGCGGCCGGATCGCAATAGATGACGTACTCGCTGACTCCGTCTTGAACCAGCGGCGCCGCGCCCGCGCCGGTCGCCGCGTCTGCGGCGGAGGCCGACAGGCAGGCAGCGGCGGTCACCGCCATGAGGGCTCGTAGCATGGGAAAGGCCTCTCGCGGCGCGTGAAGTGATGAAGAGGGGCGGATTGCCGGCCTTCGGGACAGGCTACGACGGCCGAGCCCGCGACGCAATCACTGCGCAACGCTTCAAGTCACGGGCGTGTATTCCGCGCTACCCGGCCGGCGGTCCTCTGCGCAGTTCCGCAGGATCGTTAGGAACGCTTCTACGCTTGCGGGCCGTTGCTTCGGGTCGGCCGCCAAGCAGCGCTCGCAGAGCCGCTCGGCGGCCGGGCCGGGGCGGTCGCTCACACGCCGCAGCAGCGCCCCCAGGCTGTAGACATCGGCGGCGGGGGTCGGCGTCGCGGCCTGGCTGAGCACCTCGGGCGCCAGGTAGCCGAGCGTGCCACCCAGCGCCGCGGCGGGCCGCTTGTCGGCGATGATTTGTGCGAATCCAAAGTCGGTGACGATCACTTCCCCGTGGTTGCCCAGCAGGATGTTGGCTGGTTTGAGGTCGCAGTGCACCACGCCCGCCTGGTGCGCGTGGGCCACGGCCTCGGCGACGCGCTCCACCACACGCAGCGCTTCGTCCGGCGCCAGCCTCTCCCGATCGATGCGTGCCTGCAGGTCGCTCCCCTCAACGTAGTCCATCACGATGAAGTAGCCGCCCGAGGGGAACCGCCCCAGCCCGCGGACGCGGATCACGCCGGGGTGGCTCATCCGCTGCACCACGGCTGCTTCGTTGAGGAACTGCCGGACCGCACGCGGCTCCCGCTGACGGTCCTTGCGCAGCGCCTTGACCGCGACCGTGGCGCCGCTGCTCAGCCGGGTCGCCCGGTAGACCTTTCCCATGCCGCCGGCGCCCACCAGCCGCTCGAGCCGGAAGTCGGAGTAGGGGAGCGGCGCATCGAGCGGCTCAACGTCTGCCGGCGCTGCTCCACGCGCCGCGTCGGCATCCAGCAGTTGACCTTCTACCAAGCGCTTGACCTGGGCGAGCGTGCGGCGGACCGTTCTGGGCGACCGCTTGAGCCGCCCGGCGATCGTGTCGACCGAGTCGCCCTGCAGCACCGAGGCCAGCACCACGCGTTGGTCGGCCGACAGCCGCTCGGTGATCAGCCGCACCTGCTCCACCAGCGCCGCGGCTTCGTCTGGCAGCGGCTCGACGCACTGCTGCGTGGCGGCGTCGGGCCCGTCGCGACGCAGGTCGCGGCGGGCGGCGGTGTGACGCTCGGCCTGCTTGCGGAGTTTGTTAAGCGTGATCTGCGCCAGCAGCCGCCACAGGTCGCCCGAGTGTTGCAGCGTGAAATCGCCATCGGCGGCCCGCACGAAGAAGCTGCGGTAGGCAGACTGAACCACGTCCTCGGGGTCGACCCGCCGCTGCATGCCGCGGCTCAATCGCGACCGCGCCAGCCCGACGAGGCGGGCGACATACCTGTCGAACAGCTCCGTCGCCGCTCGGCTGTCGCCGGCCCGGTAGAGGTCAAGCAGCGCGATCGAGTTCACGGCGCCCGCCGGGGCGTCTCCGTCGATTTTCTCGATCTTGCTGTTATTCGTGTCCACGGCCGGCTCGCAATCGAATGCCCTGTTAGAGACGCCCCCCGAGAGACCAAGACGGCGTGCGTCTTGTTCGCTCACGTTTTCTCCGAAACCACGAGGCATCCATGGCTTACGTCGTCACTCAACCCTGCGACGGGTGCAAGTATACCGATTGCGTCACGGTGTGCCCCTGCGACTGCTTCCGCGAAGGGGACCGCATGCTCTACATCGAGCCCGAGGACTGCATCGACTGCGACCAATGCGTTGCGGAGTGCCCGGTCGAAGCCATCTTCCACGAAGACCAGGTCCCCGAGCCGTGGCGGCATTACATCCGGCTCAACGCCGAGATGGCGAAGACGTGCCCGCCGATCTTCGAGCGGAAGCCCCCGCTCTCCGGGGGCTAGCCCGGCGGAAAATTTTTGCGCGAACCCCGCCCCGGCGGGGCGTGTCTTGCCCCCGAAGCCAGACACCCTCCGTCTACTGGAGCCGACGCCATGCGTGCGCCCCTTGCCACCTCTGCCCCCCTGAGCCCGCGCCGCGGGTAGGCTCGGCCGCCGCGTCCCGCTGGGACACGGCCCTTGCCTCCGCGTGCCGGGTTCTGTCTCCGCACTCGGCGGCCGCTCGCTAGCGGCCTCGGGGTTTTTCGGATCGGCCCGGCCGGCGCGTGTTGCGCCGGCGGTTCTCAAACTCGGCAAGGGCCCCACTTCTGGGGAAACCGTATGACGCTGGATAAGCGTACGCGCGACGCGATGCTCGAACTGTGTGGACAACTCCACGACGATGACGGGGTCGACCCCCGCGAGTTTTTCAAGTCCGGTCGTGGTCCCCGGAAGACGGACCACAAAGCGCAGCAGCTCTGTCGGCAGGTCGCAGAAACCGTCGATCAGGTGCTCTCGGGAGAAATGGGAGACGATCGCCTGATCGGCCTACGCGTCGCCTCGGTGCAGCCTGCGCCGGACGCGTCGCGGATGTTGGTGACCGTCGTCGCCGATTGGGCGCCCGACGACTTCTGTCGAGCAGAAGTCGAGGGGGGGCTGCACGCCTCAGCCGGGCGGCTGCGCGCCGCGGTCGCGGCGGCGATCACACGCCGCAAAGCGCCGACGCTGGCGTTTGTGGTGCTGGGCCCGCACCCCCAGGAGGCGCGCCATGACTGATCCCACGCTAGCGCCGATGGAAACTTGGCTCACCGAGCCGCTGCCGTCGGCCGTCGCCAAGTCGGTGCGCCGGGTCCGCGCGGCCGAGGGGGTGACGCGCGTCGCGCTGATGCCGGACGTGCACCTGGCCAACGACGTGTGCGTCGGCGCGGTCGTCGCCGCCGACGGCGTGGTCTACCCCCAAGCGGTCGGCGGCGATATCGGCTGCGGCATGGCGGCCTTGGCGTTCGATGTCGAAGCCAGCGCCATCGACAACCCGCGCGCCGCCGGCGCGCTGCTGGCGGGGCTGCGTCGGGCGGCGCCCATCATCCGCCGGCCGCAGGCGGCGGCGTTGCCGTCTTCGTTGAACCCCAGCGCGCTGAGTGACCCGGCGCTTGCGCGCGCCGCTAGCCGCGACGGCGCGG
Source organism: Pirellulimonas nuda (assembly GCF_007750855.1). Lineage (GTDB taxonomy): Bacteria > Planctomycetota > Planctomycetia > Pirellulales > Lacipirellulaceae > Pirellulimonas > Pirellulimonas nuda. Next base: position 4,741,479 of record NZ_CP036291.1, read on the forward strand.
TGCAGCTCGGCACGCTCGGGCGCGGCAACCACTTCTTGGAGTTTCAGGCAGAGACGTCTGGACGGCTGTGGGTGATGGTGCACAGCGGCTCGCGGGCGGTGGGGCAGGCCGTGGCGCGCCATCACCTGGCGGCCGCGGCGCCGGCCCGCGGCGCGCTGGTCGGCCTCGACGCGTCGAGCGCGGCGGGCGAGGCGTACCTCTCCGACGCGGCCTGGGCGTGTGCGTACGCCCAGCAGAACCGCTTGGCCATGCTGCGGTCGGTCGCGGCGTTGGTCGACGACCTGCTGGGGGTAGAGGCCGACTGGGGCTCCCTGGTCCACAGCGACCACAACCACGTGCGTCGGGAGACGCACGACGGGAGGACGCTGCTGGTGCACCGCAAGGGGGCGCAGTCGGCCCGCGACGGCGAGCCGGGGCTGATCCCGGGCTCGATGGGCGCCCCCAGCTTTCACACCCAGGGGAAGGGGCGCCCGGCGGCGCTCGCGTCTTGCTCGCACGGCGCCGGCCGGCGGATGAGCCGCAGCGACGCGCGTCGCACCGTCAGCCGCGACGCGCTGGCCCGCCAGGTGGGCGCCCTGTGGTTCGACCGGCGGGCCACCGGCAAGCTCCGCGACGAGGCGCCCTCCTCCTACAAGGACATCCGCCTAGTGATGCGGGCGCAACGCGATCTGGTGCGATCGGTGCGCGAGCTCCGGCCGCTGCTCAGCCACAAAGGGGTCTGAACGAGGCGGGGTTTCGCATCAGCGGCCCGCGGACGTTGCGGTTTATGCCCGTCATCGGTCCTGCGCGGGGCGGGCTTGACCCCGCCCGTGATAGTGTCACAATTACACTAACACACCAGCCAGGACGCCCGCCATGACCGCTGCCCCCTCGCTCGCACTGCTGACCGACCTCTACCAGCTCACCATGGCCTTCGGCTACTGGAAGCTGCGGCGGTCGGAGCAGGCAGCGGTGTTCCACCTGTTCTTCCGCAAGGCGCCGTTCGCCGGGGGCTACGCGGTCGCCGCGGGGCTGGGGCCGGCGATCGACTTCTTGCAGGCGTTCCGCTTCGACGATTCCGACCTCGAGTACCTGGCGACCCTCACCGGCAACGACGACCGGCCGCTGTTTGACGCCGCGTTCCTCGACTACCTGCGGCACCTGCGGCTCACCTGCGACATCGACGCGATGCCCGAGGGGACCGTGGCCTTCGCCCAGCAGCCGCTGGTGCGGGTCCGCGGGCCGATCTTGCAGTGCCAACTGCTGGAGACGGCGCTGCTGAACATCCTCAATTTCCAAACCCTGATCGCCACCAAGGCGTCGCGTATCTGCGGCGCCGCCCAGGGGGAGCCGGTGCTGGAGTTCGGCCTGCGCCGCGCGCAGGGGGTCGACGGCGGTCTGGCCGCCAGCCGGGCCGCCTACATCGGCGGCTGCGCGGCTACCTCCAACGTGCTGGCCGGCAAGCGGTTTGGCATCCCCGTCAAAGGAACCCACGCGCATAGCTGGGTGATGAGCTTCGACGACGAGACGGCGGCCTTTGACGGCTATGCCGAGGCGATGCCCAACAACTGCGTCTTCTTGGTTGACACCTACGACACGCTCGAAGGGGTCCGCAAGGCGGTCGAGGTCGGCCAGCGGCTGCGGGCCCGCGGGCACGAGCTGGTCGGCATCCGGCTCGACTCGGGCGACCTGGCCTACCTCAGCATCGAGGCCCGAAAGCTGCTAGACGCCGGCGGCTTTCCGGACGCGGCCATCGTGGCGTCGAACGACCTCGACGAGCACATCATCGCCAGCCTCAAGGCCCAGGGCGCCAAGATCGCCTTGTGGGGCGTCGGCACGCGGCTGGCGACCGCCTACGACCAGCCCGCCCTGGGGGGCGTCTACAAGCTGGGCGCCATCCGCGGCGCAGACGGCCAGTGGCGGCCGAAACTCAAGCTCTCCGAACAGGCCGTGAAGACCACGATCCCCGGCGTGCTGCAGGTGCGGCGGTTCGAGGACGCCTCGGGCCTGGTGGGCGACATGATCTACGACGAGGCCCGCGGCATCGACGGCCGCGACGTGATCGTCGACGCCAAAGACGGCGCCCGCCGCAAAAAGATCCCCGCCGGCGCCACGGGCGCCGACCTGCTGGCCCCGGTGATGCGCGGCGGCCGGCTGGAGGAACGCTTCGCTGCCGGGGGCCCCGAGACCATCCACACGGCCCGCACCCGCGCCCAGCAAGAGCTCGGCCGCCTGCACCCCACCGTGCGGCGGCTGCTGAACCCCCACGAGCACCCGGTCGGCATCGACGTGGGGCTGCACGAACTGCGCGACCAGATGGTCCGCGAGATGCGTTGGGACTTTGAGGACTAACACACGCCTACCGCTCCCGTCATCAGCGTCTCTTGCTCGGTCGCCCAAACGCGTCGGCTCGCCCCGTTCCCCGATCCCCTGTCATCCCCACAGCTCCCTTCGCTTCGTAGCCGCCACCCCTTCCATGCCACACACCTACCAGTTCGCCCGACCCGCGTTGACGGTGGACATCGTCGTGTTCGCCATGGACTTTGCGGGCCGGGACGAGACCGACCTGCAGGTGATGCTGATCCAGCGCGACCTTGCCCCCTACCGGGGCGGGTGGGCCCTGCCGGGCGGGTTTGTGCGCACCCAGGAGACCCTCGACGACGCGGCCCGCCGCGAGCTGCAAGAAGAGACCGGCCTGCGCGACATCTACCTCGAACAGCTCTACACGTTCGGCGCCCTGGGACGCGACCCGCGCGAGCGCGTCGTCACGGTGGCCTACTACGCGCTGGTGAACCTCACGGGGCACGACGTGCGGGCCAGCACCGACGCCCGCAACGCCGCCTGGTTCTCGGTAAGCGACCTGCCGCCGCTGGCCTTCGACCACGCGCAGGTGCTCGACACGGCCCACCAGCGGCTCCGCAGCAAGGTCCGCTACCAACCGATCGGCTTCGAGCTGCTCCCCGAACGCTTCACGCTGCGGCAGCTTCAGCGCCTGTACGAGGTGATCCTCGACCGCGAGCTCGACAAGCGCAACTTCCGCAAGAAGGTGCTGGCGATGGAGATCGTCAAGGAGACGGGCGAGATCGAGAAGGACGTCGCCCACCGCGCCGCGCGGCTCTACCGGTTCGACAAACGCCGGTACGACCGGCTGATGAAGAAGGGTTTTAATTTTGAGATCTGAGTGATGGCTCGTGGACCCTTTGCCATGCCGCGAGCCACGCTTAACAACAGTAACGAAGGATGGCCACGAAAAGGCACAAAGAAGCACAAAAGGAGGAGGGGCGCGGACCAACACTCCGCGATCTGCTGCTGCCGCGTGCTCCATGATCTACCGCTGTGAGTCGTTGTTTCCCGTCTTTGTGCTTCTTTGTGCCTTTTCGTGGCAATCGCTTCCGTAAGGTCAGTGGATCGCCTAGTCCCTCTGTTGAGGACGTTAACCATGAAAGCCCTCATCCTCATCGACCTGCAGAACGACTTCCTCCCCGGCGGCGCGCTGGCTGTTTCTGGCGGCGACGCGGTGATTCCCGTCGCCAATCGTTTGATGCCGGGCTACGCGTTGGTGGTGGCCACCCAAGACTGGCACCCGGCCGACCACCTGTCGTTCGCCAGCCAGCACCCCGGCAAGCAGGTTGGCCAGGTGACGACGGTCGCCGGGCTCGAACAGGTCCTCTGGCCCGACCACTGCGTGCAAGGGACCCCCGGCGCCCAGCTCGCCGCGGGGCTGAACCTGGGGGGCGTCGACCATGTCGTCCGTAAGGGCGCCGACCGCGCGATCGACAGCTACAGCGGCTTCTTCGACAACGACCGCCGCACCGCCACCGGCCTGGGCGAGTACCTCCGCCAGCAAGGCGTGACGGCCCTCGACGTGATGGGCCTGGCGACCGACTACTGCGTCAAGTACACGGCGCTCGACGCGGTGGGCCTTGGCTTCGAGACGACGCTGTTGGTGGAGGGGACGCGCGGGGTGGAACTGGAGAGCGGAGACTGCGATGCGGCGGTGGAAGAAATGAAGAGAGCAGGCGTCAAGATCGCGTAGCGAGGTTCCCCGTTTGGCCGAAGGCCTACTTTCACCGTAGCCTGGGGCAAGCGGAGCGCCGCCCTAGGTCGCCGGCCCGTGCGGCGTTGTTTGGCCAACGGCCTTACTCACGCCTTGGGCAATGTGAGACGGTGAGTATGGCCTTCGGCCAAATGGTCGCGGCATGCACGTTTACCTACGGCGTTGCCACAGGCTACGGTGATCAAGGCCTAAGGCCTTGTCCTCGTTTGGCTGAAACAAGATCTTGGTGCTGCCTAGATGGTCGTCGTCGATCTGTAGCAAAGAGTCTATCGCAGGCAAACCAGGATCATGAACAAACAAGAATCACGCGTCCTCTACGCCGGCCGGCACCTCACCATGGTCGCCCGCGGCCATTGGGAGTACGCCACGCGGAACACCGCGCGCCCCAGCGTGGGCATCGTAGCGATCACCGACGCCGGGGACGTGGTGCTGGTAGAGCAGCACCGACCGCCGGTCGGGCGGAGCGTGATCGAGCTCCCCGCGGGGCTCAGCGGCGACATCGCCGGCAACGAGGACGAGGCGCTGGTGGAGGCGGCCCGCCGCGAGTTGCTAGAAGAGACCGGCTACGTCGCCGCGCGGTGGACCGAGCTGTGCACCGGCTACTCCTCCCCCGGCCTGACCGACGAGTCGATCACGCTCTACCTGGCCCAAGGCCTCCGGCGCCAAGGCGCCGGCGGGGGCGACGCCAGCGAAGCAATCACGATCCACGAAGTGCCGCTGGCCGAAGTGCTAAACTGGCTCAGCGCCCGCGGAGCGGCCGCCGATTTGAAGCTGCTGGCGGGGCTCTACGCGGCGACGCAGGAGATAAGCAGTCAGAACAAGTGAACCCCATGAACGAACAAGCCCTGCGGAGAATCAGCAAGCGGCTCAGCTTGGTGCTCCGCCACCGCCCCGACTCGGTCGGCCTCTCTCTGCAGGAGGGGGGCTGGTTGCCGGTGGGTGAGCTGCTGGACGCCCTGGCACGGGCCGGGACGCCTGTGCCGCTGGCGGTGCTCAAGCAGGTGGTCGCCGAGAACGACAAGCAGCGGTTCGAGCTCGCGGCAGACGACACGCGGATCCGCGCCCGCCAGGGGCACTCGACGCAGGTCGACCTCGGCTACCTGCCCGCTGCGCCCCCCGAGCTGCTCTACCACGGCACCGCCACCCGCTACCTCGGGGCAATCCTCAAGCACGGCCTGCAGAAAATGCGGCGCCACCACGTGCACCTGTCGACCTGCCAAGAAACCATGCTGAAGGTCGCGGTGCGGCACGGATCGCCGGTGCTGCTGTCGGTCGACTCCGCCGGGATGTCCGCCGCGGGGCACGAGTTCTTCGTGACCGGCAACCAGGTGTGGCTGACGGAGCGCGTCCCGCCAGAGTTTCTTGCGGTGCTTGAGGAGCAGTAGGTCGTGTTTGCCGCGATGCGATAGCTCGTCTGCAACGCCCTACGCCGTCGGCCCTCCGGGCCTGGGGCGCGTGACCTGTCGACACGCCGCGGATAACTTATCGTACCAGCCGCCTGCCTCTGCCTCCGTCGCTACCCGCCATGACCCCGCTCTCGAACAAATCAACCACCGACGAGATCCGCGCCCGCTTCGACAACGACGTTGAGCGCTTCGCCTCGCTGGAGACCGGCCAGGCCGCGACGATCGACGCGCCGCTGGCGATGGCGCTGATTACCGAGGCCGCGGTCGCTTGCACGCCGCGGATCGGGCGGGTGCTGGACGTGGGTTGTGGCGCGGGGAACAACACGCTGCGGCTACGCGAGGCGGCCGGGCGCGATTTTGACGTCGACCTGCTCGACCTCAGCGGGCCGATGCTGACGCGGGCCGCGGAGCGGGTCCGGCGGGTGAACGGGGGGGAGGTCCGCACCGTGCAGGCTGATTTTCGTGCGGCCCCGCTCGTCGATGGCGGCTACGACGTGATCCTGGCCGCCGCGGTGCTGCACCACCTGCGCGACGACGACGACTGGCGGCAGGCGTTCGCCAAGCTCTACCGGCTGCTCCGGCCCGGCGGCAGTGTGTGGATCACAGACTTGGTGCTGCACGAGCAGCCCGCGGTGCAGCAAATGATGTGGCGCCGCTACGGCGAGCACCTGAGCTCCCTCGGCGGCGAGGCCTACCGCGACAAGGTGTTCGAGTACATCGACCGGGAAGACTCGCCCCGCCCGGTGACCTATCAGCTCGACCTGCTGCGGTCGGTCGGCTTCGAGAAGGTCGACCTGCTGCACAAGAACTCTTGCTTCGCGGCGTTCGGTGCGACGAAGCCCGCGTAGTGCGGGCGCCTAGAAGTTGTACTGCACCATCCCGTGCAGCCGCTGGACGTCGGCCGACTGGCCGTCCTCGTTCTGGCGCTCGCCCCACAAGAACTCTGTGGCGATTGCCAGCCTGGGGATGGGGACCCACCACAGACCCGCGGCCACGTACTGGGCGCTGGCGTACGTGCCGGCCGGCGTCGGGGCGTTGTTCTGGACGTCGACGTTGGAGTAGGTGAAGTTTGACAGCCAGTGGGCGTTGTACCAGTGCTCGTAGCTGGCGTTCCAGCCGGTCGCTTGGACCAGTTCCAACTGGCCCGTGACGGGGTCGACCTGGGCGTCGAGCCCCTGGCCCGCCAGGTCGTTCAGGTAGCGTCCCACGCCGGGCCCCCAGGTCGCCTGCATCAGCATCCGGCTGCGTGTGAGGCCCGAAGGGTCGGGGTCGTGCACCGGGTCGGTCCCGAACAAGATCGCCCACGGGTGCAGCACGGCGCTGCCGCTCACGCCCGCGGCCGCTTGGCGGGCGACGGCGTCGTCGACGGGGCGGTAGCCGATGCCGCGCACCAGCGCGCTGAGCTGGGCGTGGCCTCGGGTTGCCTCGTAGCGGAGGTGCGTGGTGAAGTCGGGCACGTCTTGCACCGCCGCCCCCTGGGCGGGGCTGAACGTGATGTCAGAAAAGGGGCGTTCCATCGCGCCGGCCCAGTAGAAGCAGTCGCACACCGGCAGCGTCACGCGGGCCGAGGGTTGCCGCTGGTTGACCCAGCTATTGGGCCCCTGGAAGTCCGCCACGCTGGGCCAGTTCGTGCCGTCCATGAACACCGAGTTCTGCTGCCCCAGACGGAAGTAGCCGAAGTCGATGAACGCGTTGCGCAGCCGGAAGGGGTTCCCCCCGCCGCCGGCGGCCTGGGCCGGTCCGTTGAAGAAGTCTCCCTCGATGAAGGTGTGGACGTTCCAGTCGCAGAATTCGGTGGGGGTCCACGTCTCGAAGCCCAGGCGGCTGAACCGGCCGCCCATGTTGAAGTTCTGCCCGGCGCTCTGCGGCACGGGGATGGTGTTGGTGACAAACGAGTCGGCGCTGCCGATGGGGTCGAGGTCCAGAAGCGCCCCCAGCCGCACGAAGCCCCGCAGACGGAACGAGGTGTTGGTTCCGGGCGCCAAGAACGAGCCGGGGTAGATGCCGCGTACGACCAGGCTGTCGCGCTGCTCGGTAGAAATCGGCACCGGGGGCGCCAGCCGCGAGTACTCCGGGACGGCGGGGCCTTCTTGCTGCTCCCGCGGCTGGTAGCCGGGGGGGGCGTAGTCGGCGATCGGTCGGACGCCGAGCCCCGTCGCGCGGTAGGGACGCGGAGAGTAGTAGTAGGCGGGCAGGTCCTCGGCCAGCGGGTCGTCCCGCAGGGCGCCCGGGATGTTCTGCTCGTCGAGGTAGCCGTACTGGTAGCCGACGTCGTCGGTCACCGGCGGCGCCGCGGGCCCAACGCTGGGCTGGCTGGCGCTGGGCTCACTCGTGCTTGGGTAGGCCAGCGGGGGTCCGGAGAGCGCAGACGACGACGGCTCCGGCGGCTGTGCGGCCCCCGCGGCTGGCGACAGCAGGGTCGCCAGCAGGAACAGGCAGATGGTGCTGGCGCGATCGACCGCTTGCATCTCGGATTGGAGGTTGAGTCTTGCAAACCGCGCGACCTACAACGCCGCCCCGTCGTCTGGGACATCGGCCATACCGGAGACGGGGCGTGAGCAGATTTTCCGATTGTGCCGGTTGCGCCGGCGCCGCAGACTCCCCCCGCAGCGATTTCGTAGCGCCGTGGCGCTCGGTTATAGTTGGTGGGGCGACGGCCCCGACGGGCGGGCGCCAGCAACCGGCCGGGGCCCTCGCCCCTTCGATCGTCCTCACCCAATCCCCTTCTTCCAAACCGATGGCGCCCCCATGCGGACCGCGACGCTCTTTCTGCTAGCCGTGGCCGGCCCGCTGCTGGGGGCCCAGGCCCGGACCTGGTCGGACGCCTCCGGCGACTACACGCTGGACGCGCAACTGGTGACGTTCAACCAGCGGTTTGTGGTGCTGGAGCGCGACGACCACGAGCTGGTTTCCATCGAGATCACGACCCTCTCCGACGACGACCGGGAGTACCTCGCCTCGCGTGAAGCGGCCCAAACGGCGCAGCAGGCGAGCCAGGCGCCGCAGACCTGGACGCTGCGAGACGGCTCGCAGGTGACCGCCCGCGTGGTCGACTACGCCCAGCAGCAGCTAACGCTGCAGCGGCGCCGCGGCCGGGTGTACGTCAACGACCGCCCGCTGCGGAACCTGCCGGCGTTCTACCAGAAGATCGTGCCGCAGATCGTGGCGCAGGCAGAGAACCTGAGCCGGCCTACCCAGGCGGGGCTCGAGGACTGGCTGGTGGGTCAGCGGGGCGGGCCGCGTGTGTTCAGCGTGGAAGGGGTGTTGCTGGAAACCGAGAACGGCGACGAGTACGGCGTGCCGTTTTCCTTGCTCTCCGACGAAGACCAACGGGTGCTGCGCCCCGGCTTGCGGGCCTGGCAGGCAGAGCAGCAGCGCGAGAACTACCAGGGCCAGCAGGACGCGGCCTACCGCCTCCGCGCGCTGGCGCACGCCCGGCAGCAGAACAACCAGGTGCGGCGGGAAATGGCCGAGCTGAGCCTCAACCTGCAGCAGGCGCAGGCGGGGATCACTTCGGCGTGGGAGGTGACCCTCTACCCGGCGGCCGGCGTGTCCGCGGCGCCGCGTTGGGTCGTGGTGTGGGGGCGTGACAGCCGGCAGGCGACGCTGCGAGCGTTAGAGCAGAACCCCGGGTTCGTCGCGGGGCCGGTCCGCCGGGTGGCTCGCCGCGTGCGTCGCTAGGCTTCCAGCACGGTGCGCGGGGCGCGTCCGATGCGGCTGGTGCGGAGGCCGACGGCGAGCATCACCCAGGCCCAGCCGTTGAACACCAGATCGATGCCAATGAACAAGCCGATGACCCACAGCCCGGAGGCGGGCCACTGCTTGTAGATCACCAGGCCCAGCAGGAAGGTGACGCCGCCGTTGAGCAGCACCCAGCCGCGGCCGGGGAACTGCTCGCTGATGGCGAACACGATGCGGAAGATGCCCGCCACCATCAGGAAGACGGCGATGATCAGCGTGAGCTGGATCGCGGCGCTCTCCGGCTGGTCGATAATCATCATGCCGACCAGTGCGTAGAGCACGCCGATCAACAGGTGGATGAGCATGCCGCTCCAACGCCCGACCCAGAACGAGCCGATGATCTCGCCGATGCCCGAAGCCAGCAGCAAGAAGCCGAACAGCCAAGTAATGTCAAAGGTAACGGTGGTGATGCACGACCAACCCAGGACGAACGCCCCCGTGGCGACCATCGCCAGCCCGAGGCCGAGGAACCAACCCCAGTAATCGCGCAGCAGCGCCAGTTCGGTTGCGAGGACGCCGGGGGCAGCGATGGGGCGGGGGTTATCCATGGCCTGGTTCTTGGTCGGGGTGTTGAATGCGGGGGCTTAGGGCGATTGTAGCGGTTGGATTCTGCTTTGCGTTTCGGAGCAAGTCTAGCTCACGCTCTGCGGCCTGTCGCACAATCTCCCACACCTGGGGTCGGCGCGGTTAGTCCAACGAGACCACCTGCACGGAGACCTCCATCCAGTCGAAAGCGTCGCCGGGCCCGTCCCAGGTCCCGGAGAGGGGCATCGCGTGCTCTTGCTGCCGGGCCACCGCGATGGGGATGTGCTCGATCCCCGCGAGTTTGTTGTTGGTGGGATCAAAGCCGCGCCAGCCGGCGCCCGGAAGGTAGACCTCCGTCCAGGCGTGCGTCGATCCGTGCTGGCCTTCTTCCATCCGCACGTAGCCGGAGACAAAACGCGCGCCAAAGCCCCAGTAGCGGACGGCTTCCATCATCAACACGGCGTAGTCGCGGCACGATCCGCTCCCCAGGGCAAGCGTCTCGTGCGGGAGCTGCACCCCCGCGTTGTAGCGCTCCGTGTAGGTCAAGGTTTCGAAAATGCGGCTGTTAAGCCGGTTGAGCAGCTCGAAGGTGTCAATCGCCTGCCCCGGTTGGTACAGTTCGCTCAACCATCGGTGCAGCGCAGGGCCGTCCAGCGGGTAGCTGGGCAAGCGGTACGGGACGAGCGCCACCTGCTCATCCGCGGCGTACTGGAACGGGTAGAGGCGGGCGTTTGGGTCGATCAGACACTCGATACGGTTGTCGTCGCGTATCTCGACTTCGACCTCCATCAGCAGACTCAGCATTGCAGCCGGCTCGGCGAAGGTAAGCACCGCCACCGAGTTCCCCTCGATGTCCAGCAGCCATCGCACGTCCGCCGCGGGCTCGATCTGTATGCTGGAGCTGCGGATCCAATGCTCGTGCGACGACCGCGGGCGCAAGAGCGCCCGGTGGGGGCCGAACTTGACCGGCGTGTGGTAGTGGTAGGCGGTTTTGTGGGTTATCCGCAGGGTGTGCATGGCGGCGCCGATTGAGTGATGGTTTCTGGTCGGCTCAGCATAGCGTGCGCGGCGTACTCCGGACGACCGCTCCCCGGCCCGACCGGCGGTGTGCCCGCAACAGGCCGCGGCGAGTTGCAAGGCGCCGCGGGTACGGCTTTAATCAAGGCGAGGTCGGCGGGCGCTCAGCGTCTGTTCGCCTTGTCTGCTCACGAACCCGCGAAGAGAGAGAACCATGCCTCGATCGGCAGCCGTTGTGCTGGGATGGTCCGCCTGCTTGCTGATGGTTGCTGCCGAGGCCGTGGCCCAGCAGAGCCAAGCGGAGCAAGCAGTACGCGCGGCGTCAAAGGCCTATACCGACGCCGCCAGGCGGGGCGACGTCGGCGCCATGGCCAAGATGTGGACCGAGCGTGGCGACTACATCGACTCGCAGGGGTACCGTTTCAACGCCCAGGCGATGCTCAGGCCCCAGCCGGGCGCGCCTGCCGCGGCGCCGGGCGGCTCGACCGCGGCGCCCGCGGTTCAGTCGACCCTGCGGATGGTGACCCCCGACGTGGCAATCGAGGACGGCAAGATCGGCAGCATCACGATGCCGGACGGGTCGCGGGTGGGGGGCCGGTTTACCGCGGTGTGGGTCCGACGGGATGGAAAGTGGCTGCTAGACGGCGTCCGCGAAGCCGCCGCCGAGGCGCCGCCGCTGAGCGAGAAGCTGATGCCGCTGGCGTGGCTGCTGGGCGAATGGGCCGGCCAAGCGGACGACACAACGCTGTTGATGTCGGCCCACCCCAGCGACGGCGGCAACTACATCGTCCGCGAGTTCCTCGTGAAGGGCGACGCGCGGGAATCGATCGGCGGCGAGCAGCGGATCGGCTGGGACCCCGAGTCGAAGCGGATCAAGGTCTGGAGCTTCGATTCGCAGGGGGGCGCCGGCGAGGGATTCTGGCGCCAGGCCGGGGATACGTGGGTGCTCGACACGGCCCACGTGCTGCCCGACGGCACGAAGACAACCACCTCCAACGTCTACACTCCGCAAGACGCAGACCGGTTTGTCTGGGAAGTAAAACCGGCCGCGGTCGACGGGGCGAGGCTGCCCGCGATGCGGGTAGAGTTCCGCCGGGCGCCCGAGGCCCGGTGATCGCGGACTCACGGCGGCTGTGACCCAACCTTTTATTTGACTCTCAACGACGGTTCCACCGGAGCTTTCTCATGTCTCGCTTGCTCATCTTTCCGCTGCTGATCGCCCTGGCCGCCGTGGCCCCACGCCCCGCCCTCGGCCAACCCGGCGGCGGCTCGCCGAACGTCGACGCCGCTTCGGACGCGTCGCGCAATGTCGTGCTCGAGAGCGATCGCTGGCGGCAGGCGCGGCGCCAGTTGGACGAGTGGCTCTCCGTGCAGCAGCTCTACACGCAGGACGAAGTGACCCGGATGCGGCAGGAGCTCAGCGCCCGCATCGCCAAGATGAGCGCGGGCGAGCTGATGACGCTGCTGGAAGACATGGAGGGACGCATCGCAGCGCTGGCCAGCCCCGAGGCGGCGCAGGCCCGAATGTGGCTCAACCAATTTTTGCCGACCCAGTCGCAGGCTTCGCAGGACCGGCTCCGCGCCAAGCGGCCCGACGTGCTGAACATGACCGGCAGCCAGATCCGCATGGAGCTCGACCGCTTCCAGCAACGCCGCGTGGCCAACCAGCAGTCGCAGGCGGCGTTCGACCGCGCCCGCCAGACACAGAACCAGTCGATCCAGAGCATGCGGGCCGATCAGAATCAAGCACAGGCCGACATGCGGGACGCGCGGTCGCGTGCGGCGCAGCAACAAAACCAGCGCCTGCAAGACGCCCAGCTCCGCGGCCCGTACGCGCCGGCGAACCAGATGCGCAGCCCCTGGGGGGGCGGGCTCGACGGGCGGCCGCTGTACACGGTGGGACCCTGGGGCGCCCCGATCCACTTCAACCCGCTGTACGGCGGCTGGTGAAAAGCAAGCCTGAATGACCAGTAGGGGCAGGCAATCGCTTGCGCCACTGGTCATTCAGGCTTGGTCATTGGTCATTCGGTGCGTTAGTCGGCGTTACCCGGATTCGGGCTCGTGGATGCCGAAGAAGATCGCGTACAGCACCGGCGTCACGATCAGCGACAGCACCGCGGCGAACGACAGTCCGAACATGATGCACACGGCCATCGCGCCGAAGAAGGGGTCCTTGAGCAGCGGGATCATGCCCAGCACGGTGGTGATGGCCACCATGCAAACGGGCCGCATCTTGGCGGCGCCGCCGTCGAGGATGGCCTGGTAGGCGTCTTTCCCCTTGGAACGCTCGGTGAGGATCTTGCTGAGCACCACGATCTGGTTCTTGATTTGCTCTCCCCCGAGCGCGAGCACGCCCAGCAGGGCCATGAACCCAAACGGCATGCCGGTTAGCAGCAGCCCGGCGGTGACGCCGATTAGCGCCAGCGGCATGACGAGCCAGATGAGCAGCGTAGCGCGGATCGAGTTGAACAGGGCCACCACGATAAACACCATTAGCGCCAGCATCACCGGGATCGATTGGGCGAGCGCGGCGCGGGCGTCGCGGGAGTTCTCGTACTCGCCGCCCCACTCCAGCGTGTAGCCCTCGGGGAGCTCGATGGCCTCAATAGCCCCGCGTACGCGGGCCAGCAGTTGGCTCGGCAGCCCGGTGCGGGGGTCGCCGTGCACGGTGAGCGTCGGGAAGCGGTCGCGGCGCATGACGATCGGGTCTTCCCACACCACCTCCGACCCGGAGCTCACCTGGCTGAGCGGGATCATCCGTCCGGCCACGGGGCTCCAGACTTGCAGGCTGGCCAGTGCGCTGACGTCGTCGCGCTCCTCGATGGGGGGGCGGGCGATGATCGGCAGCAGCCGCGCCTCTTGCGGGAAGACCCCCGTGGCGGAGCCCCCCGGTTCTCGGAAGAAGCCGACGGTGCGGCCCTCGAAGCTGCTCTCCAGGGCACGGGCCACGTCGATCCGGGTGATGCCGTTTCGGCGGGCCTGCAGGTCGAGCAGTTCGGGACGGATCACTTTGACCGGCTCGCGCCAGTCGCTTCGGACGCACAGCGCATCCCCTTCTTCGCGGAGGATGCGTTGCGCCTCGGCCCCCAGTTGCTTCAGCTTCTCCGGGTCGGCGCCACGGAACCGGGCCTGGATGCGGCCCCCCTCGCCGGGGCCCAGCAGGAACTTCTTGGCGATGGCGTTCGCGTCGGGAAAGCCCTCGTCGAGCTGCTGTTGGATGTCGGGGATGAGCGTGTCGATATTGCGCCAGTCGTCTACTTCCACCAAGAACTGCACGTACGCGGGGTTCTCGTTCTCCGGAGCATAGACCAGCAAGAACCTCGGGCCTCCGCCGCCAACGAAGGAGGTGACGTGCGTCACGCCCGGCGCCGCCCGCAGCAGCCCCTCGATGCGATCGGCCTCGGCCTCGGTCTGGCGGATGTGCGTCCCCGCTGGGAGGAAGACGTCTACCATAACCTGCGGACGGGTCGCCGGCGGGAAGAAGCTGTGGGTGACCTTGGTGAACCCGAACACCGCGGCGGCAAATGCCGCTATGGAGAGCACGACCACCAGCCAGCGGAACCGCAGGGCGAGGATGAGCAGGTTGCGGTAAACGCGGAACGGCAGGCTGTCGTAGGCCGTCGGGGCGCCCTGCCCCGCACCGGCGTTGGGGCGGAAGATCAGGTAGCTCAGCAGCGGGGTGACCGTGATCGACGAGATCCAGCTCAGGCTCAGCGCAATCAAGATCACCCAGAACAGGGACTGGGTGTACTCGCCGGTGCTGTCTTCGGACAGGCCGATGGCAGCGAACGCGATCACGCCGATCGCTGTGGCGCCGAACAGGGGCCACTGGTTCTCGGCCACCACCTCGCGGACCACCTCCAGCTTGTTCCTGCCCGCCTCGATGCCGACCTTGATCCCCTCGATCACGATGATCGCGTTGTCCGTCAGCATGCACAGGGCGATGATGAGCGCGCCCAGCGAGATCCGCTCCATCAGGATGTCGCCGTCGGCGTACATCACAAAGAACGTAGACATGATGGTCAGGAACAGCACCACGCCGATGATCAGCCCGGTTTTCCGGCCCATCGCCAGCAGCAGCACCACGAAGACGATGCTGACCGCCTTGAGCAGGTTGAAGATGAACTCGCCGGTCGCCAGGCTGACGGCCTCCGGCTGGAAGTTGATCTCGCCGATCTCGATGCCGATCGGCTGGAACTCTTCGAGCCGGGCCAGCTTTTCGCGGATCAGTTCGCCCAGCTTGACGACGTTCCCCCCCTGGATCGTCGAGATGCCCAGCCCCACCGCGGGCCGGCCGTCGAACCGCAACAGGCGGCGCGGAGGATCTTGGTCGCCGCGGATCAGCGTGGCGACATCGCCCAGCGTGAGCTGCCGGCCCGTTTGATCCGACCCGATCACAATCTGCAGCATCTCGTCGACCGTGTCGAACTCGCCGCGTGGATCGAGAGGGATGTGCTGATCGCCCACCCGCACCCGGCCGCCGTCGGCAGCGATATTGCGTTCTTGCAGCTTGGCGTAGAGCAGTTCTTCGTTGACCCCCAACTGCGCCAGCCGGTGGCGAGAGATCTCTAGGAACACCACCTCCTGCTGGGCGGCGAACAGGTCGATGCTCTTCACCCCGGGTACGGAGAGCAGCTCGCGGCGGAGAAACTCGGTGTACCGGCGGATCTCAGGGAAGGTGTAGCCCTCGCCGGTGATGGCGAAAAAGATGCCGAATACGTCGCCGAAGTTGTCGACCACGATCGACCCGCCCCGCACCGCGGGGGGGAGCAGCGGCTGGACGTCGGCGATCTTCCGCCGCAGCTCGTCCCACACCTGCGGGATGCGGTCGCGGTCGTAGCGGTCCTTGATGATCGCCGACACCACCGACCGGCCGCGGAGCGACTCGCTCCGCACGAAGTCGAGCTGCCCGAGCTGCTGCACGGCGGTCTCGATGGGTCCGGTCACCTCCTGGGCGACCTCCTCCGCGCTGGCGCCGGGATAGAGCGTGACGATCCGCGCCTCTTTGATGGTGAACTCGGGGTCTTCGAGCCGACCGATGTTCACGTAGGCGGCGATGCCCCCGGCAAGCAGGAGGGCCATGGCCGCGAACACGACGCGGCTGTTGTTTACCGAAAGGACGCCTGGATTCATTGCGATGCCGCTCCCAGCGCGTCGCCGAGGTCGCGCACCTTCATGCCCTCACGGAGGAAACCAGCGCCTGCCGAGGCGATCCGCTCTCCTGGCTCGAGCCCGGAGACCACCTCTACCTGGCCCCCCGTCAGCTCGCCGAGCTTTACTTCCCGCGCGGCGACCTTGCCCTCCGGGCCCAAGACCCAGGCGATCTGCCGGCCCGACGGGTCTTTGGTCACCGCACTGGCGGGCGCCAAGACGCGGTTGCCCAGGACGCTCGCGCGGCGGAACGACGCGGTGACGGTGGCCGTCATGCCGGGGAGCACGCGGACCCCCTCGGGCGCCTCCATCACCACCCGCACTTGAAAGGTCTGGGTGACCGGGTCGGCGGCTTGCGCCACCTCTCGGATCACGGCGGGGAACTCCAATCCCGGCGCGCCGGTGATCCGGGCGACCATGTTAACGACCTCTGCGGTGCGGATGTCGGCCGCCATGACGCTCTCGGGCACGTCGACAATAATCTCTACCTCGTCGACGTCCTGGAAACGGACGACCCGCTGCTTGGCTTGAACGTTCTGCCCCTGCTCTACGAAACGCTGCGCGATGACGCCGTCGAAGGGCGCCCGCAGCGTGCAGTCGTCGAGCTGCAACTGTGCCTCAACAACCTGCGCCTCTAGCCCCCGCACGTCGGCCCGTCGGGCCTGCACGTCCTCGTCGCGGGCGATGCTCCCCTTCTCGAGCATTTGCAACGCGGCTTGATGCGCCTCTTCGGCCACGCGATACGCGGTCTCGGCCCGCTCGTAGTCGGCCCGGGTGATCGCCCGGGTCGGCAGCAGCCGGGCGTACCGGCCGTACTCGGTCTGGGCGTTGGCTAGCTGGGCGCGTGTCGACCGCACGTCGGCCTCACGCCGCAGCCGCTCTTCGGGACGCTCGCCGGCCAGGGCCGACTGCAGTTCTGCCCGCGCGCGGTCGAGCCTGCCTTTGAGCGCTTCGAGGCGCGCCTGGAACTCGTCCGTCCGGAGTTGAGCCAGCAGGTCCCCCTGGGCCACCTCTTGCCCCTCCTTCACCGGGAGCTCAACGATCACGCCGGGGACCTGGAACGCCAGCTCTACCCGCCGCGACGCCTCGACCCGGCCCGGGAACGTGCGTGTGTGCGCGTCCTCCCAGGCAGACACGGTCACCGTCTTGACCGGACGCGGGCGTTCGACCCGCGGCGGCTCGGGCTGGTCGCAACCGGCGGCCAGCAGCACGCCGCAAGCAACGATCGGGATGATTCCCCCCGGGAACGGGCGGGTCGGGGTGTGCCGCATGGATGTCTGCTTCTGCTTCGAGGTATCCGTGTGTGGTAGTGGAAGCCGGTCGTGTCGCCCTGCGTCGCCCGTCCGCTTGCGAGCGTTGTATGCCGCCATCGGGCGTCGGGATAGGTTGCGCCGGCTACTTGCGCCGTTTGGGCCTGCGCGGCGCCGGCCCGCTCGGGATCTCGTGCGGCCGGTAGGCGGGGAGCCACCGGCAGGGGACGAGCGCCAAGAGCGCGATGCCCGAGAGCACCAGAAATCCGGTCTTGAGGGCCCGGGTGCGGGCCTCTTGGTTGATGCGGAGGGCCTCGCGGAGCTGCTCCCCGGTGGCCGCGAATCCGTTGAGCCGTTCTTCGAGCTGCGTGTCGCTCAGGAAGTTCAGGTTGGTCAGGTTCGCCTGGTCCTTGAGTTCTGCCGTCAGCACAGGATTGTCGTTCAGGCTGCCCACGATCACGGTGGTCAGCAGCCCGACCAGCATCGCGCCGACCAGCGAGGTGCCGACCGCCGCGGCCAGGTTCTGGGTGACGCCGCGGAGCGAGCCGACGTCGCTGGCGAGCTCTTTGGGCGATGCGGTGACCAGCACGTTGAACAGCAGCGTCACCAGCGCCCCCTGGCCCAGCCCCACCAGCACCAGCCCGGCGATCACCGGCGGGACGCTCCAGTCGTTGCGGATCACGAACGCCAGCCACGCGGTGCCGACCGCCACCAGCAGGAACGCCCCCGTGGCGATTTGGCGAGGAGAGAAACGCTTGTAGAGCCGCACGATCAAGATCGCGGTGAAAAACACCGTGAGCATGAAAGGCATCATGGCCATCGACGTCGCCAGGCTGGTCTGCCCCTGCACGATCTGGATGTACAGCGGCACCGAGAAGTTGACGGCGCCCTCGATGCCGACGATGCAAAATAGCGCCGCGACGGTCCCCCACTCCAGCGGAGAATCGACCACGTCGAGCGCCAACAGCGGCGTCTTCCCTCGCTTGGCTCGGCCGTGCGACCACCCGAAGAATCCGGCCAGCAGCACCACGCCCACGACGATCATCACAGGGGCGGGCGAGGCCCCGGCGACATCAAACGGCGCCCCGGACCCGGCCAGCAAGACGCCCCAGTTCCTCAGATTGTTGAAGCCGAACGTGATCATGATGACCGCACACGCAGAGAGCAGCACACCAAACAGATCGATGCCGACGGCCGGGTTCGCTTGGGAAGGTTTGAGCTTAAAACTCAGCAGCAGCAGGACCGCGGAGTGGACGATCAGCAGCCCAAACGCGTACCGCCAACTCAGCCACGTCGCCACGGAACCTACGATCACGAAGGCCAGCACCCCCGCGATGGCGCGGGCCGAGCCCAGCCAGCCGACCGCTTCGGCCTGCTGTTTGCCCCGGTAGTGGTCTGCGATCAGCACGACCAGCGTCGGCACCAACGCGGCGCCGGCCAGCCCCGCGAGCCCTTGTGCCGCGAGCATTATCTCTGCGGTGGGGCTGGCGACGATGGTGATCATCGCCACCAGGAACAGCGCCACCGCCATCTGGAAGAAGATCTTCGACCCGAACCGCTGGCTCAGCTTGGCGCCCAGCATGATGAAGCCCGAGACGCCCAATGAGTACAGCACCACCGCGGTGCCGATGGTGGTGGGCGGGGTCTGGAAGCTCTCCACCATCCCCCCCATCGACACCGGGATGGCCGCCACGTTGAACGACATCAGCATCTGCCCCATGGCGATGACGATCATCGGCAGCCACGAGGCGCGCGCTTCCTGGTCGATAACGGGCGTCTTTGTTTGGCTCATGGTTCGACGGGGATGGCGTTGGGGGAACTGGTTATGCTTCGGGCTGAGAAACGAACAGGTCCATGCCAAGCCCCTGGGACAGGTACCTGGTGGCCAGTTGGCCCTTCACGCTGTTGCCCGCTCTGTCGAGCGGCGGCGCGAACGTGGCGAGGCCTCCTTTTCCGGGAGACACCGTGGCGATTCCCCCGCCGATGCCGCTCTTGCCGGGGAGGCCGATCTCGTACAGCCAATCGCCGGAGGTCTCGTAAAGCCCGGCGGTCGCCATCACCGCCAACGCGTAGTGGCAGACCCCTGCGTCGACGACGCGCTGTTTCGTGGTCGGGTTCACGCCGCCATCGGCAAGCGTGGCGCTCATCGTTGCTAGGTCCTTGGCGGTGACGTTCAGGGCGCACTGCTTGGTGTACAGGTCGGTCGCCTCGGCCGGGTCCATGTAGATTCGGCCGAAGCTCTGCAGCATGCGGGAGATGGACTGGTTACGAAAGTTGGTCTCGCTGGCCGACTGGTACACCTCCTCGCACAGCGGCAGCTCCCTCCCGGCGAAGCGGGAGAGCCCCTCGTGGATGAACCGCCACTTGTCTTCCAGTGTTTTGCCCGGCACGAGGCTGGTGGTGGCGATGGCGCCGGCGTTGACCATCGGGTTGGTGCGGCCGTCGTCGCCCCGCTCGATCCCCTCGAGCGAGTTGAAGGCCCGCCCGGTGGCGTTCACGCCGATCTTCTCCCGCACCTCGGCGGGGCTGAGCGCCTCGCTCACTAGCGCCATCACGAACGGCTTCGAGACGCTCATGATGGTGAACTCGTGCTGCGAGTCCCCGATCTCGTACGTGTTGCCCGAGGTCCCCACCAGGCAGATGCCGAATAGGTCGGATGGCACGCGCGCCAGCGCCGGGTAGACCTGTGAGTTGTGACCCTCGGCGTTCGGCGTGAATTGTTTGTACGCCTCGGCAACCAGCGACTGGATAGATTCGTCGGCCGGCAGATGGCCGGTCGAAACGTAGGGCGCCGGTTCGGGCGCGCCGGTGAGCGTGGTTGTGGACATGCCTGTTCCTGCGTGCGTGCTTAGTCTTCGATCGTGGCGAACGCGATCGCCAGCCGGCATCCGTCGAAGAACTCGGGGAGGTTGACGTACTCGTGCACGGTATGGATCTCGTACTGACCGGCGCCGACCGTCACGGTCGGCACGCCGTGCCGGACGAGCCAGTTGGCGTCGAGGCCCCCGTTGGAGTGCTGCGTGGTGGGCGACATGCCCAGCGACACCGCCGCGCGCTTGGCGCGCTGTACCGCCGGCGAATCTTCTTCGAGGCGGAACGGCGGGTAGGAGGGTTTGGCTGTGAACGCGACTTCGGCTTGGTCGCCCGCGGAGTCCGTGACTTCTTCGCTCGCCTTGCGGAACGCGGCCTCGTACGCGGAAGCGATCTCGGCTGCGAAGGCCTCGTCGAAGCTGCGGGCTTCGCCGACGATGTGCACGAAGTCGGTGACGACGTTGGTCGCGTCGCCCGCGGCCTGGCCCGGCTTTCCCTCGAACACCCCGGGGTTGCTGGTGCCGTTGCCGCGGGGCTTCTGCACCTTGCCGAACCATCCTTCCCGATGGGTCTGGGTCAGACCGATCGCGGCGACCAGCGTCGAGGAGATCCCTTTCTCCGGCGCCACGCCGGCGTGGGCGGCCTTGCCCTTGATCTCGACCTGCCAGTTCACCTGCCCAACCGCGCCGATCACCAGGTCGGCAGGAACCCGGGCGTCGACGTTGCAACCCATCACGGCCCCATCCAGGTCGGCCGGGTTCAGCTCGCGGGCGCCGTGCAGGCCGCTTTCCTCGCGGACGGTGAACAACAGCGTGATCGGCGGATGGGGCAGGTTGTGCTTCAGGAGAGTCTCAACCATCGCTACCAGCACTGCGCAGCCTGTGCGGTTGTCGCCCCCCAACGCGGCGCCCACCGTGGCGTTGACGATGCGGTCTCCTTCGCGCTTCGGCTTGGCCCCGGCGCACAGCGGAACCGTGTCGAGGTGCGTCGAGAACAACAGCCGGGGGCCGGGCCGCGTGCCGGGGAGGGTGGCGATCAGGTTGCCGGTTTCAGTCGGCAGGGGGATGCGGGAGTGGGCGTCATCGAACTTGATTGCGGATTTCGCAACGCCCGCTGCGACCAGCGCGTCGGACACCTCCGCGGCGATCGCGGCTTCGTGGCCTGTGACGCCATCAACCGCCAGGAAACGCACCAACAGCGCCTCGGCAGCGGCTTCATCAAGCGGGTTGGATACGTGGCTCATGCTAAAGTCGCCTCAAGTAGCTGGCTTCAAGTAGCGGAACGTACAAACCTCGACGCTACGCATAGCAGCTGCCGATGGACGCGGATGAACGCCGATCAACAAGAAAGGAAGTTGATTCTTCATCTGCGTGAATCTGCGTCCATTGGCGGCTGCCATCCCTTCGCTCTTTCAGTGGCTCCGTGTTGAACCCAGCGGATCGACTAGAAGCCCCAAGGGAGCCCCAGCAGGTACCAGGCGGCGAACAGCGCGGTCCACAGGACGGACATCCCAATCGCGTAGGGAAGCAGCAGCGCGACGATGGTGCCGATGCCGGCGTTCTTGTCGTACCTCTGGGCGAAGCCCACCACGAGCGCAAAGTACGCGTTCAGCGGGGTGATGGAGTTCGTTGGGGAATCGCCGACCCGGTACGCGGACAGCACGGCCGCGGGGTCGACCCCCAGGGTCACCAGCAGCGGCACGAACACCGGGGCAAAGATGGCCCACTTGGCGATCGCCGGCGTGAACACCAGGTTGAGCGCCGTGACCACCACGATGAACCCCAGCAGCAGCCAGATCGGGCCGATGGAGGCGCGGGTGAGCGTGTCGGCCATTTCTACCGCCATGATGGTGGGGATGTTGCTGTAGTTGAAGTAGGCGATGAACTGGCTGATGACAAGGAACAGCAGGATGGTGCCCCCCAATCCAGAAACCGCCTTGGTCATCGCGCCAATGACGTCGGCAGACGACTTGATCGTCCCCGCGCCCCACCCGTACGCGGCGCCGCTCACCAGGAACACGAACATGATCGGCACGATCAGCCCGTTCATGAACGGCGAGTTGCCGATCAGCGCCCCTGTTTCCGGGTTGCGCAGCGGCGCCCCTTCGGGAAGCGACAACAGCCCGAAAACAACCAGCACCCCCAGCAGCCCCAGAGCGGCGTAGCGCAGCCCCCGCCACTCCTTGGCGCCAAGCGATGCCCCCTCGCTCTCTTCCGCCGCTGCGCCTTCGTACTTCCCGAGGCGGGGCGAGATGAGGCGGTCGGTAATCAGGGCGATCACGACGGTCAAGAACGGCACCGAGGCGATCGAGAACCACAGCCCGGCGGTGAGGTCGATCGATCGTGTGGGGTCGACCATGTGGATCGCGTCGTTGGTGATCTCGGTCAGCACCGCGTCGAGCGGCTTGATAAGCATGTTCACGTTAAAGGCGCCCGCCACCGCGGCGAACCCCAGCGCAATGCCGGCCAGGGGGTGCCGCCCCAGGCTCAGGTAGGCGGCGCCCGCCAGGGGGATCAGCACGACGTAGCCGGCGTCCGCCGCGATGCTCGACAGGATGCCCACCAGCGCCAGGATGTACGTAAGCGCCCACCCCGGCGACACGGCCACCAGCGTGCGGATCAGCGTGTTGATCAGCCCCGCCTCCTCCGCGACGCCGACCCCCACCATCGCCACCACCAGCAGCCCGATGGCAGAGAACCCCATCAGGTTCGGCACTAGCCCCGTGTACATATCGCGGACCCCGCTCGCCGACAGCAGGGTCCTGGCCGCGGTCGTGGCGGTCTCTAGCTCGTGGGTTTCTGGGTTGATCACCTGGTAGCTGACCGAGACCCCCGCCAGGTACAGCACGTGGGCGACCACCAGCACGATCGCGATCAGGATCAGGAAGATCAGAACCGGGTGGGGCACCTTGTTCCCGACACGCTCCACGAGGTCGAGCACTCGCTGCGTGATCGACTGGGAGGCAGGGTTTGATTCGGCGACCATATTGACCTGCTGCGCGCCTGGGGATGCCGTGGACGACGCTACGGCGAAAGCGGGAGTAGGACTGGAACCAGGAAGATGCTGGTGACGAGCACGATCAGAGTGAACGGAACGCCGATCTTCACGAAGTCGCCGAACGTATAGTTGCCCGGCCCGACCACCAGCGTGTTCACCGGCGAAGAAACCGGCGTCATAAACGCGGACGAAGCCGCCAGGGCCACGATCATGGCGAACGGGTAGGGAGAAAATCCAAGGTCCTTCGCCAGCGCAATGGCCACCGGCGCCATCAGCACCGCGGTGGCGGTGTTGGAGATGAACATCCCTAGGACGGCCGTCAGCGCAAAGAGCGTGCCCAGCACGAGGTAAATGCCCGCGTCGCCGACGAGGTACATCAGCCCGTCGGCCGCTAGCTCGACCCCACCGGTGCGGTCGAGCGCCAGCGAGAAGGGGAGCATGCCCACGATCAGGACGATTGTCTTCCAGTCGATCGCGCGGTAGGCGGTGTTCAGGTCGACGCAGCCAAGGGCGCCCATCAGCAGGCAGCCCATCAGCGCGGCCTGCACGTTGGGCACCACGCCGCTAATCATCAGTCCGACCACCAGCAACAAGCAGGCGACCGCCAGCCCCGCACGCCCGGAAACAGGCAGTACTTCGTCTTGTTCGGCTGGCAGATTGAACACCACGAAATCGCGGCGGTTGGACTGCAGGTCGCGGATGGTCGACCACGGCCCGGTCAGCAGCAGCGTGTCGCCGGCGTGGAGCTGCTGGTTCTCGAGCCCCCGGCTGAGCGACTCCGTGCCGCGCTTCAAGCCGATCACGATCAGCCCGTAGCGGTGCCGGAAGTCGGCGCCGACCAGCGTGTCGCCCACCAGCGTCGACGAGGCCGGCACCACCACTTCGGCCATGCCGATCTCTTGCAGTTGGTCGCTGAAGTACCCTCCGGTGATGGGGAGCGGCTCCAGCGTAAACTCTTGGCGGAAGGCCGACACGTTTGCGTTGGGCGCGAAAAGGTCGACAAACAGCACGTCGCCGACCCGCAGCTCGGTGTTGGCGTGCGGCTGCAGCAGCTTCTTCGCGCGCTCGATCGCCACCAGGCTGGCGCCCGACGTATCGCGGAGCCGGGCCTCGGCCACGGTGAGCCCCACGAGGCTCGACCCCTCGCCGATGCGCAGGCGGTGCTCGCGGGCGGAAAGGTCGTACTCCTTGATCCACTCGGTCAGGCTCGGCCGCCCCCCCTGCCCCGAGCGGGCGCCGTCGCCCGCGGGGAGCCAGCGTTGGGCAAACAGCATGTAGACCATCCCCAGCACCAAGATCACCAGGCCGAACGGCGTGAAGCTGAAGAAGTGGAACCCGTCGAGACCGTGGCGGACCAGCTCGCTGTTCACCACCAGGTTGGGCGCCGTGGCGATCAGCGTCATCATGCCGCTGATGAGCGCCGCAAAGCTGATGGGCATCATCAGCTTGCTGGGCGCCGCGCCGGTGTTCTGGGCGATCCGCAGCCCTACGGGCACAAAGATCGCGGTCACGGCGGTCGAGCTCATCGTCGCCCCCAGCGCCGCCACCACCACCATCAGCAGCATCAGCAGCATCACGCTGCTGCTGCCCGCTCGCGCGAGCAGCCAGTCACCCAGGGACTGGGCGACCCCGGTGCGCACCAACCCGTCGCCGATCACAAACAGGGCGGCGATCAGCACGATGTTCGAGTCGCTGAAGCCCGCCAGGGCTTCGCTCATCGACAGCACCCCCGTGAACGGCAGCGCCGTGAGCATGATGAGCGCCACCGCGTCCATGCGGGGCTTGTTGATCGCAAACATCACGATCGCGACAGACAGCAGGCCGAGGACTACAGCAAGTTGGTCGTTCATAGGGTGGGCGCGGTCCGCGCCGGCGGCGCGCCGTCTCACTCGCGGACACCGCGACCCAACCTCAGCCGCTAGAGCCACAACGGTAGGCTCGTGCGTGAGAGATTGGAAACGGACGACTGGTTACGTGGTTCGCTCGTAGCGTAATCCGCAGCACTTCACATTGCTAGTACGCAGACGAGCCGGCGACAAAGCAGCGCGAGACCCGGACTCGACCGGCGCATCCATGGCTCCGGTGATTTCGATCCGGTGGGACCGGGGCCGCGAGTGTTGTGTGGCGTCGGCGTCCTGCTCTACAATCCTCCGCGGTCGACGTATCGGCGCGGCCCCCCAATTCCTATCGGCAGAGAACCACCCATGTCCGGCCCGGTAGAACGTTTGAGCTTCTTGCAGCGGCTGACGCGCACCTGCGTGACAGGGATGCTGGGGATCTTGCCGCTGGCGCTCACCGCCGCCGTGCTGCTGTGGGTGGTGGTGTTCCTGCACGACCTAGTGGGTCCCGCCAGCAACTTCGGCAGGATGCTGCAATCGGCCGGCATGAACCTCTCCGCGTGTGAAACCACCGCCTACGCGATCGGCCTACTAGGGGCCGTGCTGCTGGTGTACTGCGTGGGGCTGGTGGTCGAGCACGGCCCCGGCAGGAGGCTGCAGGCCGCGGTGGACGGCGCCTTGCAGCGCGTGCCGGTGGTGAACACCGTATACGACGCCTCGAAGAACCTCACCAGCATGTTCGACCGCCGGCAGGACTCCCTCGAAGGGATGACCCCGGTGATGTGCTACTTCGGAGACGACCACACCGCGGGCACCCCCGCGTTGATGCCCACCCAGAAGCTGGTCCACATGAACGGCGCCGACTACCGCGTGGTGATCATCCCGTCGGCGCCGGTCCCCTTCGGCGGCGCGCTGCTGTGCGTCAAGGCCGAGTGGGTCAAGCCGGCCGCTTGCAGCATTGACGAGCTGCTAGGGATCTACATGTCGATGGGCATGAGCGCCCCCGCCCATCTAAACGAACACGCGCCAGCTTAGTCCAGAACCCCGGCGCCCGCCCCCTTACAGGAATCCTCCGCATGCCTACCCCTACTCTGGAATCGGTCGCCGGTTCATTTAGACGCTTGGGCTGGACCGGCGTGGTCGTGCAGTTGGCGCTGGCCGTCGTGCCAGTGGCCACACTCTGCTACTTCCTGTTTGGCAAAGTAACCGGGGTCCGGGCAGAGCCGGGCGTTACCGACGTGCTCGCGATCGGCGGGCTGCTGATCCTGCTCTTTACCACCTTTTGGTCGTACCGCTACGCGTCGATGGGTCGCCGGATGCTCGACCCCGAGCGCCGCCCGCCCCTCAAGAAGGTCAAACGCGTGCTGTGGACCGGCCTGTGGGCCGGGGTGCTGGGGATCGTCGCATCGATGCTGCTGCTCATCGTTGGCGCCGCGCGGCTGCTCTACCTGTTCATGAAGGCGCCCCAGGGGGGAGTCCCCGTGATCCAGACCGCGGCGAGCGACCGCAGCTACTGGGTCTCCTCCATGGACATCGTGAGCCTGCTGGCGGAGCTGTGCATGCTGGCCGGCGAGTTGCTGGTCGTCGGCTTCACGCTCTGGCTGCTCTACCGGGTCTCGCTTGCCGCCAGCCCGTACGGCGGCGCCGACGCGGCCAACTGAGAATGAACGGTTCTCCCCGGCGGCGCGTGCTTGCCTCGCTCTCCCCCGCCGGTTGATGCGGGAGGGCGGTGGGGCCGGGATGTTCCCCTTGCAAGTGATGAAGCCCCGGCCGACCGACAGCGACTCTTCTTGCAACCAGCGGCGCAATCGTGATAATCTTCCTGAAGATTGTCCCTCGCCGCTGCGAGGCCTTAATTGTCCAAGGAGACGCGATGCCCATCGGACCCGATCTGCGCAGGCGTGCAGAAGCGTTGCTCCGGGCCGAGCCTCCCGCGTTCGCAAAACTACCATGCGTCGACGTCCAGCGTCTGGTCCACGAGCTTGAGGTCCATCAGGCGGAACTGGAGCTGCAGAACCAACAACTGCTGGAGGCCCAGCGGGCGATGGTCAAGTCCCGTGACCGCTTCCAAGAACTGTACGACTTCGCCCCCTTCTGCTACTTCACGCTCGCCCCCGACGGCGTCGTGACGCAGGCGAACCTCATGTTCGCAGAACTCGTGGGCAGCGAGCCCTCTACGCTGGTCGGCAGCAGGATGTCGGACTTCATCCAGTCCGCTTACCAAGACGACTGGCGCGTCTACCGCGAGGGCATCATCCACGATGGCCCCTTCAACGAGCCCTGCAATGTCGTCGTCCGCGGCGCCCAGGGCGACGTCTTCATGCGTCTCGATTGCCACGTGGTGCGCAGCGGCGACGACGAGGTCGAAGAGATCCTCTGCTCGCTCGTCCAGCAGCAGCTTAGCAGGCGTTTCTAGTCCGCACGGCTGACGCCGTCCCCGGGTCTAGGGGGGGGCGTCAATATGTCATAGCGGCGCGGCGGCGGCAGGCATATAATGGCCTCAGACAGCGCCGTTATCCCCCTGTTCACGTGCGGATACGCGTGTTGCGAGGTGCAAATTGAATACCACGAAGCGGGTGCAGTCGCTCAACCACGTCGGCATCGCGGTGCGGAGCATCGAAGCCCAGTCGCACTACTACTCCCAGGTGCTGGGCGCCGAGTACGAGGGCGCCGAAGAAGTGCCGAGCCAGCACGTGCGGGTCGCGTTCTACCGCGTCGGCGACGTGCGGCTCGAGCTGCTCGAGCCGCTGGGCGACTCGGGCCCCATCGCCAAGTTCATCGCGACGCGCGGCGAGGGGCTGCACCACGTCGCATTCGGGGTGACCGACCTGAAGCAGCGGATCAGCGAGCTGCAGCAGGCGGGGATCACGATGATCGACCAGCAGCCCCGCACCGGTTCGCACCACATGCAGATCGCCTTCCTCCACCCCAAGAGCACCCACGGCGTGCTGACCGAACTATGCGAGCCGGCAGCAGACGCGTAGGCGCCCGGTTGGCGCCCCGCGACCGTGCTAAACCAGCCGCGCCGCCCCCCGACGCTCCTGCGTTGACCAACCGCTTCCACCGCGAAGCCCGATGACACAACCCCTGCCAGACCGGTTCTCGATCCGCGACGATTTCCCCGCCGCCGGGTACGACGCGTGGCGCCGGCTGGTCGAAGAGGGGTTGCACGGCGAGTCGTTCGCCAAGCGGCTGACCCCCGTCGCCTACGAGGGGTTCCCGCTCGAGCCGCTGTACGCCCTCGACCACGCGGCGCCCGCCAGACCCGCCGCCTGTGGCAGCGGCCGGCGGGGGGTCGAGCTGCGGCAGTCCTACGCCTGTCCCGATCCCGCAGAAGCAAACCGACAGATCCTTGACGACCTAGCGGGGGGAGTCGACTCGATCGAGCTAGAGCTAGACGCGGGGCTCGGGGGTCACGCAGCGGACGCCGTTCAGCGGGGCGTCCGGGCGGCCCGCGCAGAAGATTGGGACTTGTTGCTCGGCGGCGTGCCGATCGATCGTACCGGCGTCGCGCTACGCGCGGGCGAGGCGTTCGCGCCGGCGGCCGCGATGTTCCTCGCGTCTTGCCGCCGGCGGAACGTGCCGCTGGCCGAGCTGCGGGCGTCGTTCCAGGCCGACCCGCTGGGCGTGCTGGCCGAGCGGGGCGGGCTGCCGCTCCGAACAAACTCCATGCTAGCGCAGATGGGAGAACTCGCCGCCTGGACCTGCAAGCACGCGCCCCGTTCGCGGGCGGTGGCGGTAAACACCGCGGTCTACCACCGCGCCGGGGCAACCGCCGTGCAGGACCTGGCGTTGCTGCTCGCCACTGGGGTGAGCTACCTGCGGACCCTCACCGCGCACGGCCTGTCCGTCGACGACGCCGCGCGACAGATCGCGTTCGCGGTCGAGCTGGGCACGCACCACTTCAAAGCCATCGCCAAGCTGCGCGCGGCGCGTAGGCTGTGGCGGCGCGTGATCGAGGCGTCGGGGGGCTCGTATCAACATTGCACGATGTTGCTCCAAGCCCGCGCCGGCAGGCGCGTGCAGACTCGGCTCGACCCGCAGGTCAACATGCTGCGTGGCGCGGTGGCGTTGTACGCGGGCATGCTCGGGGGCGCCGACATTGTTACGTCGGTCCCGTTCGACAGCGAGCTGGGGGCGACCGACACGCTCAGCCGCCGCGTGGCGCGGAACACCGCGCACGTGCTGCAAGACGAGTCTCACCTGGCGCGGGTCGCCGACCCCGCGGGGGGGAGCTGGTTCCTCGAGACGCTCACCCAGCAGCTTGCCGACGCCGCCTGGGGATTGTTCCAGCAGATCGAACGTTTTGGGGGGATGCAGGGGGTGCTCGAGTCGGGCTGGATCGCCCAGCAGCTTCAGGCGATCAGCAAGCACCGGATGCGCGACGTCCATACCCGCAAGCAGCCGATCGTGGGGGTCAGCGAGTTTCCGGAGCCGACCGTGTCCGATACGGCCGCTCGGCAGCATCCGCTGCCGTCGCCGGCGCCACCCGAGTTCGCAGCTTCGTCCGAGGCCGACATCTCCTTGGAACGCGCGGTGCAACTTGCCGATGAAGGCGCGAACCTCGCCCAGATCGCCAGCCGCCTCGGCTTCGGCCCCTCGACGACGTGCGTCGCTCCGATCGAGCCGATGCGTCTAGCGGAACCCTTTGAGGCGATCCGCGACGTCGTCGACACGTGGGCGGCAGAGCATGGCCACCGGCCAAAGGCGCAAGTCCTGGCCGTCGGGCCCCGGGGGCCCATCGCGCCGCGCGTCGCCTTCGCCGAAGGGTTGATCCAGGTTGGCGGGTTCGAGGTTGACGTGAGCCAGACGCTCGACTCGGCCGACGACGCCGCGGCGGCGTTCGCCGCCAGCGGGGCGAGCATCGCCGTGCTGTGCGGCGCCGACGCGCTCTACCCAGCGCTTGTGCCCCAACTCGCGCCGCGGCTCAAGCAGGCCGGCGCCCGCTCGGTCGTGCTGGCGGGCAACCCGGGCGACCACGAGGCCGACTGGCGCGAAGCCGGCGTCGACTCGTTCATCTACGTCCGCTGCGACGTGCCCGAGGCGCTGCGAGACCTGATGCGCCGCGAGGGGGTGCTCGAGCCATGAACGCTATCCCCAACTTCTCCGACATCCCCTGGCGCGACCCACAAGGATCGTCACCGGGCGGCCCTCACGACGATGGCGGCAACGACGTAGATAGCGATGCCCTCTGGCTGTGCCCCGAGCAGATCCCCATCAAGCCCGCCTACGGCGCCGGCGATCTCGCGGGGCTCGACCACTTGGAAACGATGCCCGGGATGGCGCCGTTCCTGCGCGGCCCCTACCCCACGATGTACGTCCAGCGGCCCTGGACCATCCGCCAGTACGCAGGGTTCTCCACCGCCAAAGACTCCAACGCGTTCTACCGCCGGAACCTGGCCGCCGGGCAGATGGGGCTGAGCATCGCGTTCGACCTGCCGACGCACCGCGGCTACGACTCCGACCACCCACGCGTCACCGGCGACGTGGGCATGGCCGGCGTCGCGATCGACAGCATCTTCGACATGCGAGCGCTGTTCGACGGCATCCCCCTCGACAAGATGAGTGTGTCGATGACCATGAACGGCGCGGTGGCGCCGATCTTGGCGCTCTACATCGTAGCGGCCGAGGAGCAAGGGGTTGCGCCCGAGCAGCTCGCGGGGACCATCCAGAACGACATCCTCAAGGAGTTCATGGTCCGCAACACGTACATCTACCCGCCAGAGCCGAGCATGCGGATCGTGGCGGACATCTTTGCGTACACCAGCCGGCGGATGCCCAAGTTCAACAGCATCAGCATCAGCGGCTACCACATGCAAGAAGCGGGCGCCACCGCCGACCTGGAGCTGGCCTACACGCTGGCGGACGGGCTGGAGTACGTCCGCACCGGCATCCGCGCGGGGCTCGACATCGACGCCTTCTGCCCCCGGCTGTCATTCTTCTGGGGGATCGGCATGAACTACTTCATGGAGGTCGCCAAGCTGCGTGCGGCCCGCATGATGTGGGCCGGGCTGATCCAGCGGTTCGGGCCCAAGAACCCCAAGAGCCTGGCGCTGCGCGCCCACAGCCAAACCAGCGGCTGGAGCCTCACGGCGCAAGACGTGTACAACAACGTCACGCGGACCGGCATCGAAGCGCTCGCCGCCACGCACGGCGGCACGCAGTCGCTGCACACCAACGCGCTAGACGAGGCGCTGGCGCTGCCGTCCGAAGCCACGGCGCGGATCGCGCGCAACACGCAGCTCTTCTTGCAGCACGAGACCGACACGTGCAGCGTGATCGACCCCTGGGGGGGAAGCTACTACGTTGAGCGGCTCACCCACGAGCTGGCCCAACGCGCCTGGGCTCACCTGCTGGAGATCGAACAGATGGGTGGGATGACCGCCGCCATCCAGGCCGGCACCCCCAAGCTGCGTATCGAGGAGGCCGCGGCCCGCACGCAGGCGTTGATCGATTCCGGGAAGCAGACGGTGATTGGCGTCAACAAGTTTCAGCCGACCGAGCCCGAGTCGATCCAGGTGCTGCACGTCGACAACTCGGCGGTCCGCGAGTCGCAGCTCGCGGGGCTGCGGCGGCTGCGCGCCCAGCGCGACCCTGGTGTGGTAGAACAGGCGCTCGCGGCGCTTACCGCGGGAGCGCGGGGCAGCGACAATCTTCTAGAGCTGTGCGTCGCCGCGGCCCGCGCTAAGGCCACGGTCGGCGAGATGAG
The DNA here is from genome assembly GCF_007750855.1 of Pirellulimonas nuda. Lineage (GTDB taxonomy): Bacteria > Planctomycetota > Planctomycetia > Pirellulales > Lacipirellulaceae > Pirellulimonas > Pirellulimonas nuda. The sequence goes on from NZ_CP036291.1 coordinate 4,772,960, forward strand.
CGACGCGCTGGAGCGGGCGTTCGGCCGGTACGACGCCCCCGTGCGGGCCGTGCGCGGGGTTTATGCAGCAGAAATGAAGAAGGACGCGCGCGTGCATCAAACCCAAGCCCTGGTTGAGCGGTTCGTGCAAGCCGAGGGGCGCCGCCCCCGCATCCTGGTGGCCAAGATGGGCCAAGACGGGCACGACCGCGGCCAGAAGGTGATCGCCACCGCGTTCGCCGACCTCGGCTTTGACGTGGACATCGGCCCGCTGTTCCGCACCCCCGCCGAGACCGCCAGCCACGCCATCGAGAACGACGTGCACATCATCGGCTTCAGCTCGCTGGCCGCGGGCCACCTGACGCTGGGGCCGGAGTTGCACGCCGAGCTTGCGCGTCGCGGACGCGACGACATCCTGCTAGTCATCGGCGGCGTGATCCCGCCCGAGGACTACCCGGCACTGCTCGACTCTGGCGTCGCGGCGGTGTTCGGCCCCGGCACCGTGCTGAGCGAGGCGGCCGACAAGCTGATCGGCCTGCTCGCCCAGCGGCTGGGTCACCACCTAGAAGCAGCGCCCGCCAGCAACACCAAGGGCGCCGAGTGACCGACCCCTCTCCAGCAAAGCGGCGGCCGCTGTCGCTTGATGAATACTTCGAAGGGGTCCGGGCCGGCGCCATAGCGACACTGGCACGCGCCATCACGCTGATCGAATCAACCAACCCCCAGCACGCCCAGCAAGCCGAAGCGCTGCTTACGCGGCTGATGCCGCACACCGGCGGCGCCGTCCGCGTGGGGATCACGGGCCCCCCCGGCGCGGGCAAGAGCACGTTCATCGAGGCGCTCGGTTTGCAACTTATTGCGGCCGGGCGCCGCGTCGCGGTGCTGGCCATCGACCCCTCGAGCAGCCTGTCGGGGGGGAGCATCCTGGGAGACAAGACACGCATGCCGCGCCTCGCGGCCGAGCCGGGCGCCTACATCCGCCCCACCGCCGCGGCGGGGACGCTCGGCGGCACGGCCCGGCGGACCCGCGAAAGCCTGCTGCTGTGCGAGGCGGCCGGCTACGACGTGGTGCTGGTTGAGACCGTCGGCGTGGGGCAGTCCGAGGCACTTGTCTCGCGGATGACCGACTGCGTGCTGGCGCTCGCCATGCCCGGGGCGGGGGACGACCTGCAGGCCATCAAGCGCGGGCTGCTAGAGGTGGTCGACATCGTCGCGGTGAACAAGGCGGACGGCGCCCTGCTGCCCGCGGCCGAAGTCACCGCGGGCCAGCTCCGCAACGCGCTCGCTTCTGGCGACGCCGAACACGACGCGCTCGGCGCCCGGGTGCTGCTGTGCAGCGCACTAGAGAACCGCGGCGTCGACGCCGTCTGGCAAGCGGTCGAGCAGCACTGCGCCCACGCAAAGCAGACCGGCGCCCTGCACGCCCGCCGCGCGGAGCAACTGCGGCACTGGCTGTGGGAACGCGTCGACGAGCGGCTGTGCGAGGCGCTGCACGCCCACCCGGCGGTACGCGCCCTCCGCACAGAGATCGAATCCGCGGTGACCGAAGGACGGCTGTCGGCGTCCGAGGCGGCCGGGCGGGTGCTGTTGGCTCTGGGGCTGGAGGATAGCGGGGCGAAATAGGGTTTGTGACGGTCGGGCGCCCTGCCCTCGCTTGCGCACGTGAGGCCACCGCCAGAGGGAACTGACGCCGGGTGGGCGGCTGCGGCCCGCGATGCCGAAACTTCGATTGCTGGCCATGAGAAGGGACGCCTTATACACTGGTGAGCTGCGAACGAGAGCCATGCCTGCGGCGATCCGCCTGCTTGATCGGGACGTTGCGGTATCTCCCCTTGCTCACCAGGCGGTGTCGAGACGCGAAGACACTGCGCCGCATACCGGAGTTGAGTGCCCTGATGCGTCCTTGCCAACGAAGCCTCGTAGCCCTTGCCCTTTTCGCGGCGCTGGGACTCCCTCGTGTGTACGCGGAAGAACCCGCGGGGGCGGGGGACGGGCCGGCGGTCTCCGACCAAACGGCGCCGGCGACCGAAGTCCGAACGCTTCGATTCAGCTTCGTCGACACGCAATGGCCCGATGTGCTGCGCTGGATCGCTGACGAGGCCGATCTGTCGCTGGACCTGACCGACGAGCCTCCCGGCGTGTTCAACTACATCGACGAGAAGCGGCTCAGCGTCACCGAAGCGATTGACGTGCTCAACGGCTACCTTCTTCCGCGGGGCTATGCGCTGCTGCGTCGCGACCAGTTTCTCGTAGTGATGAAGATCGACAACCCCATGCTGCCAAACCTCGTCCCCACGGTCCCGGCAACGCAGCTCGACGACTACGGCGACAACGAGTTGCTCCGCATCGTGGTCCCCGTCGAGGGCTTCGAGTTGCCGAAGGTCGCCGACCAGCTGGTCGGCCTGCTCGGCGCCCAGGGCGTGGCGTCGCCGCTCGAGTCGTCAAACTCGCTGGTCCTTCAAGGCTTCGGCAAGAGCCTGCGAGAAGCGGTCGACCTGCTCGGCAAGTCGGTGGCCCCACCGGCGGACGACGAGCTGGTGTTCCGTTCGTTTCCGTTGGTGCATATCGCCGCCTCAGACGCCGAGAGGCAGATCCAAAACCTGTTTGGGCTCGGCGCCAACCCTTTCCGTCAGTCGATGCAGCGGCGTGCGGAGTGGATGAGGAGCGCGCAGCGCGGCCGCGGCGATGAAGGCGGCGACGACCGCGGGCAGCAGCCGTCGCCGACGCCGCTGGTCGAGAACTACGCGATGAACATGAAGGTCTCCGCCCTCAGGCACACCAACAGCGTGCTGGTGACGGCCACGCCCGCTGCGGTGCGGCTGATCGAGGGCATCTTGGAGACGATCGACGTGCCGGCCCCGGGGGGCGAGGCCGCCGCGTTCACCAGCAACAAGCCGCAGCTACGCGTCTATACCGTCGACAACGCCGACGAGGACGACGTGGCCGAGACGATCGAGGCGGTGATGCCGGGCGTGGTCATCAACGAAGACGGGCGGAACAACTCGATCCACGTGCTCGCCACGCCCGCCGAGCACAGAGACGTCGACGAGCTGATCCAGACCATCGACTCGGGCGGCATCGGCAACGGCGTCGAGGTGATCCCGCTGACGCAGACCGACCCCTACGTGATGAGCGACCTCCTGTCGTCGCTGTTCGAGAACGAAGACCGCGACGACCGACCGGTGATCACGCCGGGGTTTCAGAACCGCTCGTTGATTGTTCGCGGCTCGTCCGCCCAAATGGCCGAGATCCGAAAGGCGCTGGCGTCTTTCAACGAGGGCGCCGGGCTGCCGGGCGCCGCCGACGCGAAGGGCCGTTTCCGACGCCTGCCCCTTGGCTCCAGCCAAGACGCCGAGCGGGTGGCCCGGCTCGTGAAACAGTTGCTGGACGACGACGACGGCTTCGGCAACCGCATCCGCGTGGTGACGCCCGCCGAGGACGCAGGCGACGACGACGGCCGGTCTCCCGAGGAGCCGCGGCGCGTGCCGATCGAGAACTCCACCCACGACGCCCGCCGCGACCCGGTCCGTTCGCTGCAAGCAATCAGCTACGCGGGAGAGTCCCCGCCATCCCCGCAGCCCCCCGATCGGGGCCTTGGGTTGGTCGCCGCCGGGCAGCCGGCGCCGCCTGAAACCCAAGACGGGTCTCGGCCGACTGCCAGCGGATCCCCTGCCGCCCGAGTCACCATCGAGGTGCGTGACGGAGAGTTGTTGTACTACTCGGCCGACGAGGTTGCCCTCGATCAGGTGGAGGAGACGATCCGCGAGCTCATGCAACTGATGCCTTCTCGCACCCAGTGGACCGTGTTCTTCTTGAAGGCCGCGCCCGCGGACGCCCTCGCGCTCACGCTGGTCGATCTGTTGCGGGCCGACACCTCCACCGATGCGGTGATCGGCGCCGGGCCCGAGTACGGCGTCGCCGGTTCTCAGACCATGCGGATCGTCCCCGACGCCCGCACCAACTCACTCTTCATCAGCGGCCCCGAGACTCAGGTCGCGCGTGCCGAGCAGTTCCTCCGCCTGTTGGACACGACCGATCTCCCCGCGTCGCTACGCGACCGAGTGCCAAGAACCATCCCGGTCCGATACGCCAGAGCCGGCGAGATTTCTGCGATCGTCCAAGAGCTTTACAAGGACTACATGATCGACCCGGTGGCCGCTGCGGCTTCCGGTCGTGGGGACCGCGACCGCAACAGCCAGCAGGCGTTGGAGGTGATCGCGGCTCAATCACGAACGCCGGGGCTCCGCCCGTCGGGCATCCAACTAACCGTAGCGGTGGACGAGGTCGCCAACGCCTTGCTGGTTTCGTGCAACGACGCCCTGTTTACACAGATCCACACGCTGGTCCGTGAACGGGACGACGCCGCGCGGCAGTCTCAGCCGGTCGTTCGGGTGATGCAAATCGATCGGCAGAACGCCGCCCAGATAAGCTCGGCCCTGGCGGAAGTCTTGGAGTCGACCGAGGCCGCCGCGGCCCCGCGTGGCGACCGCGACTCGGGCCGGCGCTGAGCCGGGTGCCATGCCCACGCTTGCGTGGGCATGCGACGTACGAGAGGCAGGCGCCTATTCCGCCACGCATGCCCATGCAAGCGTGGAGCATGGCGCCCGGCTGAGACTCCTTCATTACCGCCCCTCTTCAACCCATCCAACCACCAAGAGACCGCCGACCATGAAAGCCTGCTGCCTCGCGGTCCTCGTCGTAGCGGCCGCCCCGCCGGCGTCTTGCTTCGCGCAGTCCTGGGGCTACGACCACAACCGGATCGCGATGAGCTTCGACGGCAATAGCGCTGCCGACAACCAGTACAAATGGCCGACGGGGGACCCCGACGACTGGGGCGCCCTCCCGGCGTCCTGCGCCATCATCGCCAAGCTGGGCCTGCAGAAGAAGCTGGTCCACTGCTCGTACAACAACTTCATCGACGCCCCGCCGGGGCCGGACGCAGAGAACCAACTCAAGATCAGCGCCGACGGCGCCGTGAAGTACTGGGGCTTTGACCCGCGTGTGTTCTTCGACGTCACCACCCAGCGGCGCGAAGCCATCCAGAGCCTAGCGGCAGAGATGGGCAAATCGACGCAGAGCGACCCGCTCTACTTCATCCATGCCGGGCTGGCGGAGTTTGTCTGCCTTGCCGTCGAAGAGGTCATCCGGAACGGCGACGCCGATTCGCTGGCGCACGTCTACCTGGTGTCGCACAGCGCCTTCAACGAGAACGAGCGCCGCCGCGAGCACCACCGCACCTGGAAAGACATCCAAGAACTCAGCGGGAACCGGATCCAGTACAAGAAGATCCGAGACCAGAACGACAAGGAGAACCCCCACCACCTGTGGAACTCTGGGAAGGACTTCTCGGTGTGGCACTGGATGCGCGACCACCCAGAGCCCGACGTGCGATGGATGTACACACGGGCGCATGCGCACAGCGGGCATGTCGCAGACATTTCGGACTGCGGGATGCTCTTCTACCTGCTGGTCGGCGACGACGAGGGCAGCCCCGCCAAGTTCCGCGACTTCATCGGGACGGGGATCGCCTCGCCGGGCCGATCGGAGTGACACGCTAAGCAAGGCGCCTCGGCCGCCGCCGGGTGCCATGCCCACGCTTGCGTGGGCATGCGTGGCTCGATAGGCTGCGGCCCTTTGTTGCATGCCCACGCGAGCGTGGGCATGGCACCCGGCACCCGGCAAGCTTGGTGCATGGCACCCGTCCGAGTCGCGGAAGTAAATGCATAACAGTACATTCCCAATGCAGCGTTCACGTATTAGAGGGATGCTCTTGCTGGCCACCGCCGTGCCGTTCGCTGCGTCCTGCTCAACGTCAAGTTCGATTACGCCAAGCGACTCGTCGCAGCAAGAAGCGTCGCCGTCGATCAGGTCAATGTTCCGCGATGGCGACCAAAGTATTGACCGGATTGCAGGGGCCGCGGCTCAACGTGACTACCAGACATTGTTTGATAGCTACGAACGCTTGCGTTCGATCTACGTAGAAGTCGCGACTCAAGTTGAGCCACCGCGTGTTCCAGAAGCAGACCTCGATCACGTCTTGACGAAGCTGTCGGAGTGGGAGAACGCTATTGAGCGGTTTCGATATGCCAGGCAGACACTGAATGATCCTCTCCCGGTGGACGCAGAGCTGCTTGCGGATGGAGCCGACTTTGACCAGGAAGCATGGAATAAGCAGATAGCTGAACTGGACAAGCAATTCCAAGCCTCCGCCGACGAGAAGTTGCGTCGAGAGCAACAATGGACGGAAAGCGAATCACGCCTGGACGAAGCCATTTCCGCTGTGGAGAATGTCCGGAAGGCTCGGCAATCTAGGCCCCGCTAGCATTGATTGCCTGCATCTGCCCCTACTCAAACTCCAAAATCGTCTGATCCACCGCCAGCGAATCGCCGACCGCGGCCAGCACGCGCGACACGACGCCGTCCTGCTCGGCGCGGAGCACGTTCTCCATCTTCATCGCTTCGACCACCGCCAGGTCCTGCCCCGCCTTGACGGGGTCGCCCGCGGCGGCGTAGAGACGCATCAGTAGGCCCGGCATCGGCGAGAGCAGGTGCTTGTCTAGATTGGGCGCCTGCTTGACCGGCATCCAGGCGTACAGCTCCGCGACCCGTTCGGGCAGCACCATCATGTCGATCTGCGACCCCTGATAACGCAGCCGATAGACCAACTGGCGCCGCTCGACCTGGATGCACACCTCCTCGCCGTTGAACCGGCCGCGGAACAACGCGTCGCCGAAGTGCCAGTCGGTCGTCACCCGGTGCGTCACGCCGTCGTGCTTTACTTGGTAGCCGTCGGGGGTCGGCTCGACGACGATCGGGTGGCGCTCGCCGCCGGCCAGCACCATCCAGCTCTCGTCCGCGGCCAGCTCGTAGCCCGGCAGTTGGTCGGTGATTTGCACGGCGCGTTCGCGGTAGCGGCGGTGGATCACGCCGCCGGCGGTGATTAGCAGCGTGAGGTCCTTGGGGGCCTGGAGCGCGGGGTCGTACCCGTCTGGGTACTCCTCGGCGATCGTGTTCGTGCTGATCCGCCCCTGGGCGAACCTGGGGTGCAGGACGAGCGCTTGCAGGAACGGGATGTTGTGCGTCACCCCTTGGATGTGGAACTCGCCCAGCGCGCCCGCCATCCGCGCGATGCACTGGGTGCGGTCCCGGCCGTACGTGATCAGCTTGGCGATCATGGGGTCGTAGTAGATGGAGACTTCGGCGCCCTCGTACACGCCGGTGTCGACACGCACGCCGTCCGACTCCGCGGGAGGCGAGAAACGCACCAGCCTCCCCACGGCGGGCAGGAACTTGCGGGCCGGGTCTTCGGCGTAGATCCGCGCCTCGATGGCCCAGCCCTGGCAGCGGACCTCGGCCTGCGTGAACGGCAGCCGCTCGCCGGCGGCGACGCGGATCATCAGCTCCACCAGGTCGAGCCCCGTCACGTACTCGGTGACCGCGTGCTCTACCTGCAGGCGGGTGTTCATCTCGAGGAAGTAGAAATTGCGGTCGCCGTCCACGATGAACTCCACCGTGCCGGCCGACTGGTAGTCGACCGCCTTGGCGAGCGCGACCGCCTGTTCGCCCATGCTGGCGCGGGTCTCGGGGGTGAGGAACACCGAGGGCGACTCCTCGATCACCTTCTGGTTACGCCGCTGGAGCGAGCACTCCCGCTCCCCGAGGTAGACGACGTTGCCGTGCGCGTCTCCCAGCACCTGGATCTCGATGTGCCGGGGCTCGGTGATGTACTTCTCGACAAACACGCGGTCGTCGCCGAAGCTGGAGCGGGCCTCGCCCGTAGCGCGCTCAAAGCCCTCGCGGCACTCTTGGTCGTTGTAGGCGACGCGCATCCCCTTGCCGCCGCCGCCGGCGCTCGCCTTGAGCATCACGGGGTAGCCGATGGCCCGGGCGCAGGCGACCGCCCGCTCGGCGTCGCGCAGCACCTCGTCGGAGCCGGGGATCGTGTTGACGCGTGCGTCGCGGGCGATCTGCTTCGACTCGATCTTGTCTCCCATCTGCTTGAGGGCGCGCACGCCGGGGCCGATAAAGGCGATCCCGGCCGCCGCCAGCCGCTGCGAGAACTCGGCGTTCTCGGAGAGGAACCCGTACCCCGGGTGCACGGCCTCGGCGCCGGTCTGCTGGCAGGCCTCGACGATGCGCTCAGCCAGCAGGTAGCTCTGCGCCGCGGGCGCGGGGCCGATGAGGACCCCCTCGTCCGCCATCTGCACGTGCAGCGCGTCCTTATCGGCCTCGGAGTAGACCGCGACGGTCGCGATGCCCATCTTCCGCGCCGTCTTGATCACGCGGCACGCGATCTCTCCGCGGTTGGCGACTAGTATCTTGGTGAACACGTTGCGTCCTTTTACGAAGTCTTTAACCACGGATAGCACGGAACAGCACGGGTAAGGATTTGATGGGAGCGACCTTCTGCTTCATTGCCAGGTTGCGATACTGCGACTCCATCGCTGATGAACGACTCCAACGTTGTTAGGGGGCCGGAAGGGCCCCGACCCGGCGGAGGAGCCCCCGGAGCACGTGCGCCTTCACTGCTCCGGGCGCTGACGCTTCCGGCTCTACTTGTGAGTTTCGAACGTGAATGAACGTGAAAGATCGCGATCGTATAACTTTCGAGTCCTGTAGCACGATCGCTCAAGGTTTTTCATCCGTGCTGTTCCGTGCTATCCGTGGATTCCTCCGTCCGTCTCTGTGCTCTCTGTGGCTCTGTGGTTCAATCGTTGCCCAGCCAATCACTAGAGCGGGATGTTCCCGTGCTTTCGCCACGGGTTCTCTAGCTTCTTGTCGCGCAGCATCGCCAGCGACCGGCAGATCCGCTTGCGGGTGAAGCGCGGGAAGATGATGTCGTCGACGTAGCCGCGTCGGCCGGCGACGAAGGGGTTGGCGAACCGCTGGCGGTACTCTTCGGTCAGCTCGGCGATGCGCTCGGCGTTGTCCCGCTCCTTGCGGAAGATGATCTCTACGGCCCCCTTGGGCCCCATCACAGCGATCTCTGCCGAGGGCCAGGCGAAGTTCACGTCGCCGCGTAGGTGCTTCGAGGCCATCACGTCGTACGCGCCGCCGTAGGCCTTGCGGGTGATCACGGTCACCTTGGGGACCGTGGCCTCGGCATACGCGTACAGCAGCTTGGCGCCGTGCTTGATGATGCCGCCGTACTCTTGCGAGGTGCCCGGCATGAACCCGGGGACGTCGACCAGCGTGATCAGCGGGATGTTAAAGCAGTCGCAGAACCGCACGAAGCGGGCCGCCTTGATCGAGGAGCGGATGTCGAGGCAGCCGGCCAGCACCAGCGGCTGGTTGGCCACGATCCCCACCGCGTGGCCGTCCATCCGCCCGAAGCCGGTGAGGATGTTCTGGGCGTACTCGGGTTGGATCTCAAAGAAGTCGGCATCGTCCACCATCTTCAGGATCAGCTCGCGCATGTCGTACGGCTTGGTGGGGCTGTCGGGCACCAGCACGTCGAGCGACGGCTCCTCGCGGTCGGGGCTGTCGGGCGTGGGGCGGTGCGGCGGGCGTTTGCGGTTGTTCGACGGCAGGTAGTCGATCAGCCGGCGGGTCATCATCAGCGCTTCGATGTCGTTGTCGAACGCCCGGTCCGCCACGCCCGACTTGGTGGAGTGGGTCGCGGCGCCGCCGAGTTCTTCGTGCGTCACTTCCTCGTGCGTCACGGTTTTGACCACTTCTGGCCCCGTGACGAACATGTACGAGCTGTCCTTGACCATGAAGATGAAGTCGGTCATCGCCGGCGAGTAGACGGCGCCCCCGGCGCAGGGCCCCATGATCAGCGAGATCTGCGGCACTACGCCCGAGGCCAGCACGTTCCGCTGGAACACCTCCGCGTACCCGGCCAGCGACGCGACCCCCTCCTGGATACGCGCGCCGCCCGAGTCGTTGATGCCGATGACCGGCACGCCCGCCTTGACGGCGTGGTCGAGGATCTTGCAGATCTTCTCGGCGTTGGCCTCGGAGAGCGAGCCGCCGAAGACCGTGAAGTCTTGGCTGAACAGGAACACCACCCGGCCGTTGACGGTGCCGTAGCCGGTGACGACGCCGTCGCCGGTCACCCGCTGGGCGTCCATGCCGAAGTCCGCGCAGCGGTGCTCAACGAACATGTCCCATTCTTCGAACGACCCGGGGTCGACCAGCACCTCGATGCGTTCGCGTGCGGTCAGCTTCCCCTTGGCGTGCTGCGCGTCGATGCGCTTCTGGCCGCCGCCCAGCTCGGCCTCGGCGCGTTTGTCCGCCAGTGCTTGAACGAACTGCTGCATCGTTGGCTCGTTGATAGAGAGGCTCGTTAAAAGAGTGCTCGGCAGAAGAGGAAGCGACTTTCCGTTTGCAACAGGCAGCCGCGTGAAAGCGCTAGAAGTTTAACACGTTTAGCGACGCAGAGAACAGCCGCGAGACAAAGTGTCGCAGGGGCGCCGCGGCGCGATCCGGCGCGCGCCGCGCGCGGCGGCGCTCGATCAGTCGACCCGGGTTACGACACCCGAGAGGAGCCGGACGGGCCCGCCTGGCGCCTCGAGCAATAACGCCCCGTCGGGGTCGATGCCGAGGCAGCGGCCCGCGACCGTCGACTCGCCGGCGAGCGCCTCGATCTGCCGCCCGGTGAGCAGGCAACGCGGCCGCCACTGGGCCTGCAGGTCGCCCCCTCCCGCGGCCGCCCAAGCGAGGCGCTGCTCGAGGCGTTGCAGCAGACGCACCAGCACCTCGGCCTCGGCCAGCGGCCGGTGGGTGTGGTCGCTCAGCGAGATGGCTGTCTCGCACAACGGGTGGGGCGCGCCGCTGGCGGAGTTGTTCACGTTGACGCCGATGCCGATGGCCAGCAGCCCTTTGCGGTAGTCGGCGGACTCGATGAGGATGCCGCACGCCTTGCGGCCCGCTAGGTAGACGTCGTTGGGCCACTTCACGCGTGAATCGGCGCCCCCGAGCACGTCGTCAAACGCGTCGCACACCGCCAGCCCCGTCAGCAGCGACGCAACGGGCCAGCGCTCGACCGGCAGCCCCAGCGGGCGACAGTCCAGCAGCAACGAGAAGGTCAATGCCCCGGCCTCCGACCACCAGGTGTTGGCCCCCCGCCCCCGCCCGGCCGTCTGCCGGTCCGCCAGCACCAGCAGGCAGGGCTCGGCGTGCGACGCGTGCTTGGCGAGGGCCAGCGCGCGGTTGTTGGTTGAGTCGATCACCGCGTGGCGCTCGATGGCGGTGACGAACGTCTCGTTCGACACGCGGTGTAGATCGTCGCTGGTGAGCATAGGGACCCTCAGCAGCACTCCAAGAAGCGGGCGCGCGTTCCCGCTATTCTTCCCCCAGTCGCGGCCGAGGGCTAGGAGCCTCGCCGTCGACTAGCGCCCGGCGCTCGCGCCGACCGGCTCGACCACGATCCCTTCGGCGCCGACCGACACGATCCGCCAGCGGTCGTGCACCACGTCGTTGACGCCGACCAGTTGGTTGTCAACCAGCGCGACCTGCTGGGCCGCGTTGTGGATGATCGCTTGCACCAGCAGCGGCGCCTCTGCGGAGGGGACCGGGCGGTCCGGGGCGTCGCGGCGGGGGGTCGCTGCCGAAGGCCGCGGCTGGGCGCCGCCGGCCAGCGCGGCGGCTAGCAGGTTCGCCTGTGGCTTGGCGTCGCTGGCGCCGAATGGGTTTTCGGCGATGATCTGCGCGATGCTGATCTCCGGAAGCCGCCGTTGGGGGGGCTCGGGTTTGGTTGACGGCGCAACAGCGGCTGGGGCGACGGGCGTGGCGACGCGCGCCGCGGGTTGCGGCGCTGCCGCCAGCGTGGTCGGTTCCTGCTCGTCCGCTCCACTGCCGACCTGGTAGACGACCACCCCGACCAGCGTCAGGGCCAGCAGCCCGACGAGCGCGAGCTTCTTCTGTTGCTGGGCAGACGCGGCGGCGCCGGTGGTGGGGTGCGTTTGCATGATGCTTGACTGGTTATTGCCCTAGGGCTGCGGTGGCGGTTGGCTGCGGAACGCGGGCCAGCAACTCGACACGGATGGCGAAGTCGAACTCGGTCCGCTCGGGGTCGGCCGGGGAGAGCGACAGGGCCGCCACGCGGTTCATGTGCCGCCACTCCCGCAGGCCCGCGAGCATCCGGCAGAGCGCGGCGTGGCCGCCCCGGCCGGTCAACTGCAGCGAGCACCCCTGGTAGTCGCCGTACTGCACCGCTCCACCCGGGCGGTAGTCGCTCAGCGTCAGGCCCCACTCGTGCGATTGCCCACTCATCCAGGAAAGGAAGCGGACCTCGTCGGCGCCGTCGGACACACGCGCCTCGACCTCCCGCCACGCCTCGGCCAGGGCCTTGCCCCGGGCCGAGGCCTGCCGGTTCTCTAGTTGCATGGTGGCTTCGGTCGTCAGGTAGGCGTAGGCCACTTCGACTTGCATCCACTGCGCGTCGAGCCGCGCGGTGGCCCCGCGGACCGATAGCGCGCACCAGCCGGCCGCGAGGAGCGCGACCCCCACCATGCCGACCAGCGACCAGAGCCGCGCGATCGCCCGCGTGGCCCGCTGCTTTCCTGGTTCTTGGGTTGTGTTTGCCATGGGTTCTTAGGGGAGCAGTTCGCACCGCAGTTGGAAGGTCCGCCCCGCGCCGCCGGCGGAACTTTGCGACTGGGAGGCTTCGAGCGACACGTTGGCCAGCACGTTCGACGCGCGTAGGTTGGAGACAAACTGAGACACCGCGACGTCGCTCTCGGCGGCGCCGCTGAGCACGAGCCGCTTGCCGGAGACGGGGGGCGTGTCCGTGGGGGCGGAGACCCCCGGGAGCGCCGGCATGTCTTCCATCTGCAGCGCGTCGAGCTGCAGGGCGCCGGCGACGGTCCGCCGGGCGTCGATCACCACTTGCAGCAGCGCCAGCGGCGTGTCGGACTGCTCGAGCGCCGCTTGCCGCGTGAGCAGCGTTTGCATGCGTCGGCTTTCGCTCTCGAGCGCCACGGTGCGGGCCTCGAGGTGGTGCAGCGGCTTGACGCGCTCGTTGACCAGAAGCAGCGCCTCGGCGGCTTGTCGGCTCTGCCCCTGCAGGCCCACCTGCAACAACCCCAGCAACGCCGCGGTGACGCACCACACGGGGACCCAGCGGCGGGCCTGGCGGCGGTGCTCGTAGCGCCGCGCCAGCGCGTCGGGCAGCAGATTGATTCTTGCGGCGCTCATATCAGGTCCTCCCGCAGCGCCAGCGCCGTGGCCTGGGCGAACATGGGAGAGTAGGGCTCGGCCGCGGACCAGCGGGCGCCGGCCGGTGATTCGGCGACGCGGGTGGGGACGCCCAGGCGTGCTTCGAGCCAGGCGCCGACGCCGCGGATGGCGCTCCCCCCGCCGCAGAGCACGATCTCTTCCAGCGGCGCCCCGTCCTCACGATGGGTCAGGTAGACGATCGTTCGCTCGACCTCGAACAGCAGCGCCCGCAGCCAGCCGTCCAGGTGCGTCTGCACCTGCCGGGCCAGCTTCCCCTGGGCCTCGTCGCAGCCCCACTCGGACAGAACCGTTTCCGCCGCGGGCCGGCTGATGCGCAGCGTGCCGGCGAGTTGATCGACGGCGCCGCGGGTCGGCAACGACACACGGGGCCGCACGTAGACTGCTTGGCCGTGCTCTACCAGCACGCAGATCGCGGACTCGTCTCCCAGGTCTACCACCAAACGCGACTGGTCCCCCTTGGTTTGGCCGACGGCGGCGATGGCCGAGGGCGCCGCCTCCAGCACCCGGCAGGCGAGCCCCCAGCGGGCAAACTCCCGCGGCACGGCGTGGGCGATGGCGCTGCCGGCCCACACCAGGTGGGTGGTGGGCGCCCCCCCCGAGTTGGGGTGTGTACGCCAGTAGTCCCCCGTGGCGTCCGCGGCCGCCGGGCCGAGCACCTGCTCGAGCCCTTCGTCCGCGCCGCGGCAGGGGGGCGACCCCTGGTCGCTGTCGATGGCTTCGTAGTCGGTGAACGTGGAGGGGAGCGAGCAGACCACGGCGTCGACCCGGAAGGCGCACCAGTGCCGCATCCATTGCCCCAGCAGCGCCGCCTGGCGGACCGGGTCGGTGGCGGCCCTGGGGCCGCCCTCCGCGTTCGGGGGAGAGACGATGCGTGCCGCGGCAACGATCGTGCGGCGTGTGCCGCGGCGTTTGGCGATGGCCACCTTGATGGCGCGGGCGCCCAGGTCGACCCCCGCCACGCACACGGCGGCGCCCGACGCGAAGTCGCGTACGCGTTCTAGCACGGGTGCGTAGGTCATGGCGGGCGGGGGGGTTCGCGGGGGCGTTGTGACGGAGGGTCTGGCCTAGTGGGCGCCGGCGGTGGAGAGGTCGAGCATCGGCATCATCACGGCCAGCACGATGGCGCCTACCACCACGCCCAGCAGGACGATGATGATCGGTTCGGCGATCTTCACCACTTCTTTGAGCTGCTGCTCTCCCTCGGACTCGAAGAACTCGCCGACGGTTTGCAGCACGCCCGCGAGCTGGCCGTTGGCTTCGGCGGTCGCCACCATCTCCAGGGCGCCGTCGGGGACGCACACGTGGCCCTCGAGCGCAGAGGACATCCTCTTCCCCACCAGAACGGCCTGCTGCATGCGGGCGTTGAGGTCTTTCATCAGCGAGTTCCGCGACACGCTCTTGGTGAGCTGCAGCACCTCCAACAGCGGCACGCCGCTCTCCAGCAGGACGCCTTGCAGGCGGAAGACACGGCCGACGCCCAGCGACCGGCAGACGCTGCGCAGCAGCGGGATCTGGAAACAGGTGCGATCGATCCAGCGGCGCCCGGTGGCGGATCGCGCCAGACGCGCCGCGCCGACCAGCCCCAGCCCCCCCGCCGCGGCCACGGCCCACCAGTAGGTGCGGATGACGCTGGCGGTGTTCAGCAGCAGCTTGGTGACGACCGGCGTCGGGGCTTGCGAGCTCTCGTAGATGCTGCCGAACTGCGGCAGCACAAAGAACACCATGGCGCCCAGCACCCCGAAGGTCACCACCATCAGCACCAGCGGGTAGCTGACGACCGAGCGGATGGCGCTGCGCAGACGCAGCTCGTCCCGCATCAGCACACGCATGCGGTCGAGCACCTGGGGCAGCTTGCCGGACGCCTCGCCCGCGGCGACCGACGCGGTCATCACGCCGCCGAACCGGTCCCCTTGTGCGGCCAGCGCCTGCGACAGGCGGCTCCCCTCCTGCAGCGCGGCGTGGAGCTGCGAGAGCGACTCGCGCACGGCGGGCTTCGAGGCGCGGCCCGCGATGCTGTTGATCGCGTCGGCCACGTCGACGCCGGACCGCGTCATGATCGAGAGCTGGGTGACCATCATCACCAGGTCGCGTTTGTCCAGCGGCTTCGAGCCGGCGCCCTTGGCGCGGGGGCCGCGCGCGGCGGCGGACGACGCGCCGGGCGCCGACCCTTGCAGGCCCGGCAGCCGGCGGGGCGGCGGCCCCTGGGTCGGACCGCGCGTCGCAGCGCTGAGCGACAACGCGGCGGCGTCGGCCGATGGGTCTAGCGATTCTTCGAGTGGCGGCGCGGCAGAGGCGTTCATGGGTTTGCTCGGTTTAGTCTCCGGCCGCCACGCGGACGACCTCGTCGAGGGCGACGACCCCGTCTTCTGCCGCCCGCAGCCCCTGCTGCAGCAGCGGCTCGAAGCCCGCGGCGTGCGACCAGTCGCGGATGGCGTCCAGCGAAGCGCCGCTGGCGATCAGGTCGCGCAGCTCACGCCCCACCGGCAGCATCTCGTACACGCCGATGCGTCCCAGGCAGCCAGAGTCGAAGCACCGCTGGCAGCCGGCGCCGCGGACGAACTGGCGCGAGCGGTCGCCGGTGTAGTGGATAGCGTCCAGCACCGCCGGGGGGGGGTAGTACAGCCCGCGGCAGTGCGGGCAGACGCGGCGCAGCAGCCGCTGGGCGACCACGCCCAGCAGCGACGCGGCGATCTTGAACGGCGCCACCCCCATGTCCACCAGCCGGGCGACGGCGCTGGCCGCGTCGTTGGTGTGCAGCGTGCTGAGCACCAGGTGCCCGGTGAGCGCGGCCTGCACGGCGGTCTCGGCCGTCTCCAGGTCGCGGATCTCGCCGATCATGATGACGTCGGGGTCTTGCCGCAGGATCGACCGGAGCGCCTTGGCGAACGTGAGCGACGCCCCCGCGTTCACGTGCACCTGGTTGATCAGGTCGAGCCGGTACTCGACCGGGTCCTCGACCGTGACGATGTTCCTCTCGACCGACTTGATCAGCTCGATCGCCGAGTAGAGCGTGGTGGTCTTCCCGCTGCCGGTGGGCCCGGTCGCCAGGATCAGCCCGTGGGGGCGGTCGAGCATCGCCTTGAGTTGGCCCAGCTGCGTGGGGGGGATGCCCAGCTCGTCCAGCCGGAAGGTCACCGCGCCGCGGTCGAGGATCCGCAGCACGATCTTCTCTCCCAGCACCGTCGGCAGCGTCGAGGCGCGGACGTCGATCTCGCGGCGGTCCACCACCACGTGGATGCGGCCGTCCTGCGGCAGGCGGTGCTCGGCGATGTCCATCTTGGCCATCACCTTGATGCGCGAGATGATCGCCGGGTGGAACTCACGCCGCGGCCGCAGCACCTCGCGCAGCATGCCGTCTACGCGGTAGCGGACCGTGGTGTTCCGCGGGCCGGCCTCGATGTGGATGTCGCTGGCGCGTTGGCGGACCGCCTGCAGCAGGATGTAGTTGACCAGGTTGATCACGGGGCTCTCGTCCGCGCTCGACGCCAGGCCCTCCAGGTCGAGCTCGATCGCCTCGTCGTTGAGCGAGACGGCGCCCTCTTCCATGTCCGCGGTGACGGTCTCTACCTGGAAGCCGTCGCCGTACACGCGGCCCACCAGATCCATAATGGCCGACTCGAGCGCCAGCACGGGCCGCACTTGCAGCCCCGTGTGCTGTTCGAGGCGGTCCACCAGCGCCAGGTCGCGCGGGTTGGCCATCGCCACGGTCAGCACGCCGTGCACGCAGAACAGCCCCAGGCTGCGGCTGGCCTCGGCCAGCGGGCGGGGGATACGCCGGGACGCCGCCGGGTCGATCAGCCCCTCGCGCAGCAGCGCGTGCGGCACGTCGAACTGCTCCGCCAGGAACGGCAGCAGGTCCCCCTCTTCGACGAAGCCCAGTTTGACGAGGGTCTCGCCCAACCGCTGGCCGCGCGTCTGCTGACGCAGGGCCGCTTCCAGCTCTGCCTGGGTGATCTTGCCGCCGGAGAGCAGTTGCTCGCCGAGGCGTTTCTTCGCGGGGGCCGCGGGGCCGGCGGGCGATCTCTCGGATAGCTGCGGGGTTAGCAGAGCGGTCATTGCGCGAACTCCCCGGCCGCGGCGATCACGTCGTCCGAGACGCCTAGCTGGGCGTCCAGCCCGGTGATCCGCAGCACGTCGCGCACCACCCGGCCGGGCGCCGCGAGACGCATCTCGCCGCCGTGCTTGCGGCACGCGGTGTGGAAGTCGCACAGGCATTCGAGCCCGGCGCTGTCGATGAACCGCACGCCACGCAGGTCGATCACCGCCTGCGGCAGTCCGGCCTGCAGGATGCCGGTGAGCGCAGCGTGCACCTCGTGGACGTTGTCGCCGGTGAGGCGCTCGTCCAACGCGATCACGTCGATGCAACCTTGTTGGTAGTGCTTGGGCATGGCGGGGTGACGTCGCGCGGCGCGGGGCGGCCGCTCGGCGCGCGCTATTCGGCGCCCTCGATGGGGAAGGTGATCCGGAAGGTCGATCCGACGTGCAGCTCGCTGTCGACGGTCAGGTCGCCGCCGTGCAGGCGGGCGATCTCTTGCGTCAGCGACAGTCCGAGCCCGCTGCCGGGGATATCTTTCACACGCTGGTCGTCGCTGCGGAAGAAGCGGTCGAACACGCGCGGCAGCTCCTCCGGCGCGATGCCGATGCCGGTGTCGGTGACCGCGAACTCGATCTTGCTTTCGCCCACGTCGACCCGGAAGGTCACGCGGCCCCCGTCGGGGGTGTACTTCGCGGCGTTCCCCAGCAGGTTCACCAGCGCCGCGGCGAGCTTGCTCTTGTCCGCGGCGATCTTGGGCATCTTGGGGGGCAGCTCGCAGTGGAAGTCGATCTGCTTGGCGTGCATCGTCCCCTCTACCTTCTGCGCCACCTCGTCGATGAGCCGTGCAAGGTCGGTCTCGCGGCGGTCGATCGCCAGGGCGCCCGCCTGCATCCGGCTGACGTCTAGCAAATCGTCGATCAGCTGCGAGAGCCGCACGGCCTCGGACTGGATCACGTTGTAGAACCGCTTCTGCGACTCGGGGTCGATGTCTTCCACCGTCGCCAGCGACTCGGCGTAGGCGCTGATGTTGGCCAGCGGCGTCCGCAGCTCGTGCGTGGCCGTCTCGAGGAACTTGTCTCGCATGTCTTCGGCCAAGCGGTGCTGGGTGACGTCGCGCACCAACCACACGTGGCCATCGAGGCGCTCGCCGTCGCCGTAGCGGGGGGAGCGCGTCACCCGCAGCGTGCGGGCGTGGAATCCGCCGGCGGTGGTGAACTCGAACGACAGACGCTTCTGAGCGGGGGTTTCGGCCACCAGGGCCGCGCGGGGTTCGGGCAGCGTGAAGACCTCGCCGAACGGACGCCCCAGCAGCTCGTCGCAGGTGGCGGCGCGGCACGTAGCGGCAAACGCAGAGTTCACCTGCAAAAGCTGCCCCGCCGCGTCCGTGGCGGCGACGCCGTCGGCCAGTGAATCGATCAGGCTCCCCAGCGAGCCGGCCTCGGGGTTCGACAGCCCGGCGGCGACGCTTTGCTCCAGCTCGTGCACCGCGGTCCAGCGCCGCGCCAATCGGGCCAGCCGGTTCCACCCCGCCGCGGCCGGCGAGGCGACCGCCAGTTCGGGGAACGCGTTGGGGTCTTCGGCGCCCTCGGCGAACCTGGCCAACAGCCGCTCGACCACCTCGGTCGAGCGCAGGATCCGCCGCATCCCCCAACTGCTGGCCAGCAGCAGCACGGCCAGCACGACCCCGGCGCCGACCGCCAGCGCGGTAGGCGACAGCACGGGCGCCGCCAGCGCCGCCGCCAAGCCGACCGCCACGGCCAGCACGACCACCAGGGCGTGAACCCCCAGCGCGCGGGAAACGCCGGTGCGTGTTAGGGTAGCGCCTAGATTCATAGTTCACACGCTCGCGGGAAATTGCGCAGCGGCGCAGTCGCGCCCAAGGAACCCTAGCTCACGGTCGGCGCCCCAAGACCGCCGGCACGGCTTTGATCGCCATCGCGGGGGTCAAATTGATCGCGGCAACCCGCATGGCGGCGCAAGCCGCAATGGGCGTGCGTGTGGCGCGGCCGGCGGTTAGACCGCGGCGCGCGTCGCCAGCCCCTCGACCGCAGAGGCGGCGATCTCGGCCAGGCTGAAGGGCTTGTAGAAGACGGCGTGCAGGTTCAGCGCGTCCCGCAGCCGCTGGCAATCGAGCTCGTACGTCTTGGCCGAGCAGAGCAGGCAAACCGCGTCTTGGGAGCACCCCCCCGAACGAACCGCCGTGAGGAACTGCTCGCCGTCGAGCATCGGCATCTGGTAGTCGCTGCAGATCACGTCGAAGCACGAATCGCCGGCGATCCGCAGCGCTTCGAGCCCGTTGCCCGCGACCTGCGCGGCGAACCCGGCCCGCGTGAACGCCAGCCGCAGCACGTCGGCCAGTGCAGGATCGTCTTCTGCGATGAGCACGCGTGGCTGGGGTGTGGCTTCGGACGTCATGACGACTCGACGGGGTTGAGGCACCGGACTGCTGGACCGAACAAGGCCGCCACCGGCGGCCCCACGGGACGCTACCAGGTAGCGCCCACGGCGTGGTTCACGATGAACTCGCCGGAGACGTTGTCGTACGCCCAGCTCTGGGCGCCGGTGGCCGAGAGCGGGGTGCCCGCGGTCGTGATCCGAACGGTAGCGCCGGTGTTGCCGACCGACGCGCTGGGGAACGGGCCGTTGAGCATGGAAACCAGGTCGGCCTTGAGGTCGGCCTCGGTCCCCAGGTCGCCGGGGAGCGCGCTGTTCTGGGCCCGGTAGAGCTGGATCGCGTCGCGAACAATAACCAGCGAGTGCCGCGTGGCGTTGGTGCGGGCCTCGCCGGCGGTGTTGAACATCTTCGGCGCGGCCACGGCGGCCAAGATGCCGAGGATTAGCACCACGATCACGAGCTCAACCAAGGTGAACGCTGAACGCTTCGTCTGCGACTTCATTTCGATCGATCCTATGAGTCAATCCGCGACGCAGGCAGCGCGCCGCCGAGGGATCCGTGGTCTGGTGCTTCTGGTACTTCCTGCTCGAACGAGCGGCGGACCCGCGGGACGACGCATCGCCCGGTCGGCATGCCGCACGTTTCGTACAGAGATATCTACGTCACGGAAAAAGAGGCGGCGGAGGGGAGCTGATTTTTCGGGTTACCGCCCTCGCTGTGAGCTACAAACCTCTATCAAGCGGATGGATCCGCCAGGAGTCGACCGCTGGACGCGTGTGTCCCGCGGGCCGGCGCAACCCTCACGATCCCAACGATCGCGGCACGCCAACGCGAGCCGATCGCACGCCCATCGAGCAGACTTCTATGCACGCAGACACCATTGCTCCGCAGGCGCCGGCGGTAGAGGCGCTATCCCGCGCCTTCGGGACGCGTCTACTTACCTGGTCCAAAGCCGGCCAGCAGTGGCGCTGCTTGGAAGAAGCCGACCGGCACGCCTGCCCCACGCTGGCGCCGTGGCTGGACGAAGCCGCCGAGGCGGCCGCGGGCAAGCCCGTGGTGCGGCGCGTCCGCGGCAACCTGTTGTTCGTGGGCGTCTCGCTCGGCGCCCGGCCCGGCGGGCCGCACGTGGCGGCGGGCATCGTGCCGGCCGACCCGCAGGGCTTCGCCCAGCAGCTCGCCGAGGCGTCGCTCGCCGCGGCGCAGGTCCAATCGCACGAATCGGGGCGGCAGGTGCTGCTGGAGAGCTACGCAGACAAGCTGGCCGACAGCTTCGAAGAGCTGACCTTCCTACGCAAGCTCTCTCGGCACGTGGAGCACTGCGACGCCACACGCGGGCTGGCCGACGTGGCCCACACCATCCTCCCCTCGCTGTGCGAGCTGATGGCGGTCGAGGGGCTCGCGCTCTACGCCACGACCGGCGACCCACGCGCCACGCGCAGGATCGAGGGGGTCGTCGACTCGGTCGGCGACCTGGCCGCGGAGGCCGCGTGCTGGAGCGAAACCATCGAGGCGCTCGCCGGAGGCCCGCAAGACGTGGTCGTCTGCAACGTCGCTCGCTCGGAGACCGCCGACCTGGTTCCCCCCGCGCCCGAGGGCGTTCGAGCGTACGTGGCGGCCTCGCTGAAGAAGGACGGCGTTGTCTACGGGTGGCTGCTCGGGGTGAACAAGCGCCCGCCGAAGACCGGCCTGTCGACCCCCAGCAACTCGCTGGGGCACGACGAGATCGGATCGATGGAGGCCTCGCTGCTCCACGCGGCTGCCGTGATGCTGGCCACCCACGCCGCCAACGCCCGGCTGTTCCGCGAGAAGGAAGAGCTGATCGACGAAGCGATCCACACGCTGGTCGGCGTGATCGAAGCCAAAGACGCCTACACCTGCGGGCACAGCGACCGCGTGGCGCTGGTCGGCCGGCGCCTAGCCGAAGAGCTCGGCCTCTCCCCCAAGGAGTGCCACGAGGTCTACCTCTCCGGCCTGCTGCACGACATCGGCAAGGTGGGGGTGAGCGACGACGTGCTGCTCAAGCCCGGCGCGCTCGAGCCAGAAGAGTTCGCCCAGATCAAACGCCACCCCGAGTGCGGCTGGCGGTTGCTGCAGCGGCTCAAGCCGCTGGGCAACCTGCTGCCGGGCGTGCTGCACCACCACGAGGCGACCGACGGATCCGGGTACCCCCACGGCCTGTCGGGCGACGCCATCCCGCTGGTCGCGCGCATCCTGGCCGTCGCGGACGGCTGGGACGCGATGACCAGCGACCGCCCCTACCGCGCGGGGATGCCGCTAGAGAAGGCCGAGGGGATCCTCCGCAACGGGTCGGGGTCGCAGTGGGACTCGCAAATCGTCGACGCGTTCTTCGCGGCCCGCGAAGACGTGCACCAGATCACGGCGACGTGGCGCGACCACCTCGAGCGGATCCTGGCCCTGCCGTGGGCCGCCGACCGGATCGAGAAGCCGACAGCCGCCGCCGCGATTGCGCCGACCCCAACGCCCACGCCGGAGGCCTTCGCAGAGGCGTCGGCGCACCTAGGGAGCCTCTGATGCGGCGGCCCCGCCACGCAAACGCGTTCTCGCTGATCGACCTGGTGATCACGGTGCTCATCATGGGCATCCTGGCCGCGGTGGCGGGCCCGCGCTTCGCCGCGACGTCGGCCGGGCTGCGCAGCGAGGCCGTCGCGCGACGGATCGCCGCGGACCTGAACTACGCACGCCGGCACGCGATCCTCAACAGCCGCGAGTGCACCATCACGTTCAACCTCAGCCCCCCCGGCTACGCGATGGTCGGCGTCGCCGACCCGGCGCGTGTCGGCCGCACGTACCAGGTGGCGCTGAGCGACCTCGACGGCGGCGCGGCCGTAGCCTCGGCGGCGTTCAACAGCACGCGGTCGGTCACCTACAACGCGTACGGGCTGCCGCTGGCCGGCAGCCCCGCGGCGGCGTTGGCGTCGGGGGCCGTGGTCGTGGCGGTCGCCGGCGCCTCGCGGACGATCGTTGTCGACAAAGACACCGGCGAGGCGACCCTGCCATGATCTCCACGCACGCCCACGCGCCGCCGCTTGGCGCCGTCAAGCCGTTCCGCCGCGCCGTCTCGCTGATCGAGCTGGTCGTGGCGATGGCGTCGGCCGGGGTGCTGATGACGGGGCTCGGGGTGAGCGTGGCGCTCACCACCCGGGCGTTCCGCCCCGAGACCAACCAGCAGTACCAGCGCAGCGGCGCGGCGCTGGCCCAACGCGACCTGCTGGCCGACCTCCGCCTGGCGACCGGCTTCTCGGAACGCACCGCCACCGCGGCGACGTTCACCGTGCCCGACCGCAACGGCGACGGCCGCCCCGAGACGCTCCGCTACGCCTGGGGGGGCACGGCCGGCGACCCGCTGACGCTGGCGATGAACGGCGGCGCCCCCGTCCCCCTGCTCCGCGGCGTGCAGGGCTTCGCCCTCAGCTACCAGACGCGCACGATCAGCCCGGTCGTGCTCCCCGCGGAGCAGTCGGGGAGCGACCTGCTGCTGATCGTGATGGACTCAGCAAGCCTCAGCGCGTCGGAATCGTCCCGCAAGGCGATGATCGAGAGCTGGAACTTCAACGTCGCCGTGAAGGGGCTCAACGACCCCGTTGACGAACTGCTGACGGCCGCCGCCTCGGTCAAGGCGGTCTACGTCTCTGGATCGATCAACGCAGACAAGCTGGAGTCGGCCCCGCAATTGGCTTCCCTCACCAACGGCATCGTCAACGAGCACCCCGGTTTGGTAGACGACTTCGGCTTCGGCGCCACGGCGTCGACTAAGTTTGCCTGGTCGGCCACGGTCGCCAGCAGCTCGCACTACATCAACCAAGACCTCAGCGGTTCGAGCGCTTCGCCCTTCGCCCTCATGGGAGCGATGACGAAGATTGACGGCAAGCAGGCCGACTCGCTCAACGCGATCTTGACGCTCGACGACGTGCCGTCGCTGGCCACCGTCGACCCCGACGAGGCGCTCTACGGCGGCGGCGCCGCACCGGGGCGGCGGGTGATGCTCCCCTGGGGCGACAGCGGCTTCGACCCCAGCAGCCTGAACGAGACGGGTCGGTTGCTCACCTGCCGGTCCATCGAATGGGCCACCGGGCTGGGAGACGAATCGCCCGACTTCAGGACGTTCGGCTACGCCGAAGTCTTCTCGAGATCGAACGACGAAGTCGATGGCCAGCAGTTGGCGACAAGAGCAACGCTAGCCGAGAAGGGCAAAGTCCTAAGCATCTCGGCCTACGTCGGCGGAGTGAGCAATGCCAAGGTCCGCTTCGCGATCTACAGCGAAAAGAACGGCCAACCCGATACGCTGCTAGTTCAAACCTCGACAGGCAAGTGCAGCAACTCCATGGGATGGGTGACGCTCGATGTCCCGGCAACGACGCTGAGCGCCGGCGCCTATTGGCTGACGTTCTCGTTTGACGACGAAGACCAGAAGTACCAGTACACCGACACCTACACCGGCGCGGGGCAGCGGAACGTCAGCAACAACGCCACCACCAAGGGCTTCAAGTCGACGTGGGGCACAAGCAGCAAATCCTCGAACGGCGCCCGCTCCATCTACGCCACCTACGAGGTAGCGCCATGACCCGTCAGCAAGTCCGCGGGCTCACGCTCGCCGAAGTCGTGATGAGCACCTTCCTGATCGGCCTGCTGCTAACCGGCGCGCTGCGCAGCGTGGGGGCCTCGGCCAAGTCGTGGACCGCCGCCGCGGAGGCGGCCGACGGGCAAGCCCTGGCCCAGCAACTCATGGCGGAGATCGTGGGGCAGCCCTACGAAGAGCAGACCCAGTCGCCGGCGTTCGGCCCCGAGTCGGGCGAGGTCGTTACGGCCGGCGTCCGCAGCGGGTTGGACGACCTAGACGACTACAACGACTGGGTCGACACCCCCCCCAAAGACCGCAGCGGCGCGGCGCTGACCGGCTTTGCCGGTTGGAGCCGCACCGCCGACGTCCAGAAGACGTGGCCAGACGACTACTCGATCCGCAGCGACGGAGGATCCGACAAGGGGATGCGGCTGGTGACAGTGATCGCGACCTCCCCCACGGGACGCAAATCCACACTCAAGGCGTACCGCACCAACGCCGGCGGGTCGCTGCAGCCGCAGGGGGTGCAACAAACGCTGGTCACCTGGGTCGGCGCCTCGCTACAAGCAGCCGGCGGCCCGGCCGTGCAAGGGGGAACCGCCCTGCCCAATCACGCCTCAGACCAATGACCGCCATGCCGCGCACACGCCGCCCTGGGTACCTGTACGTCGCCGTGCTGATGACGTCGCTGCTGATCTCGGCAATGGGGCTCACCGCGCTGAGCGTTGCGGCGCTGCGGCTGCGTTGCTCGACCGCCTCCACCGACTGGACCGCGGCCGCCGCGCTCGCCCAGTCGGCGATCGAAGACGCCGTGCTAAAGGTCTCACTCGACAACGCCTGGCGCACCAAGAACACCCACAACGTGCCCTCCACGGCGGTCTCGCTTGCCGCCGGCGCCTACTCCTGGAAGCTGCTGGACGACGACGGCAACCTGGCCGACGACGACCGCGACAGCGTCCGCGTAGTCGGCATCGGCCGCGTCGGCGAGGCGGTGGTCGCCGAGAGCGTGCGGCTGATCCCCACCGGCAATCCCCTCTCCTGCCTCGAAACCGCCCTGCATTGCAATAACAGCGTGTCGCTGGGGCTCCTGGTACAGCTCACCACCGACCAGACCGTCAGCACCAACGGCAGCCTCGCCGCGACGGCCCTGCTATGCAAGGTGACCGGAAACGCCGAGGCCTCCGGCGCGATCAGCGGCACCGTTACCGGCACGAAGACTTCGGGGGCGCCCACGCGTCTGATGCCCGGCAGCAGCGCGCTGGACTACTACCTCGACAACGGCGCCTGGATCGAGATCGGCGCCCTGCCGCTGGTCATTGGCGCGCGGACGATCCAAAAGGTCGTTATCAGCCCCACGCTCAACCCCTACGGCTCCGGCGGCAACCCCGAGGGGATCTACGTGATCGACTGCGGCGGCGCGCAAGTCAAGATCAAAGACTGCCGGATCATCGGCACGCTGGTGCTGCTCAACCCCGCGGCCAACTCCTGCCTAGAAGGGAGCATCCACTGGGACACGGCCGTCGGAAACTACCCGGCGCTGTTGGTCACCGGCGACATCGAGCTGCGGACCGGCACGGCCGAGCTCAGCGAAACCCTCCAGGGGGTAAACTACAACCCGGTCGGCGCGCCTTACGAAGGGGTCGCAGACACCGACAAGTCGGACGCGTACACCTCGGAGATCAGCGGGCTGGTCTACGTCTCGGGCCGCCTCAGTGCGCCGTCGGACCTGCTCGAGAGCCGTATCCGGGGCGTGACCGTGTGCAACGCCCTAACCATGGACTCCAGCAGCCGGTTCAACTACCGCCCGCTGCTGCACGACTACCCCGCGCCGGGCTTCGCCCACGGCAACCCGATGCAGGTCTCCCCCGGCAGCCGCCGGCGCGAGTCGCTCTCGCCGTAGCCGCGTGGCCTTTTTGCACCACGGCGTGGCGGCCACGCTACCTCGGCCCGCCGCGACGCCCCCCGCCCGCCGCCGCTGGGCGCCCGGCCGCACGCGCGTAAGTCTTTTCCAGAGAACGCCTTGGCGTCTCACCCGCCGGGCGCCCACGCCCCGGCGGCGCCCGGCTTGCTTCTGCTTGCGACGAGTCCCCCCTCGTCGTCGCCAGGAGAACGCCCGTGCCGTTGCCGCTCCGCAACCTGCTGCTGTGCCTGCTCTGCCTCGCGGTGAGCCCCTGCCCCGCCGCGTCGCCTTGGTCGCAGCTGGCGGCCGGCGAGCCGCTGGCCGCCTACACCACCGACGGCCGCGTGCTGCGGGGCGACCTCGACCCACGCTCGACCGACGCGGTGCTCTGCCTCTCGGTCGACGCCGCGGGGGTCACCATTAGCAGCGCCACCCCGGCGGCGCTGGTCGCGCGTGTTGAGCAGGCCTCCCCCGTGGCGTTGCCCCCGGTCTGGCACGGCGGCGTCGGCCCGGAGTTGCTGCCGTTCCACCCCGACCGTTCGACCTGGGGCGACGCGGTCGTCCGCTCGTTGGAGGTGCTCGCCGCCCCCGGCAGTTGGGACGCCGATCCGCAGATCGACGGCCTGCGGCTGTGGGTCCGCCCCCGGGGCGCCGACGGCGGCTACACCAACGTGGCCGGGTCGCTGCGCTGCGAGCTGCGTGTCGAGTCGGGCGACCCGCGGACCCACCAACGCGGGTTCGCGGTCACCGAGCGCTGGCGCCGCGAGCTAACCCTCGACGACTACGGCCCCGAGGGCGCCGTGGTCGAGCTCCCCTACAGCCGCCTGCGGCCAGAACAGCGCAGCGAGTTCCCACGGCTGGGGGTGCTCAGTGTGCGGATGGTCGTGCCGGGAGAAGGGGTGATCGACGCCCTTGTCACCGACGTGCCGCTCGCGGCCCCGTCGTTCAACCGCGACCGCAACCAGCTACT